>CAWIHS010000006.1:547500-714331 GCA_963836005.1 uncultured Gammaproteobacteria bacterium | reverse complement strand
CCTACCAGCGTGAATACCAGAACTGTCTGCAAGGAAAAGGATTTTAGCCAGTGGACTGCATTTATCCGTTCACAGCATTATGACTGATTACCAATAATGAAGTTAATAATAAACAGGTTACCAATGATGAAGAATATAAACTCTGGAATAGTGTATTTTTTGGGTGCTGCGCTAGTCGGACTTGCGCTGCCGGTCTGCACGGCAACCTTTCCAGCGGCCTGATGTTCGACGACGTCACACTCACCACCAGGAAACGCATCGACCCGGACTATGCCGAACGGAGGATGCGCTGGGAACCGCTTTACGAAATCACGCAAATAAAAGGCGACGGAGAGGCCCATCCAGCGCTATCGCCCAACGACGAGTTTGCGGATTTCGAGACCTGGGACAAGGGTTCTTTTGGTGCCACGTGAATATGCTCGTGAGGCGCTTAAGCGTGGTCTGGCATATGAAGAGAAACTTGGGGTGAACCCGTTCAAGTTTGGAGTAATCGGATCGACGGACTCTCATACTGGGCTGGCCACGACGACCGAGGACAACTTCTTCGGCAAGATTACACCACTCGAGCCATCGGCAGATCCCGACACCTGGATGGACGACCTATGACGCGAAGCTCTTCAAGGCGAAACTGCCGGAAGGTGTACCCACCGCCATCCAGGATCGCGCCTACACCTCACCCATCTGGTACACGCCAAAAGGATGACGATCGTGTTTTAAGACAATCGTGGTTTTAATTTTAAGGAGATACTCATGAAACTACTCGCAAAACTGTTAATTCTGCCCGCGATCGCGTTAATAGTCGCAACGGCTCCGGCCTCCGCCGTCGAACTGACCGACGAGGATGTAGATAACCTCGTGAAGCGCTCCTACCAGTACGTTGCCATGTACAACGTGAACAACAAGTTCGCGCTGTCGCAGGGCGGCTGGAATACCTGTCAAGCTGATACAAGGTTGAAGGATCACACCATGCGGGATATCGCCCGGCCCAACAACGACACGCTGTATATCGCTTGCATGTTGGACCTGCGCAACAATCCCATCATCCTCGACATGCCGGATTTTGACTCCGATTATGTCTCGCTGATGGTCACGGCTTACGACCATTATGTGAACGTACCGATGTCAACCCGGTTGGGCGATTTCGATAAGCCGGAGAAAATGCTCTTCTACAGCGCTCGTACCGAGGGCTACAAAGGCGAGCCTGTCAAAGGCATCGACCGTGTCTTTGAGGCTAGTGGCGACTTTATATCGGCGGTATTCCGAGTGATGCCGCATAGTAATGACGCGGCGCGGTTCAAGCGTGTCACTGAACAGATGAAATCGGTGAACATCACCACACTCTCGGAGTACCGTGGCGGTGCAGCCAAACCAGCTGATGACCCCGAATTCCCGGCAGTCGGCGAGAGGGATGCGGACATCTACGAAAACAACCTGCTCGAAGTGATGCAGTTTGTCTTCAATCACACTACCTTCGATCCGAATAACGAAATCGATCGCCAGTTGCTGGCGGCTTATGAACCACTTGGAGTAGTGCCGGGCCGTGACTTTGACGCAGGGCAGATGAAGGCAATCGACGGAGCCAGGTTTCGCGCTGTCGTAGAACGGATTATCCCTGAGGAAATGGCCAGGGCGACAGACCCGGCATTCAACGAGCAGAGCCTGTACGGGCTGTTTAAACCGAAAGGCGAAATACCTCTGGAGTTGTTGTTATTTCAGTCGGTAATCGGCCCGATTGGACTGCCTGCAGCAGAAGCGGCATACCCCGCCATCGCAACGGCTGACGGCAGTGCGATGAATGCCTCGGATGACTACGTGGTAGGCATGACGGCGGACCAGCTCCCGCCTGCCGGAGCCTTCTGGTCGGTGACTTTATACGACTTCAAGAACGGTTTCTTCATTCCTAACGAACGCAAGAAGTACAGCGTGGGGGCGAATGCAGGGATGAAACTTAACGCGGATGGCGGCATCAAGATCTACATAGCCGCTGAACAGCCGGACGGCGTTCCCGAAGAAAACTGGCTACCGATAGAGCGCAAGGACGAGGAGATAGACATGGTTTTGCGGGTATACGAGCCTGACCTGGAAAAGATGAAGACCTGGCAAGCGCCCAAGGCAGAGAAATTATCGAAATAGACCAGGACAGAAACGGCTGCCCCGCGCTACGGCGGGGCCCGACACGGAAAGGTCACACAATGCAGTCGTTGCGGGTAGCCAAAACCCCGGGCCATACATTGGAGAATAAAAATGAAACTAATCATGAAGCAAACTTGCAGATCGATGCTAGGACCGATACTGATGACTTTGACAGGACTGTTCCTGCTTCCGGGATGTCAATCTGTCTCCCCTCCACTGGAGAATGATGCAGCAGAGGCAGTATTTACCTACGACACAGCCGAAATTCCGGGGGCGAAACCCTGGAGTTCGGAGAATTTCGCCAATGACCCCGACAACTTCCAGTTCGCGATTATTGGCGACCGGGCCGGGGGGGCCAATCCAAAGGGGACTTTCGTAAGGGCTATGGATCAGCTCAACTGGTTACAGCCTGAGTTCGTCATGAGCGTAGGTGATTACGTCGAAGGCTATACCGCCAAGCCGGAAGTGATGAAGGACCAATGGGACGAGTTTGACAGCATCATAGCGAAACTACAGATGCCGTTTTTCTACGTGCGCGGCAATCACGACATCAACACGCCCATTACGCGCACCGCGTGGACTGAACGCCGCGGCCCCGACTACTACTACTTCAAGTATAAGGATGTGCTGTTCATAGCCCTCGACACCGAGGGTTCGGGAAGCTCAATGGCACCACCCGAGCTGGAGGCAGATCTGTCTGAGTACAACGACCTGAATATTAATGATCCAGAGGCGGCAAAAGCCTTCGCAGCCAAGGTCAATCTAATCCCCAGGGTCTCAGAAATTGTAGCCGTCGAACCGCCCGAAGTAGACTTTCCGGAACAACAGGTCGCGTGGTTCAAGGAGGTGCTGGCGGAGAACAAAGACGTCCGATGGACTTTCATTTTCATACACCAGCCTGTCTGGAATAATCCTTCGTCGAGCTTTCAGGAGATGGACGCGGCACTCGAGGGCCGTAACTTCACCTTTTTCGCCGGACACACGCACTACTACGACTACGACCCTATCAAGGGGAAGGAATACATCACCGTGGCTTCTGCCGGTGCGACCATTGTCCACGATGGCCCCGGCAACGTGGATATGCTGACCTGGGTAACTATGACTGATGAAGGACCGGAAATAGCAGGCATTGCGCTCAAGGGAATTTTCGATCGCAAGGGCCTGGATCCAGCGATGTTTGATGCCTACGATCGGACACCCGATCCTAATGCTACGGGGCATTGAATATGGGTTGATCGATGCCTGGCGAGGATGTCGCATAACCGCCGCCGGCTCCCTGGGCGTGACCCGGTTTCTCCAGGTCATCCAGCCAGGTGTCGCGGTTAGCGGCAAATAAATAAAGAATCACAAGTAATGAATCGCAAGTAATAATGAAGCATAGGGTAAATGCAATAGATAGCAAAATAGGAGATAAGAGAACAATGAATATGATGACGATGACAAGAAAGAGTGCACTCACCATGGCGTTAATCGTCGCAATGGCGATCAGCCCCTGTTTCCCTGTGCTGGCCGCCGACGCTCCCGAAGTGACAATTCAGAACTACGTGCGCGCGGAGACCGACCTCCAGATGCGGAACTATATCGAGAATATGGACGCTTTCGGAAAGTTCGCTCACGTGAGGGAAGCCTACGATGTCACCAGCAAGGACACGGTCCGTCCCAACCGGGACACGATCTATTCATGGTCGGTATTCGACGTCACCTCGCCACTGACCATCGGCCTTCCTGACCCGGAGGGTCGCTACCAGTCTTTGATGATCGTCAGCCAGGACCACTCGATCTGGACGGAATACGGCCCGAAGGAGGTCGTCCTTGATGAAAAGACTGTCGGCACGCGATACGCACTTCTGCTGGTCCGGACCTTTCTCGATCCGAATGACGAGGAGGATGTGAAGTCGGCCCGCGCACTGCAGGACGCCATTACCGTCAAGCAGGCTGACAAGGGCAAGTTCGAGGACCCCGGCTGGAACAAGGAGGAGGTCGAGGCGATGCGGGAGAAAATCAATGTCGTCGCGGCTGCCTTGCCCGACAGCACAAAGTCTTTTGGTCGCAAGGAAGACCTCGACCCGATCTACTGGCTGCTCGGCGCCGCCTACGGCTGGGGTGGATTGCCGGCGCAGGACTCCACCTATACCGGCGGTGTTACGGAAAAGAATGATGGCAAAACCCCCTACACCCTGACGGTTAAGGATGTGCCGGTGGACGCTTTCTGGTCGGTCACCGTCTACGACGACAAGGGGATGTTTATCGTCAACGAACACGACGCCTATTCCTACAACAGCGTGACCGCGAAGAAGAATGAGGACGGCAGTGTCGCCATCCACTTCGGGGGCGACCCTGGGCAGGACAACTTCCTCCCCATCGCGCCCGGCTGGAACTATATCGTCCGCATGTACCAGCCGCGAAAAGAGATTCTCGAGGGAACGTGGAAATTTCCAGTACCGGTGACGCAATAGATTGCGTCCCGCAACGAACGAAAGACAGAGATGACAACAAGGAGAACAAGCAATGAAAATTAACCTGACTAAGCTCATGATAAGCGCCTCGATCGGTGTTTGTCTTGCGATCCTTTCCATCCCTTGGGCTTCACACGCAGGCGAGTCAGCCGGACCGGTGACGGTCACTGCCGACAACTTTGCCAGGGCGGAAACGGCCGCCCAGTTCGACCAGATCGTTGAAATGGCCGGCGGGGTCAATCAGTTCTTTCATCTGCGCGGACCGACGCCGCTGGACAAGCAGACCGTTATCCGCATGAATCGGGACACAATCTACAGTGCAGCGGTGGTGGACATCAGCAAAGGCGCCACCCTTACCGTTCCTGACACGGGAGACCGATACATGTCGATCATGGTGGTCAACGAGGACCATTACATCAACAAGGTCATCCATAAACCGGGTGAGCATAAGTTGACCGTCAAGGAATTCGGCACGCCCTTTGTGAATCTCTCCGTGCGCACCCTGGTCGATGCCTCTGATCCTGAGGACATGCAGGAGGCGAACTCCTTGCAGGACCAGCTGAAAATTGAAGCGGCGTCCGCGAAGCCCTACTCCCACCCGGACTACGACAAGGAAAGCTACAAGACCACCTACGAGGCCCTGCTGGTCCTGGGCCGCGGCATGGCAGACGCACGTGCCACCTTCGGGAGCAGAGAGGATGTCGAGCCGGTTCGCCACCTGCTGGGTACGGCATGGGGCTGGGGCGGCTTGCCCGAAGAAGAAGCCTATTACCTGAATGTGGAACCGAATCTCCCGGTCGGTGCCTACCAGCTCACCTTCCGCGATGTGCCGGTCGATGCGTTCTGGTCGGTCAGCCTGTACAACAAGGATGGCTACTTCGATCCCAACGATCAGGATGCCTACAGCGTCAACAGTCTGACCGGGACTCCCAACGAGGACGGCTCCTTTACCATCCACTTCGGTGGTGATGAGGGAAGCGTCAACCATTTGCCAATCGCCGAAGGCTGGAACTATACCGTGCGCCTGTACCAGCCGCGAAAAGAGATTCTCGATGGAACCTGGACCTTCCCCGAAGTGAAACCCTTGGAATCAAAGTAGCGCATCAGACCAGGGCGGGGATGGCCAAGCTGCTTTGTAGCCTGATGCTGACTTTATTTTACAAGTGAGAAAAACATGAACAGACTTAGCATCGCGGCTTTTCTGTTTGCCTGCGTGGCATCCTCGCTGACACATGCTGACAACTGGCAGCCATTAACGGGAGCTGACACATTGCAGAAGTTAGTCTCCGGCGCCACGGCTGAAATAGTGCTGAAACCCGGCGTGACCGCCGTGGGCACATACAATGCCGACGGTACCGCCGAGATCGAGGCCTGGAATGAGACCTTCCGGCGCACATGGGCTGTCAAAGGCGATGACCAGGTGTGCTACTCGGATGTGGAAACCAATTGTTACAGCTTCGAGCAGAACCTCGACGTTCCGGCTGAGTACAGGGCCCAAAACGTAGAAACCGGGGAAGCGTTCATGTTCCGGGTCACAGACGGCGAAGCCCGCACAGTTACCAGAGAAACTCCTCCGGACAACGAGGGCGGTTTTGGTTCACCCTCCGCAGCCGAAGTTGCTGCCGCGCTGTCTGATCCCAACACCAACATGGGCAGCATGAATATTCAGTTCGATTACATTGGCTATGATGGCAACATACCCGGCGCCGGCAGTGCCAGTGCGACGCGAATGCTGTTCCAGCCATCGCTGCCTTATAAGTTGACGGACACTATGAACCTGTTCATACGGCCTGCTATCCCGGTTATTTTCAGCCAGGATGTGCCGCAGCAGGGTGGAGGCTTCAGCTCTGAAGGTGTTGATCTCGGCGATATTGGTTTTGACGCCTCGCTGGCCAAGTCACTACCCGGCGGGTTGGTGCTGCTGGGAGGATTGGCCGGTACTCTGCCGACAGCGACGAATGATTCGCTGGGACTGGACCAGTGGCTGCTTGGCCCGGAGGCCGCGGTCGCCATGGTGCGGCCCTGGGGCGTTTTGGGTGTGCTCGCCTCGCACCAATGGGATGTCGCCGGCGAAGATGACTTCGACACCAGCATTACCGGCGGCCAGTATTTTTATGCATTTAACCTTAAGGATGGCTGGCAGATAAATGCCTCGCCCACTTTTTCCTATAACCATAAGGCAAGCAGTGGCAACGAGACGACATTCCCGTTGGGTGTTGGCGTATCCAAGACCACATTCATAGGTGGCCGGCCGTACAAGTTCGGGCTTCAGTACTGGCACTATATCGAATCACCGGACAATTTCGGACCCGATTTCCAGGTACGGTTTACCGTCTCACCTGTGGTCAAACTGCCCTGGTGAGCCCGGCGTAGACAGGGATGAATATGCAATAGATTAACGTTGGCGACGGATAGCGGTAAATAGCGCATCAAAGCGCCCATGTAATTAAAATAAAAATGGGGATTAGAACAATGATTACAGCACCTTTCACGCGAAGAATAAGTAGTTCTCTTGCCGTGGCGTTCACAATCGTGATCGCCCTGTGTTCAAATGCCGGTGCACAAGACACGCTCACAGCGGACGCGGCGAGGGACCTGGCCAGGGAAGCCTGGGTGTTCGGGCTGCCGCTGGTGATGTTCGAGAAACAGATCGATTACAGCACACATGTGACGCAGGCGGAGGAAACCCGGGCACCGATCAACCAGTTTGTTCACTACCGGAAGTTTGTCGACGCCTCGAACCGCTCGATTGTCGGCTTCAACGTGGACAACCTCTACTCGCTCGCCTGGATCGATCTCAGTGCCGAGCCGCTCGTGCTTGCCATGCCGGCCATGGGGGACCGCTACTGGATGATGCAGATCGTCGACGCCTGGAATGGCGTGCCGGCGGTACCCGGTTCCCGCACCCACAGTGGAGACAAGCCACACGTCTTTCTTGTCGCAGGACCGGACTGGAAGGGGACAGTACCAGAAGGAATGGAACTGCTGCGCTCGCCGACCAACCTCGGCGGCATCGGTGGCCGAACCTACTGTGCGGGTGCCGACGACTACGCTGCAACCAACGCCCTGCAGGACCAGTACCAGCTTATGCCCCTGTCCGCCTGGGGAAAGCCCTACACGCCCCCGTCCATGATACCCCTGAAGGAAGGTGCCGATGGCGAGACCCTGGTCAACGAGCAGGTGATGGCGCTCAAAGCCGGGCAGTTCTTCGCTAACCTCAATCGCCTCCTGGCGACGAACCCGCCCTATGCCGAGGATGCTCCGACGCTGGAGAAGCTACGCCCGCTGGGCATCGCGCCGGGTGCACCATTCTCCACCGAAGGACTCAGTGCCGATGTGGTCGCGGCCCTCGAAGAGGGCGTGGCCCAGGGGAAGGCGGCCATGGCGGCCGAGATGAAAAGTCTCGGCAAGATGGTCAACCAGTGGGGACTGACCTATGACATGGGCCGTTATGGCACGAAGTACGCGTATCGTGCCGCGTGGACCTTCGTCGGCATCGGCGGAAACGTGATCGAAGATGCCTTCTATCCGCTTGCGCTGAACGATGCTGACGGCAAGCCGTTCAGCGGCGAGCACAACTACACGCTGACCTTCACGAAGGGTGCCTGGCCGCCGGCGGACGCGTTCTGGTCGATGACCCTCTACGACCTCGAAGGTTACCTGGTGGACAATCCACTGGACCGCTATGCTATCGGTGATAGAAGCGGCATGAAGCCGAATCCTGATGGTTCGCTGACCATCTACATCCAGGGTGAATCGCCCGGCAAGGACAAGGAGGCCAACTGGTTGCCCGCACCGAAGAGCGGCCCGTTCAAGCTGGCGCTGCGCCTTTATGTGCCGGGCGAGAGCGTACTGGATGGCAGCTGGGTGCCGCCAGCAGTGGTACTGCAGAAGTGAGTCGACAAACGTTTAACATGGACTTGCGGCAATCCAGCAGCAGGGTGCAGTGGACGACGCTAACGTGCCACCACTGAACCGTAGCGTTAACGAAAAAAGCCATTGGGTGCGAACGCATCCAGATCCTTTGAAACTAACAATGGAGAAAATACCATGCGAATAACAGCCACTCTGACCGCAACAGGATTATTGGTCGCTGTCCTTCTCGCGCCAATGGCGTCAACCTTTGCCGCCGAGAAATCTACCACAGCTGAGGCAAAGAGCATCGCAGCCAAAGCCCCTGGGACAGATTTTGAAGCGCAGGTCGAGGAGTATTTGCGCTTGTTTCCTTACCAGGAGACCTATCGCTACGCGATGGTGCAGACCGGGGAGGATCCGGCCAGGCTGAACACCTGGGCCGATTCGCCACGAGGCCTGCTTAAGGCCGGCGAGGACAACATCGTCAGAGCCAACAATGACACCGTCTACAGGCAGGCGTGGATCTACCTTGGGGATGGCCCCGTGATTCTGAGCTCCAATTCGCCCTCCATGAAGCGGTTCACCTCGTTCCAGCTTCAGGACGACCGCAATGCGAATTACCTCAACATTATCGGTCCGGACGGCAGCTACACGCTCTACCATGGCGAGAAGCCCGAGAACATCACCGGTCAGGCCGTCGAAGCCCCGTCGCTGCTGTCGACCGTCATCACCCGGATCGAGGTTAGGGATAAAAATGACCCGGCCGACCTCGCCGATGCGCTCAGCGTTTACGATGGCCTGACCATCAAAGGCCCCGCCATCAGCCAGTTGCCCGTGGTCGACGTCTTGAGCGATTTCGACGAGCGGGTGGTGCAGGAAGCCGAGAAGCGCATGCAGGAAACGAAGAAAACCGTGCCTTATATCGAGATGATCGCAGGACCGGGCCAGGAGCCCGGCAGGGACGTTTCGTATCTCAACTTCGCCACCGGTACCAAGGAGGGCTGGGGTGGTCCGGCCACCTCTCACAGTGCCTACGAGTCGTGGTATAATGACGCGTCCGGTGAGACCCTCGACGGCTCGAAAGGCGAATACGTGCTGGTGACGGAGGCACCCCAGGTCAAGGCCTTCTGGTCGGTCACCGTTTATGACTCCAGCACCGGTCGTTTACACCCCAACGACGATGACCGCTACCACATCAACAACACGACCGCGGTCAAGAACGAGGACGGCGCGACTTGAACTGTCTCGAGGTCCCCGCCGGACCATTCGACGTGGCCACACGCTATTATCTCCCCGAGCCGGAGATCATGAGCGGCGAGTGGACGATGCCGAAACCAGTTTTACAATGATCCAACCAGAAAAAACATTTAGGTGTCAGAAAATCAAAGCGGCTGACGACGTGCGCTTGCTCGATTCGTCCGACCGTTACGACCCTGCGAAGGCTGTTGTCGTGCCAAGGACATCGCTGGTCCAGGATCACATGTAATAGTCAGATGATCCGGAGAATGTACTGATGCTTTCACCGCGTTGTCTGATCCCTAATCACGTGCAGGTGCGAGCCTGCACCTGTTTTTTTTATCCAGGGTGCTGGAAATTCCGACGACCCGCTGGGTGGTCTATGATGCTTTCCGCTACGGCATAGAGATACCGCCGGAAGCGGAAACCATCGGCCAGGAACGCGCCTACACCAGCCCGATCTGGTACTCGGCGAATGGTAATTCACGACAACGAAGTGAATATAAAAAATGACAGTGTCAAGTAAACTCGCCGGAGTAACCTGATACATCGCTGCGAGTACCTTAGGGGCTTGCCTGCTGATGATATCGGGGTGTTCCGCAGAAATCGGAAGTGAGCAATGGTGTGCCGACCTGAAGGAAAAACCTAAAGGCGACTTGACGGCAAACGAGCTGAGTGATTTTGCCGGGGATTGTATTTTCAAGTCCGAAGAAAAAAATAGGCAATGATAGATATCGGTTCAAAAACTCAATCGGCAGGATGAAGAAAATAATCCAACGAAGCTAACAGGGAGAAAACATTATTCGAAGATCAACCACTCTGGCCGCTACAGGATTATTGGCCGCTGTCCTTCTCGTGCCGATGGCGGCCACTTATGCCGACGAGAAATCTACCCCAACCGAGGCAAAGAGTATCGCAGCCACGGCCCCTGAGACGGACTTTGAAGCGCAGCTGGTAAAATACCTGCAACCGTTTCCGTAACCCGTGTTGCAAGGACCCAATTAGAAAAAACGTTAGCTCGCAGAAAATCTAAACATATTATTAACAACAACAGAGGTGAAACCATGGATGTAACAGGATTAGTGATATTTTTGGCAATTGGTGCCGTAGCAGGCTGGTTGGCTGGAACTTTAATGAAAGGGGGTGGCTTTGGTCTGCTTGGTAATATCGTTATCGGGATTATAGGTGCAGTCGTTGGCGGCTTTGTATTTGGCCTACTTGGCATTACTGCGGGAGGGCTACTTGGTTCAATTATTACATCAACTGCCGGGGCTGTCATATTGCTATTCGTTGTCAGGCTTTTTAAACAGGTATAACAACCTGGCAGGCAATTTAACCCGGACTGGGTTACCGCCGCTTCGCTCCTGTAATCCAGTTTGTTAATAGCGACGTTAACTGAATAAATAAACAAAACCAGCCGTGAAGGAGAGATATTGAAACTGCATCATCGACTCAATCACGGTACTTTAGATAGGAGACAGACATGCGCAAGATAATAACGGCTGCGATCGGAATAGCGGTATTGGCATCGGGGCCAACCTGGGCTCAGACCGCCGATCGGAAAGTACGACTGGTGCTGCAGATCACGGTGGACCAGCTGCGTGGCGACCTGATCGACCGCTACTCAGCGGGTTACGGCAAGGGCGGTTTCCGACGGCTTCTCGATGAAGGTGCGTTCTATGTGGACGCGCATCATCGTCATGCCAACACCGAAACCGTGGTCGGCCATACAACCCTTGCCACGGGTACCGACCCTGCAGTTCACGGAATGGTCGCCAACGTCTGGCTCGACCGCGCGACGGGCAAACTGGCTTACAATGTCGAGGACGCTGACTATCCTCTGCTTGGTGAGGGTGGCGGCGTCGATGCGGGTACTGAGATCGATCCGACACAAAAGCTTGCCTCGACGCAGGGCCGCTCGCCGCGCGCGATCCGGACCAGCACGATTGGAGACGAGATTGCTCTGTCAATCGGCCCAAAGGCCAAGGTTTTTGGCGTCTCTGTAAAGGATCGCGGAGCGATCACCCTGGCCGGTCATGCCGGCACCGCCTACTGGTTCTCCAAGTCCGGAGGTCAGATGGTCACCAGCACCTTCTACAAAGACGTCTATCCCGACTGGGTGGTTACCTGGAATGCAAAGGGCGTCCCGACTTCTTACGCAGGCAAGTCATGGGAGCTTCTAGCAAAACCGGACGCTTACCTCTTCGGCAATGCCGACGATCAGGCGTGGGAGGTCGACTTCCCGGACTATGGCCGGACCTTTCCGCATCCCTACGGCAAGGCCGACGGTAAATACTTCACCACTCTCTTGACCTTGTCTCCGGCCGGCGACGAGATCGTGCTCGATTTTGCCAGGGATTTGATCACCTCGGAGAACATCGGCACGGACGATGTCACGGACTACCTGTCAATCAGTTTCTCCTCAACGGACTATGTCGGTCATTTCTTCGGAGCTTCGAGCCTCGAATCCGAGGACAACCTGCACCGGCTCGATCGCACACTGGCCGATCTCTTTAGCTTTATCGACAAAACGGTGGGTCTGGACAAAACGCTGATTGTCCTTTCGGCTGATCACGGCGCCTCGGAAGCTCCAGGATACCTGAACTCTTTGGGTATCGGCGGCAGCTACTTTAACTTCGACGACATCGATAAGAGCGAAGGCATCGCGGCCTTGAAAGCGGAATTCGGTGTAGCCAAGGAGCTCGTCGATCAGTTTTTCCAGCCTTATCTCTACCTGAACCGCGAAGCAATCGCCGCACGCGGCCTCGACTTCTCCGTGGTTTCACGACGGGTGGCCGAGGAGCTTCGGGAGCTCCCTGGCATCGCATACGCCGTCTCGAGTCACGACCTGCGGACGGGAGCAGTCGTGCAAACACCGGTCACTGAGGCCATCCTGGCGAACTTCAATGAGGATCGATCCGGCGACATCTACGTGGTTTTCGAACCTCACTGGTTCGTGGGGGAGTTTGATGGAGCATCGGTGACTGGCTCGCATGGCTCGCCCTGGGCCTACGACACCCACGTGCCGGTGATCTGGATGGGGCCGGGAATCGAGCACGGCCGCATCGCGAGGCGAGTCGAGACGGTGGACGTGGCGCCTACGATATCAGCTTACCTGGGAGTGAAGTATCCGAGCGGCACGCGCGGAAGGGTGATGACAGAAATTACTGATTGATCCTGAATGATGGTCGCCCATCCCGAGTGTGGACGTGAACCTGAGCTCACAAATTCGGTTATACGTTCCATAGCTGGAAAAGATGAAGACCTGGGTTGCCTCCAAGGCGGAGAAATTATCGAAATAGACAGTAACTTCAGCCGGGGCAGCCGCTAGTGCAGGGATTGTCTGGTTCAATATGATGTGGCGTTCAGTTGTTATGCAAATCGTCAAGTTAGATCAGCTAATATATTTTTAGCAACGATCTGGCTGGTCTTCCCGTCATCCACGTTCTATATTCAAAATGCTGAAGTCAACGGGTTTGAATTGGTTGATTTTACAAGCATTCTTTACTCAATTATCCTGTGAAGATAAACAAACTTAACCTCCATCTCAGAAAAAAGATATTCAGGCGGTTCAGGCTCATGTTCGTGGTGTCAAAAGTTTCAAACATAGCGGTTTACTATTTCCCATAAAGGTGTAATCTTATTATGCTAATTAATCTAAAAAGTCTATAAGAAAATTGATTATACATGGAATACAACAGTTGCCTGCTTTGACCTCTTTTTTTCTCTTGCCATTTGTATGATTTGTATTGCGTTAATAAACGTGATCACGGAAATATTAAGTGGCTGTCCTCATTTTTATTGATTTTTACTACTCATTGTTAAAAAATTTATTTTCATGATTTTTTAACTTTACTTAGGAAACAAAAACTGAATTTGTGCTCTCATTTGCCACTCTGCCCCGAAATTATCCGGTGTCTCTACATTATAGTATCCGGATAACTGAGCATTAACAGGTAGTTTACCCATTTTAAAAACTCTACCTACACCACCACCCAACGGTATAGTCCATCGGTTATCACTGTCTGCTTCCCAGTTAGCAGTATTGATCGGTGCAGTGACCAAGTACCATCCATCTTTCATATTATAGTTGGCAAAATACTGCAAGGTGAAGAGATTGATATCATTGTCTCCTGATCCTGCGACTGACCAGATATTACTGACAAGTGCACCGATGGTCCAGTTGTCGATCTTAGTGAGCGCAACTCCGGAAATTCCAAGACCCCATTTGTCTGCACCTAACGTATCATCTGTCGCTGTTGGCAAAAGAAACATCGGTCCGGCACCCCACATGATTTTGCCTGGCTCTTTCGGTGAGAGAAAAGCAGTAAATGTTGTGTCTCCCAATCCATTGGTTCTATCCTGCCCCGGAAACAAAGCCGGTTGTGAAACAACAGGGAAAATCGTTCGGGTGATCAGGTTCCAGTCATCGTTGAGTTCAAAGGGCCAGACAGGCTGGATATTGAGTGTGTTCTTAGTCTTGTTGTCCGGTCCGATATTGAAGTCGGTATTGTTTTGAAATGGCACAGAGATCATGTTGGCTACCGGGTTTTGGGCGGCTGCTCGCAATGCGTCGACACTCTCTTGTTTCTCTGTAGTCTCTGCTACTTGTGTAACGTAACTTTCAGTCGAGATACTCTCATCTGCCAATGCATGGGATGATAGTCCACAGACTAACAGCGTTGCCAATAATGGCTTGTATTGTTTCGTTATTTTCATTTAGAATCCTTTTCTTAATCATTTTTTTAGTACACTCAAATTTTTTCATGACTTAAAAAGCCCAGGTTAAACCAATTATCCAACCTTGTTGTTTAACATCATAGACAAATCCGTCATTCTCATAATCCAGATCATATATACGGTATCCCAAGGTTGTACCTATGGACTTACTCCACTGGTAACCCAAATTGGCATTCAGATCATAAAACAGATCAGAGCCAACCCCAAATCCACCTATCGTTGCTACACCGGTAACATAGAATTTTGTATCACCTAAAGGGGTACGACCCTTGATACCGATGAGAGGATCAACCCATGATTCTGCATGGTCTATCGTTTTGCCGGCTAGAAAACCAAGACCTCCGCCAAAAGCAAGATGTGTATCTATTTTCCAGTAACGCGCACCTACATAAGCATCTATAACACTCTGTTCATTATTATAAACTTCATAAACTGTTGCTATTGGCAAAGACAAAAGTTGTACTTACCAATAGGACAGATGCATTACTTTTATAAATCATTTACAACCTTTTATTTTTTTGACACTTTCACAAGCGGTGGACTAATCCATGTGCCTTCAAGTGCCTCTTTTTTTGGACCATAGAGTCTCAGCACAACATAAAAAGGTCCATCGGGAGCGGGTAGCCAGTTTGCTTCCAGCTCTTTCCCCGGCGATTCTTTTTGCACATAAAGGGCTAATGAACCATCCTCATTCATAACAAAATCATCCATCATAGGAGAGTTAAGAAGATACCTATTTATAGGGTTATCTATAAGCAGTTGTGTCTTACCGTCATACATAGTAAGAGACCAGAATGCTGTTACTGGTGGAAATTCACCTTTTTTAAATGTCATTGTATAACTACTCTGTGAAGCGTCAAGTAGAGTACCTTGGGCATCTGCCAAATAGGTAGGATAGATAGCTTCCTCTCCTGAGTTTCCATAGATACCCATCTGTGCAGCAACTGCACGCAGGATAAATAGGTCATTTAAGTTGTAGTTTTCTTTTGCACTCTTGTTTAGAAATGCTCTTGTACCAAACACTTTTGCACTTGCTAATGGATCAGCAGATTCTTTTTCTCCAAATTCTTTTATCGCTGAAAGCCCCTCTTGGGCACCTTCTTCCATGGCCTTTTGAATCTCTGGAGAGAACTTTTTGATGTCAAATGTTTCCTCATTTCCCAATCCAATCTTTGCAAACCTTTTCATCAGGGCTTGTTCTTCTTGAGGCGTTTTCACGAGGGTCAACATAAAGTCTAAATAGTTCAATGACTGAGCGTTAAACTCTGCGCCTTTTTCCCATGCTGGAAAATCAATAGCTGCTGCTGCAGATGGAGCTTTCGTTCCAAGAAATGCACTTAATGGCTCAACACGGTAACCATCTTGTATTTTTTTAACGTTATCTATATCGCCTGGATTGAAGAGTTGTGTACGGTGTATGCTAAAAAGAAATTGCGTTTCACAAGGAATGACTTTTGTAATGCCCTTTGGTACTTCACCCTTCCAATCAGGTCCCGCTAAAAGGTATTTACCTGGAACATTTCCAGTTGCTACCGTAGAGATATAAGCAAAATTATGTGTATAGAGGTCAATGAGCTGCACTTCATAAAACCGCTCTTTTTCTATCTCTGGAATGGTGAAGACAACCGGTTCAGATCTCAGGTCCACCCATGTCATACAATAAGGCGTATCTGAGTTTGGAGTAATAATGGCTTTATCTTCAGGAGTGTATACCCTAGACACACATGCTAGCTTGTTAAACTCCCCTTTATATTCAGGTGATTTTTTATCGATAGCATATTCGTACATCGTTTTGTAGTTAAGTACTAAAGGAAAGCCGTAAACATAAGCCTCTTTGGCAATTTGGGTTGCTTCTTTTGGGGTAAGCGTTGCTTCTTTTGGGGCATCCTTAGCGTCTGACGAACAGCCTGATAATATTATCATCAAGCTGGCCAATGCTATTAAATAAGTTTTCATCATTTTGTATCCTTTCGCTTTCATTTAGATATAGTGATTTTTGGCAGTACGTACAGAGGGTCAAGACTCTCTGGTTCTGGCCAATAAAGTCTGGCTTGCAGAGAGAATTTTCCATCATATGCCGGCAACCAGTTAGATACTTTATCTGCCGAAGGTTTCTCTTTTTGAATATAGATATCCAAGGAGCCATCTTTATTATATTCAAGACCATCCGTAGCACTACTAATGACATAACGATTGATAGAATTTTCTGTAAAAAGTTGTTCTGGTAATTTATACATAGAGAAAGACCAAAACGCTTTTACCGGCGGGAGTCTGTCTTTGGAAAAATGAAGGGTATAGTTATGTTTAGAACCATCAAGTGCATTACCATTTTCATCTACCGTTGTATCCGGGTAGAAAGCCTCCTCAAGGTCATTTCCATAGAGTCCAAAATAGGCAGCCGCTGCACGGGTCAGGAATTTACCTTCCATCTCTTTTGGTGAGCCAAAGGCTCCTGAAACCTGCATCCATCCATCTTTTACTATACCCAGGTTTTTGGTTTCCGCTTCTATCTCCACCATTGCTTCATCAATAGCTTCTTGCATAATTTTTTTCGTTTCAGGGTCAATACTGTTCACATCAAAGGGAACATTCGCGCCAATACCGATTTTTGAAAATCGTTTTAAAAGCGCCTTTTCACCTGGATTTGGTTTGACTAGCCCAAGTGAAAAATTGAGATACGTTATGAAATCTACCGATCTGATTTTTTCAAGAGAATAGACTGGAAAATCTAATGGGGTTGACGCTTTAGGTGTTGGAGTTCCCATGTATTGACTCAGGGTCTCCACCTTATATTCATTCATAATTTTCTGAGCATTTTCTGCATCATCTGCAGAGTAGACTTGTGTGCGTGCTAAGGCCAAAAGAATGTTGGAATCTGTTTGTATAATCTTAGTTATCCCTTCAGGCTTTTCCCCACTCCAGTCAGGTCCGGCGATAAGATACCTACCCGCTTGAAAGCCTGTTGCCCGCGTACCTACATAACCAACATTATGTGTGAATAGATCTATGAGTTGCCATGAGTAGTAACGATTATCAGCAATAGCTGGAACACTCAGAATCATTGGTTCCGCTCTTAAATCGAATATTACATTTGAATAAAATGTATCATTATTTGGACGAACCATAGTGGTATATTCCGGACCAAGCAGAACCGCATTATGTGTTAGCTCATTAAAAGGTGCCTCATATACAGGGGAGTCTTCCCAAACTTTTAGAACATAGATCATTTTGTAGTTATCCATCATCGGATAGGCGTATATGTATGCTTCTCTGGTAATGCTTTTAACTTCTTTAGCGGTAAGTTGTGCTTCCTTAGCGGTAGCTTCTGATCCACAGCCTGATAATATTAAGGCCGAAAGCATGGCAAGGCACAAGGTGAGGACTCGGCCTGTAAATAGACGGTTGAGCGTTTGTTTCATGGTTTATATCTCCTGGGTTTGGTCTCTATTTATTTGTTAGCTGGCCATGGTGCCAACTCAGAATACTCTGTTAATGCATCAGCTTCGGCCTGGCAATCCCGCGTAGGCTGTAAACCTTTGGAACGAACGGCCTTAAGTTCATCCTTGGCGGCTTCTATCGCTGCGCGAAATTCCGGGTCGGAATGTAACCTGGCAACCGAAGTAGCACCCATGATGCGCCCCATCATCACATCGCTTTGCCAATGAACATTGCAGATCGTCCGGCTCTGTCCAAAGGCCCAACCTCTGGCGAGGATCGCATCTGTGAGTTCGGGAGAAATCTCGGTAAGGATGAGTGCCCACGCCCACCCGATCGCCGTGTGTCCGGAAGGATAGGAACCATCGTTCATCAAGGCCTCTTCCTCCTCCGGTGTGCAGATGGACGCATTGTTCACGACGAATGGTCGAGTTCGATTGTAGTGATTCTTTGCTGTATAAGTAGAAAACCCCGCATCGGCAAGCGTACGACGAAGAAGCATGTAGAGCTGCGGTGTTTCTTGCTCCGTGATTGGGGCATTCAATGCGCATGAGAAAGTACCAGCCGCCTGTGGAAACACCAGGTCAGCGTCCTGGGCAGCCAAGGTCCAACGAGCTGTGCCTTGCAAAGCCAGGTTCTGCATACTCACGTCTTTATCGAGTGCGAAGGCAGTCGAACCATCAACTGGAGGAGGAGGAATAAGTTCCAGACTGTTTGGTAGCACCTCAACTGGCAGATAACCCTGCAAAATACCTGGGCGTATCTCTGGCACAGCCTGGGGTTTACTCTGTTTTTCAAGGCTGGCACAACCCACCATCAATGCAAAACCAACTACAACTAGAATGATTCTGATCTTTATGTTGCTCATTGTTCCTCTCTTTTTCCTTGTTGATAGCTGACATTGCAATGCCAGCGACAAGCCCGTCGTAATGGAGAATGGCTACTCCACAAGTTCAAAATCACCCGGCTTCCAGGTTTTGTCGAACCAGGGTTGCAGTGGGCCATAGAGTCGTAGCATGACACTGTAGCTTTTTCCGGGAATCGTTTGAATCCAGTTGCCCTCGTGCCCTTCTGGCGCCTTTGGCCCGAACCAGACCGTATAAGATTCATCATCGTTTGCATTAATGGTCGGACTGTTGCTGTCGAGACCGGCTAATTTTTGGTCGGTCTCCAGCATTGAGCGATGTTGGCCTGAATATACCATAAATGACCAGAAATTATTGATCGGAATCGGCGCGGGCAGCGTCACTTTGTACGTTTTACCACCATCGAGGTACTGGCCTTCAGCGTCATGAGGAGTAAACGCATAGGCCGATCCTGTTCCTACTTCCGGCGTGACCATGGCAGGTGTAATGCCGGTAGCCACATAGTGAAACATAATGCGATCATCGAGAACCATCTCCCCGTTGTTCATGAAGTCATGGCCGCCGGTAAAGGAGGTATACCACTTACGATCCGGGTAGTAATAGAACGCTGGATTGCGCGGTCTAAAAACGAAGGCTCGTCCCGTGGCGTTGCCGATTGCAGCCGCTTCCTTGAGGATTTTCTTCATGCGTGCATCCGGTGCGAAGGGTTCTCCTTTTTTAATGCCGATAGAGGCAAAGAGTCCAACAAGCTCTGGATTAAATGCATCCGCAGGCTCATATTGAATCACTGCGTTCAGCTCTTCATAAAAGTGTTCATCGTTCGCATGAATCGTATTGAACTTTTTGCCGGAGAAGTCGTACACTTTTTGCTTTGGAGGCTTGTTTGCCTGCGCAAGCGGATAGGCACGAAATCCCTCTTTTAGTTCTTTTACTGACGCCTTCAAGTCGCCGTCTTTCACAAAAACGCGCATGAATAACCAGTTACGGTAGGTCGTGGATTTTGCGACAAAGTAGCCTTCGGGGGTATCCCCCTCGTAGTCAGGCCCTATAATCAGATATTTGCCGCCCTTTCCTTGATCGGGGCCGGCCAGGCCAATGTCACTAACGTAGCGGAAAAATGCATCGTCAAGAATACCCAGTACAGGCCCGGGTATTTCTACTACAACCGGGCCATTTTTTAAGTCAATCTCTGTGAAGGCATACGGAGTCGTAGATTGGGCAGTCAGTAACAGGCCGCGTGCATCCAGCAAGTTTTCGGTAATTCCAAGGTCGCCTGGTTTTAAACCAGCGTCTTTGAGTCCCTCAAGGAAGGCATAGATGGAGGCAGCCGGCATTCCATTCAGAAACGCCTCTACCCCTCGCGACAGGTCGAGAAAATCATAGGTTTTCTGAACCGTAGCTTCACTGGGCATACCATCGAAAAATTCGAGGTCTCCGAGAAGCTCAGTCTCAACCTTATCCGGGGTAAGTAAGTATTCCGGTACGTCAGCAGCGTATTTCGGCTTTTTCACCTCTTGTGCAAATGCAAAAGAAGTATGCATCAGAATTAACAATGTAATAATAACGGGGTAACTTCTTTTATTGACATTCATATGTTTCATTCTTTTCTCATTAAAGTGTTCTCTCTTCGTTTTTCGGTTCTACTTCACCTTCTTAACGGCCGGAGGCACCCAATCGAAGTTCAGGGCTTCTGACCTGGCGTTATACAACCGTAAACACAGATAAAATGGTTCGTTGGGCGCTGGAAGCCAATTGCTTTCAAGCTTTTTTCCAGGGCTGTCATGTTGAATATAGATTGTTAGATTTCCATCTTTGTCCCGCTCCATGTCGTTATACGTCCCTATCGAATAGCGGTCGATAGGATTCTTGATTAAAAATCCATCCGGATAGTCATACATGGTGATCGACCAAAAAGCATCGACAGGAGGCTCCTCGCCGGCAGGAAACGTGATGGTGTAGCGCTGACTCCCGTTTAGAGGCTCAGCTTGATCGTCCTCATAGGCGAAGTTGAAAAAGTTCTCTTTAGAATCCTGGCCAGGTTGTGCGCGTAACGCCACGGACGATCTGAAGAGAAAATCAAAGGCTCCTCGATCGGTTGTGTAATCAACGGAATTAGCAATAAGACTCCAGTGGTTGACTATCTGACCCAGGCGCAACTTTGCGTCCTCTGTAATGATGCTATTCCCCATATCCACAGCGCGTTCCAGGCCGGCAGCAGTTGCAGCGTCGAGACTGGTGACATCGAAGTCCTTGTTAGGACCAATGCCGATTGATTCGAACATGCCGATGACTTCAGCATCCGGACCATAAGGTGGATTACGACGCAGGCATTCATTCAGCATGGCATACCAATTAAGCGGATTGCTCACATCATAGGCAGGCCACTCATCGTAGCTATTATCTCCCATGCTATTGCGATCGCCTTTCTGCCATTCGCTCAATGCTGTCAGCGCATACTTATCCTGGACGGCATTGGCGGCTGCGAGGTCATCAGGGCCTTTCACCTCTGTCCGGCCGATGATCCAGAGATGAGGGGTCGCAATACTGATCCGTTTCACGCCGTCCGGCAGCGAACCTTCCCAGCCCGGCCCTGTGAATGCATACGATCCGCCGCTGCTACCCTCAGTCAGGTTACTGATATTTTCGACCTTCTGGTAAAAGTCGATATAGTTCATCGTGTAATAGCGATCTGGAATCGGCGGCACATCGAGCACGATCGGTTCGAGCGAGAGATCGAGCCATGCTTGCGAATACACCGTCGCATTGTTCGCCGACACGACGCCGCTGGCTCTCGTGGTCGCTGGATCACCGAGTTCTCGGATATGAAAGAACGTGTTAACTGCCCCAGAGGTCTTGAGTGTCATATCACGCACCCGATAGAGTTCGGTCATGGTGAAACCCCAGGTGTAGGCACTTGTGCCAAGCGTGTAGGCGTGTTCTTCGCGAATCTTGCTTTCATCTATCTCCTCTTGTGCAAATGCAAAAGAGCCCTGCATCAGAACCAACAATGTGGAAACAACGAGGTAAAATATTTTGCTGGTATTCATGCTATTTTCCTGATTTGATGATAATGTTTTCCTTACAATCAATCTTCTATCGGCGGCACCAGGTAATTTTTGGTCGCTTCGAACTTGTCGAACATATCAAAGATCACCGCTACCTCTTCTGGGTTACCCTCAACTTGCACTTTGCCGTTGGAAATTGCCTCATCTAAAGTGGTAGAGCCTAAATAGAGTTCCGCCCATGTTTTTCCATCCAGTTTCAAAACAAAATCAGCTTTTTTCAGATAGTTTGAAGGCTCAGGAACAAATTCGACGACACCTCTTCTGATGTGTAGGGCAACGCTCTGATCTTTGTGATCAGTAAATACAAACTCAATAACCTTATCGGTGTTTTTACTTTTATCAGGGTCAATATAAATACGGTAATAATCCACAAAGGTCGCTGGAGATCCCGCGATGATTTCAGCAGAAGGTAGAACGACTAGCGGCGCTTTAATTTTTCCTTCAAGTGCTTGAGCTTCGCTCAAGAGAAAGCCCCTTGAAATAGAGCCGGTTGTTCGGTGCGCCAGCTGCCGTAAGATATCAGCTTTTAGTTGGCGTACTTCTTTATCATTTGTATCGAGCAAATAAAGATTTTGAACGAGCTCAGCTGCCCAGGCGAATTCCTTTTTATCAAATGCTGCCCTAGTCGCTTTAAGGACTTTCTTTTTGCCTCCCATCAGTTCAACGGTGCGTAAAGCAGCCTCTTTCGGGGCGATTTTAAATAGCTTGGTGGTGTCCCAGTCGAACCAGCCAATAACATGCTGATAGATTGCTTCAGGAAAGTGAACAGACTCTCCGTATCCCTGGAAATTCACGGGTACTTCATTGAAGTATGGAGGAATAGTTACGAAGTGGCGCAAATCATCAGGCCCCATTCCTCGCACAATTCCACGCAAAGTTTGATCGTAGGTAAAACTAATCATATCCATATAGAGCGTTAATGTTTCCATTACTTTTTCTTTGCCCACAACAGCGCGTGCGTGCGTATTGAGCAGAATCTCAGGCTGTAAATCCCGAATAACTTTCAACCCATCACGCCAATCTAAAGGTGATCGGTAAACAGCTCCACGAAGGGAGTAGAGATTTGGGGTGCCAGGCCATAAGAAATTATTCAAAACAGCTTTCTTTTCAGGCACCCAAACCGTCAAGTTATAATCATCAGACATATATTCTGTGAAAAATTGCAACTTAACGCCGAGCAGCTCCAGCTCTTCACCATCTTCGACCGTCCTGGTGGCAGGTAAAAAGGCGATAGGCTTGCCCATGTCCAGTTTGGCAGCTACACCTGCATCCGGACCCTCTTCTGGCAAGAGCAAGCCAAAATGCGACATTGTACGGGCTGTCAGGATAGGACCGACCTCTGGAATGGCAGAGGGCGCTCCCCCACCTTTAAGGGCATTATCAACTGTTTCATTGACTTTTGGATGACCGATAACAATTACATCCTCCGGATTGTCGACCAAAGCTCCGGCACCCATGGCATAGTGAGAGTGACTATATATAATCACTTTAATCGGCTTGTCGCTGATTGTCTCGATGGCTTTACGTATATGCTCTGCTTCTTCCCGGGTGTCCCCGGTGTCATACACTATTAATCCGTCATCCCCCTCAATGACCGATGTATTAGCAAGAGAGTATCCTCCAATAGACCAGACACCTTCGGCAACTTTATCAATGGTAGGTTCCGCATAGGTGATTTGAGGAACTATTGTTAAAACATCTTCTCTGATGATGGCACCATTGGGAGCTTCAGTCAGCTTTACATCACCACCCATATAGGGAGAAACGTCCTGAGCATAAGACGGCACAGCCATGATGGACAGTGCAAGTGTCATCATCTGGATTATTGATTTCATTTTTAATTTCTCACTCTTTATCAACTTTAAATAGTTAAAGCTTTGGTAAAAGGATATTTGCCTGATCTCTTTTGGTATAACAGTTCACCTGTTGTTCCGGTTCAGCGGCAGCGTTTTTTGCGCCGCCGCTAAACCGGTTGTTTGTCAACTCCCTGTAAAACAGAGGTCATGCCAGGGTTTATGGACAGCCTCTAATCGATATATTTGATATCGATCTTCTCAATCTTGCCGTTGAATTTGAATGGCGCTCTATCAAAGTAATCCAGTGACACTGGTGCATTTGCATCCATGCCAATATCAAAGGTATCTGATACGGTGTGACTCCCGGGAACCGAGCGTTCGATACGTCCCTGAGCAACCTGTTTCCCGTTGACCTTCAGTGTAAGCGTTGCCGGAGCCTCGCGTTCCTTGCTGTCATATTTTGTTTCCACCTCAATTTTCACTTTACCGGTTGGTATCGCTGTTTTTGAAGAGAATTTATAACGGTTCAATGTCATCGCGTTGTACTCTGCATGTAAGACACCTTTGTCCATATACACCGCGAATCCCGATGAGGTTCCTCCCAAAACAAAGAGCACCCCTTCTGCATCCTTAGACATCTCTGCATCAATCACAGCCAGGGTAGAGCGTCCGCGGCCCTACACCGGTAACACTCACTGGCGTTAACGGGCGTCCGTCGCGGGTTCTACACCATGAAAATATCGGCTATAATTACGATAGATCGTAGTATAACCCATTATTTTTATCATACTTGTCATCGTACGCCACGAGAGAATAGATAACCTTTATGCCGATATTACCAATAGAAAATGGCGGGGGCCCTATAAAATGAGGACGCAGTTCACCAACACTCCCAGCTTCCACATTCCCTTCACCCGCGCCTGTGTGATTTGGCCAGTCATGGACTTTCTTGACACTATAGGTGCGCCAACTGAGCGTTTTCTACAACAAGCAGATATTCCGCCAGCTTTGCTCGAACAGCCAGAGTCCCTGGTGCCTCTGCACCTTGTTTATTCGTTCCTTGAGCATGCTGCCAATGCGGAAGACATAAACGACTTGAGTCTACTTGTGGCGCAACAGACATCTGCTTACGACTTCGGTATATTTGGTGAGTCACTTCGCGAGGCACTTACCGTCCACGAATACCTTCAGACAGGACTTCAGATAATCGGGTCGCTTACCCTGGGTGAGCGGTTCTGGTTAACGAATGAAGGTAATCAAATAAGGGTGCATCATCACTTGCCGGGTAACGAAACCCCTGGTTTTCGCCATGCCGACCACTATGGGATAGGCATTACGCTTCGAATGCTGCGCAGCTTCACAGATAATCAATGGAGCCCGGAGGAAGTCTGTTTGCACGCCGGTAACGAATTGAAGGCAAATAATACTGACATGTTTTGGGGTACAGAAGTAATCAAAGGGCAAGCGCATTCATCTTTCACTATTCCAAAAGCCATGCTGCAGCAAGCGATTCCGTTACAAGCCACAGGGGTGCAGCCACGACAAAAGCACCTGAACAATTCACAGCAGGCTATGCCAGATGGTCTGGAGAACGCTGTCAAACAGGTCATCACTTCGCTCTTGCCGGATGGATGTCCAAACATTCACCTGACTGCAGAGGCAACAGGTATGAGCACACGAACCTTTCAGCGACGCCTCGGCGAAATCGGCACCAGCTACTCGAACCTTCTGCAACGGACCCGTATGCAGCTCGCCGCCGAATGGTTGGCGCATACTACAGTGCCTGTGAATGAGATTGCAGCATCTCTGGGTTACCGGAACCCGGCCAATTTTACACGGGCATTTCGGGGCAAAACGGCTGTGTCACCGCGCAATTACCGCGCACAAATGACCCCCTATAGAGTCGAAGAGCAAATGGTTCCGCACACTAGTTATTGATGTGGGATTACAAATACAGCCATGATATTGCTTTATACTTAATCTAAAGATAGCTACGTATATATTTCTACATGCGAGGGAATCAAACCCCGCTTTCATTTTATGCCCTCCTGGATACCCAGTGCCAATCTGTCACGGGCATCGCACTGCCAGCTGCTGATTACACCCGCGACGACAAAACCCGAGTTCACCAAAGGCTCAGGCAAAAAATTAAAGAAACGGTTAACCTGTATAAATTGGTTGATCTAATAAGTAGTTTTTACTCAATTATCCTGTGAAGATAAACAAACTGTAACTATTCAGCGAAATTGGAAAAACGTCATTGATACCAGGAATTTGTTGCAGAAGACGCCGTAAATGCGTCCAGGGTCGTTCCCGGCATCCTTCCTCCCACGACACTTGAACTTCCCTGTTCGTCGCAGGCTGTATATAGCCATCCATGGCTATATAAACTTGAACTACAGGGACGACTTCGGCTCCTGCCTCTCGCATGCATTTCCACCATCCATGGTGTTCATGTAGGGAATGCCGATTATGCAGGAGCAATTATCTGCCTTCCACAAACACCTGATATCAATAACTTGCGACTTAATAAAAACATGCTGATTATAGTTACAACAAATTTAACCTCCATCTCAGAAAAAAGATATTCAGGCGGTTCAGGCTCATGTTCGTGTGCGTGTAGTCAAAAGTTTCAAACATAGCGGTTTACTATTTCCCATAAAGGTATAATCTTATTATACTAATTGTTCTAAAAAGTCTATAAGAAAATTGATTATACATGGAACACAACATTTGCCTGCTTTGACCTCTTTTTTTCTCTTGCCATTTCGTATGATTTGTATCGCGTTAATAAACGTGATCACGGTACTCTTCATTATGAGCTGTGCCACGATAGACCCTATATCTGACAAAGAGAATCTAGACTATAAAAGTCGGACAACAACGATCAGTGAAACAGGTATACATGTATCAGCCAGTGTGCTTTCTGCGGATGAGAGCCTTAACGTCTATGGTGTTCCCCTGGCAAAGAAGGGGATCCAACCGGTTTGGATTAAGGTTGAGAACGATAATGATATTGCTTACTGGTTGATGTCTGCAGGGCTCGATCCTAACTTTTTTCTCACTTCCGAGGCAGTTCAAGCTTTCACCTCTGATGTTCAGAGTGATAGCAGTAAGGAACTCGAACAGCATTTTGAGTCACAGGCATTCCGTAATCCCATCCCCCCGAATAAAACCATTTCCGGTTTCATCCTGACCCAGCTCGACGAAGGTGTAAAAACAGTTCATGTGGATCTTGTCGCCAGCGGTCAGCACAAATCTTTCTCTATCTTTACACTCATCCCGGGATTTCCTTCTGACTTTGAGGCACGTAAGTATGTAATAGATGATCTGTATGCCGACAATGAAATCATCAATTACACCGATGATGATCTGTTTCGCGCTGCTCTCGAAGCGCTACCATGCTGTGTTACTAACAAAAAGGGTACTAAAAAGGGCGACCCACTTAACCTGGTGATCGTGGGCGGGAAAGACGATGCCATTGCTGCCCTGGTCCGTCGGGGTTGGCGTCCGACGGAGCAAACCTGGTATGGTTCAGTACTCAAAATGGTGAATTCAGCACTTTCTGCAGAGCGCTACCCTTATGCTCCTATCAGTCCACTCTACTTGTACAATAGACCACAGGATTTCTCGTCTCAAAAGGCACGCGATAATATCCACCAGCGCAATCACCTGAGACTTTGGTTAAGCCCGATGCGTTTCCATGGCAGACTTGTGTGGGTGGGGCAGATCAGTCGTGACATCGGTACGCGTTTAACTATCCATTCGCCCTATCTTACCACCCACAAGATAGACCCAGACGTGGATGAAGCACGCACAGCACTGCAGGAAGACATGATGTATTCACAGTCTTTGGCCAAAACAGGATTGGTCAAGGGGGTGGATGCTGCTCCCAAACATGCCCCCCGATATAATTTGACTAAGGATCCCTACTATACTGATGGTTTTCGTGCCATATTGATTTTTGATGAACACACTACTGCGTTGACTGATATCAGATTTCTTCCCTGGGAAGGCAGAACAGGCGGCTTTATCGAACAATCGACCCATAAGGAGAAATGATATACATGGAAAAAGTGGCTCCCGAGTTCATCCGTCCGTTATTCTGGCGGGGTAAGCTTTCTCTGGCCATGGTATTGTTGTGTCTACTTCACCTGTCTTTATCAGGATGTGCAACCTGGCAGAAACCCGAGAGATTCGATGATTCCATTTTACGAGCCCGTGCAATAACTGAGCAATTACAAGAGGTCAAGCTAAGTGCAACCGTACTCAGTTCCGATGACAGCCAGAGAGTGTTTGGTGTCAACATTAACGAATCGGGTGTGCAACCAGTATGGATTGAAGTTGAAAACCAATCCAGCCAGATGCTGTGGTTACTGAGAACCGGAACTGATCCGGATCTATTTTCACCATTGGAAGTCGCCTGGCCATTTCACACCTCTTTTTCGAGTGAGGCAAATACCAGGCTTGATGATCACTTCGATCGCTTGAGTTTTCAAAATCCCATTGCACCGGGTAAAACACAATCCGGTTTCCTCTTTACCAATCCACAACAGCAAACCAGGATCCTCAGCGTGGATCTTCTCGGCCAGGGAAATGTCTTTCCTTTCACGCTCTTTCTGACAGTCCCTGACGATGAAACGCAGGGTACTCCTATCAATGTAAAAATTAATCAACTGATACAGGCTGCACCTGTCGACTACCAGACCCTTGAACTTTTCCGCACCCGACTGGAGCAATTACCGTGTTGTGCTTCCAGTCATGATGAAACTCAATCGGGCGATCCCTTCAATGTCATTTTGGTGGGTGAGTTAGACCACATTGCTGCGGCGCTGATCCATCGTGGTTTTATTTTTGATACCCTGGATTTTGATCAATCACAACGGCTTTACGGTCGACCGCCCGATATTGTTGCTCGTAAGAGCGGTAAAAAGGGTATACCTGCAAACTGGCTGCGAATGTGGGTGGCGCCATTGCGATTCAGGCAACAGGCGGTTTTTCTTGCTCAGGCTGGACGGCCATTCGGCTGGCGATTTGAGGAACTTGAAGAAAAGGATTTGGTGTTGGATCCAAACATCGACGAGATAAGAAATCTATTGATTCAAGACATGCTGTACTCGGGTGGTTTGGAGAAACTTGCATTCATTCCCGGCGCAGATACGACTCAACCAGGCGGTACACCCTACAGTCTGTCTGGCGGTCCCTATCATACAGATGGTCTACGAATAGTATTATTTCTCGCAAACCGTCCCTTATCTTTATCTGAACTGGAGATACTTAATTGGTATCCTGCCCTGAAAATACAGGAAACAGAAGCCATTAAGGAGATTGAACATGGCGGGAAATAAACCATCAGCGCCGTCAATTTTGCAAAAAATCGTCCTGATGTCAGGTCTTGTGGCAATGATAAGCGTCTTTATCAGTGCCTGCTCGATGAAACCAATCTCACCCTACTCAGAAGCATCCCCACCCCTCATACTGGTACCTGTCTCTCAGGCGGCAGTAAAGGATAAGCGAGGACGTTTTCGGGAAATCTTTTGCGCCGTGCTTGAAGAAAGAGGCCAGACACTGCCTGATTATCGCTCATGTGATGATGCACTGACACGCGTTGGAACTGAGCCAGAGGGTAGTGCTCAGCCGGTAAAGCTAGGACCATCTGAACACGGCCTGGTGGCAGTGATCGTACCAGGAGTGGGTTGGAATTGCTTTGCTAAGTGGCTGGATATACAAGGTTCAAAAGGTGATCATGTTCGTCAGTTTGGTTATGACAGTCAGGGATTAAAGATAGATGATTGGTCAAGTACTGCTGGTAATGCACAGCTGATCCGTGATCAAATCATTAAATTATGGCCACAAACCACTAAACCTAATCTGGTGCTGATTGGGTATTCCAAGGGCGCGCCAGATATTCTAAATGCTGTTGTTTCTTACCCTGAAATACGCAACCGTATCGCTGCCATCATCAGTGTAGCAGGTGCTATTGGCGGTACCCCACTCGCTAATGACGCAACACCCTCACAACTTGAATTAATGAGGCACTGGCCAGGTGCAGAATGCTCCATGGGTGATGGTGGTGCGATTGAAAGCCTGCGTCCTGTCACGAGAATGAACTGGCTTGCAGAAAATCCTCTTCCACATGATTTCCCTTACTATTCGCTGGTGGCTTATCCAAATCCTGACCGTATCTCCTCAATATTGAAGCTCGGGTATAACAAGCTGAGCAAAGTCGATGCCCGTAATGATGGCCAACTGTTGTTCTACGATCAGGTGATCCCAGGTAGTGGGTTGATAGGCTTTGTTAATGCTGATCACTGGGCGCTGGTTGTACCGATTGCCCGCACACATCCCATCATCGGCTCATTGTTTGTAGATCAGAATCACTATCCGCGTGAAGCTTTACTCGAGGCACTGTTACGTTTTGTAGAAGAAGATATTTCAATACCGATGCAGTAAGTCATTACTCTGAAATAATACAACAGTTGAAGTCAATTCATATTGGACAAAGTTAGAAGAAACTGCCTATAATGATATTAATAATCAACGACCACGTTTTATAAACGTGGTCGTTGATTTTCTATGCTATCATTTTAATCAGTTATATAACCAGCTAGTGAGGTAATCTGGTATGACCAAAACAATGGTTATTATGCTCATTTCTGGGTTGCTGCTTTGCATCTCAGTACACGCGAGCGATAAAAAATCACGCAACGCCGCAATTGTTGGTGCAGGTGTAGGCCTGGTCACAGATGGTGTGAGTGGAGCCGCGAAAGGTGCATTGATCGGTGGTGGAGCTGGCGCACTAGCCAGCAACGATAAAGGCGACAAAACCAACAAATATGCGGGTCGAGGAGCTGCAGTAGGTGCCGGTGTTGGGCTTGTCACTGACGGTGTAAGCGGCGCAGCTAAAGGCGCCGTGTACGGTGGGGCCGCTGGAGCGGTTACTGGCCAATACAAGGACAAAAAATAGCCAATAACATTCTGCCAGGATGTGGCTCAGGTGCTCAGAAAAATTACGTTAAGTGAAGGTTTCTTTCATTAACTCCCAATCCATATTTCACGTAAGGAGTGATTTCAATGCTGTCTAGATTACCCGGTAAAGAACTGAGGACTTCAATCGGCGGGATCTTCCTGTTGCTTTGTGCATACGGTATTCCTGTCGCTGGCGCGCAAGAAAAGACTATCGACGACTACATCAATGAGGCGCGCCCTTACCTGCACCTCAGCTGCGAATCCGCCTGGGCCGCCTCGAATGAAAACGGAGAAGAATATGTTGGGATGATTAATCGGTTTGTGGCCATTTTGTTTATTAATCACGATTTCGACGTAAAGCGGATTGATGAGGCTCCCGCAGCTGACCAGGAGCAGCTCAAGGTGATTTTTTACAACGAAATTGGAAAGCGTTGTAACGAACGCCCGCAGAGTCTGCTGGCCGGTGTGGTGGAAGACTCGCTCGTTTATGCCTTTGACGAGATGAAAAGCAAAACCGGGAAATAGAATTCCTCTTGAGAATGGTCAGTTAAAGCTGGACTAATGTGTAGTAATTCAGAACGATCTGACAGTTACTAGTTTTTCTAAAGTGACTGTCAGGTTAAATTCAGTTCAGTCATTTTTTCTGCTAAATAATTTCACCGCCGATATCACTGGAATTGATTGATAAGCTTGCTGATCTGGTTCCACCTCCTCGAATTCATCGCCATCGATACTACGGAGTCTTAGCTACCAATTCTCCTTTTCGAGGGTCTGTCACCGCTATGGCAGGGCAATCATTAACACATGGAACGATTGAGGTAGAAATCACAAAAAAGAAAGAGAAGGTGTTAATGGCCAGTTAAACTGATCCAGTCTTGGCCAATAAAAGTGATCCACCCAGGATTAAGGTTATTGGTTAAAACGTGTACACTCCCCGCCTTGCTAACAACAAGGTACGGGAGTTCAATGAAGGACTGGAACATGATCCATAAAACAAAAAGCCTGTTCGATAATGGTAACGGCCAGAGCCGCCGTAAAATCGCTGAACAATTAGATATCTCACGCCGTACGGTCAACAAATATCTATCGATGAACGAAGATGAGATCGCCGCTTATCTCGCTGATCGCAGTACAGAGAAACAGCTCGATCCCTGTAAAGATTATCTGCTTCATCTGCTCAATACCTGGCCAGATTTAAGTGCCCGGAAGATTTACCAGAAGCTGTTACAATGTCAGCCCGACCTGGTGACGTCCTCTCGCAGTGTCAGACGCTATGTGGAAACGCTTAAAGCGACGCATACGCTGAGCCAGAAACGTTACTATGAGCCGGTGCTGGATATGATCCCTGGTGAACAATGCCAGGCTTGATGGCGGTGGATGTCGTCATGTCCTGATAGACGGCCTGGAACAGGTCGTTTATTTTGTCGTGTTGGTGTTGTCATATTCCCGCCTGATGTATGTCTCAGCCAGCCTGAAACCCATCAATACCCTGAAGATGATCCAGATGCATGATGAAGCGTTTCACTACTTTGGCAGTGTTGCCAGACGCCAGTGCGCTAATACTGGCACAGCCTGAACGACTTCATGGAGAAGTTTCGCGGCCACCTGAGCATACAGTGAGGTCGTTTCATGCCGTGCATGCAAGCAGTCAATTCAAGGCACACACTCAAATTTAAAACGAAATTATTCGCGTTGTTATTGATTGGGCGCAATGTAATACAATGTTGTACATGTTATTGTTTGAATAATCTAAAGCTTTCTTTAAACTTTAAACTTTAAACTTTAAACTTTAAACAGAGGATTATAACTCATAATTTTTTGAAGTAATTATACAAACAGAATTCAGGAACGGTCATGAGCATTTTTCGTATAATACCTATAATCGCAGGTTTAATAGTAAATAGTCTCTTTTTATCAACTACCTGGGCTGCTCCTTCTGAATTAAATGAAGAAGAATTTTATAATGCAATATCCTCATCCATCGGTACTTTTTATTTTGAAGATTTTGATGACTTTACAGCAGAGAATTTGGGAACTGACACTCTTTTCCTGGAAAATGGAACCATCATATTTAATTCTGAGATAGGAGTTAATATACATTTAGGGATTCAAAATGCGCTATACGCAAATGCTAACCCATCAATCAGACTAATAACCGATTTTAAGCCAAACACCAAAGTGTTTGCTATGGAGGTTGCATCATTTCTCTCTCCAAGTTTATTTGAGGTTGTCGTCACAGGGAATAGTGGCATTTCAACTTTTACTTACAGCCTTAATTCTCATTTTAACTTTCTCGGATTTATTGATTTGTCTGGCTTGATTTCAGTTAAAATAACGGGGCTGTCAAATGCAGGTTACGCAATAGATAATATTGCTACCCTTGTAACAGAAAGTGAAACAGTGAATTTTAAAAGCGAAGCAGTGACGATGCCAGTCAGTGTATCTTCTGGTGGAGAAATGGGAAATGAAGAATCCTATTATCACTCAATTTCAGCCGATGGACGTTTTATTGCTTTCCTGTCTTTGGCTTCGGATCTGATAGAAGATGACGAGAATGAGTATTATGATATTTTTCTTCGTGATCGCCTTAACAATACGACTATTCGGATAAGCGAAAACACGTTTAGTAAAAATGATAAATACAATGCAAGCGGACCATCTATTTCAGCCGATGGGCGTTATGTAGCTTTCACTTCCTCAAGTAGGGTTACCAAAGATGATGTCTCGGATTACTGGGATGTTTTTGTCTATGACAGAATAAACAAGACTACCGAATTGATCAGTGTTAACAGTATGGGTGAGCAAGGTCACGATGATAGTGCATACCCTGCCATTTCTGCTGATGGAGGATATATTGCCATGACTTCATGGGCGACTAATCTGGTCGATGATGATACTAATGGTGTACCAGATATTTTTGTCCATGATCGGGTTAATCGCTCAACCGAACGGATAAGTATTAACAGTTTGGGAGAACAAGGAAACAACCGAAGTTATCGTGCATCAATTTCAGCTAATGGACGTTATATCGCTTTTCCATCCGATGCGGCTAATCTGGTCGATGATGATACTAATGGTGTACCAGATATTTTTGTCCATGATCGGGTTAATCGCTCAACCGAACGGATAAGTATTAATAGTATGGGAGAACAAGGGAACGCCAAAAGTTCTGGCCCCAAAATGTCAGCGGATGGGCGATATATTGCTTTTACATCATGGGCGACTAACCTGGTCAGTCTGGATAGTGATAGAGCCTCCGTTTTTGTGCATGACAGGTTTAATGGAAATACTCACAAAGTGGGTAATTCGAGTAGCTCTGCATCCATCTCGGCTAATGGTCAATATGTCACATTTGCTACAGGTTATATTTTTATTTATGACAGGTCTAATGATATCACTGAGACAGTGATCGATGGAAATGACAGGGATATCATGCCCTTAATCTCAGCTGATGGGAACTTTTTAAGCTTTACAACTTACTCCACCAACCTTGTAAGCAATGAGGATAATAATGACGCAGCCGATATCCTTGTCCGGGGGCCACTAATTTTATTTGAACCCATTGAAAGCTATCACATTTCTTTTGAATCGACATCCTGGCCTGAACGCTGGTACAGTTATGGCTGGAGCCAGGATGACGCTATGCGTTCAGAGGGGACTTATTCACTCAAATCAAATCCTATTGCTGATAATAGCATTGCTGTTACCGAATGGCGTGTGAATATAGCCAAAGAAGGTTCATTATCATTTGATATGAAAGTTGACAGTGAAAAAGCTCATGACTTTTTCAGGTTGTACATAGATGATGCATTAAAACTGCAGCGTTCGGGTTTTGTTAACTGGAGTGAATACACGTTGCCATTAGCAAGTGGTGATCATATCCTTAGATTTGAATACCAGAAAGATTCAAGCAACCATTCTGGTGCTGATACAGCCTGGATAGATAATATCCGGTTTACATCCGGTTTGCTAATAGAGTCATACCATGAAATACAAAAAACATTAATTGAACGTTTTAATTTAAAATACCCTGGTATGAAACACGACAATACAACGGTTGCTTACCAACTGGGGATCACAAAGTTCAGTTCACCTATGGATGTTGTACTGGATTTTATACATGGCGATGCCTTTCAAACGCAGGATCTCAACAACCTGAGTGATAGTGACATTGAAGATCTTGCGGATTTACTTTATCTCATCTATCTCGGCAGTGCTGCCGATCCAACGGAATTGGATTACTGGTCAACTCAGCGTTCAATCCGCGAGTTTGATCTGCAAGAGTTTTTACAGCGTCAAAAATTTTCAGATTTGACAGATTAATGGAGTTCACGATGAAAAGCCATTTAAACAAACCTTTCACGTGGTTCCTTTGGTCGTTAATTACCCTTTTAATTATCGTTACTGGATCATCTAATGCATTCGCAGATGATCTTAGCCGTGAAGAAGTAATACAGCTTATCAGTGGAAATACGGTAGAAGCTGTTCATGCAATGAGGGGTAAACCAATTACAACATATTATTCACCAGACGGCACATTTCGACAAATTAGAAGTGGTGAACGGCAAAAAGGGACTTGGTACGTTAATGATGAAGGACTTCTGTGTAAGAACCGCGAAGGATGGGGTGGAGAGTGTCGAGTAATAACGCAGGCAGGTGATGTCTGGAAGGCATATAAAATCCCTAGCAATATTATGAAGGGACGTAAGCACAAAAGAACTTTCAAGAAAGTCCTTGAGGGTAACCCCAAAAACCTGTAATCGTTGAGACCTAACTCTATACTGAGATCCAGGCAGTCGATGGCCCATTTACCCCTATCTGCAATGACCGGTTTGGGCTGACCTGGAGATTCTAGCCAGATTACTGAAATGACGGCAATCACCACGAAGCTGCAGTTCCTTAGTGTATCTTTGACTGATCGGTTTCGACGATTGTGGATGATTTAAGTCATCTAGTTATTTAGACAAATTACTCAGAATTTGCATTTTTGATTCTTTCTCGTATAACTGCTTATACTGAGTTTCTGACGTTTCTAGATCTTAAATTAAAACGCAAATCATATTAGTAACAGCCATGCCAGGGATATATTATTTGATGTCTTAAATTTGATTTTATAAGACAACTCAATACTAAATCCGTTGTTGCTCTGCGAGGAATAAACTTTCATTTCTTTACTTCCATAATAAAAAACATACCAGAGGAATTATACTGGATTATTATTTATTGATATTTATCCATCAAAGAAAAAATCGATCATGCATCTGTTAAAATAGCAACAAATCCTATAATGGAGAAATCAGATGAGATGCAGGACAAAGGGTGCCATAAGAGCACGCAGATTTAGACGCAGGCATCGTATCGAGAAGGAACCCATTAAGTGCGAATGGTGTGGCTGCATGATAGCAGAAACAATGATGGATATTTTATATCTTATTTTTTAATTGAGTTATCTTGACAGTAGGGTCCACTTTATAGGCCGTTCAATCAACAATCATCATCTGCTTCTAACTCTCCATTATCCTTTTCTTTCACCGAATTAATAAACATCATATGCTGAATGCGGTCAAAGTTTTTATCCAGTGCCTTAGCGATAGTTTGCTCTCTAACGCGGTCATAGATAATCACTTTGCCAGCGGCTTCCTGCTTCACCTGCAAGGTATCGGGTTCAAGCAGCAGACGCTCATCAATCTGACTATAAACGGTTTCGGCAGCAACAGAGTTATTTATAAAACCGTATAAAAACATAGAGATTAAAATCTTGTATAACATAGAGGTTTCCTTTCATGATAATTCTAAAAAAATAGTTTATTTTCCTTAGGGATGCAACTTATATAAAAATATATTATGTGTTTTTGTAAAGTCAAAGCGGCTGGTTCACTTACACCTACAGGTGCAAATTAATCGTTGACTAAAACGTAGTATAGGGAGCAAGCTCTTTAACCAACGATGAAGGTCTCCATTGCTTTTTCGTTGGCATATTCAGTGCAACCACTTCACCCTTGTGGTCGTAAATTATCTTCGCATAATGATATTTCTCTTCTTTTACTTTCCGGGTTAGATTGTTCAGTGTCTTATAGGGAATATCAACCACTAACTGATTAACCAGCCAACTGGGCAGTTCCCCTGCGGGATCGGTATGCTGAACCCAGGTGATCTTCACGCCATTCTCACCCGGCTCCAGTTTATGGGTGCCGGTGGAGTTATGGATCCTGACAAGCGCTGATTGTTTGATCTTTTTACATTGTGCAGACGCCCGTTCATGACAAAAGTCTGTAACGGCGGATGTTGTGATCGTCAAGGATTGATCTAAGCGATCCTGTGTCAACGTAGAATGCATCATAATATCCCGATCGTCAAAAGGAAAAGGGATATCGATCACCTGATAATGATAACGTTCATAAAAATCGATCTGTTCTATCACCAACGATTGTTTACAGTTTTGGATCCAGTCCGTGTAAGCGCTATTATCCAGCATGACTGCCAAAATGCTGTCCAGAGAGGCATTAATCACAGTCACCGCTTTAAATGTGGCAAAGTCTGAATCCCTGGTCTTGAAGACATACACCTGGATCCCATCCTTATCCAGTTTCCGATAAGCATTCTCGTTTTCTTCGTCCGCAAATATGTGCGCTGACACTAATAATAAATGGAGCAGCAAATAAAATTTGAAAATGAGTTGCATGGTATATACCACTCCGATTATAAAGCATGCCATTGTGATGACGGATCAGTGGCAAGCCTTTCCCTCAAATTTTATAAATGAAATTACCTAATAGACGCCGACACCAGGTACACTGGATGTTTTTAACAGTTTGATGATATGAAGGGAACTACTCATACACTGCCTGTTTCTTAGGTATCAACTACCTGCTATTTAAAACGATTCGTTCAGCATTCCTTTTCCCTGTATTGCGTACTTGATATAAAAATTATACAAACACTATGCCAACTTATATCTTATTGATTATTAAAGAAATATTATTTTATTCCTAAAAAATCATGTGCACTTTTAGTGCAAAAGGATTAAAAAAGATCCATGCTTGTGCAATCAAATATTGAACATAACTGAGCTCATCAGCTGGATTTCTATAAAGACATATCGACTTTTAGCCTATCAAAAATCGATAATTTAATTAATTAGGGGAAATGGGGATGTTTGCAGGGTTTAACCGCTGTTAGCTGACTGCGCGATTATAGCATGGTTATGATAGCGGGTGGTATCGGGTTGAGTTAAAAACGGTAAGACATGGATAGTTTACCGGTATACATCGTCTCTTCTACTTGTTCAGGTAAGGGTTTGGTGGCCGAGCTATCCTTTAAATTTTCAAAGTCGTATTGATGGGCATCCAGGGCAATGGAATAACCCATTTTTGCTGAAAATTTACCATTCCAGGAAATGCCATAGCTTAATCCACTGGCGTCACTGTCCGCATCCATATACAGTCCGGGAGGATAGCGAGGTCCTGGCACTTCTTTCAAATGTCCATCCAAATCGGCATAGGCAAGATTGATAGCTAAAAAGCCCTTGTCGGCAATGAGCCCGCCATAACTGGCGCCAATAAAAAAGCCCGATTCTTCAAAGGTAAATTGAGTTCCCGCTTCGCCACTGCCGGTTGTTTTCCCATTTTTATAACCAAAATACACATTACCGCGGTTATCCAGTATTCTCATACCTAGCGTGGCGGAATAATCTCGGCGATCCCCGTTAAATTTTTCGACATAGTTTGCAGCGGAAAAACTGTCTTCTTCCTCAGAAGAATCCTGATAGGACAGGTCAAGATAAAAGCGATCATACGCCGTGGTTAAGCCAATACCGGCGATCAATAACAATGCATCAAATTCAATCTTGGGAAAATCACTGCCATCAGGCAAAGCACCCATGCGGGGTGATTGCTTAAAACTGTAATCTAACACGCCCAGCCAGGCTCTGGGGATAAAACGCAGTTCATCGGCTAGTAATGTATGAAAAGATTGGATAGAAAAAGTACTAGCCATTGCATAATAATTGAACCTCTATTATTCGGGTCAAAGCATTATCGCTCTATAGTATAGTAGGGTACGTCAACATCGAAACATACCTGTAAGCGGCTTTCTTAATACGGGATTTTCCTGAGGATTTCATATTATCACTTCTCAATAAAAACGGCGGCCGAAGCCGCCGTTGTCGTCATGATCACCTTTCAAAACATTCGGGCATCATACTATTTACTTAATACTCTCCTTGCTTAATCATCATGATGCCTGCCGCCGCGATTCAGCTGCTTGTAAAGGTCCTCGCTGCAGATGCTGCCCTTGATCACAGCTGCGCCCGGGTCTTCACCGACGGGTTGAGGTGAAAATATGTGCCCCTGCAGCAACAAATCGACACTGCCACTTAACACCCTGGCATTGTTATCATTGCCTTTGTTGTAAGAAACCATTCCCAGCAAACTGTGGGTAATCGAAGCACCGACTGTGGGCCCCTCCGGATCTTGCAGATCTTCCAGATGGGTGATGCCCGCAGCACGGGTCGCCATCACGATCGGTACCTCCTTCGTCCTCCTGCCTTTGTCGACGCTGATTACGCCGTCAAAGATCGAGACTTCGGTGACTCTTGGATGTGTGGCGATGAAGGGCTGAGCCATCTTGAAGCTGCAAGTTAGTGGATTTGTGGGATCCGTGCAGGAATCCTGGTACCAGTTGGTCAGACTTGCGCACGCCAATGTAGCCTCAAATGCATGGCCGCCAATGGTGCCGACGATATTACCCTGGCTGACAACAGCAGACGGTACCTGGACGCCGGTCGGTAATGTTGTCAGTGGTCCAAAGACTTCACAGTTGAAAAGATGCTCTTCTTCGGTGAAGGGGTAGAATTCTTCCTGGAGCTCACCTCCCATATAGTCTCTCACCGTGCACGACTCATCAGCAGGCATATCAGGCTGCATGTGAAACGGCTCGATGACCACATCCATGCAGTAGTTTGCATCATCTTTGCCTGCCATGGTGACACCGGTACTCACTGCAAATACAGCCATGGCGAGTCCAGTAGTTGCGAACTTAAAATTTATATTCATGTTGTTTCCTCCTATTTAAAGATATAACTCTGTGTTATCAGCATTAACTTTGGTGATTTTTTCACTCGGTGATTTTTTCGCTCGGTAATTTTACTCTGGACTAATATATTTTTCCAAACTCTAATTTGCTCAATTCCGATCAGTCCAGAGAGTCAGCTGCTAACTTGCTCTGTTTGAATCACAAACATTAGTCTGGCCATAACTTCGAAGCTACGTCATTGCACATAGATGATTCAGATATAGCCTGTCCCCTATTACCTGAAATTGATTATCATTTGTCACCGACCCCTTTTATACCTTAAATTTATTGGGTATCTATGTTTATTTCATTGTAAAATCGACCTCATTGCCTTCAGCAGTGAGTCTTGACCCTGGAGCCACACAAGGCTCTACGTCACCCTGAAAACAAAAAGTAAGAATCGCTATTCTTCTATTCATTTCCTCTGCCTTAAATGAAGTAAGGATAGGCAATTCAATGGCACTTTTCAATCTATAAATCTAAAATGGTTACATTTTGATGTTTTAAGGGGGTATGTATTGAAACACTCACCAGGAAACACATTGATTGAATTCATATTCAGGGATAGATTGCTCACCCACATCATCATTTGGCATGCCCTGGCTTTAACCTAAAAAAATCAGTTAAACCTACTGCGAGCGTCTAATACACTGAATCTTCAAGACTTTCCAGAACATTTTGAACTCACCCGTAGGGTGGTCATCCCGATTCGGTGGCCCACGAGTTGCTTGAATCGCCCCGATTTTTCCGGAGGGTGGTTAGTTTGAGTCAATCCACCATCCGGTTTTGGAATACGGTTCCGTCGAACCGGGGCTGGCTGGTAAGTTTCTTCACGCAATTGTTGTTGAAGACGTTCCCAATGTATTTTTAGATACTCTGGGAAGTCTTCAATGCTGACACCATCAATTCCCGGTTTGCCTTTATTCGCTTTTACACGCTTCCAGGCCTTTCTGAGGTTTGATGATGTGAGCATTTGGCTACTATGGCCTATGCTGATTTCTGCTTAATCACCCTATAGATTGATCCATAAGGCGCTACTGGATTGGATAATCAGAGGCTATCTGATGGGTGTTTTTTCGTAGACAGCATATAGAGGATAGCACCCTATAGGCCAAGGCTTGGTCATCCATTGGCCTCACTGGAAAAGAGATAAGAATCCTCCATACCGCGGATATAAGCAGAGCACCCCGAATAATAACATTGATTTTCCCTGCACAACTGCATCATTTACTCTACCCGTCAGATCACCCGGTTACGTTTTCTTGCGCCAACTCACCTTCAGGCTAAACCTCATATGATGTTTTTGTTCATCAGCTCGCAGTTTTGCTCCGGGCTTCCTTCACACCGTTCCTCACGGATTGGCGCTTGCCTTTCGCTAGTGGTTATGGTCATAATATTCCTTAAATAACTAAGGGTGATGACCGTGATCTTCCTACAGAGGACTTTCACCTCATTGATCAATGCCCATGTCGGGCGTACACAATGCGTTCACGCCGTTCCGCTTACGCTCACTCGGACGCCCAGCACTCCGCGCCTTATTGCGCATGGCTTCGCCATTGTTGCGCAAACGGCGCTCCATACTGGTCGCCGCTTAACTCGGCGTTGGCTTTCAGATGGATAAACAAATGTTAGAATGCCAGGATGGTTCAAAGATTATGGCTGGGGGATTTCGTGCTCCTTAAATCTGGCCGCATACCTGGAACGATCGAGATCATCATAACCACAGTTAAGGATATGAAGGCAGATGGTGTTGAATGTTTGTGGTATGAGTTTTCGATAGTCACCGCTCATCCGCTCGACGCTGCGCTGATTATCGAAGTACAGGCGAGGAGAATGTCATGATCATCAAAAAGTTCGGCTTTTCGGCACGCGCACGAAACTGGTTGCGCAACGACCAGGATACAGAGTTGTTGCGGGCTGAACTGTTCAGCATCGAGCAACTGAAGCATCATGCGGTAACCCTGGCCAGCCGGCATAAAATCGATCCACGTCCGCCACCGGACAGGTTGCTGCCACGGCTGGCAGACAATGCGCGTGTGCTGCAGGCAGCGTATGACGTCGTCACCGCCGCGACCTCACCGGGACAGCGCATTGTGCCTGCGGAGGCCTGGCTGCTCGATAATTTTTATCTGATCGAGCAACAGATCACGCTGGCGCAGCGGCATCTGCCGCGCGGCTACAGTCGGCAGCTGCCGCGACTGGCAGAAGGCCCGTCGGCTGGTTTCCCCCGCATCTACGGTCTCGCGCTGGAATTGATCTCCCACATGGACGGCCGTCTCGATAGCGACAATGCCACCCAGTTCGTCGCTGCTTACCAGAGCATTGAACCTTTAAAGCTGGGTGAACTCTGGGCATTCCCGATAATGCTGCAGCTGGCGCTGCTGGAAAACCTGCGCCGCGTTGCAGTGCGTATCGCCCGTCGGCGCGAAGAGCGCGACGCAGCCATCACCTGGGCGGATCGCATGCTGATGACGGCCGAAAAGGAACCGAACCAGCTCATCCAGTTGCTGGCCAAGTTCGCCAACGCCGATGTCCCGCTGACCGCACCGTTCGTGGAAGAGTTTTATGCAAGGCTACAGGCCCAGGGGCCTGCAATGGCGTTCGTGCAAACCTGGGTCGAACACAAACTGTTTGAACAGGGTGTGACCGCAACGCAGTTATCGGCAGCGGCCGCGCGCACGGCCGCGACCAACCAGATATCCATCGCAAACAGTATTAGCAGTCTGCGTTTCATCGGCGCAATGAACTGGCGAGATTATGTCGAGTCACTCAGTGTCGTCGAACAGACCTTGCGTGAAGATCCGGCGCGTATGTACTCCAGCCAGGATTTCGCCACCCGCGACCGTTACCGACATGTCATCGAAGACGTGGCGAGACTCGGTTCGCTCAATGAGCTGGAAGTTGCGCGCAAAGCCATTGGCCTCGCGAAGGCTGCCGCGGATCGATCGAGTACCGATGACCGCGGGGCGCATGTCGGCTTTTACCTGATCGATCGCGGACGGCAGAATCTGGAGCGCATCGTCGGTTGCCACTTGCCATGGCGAATACGGCTCAGACGTGCGAGCCCACAGTTCCGATTGTTCCTATACCTCGGCCCCATCGCGCTGCTCACGTTACTTTTGACAGCGGCCGTGCTTTACACGCTTGACGATTTAGGGCCGGGCGGCTGGCGCTTCTGGTATTTCGCCTTTTTCGGCATCATCGGCGCCTCGGCGCTGGCGGTCCCACTGGTGAACATGCTGGTGACGCTGTTGCTGCCGCCGCGCGCGTTACCGCGCATGGATTATTCGCAGGGGATTCCTTCCGCGCACCGCACCATGGTGGTTGTTCCTACCTTGCTGAGCGGGCCGCGGGAGATCGATGATCTTCTCGAAGCCCTGGAGATTCGTTATCTCGGCAATCGCGATGCGAATCTGTTCTTTGCGTTGCTGACGGATTTCCGTGACGCGCCCGAGCAGACACTGCCGGATGATGAAACAACCCTTGCCTACGCACGCACGGCGCTCGAAACACTGAACGAAAAATATCGCGACGACCGTCCGTGCATCTTCTATCTGTTTCATCGCCCGCGGTTGTGGAATCCGGTTGAACTTGTGTGGATGGGCTACGAGCGTAAGCGCGGCAAGCTGGAACAATTCAATGCGTTGCTGCGCGGAGAGGAACAATCGGCTTTCTCGGATATCGTCGGCGACGTCTCCATTCTCGGTTCGATCAAATACGTGATCACGCTGGACACCGACACGCAACTACCGCGCGACGCGGCGCGCACACTCGTTGCCAATCTCGCGCATCCACTGAATCGGCCTGTATACGATGCCGACAGGGGACGCATCGTCGAAGGCTACGCGATCCTGCAACCGCGCGCGTCAATCAGCCTGACCAGCGCGGACCAATCACGCTTCAGTAAATTGTTTGCGGGTGAATCGGGCATCGATCCGTACACGCGCGAAGTATCGGATGTCTACCAGGATATCTTCGGCGAGGGTTCGTTCATCGGCAAAGGCATCTACGATGTGGACGCATTTCGTCAGGCCGTCGATGGACGCTTTCCGGAACACCTGATTCTGAGTCACGACCTGCTCGAAAGCGGCTATGCGCGTTCAGCGCTGGTGACCGATGTCGACCTGATCGAAGAGCATCCGTCCAGTTACGCGATGGATGCCAGTCGGCGACACCGCTGGATACGCGGCGACTGGCAGCTGGCCGGCTGGTTGCTGCCACGCGTGCCCGGACCACCCTGCTCGAATGAGCCGGATGCATCGAAGGCACAGTGGCAACCGAATCCGCTCAGCGCGCTGTCCAGGTGGAAGCTGTTCGACAACCTTCGACGCAGCCTGGTGTCTCCGGCACTGCTGGCCCTGCTGGTGGGCGGCTGGCTGTTTGGCACGGGGCCGGCCTGGTTCTGGACCCTGCTGATTACGGCCGTGGTGGTGTTGCCCACGTTGCTGTCCACCGCGATCGGACTGATACGCAAACCGGATGAACGCGAGTGGCTGCTGCACCTGAACCTGACAACCAGATCCGCGGGTCACCCGTTGTTGCTCGCTTTACTGACGCTGGTGCTGTTACCCTACGATGCGCTGATTTGCCTGGATGCGATCATGCGTTCGGGCGTGCGCATGCTGTTCACGCGACACGGTCTGATGCTCTGGCAGCTGCGATCGTACGCTAGCCGTAATGCGCGCAGTACGCTGCTCGATTTCTTCCGCGAGATGTGGATCGCGCCGGTTGTGGCGCTGGCGCTCGGCTTTACGTTGTGGCAAACCAGCTCGACGATGGAATGGCTGCTGTGCGCGCCTGTGCTGTTGCTGTGGCTGGTGTCGCCCGTGGTCGGCTGGTGGATCAGCCTGCCGCTGACATCACCGGTAGCTGATTTGAGCGCTTATCAGCGCTTGTTCCTGCGCACCTCGGCGCGCCGCACCTGGCGCTTCTTCACAGACTTTGTCGGCCCACAGGACAACTGGCTGCCGCCCGATAACTTTCAGGAATATCCGGCGCCGGTCATCGCTTCGCGCACTTCGCCCACGAACATCGGCATGGCGCTGCTGTCGGACCTTGCAGCTTACGATTTCGGTTACATTTGCGCCGGTGAATTGCTGCGGCTGGTCGAGAACACGCTGGCGACGATGGAAAAGCTGGAACGCTACCGCGGCCATTTCTACAACTGGTACGATACGCACACGCTGAAACCGCTTTCGCCGCAATATGTTTCGTCCGTGGACAGCGGCAACCTGGCCGGCAGCCTGCTGACTTTGCAAGCGGGGCTGACCGAGCTGAAACATCAACCGGTGCTGTCATCGAATGCGTTTCAGGGCTTGCAGGACACTTTGCAGGTTCTGGTCGAACACCTGCCGGCGTCTCCCACGCCGGAACTCGCGAAGCAGATCGAGTTTCTGCAGCATACACTGCATTCATTCACACAGCCTGAACTCACATCAGCGGCGCAGCCACCGACACTGACCGCCGCCGATAAGATGCTGGATCAGATTCACCGCACTGACGGCACGATGGTCGAGTGGCTGCCGGCGGATATCGATATCGATGGCGAACTGTATTACTGGGCGCAGGCATTCGACCGCCAGGCCAGCGCCATTCGGGCCGACCTTCGATTGCTGGTTCCCCAATCTGATTTGAGGCCGCGTAGCTTCAGCAACATCCCGACACTGGCGGAACTGGCGAAAGAGCGCTCCGCCGGCACAGCCAAGGCTGCGGGATCAAGTTTTAAAGACGCAGTGGAGCGACTTAAAACTATCGACGATCTGGTGGCACGTTGCCACGAACTGGCATTGATGGATTTCGAGTTTCTGTACGACAAATCGCGTAGTTTGCTGACCATCGGCTACGACGTGGGCGAACGGCGCCGCGATCCGGCCTGCTACGACCTGCTGGCGTCCGAAGCGCGCCTGGCCAGTTACCTGCTGATCGCGCAGGGCCAGGTGCCGCAGAAGCACTGGTTCTCGCTCGGCCGACTGCTGACGAGTCATCACGGTCACGTCAGCCTGATTTCGTGGAGCGGCTCAATGTTCGAATACCTGATGCCACAGCTGATCATGCCGAGTTTCGACAATACATTGCTCGAACAGATCTGCAAGGCCGCGGTGTCTCGCCAGATCGAATATGGTCGTCAACGCGCCGTGCCCTGGGGTATTTCAGAGTCCTGCTACAATGCCACCGATATGCACCAGGTTTATCAGTACCGTGCATTCGGCGTACCCGGGATGGGCCTTAAGCGCGGACTGGGGGACGATCTGGTCATCGCGCCTTACGCCAGCGCGCTGGCGTTGACGGTGATGCCGCTGCCGGCATGTGTCAATCTGCAAACTCTGGCCGACAACGGTTTCCTCGGTAACTACGGTTTTTACGAGGCGGTCGATTACACGCCTTCGCGTGTGCCGCGCGGCAAGCATCACGCTATCGTGCGTGTATTCATGGCGCATCATCAGGGCATGAGCATGCTGGCGTTTGCACATGCCCTGCTGAACCAGCCGATGCAACGCCGATTCATGTCCGACCCGCTCGCGCGGGCGACGGAACTGTTGTTGCAGGAGCGTGTACCGAAGCAAGGCGCAAGCCTGCACCCGCACGCCGCGGAAGTCAGCGCGAATGCACATCCCGCCGCCACGAAATCCGGCGAGATCATGCGCGTATTTACCGATCCGAACACGCCGGTACCGGAAGCACACCTGATGTCCAACGGCCGCTACCACGTGATGGCCACCCACGCCGGTGGCGGTTACAGTCGCTGGTGCGAGCTGGCTGTCACCCGCTGGCGCGAGGACACCACGTCCGATGGCTGGGGCACATTCATCTATTTACGCGACCGTGACAACGGGCGTTACTGGTCAAGTGCTTATCAGCCGACGCTGCAGCAGGCCGATCACTATGAGGCGATATTCGTGCAGGCGCGCGCTGAATACCGTCGACGCGATCATGCGATCGAAGCACACACCGAGATCAGCGTTTCACCCGAAGACGATGTCGAGATCCGCCGTGTCACGCTCACTAATCTGTCGTCCCGCACCCGTCACATCGAGGTGACGAGTTACGCGGAAGTGGTACTGGCACCGTTGAATACCGACCTGGCCCATCGCAGTTTCAGTAACCTGTTCGTGCAAACTGAAATCCTGCACGAACGTCAGTCGATCCTGTGCACACGACGTCCGCGCACATCCGGGGAGCAGGTGCCGTGGATGTTTCATTTACTCGCGGCGCCCGAGGCGGTTGCCGACGAGTCGTCTTACGAGACCGATCGCGCCCGCTTTATCGGCCGGGGTCGAACTGCGCTAAACCCGCTGATGCTGGATAATAGTGGCGGCCCATCGACGTTATCGAACACGGACGGTTCGGTGCTCGATCCCATCGTGGCGATCCGTCGCACCATTAGTTTGTCAGCCGACGAATCGGCGATCGTACAGATCATCTCCGGTGTCGCGGACACGCGCGAGGCGGCGCTGGCCGTGCTCGACAAGTATTGTGACCGGCACTTCGTCGAACGCGCTTTTGAAATGGCCTGGTTCCAGAGTCAGGAAGTGCTGCGTCACCTCAACGCCAGCGAAGCCGATGCACAGGTCTATGGTCGCCTTGCCGGCTCGGTGATCTATGCCAATGCGCTGCGTCGTGCCACGCCCAGCGTCATCGCCCGCAACAAGATTGGTCAGTCCGGGCTGTGGAGTTTCGCGGTCTCGGGGGATCTGCCGATCGTGCTGATACGCATCGGCAATATGGACCGCATCGACCTGGTAAAACAGATGCTGCAGGCCCATGCCTACTGGCGCATGAAGGGATTGCGTTCGGACCTGGTGATCGTGAATGAGGATTTCTCGGGCTACCGCGCAGTGCTGCACGATCAGATCATGGGGCTGATCAACGCGGGACCCGAGGCGCAGATTATCGACAAGCCGGGCGGCGTATTCGTGCGACGCGCCGAAGAACTCTCCGAGGAAGATCGGGTTCTGTTCCAGTCCGTCGCCCGCGTGGTGTTCACCGACAGCGCTGAAACACTGGTAGAGCAGGTAGAACGCCGCGCACCGGCGGAGCGTATGCCGGAACCTCTGCAGCCCTTGCTGCAGGCGGAAACCGAGCTGGCCCAGCCGCTGGCGCTGCGCGATCGCATTTTCAGCAACGGCCTCGGGGGCTTCACGCCCGACGGGCGTGAATATGTCGTCACGCTCGAAGCGGGCCAGAACACGCCGGCGCCGTGGGTCAATGTGATTGCCAGCCCGTATATCGGCACCGTCGTCAGCGAGAGCGGCAGCGCGTACACTTGGGTGGAGAATGCCCACGAGTTCCGCCTGACGCCGTTTCAAAATGACACGCTCAGCGACGTTAGCGGCGAGGCGTTGTATATCCGCGACGAGGAAACGGGCACGTTCTGGTCGCCGACAACGCTGCCAGCGCGTGGCAAGTCCGGTTATGTGTGCCGGCACGGCTTCGGCTATAGCGTGTTTGAACACCAGGAAGCCGGTATCGCTTCGGAACTCTACACCTACGTCTCCATGGACGCGCCGATGAAATTCGCGGTGATCAAGCTGCGCAACCATTCGGGGCGCACACGTCAATTGTCGTTGACCGGGTACTGGGAGCTGGTGCTGGGTGAATGGCGGCATTCCAACCTGATGCACATCGTCACCGAAACGGACCCTCACAGCGGCGCGCTGTTCGCGCGCAATCCGTACGGCCGCGAATGCGCCGGTCGGATCGTGTTTGCCCATGTAAGTAATGAAGGCGTCAGTGAACCGGAACGAACGTTAACCGGAAACCGTGCCGAGTTCATCGGCCGCAACGGCACGTTGGCCAGCCCGGCGGCGATGCGCCGCGAACATTTGTCGGGCAGAGCGGGTGCGGGTCTCGATCCGTGCGCCGCGATCCAGACGAAGATCGAACTCGCGGACGGACAGGAACGCGAGATCGTGTTCGTATTTGGCGCGGCCCGCAACACCGACGAAGCGCAGCATTTCATCCGGCAATACGGCGGCCCGACCGGCGCGCGACAGGTGCTCGAAGGGGTGTGGGAATACTGGAACCACACGCTGGGCGCAGTACAGGTGGAGACACCCGATCGTGCGCTGGACGTGCTGGCCAACGGCTGGCTGCTGTACCAGACGCTGTCATGCAGATTGTGGGGACGCAGTGGTTATTATCAATCCGGTGGCGCCTATGGTTTCCGCGATCAGTTGCAGGACACCATGGCGCTGATCCATGCGACACCGTGGCTCGCCCGCGAGCAGCTTGTGCGTTGCGCCGAGCGCCAATTCCTTCAGGGCGATGTGCAGCACTGGTGGCATCCGCCCAACGGACAGGGCGTACGCACCCATTTCTCCGACGACTATCTGTGGTTACCTTATGCCGCCTGTCGTTATGTGCTGGCGACCGGTGATACCGGCGTGCTCGACGAGTCGGTGCATTTTCTGGAAGGACGTGGGCTGAATCCGGAAGAAGAGGCATACTACGACCAGCCGCAACGTTCGGCTGAAGCGGCGAGCCTATACGAACATTGCGTGCGTGCGATCAAACACGGCTTGCGTTTTGGCGCACATGAGTTGCCACTGATGGGCTGCGGTGACTGGAACGATGGCATGAATCTGGTCGGTCGTGACGGCAAGGGCGAGAGCGTGTGGCTGGCGTGGTTCCTGTTCGAGAACCTGCAACTCTTCGCGGGCCTTGCGCGTGACCGCGGCGACGCGGCCTTTGCCGACGTATGCGCGGAACAGGCAACGCTGCTGCGTAATAACATCGAAGTTAATGCCTGGGACGGCGCTTGGTATCGGCGCGCGTATTTTGACGATGGCAAACCGTTAGGCTCGGCCACGAATGATGAATGCCAGATCGATTCGATAAGCCAGAGCTGGGCTGTCATCTCGGGCGGCGGTGATCCGCTACGCGCTCGTCAGGCGATGACGGCGGTGGACAAACGCCTGGTGCGACGCGATGCGCAGTTGATTCAACTGCTCGATCCGCCGTTTGATAAATCCGATCTCGAACCCGGTTATATCAAAGGCTACGTGCCCGGCGTGCGCGAGAACGGCGGTCAATACACTCATGCCGCGATCTGGGCCACAACCGCGTTCGCGATGCTGGGTGACAAAGAGCGCGCGTGGGAACTGTTCGCGATGCTCAACCCGATCAACCATGGCAGTCAGCCAGAGCAGATCGAATGCTACAAGGTTGAACCCTACGTGATGTGCGCGGATATCTACGGCGCGCCGCCACACACAGGACGGGGCGGCTGGACCTGGTACACCGGCGCGGCCGGCTGGATGTACCGGCTCAGCGTCGAAACCCTGCTGGGCCTGCAACTGGAAACGGACCGTCTGCGTTTAACGCCGTGCGTCCCGACTGACTGGCAGGCATACAAAATTCACTACCGCTATCGCGAGACGGTGTATCACATTAACGTCAGGCGCATTGATGAAGACACTGAGCATGCGGTTCGCGTAATGCTGGACGGCACTGTGGTCGATGGTGCCAGCGTTGATGGAGCGGGTCGGCCGCAAGGGTTGATACCTCTTGTGGACGATCACCGGGAGCACTACGTTGAGGTGGAATTGAGTTAATGCTTTGACGCAGATATCTGCCCCAGAGGATGTGATCCATTATTTATTAAACGGGTTATTATAAGGCTCGCCCATGGGGCGTATTGAATAGCGATCAATGGATTATATCCTTTGCTTGCCATAGTCTGAAGGTAACTTGAAATTTGACAATAAGCCTGTATATATTGAAGTGTTCGAAAACAACCGGATACCTTTTGCTTAACCTTTGCCATTCTCAAGTCACGTTCAGCTCTGTTATTGGTAAATGAGACATGAGGATTCTCGGCAAACAGCAATACAGCCTCTTCATTATCCTTTAATCTTTCCCATAAATTATGGGCATCTGATTTAGCCATATTACTCCGCTTACCGCTGGGTTTTGGCGGTACAGGAGGTAGCTCTTTTCCCCCACGAGTGATTTTATTCCCCAAACGCTTTTATAAATCAGCATATTCTTTATACGTCAGTGTCTTCTGTTTGCTTCTGGAAACTTTTTTGCACGTTTCCTGCAGCAGGCGTTTTATGTTTTTGCCCATGCATACCCACTGGACTCCATAATAAACGTCAATTCACGCATTAAATGCGAACCACACCAGGCATGTCCGCAATGTATATTCATTATAAAACGTATTAATGAGGTCAAATTCTGTTCTGAATGTTTCTACCTGTTCTTTGTAAAAAGAATTGAATCATATTAATTTATTTAGTAACTATTCAGCAAATCAAGCCGCAGGAAGGCTAACCATCAAAAAGTTACAAACATATAAAATTCAAAGACTTATATTTTTGTAACTTAGAAGCGTAATTTTGAAAACGTCCTTGACACCAGGAATTTGCTGACCCACATGGATGTGGGAAATGCAGGTTATGCATGGAGCTATTACCTGCCCAGAAGACGCCGTAAATACGTCCATGGTCGTTCCCGGCTTCCTGCCTCCCACGGCACTTATACTTCCATGTATGTCGTAGGCTTGAATGTGGCATCCATGCCACATACACTTCTTACGCAAACACCTGATATCAAGAACTTACGTATAAATCTAAAATACGCTGAATAGTTACTTTATTTATGGTATAGTTGTAATAGCAGCACCTTCCCGGCAGCTCCGGTACTTCTCCGGATAGCAGGACATTTCTTAGCCCAGCCAGCCAGGGCTATCTCTACCTAACTCCTATCTTCAGTGACCTGTAAGACAGTAACACCAACATCTGGCAACTTGCCACGTGAAAGTATCTACCTGTTCTGAAGCCATTCATCCCATTTCTGGAAATATCTACTATGAGTAAACAACAAAAAGGTAATAAAGAGACCAAAAAGAAACCTCTCATGACGGCAAAGGAAAAGAAAGCCACGAAGAGACTTAAAGTTAAGCCAAAGCAGGGCTTATTGGATTAAGGAAAAAAGTCTGCATCTAGCCAGCTATATTGCAGTATCTGTTAATCTTTCCGAAGTTTGGATTTGATTTGTCCACAGAACTGCTTTGTCGTGTGTGCCCAGACGAAGCAGGCTTGTTGTTTGAAATGAAGTGGCGATTCAGTTCTTCTCTGCGCGTTTCGGTTTTTTGCTACAGACACTTGCTGTTGCTGAGTGTCAACAAACGCCTGTTCATCCTTAGGTACTTAAGGAAATTATCGTTAAATTTCATATAAATACTTTCCTGTTTTTATTGTATTTCGGCATAAAATGCCGGTTCTAACGCATATTGTAAAATACCTGATCGCCGGTCACCTGCAGGATGTGCCCGTTCGGCATTTTCTCTTAAGAAGTCACAGGCTTCGCTGATCCTGTTCACCAAAGCTTTTCGCGCTCCTGAACAATCGCTTCCAGAATGTCATACCACCAGGACGCTGTTGTCTTAGATACAATCATCGTCGATATTTCTACCTTGAATATTTGTTCAACACAACCCGTAACAAACCGTTTCAATGTCATTGATATCAAGCTTGCCCAAATCAGTGATCCCTGCAATGTCGCTTTCTGAGTATCGCTCGATGTCAACCAACCTGTCGCATTTTATTAAATTATCTTTATGTTTAATACATAGACAAATTTTTGTTTTTCTGGAGAAAATCTCATGATGCAACATAGACTAAGTACCACTGATCCTATTTCTTTAAACGAAGTCAACGACTTAGAAGGAAAACCTGTAACATCTCAATAAGTCCATGCAGTTTAAGTTCCTTCCCCCTGATATGGGGAGGGGATCTTGCATGGACTTATTGATATGTTACGAAAACCTTATATTGTTGAAGGTACTCCTGATGATGACCTGACAATCTATTTTGAAAATGAAGAAAATAAGCACGAGTATGAGGATATACCGGTTGAATGTCATAGCAAAGACTTTAATCATGATACTGGGAATAAAGTGACTGAAGGTATTGACATGGGTTAAAGTTAAATTGAAGACCAGATAAAGTGATATGGAAAATTCACAAGCCAGCAACTAATCATTTATTTGAATTCATTTAATAATGTGAATGTTAACTTTCCAAATAATACAAACTTCACAGAACCGTTAAATGTTTCAATGTATCCAGAGATTTTGGTTTTTTCGAACAAAAGTCAGTACCACATGTGTTTGCTCATTTTAAAGCTGTAGCTAACTCGAATTTTTAGATAACAAAATCACGCTTGTATTGAGTGCAATGCAAGCTTTTCCTCCCCTTATGTTATTGCAATAAGAGATATACGGATGGAAGTATTTCGGGTTAAAAAATAAAATGATGACTATCCAAACACGCCTGGAGTATTGTTGTTAACTGTTACCCCCGTCCAGAAATCAGCGCCCTTGGTGAGAAACTCCTCGTAATGCATATAGTGTGAGCCGTCACAGGAGAACGTCAGACTTACCATGCCATTGTAAATATTAATAGAAGCCGTTCGAAGATAGATCGTCGTGTCTACGACACGCAACTCCCGCATACTATGCAATATACGGTCGATATCATCACGGGGTATCGCGGCATCAGAGGGATATGGTCTCGATGGATAGACCAGGCAGATATCCGGATCCTTGAGAACATTCTGATCCAGGATGCGGTAGCGAAGCGGGTCATCTATGGTCCAGATGGTGATTTGGCTGCTCGAAAAGTGGATCTGACACTGGAAAACACCACGCTCAATAACCAACTCCTCAAGAATCGACAGCGACTGCTCCATATTCCGATCCATCGGACTCTCTGTGCGGGTCTGCTTGAACAGTGTGCCGCGTATTGCAGGGTCACCCTTCACCTGCCGCCACGCCTCGGACTCGTGGTAAAGCGCCGATGTCACAGGGAGACTACGCAGATCGAAATCCGCTCCAATGCGCCCCAACGATTCTCCATTTGACTCGATAACCCATAGCGCCGTCAGTGAAGGTCGATGCGCGGAAAGACTGATATAGGCATCTGACAAGAGGAATCCCCATTCGGGCATTGTCTCCTTCATGTAAGGGCGTCTGGAACGATCTCGGCGATAAAAACCCGGCACAATCCCGCTACTGCCAATATTATCGCTAACCTGCAACCCATCGCCGTCGACAGCGTACAGATATTTGCAATACGGTATCCCTGAGAATCCATCCATAAGCACCTTATTCAGAAGCTCACGATCACTCCACACCGGAACACATTTTTTGGACAGCAGCTCAAGCGGTTCACGCAACAGGCTCGCCAGCTCATAGCGTTGCCGATGAATACTATCTTTCCAAGAATATTCGATTACTTCGTTCTCCATCAGAAATTGCGCGCCACACAGAGGATTCAATAACAGTTTAGCGTAACTTTTATACGTACCAAGGATAGGAAATTCAATGACACTTTTCAATCTATAAGTTAAAAATCTTCTGGGTTTGTTGATACAGATCAGCTAAGAAGTAGATGAAATATTGAGGTTCTGAGGACTGATCCTTCCCCGATTTCACAGACATCTATGATTAGGAGATAATGAGTGGCATCTGAGTAACACATGAAGACAAAACCTAAACGTAAACATAGCGAAGAATTTAAACAAGAAGCCGTTCTACCGGCCTTAGAATCAGGTAAACCTAAAATCGCAGTTCTGGTATTTTATACAAACCTGAATGCAAGTCATAAGAGCATAACCGGTTAAATCTTTTTGCTTGATGCCGGTTAGTTCATCAAAAACTTCATAGGGCGTTTTAATCCCAGACATTTTCTTGACCTGCTATTGAGTTTATGTACGGCCTCAAAAACCTGCAGCCTGGCTACGTCATTTACAAAAAGCATAAACTTGAGCCGTTAGTCGTCCACCGATGAAATCAAGTAGATCTCTAATCGGTAATGAAGTTATTAAATTGTCGGCAACCAGGAAGCTGCCGGGCGGATTTCTCCCACAGGAACTCCTCTTGAATTTATTATTTTTGGAGAAATATGATCCTGAAGATGGTGTTTCTCTTCATCAGATAGAACACCAAGATGGTCAAGGATCGCCAACAATGCTACTGAGTACATATTCTGGACGATCATGAACACCAATTCTGGATCATCATGAACACCAATTCTGGATCATCATGAACACTCATTCTGAACCATCGTGAACAACTATTCCGATTTGATCGTGAACACTTTTACTGTTTCACCAGTGTTAATGATTGCCCTGCCATAGCGGTGACAGATCCTCGAAAAGGAGAATTGGGAGCTAATACTCCGTAGTATCGATGGCGATGAAATCAAGGAGGTGGAACCAGAGCCGCAAGCTTATCAATCAACTCCAGTGATGGAAGTCTGAGCTGAGTTTGGCCATCGACGACCAAAAGTAGGCGCTTTAGGCGATGGTTTGTTTAGTGGACAAATGAGGGTTCCATCAGTTCGTTTTTTTATTCGCTCCAGTGCAAATGGAGGACGGGCACAATATCGTAACAGCCTTTCCAAGCCTTCCCGGTCATTTTCATGAATACGTGCAGAGCCATTAACAGAAAAACCTCCCCCACCATTCCAGGTTTTCATATTTTCGACATCATGAGATTCAAGCAGACCGCTACGCTTGAAACTTGTAAGTATTCGCAGGCGAACACGCTCCTGAACAGCCTGAATATCCTTATCGGTGATGGTGGATATTTTATGAAACGTTATCTGACTGTCAGCATCTTTTACAAACAAACCCTCAATAATTATGCAGTGAAAATGTGGATGGGCATTCAGTGAAGAACCAAAGCGATGAATAAAACGGATACCACCAATTTTGATCGGGTTGTCTGGGGTATGTTGATAATGTTGGATTAATTGTTTTCTGATCTCATCGAGAAATAGCCTTAAAACCTTGCTGGTAACTTTGGGGTTGTGATACAAAAAATAGCGTAATCGCTTGGGAAGTGATAAGACCCATTGACGTACCGGAGCTTCGCCTAAAGCGCCTACTCTTGGCAGGGAAAACATGATCCACCAGATGGGCAGCCGTTTCCAGCATTCGGCGAGCATTGCATGATGGGCAAATGCCATGCCCCTCTCTTAAGGAGCCTGCTTTTGATAAAGGAGAAAGCCACTAAATATTCATGACCACAGGTACAGCGCGCACGGGCGAACCCGTGGCACAACAAACCACCTTTGGGATATACCCTGAAATCTTTTTCCACAGGTGAAGAGGCGTCAATGAAACGGCTGTCATTTGGAAGGTTGGTATCCAATATGCGGACCTCGGCGCCGCAGCGCACGATATACACGGCGGCTTCCTTGCCGCTCATCAACTGGCTGATGACTTCATCCACCAGATCGATCAACCAGTGGCTGGAGTCGTTTGGGTATTTCATCGCGCATTTATAGCTTAGTTGCGACCGGGAGGGAACGGTCAGACTCTAATATTGGTTTTTTTACCTGCAACAATCGTTGGGATAATTCAGGTTGCGATGGTCAAAATCCGGCTGGCTAAAATGCTGCATCCGGCCAATATTTCGCTGCGCTTAGCTCCGCTCTGGAATCTATGCATGTCTACAGTCCACTATGCTTCCAGGTCGGAATATTGTGAAGCATCTCGCCGCCTGAGCTTTCACGCAGTCTGGGCCATTAGCATATACACTCGACATAATAAAAAACGGCTCCCGAAGGAGCCGCGTTTGATTAACATTCAATCGTTATGCTTTCTTTCTTCTCGCAATCCCGACTAAACCAATTAAGCCTGAACCGAATAGCCAAACAGCGGCCGGAATTGGCACGACAGCAGGTGCAACGGCTTGAGCAGTGGCGTCTACAAAACCTCCAATGTAATTGACTTCTGTGTCTGCTAGCGTGAATTCAAATGTACCAGGTGTAAATATGCCCGGGTCAACTATTCCGTCTATAGAGTCATTATTTTGAAGTATGTCTACAAAACCAAGATCATCCAAAAAATCCACCGTTCCTGACGCAGTACTGAATTCACCTGACGTGAAGGCGCCAGTTATAACCTGATAAGAGAACATAAATAGGAGTGCCTGTTGCGAAGAATTGCTAACGAATATGTCCAGAGCGGTGAATATATCGGCTGTCGCAATGCCGTTTATCGAAGTAGCGCTTGCTGATGCTGACTGGGTAATCGTATCACCGATGCTTAAAACACCAGCTGGTACAATAGCGCTGGCAACAGCGGCGCTGCCATCCGTGGGCTCGTCTACAAAAGTATCTTCGAATCCTTCTGCAAAGACCTCCCAACCATCAGTCACCGTCGAGCCAAGGCTGTCAGTTACCCCTTCGAGCGTTAAGTTGATTGCGGCCGCAGCATTAGCAGTGGTAGCAGCTGAAGCAGCCGGCGAAAAGCCTATGCTTAAAGAACCAAGGGTAAGCGCAGCAGTAAAAGTGTATAAAACCGGTTTTAATAATTTCATGATCTGTTCTCCAATTCGAATTATTATATAAATAAGCGATTACATTTATAAACAACTCGATTAATGCAAAATATGTACCAAAAATTTAAATACATAGAAAAAACAGTATCTTGGGAAAGCTAATTTAACTTCAGCGAGCCAAAGTGTAAAGTAATTCGACAGAAATGCAGGATTCTTTACAGATTGATGAATGTCACTAATCGGTCGTTCTGTGAATGAATAGCTTTGCTTAACAGAGCGATTACTCAGCTCTCTAATCGGTAATGAAGTTATTGAATTGTCGACAACCAGGAAGCTGCCGGGCGGATTTCTCCCACAGGAACTCCTCTTGAATTTATTATTTTTGGAGAAATATGATCCTGAAGATGGTGTTTCTCTTCATCAGATAGAACACCAAGATGGTCAAGGATCGCCAACAATGCTACTGAGCGTGCCCGGGCACTGCCATCAATTATTTTCAATGCTATTCCCAGTCCTCGCTCAGGTAAGGCGGCTATAACAATTCCCTCGGCACCGGTTTTAGCCAGCACAGCACCATGGGTGACTTCATTCAGCTCACTGACGACAGTTCCATGACCGGCAACATATAAAGGCTCATTGGAAATGGCTGCGTGAAGACGGTAAATTGCCTCAGCGCGATGATCTGATAAATCCACTGGATTAGCAAAGCGAGCGGTAGCGCGTCCAAGCTGTAGCAAAGGCATCGTAGGTGCGGGTAATCCACAACCATCGATCCCCATTGGATATTGTCTCAGATCGACTCCCGCCACTTCGGTAAGTATATTCAGTGATAATTGTTGCAATGGATGATCAATCAAATGATAGTCGTCTAGCGACATGTCCAAATGCAATGCTGTCGTTAAAAAACCGGTGTGTTTACCTGAACAATTGTGATGAATTCGACAACCCTGTTTCCCGGAAGCTAACAACCAGTGGGCGCTCTCAGTATCTTCAGGTAGATCAGCCCCACAGGCTAAATGGCCTTCAGTGAGCCCCAAGCGGTCAAGCCATGATGCCACTAGATTTTGATGTATTGTCTCTCCCTGATGCGATGAACAGGCTAAAGATAATTCTGCATCACTTAAGCCATATTGGTCATAAGCACCGCTCTCAATCAAATGAATGGCCAGCATAGGCTTTAAAGCAGATCGCGGGAATATCAATCCTTCGATATTTCCCCAGCTCTGCACAATATTTCCCTTAAAATCACAAACGACGGCAGCACCAAAATGCTGACTTTCAACGGTTCCATTACGTGTAACCTCGACTAAAAGCTCATAAGACATGCAGGTAGAACTCCTTGATACATTCTTATTTTATTAGACATACGGCATGTATTTTACATGATAAACCTATCTAAACAACTTTCAATGATTGGTTGACATAAAGAACATCAAGTTATTATTAAGCAATTTGTAAGCAACACTTTCTCGATGAGCAAGCCCTGTTCACTCACAGATCACTTCCATTATGTGATTTTCAGAAAACCTATGCCACTCTATAAACTTTTTAGCTTTCTGGGAAATTCACTGTTGTGAAAAAATTCTAAAAGCAGGAAGTGAATCGTATAGGGGGCCGGATTGTATCCTGGGAAAATTGTATGAAGGCTCTGAAACTGCGTGGAAATTGATCCTTCTTTGAAGATACATACCCTGGTGTGAAGATTCATAACATCTGGGATTATTTTGCTGAATGATTGAACGTCTAGTTGGTTCTACATGAGTTACATAAAGCAAATTAGGTTATATTGTCTTCTCCTGTTGACTAAAACGTTCAGGAGTAATCATTGTTTCCACTCTATATTCGCTCCAAATTTTTCCGCAACCTTTTCAGGCTAAAACAACACCACCCGGCCAGGCACTATAAACTGGTTCTTCGAGCAATATATTGTTAGGTAAAAATGTAAATGGAACGCGACTAATACCCTCTTCTATAATAAGTTCGACCACTTCATCATAGGATAATTCATATTCGATTTCACACGCTCTGGGAAAATAACTAGAGCCACTGGTCATACCAGGAACCAAATTCGCTTCCATGAAATAACATTGACCACTTTTGTTGGTTTTAATATCAATTCGCCCAAAATCTCTTATTCCCAGGTTAATATAACTATCTACTGCAAGTTTTTTTACCCGTTGTATTACTTCACTATCTTCAGTTTTTTTGAGTTCTTCTGTATCATCCTTTTTTGCTTTTTCTCCTAGAATTCTGAGTCCATTTGTTGATTGTTCAGGCACTATTTCAACAGCCGAGACTAATAATTCATCGTTCCTTGTTTTTATTACAGCCACTGTATACTCTTGACCATCCAAATATTCTTCGACTAGCACCGGTAGATTAAACAATTCATATAATGATTTTAATTTATTTTCGAAATCTTGAAAATTGGTTACAAATGATAGATCATCAATACCATTTCCATTCGCTGCATCCATTGGTTTCAAAAACAAAGGATACTTAATTGGCAATTCAGCTTCACATTTATATTGTCCTGGAATCGCAGTAAAATAATTGGCTGTTTTAATACCTTTCGTCTTTAAATAAGCTTTTGCAAGAACTTTGTCAGAATCATATTTCAATACTTCTCTTGAGGAACCTGAAAAATTAATTTCATTTTTTGAAAAAAAATCAGACAACCAAATATCATCACCATTTTTAATTGATACATACTTTACAGCTAAAATTACAAGATTGGGTTTACGCTTAACGACTTCTTCTAAATCACCCACCGTTTTACAAATACATAATTTAGCGTCGTATCCGATTTTTTTGATGGAATTTAAAATACTCTTGCAAGCGATAAGTTTTCCAAATCCAGTTTCTTTTAATTCTTCATTGGGGGTTGTGATAACTTCTATTTTCATTATAAATCAACTTAATTACTATTTATGAGTGAGATCCTCTAAAACATAAGGCCATCGCATACATCATGTTTTCCTCACTAAAGGATACCATTATATAAATCATTGCCTTGATGATTAGATCGTCAAGATATTTTGGTGATTGGATGCGACTTCTGTTTCAGAAACAGAGAGAAGATTCGGTGAAACGGTTTAGTATAGCCACATCACTTATATGACGCATGCAGGTACATAACATAAAGAACTGATGTCACAGCAAGAGTTACATCTCTCAAAAGTTTTTGAACGAGCCTGAAATCAAGTTTGGGTCAATAAAATTCAGGTAAAAAAGATATGTCCACGAGAATGACGAGCAATAACCACTGTATGCCAGTTATGGCGGGAAGAGTCAATGAGTATCAAGGAACTATAACATGTTTTATATTACAGTCCAAGAAAAAACTGATGTGTCAAGACTTTTCCGAACACTTGTTTAAACAGCTTTTTGCTGCATTTCATAATCTACGGGTGACAAATAGCCATTCGCAAAGTGAAGTCTTTCTCGATTATAAAACACCTCAATACATTCAACCTAAAAAAATCAGCTAAACCTACTGCGAGCGTCTAATACACTGAATCTTCAAGACTTTCCAGAACATTTTGAACTCACCCGTAGGGTGGCTACGAATAAGTCCAAAATAACCTGTAAATTATTGAATCTTCAGCACCTTAATCGCTCTCGCTACGATTGAACTGATTATTTTAGGTTCAAAGATGGCCTGTTTTGCTTCTTTTCGGGTTTTGAATTGACAATGGTGAGTCAGTTCCGTTTTCAGACTGTGAAAAAAGCTCTCTGAGACCGAGTACCCCAACAATTTCCCTTACGGCTCATTGACTGGATAATATGATGTACAGATAATATCTTGCTATGACTAGCCGATACATATTGGCTGTCGCGATCCGTATGCCAAACTAATCCTTCACCCGGCTTACGCTTCCATAACGACATCAGTAAGGCATCATTGACTAATTGAGCTTCCCTTCGTTTATTCATTGACCAGTCGACGTGTATTATGTTCGGGGACAGAAAATATTGGATAACCGAAAAGTGATTAAACAAAATAGCATGGCGTTAAGAAGAAAAAAATATTACACTCAAATGAACAACTCAATTAGATGAGCTAAATCATCTCTTAATTCGGTTGGCTGTTTGTCCAACTTTATTTGACGACTTACAACTCATTGGAATGGCTGGTCATGGACGAAAAGCAGACGATTTGTAACACAGTCACTATAATTGAGTATTAAAGTGATTTTCCAGACAGTTGAAAAAAATCAAATAATAGAGGACAGGTTTTGAATTTTAGTTTAAGGTGATGAAAAATATCTGTCTATAACAACGGGCAGCCATTAAAGATGTAAAAATACTGCGGATTATACGGTTTGTTTCCGAACCATTTGGCATTCAAATCAGCGCACATACCAGTATTTCACATTTTTAACGAACAGACCGTAAGCTTCATTCTGCCAAATTTTGAAATACTGAATCATTGCATTAGCACTAGAAATGAATCGAAAAATCATTTTCAAAAATGCATATATTCTGGTCTTCAAGAGCAGTAGATGCAGACTTAAAAAACTGTTATTCAACTGATGAACTTTTTACTGAGTACCTGTTTTCATTCTGGCCCAGGCAGCCTATCAGGTCTGCAGTCAATTTGACAGTAGTGACGACGGTATTCTCAATTACCAGCCCCGTCTACGGAAACTGCTATGACAGCTTACACAGACATTAGACAAGGCATTGTACTTTTCCCAGATTCCTGCTGAGACCGGAACAGTCTCCGATTCCTCGGGGCCAAAACTCCTACTGCGCTTGGGCAGATACACAGCACCTTCCGCGACCGTCGGTTGTTTCTCAAGTTCCTTTGCCAGATCTATTGCCGCAGCTTGCAGTGCAAGGGCATTAGCCTTGAAGGTTTGCTCATTGCCCCACAGGACAGGGGTCGTACGGGATCTATAAGCTGCCACGGCATCGGGATGAAAATTGCTTGTAAGCGCTAAGCCTGAGGTTAACTCGATCTTGCGAGCAAGTTTGATCGCCTCAGCACGATCAAATCCATTGCTGCCATAAAGCAGTTCAGCCAATCGATCCACGGTTTTATCATGAAGCCCCATCATTTGCTGGCGCTGTTGCACCATGGTAGAGCGATCATAACTTGAAAGTCGCGGGTAAAAGTAGGTAGGTGGAGGTCCCCATTGACTGTATCCAGGACCCCAGTAGGGGTAGTAGTCGTCATCATCGCCAAAATCGAACGAAAAAGCCTGGGCAGAACTAATACCTATAAAAAAGAAAACTAGAAAGGTGAGCAGTATCTTTTGTAGATGTCGCATCTCATTAGCTCCTCTGAGTACTGGTATACAAAACTATCTCTTTCAAAATAACAGGCTTCGAGAGTATTTACAGATCAACTCTATAATCAGGATAAGAAATTCTAAGACTCATTACAATCTATAAATGAATAATCAATACATTTTAATGATTCATATCAAGTAAAAGTGAGATAATGTAGGATATGTCATAGCAGATAAAAGGCAGTCAAATTCAATCTCTTTTTCAGCATGAATTCCATATAAATTAAATTTTAAATTTGTAACTATTCGGCGTATTTTAGATTTATACGTAAGTTCTTGATATCAGGTGTTTGCGTAAGAAGTGAATGTGGCATGGATGCCACATTCAAGCCTACGACATACATGGAAGTATAAGTGCCGTGGGAGGCAGGAAGCCGGGAACGACCATGGAAGTATTTACGGCGTCTTCTGGAACAAATACTCGATTATCCGCACCTGATTTTGCTTAAGTACCTACCTATGAATTTGTACTAATTAACTATTAACAAATCCCCATGGTCGGCAGCTTAAAGCAAGAACAAGTGCTTTGCTGACATTACCGGACCCGTTATGAAACGCAGCAGGATATATTGAATTATATATTTATGTTTTATAACAGCTACCAACTGCATTCATACCTGGGATATAAAAGCCCTAATCAGTATGAAAATGAAATGGCAGAGCTGAGAAAAGTTGCTTAACTGGATTGTCACAAATTACTTGAGCACGTGAAAAAAATTACTCACCAAAATAATAAGATTCGTTTTTCCATTGATGCATGTCATTTACTAACTTTGCAGATCTTGTATACTGTTAATAGAAGTATTATTTTACAGCTAAAGTAAATGATAAGATATTTTTATTCTTTATGGATATATGCTTCTGGAGGCTATTTAACCATATAGATGTAGATAAACACCATGGTTTAAGGGGAGCGAATACAACAGATTTTTTCCATAAGGAATCGTTTTTGTCTATCCGCAAAGGAGCATCAGATGAAACATAAACTTTCTTGTGCATGGTTCACCATACTGTTGTTCTCTTTTATTGTTTCTTCTTTTACTTATGCTGAAATGCCTTTATTGCCTGGAACCCAGGAATACACCTCTCTTAATGCTTTTACTTATCGTAATTACTCCTTAGAGATTCCAGAATGCACCTCTGATCTGACCGTCACAATTAGCGATGGCACAGGTGAGATGGATCTTTTCTTGAGAAAAGGAGAGCCTTTCGCTGCTGAAAGTTATACCGATCTCGTGGCGCAATCTGATGCGCTGTCGGACATATTGGATTCGGCAGAAGAACGCATTGATTTAACCGCCTCAGCCACATCACTCATTATACCTGGCCAATGGTATATAGCCCCTGCAAACTGGAATGATTACACGACCTATTTTACGCTGTCCAACTGGTTGACCACAGGCATGCCTATGCCCAGCAAACAGATGCCTTTTCTGACCTACGACCCCATTGAAAAACCGCTAAACAACATCACTCCAGCTGAAGCTCAACCCATTAGCGTCGGTGATATAGCCTGGGGAGGTGGAACTGTCACCATTCAAGTAGGAACTTGCCCATATACCGAACCGGTTGATATGTATTTTGCCATTGTGACTACGGCCCTGCCCGATGAAGTATATATGCTTACCGCTGACGGTACATTAAAACCCGCTTCACTGGTCGGACTTGCTCCCTGGAAAACCCAGGTCAAAGAAGCGTTCTATGAAGTTCCTTTCGGGGATATTCCCAGATCCAGCTTTCCACCCGCCAGCTATTATCTGTATTTCGTAGTCGCTCCGGTGAAAAGTACTGATTCATTCTATTTATGGAGTTCGTTTTTTAAAATTTCTGGCCCACCAGCACAGGATAATATAAAGCCTTATCTTGACCTCGTGTTGGATGATACGGTTATTGATTTCGGCAGGCTTGATAACAAACGGCGTAATCTTGGAGTTGGAACAAACTTGGGGGCCATCCCTGTATATCAGGTTCCTTCTTATTCTTCTCTTAATGGTAACTTGGAAAATTTATGCACCTATATAGGTGGAGGAACCTATCTCAAGGCATTGCCACTTGAACCTATAACAGACGTCAATCACATCGATCCCGATCAGTATCCCGATGGTATGACCTGTGTTTTTGCCATAGTGGCCGATGTCGACGCAGAAGCTCTCAACTTTCAACATATCCTTCCCGAGCCTATATTCGGACGGGGTAATATTTACACAGCCATACCAATCCCTGGAGGTGTACCTGCAGGCACCCTGATTGACAACTATGAAACACTATATGCTTATAATAGTATGGTTTCGGCCTATGCTAATAGCGGCTTGCTTTCCACCCAACCTCATTTTCGAGGCCTCACAGCAGAAGCCCCTGTCGAACCCCTTCGTGACCCTCCACAGGAATTCCCTTATGTCATTGCTTTTACCGAAGGTGGTACGCCCGACGCTACTCCTATTGTGGCCGGCCAGACTTTAAGCGAATCCCCCAATCCTGTTGATCCCTCAGGTTTGCAGCCCTCGGGAAGAATTTTTAAGGTCATTGTTGAAGCAGGAACCTGGGTAGAAGGTAATGCCAGAGGATACCTCTGGATGATTCCGGTGACAAATGATTTCTGGGATCTGCGTCATTCCAGTAATTCAGGTGATCCTGCACTGTGGGTCAACGACAAAAGGGTCGCCACCCTGGCCTATGTCGGCCAGACTATCCCTATTATCTGGGAGGCTCCCGATGATCCTGATGCAGCACAAAGCACTCATGACCAGCGGCATGTCAATCCGGATGTCATACCAGCCGGCGGCACTGTGCAACTGGAAGCCAGGGTGCAAGATGCTGTCAATCCAGAGGACACTGCTTTCGCACAGGTTGCCTGGCCTGTTGAAGTTGAGGTCGATGAAGAATGTGACATCATTGCTCACTGGACAGAGTCAGATGCCGAAACAATTTTTTATCCTTTTGAAGATTGGGGAGAAAGTAAATCGGATGATCCGGCTTATAGTAATTTGATAGTATGGGGCAGATGGAACTTGAAGCAGGACTACGCGTGGCGAGTGTATACATCTGTTCGATCTTTTGCCGATGCATCATCAGCTCAAGAGTTTTATGGAGAGCTCAAAGCTAGCTCTGATCTTGATCGCTCCATTATTATGGATGACTCATCCATAATATTTAGTTTTGCCGAAGGATGGCGGCTAACGGGATCTGATAGCACTTCAGCTTATAAACTTTATAAGCTTTATAGGGATAACTTTGTGATCTCCGTTTCTGGCAATACTTTATTAAACTTTGATAGTGAGGGAATTCCTATCACAACCGCTCGAAACGAATTTCTTACGATTGTTAATCGAGCCCAGGGGGTGATCGATAGCAAGTGCAGTTTCAAATAGCACCAGACACTTCATATCAAGTGACCCCACATCTGAATTTATGGTTCACATTATACCATAATATGAGTTTTCACACAGCCTCGTCCCTTTACAGCAATTGGATATATTTAAATAATTCATTGCCCTGGATAAAAGCAGCGATTTGAGAACGACCAGGTGAGTAGCCTTCACCAATGTTCTGGTGATGCCAGGGAAGACGCGCACAGAGCCGCACCTTTTGCCTGAGCCAACATGCCAGATTTTAATTCCAGTGCCATCCAGGCTTGCGGATATTCGAGCTTGAAAGGTGCTTCAATATTATGACCAGCCCGAAAGCCGGTCCGCGTATAGTAATCTGGATCACCCAAAACCAGTATAATATCCGCGCCGCGTTGTTGCAGTGCTTGCAAACCATGATTAATCAGTTTTGTTCCCAGGCCTTTTTGTTGACAGTTTCTGGATACCGATAATGGAGCAAGGATATACGCTGACAGCCCTTCCTTTTCCTTAATTTTTACTGCACTAAATAAGATGTGAGCCACAATCTGTTTGTTCTCTTCAGCCACCAGAGACAGTAAAGGTTTTGCCGTTTCATCAGCCAGGATGTCGCAAGCAAGCTGTGCAACCACTTTCCCTTCAGGTTCACCAAAAGCATCTTCATGCACCAGTCGAATAGAATTTACATCATCGTTTTTTGATTCTCGAATATTCATTATCACCCAGACTGCTAATGTTTGTGTTAAAGTTCGTATATAAAGCGTAATATAATTTTCGGCTCATCTTGAGCGCATTGTTATGTGTTTTTTAATTTGTCGATAAAAGCTTTTCTATCTAAATAGTTGTTCGGAAACAGTATCCATAACTATTGAAGCCTCGCACAAGACACTGCTGCACATCATCTCTATCATTCTTTTCAGGTATTGATTCGTGGCTTGCGCGTTTAATCATCCTGGCTTGGCGAAGGATGGCCTGCTGTTGTTCAGCATGGCGTGTTTGGGCAGCAATGGTGGTTAGCGTTTCTAACAGTCGAATCGTTACCGCAACACTTGAGCGGCCGTACTGTCTAATCTGGTCAAAAGCGACGTTGATGAGACCGCTAAAGGTGACAGGCCCGGCAAAGATACGAAGTTTCCCTTCCTCATCAGAAAGATACGGTGAGGGAAATGAATGCAGATGTATTTTCCTGATAAATGCTACCGGTGACAAATTGAAGGTTTGCTGGAAAGCATATTCAAGCGTTCTCTGACTGACTTCAGCCTGTTTGCATAAATTGAGTATGCTGAGCTGAACATTATCTGAAGAATATAGATAATCGAGTGCTTTTTTCAGTCCGCGCTGGCGTAGTGAAACAGGTGGACGTTTTTTTTCTGCACAGGAAGCATCTATGAATTTACCCAATCGATGCAGCAGCTCCTGCTCAAATGACTGAACGGCGGCCTTATTTGAAATAAAAGAGTTGGAAAAATATGGGCCGCAGACATCGGCATCAGTGACTAAAGTTTCATCAAGTCTTTGACACAGCCAGTTAGATAGCTGAATAATTTTTTCAGTGGTAGAAGGCATAAAATGCTGCTGTGAAAACATTTCCAGCTTCTCTATTCGTTCTTCGCTACAATGTTGATGCAACAGCTGCAAATTGATCAAAATAAAAATTGAGCTTTGCCCTGCATCAATAAAACCGCCGACTTCTCCCGGCATAGTTATTGGTAATGAGCCTGTTTTTAAAGGCTGATTCCAGTCAGTGGTATTGCAGCCTAATTTAAGCGGAATGGACAGCCTCAGCATGTCTGGCGGAGAGAGGCCGATAACACTCAACTTAGTCGAGTAAAACTCACGGTAAATGACAACTGAAGGGGTCACGAAATAACTTTTCCAGTGCCGGAATCGTTTGTCTTTTATGCTTAACATCAGCTCCAAGGGCAGAGAAGCAACTTCATGAATACCTGGATCATCTAAGGATAACTGCCCTCGGTGGGCACATTTACCCTCTGTATGTACAGTATTTAAGGCTGTTTCAGGCATAGTTTATAAACTTGCTTAGAATAATATTTAAGAAAAATAAATAACGATCAGGCTTTTATTGAGTACACTATTTTTTATTTTATTATAATCTGTGAGACAGGTAAAAGCTCAATTCAAAAACACGCAGCTTGCTTTATCCACTTAGCCTGGAACCTCGATATGACTTTGTTGCTCTATGAACCTTATCGCTAATGACTTAAGTTCAGGCTATAACCAGCCGGCTGCAGACTTTCAGAACGATTCTGCACAATTTCGACTGGATAGTAGTGTACTTAAAATCGTTTATCCAATTGCTGCATATACTTAAGCTGTCGCTATGTGAAAATATAACCTCATTAGAACAGTAAATAATTTTATTTTTGATAAACGTTTTTGATCATGTTTGCGAATATTGAATAACAGCGGAAAAACTATAGTCTACTATAAAACTATACTAATAGTATTGCTGATTTAATCTGGAAAAGCCAACTGTCTCAAATGACTACGAAACCGCGATTGTTTCTGTTTTGATGCTGGTCATGGATAGGTCTCTTTGTTTAGCCGTTGCATAAACGACTAACGCGGCTAAAAGGGATACAGATGCTGTGTGTTGCCGTTCCCGCCACTACAATCAAAAAATGTGGTGAAGCCGAGACATTTGATATTGGCGTATATTCTGGTTCACCGGCATCGATTAGCTATGCCAATCGATGCCCTTTTACCTTTCAGGGGAAGATCAAATTCGTTGATATTCAATTCAATCAATAGCTGTTTTCTTTTGCCGGTAATGATGATCGAGATGATGTGGATGTGAGTATACGACAGCCTATTTTTAATTATTAATTACCTAATAAATGGTCAGTGGGTGCATCTGAAATGAATGTGATCTATGACTGGAATAATATTTCATGAGATGCATCGCTGCATCAATCGAATAGCAGTGTTGATATTAATCTTATCTTCAGATTCATATAAGGCAGCCAGTGCTTTATCAGCGTATATCGACTCGCATCGCCCCTCAAAAAAACTGCATTTATTATTTGAATTCAGTGATTAAAGACAATGCTGATCTGGCTATTATAATAGCGCCCAGCATAAATATAGATATAAAGAAAATTTGTAACTACTCAGCAAATCAAGCCGCAGGAAGGCTAACCATCAAAAAGTTACAAACATATAAAATTCTAAGACTTATATTTTTGTAACTTAGAAGCGTATTTGGAATAACTCACTAAGTGCTTGATATCAGGTATTTGTGGAAGAAGTGTATGTGGCATGGATGCCACATTCAAGCCTACGACATACATGGAAGTATAAGTGCCGTGGGAGGCAGGAAGCCGGGAACGACCAGGGATGTATTTACGGCGTCTTCTGGAATAAATGCCTGATATCGAGCACGATCTTATAGATACGCTGAATAGTTACGAAAATTTTTTGAAATTTAATTTCTGAAAACGATTTTCTTACTCTCTGGCCAACGACCATCCCGATGGTTGTCGGGACAACTGAAAAGACAGAAACAATTAACAACTCATCACCAGAAGATCTTATGGATTTAAGAACTACGATATACTTAAAATCGCCTTGTTTCATACGATGGGGAACCTTCCAGAACCAGAAAGAACCCACTCATTTTTTTGAAGAGGCAAAATAATATTTACCCAAGACAACAATCAATATGCCTCCAAGTATCATTACGGCTGACACGCTCAGACGCAGAGTGACGGCCTCAGACATAAAGATGACGCCTCCTGAAGCGGCAATTACAGGAACAGATAGTTGAACCACAGCAGCTTGAGTTGCTGAGAGTCCGCCCAGCGCTGTATACCATATTGCATAACCAACTCCGGAAGCGATACTGCCTGATAATACAGCTAATACTATACCCTCTGTTGAATAATGAGCATCTTTAACAGTAATAATTGTAAATATAATTACCAGCGGTATTGTGCGTAAAAAATTATACGTTGTGTCCCTAAGCGGATCCTCAGAACATCTACCCTTAAGCGTGTAAATCCCCCATGCAATACCGGCCACACTCATGAGTAAAAAACCACTAACTGAGGGTGCTGTTATGCCCGGAAGTATAAGAAATACAAAGCCCGCAAATGCCATGGATACTCCCATCCATTCTGATATATGTAATCGGTTTCCTGATAATAATGACAGCAAAATAATGGTCATCTGCACAGCGCCAAAAAGAATGACTGCACCCGTTCCTGTATCCAGCGTATGATAGGCAAAGGAAAATGTACTAGCGTATAGAAATAGCATTAAACCAGCACGCCAATTCCCTTTAGCAGGCGAAATATTATTTTTGTTTCTAAGCTTTAAGATGACAAGAAGAACAAGCGCACCGGATAATAAACGTATAATGGTAAAACTTGCAGCATCAATGGTATTTTCACCCAATGCCAATCGACAAAGAACCGAATTGGCTGCAAATGCGATCAGAGCCATAACAGTAAAGATTATAGTTTTTAATAAGTTATGATGGGATTGATTGATCAATTAAATATCCAGTGACAACGTCGCAAATCAGTGGCTGGAAGACGCTCAGTTAGATTTGACTAATTGTGCATTTAATTACGCTTGCACAATATCGCCATTCAAGCTCAACACGAACGCAGTAACATCGTCACACTCTTGCTGTTGAACTTGTAAGGCTTTAATCGTGGCACCGGCATGTTCAAGTAATGCGGATCAGTCGATGACACTGATTTTCATACCTTTATGGGATGTTTTCATATCTTGATCCTTGTAGTACATTGGACCACCCGCATTAGAGCATATATAATCAACCAGAGGTTGCTTTTCTCGCACAACTCCATCCTCTCCCCTATTCTGCCAGAAACGACCCAATTGAGAGTCTTCTTCTAAACGCGGTAACAGATCATCGACAAAAGCAGTGATTCCGTTATAACCTCCTGGAGGCTCTTAGAGTGATTTTGATCCATCAGACTTTTCATCATTGCTTACAAGACATTTAGTTTCTGAAAATTTTGAATTTAATTTACGGCTATCTTGCAAGTAGTCATATCAGCATAGAATAAATATTAAGTTAATCAATCTTTTATGCTATTTTTGAAAAATTAAATATACCCATATAATGCGTGCTTTATTCTTTTCAATTCTTGACTAGCGGCTTATATATTGCCTGTTGAATTTTCATAACCCGAGTACTTTACCCCGGAGAGTAAAGCCATTTTACGATGCCAGGACGATAGGTCATCTTTATTAAATTTTTTTAAATCATTATGCCCGCAAGCTCGGGCCATAACTTGCATCAATTCTACAGAGGCATTAAAAAAATTGTGTAACTGTGTGGATGATTGTTCAATATTCAGCTTTTGTCGTAAATCTTCTTTTTGTGTTGCGATTCCTGCAGGACAGTTATTTGTATTGCATATCCTTGCTGCAACACAGCCTATTGCCTGCATTGCACTATTAGCAATAGCAATACCATCCGCACCCAGTGCCAGCGCTTTAACAAAATCAATCGGGACACGCAAACCACCGGTAATAATAAGTGTTACTCGACCACTTGCTCCTTGCTCATCAAGATAACGACGTGCTCTTGCTAGAGCAGGGATGGTCGGTACGCTGATATGATCTCTGAACATTTGAGGAGCTGCACCCGTACCACCGCCACGGCCATCTAAAATAATGTAGTCAGCACTGGCATCAAGTGCAAACTGAATATCCTTTTCAATATGGTTTGCACTGAGTTTAAAACCAACAGGAATACCGCCTGTAATTTCTCTGACACGAGCTGCAAAGTTCTTAAAATCGGCTACTGAAGAAAGCTCCTTAAATGTGGGTGGTGATATTGCTGGCTGACCTTCAGGTATGTTCCTAACCTCGGATATTTTACCGACATTTTTACTTCCAGGCAGGTGACCGCCAGTACCAGTTTTTGCACCCTGACCACCTTTAAAATGAAAAGCCTGTACTTTTTTCAACAGCTCTTCTTTATAGCCAAAGCCAGCACTGGCAAACTCATAAAAATACCGGCTGTTTGCTTCCTGCTCTTCAGGCAGCATTCCACCTTCACCTGAACAAATGCCAGTGCCTGCAAGCTCTGCGCCTCTGGCTAATGATATTTTTGCTTCTTCAGACAGTGCACCAAAACTCATGTCAGAAACAAACAGAGGGATTTTCAATTTTAAAGGTCTCTTAGCTTCTGGCCCAATAACCAGTTCTGTGATAACTCTTTTATCTTCCATCAAAGGTTTAGTTGCCATTTGAGCGACCATTATCTGCAGGTCATCCCAGTGAGGCAATTCATGGCGTGGAACGCCCATAGCAGTCATTGGGCCATGATGACCTAATTTGGACAATCCTTCTCTTGCCAGCTGATGAATAAATTCCACGGTTGGTTCTTCTGCAGTAGCATTAGCTACAGGCATATCCGAAGGTTGCGACTTTATACCCGGGCCTTCTTTACCAACCTGTTCATCACTAAACTGCTGATGCGTACCGTCACAAAAAGGCGTATTGCCCGTATGCTTACAGGCACATAAATAGGCATCACCATCCTGATCTGCAACAATTACTCTGGGATTAAAAGACGTGCCCACATGTGAGCCATCGCAAAAAGGTTGGCTTTTAGATTTACCACAAGTACAAAAATGATACTCCTGGCCTTTAGAAAGACTCACCTTGACCGGTTTATTATCTGCAATGATAGGGTTGCTCATATTTTCTTGCTCTTAAGATGTATAACAGTTTATTATCAAGACCAGAGAATCTGATAGATAAGTTGATGATTTCACAAAGATTTCATGATTTCTCCATAAGTTAGTGCACTCATACCATTCATATACTACAAACTTTACCCTCTAAAAACTCAGAAGATAAGGGATCTGACTTTTATAAATGATACGATCAGCCATAAAATCCCATTAAGAAATCCCTTACTATTTCTCAGGATGATTTTACCCTGCAAGCCCACGTAGTGACTAAATAGCTGTTCCAAAATAGTGGCCATAGTATTGAGGCATCGCACCAGACACTGTAATAGCTCATTTCGCTCATATTAGCATCAAATCCCGAAATGATACATCACAGGTTCTGGTGCTAAATGGACACCTTTTAAGAACATTTATTTAGTCATCAATATTGTTTAATCTTAAAAATACTTTATATTTCAATTTTTCGCAATTTTCGCTTATTATTCTGAGTTTAGTTATCACATGAATTCTGGGATATCTTTGGTTATTAGCATAATATTTTTCCAAATCCATTTAGTATAGTACATCTTCATACGTAGGTACTTAAGGATAATTGAGTGTTTGTGGAAGAAGTTTTTATAGCCATGGACGGCTATAAAAAGCCTACATGGAAGTATTTACGGCGTCTTCTGGAACAAATACTCGATTATCCGCACCTGATTTTGCTTAAGTACCTGCCTATGAGTACATCTTATTTAAATTCTTCGCGGTGTTTACGTTTAGATTTTGTATTCATGGGTTACTCCAATTTCACTCATTATCTCCTAATCATAGGTGTCTGTGAAATCGGGGGAGGATCAGATTTGAGATGCTCAATACGATTGATGATATGCCCTACAGCACTGTCCAGATAAGCACCTTCCCAGAAGGGCAGCATATGAGCTGAACTGCGAATATACAAACGGGCTTTGTTCTCAATTTGAATGCTGGCGTATAAGTGCTATGATTTTAGCAGCGATGAATAAGGATTGTTTTTATGTATAAAATTTGGGAAGTATTTTGGCGATTTTTAGCATTAGGCTGCATTAGTTTTGGCGGGCCTGCAGCACACATTGGCTATTTTCAAAAAGCTTTTGTTGAAAAACTTAAATGGATTGATGAAGAATCATATGCAAGATTAATATCACTAAGTCAATTTTTGCCAGGCCCTGGATCAAGCCAGATTGGTTTTGCTATCGGGCTGCGTCGTGCAGGATTTTTTGGAGGCCTGGCTGCATTTACTGGTTTTACATTACCATCATTCTTAATACTCTATTTTCTTGCCATCACAAACACAGAGCAGAATTCCGGTGCACTCTTCCCCGGCATTATTCACGGACTAAAGCTTTTAGCGGTTGTCGTTGTGGCTGATGCGACTTACAGTATGTTTAAAGCATTTTGCAAAGAAAAATTATCCGTCACACTTGCTGTATTAACTGCTGCTATTTTGTTGTGGATGCCCAGTCTGTGGACCCAGATTGGTGTTTTGATTGCAGCGGCCCTGCTCGGTGCATTTTACGGCAAACCAATGATGAAAACGAATGTGGAACAAGAACGTTTCAAGTTTTTACCGCTAGTATTGTTTTTTATACTATTCGCAGGATTGCCGTTATTAGCCATAGCATCACAATGGATTAATCTTTTTTCTGATTTCTACCAGGCTGGAAGCCTGGTTTTTGGTGGTGGTCATGTTGTTCTGCCTTTGTTACAACAAACCATTGGTGATGCTATTTCTATGGATCGTTTTTTATTAGGTTATGCTGCAGCGCAGGCTGTACCTGGCCCCATGTTTGCGTTGGCTGCGTTTCTGGGTGCCGAGTTATCACCGGGCAGTCCTCTTTTGGGGGCGCTCGTAGCAACAGCAGGTGTATTTTTACCTGGTTTTCTGTTAGTTCTGAGCCTGCAAGGTGCCTGGGAATCGCTTGCAGCTAAACCCAAAGTGGCTGGTGCTGCCTGGGGAATCAACGCGGCGGTGGTTGGTTTATTGCTTTCGGCATTGTATCAACCTGTATTTATCAGTGCTGTTTTCGCGCCTATTGAAATGGCGCTGGTAATACTGGGTTTTTTTGCATTGCGAACAATGAATGTTCCAATCGTGTTGCTGGTTTTAGGATTTGGAGCTATTGGCCTGGTTTTGCATATATAGTTTGTGCAGCAAATCAATATGCTCTGCAAATGAGTTATCAGGTTTATATCCATCGCACAATATACTGTCTTTTTCTACTTTAACTGTCCCGCAGTTCATTCAACTGACGATAGGTGACCCAGGGAAGCTCTTTCGAATGACTCGGGTCTGTCAAACCGTGCATCGAAGATACCATAAAGCAGCAAAACAACGGTTGATACCGTTAATAATGGATAGACATTTGCGATGTCAATATGCCTCATATCCCCGCTTAGTGCGGGGATTTTTTTGTAATGGCAATTTCAAGTTACAACTTGATTACAATAGACGAACCCGAATGGCCGCCATAGAGGGCCTTTGCAAAAATTTTAATTTTATCAACAATAACTGTTAAAAAAAGTAATTTCTGGATTTTCCTCACATGTCCGTTATTGAGCATTAACTGCTTTTTTAGCCATCTTTAATCTTTAATCTTTAATATCTTTATAATTAGACTATTTTTGCTTCTTATATTAGCTCCTAACGGATTGCAGCAATCCATTAGATTATATCAGGATGCCGCCATATACCGATTGGCCGGTTTTTTGGTTAGCGGATATACCCAAAATAATAAGCATCAATATATGCGCCCAACTGAAAAACAATTAGCGTCAGCATTACCAGGATCAGCATTGCTTTTACTGCTATAACATTCATTTGACCCCCCATATGTGTCCAGCCAATTTTAGGAACTCATTCCGTACAGGTTTGGCCATAGTTAAGCTTGGCATGACCACAAGGGAGAATATGGCCAGACCTATGGGTGGACAATTAAACCTTTAATTTATTATTAAGCTTTAATACGCCTGGATCGTTAAACAAGGATAACAAGCGCAATCAGGAATAAAACAAGTGCAGCAGTTTCGATTAGATAAGTCATTAGATCATTATTCATGGTGAATTCCTCAGATTAAATTTTAAAAGTTGTTTGCTGTTTATGAATGCAGCAAACGATGTAAAAAAATAAACTTCCTCAGGTTGTTCGAAAACTGGACATTATCGGGAAGCAGTTTATTTTTATTGACATCACCTCATCGCGCTAAGGATATTTGTGAAATTATTTTGCCTTAACTAAATAATATTTCAAATAAAGATAAATTAGTATGATCCAGATCACTATTAGGGTAATTACTTATTGAATTTACCATAATACCTACAAACACTATTAATAATATAGTAGTACGCTTCAGCATTGATTTTGTGATTGTTACTGGAGGGTTTGTCCGTTGTATTTGATGTCAAACTTAAAGCAAAAGATTACTGGAGAGGGGTATTGAGCTATTGAAATATTGTAACATCTCAATAAGTCCGTGCAAGATCCCCTCCCCATATCAGGGGGAGGGTTAGGGTGGGGGTTAAGTGTTTGATTATAGACACAACCCCCATCCTGGCCTTCCCCCTGACAGGGGGAAGGCACTTAAACTGCACGGACTTATTGAGAAGTTGCGAAATATTAAAGTAATTTATTGATTTTATTTAGTTTTAGTTATTCAAGATCCACACCTTGATAGCAATTAAAACATTTTGTTCCAATAATCCTCTGTTAAATGATTTATCGCTAATACTAACTAAACCTGTTGTATTGTGGTTAATGGTTTTATTAAAGTAAATAAAATGTGAGTTTTAATACAAATATTAATAAATTAGCAATTTATTATATGTTTTTAAAGTAACATACAAGGATTATTAGCCTGTAATTCAATAGCAGGGTTGTGACGAATCATCACCTGGACTTAAGTGAGCCCCACAATCCTCAGCCATGATACAATGAATTTATTGACTCTTTGTATATTCTTTAACTATGGCTCTAACATCATTCATTTCAAAACCATATTTCCTCTTTAAAGGACCTAGTTTTTCTTCTGGTGAGGTTACTTCTGGTAATTTCAAAGATTCAATAAGATGGGCAAGTGGAACACCTGTCGATTCTGCTACCTCATTTAATGTCATTGAGCCGCGTATTGACGTATCCTCATATTGATGAGCAGATAGAATTGGTACATGTTTACTGTTGACATCTCTTTCTACCGGAGTAATCAATGGAGACAGAGCCAATGCAATGATGACAACCAGCCCAACGATACCTAATCCTGCTCTCAAACCCGAGCCTTCATGAGAACGCCGCATAACGACGCTGACAATCCAACGCCAATGTAAGACCAAATGAAACGCAAGTACGGTAAAAAAGGCTGCTGCGATCCAAAAATGAATACTGCCCCACTCATGTCGATCAAGCCCCCATATTGTTGTGTGATGGCCACTACCAGGCGGTAATATGTAACGCATAAGCACTCCTGTTGTGGTTAAAACAGCAAAACCAGCAAATGAGACTGTATCGATTATAAAATTTAGAGCAGTGCGCTTCATCTGGATATCTCTATATAGTGATTAAAAGATTTTTGAGCCCATATTTTGATTTTATAATAACTTATTTAGTCCTCCTGGGTGAATAGTAAAAATTCACAGGTTAGTTCTCAAGCAAAAATGTGGATGAAGAATCGGGTATTTGTGGAAGACAGATGATACCTCCTGCATATTTTTCAGCTTGATTTCAGTTTCCCCTGATATCTTTAAATCAGAATATAACAGGAAATCCAAATATCATGAGCAATTCATTTCAAATCAGAGTCTGGGACCCAGTGGTAAGATTCTTTCACTGGTCCCTGGTGAGTGCGTTTATCATTGCCTTCATAACCGAAGAAAACCTGCTGACGATACATACCTGGGCTGGCTATCTTATACTCATGCTTATCAGTGTGCGTATTGTATGGGGGTTTATGGGTACACAATATGCGCGCTTTGCAGATTTTGTGTACCCGCCTGAAGCCATCATTCAATTTCTCAAAGAAACTACACAGCGTAAAGCTAAACGCTATATTGGCCATAATCCTGCCGGCGGAGCTATGGTGATCCTGCTGTTGTTCAGTCTGTTTATGACCAGCAGCAGCGGTATTTTAGTACTGGGTGCTGAAGAGCAGACAGGTCCTGCCGCACTCTGGTTTAATCAGCCAGCCGGCTTCTGGGCAGAGATACTGGAAGAAGTGCATGAGTTTTTTGCTAATTTCACCCTGCTGCTGGTGTTTGTGCACGTCATCGGCGTCATGACAGAAAGCCTGATCCATAAAGAAAATCTGGTGTCCGCGATGTTCACAGGATTTAAAACTAATAAACTTACTCACAGCAAGGAAAAACCATGAAACATTCGATTTGGTTCACGGTCTTACTATTACACTATCCATTAACGGTTGTTCAGGCCGAGAGTGATACAGTGAATAAGTTATTACAGAATTATGCAGCTCAGGGGGCAAGTACAGCGAATGAACTAGAGGGTAAACAGCTGTGGCAAAAAACTTCCACGGGCAAGGATGAATTTCCCAGACGCAGTTGCACATCCTGCCACACAAAGGATTTAACCTTACCCGGCAAACACCTTAAAACTCAAAAGAACATAGAGCCTATGGCGCCCTCAGTCAACCCGAAACGTTTAACCGACAGCAAAAAAATTGAGAAATGGTTTAGGCGCAATTGTAAATGGACCCTGGGACGAGAATGCACACCTCAGGAAAAGGCTAACCTGCTGGTATACATTGAAAACTACTCCAACTATCAGGAATAAGTTTATGAAAAACACGCTCGCACTATCCGCTGTCATTTTTAGCATTGGGTTTGTTACGCTTCCTGTCATCTGGAGTGACAATAGCTTCAGTTGGGAAAGATTGAAAGAATATGAACACAGATCCACAGGCGTTGCCCCAATAATAAATCCTGTCTATAAGGACGAATGCGGCAGCTGTCATATGGCCTACCCTCCGGGATTATTACCTGCCACTTCCTGGACTAAAATGATGTCTGGACTGGAGAATCATTTTGGTGATAATGCGGAGCTGGATGCTGAAACCGTTCAGTCTATTAGCGAATATCTTTTAAGTAACAGTGCTGATAACTCGAAGTATCGCCGTTCACAGAAGTTTATGCGCTTCATACCTTCAGATAACCCGCCCATACGTATTACTGAAACACCCTATTTCAGGCATGAACATGATGAAATTCCACAGCGCATGGTATCAGGCAATGCAAAGATAAAAAGCTTCAGCAACTGTAATGCCTGTCACTTGAGATCGGAACAAGGTTCATTTAATGAGCATGAGATCCGCATCCCGGGTTATGGGCGCTGGGATGATTAATCCGTGATTGAGGGATATACTTCAATTATGAATAAGCAATTTGTCATTCTGACGATCGGGTTCATGGCCATCCTAACTTTGACTCCTGTATATGTGGCATGGGCTGATGATGATTATATTGAAGCCAGACGCTTATATGATTCCGGTAAAATTCTGCCCCTGGAAGCTATACTCAAACAGGTGAGACAGACCTACCCGGGAAAAATTCTTGAACTGGAGCTTGAAAGGGAAAATGGCCGCATAGTCTATGAAATTGAAATACTCAGTGAAGAAGGTCTGGTTACAGAAATCTATGTAGATGCAATTACAGGTCAATTGCTATCTGCAGAAGAGGATGACTAGTCATGCGCTTACTTCTGGCTGAAGATGATAATGATTTGGCAGTGACACTTAAAAAAGATTTACAGGCTGCAGGTTACGCGGTAGATATTGCTGCCGATGGAGTTATTGCAGAGTATCTGGGCAATGAATTAATCTATGATGTGGCAGTGCTTGACCTGGGATTGCCTCAGCGAAACGGTTTGGATGTTTTAAAAAACTGGCGAGCCAAAAACAATCATTTACCCGTACTGGTACTGACAGGGCGAAATGCCTGGCATGAACGCGTGGATGGATTTAAATCTGGAGCGGATGATTATCTGGGCAAACCTTTTCATGTCGAAGAACTCTTAGCAAGACTGACTGCTTTGCTGCATCGTTCAAGCCGTAAACCGGGTGGTGAGCTTAAGGTTGACGGCCTGACGCTGGATGAAAAACAACAAACGGTGACTACCGGTGATGGCCAGACTCACTCACTGACAGGCATAGAGTTTCGTCTATTACGTTATTTTTTATTGAATCCAGAGCATGTTTTATCCAAATCCCGACTCAGCGAACATATTTATGACTTTGATTCTGATAAAGACAGCAACGTTATTGAAGTGTACGTCAGGCGTTTACGTCAGCTATTGGGTAAAGAGCGTATAGAAACACGTCGAGGCCAGGGTTACGTCTTCAGAGATAATCGTTGATGCAGTCCCTGCAGACAAAACTCAGTAGCGGTTTATTACTCAGTTTGATCTTCACTTTCTCTGTGCTGTGGCTGATGGTCAGTATTAATGTGCAGTTTCTGGCAGAAGAATATATTGCCTCGCGACTTAAGCGTGATGCTGAGACCTTACTTAGCGCCATTAACTTCGACAATCAGGGCCATTTAACGATTGATACGACGCGAATCGACCTGGTGTATAACCAGCCTTTTTCAGGTCATTATTATGTGCTCGGTACAGACTTAAAATCTATCCCTTCGCGTTCATTATGGGATCAAAAATTAGCACATGTCACTGTTAATACAGGCGATTTCCTGAGCAGCATTCAAGCGGGGCCAGAACAGCAATCTCTTTTGGTCATTTCCAGCGGCTACACCAAGCAGAACCAACCACTCACTATTACCATCGCTGAAGATCTTAATCCTATCAAAGAGAATATTCGTCAGTTTCATTACTGGTTCACTGCAATGGCTTTAAGCATGCTATTGCTACTGGTCATGCTGCAGGTATTAATACTTCGCAACACTTTAAAACCCATCATAAAAATCCGTACCGAATTGCAGTCTCTTGAACAGGGACAGCTGGATAAATTAAACACCCATGTTCCCAGCGAATTACGGCCATTGATCAATGAAGTGAATCATTTATTGACGATCATGGAGCAGCGCCTGCATCGCTCACGAGATGCATCAAGTGATTTAGCCCATGCAATAAAAAAGCCCTTAACCGTTATTCAGCATATCATTGACCAAAATGCTGTCTCTGAGAGCTCAAAAATTAGTTTGACCAAACAGACTGATACGATTTATCAGTTAACTGATCGCATATTGAAACGTGCACGTCTCGCAGGGCACAGTCATAGCGGAAATATGTTTTCATTTCAGGAAGATCTTTATGCCCTGTTTAAAACACTGGATATGATGTATACCCCTAAAACACTGCAGTTAAGCACAAATATCGCTGACAATGTCATTTGTCCTGTTGAACGGGAGGATATGCTGGAATTACTCGGGAATGTGCTGGATAACGCCTATAAGTGGGCCACACATACCATTAATGTAAGTGCGGTTATGAATGCCAGTCTTCATCTGTGCATTGAAGACGATGGTCCGGGTGCGGATCCGGACAAAGTCAATGAACTGGCTAAAAGAGGGGTTCGTCTGGATGAAAAAACAGCAGGTCATGGCTTTGGTCTGGCCATTGCTGCGGATATTGTGGCTGACTATCACGGTCATATCAGCTTTACACGGTCCGTAAAACTCGGCGGTTTTAGAACGGATATTCAATTGCCGCTGCATTTACCTCAAGACTCTGACAAAATTGAAGCATAACTGAAAGATCGGTATGATACTCACGATATTTCGCGAGATGTCTAACCTGAAAAGAGCCTTTACATACTCTTCAGGCTTTTTTATAAATGATGAATTGAAAAAAATTGAACATATTAGGCATACTTATGATTTATGGCATTGAAAAATGCTATTGAATTACCTATCCTTCCCAGTGCTGGAACGAGACTTTCCGCCTCGTGAAAAATATTAAACTCAGTCAAGGCAACCTCATCAGGAGAAGAGCTCAATGAAAGATTTAATCTGGGACAACTCACTCAGTGTGCAGATTCAGGAAATTGATGAAGATCACCGCAGGCTTGTAGATCTGTTTAATATTCTCAACCATTCTGTAGAGGAAGGAGATGCCCCAGATTATATCGAGGCGGTGATGGAAGAGCTGATTAGCTGTACTGTCTGGCACTTCAGGCACGAGGAGCGGTTAATGCTGAAGTATGCTTATGAAGATTTTGAGGAACATAAGACGGAGCACCAGGAGTTAATCGAAAGCGCCAGGGCGCTGCAGCAGACGTTCCTGCAAGAGGGGAAACCGATCTCGAGTGCAGATATCGAGTTCCTGGAACACTGGTTAACCGGGCATATCCTGGGGGCGGACATGAAGCTGGGCTCTTATCTTGGCGAGGTCATGTAGAACCGTTTACAAAATTACTCCGTTCCTTAGCCCCATCTAGAGTTCCGTTGCGGCAAGGATGCCCAGTAGCGCATTGCCGCTCTGGCCTCTCGTGTTCGAGTAAAATAGCAACTGAATCGCCCAGGGTTTAGTCGTTTCACAAGCGGTGACCATGGCCGCACTGCGTTGAACTTTGTTCTTTGACAGGGCTGTCTTTAAGGTTATTGTTGAAGAAGAAAGAACATCCGAGTGTTGTGTCAGAATACGCAAGGCTGGACGAAAATCAGGGACAATTTTACTAAATTCTTCTGTGTGCTCAGATCAGATAAAAACGATTAAAAAGACATCAAACTTTTGCCCAGACTTACAGCGATGGCCAATATCAGCGCGCCAGTGCTTTTAGTTAAACCGAGTTTACCTTCGACAATGAGGTATGAGGCTTCGCCGCGTAATAACTGTTCAGTGGGTAAAGATCGGGGCTTGTTAGCTGGTCGGTAAATTGAAAGAAAAGGTACTTGACGATCCAAATGCAGGTAATCTCCTGAAGGCAGCCGGCGTTAGATTGATTTTCTCATTTCCAGCCATTTAATAATGGCAGCAATGGTGGGATCGCTGACTTGGCAGAAAAATCAAAAGAACCAAAATAATACCCCGGCAGTACTACAATAATAGCAGTCATTATTTTTACATCGGTTTACTTGAATGAGCATTGCCCTACAATTATTACACTCCTGAATTAACATGTGTTTTTTGCTCAGGTAAGTCTACTCTAAATGGCTGCTTTTATCCCTGAATCTCTTTCCAATTTATTAATAGCATTATAGATTTCAGTTGCCAACTTTTCTGCTAATAGATCAGAGTTATCAGTTTCAGATTTATCAACAGGAATAACGATTTGACTGCTTGCCATAATGCTATTATCTCTTCCCAATGCATATCGGACATGCATCTTGTTAGCTATAATCTGATAAACACCGCTAACATAAATTGCTGCTGGAAACCTTTCGATGTCCAGATAGGCGATATTTATACTCGCAGAGTTAAATTTTTCTTTTTTATTCTTTTTATAATTTTGTTCCCGGAAATAGTTTCTTAATCTGGCAGTGAGGTTTACAGTATCCAGTAAAGTTTCTTGATTGATAAAGACGGGTTTAAGTAAAACGGGTTTACGAATTTTCAGAGGTATCAGTGCTTGTGCTGTTTTGTCCAGATAACCGATACTAAAGCTTTCCGAAAAGTCTGGTGAGGCGATGCGTGGTCGTTGTACACCACCAATATCCGCAGCAAGTTCCGGCACTGTATCAGCAACATATTGCAGCAGCGTGCTGACATCCACCAGTTCATTGTCTTTAAGTGCAGCTCCCTTAATACCTTGCAAAAGTGCATAGGTCATCAATCCCTGTTCAAATTGTGTTGCTTCATAACTGACCGCGTTGGCTGCACTTCCCATCAGTACATGCAAACCCGTGCGGTCTTTCATCCTTTCAATCGCCCGGATCTGACCGGATGAAATTTCTCTGGTTTCTGAAAAGGAGTTGGCGATCGAGCCGGCAGCACAGGTATCTAATAACATGACCTGTTTTTGTATCGGGGTGCGTTTTAACCATTGAGTTAATTCACTTCCGGAGATCATTAAATGTTTAACGATTGCAGGGTCAGACAGATCAATTGTTCCCGCTTCCGCGGTTAAATAATAATACTCGTCCTTAATAGAAAGCCCATGACCTGCTAGATAGATCACTAATATATCCCAGGGTTTGGCATCCATTAACTGTTGAAATGCTTGTGTAAAAGCTGGTTTGTCCGGCCAGATGGCGTCTTTTCCGTTAGCCGTAGTGATTAGTTTTACATTTACACGATCCGGGCCAAAAAGTTTTTCTGCACCAATGGTTAGTGCCGTTTCAATATCCACCGCATCTTTTGCAGCATAATGCAGGTCAATGCGCTGTCCCTGATAATCGGATATGCCTGCAATAATGGCCCATAACGTTGGCTGCATGTTTTGTTTTATGGCTGGTGCGGTAAATACCTGTTGTACACCTCGACTGGAGAGATAGTTTTCATTATTATAGGCATACACTTCAACCATATTTTCTTCTCCGGGTATCAGAAATGGGTGGTCGTCAATATCAAAATTTATATTCATAGTTCCTGATGAAGTCGTATTGGCATATCCACGTGCATCTGCAACAACTTCTTTACCATTAATAAGAATCACCACTTTACCAATTCCGCCACCCTGCTCTTCTAAACGAAGATTAAGTACACTGGTATTTTTTGGATCCCAGGAACTGGTGATCTTAGGATAGAGTTTTGGGTGACTGAAGGCTTCAATATTTCTAACAGGCTCTAAATTATAACCAAGCACCTTGGACAACAGCCCTGGTTCATAATAGCGTTGCTTTAATTGTGATAACTGGATGGTTTCTTTACCAATAACCCAATGTAAACCGGAGATTTTACCCCCATTAGATGCATCATAACGCCCCTGTTGATCGACAACGGCCCAGGTGCCATTGTTAAAACCGATGACAGCAGCCAGATTGTTACCACTGACAATCTGCCATAACTGTGTCATTTGATTGGCACCGGAAGAAAACAGATAGTTGCCATCTGCAGAAAACGCCAGATCAATAATAATGCCGGTAGATCCTTTAAAAGTATTTATGATTTTATTTAAATGAATATCCCATAACTGGATAAGCTCATCAGCTCCGGCAAATGCAAGATATTGGCCATCTGGTGAATATTTTAGGGCATAAATTACACCGCCCTTATTATCCCACTTCGCTTTGACTTTTCCTGACTGCAAATCATGGATAATGATCTGTTTATCCGTTCCGGATGAAGCAAAAAACCGACCATCGGGAGAAAAGTCAATAGCATGGATCGGTGCACTATGTTCTTTATAGGTATGAATGAGTTTCCCGTTTTGGCTATCCCATAAGAATAGTTCAGAATGGCTGCTGCTCAGAATATATTGACCACCAGGTGAAAACATGGCGGTATGAATTCTATGTGGATGCCTGGCTTGCCAAAAAGGGGAACTTTGCGAAGAATTATGAGCCTTTACAACTGATTCAAGCCATAGAACACCTTCATCATCCCCTAGAACAATCGTCGAATTATCAGGTGAAAAAGCAACCGTTTTTATGCCTTTATCAGAACGATGTATTTCCTTAATAATATGACCTGTTTTAACATCCCAGAGTATGGCTTTACCATCTCGATCTGCGGTAACAGCCATCTGATTGTTGGCTGAAAAAGCGACTGCGCGAACGTGGTTATGATGCCCGATTAAATAATGGGCAACCATTCCTGAACGAAGATCCCATAAATAAGCGGTGTTATCCCAGCTGCCTATCAATAAATAGAAACCATTTTTAGAAACGCTGACAGAGCTCGCCCAGCCAACATTTTTTACAAATTTAACCATCTCTTTGTCAATTTGACGGTTATAAAGTAATAACTGTGCTCCCTTGCTATACACAATATTGTCTCGATTGACGTAGTGAACTTGCCTGACAAAATCACCTTTCTTTAAATCAATCTGTTTTATAGCTTTAGTTTTGTCAATATTCCAGAAGCGTATAGAATTATCCTGGCTACTGGAAACAAACTTCTGGCCATCAGGTGAAAAATCAAGACTAAAAATCTGATCACCATGACCAGAAAATGATTTAATTTTTTTCCGTTTTTTAAAATCACTTAACCAGATATTATTAGCCAAATCGCCCGTCAATACATGTTCTCCGTCATCTGAAATCGCCAGTGCTGTGATTCCTGCTGGATGCTGGATAAACATTTCAGGTATTGACTTTTGTCTTATATCAATTAGCCAGGCACTATCATAACTGGCTGCAAGAATTGATTTTCCGCCAGGAGTAAACTGCATGGCAACAATCTCACCTGGCAGAGTAGCTATATTTATATCCGGGGTCACTATTGGAACAGGGATTTTAGTTGTATCTCGGGTCTTAGTTGTATCTTGGGTCTTAGTTGTATCACGTTTACTTAAAGACCAGTAGCTGATGCTTTTATCACGACTACCCGAAATAAAATGCTTTTCATCCGGGGAATAAACAATACTGGTTACGCGTTCCTTATGACCAGAATACTGAGAAATGACCTGGCCGGTATCCGTTGACCATAAATAAATATTGTTATCATCCCCCCCGCTTAATAAGCGTTCTCCATCATAGGACAAAGCAAGAGAAAAAGTCAGTATCCATTCATTGTTATTTTTCTTTCTGAGCTGGCGTATCTGTTTACCTGTAGTTAAACTCCACAGGCGGATTGTTCTATCCCAACTGGCAGTAGCAAGAAACTGGCCATTACCGGAAAGACTCATAGCCGTAATGGGTTGAGCATGGGCAAGCTGTACAACCAGTTCAGGTTTTAATGCGTCATATGGTATGTTTAGTAATTTGACAGGTGCAGTACTGGATTGTTTTTCTTTAAAAGAAGGACCCGTTTGCTGTTGAAAAATGTTGCAGGAAATGAGGAGCAGGCAGGTAAGTATTAGAACTAATATAAAAATAAGTGTTTTATAATGATTCTGTTGATCAGTGCCCATAAACAGGCTTAATATAACTCGGGTATCATTCATACCTTTCAGATATTATTTAGTTAGTGTCCATCCGTTTATTCCACTTTTAGCTCCCCTCTTTTATAAAGAGGGAAGCTAAAACAATAAACGGATGAGCACTAGTTAGTTTGTCTGATTTTGATATTATTTTTATTGCAGTCAGCGTCTGTACATTTTAAAACAAACACCCCTCCTTTTTCAGGTACAACCAGTTCAAATTCATTTTTTTCTATAGTATCAAAGGTAGCCTGTTTATCTTTTCCCCTGGGAGTAAAATTACTAAGCTGGAAATTTTTCTTATCAGGGTTTTCTATATTGTAATATGATTGATCTATTTCTTTTAGAAAGATCATTTTAACTGCCTGAGCAGGCGGTTGTTTGCCTGTTTTTCCTGGCTGAACCTTATGAGGCTTTATAAGAGAATGAGTTGTGATGGTATTTGAAACCATTGTTTTATTCATTTTATTAACATTAAAGCCTCTGCTTGCTGTTTGCTTGGATTCAGATTCATAATGCAATGATGCAAGACGAGCAGAGTCTTTTGACTTGTTAATAAAAAGGACACATTGCTGCCGTTTCTGGTTTAATAGTATAAAGGATTCATCCTTATTTATTACCACATTACAGTAATCGGTATCTGTTTTGTTATCAAACAGATCTAATCTGGGTAACAAAAAGGAGAACATTGACTTTGCCTCCATGGCTGAAGTCAAACTTTTTGGTCTATTGGGATCATTCTTCCATTTTTTGATCATATTGGAGACCTTGCTTTCTGAAAACTTGTTTCCAGCACTGCCATCAGATTCTCCCTGGTGAGTAAAATTCAGCCCCATCACGACCACATATATAACCGTCAGAACACCCAGACCAATAAAAAACTTCTTTTTTTTATCCACAATTAAAACTCCATAAAACTATTATAAATAATCCAAACTTTGGAGGAGCTTTCCGTACCAGGATGAAGATTTGGTGACGATTCATCAGTTACTTAGGTTTGATTATCCACCGTTGTGTATCATTATTCTGTTTTTTGCGAGTGACCACTGAGTTATCATTCGACCCCTCATGCGCATCCAGGTATTGATTATTACTCTTTTGCTGAATAGTGTACGTATTATTACCCAGCGGCTTTATTAACCAGCGCTGTGTATTGTTATTCTGCTTATTTCGTGTAACCACTGAACTGTCATTCGACCCCTCATGTGCGTCCATGTAGCGGCGATTGCTCTTTTGCTGAATAGTGTATGTACTTTTACCCAGGGATGTAATCACCCATAATTGAGTGGAGTCATTCTGCCTGTTTCGGGTGACCACTGAGTTATCATCCGAACCTTCATGTGCATCCATGTATCGGCCATTACTCTTTTGCTGAATAGTGTATGTTCCCGTTTTCAGCAGCGGAAATATTGGTTTGACGATAACATGATCCGTTGGTTTTATAACTACAGGATCTATAACTACAGGACCTACAACTACAGGACCCGTAGATCTGGAAACAGAAGCAATCTTCAGAGTAACTTTCGTTCCTTTATCAACTCTTGAAGTTTCTTTAGCATCAGGGATCTGCTCATAGACATGATCATCTTTTACATTTTCTGCTTTGGCTTTTGCAGCAGTAAAGTTAATAGTTTCCATGATCACTTCTAAATCTTTATCCAGCAACATTTCTCTTGCTTCTCCCGAACTAGCTCCTTTAACATCAGGTAGTGCAGTCGTTGAAGTGAAATACCAGGCAACACCACCAACGACAATAAACAGAGCTGCAACGGCAAGCATCCACCATGGAAAACCTTTTTTTATTTCAACCTGTTTTTCTACTATTTTCTGTTTTTTGACACAGATCATTTCACTGGTAGTAAAATCATCACCAGGATTTTCTTTTGAGTAAACGGTGAGTTTAAATCTGTAATCTCCAAGCGGCTGATCATCAGGAATAGTCACATTGACTGTTACTTCTTCTGTTGCTTTTGCATCCAGAGACCAGTTTGAATCAAGCTTTATTTCCAACCACTCCGGTTGCATCTTTGTTGCATCATTGTCTTCAACATTGATACTTGCTGCAAGATCAACATTATCGTCAATAATATTTGTTACCGTAAAAATAACAGAGGCTTTGCTGTTCTCATCACACACAAAAGTTCGTTCAGGTAGTGTAATTTCAACGGGTTTGCTCATAACAGCTCTCCTTTAATAAATTTTATTCAGTGATAAACTCAAATTCATAAGAAATATAAACTGGTTTTTCCTGTTCAATGATCGTTTTAATCAATTTTAGTTGATGTTTCTGACTTTCAGGAAGCTGTACCAGGAAATGAAATGATTGTTCCTCGCCCTGTTTATTGACACCTTCTTTGATCGATATGAAGTTTGAACCTGTTGCAATTTTCAGAAACTTGCATAATCCTTTTTTAGTGCCGCGCCACTGTGACAGATATGCGGCTGAAGCGATCAATTCCTGAAAACAGTCTCTGGATATTATATTACTATTGTTGCAAAGACGATCCAGATCAGCCCAACGTCCCAGATAGTCAATAAAATTATCCTGTGGCGATCTACAGGGATTAAAATAATTTTCTATTGATTTTAACTGATCATCAATATCTGCATGCAGGATGTACATAACATCAATTAGCAAGGCAAGCACATTTTCTTCTCTGTTCTCGGTACTCTCACTCTCTAATGTCTGCTGGAACACATTGGGTAATAGTTCCCGTATTTCAGTACGATTCATATTCCAGCTCCACTTCTATATCATGTTCTGCAGAGCAAAATAGCCAGTTTTCAGGTATGGTTATCTCATCATTAAAAAAACTTCTTGAGCAGTTTTTAAAATTTTTTGCTTTGTCTTTACTGAGAAAAACACCTTTTTTACCCGCAACCATTAATAGACCATTGTTTTGATTGGCAACAACAAGTTCAGGCTCACCCAGTTTGCTGGTTGCTTCTAAATCCAGCTTTCCATTTTGAGTTAAGATGTTCCATTCAGGAACCTTTCGATCCAGATCCATGAACACGATTCCATGATCTTCAGATGCCGCAAAAACCAGCGATTCATAAAACGCCAGTGAATGGCAGTTACCTGCTTTCCATCCTTTTAATAATTTGACCCAACCTTCATGATCCTCACCAGATAATGAAATGTGACGGCGATAACAGGCATTACCAGTTTGATTTGGCATTTTTTTCAGTAAAACCCATAAATAGTGATGAGGTCCTCGTTTCTGAATAACGAGAGAAGATACTTCACCGGGGCTCCATGGGTTATTACTAAATTTTTGGAAACTTTTATCAGTACCACCATTACGGGAAACGTAAACCTGTCCATTCTCTTTTGAGGAAAAGACAGCCACAATTCCTCCGTCATTGCCTTCTTGACGGGTACTTATGGCATCAATTCTCAGATCGTGGTTTTGCTGATCCACCAATATTTTTATTGGCACGGAACCAGCCCGAATAGTATATTCATAGAGTGCATCATGGGTAGCTATGAGCAGGTAGGGGCCCGTATTTTTTTCCAGCCAGGCAATATCATTTATGGACTTGAATTTGATGGATAGTTCATAATTCCAGTTTTCACCACAGCTATGGGAAATATGAATTTGATCTGTTTTGGCTTTATTTTTTATCACCACTGCCAATAAACCATTATTTTCCGTGAGAGACATTGCTTTAAGAGGATAGGGAAGAATTTTGCTTATTTCATTCTCAAATTCATTGATTTTTTCCCAGCCTTTACCATTGTTCACCGTTCTAAACAATGAATTTCCAGAACTGCTGTACCATGTATCCGGCTGATGATTATCTGTTGCAAGCGCTCTGCAATTGTTTTGCGGTGCAAAAGAAGTGTTTAATTTCAACTGCTCTACCGAAACAACGCCTGGCTCAGAGGCAATAATTTTATATATATCCCATGACTTTATAGATTGTCCAAAATTCCAGTCTTTAACTACCGCAGAAGTGACTTTTGGACAGATAGTTGCAAACAGCGACTGAATGACTCTCTGTCTTACCCGTTGACTATTTTCGTTTTCATTAACGATAATTTTACCGGTCACATAAACAGGTTTATAACGAACCCAATTGACTTCACAAGCTATCCCCAATGGTTTTCTTTCATTCAGTACCTGCTGGGTATTTTTTAAAATTTGATCAGACTGCAGAGACTTGAGATAATCCAGATTAACCCGATGTTCTTCACCGGCCGAAATATTCAGCTCGGGAACTAACAGCACACCTACCGTCCCTGGTTTTGCATGCCGCCAGAGTAAAGACTTGGTAAAGGCCCTGGTTCGACTGACGGCGCCGGAGCTCTGAATTGCCAATAATTCAAAATCCCTGGCCGTGACAGCACGTTTCAATGAATTGAATTGCTGTGGTCCTCTTAATAGTGCATTTTCCAGTGTTTCCATCTCCCGACCGCCAACCGCTGCAGTATTATTTACAACCGTCAAACCGGGATTTGTATCTTTAAAAACCTGTAAAAAACCTGCGGGTACATTACCGTTTTTTCCGCCGCCATGACAATACCAGAGTCGAATTTCCATTCCTTCAGGCGGTAATAATAAATCAGTTCGGGCATTCTCATCCAGTGTAATATTCCCCTCACCATGATCGCTATAATGACGGTAAGCGGGAGAAAACTGAATGTACCCTGCAACCCGGTCAACGGTATAGACAAAATCTTTTTTATCCACTCTGGAGAAATCATCAACTTCATTCCAGATGCCAAATTCCTTATTATTAAATTTAATGCGTTGTTTGGGGTGAGCTTTGATCTGATCGTTGATTTCAATAGCCACCACCAAAGAGTCCATGCCGGATATCGGAGCGACAATTGGAGTGTTAGCGGCTGTTACAAAAAAGCCCGGCTGCGCACCAGTGTGACCTGCAAGTTCTCCTTTGACCCAGTGACAGTGACTTACCTGGACTTTAACTGTTTTTTCTCCGGGTTTAATACTGACATCCCGAGTCGTAATAAAAACAGGTGGATTATCAATGCTGTCATTGCGTTTACCCGAAACACGGGTCCCTTTGGGAATTCTTACCTCTGTATCTTTAATGCTGCTGAGGGTGATTGTAAGCTCTGTCTGGGCAGCGATGGGCGGTTGTAGTTTCACCCCGATCATGGCCAGAAATTCAATATAGGCCTTATAAGGTAACAGGTTGAGACGTTCAATCATTAACTCAGTCATATGGGCAAAGGCTTCCAGTAAAACTACCCCAGGATCGCCTGGAGTTAAATCAGTCCACGATGAGTTTTTTTGTTTGATAAGCTTAATCGCTGAAGCCAGTATATCTTGGTATTGACATTCATTAATTTTTGGAATCTTGAGTGACCCCATATCCAGAACTCCTGTTGCAATTACATCAATGTAAGAATAATAACAAGTTCATCTTCCACATTAATGTCTGTAATTTCATAGTTAAGAGTTAAATCCATTTTAGAAGCATCCTGAACATTAGTGCATGCATCAATGTTTTTTATTTTTATTCTGGGCTCCCATTTTTCCAGAGCCTGACGAACATAATGAATAGCCAGACCGTGGGTGGTTGGATCATTGGGCATAAAGGTTAACCTGTACAGTTCACAGCCATAGGATGGTCTTCTTATCCTTTCGCCCGGCATGGTTGAAAGCAGGAGCAGGACGGATTGTCTTATGGCCATGGCTCCTGCAACCAGACTGACTTTGCCATCATGGCTGCAAACCAGACCGGGATAAGCAGTCATACTGTCAAAATCTGGATGATTAAATTTCCATGCATGATATTTAGAGACTGACATTTATACTTCCACCAGTAAATTCTGACCAGCGCTTTTCACCGTGTAATAAATACTACCGGGAGGCACACCATCGGTTAAGCCTTTTGCTGATTTTAAACAGACAGGTATGTCATTAATAAACACTAGTTGAGAATGCCCCTTTATTTCATTTAATGTATTCAGACAGGGTTTTGAACCGCCAGAAGCCGGTATGGGACAACCTGCGACAGGTCTTTTTTCAAGATCGCCTTTGACTAAAAGGGGGACATTCTCAATTGTGACCAACTTTTGTGAAGCAACGATGCCTACAATCCCGGTGAGATGGTCACAATGTAGAACAGCGGCCTGAGTAATCAGTCTCTGACTCATCAGGCTTTCTCAAAATTAATTTTGTCTGCGCGTATAGTAATGGTATTACCCGGAGCCTGTATCACTAGCGGTACCTGGGCATTAAGCATGATATTTTCATCATCCATTGCCAGATAATTTCCTGATTTGGTACTCATAATGGCTGTTTCTCTCTTTAGTTCAAAACGGCTTTCTGACTTGTTAATCAGGTTTATACTTTCCTCATGATCATCAAGCCTTAGACCCTGACCACCGGGAGTGAGTAAGGAATAGCGGCTGACTTCACCATCAATAATAATTTCTTCCGGTAAACCGTCTTCACCATATAATCCTCCTAACACTATTGCCTGTTCAGTTCGTTCATGCAACATCAGGATTAATACCTTGTCCTCAATTGCAGGCAAAGCAATAAGCCCCTTACTATTTCCTGCACCCGGAATCAAAACTTCAAGCCAGTTTGTTTCAATATTATTATAAGTAGGCAATGTGACTTTAACTCTGCCTGAAGCATCAGGATCGGCAATCTGACTGACAATGCCGTATGTCACCAGAGTTGATTTTGAACGCTGGAACAAACCCGGAGGCTGACTACTAAATCTTGACACATAACCGGAAAAAGGATTTATAGAATGACTTACCCGTGTCAATCGATACTGATGATTATTTTCATCAGTTAACAGACCGTTCATTTTAATATCAGTGCCGGGATGTAAGTTAATATTTCCTTCAGCCAGACCAGCAACATGATTTTGCATAGACATGATCCTTGATGTTTGTGCCTGTGCAAGACTTTCCAGCTGTTTTTCACTTTGAGCAGGTTGATCAACGATACTGGTTTGATGAGTTGCCAGTAGTTCGTCATTGGATAAAATAATGTTATTTTCAGATGAGTGCTGCAAGGAGTCTTGCATAAAAAGTTTTGTTCGCAATGGATCCCAACCGGAAACCGTTGTCTCAGCATCGAAACTGATATGATTCCTGTTTACTTCAACTTCCAGCAGGCTTGAACCATATTCCAGGGAAACAGGCATATCATCAACGGCCAGTCTGACAAAAGATAACACCCTGTCCTGCAGGTAAAAATATAAACCACAACGTTCGGAAAGTTCCTGTAAAAATTCCAGATTGGAAGACTGAAATTGCACAAGATTCTTCCATAATGGCCCAGGATCTTCTGCTGCTACTGTAATTCCATAAGATGACAACATGTCTTGAGCAATATCAACCAGTGTGACATCTACAAATGATTTTACCGGGTGTGTCAATGACAGTAAAAACAAATGGTCATGCGCTGTTATTTGCACAGAAAATTCACGGCCCGCCCCATAACGATAAGCCATTGAAGTGATAACACCTGAAAATATATGCTGCTTGTCATCCCCGATTTTAACCTCAAGCCTGGATTGTTCTACCAGACTTCTAAATTGTTTTTCATAGTGCTCCTTTGACAGCGAAAGATGTATTTTACATTGTTGCGGCTTTTGCAATGATTGAACTACTGTCAACTCAGTGATCACATTTGCAATGTCACTGCTTATCTTGATATCATTGATCAGAATTTCAATTGTAGTCTGTTGTTTAATATTACCAGTCATTGTTTTTATACCGGAAACAGATCAGAATTTTTATTGGTTTCATTTTCTACAAATCCTGAAATAGAGTAATTGGCCATATCAGTATCTGGAGCCAATGGTGTGTTCTGTTCTTTTAACCGGTTGACTCTCAACAATCTCAATTTCAACCAGGAACGTTTTGGAACCCCCGAACTGTCAAATAGATCAAATCGTTCTGATATGGAACTGATCACACACGGTATATTCCAGCTTTTCCCCCAGACAAAACGACAGATACCGGGTCCATACTCACCATTTTTCATGCTTGAATTTTCTGATAAATCCCAGATATTTCTGGTCAGTTCTCTGACATCATTGCTCTGAACGGTTGAACCCAAAATAGAAACATCAAATACCAATTCCAGTTCCAGAGATGTGCTTCCACCCCCGGTAAAAATTAACCCATCATCTGAGAGCTTAGCGGCATTTACTATCCCGGACTTGATTTTTCGTTGGTGAATACCTGAACGCCGTTTAATCGTCAATGATTCAGGATTTAGCATACAGCTAATTAATTGTCCCGTTTCCTCTATCAGAAAAGTTACCCGTTCCATAATAGCTTCCTGATATCAGAGTTACCATTTTCAGAAAGAGGTAGGATTGTAAATACATTCTCTGTTTTCATTTCATCCCATACATCTTCAGGAAGTTCCTGCCAACATGATACCGGTGTTTCTTCTGTGGTTGTGGTTATTGTCATTGAATTTTGTAAATATTGCATATTATGCCCGTTTGATTCTGCTTCTATTGCATTTGCAGTCATAAACTCTGATTTCATTTTATTTCTATAAACGACATTTTTTTTCTTAGTTTTTTCTGAAAGTATATCCTTTTGCGTAATATTAGATTTATTTTTCTGGTCATTTTTCAAACGAGAGTCATATTGTTGCTTAAGAGAAATAATATTAACCTGGCTTTTTGCAACCTTATTAACAGGACTTGCAATATTAATTTGAGCCTGGATATCGCTACTGTTTTTGATCAGCTTAGAATGTTCACTTTTGTCTTTCCAGTTTTTCCGATTTTTTGTTTCAATCTGAAACCATGCTTGAGTTATAGCTATATTACCTGCGTTCTGCACACGTTCCTTTATCATCTTATACGATTTTCTGAATAAAGACTGAGCTGCACTTTTTAGTCGTATCCGGGGCTTAATATTCTCATTTCCAATATCATTAGTTAAATAATTATTTGACTGATAAGCTTTTGGTTTGTCTATGTATTGAGAAAGCGGTTTACTCACCTTCACTGCATTGCTCATATTTTCTCTAGTTGTATTAATTGCATTACTCATCGTTTTTATGGCTTCAATACTTTCTTTTTGCGGTAATTTTTTTTTCACCGGCAATCGATTCCGGTAAGATTGTCTGCTGAAGTTATGTAATGTAATCTTATTTCTTTTAATCAATGCCAACCAATGTTGTGGTGCTCCGGCAATTTTATAAAACTCATCTTCATCAGGAGAACAGTTATCTCCATCTGATGGAGACATATTTTTATGTGTGTAAACTGCCTTGTCCGTGTAAATATCCTGAATGTAGGCAAATGAAAAAAAACGGCTGGTCTTTCTCAGAACATTGATCAGCTTTGAGTAAACAGACGAAAAAAAAATGAATTTAATTTTCTTAAAAAGCATATCAGCTTCTTACCAACCCTTCATGAGCAATAACCAGAGATTCAATCGCAACTCCCTGATCGAGAGCATTCAGCTTCGCAGCACTCCATTCGCAGACCCAGGCATTATGTAAATTATAACGAAAGTATTCTGAGCCATCCGGCTTGAGCATCATTACCGAAATTTCCCGGCGCTCCACATTACCTTCAACACTTTTTGTCAGCCAGTTCCATAATTCCAGTGATTCACTCATACCCCAACGAAAGGTAATTTCACTATATTCTACTCTGCCAGCCAGCTTTCTCACTGCCGGGGCACCGCCGCCTTCTCTATAGTCAATGGGCTTGATACGCATCCCCAGTCCTTCTACTTCAGAAAAATTGACCTGCACACCCTGCCCTATATCAACAATAAAATTATAATTACGCATGATTTCTGCTTGACCGGCCTGTTGATTAGCCATTACCGCTCTCCTTTATTTCAATTTAATTACAATGGGAATGCATGATTAAGATTCAGATTCACCCTCTTCAGCCTCAACTTCTGTTCCACCTGACCATTGACCAATCTTGAAAATGATAAACTCTGCCGGTTTAACGGCTGCTATGCCAATTTCTATGTTCACTATACCGGCATCAATTTCAGCCTGGGTATTAATTTCTCCATCACACTTGACAAAAAATGCCTGCTCAGGCGATCTTCCCTGCAAAGCACCATCACGCCAGAGCAAAGTTAAAAAAGCACTGACATCACGGATAATGGATTTCCAGAGAGTTTCATCATTCGGTTCAAACACTACCCATCTGGTACTATCACTGATTGACTCTTCAATCATCATAAACAATCTGCGTACATTGATATATTTCCATTCACCATCATCCAGAGTACGTGCGCCCCAGACTCTGATACCTGTTGTAGGAAAACTGCGAATGCAATTTACACCTTTTGTATTCAATTCACCCTGTTCACCCTGAGTAACATGATAGGATAAGCCTAAAGCCCCGTTAACAGATTCATTTGCAGGAGCTTTATGGACGCCTCGGGTTGCATCTGTCCTCGCATAAATACCCGCCATAAACCCGGATGGAGGAGCCAGGATATTCATTTTATGTCTGGATAGAGGGGCCTGAATAACCAGCCAGGGAAAATAAAAGGCAGCATAACTGCTATTCCCTGGTCTGAGACCAGAACCTTGTTTTGCATCATCCGGTTTATTATCTACTGCATCTATGGATGCCACCGTTTTTAAGTTATCAATATTGTTAACCACTTCTGGTGAATCAAGAATGGCGATCCGATCTTTTAGATTTTTACAGTGATCAATCAGTGCAGTATGTGAAACACTGTCCGAATATCCCGGTGCTGCAACCATTGCTATTTCGTCAATGGCTTCCAGAGCTGACAATCCGGTTCGTTTCGCCGCATCACCCGCAATCGTTTCTTTTTCGGGTATATTCACGATATAGCAGCGTGTGCCACCATTATTAAAAAAAGCATGGACGGCCATGGAAAGATGAGTATCAGTTCCCCCTTTATCAGGCACATACATTCTGAGAAAGTGAGACCAGTTATTGCAAGCAACAGCTTTATTTAGATTTGCCTGTTTATCCGGTGCCACACCAATAAATGCGGCCGTTTGTGTGCCAACCATAGTTATTGGTTTTGCACCAGTCGATACCTCTTGTATATAAACTCCGGGAGTTGCATAGTTAGGCATTATTATCCTCCAGCTTTGCAAGTGAAATGGTTATTTTCTGGCCATCGAATTTATCATGGGTATAAGAAAATTTTCGATTATCAGAACGTGTATAGATATTAATGATTGATGGTGATGCGGTAGAAATCTGACCCAGATCAAATCGACCCTTATGATCGGTTAAGACGGAGCGTTTACATGACTTCAGTTCAAGCCTGCAACGAGAAACAGGTTCGTTTTTTTCGCCAAGTACCACCCCATGGATCAGACTCATAGGCGTTGTGACAATGTTTGGCTCTTTTTCAACCAATGGAGCTTCATGTCGTTGACGCGGTATATCCAGCAGATAAGTTAAAGAAAATACCGGTTGGGGCCTCACCTTAAGTGCCAGCCAGTAATCAACTGGTAGAGATTCAGGTAAAAAAGTAAATACGGGATGTTTGCTTCCTGGTGCTAGTAACCTGGAAATAATCTCATGCGTCCGTTCATCTGATACGGATGTAATAGTAATAAGGTATTTTAATTTTATCTGTGAAAATGATGGGTTTGTGTTACCCATCATTTTCTCAATTGAAATCAGATAAACGCTTATCTGCTCGTTTTTTTCGCTATCTTTTGGAGCACAAAATATAACATCGACATCACGAACAATATCTTTTATCCATAACCCTATTTGTTCATTTATCTGATTAATCATAACCAATGACTTATCTGTATTTATTTAGCAATATAGCGCCAAAAACTGCAACACATGTTCTAATGTATAACTAATCGATAAAGATATTTACAAAATATTTTCTTTATATGATAAACACTAGACTAAAATAATTATTTTGCAATAATAATTTGTAATAAAATCAAAAGACGACTTAGCTGTAAAAACTTTTGGGCATAATTCAATTCAGGTATTTTTAAAACTTCGGAGTTCATTGTTGATATAAATTATTGTCACCATCTTGTTGTACTGTTAGAACAAAATTCTGTCAGTCACAGAATTTATAGTAGCAGACTTGGTATATACCCTAGAAATTCTATAGATTCCTCTAATATTATAATTCCACATATTTTTGTATGCTTATATTAATATGACTTACTCTCCTTTGCTTATTTCAGTTTGAGTGCCAGATATATAATATCCTTATTATTAAGCATAGCCATATAAACAATTCACTTATCATTCCAGGACCTATAAAATGAAAATATTTATAAGTTCGGCGATATTGTTCTCTCTTTTAATAAGCCATATATGTTTCACAGCAGAGTATATACCACCGACAAATTCAAATGCAGGAACTCTTCGATTCGATAACATAGCAGTTGACTCCAACGCTGCTACAAGTGCTATTTTAACGGCAGTTGACGATGCCAACTTGCAAGTTGGTCAGTTATATGTTCTGGATGTCAATCATTTGCATGCAGCTGTCGGTCCACAAGATGCTACATTCGATTCAACCGCTCGTAAATTTACATCACAGAGTGTCGTTGAATCGCCTAACGTCACACATAATTTAACGATGTTCTTCACAGGTAGAGATGCTAGCAGCCCGAATTTATTTGAGTTTACCGTGACAAATATCCAAACACAAACTCACGACACGACAGGTACCCTGGGTGGCATTGACGTGGAGTCGGTGTATATGGAGACGGCAAGCGCCAGGACATCGGTTACGTGCCGTGATACAGGCGATTTAATGCTGACCGGCGGCGCAATATGTGAACCTGGTTCGACCCTTGCGGAGTCACGCCCGCTATTCCGCGTAACCGATGACGGCATAAGGTTCGCGTGGATAGCAGCGTGCCTTCAGCCATCACCGGCCAAACCTGTTCCCCCAAAAACGATTTTTGTAATGTGCGTTCCCGGCATCGATTCCCGGTTATAAAAATAGGGCTTTAATAGGGCTTTATTGATATATGAGTTAAAAATCATCCAGCTCTGAAGCCATTTAACGATCAAGGATATATAGATAAAAGTGCGGCATTCAGCAGGGTTTACTTTCCCATTTAAAAATCTGAAAAAATTTACTGCAATTTATTAAGCTATCATAGACAGGCAATAGATTCTGTCTATACTGCTAAGTAAAGTTTAATTTTAATAACTAAATGATTATCAGCAATGGGATAAAAAGACATGAAAACATTACTCTCAATTATCATTTTATCGATTGCAGGATTTTTTATAGTTTCATGTAAAACAATGGATACCGCCCTGGAATCTGCTATAGAATCCGGTTTAAATACTTACCATGAGCAGGCAAACTCTAATCAGGAGCAGTCCGGTTTAAACAAATACCCACCCAAAATTATTTCTTTTGAAGCTGATCCAGCATTCATCCCACCGGGAACCCCCTATACGCTTAGCTGGCAAACCAGCAATGCAACAGATGTACACATTTCTGGCATAGGAAAAGTTAGTCCTTCCGGCTCTCATTTACTGAGCAATTCGGGTCTTGAAAAAGAAAAAATTATACTTACTGCGAGTAATAATGGCGGTTTCCCGCCAGCGACAAAACAATTAGCAATGGAAATTGTTATGTTTTCAACAAAGACTCCTGGCACTTCGATTCCAACAGATACCCCGGTTCTTGCAATTGGAGATCGTAGCACTTTGCGTAACCAGTATAAAATCTACAATGTTCAAACTATCAAAAAGCTGAACCCAACAACTGCTCAGGTATATACTCCACCTAAAACCTCAATGCAGACTTCCCGATTGCAAGGCACCTACACCATCCAGCAAAAAAGTAATCGCCGCTACCTGGATGCGCATGAGGGCTCGAATGACAACTCAGTGGTCACCCGTAACCGGCAGAACAACGATACTCAACGCTGGATAATAAATCCTCTGGGTCATAACACGTACACCATTCAGCAAAAGAGCAATCGCCAATACATGGATGCGCATGAGGGTTCCAATGACAATTCAGTAGTCACTCGTAACAAGCAGAACAATGATACTCAACGCTGGATAATCAATCCTCTGGGTCATAACACATACACCATTCAGCAAAAGAGCAATCGCCAATACATGGATGCGCATGAGGGTTCCAATGACAATTCTGTGGTCACCCGTAACAGGCAGAACAACGATACTCAACGATGGATAATCAATCCTTTGTGACCTTATGCCTCCCCTCTGGAATCTGAAGAGAGCTTAGCGTTAATATCACTGGAGATAATTTAATGCAAACACTGCGAAAGCCGTTTTTTTATGCCGCCTTTATATTGCTTATTCTGGTATTGCTGATTGAATTATCAACGAGCATGTTTACTGGCATTTTTGATATAGATATACCGGGGCTGGGAATATCAGCCATTGCTTTAATTGATAGCCTGTTAGTCTTTGTTATCAGCATGATGTTATTAAATGTTCTGGTGTCTCCGGCATTAGTTGGAAAAATCAGCGGCATCAGCACATTCATTTTTTCCCTGGTTATACTTATCGTATCAATCATATTGCTTATGCGTGGCCTGGTTGAATTGATTGCCATGATTTCACTCCTGTTGGCTGTGCCTTTTGGAACAGCTGCCTATTTTGCCGAATACGCTTCCTTTGCCCGTACCGCAGCAGCAATAACACTGAGTGTATTAATCACTTTCAAACTCATTTTTTCGGTATTACTGGTTTTATCGAATCAACGCTTTCTGGAAAACAGGGGATTAATATTTTTAATTTTTACCACCTTGCTGGTTAACATCCTGGTAGGTTTTCTGCATGCATTTCCACCTGGATTTTTAGTCAGTATTACTGATGCACTGGCTGCCATTATTGTTTCGCTGATTGGCATCATCTGGTCGTTAAATTTTCTTATACGTTCCATCCCGGCTATTTTAAAAATCATTTAGGGACGTGAATGAAATAACTTTGGCAAATAACGCCGAAGACGGACAAAAAGACAAGTTAGTTGTCTAAATTATTTCGTGAGCGTTCCTTAAACGAACGGGCACTATTTTTACATCACAGAAACATCTATGGATGATCTGTGAGAGTGAAGCATGATAATACAGAAGTACAGAGCCTGAACCTTATAAATTACGTTAATCAAAGCAGAGCTTACAATTGGCAACTGTTCTCCTGCTAGTGTCTTCTGCCTTGATGGAATCATCGTTCTCAACTGTGTTGAGGAATTCATCATGTTCTGAACCACTATCCTGCTTTCGCCAGATGAGCCAACTACAAAGACTGGGCTCGTCATAGGTATAGAACAACACGGCTGTCTTCCGCCGCTTTAATTTGATAAGTTCGTTTGCATCTTAATAATCCTATGTCTGATACAGTTGAGTGTTCCAGCGATAATCCACCGTGACAGAATAGGTTCCAGTTGTCCAAGTGAATGCCCGGTTACCCGCTGTGGGTGGCTCCCCCAGGGTGGTCAATCTCATTCCGTCAGTGCCGCCGCAAGCGTGTCCGAACAAGGTCTGGTAGTCAGACCTGATTATTGCGGGATCAGTACCATCCTGATAGAGCGATGAGAACAGCGGCAGATCTGACAGCTCAGTATCATTGACCAGGGCCCGTGTTGCCGGCACATTAAATGCTCTATTACCCAAGATCTTCATAACTACTTCTCCTGGTACTTTTTAATATTGCTATTGAATCACAGCATGATCGGCATTTATCATGCCAACGACTTGAAGAGAAAAACTACAATGGATAATTAAAAAATAGAATACTGAATAACACTGGTCAAAGAATAATCCGATAATCTGCGAAAATTCAGCGTTCGCTTCAATTTAATATTATCAACAATTACTCGGCCATACCCACCAATGTAAATGCAGCCCAGAACCTGGGATGGGGATAATCGATTCGTGTCTTCTTGATTGCCTGTTGTAATGCCAGCGCCTTATTTCTGTGCGAGAGATAGGCTTTATAAAAGCTAACCATAAGTGCTTTGGTGGCATTATCGTCCACCCGCCATAAACTGACCAAAAGAGACCTCGCACCGGCTGCGAGCAACGCGCGAGAAAAGCCTATGGACCCATGCCCCATAAATTCTCCCAGTCCCGTCTGACAGGCACTGAGGGTGATCAGATCGGTAGTCTGGAGTTTAAAACGCTCAGCAATGGTCTGAGCTTCCAGCTTCCCAGGAAAGTTAAGATCCTGATTCTTGACCTCAAGCTGGCTCAGTGTCAACCCTTGATTATGAGTCAAAGTCACAGGGCGGCGTTCATCCTCGAAGGATAATCTGTTTGGTGTCACAACATCCTGAATCACCTCCCCCTGATTTAATGGGGATAGCCACACGAAAGACTTCAAGGGCTTTTCATGACAGACGATACCGTGCGATGCCAAATGGATGACTGTTGCGTCTTTGTGCCAGGCTTCCAATCGCAGGCGGTCAGCAGCCGGTCCGATAAAGAGATCCATTTTCTCAGATTCAAATAACCTGGCTATCTCTCTGGCCTCATCTTCGGCTCCAGGGAGGGGCTTCAACTCCACTTGAGTACCGCAAGCATTGAGTTTTGCAGGCATGTCCGGGTTACCAACGATCCATGCCTTGTGTGCATCAACTGAGGGACGTGCTCGACTCGACAACCAGTGCCAGGAGGCTGCAGAGGTTGCGTAGGTCAGAGGATACCTATCGCCAAAGAAATCACCTTGCTCTTTTTTCAGGATTGCAAATGGCAATAACCACAAACTGCGATGAGGCACAATTACAAACTGCTTTCCAGATCCTTTTGCCAGAGAGTCAGCAATCGGCTCAACGAGGAGCTGGTAAAGCCCGGCTGCCAACAGTCTCCAGGAGGCATCTTGCCCGACATCGGCAGCCTGTTTACTGGATGGAACAATGACAGCGCCACGCTCTTCTTGAGAAATCCCCAGTGCACGACGCAAGGTGCGTATCTTCGTCTTGAGCAAGTTCTCCCCAAAAGGTAGTATGGCACCTTGTATGGCTCTGCCAGGAGATGAATACAAAACCACACCGCGATCATCCAGAAGATAATATTCAACAAAAACAGGACATATTGTTGACCCAATACCTTTCGTACAGGGGTGTTCATCCGAAATTTTATAGATCTCGGATATCGTTGCTCTGCCATCCTCGGTACCGGGAAATAACATCTGAACCGGCGAATTATTATCATAGTCTCTGTTAAGCCGATCAAACTTCTCCAATGTGTGTAAACGACCAGCCTTCGCAAGGAAGTACTCCAATTCCAGACTTCCAGCAGGAGTCGAAGTATCAGTCATCCGGGAGAATTGAAGTCGGTTCAGCGAGCGTTCGCGTACACGTTCTATGACCGTGCGTAAAAATGAAAATTCACCGTTTTGAAGGGCCAGATCAAGCTCAACACCAATATAGTCCTGTAAAACCACATCATGTTGCTCCATTAGGCTGACGCGTCCCTGGTCTGTAGCCCACTTGTCGCCTTCCGCCTCAAGCAGATGAAGATAGCGTTGATAATACTCTCGTGCGCTTTCCAGATCGCCCAGACTTCGTGAGCAAGCGGCCAGTTGCCGAAGAGAATGCAGTGCACTGTCCGTGTCTTCTTGCGTATCTGCCAGATCGAGAGCGAAGCGATAGCCTGTTTCAGAGATATTCTTACAATCGCCTTTCGACAGGGCTGTCTGCAGGTGAGCCAGAGCACGAGCATAACCAGGCCGATCAGCAGATTCTTCATAGAGTTTAGCTGCCAGTTGCAGATTCTGGACGGCATGCTCGAAATCTCCCAGTAAATGCTGACTAATCCCAAGTGCCAGGTAGGTCTTCCTAAAGGATAGTGCTGAACTTTTCACATTGGGATTGGTTATCAACTGCAGCAGCATTTGCTGGGCTTGTGCATACTGCCCCTGTTTTATGGCGGCCCAGGCCAGATTGGTCTCAATGTGTATTTTAAGAGACTGATCGTGAACGTTGACAATCTCAAGTGCATCACGATAGAGCCGCTCGGCTTGAGGGATCTGGCCCTGTCGCAAATAAAGATTAGCCGCATTCAGTAAGGAGACCGCGGCAATCTGACTGCTAGCTTGTTCCGGTTGTGACAAAAGCTTATCAAGGGGTGGCAGTGTTCCACGGTACAAATCCGTACTCACGGGTTCCCCTTTTTGAAGCGCTTGAAAATAGCTTTTTCCAGTGCTATGCGGTAGCTGGTAATCTGCCAGAATGTTTTGCACCGTGTCAGCGACCCTGGAATCTTCCATACTCAAGGCCAGCGTCGCCAATTCATAGTGTTTCAGCGCCTGCTGATATTTACGTGCGCTTTCGTAGACCTCGCCGAGGAGAAATAATATAGAGGCAACAGTAACATGATGCTTATTTCTCTCTGCGATCTCCAGAGCACTGAGGTACTCTATCAGCGCTTGCGTATTGTTCCCGGACTGTCGAGATTCACGAGCTGATTTTATATCCTGTAAATATTTCTCAATATCCTGTTCTGAAGGTAACTCTATTCGAGGCTGCGCTAGCAGTGGTCCAAACATTGAACAAAAGAAGGTAATCAAACCACAGAAAAATACGGTTTTTATTTTCATTTATGTCACTCTGTTCTCTAATGTTTTGCACATAATTAAACTAATTATGTTGATTTGATTCACCTCGTAGATCATTAGCCTGGACTATTCCGCTTTTAAAAGAGCAGTCATAAACCACCAAATCAGTCTAAAGATCTGTGTAGGACGCTAAGTACTTTTATCTTCCAGGATTAATAACATCTGTTAAGGCCCTGTACTGGCCAAACGGAAGCCAAAAGTGAAGTCCCGATTACTGGGTTCGGAATAGTTGCGCCACGATGACCGTGTATAGCCCTCATTGAGAAACCAGACTCCACCGCGCATGACACGGTGAGAACCGCTTGATGGACCTGTCGGATTATTTACTGGACTACTTCGATAATAGTTATCTCCATTCCAGTCCTGAACCCATTCCCTGACATTCCCACTCATATCGTACAATCCTAAACCATTAGGTTTTTTCCCTCCTATGGCATAAGGACCTTTAATAAGCTCTTGATCAAACCAGCCTACCGCAAAGGGATTGTTTCCTCCACAATACTCCTGTTCCTTTCCTCCACTTCGACATGCATATTCCCATTCCGCTTCCGTCGGTAGTCGGTAGCGTTTGCCAGTCCGGTCATTCAGTTTGCGGATAAATTCCTGTATATCATCCCAGCTAATCTGCTCGACAGGGTAGTTATCACCTTTTTTTGACTTTGAGGGATTTCTACGCATAATCGCTTTCCACTGTCCCTGCGTCACTTCGTATTTACCCAGATAAAAATCTTGGGTGATGCAAACTCGGTGAATAGGTTTTTCTCTAGGACTTATATGATTTGAACCCATCTGGAAACAGCCAGAAGGGATTTTAATCAACTCCATGCCTGTAACTGATTCCGTAATGCTACCAGGTGACGGTTTTCTTTCCTGGGCTGCTTGCTTTCCGAATGAAGCCTGCATTTCTACAGTTTGTTGTTTCAGTTGATTTTCTGTCATTACTGCCTGCAATTGTGTCAACTGTTCGCTCTCCGGATTGATCATTTCAATTTTTTGCAGATAGCTGCTGGCTTTAGCTAAATTGCCCCTGTTAATCTGACTCTCTGCCCAGGCCGCGTATTTGTTTTCTATCTGCTTAATGCCTGCCAGTGCTTTACTATTGTCTGGGTCACTGGCTAACACCTGTTCATAACACTCCAGCGCATTGCCGCCTCTACCCGTTGTGAGCCGGTTGGCTTTGAGATGCACTTCACATGTCATCAGTTTGAGTTGACTCTCATGTGACAAGGAATCGGCAGTTCCCTCCTCATCACTGATTTTTATGTTTGTCGTTGATTCCTTTGTTACCACAGATGCTTTTACAGGTGCCACAAACACAAAATCTCCCCGAGATAAATTAAAATCCCTGATCTTACCAAATTGTGGTAACTGCTCGACATGTTTAGGCACTTCCCCCTGAAGATACAGCCCCAATTCTGTGCCGGTCACATAACCATCCTTATTCATATCAGCGATAAATACCTCCCCAATTCCATCGGCAAAGGCCGGGGTAAATGTGCTTTGTGCCGGGACTTCTTCCCCCGCACTACCGGCAGTTATAAACTGGCGCACCTTTTTGGCCGTTAAACGGGTAATATGTGGAGGCTTGTCCGGTAAATTTCGAACCTGGAATACCGTGCCGGAGAAACAGGAGTCAAACAGAAACAACACATGCTTGGCTTCCATTTGCCTGGACCATGCGAGGATTTGACTCATGGGTAATGCTTTTTTAAGAAAACCCTTTTCATTATTTTGAGGATTTGGGGCATCACTGGGTACCAGATAACCTTTTTGTCCACGTGAATACCCATGGCCTGAGAAATAGATTAAAAGACGGCTATCAGACTCATAGCCATATTCATTAATGAAATCTTTTATACCCTTTTCCAGTTCTGTTGACGAGGGATCCAAAATGGACGTAATCTCAAACTGATGTAATTTTAGTGCAGATTTTACGGTAAGAAGTTCTTCCGGTACGGCCGTTAAATCAGGCCAGCCCGCGGTATAATCACTGATGCCAATTAACAGGGCATGACTGCTCTTATAAAGTTTTAAGGATTGTCCCTCAGTCGTTTGAGCTTCGATCAACTGCTGACCTCTGGTCACAGGATAAATTATCTGGGATAGCATCAATAAAATGATTAATACAGCGCTATAAAGACTGAAATTTTTCTTGAAGTTGAATATGAACATAGAGGGGACATTCATTAATAACTTTTTTATTCTGATTATTTCCAATAGAAATGGATCATTTTTTAAGCGGCCATCGCACTTTAAAGGTCTATCACTTTAACAAAGTTAAAGTAATTGATAACGATTCTGGAAGATAATTTGTAGCTTTGTATAATAACTTGACAGTTAAACAGGCATACGCTAATTATATAGTATGATTTTTGTTTTTTTACCAGAAAAAACATTTCTCCTAAAAATTGAAAGATATTTCAAATCATTGAAGTGAGGTTCGTATGAAGTCTTTATCTTTTGATTTTCCAGTCAAATTGCTTATAACCCTGTTCTGTCTGACTTTTTTTCAGACCGCCTGCTCACAAGATAACGAAGGTGATAAGAAAACTAAATTAATTGATTTATCCCAGGTTCAATCATGTCAGTTTGACACGCTGACCACTTCTGATGACGGCAAACGTCGGATGGCGTTAATCATTGGTGTCGGAGACTATAAAGATGAAAAAATCAGAGACTTAAAAGGCTCTCCTGAGGATGCTAAACGATTCTATTCCCTGCTAACGAATAAAGACAGTTATCAGTTTCCTGCAGAAAATGTCTGTATGCTGCTGGATGAACAGGCCAGCAAACAGAATGTGATCAATGCCTTTAAAAAAAGGCTTATTGAGCCTGCCAAACAGGATGACATTGCGGTCTTTTATTTTGCGGGCCATGGTTCACAAATCACTGATCTCAATAATGATGAAGCAGATAATATGGATGAGACACTGGTGATGTATGACTCACGTTTAGATAACAAACTGGATTTGGTGGACGACGAATTCTACAGTTTGATCACCCAGCTGTATGCCAAAACCAGAAATGTCTCCATCTTTCTGGATTCCTGCAATTCAGGTACAGCGACACGCGGTAAATATGTGTCGCGCTTTATCGAACCCTTGATACTCAAACCCACCGATATGCTGCAGCCTGAACTGCAGCAGCAAAGTCGTGGAATGGGTGACAGCAGTACTGAAGTCTTTTCCGAAAGCATGCCCGGTCTGGTGATATTTACTGCGGCCAGTGATGGGACTTCTGCCATTGAACGTTCAGCCAGAGGTGTCTTTACGGATGCTGTTTTATCGACGTTTACGCCTGCTTCCGCCACACCCATGACTTATTTACAGGCCTCCAGACAAATACCAGCGCTTGTTAATGCAACAGAAAGCAGCCAAAAACCTTACTTTCAGGGTAACCTGGAACAGTTTATTTTTTCCAGTGAGCACATAAAAAAACCTCATTCCTGGGAAATCACTAAAATTGAAGATGCGAAAAAAGATGACGGTATTCACCTTAGCGGCACTCCCCTGCCCGGATTAGATGCAGGTGCTGAATTAAGGGTGTTCCCTGGCACTGTCAGCGGCTCAGACACTCGGGATCTAAAAAAGTCAAAAGGAACCCTGGTGATTGATTCTATGAGCGGTCTTAATGCAAAAGGTCATATGAATAGCATAATAAAAAATGCGGATAAAATTGCAGTTGGAGACTTTGCAGTGCTTATTTCCCCTTCCGATCAAAGTGCAAGTATCACGGTTTCTCTGCGTGCCGAAAATTTACCCGGAGGAATCCCCGAAGATATAGCAGAGCAGCTAAAAAAGGAGCTGAAGAATAATACAGACGCACGTCAGGTTGTGCAGTTTGTTCCTGACAAGGGTGATTTTGAACTCAGCTATTCAAACAATCATCGAATTTCAGTCATTGGACCGGACAATAAAATCAGAGCTCAGTTTTCTTCTGCCGATGATGCCATTCATAATTTATGGCAGCATGCCAGACAGCGCGCCATTTTACAGTTGCGTGGAGAAGGCGGCGCCGATTTTATCAATAATCAAACATTGCAGGTACAGCTTGTACCTGCAGATAAACAGGGAAAATGCTCAAATAATAAGCAATGGCGGCAGTCTCCCGCTAATACGGAGCAGATTATTCCTTTATGTCATAAATGGCAGATCAAGGTCACCTATGAGAAAACCATTCAGGAACAGCCCAAATTGCTCATCGGCGGGGTAGTGCAATCATCTGACGGCAGCTCAATTGGACTTCCCTATGATGGAAGAACAATAGCGCTTGAGCCAGGTAAGACTAAGGTATTAAATAAAGAAATTTTTTCCGGAACTCTTCCTCTGGATACCACAGATAATATTGTTATATTTGGTACCCAGGAAAGTAATCCTGTTTACTGGCACCTGTTAACGGATATAAGCAGAGGAAAAACCCGCAGTGCTGGCGGTCCCGTGAGTTCCCTGCAGAAAAAAGTCGAACGCTATTTCTCACTGACTCGTGGTCAAGAATTATCTATTGATCAAGATATCGATACCACTACCTGGACCATGAGCATTGTTCCCGCAAGAGTAGAAGCCAATAGCCGATTTCTTCAGCCTGAAAGCGATATCTCTCTCGCTGAAGCTGATACCCGAGAATACACGATTCAAAGTTTTAATATACTGCCCTATTTACCGGATGATAACCAGTCGTCTATGTACAGGGTGTTGTTAACCGCTGATCAGTTAGCCAAATCATCAATGAGTGATGGCTATCCTTACACCCAACATGACTGGAGTCAGGGAGACGATGAAAAAAATCTTGCCAAAGGCATCGATTGCTCCCGCTCCATCTGGTACGCTTTTACCCGTTCCGGTTTAAAATATAACCATAACAATAGCTACATCACGACCAGTGGAATGGTTGGTGACGATTCATTAATGAATGAAGAATTTGTGCGCTGCGATAATGAACCATTACAAACAGGTGATATTCTTGTCTATCGTGATGACAAGAGGAAAGATGGTCATACCATTATGGTGATTGACCCGCAAAAACGCATCGCCTGGGGTTCTCATGGTTGGGACGGCAGTGGCAAGACCCCCGGTATCGAGCCGGATACTGGGGTTGAATATCAATTGATTAAACATAAAAAAGACTGGGAACGCTGGGATAGAAAAACAATGTTTAAACAAGCCTGCTGGCGGTATAAACAATTTATATCAGAAACAGTCGCCTATAGTGAAACACGCGGCTATCAATCATTAAAAAATTATTGTGAAAATCGCAGCTGTTCTAATTAATGTGCTTTGCTATAAATGAATGAGTTTTAAATGACAATGCGGCCATAATTAATGATATAGTTTTTGTTATGATGCGAATAAGGATAATACAATGGATGAGTTTCTAACGTCAGAACCGACACTGACCCCTCTAATTGCGGGAGCAACCACTCTTACTATAGCAGCGACACTGGCTTCTGAATTTGGATTGCCTGGCAATATAACAGCCATTATTATCAGTATGATCTTTGCATCGATGATTGGTATCAACAAAAAAATTCCTATAATTAAACGTGTAGTATTTTATTTTATCAATGTCACAACGATTTTCATTATAGCTATGGGACTCAATTCAGCGGGTGTTGCACTGAGCAAAAGCAACCAGGATGAACCCGTTGAACGGGGTATGATTATAGAAGAAAACGCTGAAAAACCATTTTTTCATGAATGGTTCTAAGAACCTGTCCCAACAGCGAAATTTACAACGTATATGTCATGGAAAGAAAAAATTAACGGCTCCTTTTCATGCGGCTAAGCTACTATTAACTTATTCTCGTTAACCCAGATAGGCCCTATTCCTTAAATTTCAGGCAAAGTAAATCTCCGCACAATCACTTAATACACGTTCACATAAATTTTGTAATTTTTTTCTCGTTAAATGGCGATCAAAATTAGCTAAAACATTATTACTGGTGAAAGAGGCATTACTGTTGTTAATCCACTTAGCGTAACTAACGTGGGTACGGAGTTTCAAACTGAAAGTGTTATCTTTCCAGATCCCTGCAAACCTATTCTCTAGTGGTTTGAACGGCCATGCTTTTATTACCAGCGTCTCACAACAGCTTTGACATAGTTTCAGCGTGACGGTACACCCTTTTGACTGACGTGGACTCATTGAATTGATCACGTCACTGGTGCAGGACTGTTTGGAATCGTCTTATTAGTCATGAGCTTGTGCTAAAGCAATAATAAGCGAACAGTGGATGGCATTCGTTACTCGTCAGTGTATACCTGTCAAAAAACAACCGACATGCCAGCCGAGATTATTTTATCCATTCTGAAATACTGATTAATTTGTAAGGATAGTATCACCTGGTTTTTTCTGACAAAAAATTGAAAATACGCTAATTTTGGAACGAAAAAGAAAAATGTGATTTCTCTTTGCTCACATTTTCAATAAATGCACTTATTTAAATGGCGACATATCCTTTGCTGCACTAGTGCCCAACATAAAAGGATGGGCATTAACTGGCCTATCAGGTAATCATTTATGTCGATTTCATCACAATTTAGACAAGTGATTGTGTTAGTTTCCATCTTTTAATTTTTCCTTAAGTTTTCATCGCTACAATCAGCGTCAAATATTTTTTTTAATTTGAAGGTGGTAAAGATGAGCAATAATATTCGATCAGTAAAGGGCTTTTTCAAATTTTCTCTCACCTCGATAGTGATTGGAGTAATGGCGAATTCATCAGCACATGCATACGAGTTGATTGATCTTGGCCCAAATCTGGAGCCAAAGGCAATTAATAATAAAGGGGTTATTGTTGGTTCCAGCAATACTGACCAGTATCCAACGAGCGCATTTCGCTGGTCCTCTGACAACGGCTTCGAGCTCATCGACGGTACCAGTTCCAATGCTGTGAATGATTATGGACAAATTGCAGGAAGTACCATCGACGGTGCATTTAGTCTGGATGACAAATATACTGATTGGAGTGACTATGGCGCTTTTGGGATCAACCAGTCGGGTATGGTAGCAGGATACAGCGTGGGGAAAAACCCGGATCAGCCAAGGTCACTGCCTTATAATCCAGCTATATTTAATGGCCGTAACTGGGAAGTCTTTGATATCGCCAGGCTGTATCCACGGGGAACTCGCGAAGGGGTCTATGCGGACAGATTTGTCCTCAATGCCATTAACGATGACGGCTACGCGGTCGGCTACAAATATCGCTACGGATTAGCAGGCTACGCGGCAATTTTAATTGACACCAATGTCCCTGTAACTGATGCATCAGACGTTGTCTATCTGTCTACTCCCTATGGGGGACGTGCCACTGATATCAATAACAACAATTGGATTGTAGGCACTACCGGCAGCAATTCAAGTTCGGATGAATATTCATACGCTTTTCTCCATGACGGGAATGAGTTAATCAATCTCGGTACCCTGCCAAGTAATGGACCCGGTTCTGAGCCAGGTTTGAGTAGTTATGCTTACGATATTAACGATCAGGGTCAGGTTGTCGGCAATTCCTGGCTGGTAACCGCTAACACCAGCCCTAATGACCCAACAAAATACCATGCATTTCTTTGGGAAAATGGGCAAATGAGCGATTTGAATGATCTGGTTACATTGCCAAAAGGCTGGATTTTAACCCGCGCGACGGCCATCAACGAACAGGGTGATATTACTGGAGTCGGATTAGTCGAAGGAATAGAACATGGTTTTCTACTGACTAATGGGGCGATATCAGCACAGCCGCCTGCTCAGAATGAGAATCCTGTGGCAGAAGCCAGCGCTGATGTGTATTCAGGCAGAGCACCACTGGCGGTAAAATTTGATTCATCTGACTCCTATGATCCCGATGGAAACATTGTTGCTTACTCCTGGAATTTTATGGATGGAAGTTATAGCAATCAGGCAAATCCGTCGCATAAATTTAAAAAAAGTGGCAGCTATGCAGTGACATTGACGGTTACTGATGAACTGGGCATGCAGTCATCAAGTGCGATTACTATCAATGTCAGAAAAAGAAAATAAAAAGTAGCTAGTGCTCATCTATGTGATAGGCACAAATGCGGCACAGGGATGTGCCGCCATATTCAATAATTACAAATTATTGAATATATGTAATTTCTCAATAAGTCCGTGCAAGATACTCTCCCCCTATCGGGGGGAGGGTTAGGGTGGGGGTTAAGTGCTTGATGATACAAGCAACCCCCATCCTGGCCTTCCCCCTCGAAGGGGGAAGGAACTTTAACTGCACCGACTTATTGAGAAGTTACGAATATATCAGTTATGCAGCAGAAAAATGACCATTAAGGCTCTGTTAATATTAGCGTATAAACTCATTGCTTGAGGCAGAATTATCACTGGTCTTTTCATCATTCTCCCAGTGATATGTTTGCCCCCGAATGTTTCTCCCTCCTTAGCATTTGCGGGGCATTTTTTTAATCAGCTTATCTAAGGCTGTTGCTATGATTTAATCGTCTATTCGCGTGTAAAGAATGTTCGTATTTTTAGCTGACACCAGCCCCCTAGCCCATAGCCATTCCGTTTCATAAATCCTGACCTGTAAAAGAGAAAAAAGTCCTGTTGGGAAACTCCACTCTGATAAAACAAGGGAGAATACCTATAGTAAAGATACAACAAATTATATTATAATTTGCTAATATACAAACAAAAACACAGCTACGATGATCAAAGATACCGGTAAAGCGACAATCACCCTCTATAATGAAAAGGATAATATCATCCTGGTGGATATTTACGCCGATGGTGAAATAAGTATGAACGATGTGGATGTCATTCACCAGACGATTGAGTCATTTGATGTACAATTACCCGTGGATACGATCTGCGTAAAATCTGGCGAAAATTATCTCTCTGATGAAGCATTTGACTATTCTATTAAATACAATCATCTGCATAATAGGGTCGTTTTTGTCATTAAGCATATGGCTGATATACACTTCCCCTCCAGAGCCCAGCAAACCTATTTTAAAGACCATTTAGTAGACTACTGCACTTCAGTGGATGAAGCCTACCATTTAATCAAAAACACTCAACCTTGAATATCCTGATTTTCTATTCTTTAATGGAATCATTTAGTGAGTTATCCTATTACAAATTGCTGCACTTAGAAGCATCCCCGTTTAACCCCTGAAACGAGGGTTTAACCTAAAATAATCAGTTCAATCGTAGCGAGAGCGATTAAGGTGCTGAAGATTCAATAATTTACAGGTTATTTTGGACTTATTCGTAGCCACCCTACGGGTGAGTTCAAAATGTTCTGGAAAGTCTTGAAGATTCAGTGTATTAGACGCTCGCAGTAGGTTTAACTGATTTTTTTAGGTTTAAACAGAGTCAATTCCTAAACAACCATAAATTGTCAGACTATTCCTATTCAAAATGTTTAACTTATGTTCATAGGTAGGTACTTAAGGAGAAGCGGGTATTTGTGGAAGGCAGATAATTGCTCCTGCGTGATCTGCATTCCCTACATGACCACCATGGATGGTGGAAATGCATGCGAGAGGCAGGAGCCGAAGTCGTCCTTGTAGGTCAAGTTTCTATAGCCATGGATGGCTATAGAAAGCCTATAGGGATATATTTACGGCGTCTTCTGGAACAAATACCCGATTCTTCATCAACATTTTTGCTTAAGAACTAACCTATGAACTTATGTTGTAGAACAGATCACATTTCAGCCAATTAATCGTATTATTTTCCTTGTATTTGTTCGCACACTCATAAATACTATATACTATAACACTATTTATATTGTTGATAATTAGACTTTTTTAGATTTATTATTTATAGGACTTTTAAATGAAAAAGAAATTAATTGTATCCAGTTTATGTTCCATATTTATGTTTTCCGGCCCGGTTGCCATGGCTGAGGATGAATGTGTAGCGAAATTAGATGTTGAAAAAGGCGCCATTGAAATACCCTGTGTGGAATACAACGGCGTTTTGTACCAACTTTACCTGAAAGAAGCAGGCAACCTGGCGAGTTGGGAAGTGAGTGTGGTTGGCTTAGAAGATAAAGCTATTTACATCAATCAAGATCATCTTGATGACGACGATGCTGATGACGACGACGATTCTGATGACGACGATGCTGATGACGACGACGATACTGATGACGACGACGATGCTGATGACGACGACGATGCTGATGACGACGACGATACTGATGACGACGACGATGCTGATGACGACGATGCTGACGACGACGATGCTGACGACGACGATGCTGACGACGACGATGCTGACGACGACGATGCTGACGACGACGATGCTGACGACGATAACAGCTAAGCAATTAGAAACTTTTTAACATTTAAACATATCCATTGAGACATCAATACGCGAGTGAATTTTACCCGCGTATTTTTCCACCTATTGCAACTTCAGGATTACGAAAAAAACTGAATTTTTTGAAACCACGTTGTTTTAAATTTAATTTTGACGCTATTCATCTCTGCTTTTCTTCTCCACACCCCGGCTTCGAAATATTTTATTCGCTCCCAGGGCGGCTGTGAATAAATTCAATTAACCCGTAAAGTCATGCATTTTTAACACTCTGATGGTTCTCGATACGATTAATTAAGGTTGAACGCAATAATACTCGATTATTATTTATTTGATATGTGATTAATTTCTCAGCCACATTTTGATCCGCCTGCTACGCTATAAACTCCAGTAACCAAGCAAAAGAAGCAGTCTCATGAATCAAGCGGTGAAAAAAATTGAAGCACTTCCTTATTGGGAAATAGCTAAAAACACTGCCTATCGGCAAGAGGATATGTTGATAGCAAAAAACAGGCAAGATGGAAGTTACGGAATGCTCTTCAAAGTTCCAGATCAGGAAATCTACGTTGATTATCGTGGCGTCGTTAAAGTCTTTCAGGAGTCCATTGCCAGACAGATAAAACTGGTGCCTAATCCTGATGGAACCTTATTAAATCTCTCTGCCATTTCTGGTATTTATGATAATCTCGAAGAACTCTTATCCGATACAGATTCAGAACTGATTTAATTGTCTCATTGTCTAAAAACACAATCGTATCAAGAATAATCCATGCCGTCGTAGCAGGACAGAATCATGCTATGAAATATTACTTCTTATATTCCCTCCTTCTTTTCAAGTAGGAGTTCAGGAGGGGATAAAATATCAAGTTCAGTATTATCCATGAAGATTCAACCCCCATCATGACCTTCTCCCGCAAGGGGAAGGAGTATATTTTATATTTATGCTAATTCTCACCAGTATGATTTACCCTGGGCATGGTGCAAAGTCACTTCCTGAAGATTTGCTTCAATTCTCAAAATAGCTTATAAAGGTAAGCTAATTAATTTAACAGGACATATTAAATGGCAATTGAACAGGACCAAATCGTAGCAATAGAATATTCAGCTTCAACCAATGGGGAGATCATTGATAGTAATATCGGGGCCCAGGCGCTACATTTTATGTATGGCCGAGGACAAATGATGCCGGGACTTGAAAGTCGTATCAGTGAAATGAATATTGGTGATGCATCGGAACTGCATATCCCTGCTGCTGAGGCCTATGGCGAGCATAATGCGGAAGCGTTTCAATCCGTGCCCAAAGAGCATCTTGCCCATCTTGAGATACAGGAAGGCATGGTTTTACAGGGTGAAGATAGCAATGGGCAGCCGATTATGGTGACCGTTAAGGAAATCCAGGAAGAACATGTAGTGATGGATCATAATCATCCCCTGGCAGGCCAGGATGTTGAATTTAATGTCACCATCAAAGATATTCGCAATCCCACTGAACAGGAGCTGAACACGGGTATCGCTGCAGAAAATCAGCAGGCGCATCATCACGATCATGGTGCAGGCGGTTGCGGTAGTGGTTCCTGTGGCTGTGGTTCCTAGAGGATAGCCTGCTATTCACAGGTTTTCTCGACAGGTAGCGAAGACATCATCCTCAGAGTAGCCCCTGGAGTCGTGCCCATCCATCTATAAGATGGATACGTATACTAGACTTGTTCCGGTGGAGCGACATCCATGCCGTCATAGGCATGGACACGCATCTGCTCTGCCAGTTGAGATAACTGCTGATTACGCAGATGCAATGAGATGACATCATGCTGCTCTATTTTTTCTGTCTGCAGCCAGTACATTTCATCTGGAAAAGACTGGTTTATGTCGATGATTTGATAGCCCTGCGTGCTCAGATAATCAGCCAGCTTCTGCAGGGGCTCCCGGGTTTGATTTTTAAAAAAATAGCCCCAGGACAGCTTTTGATCCATATCCCAGCCAGCCTTATTCATTCTGATGAATAATTGCTGCAGTTCAAATTCACTGATCATGGCTTTATGCCGAGTATCATTAAGAAAGCAAAAAGCCAGCTCTAGCTGGCTTTTTGCTTAAAATCAATTAATGTTTAAGAATATCCAGAACTTCTTCGAGTTCCGTTCTTAATTGACTAACAATTTGATGACTCCTGGAAGCGTCTTCCTTGGATTCATCCCCGGACAATTTCTGTCTTGCCCCGCCAATCGTATAACCATGTTCATATAACAGACTCCGGATTTGTCTGATCATGATCACATCCTGACGCTGATAGTAACGCCTGTTGCCTCTTCTTTTAACCGGTTTCAGTTTTGGAAATTCCTGTTCCCAATAGCGTAATACATGTGGTTTTACATCACACAGATCGCTGACTTCACCTATAGTAAAATAGCGTTTACCCGGTATTACCGGCAGTTCATTATTATTCGATGCTTCCAGCATATGCTTCTACCCGAGCTTTGAGTTTCTGTCCTGGTTTAAAGGTCACTACACGGCGTGCCGTGATAGGAATTTCCTCGCCTGTTTTAGGATTGCGTCCTGGTCGTTCATTTTTATCTCTGATATCGAAATTACCAAAACCAGAGAGTTTAATTTGCCCGCCCGTTTCCAGGGCGATGCGTAATTCTTCAAAAAATGCCTCAACGAACTCTTTGGCTTCCCGCTTGTTAAGACCCAGTTCGTCAAAAAGTCTTTCTGCCATATCGGCTTTAGTTAACGCCATAATATATTAATCTCTAAGTTTTGCTGCGTAGTGTTGTTCAAGATCATTCAATACTTTCTGGATGAGAGAGTCAACTTCCTCATCTTTCAAAGTACGAGACTGCTGTTGTAAAGTTAATCCCAATGCCAGACTTTTCCTGTCGGGCGCAATACCTTCACCAGTATATAGATCAAATAACTGTACATTGACCTGTGTATCTTCACTTAAAGCACCCGATGCTGTTTCACTAATACTATCGATTATAGCAGAAGCCGGGACGCCTTCATCGACAATAATGGCAATATCCCGGCGGATAGCGGGGTATTTTGATAAAACTTTAAACTTTGGTACCTTAGCTGTTGATATTGCTGATAATTTAACTTCGAAAAGTATAGCATGACTTTTCACGTCTGTCACTTTTGCAACGCTCGGATGTAACTTTCCAATCCAGCCAACTGCTTGATTGTCCTTATAAATTCGTGCTGACTGGCCTGGATGCAGAGCCGCGTGCTCAGCAGCAGTGAATTTATAGCCGCTCAAATTCCCGCCAAGACTTAACAGTGCCTCAAGATCGGCTTTTAAATCATAAAAATCCACCGCGCGGATTTTCTCACCCCATTGCTCTGGAAACACACTGCCATTGATGATCCCGGCAACCATGACTTCCTGCTGCAGACCATCTGTAACCGGTATGAAACAGGAACCGACTTCAAATAAACGTATCCTGTTTTGCTGTCGGTTTTGATTATAAACCAGAGCCTGTATCAGACCAGGCCACAAACTGGTTCGCATTACCGACAGCTCATCCGAGATAGGATTGGATAAACGCATAGCCTCTGTAGCAGGCGTGATGAGTTTTTGAATACCAGGCTCTATAAAGCTATAGGTAATGGCTTCCTGATAACCCAGGTCTACCAGACAGTTTTTTATTCTTATTTCATCCAGTTGTTCTTCCGGACAGGCTGCCATGGCAATAGCACCATGAGGCTGGGTGACCGGTAATCTGTCATAGCCGTAAATCCTGCCGATCTCTTCTATCAGATCGACATCAAATTCGATATCAAAACGAAAAGCTGGAGGCGTGACCTGCCATCCGTCATCAAAGTCTATCACATCCATTTCCAGACGTGTCAGGACATCCTTCACAACTTGAGCATCTACTTCAATACCCAGTACACGAAGCATTTTTTCCTTTTTCAGAACGATAGTCCGCGGCTCGGGAAGCATATCACTATGTACCTGTTCAAGCACTGGACCTGCCTCACCACCAGCTATTTCAAGCACCAGCCGGGTCGCACGTTCCAGTGCCTGGACCTGCAGACAGTATGATACGCCTCGTTCAAATCGATGTGATGAGTCCGTGTGCAAACCAAGAGCCCGCGCTTTGCCGATTATCGCGTCAGGGGCAAAAAAAGCGCTTTCCAGTAAAATATCACTAGTAGCCTCTGTTACTGCAGAACTCTCACCGCCCATTATTCCGGCCAGAGCCAGGGCTTGAGTATCATCAGCGATGACCAGATTATCAGCGCCAAGGGAAATTTCAACACCATCCAGCAGAGTGAGTTTTTCACCTTCTGTGGCCATACGAACATTGATGCCGCCGGAAATTTTATCCAGATCGAACGCATGCATGGGCTGTCCCAACTCCAGCATGACATAATTGGTGATGTCGACCAGTGGGCTAATGGAACGGTTGCCGCTGCGGCGTAACTTTTCCTGCATCCAGAGCGGCGTTTGTGCACCTGTGTTTACATTCCTGATCACTCTGCCGGCATAACGAGGGCAGGCCCTGGCAGCAGCAATATTAATCTTTATACTACTTTCAATGGATGCCTGCTGCTGGTTTATCTCCACTGGCTGCACATCAATGCGATTCAATACACCCACTTCACGGGCTACCCCTGCAACACTCAGGCAGTCACCCCGGTTCGGAGTTAAATCCAGTTCAATGCTGACGTCTTCCAGCATCAGGTAGTCTTTCAGGGTACTTCCCACCGGTGCATCTAAGGGGAGTTCCATAATCCCCTCGGCACTTTCGGACAGACCCAGCTCTTTCTCAGAACAAAGCATACCCAGAGAAACAACACCGCGTAATTTGGATTTTTTTATTTTAAAATTGCCGGGCAAAACCGCATCAATCATTGCACAGGCGACCCGCAGATCCTTTCTTGCATTGGGTGCGCCACAAACAATCTGTAACGGTTCAGGAGACAATTCGCCGACATCCACCATGCAAACCTGCAATTTATTAGCATCTGGATGTTTCTCAACAGTGAGAATTTTTCCCACCACCAGATTACTAAACTCCGGAGCTACCGGTTCTATTACCTCCACTTCCAGACCTGCCATAGTCAGCTGTTCTGCCAGTTCTGCGGTGCTCAGCTGCGGATCGGCCCATTCTCTAAGCCACTGTTCACTAAATTTCATTTTGGTTTTATTCCTTACAAGAGTTGCGGCGGTGAAAATTAATTAAACTGGCGCAAAAAACGCAGATCATTTTCAAAAAACAGACGCAGATCATTCACACCATAGCGCAGCATGGTCAGTCGTTCGACACCCATTCCAAACGCAAAACCGGTAAATTTTTCACTGTCAAAGCCCACATGACGGAACACTTCAGGATGAACCATCCCGCATCCCAGCACCTCCAGCCAGCCGGTATGACTACAGACCCGGCAACCTTCACCGCCGCACATAACGCATTCAATATCGGCTTCTGCGGAAGGTTCAGTAAAAGGAAAATAGGAAGGTCTGAAACGCACGCGCAGATCTTTCTCAAAAAAATGTTTCAGGAATTCATCCAGAATACCTTTCAAATCAGTGAAACTGACCTGTTCATCTACCATCAAACCCTCGACCTGATGAAACATCGGGGTATGAGTAACATCTGAATCACAACGATAAACCCGGCCTGGGGCGATTATACGCATGGGAGGCTGCTGAGCTTCCATGGTTCTGATCTGTACCGGTGAGGTGTGAGTCCTCAGTACGGTGTGAGGATCAAAGTAAAAAGTATCATGCATCGCACGAGCGGGATGAGATTCAGGAATATTGAGCGCTTCAAAGTTATGATAATCATCTTCAATTTCGGGGCCCGTTTTAACTTCAAATCCCATTTCAGCAAACAATTTTTCAATACGTTCCAGTGTGCGGCTAACCGGATGCAGTCCGCCCGATTGCTGACCTCGTCCCGGTAATGTCACATCAATGGTTTCTTCAATCAGCTGATTTTCCATGTCAGCATTTTGCAGCTCGGTTTTCTTTTTTTGTATCGCCTGTTGAACCAGTTGTTTAGCCTGATTGATGACCTGCCCTGCGGCTGGACGCTGCTCAGGGGTGAGCAAGCCCAATTGCTTCATCTGGGCCGTGATATGTCCTTTTTTCCCCAGATACTGAACCCGGATCTGCTCCAGAGCATCAATTGCATCTGCAGCCGTAACAGCGGCTTGTGCTTCATTAACCAGTTTGTCCAGGTTTTCCACCGTATAACCTCTATTTTTGAAACTTTAAGTTGGTAAAAATGTTGTTACCATTTACTCAGTAATTTTATCTCTAACAATCTCATTAAAAAAGGGAAAGATTTTCATCTTTCCCTTTTTGATATCGTTATGCAAAACTCGTGTAATGAGCCCGGCAAAAGAATTCAGCTTAAGCTAATGCAGCCTTTGCCTGTTCCACGACAGCAGCGAAAGCGGCTTTATCAGTAATAGCCATATCAGATAAGACCTTACGATCAATCTCTATAGATGCTTTGTTCATACCATCGATTAGACGGCTGTAACTCATACCGCACTCACGTGCACCGGCGTTAATACGCGCAATCCAGAGTTGACGAAACTGACGCTTACGCTGACGACGGTCACGATAGGCATATTGACCAGCCTTGGTGACCGCCTGTTTGGCGACTCGGTAGACGTTTTTCCGACGACCGCTATAACCTTTCGCCTGCTTGATAACTTTTTTGTGTCTGGCATGTGCCTGTACACCACGTTTTACTCTTGCCATATCTTTTTTAACCTCTAGAAATTATAAACGCAGCATACGTTTGATTAAACCAGTATCTGCCTGATCGATAGCTTCAGGGCGACGAAACTGACGTTTACGCTTGGTGGTTTTTTTAGTCAAGATATGACTACGATGTGAATGACCACGTTTAATACGGCCAGACGCAGTAACACGGAAACGTTTTGACGCTCCCCGTTTGGTTTTCATTTTTGGCATAATACACCTCTAAAAATAACTACACATTGTATATTTCATTCAAACCGTCATACAGAATCTGTAATAGAGCTGAATATTTTCAAGTAAAACAGCAACACTTTGACTAGAACAAAAAACCCGAGGAGGGTCTTCATTTAGTGGTTGCTACTTTTTGCTTTTTGGGGATAACACCATTACCATCTGGCGGCCTTCAAGCATGGGCATCTGTTCAATACTGCCCAGTTCCTCCAGGTCTTTGGCGATACGATTAAGTATTTCCAGCCCCAGCTCGCGATGAGCCATTTCACGACCACGAAATCTTAATGTCACCTTGGTTTTATCACCATTTTCAAGAAAACGAGTCAGGTTGCGTAGTTTGACCTGATAATCGCCTTCTTCTGTCCCCGGTCTGAGTTTTACTTCTTTGACCTGGGTTTGTTTCTGCTTCTTTTTTTCCTGAGCTTTTTTCTTTTTCTGCTCAAATATAAACTTTCCGTAATCCATGACCCGACAGACGGGAGGATTGGCAGTGGGTGCTATTTCCACCAGATCCAGATCGACATCATGTGCTATTTTAAGAGCTTCAGCAAGCCCCGTAATACCATTTAGCGTTTCATCTTCAGCACCTGTAAGACGAACTTCCTGGGCCGTTATCTCTTCATTGATGCGTGTTGTATCCTTAGGTTTTGGCTTATTAAATTGTCTTTTTGGACCTGCGATGGGTATCTCTCCTAAATTGCTTCAATTATTATAGCTAAATCTGGCCATATTATAAGAAAAACAGACTAAATGCTATTCTTTTATAGACCAAAGTCAGTTCTTTCACATGCCATAGTTCGCTAGTTCTGTGGACATTTTTTCAGCCAGTTGATCAATCGTCATAGCACCCAGGTCCTCACCGTCACGAGTTCGAACTGCGATAGTGCCATTTTCTATCTCACGATCCCCGGCTACTAATATGTAAGGGACACGGGCTAAAGTATGTTCACGAATTTTAAAACCGATTTTTTCATTTCTCAAGTCGGAATTAACTCTAAAAGCCATTTTTTTGAGTTTTTTTTCAATTTTTCCTACATATTCAGCCTGTTTATCCGTAATACCCATCACCACGGCTTGAACCGGTGCTAACCACAGGGGCATTTTACCTGCATGTTCTTCAATCAAAATGCCGATAAAACGTTCCAGTGATCCCAGAATTGCACGATGGATCATGACCGGCACCTGCCTGTCTCCCTGTTCGTCAATATAGTGCGCGTCCAGCCGTCCCGGCATGGAGAAGTCTACCTGTGCGGTACCACACTGCCAGACCCGGCCGATACAGTCTTTTAGGGAAAACTCCAGTTTGGGACCATAAAAGGCACCTTCGCCCGGCTGAATCTCCCATTCCAGATCGGTATTATTCAGCGCGGCTTCCAGGGCAGCTTCGGCTTTGTCCCAGACCTCATCGGCACCCACGCGCTGTTCGGGACGAGTTGAAAGCTTGACGATAATGTCATTAAAACCAAAATCGCTGTAGACCTTGAACAGCATATCAATAAAAGCCGATATCTCAGTCTGTATTTGCTCTTCGGTACAGAAAATATGAGCATCATCCTGTACAAAATTTCTCACCCGCATCAGGCCATGTAATGTACCCGAGGGTTCGTTACGATGACAGGAACCAAATTCAGCCATACGCAGGGGTAAATCACGATAGGATTTCAGGCCGGTATTGAAAATCTGAATGTGACAGGGGCAATTCATGGGTTTAACAGCATAATCACGATTTTCTGAATGAGTACTAAACATCATGTCGCCAAATTTGTCCCAATGCCCTGATTTTTCCCATAAGGAACGATCCACCAGCTGCGGGGTATTGACTTCTTTATAGTCGTTTTCCACCAGTACCTTGCGGATATATTGTTCTACCTGCTGATAGATGATCCAGCCCTTTTCATGCCAGAAAACCATTCCCGGGGCTTCTTCCTGCATATGAAACAGGTCCAGCTGCTTACCCAATTTACGATGATCCCTTTTTTCAGCTTCTGCGAGTCGGTGCAGGTAGTCTTTGAGATCCTTTTTACTGCCCCAGGCGGTGCCATAAATTCGCTGCAGCATTTCATTACTGGAATCACCGCGCCAATAGGCACCTGCCAGTTTCATCAACTTGAAGTATTTCAGTTTACCGGTCTCAGGGACATGCGGACCACGGCATAAATCGATAAAATCGCCTTGCTGGTATAGAGACAGGGGTTCATTGGAGGGAATGCTTGCAATGATCTCGGCCTTGTATTTTTCGCCCATGTCATGGAAAAACTGTACCGCTTCATCACGGCTTCTGACCGAACGGCTCACCGTATAGTTGGCCCTGGCCAGCTCCGCCATTTTCTTTTCAATAGCAGCCAGATCATCTGGCGTGAAGCTTTCCTGATAGGCAAAATCGTAATAAAACCCGTCTTCAATCACCGGACCTATAGTTACCTGCGCAGAGGGAAACAGTTCTTTGACAGCCTGTGCCATCAGATGGGCAGTTGAATGACGAATGACTTCCAGACCTTCTTCGTCGCGATCGGTAATGATAGCCAGACGGGTATCTTTTTCAATCCGATAGGATGTATCAAAGAGTTTGCCGTCAATTTTGCCAGCCAGGGCTGCTTTGGCCAGACCAGGGCCAATATCAGCCGCCACATCATATATGGATACGGCTGAATCAAACTGACGCTCGGAACCATCGGGTAAAGTCACTACAGGCATTATTAAAACCAGATAACATTAATTTAAAAAGGCGGCTATTATAGCGTACTCATCAGACATCTTAAAGCACTGAAGTTAAACAGCGAAATAAATTTCAGTGGCTCAGTTAAACGCATTCTGAAATAGATTTAGGCTATTTTATTTTCCCGGCAGTGTTTACTTTTGTACTGATGGCTTCAGGCAGGTTTTTAGCCGCGGAAAAGTCTGTATTTTTAAACATGGCATTTTCAAAACGGGTCTCTTGCAGATCCGCGCCAATAAACGTAGTGTCCGTTAACTGGCTACCATTTAAGATCGTACCTTTTTAAATAGCCTGATTCTGCGGCGGACACGGAAAATGCGTAACAGGAACAGATTAAGAAGTGTACAAAAAACAGTATTGAGCGTGTTTATTTCATTTTCCTTACTTTTTATTTGAAAAGGAGAATCATAACACGCTCGCCTGGTTCAAAACTGATGACGTTCAGTTATTTCCGTTTTAAGAACTATCGTGCTGCCACCAGTGCCTGCTGCAGATCCTCAATAATGTCATCTATATGTTCAATGCCTATCGACAGGCGAACCATATCCTCGGTCACTCCGGCTTTTTTCAATTCTTCAGCATTCAATTGCCGGTGTGTCGTGGTGGCAGGATGACAGGCCAGGGTTTTAGCATCGCCAATATTCACCAGCCGGACGGCGAGTTTAAGTGCGTCTATGAATTTCGCTCCTGCTTGCAGTCCGCCCTTGATACCGAAGGTGAGAATTCCTGCCGCCTTGCCCTGCATATATTTATCTACCAGCGGTTTGTCCGGGTGGTCATCCAGACCGGCATAGTTCACCCATTCAATCTGCTCGTGGCCCTTAAGGTATCGAGCTACCGCAAGCGCATTATCACAATGGCGCTGCATACGCAGCGCCAGAGTCTCGATACCCTGCAATACCAGAAAACTGTTAAATGGGGAAATCGCAGCGCCCATATTGCGCAAAGGAACCACCCGGGCACGGCCGATATAAGCAGCAGGACCCAGAGCTTCAGTGTAAACGACTCCGTGGTAGGAGACATCCGGTTCATTAAGTTGAGGAAATCTTTGTTTATGTTCTGCCCAGGGAAATTTGCCTGAATCAACAATTATACCGCCAATGCTGGTGCCATGTCCGCCGAGATATTTGGTCAGCGAGTGCACCACGATATCGGCCCCATGTTCGATGGGGCGACAAAGGTAAGGTGAAGGTACCGTGTTATCCACAATCAGCGGCAAACCATGGGCATGAGCCATCTCGGCCAGAGCACCAATATCAACGACATTGCCCAGAGGATTACCAATTGATTCACAAAATACCGCGCGGGTATGATCATCCACCAGTTGTGCCATAGAATCAATATCAGCCGGATCAGCAAATCTGACTTCTATACCCAACTGCGGTAAAGTATGCGCAAAAAGATTGTACGTTCCCCCATACAGCGTCTGAGTACTAATAATATTATCCCCGGATTTGCAGATAGTAAACACCGCATAGGTTATCGCAGACATTCCTGAAGCCAGGGCCAGCCCGCCGATTCCACCTTCCATTTCAGTGACTCTTTTTTCCAGCACAGCAGTCGTGGGATTCATTATGCGGGTATAGATATTGCCTTCAACCTTAAGATCAAACAGATCTGCGCCGTGCTGGGTGTCATCAAATGCATATGAGGTGGTCTGATAGATGGGTACTGCTACGGCTTTGGTGGTCGGATCCGGTTCATAACCGCCATGAACGGCAATTGTTTCTATTTTCATTATAGTTTCCTTATCTCTGATGAGTGGTTACAATACTGGCTGACTGGCAGGAAAGTTTCAGTTGCAACCAGCAGGACTCCGTTTAGAGTAAAACAGGTTGCAAAAAAGTGCTGTAACAAATTATTGTGAACAATGAGTAATTACTCAGTGCATCCAGTAAGACCGTGCAATATTTCAGATATGCTGAGTAATTACAAAAATATAAAAAAAGGGTTGTAAAAAGAATAGTTGAGAAAAATTAATTGTCAAAAAAGAATTCAATGAATACTGTTTTATGGAAACATACACAGTGTCTGTTTATTCAAAGCCAGATAGTCCCTGTACAGATTTAATAAGGAATATTCATGTCCGCAAAGACAGTTTCGCAAATTACACCTCCTGCTATTATTGTCATTTTTGGTGCAGCAGGTGATTTAACCAGACGGAAATTAATTCCGGCACTGTATCATCTGACACAACAAAACTTACTTTCAGAACAATCAGTTATGGTCGGCATGGATCGAAGCGACCTCAATAGTGACAGTTATCGTGAGCAGTTGAGCAAAGATATTACTAAATTTATCGAGCATGACTTTTCTCAGGAATTATGGGATTCAAAAATCAAGCGGGCATATTTTATCAGGGGAGACTTTAGTGATGCGGACAGTTATATCCGTCTACGCGAATATCTGTCCAAACTCAACCAGGAACTGGGAACACCTGGTAACTATCTCTTTTATCTCGCAACACCACCGCGTTTTTTTGGAGAAATTGCTGATCAACTCGGTGCTGCCGGTCTGTCCGGTGAAACCGAAAATGCCTGGCGTCGAATTATTATTGAAAAACCGTTTGGACATGATCTGGAAACCGCAAGATCGCTGAATAAGATCCTGCACAATAATTTTGCTGAGCACCAGATTTACCGCATTGATCATTATCTGGGAAAAGAAACGGTGCAGAATATTATGACGTTTCGGTTTGGTAACGGCACTATTGAACCCATCTGGAATCACCGTTATGTCGATCATGTACAGATCACCGTGGCCGAATCTCTAGGGGTAGAAGGGCGCGCTAACTATTATGAACAATCTGGCGCCATGCGTGACATGGTACCCAATCATATCCTCGCCTTATTGGCTGTGATTGCCATGGAACCGCCTAATTCCTTTGATGCTGATGCTATTCGTGATGAACAAACCAAGGTATTACGCGCCATTCAGCCATTCACACCTGAGCAGGTCCTGACAGATTGCGTACGTGGACAATATGGCGAAGGTCAGCTGCCCGACGGCACAACATTACCGGCCTACCGGGATGAGCCACGCGTTGCAGCAGATTCAAAAACTGAAACCTTTGTGGCCATGAAACTGATGATAGACACCTGGCGCTGGGCCGGAGTGCCATTTTATCTGCGCACCGGCAAGCGCATGCCTGGGCGATACACTGAGATACTGGTGCAATACCGTCATGCCCCCAATATGATGTTCCGTCAATCTCTGAAAAAAGATCGTGATATCGCGCCAAACCGTCATGTATTGCGTATTCAGCCCAATGAAGGTATCGATCTGGAAATCAATGCCAAGGTTCCGGGGACTTTACCCAAGCTTTCAACGGTAAAAATGGACTTTAATTATGAAGATTATTTTGGACATTCACTCAACACGGGCTATGAAACGCTGATTTATGATTGCCTGATCGGTGATCAAACCCTGTTTAAACGCGCAGACAACATTGAAGCCGGCTGGAAGCTGGTACAGAACATCCTTGATATCTGGGGGGCTCTGCCGGTGCGGACATTTCCTAATTACGCGGCCTATAGCTGGGGGCCCCAGGAAGCCGATGATTTACTCGCCCGGGATGGAAGAGAATGGCGTATCCCCTGTTTGAACGGTTACTGAAGTTTTGCAAACAGCGGTAACTATTTTTTGCTGCCTGTTGCTTACCGCCTGCGTGTCTATTCCGGATGAGGTTAAACAGCGAACCGTAGCAAATGATCAAACTGCCTATTTTAGTTTTGTCTGTCATCCAGGAGATAATGCTCATGTCATCTCTTCTAACAACAAGCATTCCCGGATGCTGGATCCCCACTCGATCAGTTTGCTGAACTGGAATACATTCAAGGGGAAAAATGAGTCCTGGATGCAGACATTTAGCCAGTTTAGTGAGAAACAGGATCTGATCACCCTGCAGGAAGCCTATCTAACCGATGATTTTCGTAGACTACTGGATAACATGCAGTTGAACTGGGACCTGGCAACCGCTTTCAAAAAACTTAATTTCGCGGCCGGTGTCTTAACCGCATCACACACCCAGCCGTTAAGTGTCTGCGTGCAACGCAATATGGAACCATGGGTTCTGCTGCCCAAGTCAACCCTGATTTCCGTATTCCCTCTGCGACACCGTAAGCACCGACTGCTGCTGATTAATATCCATGCGATAAATTTTACGTTCGGTGATATTGCCTTTCGCAACCAGCTCATACAAATTGCCGGCGCCTTAATAGAACATCAGGGGCCCGTTATTATTGCGGGCGATTTCAACACCTGGAGTCTATCCAGAGAACAAATGCTCAACGACATTCTGGTTGAACCTTTTTCCCTCAGTGAGGTCTACTTTAATCCAGACACTATGAAGACGATGTTTAAGCACCAGCTTGATCATGTCTATTTCCGGGATCTGGTTGTGTTAGCAAAACACTCAGCTCGGACCAAAGTTTCTGATCACAATCCCATGTGGGTCACGTTTAAATACAGCAAGGAAAATCCCCAATGATTCGGCTCAAGCTAAAGAGTTCTGTAGCCATTATTTTTATCCTGCTGGCGCTATGTATAGCAGCAACTCCAGTCAGTGCTAAAAGCAGTGTCACAAAGACCGACGCTGAAATACAGTATCTGCTTAAGACCATCGAAGAATCCGGCTGTACCTTTAAAAGAAACTGGAGTGAATACCCTGCTGAAGAAGCACGCGGTCATATGGAAATGAAATATGATTACGCGAAAGATAAAATTACTGAAACCGAGCAATTTATAAAATATATTGCAACCAAAAGCAGTGTCACCGGCAGAGAATACATCATTATCTGTGATGGCAAAGAATATTCCAGTGCCCAATGGCTCACCGATAAACTTACCGATTACCGCAGCAGTCAGACGTCAAAGACTACACCACCCTGAATCTCCTGCGCAAGGGGGATGCTCGTGTATCAAGATGATAAATGCTCTTACCAGGGCTTGATCTCTACGCCCTTTTGCAGACCAAAGACCTGATCCAGTGAGAATTCATCTATAAGCTTATCCACCCCTTCCTGCCCACGCTCCTGGCTGATTTCAAACAGGATCAGTCTTACAGAATTACGGTTATAGCCGCCGCCCATTTCTACCTGGATCTGCAATAGTTCTCTTGCACGATCAATCGTCATAATGTTTTACAGATTTAACTTTCATTCATACCTGGGTACTTAAGGAGAATCGGGTATTTGTGGAAGGCAGAAAATTGCTTCTGCATAATCTGCATTGCCGAAATGACCATCATGGATGGTGGAAATGCCTGCGAGAGGCAGGAGCCGAAGTCGTCCATGTGGGTCAACAAACAGCCGATTCTTCATCCGCATTTTTGCTTAAGAACTAACCTATGAACTTTCATTATCAAGTTTTAACCAGTCCTGAGGTTTGAGGAAACGGGTATAGAGTTTTTCTTCCTCGGAACCCGGCTCAGGCTGCCAGTTGTAACGCCACTTGACCAGAGGGGGCAGCGACATCAGGATAGATTCGGTGCGTCCGCCGGTCTGCAGGCCAAACAGTGTGCCCCGGTCATAGACCAGGTTAAACTCAACATAACGGCCGCGGCGATAAAGCTGAAAATCACGCTCACGCTCGGCATAAGCATGATTTTTGCGCTTTTCTACAATCGGCAAATAGGCCGGAATAAAATGCTCCCCAACACTGCGTACAAAAGCAAATGAGTCATTAAAACCTTTTTCATTCAGATCATCAAAAAACAGACCGCCAACACCCCGTGTTTCATTTCGGTGGGGAAGAAAAAAATATACATCACTCCACGCTTTGAATGTCTGGTAATAATCAGCATCAAACGCTTCGCAGGCCTGCCTGGCAATACGATGCCAATGCAATACATCTTCTTCAAACGGATAATAAGGCGTTAAATCAAAACCGCCGCCAAACCACCATAGCGGTAGTTCCCCGGTTTTTTCAGCAATAAAAAAACGCACATTGGCATGCGTCGTCGGCACATAGGGATTATGCGGATGAATCACCAGCGATACGCCCATGGCCTCATAATTGCGTCCTTCCAGTTCAGGCCTTTTGGCTGTTGCCGAGCGCGGCAAAGCCGCACCCATAACGTGGGAGAAATTCACTCCGGCCTGCTCAAATACTTTTCCATTACTCAGAACTCTGCTCTGGCCTCCCCCGCCTTCTTCTCGCTGCCATTCATCGAGGAGAAATTTAGCCTGTCCGTCTGCCTTTTCAAGAGTTTCACAGATATCGGCCTGCAATTGCAACAGAAAAGATTTGACTGCCCGGGTATCAGGTTGATTCATTTTCAAGGCTCATTGGCTTAAAGCATAAACTATATTTTTCTATGATCTTGTATAATAACGTGTTATTTGTTTCAAGTGCAAATATTCAGCCTTTTGAACTTTTACAGTATTACCGTGAACTGAATACTGTCTATCTGAACTTATGCTGATAAAAGGTCTTCAGGACTATGTTTACCCATATATCCTGGGGACAGGCAGCGTCTAAAGAGCAGAAGTTACAGGCACCATCCGATAAAAAGACAACCGCATCAACTACTGCGCAAGATATCTGAAGACGCAACCCTGTTCTCAGACAGAGATACCGGTAAAACTGATGCAAACGTCCAGTCTTTAAAGCACTGGCTGGACAGCATTGATGACAACCCTTCTGAGATACTCAAAGAACAATTTAAACGCGCATATAAATGCGGACATACATCTGCTTGCGAGGATCTCAAAAACCATAATCCCTGGTAACGTGATCTTTTATCGTTAATCTTTAGCGATATTATAAGATCGTGACTGATATCACGCAGAGTAATGTTTCAGATGCATTAAACAGTCACTATTATTCATGCTAAATGATGGATTTGCGATTCAAGTATCAATCTATTGCAATGCTTCTTGCTAAAATCATGGCTAAAAGTAACCAATAAGGAGTGTTGAGATGGCTGAAGCAGAAATGGAATACCAGGAGAAGCAACATCATAGACTTCATTCTAACCCTGACTTTAAAAATATCAGGCTGTGGGGTCAGATAGAAGAATCCTGTTTCAGATTAAAAGATATTAAAATCTTTCAGTCTGAAAACGGCAAACACCACTCAGTCATAGAAATACCCAACAAAGGTCTATGGTATGAATCTATCTATGCTGACAGCCAGAGCGAACTTCTGGAAAGTTTACTTAAAAACATCAAGGCTCTCGATAATGGACTGCACATTGATGAAAGAGCTGTAATAGGAATACACTTCAGTCTGGAAAGCTTCCTCGATGAACATGATCTAACTTTTGATTCTATGATTCAGATAGTGGCTTAAATGGTCAACCCTTTGAAGAGTTATCCTGATAATCGATACTGAATAAGTTTTCCACATTGGGACGCAAAATATTGTTCGAAAATTTGGCATAATCTGGATGTTTACAAAAGTTCTGGGCAGCAATTTTATTTGTCAGATGGACTAACCAGCAAAAACTGTATTGCTCTACCTGCTTGATCGCTTCACCAGTGAAGACACTGCGCACACCCGGGATACTGGACAACAATTGTCGGCCTTCCGCCAAAAGAGTATTTATCTGCTGTTCCTTGAGGTGTTTTACATTATGCACAATAAGATGTTCGACCGGCAACCAGGCCTCACACTGTGTCAATACTTCAGCAGCCCGCCCTGCACAACCCCAGATGCGCAGGCAACGTTCTACCTCAGCAGCAATGGCCTGTTTAACCCCTTGCTTCAGCTCGGTAAAACTTCCTGCCGGGTTGAGTCGGCTCTGGTGACGCATAACCTCAGCAGCCACATCAGACAAAGCGGTGTAATAATTTATTTTAACCACTCCCAGAGCAGTCAGCTTTCGGAACTGGCTCTCATTCAAGCCACTGCCCCCATGAATCACAAGGGGCACATTGACCGCCTGATTGAGCTGTTTTAAGCGCTGAAAATCGAGCTTTGCACGCCCCTTCATGCGTCCCTGCACCGTACCAATCGAAACAGCAAGAAAGTCCACCCCCGTTCGTTCAACATAGGCTTTGGCTTCAGCTGGATTGGTAAAAGCAGTTTCACCTGGATGCTGTTGTGCACCTTCTCCTTCCATGCCTGCCACATAACCCAGTTCTCCTACGACCGGAATCCCACAGCCATGGGACATTTCAACTACTGAACGTGTGGCTTTAATGTTTTCCGCCAGGGGACTGTCAGAAGCATCCAGCATGACACCATTACAGCCCAGCTTAATAGCCTTGAACGCAGATTCCAGGCTGCTGCCGTGATCCAGTTGAATGGCAACAGGAACAGAGGCTCGTTTTGCCGCAGCTTCGACCGCCGGCAGCATCAGTTCAAAATCGTAATGAGCAAAGTGAGGTTCTGCAATACTCAGAATAATTGAGGCACGGCTGCGTTCTGCTGCATCGATGACTGCCTCGAGAAAATCAAGGCTGACCAGATCAAAAGCGCCAACGGCATAGTTATTGTCGTGAGCGTGATACAACATGTCGCGCATATTAACCAGTGCCACACACTATCCCCTTAAGTTCCACATCATAAGAATGACTGTCATTCATTCAGCCTTTAAATTCATTCTTATTATCTAACAACCGTTCTAACTCTTGCTCCATCAGCTCAAGGACATGAGCACGTATTTTACCCGCAGCAAAATGATAATAATTTAATGTGCATTGCACTGGCAAATGTAAAGTGTCTCGTCCCTGATCTACAAACGCCAGCCAGCAGATGACGGGCAAATCATTCTGCGTCTCGTCAGCACATAACCATTCATCTTCATCCAGTATCATGACCAGCCCTCGATAATCCAGCAGAGAAAATCGAATCGGACATTTCAAATGCAGTTTGGCCCGTCGCCATAAATTATACCGTTTGGCCGCAACTTCAACTGTCCGTTGCTCGTACACTGGCATATCTGCAACACGACTCATAACTCAGCCTGATGGTTATTCTCTAACCGGTGAGGCTTGCAAACAGTGTTGGCAATTTTTCTGGCAAGCGGTCAACATTATCGATAATAGTGTAGTTATTTTCACCAAAGATTCGTTTTACATAAGCATCTGCATTGGGATCCAGCGTCAGACAATAAGTCAATACGCCGGTGCTGTATAATTCTTCAACCGCTTTTTTGGTATCATGACGCAGATGTTGCGGATCGCGTTCATCAATATCAGCCGGTTCGCCATCGGTGACCAGAAGGATCAATTTACGTCGTTCCGGTTGTTTCAGCAGATGATACCCCGCATGACGTAATGCTGCCCCCATGCGGGTGGATAGTCCGCCTTTCATGCCGGATAAACGTGACTTTGCTTCATCATCAAAGTGCTGGTTAAAATCTTTAAAGCGGTAATACTGAACATCATGACGTCCATCAGATGCAAAACCATGCAGTGCAAACGGATCGCCAATTCCATTGATTGCGGTAGCCACCAAAGTTGCTGCTTCACGCGTCAGCTGCAACACAGTTTTATCCGAACCTGCCATTGATTCATTGGTTGACTCAGATAAATCCATCAGTACCACGACAGAGAGATCACGACTCTTTAACACATTTCTCATAGTGATTCGTGGATTAGGCTGTTCTCCCATTCGAATGGATATCATGGCATCAACTGCTGCATTGATATCAACCTCGTCTCCATCTTCCAGACCACGTTGACGTTGCACGCCTTCAGGCGTTAACAAATCAATAATCTGTTTGATACGATGTGCCACTGGTCTGTATTCATCCAGAATGATCCCGATATCATCTGGATCACCTTTAGGCTGTCGACGTTCATAGACAGTTGCCCAGTCGGGACGGTGTAACTGAATTTGATAATCCCACTCCTGATAATGGAATGGATCAGATACCGGCTCTTTACCCCACATATCATTGAAACTGATTTGATCATCAGTCAGATCATCTTCATAGGGACGCATATTAGTTGAGCAGGTCCAGATTTCCTGTGCATCATCACCCGCCAGTTCACAATCAACTTCGTTAGCCATTTCAATGACGCTTACTTGTTTGCGAACCTGTCTTTGGCTAGCTGGCACATATTCCGTTTCAACATTCCAGTCAAATTCTTCGAATTCCCAGACAAAACGATTATCGTCACGATACGGAATACGTATACGCTCCAGGATTCGAAGACTTGGCACTTCTTTTCGTGCAGCAAAGAGATTGAACAACTCCATACCCATATGCCAGGAGAAGTTATTATCATTCTGTTTGGCTTCAATTTCGTCGTAGAACTTGTTTACAAATGCATTGATCTGCTCATCATCGATTGAAATTACATGTTTACTATCCAGCAACATGACAGCGATGTGCTCCAGTGTTGTTAATGTCGGATGTTCTGGTTCATCATCATTATCAGCCACTTTTAATAAAGTTAACCACAGTTTTTGTAATCCGGGGAAATCATTACTGGCTTTATATTCCACACGTGCGTCTTCCATAAAGCCAATGAAAAACATTTGTGCAGGGCTTAACTGTTCCGCAGAAATTGGGGAAGTGGAATAGCACATGTGTGAGGCCATGTGGGCTGCTGTGGCACGGTATAATTCCAGACCAGGAATTTTACCCACTCCTTCACCAAGTTCCAAATCATCAACAGCATCGGGCATGTGCAAAATTCGATGCTCAATATAAGGTCTGAAATCAGTGTAATCTGCACCGGTTGGACGCAGGAAAAAGTCACGTCCCCATAAAGCCCGTAAATAAAAGTTCAATTTACGCTGAACTTTAATAAACAGAACACCTCGACGTTCTTTTTGCAGCATCGCTTTGGAATCCGCTGATTCCAGATTGAAATACAGGGTCAGATTGGCATAGTCACGGCGATAAGCCTGAGCACCAAAATTTGCCCAGCGACGCAACCCACTCAACGTGAGCTTCGACAGGAGATCATCCATATGGTTCAACATAGGACGTAATCCACGAGAAGCCGTCGAAGCGAATTGGTGAATAAAGGTCAGATAACCACGTAATAATTCCGCATCTCCCAGATTCCGGGCAGCCGAAGGTAAACTACTAAAAAGTAAGGAGATGACTTCGCCTGAAGTCATTGAAGATAATTTCATTGCAGCCGACAGGCAGTCTGGAATTATGTCTTCACCACATTCTTTTGCCACCAACGGCATTTCCTGCAGATAAGTCATGACCAGGTCGCTACCACGACCAAGCTTACACAGCGCCTTGGCGCCGTCCATGTATTCTTCCAGCCCTGTGGGCGACATAATACGTGCGGCTTCGTGGAATGTTCCATCCAGTACATCTCGAATGGCTGGAACATCCTCAAGGAATTCTTCGTAATCTTCGAGTTTTATGCTCATTGTTGTAAAGCCTCGTTACAGAGGCGCAATGAACGGTCTGTAGAGATAAAAAAAATCAGAACGATCGATCTCTATCACAACAACCACCAGGATGTTGTCAGACGTTTCTATGCCTCTGCATTAAACAGAATTAACCAAAGAATGTTTGTACTGCGGCATCCAATGTATCACGCATATCCGGATCATCCGTTAATGGTGTGACCATAGTCATACTGCAAGCATGCTGTGGTTCAATCCCTTTATTGATCAACTGTCCTGCATAGACCAATAGACGAGTGGAAATCCCTTCATCCAGACCATGACCTTTAAGGTTGCGTGCACGATGGGCAATCTGTACCAGTTTGGCTGCCGTTTCTTTATCAACACCAGATTCTTTAGCAACAATAGCCACTTCGATTTCTTCAGAAGGATAATCAAAGTCAAGGCCACCAAAACGTTGTTTTGTGGACTGTTTTAAATCTTTCATCAAGCTTTGATAACCAGGGTTATAGGAAATAACCAGCTGAAAATCAGGATGAGCCTCAATTAATTCACCTTTTTTGTCTATAGGTAAAGTACGACGATGGTCAGTCAATGGATGTATAACAACCGTGGTATCCTGACGAGCTTCGACGACTTCATCAAGATAGCAAATAGCACCTATACGCGCTGCAGTGGCCAGAGGACCATCCTGCCATTTGGTGCCGTCTTTATCTAAAAGGAAACGTCCAACCAGATCGGATGCAGTCATATCTTCATTACAGGCGACGGTAATTAGCGGACGGTTCAGTTTGTAAGCCATGTACTCTACAAAACGTGATTTACCACACCCAGTCGGACCTTTAAGCATCATTGGCATACGTGCATTATATGCCGCTTCATAGAGCTCTACTTCATTGGTAACTGGCTCATAATATGGCTCATTTTTGATAATGTACTGTTGTGGATCAACTGTATTTTCTGACATGATACACCCTTTTTTGATGTTTCTTTTATGTAGTAAAAAGTTGTAGTTAAAAATTGTATATTTAAAAAATTAGTTACAAATATTATTGGTCGCTGTATGTTTCATATTCACCATCCCAGCCTAATTCTTTTGCTTTTTTTACGGCTTCTGCATGGATTCTCTGGTGACGTTCAAACAGCGCTTCAGGCAATCGGCTGACTAGACAGCCATACTTATCCCATTCAGCATTAACTTTATCTAATAGCGCATCAATACCTTGTATGTTCCAACCTTTACAGGTTTCATTTTCTGGGATTAACTCAAACACCCACGCATCTCGAATGGTTTTACCAATAGTTGTCATACCACCAAACATATCTTCATCGATGCCGACATACTTATCAGATCTTGACATAAATCTTTTTACACTTTGCTGTTGGGCTAAAATTGCATCATTTTAATAACGATACTCTTGAAAATCAGATAACTACAGTGATATCGTTATTTATTATTGATAAAAAACCCCTGCCTGCAAGTGCAGTGCGGGGGTTTTCTACCTACATTTCACGGTGACGGATTAAACCGCTGCTCCGCGAAAGATAACCATAGATGCACCAGCACACTGTGCAAAGTTATCCAGACCTAATAAACGTACATGATTGCCTGGATGAGCTTTTTTACAAGCTTCACATTCAGCCAGGATAGCGTCTACGTCGGTTTCACCAAACATAGGCAGCTTCCACATGTACCAGTAACTGCCTGAAGCATTTTGAGGTTCAGTGTGCTCAATGGATGGATTCCATCCTTTAGAGACGATGAATTCAATCTGCGCACGGATCTGGTCTGAATCCATTGATGGCAGGTAAGAGAAAGTTTCAAACTTACGACTTGCTGTGTCTGCTAAGCTTGATGCGTAATCTTGCATATCACTCATTGTGATTACTCCAATTTTTAATTAGTTCAGTTCAAATTTTTTTAAGTAAAAAGGCTTGACTGGTGCACCCTGGCAAGGCGCGAAAAAGGGAGTGTATAAATAATACATGACCTTTTTCAGCAACACCGCCGGAGTGTGCCAGACGAGGCTTTTACTTGTGAGATACGTCCAGCTTATCAACAGTATCGAATTCAAACTTGATTTCTTTCCATGTTTCCATAGCAGCACCCAGTTCTGGGCTACTCTTCGCTGCATTAGTAAGGATGTCCTTACCTTCTTTTTCAAGCTCGCGACCCATGTTACGTGCTTCAACACAAGCCTCAACCGCAACACGGTTAGCAGCAGCACCTGCAGCATTACCCCAGGGGTGACCCAGAGTACCACCACCAAACTGCAGTACAGAATCATCACCAAAGATGTTAACCAGTGCAGGCATGTGCCATACGTGGATACCACCAGAAGCAACAGGGATAACGCCTGGCATTGAACCCCAATCCTGGTCAAAGAAAATACCACGTGAGCGGTCTTCTTTAACATAAGAATCACGCATGATGTCGATCCAGCCCAGAGTAGCCTCACGGTCGCCTTCCAGCTTACCAACAACAGTACCGGAATGCAGGTGGTCACCACCAGACAGACGTAATACTTTAGTTAATACACGGAAATGGATACCGTGGTGCGGGTTACGGTCGAGTACCGCGTGCATGGCACGGTGAATGTGTAATAACATACCATTAGCCTGACACCATTGTGCCAGTTGAGTATTCGCTGACAGACCACCCGTCAGGTAGTCATGCATGATAATAGGTGCACCGATTTCTTTCGCATATTCAGCACGTTCCATCATCTGATCTGAAGTAGGAGCAGTAACATTCAGGTAGTGACCTTTACGTTCGCCAGTTTCAGCTTCAGCTTTTAAGATTGCTTCCATAACGAAGTCAAAACGGTGTCTCCAGCGCATAAATGGCTGAGAGTTAACGTTTTCATCATCTTTAGTGAAGTCAAGACCGCCGCGCAGACCTTCATAACAGGCACGGCCGTAGTTTTTGGCAGACAGACCCAGTTTAGGCTTAATGGTACAACCTAATAGAGGACGACCATATTTGTTCATGATGTCACGTTCAACCTGGATACCTTGCGGTGGTCCATTACAGGTCATAACGTAAGCAACCGGGAAGCGGATATCTTCCAGACGCAGAGCACGCAGGGCTTTAAAGCCGAATACGTTACCCACCAGAGAAGTCAGTACGTTTACAACTGAACCTTCTTCGAACAGGTCGATTGGGTATGCAACGAAAGCGTAGAAACAGGTGTCATCACCTGGCACGTCTTCGATTGCGTATGCGCGACCTTTGTAGTGATCCAGGTCAGTTAACAGGTCAGTCCATACAGTCGTCCATGTACCTGTTGAAGATTCAGCCGCAACCGCAGCAGCTACTTCTTCACGTGGAACACCTTCCTGTGGAGTGATTTTGAAACAGGCCAGAATATCAGTCTCCAGTGGAGTATATTCGGGCATCCAATACGTTTCGCGGTATTCTTTTACACCGGCATTATAGGTCTTTGCCATTACTAACCTTCCTTTCATCGTTGCTTTTAATTTGACTGGAGCCAATCGAGACCTCCAATCCCAAAATTCAATCTGTTTCTCAGGAGCCTGTATATCTTTCAGTTAGCTCGACTCACCAGAGATGCAATAATATAACTCTTAAAATCCATTTATAAAAATTAATAATTGTTATAAACTTGATTTACATTTGTTTATGGTAAAACAATATGCATCTGACCTTACAACAACTCAAACTGTTTGAATCCGTGTTCCGCAACAACAGCTACACACTTGCCGCGAAGGAGCTTCATCTTTCACAGCCAGCTGTCTCCATTCAGATAAAACGTCTGGAAAACCAGGTGGGGCTACCTTTATTTGAACAGGTAGGAAAGAAGATTTTCCCCAGTATGGCGGGTATAGCCATGTACGACGCAAGCCTGGATATATTAAACAGAGTATCCGACCTGAAGAATTCCATTGCAGAATTGAAGGGAGTCGTAAAAGGACCTATGCAGATGTCAGTGGTCACCACAGCCAAGTATTTCATGCCTCATCTGCTGGGTAGCTTTTTGAAGGTGTATCCAGAAGTCGAACCGCGATTAAAATTTACCAATCGTGCCCGAGTCGTAGAACGTCTCATGCACAACAGAGATGATTTTGTGGTTATGGGTCAGGTCAGCAATGATGAAAAACTGGAAACCTACCCTTTTCTGGAAAATATTCTCGTCGCAGTGGCGCCACCTGATCATCCATTGGTGAAAAGTAAAAATATTCCTCTCAATAGGCTGATTAAGGAACGCTTTCTGGAACGTGAAACTGGCTCGGGTACACGGCTGGTATTTGACAAATTACTGGAACGCAACGGATTACATATTGAACCATACATGGAGCTTGGCAGCAGTGAAGCAATAAAACAGGGGGTTATGGCAGGTCTGGGGCTGGCCGTTTTATCACTCCATAGCCTGCGTCTGGAACGTGATGCCGGTAAACTTGCGGTACTCGATGTAGACGGTTTTCCACTTAAGCGGCGCTGGTTTGCGGTACATCTAAAAGGTAAAACGCTGTCTCTGACAGCTAAAACTTTTCTCGATTATATTCTTGAAAACAGTCACCGCGTAGTGAACAATGATCAGCTATAGTTAGCTAATTTCTTAGGTAGCTTCTGAATAAGTCCGTGCAAAATCCCCTCCCTCTATCAGGGGGAAGGAACTTGAACTGCATGGACTTATTGAGAAGTTACATTTCTTATGCTAAACAAGTCTTCCTAGAAGGTATCCATTTAGCACCAGACCCATTGATGCATCATTGCGGGTTTTGAACCTGTACCGCGAAAAGTGATATAATGCAGCATTGGGGGCTGTTATGCTGCTGAGCTGATGGATTAAATTCGAGGCCGACAGAAACAGGCAAACAGGCAGAACAACGCTATTACATCATGATCCCTTCAGCACACAACAATGATCTACCCGTGTTTAACACGCCCGTATTCAATCCGCTGTTAAAACGCCTTTTACCTGCCGTTTTGCTGTTGTTCTTCCTGCTGCTGATTAATTCAGTTTACCTGGGAGCCGTCACTCTGCTGGAATATTTCAGCGGCCAGAGCTATCAGGATCAATTTTATTTACTGATGTTTCTCGGGCATCTCGTGGCGGGCCTGCTGCTCGCATTTGTGTTCTTCCTTTTTGTTGCAGGGCATGTTTTTAAAGCACGTAAACATACCAATAGCAAAGCCATTCGAGCCGGCTTGCTGCTGCTGATATCGGCCTTATTGCTGCTATTGTCAGGACTGATTTTAAGCCGCTTTGATTTTTTTGAAGTCAATTCACACCTAATCAGAAACCTCGCTTACTGGCTGCACATTGTTACTCCGGTTCTGCTGCTCATGTTGTTTATTCAGCATCGCCGAGCCAAAACCAATTACCGTTTTAACCGCGCCAGCGGATTGCGCTGGGCGGCTGTCAGTGGATTACTGGCCATCGCTACGATACTGGCCTATAGTTTCACCAAACCTGATATCAAGGCACTGGACTTTCATTATCTGCCGGCACTGACACAAACGCCAGCCAGGTTTATTGAGGCAGAGCATTTAATGGTAGACAATGAATGTGCCGAGTGTCATGCGGATATTGCCCGAACCGCCGCCCAGAGTATGCATCGTTTCAGTTCATTCAATAACCCGGCTTATCGTTTCTCGGTTGAAGAAGCACGGCAAACCATACTGAACAGGGATGGCAATGTGCATGCCGCGCGTTTCTGTGCGGCATGCCATGATATAGTGCCCTTGCTGAGCGGAAAATTTGATGATCCGGACTATGACATGGACAATGATGCAACGGCTTCAGTCGGACTGACCTGTATAGCCTGTCATGCCATTAGTAACATCAATTCAACTCGCGGCAATGCAGATTTTACGCTCCAGGATCCTCCTGGTTATCCTTTCGCTTACAGCAGTAATCCATGGCTTAAACGCATCAATCACCAGCTGATTAAATCCAAACCGGCATTGCATAAAAATAATCTACTCAAGCCACTGCATCAGAGTGCCGAATTCTGTTCCGCCTGCCATAAAAATCACCTGCCGGTGGCACTCAATCAATACCGCTGGCTGCGCGGACAGGATCATTACAGCAGTTTCCTTTTCAGCGGTGTATCGGGGCATCGGGTCGACAGTTTTTATTACCCGGATAAAGCCATTCAACGATGCAGTCAGTGTCATATGCCGCTGAAAACATCTGACGACCCTGCTGCTCGCAACTTTGACCATGCTGAAAAACGCAGTATTCACAGTCACCGCTTTGCTGCAGCCAATACGGCTCTGGCGCAGATGAAAAATCTTGATGAAACGCTCGAGGCCCAGCAAGCCATGCTCAAGGATTCCGTACGGGTCGATATCTTTGCCGTTAGAGAAGGTGGTACCATCAATGGTAAATTACTGGCCCCGATTCGCCCCGAGCTACCGCAATTAATTGCAGGGGAAAAATATCTTCTGGAGGTAGTTGTTCGCACGCTCAAACCCGGACATCATCTGACCCAGGGTACCTCAGACTCCAATCAGCTCTGGCTGACTATCAATGCAGAAAATAATGGACAGCCGCTGCTCCGCAGTGGTCATTTACAAACTAACGGCAAGGTCGATCCCTGGGCCTACTTCGTTAATTCATATCTACTGGACAGGAATGGCAGGCGTATCGACAGACGCAATGCTGCGGATATTTTTGTGACTCTTTACAACCACCAGATCCCTCCCGGCGCCTCCAGCGTGATCCATTATCTGTTAGAAGTGCCAGACAATGCCACTGGTCCGCTTAATATCACTGCGCGTCTTAATTATAGAAAATTTGATACCCCGTTTATGCGCTATATAGAAGCTGATCAATTTACCCGAAACAGTCTGCCCATAACAATATTGGGCAGTGATCAGGTAACCTTGCCAGTCACCGCCTCTTCACCCGTCTCAGCAACCTCGCAAAACCAAAAGCCTGAACCTTTACATACCCCGAGCTGGGAACGCTGGAATGATTACGGCATCGGTTTACTGCGCCAGGGAGAAGATGCAGGGAATGCCAAAGGCGAATTACGTCAGGCCGAAGCAGTTTTCAATCAGGTGGCTTTACTCAATCCGGCACAGGGCTATCTTAACCTGACTCGAGTCTATTTTCAGCAAGGCAACCTTGAAGAAGCTTCACAGTCCCTGCATAAAGCTCAGCAGGCAGGTGCTTTTGCCTGGACCGTGGACTGGTATGCCGCTTTGATTGAACGAGAAAACGGTCAACTGGATAGTGCTATTTCTCGTCTTGAAAAAATCATCGCCAGCGATTACCCCGCAGCGCAGCAACGGAATTTTGATTTTTCTTATGATATCCGTGTGCTCAATACTCTGGGACGAACCTTGTTTGAAAAATCCCGTTCTGAACGCCGCGACAAAGCTAAAAAGCAGTACTATCTGAATCGAGCCGAACTTGGCTTCAAACGCGTTCTGAATATAGATCCCGAAGATCTGAGTGCTCATTACAACCTGTCCATCCTCTATGCATCAACAGACAGGCAGCCACTGGCCAGTCAGCATCGTGAGCTGCATGAGATGTTGCGACCCGATGATAATGCCGTGGCACAGGCTGTGAGTCTGCATCGACGCAACAATGCTGCAGCGGATCACGCTGCTTCGCCAATTGCAATTTACCCGTTACAACCTGTCCCAGTAAACGAGTCCGTCTCGGTCTCCAGGAGCAATACGCTAAGTCCCCATGAATAAACTCAATCTCCTGATCAGTCTGCTCATTATGACCGGCTTATTTGCCAGCATAGCACTACTCTACAATAAGTTGCAGCAGCCTCAGCATCACGAAGCATCAATGCCCGTCAAAGTTACTGCTGCACCGACAGATTCAACTGCAGTGCAATTTACTGACATCACGAGTCAGGCAGGCATCAACTTCAAACACACCAACGGCGCCTATGGAGAAAAATTAATGCCTGAAACCATGGGTAATGGTGCCGCCTTTTTTGATTATGATAACGATAATGATCAAGATCTGTTACTGGTCAATGCCCGCTACTGGGAGGGACATAAACCTGATTATGCTGAAAAGCCTACCACTATACTGTATCAGAATGATGGCCAGGGGAATTATAAACCGCTGACTACCGGTCTGGAATTACATCATTACGGTATGGGTGTAGCGGTGGGTGATTATGATAATGATGGCTGGGTTGACGTTTATCTCACCGCATTGGGTAAAAATCATCTGCTGCGCAATCAGCAAGGACAGTTCATTGATGTTACAGAAACCGCCGGTGTCGCGGGTCTGCCGGAAGAATGGAGCACTACGGCAGCCTTTTTCGATATGGATAATGACGGAGATCTGGATTTATATGTCGGAAATTATGTCAAATGGTCACGTAAAATTGATATTGAGATTGATTTTCGGCTGACAGGCCTGGGGCGGGCTTACGGTGCACCGAAGAATTTCACTGGCACTCACAGTCGCTTGTACCGCAATGACGGTAATGGCCGCTTTGCTGATCTTTCAAAGAATATTGCTGTCCTCGATCCAGCCAATGGCCAGCCAGTCGGCAAGGCTCTTGGAGTTGCTCTGCTTGATTATGATCATGACGGACTGCTGGATCTGTTTATTGCTAATGATACCGTAAGAAATTTTCTATTGCATAATCTTGGGCAAGGCCAATTTGAAGAAATTGGTGCGCTGGAAGGCATTGCTTTTGATCGAAATGGAAAAGCGACCGGAGCCATGGGCATAGACGCTGCCTGGTTCCGTAATGATCAGGATATAGCGATTGCCACCGGCAACTTTGCCAATGAGATGAACTCACTATACGTCACAGCCGATGGTCTTGCACCTTTTGTTGATGAGGCTGTGCTCGAAGGTTACGGTGCTGTTTCAAGGCTGGCGCTAACCTTCGGTATTTTTTTCTTTGACTATGATCTGGACGGCTGGCTGGATCTACTGCTGGCCAATGGTCATCTGGAAAATGATATTAATCAGGTCCAGCCCCGTATGTATTATGCCCAGCCTGCACAGCTGTTTCACCAATGTGCTGACTGTAATCAACGCTTTATGCATGTCGAACAAACAGGTGATCTGCAACAATCGCTGGTCGGACGCGCAGCGAGTTATGCTGATATCGACGCAGATGGAGATCTGGACATCATTATCACCCAGACCGGTCGTTCCAGCCGGTTATTTCGTAACGATCAGTCTGCAGAAAATCACTGGCTAAGACTCAAACTGACTGGCAAAACGGTTAACCGTGATGCCATTGGCAGCTTAATAGAACTTTCTGCCAACGGAATGACCCAGCGTCGTCTGGTAATGCCGACACGCAGTTATCTTTCCCAGGTAGAATTACCCGTAACATTTGGTCTGGGAAAAGCAGACAAAATCGACTCCCTGAAAATCATCTGGCCTGACAGCAGTGTTCAACATATTAGCGTAAGCCAGGTCGACAAGACCCTCAGTATCGAACAAGCGGCCCTAGAGGCGGCTGCTGACCATTAGAAAAACACCATTATGAACATTAAAGAGCTGCTCTTATTAGTAAATCTATTAGCCTTTTTTTTCTGGAGTGTCGCTGGCTTTGCTGAAACCCCCGATTTGCTGGTGCAGCTGCCGGTTAAATGGCAATCGGAGTTAGAACCTGTGCCTGACAGTGCCAGGGGCTCTGGGCTTGATCTGTCTGCGCATAAAAAAATCAGCAGCGTGCGTTCACAACTCATACAGACTTTGCAAAAGAAAACCCTGTCACGCCAGGAACTGGCCGGCGCCTACGCAAGGCTTGGTGCCTACTATCTGCATTATGCCATTTATACTCTGGCCGAACTCAGTTATGCCAATGCAGCAAAACTCGATCCTGATGATTTTCGCTGGGCTTATTACCTGGCATTTACTGCTCATCAAAGCGGGCTTCCTGAGATGGCATTGCAGCGTTATGCCCGGGCACGCCAGCTGGATGATCACTACCCTCCCCTCGATATACGGGTTGCTGATATCCATCTGGATCTAAATCAGTTAAATGCCGCAGCGGAAAACTATCGTCGGGCAGTGGCTATACAGGAGTTCGCCGCGCCTGCAGAATATGGCCTGGGACAGATAGCCTTATTGCAAAGACAGTATAATCAAGCCATTACTCATTTTGAAAAAGTTCTGCACCTGGACCCCAAAGCAACGCAAACCCATTATCCGCTTGCTCAGGCCTATCGTGCATTAAAACAGAACGATAAGGCCAGACAGTCTTTAGCACTCTATGCCAAAGGCAAACCTGAAATTGATGATCCGCTTATCAGGCTTATAAAAAACCTGGAACAGGTAGCTGCTCTGCATTTTAACAATGCAGTAACTGCTGTAAATCAGGGTAAATTTGCTCTTGCACAAAAGGAATTTGCCGCCGGCCTTGAGCTGGACGCGGAAAATGCAGCAGCACATGTCAGTTATGCCAGGGCGCTCTTGCTTGCCGGTCAGGATGAAATACGGGTCAGTCAGGAATTGCAGCAGGCGATTACTCTGGATAACGACAATACCCTGGCTCTATTTCTACTGGGCATTTTAGCCGATGCGAAAAACAACCAGCCGCTGGCAGTTAACTATTATCAGCAGGTTCTGCACATCGACCCGGATCATAGCGGAGCACATTTTTACCTTGCTGAACATCTGTTTAATAAGGCTGATTTTAGCACAGCCTGCCCGCATTATAAGCAGACTATTGCACTGGAACCGATGAATCTAACTGCTCAGCTGAAAAACCTGATCTGTCTGGAAAAACAGGGTCAGCCAGATCCCTTGCTGTATGCACAACTGGACATGCTGCAAAAGCGCTTTACAGACTTGCTACTGTTTCGATTTTACCAGGTTCACTTACTGGCACTAAGCAATATTGCTGAATTCAGAGACGCACCAAAGGCCCTGGCCATGGCTCAGAAACTGGTAGAGATGCAGCCCATAGCCCCGCATTTTGCAGCACTGGCCCTGGCTTTTGCTGCCAATGGTGAGTTTAATAAGGCTGTCAGGCTCCAGGACAGCTTAATCAATACGGAATATAGTTCTATCAGCAACGATATTGGAAAAACAGAAAAGGATCAAGCTAAACACACACTCAGCCTGTATCAATCAGGTCAATTGCCTGAACGGGAAGACTGGTTTAGCGTTGAGCCAGGCGCCATGAATAAGCCCATTGATCCGCACGGACCCTTTCGTTACTATCCAGCACCCAGGCCATATTAATTTAGATTAAAACCTGCTCAAGAAGTGACCAGCTGTCTATTTCTGTATGCACAGCAATAGACAGCTGCAATTTTTATCAATAAATTGACATTTTTATTATTGACTTTTAATTGTCGTTCTCAAAACTGCCAGAATCAGGATAGGCATAAGGTTGTGTTCCGCTATCCTGCTGCTGGTTATAGTAGCTTCCGCTATCATATTGCGTATCGCCGCTATTGTTTTGAGTACTGCTGTCATACTGAGCCGCACTGCTGTCATATTGAGCCGCACTGCTGTCATATTGAGCCGCACCGCTGTCATACTGAGGCGTACTATAGTCATATTGAGGAGCTGCGCCACTGTCATACTGAGGCGTACTATAGTCATATTGAGGAGCTGCGCCACTGTCATACTGAGCACCGCCAGAAGGATAACCAGCGCCATAACCATAAGGAGGGTAGCTGCGACCATACCCGGGATACCCCCTTCCATAACCATAACGCTGAGAATGACCGTAACGTGGATAACCACCATACCCGGGATACCCCCCTTCGTATCGTGGATAACCACCATAACCGGGATACCCCCCGCCATAGCCTGGATAACCTCCACCGTACCAGGGACCTCCGCCCCAGGGACCACCCCAGTAATCATCATCATCGTCCCAACTGCTGTTCCAGGCACAAGCAGAACTCGCAGCAAGTCCCATAATACCTGTGGTCATGACAACGACACAATATTTTGCAATAGCTTTCATGTTAATCTCCCAAAGTAGTAGCTTATATTCTAATGAAATAAGTACCTGTATTTCAATATGATTTCAGACAAAACCAATGAATTCAATCCCTTCTGAAAAATCACCGCCTCCAGAGTAAGCATAGCTCAATTTAAGGTTTAAGAATAACATCCTCAGTTTTCTGCCAAACAACAAGAGTTAGTTTGCCCACAAAATAGTTGCTTTATACTCTAAACCTTTATCGGCAAAAATACCTTTTAACCCTATATTAACCCGGATTTTTTCGCGCAAAGCTGAATTTTAATACCTTAATGATATTGAACATTGCGTCTTCAAGCAAACTGGCTGTATTGTTCATGGCATATTCCAGAGAAGATGGTCCGCGGTTTAAACTGAACAGGGCTATGTGTTGACCGATAGATTGATAATCAATATCCTCACCAATACTACCGCATAATACAATCACGGGTATATCGTACTGTTGTGCTTTTTCACTAAGACGTCCGACCAGCTTGCCATTAAGGCTCTGATTATCAAATTGCCCTTCACCCGTTATAATCAAGTCGATGTTCCTCTCGGCTATCAAGTTATCCAGACGAGCCATTTCAGCGATCAACTCAAAGCCGCTTTTCATTTTGGCCTGACAATAGGCCATCAACGCAAACCCCATTCCGCCGGCAGCGCCGCTTCCAGCCTCTGCTGCCAGAAGCTTAACTTGCGGATTGAAAAGAGTTGCAGTCTTAAAGGTAAAATGTGCCATTGCTGTTTCCAGTAGTTCAAGACTGTAGGCTGTGGCACCTTTTTGCGGCCCGAAAGTATAAGTAGCTCCGTTTTCTCCCAGCAATGGATTGGTCACATCTCCGGCAATGATAATTTCACTCCGCGCAATACGACTGTCAAAGCTGGATAATTCAATCGTTTCAATATCCTGCAGATATTTACCGCCGGGTTTAATCGCAAGCCCTTTCTTATCCAGGAATATGGCTCCTAAAGCCCGCAGCATACCCACACCACCATCATTAGTAGCACTGCCGCCCAGACCAATGATAAACCGGCGGCAGCCTTTATCCAGTGCATGGATTATCAGTTCACCAGTACCATCACTGGAGGTGTATAACGGATCCTTTTCAGCTGCATCAAGCAATGGTAAACCTGAGGCCTGCGCCATTTCGATCACAGCAGTATTGTCATCATCAAGAATGGCGTATTGCGCCTCTATCATAAGCCCTGCTGGATTCATCACGGTTACTTGCTGTAGCTGTCCGGATGAATTGGCCAGGATGGCATCTATACTTCCTTCACCGCCGTCCGCCATAGGCATTAAATATAGATTGGCGTCGGGAAAAAGTCGTTTTATGGATGCTGCGGATATATTACAGAAATCTACAGCACTCAAACTTCCCTTGAGTGAATCTGGTGCGATTAAGATATTCATCTACGCAATGATCCTGTCAGAAACTGTTTCAAGCAGCTATTTAAAATCCGGCAAGGGTGTACTGGTATGCCAGGTTTTGTACTCTTCGTTATACCACCACGTCATGGGATGATGGATTTTTTTTATTTTGTTGCTATTGCTTAAGTGATACTCAATGACGATCGAGGTTTGTGCCCGGGTTTGTTCAGGATTTATAGTAACAGCAGCTTTTTTTACTTCAGTCACATCTATATTCTCAAACATTTGCATATTCTGATTCTGAGAGTCAGGCAAAGCATCATCTTGACCCGGTTCAGGTTTGTACAGGGACATTGCGGTTGCCCATTCTTCCCAGTGTAAAGATTCATTGTATAATCGCAAGACAGTATCCAGGCTATTATTTTTTTTCTGAGCATCTAAAGCTTGACAGCCTTGTAAAAGGCTTAATGTCATTATCATCAATAGCAGGTATTTAAACAGGTGCAGTTGCTTTTTCAAAATAGGGGGTTCCTTTAGTTGTACTAATCAGGGGCTTACTAATATACCGTATAACTTCAAAGCATAAAAATTGGCAGCCAGCACAATATTATTCGCTGCGCTGAGCAGTGACGCTTTATTTTTTACTGTCTTAATCCCATACAGATATCAGTATATAATGGTTCATCCGGTTTCAGGTAGCCATGACGTAAAGCAAAATCGATGATGACCAGATTACAATTGGTCTTGAAGTCCCGGGTATTGGCAACCACCTCCAGCACTTTTTCTATCGGCCAGAGAAAAAATTCTTCTGCTTCTCCGTCAGTATTATGCGGGATAAAGCTCTGCGGTAATTGCAGATCATAGACAAACAGATTGTCCTGCTGCAATCTTTCACCTATGTCCATGATATAGGAAATCAGTCCAACCGGCATTGCCTGCCGGGCCAGGGATTCAGGAATATTGGCTTCTTCAGCACATTCTTTGAGCATGGTTTGCTGAATACTATAACCGCTGCCATGACCTCCGGCAACGAGATGATCCAGTTTGCCGGGGAAAGTCGCTTTATTCTGCGCACGTCTGGCTACCCAGATAAAGAGCTCATCCTGCTTTTTTACCCAGGCATTGAGGTGGATACCATATTTTTTAATCCCCAGTATCGAGGAAGCGGCCCGTTCAATCGTGAAAAACGACGAATGATTAAATCCCGATAACACATTATATTGCTCACCGACCCAGGAGGTGATCACACCGGATGCCAGCCAGTCACAGGCTACCTGAGCAGCGGCCTCAGTTCGCAGTTCAAAGGTGTTTATATGGGGCTGAAACGTTATCGATTCGCTGCTATAAGTTCCGCTAATAAAAAAAATATCCGGGTGTGTCTTAAACACCGTTAATTTATTACGATGAACTAAACCCAGCACCGTATCATTTATGTAAAAAGGAATAAAGTCCTCTGACTGATAGGTATTGCATTCATGGATCCAGTTTAAATACGCCTGGTTCCTTGTTTCTATTACAGACATAGATTTCCTTTAGTGAATTTATAGTCCGTTCAACATATAGGTGAAATTCATGCAATTATGCTTAAAATTAACGTTCAATTCCATAAAAATATGACTTGCAGTCTATAGAAATAATAACTAGAATAACCGGTTTACTTATAAGCAGTCCTTGTTGACTGCTTTTTTATTTTAGCATGTAAATTTTTAGTAACTCTTCTCAATAAGTCCGTGCAAGATCCCCTCCCCATATCAGGGGGAAGGAACTTAAACTGCACGGAGTTATTGAGATGTTACTTTTGTTTGCACTAAGTGATTGATATCACCTATCTTATGGATACGCTGATATAGTCTCACTTTACCACATGCTAAATAAGAATCGATAAAGTTGGACTCAAATATGTCTGATCACATTATGAATACCTATGGCCGCCTGCCTGTGAGTTTTGTCCGGGGTGAAGGCGCTTATCTCTATAATGAACAGGGCACCCGCTATCTGGATGCTTTAACCGGTATCGCTGTGTGTGGTCTGGGGCACGCCCACCCTGCAGTTGCAAAAGCTATAGCGGATCAGGCCGCTACCTTGATGCATACCTCAAACCTTTACGGCATCCCTAATCAGGAAGCATTAGCAGATAAATTATGTGAACTGTCTGACATGGATCGGGCGTTTTTCTGTAATTCTGGTGCAGAAGCCAACGAGGCAGCCATTAAACTGGCGAGACGTTACGGACATGATAAAGGTATCGATCTGCCTGTTATTATTGTCGCCAATAAAAGTTTTCACGGCAGAACCCTGTGCACCCTGTCTGCCACCGGGAACCCCAGGATCCAGGCCGGATTCGAACCCCTGCTGCCCGGCTTTGTGCATGTTGACTATGCTGACTTTGATGCTTTAAAAAAAGCTGCGCTGGAAAATCACAGCACTGTAGCTATTATGCTTGAACCGATTCAGGGTGAAGGCGGTCTGGCCACTCCTGAGAAAAATTATCTTCAGCAGATCCGAGCACTTTGTGATGACAATGACTGGCTTATGATCCTGGATGAAATACAAACCGGTGTCTGCCGAACCGGCAAATGGTTTGCAGCACAGCATAGCCAGGTCACTCCGGATGTTATGACTCTGGCCAAAGGACTGGGCAATGGTTTTCCTGTCGGCGCCTGTATTGCCAGGGGCAAAGCTGCCCAGGTGCTGGTTCCCGGCAGCCATGGCTCCACCTTTGGTGGCAACCCATTAGCCTGTGCAGCGGCACTGGCAACGATCCATACTTTAGAAAAGCAAAAACTGGATCAGCGCGCTTTAGAATTAGGTGATTATTTCCTGCAGACGTTTAAACAGCGACTGGCTGATCAGTCTGCGGTCATTGATATCCGCGGTAAAGGCCTGATGATTGGTATAGAACTGGATCGGCCCTGTAGCGAACTGGTGCTACAGGCTCTGCACAGGCAGTTGTTGATCAATGTTACCGCTGACCGTGTGATTCGTTTATTACCCGCATTGATAATCAGTGACGAGCAGGCTGATGAAATTATCAATAAGGTAGTTGCACTGATTAACGAATTTGTTAGTGAATAAGTAAAACACCAGCCCGGCAGGAGAGAAATAATGACGACATCAAATCATTTACGCCACTTTTTGACACTCATGGATCTCACTAGTGATGAGATAAAGAACTTAACTCATCGCGCCACGGTGCTCAAGCAGATACAGCAGGCCGGCGATATATATGAACCCTTGAAAAACCGCGTACTGGGTATGATATTTGAAAAATCATCAACCCGTACCCGGGTGTCATTTGAAACGGGCATGTTACAGTTTGGCGGCGGTGCGATCTTTTTATCTCCCCGAGATACTCAGTTGGGGCGTGGAGAACCGATTGAAGACAGTGCACGTGTACTTTCTCAAATGGTTGACCTTATCATGATCCGAACGTTCGAACACGAAAAACTGCAAACTTTTACCAACTACTCTTCAGTGCCAGTCATTAATGCTCTGACTGATCTGTATCATCCCTGTCAGTTATTGGCCGACATGCAGTGCTACCAGGAACACAGGGGCAGTATTGAAGGCAAAACCGTTGCCTGGATTGGTGACGGTAACAATATGTGCCATTCTTACATTAACGCGGCACGCCAGTGGGGTTTTAAATTAAATATTGCCTGTCCGGAAGGTTATGATCCTGAACAAAGCATATTTACTGCGGCAGGGGATCACGTAGAAATCATTCGCGAACCCAAAGATGCTGCAGCGGGTTGTGACCTGATCGTGACTGATGTATGGACCTCGATGGGCCAGGAAGAGGAACAACTTAAACGTGAGCGTGCTTTCAAAGGTTATATCGTTGATGATGAGCTTATGGCGCAGGCAGATAAAGATGCTATCTTTATGCACTGCCTGCCGGCTCACCGCGGCGAGGAAGTCAGTGCTTCAGTGATTGATGGAAAACAGAGCGTGGTGTGGGATGAAGCCGGTAACCGTTTGCATGCGCAGAAAGCTTTGCTGGAATTCTTAATGGAGTCAGCACTCAAATAAGCAGCCCGAACACTAACTAATGAGTAAAAGCGTAACCACAAGATGAATCGCTTGGTAACAATTAGCTCACAATTGACTTTTCTAAATCGATAAAACACAGATAAAATAATATGTTAAACGGTTCCAGGGCCGGAATTGACCCCGAAGTCAATAAAGAAACCGTTGTCCTTTAGCGGTTACCAGCCGAAGCGTTATACCTCAGGAATATAGTTCGACGGAGGCTTTTTATCTGCGAGAGGTAATTTGTCTAAATCATTCGGCAGTTGCAAATAATAACCCTTTTCCAGCAGCTCCTGTATTACCTTCTCCGGGTCTGACAATGCCAGCTTGCGATTTACTGTCAGTTCCAGTTGCATTACAAATTCCAGATTTCCAAGCACCTGAAGCAGACTTTCCGGAACACGAGAAAAATCATCTATATTTTCAATAAAAAGATAACTTTGGTGTTTTTTGTGTCCTTTATAGATATAAGTCTGCATAGTTTTACAGCTGTTTAATTAAGTCAGCGATCACAGGCTGGATTTTTTTGCGCGAAAAATTTACTCCAGACTGATGATAGGCTTTACAAAAACATTCAACTTCCGGAATTTCGTTGAGTTCTGTTAGCTGTAGGCCTGCATGATTAAATAAGTTTTCAAGCAAGAGCACATCATCATGCCGTTCACAGCAAATCAGCATTTCTCGAGTAAATGTATCTGCGACATAGGCCGTCATGACAATTAAGAAAAACAACTGCCGTGTCTGCATAAATGCTCTTATAGCATGAACTGCCTGAGAGTCTTGCTGCAGCCATTGCTGAAGAGGTACAGGCACACTGGCAATTCCATAAGTTAAATTTGCTGTCGTCCATTGCTTATAATCCTTGCGTAATAATTCTGCCGAAGACAAACCACTAACATCCCCTTTCATTGCCTGCAGATCCTGATAAAGCTTTTGCGGATTTTCCTTAGAGATTTTTCTCAGTCGGGATGCCACTGAAATATCCATTGCTGTCACTCTGCCCTGGGAAGGATCCAGGTTTATGGTATCCACAAGAATAGCAGCCAATAGCAGGGTCGCTAGCTCTTCACTAATCACGACAGCGGTTTGATTCATCAGATATTCTGCGACCAGGGTTGAACATGAACCAACAGCAGCCAGTATTCTGGGATCAGCATACAGATACAGGCCTGTATCATGATGATGATCCAGGATAGCGGCAACATTGTCACTCCAGCCGAGCAGTTTATCCGGCAACAGATTATGATCAACCAGGGTGATGCTCAGCTTGCCAGGTGAATCAAGCCAGTCAGCTGGAAGATCCTCAAAAAATATCAGATCGCCTGCATCGATATCATAGCGTTTTAATAAACCGTATGATTCGGTGCGCAACCGGTAGTCTTCCCTTGCACAGTTTATCACTGGAATAACCGCGCATTTATCCTGCAAGGCATACCCGTATGACAGCAGCAGGGCGCAGATAATGGAATCGAGATCAGCCGACTCATTACCCATCACAAGCCGTACATCAGTATTATTAGCGAGTTTCTCACCGGCTTGCATGAGAAATTGTTTTAAACTTAATGTCTGCATTTGATCCTGTTTCATTCTTTCTTGAACCACATTACAATTGCCAAACCTTAGGCAGATCTTTAAGGCAATTGTTTTAAACTGAAGTAAAGTATATCAAGATATTTTCTTCCGCGTATATTAATATATGTATTTACCTTCCACCAAAAATCTGGAGTCTGTACATAAACACTACTGCTGTCAACATCGGTGAAAAATCAAACCCAAGGTTTGAATTTCGTTCCTTTGGTCAGGACTTTTCAGACGCCGCTTCACTGATGACTCGCTTATCCGAACCTGTACCAGAAAAATTATGGGAAAGACATTCAGATGAAATCTATATAATGTCCAGGACTAATAATGAAAATAACACTAAAATACGTGATAGCAAAATGGACATTAAAACGTATGTACAAAGCGTTGATGGTTTTGAACAATGGAATCCATTGTTCAAGGCAGACTTTCCTCTTAGCAGAGAATTCTTATTAAGCGACGTGTTTCCTGCCTTTAAAGTTAAGCCCCCCGAGCTGGACACAAACTCTTATACGCAGGATAAATTCCTCGAAGTTATCGACGCTCATCCAGATCTGCAGCGAGTCAATGTCCATAAACAACGCTTTGCCTATATGGTTAACAAAACGATTTGCGAAGTTGGGATAATTTTAATTAACGGCGCAAGAGTATCCACCATAAACTGTGAATCCACTGATCTGGCTGCGCTTAAAAAAACCGTTATGCAACTGGGGCTTGAAGGCGTGGAAAATATTAATTATTTACAGGTCATAAAACGAGTAATCGGTATGATCAACAAACCACTGGCCAATTAACATTCAGTGCTTTAAGAACACCTTTGCATGAGCAGCCTTTATATGACAACAATATGACAATTGACCCTCAGCATAATAACAAATGCCGACTTATTCATGTTTTCAGGAAAATATCTCTTATTCTCTGTCATATTTTGCCGGCTTAAGCGCAAAAATTAAACAATACTAGAATCCTTGAACAGAATTTAGGATAATATCTGTTCAATTAAAAGGATTCGAAATGTTAATAATAAACAAACAGCTGATAATTGTTGCGCTATTACTACTTGCAGGTGTCACAACGGCTTATGCAAAAACACTTTACGTCAGCGATCAGTTAGAGATCAATATGCGTTCCGGAAAAGGAACCGGATATAAAATCACCAAAATCATTAAGAGCGGAACACCGCTAACTATTTTAAAGGAAGAATCCGGTTATGCCAGAGCCAGAACGCCTCAGGGTCTAGAGGGTTGGGTTCTCAGCCGTTTTCTGATTGACACTCCCGTGGCCCGCACCCAGCTGGCCAAAGCTCAGCAGGATGTGGCTGAAATGAAAGCCAAATATGATGCTATGAGTAGCGATTTAACTACTTTTAAAGAAAATAATACACATCTTAGCCAATCTGAACAGCAATTAAAGAATAAAACTCAGTTACTGAATGTCGAATTGGAAAAATTAAGAAAAATAGCAGCCCGTCCCATGCAGTTGGAAGCCGAGAATGATCAGTTACGTAACGAACTGGTCAAAACTGAAGCAGAAATGCGCCTGGTAAAGCAGGAATTTCAAACCTTGCAGGACAATAGCGAGCAGGAATGGTTTCTTACCGGTGCCGGTGTATTGTTTGGCGGTATGATATTAGGACTGATTTTCCCCAAACTACGTTCCAGCAAGAGAAAAGCTAACTGGAACCGATTATAAAAAAGTCTGAAAACCAATAAAAAAACAGGTGTCGTGGTACATTTTTTTGCCATGCATGGGCATTAATGCGTGGAGACTAAGCTCTTTTCATAGGTTAGTTCTCAAGCAAAATGCGCATGAAGCTGTTTTAGGCACAGCGCTCATAGTTAAGCAGCAGATAGCTGCGTAAGTATGAGCAGTAATTTTTTTAGAAACTCTTTTTTAACTGCGATACATCCCTGACTGCACCCCGGGATGCCGAGGTTGTCATGGCAGCATAGGCCTGTAGTGCCTGGCTAACTTTACGTATCCGGCTTTTCGGCTTCCAGGCTCTATCCTCCCTGGAGTCCATGGCCTGACGACGGCTAAGTAATTCCTCTTCCGAGACCTTGAGATTAATAGTACGAGCGGGTATATCAATTGCTATCAAATCCCCTTCATCTACCAAACCGATAGCTCCTCCTTCTGCCGCTTCCGGTGATGCATGACCAATGGATAGCCCCGAGGTTCCTCCGGAAAAACGCCCGTCAGTTAATAAAGCACAAACTTTTCCCAATCCCTTTGATTTCAGGTAGCTGGTAGGATATAGCATTTCCTGCATACCGGGACCACCCCGCGGACCTTCGTAGCGGATAACCACAACATCACCTGCCTGGATCTGGTTATCTAAAATAGCTTTAACGGCATCATCCTGACTTTCAAAAATGCGTGCAGGCCCGGTGAAAACCAGAATCGAATCATCCACACCAGCTGTTTTTACCACACAGCCATCCAGTGCAATATTGCCATAGAGAACGGCCAGCCCTCCATCCTGGCTATAGGCATGAGCTTGATCACGAATACACCCGTCTGCCCGATCAAGATCAAGCTCAGCCCAGCGTTTTTCTTGACTAAACGCTACTTGTGTAGGTACTCCCCCAGGAGCAGCGCTGAAAAAGGTTCTGACAGCATCATCATTACTCACCGCTATATCATAGTGGGCAATAGCCTCTGACAATGAATGACTATGGATCATTGCAACCTTATCATTAATTAAATCCGCTCTGGCCAATTCACCCAGAATAGAAAACACGCCGCCGGCTCGATGCACATCTTCCATATGGTACTTTTGTGTACTGGGAGCCACTTTACACAAGTTGGGTATTTTTCTGGATAAGCGATCGATATCATCCATGCTAAAATCAATTTCGCCTTCCTGGGCTGCTGCCAGTAGATGCAGGATCGTATTGGTTGAGCCTCCCATGGCTATGTCCAGGCTCATAGCATTTTCAAAAGCATCGAAGTTTGCGATATTACGAGGCAAAACAGAATCATCATCCTGTTCGTAATAACGCTTGGCCAAATCGACAATACGCCGGCCAGCTTCGAGAAACAGTTTTTCTCTGTCTGCATGGGTTGCCAGTAATGAACCGTTGCCTGGTAAAGACAAACCCAGAGCCTCTGTCAGACAATTCATCGAATTAGCAGTAAACATTCCGGAACAGGAACCACAGGTCGGACAGGCAGATCGCTCAAGTATTGCTGTGTCTTCATCTGAAACCTTATCATCAACAGCAGAAACCATAGCATCTACCAGATCCAGATGAATTTCCGTCCCGTGCAGCACCACTTTACCTGCTTCCATAGGTCCTCCGGACACAAAAATAGCCGGGATATTCAGCCTCAGGGCCGCATTCAGCATTCCCGGAGTAATCTTATCGCAGTTTGAGATACAGACCAGTGCATCAGCACAATGCGCATTACACATGTATTCAACCGCATCGGCAATGATTTCTCTGGATGGGAGGCTGTAGAGCATCCCATCATGTCCCATGGCAATGCCGTCATCCACCGCAATGGTATTAAATTCCTTGGCTACTCCGCCAGCTTTTTCTATCTCTCTAGCAACCAGCTGTCCAAGATCTTTAAGATGTACATGACCAGGAACAAATTGAGTAAATGAGTTAGCAATAGCAATAATTGGTTTTTGAAAGTCATCATCTTGCATACCGGTAGCACGCCATAAAGCGCGCGCACCTGCCATGTTTCTTCCGGCAGTAGTAGTTCTTGAGCGATATTCGGGCATAATAAACCTTGTCTTTATGTTAATTTGGCTGTAACTATTCAGCGTAATTTTGAAAACGTCCTTGACATCAGGAATCTGCTGACCCACATGGATGTGGGAAATGCAGGTTATGCATGGAGCAATTACCTGCCCAGAAGACGCCGTTAATACGTCCATGGTCGTTCCCGGCTTCCTGCCTCCCACGGCACTTATACTTCCATGTATGTCGTAGGCTTGAATGTGGCATCCATGCCACATACACTTCTTACGCAAACACCTGATATCAAGAACTTACGTATAAATCTAAAATACGCTGAATAGTTACATTTGGCTTTAACTGTTCAGCATTGAGAGTTAATTCAAAAAAGATAATAAGCACTCTTCAATAGTTAGTGGCCATCCATTTATGGTGGACTCTAATGCGGCACAAGGATGTACCGCCATTTTCAATAATTGCAAGTTATTGAAAATATGAGAAAAAGAAAAATCACACTTTTTCTTTTTCGTTCCATAAATAGCCAGGATGGCTATTTATGGATGGACACTAGTTAGCTATGGAGCAAAAATGTGTACGAAGAGCTATTATATTCTTTACAACCAAAAATAAGAACACTCACCTTAATTTAAACAGAGATAGGGAACAAGATGAATTTCATACCTTGACATATTGAACCTGAGATTGATCAGGGTACTATTTCCAGATGCTGTATTCCCGGACAGATGAATCACTTTTAAATATTAACCGGCCAATGACAAAGCCGCTCATAAACATAATAAAGTTAGCAATAATGGCCGTATAGTAGAGTTCAAAAGTTATAGCTAAAGATTCCGCTAACAAACCTCTGTTTGAGAGCACTGTCCAGGCAGTGAATAATGCGGTTAGAAGCAGGCCGCACCAGACTGCCCGAGCATCGCCACGCGTAGTAAAAAATCCCAGCAGGTAGACTCCCAGGATCCCTCCAGACAAAATAGAAACCAGAATGGTCGCGGTATCCTGTAAAGTTTTTGTCTCAGCATTCATGAGTAAAATTGCCCCAAATATCATGATCAATGAAGTAACGGCAGCGATCCATTTAGCAATTTTTAAATAATGCTCATCTTCTTGAGTGTATTTTTGAAAACGCCGATAAATATCCACAATACTGACTGTAGCAATAGCATTGATACTCGAATCAAGGGATGACATGGCGGCCGCCAGTGCAGCAGCAATTACTATGCCCGCAATGCCTGCCGGCAGATAATGATTAATAAAATAAGGTAATATCTGCTCTGCTTTTTGCTCTCCCGTGAGCATCTGTTGAGCTGCTTCTACAGGAAAAATTTGAAAAAAAACATACAGAGAGGTACCCAGAAACATATAAAAAGCCCAGATAGGCAAACTGAAGCATGCGCATACGAACATGGCCTGTCGAGCATCCTTATCACTTTTGGAAGCGCAAAAACGCTGCACTGTATTTTGATTAGCACTGTATTCAGTCAGCCATGCGGTCAAGCCCAGTAACAACAGCATAGTCCCGGTTTTATCCTGTAAGGACAATGACCAGTGCACCGGTTCCAGTTGACCATTGCGTAATTCAGCCAGGGCAAATTTACCATGTTCACCAGCTACATTAATAATTTGCTCAAAACCTCCCGGCAATTTAATTACGATAACGACCAGACATAGTATTCCACCTAATACCAGCACAATGGTCTGCAACACATCAGTCCAGATAACGGCATCAATTCCGCCGATAATAGTATAGATAGCCACAAATATTCCCCCGAGTAAAATAGAAACTGTGGTATCCAGCCCTGTCAGTTCCTGGATCAGCAAAGCCAGTAAGTAAAGGATCAGGCTGATGCGTACCAGCTGACCAATAATAAAGGTCATCGCACCATAAATTCTTATTGAAGGTCCGAAACGACGCTCGAGATATTCATAAGCCGTTATCGTTTTGCCACGCCGAAAAAAGGGCAGAAACACATATGCAGCTATCAAAACGGCTATGGGCAACATCAGGTTTGGCAGATAACGTAACCAGGCTGTTTTATAGGCATCACCAGGATAAGCCAGAAAAGTGATGGAACTGATAGAAGTTCCAACCAGGCTTAAACCGATAACCCACCCGGAAAATGACCGCCCGCCAAGAAAATATTCTTCAGTACTGGTATTTTTTTTTGAGAAATAGATGCCGATTCCCAGTACCAGCAATAAATAGATAACTAAAGTGATCAAGTCCAGAGATGATAATGACATCTTTTTTCGTTCCGGGTGATAGACTAAACAGATTTAATGCTAGAATACAGGTTCTTAGCAACAAGTTCTATTTGAAAATGACTCAAGCAGATACGGAAGTTTATAGCGGTATAAGTTGCGTTAACTGGTTTCGAAATGCAGCGCCTTATATCAATGCATTCAGACAAAAAACGTTTGTGATTTATTTCAGCGGTGATGTCCTGGCCGACAATGAATTTCCGTCACTGGTGCATGATATAACCTTGCTTCAGAGTCTGGGAATAAAGCTGGTACTGGTTCATGGCGCCCGCTCACAAATTGAAGCCAGACTACAGCAGAGTCAGTCGCCTTCCAGCTATTCACAGGGTTTACGAGTAACCGATGCGGCTGACATGCAGGTGATTAAGGAAGTTTCCGGTTATATCCGTTTTGACATTGAAGCGCTGTTCTCAACCAGCCTTAAATATACCCCCATGGCGGGTTCTGCTATCAATATTATCTCAGGCAATTTTGTTATTGCAAAACCCCTGGGAATTATTGATGGTATAGATTACCAGCACACTGGAGAGGTACGCAGTATTGACACCCAGTCAATCAAGCAGTCACTGCATGAAGATGGAGTGGTGCTTTTGTCACCCATTGGATATTCAACGACTGGGGAAACATTTAACCTCAACGGCGAAGACCTAGCCACTCAGACAGCCATTGCGTTAAAAGCTGACAAACTTATTTTTGTTGATGACAGCACCGGTATCTATAACCAGGACAACATACTTATCAATGAAATAACTACCAAAGAACTTGAAGCTATTATTGAGGAATTAGAACCTGACAGCGAAACCAGCAGGCATTATGAACGATTTATTACCGCAGGTAATCAAGGTATAAACCGAATCCATATTATTGATCGTAAAACTGATGGTGCTTTGCTCATTGAACTATTCACAAATACTGGTATTGGCACCATGGTCAGCAGTGATTTTCTTGATGAAATTCGCGTTGCTACGGTGGAAGACGTCAATGGGATCATTGCGTTGATCGCGCCTTTGGAAAAAAAAGGGCAACTGGTTAAGCGTTCCAGAGATGTGCTTGAAACCGAAATAGATAATTTTTATGTTATTGAACGGGAAAATACGATTATTGGCTGTGCAGCGTTATATCCTGTAGAAAATATTCAAGCGATAGTCCAGCAGGCTGAACTTGCCTGTTTTGCCATCGCTGCTGAATATCGCTCCCAGGGACGCGGCAATAAATTATTTGAATATATTTGCAGGCAGGCACAACAACTGGGTCTGAAACAAATATTCATATTAACTACGCAGGCCAGTCACTGGTTTGCCGAGCAGGGGTTTGAGAAATCAAGTCTGAGCAAGCTTCCTGCAGAAAAACGCCATCTTTATAATTATCAACGTAATTCTGCCATTTATATTAAAAACTTGTGAAAGACAAACAAAAACCAAAAGTCTCATTTTTAAAATGGGCAGGCGGTAAACGACAAATTATTGACCGCATAAAAGCAGTTCTACCCGAAGGGAAACGACTAGTCGAACCCTTTTGCGGTTCTGCAACCGTTTTTCTTAATACAGATTATCAAGAAAATTTGATCGCCGATACAAACAGAGATGTTATTAATATCTTTTCACTGCTACAAAAAGAAGGTCGTGATTTTATAGATTACTGTAGCCAGTACTTTATTCCCGAAAACAATAATGCTGAACAATATTATAAATTCAGAACACTTTTTAATGAAACCCAGGATCAGAGACAAAGAGCAGCCGTGTTTCTCTATCTGAATAAACATGGTTACAATGGTCTTTGTCGCTATAACTCCAGTGGTGGGTTTAATGTACCTTTTGGTAAATATAAAAAAGTGGCTTTTCCAGAAGCTTACCTACTTGATTTTTTACTGAAAACCAAAAATGCCGAGTTTATTGAACAAGATTTCGAAACAACTTTAACTAATACAGAGCGGGAAGATATTGTTTACTGTGATCCACCTTATGTCACATCCAATGCCAGTAATCAGTCGTTTCAATATGTAAAAAACGGGTTCAGCCTGCAGCAGCAGGAGCGATTGGCTCAACTGGCTGAAGAAACGGCTGCAAGAGGGATTCCAGTTATAATTTCCAATCACCTGACTGAATTTACCCGGGAAATCTACAAAAACGCCCAACTTTCTACTTTCAGTGTCAGAAGAAGTATCAGCTGCAAAGGGGATCAGAGGGAACAGGCATCTGAAGTACTGGCGCTTTTTAAATAATAATCGTAAGCGCTTAGCGTATCTAAATATAAATTATTTAACCTAAAATAATCAGTTCAATCGTAGCGAGAGCGATTAAGGTGCTGAAGATTCAATAATTTACAGGTTATTTTGGACTTATTCGTAGCCACCCTACGGGTGAGTTCAAAATGTTCTGGAAAGTCTTGAAGATTCAGTGTATTAGACGCTCGCAGTAGGTTTAACTGATTTTTTTAGGTTTAAGGGTTCAATGAGGGTCGATGCTGCCAGAGTTGCCAGGTTAACGGCACCCCCAAAAAAAAGCCCCGTCATTGATTAAATGAAGGGGCTTTTTAAAAAATAAACCTGGCAGTGACCTACTTTCGCATGGGGAAACCCCACACTATCATTGGCGATGACACGTTTCACTTCCGAGTTCGGGATGGGATCGGGTGGTTCCATGTCTCTATGGCTGCCAGAAAAGCGTTATCAGAACACTGAGCGTGAGTCAGCGCGCTGCAATAGGGGAAGTCAAACAACGTGTTTGCGTTACAAGCGTCGTTATAGCCTGTTTCGTTCTTACTCGCTTAGCCCGCCTGGGCTGAGAAAGTACTTTGCGATATATAGTCAAGACGCACGGGCGATTAGTATTGGTTAGCTTCATCCATTACTGGACTTCTACACCCAACCTATCAACGTCGTCGTCTGCAACGACCCTTCAGGACACTTAACGTGTCAGGGAGAATTCATCTTGAGGCCTGCTTCACGCTTAGATGCTTTCAGCGTTTATCAGTTCCGAACGTAGCTACCCGGCAATGCCACTGGCGTGACAACCGGAACACCAGAGGTTCGTCCACTCCGGTCCTCTCGTACTAGGAGCAGCTCCTCTCAATTCTCCAACGCCCACGGCAGATAGGGACCGAACTGTCTCACGACGTTCTAAACCCAGCTCGCGTACCACTTTAAATGGCGAACAGCCATACCCTTGGGACCGGCTACAGCCCCAGGATGTGATGAGCCGACATCGAGGTGCCAAACACCGCCGTCGATATGAACTCTTGGGCGGTATCAGCCTGTTATCCCCGGCGTACCTTTTATCCGTTGAGCGATGGCCCTTCCATACAGAACCACCGGATCACTAAGACCTAGTTTCCTACCTGCTCGACATGTCTGTCTCGCAGTCAAGCACCCTTTTGCCTTTGCACTCGTTGCGCGATTTCCGACCGCGCTGAGGGTACCTTCGTGCTCCTCCGTTACTCTTTGGGAGGAGACCGCCCCAGTCAAACTACCCACCATACACTGTCCCCAGTCCCGCTAAGGGACCCAGGTTAGAACCTCAAACATACCAGGCTGGTATTTCAAGGGCGGCTCCACCACGACTGGCGTCGCAGCTTCAAAGCCTCCCAGCTATCCTACACAGGTAGGTTCAAAGTTCAGTGCAAAGCTGTAGTAAAGGTGCACGGGGTCTTTCCGTCTAGCCGCGGGTATACTGCATCTTCACAGCAAGTTCAATTTCACTGAGTCTCGGGTTGAGACAGTGTGGCCATCGTTACGCCATTCGTGCAGGTCGGAACTTACCCGACAAGGAATTTCGCTACCTTAGGACCGTTATAGTTACGGCCGCCGTTTACCGGGGCTTCGATCAAATGCTTCTCCGAAGATAACATCATCAATTAACCTTCCGGCACCGGGCAGGCGTCACACCCTATACTTCCACTTTCGTGTTCGCAGAGTGCTATGTTTTTAATAAACAGTCGCAGCCACCTGGTCACTGCAACCCCCGTCAGCTTCGGTTGTAAAAACCTACACCAACAGGGGCACACCTTCTTCCGAAGTTACGGTGCTAATTTGCCTAGTTCCTTAACCCGAGTTCTCTCAAGCGCCTTAGAATTCTCATCCCACCCACCTGTGTCGGTTTGGGGTACGGTTACTTATAACCACAGCTTAGAGGATTTTCCTGGAAGCAGAGGATCGACTACTTCAGCGCCGTAGCGCCTCGTCATCACGTCTCAGAATTGACCGCCCGGATTTACCTAAGCCGCCTTCCTACACGCTTAAACCTGGACAACCATCGCCAGGCCAGCCTACCTTTCTCCGTCTCCCCATCACAGTTATAAATAGTACCGGAATATTAACCGGTTTCCCATCGACTACGCATCTCTGCCTCGCCTTAGGGGCCGACTCACCCTGCTCCGATTAACGTAGAGCAGGAAACCTTGGGTTTTCGGCGTGCGGGTCTTTCACCCGCATTATCGTTACTTATGTCAGCATTCGCACTTCTGATACCTCCAGCATCCCTTACAGGACACCTTCATCAGCCTACAGAACGCTCCTCTACCACACGCTTCATCCAAAGATGAACGTGTCCGCAGCTTCGGTATATTGCTTAGCCCCGGTATATCTTCCGCGCAGGCCGACTCGACTAGTGAGCTATTACGCTTTCTTTAAAGGATGGCTGCTTCTAAGCCAACCTCCTAGCTGTCTGGGCCTTCCCACATCGTTTCCCACTGAGCAATAATTTTGGGACCTTAGCTGGCGGTCTGGGTTGTTTCCCTCTCCACGACGGACGTTAGCACCCGCCGTGTGTCTCCCGTAATACGACTTCCAGGTATTCGGAGTTTGCATCGGGTTGGTAAGTCGGTATGACCCCCTAGCCGAAACAGTGCTCTACCCCCTGGAGTTAATACGAGGCGCTACCTAAATAGCTTTCGAGGAGAACCAGCTATCTCCGGGCTTGATTAGCCTTTCACTCCTAACCACAAGTCATCCCCTCATTTTTCAACATAAGTGGGTTCGGTCCTCCAGTGCCTGTTACGGCACCTTCAACCTGCTCATGGCTAGATCGCCCGGTTTCGGGTCTAATCCCAGCAACTGTCGCCCTGTTAAGACTCGGTTTCCCTACGGCTCCCCTACACGGTTAACCTTGCTACTGAAATTAAGTCGCTGACCCATTATACAAAAGGTACGCAGTCCCACCTCAAGGATGGTTCCACTGCTTGTACACATACGGTTTCAGGATCTATTTCACTCCCCTCTCCGGGGTTCTTTTCGCCTTTCCCTCACGGTACTGGTTCACTATCGGTCGGTAAGGAGTATTTAGCCTTGGAGGATGGTCCCCCCATATTCAGACAGGATATCACGTGTCCCGCCCTACTCTGATTCATCTCTATAGCATTTTCGTGTACAAGACTGTCACTTTCTTCGGCTGTCCTTCCCAGAACATTCCACTAATACTATAAACACTTTTGGGCTGACCCGCGTTCGCTCGCCGCTACTAACGGGATCTCAATTGATTTCTTTTCCTAAGGGTACTTAGATGTTTCAGTTCCCCTCGTTTGCCTCTTTATCCTATGTGTTCAGATAAAGATAACTGCCTTACGACAGCTGGGTTGCCCCATTCGGAAATCCCTGACTATCACGGTTGTTTGTCTCCTCGTCAGGGCTTATCGCAGACTACCACGTCCTTCTTCGCCTCTTACCGCCTAGGCATCCACCGTATGCGCTTGATCTCTTGACTATATATCTCAAAATACTCTCGCCTTTTGACTTCGAGAATACGAACACTGAAATACATAAAGATCGCTTTGTTACTTTCTTTTTAACGCTGTTAACGTTTAAGTTAAGAACTTTATTTCTACAATTGAACTTCGATACCCGGCCCCCTCGCTTACGCTCAGAGGCCGCGTATCATGCTTGTAGACGCATACCCTAAAAGTGTTCAGCTGCCCTGTCATCACAACAGCACTGCTTCGCACCCTTTAGATACTTTGCGTTGTTTTACTTCCCGAATTGTTAAAGAGCATTAACCGTCTCCGGTTAATTCTAATCCATTTAAAATGGA
>CAWIHS010000006.1:0-542500 GCA_963836005.1 uncultured Gammaproteobacteria bacterium | reverse complement strand
CGCCCTGGAAAAAGTGATAACCATTAAGCGTGGTGATACTTTATCAGAGATTTTCAAAGACTTATCGATTAGTTCTAAAACTCTTAATAAGATTTTAAAATCTGGTCCGGAAGTCAAACAGCTAATAAAAATTAAACCTGATGAAAAAATAGCTTTTACTCTGGACAGCAACAAGCAGCTAACGGGTCTCAGATACCCTATCAACAAAATTGATACCCTGGTGATCCGCAGACAAGAGCAATCTTATATCGCTCAAATTACTAGCAAAGAAACTGAAACCAGACAGCAATTTGCCTCCGGTGTAATAAACGCCTCACTGTTTGCAGCTGGAAATCAGGCAGGACTCAGTAGTGCAATGATCATGAAATTAGCCAGGCTTTTTGGCTGGGACATAGACTTTGCTCTGGACATTCGTAAGGGCGATTCATTTTCACTGGTGTATGAAGAAAAATATGTAGATGATAAAAAAATTGCTGAAGGAGATATACTGGCCGCCGAATTTGTTAATCAGGGTAAGAACTTTTATGCCGTTCGATACACCGATGCATCAGGTAGAACTGACTATTATTCTGACAAGGGTTATAGTATGCGAAAAGCATTTTTGCGCACACCAGTGGAGTTTTCCCGCATCAGCTCACGCTTTTCTGCTCGCAGAAAACACCCGGTTTTGAATAGGATTCGTGCCCATAAAGGTGTTGATTACGCTGCTTCTAAAGGCACTCCGGTTAAAGCGGCCGGTAATGGTAAAGTTATTTTCAAAGGCAGGAAAGGCGGATACGGGCGAGTCCTTATCCTGCAGCATGGTTCAGAATATACAACGCTGTATGCACATTTAAATGCCTATAATAAAAAAATCAAAAAAGGCAGCCGCGTTAAACAGGGACAAATCATAGCTTATGTGGGCAGCTCAGGACTGGCAACAGGCCCACATCTTCACTATGAGTTCCGTGTTAACGGAGTGCATCGTAATCCCCTGACCGTACCGCTGCCAAATGCTGCACCTTTGGCCAAAAAATACCGTCCTGATTTTGAGCTGACTGCAGAAAATATGATTTCACAACTTAAATCCCAGAAGCAATCCACGCTTGCTCTGAAAGCAGAATAAGATCCACCCGGTGTCTGGAAGCTCATACTATTTAGGCTTGATGTCAGGCACCAGTCTGGATGGAATTGATACTGTCATCGCACAGATTGATAGTCCCGAAGCATTTTCTCTGCTGGCATCTCACACCTATCCCCTGCCCCTGGCACTAAAGCAGCAATTATTGTTACTCAGTCAGCAAAGTTACACACGAAGCGAATTAGACCTTTACGCGGAACTTGATGTCAGGCTAGGACGATTATTTGCCGACGCCTGCCTGAACCTGCTGAGTCAACATCATCTCCAGCCTGACGATATTATTGCCATTGGCAGTCATGGCCAGACACTGCGTCATTACCCGAATTCACACTACCCCACTACTCTGCAGATTGGCGATCCCAATATCATTTCGCAGCAAACGGGTATTACCACAATTGCTGATTTTCGCCGCAGAGATATGGCTGCCGGCGGTCAGGGAGCGCCATTAGTTCCCCCCTTTCATAAAGCATTATTTTCCAGCAATAGCATTAATCGGATTGTTCTGAATATCGGAGGGATCGCCAATATTACTGTCTTACCTGCGCAGAACGGACAGATATCAGGGTTTGACACAGGGCCTGGAAATGGCCTGCTGGATGATTGGTGTTTGCACCATTTTAACTGCGCATACGATGAAAACGGCACTCTGGCTTCGGGAGGAAAAGTCTCTACTGCTCTGTTGCAGCACATGCTGACTGATCCATTCTTTAGCCAGCAGCCGCCAAAAAGCACAGGCAGGGAATATTTCACTTATAAATGGGTACTTAAGCAGCTAGAGCAGTGTAGCGATGAGCTCTGCGAGCTTGATATTTTGTCCACTCTGACTGAACTTAGCGCTGTTACTATTGCAGAACAAATCAGACAAGTGATGCCAGTTATCGATGAAGTTCTGATCTGCGGTGGCGGAATTGAAAATTCCTCTCTCATGGAGCGGCTCAGAAAACAGCTGCCGAATGTCAGGATTAATTCAACAGAGACATACCATTTACATCCTGACTGGGTGGAAGCATCTGCCTTTGCCTGGCTGGCCAGACAAACAATACACGGCCTGAGCGGGAATTTACCCGCTGTAACAGGTGCTCAGGAGGCAGTGATATTAGGGGGGATCTGGCCAGGGAAAAATTTTATCTCAGAACCGTAGATATCACGCCGATCAGCGCTCCGAAATAGGAATATATTTGCGGTTTTTCTCGCCGCTATAAACCTGGGTGGGTCTGAATATCCTGTTATCAGCCAATTGTTCACGCCAGTGCGCCATCCAGCCGGCACTTCGAGCAATGGCAAAGATAGTGGTGAATTGATCTTCAGGAATCCCCATTTCTTTATAGAGCAGCCCTGAATAGAAATCCACATTAGCATACACGCCTTTACCCGCAAGACGTTTTTCACAGGCTTTCTCAAGCGCTTCTGCAACAGCAAACAGGGGGTCGACATTTCCGCCTTTGACCTCGAGAAGCTCCTTAATCAGGCCCTGAAGAATAGTCGCACGCGGATCTTTGGTTTTATATTCCCTGTGCCCCATTCCCCAGATTTTTCCATTCTTATCCAATTGCTCATTAACATACTTTTCTGCATTTTCAGGTGAGCCAATTCGCTTCAGCATATCAAGGACTTTGGCATTCGCACCACCATGCAGCGGCCCGGACAGACAGCCAATCGCAGAAGAAATGACACTGTACGGCGTAGATAGTGTAGAACCATTTACCAGCACAGAGAACGTGGAAGCATTAATGGTGTGCTCTGCATGCAAAATAAGACAAATATCCAGAATCTTGGCCATAAAAGGTTCGGCTTCTTCTCCATTAAGCATATAGAGGAAATTTTCTGCATAACCCAGATCTTCACGAGGGGCGATGGGATCATAACCACTATGAACATGTTTCCAGGCCGCTACCAGAGTTGCCATGCGGCTGATAACGTTAACAGTTGATGAATTAATGTAGTTCAAATCATCGCAGACTTCTGTGCCGGTTAAACATTCGCTGCCGGAGTAGAACATTCCCAGACTGGAAACCGCAGTCTGTAGCATAGACATAGAATCCGCAGATTCCGGCAGGGTTTTCATTAAATCAATAATATGATATTGAATGCGGCGTGTTTCTGCTAGCCATTGAGTAAAATGTTCAAGATGATCGGTACTGGGTAATTCACCATTTAGCAGCAATAATATAGTTTCCTCAAAGGTACTATACTTTACCAGTTCTTCAATAGGATAGCCGCGATAAGAGAGAATCCCTTTTTCACCATCAATATAAGATATATTTGACTGTGTCGCCGCGACTCCAGCTAAACCAGGGAGGTATTCATTCATAATAAGCCTCACATTATTCTCTATTCTTGAAGCGTATGCTTCGGGAAAACGACTCAAACTTGGATTTAAATAGAAAAAAAAGAGGCGCAGAAATAACTGCGCCTCAATTTAAAATAGCAGTAAAGATGTAATAAAGACTTATTAGGAGTCAGTAGAAAACGAAGAACCGCAGCCACACGTGGTAGTTGCATTCGGATTGCGGATAACAAACTGAGCGCCTTCAAGTCCTTCAGTATAATCAATTTCCGCTCCAACCAGGTATTGGAAAGACATAGGGTCAATCAGTAGCTGAACACCCTGATTTTCTACCGCAGTGTCGCCATCGTTAAGACTCTCATCAAAAGTAAACCCGTACTGGAAACCGGAGCAACCGCCGCCGGAGACGAAAACACGTAATTTGAGGTTATCATTACCTTCGTCTTCAATTAAAGATTTAACCTTGGTTGCCGCTGCATCAGTAAAAATTAGTGGGCTTTCATCACTCATAACACTCTCCAGATAATTCAATCTCTTTATTATTCTATAACCAAGTAAATTAGTCAATAATAATCATTCATCACTACTGGTTCATTCTACAACATCCTGACGTTCCAATCGAGCAGGTTCAATCTGGCTTTGCAATTCATTTTTATTTTCCAGTAATGGAATTTCTTCTTCATCAGCGACATGAATTAAATTACCATTGACTTCAGCACCCTTGACTATTTCTATCAGATAATAAAAAACATTACCATGAATTCTTGATTTTGCGGCCAGTTCAAGATGATTTGAGGCATAAACATCACCTTCTACAGTCCCGTTTATAAGCACATTGGAGATATGGATTTCTCCTTTGACGAAACCATGCTCACTGATAGTAACCGTGGCATTATCATCTCCACTGGCCATTATATTGCCATGAACTTTACCATCGATTAACAATCCTCCACTGAAACTGACATCACCGATGATTTCTGTGTCTCTGCCAATTAATGAATTAATGTTCTTATAAGCCTTTTTCTTATTGCCCCACATCTATTATTCCTCCATTGGCAGACCAGGGCAAATCATTATATTCAACCAGCTTTTTAGGTGTTTTAGAGTCTATAATGACACTCACTGTAGTCGGTTGCATGTTCTCGGGTAAAGTAAAATTACCTTTCATGGTCTGAAAATATTTAAAACGATACTTAAAGGACTTATCTTTTTCATCCGTGAGAGCATCAAGACTTAAAGTAACCGGCTTTTCCTCCTGCATCCCTTTGATCAGAATTTTTACTTTTCCTGTTGCATAAGCTCGCTTTTTAACTTTCTGGGCAAGAATCAGCTTATACTCATAGCCTTGCTTTTCTGTTAATGAAAAGAGTTCGAAAGACTGAATAAAAATGTTGTCCTTATCTTCAGCAGGTGCGAGCATGGCTTTATAAAAAGCCAGATCCTTTTGTAATTGAGCTTTAGCCTCCAGATCCTTGTGCATGGAATCTGTCAACAACTGGGACGCTTCTTTTTCAAGCTGAAGTTGACGCTCCAGCTGTGATTTTTCAGTTTGTAAGGTCTTATTTTTCTCTTGCAAACGCTGCAACTTGACCAGTACTGTATCCCGACCGCCTTTACCATCAACCATATCTTTAAGCGACTGTTGATATCCCAGCTGAAAAGCACCCCAGATCAATATACTGCCAAAAACAAGCCAGAATAATCTGAGGCCATAAAATTTTAAGGGATGCACACGAGGAACAATAATATGGGTCATGTTGAGTTTATTTTTTTATCAGTGCCGGTCATCTTCAGGGTAATAGAGGAACAATGTTTAAACCCGACTGTTCATCCAGATCAAATAGTATATTCATATTCTGAATCGCCTGGCCCGCAGCCCCCTTAACCAGATTGTCTATCACAGACAGGACTACAACTATATCATTATCCTGCGGCTGATGTATGGATATACGACACATATTGGAGCCTTTAACCGTTCTGGTTTCCGGATGCGACCCTGCGGGCATAACATCCACAAATGCTTCATTCGCATAACGCTGCTCAAACAGAGATTGTAAATCTACGGAGCTTTTTAGCCTCGCATACATGGTCGCATGAATACCGCGTATCATCGGAGTCAAGTGCGGCACAAAAGTCAAATTAACATCAGCACCATTGGCCTGCACCAGACCTTGCCTGATTTCCGGAAGATGCCGATGCCCGGCAACAGCGTAGGCTTTGAAACTTTCGCTGGCTTCGCATAATAAGGTTGCAACACTGGCTCCCCTGCCTGCACCACTGACGCCTGATTTAACATCTGCAACCAGAAAATCAGTGCTAATCTGCTGCTGTTCAATGAGCGGTAAAAAGCCCAGCTGTACAGCCGTCGGGTAACAACCGGGATTAGCTATCAGCTGAGCATTTTTTATTGCCTGCCGGTTGATTTCAGGCAGACCATACACGGCTTTGGCTACATATTCAGGACAGCTATGCTGCATTCCGTACCAATGTTCCCACAATGCGACATCTTTAATGCGGAAATCAGCTGCCAAATCAATAATTTTGACCCCGGCTTCAATCAGTTGCGGCACCATCGTCATGGCAATACCATTGGGTGTAGCAAAAAACACCAGATCACAATTTTTCAGCCGTTCTACATCGGGCTCTGAATATTTAATATTCAGATGGTCACGCAGGTTAGGAAACAGATCCCTGACGAGTGTCCCCGCCTGAGAACGGGAAGTAATTACCTGCAGAGAAACATCAGGATGCAGCGCCAGTAAACGAAGTAATTCAACACCGGTATAGCCAGTTCCGCCGACAATACCAACTTTTATTTTTTCCACCTTAAAACCTTTTCTCTTTGACGCAGAATTGGGCTGTTATCCTATCAAGAGTAAGATTGTAATCCAAGCCCTAATTGAAATAAGGCCTAAACTTCAAATATACCAGGATAAAAAAACTCTAATTTGTATCTGCAATATACGTTAAAATAGCAATGACATTTTATCGGGTTAATTATTATAATACATATCATGGTCTTAAACCTACATTGATGACTGATCAAGATACAATGAAAAAAAAAGATATAATGGTTATAATTTTTCTGGCTCTGTCTGGAGGCTTATCTGCCTATCTCTGGTTAATGCCTTCCGGTTTGACAGCTGCTCCGCAGGTCAGTTTTAATGATTTACAGGGTCATACTTTCAACCTCTCTGAGCTGCAGGGGAAACCTCTGGTAATAAACTTCTGGGCGACCACCTGTCCCGGATGCGTGATTGAAATACCCAGCCTGATGCGGCTGCATCAACAATATGCAGTCAGGGGTTTAACCATAATCGGGGTCGCTATGGATTATGATCCTGAAACCCAGGTCAGAGAGATGGTGCGCCGGAAACAGATGAATTACAGTATTGTGCTAGACACCCGGGGACAGATTGCCAAAGCATTTGGCAATGTATCACTGACGCCGACGACCTTTTTTATCAATAAAGACGGCAAGATTGTGCGCCAAAAACTGGGAGAAATGAACTATAGTGAGCTGGAAAACACCATTCAGGGAATGCTGCTCTAAGCTTCAGCCATGCTTTGCCTAAACAGCATCACAACATTTATTTTAGCCGCAATACATGTTTAGATACCCGCTTCTTAATGCGTATTTTGCTTAAGAACTAACCTGCAATATATTGGATACATTTTATGTTATGGATTAAAGCTTTTCATATTATTTTTATGGTTACCTGGTTCGCCGGACTGTTTTATTTGCCACGTCTGTTTGTCTATCATGCGATGAGCGAAGATGAAATCAGTAATGAGCGTTTTAAGGTCATGGAACGTAAATTATTTTATGGCATTATGACCCCCGGTGCGATTATTACCACGGTGCTGGGCCTGTGGCTTTTATTTGAATATGCCTGGAATGCCTATTCAAGTATGTTATGGCTGCACATTAAGTTAACCCTGATAGGACTGTTAATTATATATCATGCCTATTGCTGGAAATATTTACTCGACTTTAAACATGATACTAATACCCATAGCCATGTTTTTTACCGCTGGTTTAATGAAATACCGGTCTTAATGTTAATCGGGATTATAATACTGGCTATCGTTAAACCATTTTAAACCTGCACCGTTCGATACGACGATGAGCAATACACATCCTGTAGTGATGGCATTTTCCGGCAATGATCCCACCGGCGGCGCAGGTTTACAGGCTGACATAGAAGCAGCAGCCAGCATGGGTGTGCATATTGCCCCAATAGTTACGGCCCTGACGGTACAGGATACTCAAAACGTAAAACACTTTAGCGCTGTCAGCCCAGTCATGGTTAGTGAGCAGGCTAAAGTTGTGCTAAAAGATATGGCCATTGCCGCTTTCAAAATCGGCATGCTGGGAAGTATTGAAAATATCGAGGCGGTGCATCATATTTTACATGAATACCCGGACATCCCGGTTATTCTGGATCCTATTATCAGTGCCGGCGGAGGCAAATTACTGAGCAATAATGATATGGCCCTGGCATTTTCCGATCTGTTATTTCCCCTGACCCATCTTGTTACACCTAATAGTAATGAAATACGCCTGCTGGCTCCAGAAGCGGATTCGCTGGATGCCTGTGCGCAGGAGTTAATGGATGACGGCTGTGAATATGTCTTATTAACCGGAACCCACGAAAATACAGAACAGGTCAAGAATATACTTTATGGTGAACAACAAAAGCTCAAAAGCTATCTATGGCCTCGTCTGCCTCACACTTATCATGGCTCAGGCTGCACCCTGACGTCGGCCATTGCTGCACTGATTGCACTGGGTGAATCCTTACCGGATGCAGTGGCAAAAGCCCAGCAATTTACCTGGAGCAGCCTCAAGCACGGGCAACAGCTGGGAATGTATCAATACCACCCTAATCGCTTCTTTTGGAAGTCATGGTCTGTTAAAATCGTTCCGTGAAGACTGCAAAAAACATAGCCGGACTTTATGCGGTCACCGATCCGGTATTAATCCCTGATGCCCGTTTATTAACAGCCGTCGAAGATGCCATCAGCGGCGGAGCAGCAGTTATTCAGTATCGAAATAAATTTGCTGACAGTGATACACGGATAAAACAGGCCAGAATGCTGGCCGCACTGTGCAAAAAGCACGCAGTGACATATATCATAAATGATGATCCTCAGCTTGCCCAAACTGTGCATGCTGATGGAGTACATCTGGGTCAGCAGGATGGTAAAATGGCAGAGGCCAGAAAGTTATTAGGGAAGCAGGCCATTATTGGCGTATCCTGTTATAACAAACTGGAAAACGCCGCCCAGGCAGTAGCCGAAGGTGCTGATTATATTGCCTTTGGGCGTTTTTTTCCTTCAAAAACCAAGCCTCAGGCGATACAGGCTGATTTATCCCTGATCAAGCAGGCCAAACAGCAATTTGCAATCCCTGTGGTAGCCATTGGCGGAATAACACACCACAATGCCAAAACGCTCATTGCAGCAGGAGTTGATGCAGTCGCCGTTATTCATGCACTGTTTAATGATTGCGATGCCATTGTTGATGCTGCTGCGTCATTTCAGCATTTTTTTGCTGCACATTTAAAATCGTAACTTTATAATATCTGCTGCCTGCAAAGTTCAGGCACTTTAAACTGCCATCTTAATAAAAACCATCACTCTAAAATGAAGGAACCCGCTAGCATGAGCCATTCCCATGACCTGTTTCAAAAAGCCCTGCAAATCATACCGGGTGGTGTAAATTCTCCGGTTCGAGCCTTTAAAGGTGTTGGCGGTGATCCAGTGTTTTTCAAACAGGGCAAAGGTGCCTATTTGTTTGATGAAGATGACAACCGATACATCGATTATGTAGCCTCCTGGGGGCCCATGATCATGGGGCACGCGCATCCTCAAGTTGTTAAAGCGGTGCAGGATACTGCGGCGCTGGGACTGGGCTTTGGAGCACCCACTGAAATTGAAACAGAAATGGCTGAGCTAGTGTGCAAACTGGTGCCCTCTATAGATCTGGTACGCATGGTCAGCTCCGGTACAGAAGCCACCATGAGCGCTATTCGCCTAGCCCGCGGATACACCGGACGTGATAAAATTGTCAAGTTTGAAGGCTGTTACCACGGACATTCAGATTCATTACTGGTAAAGGCGGGTTCCGGCGCCTTAACTCTGGGAGTTCCTTCATCCGCCGGGGTGCCCGCTGCTGTGTCAGAACATACGATCACCCTGACCTATAATAATATCCAGGAAGTCAAACAGGTCTTTGAACAAATAGGCGAGCAGATTGCCTGCATCATTGTTGAACCTGTAGCCGGTAATATGAATTGCATTCCGCCTGTGGCTGGTTTTTTGCAGGGATTACGCAACGTATGCGATCAGTACGGCAGTGTGCTGATTTTTGACGAAGTAATGACTGGTTTCAGAGTATCCAGAGGAGGCGCACAGGAATATTATAACCTTAGCCCCGATCTGACTACGCTTGGCAAAGTCATCGGCGGCGGCCTGCCAGTAGGTGCTTTTGGAGGTAAAAAAGAAATTATGCAGCAAATAGCACCTCTGGGTCCGGTCTATCAGGCGGGAACGTTGTCAGGCAATCCCCTCTCCATGGCTGCCGGTATGGCAACCCTGACCCTCGCCTCTGAGGATGGAATACATGCAGACCTGGATGCAAAAGCCAAACGGCTGGTAACAGGTATTACAGCCAAAGCAAAAGAAGCGGGCATTCCCATGACCTCTAATCAGGTCGGCGGCATGTTTGGTTTGTTTTTCTCTGCTGAAGAAAATATCTCCGGTTTTGATCAGGTTATGAACTGCGATCAGGCACGCTTCAGGCAGTTTTTCCATGCCATGCTGAATGAAGGTATTTATCTCGCCCCTTCAGCTTTTGAAGCAGGTTTTATTTCCGCAGCACATACGCTGGACGATATTGATGCGACGATTAATGCTGCCGCAAAAGCTTTACAGAAATTATAAGCTTGCAATATATGAACGCCCTGGAAATAAAAAACCTGAAAAAAACCTATAAAAATGGTTTTACCGCCCTGAAAGGAATATCCCTGCAGGTCAGGCAAGGCGAATTTCTGGCCCTGTTAGGCCCCAACGGAGCAGGGAAATCAACGGCTATTGGTATTATTTGTTCGCTGATCAATAAATCATCAGGTTCTGTACGTATATTCGATCATGATATTAACCTCGAACCAGCTCAGGCCAAATGCCGTCTTGGCATCGTTCCTCAGGAATTTAACTTTAATGTCTTTGAGCCTCTGGAAGAAATCCTCGTAAATCAGGCTGGCTATTACGGTGTTGAACGTAAAGAAGCGTTTCAGCGGGCTGAACAGCATCTGAAATATTTTGACCTTTGGGACAGGCGCAGGGACATGGCCAGAGAGCTATCTGGCGGCATGAAACGCAGATTAATGATCGCTCGCGCCCTGATGCATAATCCTGACATGCTAATTCTTGATGAACCTACTGCGGGTGTCGACATTGAAATCAGACGAACCCTGTGGGACTTCCTCAGGGAGATTAACCAGCAAGGCACAACTATCATATTGACCACTCATTATCTTGAAGAAGCGGAACAGCTCTGTGAGCATATTGCTATTATCAATAAAGGTCAAATTATTAAAAATTGTCCCAAAAAAGAATTCCTGGACGAATTGGGCAGTGAATGCCTGATCCTGAATCTGAAAACGCCTGTCACCAGTATTACTGATCTGTCAGCATATTCCATGCATCTGATTGACGAGCAAACGCTTGAAGTCGAAATCAGAAAAGACCAGGGACTTAATCAATTATTCGAGCTATTATCCCGGAATGGAATCGAAGTACTTAGCATGCGAAATAAAAGCAATCGGCTTGAGCAGCTGTTTCTGTATCTGGTGCAAAACAACACCCCCTTCTCGATAAATTAATATGCATTTATCAGCCAACCTTATTGCCTACAAAACCCTCGTTATTAAGGAAATTTTGCGATTCTCCCGCATCTGGCTGCAAACGATTTTACCGCCCGCCATTACCATGGGACTTTATTTTGTAATTTTCGGTGAACTAATAGGCTCTCAATTAAATGATATTCACGGTTACAGTTATATAGATTATATCGTCCCCGGATTAATCCTCATGGCAATCATTACCAATTCCTATGCCAATGTTGTGTCATCATTTTACAGCACCAAGTTTCATCACCATATTGAAGAATTATTGATTTCACCTGTTTCAAATTTCACCATTCTGGCTGGATTTGTCTCAGGAGGTGTTGCCAGGGGACTGGTGGTAGGTCTGGTAGTTACCCTGGTATCACTGTTTTTTACTAAACTATACATTGATAATCTGCTGCTGACCCTGCTGGTAGCTTTACTAACCTCGGTATTATTTTCTCTGGCAGGCTTTATTAATGCAGTGTATGCTAAAAGTTTTGACGATATTTCCATTGTACCCACCTTCATTTTAACCCCCATGACCTATCTGGGAGGTGTATTTTATTCCATCGAAATGCTGCCTGATTTCTGGCAAAAAGTTTCCCTGGTGAACCCGATATTGTATATGGTGGGGGCTTTTCGTCATGGCATATTGGGTATTTCTGATACCCGACTGATGACAGCACTTGGCATCATCCTGATGTTTATTCTTTTCCTGACCCTGTACAGCTTATGGCTTTTACACAAGGGCATCGGAATCAAAAAATAATCTGTTTATGGACGCTTTATTTAACATAGATTACTCAGAACTGATCAGGCAGAGCGAATATTCAGGTCTGATTGTTTTTTTGATCACCTTTCTTGAATCATTGCTGCTGGTAGGCTTTTTATTCCCCGGCTCCGTAGCTCTGATGGCCATTGGCGGATTAATTTCAGCCGGGTATCTTGAGTTATGGCCGACGCTATTCTGGGCCTTTGCCGGAGCCGTGCTGGGGGATAATCTCAGTTTCTGGATCGGTGTTTATCTGCATAAACCTCTGGTTGCTTCACGCCTGTATGCCAAACATCGTGAAAGCTTCGCCCGGGGTGAGGCTTTTTTTTCCCGCTATGGAGCCTACAGCGTTATTCTGGGACGGTTTGTCGGACCTATTCGTGCAGTTATCCCCAGTATTGCCGGAATGATGGGAATGTCGGGAAAGTTGTTTTTTGTGGTTAATTTCTTTTCTGCACTGATCTGGGCACCGGCTTATATTCTACCCGGGGTATTTTTCGGTGAGATATACCATCGGATAGATAAGTATATTCAGTTGGATATGATGTCCCTGAGTATAATTACAGGAATGGTAGTGCTTGCGCTGATACTGATAAAAAAGTCCAGGCAGATTAACAGGCCGTTATTTTATGTTGCCTTGTTGCTCGCAGCAGTGCTTTCACTTACGGTGACTCAGACAACAATCCCTGGTTGAGCATTTCGTCATACAGCATTGCCAGACGGCTCATCGGCTCCTGCAGTTCAAGTAATTGCTGTTTGGTATTAAGAGATAAAGGCAGCAGCTCACTCAGACGAGAACCCACCCAAAGCGCATCGTTGTATTTTTTTTCCAGAGTAATATAGGGGTGTTGCAGTTCACTGATAATATCGTTCAATATCGCGGCCAGGGGAAGATATTGCTCGGGCAATTCTTCGCTCACTTCCTGAGGTAAAACTTCTACGTCTGCAACTGAAAGCTGGTTAGCCTGTACCCATCTATCCACAATCCTGATTTTCTGCTCACCTCTGAGTGTAATACCCAATAAACCATCTGGACGTTTTTCCCAGTAACTCACTTTAACCAGGGTGCCCACAGAATAAACAACAGGAGCCTGACCCGTTTCTTCTCCTTCATGGATCATAAAGACACCAAAACCACAATCGGTCTTTTCACACTCGCTTAACATATCAAGATAGCGAGGTTCGAAGACCTTGAGCGACAGTGGGCCATGAGGAAATAAGACTGCCTTTAAGGGAAACAGTGGTAATTGTTTAATTACCCTGGGTTTATTCATCAGCTGCTGCTCCAACATTTCATTTACCGTCCAGTCAAATCAGTTTGCAGATATTCCCCAGCGAGACGACAGGGTATGCGGAATCCGCAAATGATCCAGTATCCTGGCCACCACAAAATCAACCAATGCATTAACATTTTCAGGGCGGTGATAAAAACCCGGGGAAGCAGGCATAATAGTCACTCCCATCTGACTCAGTTTTAGCATATTTTCAAGATGAATCGAAGATAAGGGCATCTCTCTTGTAACCAGGATCAATGAGCGCTTTTCTTTCAGCATCACATCGGCAGCACGTTCAATGAGGGAATTGCTGTTCCCATGGGCTATGGCGGAAAGACTTCCCATGGAACAGGGGCAAACCACCATATGATCTGCAGGATTAGAACCACTGGCTACGGGAGCCATCCAGTCATCCTTTGCAAACACTTGCAACAGCCTGTCTGATACAGAAAAATAATCGCAAAAAAAAGCACCCAGGTGAGTATCTTTATCTGGCAGGTCAAGCCCCAGCTCTGTTTCGATAACAACTCTGGCTGCGGATGAAATCAATAAATATACTTTACATTGCGCTGCCAATAGTGAATTCAGCAATTGCATTGCATAGGGTGCGCCCGATGCCCCGGTAACCGCAACAGTGATTACTTTTTCAGTCATTAATCTGATCTAATATTTTTTCGTGAATGCCTTCAAATCCGCCATTACTCATGATTAACAGATGATCGTTCCGCCCTGCTTCTGAGAGAATATCATTTATCAACACTTCAATACTAGTATAGCCCTGAGCTTTGTCACCTAATAACGCCATGGTATTGTCAAATTTATCGGCACTGGATGCTGTTCCATCATCAGCAAAATAAAACTTCACCAGGTCAGCCTGCTCGAGTGAAGCAGGTAATGTTTCATTATGAACCTGCATCTTCATGGTATTTGAACGGGGTTCCAGGATAGCAATGATTCTTTCCTGCCCCACTTTGCTGCGCAAACCATCAATCGTTGTCGCTATTGCTGTTGGATGATGAGCAAAATCATCATAGACTGTAATTCCCCCTTTAACGCCCCGTATTTCCATGCGTCGTTTGACATTTTGAAACTCCTTCAGAGCATCAATGGCATGCTTAACCGGTACGCCTGCATGTCGGGCTGCAGCTATGGCTAAAACGCCATTACTGACATTATGCTGACCGATCAAATCCCAGTGAACAACACCCTGAGATTCGCCTTTCCAGAATACTTCAAATATTGATCCGTCACTACAATGGTGTTCATTTTTCAGCACCTTCACAGACCATCCAGACAGCGGATCATTAGCCGACAATAATTCTCTTTGACTCCAGCAGCCCATATCAAGAACCTCATTCAGGGCTTTGTCTGAGTCAGGGTAAATCAATAAACCGTTGCCTGGCACGGTGCGGATCAAATGATGAAACTGTTTCTTGATAGCCAAAAGATCTTCAAAAATATCTGCGTGATCAAATTCAAGATTATTTAGAATAACCGTTCTGGGATGATAGTGCACAAATTTTGACCGTTTATCAAAAAAAGCGGTATCATACTCATCTGCCTCAACGACAAAAAATGGTAATTCACCATTTCGTGCGGAGACAGAAAAATTTTCAGGAACTCCGCCAATCAGAAAACCAGGTTTCAATCCTGCATATTCCAGGATCCAGGCAAGCATACTGCTGGTAGTGGTTTTTCCGTGCGTACCGGCGACAGCCAGTACCCAGCGCTGTCGCAGAATATTTTCTGCCAGCCACTGTGCTCCTGAAGTATAGGGGATGTTTTGCTCCAGTACATATTCAACCGCAGGATTACCACGGGATAAAGCATTTCCTATCACAACCATGTCCGGATTTATGCGCTGTACAGCTTGCGCATCAAATCCCGGCAGCAATTCAATACCCTGTTCCTGCAGCTGAGTACTCATGGGCGGATAAACATTAGCATCCTGACCTGTAACCTGGTGGCCATTCGCCCGGGCTAATAAAGCAATCCCTCCCATAAAGGTTCCGCAAATCCCTAAAATATGCACATGCATACTATTTTGCTCCTGCAACAACAAGCTCTGAAAAAGCACTGAAACTGATAAAATATGTCAGCGCCAGAGCTAATCCAAGAAAAAAAGACACCGACAAAGCATGACGATAAATATGCGCATAAATGGATAAAATCCATATCAGGGCCGCCAGATTGATAAAAGCAAAACTGTTGTCGGTTAGCATGCCTGAACGCCAGCTTAAGGTTAGCGGTAAAAAAAGTAACACATTGGTTAATAAATTAACCCCGATAAATGCTGTCAATGTCTGCAGTAAACGGGAACTATGCTTATGCAATAACAGCCAGAAGTAGGATAACACCAGCAATGTTATAAAAGATATCAGCGAAAGTAACAGAGACTGCAGGAAGGGATAGATCGATAAGCCCAGCGATAATTCAAGGATTAGATTAAAAGTTAAGAGAATGAATAATAAGGATTGAGAAACTGGAACATCCTCGGGTCCCTTTTTAAAAATGCAAATTTCCCAAAACAGCCTGAATAAAACGCTCATACATTTCCTTGATAACATACATTATCAATTATATTTTTTCATCTCTTTACGTCTGTTTCCCGCCTGTATTACTACGCCCTCAAGATCCTTCAAACCGCTGATTTCAATTGTTTCGTAAATATCATTGAGCGGCTGCAGGTAATATTTTTCTGCTTTTATGATCAGCTGTCGAAAAATATATTCTCCATCAATCTGCGCAATAACATAAGAGCCATCTTTGACCACAGCTTCAGGATCAACAATAATGACCGTGCCATGTTCAAACTCGGGGATCATGCTGTCACCCAGTGCCCGCAGGGCAAATATTTCCCTGGCACTGCAACTGCTTTCCAGGGGAGGAATTTTACTTTGTAGTGGTTTATCCGCCATTACACTCTCGCTCTGTAATATAGGCTGTTAATCATAGATCAATTGGGTACGTCCTTCAACCTAAATTCAGCAGTTCAAAGGATTGATATAGCAGGCAGTTTGCTGACGGCAGGACTCCTTCCCGGCTTAATCTGTTACTCATAAATCCCTCTCTTTAACGCTGAACTCAAAAGAATCCATTGCCAGTTTCTATCCATGCTGACTATATTATGCAACGCATAAAAAATAGTGGAATTTTTTATTGCATTTACAATCACTTGTCATGATTAAAAAAGTTAGCACATCACTGTGGCACCAGTGTGCATCTAAAAAGCACATGCACACTGGCTATAAAAAGCGTCCTTCAGCACATGGTTGATACACCCTGGATGGTCACTGTTTTTTCCAGGCTTGAGCCTGCTTTCGCATTAACTCATTGCAATTTGCTAAAAATCATTTATATTAAATTAATCTACTGTGATTTAACTGAGTTATCCTGCTTAAACATTGAGTGACTCTAGATTAGATTTTCCTCCAATAATATAAACATTAAGAGGGTAACATGAGTAAAGAAGACTGGAAATTAAGGGAAGGTGTTGAACTTGATGCTGAAGATGTTGCAAAAATAGCCTGTGCGCTTAAGTCATTAGCTGCCTACACCACACTCGTATGTGCGGAGGACGACAGCCCTGAAGATCTGCAGGAAATCGTTGATGAAGGAATGCAAGCCATCGACAAAATCTTTGCCAACAGCTGATTTTTCATCATACTTTGATGAACGCTGAATACCTCAGCTAAACCTTTTGCGATTCATCTGAGTTATTTCAGCTTAAAATAAAAAGCCCGCAAACCATCCGGATTGCGGGCTTTTTTACGTCATGCTGTCAGCGTCCCCGCGGCCGCAGCCCGGGACGATAACACCAGCCGCTTACTTCAGCAGTACTGACTTGTCAACAATGTCAACGTGATCGACCTTGAAGCAGTTCCAGCTCTGGGTCTTCTTGTCGTAAGTGGAGTTAACAAAACATTTCCAGTTCTCTTCATCCACGATGTTGAAGTCCATGCGGTAGTAGAATCCAGGATAACGGGACTCTTCGCGGAACTGTATGTGTTTCATGTGCGCTTCTGCCGTCAGAATACGGTGGTAGTTTTCCCACGCTCTGAGCAGTTCATGCAGATCTTTTGCACGCATCTTCTTTGAGTCTTCCTTGAGCATGCCCAGCTTGTGTTCTGCCACGTCCAGCATCTTCCCGTTGGTCTGATACATGGTCGCAACACCCGCTACGTATTCATCCATCATCTTCTGCAGACGGAACTGCAGCATCTTAGGCGTGATGTAGTTAGGGTTTACGTCAATCGCTGTGGTGTAGTCTTTATGCTCCAGATAGGTACGCACTGGCTGATAAATATCAGACGTCAGTTCTTCAACCGAGGTATCCAGTTCAGGGGTCCAGTCTTTGTTATCCAGAACATACTGCACCATGGCTTTCGCCGCTAAACGTCCTTCTGCATGAGAACCGGATGAGAACTTGTGACCCGAGGCGCCAACACCGTCCGCTGCCGTGAACAGACCTTTGACGGTGGTCATGGAGCGGTAGCCCCAGTTCCAGCTGTCCGGGGCACCTACGTCCGTAGGACCGGAAACCCAGATACCGCAGCAGCCTGAGTGTGAACCCAGCAGGTACGGTTCGGTCGGCATCAATTCAGAGTTGGTTTTTTCCGGCTCGATGTTTTCACCTGCCCAGACGCCTGCCTGACCAATACACATATCCAGGAAGTCTTCCCACGCTTCTGCTTCCAGATGCTTGATTTCCTTCGGTGTCATGGTTTCTGCCAGTGCACCCAGTGCGGTGACCGTGTCCATATAAATCGGTCCGCGGCCTTCACGCATCTCTTTCATCATCAGGTGGTTACGCAGACACGAGGCTGGTACTTTCGCCTGACCATAAGGAGGATAGTCATTCAGCAGTTCTTTGTTGGTGTCCATGTAGACTTCACCAAACGCGTTGGTCGCCTTTGCTTTGAACAGCAGGAACCAGGCACCCACAGGACCGTAACCGTCTTTGAAACGTGCAGGCACAAAGCGGTTTTCCATCATCGTCAGTTCCGCGCCGGCTTCTGCCGCCATGGAATAGGTAGAACCTGAGTTCCATACTGGATACCAGGCACGACCGGTACCTTCACCCACTGAACGAGGACGGAAAATATTCACCGCGCCACCACACACCAGCAGACAGGCCTTGAAGGTGTATACGTGAATTTTGTTTTCACGGGTAGAGAAACCTACTGCACCCGCAATACGTTTGGGATCGTTTTTGTCATTCACCAGTTTAACGATGAACACGCGTTCCTGGATCTTTTCTGTGCCCAGCGCTTTCTTCGCCGCTTCTGCTACTATCCACTTGTAGCTTTCTCCATTGATCATGATCTGCCATTTACCTGAACGGACCGGCTTACCACCGTCTGCCAGGCTCTTGCCTTCGTCTCCGGGCTGTTTCCAGATCGGCAGGCCCCATTCTTCAAACAGGTGAACCGAATCGTCCACGTGGCGGCCCAGATCATAGGCCAGATCGTCGCGGGTAATACCCATCAGGTCGTTTGACACCATACGCGCATAGTCCGCTGGATCCTGCTCCGGTCCAATGTATGTGTTGATCGCTGACAGCCCCTGTGCGACCGCACCTGAACGGTCCATCGCCGCTTTATCTACCAGCTTGACCTTTATGTCTTCACCGGATGCTTCAATCCATGGGCCCAGCTCATAAGCCGCTCCACAGGCACCCATGCCTCCACCTATTAACAGGATATCGACTGATTCTTCGATGATTTCTGGATTTTCAAATGTTCCTGGCATTTGTACACCTCAAATTTTATGTGTTTATGGTGAGCGATGCCCGTTAACGGTCTGCGGCCTTGAGCCTCAGGCCTTTTCGATACGCGCAGGCTTTTTTGAGCGCTAACGCCTTCGCTCGATTTTGATTTACTGGAATGGTTGAATCGTTAACTCTGGGGCTGTTTACTTGAGACGGATCAGTTCATCAGTATTGCCTGGAAAGGGGATCCCGCCTGTGTTAAAGAAACCGCCTTCGCCGATATTATCCATGACGGCAGCGGATTTGCCTTCGTAGGGTTGGATAGAACCTTCTGGCGTGGTGCGGATCGGAAACTTGAAACGCTTCATCGTACCGTTACGGAACTTGATCGTCCACATGATCGAGTCCGTTCCGCGTAATGGCTGTACAGAACCGCCCATAGGCACGATATCTGCGTATGCACGCGCTTCAATCGCATTCTGAGGGCAGATCTTAATGCAGGAATAACATTCCCAGCATTGCTCTGGTTCCTGATTAAATGACTTCATCGCGTGGCCTGTCTCACTGCCGTCTTTGTCCAGCTTCATTAAATCGTGCGGACAGATGTACATGCATGCTGTTCTGTCCTGACCTTTACAGCCATCACACTTATCGGTGCGTACGAATGTTGGCATCTTGTCTTTTCCTTTTGTTTAATTTAGTAAACTGAATTTATAAGTTATAAGCTAAAGTAAAAAGCACTATCATTTAACCAATAATGATAACAAACTCATTTCTTGGGTGCATAATCTAACACTTCGGCCCATGCTAGTGTATATATCTAACATGGGGTAGTGATTATTAATCTGCATCCGCGCCTATATTAACCCATTAAGTATCAGTAAATTAAGTTGCATCCAGCGCTTTCTCTATCTGTTGGCGGATTTCATCTACTTTTCCAATACCATCGATTTTTACATAGACCGGGGCTTTCTCATCGCCTGATTTTTTGGCCCAGCTGGAATAATATTCAATCAATGGCTCCGTTTGTTCATGGTAAACATCCAGGCGCTTTTTAACGGTCTCTTCGTGATCGTCATCACGCTGGATAAGATCTTCACCTGTCTCATCATCTTTACCTTCAACCTTAGGCGGATTGAAGACGATATGGTAGGTACGTCCTGAGCCTAAATGCACACGGCGACCGCTCATACGTTTGATAATTTCTTCATCATCAACGTCTATTTCCACAACCGCATCCAGTGGAACTCCCTGCTGTTTAAGGGATTCAGCCTGAGCAATCGTTCTCGGGAAGCCATCAAACAGATAACCATTGGCACAATCATCCTCTTTGACACGCTCTGCAACGAGTCCAAGGATAATATCATCAGAAACCAGCCCTCCGGCATCCATGACTTTTTTTGCTTCCAGGCCCAGTGGTGTTCCGGCTTTTACAGCCGCACGAAGCATATCACCTGTGGAGATTTGTGGAATAGCATATCTTTTACAGATATTCGCAGCCTGGGTGCCTTTACCGGCCCCGGGTCCGCCCAATAAAATAACGCGCATAGATTACTCCCGTAAAAATTTGTTTCTGGATTCTAGCATAAGGAGTTACAGGTGGCTATTGAGCAAGATCAATAAGTGCGAAGAATTTTTTAACGGGGAGTGACAATTATCAATTTATTGTGGATTAATAATTTTTACGGCTATTCGAATAAAATAGTCTATGTCAGGGTCTTAAATATGCTGGCATCGCAGCCTGCTGAATAAGCAAAAATGTGCCTGCAGAATCGGCTTTTTATTGACCCGCATGGAGGACTTCGGCTCCTGCCTCTGGTAGGTGTTTCCACCATCCATGGTGCTTATTGTGCGATAATGCAGGAGCAATCATCGGTGCTGCACAAAAACCCGCTGCTCCTTCAGTACCTGGTTATAGTGCTGGCATAGTTTACCTGCATACCCACTGCACAGATGACGGCATTAAAAACAGGGCTTATCAGGCGCATTTTTATACATTTCAATGCCGCTCATAATTTCAGTTTTAGCTTCTTCTACACCCACCCAGCCAATAATTTTCACCCATTTTCCAGTCTCCAGATCTTTATAGTGTTCAAAAAAATGCGCCATAGTAGCCAGCAGCGTATCAGGTAAATCGCGGAAAGAACTGACACCAGTATACATCCCGGTTAATTTATCCACCGGTACTGCCAGTACCTTGGAGTCAAGCCCTGCTTCATCTTCCATTTGCAGCATACCAAGAGCTCTGCACTGTATCACTGAACCAAATTTCAGCGCTAATGGGGTAACAACCAGAACATCCACCGCATCACCATCATCCGAAAGCGTATGGGGTATATAGCCGTAATTGCAGGGATAATGCATCGCCGTACCCATAAAACGGTCAACAAACATAGCCCCGGTCTCTTTATCGACTTCATATTTCACCGGATCACTATGCGATGGGATTTCAATAATAACGTTAAAATCGTTGGGTACGTTTTTACCCGTTGTTACTCTATCGAGATTCATTTTAGACCTGCCTTAAGGACATGGAAAGAGGGTTCAAGCATGTTAAATTCTGGCTATTTTATCAAATAAAGTTCTCTAAGTCTGGCCTTTATCAGGGTCTATTTAAAACGCTTAAAAAATTGGGTTCTTCACAAAAATTGTTTCAGCCGGATCCCGGCTAATTTGTTTTAATGTCTGTAACAGCATATTTTTTATAGTATTTTTCCATCACATTTCGAACCGATACGGGGTAATTCTGCACCGTCATCTGGCTCATACCCTCGGTGAAGAATTGCCTGCTGTCATCAGGCAGGTTTGTGATCAGCAGTTTAAACGCCCTGTCCATGCATGACTCCTCATGTGTACGGGTAGCCGTGATGGCATAATTTAATAATAGTACTCGCCAGGGCCGACGGGGATCTCGATCATCCATATCCTGCCTGATAGTATCATCTGTGGCATGAATGAATGTTTCAATATGGTGAAACATCTGAATCAAGTCGGTTTGCTCGAGTAATGTATTGGATCTGGCCGCCAGCATATTAACAACCGGAGTTAATGAAGTGATCTTACCGCCATGTTCTGCAAACCATAATGAAAAAAGAAACAGACATTCCTCAAAACCCTCAAAACTGGCCTGATGTTTTAATTGTGAACTGTAAACCAGCAACCTGTCGAGCAGGGTAATCACCTCATTAGCCTGCTGATTAAAAGACAACTGCTGCTGAGGAACATCCAGTTGTTGTTGCAGAGTGTCTGCCGAAAGGAAAAAATGTTCTATCTCATCAAAGGCCTGCTGCATCGCCAGATCTTCACTTTTCTGCTCAGCCAGATATTGGTTAATGCTATCAGAGCCCTGACGAAAAATTACTATGATGTCGGTAAGTTGTGTTTTCAGCATTATTGAACCGTCAATGCTCCGGACAGACATCCATCAGGGTTGTTGTTGGCCTAACTGTGCAAGCATATTCGCTTCAAGTTCGAGTCCTATCTCATAACCTGGATTCAGTATCACACCGTAACCTCCGCCAATTTTCTCAATAATCCAGTTAAAGTCTTCCAGCAGACCGCCGCCAAAGCCCGGGTAATCTTTGACGAATTCTTTGGCACGTTCAGGGCTGGTGAACAGTATAATCATCTCGCCCTCATCGTCTTTTACAGACAATGGTACAGCCTGTTGCGAGTCCTGGAAACCACCGATACCGCTTTTATCCTGAATGGGCATAAACACTTGCATAACCAGCATATCGCGTAAAAACTGTTCAGCGCTAATTTCACCATTTTGTGCCTGAATTATTTTCTTTTCCAGGTCGTTTTCCGGGATAAACGTTGACATTGATAGGGTTCCTGCAATGGTTGTAATGTAACTGCTCAGAGGATTTAGAATGCTGCACAAGAGAGCAGTCAGGATCTTTAAAATACCTTTAGCAGTGACGTTAGGGTTTAAGTTATTTGCTGATAGTTGGGGATAGTCAGCATAAACTTCAATAACAGCGATAGCCGGCAGTTGAATCTCCGGTTAGCAAAAGTATAGCTGGAAGTACCGGATATTACCCGGGGGTGGAGCCAACCCGAGCTGCAGTTCTGTACTCAGGCAATAGACTGATAATAAATATTCTGCGGATGATTGCCTTCGGCAAAAAAATACCAGCGTTCAGCCAGTAAACCGGTATATTGCGCAATAGCCGCGATGAACAGATAAACTGCAGCAGGTTTGAAAAACGCCATTATCAACATGATCAATGGCAGCAAAAACACTAATACGAGAAAAATACTTTTTACAGAACGGATAAACAAAGCGGACTTGCCATGAAAAAAATCGCGCGTATTCACTGCACCGCCCATAAATCCCATGGATTTTTGTTTAATCTGATTATGACGTATACCCAATGCAGTCTGCACGGTTGATTTAGGACGTAAGCGCTTGTTTCTGATCAGCGAAGCACTGCGGGATATCAATGCAAACAGAGTCAGAACAATCGCCCAGCCAACAAAAAACCGCGTCAGTTCCGGCTGCCGATAAGCTGCAATTAGCGTGGTTAAAGTAAATCCAGAAGCCATTCCCAGCAGGATATAATTAATAACGGTCAGGGGACTGTGCCATTCCTGTAAAAATTTGAGGCAGGCATAAATCATCCCTGTGGCGATAAATAAGGAAAACGCAATCAGCATGGCCAACAGCCCGATGATCATTGACAAATCAATGACTACCGCACCAATGGTAATAATTTCAAGATTCCAGCCCATAAAATGCGCCAGGCCGTATAAAAACACCAGAGCCATAAACAGGGGTAACAGGATGACTTCTCTGGAGAGCCAGGAAGTACGCCACATCGTGGCTGTCCGCCAGGCACGTTCCGGGCGCCCCAGATGGAACACCGAGGCAATCAGCCCAAGAATTAGCAGCCCCAGAGACACCGCACTGCCGGTACCATAAAATGTATCCGTACTGGTTTGCTGCACTACGTTGAGGACCGAATAAACCTGCGCAGTGTAAATAGCCAGAAACACACCCTGTCCCATACCGATCAGGGTAGTTAAAAAAATGACCGAAAATGCCGGTTGCATAAATGGCTCCTAAAATAAGTGATCAATAGCAAATTGAGCATTAACAATGTATCTACCAACTGGTTACATCATCTAGTGAAGGCTCAGAAGCATCAGGTGCCTGATAATCTTCTTTCTTCAATGGGTTATCCACTCGTTCCAGCTCGTCTTTATGGATTTGTACATGCTGCTTACGTCTGGGCAGATAATGATTAGACGGCTTGGTACCCCATTCCGGCATCAGTTGATAGCCTCCCTGTTCACGAATTTTCAGTGAAACTTCTGAATCGGGATCATGCACGTCGCCAAATAGTCTGGCACTGGTAGGACAGGCCAGCACACAGGCCGGTTGACGTTCTGCCTCCGGCAATGTTGCATCATAGATCCGATCCACACACAGGGTGCATTTTTTCATGACTTTCTGGTGTTCATCGATCTCTCTGGCTCCATAAGGGCAGGCCCAGGAACAATAGCGGCAGCCGATGCACTTATCATAATCCACCAGCACAATACCGTCTTCCTCGCGCTTAAAACTGGCGCCTGTCGGGCATACCGGTACACAGGGCGGATCCTCGCAATGCAGGCAGGACTTGGGGAAGTGAACAGTTTCAGTTTTGGGAAACTGTCCCACTTCAAAGGTCTGTACGCGGTTAAAAAAGGTTCCGCTCGGATCTTTTGCATAAGGGTTATCATCACTCAGGGCCCCGGCACTGCCGGAGGTATTCCATTCCTTGCAGTTGGTGACACAGGCATGACAACCGACACAGACATTTAAATCAATTACCAGAGCTAGCTGAGTCATTTTTTAACTCCCTTGAAATTCCCCATACCAGCAAAGTAAGCCAGCCATCTGGGCTTTTTCCGTAGCGTGCCCGGTGTATACCTGGGCAGTTTGAATTGGGGTGAAGTCTGCCTGGGTTCATGTTTTTCAGCCTTGTAAATTCTCACTCTTACATCATACCAGGCAGCCTGACCGGTGACTGGATCAGAATTAGAGATATGATCACCATCAGCGTTGGGTGGTAACTCCTCTGAAATAAGGTGATTCAGCAAAAAGCCTCGTTGTGATTCATTCGCCTGTTTATCCAGCCCCCAAGCTCCTGCTGCCTTACCAATGGCATTCCAGGTCCAGACAGTACCGGGCTCAACCGCTTCACTCAGGCGGCATTGACAGCGCACCTTGCCATGCATCGATTCCACCCAGATCCAGTCATCATCACTGATGCCATTGGCCTGCGCAGTTAGCGGATTAACATGCAGGTAATTATGCGCATGAATCTGTCTCAGCCAGGCGTTTTGCGAATCCCAGGAATGATACATGGCCATGGGCCGCTGGGTAACTGCATTTAGCGGATATTTTTGTGTGTCCGTTAATTGCGATTCGAGCGGTACATAATAGAGAGGCAGCGGGTCGAAATAAGTCTCTACACGTTTACGCAATCGTTCCGGCGGCTGTTTACCCGGCAGCTTGCCCTGAGCTGAGAGTTTGAATTTCTGTAAAATTTCAGAATACACATGGATCGTAATAGGTTCTGCAAACCGCGTTAAACGGTGGCGCTGCGACCATTCCAGATAACCCTTATTAAAATTACGCATATACTGGTAGGACTTGGGCAAATGATATTGATACACACAATTGTTCTTCTCATACATTTCCCACTGGTTGGGATTCGGCTCGCCCTGCATGAATTTTTCACCAGCCTTACCACGCCAGCCGGCCAGAAAACCAATCCCTGAACCCGGCTCGGTTTCATAATTAACGATAAAATCCGGATAATCACGATACTTGCGTTTACCCTGCTCATCGACAAAGGCAGGCAGGCCGAGTCTGGAACCCAGCTCAATAATACTTTCCTGAAAGGGCCGTGAATCCCCTGTCGGCGGCAAGATGGGAATACGCACTGAATCAACCGGCCCGTCGTACTCAGAAATGGGCCTGTCCAGCATGGACATGACATCATGGCGTTCGAGATAACTGGTATCGGGCAGAACCAGATCGGCAAAGGCCACCATTTCAGACTGAAACGCATCACAAACAGCGATAAACGGTATCTTGTAGTCGCCATTTTCATCCTTATCCTTGAGCATATCCCTTACACTGACCGTATTCATTGCAGAGTTCCAGGCCATATTGGCCATAAAAATCATCAGGGTATCAATGGGATAGGGATCACCTCGCCAGGCATTGGTAATGGCATTATGCATCAGGCCATGAACTGACAGCGGATATTCCCAGGAAAATCCTTTATCCAGACGAACCGGATCGCCTGCTGCATCGACAAATAAATCATTGGGTTCTGCAGGCCAGCCCAGTGCCATTCCAGCCAGCGGCGTGTTGGGTTGAACGCCTTCCGGCCCTTTCGGCGTTTTAGCGCAGGGAGGTATGGGTCGCGGAAAAGGTGCCTTGTGCCGAAAGCCGCCAGGACGATCGATGGTTCCCAACAGGGTCATCAAAATGGACAGGGCACGAATACTATGGAAACCATTGGAATGCGCAGCCAATCCACGCATGGCATGAAAGGACACCGGGTTACCGATGACACTTTCATGATCTTTACCCCAGATATCAGTCCAGGGAATGGGTAATTCAATTTTTTGATCCCTGGCCGTGATCCCCATTTCATGAGCCAGCTGTTTGATGCTTTCTTCCGGGACACCGGTAATGACGGAGGCCCATTCGGTAGTAAATTCCTTGACCCTGTCTACCAGTAATTGAAAAGCCGGCTTGACCTTCAAACCATCGTCCAGCTCAAATTCACCCAGCAGATAGGGGTCGGCATCTTCAGTATGTGTTTTTACCGCTCCATTGTGATGACGGTCCCACCATAATTTATTCTGCGCATCCACACAGACATCATCAATTTTTTTCTCACCCTTGCGCACGAACAGACCAAATTCATCACTGTCTGCATTAATATTTATCAGTTCAGCGGAATTGGTATACTGAATGAGAAAGTCACGATCATACAAACCCTGTTGAATGATCTCATTAATTAAAGCCAGGATCAGAGCCCCGTCAGTGCCGGGCCTGATAGGAACCCACTCATCCGCAATGGCAGAATAGCCAGAGCGGATTGGATTGATTGAAATAAATCGGCCGCCATTGCGTTTAAAATTGGCAATGGCCATTTTCAGCGGATTGGAATGATGATCTTCTGCGGTACCAAACATAATAAAAAGCTTGGAACGCTCCAGATCCGGTCCGCCAAATTCCCAGAATGAACCGCCAATAGTATAAATCATCCCGGCCGCCATATTCACCGAACAAAATCCACCATGGGCTGCATAGTTGGGAGTACCAAACTGCTTGGCAAACAGACCGGTTAAAGCCTGCATCTGATCACGCCCGGTAAACAGGGCGAATTTTTTGGGATCAGTCTCGCGAATATGTTTTAAGCGCGCTTCAACAATATCGTAGGCTTCATCCCAGGAGATTTCTTCAAAGTCATTCTCACCGCGCAGGGCATTCTTTTTACGCCGCAGCGGTTTGGTTAAACGCGCCGGCGAGTATTGTTTCATAATACCCGCAGAGCCCTTGGCACAAATAACGCCTTTATTGAGCGGATGATCAGGGTTTCCCTGAATATATCTGACTTCGCCATTTTTAACCGTCACCCGAATACCGCATCGGCAGGCGCACATATAACAGGTGGTATTTTTCACCTCAATGTGATCATTGGTTTTATTACTTTCTGCAAGCATTCAGATAAACCTCATGAAACTAAGTTAAATTGCGCATAAAAATTGCAATTATCAACGACTATCAATAATTCTATTCTAATATGCTAATTCATGCCACTCTCGATATAAGGCATTGTAGGTAACTATTACTAATGGGCAAAAAAATACAATAACTCAGCGCTACAAATACTACTTTTTGGATACATAGCTCCTGTTTCATTACAAAAATAGGATTTTGAAAATGCTCTGCTTCTGTTAGAATTTAGCCAGGTATTTAACGGGCAACATCGTGTCAGAGACTGATAGTTATAACGTTCGCTTTGGCGGCATCCGGCGGCTGTATGGAAAAGACAAAGCCAGGCATCTGCCAGAGATACATATCTGTGTGATTGGTATTGGCGGAGTGGGCTCCTGGTCGGTCGAGGCTTTGGCCCGATCCGGGATTGGGCAATTAACCCTGATAGATTATGATGATATTAGCCTGAGCAATATCAACCGGCAGATCCATACTCTGGACAGCACGCTTGAACAGCCCAAAGTCGATGTAATGCGCCAGAGAGTCAACAGCATAAACCCGGCGTGTATCTGTAATAGCATTGACGATATGCTCACCGAGAGCAACCTGCCCCATTACCTCACTCATGACTATGATTATGTGATTGATGCCATTGACAGTGTGAAACAGAAAACAGCTCTGATTGCCTATTGCAAAAGCAATAAGATCCCCATAATCACCACCGGCGGGGCCGGCGGTCTGCTTGATCCTACGGCGGTACAGATTGCTGATCTGAGCAGAACCTATAATGATCCGCTGGCCGCCAAAGTCCGTTCACGGTTACGTCATCACTATAATTTCAGCCGCAATCCGAAAAGCCGTTTCGGCATTGAATGTGTCTACTCCACAGAGCAACAAATGTATCCTCAGGCAGACGGCAGCGTGGGTCAGCAGAAACCCGCTGTCAGAGGTGTCACGCTGGACTGTAACTTCGGTTATGGTTCATCGAGTTGTATTACCGCTATATTTGGTTTTACAGCGGCGGCAAGAGCTATTGAAAAAAGCCTCCGGAAAAGACTCAGAAAATAGCTTTCAGTCTTCAACCATCTTCATTTAAATAGCTTCATTTAAATAGCTTCATTATTTATAACTTACTCAGCCTATATCTAAGATCGTGCTTGATATCTGGTTTTAGTCTGTCACCCGCAGTGCTGGAACCCGACAGAGTTCAAACACAGAGCGTATAAATTACCGAGTCGTTAATAATAGCTTAGTTGTACCGCTAGATTAAAGTTCCCTGTAATACATCGTTTGATTCGTAATAGCATCAAATCTACAAACGATGTATCACACAACCCCAATGTCTTTCCCTTTTGGACACTGTCAAGAAGCATTATTTTCTGAACTCAGTCTGTTCCTTTTTTATCTTCTCCCCCACCGGCCAAAGGCATTAACTGAAACAGAGTCACTCGCGATACCATTGGTACCGTCACAGGTTAAGGTAAATACTACCGAATTATTGATGACGATAGATTCTGTACCGCTGACGGGCTTGCTGCCCGTCCAGTCACCGGAGGCACTGCATTGCTGGGCATCAGTGGATGACCAGCTTAAAGTGACACTGCTTCCGCGGCGTACCGAGGACGAACTCGTAGTCAGGGTTAGCGTAGGCTGTGTAATGACAGGAGGCGGCTCGATAACCGTCACGACGACGCTGTCAGAAACAGTACCTCCATCACAGCTAATGGTATAGGTCGAAGTCACATCAGGGGTGACGGTAGCGCTGCCATTAAGCGCCAAACCTCCACTCACGATTGCGGGAGCTGTACAATTGGTGGTATCAGTTGCAGTCCAGCTGAGAACAGTTGACTGTCCCCGTTCAATCGTTACCGGCGAGGCTGTGATACTCACTGTAGGCACGGCAGGAGGCGGATCAGTAACGGTCACAACTACGCTATCACTGACACTATCTTCATTGCCTGTACAGGTAATGGTATAGGTCGAAGTGACTGTTGGGTACTTGGTAACGCTTCCAGAGAGTGCCAGTGGATCACTCCAGAATCCGGAGGCTGTACAACTGCTGGCATCACTTGACTCCCAGCTCAGAACCGATGATTGTCCCTGTTCAATAGTTACCGGCGAGGCTGTGATACTGACGGTAGGCATGACTGCGGCTGGCACACCACCGGCATCACTAATGACCACAGTCTGTATGCTGTCAACCAGCTCGTGTTTCAGAGTTTGTGCATCGTAGAGTGTCTTGAAGGTTTGTACTTCCCCCAGATGAGCATCAGAATAGAGATCCTGCACGAAGCCATAAGCTAAAGTTTGAAAGTTCAACGTGGCACTGACAGTAAGTTCACCGGAAACATTAACCGGGAATTGATAAGTCAGCTCATCACTACCCAGATTGAAATCTGGATCACTAAAAGCTAGTCCATGTACGGCCACATCACCAGGAACAGCGAATTTATCAAAGCCTTTGGGAGTCAGCCGGTTGTCTTTAAGATACTGTGAGGCGCGCAGCAAGGTATGGGTTATCTCATCGTCTGAGTTGCCCATGATGGTTTCATAGATCTGCACCTGATCTTCTGCATCAATTAGATCATAATGAGGCTCGAAGACAGACGGGTTCCAATCATTGTCTGCTTCTACTATTGATCCATCAGCCTTTATACGACCTGATTCAAAGATAATATTATTGCTGCTGTCGGTTACCTTAAAATTAATCCACATACGACGGGACGGGTAAGAGGTGGGTGCTTTGTGCCCGGAATGATTATCCACTTTGATACGTGCGCTTAGCACGCCATTAGTGACGGAAGCATCAACGATATCGATAGTCGCAGCGCTTTTCAGCATGGCTCTGGCCCGATCAATACCTAAATCAAGATTCGGACTGGTTACTTCCAGCTGAGCTGCATTATCTCTGAGCATGGTCAGCATCACTGTATTGGCGCCCACCAGATGATGTTTGGCAAATCCATCTTTGGCCGCAATCCAGCGCGGCCGATTCGATACCGGGGCAGTCGTTTTTGGCATATGACAGTCCTGGCAGCTTTTTGGGTTGCTGCCGGCATCGTCAAAAATGGAATGCTGCCATTCGGTATAGGGCATTTGTTCCGGGAATTCTGAATCCGCTGTACCCGAAAGTATATTGCCTTCTGAATCAACAAAAGGAGTTTTTAGATTATGGCATGTCGCACAAACTTCCGAGCCGGAAATATGCTGACTGTAAACGGGCTGGTAACCGGACGCATTGATCATGGGCTGAGCAAAGATATTAGAAAATTGTCCGTAAATGATTTTTGAGTCATTGATTTTGTAATTGCCCGAAAAACCGCTCAGGGTACCTAACTCGGGTGCATCTGTTATCTGATGACAGACAGTACAGCTAACACCGTTCATACCCGCATCATAGAGGGAATGTGAAGGATCTGTTATGCTGCCAGGCCCCAGGATCTTGATGTCATCAGCCTGTACTTTGGTGAGTTCGTAATTTGCCATGGGAGCATGACACTTGGAACATTTATCATTGATTGTCGAAGACAAATGTGAATTACGCTCCAGTTCAGTGGCCACCTTTGCTCTCCAGAGAGGATCTTTGGCAGCATTTGCCATCATTGAAGCCCCCCAGTCGCGCACAATAGAAACATCATCGCCATTAGTATCTCTCAAATTATCATGACACATCTGACAATTACCTGAACCGGAAAAATGGGAAGTGGTAAAATTCGTATTTTCTGCATAAATGGGCAGGGCGAAAAAATATAACAGGGAAAAAAATGTAACAATTAATAATTTTTTTAACACTTTAAACACTCCAAATAACATTTATGAGCTAATGCATACAACAAAAAAATAATTTATGAAAGTGCGGACATATGACGCAAATTACTTTGATGAAATCTTTATTAATCTTTGGCTTCCCTGCCTCAATCGCTCAATTAACAGATAAAAAATAAACACTTACTTTACATTATAAAGAGCTGGCAAATCAGGTAGGTATAGCCCTTATTTAGACAGGAAAAACACTGTATATTTATACTACAGTGCAGTGAACTATCATCAATGTTCACTATCATCCTTATAGACGTGGAAGGGTACTCTGAAAAGTTGATGAAAATATCAGGCTGACGAGGAATAAAGACTTTCAGTGCTGAACAGCAGGTTTTTTTAACCTTTTGACTAACCGATCAGGAGGGTGGGAGTCTGTCTGGCCGAGGTGTAATATTACTTCGCTGCTACAGGATAAAATCATAACGTGTAATAATTAGCATACATTTTAATATTTATAAAATCTACGCCTTCCCCCTGAGAAGGGGGAAGGTTGGGATGGGGGTTGAATCTTATTAGATAATACTGAATTTAGAATTTTACCCCCCTCCTGACCCTCACCCCTTGAAAAGGAGGGAGGAACAAATTGTGCGATTTTCCATAATATGATTTTGCCCTGCTGGTTGGTTTAATATTAAAAAAATCGTAACTATTCAGCGTATTTTAGATTTATATGTAAGTTCTATATATCAGGTGTTTGCGTAAGAAGTGTATGTGGCATGGATGCCACATTCAAGCCTACGACATACATGGAAGTATAAGTGCCGTGGGAGGCAGGAAGCCGGGAACGACCCTGGACGTATTTACGGCGTCTTCTGGGCAGGTAATTGCTCCATGCATAACCTGCATTTCCCACATCCATGTGGGTCAGCAAATTCCTGGTGTCAAGGACGTTTTCAAAATTACGCTGAATAGTTACAAAAAATCTATAACGTTTCAAAGGCGTCAAAAGTCCGTTCCCGTGTGTATTAATGACAATTTCCGCTTCAATTTGAAAAGATATTTTTATTTACTTTTCTCTTCATTCATATCATCCATAGAATTTGAAACGTTATGTTTATCGGCTGACTGCAGCTGCCAGTAATTTTTGCGCAGTTGTTTAAGGTTAGCACGTTGAGCAACTGACTTGCCCTGATTCAATAGCTGATCGAGATCATTGATAACATGCCTGTTATAAAGTTGATATAAATGTCCAGAAGGAGAACGCATACCGGTTTCGGTAATATCGATAATGTCTACCCCGTCTACACTTTGCAGATGAGGGCCGGTTTTTCCGAGGCGCGGATAACCGTGAACTTCCTGTGACAGCGTCAGAGCACTGTCATTTTCCGACACATAAATGGTGATGTTTCGCGCCAGCGGCCGAATAGCTGGCAGATACTGTCTAAAGGTATCCGCATCTATATCGGGGGCAATCAGAACAAGTTCATTCAGCAGCGGTCTGGAAATTCGCTTTACGTGAGATAATTGCACCAGGGCGAGAAAGACACCGCGTGTACCAAGGCTGTGCGCAACTATATCAAAGCCTCCGGCACCAAAATGTTTAATCATCTCTGTCAGTGTTTTCTCAATACCGGCCACACTCCAGTACAGATCTGCCTCATCGCGAGTATAATTTAAAATAGCACCGTCTGACGGCCAGCTGAAGAGCAGTAATCGTCCTGCCAGCCGCAGATTTTCCTGAAACAGTGACGCTCTTCTGCAGCCTTTGTCAAAACCGATATTGAATCCATGTACATACAGCATGGGAAGGTTATCACTGCTGGAAAGCTGCAGTTCGCGCCATAGTTCCCAGTCGTTGATATCGCGTATAGAATCCAGCTTTATCTTATTTTCTGGAACATAGAAAGGCACTTTTTCTACAAAAGGTTTGAGCATTTTGTTTGGCGTATGACGCAGGTTACAAAATCCTGTATGCACTGAATTTCGTTCATCGCCAAAATAGTCTTGCGGATCCTCACTACCCGTTCTATTGCGCAAGGTAATAAAAGCCAATTTACGGAGCTCGCCGTCTGCCGCATGGCTATATGCACTTTTGCTGTCCGCTGCTGGTGTTTTTCCATTTTCACTCGAATCACAAGCCTGCATAAGGATAATTATAACCAGCAAAGCAAGCCAGTAGAGTTTTGGTGCGGTGTTCATGACTGTTTTAATCATCCACAGTTTCCTCTTTACTCTGGCTTAATGCTGCACTGACCAGACTGGACACAATGATAGCCATATAAAACACACCGACAATGGCCTCAAAATAAACAAAAAATTCAGCCAGGCTGTTTTTTGGTGATATGTCTCCATATCCCAGGGTTGTGAGCGTCACAAAACTATAATAAGCCACACGAGAAAAATTCTCCTGCCACACTCGAGGTTCCAGACCGTTAAAGGCATCAGGGTAAATCATCAGCAATAACAAATAGATGACTGTCCAAATCAACCCGAGCAGTAAATATAAAACAAAGGAACCGATAAGCATATTCCGATCTACTCTCTTGCTCTTAAAAATTTGTAAATAAGACATATAAAATGAACCGGCAAAGAAACAAAGCATCAATAAAAGGTATAAGAAATCGGCCACAGCCACACTTAATAATTGATGTACAAAATACAGCATCACAGTCAAAACAGCTAAGAAATAGACCGCCCATCGCCATGTTCGATCGGTTTGGTCACTATGAACCCCTATAGTAAATACAAAGAAAATAATAATACCCAAGAGATTATCGACCCATTGAATATTGATCTGTTCCAGGAGGCTTGATGAAACAAGCAGTGTTAATAGCGCAATAAAAAGGTAGCTAAAATTATTTTCAGAAGTAATTTTTTTCATTAAGTTTTTTGATAATAAAAAATTTACAGGCCCCCTGCTTTGCAGGAGCTACTATTCAATGACTGCCCTGATGCGAACCATCAGTCAATCCCTGCAAAACTATGAGCCTTATTTAACCGGTGTATACTGCATAACTTTTTGTGCTTTTTGCTGGTAATTTAGCGCATTCGCGCTATCCCCGATTTTTTCATAAAAACTGGCAAGAGCTGACAGTAACTCGATATTGCCGCTATGAGCCTGCAGCGCGGTTTGCAACATAGTGATGGCCTGTTGAGGCTGCTTTTCACCAATGGCAATAGCGTAAACATACTGAAAACGCGCATTATCCGGTTCCAGTTCGGCTGATTTTTGCAGCGCTTGCAGGCCTTTATCCATATCCTTGTTGCGCACATACCAGAGTCCCAGAGAATGATACAAAGCAGCATCTGCGCGTGTTTTCAAACCTGTTTGCAATATTTCGTAAGCCGCTGTTTCCCTGTTCTGCTGCTGCAGAAAATTGACATAATTCACATAGGCAGGTATAAATTGAGGCTGCAGCAGGAGTGCCTGTTTATACGCCGCGTCAGCCTTATCCGGCTGTCCCAGCTGACTATACAGTTGGGCCAGAGACAATTGGGACTCCGGCCGATCAGCGTTAAACAGTAAACTTTGTCGATATTCTTCCGTGACTTTATTAATCAATTCCTGCTGTTCTTTTTGCAGCGAACCCTTTGGTACCGCAGCCAAAATCCTTGCTGCCTCCAGACGGACACTTTTTACCGGGTCATTCAACGTCCTGTAGATTTGAGAAATACTGTGCTGCAATGGAAAAGCCTGCAGGGCCTGCAGGGCTTGACGGCGAGTATCGGCATCTTTGGAACGCAGCATCTGCAGGGACGTCATCAAGGTCTGCCTGGAGGGATATTCACCCAGAAAACCTGTCACCGTCGCTTTGGCAATATCCGCAGTATCATCCAGCAATACGCTATAAGCAAGCGTCAGTGCATCCTCATCTTGCTGTTCAAGCGCATGTAGTGCAGCCGCAAAATTCTGATAACCTGCAGGTACTTTACCGTACCATTGCTGTACGGCATTAGCGGCCCACTGGCTCTGTTTACCTTTATGACAGTTTGTGCAGGCGTCAGGTATGCCTAATTGTGCCGCTATATCCGGACGAGGTATACGAAAACTATGATCATTTCGTTCATCAACGCCCATGTATATTCTGGAAGGCATATGGCATGCGATACAGCTGGCGCCGCTGGATTCGGTGTCATGAAAATGATGCGCGGGTGTGGCATAGGTAGTAGCCAGATGACATTGTTGACAGACATTATCCCCTTTTGCTTTCAGCTCCAGTGAGTGAGTATTGTGGCAGTCATTGCAAGTCACCCCGGCTTTATACATCAGGCTTTGTTTAAACGATCCATACACATAAACCTCATCGTTGATCTTGCCATCGGGAAAATAAAGCATATCAGTCAGCAGTGAAGGCAGATAGTGATCCCTGAAGTTGTCACCGGGAACGAAATCATCATCAAGCTGGGAACGTCGTGCATGGCATCTGGCACAGACTTCTACCTCAGTCCTGCTGATGTTTCCTTTCAGTTCAGGTTTGAAGTGGTCATTGATTATCCATTGATGACTGGCTGTGGTCGGAAAATTGACGGTCAGGCCTCCGGGTTTAACGGCACTATTGTCAGCCGCAGCTTTTGCCAGCGCAACATGTTCAGATGCGGGACCATGACAGGCTTCGCAGGAAACATTAATCACATCCCATTGAGTGTTATAGCTATTGTCCTGAAGCTTATAATTTTTTTTCAGGTTGGTGCTGTGGCAGTCTGCACACATGTAATTCCAGTTAAGATTTGGACCGGTCCAGTGCAGCACATCATTGGCAGGAATGGTCTCATGAGGATGAAGACTGAACCAGCGCTGGCCCCCTTCTTCCCTGGGACGGCTGTCCCAGGCAATGTCCAGCACCTGAATTCTGCCCTGAGGAAATTTAACCATATATTGCTGCAGCGGATAGACACCAAATGTATAACTGATTTCATAATCATGCAGCTTACCGTCAGGGCCATCGGTGTTCACCATAAAGCGATCATTTTTTTTAAAGAAATTTGTCGTAATGCCGTCTTTGCTGAAGTGCGTGTTATTGAAATCCCCTAATACGCTTTTCTGATTCGCTTGCTGCATGGCAAGATCATGGTGAGAGCCTTGCCATTGCTCGTATTCTTTAGCATGGCAGGCCTGACAGGATTGATCACCCACATATTCAGGATTGCCCCCAGCCATGGAGAACGTGCTGTATAAACAGAAAGCCAGAAAATAACAGGATAGTTTGATTAATTGCATAATGTATTTCTTAGTCAGGTAAATATGGATAAATTATTCGGGTTCAGCGTTTAGTCATAATTTTTAGTAACTACTCAGCAAATCAAGCCGCAGGAAGGCTAACCATCAAAAAGTTACAAACATATAAAATTCAAAGACTTATATTTTTGTAACTTAGAAGCGTAATTTCTAAAACGTCATTGATACCAGGAATTTGTTACAGCAGACGCCGTTAATACATCCATGGTCGTTCCCGGCTTCCTGCCTCCCACGGCACTTATACTTCCATGTATGTCGTAGGCTTGAATGTGGCATCCATGCCACATTCACTTCTTACGCAAACACCTGATATCAATAACTTGCAACAATAATCAAAATACGCTGAATAGTTACTAATTTATTAGGCCGTGTTCATAAGTCAGTTCTTAAGCAAAAATGTGCATGAAGAATCAATCGGGTATTTGTTGACCCACATGGAAGTGGAAAATGCAGGTTATGCATGGAGCAATTACCGGCCCGGAAGACGCCGTAAATATATCCCGTCGTTCCCGGCATCCTGCCTCACACGCACTTATACTTCCATGGACGACTTCGGCTCCTGCCTCTAGCATGCATTTCCACCATCCATGGTGGTTATGCAGGGAATGCAGGAGCAATCATCTGTCTTCCACAAATACCCGATTCTCCTTAGGTACCTGGGTATGAGGCCGGGTTAATGGATTTTATCAGCTCATATTCTGAACGAGTTTGCCGTATAAGTATAGTCTGTCGAGTGTTTGTTACCCGGGTTTTAAAAAGCCCTGCATCAAACTGACCTTGATGGTTCATTAATGCAGATTGCAGGGATTTTAAACTGCTTTTGAGTTCAGGATAATAGCGCCCGATGTGCTGAAAATTCAGTGGTGATACTTCCGGCATGGCCAGCCTGGCCCAGACATAAAAGTTCTGGTAAATGTTATGCACATTGCCCTCATTACAGGCATTTTCAAAACCTTTGAAAGTTCCGGCCTCACTGGCTTCAAAATGCCTCTTGCGGATAGCCAGCCGCTGCTTAACTTTCGGCAGCCACCACCCTGCACTGAAAATAATGGCCAGCAGAATGAGTAACGCCCGGTAAATATTTTTTGTACCCTCAGCAGCTCCCGGCTCACCAGCTAATTCATCAACTGAGTGCTCGACGCTGCTTAATGGATCAGGAATAATCTTCAGGGTTTTGGCAGGAATGCGCTGCTGATGTAGTTTTTGCTGTTGCGGATCCCACCAGTACATGACAATTTCGGGAATAACAGCCGTGGATGCAAAACTGGCAACGAAGGTATCTGTTTCGATGCGTCTGGCGATGACTTTAGCAGTAGCTATATCAGAACTGTTTGTTTCAGATAAGACCGGTTCACTGCGATACACCTTAAATGGCGCCTGTTCGTTTGACCCGGTTGCGGCATATTCGGGCACCGGCTGCAATAAAAAATCGGGGACGTTCTCGGCGCTGATAGTGACTTTTCGCTCAAAAGCATCACCTACTTTAAGTGTATCCTGTCCCTGGGTGAAAGCCGGAGTATAAGTCACATCAAGTGCCAGTTTATTTGTCGTCAGCACAAAATCATTCTCGCTCACCCCTTCCGGTTTACTGACCTGCAGGCTTAGCGGGCTGGTTTGCAGATTAAACCGTTGTTTCGGCTGACCGTAGCCCATTGAAGCAGAGAATTCCACCTGAAAGGGATTGAGGCGGATATCACCGGCATGCATGGGATAAATAATATATTCATAGACGACGATCTGCCATTGAACATCATTAATAATTTCACTGCTCTTGAAAGCCGCTGATTGAGGTTTAATGATGATCACCTCATCACCTGACTGCGTATCTACTCTCAGATCCGTGAGGGTATAAGCATCTGTCTTGACGCTCAGGCTGGCGACAATTTTTTGACCGACCCAGAGTTTCGAGTCCTGTTGAATGGATAATTCAACCCTGGCTTGAATGGCAAAGGCAGCAGCTGATAAAAAAAGCAATAATAGAAATAGACAAGTTTTCATTTTAAGGGCTTTTTATTGGCTTAGTTTTTTTATTCAAGAGAATTTTAAGGTTTTTCACAAAATGTATTGCTTTACCGGTTGCGGATACATAGCTCAATCGTTCACCCTAAAGGGACATTTATTCATTGCTCTGAGAATTCTTTTGTTGAGCATATTGATAGCTAAATTTATGCTGTAAAAACTGTTTGGGGCCAGTCTGCAGTCGATCCAGCCAGTGCGTCATATTAACGCCATCGGTTGCGCCCTGCTCTACTATCTCCTGTCCACGCTGTTGTTTGTTATCATAGACCATTTCATCCGCTGCCATCTGTCCACCTGTACCTTCATCATTATCACGATTTTGATCCAGTTTGGCCTGTCTGGCCATGGCAATGGCTTTATTTTCTTTTGCTGCAGTAAAATCAGGCTTGATTTTCAATGCCAGATCATAAAATTCAATAGCCTCTTTGTATTTCCCCTGCATCACATAGGCATTAGCCAGATTATAGCGTGAATTTGCATCACTGAGAGTGGCGAAGATCGCTGCTGCTTTTTTAAACTCTCCTGCCTGATAATAGGCACTGCCTTTGAAAGCCGAATCTTCAAATGCCTGTGCTGCCTGCATAAAATGGCCCTTTTTGTAGAATTGATAGCCTTGCTGATCGGCTGTGATCCACAGGGCTTTAAAACTACCCTGATAAAAAAACCAGTACCAGCCCAGGACAGCAATAATCGCAATAATGGGCAGAAGAGTCAGTAAACGTGATTGCCAAGCATGCAGTTTTTTGCTATGAACCTTCGTATCGAGTGTCATGAGATTCTCCAGGCTTCAGCCAGAAAACCACGACGAAACCATAATAAGACCAAAACGGCTATAACGGGCAGGAATAGAAAGCCTTCATCCTTATATTCAGCCTTATCGTTCTGTGCCCTGGAGAAATTGTTTTCAATACTCTTTAAAAGCCTGTGAATATCATTGTCATCGGCAGTAAAGCTCACCAGATCAGCGTTGATAGCAACAGCCGCCTGCTGCATTTGCTTTATATTCAGCAATTCGGGCGAGGCAACGGCATAGAGGACAATCTGTGCCTGATTTAATGCCGGATCAGTTTTTATCCTGTTGATTTGTTCGGCCACCACACTGTCACTCATTACGATAATAGTGCCCGAAGAATAGCTAAACTGTTTTAGAGCAAGACCTATAGCATCAGCCAGCGCATCTCCCTTGACCGGCATAATCGCAGGATCAAGTGACTGCGCAAAGCTGGCCAATATCTCTCTGTCCGCAGTTAATGGCATTACCAGATGAGCACTGCCGCTGTAGGCGACTAATGCAGCCTTGATCCGGCTGCGCTCCTTGAGCAGATCATCCATTTTGAAAATTGCACGCGTCAACCGATTAGGTAGCAGATCTTTTTCCAGCATACTGTCGGTCACTTTGAGCACAAAGACCACTTCGCTTTGATCATCACTGAACAACGATGGTTTTTTTTGCCAGGCAGGACCACTAAGAGCCAGCACCATCAAGGTCAGCAGTATACCGATAAACCAGGCAGGCTGTATGCTTTTTGCATCTCCGCCCTGAGATACCAGAAGATGCGGTAATAGATGCCTGTCAATCAGCTGCCTCCAGATAGTTTGATCCTGCTGTTTTTTTAACAACTGCCAGACCAGTCCCCAACACGGGATCAGGAGTAGCAGAAACCATGGACGCAACACATGCAATAGATAAAGGTCCATGATTATGCAGCCTTTCTATAAGCGTGAATAAAAACCAGTGAACCATACAGCAAAATCAGCATCAGCGCAGCCAGCAGCGGCCAGATATACAAATCCGTAGTAGGGCTGTAGCTTTGTTTTTCGACCTCTTTTGGCGTCAGACGATCAATCTCTGTAAGCACATTTTTAAGCGCCTTACTGTCCAGTGCATAATAAAACTGCCCCCCGGTCATGGTTGCTATGGCTTCAAGCGTTTTACTGTCAATGGGATTTTCACCTGCATTTTCAGGGTCGCCGACTGCAATAGTAATAATTTTTATAGCATTCTGTTTAGCCAGTTTGGCAGCCTCTTCCGGCGGTACCTTGGAAGTGGTATCATTTCCATCGGTCAGAAGAATTAACAGCCGCTCTTCTACCTTGCTCTCGGCAAACATCTTCACTGCCATCGCGATACTGTCTCCAATCACCGTTTTTGGTCCTGCCATGGCGACCTGAGCTTCGTTCAGCAAGACTTTCAAAGCCTTCAGATCAGTCGTGAACGGCGCCTGCACGAAGGCGGCACTGCCAAAAAAAATCATGCCGATGCGCTCGCCGCTTCTTTGCTCAAGAAACGGATTTAACAGTCCCTTGACCGCTTCCAGCCGATCGATGCGCTGACCGTCAGCGGAGGTAAAATCCCTGGTTTCCATGGACCCGGAAAGGTCAATGGCCAGCAGCAGATCCCGCTGAGAGAATTCTTTAACAACCGGTTCACCAACCAGCTGCGGCCGTGTCAGGGCAATGATCACCAGTATCCAGACCAGCACTGCAAGCAGCTTCTGCCTCCATGTCGACCTGGATACCGCCTGATTGTCTGCTGCTTTTGCTCCGGAGGCCTCCAGCAGCGATGGCAAAAAAGAGACCTTGAGGGCGGAACGCCGGCCTGGATAGTTCCAGGGTAACCAGAGCATCATCAATGGCAGGGGCAGGAGGATTAAAGCCCATATATATTGAAAAAGGAGTTGTTCAAATATGAACCGTTCAAACATATGAGTCTTCTATCTGCTGATGCTGTTTAATCCAGACTCTAACCTTATGCATCAGCTGATCACTGAGCTGTATTAACTTTTCTTCTGAGAAAGCTGCCGCAGGATTGTACAAAACGTCATTGAGCTGCCGTATAAAAGCCGGAGAAAAATCGACATCGCGACTATGTCCAGCTGCCATTTTTGTAGCCAAACTCTTTGTATATAAGAATTTCCACCACGCTTCACCACTCAAACCTGCCACCTGTTCACGCGGATAAGCTGTCAGTGCGGTTCGTTTCAATAAATCCAGCAGACGGGTCAGTTTCACCTGCGGATCATCCAGGCAGCTGATAGTTTCGGCCTCCCGTGAGGCTTCACGGCGATAACTATCGCCCTGGTAACGCCGCCAGGCACGAATAAACCAGGGTATCAGCAAAGCGAGAATGACAAGCCCTAAAACAGACCAGCCAGGGGCCAGCGGCCAGAACGATACTGGTTCAGGCACTATGATATCATTGAGTTTATCCAGTTCGCCGCTCATGAGGCACGCTGTTTGAATTTTGCAGACCTGATATTACCCAATGCACGCTGGATCTGTTCAAGCACCGGCCGGTGGGTGGAAATTTTCATCAGCGGGATAGCGCGTGATCTCGATGCAGACTCAAGGCGAAGCAGTTTATCAGCAAACAGCGCAGTAAAACGCCGCTGAAAATTCCTGTCTGAGGTATTAATATCGACAAACTGATTGGCATCACTGAACAGCAGTGAACCCTGCTCGGGCAGTTTTTGTTCCAGCGGATCATAGATCATCAGGGCGAGAATATCATTATGTGCAGCCAGACGGGTGATATGCTGCATGGCCTGTCCATTGACCCCGCTGCCGTCACCAATCAGCACAATCAAATCATCATGTCTGGCTGCAGCAACCACATGTTTCAGTGCGGCATTTAACTGACCCGACTTATCAGCGACGTCCATGCTGCTGAGACTGGCATTCAGACTGTTATTTTGCAGCACAATCTCCTGCAGAATACGCATCACATTTTGCTGGTTTTTTTGCGCTTTGAACATGGACACGCGGCTGTCGTTATAGACGATAGCTCCGACCCGATCCCCTACGCCGATCACCCGAAACAGCGACAACGCAGCGGCATGGGCTGCACTCACTGATTTCAATTGCAGCGAGGAGCCGAAAAACATGCCGCTTTGCTGTGAAACCAGCACCCAGACGCTGCGATCACGTTCTTCATTATAGACACGCACATAGGACTTGCCGCTGCGCCGGGTCGCTTTCCAGTCAATATTGCGGGTATCATCCCCCTGCTGATAGGGTTTGAGTTCATTAAAATCCATTCCCCGTCCCCGCAGTCTGGATGCATGCCGACCGCTAAGAACAGACTGGATAGGCTGGCGGGGCAAAAAACTGAACCCCTTTGCAGAAACTCCCAGCCGCACTAGTTCATCCAGTGTGACATAAACGCCTTTAGTTGATTGAGTGTTTGAAGTTTCGGCAGATTTCCGATTTGAGCTGCTGAATGGTGGTTTCATGTGGATGATTACCCTGGCAAAGCCACCAGTTGCAGAATTTTGTCAATAATCGCATTGTTACTGATCCCTTCTGCCTGTGCTTCATAGCTGCCGGCAATACGGTGGCGCAGCACATCGTGGGTCACAGCACGGACATCCTCCGGGCTCACATAGTCACGTCCCTGCAGCCAGGCATAACTGCGCGCACATTGATCCAGCCCCAGGGTAGCCCGCGGGCTGGAACCCAGATCAATCCAGGCAGCCAGCACAGCATCATATTTTTCGGGATAACGGGTGGCAAAAATCAAATCGACGATATAACGCTCGATCGAGTCACTCATCTGCACCGCATTGATTTCCTCACGGGCTGCAAAAATGGCTGACTGGGGAATTTTTTCTGCTTTAACGCCTGCTTTATTAGACCGTTCAGCACGCACCAGGCGCATAATTTCCTGCTCTGCTGCCTCATCCGGGTAATCAATATAAACATGCATCAGAAAACGATCCATCTGTGCTTCCGGCAGCGGGTAAGTACCTTCCTGCTCGACCGGATTTTGTGTTGCCATGACCATAAACAGATCGGGCAGTAGATGTGTCGTTCCTGACACGGTCACCTGGCGTTCTTCCATGGCTTCCAGCATCGCCGACTGGACTTTGGCCGGAGCGCGATTAATTTCATCTGCTAACACAATATTGCCGAACACGGGGCCGGGTTCGAAACGGAATTTATATTCACCATTTTCCTCATACATATTTTCCGAGCCGGTGACATCGGTGGGCAGCATGTCAGGGGTAAACTGGATGCGGGAAAAGTCAGATTCAATGGTTGCGGCCATGCTCTTGATGGCCCGGGTCTTTGCCAGTCCCGGCAGTCCTTCGACCAGCAAATTTCCGTTAGACAGCAGGCCGATCACCAGACGTTCAACAATATGCTGCTGTCCGATAATGGCTTCATTCATACTGCGCTGTAATTGTTCAATGGCGGCTCTGGGCTGCATATTTCTTACCCTTTCCTCAATTTGATAATGAGGTATACTAACGAAAATTGCCCGCAGTGCGGGCTGCTACAAAAAATGTCTGCAAAAGTCTATTTACTTAGTGTAATTCAAACGGATAAACCACCTTCCAGTCATTTTGCATATCAACAACGCTCCATCCATGCTCTGTGGCATAGTCCAGCCCCTTGTCCAGCCCACCGACAGGTGATTCTCTATCATAAGCCCACTCACGTTCTGCATCAGTATGATGAATATACATTTTCAATGTTCGAGCCGGATGGGCATCGGTATACTGCAGCATGGCCAGGTCGCCATCTGAATTGCCAAAGGCCGCGACCGGGCGTTTACCGATATGATAATGAATGCCGACAGGCTTACCTTCTTTATCATCAATGAAATTTATTTTGGGCTCACGAACTATTTTGCCATTTTCATATTTCACCGCAATACTTGAACCCACGATCTGTTCAGACGGTATAGCATAGACTTCACTCGCCCAGGGACGCATGAAATCAATGCCGCCGCCCGAGACAATAAAAGTTTTGAAGCCATTGGCGCGCAGATAGGCTAATAATTCCAGCATGGGCTGATACACCAGTTCTTTGAAATGACGATCAAACCGTGGGTGTTTGGCGGTGTTGATCCAGTCCAGCACAATGGCATTAAATGCCTCATCACTCATACCGGTATGGCTGGCCATAATCAGTTTCAGCAGTCCTTTTTTGTCTGTTTTTTTCAGCGTTTGCAGATCATTGTCTAAAATTGCTTTAAACGGCTCAGTGGTTTTCCACTCAGGATGTTCCGGAGCCAGTTGCTTGACGCGCTCAATAGCAAAAAACAATTGAAAGTAATAAGGTTTTTCACTCCACAGAGTACCGTCATTATCGAAGGTGGCAATACGATCTTGCGGCTTAATAAAATCAGGACTGTCAGCTTCTGTCACTGCTTTGACAAACGCAATAATGCTCTGTTTTGTTTCTCCTTCATTCCAGGATGGCAGAGGATCCACAGTTTGAGCAACAATAAATTGCATGGGGAATATTTGCAGGATGAGCAAAAGTACTAAGCATATCAGTCTGTTCATGGTAATCCCATATTTACAAGGCGTTGTCAGTAAAATTGTATGATATTAATTCATCATTTAATTCAGGAATAATTTTTTGCTGTAATTCATACCATATCGCCCGCAGTAGAGCTTATACAGGCCATATTTAACATGCATTCTATCTTTTTCTGGGAGAACTGTCAGGTATGCACCCGGCTAGTAAACAATCAATGGTTGTATATTGTTATTCAAAAGGCATGATTTTTGGAAAGGAAAATCATCTACCGGGGTGTTTGCCCCGGTAGATAAGCTCAAGTTAGTTCTGGATCGCCCGATCCATCAGGCCTTTGAGGTTGCCCATAGCTTCCTGCATTTTGATGGTATGATAGCCGATATTTCCCGCACTCAGAGAACTGCCTGGCTGGAAAGGATAATCGGCAATAGATCCCAGGAATTCCTGCACAAAGGATTGCGCTGGGACCATCATCCACATATTGTCGGCATACCATCTGACATACATTCCGGAACCGTCATAGGCATGTTCAAACGGATCGGCTCTCAGGTTGGTGATCACCGGCCAGGCTGGAACTTGGCGCAGTGCCTCATTAATGGCACCTTCTTCGATGGCAAAGGCTATTTTCCAGTCATCCACACGGATCGCATTCAACAGACCACTGGCGGCGAAATACATGATCTCCCGGCGAGGCCCTTTATCTTCCTTGCCTTCAAAATAGGGCTTGAAGTTGTAACCATCCAGATGCACTCTGAAATTTTTACCGTTGGCCTGATAGCCTTCTTTGGAAGCAAGCTTTTCCTTGACATCAGTCACACCGGCTGCTGCAAGCAGTGTCGGCATCCAGTCTTCCTGACTCATGGGATCATTATAGATACTTCCCGCTTTAATCGTTCCCGGCCATTTGACCATTTGCGGAACCCGCATACCGCCTTCCCAGGTGGTGCCCTTTTCACCCCGGAACGGAGAAGCGCCGCCATCAGGCCAGGTAAACTTTTCGGCGCCGTTGTCGGTAGAAAAGACTACGATGGTATTATCTGCAACACCCAGTTTATCCAGGTGATCCAGGAAACTGCCTACCATGTTATCCAGTTCTGCCATACCATCAGGATATAGACCAATCCCCGTTGTCCCCTGAGATTCTTTTTTCAGTCGGGTCCAGACATGCATGCGGGTAAAGTTCATCCATACGAAAAACGGCTTGTCCGCCTTAACAGCTCGCTCCATAAAATCTTTGGCCGCCTGGCCAAATTCATCATCCACGGTTTCCATACGCTTTCGGGTCAATGGGCCGGTATCTTCAATCTTGCCGTCAGCCGTAGAGTGAATTACACCGCGAGGGCCGAATTTTTTATGAAATTCAGGATCTTTGGGATAGTAATAGGTTTCAGGTTCTTCTTCTGCATTAAGGTGGTAAAGATTGCCGAAAAACTCATCAAATCCATGGTTGGTAGGCAGGTGCTTGTCACGATCGCCCAGGTGGTTTTTGCCAAACTGACCGGTAGCATAGCCCTGCTCTTTGAGCAAATCACCAATTGTTGGTGTCCAGTCAGGAATACCATGATCTGAACCCGGCATGCCAATCGTCAGCAGACCGGTTCTGAAGGGCTGTTGACCCAGGATAAAAGAAGCACGTCCTGCGGTACACGATTGCTGCGCATACATATCGGTAAACAGTGCACCCTGTTTGGCAATACTGTCGATATTAGGCGTTTTATAACCCATCGTACCCAGATTGTAGGCACTGGCGTTATAGTAGCCGACATCATCCCCCCACATCACCAGAATATTAGGTTTATCTGCCGCCTGAACCTGGCTGCCTGCTAATACACCGATGCCCAGCAAACCTGCTGATAGCGTTTTCACTAATTTCATTCTAACTCCTATGGTCTTCTACTAAAAATGTAACTACCCAGCGTATCTATAAGATCGTGCTCGCTGTCAGGTATTTATTGACCCACATGGACGACTTCGGCTCCCGCCTCTCGCATGTATTTCCACCATCCATGGTGGTCATGCAGGAAATGCAGATGATGCAGGAGCAATCATCTGTCTTCCACAAATACCCGATTCTCCTTAAGTACCAACTTATGACGCTCTGTTATTTACCTGTTGCTACTGTTGTGTCTGTTTTAATGTAGTCTATATATATTTAAAATCCAGTAAATGAATATAATGTGAGATGGAAATTTTTCTAAAACACGCTGCATTCATAATTAGCATCGATGAAAAAAACATCTCAGGGCATTGCGTGTACGCATCTGCACCAGCATTTGCCAGAGTTTAAATCTTAATTGCAGCGCTATTGTCCACGCTGTAATTCTTGCCGTCAAAACGTCCGGGCAGCGCTTGCGCCTGTTTGCTCTCCACCTCAAATAGCCAGAAACTTTCACTGCCGGCCTGGGTTGCACTGCCGGCACAAAACAGTCCGGCGCTGAGGCCCGGTAATGCGAGATGAAAGCGGCGATGTACATGACCAAAGAGGATGGCGCCGCGGGAAATTTTTTTACCCACGGCCAGAAAATCATCCGCATTGTTAAGACCGTGTAATTTTCTGTCCGGACAGCCATTGGCCAGACGCGGCGCGTAATGGGTGATGAGAAAGATAAAGCGCTGGCGAATTTGTTCATGTTCAAGGACTTCATTCAGTGCAGTCAGCTGCCCTGCCGGTATTTCACCATTTGAGCGCCAGGGTTGAGGATTGGGGCGCGCACTGTTTACCGCGATAACGGCCATATCATCGCCGACAAAGCGTACCAGAGGCCATGGACCGTCATGGCAAAAAGAAGGCAGATCACTATGCAGAAAATCACTGAAATGGCGGGTGAATCGGCGCTGACGTATGACCTCTTTTACATAAATATCATGATTTCCGGGCACTGTAACAAAACCCGCGGGTGCATCCGTCAGTGGTTCAATAACCGCTCTCGCATGTGCCATCTCTTTTTCTAAACCAAGTGCGGTATAGTCCCCCGTGCAGATCACCAGGTCAACTGAGTGCTCCCGTTTGAAGCGCGTCAGCGCCGCAATTTTTTCTTCCGCAAGATCAAAATACCGGCTCCGTCCACGCAGTAAATTGGCAGCACCAATGGCCCGCTTGCCGAACCATTGTGTAAAAGGTATCTCGCGTAAAGTGGTGCTTATATGGATATCGCTAAAATGAAGTATGCGCACAATTAAACCCGGGTGATTAGATCGCTACTCACGCTTAAGCGCTTTAATCAGCATATTGAATAGGGGTATCAGGGCACCGATACTGCCGGCAGCACTGCTGGAAAATGAAGAAAATCCGGACTGAATACGGCGCACATCAGCACCGACTTTAGAAAATTCTGCTTTAGCGGCTTCAACATCCGTACTCAGTTCATTATAGGCCAGTTCACGTATTTCAAGTGCCATTTTTTCTTCTTCTACATGTACACCAACTCGTTTCGCAATCACAATGACAATGACCGCCAGCAGCAGATCAGCGACTGCAACCAGCAATGCAGCAATAGCCGGAGAATATTGGATCAGCAGTGCCTGATAGGCTGCAAAAGTCAACATACCCAGTCCCAGTAAGGCCAACACCAGAGCCACAGCAAAGTAGGCTCCCCGGTTGGCCGCGCGACGGGCATGGATGCGTGCCAGTGCCATTTCGGCACGTGCCAGGATCTGTAGTTTAAGGACGGGATCGGTCATTGTTATCTCCTTAACGTGGCAGCAGACGTCCTACCAGGACGCCCAGGGCAAAAATAACCAGCAAAGTGGCTGGCCTGGTCTGTTTAAGATCTTCATCGAGTGCATTGATAAGCTCCTGAAAATGGGAAATCAAATCTTCACTCTCTACGATTCGCTGCTCAGCATTATTTTCTGCGGCCTTTTGACTTTGCTGCTCGCTTATTATTTTGCCTTTATCCTCAGCATCATCCGTTACTGGTCTATTATGAGCTTTTACAGTGGATGCTGGAGGCGATTTTTCTCGAGCTTTTTGTAATTCACTTAGCTGGGACTTTAAACTCTCAATTTCTGCATGGATTTCTTTATCAGGCATAAACAATCCTCCTCACGGTGGTTGTATTTCATTAACATTTGTCTCATTGGCCGCAAGCAATGTCTTATCGGCAGGTTTTACCTCAGAGTCTAGCAAAATAGCCAGCCATAGGGTTTCTTCACTGGATTGGGCGGCAAATTTGACCACCATGGTCAGCGGTACTGACAAGAGCATGCCCACAGGTCCCAGGAACCAGCCCCAGAAAATCAGCGAAAGAAACACCACCAGCGTAGACAGACCGACTTTTTGCCCCATAAAGCGGGGCTCAATAATACTGCCAATAAGTGTGTTGACGACAATATAGAGGATAATTACAGTCAATGCGGACATGGGGCCTAGCTGTACCAGTGCCAGTAAAACGGCAGGAATGGCTGCTATAATTGAACCCACATTAGGAATAAAATTCAATAGAAAAGCCAGAAAACCCCATAATACAGCAAAGTCCAGGCCAATCATTGCTGTGCCCGCCCAGATCAAACAGCCTGTTGCCAGACTTGTCACAGTCTTGATGGATGTATATTGTTTGGTTGTTTGAATGATATCAACAATTCTTGCCAGAACCAGCTCACTTCGCTCGCCAGGAATGGATTTAAACTTGTCTGCTATGGTCCATGCTTCCAGCAGCATAAACATCACGGTGAACATGATCAGTAAGATGTTACCCAGAACCTGACTCAAACCGGATAATAAAGTATTCGCGAAACTCATGACAGCACCAGGGTCAAGCACATTTGCGATGCCGGATTTAGAGACGTCGAGACCGTGATGGGAAAGCCAGCTCACCACGCCGCTGCTCATTTCCTGCAATCCGGCCTGATATGTTGGCAGGCTGTCGGTAAAATCGCTTACCGTAGAGCCCAGGAGTATGGCCAGTAATGCTTCGAGAACAATTATAGCCAGCAGCACCAGGGTTACCGCCACGGTAACTGGTAAACCGCGCTGTTTTAACCAGCTTACAGGTCCTGCAGCGATGATGGCAATAAATAACGATAACAGGAACGGTACCATCAACGTCTGAGCATAGCGCAGTCCAGTGAATAGAATCACAATGCTGGCTGCAGTCAATGTAGCATCGCGCAGCCAGGTTGAATTTTGCTGTTGCTGCATTTAATTACCTTTATCTGTCAGGTTTCTAGGCCCTCATCCAGTACTTCCCTGAAATAGAGCAAGGTATAGTAGTCAATCACCACATGGGCATTGACCTATGACCCGGCTATTTTTCTTCAAGCAGGCTTTTAATTTGTTCGGGATCTGCTTTTTTAGCGACCAGAGAAATGGCAATCATCGCCCATCCCTGCATAATCAGTTCAATGGCGACAAACAGACCAATCACCCACAGGCCGGAGACCGGCCACCTGGAAAAAATCATGATGCCGAGCGCAATACTGATAACACCGGAAAACACTGGCCATCCCCAGCCTTTGGCGGGTTTCATCTGAAAGCCCATAATAATTCGCAATAGACCCACGGCGATTAAAATGGATGCGATGCCCAAAGTCAACCAGACACTGGCTGCCAGCGGATCAATTATGATCATAATACCTGCAGCAATATACAGTAAGGCAATCAGCACATAGGCGAGTACACTCTTCCAGCCCTGGGCCTTGAAAGCATCAATAAGCTCTAATACACCGGCGACCAGAATCATCACCCCAAAAAAAAGCACACTGGTCACTGTCAGCATGGTACTCATACCCAGACCTAATGTGCCCATAATTACAAAGACTATGCCAAAAAACATTAGCCAGCCCCAGTGTTTTCTAATTTCACCGGTAGCTTCTTTTAATGCTGCTGAAGTCATGTTTAATAATCTCCTGAAATTGATATTTACACCAATTGTAGTGGGCCGTCAGCTCAGTGTCTATATAAAGAGAGATCTTCGTAAGTCACAAAAAAAACCTGCTGATTTTCATCAGCAGGTTTTTTTAACATGCACGAGTAAAAATGTACCGAGCTTGAACTACTGATGTCATACAGTAATTAACGCTGCTGCCCTTATGTGTCAGTTTTTGCTGACGGAGTGTCATCGGCAGGATCGTAACCTGCGGGCAATTCATGGGCGATACCCTTATGACATTCAATACAGGTAAAGCCATTGTCCATTGCCTCTTCATGACGATCGGCACTGCGGGATTCCTGCTTGTCCAGATCCATGGACTGAAAATCATGACAGTTACGGCATTCACGTGAATCGACAGATTTCATTCTAGCCCATTCATGCTTTGCCAGTTCCAGGCGATTTGCTTCAAATTTTTCACGCGTATCAATGGTTCCCAGCATCTTATGATACAGCTCGTTAGTAGCTTGAACTTTACGTACAATTTTATGCACCCATTCTTTCGGCACATGACAATCGGGACAGGTTGCTCTTACGCCAGTGCGGTTTGAGTAGTGGATGGTTTCTGTATATTCTTCATACACATTATCTTTCATCTCGTGACAGGAGATACAGAACGCTTCAGTATTAGTCATTTCCATGGCGGTATTAAAACCACCCCAGAAAATGATACCTAAAATAAAACCAAAAATCAGGATCTTAAATCCAGACGAGTGTGCCATCATTTTTCCTTTATTGTTTCTAAAAGCGACTGGCAGATTATACGCTGCCAATCAGCCTTATTATACTATAAACCTTAAATATTTTAGGTATATTCAGTCTATACCTTCATAGGTATTTTCAACCAGAGGGTTATCGCCGACCTGCGGTACATGGCACTGATTACAGAAGTAACGACGGGATGAAATCGTGTCCAGAGTCTTCCCGTCTCGTGTCACATAATGGCTGTCACCGACTTTAGGCGCATTTTCCTTTACATAGGCTTTTTCACTATGGCACTTCATACAGCCATTATTTTTCAGATTGATCTGATACTTGTCAATGGAATGAGGTATCAGCGGGGGCTGCAGTTTGAAATTTCGTTCAAATCCGCCTTCTTCGACCACCAGTTTATGTTTACCAGCTTTATTTGCAGTGCCATCCAGCGCGGTATCACCGCGTAATGATTCTATAGAAACAGCCTGTGATGAAAACACAGCGCTTATCAGAGCCAGCATAAAAATTGCCATTATTTTTTTCGTTTGTTGCATTTGTTTTCTCCAATTAAATCTGGAATATTATGCTCTATCTGTCAGCATGCTCAGCGGCAACAGCTTTAGAGCCTTTTATATCAATTACCTGCTTACGCGGGTAAAGATTCCTGTAACGGTTAGTAAAGTTAAATACATCTTCATCACAAACATCAATACATCGACCACAATTGGTACAGTTTACTGCGTCAATAATCGGCCCCACTCCTTTGTCGGCACCTTTTAAAGCAGGCTTTATCACCTGTGGCTCAGGGCAGACAGCAAAACAGTCCATGCAATCATCACATTGTTCCCGATGACACGCACTGATACGGATCATGCTCTTTTTACCTAACAGGCTGTAAAAAGCACCCATCGGACAAAGGTGTCCGCACCAGCCTCTTTGACTGATAAACAGGTCAAACAGAAACACGGCAAGGATCACCATCCATGCCCAACCCATGCCAAAAATGATGCCGCGAAACATCAACGAAACAGGGTTGAACAGCTCCCATACTATGGCACCTGTTATAGGCGGCAGAATCAGGGTCAAAGCGAGCAGCCAGTAGCGAGAGCTTCTGGAAAACTGGCTGCTTACTTTGATACCGAGCATTCTGCGAAGCCAGCTTGCCAGATCCGTCACCACATTGACTGGACAGACCCAGGAACAGTAAACCCGGCCACCGACCAGCAAATAGAAAGCAACAATAATGGTCACGCCAATCATGCCATTAGTCACCGGAAAATGACCGCTCATCACTCCCTGCAGCATCACATAGGGATCAGCAAGCGGTATGGTTTCCAGCAACATGCTTGAAGCCATATTGCCTTTAATGATCCAGAGCCCGTACACTGGCCCTGCTAAAAATAGCGCCAGTATACTCAACTGTGTTAAGCGGCGAAATATCAGCCATTTATGCGCCAGCAGCCAGCCCTTTTTTTCAATCGCCTGGCTTCCGGGAGGTAACACACTCTTCATTATTTTTCCTCCTGGTTTTGCAGATCTTTAAGGGTATCCAGAGGATTTGAAGAATAGGGTGAAGCATCTGAGGTTTGTTCAGGCGGCAAAGACAGCCCGCCCTCATTATGATCGTATGTCACACCCTCCGGTAAATTATAGCGATGTTCTACATCCGGAGTTACCAGACTCTTGCCTGACCGTTCTTTCTGTTTCCAGCCGAAACGGTAATGACTGCCCACCAGGCCTTTAGCCAGATCAGTTGGCAGTACCTTAATGGCCGCTTCTTCCAGAATACAGGCTTTTTCACATTTACCGCAGCCAGTACAGGCTTCAGAATGGACCACCGGAATGAACAGTGCATGTTTACCAGAACGTCTGTTGTGCTGCATCTCAATGATTATTGCATCGCCCTGCACAGGACATACATTGAAACATACCTCACAACGCAAGCCCTGGAACGCAATGCATTCTTCCTGATCAATTAATACCGCGAGTCCCATGCGGGCCTCATTGATATCTTTCAAATCATGGTCCAGTGCATTGGTCGGGCATGCTGCCATACAGGGAATATCCTCACACATCTCACATGGCTTATCTCTGGCGATAAAATAGGGAGTACCTAAAGCAACCTGTTCACCCAGTTCAGCCAGTCTCAGCATATCGTAAGGACAGTCTCTGACACAGAGTCCACAACGGATACAGGCACCTGCAAATTCTTCTTCAGGTAATGCACCCGGTGGTCGGATTGCCCATGCCGGAAATGAAGCAGCCTGACGGGAATAGGTTCCCATACCGACCCCAAGGAGTACAGCACCACAGGCAGTTTTGAGTGTATCACCCAGAAACTGACGCCGGTTGACTCCTTTTGTCTTCTTAGTTCCAGCTTGAGCAGTATCCCCCCGCTCTTGTTGATCAGACATGTAACAACAACCTCTTAAAACATGATCGATAGCGTATTGTTCATCCTTCACTGCTGTAATCAATCACGGCAGCAGCTCAGAAATGAAGGTGCATCAAAGAGTACTTAATGCTCCTTTAAACGTTATGCTTTCATCACCTTACAGGCACATTTCTTGTAATCGGTTTCTTTGGACAGCGGATCCGTTGCATCCAGAGTTGCCTTATTGATCAGACGACCTGCATCGAACCAGGGAACAAACACCAGACCTTCAGGCGGCTTATTACGTCCTTTGGTTTCAATACGTGCCGTGATCTCACCACGGCGGGTCATCAGCTTGGCCACCGAACCATTACGCAGTTTACGTTTTTTGGCATCTTTCTTATGCATAAAAATGACCGCATCAGGTACCGCACGGTAAAGCTCAGGTACACGGCGGGTCATGGAACCGGAATGCCAGTGTTCAAGCACACGCCCCGTTGCCAGCCACAGATCAAACTCAGTATCCGGACTTTCTGCAGGTGGTTCATATGGGGCGGTAATAATGTTGGCGCGTCCTTCCTGTTTCTTATGACCATAGAAAAACACCTCGCCTTTCGCGGCATCAGGATTGTACTTCTTCACATAGGGGTCATAACCTTCACGGAAACGCCACAAGGTTTCTTTACCGTCAACCACTGGCCAGCGTAAACCACGTGCCTTATGATAAGCATCAAAGTCAGCCAGGTCATGGGCATGTCCGCGGCCAAAGCTCGCGTATTCTTCAAACAGACCTTTCTGCACGTAGAAACCAAAATGCTCCATTTCATGATTCTTGTATGTATTGCCTGATCCATCAGTGATTTCCTGCTGCGGGAATTTATTGACCTGACCATTTTCATACAATACTTCATACATGGTCTTGCCTTTATATTCCGGCATTGCAGCGAGTAATTCTTCAGGCCAGACTTCTTCCATCTTGAAGCGTTTGGTGAATTCCATGGTCTGCCAGACATCGGATTTGGATTCTCCAGGTGCTGAGACCTGTTCACGCCAGAACTGTGTGCGACGCTCAGCGTTACCGTAGGCGCCTTCTTTTTCCACCCACATGGCTGTTGGCAGAATCAGATCAGCCGCCATCGCGGTTACCGTGGGGTAAGGATCTGAAACGGTAATAAAATTTTTGGGGTTACGATAGCCCGGCCAGGTCTCTTCATTGAAATTGGCTGCAGCCTGAGCATTATTGGTACACTGAACCCAGTAGGCATTTAACTTGCCGTCTTTGAGCATACGGTTTTGCAGTACCGCATGGTAGCCCGGCTTGGGATTAATGGTACCTTTTGGCAGCTTCCAGATTTTTTCTGCCACATCACGGTGTGCTTCTTTCTTAACCACCAGATCCGCGGGCAGACGATGAGAGAAAGTACCCACTTCACGAGCCGTACCACAGGCAGAAGGCTGTCCTGTCAGTGAGAACGGGCTGTTGCCGGGCGCTGATATTTTACCCGTCAGCAGGTGCACATTATAGCACAGACCATTGACCCAGACGCCGCGAGTGTGCTGGTTAAAGCCCATGGTCCACAGAGAAGTAATTTTCTTGTCTGGATCGGCATACAGCTTGGCCAGTCTGAGCAGTTTATCTTTAGGCACCCCGGACATTTCACTGGCTTTTTCCAGCGTATAGGGCTTGACTGATTCTGCGTATTCTTCAAAAGTAATAGCACTAAGTTTACCTTTACCGGCATTTTTTGCCCCTGTCTCCCGCGGGTCTTCCGGACGCAGTCCATAGCCAATATCTGTTGGTGTTTTTTTGAACGCAACATGCTTATCAATAAAGGCCTGGTTATAGGCTTTGTTTTCTATAATATAATTGGCAATATAATTCAGAATAGCCAGGTCAGACTGCGGGGTGAAAATCATGCCATTATCAGCCAGTTCAAATGAACGGTGTTCAAATGTAGACAGAACATGCACTTCACATCCAGGCTTGGTTAAGCGGGTATCGGTTATACGTGACCACAGGATGGGATGCATTTCGGCCATATTGGAACCCCAGAGTACAAACGCATCTGCATGTTCCAGATCATCATAACAACCCATGGGTTCATCAATACCAAATCCACGCATAAAGGCACCCACAGCAGAAGCCATACAGTGGCGTGCATTGGGGTCAAGATTATTGGATCGGAAACCGGCTTTGATCATTTTTGATGCCGCATAACCTTCCCAGACCGTCCACTGACCTGAACCAAACATACCAATGGCTGTCGGTCCTTTTTCTTTCAGGGCAGCTTTCCATTTCTCTGCCATGACATCAAAGGCTTCATCCCATGATACTTCAGTAAAGTCACCGTTTTTATCGAATTTTCCGTCCTTTTTACGCAGTAACGGCTTGGTTAAGCGGTCTTTACCATACAGGATCTTGGTCAGGAAATAACCTTTGATACAGTTAAGCCCCTTGTTGACCGGTGCATCGGGATCCCCCTGATTGGCAACCATCCTGCCGTCTTTGGTACCCACCAGAATACTGCATCCGGTACCACAGTAGCGGCACGCAGCCTTATCCCAGCGTATACCATCGTCAGCAGATTCAGCTGCCCTGGTGACACTCACCGGCAATGTTACGCCAGCTACAGTCGCGGCTGCAGTGGCTGCATTGCTCTTTATAAAATCACGCCTTGTTAATTTCACTACACGATCTCCTCTTCTATCGTCGAGTCATCTGCTTCTTGATGATAAACCATGACCGCATCAATAACTCCCTCAATATCATTCAGGGCCGCCATTTGATCCGATAAGGCTTTTTCGCCATTATCTTCAATGGTGATAATGATTCTTCCTTCTTCAACACCGCCAAAAACATCGATATTTTCTATTTCATCCAATATCGATTTCACCCTGGCGGCATTCTCCGGTTTGGTATTAACTATTACACTGCAAATATTCATAAACTGATTTTCTAATCACTCCTGTTAAGATTCTTTTTTATAACATCTTAAAAAAACAACCCACGATAAAAAGCCTATAGGCCGGATTATTAAGAAATGACACTACTGTCTGAAGTTATCCTGCTGTTATCCGGCGTGGTGATCGTTATTGCCCTGACCGGACAAGGTCCATAACAGGAACCGCAACCACTACACTTGTTCATATCAAGTATCGGTTCTGCAACACCGCCTAATTGCAGTTTGAAACGGATAGCCTCAAAATCACAGGATTCTCCGCAAGTTCGGCAGATCGTCCCGAGCATGGAAAGACAGCTGCTTTTGTTTATATAAGCTTTTAAGTGCCAGGGGGGTAAATTGACCACTGGATCTGCCTGGACAGCTTCAGAGTTAGCGCCACTGGTGTTTAAATTGTGCTTATTTGTAACGTTATATGAATTGTCTACCGAGAGTTTTTTTAATGCGCCCGCTTCACATGACTGTAGACAGTCTGCACAAAAGTCACAGCCTTCTCGGCTGAAATCCATTTGCGGATAGCCTCCACGGCCTTTAACGATAATAGCGTCGAAACAGGCTTCAATGCAGGCATCACAACGCGTGCAAAAATCCACAAAATATTTTTCAGGAATGGCCCATGGCGGACGAATCGGTAGGTGTTTTCCTTTGATATCACCCCGAAGAAATTGCATCCGACTGATATTTTGAGCCATACAAAGATTTGTACCAAAAAAATTCTAAAAAAATACCATAGCCTTTTTGGTCTAGTACAGCATTGACTTTAGTCAAGAGTTGAGAATATATTTTAGGAATAGCGTTATTTACAACGAAATAACGAAAAGATAGTATCCCCGGTTTAATCGAACGCCTGTGCTGGCGCACAATCAGGGATACCGGTCAGAGAAGCCTAATCAAGCGCCTTTAAATTCTGCTCTACATTGTTATATGCGCTGCTGCCTTTCGTCAGCATGGTCAGCAGCTGAGTCCAGAGCTGCCTGGCAGCCTCCTGATCACCCGCTGCCCGGGCCAGAGAACCTGACAGAAACAGGGCATCGGCATTGCCTGGATTGGTCTTTATCAGCTGTGTAAAAACCTGTCTTGCTGAATTGATTTGTTCAATATCACCGCTGTCCATAACAGCATCTGTATAGTTCATCAATAGTTGCACATCGTTACTGTCCAGTGCCACTGCCCGGGCATAAGCATTGGCAGAATCAGCATAGCGCTTTTGTACCGCGTAAGACTTACCCAGCATTTTCCAGCTCTTGATATCTTCAGGGTTGTCTTTTACTCTTTGCTCAACACGGGCTATCATGGAATTAATAAAGGCCTGCTCTGACTCTTTATTTTCAAACATCGGAGCACTGCTGCCGGGTGGCTTATTAACCGCAGCTATAGATGAGCTTTGCTCCGGAGTCTCAGGTGGGGCAGCAGTTTCAGGTAAAGTAGCAGTAGCAATATCAGCAGTACGACCAGAAGTAGTCTGAGCTTTTACCTGAGCAAGATAGTTATTAACCACTTTCGCTTCTTCACTTTCAGGGGGCAGCATGGTCAGTAATTTCGACCAGCGTTCGATGACCTTGTCCTTATTACCTGCCTGGTAATCAAGAAAACCGATAAACCATAATGCATCAGCATTATCAGGTTCACGCTTTAACAGTTGCTGAAATAATTCATGCGCCCGCTGATAATTCAATGACTGCCCTGTCTGCATCAGCGCTTCACCATAATCGATAATCAAGTCACTATTCTGCGATTGATCCAGCTCAACAGCCCTGGCATAGGCATTTACGGCCTTGTCATAGTTTTTGGTCACAGCATAGGATCGCCCCAACATCATCCAGCCCTGTAAATTATCCGGGTTTGCGAGCAATTTTTGCTCCAGGGATTTGACCATAGAGGCAATATCAGGAGCCTGTCCCTGTGCATGAGGCATTTGCTGCTGCGGTATCTGTTCTGCCATGACAATTTGCTGAAGATTGTCCGGTTTCAACCACAGATAGATAACCACCGAAACGACAGACACAAACAGAGCAATGGACACACCCAACTTTTTGGCAGCACGGCTATCGAGCTGTTGCAGCGGCGTTTCATCAGCATCACTGACATCCTGCAGCAGACTGTGTTCTATTTCGTTTTGAGCCTGTTTAAGACTTTCTGAGTCAATAAGACCCAGGGCAAAATCCTGTTCTATCTGGGTCTGTTTCTGTTTGAACAGTTCGATATTCAATTCTTTACGTTTGCTGGCCTTTTGTTCTTTTACCAATAGTTCAGCAGCAGAATAGTTTTTAAATAGAGGTCTCAATAACCATACTGCTGCAATGACAATCAACAGTAGGAACACTAGCCATAATACCCACATTAATATTCTTACCTTATTTATTTAAGAGCTGGTCAAGGCGCTCTTTTTCCTGTGCAGACAATTCAGAACTCTCATCGTTTTGAACCACTGTACGAGCTCGGATCTTTCTGATGACAATAACAACAGCAACAAACATTAACACAAACGGTCCTGCCCACAATAGCCAGGTGGTCGGCTTGACGGGCGGATTATATAATACAAAATCGCCGTAACGTGACACCATAAATTCAGTCACCTGATCCTTGTTGTTGCCCTGTTTTAACAGCTTGGCTACTTCACGGCGCAGATCATCGGCTAAATCCGCATTGGAATCAATCAGGTTTTGATTCTGACACACAAGACATCGCAGCTCAGTTGCAAGTTCCAGATAATCCGCTTCCATTTGAGGGTCCTGGAATTCAATCGGCGGTTTTGGCTGCCCTTTTGGACCCGCCGCAGCAAGGCTCGGCAAGCACATCAGTGAAATAAGCACAGCACTGAGCAACAGTCTGGCATAACACATTTTATGATTTAGCATTCTATAACATCACTTTTTTTATGTTTATCTGGGAAACTTTCATGATTCGCTCTGCAGTTTTTTCACCATAGGCACAATGACCTTTTGCATATCATTGCTGTTAATGGGTCCCGTATGCTTGTAACGGATGGTTCCTGTTTTATCAATGATAAAGGTCTCAGGTGTACCATACACACCCCAGTCGATGCCGGCCCTGCCGCTGATATCATGGGCACTTTTAACATAAGGGTTGCCATAAGCACTTAACCAGCGACGTGCATCAGCCAGTTCATCCTTGTAATTGATGCCATAAATATTAATGCCTCCTTTGGCCATAGCATTTAGCAACCGGTGTTCCGCCCGACAGGATACACACCAGGATGCCCATATATTCACCATGGAGATCTGACCTTTAAGCTCCTCGCTGTTAAACATTTGCTGTTGATCTTCTACCGTTGGGATAGAAAATGCCGGTACCGGTTTGTCAATCAAAGGAGAAGGTACATCCCTGACCGTATCCGCATTTCTTAAACCAAACACCAGAAAGATCACCAGAACAGTAAAAATACCCAGCGGGATCAAAAATTGTTTTTTCATTTGATTTCCAGTTAGAAAAATATTATCCGGCTTTCAGCGGTTTTAAACGATAGCGCCTGTCCGAAATGGCTATTAAACCACCCAGGGCCATAAAAATTGTCCCCAGCCAGATCCAGCGAATAAAAGGCTTGTAGTAAATGCGTAAACTCCAGGCACCATTTTCTAATGGCTCTGCAAGAGCTACAAACAGATCACGAAAGAATCCGGCATCAATACCGGCCTCGGTCATTGGCATCCCTCTGACAGGATAAATCCGTTTCTCAGGTTCCAGTAAAGCAACCGCTTCACCCGCGGCATTAATAACACTGATTTCACCCTTATAAGCAGTATAGTTAGGACCCTGCGTCTGCTTTGCCCCATTGAAAGTAAATTCATAACCACCGAGGGTGATCTGATCCCCGGTTTCCATACGCAAATCTTTCTGCAGATTCATCGATTCAGTCAAGCTCACACCGACAATAAACACAGCCACACCAAAGTGAGCGACGTTCATGCCATAAAAAGCGGGTGGGATTTTTTTCAATCCTGACAGTCCCCTGCCTTTGAGACGGAAATAAAACCCGACCACCACCATCATAACAATCATGGCCGCAATTCCTATACCGATGGCCACCATCAGTGAAGCCCCGTCAATAAAAAGCATTGCCAGCGCCGTCAAAGCAGCCACCGCAAATGGAACAGTCATTTTGCGGGCCACATTGGCCAGCGAATCCTGTTTCCAGCGCATCAGCGGCGCTATCGACATCAGTACCAGCAGCGGTAACATTAAAGGCACAAAAACCGCATTGAAATAGGGTTCTCCAACTGAAATTTTGCCCATATCAAGGGCTGATATGATGAGTGGGTAGAGGGTACCAAACAGTACGGCTGCGGAAGCCACGGATAGCAGGATGTTCCCTACCAGCATAAATGTCTCTTTCGAAATCAGGGCAAACTTACCGCCTCCCTGCATGGAGGTGGCACGTGCCGCATAAAGCGTCATCGAGCCGCCAATCACAATCACCAGAAACATCAGAATAAAGGTACCGCGGGTAGGATCTGCCGCAAAAGCATGCACCGAAGTCAATACTCCGGAACGCACCAGAAAGGTACCCAGCAAACTCAGGGAAAAAGCAATCAATGCCAGTAACACCGTCCAGCTTTTAAAAGCACCGCGTTTTTCCGTGACTATGAGGGAATGTACCAGTGCCGTGCCCACCAGCCAGGGCATGAAGGAAGCATTTTCAACCGGGTCCCAGAACCACCAGCCTCCCCAGCCCAGCTCGTAATAAGCCCACCAGCTTCCCAGAGAAATGCCAATGGTGAGAAAAACCCAGGCAATCACTGTCCAGGGCCTTGACCATCTCGCCCAGGCAGAATCAAGTTTGCCGCTGATGAGTGCGGCAATAGTAATAGCAAACACCACGGAAAAGCCCACATAGCCCATGTACAGCATCGGCGGGTGAATCGCCAGACCAAAGTCCTGCAGCAGAGGATTTAAATCCTGACCATCAGCAGGCATGGGATAGAGGCGGTCAAAGGGGTTAGAGGTAAAAATCACGAACAACAAAAATCCGATACTGACCATTCCCATTACAGCTAATACCCGTGAAGTCATGAGGATGGGCAGGCTTTTGCTGAAGAAAGCGACGGCAATGGTCCAGATTGATAAAATCAGCACCCACAGCAGCAGAGAGCCTTCATGAGCGCCCCAGACTGCTGAGACCTTGTAAATAGTGGGAAGTGCAGAATTGGAATTAGAGGCCACATACAGCACTGAAAAATCATCCATTAAAAAAGCATATACCAGTGCGGCAAAAGAAAGGGCAATAAAAAAGAACTGCGCAGTCGCTGCATAACGGGAAAATTGCATCATTTGAATATTGTTGCGTTGCGCACCCAACAATGGCAGCGTGGCCAGCACAAAAGCAATGCACAGGGATATCATCAGGGAAAAGTTACCAATTTCAGGTATCATCGGCTCACCGCTCCTGTTGGTTCAGAATTGGCCATTTTTTGCTCCTGAGCCTGTTTTTGTGCGTTCTCAACACCTTGTTGCTTGCCTTCAATATGGGCTTTATCCAGAGCATCCTGAACTTCAGGCGGCATATAATTTTCATCATGTTTGGCTAATACCTGATCAGCCACGAAGTGTAAATTCCCATTTTTGCTGCTGCCATCCAGTTTCCCGGTTGCAACAATACCCTGTCCTTCACGGAAAAGATCCGGGAGGATTCCCGTATAGGAGATCGCAATGGTTTTTAGATTGTCGGTAAGATCAAAGTGACTGGTCAGACCATCCGTCTCACGTTCAACAGAACCATTGACCACCAGTCCGCCTACGCGGAAGGAATGTTCGGTAGGGGCTTCACCGTTCATGACCTGAGTCGGGCTGAAAAAGTAAAGCAGGTTTTGATCCAGCGCTTTCAGACCCAGTGCAACAGCACCGCCAACGCCGGCAATGATAAGAAGCACCAGAATAAGCCGGTTTTTACGTTTGGGGTTCATTAATTTTCCTCGCGGCGGTATTTCATCGTCAATTCTTTAAACACTGCTTTTCGGTCTATCATGGGCTTAATAAACGTATACCCCATGACCAGCAGAGCCAGTGCATAGGAAGACCAGACATAGCCTCCATAACCGCCCATATTAAACCATTCACTCATAGCATCCACCACTCATATCTGATTTTGTACAACATCTCTCACCCATTTGCTGTTTTGCTCTGCTACCAGCACTTTATTACGTGCTCTCATTAAGACAACAGTTGCATAATAAAGTTTAAAACCCAGTGCCATCAATAATAGTGGTATCAGCATACTGATATGGATTGAAGGCTTGTCAAATTTAGTGACTGTGGCTCCCTGATGCAGAGTATTCCACCATTCGACCGAATAGTGAATAATCGGAATATTGACTACCCCGACAATGGCCAGGATGGCACAGGCTTTTGCCGCCGCTCTGGGATCTTCAATTGCCGCTTCAAGTGCCATAAACCCTAGATATAAAAACAGCAGGATCAATTCTGAAGTCAGACGAGCATCCCAGACCCACCAGGCGCCCCACATGGGCTTACCCCAGATTGAGCCCGTCACCAGAGCTAAAAAAGTAAATGCCGCGCCAATCGGCGCACTGCTGCTGGCAACCACCTGAGCCAGTTTGATTTTCCAGATCAAGCCAATGGCACCGGCACTGGCCATCACGATATAAATAAACATTGACATCCAGGCGCTGGGCACGTGGATAAAGATGATGCGGTAACTGTCGCCCTGCTGATAATCTACCGGAGCAAAAAACAGACCGTCAATAGTACCGGCAATAATCAATAAGGCCGTAGCCAGGCCCAGCCAGGGGATCAGTTTGCCTGAGATGCGGTAAAAATGCTTCGGTGAAGCAAATTGATAAATAAACGTCATTACTTTATTTGTCATTCGAGACTAACCCTCAATGCGGCGGCGGTGGCTAGGGGCGCCAGAGTGATACAGAAAACCAGAAATGCGGTCAGGAAATAGAGCTGACCGGCAATCGACAGGCCAGCCATGCTGCTGCCGACAGCATTGGATGAAAAAATTAACACAGGTATATAAAGTGGCAGCACCAGCAGGGAAAGCAGCATTCCGCCCCGTTTAAGTGCCACTACCAGTCCCATACCAATGGCTCCGATAAGACTCAAAATGGGCGTGCCCAGCAACAATGTAAGCATCAGAGTCCTGATAGCATCTGAACTAAGAAACATAACCGTCCCAAGTAACGGTGAGAATAAAATAACAGGTAATCCCGTAACCAGCCAATGTACGGTTGTTTTTGCCAGCACCAGAACAGGCAAAGGATATTCGCTCAACAGCATCAACTCAAGAGTGCCGTCTTCAAAATCCGAACGAAATAAGGATTCCAGCGAAAGCATTGCTGATAATAGCGCAGCGACCCAGATAATGCCCGGTCCGATTTGTGCCAGAATCTGTTTTTCCGGACTGATACCCAGTGGAAACAGCGTCACCACAATAACGAAAAAAAACAGTGGATTGAGAATTTCACTCTTATGTCTAAATGCTAAGCGCATATCACGCTTGATTAAATTGATAAAAGCTTTAAACAATCAAAAACCCCAGAAAAATTAGTGGATTGACATAGCAAACGAAAAATCATTCTACAATGTTAATGCTGCGGAGACCAGTACCCCGGGTCATTTAAAACTAATGCAACTACTCAACATATCTAACCTATCGTGCTTGCTATCAGTGCAATATCATAGATACGCTGTGTGGTTACGTAAATTATTTTAATCACTGAAGGTGGCATCCAGGAGGATAATGATACCATTGATATTGCCTTCATCTTCACTTTGTGACATTACAGGAATATCACTGATACCACTGGTCCCTGGTTCAATTGCTTTAATTCTTATAGCTAATTCATCTTCTGCCTGTGAAATAATTTTTTCCTCTGCATTATAATTCACTATATTTAATCTGGCTTTCAATAAACGTTTTGCCGCATGACTATTGTGTGTCACCAGAAATTTAAGCGGCGTTTTTACGCCAGGATCAGCTTTTATCTGATAGCTACAGTTGTCAATTTTTTGCAGATGATATTGATTCACAAATTCAACCGGAAAATTTTTACCTACAGGGTCGCATTGCAGTGTTTCTATTGATGATATAAGTGTAATATCAATTGTGCTGTCTTTGTCCCTGAGCTCAACGTCAATATTTTCAGTAACATAGGTAGGGCTGGAGACCTGCACTTTATATTTTCCGACATTTAATTTCATGCCTTTTTTATAGGGCCGCTTGATCGTTGAAATTTTAATCTTTGCATCTGCAGGCACGGTATTAATAGTCAGTCTTACCTGTCTGCTCATTTGGGTAAAAAAGTCACCTGCCTCACTGTAGGAATCGACGATCCTGGCTTCTATATTTTCATAAGTAACTACCGCAGCAGGCTGCTTATGCAGATAAAAACCGGATTTAAGCTTTTCAAGTTGTGCTGGGGATATAACCGGACGTTTCTTTTCCAGGTTGGTAATAGCCAGGCAACTGGTCGGCGGCAAAGGAGTTAAAATAAATTTTGCCTGTCCATCTTTAACCGATGTTGCGATCATCTGATAAAGCTTTTGCTTGTTTTCTTCACATTGTTTTGAGTAAGCCATAAAGTTAATTTTTTCAGGCGTAATGAAATAAGGCGTTTTCAGCAGTGTTTTTCTGAGGATTTCGTAAGGACTGTCAGCGGGGTTGCCTTTGACTGAAGCTTCTCCGCGTAAAATGGCCTGATTAATCTGTTCAAGCGCCGCACCTTGTTGTGAACACTCTAGAGTGCTCAATACTGAAGGTTGTAAATATTTTTCACATGCATCGGGCAGTACCTGATTCACCTGACAGGCTTTTATCAGTCTTGATTGCTCTTCAAGCTGCAGCAGACAATCGGCCGCAGGAGTGCTTTCCTGTGCAGAAGAAAATCCGCTGATGAGGATAAACAGAAGGAATAAAGTGAAGGTATTTAGCAATGTGTAAAAGAAGCTTAAGTTTACAATAAAAAAGCTGGCTTAATTAAAAACCAGCTTACTAATGACGATGAAAAATATTAACCTGTACGGGTGTTCATACAGTGCTCACTCCCTTACAGGCATATTTAAGGGACTCAGGTAAACATATCCGCGGTAATATTCTTGAACCACCCCAGAGCATATTGCACTTCAATGGCACGCGTCTCTTTACTGGCATCCATAGGCGACAAACCACCCGCACCTTTGACCGGCACAATATTGCCATCCTCTAATCGATAAACCGCAGCAACCGAAAACCCGTGTTCAGGTGCAACGATACTGTAGCAGGTGTTGACATATGAAGGTTCACCTGGGGTCAGGCCGTTGAGTTGAGCAACTACCGCAGCAGCACAGACTTTAGCCTGTGAATTGGCAGCATAACCTGATTTAGGCATTTTACCGGCTATACAGGCATCACCAATCACATGAACATCTTTATGCATCGTTGACTCGAAAGTTTTCTGATCAACCGGACACCAGCCCGAATCATCAACCAGGCCAGCGACATGCGCAATATGTCCTGCCTTTTGTGGTGGAATAATGTTCACCACTTCGCCTTTATATTCTTCAACCTGTCCGATCAGAGACATGTTCTTTGCATCAACGCCTTCGATGATACCGCCTTCAGCACCACTCACCCATTCGATCATGTCACCATAATGTTGTTTCCAGCCTTGCTGGAATAGCCCCTGCTTGGAAAACTTGTCTTTGGCATCAAGGATGATCACTTTTGACTTTGGCTTATGATGCTTGAAGTACATGGCAATTTGCGCTGCTCTTTCATAAGGCCCAGGGGGACAGCGAAACGGATTTGGCGGGGCCGCAATATAGCATACACCGCCATCCTTCATGTCTGTCAATTGCTGACGTAATAAGGTTGTTTGAGTTCCAGCTTTCCAGGCATGCGGCATCTCCTTATTAGCTATGGCTTCACTGTATCCATCATAAGCATCCCATTTAAAGCTCACGCCTGGAGAGATAATTAACTTGTCATAGTTATATTTTGAACCATCCTTGCCTTTAATGTATTTCTTGGCTGCATTAACCTCTGTAATTTCATTTTTCACAAACACCACGCCATGGTTTTTGCTCATTGCATTATAATTGAATGTCAGAGTATCAATGTTGCGTTCGCCCGAGAGCACTTCGTTACTTAGCGGGCAGGAAACATAACTGGTATTTTTATCAATCAGTCTGACCTCAATATCAGGATCAGCCATTTTGATATATTTGGCAGCAATCGCGCCGCCGTAACCACCACCAACAATAACAACTCTGGCTTTCTTTTTGGCTGAACTGATCGCCGGCACACCCATCAGTCCTGATGCAGTGACTAAACCAGTCGCCTGGATAAACGTTCTACGTGTAATTTTTGACATCGCTATACTCCTTATTTCTGCGCCGCATAGAAATCAGCCAGTGCATCCAGCTCTTCCTGTGACAATTTTTGTACACGCTTACGCATTTTCCGCGGCTGACTTGCCGGGGACCCAATATCATGGAAACGATACAGCATATATTGAGTGTAATCCGGCCATTGCCCAGCAAGACGAGGTGTTTCATCATCCTGCTCAATACCATTCTCTTTATGGCAGGTCTTACATTGAGAATCATGTATTTCCTGACCCTGTTTAACCAGCGCCTGGTTAACTTTAGAATTACTGGAAACCCATTCCTGTTTGCCCATATGACTGGCAATTGCCTGAATTTCCAGATCAGAATATCCACGCATGATACGTCCCATAATAGTGGAATCACGCTCACCGGTCTTAAACTGGGTGAGTATTTCAGCCAGAAAACGCTTGTCCAGGCCGCCGACTATAGGCATTGAATCACCGGCACTGGCGCCATTGGTTCCATGACAGCCGGCACAGGTATTGGCCAGCATACTTGCACTGCTCGGTCCATCTGAAAAAGCGTTACCACTAAAAAGAACCCCGGCTGCAAGCAGCCCAAGCCCCATATTTTTAATCTTCATGTAGAAATCTCCTTCGGTGTTCAATCATAGAACACGAAAAATGCTCATTCTTAATTCAAAATCAAAAGAGTCTTCAACCCATTTAATCAAGAGTCATCAACCCTTTTAATCAAGAGTCATCAACCCATTTAATTAAGAGTCATCAACCCATTTAATCAAGAGTCATCAACCATTGTCTAATCAAGAGTCATCAACCGTTTTAATCAAGAGTCATCAACACGTTTAATCAAGAGTCATCAATTATCGATTCAATTCAGTGAGCAGAATAAGTGGCTTTGGAAGTACTGCTTTCCATGCTTTTTAACCGGTTATCCAGCTGCAATAGCACTTTATCAACTTCTGCCTGTTTACTTGGATCTATGCGGGCCGCTTCTTGCAGTGAAGCTCTAGCATGGTTGTATTGACCCAGGTGCAAATAGGTAATAGCCATGCCGATAAATGCCAGGGCATTATTGTGATCCAGCGTAATAGATTTCTGATAGCTCTTTACACTGGCCAGATATTGGTTGCTAACCATCTGGGTCCGAGCCAGTTTAAACCAGATTTGAGCTGAATCAGGATTTTTCTGGACAGCTTGTTCATAGAAATTTAAAGCTGTTTTTACATCACCTTTGGCATAAAATTCATCCCCCTGTTGAAGCGGATTTTTTGCATCGGCAGAGGCAAAAACCAATGCAGACAAGAAGAGAAAACCGCACAACAACACAAATCTGTTTAACATATTAATACACCTGCTCAACTATATTCTAATCGAGATCTTCTTAATCGAGAATCTCTTACTCGAGAAGATTTACTCAAACTTTTGACTTGAATGACGTTATAAAGCGGGCCATCCCCTGTGAGAACAGATATTGCCTGTTCATAAGAGGATGGCCAGGTCAGAATGGAATTACTTCATTGAACCTTTTCCATAGCGTTCTTCAAAACCCTTGCGGACCTGATCGAGCGCTTCTTTACTCATGCCATCAAAATACCAGGCATGACCAGGAATTGGTTTAAGATGAGTTTCAAGTAACACTTCTGCATACTCTTCGTTACCGTCTTTTTTAATCACGGCTTCTCTCATTTCAGGAATGAATTCAAAATAGGTATGCTTTGCTACTTCATAAAGACCATGCCACCATGCATAATCAGGACCCATCATTGCCGCACCGTGACGAGCCACACGACCTTCATGATGCCAGATTTCCCACCATACCCAGTCAATAGGATCATCAAATGGAGTCGGCGTAATGTAGCCGCCTTTCTTTAAATCACCCATAATAGCAGCCAGCGGCTTAGCAAATTTATCATTATATAGCCCAATCGCATTATCCATCTGAGAATAATGGCCTTTAATCACACCATCAGTATGACAGGCGGTGCAGACAGACTGCATTTTCGCACGGCGGTCCTGCCATGTCAGAACTTCTACCACTTTTGCACCTTTGGCTTTCTCAGGTGAGGAACCAATTTCAGGTAAAGCGGCATCTGCACCAGGAATATCGTATTCCTGACCATTATCTAATCTAACCAGATTGATTTTCTTGGAGATAGGCGAACGTAAATTCCAGGAAATGCGGTCACCTACGTTATGGGTTTTACCTTCCTTGCCGCCGCGACTCATATGACAGGTTGCACAGGTAGGAGCTGCATTATAATCAATTCCTGCCACCCATTTGTCAGAATCGAGGTTCATTTCATTGACAAAAGCTCTATAGGTAATACCATGTTTGGATTCATTATAAACTTCCAGTTGAGGATGGTCAGGGCCGATATGGCATTTACCACAGGTATCAGGTGTACGTGCCTGAGCTTTGGAGAATCGATGACGGCCATGACATGCGGTGCATGAACCTTCACTACCGTCAGGATTAAGACGGCCAATACCGGTATTTGGCCAGGTATCACCAGTTGGTTTACCGTCGTCGCCAATCTCTACTTTGGCACCATGACATTGACGACAACCCACAATTACTGCTTCCGGGCCGCCCACAACCTCACCCAGCAGGTTATCCAGAGAAGCCAGGATTCTGCCGGCATGCGCATGGTGTGAACCATCCATCTCTTCAAATTCTGTTGCATGACAATTAGAGCAATCTTTCGGAGAGACAATAGTTGCTATCATCTGCCCTTCATGCTCATACGCGTCTATGTCGCCTTTTTCTGCTTTGTGGCAATCCAGGCAATTCACACCGCTCTGACCATGCTGGCTCTGATTCCACTGCATATTAAGTCCCGGCGTTTCCTGCCAGTGACATTCGACACATTCCTTGCCTTTCGGATCACCCCAGTCGGTGCCAATTTCTCCTTTCGGCCTTGCTGCTTCAGCTGTACTGAATTGCAGCACCATTGCAACAATTGCCACCATACCGGCAAACGTCCCCTGCCAGCGTTTTTTCTTCACTTGAATCCTTCTCTCATGAAACATAGTATGCCCCTTTATTTAAGCATTATTATATTGACAGGCATACAAATGCCTGGACAACCGCCTACCCTCGGCCGTAAGCCGGAAAAAAATTAACCTTCAATCTGTTATCATTCAGCACATCCAGTAAGCAGATGCTTTGCTCTACATACGTGTGGAATATAAATCAAATATCAGAGATTAAAAAAATCTTTTCTAAGATAAAGCTCAAACTCTAAAAAATTATTGTTATATTATTCATCGACAGTAACTACTCAGCGTATGTCTAAGATCGTGCTTGATATCAGGTATTTATTGACCCACATGGATGTGGGAAATGCAGGTTATGCATGGAGCAATTACCTGCCCAGAAGGCGCCGTGAATACATCCATGTAGGCTTGGATGTGGCATCCATGCCACATACACTTCTTCCATAAACACCTGATATCAAGCACTCAGTGAAAATCTTAAATTCGCTGAGTAGTTACCATCGACAATCACTGCAAGCAGTGCTGTCACATTAGAGTATTTGTCAGAAAGGTAAAATAATGTTTTCTGTTATAGTTATCGTATCCAGTTAGAAACAGCCTGTTGGATCAGCTTGTATTTTCGTGAGATTTGCATCTCTTAATGGAAAGAATGAATCTATCTGGATTTAATTATTGAAATAATTGTAGACTAAAAAAAAGGCTTAATCAAAAAAAAAAAGCCTACTTGTTATGATTTCTCTTGATCTATATCAAAGGAAAAAAGCTAAAAATTTCTTACGTTTCTTTATGCAAAACTTTGAACCAGTTTTCCTGCCGGCAGATAAAGATATTTGATATTACTTTCTGCCAGGGCTACATCCTGATGAGTCGTTAATAAAACCATCCCGCCTTCAGCAACATGCTGCTGTATCATCTGTTCAAAATATTTTACGCCTTCCACATCCAGCGATGTAAACGGTTCATCCAGAATCCACAAAGAGGCATTATCAATGATGGCCTGTGCCAGGGCTACGCGTTTTTTCTGTCCGGCTGATAACTGACTGCAGAACATTTCTTCAAATCCATACAGTCCGACTTTTTCCAGCACATGAATAATTTCCACATCAGATTTGCTTTTGGATAAATGACAATAACTGCGGATGTTTTCTACTGCAGTCAACTCCAGTTTAATACCTGGCTTATGGCCAATATAGGCTACCTCTGAATTATATTCATAGCGAAATTTACAACAGTCATAACCATCAAAGCTGACTGTTCCACTCACGGGTTGCGCCAGACCAGCCAGAATACGCAGCAGGCTGGTTTTACCGGTTCCATTTTCACCTTTGATATGTACAATTTCACCGGGCAGGAGTGTGAAATTTAAATGTTTAAACAATTCACGATAGCCCCGTTCACAGGACAGATCAGTAACTTGCAGACCTTTGTGGCTACTTTGTTTTGACATTATGAAAATCCAATTAGGTCAAGAGTCTCATTCAGGAGACATGGATCTGCCATACAACAGATTGATGACGAGTTAAAACATCAACTCAGGAGGAATTTGCCATAATATCCAATTTTATTTCAGAGGGCAAATTCTGCACAGTTCAGGCTATTGTGCAGCTCTAATATTGTGCAGCTCTAATATTGTCGGGTGAGCCAGGATGCATTATTTTCCTTCGCTCTTTAAACAGAGAGTAAAGAAGCAGCATTTTAAAATATGCACCAATACAGTGAGGAAGCGAAAATACATTAAGTGATCAAATTATAGTCATTTATTCATTTGAAGCTCTAAGTAACGAATGCAAGTCACTGTTTTTAGATATGAATCAAAAAAGTTTTACACAAGCAGCAATAGCAATAATTAGCCGCTGCAAAACAAGGCCAAAAATGTCCAGGCAGATACGTCACTTATTCATAAAACCCTATATTATTGATTTATATCATATTATCTTATTATCGGCTCTGTGAGCAATGTGTAATCAATTTGTAACAAAGCCAGTTAAATCAGGCTTTGCGAACTTTACCCCATGTTTATGCACAGAGTTATCCACAGGCTCTGTGCATAAATCTTACAAAGATCATTAATCAAATTGAATTGCCGCTGTAAGCTGCAGTAATGTCAGTGGATCGCCAATTTTCAGCCGGTTGTCTGAAACGAAACTTAACTTATGCAGCAGGTTCTGCCCAAAATATACTTTTTGAGTTTTTTTATCCGATTTTTTTCTATAACTGTATAAAGTGCTCAATGGCTCAGTCCCTGATTTTTTTCCTGTTTGCGGATCAAGCGTGGTAATCACACAGCGAGAGCAGGGTTTTACGGCATAAAAATCAATCTGATTAACCTGAAAATGTTTCATGCTGTCTTCTGCATAGGGTTCAGATCCGCTGATAACCATATTGGGACGAAAACGCTTTATGCTAAGTGGCGCACCCGGATTAACATCAGGATTATTGTTTATGCGTCGGTTCAGGTCTTCCAGAGATGCTTCACTAATGAGCAAATTGGGAAAGCCGTCAGAAAAACTGGCGATATCATCCTGGCGGGCAAAGTCAGGATCCACCGGACGTAATGTCTCATCCGGCATATAGACCAACTGGCAATCTACACCCAATGCTTCACTGAACCAGTTATCAATCGCCGTATTGATATGTTTAGCGGTAAGCGTATCGTCCCAGCAAGTCACCTGAACTTCTTCATACAAGGTAATTTCGGTATCCGGATAAGGAATGATCAGGCATGGCATTTCCGGGGCATGGACGCTTAAGCCAAAGTCTGATAATTCCACCTCAATCAGCGCCATTTTTGGGTACTGCCGCTGAGTGATAAAGTGATGCTCACTATCAATCAGCATCCAGCGCCGATCATATTGAAACCCCCTTTTTTCCAACTGCACACTTTGCAGTGAAATTCCCCGCAATGATTTAATGGGGTAAATCCAGAGCTGGGATATTACAATGTCCGTCATCTGTTTTCCTTACTCGATTAAAAAGAAAGCCCAAATCATTCTAACCCATTTACCTGCGGAAAACTTTTTTGCGCAAATATATAATTTTTTGATTAAAATACTGGTATTTTTTTTCAGGTATCATATAATACGCAGCACTTCGGAGCGGTAGTTCAGCTGGTTAGAATACCTGCCTGTCACGCAGGGGGTCGCGGGTTCGAACCCCGTCCGCTCCGCCATTTCATTGAGACTCATATCCATAACTCTTTACTCTGCCGATTTGATTTTAAATAGCTTATAATACACATACGTTTAATCAATCTGTGTTTATATGCCGGTAAAATTACTCACTTTTGATCTCGATGATACCCTCTGGCCCTGTATGGATACCATACTTAAAACAGAGCGAGCCCTGCATCAATGGTTTAGTGAATATCATCCCGCCATTTCATCTCGTTACAGTATGGAGGGACTGCGGAAAAAACGTATCGCAGTGGCTAAGGAACATCAGCATCTTGCGCATGACTTTAGCGCTATCCGAAAAAAATCTTTTACCGAACTATCCAGAGAGCTGCGCTATTCTGCTGAACAGGAACAGCAATTTATACAGGATGCTTTCGAGCTGTATTTTAAGCAAAGAAACAAGGTGACTCTTTACCAGGATGTCATACCGGCGCTGGAAGTGCTCAAGCAGTCTTACCGCCTGGCTGCTGTCACCAATGGCAATGCTGATGTGTTTTTAATTGGTCTGGGACACTTATTCGAATTTTCCTGGTCTGCTGCTGATGCCGGTCAACAAAAACCTCATCCTATTGTTTTCGAGTCCATGCTGGAAAAATATCAACTTGAGCGCGATGAAGTCATCCATATCGGCGATGATCCTGTGAATGATATTCAGGGAGCCCACAATGCGGGAATTCGCGCCATCTGGCTGAACCGTAACGGATCTGTCTGGCCTGAAACATTAACCTCTGCTTTCATAGAGATAGATCAATTAAATCAATTGCCTGCAATTTTAATGGCGTTATAATGAAACAAATACCTGTTAACCGGAGAAAACCATGGCTTATGTGATCCCAGCTCTTGCTGCAGTTTTATTCTTAATAAGCTTGTTATTATTCATCTTCACCGGTTTTATGAAAAAGCGGCTGTACTTTTTCTTTGAGCAGAAATGGGTCAATGTGGTTATAGTCCTGCGCATGTTAGCAGGTTTTCTTGTCATTGCCTCAGCACCGGCCAGCGGTGCACCTAACCTCATGCTTTTCCTCGGTGTGGCTGTTATTTTTATTGCTTTTACCACCCCTTTTGTTTCCACTCAACGTCTCGACGAGCTGGGTGAATGGTGGCTGTCGCTGTCGACGTTGACCCTTAAACTCTGGGCCCTGTCCTGGATGTTGGTCTGGTTTTTATTTATCTATATCGCCCTGCCCGAAGATTCCTATTTCGCCGCCTATATTTCTGCCTATATCAATGAATACATACCCTCTTTCTATTAGCTTTTTTCATACTCCCTATCGAGATCATTGCAAAATAACTGACTGCGGGCAGCTATTAATCTACAATCCGCTGATTTCCTGTTAAAATTATGGTTTTAATTTTAACCACTGGTTTTTGCTGATGACCCGAAGTAAACGCTTTACACAACTGGAATCCCTGCTGCAAGAACGCATCTTATTGCTTGATGGCGCCATGGGAACCATGATCCAGAATTATAATCTGCAGGAAGCCGAGTATCGCGGTGAACGGTTTAAAAACTGGAGCTGCGATGTCAAAGGCAATAATGATTTACTGTCTATCACCCAGCCCGAAATCATCCGCTCGATTCATAGCGAATATCTGCAGGCCGGTGCCGATATTATTGAAACCAATACTTTCAGTTCCACCACGATTGCCATGGCCGATTACCAGATGGAATCACTGGCCTATGAGTTAAACCAGGTTTCTGCCCAAATTGCCAGAGCCTGCGCCGATGAAGCTGAGCAGCTTGATGGACAGACTCGCTTCGTTGCCGGAGTTCTTGGACCCACCAATCGTACCGCCAGCATGTCTCCAGATGTGAACGATCCTGGTTTTCGCAATATCGATTTTGATCAACTGGCCGCTGCCTATTATGAGGCCGTCCAGGGGCTGGTTGACGGTGGGGCAGATATTCTGCTGGTGGAAACTGTTTTTGATACCCTCAATGCCAAAGCGGCCGTTTTTGCTATCACACAATATTTTACCGATCACAACATCGAATACCCGCTGATGATTTCCGGCACAATAACCGATAAATCCGGCCGCACTCTCTCGGGTCAGACCCTTGAGGCTTTCTACAACTCATTGAATCATGCCAATCCGATATCCATTGGTCTGAACTGTGCACTGGGCGCGAAAGAGCTGAGAACCTATATCCAGGAATTGTCCGGCCTGGCTGAATGCTACATCTCTGCTCATCCCAATGCCGGTTTACCCAATGAACTGGGCGGTTACGATGAAACGCCGCAACAGATGGCTGCAGACATCGAGGAATGGGCCGCTTCCGGTTACCTGAATATTATCGGCGGCTGCTGCGGCACAACCCCGGAGACCATCCGCGCGATTAAAGCAGCAGTTGCAAAATATCCGCGCAGACAAATTCCTGAAATCCATCTGGCCTGCCGTCTGGCCGGCCAGGAAGCCTTTAATATCGATGTCCATTCGCTGTTTGTGAATGTTGGTGAACGTACCAATGTCACCGGTTCAGCACGCTTTTTACGCCTGATTAAAGAAGAAAACTATGAAGAAGCCATCGCTGTTGCCCTGCACCAGGTAGAAAACGGTGCGCAAATTGTTGATGTGAACATGGATGAAGCCATGCTTGACGGTGCTGCTGCGATGGATCGTTTTCTTAAACTGATCGCTGCCGAGCCGGATATTGCCAAAGTGCCCATCATGATCGACTCCTCTAAATGGGAAGTTATTGAGGCCGGGCTGAAATGTATTCAGGGTAAAGGCATTGTTAACTCCATCAGTCTCAAGGAAGGTGAAGAAAAATTCATTGAATATGCCCGTTTGATCCGCCGTTATGGTGCAGCGACTATTGTGATGGCATTTGATGAACAGGGGCAGGCTGATAGTATTGAACGCAAAGTCGCTATCTGCACCCGAGCCTATAAAATTCTCACAGAACAGATCGGTTTCCCTGCTGAAGATATTATTTTCGACCCTAATATCTTTGCGGTTGCCACCGGTATTGAAGCACATAATCCCTATGCGGTAGATTTTATAGAAGCAACCCGCATCATCAAACAAACATTGCCCGGCGCCAGAGTTTCCGGTGGTGTTTCCAATGTATCCTTTTCCTTTCGCGGCAACAATCCGGTTCGAGAAGCCATACATGCAGTCTTCCTTTACCACGCGATACAGGCAGGCATGGACATGGGTATTGTTAATGCAGCCCAGCTCGCTATTTATGATGATATTCCTCAGGAACTTCGTGACCGGGTAGAAGATGTTATTCTGAACCGCCGCGCGGATGCCACCGATGCCCTGCTGGACATTGCCGAGAACTATCGTGATAACAGCATGGGGGTATCAGCAAGCACTGTTGATAATAGCTGGCGGGAAATGGATGTAAAAGCACGCTTGAGTCATGCCCTGGTAAAGGGCATCACTGAATACATAGATCAGGATACAGAAGCAGCCCGCTTACTCTTTGAGCAGCCGATTCAGGTCATAGAAGGTCCTTTGATGGACGGTATGAATATCGTCGGCGATCTATTTGGTTCCGGTAAAATGTTTCTGCCGCAGGTCGTCAAGTCTGCCCGGGTAATGAAAAAAGCCGTTGCCTGGCTGATGCCCTATATTGAAGCAGGAAAAGACAATCTCAGCGACCTGAGCCATAATGGCAAAATACTCATGGCCACCGTCAAAGGTGATGTACATGATATTGGTAAAAATATTGTTGCAGTGGTGCTGCAGTGTAATAATTATGCAGTCGTTGATCTGGGCGTTATGGTGCCTACAGAAGAAATACTGCGGCGAGCCAAAGCGGAACAATGTGACATAATCGGTTTGTCCGGACTGATCACACCGTCACTAGACGAAATGGTGCATATCGCCAGAGAAATGCAGCGACAGAACTTCAGCTTGCCGATCATTCTTGGCGGTGCCACCACTTCCCGTTTACATACCGCCGTTAAAATCGCACCTGAATATCAACAGCCCGTGGTTCATGTCACTGATGCATCAAGGGCGGTTGGCGTCTGTCAGAATTTGCTGTCCAGCAGCAGACAGAAAGATTACGCCGCTCACATTGCCGCAGAATATGCAGAAATCCGTATTGCGCGTGTTAACAAATCGGTCAAAAAGAATATCATTACCCTGGAACAGGCCAGAACGCACAAGCAGCAACTGGTATGGACTGATTACTCTCCTGTCAAACCCGCTGTAAGCGGTATCAAACAGTTTGATGATTTTGACCTCAATGAACTGAGAAACTATATTGACTGGTCGCCTTTCTTTCAGACCTGGGAACTCAAAGGGCGTTTTCCGGCCATTTTCGAGCATAAGATTTACGGCGAACAGGCCAAACAGGTTTACCATGATGCCCGTCTCATGCTGGACAGGATCATCAATGAAAAATGGTTACAGGCCAAAGCCATCATTGGACTGTTTCCTGCCAACAATATCGGCGATGATGATATCGAAATTTATACCGATGAAACCCGTTCCGGCATTCTGAGCACCTTTCATTTTTTACGCCAGCAGATGAAAAAGCCCCAGGATAAGCCCAATCAATGTCTGGCGGATTTTATCGCGCCCAAAGACAGCGGCATTGCAGATTATCTGGGTACTTTTGCGGTCACCACTGGAATAGGTATCGAAACGAAACTGGCCGAATTTGCACGTGATCATGATGATTATAATTCGATCATGCTCAAAGCACTGGCTGACAGACTGGCCGAAGCACTGGCAGAAAAGATGCATGAACTGGTACGCACTCAATACTGGGGATATGCCGCCGATGAAAAACTGAATAATAACGCCTTAATCGCCGAAAGTTACCAGGGTATCCGCCCGGCCCCGGGGTACCCTGCCTGTCCTGATCACACAGAAAAAGCCATCTTATGGGATTTACTGGATATAGAAGCAGCCATCGGTATCACGCTGACAGAGAATTTTGCGATGCTGCCGGCAGCGTCTGTTTCCGGTTTTTATTTTTCACACCCGGAGTCGCATTATTTTGGTACTGGAAAAATCCATAAAGATCAGCTTGAAAGTTATGCCCGGCGCAAAGGATGCTCCATAGAAGAAGCTGAACGCTGGTTAGCGCCAGTGTTAAGTTATGCCTAAGCTCTTAGAGCCGTTATGCTTAAATTTATGGTAAACATTAAGATGCCAGTTTTACCGTTGCAATTTGCTTGGTTTCTTCTTAATAGCTGTTCGGAAATAGTGGCCATAGTATTGAGTCATCGCACCAGACCCTGTAATACATCATTTCGCTCATATTAGCATCAAATCCCGTAATGATACATCACAGGGTCTTGTCCTAAATGGAGACCTTATAAGAACAATTATTTAGTCTGTTTACTGCACGCCAGAGGTTCAGTTCGACCTTTACCCTCAGACGCAGGGGAAAATTTAAAGCTGGTATCGCTCTATGCAAAAGCAAATATTATTAGAGAATTATTACCTGCCACAATAATTGCAAAATGCCTTCACATAATTCTTACATTATTATAATCACGAGCGATATCATTAATCACTGAATAATCTAACCCCGGCCGATGAGTATTTTCGTCGTGGACAGGAGATTCCGGACAGCCGTGAATGGTGCAAACATAATACCCTGGCTATGTGCAGAAAAAATTATTACACTCACTTAAACAACTAAATCAAACGAGATAAATTCTCTCTTAAATCCGCTGACCATTGGTCCAACTTCCTTTGACGACGTACACCCAGTGATAAATTCAAACAATTCAAATAAGAATTATTCTTTTTTAGTCATAGCCACACTGTTTCTTACCAGTCGATTAATAATAATTTCTTTTGGCTCTCTAAGTAATAAGATATTCGGTCATAACAGTAAGCTAACTGATGCTTTTTGCCAATGGGATTGTGGTTGGTATAGGGTATTAATTCAAAACGGTTATGATTTAGCACCTCATGGACATTCAGGAGGGGATGCGGCTAATTGGGCATTTTTTCCTCTGTTTCCATTATTTACAAAGTGTGTGCAAAATATTTTTTCTATTCCTTATCTAGAGAGTGCCTATATATTAAATAATTCATTATTCCTAATCGGATTATGGATAATGTTTTTATATGTAAAAAAAATCCTGAATGAAGATTTGGCTTTAACGTCTAGCGCATTTATGGCATTTTCACCTTTTAGTATTTATTTTTCTTTCGCTTACACTGAAAGTATATTTTTCTTCCTGATGATTATTACCTTTTATTTCGCAAATGATAATAAATGGTTCTATGCGGGTATTGCTGCTGCTTTACTCTCTGGTACAAAAGTTGTTGGGGTAATGATAGTTTTTCCACTGTTAATTTTCGCTATTAAACAATATGGTATTAAAAATTTAATATCTATAAAAAAGGGGGCAGAAAAACCTGTACTTGCTTTACTAATGGCTCCTTTAGGATTATTCATTTTCATGCTTTACCTATATTACTTAACAGGTGATGCTTTAGCATTTAAACACATACAAATAGCATGGGGAAGAGAAATACATAATCCTTTTATAATTTTATTAGATGGATTAAATAAATTTTGGACACCATATTTTTATTTTTCTACAGCATCTGCAATAGGTTTATCGCTTACCGTGTACTTATTTTACAGAAAAAAATATCCTGAGTTTTCTATAACTTTACTGGCCATTTTCATTCCATTATCGACTTCTCTCGGTTCCATGCCAAGATACGTATTCACGCTTTTTCCTATTTATATCGCTTTAGCATTATTAACAGAAAAATATACTTTAATACAGCTTTATTTATTAATACTTTTTACATCTGGATTAACATTTATGTCAATCGCATGGGTAACAGTACAATGGTTTACAAATTGAAGTGTTTTGAAGTATTAAACAAAAAAACATTTGTTCTGTTCTTAATTTTTCTTGTCTGTAGTTTTGAAACATTCGTTATCTATAAGATATTCACACCAAATGTTAGTGATGAATATAAATTATACTACATTGATAAAAAGTTAAAATACTGGACAAGAGGTAAAAGTTTAGACTACAAACCAGGAGACCTTTTAGACTTTAAAGAAATTTCGCTTTATTTATCTAGAAATGGATGGTCGAATGCAGAAAATTCCTTTAGATGGACAGATGGATCTTCTTCAGAAATATATATAAAAATTCCAACAAATAATATAAAAGGAATACTAACACTACATATTAAAACTTTGGGTAAGCAAAAAATTATAGTTAAAATCTGTGGTATAGAAATCGCATCTAAAGACGTTAATTCAAATAATCAAATAATTAACTTCACATTTGATCCTTCCTTGCTAAAAAATAATTCGGTAAATATAATTCACTTTGACTTTCCAAATGCCCAGAAACCTGGAAAGGGTGATCAAAGGTTATTAGCAATGGCGTTGAAATCGTTTAAACTGATGTAATCATGCCTATTAATCTGGATAAAACTTTACCTCATCAAAGAAAATTTGTAACTACTCAGCGTAATTTTACCCAGAGGTAAACTGAATCTGCAATTAGAGCGACTATGAGCAGTAATAATTCTTTAAAAACAAGCACTTTATATTACATACACGACCCAATGTGCAGCTGGTGTTATGCGTTCAGGCAGTCACTCGGTCAGTTACTAAAACAATTACCCGCAGAAATTGAAGTTCATAAACTGCTGGGCGGGCTGGCGGCTGACAGCAGCGAGCCTATGGCAGAAGAGATGCAGCAGCAACTGCAGCTAACCTGGAAACGTATTCAACAGAAAGTCCCGCGGCTGCACTTTAATTTTGAATTCTGGAGCCGCTGTCAGCCGGTTCGTTCGACCTATCCAGCCTGCCGTGCAGTGATAGCCGCCAGGGAACTCAACAAAAATAATGCACCGGGCACTGTCAAAGATATGGACAGCCTGATGATCAAAGCCATACAGGACGGCTATTATCTGCGGGCTCAAAACCCTTCGGATGAAACTACTTTGGCTGATTTTGCACAACAGCTGGGGCTGGACAGAAATAAGTTTATCCAGCTGTTACATTCTGCAGAAGTCAATACGACACTGACTGAGGAAATTAATCTGAGCCGAGCATTGGGCGTACACTCATTTCCCTCATTGATTTTACAAATTGATAAGTCTTACTGGCCTGTAAGTATTGATTATCTTGACTCTTCGCCTATGCTGGAAACCATCGCCATGTTGCGTGAATTTTCCTGAATCCAAATAAAAATTGCGCTGCCTCGCCGCCTGAAAAATTTGCCCGCAGCTGTTATGAATTATAAAATTATTGCCCGGCTGATTTTTATAAAGCGCCGTTGCTTCCCCAATAAAGTGCAGTTTTTCTCCCCACGCCCTGATTTGGTTCATTTTTTCTAAAAAACAAAAGCAAGAATAAAATATATTTCTTTATTTTTCAGTATATTACATATTCAAAAGTACAATGGTATGTTTTATGCAGAATATTTGCAAATAAACCGAACCATAGATTCATATTGGTGTTATATTGTTCTGCCAAGATTTTACCAATAATGGTCAGGTACAGACTCGAAATCATTGGAAATGCAGGGAAGCCGTCAAGTTCTGAAGTCCATGAGTGTATGAATAATACATGCCTGGGCTGAAGGGCGCAGACAATGAACCTGCATTTTCAAGGATAATGAGTATAAGTGCTCATTATATCTGACCACGAAGATACTACGACATAAGCAACTGGCCGGGGGGCAAATCCAATGAACGACCTTACCTATGAACATATTTCACATGTTTTGCATGATATCGCATCACATATGAAGAAAGTGTTAAAAGCCCTGTTTCAAATAGTGGTTTTACTATGTTTACCGATATTTGCGTTTTTACTCTTTAACGGCATTAATAAAATGATTTTGCAAAACTCTCCCGATAACCTTGCAAGCATAAGCTCTCTGGGTTACAGCTTCGTTAATTTCCTGGATTTACATTCCATGATTTTGCTCGGAGCGCTGGGGATCACGTTTGTGGTCTGGTTTTTTACCCGCAATATATGGAAGAATTAAAGTAACTACTCAGCGTATCTGGAATAACTCACTAAGTGCTTCACACTATTGCGCTTTATGGCTGCTGCTCAGGGTCGATTTGCTCGCTCAAACACACTCCATAAATACCGCTACTTCAATTCCTTATAAAATACCCAGCAGGGTAACTCTTTCCGGGTCTGGTTGATCTGCTTGTCCCGGTGTTTATAATCCGGCATGAACTGCTCCACCAGCAACCAGAAATCACTGGAATGATTTAAATGCACCGTATGTGCCAATTCATGTAATAAAATATAATCAACCAGCTGGCTATCAATCAAGAGCAGGCGGTAATTCAGGTTTATATTTTTCTTCGCAGAGCAACTTCCCCAACGGGTCTTTTGCGCACGAACCGTTAAACGGTTAAAATCCAGGCCGGTCTGCTCACTGATCTGACATAAACGCTGATACAAAATAGGGTAAGCATATTGCTTAAAATAATGCTCCAGCAGCCTAAACACATGGTAACGATCACTCAGAGCCCCCGAAATGATGATAGTCTCTAATCCTTTGGTGCTGAGTAAAACCTTGTTAATGGCCAGTTCTTTATACTCAATGCTGAATTCACTTCCAACAGCCTTTAAGGCAATGCTTACCGGGAGTCGGCAATTGGCCAGCAAAGGTTTGGACCTCACCTGAGACGAAAGCTTTTGCAGGCTGACGTTGATCCAGCGCTGCTGTTTGATGATAAACTCCGGGATCACCTGCTTGATCTGCTGTTGTGACATAGAACGGGGTATAATGACTTCAACGCCTTTATCCAGAGATACGCTTAAACGCAAGTATTTGGCCCTGGATGATATTCGCACCGTACATTGTTCCAGGATTTGCGTTACAGACAGGTGTTCTGGAATCATTGGTTTAGAAAACATCACTATTGACCGCCACATTAAAAAACCGTTTTTTCTTCCCAAACACTGCGTGCTTCGGTAAGTTCCTGTTCGCTAATATAACCATCCTTATTCCTGTCAACAGCTGTAAACCCGAGCATATTTCGATGACCTTTGAAATCAAAATTATGCCAAAATTCACCACAGAATAGCAATTTAAGTGCAAAAAGTGAGTGTAACGAAAAGTTCCTGAATCTGGAAGTTCAGCGGCAAAGCTTCGTGATCTGATCCATATTCCGCCATTTGCCTGTGGATTACCCGATATAAACCCGTGGAAAATACTTAGAGTAATTTTTAATTTATCGCCTACTATTACTGTTGAAGACTCATAAATTTAATAGCCGCATCTTAACTATGATTTATTGTCCTCATTTATAGTATATCAATACTGCCATTTTATTTAATCAAGGGGATCTGAATATGTTAGAAAAAAATGAATCTATACAACAACAGAAAAAACTCGACGGTATAAGCCGCCGTGATATGTTACTGGGTATTGGCGCCGCGACCATGGCTTATGCAGGTTCAGCATCGGCAGCCATGAAAGAGCATGATCATAGCAAGCATGCAACCCAGTTAACTGATTTGATGGACGCCGTTAACAATTGTCTGGACAAAGGCCGTCGCTGTATTGCACATTGCATGGTGAGTTTTACCGAAGGTGATACCGAACTGGCTGACTGTGCGAGTAAGGTACAGGAAATGCAGTCTGTTTGCGGAGGTTATGCCTACCTGGTGGCATCAAACTCAATTTACAATAAAGAGTATTCGCAGGTATGTGAGAAAGTCTGCAGAGATTGCGCCAAAGAATGCAGAAAGCACGAGAAGCACATCGAGTGCGAAGCATGCGCTAGAGCCTGTGACAATATTATTGATGCGATTAAACTCAGTTTCTCTTAACAAAGTCGGGGCAAATACTCAGTTGGAGTAACTCGTTCATCAGTGCGCTGATTAAAATTAAGTCGGGGTTTTCCCGGCTTTTCTTTTGCAGTATTCATTCGTTTCATATTTGCGCAGTACGTGCTTCCCCCTTTTAAGAAACTATACCCTTACCCCCATCCCTGCCTTCCCCCTCAGAGGGGGAAGGAGCAAAGCTTAACAGAAATTAACCTAAATTAATCAGTTAAAACGTAACGAGAGCGATCAAGGTACTGATGATCCATGACTTTACGGGTTAATTTTGGATTAAGTAGGCAATAATGTGAAGAACCATAATTCGGCTATTAGAAGCAAGTTTCCTTTGAGAAAAGTTATATCATTAAACTAAAAACGCTTCCGCCGCCCTGGCGTGAATCGATTGAGATCGTCCAGCCATATTTATCACCTAACTGGCGGGCTATAGCCAGACCCAGTCCATTACCGCCGGTACTGGAATTTCTTGATGATTCGAGACGATAAAACGGCTCAAACACAGCTTCTCGCTGTTCCTCCGGGATACCGGGCCCCCGATCCATGACCCGCACCATCGCCTGCTTATTCGTGCATTCCAGTGCTAGAGTGACTTTTTTTCCCTCGCCGTAACGCAGGGCATTTTCAATCAGATTGCTCAGAACTCTTCGCAGGGACGTTGCCACGATCATCCTGCTGCATGAAGCAGCAGATTCATAAACAATTTGCTGATCCTCATTACGGTATTCTGCAGCCATTGTGCTGAGCAAATGATTCAGATCAACGGCTTCTGCTTTGCCGTCATCATTATCAAATCCTCTGGCAATTTCAAGGGTCTGACTGATCATCTGATTCATTTCAGCTAAATCTTTTTTAATCCCCTTGATCAGCTCAACTTCCTGCTCATTATCAAGAAACTCCAGGGCCAATGTGATGCGGGATATAGGGGTGCGTAAATCATGGGAAATACCCGCCAACAGGGTGGTCCTGTTGGCCAATAGCTGCTGTATGTGCTGATTCATCTGATTAAAACTTTTTGCCAGCAGGGCCAGTTCCTCAGGCCCCTTCTCACTGACCGGCTGATGTTTTTTACCCCGGCCAATTTGTGTGGCTGCCTGGGAAAGATCTTCCAGCGGCCTGATCAACCGTCTTACCAGCAAGGTGCTGGTTATGAGCACAAAAAGCGCAGCACCCAGCAGCAAAAAGAAAATCGCCAGCGGCGGATTTGGACCGGCCTGTTCCAGCGGAAATCCCACGCGAAGCTGGTGTATCCCCATGGAGATATCAACCCAGAGTTGAGAGCTGTCGGCAGGATCTTCGAGTATATCAACTTTTTTTTCAAGGCGTTCCAGCAAGGCATCTTCAAGGAAAAGAATAAAGGGCGTTTTGACACCGGCTGGCTTGATCTCAGTGGTGTTTTTAAGCAGCGTAAGCCCGTGATGATTTTTCAGTTCATCTTCAAAATCCGGCCGGGTATGCGGAGGCAATTCGGCCCAGGTTTGAGCAGAGAGCACCATCAGAGCGGCCAGATTACCTGCTGCCTGACGGGCAATAGGAAACATGATGTAATATAAAACGACGCTGCTTGAAAAAATAACAAAGATCAAAAGTGCGATTGAAACGGTCAGACTGGTGCGGGCAAAGAGCGTTCCTGGACGTCTTATCACTAGTCATTGCCTCGGGGGGTAAACATATAACCAATGCCCCTGATGGTACGGATATATTGCACCTGCTTGATATCGCTTTCAATTCTTTTGCGTAGGCGGGTCACCCGGACATCTATGCTGCGGTCAAAAGGAGAACGTTCATAACCATTAAGCTGGTCAACCAGCTGATCACGGCTCAGCACCTGATTGGGATGCCTGATAAATACTTCCAGGATATCATACTCACCACCGGTAAGTTCAATCACTTCACCGTTTTTCTTCAGCGTTCTGCTGCCTAGATTCAGATCAAAATCACCAAATGTATAGTGCCGCTCATTATCTGCGGGTTCGAGTTCCTCCTGCTGGCCCTGTTTACGCCTCAGCACGGCATGGATACGAGCCAGCAGTTCTCTGGGATTAAAAGGCTTGGCCAGATAGTCATCTGCGCCCATCTCCAGACCAATAATACGCTCGACATCTTCACCTTTAGCAGACAGTATAATGATAGGCACATCAGATACAGTGCTTAATCTGCGGGCAATACTCAGCCCGTCTTCACCCGGCAGCATTAAATCCAGTATCAGCAGATCCACCGGATGCGCATGCAGATAATTGTCCATTGCCTTACCATCGTGAACGGCAGATACCATCAGGCCCTGTTCGAGCAGATAGCGTTGCAGCAGTTCACAAATACCCGGATCATCATCCACAATCAGAATTTTGTATTTATCATCGTCCATACGTACAGATTAGCAAATTTATGCAGTTTTGGTAATCTGTAAAAAGAGATATCAACGTTCAGCCAGACACAATCCGGCTGTTCAGAGCCTTTGCGTAGATGATATCTTCTCGCACTGCTCCTTCCCCCTCTGAGGGGAAGGTTGGTCTGCATTTTACTGGCTCCTTCCCCCTCTGAGGGGGAAGGCTGGGATGGGGGTAGGGTTATAGCCGCTTATTGACTGTAGGTTCTGGAAGTTGACTGTCATCTACTGTGATCATTCAGTCTTGCTCCAGTGTAATGTTCCCGCATTAAACAACATTCACACCCCCATCCTGGCCTTCCCCCTGAAAAGGGGAAGGAATGTACGGCTCACATATAAAGTTTAATTCGGCTATATCAGCGTAGCTGGAATTTTTTACCTGCAAAAAAAGCCTTTTTTTGCAGCCGTCAAAAAGTGCCTGTCATTTTTGCGTACTTCGTATCTTCTCGCACTGCTCCTTCCCCCTTTAGAGTGAAGGATGGTCTGCATTTTACTGGCTCCTTCCCCCTCTGAGGGGGAAGGCTGGGATGGGGGTAGGGTTATAGCCGCTTATTGACTGTAGTTCTGGATGATTGACTACCATCTACTGTGATCATTCAGTCTTGCTCCAGTGTAATGTTCACGCATTAACAACATTCACACCCCCATCCTGGCCTTCCCCCTGAAAAGGGGAAGGAATGTACGGCTCACATATGAAGTTTAATTCGGCTATATCAGCGTAGCTGGAATTTTTTACCTGCAAAAAAAGCCTTTTTTTGCAGCCGTCAAAAAGTGCCTGTCATTTTTGCGTACTTCGTATCTTCTCGCACTGCTCCTTCCCCCTCTTAGTGTGAAGGATGGTCTGCATTTTACTGGCTCCTTCCCCCTCTGAGGGGGAAGGAATGTACGGCTCACATATAAAGTTTAATTCGGTTATATCAGCATGGCTGGAATTTTTTACCTGCAAAAAAAGCCTTTTTTTGCAGCCGTCAAAAAGTGCCTGTCATTTTTGCGTACTTCGTATCTTCTCGCACTGCTCCTTCCCCCTCTGAGGGGGAAGGTTGGGATGGGGGTAAGGTTATATCAGCATGGCTGGCGTATTTGTTAGCTTAACCAATAAACGAGAACTCAATCACACAAACCGATTAAAGCGGTAAAAAGTCGGGAAGAAAAAAGGTAATATACCTGCAGAAATTTTAAGGTTATTATCTTTTGTTATTTTAGCAGGTACCGTTATGAAAAAATTATCCACACTGAGCAGCACGATCCTACTCTCAATCTCACTGTCAGCTTTTATGGCAGGCAGCGCCCTGGCAGCAAAAGGCGGAAATAAACCTGCAAGGAATACAGTTGCCACAACCTCTGATAGCTATAACACCAATGACGCAGAAACGGTGTCAACATCAGATAGCGACAGCACCACTGTCACTGACTCACCTCTGGATATCAATGAAGCGTCGCATTTGACGTTTATGCGTGAAGAAGAAAAACTGGCACGGGATGTTTATCTCAGCTTTGCCGACATGTACCCCGAGCAACAGGTTTTTGCCCGCATTGCTACCCGCTCAGAACAAACGCATACAGACGTCATGCGCGACCGACTGGCAGAATATAATTTACCCGATCCCAATCCTGCCACCAATGATCTGCCTGACAGTCTCGGTCAGTTTAGCGGCGAGGAATGGGGCTGGTATTTCGAGGAAAAATATGACGCCCTGGTGGCTATGGGCGCCGAAAACGAACTGCAGGCCCTTTACGCAGGCGCATTGATAGAAGAACTGGACATGCATGATATTACCGACTGTCCGGCAGTCATGGTTGAGGCCGGGTATAATGATCCCTGTGGTCTTCATTACACCGATGAAGACGGTTTGATCAATGCCTATCGCTCGCTGATCGATGGTTCTGAAAGCCACCTGAGAGCCTATGTTGGGCAAATCGAAGCGGTGATCGGTGCGGGCAATTATGAAGCCCAGTATCTTTCACAGGAAGAGGTCGACGCCATTCTGGGCAGATAGCTCTTAAACTTTATTATTTGTAACTTCTCAATCAGTCCGTGCAAGATCCCCTCCTCCTGTCAGGGGGAGGGCTAGGGTGGGGGTTAGGGGGAAGGTTTTTATTTTGGATGACCATGCTGAATTTGAAAAAACTTGTTACTGCTCTGCTTTTAGTAGTGCCAATGACATGTATAGAGGCACAAACCATTACCGACAGTGATCATGATGGTGTAGCTGACACAGTGGATCAATGCCCCGATACGGCGCAGCTGAAAAAATTAGCTGCAGATTTCAAATATGCGGCAGCCGTCGATGCTGAGCGTCTTAAACCGGGCAATAAGGCTTACCCGGTGGATAGCAAAGGCTGTGAACTCGATACGGATGGAGACGGCGTGGTCAATAGCCAGGATTACTGCCCGCAAGACAGTCAAGCAGCGCTCGCCAAAGGAATCGCAGCCAATGGATGTCCAAAACACAGCGATGCTGATGGAACCCCTGATTACCGGGATAAATGTCCCAATACACCCCGTGGTGTTAAGACAGATAAACACGGGTGTGAATGATGGCTGCTAATCGGGGATAAACTTCAGCTGTAAACCAACAGCCTGATCAGGGCTTCCATCGGCAAATCCTTTCACCCCATAAGCACTGAAAGACCAGTTTTTATTCAACGTATAATCATAATAGAGCAGCGCTTCGCTCACATTGGATGATTCAGAGGTAATGGCCTGTCGATAATCATAACTGACCCCCACATGAGAAGATGTACCAAACTTGACATCAACCCCTATGGATGAATACCAGACATTATTAAAATCAATCTCTTCGGGATCGCCCATAAAGCGGTAACGCAGGGTTGCAAAGGGCATTGTTTCTATCTGGCTATTTGAATAAAATATTTTTGACACATCAAGCTGCAGGGCAAAATCAAATTCTCCGGTACCCAGCCCCTTGTTTTTATCCGCGGTAGGCACTTTTAAAATAGCCCCCAGATCGGCATAAAAGGGCATTTCATAAACCATATCCACAGAAAAACTGGTTTCCAGCAGGATATCTCCAAGCCCCTGCTCGGTATATATTTTCGGGCTGCCTGAATGACCGGGTCCCTGTCCATGACCGGGCCCCTGTCCATTGCCTGGCCCCTGACCATTGCCGGGTCCCTGACCATTGCCGGGCCCCTGTCCATTGCCGGGCCCCTGACCATTGCCAGATCCCTGTCCATTGCCGGATCCCTGTCCATTGCCGGAGGTATCTCCATTTACGCTTCTGACTGCAACACTGCCTGTGCTCGAAGCACCGCCACCGCCCGAAGCACCGCCACCGGCGCTGGAACTTCCGTCACCAAGGGGAATAACGCCGCCGCCCCCACCGCCTACGACTCCGCCAGGACCTGTTATTCTGAGATAGGGAATGGTCGCGCTAAATTGCCAGGGAAAAGCACGATATTTGATTTCCAGAGGAATATATAACATGTCTGTTGACTCATCCAGACCGTATTTTCCGCTGCTATAATCCGCACCCAGAATAACTTTCAGATCATTCTGATGCCATTCGAAACCATAGGCACTGGATGACATGCAACAATAAATTGAAAAAAAAGCACTACTGGACAGGTATTTCAACATCTTACCTTATCGGCCGGGACGATTGGGGCGTTCAGGGCGCTGCGGCCTGTCAGGCCTGTTAAATCTTTCGGGGCGTTCAGGACGAACCGGTCTTTGGGCTTTCTCGGCCTTGTTCACACGTTCAATATCAGCACGCTGTTGAGCTTGTTCCATGCGCAGTTCATAACCCATGCCATAACGGGTAGCGGACACTTGCAAACCCGTATTTTCAGCATCAGGGGTCACGACAGGCTGATCAACAAGGTTATCGTTCTGGCTTAGAGGGTCGTTACTGCCAAAATCACTGGATACTGACAGTTTTATGCCCATGCAGCTCATGATACATATAATAATCAATTTAATCCATAGGCGCTGTAACATTAGCTGTGGGTCCTGCGAACGTGCTTAAGTTTAAAAGTCATGCATGTCATTAAATTCATGGTATCCATAAGAGCACATGCTATTTGTTCATTATTTCCCTTTCCAGGCTTAAACCAGAACAACTGCTCAGTTAAAGTTTGCTTACTGAGAAAATAATATCGAGCAAAGAAGAACATAAAATATCATATCTTTCCTCTGTTAAACGAAATCATCGTAACTTTTCAATAATTCCGAGCAAGATCCTCTCCCCCTATCAGGGGGAAGGAACTTAAACTGTATGGACTTATTGAGAAGTTACAAATCATCCTGAAATTGAATGATCCTCCTTTACTTACGGGTTGCCTGAACAATAGTTTCGAAGCATCTAATTCTAGGCTTAAACACCCCACCATTCTGCAATACAATCCACATTGAACAGAATGGTGAGTCGGAGCATAAATTTATTCAACCCTGAATCCCATAGGCTTACCGCTATAGACGATCCTTCCATCTTTAAGCCGGTAAGCGACAAAAATGGTAAATTGTCCGGGCGCTCCAGTTAATTCACCTTCAAACACTTTGATTTCCTGAACGGCTCTCAGTTTACGCTCATCGGCACTGGTCAGGGTCTCAATATCACCATCCCATAATGCCCAGCTATTCCTGGTACGCATCAAAGTTGCCTGCTCGCCCTTTTCGCTTTCATACTGGGCCACTATCAGAGACTCGGCAACCTCCCCGACATCCTCTTCATCAGGAATAATATGGGCGGCTAGTTTTACGCGATCGCCCTGACCAAATTCAGCATTATTGCCTCTGTTGCCTGAACGGCCAGCCATAGTATAGCTGAAACGCGAACGGGTACCCCATGCATTGAGATTTTTATCTACGGCTGCGGCCGGTATAAATTCAGGTGATAATTCCTCACCGTCCAAAATACTTTCAAGCTCTTCATCCGTCAACAGTTCAGGTTCATAATCCAGCCCCAGGTTCGCAAGCTGGCTGGTAAAGGCCCTTAAATGGCTATAGGAACCATTCAATAAAGTGGTATATAAGTGAACAATGGCAGGATTATCTGTTTGACTAATGGCAGTTTGTAAATCATCAATATCTATTTCTTCAATATACAGGCCGACTTTCAGAGCTTCCATCAATGACTCTTCGCCCTTTGCCACCAAATAGTCATACAGATCCTGCAGATCCTGATCTGCAAAACTTCCTTTCTCAGCCAGGGCAGGATCGGCTATCTCATAAGCATCCAGCATCGCCTTGACCCTGTCCATATGATTCTGCTCAGCATTAGCAATATTCTTAAAAATTCTGCTTCCCCATGTATCGTAGAGTTTCAAATAGACATCCCGGGCCAGCTTTTCTTCTTCACGCATGTACTCGAGATCTGCAGCCTCCTCATTAGACAGTGCTATGCTGGTATCAGGATCTACCAGACTCGAAGCCTGCTGGTACTGGTTCCCATTGCCATACGGCGGCTGACTGCCTGCTTCGCTGTCATCAACGTCATCATCGTCCTGACCCGCACTTTCTTTGCTTTGTTCGCTGGCCTGCTCACCGCCTTCGATCCGCTGCAGATCCGCATCGCCAGTCTGACTCATGCCGTCTGAACCCGCACTATCTGAACCCATATCATCATCAGTCATATAATAATGCGGAGAATCCGCAGCCAGCAGATTAGCATCGATCATTTCCCAGGTACCATCTGGCAAGTTTTCATTGTCTGCCGCGGGATGATGTGCAAAGGCTGGAGTCGAAGTCACCGCTACCGAAACCACTACCGCTAATAAAAGTTTATTCATCACTATTTACCTCAGAAATTAATTAACATATAAAAATATCTACTTAATTACAGCATACAAAAGCAGTATTACCTGAATGTTTCTCTCAGCTCAGAATTGTTACAAATTGTTTCTTAGTGAACGTTTAAATCTGGGGGGGGGGGGCAGCGGTCAATTCCTTCCCCATTTAAGCGGGAAGGCAAGGATGGGGGTCAGAATGATGACTCAGGTTGAACAGTTAACTGGAGCAAGACTTAATGATCACATTCGATGATAATCAGGCTCCAGAACCTCAATACTAAGATACTACGACGTTACCCCCATCCCAACCTTCCCCCTCAGCGGGGGAAGGCGCAGTTATTTAATGTAAAAAAACTCACCATTCAGTCAATGCTTGCTGCAACATTTAAGAATGGTGAGCCGAACTCAACTGCTCTTTTAATTAACTGTGAATTTCAATGGCTCAGGATTGACCACAATTTCTCCATTTTGAAACTGATAACCGAAATAGAATGCAAATTCTCCGCGAACCACTTCACCCTCATACGCAGTGATTTTATGGTTTTCGCCCAGTTCACACTTCGCGCCGGTCAGCTCATCAAAATTGCCATCCCATTCTTCCCAGCCATTCTCGGCCAGCATGAAAGTGAAAGCCGGTCCTTCAGCCTCTTGCTGGGCTTGAGCTACGGCCAGACATTCAGCGGTTTTGCCGACATCTTGTTCATCAACCATTAATTCAGAGGCAATTCTCACTCTATCGCCTGCATACAGCTTAACAACACCTTCCTCGTCTACAGCTGAAGGGGTAGACACTTCAGCCCGGAAATTTGTTTCGGTTTGCTCCGGATTAAGATCTTCATCCGCAGCAACACCTGGCCTGTAATTTGTTTCCTGATTCACATAATAACCTGCATGATTTTCCTCACCGACATCTGCCGGTTCATTTTCTTCACCGGCATCTTGCGGTTCATTTTCCACACCATCGCTGGTTTGCTCACCGCCCTGAATCCTGTCCAGATCAGCGTCAGTAGGCTGACTCATGGGGTCATCTGAACCCGCATCCATATCACTTGATGTACCTCCCATAAGGGATAAATCGAGCAACAGATGAGGTGAATCGACAGCTTCCAGGTTGTCATTGATCCTTTCAGCGGTTTCATCAGCTATATTTTCGTTCTCAAAAGTAGGATGATGTGCAAAAGCTGGACTCGCAGTCACCGCTACCGAAACCACTACCGCTAATAATAATTTTTTCATCTCTATTCACCTCAATATTAAATTTAAACTACACTCTCTAGTTAACTTAATCATACGGCATGGGTATTTCCCAAATATTTCTCTAAGCACATAATTGTTACAAATTGTTTCACCAATAGACATATAAGCAAAACTTCAGGTGATAGTTCCTCCCCGCTCTGAGCGGAAAGCTGGTCTGCATTTTACTGCCCCTTCCCCCTCAGAGCGGAAAAGTTGGTCTGCATTTTACTGCTCCTTCCCCCTCTGAGGGGGAAGGCTGGGATGGGGGTATTTTTTCAAATATTATTCAGACTGACGACCTACTCTGCCCACGGATCATTGACATAGTTATCCGACAGACCATCGCCGTTGACATCCACGAAATTGTCCATTTCAGCCCATTCGTAGAAATCAGAGGTCTGGAACGCGTCGTGGATGGTGTCGCTGTTAGAATCTTCAAAGGCGCCGACCTGCAGCGATTCAAACGATGCACTGTCCTGGGCTACATCAACAATACCGTCTTCGTTTTCGTCCACAAATTCCATACCACCGGTCCGGGCAGTGAAGACTTCCGGGTTAACAAACATATCTTCACTGATATCCACTTCAAAGGCAGGATATAACACCGGCACACTGGTCTCGTCACGCATATTGGTGGTGACTGAACCCATATCATCAAACTCCATATCCAGATGCGGTGAATCGGCATCTTCAAGATTGCTGTCAATCATTTCCCAGGTTTCTTCATCCAGGTTGTCTGCCGCAGGATGGTGAGCAAACGCCGGAATAGAAACAACCGACAAAGAAACAAGTGCTGACAGTAAAAGTTTTTGCATACTATTTGACCTCAAATATAAATTAAAATGATTTATTCAGTGAGACCAATCATAGGCAACGACTGTTACCCAATTATTTCTGCAAGGGCTGTTTTGTAACAAAGTGTTACTTTGCGGAACTGGTTCACAAAACAGGGTAGAAAAATCTGCTGCTCCACATTTTTACGGGCTTGATTTCTTTTAAGTTCTACCCCTTCCCCCTCTGAGCGGAAAAGTTGGTCTGCATTTTACTGCTCCTTCCCCTCAGAGCGGAAAAGTTGGTCTGCATTTTACTGCTCCTTCCCCCTCTGAGGGGGAAGGCTGGGATGGGGGTAAGGTAATAGCGGCTTAATGACTGAAGTTCTGAAGGCTGACTGTCATCTACTGTGATCATTCAGTTGCTCTGTTCACTGTTCAGCATGAGACATCATTCTGACCCCCATCCTGGCCTTCCCCCTGAAAAGGGGAAGGAATAGACTGCGCATAAATGATTATCTTATTCGACGTAATTAGAGCGGCTGAAACCTTTTTCTATACAGCAGGCACTGATGAAGAATCCATAAAGGTGCTTCACATTATTGCGTACTTGATTTCATTTAAGCACTGCCCCTTCACCCTCTGAGCGGAAAGGCTGGTCCGCATTTTACTGCTCCTTCCCCCTCTGAGGGGGAAGGCTGGGATGGGGGTAAGATTATAGCCGCTTAATGACTGAAGTTCTGAATGCTGACTGTCATCTGATGTGATCATTCAGTTGCTCTGTTCACTGTTCAGGATGAGACATCATTCTAACCCCCATCCTAACCTTCCCCCTGAAAAGGGGAAGGAACGTACTGCGCATAAAATGATATCTTATTCGACGTAATTAGAGCGGCTGAAATCTTTTTCTATACAGCAGGCACTGATGAAGAATCCATAAAGGTGCTTCACATTATTGCGTACTTGATTTCATTTAAGCACTGACACTTCACCCTCTCAGCGGAAAGGCTGGTCTGCATTTTACTGCTCCTTCCCCCTCTGAGGGGGAAGGCTGGGATGGGGGTACGGTAATAGCCGCTTAATGACTGAAGTTCTGAATGCTGACTGTCATCAAATGTGATCATTCAGTTGCTCTGTTCACTGTTCAGGATGGACATCATTCTAACCCCCATCCTCACCTTCCCCCTGAAAAGGGGAAGGAATAGAGTGTATAGAGATTAGCGTCACTCGACGTAATTAGAGCGGCTGAAACCTTTTTCTATACAGCAGGCACTGATGAAGAATGCATAAACCTATTTTAATCAGTTCAAAATGGTCTAAAATGTCAAGTATTTGAAATTAAGGACAAATTGATGGTACTTCCACCAGAATCCGATCACCCAACGGGTGAACAACTCCCTGTTAGCAGAAATCCGCTGTCTGAAGCAGTTGAAGTGGATACTTTTGCTGGAAAACTCCATATTGAATGGGATTCTAGTGCTGCTGTAACCCCCATGGGCCAGCTGCCATTTTTTATCCAGTTTTTGAAGTTAGGAGGCCGTTTTGATCCTTGGGTTAAAGACTGTCCATTGTCTTATCGAAGTAATAATGCTCCTAAAAAAGTCAATATTCTGGGTTCACTCTTTCTGTCAATTTTATCAGGGCATAAACGCTATGCTCATATCACCAACCTGATGAGTGATCAAGTGAATTCCAGATTATTGGGAATGACCAAAGTTGTCAGTGATGATTCTGCTCGCAGAGGCTTACAAAAAATTGAAGAAAAAGCAGGAATAGAGTGGCTACAGAATCATTTACAATCCTGTTATGAACCCTTGTTAACAGCCCCCTGGATTTTAGATGTTGATGTCACAGTAAAACCACTTTATGGTCAGCAGCAGGGAGCAAAGATTGGCTATAATCCACAAAAACCCGGAAGACCTTCTCATACCTATCATACTTACATGATGTCCAACTTACGTCTGGTATTAGAGGTTGAATTTCAAGCAGGTGATCAGTCTAATTCATGTCATTCAATGCCTGGTTTAATTTCTTTGCTACATCGATTACCTGCTAATGGAAAACCGTCCTTTGTGCGAGGAGATATTGCCTGGGGAACTGATAACGTAATGACGCAACTGGAAGAGCTCGAACAAAATTATTTGTTCAAACTAAAAAAATCAAAAAATGTTAAGGAGCTCATATACAAGCATCATTGTTTAGGTGAATGGTATTACCTGAATAAGGAATGGGAAGCAAAAGAGGATGACATACAGTTGCAAGGCTGGGAAAAAGAACGCCGTGTAGTTATTGTCAGAAGACGCTTATCCAGTGACAATATTATTGGCTTTGAATCTAACAACCAACTGCAACAACAGCTGGCATTGGTTGATGGACCTGAAGACATAAGAGCTTATGAATACTCTGTTCTGATCACTGACTTAGAAGACGATCTGGTCACCATTTTTCATCATTACCGTGACCGGGCAGATTGTGAAAATAATTTCGATGAATTAAAAAATCAATGGGGCTGGGGTGGTTATACAACGCACAAAATAAAGAGCTGTCAGTTCATGGCTCGTATAATTGCATTGGTGTGTAATTGGTGGAACTTATTTGTCCGTTTAGCCATCCCTCATAAACATCATGAAGCGATTACCAGTCGCCCCTTGTTGCTCAGTAGTGTCGGTCGTTTAACTGAACACAGTCGTCAAAAGAGAATGGTGATCACCAGCACACATGGTGATATCTCTACATTAAAATTAGCTTACACTCGACTGGTTGAGTTTTTTGATGAGCTAAAAGTGAATGCGCCGCAGTTGAGTTATTATGAATGTTGGAGTCGTATTTTAGCTAAAGCAATGGAGAAATTTAAGGTTAATTTGAGGTGCGATAAGTATATGGAATTGCCTGCACCTGCGTAGCACGAAAATTACCGAAAATTGAGGTGATTTTATGCTGGACTGAACGTCATGGCAGGATTAACTGATGTGCTCCACATTTTTACGGGCTTGATTTCTTTTAAGTTCTACCCCTTCCCCCTCTGAGCGGAAAGCTGGTCCGCATTTTACTGCTCCTTCCCACTCTGAGCGGAAAAGTTGGTCTGCATTTTACTGCCCCTTCCCCCTCTGAGGGGGAAGGCTGGGATGGGGGTACGGTAATAGCGGCTTAATGACTAAAGTTTTGAAGGCTGACTGTCATCTGCTGTGCTCATTTAGTTGCTCTAGTTCACTGTTCAGCATGAGGCATCATTCTCACCCCCATCCTAACCTTCCCCCTGCAAAGGGGAAGGAATAGACGCACATACAGATTAGCGTCACTCGAGGTAATTAGAGCGGCTGAAACCTTTTTCTATACAACAGGCACTGATGAAGAATCCATAAAGATGCTTCACATTACTGCGTACTTGATTTCATTTAAGCACTGCCCTTCCCCCTCTGAGCGGAAAGCTGGTCCGCATTTTACTGCTCCTTCCCCCTCTGAGGGGGAAGGCTGGGATGGGGGTAAGGTTATAGCGGCTTAATGACTGAAGTTCTAAAGGCTGACTGTCATCTGCTGTGATCATTCAGTTACTCTGTTCACTGTTCAGCATGAGACATCATTCTGACCCCCATCCTCACCTTCCCCCTGAAAAGGGGAAGGAATAGAGCGCATACAGATTAGCGTCACTCGAGGTAATTAGAGCGGCTGAAACCTTTTTCTATACAGCAGGCACTGATGAAGAATCCATAAAGATGCTTCACATTACTGCGTACTTGATTTCATTTAAGTACTGCCCCTTCCCCCTCTGAGCGGAAAGGCTGGTCTGCATTTTACGCCCCTTCCCCCTCTGAGCGGAAAAGTTGGTCTGCATTTTACTGCCCCTTCCCCCTCTGAGGGGGAAGGCTGGGATGGGGGTAAGGTAATAGCGGCATAATGACTGAAGTTCTGAAGGCTGACTGTCATCTGCTGTGATCATTGTGTTGCTCCAGTTCACTGTTCAGCATGAGGCATCATTCTGACCCCCATCCTAACCTTCCCCCTGAAAAGGGGAAGGAATAGAGCGCATACAGATTAGAGTCACTCGACATAATTAAAGTGGCTGAAACCTTTTTCTATACAGCAGGCACTGATGAAAAATCCATAAAGATGCTTCTCATTACTGCGTACATGATTTCATTTAAGTACTGCCCCTTCCCCCTCTGAGGGGGAAGGCTGGGATGGGGGTAAGGTAATAGCGGCTTAATGACTAAAGTTCTGAAGGCTGACTGTCATCTGCTGTGATCATTCGTGTTGCTCCGTTCACTGTTCAGCATGAGGCATCATTCTCACCCCCATCCTAACCTTCCCCCTGCAAAGGGGAAGGAATAGAGCGTATAGAGATTAGCGTCACTCGACGTTATTAGAGTGGGGAAAGCTCATAATCCCTTCCCCGCCGCTGCATGGTTTACTGTTGTGCGCTGGATTTGGGCTCTGCTGCTTGCGTTCCAGGCTCACTGGCGGGTGCCGGCTTTGTCAGTTCTTTTTCAGCCTCAACCGTACCCCCGGAGGTTTTTAGCGGGGCAGACGTTTTTACTTTTTTGGGTGCGGTAGCTGGCTTGGCCGGCACCACACCCTTCTGCAGTTTTTCGTCGGTGTAGACGATGCTGTACATCCCGTTGCGGCAGCGATGGCCATATAACCTCAGGCTCAGGTTCGTGCTGTCAGAGAACTGACGGAAAGCAAACCAGAGGCCGTCCCAGCCCTGGCCGCGCGGTTTTCCATATTTAGCTTCCAGCTCTTTGGCCAGGGCCTTGACCTCGGTCTTGCAAGTCTTTTGCAGGTAATTGGAGTGCTTGCCTTTTTTCTGCTGGTTTTTTTCCTGTTTGGCGGCCTCGCGCTCTGCTTTCGTCTCATACTGTTTAATATTATCCGGCTCACGCTTGACCTGGTAGTCTCCCTCAATCGCGTAAATGAGCCCCTCAGGGGTGGTCTTGACCGCATAGTGTTGAAAACGCGGATCCTCTTTGATGGGTACGACCTTATACTGAGTCCCTTTGAGTTTCTTGCCCTCTTTTCCTGTGTAAGTGTGCTCTTTTTCGCTCAGCACTTTGGCCACCATCGACGGCTGAAAAGGCTTGCCCAGCGGAATACCAAAGGCCCCCGTAATGGGTTCGGGCGGCTTTGCGGGTGCTGCAGCCTGATGGGTCGCGGTTTTCTCAGCCGCTGCCGGATTTGCTGAACTGGCAGGCTCACTGGCGGCTGTTTTTGCTGTAGCTGATGCAGCCATCGCCTTATCCTCGGTTTTTGCAGCAGAACTTGACTCTATTTCTGCAGACACTGATTTTGGCTGATCGGCCTGATCACTCGGGGCGCTCTGTGCCAAAACGTTCCCGGACGGAAAAATTAACAGCATGGCTATCATGCCTGACACTGGTTTGTTCATAGTTTCCTCATTCTACATATTAAAAAAACCGGGAAAAGGTCATCCCCTTTCCCGGTCGTGGCTTGCTAGCTATGGGCGTTCCAGTCTCGGTTCATTCACCGTTATGGTACGCCCGTTCCTGGTTTACTTCTTCTTTTTAGTGCATTGAAGCGCAGTTTTAGCCTGCACGACATCGTTGCTCGGATCCGTGTTCTCCGCTGCATCGATGGTCGCTGTCCAGACGATCACATAGCTTCCCTTCTCCTCGCACTCGACCTCCACCTCGACTCCGTCATCGTCCGTGGACGCAGTGAGAGTGACCGTGGCATCCTGCTTGAGGGTGTCGCCATTTTTTAGTGCATTGAAGCGCAGTTTTAGCCTGCACGACATCGTTGCTCGGATCCGTGTTCTCCGCTGCATCGATGGTCGCTGTCCAGACGATCACATAGCTTCCCTTCTGCTTGCACTCGATCTCCGCCTCGAATTTAAAGCGGGTCTTCTTGCCGCCGGGAACCACAGTGCGGGTCACTGCAGAAGGCTCGACCTCCACCTCGACGCCGTCATCGTCCGTGGACGCAGTGAGAGTGACCGTGGCATCCTGCTCGAGGGTGTCGCCATCCCCGAATACCATGATGCTTCCGTTCCTTCTCGCTATCGACGCGCAGGTTCATCTGCTTCGGCGCATTGATGCGATTCAGAAATACGTCCGCATCGCCGCCTTCGGGGTAGATGGTGGCCGTGGTGGCATCCGAGTCGCTCAGACCCGTCTCATCAGTCACCGTCAGGTGGATGTCATACACATCGTCCGTCGCATAGGTGTGCTCCACTGTAGCGGTATCGACTATCACTATCGTGCCGTCACCGAAGTTCCACTCATAGGTGGCGATGTCGTTATCCGGATCCGTCGAGGCAGAAGCGTCGAAGGTCACCGGAATACCCGCTGTGCCAATATAGGGGCCATTGGCATCTGCGGTCGGTGGCAGCGGTCCGATATCAGCAATATCGGCGGTGCTGCTGTCGGTATCGCTGAGTCCCGCCTCGTCCGTCACCGTCAGCTCGACCGCGTAGGCTCCCGCTGTCTCATAGGTGTGGCTTGGCGCGACGCCAGTCCCGCTATTGCCGTCACCGAAATCCCAGACGTAGCTGACAATAGTGTCATCACCGTTCGGATCGGTCGAGCCGCTGCCGTCAAAGACCACCGCAGTACCCACCGTACCCGTATACGGGCCGTTAGCGTCTGCCACCGGCGGCAGTTCTTGCGGGATGTCTTCGGTAATGAACGCGCTGGACTCGGCTGTATCGTTCAGGCCGGTCTCGTCGGTTACCAGCAGGCTCACGAGGTAGGTCCCGGGGGCCGTATAGGCGTGGTTCGGAGTGGCTCCTGTGCCCGTGTTACCATCACCAAAGTCCCAGTCATAGGCAACGATATCGTTATCCGGATCCGTGGAGCCGGTGCCGTCGAAGGTGATCAGCTCACTCGACTAAACCGCTATAGGGGCCGTTAGCGTCTGCTACCGGGGCTTGTGGCGGATCGCTAATGGTCGCGGTGGACGTAGCAGAGTGAGTATTCCCGTCATTGTCGGTAACGACCAAAGAGACGTTGTAAACAGCTGCAACGGCGTAGGCGTGGGTCGGTGTGGCACCTGTGCCGGTATTCCCATCACCAAAGTCCCAGGCATAACTGACGATGGTGCCGTCAGGATCGCTGGAGCCGGTGCCGTCGAAGGTGATCGACTCATCCACCAGCGCGCTGTAGGGGCCGTTAGCATCCGCTACCGGGGGTTGGGGCGGATCGCTAATAGTCGCGGTGGACGTAGCAGAGTCCGTATTCCCGTCGTTGTCGGTGACGACCAGGCTGACATTGTAGGTACCTGCCGCTGCATAGCTGTGGCTCGGTGTGGCACCGCTGCCGGTATTACCATCACCAAAGTCCCAGGCATAACTGACGATGGTGCCGTCAGGATCGCTGGAGCCCGTGCCGTCGAAGGTGATCGAGTCACCCACCAGCGCACTGTAGGGGCCGTTAGCGTCTGCCACAGGCAACTCTTGCGGGATGTCGCTAATGGTCGCGGTGGACGTAGCAGAGTCAGTATTCCCGTCATTGTCGGTAACGACCAAAGAGACGTTGTAAACACCTACGGCCGTATAGCTGTGAGTCGGCGTAGCACCCGTGCCGGTGTTGCCGTCACCAAAGTTCCAGGCATAGCTGACGATGGTGCCGTCCGGATCGCTGGAGCCAGTGCCGTCGAAGGTGATTGATTCACCCACCAGGGCACTGTAGGGGCCGTTGGCATCCGCTACCGGCGGTTGGGGCAGATCGTTAATAGTCGCTGTGGAGGAAGCCGAACCGGTTAGCCCGTCGTTATCGGTGACGACCAAAGAGACGTTGTAAACAGCTGCAGCGGCATAGGCGTGGCTCGGTGTGGCACCGCTGCCGGTATTACCATCACCAAAGTCCCAGGCATAACTGACGATGGTGCCGTCAGGATCGCTGGAGCCGGTGCCGTCGAAGGTGATCGACACACCCACCAGCGCACTGTACGGGCCGTTGGCATCCGCCACAGGCGGTTGGGGCTGATCGCTAATAGTGGCAGTGGAAGAGTCCGATCCGGTTAGCCCGGTGTCATCGGTCACGACCAGGCTGACATTGTAAGTTCCTGCCGCCGCATAGCTGTGAGTCGGCGTAGCACCCGTGCCGGTGTTGCCGTCACCAAAGTTCCATTCGTAGCTGGCGATGGTTGCGTCGCCGTCCGGATCGCTGGAGCCGGTGCCGTCAAAGGTGATCGATTCATCCACCAGGGCGCTGTAAGGGCCGTTGGCATCAGCCACCGGAGGCTCGCCACCCGCCACCGGATCGAGATCGCCGGTCACGCCGTCCGGGTTGTCGCCCTCTGCCCAGCCGGGCTGAGTGTTAGCGTTGATCTCGGTGATATTGCTGGAGCCGGTCGGGTCCTCGTCTGAGTCGAAGCTTTCGGCTCCCGATATGCCCTCTATCCAGACCTCTACGCCGTAGGGATTGAAGCCATCGCCGTTTGGTGTGATGTGGCACAACACGCAGCCTGCATTGTTGTCAGATTGAGAATCTGGATAGAGTCCCTGCCAGGTACCAAGAAATCTTTGCGTTGCATGTGCCGACGAGGTGCTGAGCAGTATGCCAAGGCCCAGCAGAGAGACCAGGGCCCAATGTGAAAAAACTTTATGCGTAAACATCTTAAATCCTCCATTAATTGGCTGATAATGACTGTTTGTTGATTTAATCATTTGCTGATTACCACTATTTTGTTGTAACTTCTCAATCAGTCCTTGCACTATCCCCTCCCCTTTTCAGGGGGAGGGTTAGGGTGGGGGTTAAATACTTGATTATTCACATTTACCCCCATCCTGGCCTTCCCCCTTTTAAGGGGAAGGAACTTGAACTGCATGGACTTATTGAGAAATTACCTGTTTTTCTGTTATTTAATGAAGATCGGGACGATGCCAGCATCGTCCCGAATCAGCTTATGCGCGTCCCTGCGCTGTTTCTTTTAAGACTACTTCCTTATCGCCCCTTTTTCTTTGCGGGCTTTTCTTTTCCTGAATTTACAGGTGATGTTTCAGTAGCTGTTTCTGTTACAGTTTCTGGTTGCTAGTTGAACTCCACCACTGCTCAGTACCAGGCAACGTGTAGGCATTGTCTTCAGAGATGTAGTCATCCAGATACCAGACCCGGCGGAACATGGCGTCTCCGTCGACGAACTCATCTCACCGTTATCTTCAGTCCACATTGAACTGACCCCATACACCGTAGAGGAAGTCGCCGTTGGCGCTGGAAGTGATACTAGCCTCTTCAGACAGCGCATCCTTAAAGCCTTCGAGGGTATCGAACTCATTACAGAATCCGGTACCTTTGGCCCAGTCGACATCCGTCGTGCCATGGGCGTTGCTCGGATAGCAGTCCGTCACTGGATCACTGAGACCAGTATCGATCTCGCTCCACACGGTGAAGTGGTCACCGAACAGCTCGGCACGACCGTAGTCAAGGTTGAGGGGCTCGGCTTCACCTACTGATACCGTGGTGTTGTCGCCGCTCTCAAAGACTACGAAATTGCGTGATGGATCACGGATATCGGTCGGATCGACAGGCTCGAAGATAGCCCAATCCAGTTCACCTTCTGTAGCCATACCCGCAACAGTCGGTGTGTAACGCGGATCCAGCGTGGTGATCTTCATCGACTTGTGCTGGCTCACGTTGCGCGACTGCTCGGGAACGCCTGCAGCATACTCGGTGCACACATGAGTACGTATCCACCGATGCGCCATCACGCATGGTTTCACAGGTAGTCGTACCACTACCCTGTAGGTCTCAGGCCATTGCTGGCAGTGAAGCTGCCAGGTGTTGTGGTCCAGGTGATACCGCCATCAAAGGTACGCCGTGTATACAGCTCGTAGCGATCTTGGCCGACTGCGTTAAGCTTGAAGTTAGGCGACCAGGCATAGATCATAAACACGTGATTACCATCGAGGAAACCACGGTGGGCCTTGGAGACCTCAAGCGGGTTGTACCAGGACTGATCATCCAGATTGGGACCGATCAACGCACTGTCAGGCTCGGTATAGCAAGTTGCTGCATTCATAGCAGCATCTACGCTGACATTGGTGCCGTTCCATCCCGGGCATTCGTACCAGGTCGCCAGCTTGTCGTAGGTCTTGTTGTCTTCCGGATTGGTCGTCAGAACTACAGAGTTGACCAAAGGCTGCATCGTCAACACAGGTCATGTCGGCTGCACCCGGGCAGAACCCGTCACTGATACCGCCGTCTTCACCGCTAACCTCACACTCATAAGGTGTGCGGGCAGACAGGTTGATTGGTGCTGCCATACACAGGCCATCTGGATAGTAAGGATTGGACCCCTCCGTTCGTTTCATCGGTGAAGTACATGACACCTTCAAACACGCCACCCTCACCGTCGTACCAGGCACACTCCATATTGGAGAAGTCGTAGGGGTTCTCCGAGGCCGCTGCGGCGTCCGAAATACCTAGTAGCGAAAGCCACGAGAAGCTTTCGGCTGCGGCAGAAGCTGATAGCTTCATCGACGCAACAGCGTCCGAAATACCTCTGTTAGCGAAAGCCACGAGAAGCTTTCGGCTGCGGCAGAAGCTGATAGCTTCATCGACGCAACAGCATCCGAAATACCTAGTAGCGAAAGCCACGAGAAGCTTTCGGCCGCGTCAGCAGCAGATTGGTTCTTCAATTGGGCTGTTGACGGTCCGGTGCATTCGCATTCCACGCCAATCGCTTCCCAGTATTCCCTCAGGTCAAACGCTTCACCCCAGTTCCCGATAGACTGGCCTTCTGCGTCGGGATCTTCATCCGATACCTGGATATAGCAGGGCGGGTATTCCATGTTCGTGGCGAGGAAGTTTTCCCAGTCCTTCGGTGCGGTGTTCTCCTCGAAAAAGACGTAGCCCGTGTTCGCCGCGTCGCGAATGAAGAAACCGGTCTTCTTGTCATCATCCAGTTCTGAGACCGTACCCTTGATCTTGATGTTTTTGCCATCAGCCAGGTACTGGACCCAGTCAACCTTCGAGATCACAGGACCGTCCTCGTCTTCAAAGGGTATGGGGCAAGAGACGAAACGCCGTGCACTGATGTCAGCCGGTCCGCCCTGATTGACGATGCCCTGCTTCCACAGTGGCATGGCGACCAGTCCGACCATTCGGCCTTTTCTGTCGACTGTGTCATCAAGCTGGTACGGCGTGCGATCTCGGTGTTGAAGATCAGGTAGTTCAAGTCACCAAAGTCCCACATTTGCTCGGTACTCATCGGTGGATAGTAAACACCGGTGCGCCAGTTAACTTCAGGCTGATTAAGCTGACCGCCCTGAACCAGAACGTTGTTCACCAGGCTGTAGTCCACATCAATACCTTCAGAGGTAGCAGGCGTACCCAGGCAAAGCTGGTCCAGAACACGTCCTTGCCGATATCGGCCTTCTGGCAACCGGTTTCTTCATCGGGTTTCTGTGGTGGATCCAGACAAGTTTCCATTGCAGTATCGGTAAGATCACCCAGGGTCCACTCTTCAGTGTTTATAAAACCGTAACGGCCCAGACCCTTGTCCTCTTCAGACACAATGATAACCCAGGCATCATCAACCACATCATCGCCATCGGAATCACGCGGCTGCATATTCAGGCGTGGACGGCTGCAGCGGTGTTGGCCAGGTTAGGCATATCACCGGCATTCATGGCGCCAGTCTCATTAGAGTCAACCACACAGATTGGCTGCAGATTGCCCTGATTACCCAGCGGAACATCGATAGTACCAACGCACTGATCGATAATGCCGTAAGGGGCAGCAACTTCGTCTTCACAGTAGTCACCACTAGAAGCTCCACCAGCGTTTACAGCGTATCACAACGGTCATTATTAGTCAGACGCACCGCAGACATCATCGGTACATAAGGCTTAGGACGACCGGTATCGAGGATATTGTCGGCCAGCGGGGTCGCCGTGCCATCGTCATCGACGATATCAAAATCTTCCCACTCAACAAAGCTGTACCAGATATCGGTCTTGCTGGCGGTAGTCGCACCAGACCAGCCGGTTCCGGGACCTTCACCTTCACCCGGACGTAGTGCCTTCGGGGTCTTCCTGCCAGGTGACGGCACAACCGGCACCGGCCACACAGGCGGTTTCGACGCGGTTAACGTCACGTCTTCCAGAAGTCAAACGCTCGGCCTGGAACCAGACCAGCTGGGTAGTACCTGTGCTTCAGGATCTTCACGCAATACACCACGCGCACTCCATAGACAGCTGTAAGGCACTTCGCCTACAGCCGTTACGGATTATCGACATAGTCGGTCGAGCCCTGGGAGCCCGCCGACACCAAACAGATCGGTCAGGTAGAGATCGACCGCGTTGTCGATGCCGAGATAACTCGCCACATCATCAGTGGGTACTCAGCACCCCAGACAGGGTTGCCGGATGAGCAGAACTTGCTTGCCAGGCCACCATGACTTTATTGCCCGCCACCGCGTGGAAGACGTTGGTACATCACCGGGATATTCGGTGAGCTGAGTGCACTCGACAGCATCAGGATCATGGTGGCAATCGGGATCCCCAGCATCCGGCACCTGTGGTCTGTGAGCGTCAAAGGAACTCTCATCGGCGGAGTTGGACAGGTTGGTTACCTTCCAGGTCTCGCCGTCATCCAGGCTCACCGCGCCGAAGGCGTCGCGCCGGCCGTGACCCGGAAAGCCGGAGGCTGCCAGGTCGTCAGAAAGCCGATGACCGGGCCGTAGACGTAGACATTGACCAGGGGTTTGGCCTTTTCTTCGGTCTTCACCAGCTCTTCGTCGATATTATAATATTCGACAGGTACCAGAGCGCCATTGGCTGCCTGGCTCGGCACGTAAAAGTTCATGAGTTTAATAAAGGCGTGTTCACCTTCAGGCTCAGGGCTTTCGGTAGTCCCGGGCGAGCTGGACACGTTCCTGACGAGTCGCTCGCCATCGTCGGCAATGACAGAGGTGGCGGACATTGCCAACCCCATTGCCATTGCCGCAAAAAATAGTGAAAGTTTCTTCATATTCTATCCCTCTTTGTTTTCTCTCGTTGATTGGATGAGTTTCAGGACTGATGACGATACTGCAGACATCAAGTTAAAGCGTAGTACGTCATGTGTGAACTTCAAGGGACTCCTTCAACACTATTATTCAGGTTTAGTCATTTTGATATTGCCATTTTTGGTTTTGTGCTATGCTTTTGAGCTAACGTTGTATGACACGCTGAGTGTGCAGTGTGCTGAACACTGGATTTAATTTCAATCATGATATCGCTGTAATCTGTGACGGGCGTTGTGTCATCGGCAGAAAAAACCGCTTATTTTGTAACGTTTTAACTTTAATTTTAAGCAATTTTTATACCGTAAACATATATTCTTGTATTACATACACTTAGAATCTTACTCTTTTACTCTGGTATGTTTTTTTGTAAATTTACTTGACATTTATTTCTCATTCTGGCTTAGAAAAAAACTGCCTGACCGATATCATCAACCGACTGGCACCGGTGCTGAGGCGATTCTCACTGAGCGGATCTTCAGCGGGATGGCCTGTCAATTTTTTATACGCAAATGTAAAAAATGACTTTTCATTTGCTTGCTCAGGATCTGCATAAATCTATTCATGCATAGCATGCTGCTGTTGTTGACAGTTGTACCAGAATTCTCCCTGAAATGTGACGCAGTTCACATTTTTACCTCCGGGTTTATCCACCTGTCAGTGATGCTCAGTTTCGAAAATGCTTGAGGGATTGTAAGGTTGAATTGTAAGTCGTCTACTGGATTGTTCTGATTGATCAGCGAGTCCAACTAATAAGCCCGGCTGATTGCTCAGGTATGTATATAAGGAAATGTTTAAGGATAATTTGTAACTACGTATGAGTCTATTTTCAATAGCGCTGCGAAAGCGTGTTCATTTATTGACGGGTCGTGCAACAGACACTGTAAGCTCTGCCCCTTCCTCCTCTTAGGGGGGGAGGCTGGTCTGCATTTTACTGGCTCCTTCCCCCTCTGAGGGGGAAGGCTGGGATGGGGGTAAGGTTATAGCGGCTTAATGACTGAAGTTCTGAAGGCTGATTATCATCAAATGTGATCATTCAGTTGCTCTGTTCACTGTTCAGGATGGACATCATTCTAACCCCCATCCTAACCTTCCCCCTGCAAAGGGGAAGGAATAGAGCGTATACAGATTAGCGTCACTCGACGTAATTAGAGCGGCTGAAACCTTTTTCTATACAGCAGGCACTGATGAAGAATCCATAAAGGTGCTTCACATTACTGCGTACATGATTTCATTTAAGCACTGCCCCTTCCCCCTCTAAGTGTGAAGGCCGGTCTGCATTTTACTGGCTCCTTCCCCTTCTGAGGGGGAAGGCTGGGATGGGGGTAAGGTAATAGCGGCTTAATGACTGAAGTTCTGAAGGCTGACTGTCATCAAATGTGATCATTCAGTTGCTCCAGTTCACTGTTCAGGATGAGGCATCATTCTAACCCCCATCCTAACCTTCCCCCTGAAAAGGGGAAGGAATAGAGCGCATACAGATTAGCGTCACTCGACGTAATTAGAGCGGCTGAAATTTTTTCTATACAGCAGGCACTGATGAAGAATCCATAAAGGTGCTTCACATTATTGCGTACTTGATTTCATTTAAGCACTGCCCCTTCACCCTCTGAGCGGAAAGGCTGGTCTGCATTTTACTGCTCCTTCCCCCTCTGAGGGGGAAGGCTGGGATGGGGGTAAGGTTATAGCGGCTTAATGACTGAAGTTCTGAAGGCTGACTGTCATCTGCTGTGATCATTCAGTTACTCTGTTCACTGTTCAGCATGAGGCATCATTCTGACCCCCATCCTCACCTTCCCCCTGAAAAGGGGAAGGAATAGAGCGTATAGAGATTAGCGTCACTCGACGTTATTAGAGCGGCTGAAACCTTTTTCTATACAGCAGGCACTGATGAAGAATCCATAAAGGTGCTTCACATTACTGCGTACTTGATTTCATTTAAGTACTGCCCCTTTCTCCCTTCCCCTCTGAGGGGGAAGGCTGGGATGGGGGTAAGGTTATAGCGGCTTAATGACTGAAGTTCTGAAGGCTGATTATCATCTGATGTGATCATTCAGTTGCTCTGTTCACTGTTCAGCATGAGGCATCATTCTAACCCCCATCCTAACCTTCCCCCTGAAAAGGGGAAGGAATAGAGCGCATACAGATTAGCGTCACTCGACGTTATTAGAGTAAAGCTCATAATCCCTCCCCAACGCTGAGTAGTTTACTGTTTCGGGCTGGAATTGGGCTCTGCTGCTTGCGAATCTGGCTCACTGGCGGGTGCCGGCTTTGTCAGTTCTTTTTCAGCCTCAACCGTACCCCCGGAGGTTTTTAGCGGGGCAGACGTTTTTACTTTTTTGGGTGCGGTAGCTGGCCTGGCCGGCACCACACCCTTCTGCAGTTTTTCGTCGGTGTAGACGATGCTGTACATCCCGTTGCGGCAGCGGTGGCCGTATAACCTCAGGCTCAAATTCGTGCTGTCAGAGAACTGACGAAAAGCAAACCAGAGTCCGTCCCAGCCCTGGCCGCGCGGTTTTCCATATTTAGCTTCCAGCTCTTTGCCCAGGGCCTTGACCTCGGTCTTGCAAGTCTTTTGCAGGTAATTGGAGTGCTTGCCTTTTTTCTGCTGGTTTTTTTCCTGTTTGGCGGCCTCGCGCTCTGCTTTCGTCTCATACTGTTTAATATTATCCGGCTCACGCTTGACCTGGTAGTCTCCTTCAATGGCGTAAATCAAACCTTCAGGCGTGGTCTTGACCGCATAGCGTTGAAAACGCGGATCCTCTTTGATGGGTACGACCTGATACTGAGTCCCTTTGAGTTTCTTGCCCTCTTTTCCTGTGTAAGTGTGCTCTTTTTCGCTCAGCACTTTGGCCACCATCGACGGCTGAAAAGGCTTGCTTAGCGGAATGCCAAAGGCCCCCGTAATGGGTTCGGGCGGCTTTTCAGGTGCTGCAGCCTGATGGGTCGCGGTTTTCTCAGCCGCTGCCGGTTTTGCTGAACTGGCGGGCTCACTGGCGGCTGGTTTTGCTGTAGCTGATGCAGCCATCGCCTTATCTTCGGTTTTTGCCGCAGAACTTGACTCCATTTCTGCAGACACTGATTTTGGCTGATCGGCCTGATCACTCGGGGCGCTCTGTGCCAAAACGTTCCCGGACGGAAAAATTAACAGCATGGCTATCATGCCTGACACTGGTTTGTTCATATTGTCCTCATTCTTATTATTGAAAAACCGGGAAAAGGTCATCCCCTTCCCGGTCCAGTTTGGCTTAACGGTTAAAGGTGGATGTCCCATAACTTGAACATCCATCCCTGCGACCATCAGTTTACGGTTTTACGGTGGTGGTGGCAATCGCCACATCGATCCTCTTAATGTTTAGTGCTTGAATTAACTGTTATTAATATAGCACTGGCAGGGGGCGCATTGCGCAGCATCGGTTAACCGTCAGCCGTTGTTATTCGCTGCGCACGGCGCAGCCTACGGTAAAATGGGTTTCGGTTACTTTGTGTTGTGGTAAAAAAAACGGCGGTGCACCATTGCTGATACACCGCCGCGGTTATGCGCATCCCTGCGCGTTTTCTTTAAGAACTACTGGTTAGTGCCAGGCAACGTGCAAGCGTTATCGTAGAGATGTACTCATCCAGATACCAGACCCGACGGAACATGGTGTCGCCATCGATGAACTCTCCGGTCTCTGTGTCCACATTGAACTGACCCCATACACCGTAGAGGAAGTCGCCGTAGGCGCTGGCAGTGATGCTAGCCTCTTCAGACAATGCGTCCTGGAAGCCTTCGAGGGTATCGAACTCATTACAGAATCCGGTACCTACAGCCCAGGCAACGTCCGTGATCATCATGGGCGTTGTTGGGATAGCAATCCGTCGATACCGGATCACCGAAACCGGTATCGATTTCAGCCCACACCGTGAAGTGGTCACCGAACATCTCGGCACGACCGTAGTCGAGATTGAATGGCTCGGCTTCACCTACGGCTACCGTGGTGTTGTCGCCGCTCTCAAAGACTACGAAGTTGCGCGATGGATTGCGGATATCGGTAGGATCGATAGGCGTGAAGAGTCGCCCATTCTCCTGCATACCCGTCGAGTCAGACACCTCATGCCGGCAACCGCCTCGGTGTGTAACGTGGATCCAGCGTAGTGATTTTCATCGACTTGTGCTGGCTCACGTTGCGCGACTGCTCGGGATCACCTGCAGCGTACTCGGTGCACACATGAGTAGTATCCACCGATGCGCCATCACGCATGGTTTCACAGGTAGTGGTACCGGCACCTGAGTAGGTCACACCATCACTGGCGACAAAGCTGCCAGGTGTTGTGGTCCAGGTGACACCACCGTCGAATGAACGCCGTGTATACAGCTCGTAGCGGTCAGTACCTACCTTGTTGAGCTTCCAGTTAGGCGACCAGGCATAGATCATCATGACATGGTCACCATCAAGGAAACCGCGGTGGGCCTTGGAGACCTCAAGCGGCATATACCAGGACTGGTCATCCATATTGCTGCCGATCAGAGCACTGTCAGGCTCGGTACCGCAAGCTGCCGCCTTCATAACCGCATCACCGCTGATATTGTTACCGTTCCATCCCGGGCACTCGTACCAGGTGACCAACTTGTCGAACACCTGGTTGTCCTCTGGATTGGTTGTGGACAGACAGAGCTGACCAAAGGTTGCATCGTCGACACAGGTCATGTCGGCTGCACCCGGGCAGAGCACCGTCACTGATACCGCTCACTTCACACTCATAAGGTGTGCGGGCAGACAGGTTGATAGGCGCCGCCATACACAGGCCATCAGGATAGTAAGGGTTGGAACCGTCAGTGAAATACATCACACCAGGCTGTTCAAGACCTTCACCGTCATACCATGCACAGACCATGTTGCTGGCTGCATAAGGGTTCTCGGTAGTCTCATCCACGTCCGCAGGCGCTACGAAACGGCGGGTGCTGATATCAGCAGGTCCACCCTGGTTAACGATACCCTGCTTCCACAGTGGCATGGCGACCAGGCCGTCTTTTGTACCGCCGGCTGTTGCCTTGGCAACTGACTGAGACATCATGCTGGTGCGTCTTGCGATCTCGGAATTGAAGATCAGGTAGTTGAGATCGCTACCAGAAGTCCCACATTTCCTCGGTACTCCATCGGTGGATAGTAAACACCGGTACGCCAGTTGACTTCAGGCTGGTTGAGCTGAGCGCCCTGAACCAGTACATTGCTCACCAGGCTGTAGTCCACGTCAATACCTGCAGAGGTAGCAGGCGAACCCAGATTAAAGCTGGCCCAGAACACGTCCTTGCCGATATCGGCCTTCTGGCAACCGGTTATCTTCATCGGGTTGCTGTGGTGGATCCTCACAAAGTTTCAGATGCGACATCGTTAAGATCACCCAGGGTCCACTCTTCGGTATTTATAAAACCGAAACGACCCAGTCCTTTATCTTCTTCGGACACAATGACAACCCAGGCGTCATCGACAATACCATCACCATCGGAATCACGCGGCTGCATGTTCAGACGCGGACGGCTGGCGGCGGTGTTGGCCAGGTTAGGCATATCACCGGCATTCATGGTGCCATCATCATTAGAGTCAACCACACAGATTGCCTGCAGATCACCCTGCTGACCTAGCGGAACTTCGATAGAACCAACACACTGATCGATAATACCGTAAGGCGCAGCAACGGCGTCTTCACAGTAGTTCATCGTCACCAGCTAACCGGTAATGCACAACGGTTGTTATTGGTCAGACGTACGGCAGCCATCATCGGTACATAAGGCTTAGGACGACCGGTGTCGATGACATTATCAGCCAGAGGCACCGGATCGCCATCGTCATCGACGATGTCGAAATCTTCCCACTCAATAAAGCTGTACCAGATATCGGTTTTGCTGGCAGTCGTGGCACCGGACCAGCCGGTTCCGGGACCTTCACCTTCACCGGGACGGGTACCTTCGGGGTCTTCCTGCCAGGTAACGGCACAACCGGCACCGGCCACGCAGGAAGTTTCGACGCGATTAACGTCACGTCTTCCAGAAGTTAAGCGCTCGGCCTGGAACCAGACCAGCTGGGTAGTACCTGCTGCTTCGGGATCTTCACGCAGTACACCACGCGCAGTCCACAGACAGCTGTAAGGCACTTCACCTACACGGCTCATCCTGTCTGACATAGTCAACCGAACCCTGTGAGCCCGCGACGCCGAACATGTCGGTCAGGTAGAGATCAGTCGTGTTGTCGATACCGAGATAACCTGCCACATCATCACGAGGGAAAGTATCACCAAATACCGGGCTTCCGCCTGTACAGAATCTGCTTGGCCAGGCCGCAATGACTTTATTGCCTGCGACCGCGTGAAAGACGTTGATAGCGTCACCGGGGTATTCGGTGATCAGGGTTTCACCGCCGGTATCAGGGCCTTCACAAGTCTCGGGCGCGCCAGCGACCTCGATTGCCGGGCCAAAGACACCATCGACACCTGCCTGAACCCAGCAGGGTGATACGGTAAGGCTTGTTAGTGAATCGAAGTCACCCGCTCTGTCAGCGCGAACAGTAACCAGCGTTGCCTGGGTAACGGCATTACGGATCGTAACCAGCTTCCGTTTAACGGGGGCTGTACCGGCCACGGCAAGCCTGCTACTTGTAGCGTCCCAGGTTGCGGTATCGATGGACGCACCATCGGGATCATCGACCACGATCACACTCGCGGGTACACCGGGGTCTACCAGCGGTGTGGAGACTTCGAAGGAGCTCTTGTCCGCCGAGTTGGACAGGTTGGTCACCTTCCAGGTCTCGCCGTCGTCCAGGCTCACTGCACCAAACGCGTCACGCCGACCGTGGCCGACAAAGCCGGAAGCCTCAGGCTCTTCAAAACCAATGACCGGGCCGTAGACATAGGCGCTGATCAGGGGTTTGGCTATTACTTCTTCTTTGACCAGCACATCGTCGATGTTGTTGTACTCGATGGTGGTCAGTTCACCACTGGCCAGCTGCGCCGGCACATGGAAGTTCATCAGCTTGATAAAGGCGTGTTCACCTTCAGGCTCGGGATTTTCGGTAGTCCCCGGCGAGCTGGACACGTTCCTGACGAGTCGCTCGCCATCGTCAGCAATGACAGAGGTGGCAGACATTGCCAACCCCACTGCCGCTGCTGCAAAAAATAGTGAAAGTTTTTTCATGTAAATTTCTCCCTGTTTAAGAAGTTATTTTTTAGTTTGACTAGTGGTAAGAATGACGCCGATACCACAGACGCCGATGAAGATAGATTTATAGTTACTTTTGCTATGTTCATAAATTTAAACACGCATATTTTTCTGGCCATTGATATTTCGCTGTGACTGTGACTGTGATGTGACTGTGACTGTGAATAAACATTTTCATCTTATTTCTTCAAGTCATGTCCAGATGTTATGCATCGAGTATTAAAGCGAGATTATCTTACAGGTTAGTAAATTACATCTCTTTGTTCAAACCACTTTAATGACAATAAAGAAGCAATTTTCATACCACTTAAGGTTAACCCCAACAAGCATAGGGTTACATACTTATAAGATTATTCTGACTTTGTAAATTCTGTATAATTTTTCGACACTGAAATATTAAATTATTTTAAAAATCACATGAACTCTAGATAAAATTAAACAGCTAACGTCTTGTTTGTAAAAAGGTTTGTGTTGTACACAAACCACCCTGATCCCAGGGTGGTTTGTCACGTTTTTTAACAACTTTTTGATCTATGCGGCTGTTTTATTTAACGGTCTTACTGTTTTTTTGACTGCCTGCCCAGGGTTTACCCGGCTGAAGATGTGCGTTGATGATCTCATCACGCTGGTAACCCAGCACCGCATCATTGGGCAGGTAATCGACCACTGGTTCCAGCACCGGCATCCAGTCGCCGCCATTGAGAGTCAGCTTTTTCGGGTTCAGACGGGTTCCCTTTAAGACCTCTTTATGGCTCGCGGGATAGTAGCCGCCTTCGACATTTCGGCTGGAACCAGTTAAGTACAAAGCTTCTTGCCGCTGGTACGGATGTATTTTTTATTCTTACCCACATCCACATTCGGCTTTTTTCTTGCCGGCCACTACCGCTTCGTTCTGAATCGTCAGGCCGCTGTCTATAATCTTGCGTATATTATAGAATTTCCACTGGTACAGCGGCAGTTCAACGATGCCCATGGGACCCAGATCAGTGCTTATTTTGCGCGTGACCGGTATCGGTGTGGCCATGACACCCTGTTCCCCATGGCAGTCCAGGCAGCCTTTATTACCCGCTCCGGCACCCAGCGCCTGGTCTTTGGGGCGAACCCCGTGACCGCCCAGAGTCACGCCGTTGGAGAATGAGGGATAGTTCTCCAGCGCCGCTAAAAACGCATTACGCTGCTGTGCGTCGGCTATCTGCTGCGCCTGCATTTGCAGGAACATTTTCATCAGGCTGCCATCCGGCAGTTTCATGGTCACCAGTTCCTCTTTCTGCGCAAAGGTCGGATACCACTGGTAATCCGGCGCCATCCCCATCGGCATATTAAAGCCCTGGAACTTGAAAAGGCCCATATTGGCCGCCTCCAGCATATCAAAGTAGAAGTCCTGACCCGCATCAAGATGACCGTCCTGGTCAAGATCCCACTCGGAACCCGAAGCAACCAGGAAATGCTCATAGCCATAAGTTTGTTTGTCAAAGTTGATCATATTCGGAAAGATCATCATCATTGCCATGGCCTGACGATTCGGATCAGGCGAGCCAAAGTCAGCCAGGGTAATATTGCGTGTCTCTTCCGGCGTCAGGTCCAGCATACCCAGAGCGGCAAACACTTCGGCATTGCCGCAGACAGGATACGCCGTTGCATTTATCCGCTATCGGTATTGGCATAAAATCGATACATGGAATGAGCATTGTAAAGTACAGGAACCTGCATTATTGATATAGTTTCCAGCAAAAAACCGTGCATCAAAAACCATGCCGTTGGCCATGGGCTTGAAGGGATAGATTTTCGCATTGGCTGAACCCCTTACTGACAGTCTTTGCGCCAGAAATGAGGTCCCGCCATTGAACCATACCATAGTCGGTGTCATGCGGTAGGCCGTATAATCGGCTACAATATCTTCCCGATCATGGGCCTGCATATGATCGGCGGTTATCAATTTAACATCCTCACCCGCAGCGTTTCGCCCAAAGGAAAGATGCGCACCATGGCCGTACATGGAATAAGTGATACCGCTGCTGTCAGGAATATGACAGGTCTGGCAGGCAATCGTATCCAGATGATTTTTAGAATGTACATGCTTGCTGGAATTGCCTTTGGCAGCGGCGAGTATATCATCATGACACTGCACGCAGGTCAGATGGGTCGGGTCATCAGGATCGGCAGGCACACCGGCAGGAGGCGGCGGGTAATCAGCCGCCGCCAGATCGCCGCCTACGTCGTGACCGCGGACAAATTTATGTTGATCCACCTTATGACAGACCGTGCAGTTATTTTTGGCCTCTGTGAAAGGACCGCTCATCTGCGGAGGCATGCACATCAAAACCATCCATATACAGCGTACCGCGTTTGTAGCCGGTACGCGCGTGTTCATGACAGCGCAGGCAGCTATGCTCGCTGGTCCGTTGCGTAGAAAGCACCGCGGCGGGGCTGCGGTCCTGGGCTACGGTGGGCCAGTAAGTGTCAGGCTGACCATCCCCGTCGGAGTCTAGCATCAAAGGCGCATTAGCTTCACCGTTGCCAGTCGTATCCAGCAGTAAATCAGGCATCCCGTCATGATTAAAATCGGTATCATCCCGCGCGGCACGCGCATAGCCTTCAGGAACCGGAGATTCATCGCCGGGACGGGCATAACCTGCTATCGTGGATGCACCTTCAGGCACGGCGGTATAGACATCAGCATGGCAGACCAGGCAGTCGATACCGGAATCAACCAGTTGCTTTGCCTGTGCCTGAGGATTGGGAAGATTCATTTGTGCAAAAGAGGAAGCAAAAGCGCCTTCCATGACCGGCAGGTAACGCCCGGTATGACATTTTGCACATTCGCCGAGGTTAACGTCACTGGTATAGTTGATCAGTCCGCTGGTACCCGGCAGCCCGCAAGCCCTATCCAGCATACCATGCGCTCCACCGCCCGGAAAAAGTATACGCTGGTTCGGCGCCTGGATGGTAAAATGGACGGAATTCTTAACCTCATCAACTTTGCCCGCATGACAGACTGAACATAAAGCTCCCGACAGATCGCGCTGCACATCACTAACGCTCACGCTGTGCGCAACATTATTGAGGTCGCTAAAGTTATAGGTTTTACTGTCTTCATTATAATCAAAGTTATGTTCATAACCAGCAGCATCATTGGCCTGTAAAACCGGGCTGAGTGCAAATAATGTTACCAAGAACAGACTGAAAAGGAAGGGTTTAAGCGTTAGAGGCAGAAGTACTTTGGTGAGTGAATGCATGACTAAATTCCCTGTAAAAAATATTAGAGAATTGCTAAAAAGTTAAAAACTTACCGCATAGCATAAAAGGATTGTCTATTATCATCCCTCAGAGCATGGATAAAAATCAATCAATAAAAGCATGATATTTTTGTGGTTGAATCCACCACAAAGTGTGACGGAGTTCACACTTTAGCGTAAAAACAGATCCAGCATAAAATCGAGCGACTATCATTTTTGTGTGTTCTATTCCTTCCTCCCTTTCAGGGGGAAGGTCAGGATGGGGGTCAGAATGACAACCTGTTCTGCATAGTTAACTGGAACAAAACTTAATGATCACAGCAGATGAAAATTCACCGCCAGAACTTCAGTAAATAAGCGGCTATAACCCTACCCCCATCCCAGCCTTCCCCCTCAGAGGGGGAAGGAGCCCGTAAAATGTAGACCAGCCTTCACACTCAGAGGGGGAAGGAGCCCGTAAAATGTAGACCAGCCTTCACACCCAGAGAGGGAAGGAGCCCGTAAAATGCAGACCAGCCTTCACACTCAAAGGAGGAAGGAGCAGTCTGACCGGTTTCAGGGACAGTGACGATCACCCTCCCCTGCAGAGGGGAAGGAGGTAATCATATGAGGAAACGTTTTTCTGCGTCCATGCAGAATCATGGCCTAACTAAACTACCATTTTTCTGTATCCGGGTGTAGACTAGGACAGTGGTTCTCGCTGCAGGTAAACCCATGAACAGCTCCGACAACAATTCAGATAACGACCAGCCAGCCGAATCAAAATGCATCGACAGTGCGGTTCCCTGCACGCCCGCTAATGAGATGGGTGCCGCTGATCGAATCAGGCAACTCGAAAATGAACTTCTGGAATTACGCAAAGAATTCGAGTCGCGTAATGAACATCTGAAAAATTACCAGCAGCAGCTGGAAAAACAACTCATGGAATGTTCGCAAACCGAGCAGACGCTGAAGGTGACTGAACAACGTATTCATTCCATCGTTAACACCGCCGCTGATGCCATCATCAGCATCAACGACACCGGCGTGATTGAACATTTCAATCTAGCTGCCGAGAAAATGTTTGGCTATAGTGCTGATGAGGCGATTGGCCGGAATGTGAATATACTCATGCCTGCTGCCTATCGGGAACGTCATAACCAGTATATTGCCCGCTACCATGAGACTAACCAATCTTCAGTCATTGGATTCACACGGGAACTCGAAGCCCGGCATAAAAGCGGCAGAATATTTCCGGTAGAACTTGCTATCAGCGAAGTCGACCCTCATCAATGTTACACCGGGATCATTCGTGACCTGTCTAAACATAAAGCACTGGAGCAGGAATTATTAACCATTGCCGATCAAACCCAGCGGCTCATCGGTCAGAACCTGCATGATGATATCAGTCAGGAAATGACCGGGCTAAGCCTGAAGACTGAGGCTTTGCAGGAGATCGTGTCTTTGCAGGACAAAACCAGCCAGGCGCTTATCGCAGATATTATTTCCGCCCTGGAACGCACCCAGGCCAAAATTAGCGTGCTTTCAAAAGGACTCATACCTGTTGCGGTAGATTCAAGAGGACTGTGCGTGGCACTGCAGGAACTGAGTCATAAAATAAGTGCAGCATACAATATTTCATGCACCTTCAGCTGCGCTAAAAATCTCAGTATTAGCAACAACACGGTTGCAACACAACTCTATCATATTGCTCAGGAAGCGATTAATAATGCCATACGTCATGGCCATGCCCAACATATCCGTATCACACTGAGTAAAAACGGCAGCCAGTTTGATTTGAGCATACACGATGACGGCACTGGTTTTCCGCAGTCAAAAATCAATAAAACCGGGATGGGCCTGCATATTATGCAATACCGGTGCAAGCTGTTTGGCGGTAAATTACTGATTGAGCCCGCTAAGATGGGCGGCGTCACGGTCATCTGTAGTTTTAATGGAGACAAACAAAATGGTGCATAGCGCAAATATCGACAAAAAACATGTCAGCCGTATTCTGGTGGTTGATGATCACCCGGCCGTACGTGAAGGACTGGCGGCCCGGATTTCCATGCGAGCCGATATGAAAATCTGCGGTGAAGCGGCAGATGCCGCCGAGGCATTACAAATAGTGAAGAGTCAACATCCCGATATTGCGGTTATAGACATTTCCCTGAAAAATGGTTCCAATGGGCTGGATTTAATCAAACGCATTAAAGCTGAAGATGATTCAGTGCGCATGCTGGTATGGTCCATGCACCCTGATTCGCTATATGCCGAGCGCTCACTGCGTGCCGGTGCCCTGGGATACATCAATAAATCTCATACGACCGGGCATCTTCTCAATGCCATCAAGCAGGTAGAGAAGAATCAGATTTATTTAAGCGAAGCAGCAACCAGAGAATTACTGCATCATGTAGTCGGACACCGAGATGAGGTTACTAATTCTCCATCCGAATTATTGTCGAATCGAGAACTCGAAGTCTTTATGCTGATAGGTGAAGGCCTGTCTACGGCTCAGATAGCTGAACGCCTGCATATTAGTGTGCATACGGTAGAGACGCACCGACAAAGAATTAAATGCAAACTTGATATAAAATCGGCCAGCGAATTGACGAATCTGGCCACCCGCTGGTTAATAGACCATCTTTGAGCATGGCGAAATTTCATAACATCCAGGCCGTAAGAGCTTGTAAATAATCAAATTAATATAATATGTGGTAACTTCTGAATAAATCCGTGCAAGCTCCCCTCCCCCTGTCAGGGGGAAGGTCAGGATGGGGGTCAGAATGATGTCTCATCCTGATATAGTCAACAGGAGCAAAACATAATGATCACAGCAGATGAAAATTCATCGCCAGAGCCTCACTAAATAAGCGGCTATAACCCTACCCCCATCCCAGCCTTCCCCCTCAAAGGGGGAAGGAGTCCGTAAAATACAGACCAACCTTTCCGCTCAGGGGGAAGGAGCCCGTAAAATAAAGACCAGCCTTCTCACTCAGAGTGGGGAGGGGCAGTACTTAAATGAAATCATGTACGCAGTAATGTGAAGCACCTTTATGGATTCTTCATAAGAGCCTGCTGTATAGAAAAAGGTTTCAGCCACTCTAATTACGTCGAATAAGATGTCATTTTTGCGCAGTACGTTCCTTCCCCTTTTCAGGGGGAAGGCCAGGATGGGGGTCATAATGATGTCTCATCCTGATATAGTCAACAGGAGCAAAACATAATGATCACAGCAGATGAAAATTCATCGCCAGAGCCTCACTAAATAAGCGGCTATAACCCTACCCCCATCCCAGCCTTCCCCCTCAGAGGGGGAAGGAGTCCGTAAAATGCAGACCAACCTTTCCGCTCAGGGGGAAGGAGCCCGTAAAATAAAGACCAGCCTTCTCACTCAGAGTGGGGAGGGGCAGTACTTAAATGAAATCATGTACGCAGTAATGTGAAGCACCTTTATGGATTCTTCATAAGAGCCTGCTGTATAGAAAAAAGTTTCAGCCACTCTAATTACGTCGAATAAGATGTCATTTTTGCGCAGTACGTTCCTTCCCCTTTTCAGGGGGAAGGTCAGGATGGGGGTCAGAATGATGTCTCATCCTGATATAGTCAACAGGAGCAAAACATAATGATCACAGCAGATGAAAATTCATCGCCAGAGCCTCACTAAATAAGCGGCTATAACCCTACCCCCATCCCAGCCTTCCCCCTCAAAGGGGGAAGGAGTCCGTAAAATGCAGACCAACCTTTCCGCTCAGGGGGAAGGAGCCCGTAAAATAAAGACCAGCCTTCTCACTCAGAGTGGGGAGGGGCAGTACTTAAATGAAATCATGTACGCAGTAATGTGAAGCACCTTTATGGATTCTTCATAAGAGCCTGCTGTATAGAAAAAAGTTTCAGCCACTCTAATTACGTCGAATAAGACGTCATTTTTGCGCAGTACGTTCCTTCCCCTTTTCAGGGGGAAGGTCAGGATGGGGGTCAGAATGATGTCTCATCCTGATATAGTCAACAGGAGCAAAACATAATGATCACAGCAGATGAAAATTCATCGCCAGAGCCTCACTAAATAAGCGGCTATAACCCTACCCCCATCCCAGCCTTCCCCCTCAGAGGGGGAAGGAGTCCGTAAAATGCAGACCAACCTTTCCGCTCAGGGGGAAGGAGCCCGTAAAATAAAGACCCAGCCTTCTCACTCAGAGTGGGGAGGGGCAGTACTTAAATGAAATCATGTACGCAGTAATGTGAAGCACCTTTATGGATTCTTCATCAGTGCCTGCTTGTATAGAAAAAAGTTTCAGCCGCTCTAATTACGTCGAGTGACGCTAATCTGTATGCGCTCTATTCCTTCCCCTTTTCAGGGGGAAGGTCAGGATGGGGGTCATAATGACAACCTGTTCTGCATAGTTAACTGGAACAAAACTTAATGATCACAGCAGATGAAAATTCACCTCCAGAACTTCAATAAATAAGCGGCTATAACCCTACCCCCATCCCAGCCTTCCCCCTCAGAGGGGGAAGGAGCCCGTAAAATACGCCAGAACCAGCCTTCCCCCTCAGAGGGGGAAGGAGCCCGTAAAATGCAGACCAGCCTTCACACTCAGAGGGGGAAGGAGTCCGTAAAATACAGACCCTCCTTCCCCCCCAGGGGGGGGAAGGAGGGAGTCATGTGCAGCGAGTGTAGATAGATAATTTCACACCCAAAGGGGCTGAAAGAGCAGCGTCCGTTTATATGGCGATGATGTTCAAACTGTCAGCGATATCGGAGAATTCAGCAGAATTAAGTAAACTCTGCAACACCTGCGCACGGGACACACCGCTACGAAGTTTTTCCACCCAGTAATTCAAGCCATCAGTATCTGCCTCACGCCCCAACAGGGTCTGATAGGCAATCTGGACAAACTGCGTATTACTGGTGCCGCGGTTAATAAATTCGTCAGAAAAGAAAAATTCCGCCGTTATATCCGCCGCAGTGCCGGCCTGAGTGACCAGCTGAACGATCCAGAAATCCATCCCTTCGGCCACAAAAGGCTGGTCAAGAACCAGTTCATAAAAGCCTTTGACAAATTCCATCACATCCGAATTGGTGGCGGTAAACAGCTGAGCCTGGTCAAAACCCTGGCCATAGAAAGTGGTGCCGTCGGGTATGGGCTGAAAATTTCCACTGCCGTAGGCGATGATCCCATAGTATTGCGCAAGGTCGGCAAACTCATCCGAGTAAATAAAACCATTAACCACCGATTCACGCGACGTACCGGTTTGTAATTTGCCTACCCAATACGCCAGTCCATTTTCGTCGGCTTCGCGATCTAACAAAGTACGATAGGCAATCTGCACAAATTGCACATCCGTATACTGCTTGTCTATAAATTCCTGGGAAAAGAAAAAGCCGTTAGCGACATTACTGGCGTTTTTTGCCTCAGAAACCAGTTGACGCACCCAGTAGATCAGGCCGCTATCGTCATACTCACGTTCAAGCCCCAGTTCATAAAAGCGCTTGATAAAGAGCATAACATTGGCTTCAGCAATACCATCCAGCAAGCCCTGATTATAATCACTGTTTTCTTGCGCCGTATAGGGGAATTCTACGCTGCCCTCGATTCGGAAACCGCCTCTGCCACTCACCGTATTGGCATAAACCTCGACATATACGATGTTTTTACCCAGCGCAGTTTCTCCGGTAAAAGTACAGGTTTCTACCCGGTTACCCGTATTGTCTGACACACACAGGGGAATCGGTGCGAGGGAACGGGTAGTAGCTGAGCCGGCTAAAAAATCGTCATAGCTTGACCAGATATACAGTCCCATATCACCATCGACGGGGAACAGATCAAACCTGACCGGCTCCATAGTACCGGTTGTATCCACGATATATAGAGCAGACTCACCTTTTAACAATTCGCCGCTTGCATCTAATATTAAATCGGCGCTATGAACCAGGTGGGGGGTACATAAAATAAAAATCGAGAAGAAAAATTGCCTTAAAAGTTTCATGATGCTGACTCCAAAAGGATTAAAAAAATCTGCTGAACGCGGCATAACAATGTCCGGTCTCAAAAATTGACAGACAAATACAACTATGTTAGGGCTTTTCAGTATAAATGAATATTGTGATTTATTCCATATTTTAATCCGAAAAAAGCTGTTACAGGCAGAGGCGCTGTCTCTACTTAACGCCTGGCATAACATTACGTCCAGCATAACATTGACTGCAGCCTGGACAACAGGGACATTTATTGTGATTGCCGGTCGCTGTGACCGGCAATGCTAAAAAGAAATAAAATACTGATAGCTGCCCTAATCCCAATCTTCCCCCTGCCAGGGGGAAGGAGCAGCGCATTATACAAATCTTAATAGCTGTTCTTAAACGGTGACCAATTAGCACCAGAACCTGTGATGTATCATTGCGGGATTTGATGCTAATATGAGCGAAATGAGGTATTACACGCTCTGGTGCGATGCCTCAATACGATGGCCACTCTTTCCGCACCGCTATTGAGCATGCAATAAGGTGAAGAGGCATAATTTCAATCAGCCACTCAGGCAGAGGGACATTTAAACACCGCACCAATGGGCAGGTGATCGGAGAGTTTTTTCCAGCTGCGGTGGGTGAAATTCAACGTCTCATAAAGTTCCAGACCGCGATAATAAATACGGTCAACCTGCAGCATGGGATTCCAGCAGGGGAATGTTCTGGCATGCTGACCTTCATGGGATAAAAAAGCTTCTTCAAGGTTCAGATCAATTTTCATATGCTCGATGGCCCGTTTACGCCAGTCATTAAAATCCCCCGCCATGATCAGAGGTTCATCTTGCGGAATCGTTCTATGGATACGATCGGCCACGACGGACAACTGCTCAGCGCGTTCTGCTTCAAACAACCCCAGATGAACGCACACCAGATGGATCAGCGGCGGCTCAATCTGCGCTGCATGACGGTGTTTTTTTGCTTCGGGTTCTTGCAGATCAGCTGCATTGAGGTTAAAAGGCAGATGCACCTTGGCGTGCAGGTAACTTCGGCTGGCAGAGCTTGAACGTGAAAGATTGACATTGTCCCAGTCGACAATGGGTGACTTGGATAAAATACCGTTACCATGGTGACCTTTTCTATACACGGCATTTTTGGCATACAGAGAAAACGGCCAGTGATTTTCAGCCAGAAATTCCCCCTGAGGTTTCAGCGGCCAGTCGTCTATTCTTTCACTGCGTTTATCGTGTACTCCCTGTAATTCCTGTAGAAAAATCACATCGGGATCAATATCTTCCAGTGCCTCGCGAATGGCTAACAGGGTAAAACGCCGATTGGCAACACTAAACCCTTTATGAATATTATAGGTCAGTACGCTAAAGGTATCAGGGTGAGTATTATTGTTGGGGATGTCATCAGTCACAGATTATCAATCTCGCTGTCATACCCAAACGCAAGTCAGGGTGTTTGTTAATGTGTTTTTAATTATACCCCTAAACAACTATTCAGCGTATTCTTTTTATAGCTGCAAAGTTATTGATAACAACCATCGAAGCTGTGCAGATGCAGGAGTAAATGATGAACTTAGCTTAAAAATAATTAACTTCACAATAAGTCCGTGCAGTTCAAGTTCCTTCCCCTTTTAAGGGGGAAGGCCAGGATGGGGGTAATGTGTTTAATCAAGAACTTAACCCCCACCCTAACCCTCCCCCTGATAGAGGGAGGGGATTTTGCACGGATTTATTGAGAAGTTGCAAAAACAATACCCTTACTTTTTGTGTTGATATAAATCAATACAATGCACTATTTTGTGTATGTACATTGTGTTTGGCCTTAGGGTTTCTAATACTTATACAAAGTTGATTCTATTTCTATCAAAAAACAACAGGAGCAAACAGATAATGACAAACACTAAGAGTCTGATTATTTCTTTGTCCCTCTGGCTGGCCATGGGCTTAGTCACTGTGCACGCTGTTGCATCAGTAGACGACCCGATCGATCCTCCCCAACAGGGATCAGGGCCGGGAGCGGGTAAAGGGCCAAAGGACGGCAACGGCAACAGTAACAAGTATGTGCCATCAAAACGGATTCAGGAGATTGAAGACCGCTTCAAGACCAGTCTGCACGCTACCCGCATCGGCAAGGCGCGTTTTTACAATGCCGAATGGGATCTGGACGGCAACGGCGTCATCGAAAACGACGAAGACAATGGCGGTTTCGAGCACCTGGTGAGAGAGGTCTATGACCATGATGTGGCAGATTACGACAATCTTCCCTGCAAGAACTGCCATTACCCTCCGGCGGTCGCATCAGAGGATACCGACACCGATGATGTGCTTTCGCCCGGCGGCTGTACCGACTGTCACTGGAACTTCAAAGCAGAAGACTATGGCGTCCCCGCCTATGACGTCCTTTACTGCGACGTGAACCCGGATCCCGAAGGCGTAGTGATTAAAGCCTGTCCGGAAGACTACGATCCCGCGACCCGGATGAGCCAGGACAAGGTCTGTATCGGTTGCCACAGCCGGCAAAACACGGAACACAAACTGCTGACAGACGTCCACCGCAGCATTGATGCAGCTAACCCGGGTGAGGTTGCAAAGTTCAACTGCATGGGCTGCCATCAGGAAGCAGAAGTCCATGGGGACAAGCTTGCGCTCGATTCTCACCTGGATAACCCAAAGACCAGTTGCGCTCAGTCGGGCTGTCATGAACGTGAGCTAAAGATCGCCACGGGTAAGAAGCCCAGGGGCGGAGCCTGCAGCGGCGACAAAGGTAAGGTTAACGAGCGTTGTGTAACCTTCCACAGCCAGCATATGGAGGACGTAGACTGTACCTCCTGTCATGTACAATCCAACACAACCTGTAATAGCTGCCACTTCGACAGTGAGCTCGAGCATAGAAAGCGTTTCTACAAGCAGATCCCGGCCCATGGTTTCAAGTTTCTGATGAATTTCAAGGATATTCAGGCCCCTGAAGTCACTAAAGTCCGTACCGCCAACTATCAGTCGCTGACTGTGGGTGCAGTCTGTGAAGACGGGTTTTGTAAAACCGAGAAAGCGAAGACCTTCGTCGTATTTGCCCCCTTTGCCTCCCATTCAGTCACCCGGGGTGAGGAACTGAAGTGCCGTGACTGCCACGTCGTATGGGATAAGGACAATAAAGTCTACGAGGGCAACCCGGCCGTCGCTCAGTATCTAACCAAGGGAACAGTGACCACCACCACCTGGAATCCGGAGACAAAGCTGTTGGAAGGCCCCTCGGGCATTATTCCTCTGCCCCATGACTGGATCACGGAAACGGGTGAAAAAGGCGTGCTTGATATGGACTTCGTGTACTGGCTGGGCGACACCACCGATCCTGTAACCAAGAATCCGGCAGGGGATCAATGGACCTTCCTGAAGACGGGTCCGGATCGCGGTCATACGCCTTATGGAACTCCCTTATCGAAAAAACAGATGAAAAATCTGATTCTTAAGGGTAAGAAATTCCCTGACGAGTAGCTCCCGGGCGTAAAAAGAGACGCCGGACACAAGAACCGGTGTCTCACTGATGGCTAACAGGGTAAAATACCGTTTGGCAATACGACACCTTTCACGAATATAATCGGTCAGAAAGACGAATGAACTGGATATAAAAATAGACACTCAACATTATGACCCCCATCCTGACCTTCCCCCTGAAAAGGGGAAGGAATACTGCGTATAGGGATTAGAGTCACTCGACGTTATTAGAGTGGCTGGAATTATTTTTTCTGCAAAGCAGATATTTTTATGCAAAAGCGAAAATAGTGTTGCTTATTATTGCCTACTAAATTTTTTAAGCACTGCTCCTTCCCCCTCTGAGTGTGAAGGCTGGTCTGCATTTTACGGGCTCCTTCCCCCTCTGAGGGGGAAGGCTGGGATGGGGGTAGGGTTATAGCCGCTTATTTACTGAGGTTCTGATGATTGATCATCATCTGCTGTGAACTTTTAGTTTTGCTCCTGTTTACTCTTCAGGATGAGTCAACATTCTAACCCCCATCCTGACCTTCCCCCTGAAAAGGGGAAGGAATAGAGCGTATAGAGATTAGAGTCTATTCGACGTTATTAGAGTGGCTGGAATTATTTTTTCTGCAAAGCAGATATTTTTATGCAGAAACGAAAATAGTGTTGCTTATTATTGCCTACTAAATTTTTTAAGCACTGCTCCTTCCCCCTCTGAGTGTGAAGGCTGGTCTGCATTTTACGGGCTCCTTCCCCCTCTGAGGGGGAAGGCTGGGATGGGGGTAGGGTTATAGCCGCTTATTTACTGAGGTTCTGATGATTGATTATCATCTGCTGTGAACTTTTAGTTTTGTTCCAGTTGACTATATCAGGATGGACATCATTCTAACCCCCATCCTGACCTTCCCCCGAAAAGGGGAAGGAATAGAGCGTATAGAGATTAGAGTCACTCGACGTTATTAGAGTGGCTGGAATTATTTTTTCTGCAAAGCAGATATTTTTATGCAGAAACGAAAATAGTGTTGCTTATTATTGCCTACTAAATTTTTTAAGCACTGCTCCTTCCCCCTCTGAGTGTGAAGGCTGGTCTGCATTTTACGGGCTCCTTCCCCCTCTGAGGGGGAAGGCTGGGATGGGGGTAGGGTTATAACCGCTTATTTACTGAGGTTCTGATGATTGATCATCATCTGCTGTGAACTTTTAGTTTTGTTCCTGTTTACTATTCAGGATGAGTCATCATTCTGACCCCCATCCTGACCTTCCCCCTGAAAAGGGGAAGGAACGTACTGCGTAAAAATGACATCTTATTCGACGTTATTAGAGTGGCTGGAATTTTTTTTCTGCAAAGCAGATATTTTTATGCGGAAACGAAAATAGTGTTGCTTATTATTGTCTACTAAATTTTTTAAGCACTGCTCCTTCCCCCTTTTAGGGGGAAGGCTGGGATGGGGGTAAATACTTTGAAATTATCTGCACGATCCCATCCATATTTTCCAGGACTTCGTTATTCCAGAAACGCAGCACTTTAAAGCCCTGCCGGGTAAGCCATATATCCCTATCAGTATCATAGTTCTGTTGTTCAGCATGTTGACCGCCATCTAATTCGATAATCAAGTGTTGCTCCAGGCAAATAAAATCGACAATGTAACGGCCTATCGGATACTGACGCCGAAAACGAACGCCCTGTAATTGGCGAGCTCTAATTTTATGCCATATTAATCTTTCGACATGAGTCATGTTTTTACGTAATTCGCGAGAATTGTGAGTTTTTCCGGGTGAAATACGTTTCATTCTTACCCCCATCCTGGCCTTCCCCCTTAAAGGGGGAAGGAATAATCAAAATAGACTCTCCACTCAAGGTATAAGTACTAAATGAATTTTTTCTGACTTTACGCCCTTGAAATAAGATCAATCGAAGATTCGACTTCCCCCTCAAAGGGGAAGGAATAAACCGAAGATTCTGACTTTCCCCCTCGAAAGGGGAAGGAATAGACCGAAAAATAAGTACTGCCCCTTCCCATTTTAAAGTGGGAAGGGGCAGCTAAGAGATATTTATCGCTTAGCTAAAACTTCTCACCACTCCTGAAACCACGCCTAATATCTGCACTTCTTCATTTTTCAGATAAATAGGTTCCATTTCGCTATTGGCGGGCTGCAGGCGGATGCCATTTTTCTCGATATAGAATTTTTTCAGGGTCACCTGTTCGCCGTTGATCAGACACACGACCGACTGGCCATTACTGGCCGTTTCGGTTTTTTCAATGATCACAATGTCGCCATCCTGAATATTATCGTCAATCATCGAGTGCCCGCGCACCTTCAGCGCATAGGTGTTATGCGACACCATGCTATCGGGGATGGCTACTTTTTCCTGCTGCTCGACCCTTTCTATGGGTTGACCGGCAGTAATAAAGCCCAGCAGAGGTATTTCTACCAGTTGAGCATGTTCATTGTGCATGAGCTCCAGTTCTGGCGTCCAGACTTTGCGGTTATGTTTGGGGATCAGGTAACTCACTTCTGCTGACATGTATAACTCCTTGTATTATTATTGTTTTATGCTGTTAGGTTATATAGCCTAACTGATTAACGTACAGCAATCAAGAAAATGTTATATTTTCTGCCGCAGGCGCCGATAGAGAGGTCTTCAGTGATGAACCGGCTGATAATTAGTAAAATTACCCCGTATAATGAGGTTTTAATTCTTGAATAGAACAATCAGCTTACTACTATGCTTAAGCATTTTACTCAGTTTCACCGGATGTACCCTGCTGCCTCCTGCGCCGCCGCACACCCCGGAATATCGTATCCCGCCGGCCGCCAGCGGAAAGCTGGCAGAGATTTCTCAACGCGTCATGCAAAACATGCAGGCCAATGAATCCGCTTTTTTGCTCCTGTCACGCAATGACGATGCGCTGAACTGGCGCCTGGCCCTGGCCGATCATGCCACGACTTCCATTGACGCGCAGTATTTTATCTGGCAGGGCGATGAGTCTTCTACTTTGTTATTTGATCGTCTGCTGCGTGCCGCGGATCGGGGGGTGAGAGTGCGCTTACTGGTGGATGATTTATGGCTGGTGGCTAACGACAAAAATATAGCGGCCATCAGTCATCATCCCAACTTTGAAATCAGGCTTTTCAACCCCGGTTTTGCACGTCATAAAGTCGGAGGTGCACTGGAATTTCTGGCCAACTTCCAGGAACTGAACCGGCGCATGCATAACAAGTTGTATATTGTTGACAATCGCATCGCGATCGTCGGCGGACGTAATATCGGCAATCCTTATTTTGGCCTGAGCAAAAAATACAATTTCCGTGATCTGGATGTTTTAACCATTGGCCCGGTTGTCGAGGAAATATCCACGGCCTATGATGAATACTGGAATGCCGAACTGGCTTATCCCGGTCAGCTGCTGTCGGATAAGGTGAGTGATGATCTGCTGCCTCAATTGCGGCAGGAGCTTAACTCTTTTTTGCGAGCAAACGAAGCTTTACTGGCCAGTTACCCGCTTGTTCCCAGAGACTGGTCTGCAGAAATGGAGCAGTTGACCCGGCATTTAAAAACCGGGGAAGGTCACTTTCTTCAGGATGACCCTGTCGAAGTCCATGGTGAACAGCTCAAACTGGTGGATATGCTCAATACCCTGACTAAGCCTTCACATACAGAAGTGATGCTGATATCGCCCTACTTTATACCGGTAAAAGGTCTGCTGGAAGATATGGCATCATTGCATCAGGAAGGTGTGCAAATCAAGGTGCTCACGGCTTCTCTGGCTGCGAATAATCATACCATTGCCCACAGTCATTATAAAAAGTATCGCCGGCGGATACTCGATAGCGGTGCAGAACTGTATGAATTTCGGGCTATTCCCTCTCCCGCTGTAGTGCAGCAGGCCAGTGTCCCCCCGGTTGAGGCTGATTTTATTGCCCTGCATGTGAAAGCCCTGGTGGGTGATCGACAACGCTGTTTTATCGGCTCACTCAACCTGGACCCGCGGGCTATTGAAATCAATACTGAAAACGGCCTGTATATAGAGTCACCCGAACTGGCTGAAGAGCTCGGCGAAAAGTTTGATATGCTGATGCTGCCGGAAAATGCCTGGCAGGTCTATCTGGATAATGAGACCCAGACCCTGAAATGGAAGTCTGCAACAGAAACATTAAGCAGGCAGCCTGCACGCAGTGTCGGGCAGCGAATTGCGGATTTCTTTTACCGCTGGATACCCATAGAGAGCCAGCTCTAAAACCCGGCTGGACCAGGGATATGATCGCTGATCATCAGGACGTTACTTAAAGTATTAATCACTCAATAAATCCGTGCAAGATCCCCTCCCTCTCTCAGGGGGAGGGTTAGGGTGGGGGTTAAGTGCTTGATGATACACCCTACCCCCATCCTGGCCTTCCCCCTGATAGGGGGAAGGCATTTAAACTGCATGGACACTAACTAGACGCTTCCAGTTCTTCACTCAGCCGCAGCCATTGTTCTTCTACGGCCTGCAGTAACTGTTGATTCTTCGATTGCTGCCTTAACAGTTCCTTTAAGCGTTCTTTGGCAGCAGCGGCATAGAGTTCCGGCTCGGCCAGCGCTGTTTCCAGCTGCTGCTGTTTTGCGCTCAACTGCTCCAGTTCTTTTTCCAGACTGGAGAGTTTGTTTTTTAACGGTCTGAGCTGGTTGCGTTTTTCTGCATCCAGACGTTTTTGATCTTTTTTGCTGACAGACCGGGCATCATTACCAGCCGCTGGCGGGTGGTCATTTTCCCTGCGCTGTTCAAGCGTCCATTGACGGTAGTCTTCCAGATCACCTTTAAAGTAGTCAACCCTGGCATCTGCAACCAGATAAAACTCATCCGTCACACTTCTAAGCAGATGGCGGTCATGAGAGACAATCACCATGGCGCCTTCAAATTCCTGTAAGGCCATGCTGATGGCATGGCGCATATTTAAATCGAGATGGTTGGTGGGTTCATCCAGCAACAGCAAATTTGGTTTTTGATACACCAGGGTGGCGAACACGAGGCGGGCTTTTTCTCCGCCTGAAAATGGCGCAATCCGTGATTCCACCTTATCTCCGCTGAAACCAAAACCGCCCAGATGATCACGCAAACCCTGTTCACTGGCCCGCTTGTCCAGGCGCTGAAAATGTTCCAGTGGTGTATCTTCGAGATGTAGTTGTTCCAGCTGGTGTTGAGCAAAATAGCCAATTTTCAGTTCAGCAGCAGTTTCTGCCTTACCCGCCTGAGGTTTTAATTCGCCCGCCAGCAGTTTGATAAAAGTGGATTTCCCGGCGCCATTGTGCCCCAGCAGGCCAATGCGTGATCCCGGCTGCAGGTTAAAGTGAATGTGCCTGAGGATGCTGATGTCGTCATAACCCAGTCTGACATCATCCAGTGCAATCAAGGGATTAGGGATTTTTCCGGGTGCATGAAATTCAAAATGAAAAGGCGTATCGATATGCGCCTGGCTGATCAGCTGCATTTTTTCCAGTGTTTTAACGCGTGACTGGGCCTGCCTGGCCTTGGTGGCTTTGGCCTTGAAACGTGTTATAAAGCTCTGGATATGTTTGATTTCCCGCTGCTGACGTTGATACATCGTTTGCTGTTGCGCCAGTTGTTCGGCACGGATTTTTTCAAACTGGGAATAATTACCACTGTAAAGCGTTAAGACCTGGTGTTCAATATGGATGATATGCGTCATCACACTGTCAAGAAAATCCCGGTCATGGGAAATCAGCAACAGGGTGCCCGGATATTTTTTTAACCAGTCTTCCAGCCAGATGACCGCATCCAGATCCAGATGGTTGGTCGGTTCATCGAGTAATAGCAGATCGGAACGGCACATCAGCGCCTGAGCCAGGTTTAAACGCATACGCCAGCCCCCGGAAAAGTTTTTCACTGGCATTTCTATCTGGGACTGGGAAAATCCCAACCCGGAGAGTAATTGCGCGGCACGGCTTGGGGCGCTATAACCGTCTATTTCTTCCAGGGCGGCATAGCGTTTTCCTAACAGTTCTCCCTGGTTCGATGTCTGGGCCTGCTCAATCTGCTGCTGGATCGAACGCAACTGGACATCACCATCCATGACATAGTCAATGGCCTTGCGTTCGCTGGCCGGCATTTCCTGGGCCACATATGCAATGACCCAGGCAGACGGGATAGAAAAATCCCCGCTATCAACCTGTACCTGACCGGTAATCAAGGCAAAAAGACTGGATTTGCCGCAGCCGTTGGCACCAGTGACCCCAACTCTTTGCCCGGGATGAATCGTAAAACTGGCATTTTCAAGCAATAACTGCACACCACGGCGCAGGGAAAGATTGGAAAACTGCAACATGCTCTGTCTATATGAAAAGAAAAGGAGTCAAGATTATAACAGACAGGAAGTAACCCAGGCCATTACAACAGCCTGAAATACTGTTATAGTTGTTTATTCATCGCGTGGATTTTAGTTTATAATATTCATTTACAGGTTGGTTCTTAAGTGTAAAGATGCAGGGCCCATCATCGAGTATCTGTAAATAATAGTCCGGATTATGACTGAAGAAGAAAGACAAAGAATAAAGCTCAAACTGCAAGAACTGATGCTGGAACACCGTGATCTGGACGATGCTGTGCATCACATGCCTAAAACCATCCACACCCAGATGCAGCTATCCCGTCTTAAAAAGCGTAAGCTCGTTCTCAAGGATGAGATTGCCAAACTGGAAAACCTGCTGATCCCGGATATTCTGGCCTGAATCAGACAGTGGTTGTTATTTTACAATTTCATAACAGGGAATGTATTCACTGCCCGGTAATTTCATCCGCTGCTGCGCAACAAAAGCATTTAACAAATTATCCAGCGCTTGCATAATGGATCCATCACCATGGATCCTGAATTTTCCATGCTGTTCAATCGCCCGGATACCTGCTTCTTTAACATTGCCGGCCACTATGCCTGAAAATACACGCCGTAAATTGGCAGCCAGTTCATGTTTTTGCAGATTTTTATCTATTTTCAGCAAGCTCATATTTTCATGCGTGGGTACAAAGGTTTGTTGAAACAAAGGATCAATTTTCATCAGCCAGTTATAGTGAAAGGCATCACTGGTCGCTCTGCGATAATTTTTTACCTCCTGGATCATGGCTTTCATTTCTCTGGCTACCAGCGCCGGATCGTTGATAATAATTTTATATTTTTGCTGTGCCTCATAACCCAGCGTGTCTTCAATAAATCGGTGGATTTGTTTGAAATAGTCTTCGCTGGATTTGGGGCCGGTCAGGATCAACGGAAAAGGTAACTCCTTATTATCAGGATGTAGCAAAATACCCAGCAGATAGAGGATCTCTTCTGCAGTACCGACACCACCGGGGAAAACCACCACACCATGACCTACTCTGACAAAGGCTTCCAGACGTTTTTCAATATCGGGCATAATCACCAGTTGATTGACGATAGGATTGGGTGACTCAGCGGCAATGATACCCGGCTCTGAAATTCCCAGATAGCGGCCAGGGCTGATCCGCTGTTTGGAATGGGCAATATTGGCACCTTTCATGGGACCTTTCATTGCGCCCGGCCCGCAGCCGGTACAGATATTCAGCTTACGTAAACCTAACTCGTAGCCAACTTCCTTGGTGTAATCATATTCCTCACGATGAATCGAATGACCTCCCCAGCAGACCACCATATTCGGATGCACCGACGGGATCAGCACATCAGCATTCCTGAGGATATGAAAAATAGCGTTAGTGATGTCGATAGATTTACTAAAATCAAACTGACTGCGGTTTTCAAGCTGATCGCCGACAAAAACAATATCCCGCAGCACCGAAAATAAATGCTCCCTGATACCAGTGATCATTTCACCGTCGACAAAAGCCTCAGCCGGGGCATTGCTTATTTCCAGCTTTATCCCGCGTGTTTTCTGAATCACCTTGATATCAAAATCAAGATGCTGCTCCATGACCGCCTTGACACTATCTTCATGGCTGCCGGTATTCAATACTGCCAGAGAGCAGGCCCTGAAGTCTGCATATAAACGTCCCTGGCTGGCATGCAGCAGAGTATCCACTTCATATTTTGAAAGCAGTCCCATGCCGCCTTCAGGCGATAAAATAGCACCAATTTTTTTCATTTTTATTCCACATTAAAGCTGTCAAAATATTATTTCTACAAAGGGGGATTCTCTGAATCTGCACATCATAGTCATTGATGGTTGATCACAAAATCGCATACTTTTCAATGAATACTCCACCGGCTAAAGCCGATTGGCCATATTTTGGTTATTTTGTCATTTTCAACTTTTCATTCTCACCCTCACCCCAACCCTCTCCCTCATAGGGAGAGGGAGAGAGAAAAAAGAATGTTCGCCTAAAGGCATGGGGTTTATGACCCCTATTGGAGACTCTAAAAATACCCTGTTAAGCCTCACGGGTCGAGTTACTATCATAATTGTGCGGTTTATTCCTTCCCCCTTTCAGGGGGAAGGCCAGGATGGGGGTAAAACTGTGAAAAACAGCATTGATGATGCTCACTCGATATTTTTCAATTCAATATCCAGCAAATTATGTCGTACATGCTCGGCAAAACCAATACCGGCTTCTGAATAAAAATTATACACGGCAGTCGCCCCTGCCTGCTTTAGTTCATCCATATGTTCGTCATACATGGCTATGGCCGCAATCATGCCCGTATAATTTTTTTCTTTGAGCTGCTCGATAGTAAACAGGTTTTTTTCGTATTCAGGGAGATTGAGGAACACGACTTTAATGTCCTTTAAATTTAACTTGCTCCAGAAATCCTGGTCCATCACATCACCATAAATAACCTGCCGCCCCAGCTTTTTATGTTCACTATAAATTCGGGTATTAAAATCAATCCCGGTAACCATCCCCGGATAATGAGTGTTTAAATCTTCATACACACCCAGTCCAATACGTCCCATACCAAAAACCAGCCCACTGGCCCCGTAGGTATCTACCGGCAGTTCATTGATAATACGCACGTCAGATTCCCAGCGCTTAAGCCGCACCCGGTAGTTCGTATAAAGATGATGAGCAGCAGAATTGAGCGGTGAAGCCAACACAAAGGTCATCGCCAGAGCAATGGCGATGATGAGCAGCCAGTCGCTGCTCATCCAGCCATTGACAACACCGATGGCCCCCACAATAAGACCAAATTCTGAGTAATTGGCCAGGCTGAGAGAGCTCAAAAAGGCCGTTCTTGCCCGTAAGCGGGTTTTCACCAGCAGCCAGAAAAACAACACCACTTTAACGAACATCAATAGCGACAGAGCCAGGGCTAAAATCACATGATCCAGCGAGGGGTCGCCGGATAACCCAATATTGATGAAAAAGGCGACCAGGAACAGATCCTTGAAGCTATAAAGCGTTTTGGACAGCTCTGCAGCTTTGCCGTGTCTGGCCATCAGAATACCAAAAATCAGCGCCCCCAGGTCAGCTTTCATCCCCACGATTTCAAATAATGCCGCGCCTCCGGCGGCCAGCAGCAAACCATATAACACCAGCAGTTCACCATGTTTAACACTGTCCATCAGTTTAAACAGCACAGGTCTTGCAAAGGGTAGTAAAAACAGGCCTAACGCCCAGGGAGTAGGAATTTTTCCGGTAGACGCAGTGAGAAAAATAACCGCAAAGATATCCTGCATAATCAAAATACCAATGCCTATTTGCGCATACAGGGCACTCATTTCACTTTTACCTTCCAGCACCTTGATGGCAAAAACGGTACTGGAAAAACTCAGGGCAAAGGCTATCAGCACAGCCGTCCAGATATTGACACCGGAGAAAAACTCCAGCTGACTATAGCTCAGGACATATATTATCAGGGTGTAAAAAATCACCGTGATCAGCATGTGTACTGAGGCGACTCCCCAGATCTGCACTTTAAGCAGGCTTTTAACATCCAGTTTCAAACCTATCGTGAAGAGCATCAGAGTGACCCCGAGATCAGCTATCTCGCGTAACTCATGAGTGCTTTCATACCCATAGGCTCTGAGTATAAAACCGACGATCAAAAATCCGATCAAAGGCGGCAGACCTACCTTGCTGGCCGCCAGGCCGAGCACAAAGGTGACGATCAGCCAGCCGATTTCATTAAAAGAGATAACTAGCCAGCTAAAATCCATGGATAATTTTCAATGTTAAGTTATAGGTTGGGTCAGTTACAGCGTAAGCCGACAGATAGCGATACAATCTCATCCGCATGCCTTATTCTTTCTGCGTGGCCATTGGTGCGGTTCCTTTTACCCGTTCTCGAAGCCCCTGGATAACACTGAAGAACATGGGTACAAAAACAGGAACAAAAATGGCCGCAGCCACCATGCCGCCAAACACAGCGGTTCCCAGTGATCGACGACTGCCGGCACCTGCGCCCACCGCAATCACCAGGGGTATAACTCCCAGAATAAAGGAAAATGCAGTCATTAATACGGCTCTGAAACGCAGCCTTGCAGCGGTCACCGAGGCATCAAAAATAGACTGCCCCTCTTCACGCAGCTGTTTGGCAAATTCCACAATCAAAATCGCATTTTTAGTCGCCAGACCCATCAATAGCACGATACCAACCTGCATATAGACATCATTTTCCAGTCCCGCCAGGGATTGGGCGACTACCGCACCAAAAATGGCCATAGGGACAGAGAGCACCACAGACACAGGAATAGACCAGCTTTCATATTGAGCCACCAGAAACAGAAAGACAAATATCAGCGCCATACCAAAAATGACCGGCGCCTGATCACCCGAGAGGATCTGTTGATAGGCCTGCCCGGTCCACTCGTAAACATAGCCAGGGGGTATGGTCTCATCGGCCACACGCTGCATGGCGTTAATGGCATCACCCGAGCTGTACCCTGCAGCATTGGAACCATTGATTTTAATTGCGCGATACATATTGTAACGGGTCATCAAAGCCGGGCCAATCAGCGGCTCAGTTTTGAGCAGAGTACGCAGGGGCACCATATCGCCCTCATTATTCTGTACATAGAGATTATAAATATCATCTTCTTTCATACGATAGGGCGCATCAGCCTGTAACAGAACCTGATAGGTTTTGCCGTATTTATTAAAATCATTCACATAGGCTTTGCCCGTCAGGCTGCTCATGGTATTAAAAATATTAGTTAAGGGCACGCCCATGATAAGGGCTTTTTCACGATCAATATCCAGATAGATTTGCGGCACTGATGCTTTATAGGTACTGAAAACGGCATTAAGCTCAGGTGCCTGATTGGCAGCAATGGCCAGTGCGCCCAGCACAGAGGCCATATTTTGTGGTGTATCAGAGGCTGTTGACTGCAGCATAAACTCAAACCCGCCGGTACTGCCAAGCCCTGGGATGGGGGGGGATCTGAAAGGAAAGACATTCGCAGTAGCAATAGTGGCGAGCTGCTTTTGAATCGTATTCACCACGGCACCTTCATACATTGCAGGATCCGTTCGCTCGGACCAGTTCTTAAGTACCGCAATGATCAGCGCCCCGTTGGATGATATCCCCTGGTTCAACAGACTATAGCCAGGTACCGCAATAATATGCTCCACGGCCGGGTGCTGCTTAATCATTGCTTCTGCCTGCTCCACCACGGCATTGGTACGATTCAGCGATGCGCCATCAGGCAGTTGAATATCCACCATAAATGACCCCTGATCTTCCATGGGTACAAAGCCGCCGGGCAGCTTACCGAACATAAAAAAAGTCAGACCGGTAAACAGGGTGAAAATCAACATCCAGAATGCACCCCTGCGAACAATTGAGCCGACCATATTGCTATAGCCGCCGGTCATCCTGTCAAATCCGCGGTTAAACCATCCAAAAAATCCGCTCGTGGACAGTTCACCTTGACCCGGTTTCAATAACGTGGCACAAAGTGCCGGACTCAGAGTCAGGGCATTGATAGAAGAAATGGCAACAGCAATTGAAATGGTCACCGAAAACTGTCTGAACAGCTCACCGGTTAAGCCGGGCACAAAACCCAGGGGTACAAAGACTGATAAAAGCACCAGCGTCGTGGCTATAATAGCGCCAGAAATTTCCTCCATCGCCTTACGGGTAGCATCAACCGGTGACAGACCCGCTGCCATGTGACGCTGGGTGTTTTCCACCACAATGATAGCATCATCCACCACGATACCAATGGCCAGGATCAAACCAAACAGGGTGATCATATTGATGGAATAACCTAATACCAGCAAGCCGGCAAAGGTGCCGATCAATGAAACCGGGATGGCAATGGTCGGGATCAGGGTAGAGCGCCAGTCCTGAATAAACACGAACACCACCAGCACTACCAGCAAGATGGCAATAAACAGTGTTTCAACGACCTCATCAATAGAGGCCTGAATAAACCGGGTGGTGTCATACGGAATCGCGTAGGCCAGGTCATCGGGAAAACGTTTGGCAACTGTTTCCATTTCCGCGCGAACTGCTGCAGCGACTTCCAGCGCATTGGCATCGGGCAACTGGTAGATGGCCACGACCACACTCGGTTTACCATCCAGCAGACCATAGGCATCATAGGATTTAGAACCCATTTCAATACGGGCAATATCACTCAGACGTACAGTGGAGCCTTTTTCTCCAACGCGGATAATAATATCGCCGAATTCTTCAGGGGTACTGAGCCGTCCCTGGGTGCGCAAATTATACTGAAACTGTGTGCCGGGCACATTTGGCTCTGCGCCTAGCTGCCCGGGAGCGACCTGTACGTTTTGATCGCGAATCGCAGCCATTACTTCATCGGTTGACATATCCAGGCTATCGAGACGATCCGGTTTGAGCCAGATACGCATACTGTAATCCTGCACACCGAGAATTTGCGCTTTGCCCACCCCGTTAATACGGGCCAGCGAATCCGTCACATTAATATTCGCATAATTATTTAAAAACAGCGTGTCATAGGTTTCTTCAGGAGAAAAAATATTAACCACCATCAGCATATTGGTGGATTGTTTGGTGGTGGTTATCCCCTGACGCTTGACCTCTTCAGGTAGCTGGGACATCGCCTGGGAAACTCGGTTTTGAACATTGACCGTATTCATATCCGCATTACTGCCCACCTGAAAGCTCACTGTCAGATTATAGCTGCCGTCATTGGCGCTGTTGGATGACATATAAATCATATCTTCAACGCCATTGATCTTGGATTCCAGCGGCCCTGCCACCGTATCGGCAATGGTTTCAGCATCGGCTCCGGGATAGGTTGCACTGACGGTGACCTGCGGCGGCGCAAGATCGGGATACAGGGCAATCGGCAAGGCTTTCAGGGCAATTAAACCCGCCAGTGTAATGACGATGGAGATAACGAAGGCAAATTTAGGACGGCCAATAAAAAAAGCACTGAACATGGCTATTGATCCTTCTCAGTTTTGTTATCATCCGGGGGTGTTATTTTAGAGCCCTCAGCGGGTGAAGAGCCCTCAGCGGTGAAGAGCCCTCAGCGGATGAAGAGCCCTCAGCAGATGAAGAGCCCTCAGCAGATGAAGAGCCCTCAGCGGATGAAGAGCCTTCAGCAGACGAAGCCTGTTCAATACCCGGCGCTTCTTCAGCGGCGTTTGTATCAGATTCATCACCCGGCAACAGGGCGATTCTGGGATTGACAATCAAGCCCGGGCGTACTTTTTGAATGCCTTCTACTATCACCTTCTCATCCGGTTCCAGACCTTCGAGCACTATCAGATCACCGCCATACTGGCTGCCGGTTTTAATGCGGCGCATATCAACCTTGTTCTCATGGTCCACCACCATCACAAAGCGGCCAGCCTGATCTTCCTGTATGGCCGAGGCATGCACCAGCAGTCTGGACTGTTTCTTATTACCCGATAATATGGCCCTGACGTAAAGACCCGGGACGAGTAATTTTGCCGGGTTGTCAAATCTGGCGCGTACACTCACCGTACCCGTTTTAGAGTCAACCGTATTATCTACAAAATCAATTTTACCGGTTTGATTAAATTCCGTTCTATCAGGCAGGATCAGTCTAATCCTGACATCTGATTTGCGAATCTTTTCCGGACTGGACAAACTGGCATGTTGCCTGAGCTTTTCCAGCTTTTTGCGTTTAATCTGAATAATGTCAGCTTCAGCGACATTAAACATCACATAAATCGGGTCCAGCTCTACGATGCGCGCCAGCATTTCAGTTTGCGGGCCGATCACATTGCCGATACTCACAACAGTGCGTCCAATGCGTCCATTAATGGGCGCCCTGACATGGGTATAGGACAGATCCAGCTCGGCTTTTTGCAGTTCAGCCCTGGCTATTTGCACCTGAGCCTTGGTCTGCAGCACCTCGCTCTGGGTGACATCCACCTGCTGCTGACTGATATTTTTGGTTTTCAGCAGCTGGTTATAACGTACCAGGTCCTTTTCAGCCCGAGTTTGATCCGCTTCAGCTTTGGCCAGATTTGCCTGAGCAGCAGCCACATTGGCTGCATAAAAGTCTGCCTGTATAACAAATAACTCTTCATCTTTTTCTACGTCAGATCCTTCTACAAACAGGGTTTCTTCCAAATAACCGCTTACCTGTGCCTGAAGCGCCACATCATTGATGGCGGTAGTCCGGCCGATATACTCAATATTATCCTCAATCTCTTTACGCACAATCTTCTGTACCAGCACCCCTGGCGGAGGAGCTGCCTGTTTTGTCTCTTTGTTACTCTCACCGCAACTCACAGGCCCCAGTAAAGTCAACAGCAGCAAACAGATAAAATGGTATTTTGAAGACATGGTAATAATAGGCATAATGATTTCCGGGACAAGAAAATTTTGTTATATTTAGACTTATTTTACATTAAAAATACAATGGTGCAGGTAAATTACAGGTATAGTTCAAAAATTTACCCTGGTCATTGCCTCTTTCTTCTCTATATTGTTTTTCATCATAATACTTTTGTGTGTCATTAAGGAGATTAAACCATGAGTCAACCCGACATTGCAGCCAAACAAGCGGCGGTACTAACCCTCGAGCCCGGCAGTTACTACTGGTGCGCCTGCGGACGCTCGAAGAAGCAGCCGTTTTGTGATGGTTCACATGAAGGTACTGAATTTGAACCACAGCCGTTTACTATCACTGAATCAAAGAAAGTAGCGCTATGCCAATGTAAACGTACCGACACATCGCCATATTGCGATGGCAGTCACAAGCATCTCTAGCCTGGCAAGGGTGATACTGCACCGCTTTGACAACAATTATTGTAAATACTCAGTGTAATATCTCAGATACGCTGAGTATTTACCCATTATTTAGGCTTCTTCACATTATTGCGTACTTCGTTTTTAAAGATATGCTCCTTCCCCCTCTTAGTGTGAAGGCTGGTCTGCATTTTACGGGCTCCTTCCCCTTCTGAGGGGGAAGGCTGGGATGGGGGTAGGTTTATAGCCGCTTATTTACTGAGGTTCTGATGATTGATCATCATCTGATGTGATCATTCAGTTTTGTTCCAGTTAACTATGCAGAATAGGTCATCATTATGACCCCCATCCTGACCTTCCCCCTGAAAGGGAGGAAGGAATAGAACGTACAAATATCATCATCGCTCGAGGCTATTAAAGTGGCTGGAATTTTTTTCTGCAAAGCAGATATTTTTATGCAGAAACGAAAATAGTGTTGTTTATTATTGCGTACTAAATTTTTTAAGCACTGCTCCTTCCCCCTCTTAGTGTGAAGGCTGGTCTGCATTTTACGGGCTCCTTCCCCCTCTGAGGGGGAAGGAATAGAACGTACAAATATCATCGTCGCTCGAGGCTATTAGAGTGGCTGGAATTATTTTTTCTGCAAAGCAGATATTTTTATGCAGAAACGAAAATAGTGTTGCTTATTATTTTCTACTAAATTTTTTAAGCACTGCTCCTTCCCCCTGAGGAGGAAGGCGGGTCTGCATTTTACGGGCTCCTTCCCCCACTGAGGGGGAAGGCTGGGATGGGGGTAGGGTTAAGGGAGGAAGGAATAGAACGTACAAATATCATCGTCGCTCAAGGCTATTAAAGTGGCTGGAATTTTTTACCTGCACAGTACACATTTTTTTTGAACCTTCTTTAGCTTCCCATGTGCAGTATGACTTTACAGAACCTCAAACAGACTGGGTTAACCAGAGAATCAACGGCAGCGTTACGACTGCCGCAAGGACCTGAAGGGTAATAAGATTAGCCATCAGCGGCGCATCACCGCCCATTTGCCGCGCCAGTACAAATGATGAAGCAGCCGTCGGCACGGCCGCGGCCAGCATAGCTACCGTGCGCGGCAGTCCCTCAACAGAAAACAGCACACAGCCCGTATACATCAGTGCCGGCATGCCCAATAAACGCAGTAAAGCACCAAACACAACCAGCCCACGATGCTCCCTGATGCCGCCGAGGTGAATACCCGCGCCGACCGCCAGCAGTCCCATCCCCAGCGCCCCACTGCCAAGAATATCCGCCGAGTTATAGAGTAGACTCGGCAGCCCCAAACCACTGATATTAAGCACCGCACCAAGCACACAGGCAATGATGAATGGATTCTTCAGCAGTTGTGCCAGGACCTGGGAAAGATCACCTGCTGCCTTGCCATAATGCGCCAGCACCATGACATTTATGATGTTTAACGGGGGTATAATAACGGCCATGGTCACCGCCATATACACCACTCCGGCGTCTTCTAATAACAGACCGGCAATCGACAGGGCAATAAAACCATGCCAGCGGGTGGCCCCTTGCAGGAGACTGGAAAAGGATGCGGGTGATACACCGAAAAAGCGCCGCAGTAAAGGATGAAAAAGGAGCAGCAAGGCACTCATCGCAAAAATCGCAAACAGCAATGCTGCCGCAAAGCGCGCAATTTCTGCCGTACCAATAGCTGCGACAGATAATGTCTTTACCAGCAAAACAGGAAACAGCACAAAATAACAGAGATTTTCAAGACCATGCCAGAAGGCTGTATCGAGAATGACTCGATGGCGCAGAAAATAACCGACCACAATAACCATAAAAACCGGCATCAGGGCCGAGAAAATTATCAGCATATATAACCGCCATTTATAGCTTAGTTCTCAAATTTCTAAGCATCAACCGCCATTAATTCGCGTATCAGATCTCCTCCTGATAATGTATCTTGAAAAAGATCGAATACAGCACCGGCACAAAGATCAGCGTCAACACGGTGGCAAATGCCAGCCCGGACATAACAATTATGGCCATATTGACAAAAAAGACATCAGCAAGCAGCGGCAGCAAGCCTAAAAAGGTTGTTGCCGCAAACAGGCCGCATACGGCTAACCGCTGAATCCAGGATGGCTTTAAAGGATTCGACACCTGATTCAATTTGCTGATCGATTTCTTCAATCAATACAATGGCATTATCCACCAGCATCTTTTAAATCACGGTAGCTATACCCCTCGCCTGACAGAGCCACATACACACCATAGACGTCGGCAAAACTATCCACAATAATTGGCTCCTGAGCTCCTGGCGGCAGTTTGTGCAGCATATCTTCAATCTTTCGCCTTACTTCATCATAGATATCAGGAAAATCTTTGGTAACATACTTGTCTTTAAAAGTGACCTGTATATCTGACATACCAGGACGTGAAATGGACATTTTTATCCATTTTAATTGCGGCATTAACTGCAGTGCTTGCAACTTCTCAATAAGTCCGTGCAGTTCAAGTTCCTTCCCCTTTTAAGGGGGAAGGCCAGGATGGGGGTAATGTGTTTAATCAAGAATTTAACCCCCCCCCCCTAACCCTACCCTGATAGAGGGAGGGGATTTTGCACGGACTTATTGAGAAGTTACGTTTTTTATTTTAATTTCATGCATAGTACGTAATATAAACTACTCTTGCAGAGTTTCTTTAGTCAACTGGATAATGGGTTTCCAGTTCAGCCAGCCAGGCAGCGGTTCATCGTGTAAAATAAAATAACTGTTTTCAGGTAATAGTTTACCCATTTGTCCATTATCCGGGGTGGCAAAAGCGATACCACCACTGAGAATTGACTCCAGGGATTCAGTTCTGATTTTTGATTTGCCAAACAAATTAATATCAGCGGCTATGCCGCTGGCCTGCCAGAATTTGCTATTTTCCCTGATCAACGGCCGGTAGCGCTGACGCAGGCTGAGATGAATGAGAATCTGATCAGCTGTTTCTGCCAGTTCATAACCCACGACCTCACCGACTTTGACCTGACGATAAAAAACCGGATCGCCTACTTTTACTGACCCCAGTCGAGATGCCGTCAAACTGATATTATAGCCTTCAGAAAGCTGTATCAGCGGCTGTTCTTCAAGGCCAGTAAAATAATTACTGGTTTTACCTTTTATCGGCAAAACCTGCAGATAATTACCACCCACCAGAGCATCCAGATGTTCTGTTCTGGATAATCCCAGTTTAGCTGAGACTACCCAGAACCTGGAACGATGTCCGAGGCTTTTCTTAAGTACGCCATCCAGCAATAGATTGACCAGTACTTTTCCACTATTATCTGTAAGGTTTAGTTTATCGACCATACCCACATTGATACCCTGATACTTAACGACACTGCCTTCAGATAAGCCTTTAGTACTGTCAAAACTGACAGACACTTTAAAGGCATTCATTTTCGCCGTAGCATAACTATCGAAGAGATTAAACTCACTATGATTGTTTACTTTTTTAGTCGCTTTGAGGGCTGCATCATTAAATAAGGCGATCCCGCCTTTTAACAGGCTCATCAGTGATTCAGTTCTGATACTGACATTGCTGAGGCTGGCTTTGACATCTATTCCGGAAGCGTTATAAAAGCGGGATCCTGGTAGGATCAAATCCTCATATTCAGGCCAGATGTGGACAAAGATTAAAATATTTTTATTATCCTGGCTGAGTTGATAATCCTGCACTGAACCGATTTGCAGGCGCTGATACATTACCGGAGAGCCGACCTCAACAGATCCCAGTTCAGCGGCTTTTAATTTAAGATGTAAACCGGCAACGCTCGAATCTATCGCCGGCGGGGCTGGTAATATTTTGAAATGATGTTGAGCTTTCCCCTTCCCGGGCTGCAAGGTGATATAACTTCCCGTAATTAATGTATCCAGATGTTCAACGCCTGACAGGGAAATTTTTGGTTTGACCATCCAGAAGCGCGTACCCTGTGTGAGGATCGATTCAGCACTGGGATCAATCAGTAACTGCGCAGTAATGTTGTTCTGTTCTTTATTGAAGGTAACAGTCCTGACCTTACCCAGGGTGAGGCCTTTGTATATCAATTTGGTTTTACCTTCCTGCAGCCCTTCAGCAGTTTGAAAATCAATATCCAGCGGCAGACCCGCCCTGGCATCTTCAAAGTCCTGATAAAGTATAAAGCGATGATTATTTTCACTCACAGGCTGTTGAACTTCAGAATCGGGCGTATAAAAGGCAATTCCACCGGAGAGTAGTGCTGCCATAGATTCGGTCTTGATGCTAAGACCAGATAAACCGCCTTTAATCTGGATCCCGCTGGTATTGTAAAAAAGGCTATTTTTTCTTACCAGATGGGCAAATTTTGCCTGGATAAAGACATCAAAAATGATTTTTTTCGTATCTTTACTTAATTGGTAGGCCTGGATACTGCCTACCGGGATCTGGCGAAAATAAACCGGGTCATTCTCTTTGACCGAGCCCAGATTGTCCGCTTCCAGCTTGATATGCAAACCGGGTACCGAGAGGGGCAGCGGAGGTTTCATGTTAACCAGGGTAAAATCAGCTTTAAAGACTTCACTCACTCCCGGCCGAACCTCTATATAACTGCCGCTGAGTAGTGCATCCAGGCCCGAAATCTGCAACAAACCCAGTTTGGGACTGACGATCCAGAACTGACTGTCTTCGCTGAGAATGTCTGCGGCATCAGGATCAATAGAACAGTGAACCAGCGTGTCCCCGCTCATTGGATCAAAAGAAAAGTTTTTTACCAGACCCACATTTAAGCCCTGAAATTTGATTCTGGAAAAATCTGGTTTTAGTTGCGACGCATCTTTGGTGCGCAACAGCAAAGGGACGCCGACTCTGGCGACGTCAAAATTATCATATAATTCAAACATGTCATCGTTTTCTGCAGGCGTGGTCTGTTTGGGCATTTTAGGCGTATAAAAAGCGATACCGCCCAGAGCGACTGAAACCAGTGATTCCGTTTCCACTCGAATACCCGATAAACTGGCATCAAACCTGATCCCGCTGACGTTATAAAAGCGTGACTTTTTTTTCACCAGATGGGCATATTCCGGCTCGATTAATACCCAGGCGTGTATTTCTGTATCATTTTTTTGCAGGGTATAATTGATGACTTTACCCACCGGGATTTGTTTATAGGTGATCACAGTACCCTTATCGATGGAAGCCAGCTTGTCCAGGCGTAATTTAATATGCAGACCCGGCGTTGAGCGAAGAGGCGGCGGTGGTCCAGTCAAAGCAACAAAGTCTCTTGCCTGTTTACCCTCATCACTGGGACGAGTCTCAATATAGTGCCCCGATAAAATGGTTTGCAGACCGGTGACGCCGGCCAGTGAAATATGCGGTTTTACTACCCAGAATAAGGTCTTATCAGTTAGATAGGGTGCCGCTTTTTTTGACATTTCAATCGTCAGAAAGACACTGTTAAGATCTTCAGCACCATTGACGTTCTTCACCACACCGACATTAATTCCTTTATAAAAAACCTTGGTTTTATCGACTTCCATACCTTCCGAGGTGGGCACTTCCAGGGTAATCATAACTCCGCGATCCAGTACGCCTTTGAGTAATAATGAAATGCCCAGTAACAGGGCAACGATAGGCAGGATCCAGACGGGTGAAATCCATTTTTTTCTGGAGATAACAGGGGTAGCAATATCATTGTCCAGCGGTTTTTCAGGCATACTAATGCTCTTTTAATGTTTTTTTTCTGTTGCAGGATGCTGATAATCCCACAGCAGTCGGGTATCAAAGGAATTAGCGGTAATCATGGTCATCACGACTGTTGCACCAAATGCCGTCGCCGCGGGGCCTGCAGTCGTTACTGCAATGCCCGCAATATTAACCAGTGCTGCCAGAATTGAGATCACAAAAATATCCAGCATGGACCAGCGGCCGATAAACTCAATAAAGCGAAACATTCTGACGCGTTGACGATCGGACACTCGAATGTCATGCTTCAGAGACCACAAAATCAGAAAAATACCAAAAATTTTGAAGCTCGGCACCAAAATGCTGGCAATAAAAACCACCAGCGCAACCGCATAAGATTTCATTTCTACCAGCAACACCACTCCGCCCATAATGGTGGACGGTTCATTGCTGCCAAAATAACTGACATTCATAATGGTCAGCACATTGGCCGGTATGAATAAAATCGCTGATGTCAACAAAAACGCCCAGGTTCTAAGCAGACTGTCAGGTTTGCGTTGATGCAAATGCGCACCACAGCGCACGCACTGCTGGGCAACACCAGGAATATAATAGTGTATTTTGTGACATTCCCGACAAACCAGTATTCCCGCTTCTCTGCCTGTTTTAGCAACCTTCGCTGCATCCATTACCTGAGTCCTGTTCATTGACTTTGATCTTTGGGGCCGTTTGCTTCAAATAGCTCCCAGACTTCATGTTCATTGAGGGTAACTGAGGCCAGAATACTGCTGATCAGTAACAGCACATAGGCCATCAAACCCGGACCAAATTCAATTTTCGCCATACCGGCAAGTTTTACCACCGAAACGATGATCCCCAGCATGTACACTTCCAGCATGCCCCATTCTTCAAGATGATAAAATAAACGAAATTGCCAGGCCAGTGAATGATGGTAAAATTTAATGCTCAGGCTAAAGGTAATAATAAAAAGTAACACCAGGCGGATCAAAGGAATGGCCATAGTGGTAATAAAGGTCAATATCGCTACCAGATAATAATCTTCATCGAGTAACACCAGGGAGCCGCTGATAATACTCTGCGACTGGTAAAATCCCGCCATATTCAGCTGCATAATCGGTTCACTCATGGCCGGATAAAAGCATAACAGGGCTGTGACCACATAAGCCAGCGATTTGCTCACGGTATTATGCGCCTGCACATAAAGGACATGTCCGCAACGCGGACAGCTTACCTTGCTGCCGTCTTTAACAGGCTGATTTTTTATGATCAGGTCACATTCGTGACAGAGCATCATATCAGTATTGATAGTTTAAACACCTCAATTTAAATAACACTCAGCTTCAGCATAGAGATCAAATCATTTCTAACTGACATTTTAATCAGTTGGCATAGACTTATGCAAACGGATATCGATTGGCTGTTCCAGGTCCAGATGTACATCCCGTTGCGGGAAGGCGATACAGATCCCCGCAGTGTTAAACTTGCTGTTGATAGCCTCATTAAGATCACTGATGGTTGAGAGCCGTTGATCAACATCAGCAATGAAACAACGCAATTGCATATCCAGTGTATTATCACCAAAACTATAAAAAATAACTCTTGGAGCCGGATCAGCAAGCACTCTTTCATTTTCTTCCGCTGTTTGCAGCAGCAGTTGCCTGGCTTTAGGAATATCACTGCCATAAGCGACGCCCACGGGGATAATAATTCGCGTAGTTGGATCAGACAGTGACCAGTTCAGCAGCTGACCGGTAATAAACTCTTTGTTAGGCACGAGTAATTCTTTTCGGTCAAAAGTAAGAATCGTGGTGGCCCGGATACTGATATTACTCACGATGCCTTCATTTTCACCGACACTCACATAATCTCCGACCCGGATAGGACGCTCAAATAAAATAATGATACCGCTGATAAAATTGGCGACAATTTCCTGCAGGCCAAAACCAATACCAACCCCCAGGGCCGCAAATAGCCATTGCAGTTTGGCCCACTCTGCACCCATAATATTCAAGGTAGCAAAAGTACCTATACCGATGATGGCATAACGGGTCAGAGTCTTGACGGTATAACGGCTGCCTGAAGAAATGGAGGGTTGTTGTAATAAAATGATATCGATGATTGATGGTAAATGCTTGACCCCTATATAAGTCAGCAGCAGCACCAGCAGCCCTAAACCCACATCACCTAATGTAACCGGCAGCAGTTTTTCTTCGCCATTGACAATTCCTATCTGATGCCAGAGGGAAATATCATCGAAAATCGTCAGTGCGGGAAGTACTTCAGCCCATATTCCCGCCAGCCCAAAAACACCAATCAGCAGCAGAATAATTTTAAGCAGCTTATTACTTTCATTACTTAAACTGATCAGATCAATTTCCGGCTCAACAACTTCAAGACTGACCTGTTGTTCAGTTTCATCAGTGTTTTGCTGTGCTTCTTTTAAAGCCTGGGCTGCCTTGCGTCGCTCTACAGCCGCTTTAAGTGCCAGTTTCCGGCGGCTTAACAACAGCCAGCGTAAGATCAGCTGTTGCACAAAGATCAGGGCAAAAATAAACCATACGGTGTCGATCAAATTTCGTAATATAAACCCGCCGGTATAGACATAACCCATTAAGATTAAAACCAGCAGACTCACAAAATCAATTATTACCAGGAACAGCCAGAAGTTATAAAAACGCGACAATAGCCCTTCAGGATTTTCTTTTATCAGCGGGGCAAGAATACCGTTATGACGCTTTATCAGTCGATAAAAAAACAGGTTGAAAGCCAGCAGGGTGACAATCATTACCAGACGTGCCACTTCATGGGTTGTATCAATTCCATAATTGAGAATAACAGCAGCGAAAAAAAATGCCGGCAGGAAGGTTATCCTCAGTCGTCCAAGCGCTCGTCTGAAACCCTGCACAACAGAGGAGCGCCAGCGAAAGTGTATATCAGCCACTCCTCCAGGCAGACACATTTCTCGAAAAAAAGTCAGATATAAAAAAGGCATCACAATCCATATCAATCCCGCTGCCAGGGATTGTGTGAATATAGATTGTTCATCGCCCAGCTTGAGTTGCTGACCCGTAAAGGCGGTTATTAACGGCCAGGGCAATGCCAGTAGAAAGGTATAAAATATTGCCTTGATCGTATAGGAGAATTTATCGCTGCTGATCTTTCTCAGATTTTTTCCTGTCGCTAACAATAATTGTCTGATATGGCTCGACTTTAAAAATAAAAGCAGTGCAAGCAGAATACCCACTACTCTGATACTGGACTCATGCAGACTGGAAAGCAGACTTCTGGAAGCACCCAGCCAGTTATCCATACGTAAAAACTGCAGCAAACTTTTGGGTATATCCTTTATGCCCTCCCAGGAGATGACAGGAGAACTGCGCATCCAGAACAGCTGTTTCTCAAGCAATTGGTTATAGTCATTGACCACTTGCTGCAGTTTTTTCGCTGCAAAGTTTACATCATCCAGTGTTCTGATATAGGTGGATTCCACTTCAGTCAGCTTCTTTAATAATTGTTCTCTGCTGCTGACTAAATTCTTAAGGTCCGGCTGGATTTTCTGTCGTTCCTGTTGCGTTAATTCTGTTGTTAAATTCTCCAGATAAGCATCCATATTATTCAGTTGCTGAAGATCATCGTTATGTTGCAGGCGTAAAAGTCCGGCTCTAGCAATTTGCAGTTCAAGTGATTTAGCTTCTTTTTCAAACGCATGTTCATCGGGAAGGCGGTTTTTCTGTTCGAACAAGATAGGTCCCAGCGTCTGACTCAGACCAGCAATCTCCAGCTTCTTTTCGGTACTTTTGAATTCACGACTCAGGCGTTCTTGCGCAGAATTAATCTCATCCTCTTTTGTTGTCAATCGGCTTAATTGTTCAGACAGGCTGGAGATCTGTTCACTCAATGTTGAATTTTTATCAGCTAAATTCTGAATCAGTGGGTGTTTTCCAGCCGCCAGTTGTCTGGCTTCACGGCTTTGTTCGAGCGATTCCTGAGCCTCTCGATCTCTGGTTGAATTAACTGCCTGCTCAAGTTCATCGATCGAGCTGGAAATCCAGTTAAGCTTGTGCCTGGACATGTCGTACTGAGCATTCATGTAGTTAATACGTATAGGTTGACTCAGGAGCTCCTGATCCAGACTTTTTAACTCCTGCTTTAATGCCGCAGTACGACTAATATTCAGCCATTTATTGGCCTGCTTCATTTCAATGCTCTGAGCAACGGACGACAGCTCTTGCTCTGCCGCCAGTTGCTCCAGTTGTTTGTTGATCTCAGTCAGGCGGTTTCTGATTTTCACAGTTCTGCTGGGGGCTGCAGCTGTCTGTTGTTTCAGTTCATTTTTTTTGGCTTCTACCGCAGCCAGGTTAGCTTTTTCAGAAATCAGCAGCTGTTCCAGTTCAGCCAGAGGTGTTTGATCGGTGACTTTATCAATAACAGAGGTGTGTTTTTTATCCGTCAGGCTTTCAAGTTCCTGGATTAGTTTTCTGGTTTCCTGAGGATCGTTTTTAATCGCATTAAGATAGACAGCGGTTGCATTTTCATGTTTCTCTTTAGCCGCTAAGTAATTCAAAATCTGTTGATAGCGTTCTAAAAGCCTGCTTTTAGTTTCATCATCCTTTGTAATTGAATCGGTAATTTCCCTGATTTTACTTTCAACCATTGTTACAGTGGGTGTTGTGTCTTTGACTGGCTTTGCCGTTTCAGCATACGCGACCGAATTCAATGAAAATAACAGCAACAGAGCCTTCAAACAGCAGATGAACACAGCAGACTTCAAAGTAAAATTCCAGAAAATTAATAGTTTGAAAATGGATAGTTAAGCACATTATAGCAATAGCACTTAACAAATGCTTAATTGTCAACCCTTTCTTGTACCACATCCAGGACAAAGGAACACTACTATACCCGCCGTGAAGCCCAGCAGGATATCTTGCAATACATTACAGCCTTTTATAATCAGAATCGATGACATTCCTTTCTGGGGCTCTGTCAACTTAATATCAGCTTACATAGAAAATATTGTTACACGTTTTTTATGCACAGGAAATCATTGTCCATTCATTTAATGTTCGCTCACGAAAAACTCTGCAATTTTTGGCTCTCAATAAATGACACCCCAGGTTAAATAGATTATTTACCTGGCCGTGAATGGATAAAAATATTGTAACTATTCAGCGTATTTAAGATTTGTAACTTCTCAATAAGTCGGTGCAGTTAAAGTTCCTTCCCCCTTCGAGGGGGAAGGCCAGGATGGGGGTTAATGCTTGTATCATCAAGCACTTAACCCCCACCCTAACCCTCCCCCTGAGAGGGGGAGAGTATCTTGCACGGACTTATTGAGAAATTACTAAGATTTTCACTAAGTGATTGATATCAGGTGTTTATGGAAGGCAGATAATTGCTCCTGTATAATCTGCATTGCCTACATGACCACCATGGATGGTGGAAATGCATGCGAGAGGCAGGAGCCGAAGTCGTCCCTGCAGGTCAAGTGTATGTGGCATGGATGCCACATCCAAGCCTACGACATACATGGAAGTATAAGTGCCGTGGGAGGCAGGAAGCCGGGAACGACCCTGGATGTATTCACGGCGTCTTCCGGGCAGGTAATTGCTCCATGCATAACCTGCATTTCCCACTTGACCACCATGGATGGTGGAAATGCATGCGAGAGGCAGGAGCCGAAGTCGTCCATGTGGGTCAATAAATACCTGATATCAAACACGATCTTAGATATACGCTGAATAGTTACAAAATATTAAAGATAATTTTTTCCTACAAGTTCTGCATAAACAGCACAACCAATCCCGATAATCCCAATCGATCAATCAATTCAGGATAATGTCTTATTCTCATTACAGGTGATATTAGCATTTTTTTGTTAAAGAACGTAATCGGAGCGATGATTTCATTATGAACAGGTAATCGGTTTGCTATGCAGAACAGCTTCGTTAAGCACAAGAATTGGCGACCAGATTATCTCTACAAAACCGTTTTTATCAAAATTTAAATATATTTGACATAACCATAAAAATATAAAAAATTTTATGTTATTGTTTTATAAGTGTTTTTTATATTTCCCTGAATTATTATAAAAAATAATTCATTTTTATTTGCATTTGTCCTAGACATTTAAGATTTATAGTATTAACATTAACTCAACAGCTCAACAATTGAGCCAGGTCAACAAATTCATAATAACTCGGGAGAACACATGATGACGGCTTATGAACAACAAATGCTAAATACTAACCACTACTATGATCAGGCAATGATTTTGGCTGAATCAGAAGGTAATGAGATCCTGGCTTCATATGTAACAGGAGATCAACTACATCAAAAAATTAACAACCCGATTGATGAGGGTATTGATGAAGGATAATTACTTCAGGCGTAGCAATCACCTGGCCTAAGTAACAACTGTTATCAATTGAATAAAAATCTGCCGGATAATCGGCAGGAAATATAAATAGTCTTTTGGAGAAATACAATGAACACTATAAAAACACTTTTAACTACCGGCACTCTTATGGCTTGTTTTGCTTACAGCTCAGTACAGGCCAATGGTTTCTTTGACGCTGACCCGGTTCAGCCAACCCAGCAAAAAGCCAATACTTTTGATCATGACGCACACAGGGGAACTGCTTTCTGGGGTGAATTTGATACGCAGCTTTCACAAAAGACACCTGATCCAGACAGGATGGCTTCTTTTGACCGTACGAAACATGAAGGCACTACTTTTTGGGGTGAATACTACAACTAAACATTTTATCCTGTCCTTATAATAGTCATTATAAAGGATAAAATACTTACCGCAGAATATCTTTCTGCGGTACATTTTTTTAAGTCATAAAAAATGACTATTCTCATAAATTACATATTCATATCAAATGTCCTTGAGACAATACCTCTGCAAGGGAAAATCGATAAATCTGTGGGGAACGAACGTAGTGCTCATTGAGGCTAGCTAACTCGATTCTGTTAGAGCAGCAGGCGTATTTTTTTAGTGGCAAATACCTATTTTTGTGAAGCAGCTTTAAACACCACCCTGGTGGACCACTTCGTAATAGATTTTTTCCAGTTCATTTTTATGCTTGGTTTCTTCCAGCGCAAGGTAGGTAAATAATTCTCTGACAGGGCCATCGGGTGAGCTTTCAGCGAGTGAATGATACTGTTCCATAGCTGCCTGTTCACGTCCGAGCGCATATTGCAGGATAGACTGATCATCTGGTTTTTCCCCTAAATCAGGTAATTGAATGCAATCGGAGAAACGCTTGTTACTGGGGGGAGTGGCAACTTCCAGCTTGATTTGCTCCTGCACCTGAGGATTTTTGGACAACTGTGAAAACAGCTCAAAATGTTGCTGTTCTTCAATCACCAGTTCATCCACCAGCCAACGGATATTTTTACTGACTTTGGGGGCCAATGCCGCATAAAAGTCACGGGCTGTACGCTCAAACTCGGAGGCCTGTTGAAGAATTTGCTCGAGTGTAGTGCAGGCTTGCAGTTTTTCTTTACCAGAAATATGACCTTCAGTGTTTTCCATAATGCATCCAACTTTATTTAGATAAATCCATTGCAGCAGCCTGTGCGGTTGGCTGCTGCAACTATTAACAGAGATACTATTGCGTTAAATAGCTATCGATACTGTCTGCAACCCGATGCCCGTCAGCCACAGCATGAACGACATCCGGACCACTGACACAATCTCCCGCTGACCAGAGCCAGGGCACAGATGTTCTGCCATCCTGTGCTATTTTAATACGTCCCCGATTCCATTCCAGCTGTTCGGTTAAATCTTCACCCAATACATCAACTTCTGACATTTGACCTATGGCTTCAAAAATCATTTCGGCGCTGTGCAGTTGTTCGTCTGCATCATCGTACTGCGGTGAAAAACGCCCATACTGATCAAAAATGGACACCACATGCCAGGTTTTCAAGGCACTAATATGATCATTTTCAATTACGATTTGCTGTGGGCCGCGAGAACCCAGAATAGTAATTCCTTCTTCTTTTGCTTCCTTTATTTCCTCCGCATCGGCGAGAAAATGCGCTTCATCTTCCATCGCTGTTACCGTAACCTTGACTTCACCATACTGTTGTTTCTGCAGTCTGGCTATAGTACGGGCAATATCCATGGCAACATTACCGCCGCCGATGACAGCGGCTGTATGCGGTGCATCGAAAGGCTGATTATCACCCACCAGACGTAAAACATCCACGGCTTTATAAGTGTGCATATGATCTGCTCCCGGAACACGCGTCGAACGTCCTGACTGTAATCCTATGGCCAGAACTACGGCATCAAAATCCTGCTGCAGCTGCTGCATGCTGATATCTTTACCGATACGGATGTTGTACTCGATGTGCACTCCGAGCGACTGAATAACATCTACATCACGATCCAGCATATCCTCCGGAAGGCGGTAATAAGGTATACCATAGCGGGTCATACCGCCGGCCTTGGGCATCATTTCATACACCACGGCTGCGTGACCTTTTCTGACCAGATCGAAAGCCGTGGTCAAACCAGCAGGACCCGCACCAATAATGGCAATTCGTTTGCCGCTTGATTGGGCGGTTTTCTTTTTAGCCGCAATTTGTTTAACTTTTTCGTGCGGTAGCGCATCCATGGCATAGCGTTTCAACCAGCGGATGGCAATCGGTTCACTGTTTTCCTGCTGTAATGAACAGGCTGTTTCACAACGATGGGTACATACGCGGCCGCAAACATGAGAAAAGGGATTGGTTTCATACATCCATTCTACCGCTTCTTCGATGCGGCCTTTCCAGATAGCACGAATATATTCCGGGGCATGCATATGGGTCGGGCAGGCATCGTGACACATACCACACTGCACACAGCGTGAGGCTTCTACGAAAGCCTGCTCATCGGTAAAGCCATCGACTATTTCAGCAAAATTTTCGATGCGTTGCTGCGCAGAGACTTCCCCCATAGGCTGACGGGTTCTGTCCAGCAGATCATTGCTCTGTGTTTTGGTCCAGCCCTTTTCTTCTACAGTTCCATGAATGCCTTTTTCCTGCGGCAGAATAAAGTAGGAGTCAATTTCATCGCCATTACAGGTATGCACATACTCTCTGGATAACTCGATTGCGCCGGTTGGACAGATATCTACACACAGGGCACACCAGCAGCAGCGGCCGTAATCAATAGCCGGGCGTAAATTTCTGATACCTTTGACAGGATCTTCCGGTAAATGCGGCACCTTGACCATGGTAATGGCCGCATTATCACAAATCTTCTGACAGGAACTGCAGCCAATGCATTTTTCCATATCGTTGAGGTGAAAACCACGATAATTTTCAGCGGCAGGCCGTGGTTTGAGTGCTACAGTAACCGGTTTACGGGAAAAAAACTGCCAGTTCTTGAGCGGATTTAGAATACTGCCTTTATCAGCATGAAGAATTTTTTTCATTAACGATCTACCTCGGGAGGACAGGCATCCAGTGAAAACATAATTTGCGCTACATCTTCAATACGCGCCCCTGTTGCCATATTTTCCAGAACCTGCACCGCATGCATGGATGACGGCCCTCTGACATGAACACGATAGGGCTTGTCGCCGCCATCAGAAACTGTGTAATAAGCCAGTTCACCCTTGGAAGATTCTACCCGGCTGTAGCTTTCGCCTGCAGGTACATTCCACGCCAGCGGATTGGGAATGGGTGCGCGTACCGGTCCCTTGACTGAAGGCAGGTGTCTGATGATCTGTCTGAGAATACGTACACTCTGAAATAACTCTTCCCGCCGGATCAGGATTCTGGCAAGCGCATCTCCTGCGGCAAGCGTCGGCACATCAAAATCAAGTTTGTCATAAATCAGGTAAGGGTCATCGCGGCGTACATCAAAAGCCAGACCGGTAGCGCGCAAATTAGGCCCGGTGACACCCCATTCCAGTGCATTTTGCTGATTCATAACCCCGATGTCTCTGGCGCGCTGGACAAAGATCTGGTTACTAAACAACAGGTTGTCATAATCATTTTGGCGTGATTCCAGATAATCCAGGAGCTGAGAGACTCTATCCAGAAATCCGCGCGGAATATCCCGTCTGACACCGCCGGGGATATTATAAATATGGTAGACACGTCCGCCGGTCATCTCTTCAAATAAATCCAGCACCAGATCACGATCTGCAATTCCCCAGAACATGGGAGTATACATCCCCGTTGTGGCAGCATGCCCGCCAAAAGTGAAAAGGTGGGCGGCAATCCGCGACAGTTCCAGTTGCAGTACTCTGAGCCACTGCGCCCGTTCCGGCACTTCGCTTTCGCTGATGTCTTCCACACTGAGGGAATAGACCACTTCCATGGGCACTGGATCAGGCACACAGATCCTCGGCACGATGGCCAGATTCTGGATCCATAAACGCCCTTCCATGAGTTTTTCAAAGCCCCGGTGCAGATAGCCTGCATCCGCCTTAGCAGACACGACCCTGTCACCATCAAGTTTTAATTTGAATGCATAGTTACCTTCAATGCCCGGATGGTTCGGACCAATAAAAATTTCATATTCATTACTGTCAGGCAGACTGGTGATCTGATAGTTTTCCGGCCTCATCGACGGATCTCCTCAGGCCGAATCGCGATACCGCCGCCTTCCTCGGTAATTTCCTGCAGCCATTCAGGGTTATAATCCACCCAGCTGAAAGTATCGTTCACATAGGCTTCGGCATCAAAATCCTTACGCATCGGCGGTGGGCCATTCCATTCGGTAAGAATAAATTTCTCCATATGCGGACTGCCTTCAAAATAAATGCCGAACATTTCAAAGATATCACGTTCGAAAAAAGCCGCCGGTTTATAAATATCATAAACCGAAACATACTGTACCATCTTGCCCTTGACAACCCTGGGTATACGGGTATGGGCAGATAATAGAGATTGTGATTCGTAAGACCAGCAATGGTAAACCAGCTCAAATTCATTATCTTCGAGCCAGTCAACACAGCTGATGGCTGACAGATGGACATAGGAAGCCTTGCCTTTGAGAAGTTCCAGTAAAGCAGGCAACGACTTAGCTTCTATATCGACACGTACACGTTTATCATTTTTACGTGTCACTTTGATAGTTTCAATTTTGCTTAGTAAACTATCCAGCCAGGTATTGATTTCCTTACCATTCATTCTCTTTGCCTTATTTCCTTCACAACAAGTGTGATAATTTTGTATAGTGCTGTTAAAACTATTTCAGACGCATCGGCTGTGCGAGTAACGGCTGCTGATTTAATTCCAGCAATGCAGTATGTTCACCGTAGGTTTCAGGCCCTTCAAGGCCATAGAGTTTTGCTTCACCCAGAATATCCGTAGGTGTCTGCCAGTTGCTGCCAAACAGGTGCTGCTGATTACCCAGATAATAATCGTAACGCCGGAAATAATCTTTCCAGGCATTCGCCTCACCTTGTTCGATATTGTTCCTTAACCGTTTCAGGCCTTCAATAACCGCTTCAGGCCGGGGCATACAGCCAGCAATATAAACATCAACCGGCAGGTATTCATTGAGCACCTTGGCGGTTGCATAACTTTGCCAGTACATGCCGCCATTGACCGTACAGGAACAAATACCGATCACATATTTGGGAGACTGCATTTGTTCGTAGGTCAAAAGCACGCGTTTTAAGGTTTTGACAGAGACATAACCTGTCACCAGCAGTATATCTGCCTGACGGGGTGTAACCATGGGCTGAATACCGAGTCGTTCCATATCAAAGCGGGACGTCATGGCCGGAGGTAATTCAATGGCACCGCAGCCGGTACAGTAATGCAGCATAAATAATGAACGGGACTGGCAGAATTTCACGAAATCATCGAAGACACCTGCCAGTGGATTGGTACGTTCAGTATCGTTTTCCTGAATAACAGGAATATTTTTTATGTCACTCATTTTTATAACCGGTGGTCTTGGGTAGGTAGTTGTTAGCAATAATCACTCGTTGCAATAATTTACTTCGCTGGCAGGTATAAATACAGGCCGTTGACGCTATAATAATCCAGGCAGTCCAGGTTTCAACGCAGGAAGGGTCTAACTTCGCTTGGACCCGCCGCGGGTATTATTTTTAGTACATAACAAACGCCAGACCAATCAGCCCGGCCATAACGGGCCATTTCCAGAGCATTTTTATCATATCTTCGGTGCGGTAGCGCGGAAACATAAGCGCAATACTCATTGGAATGGCAACGACAATAAAGATTTTGGTTAAAAAGAACAGCCAGTTTTCACCGCCGCCCAGAAACAGGGTGGTATACAGTACACCTGCTGTATAGAGCTGAAAACACTGCATGACAAACAGGCCGCCCAGGTATTTACCGCTCATTTCAACCATCGGGCCGGTGGCAATTTCTGCGGGTGCCACATAAATTTCAAACGGCTGTTTACCCATCATGCCCTGTAAAGTAAACAGACCGGCAAAAGCCAGTAGCGGCATTTCAAAGAGACCCCATTGATGAGTCTGCTGATAATCTATCATGCCCACCAGAGAGGTACTTTCATAGTGCCAGGCAGCGCCGAAAATCACAATCATAAACGGGATATCATAAGCCAGCATAGCAGTCAGAGCGCGGGAGATACCGATAGAACCATTGGGGTTAGCGCATTGCCCAACCCCCAGTGCCAGGCCAAGAGAGGGGATCATTAGAAAATAGGACAGGGTAATAATACCCCCTTTATCAGCGATTCCATCCATGCCGGGCACAGGGAGTAAAATTTCTGCACCGATATAACCGCCTACAGCCATCACTATGCCGATATCATGGATCAAACCATGTGATATTTGCGTATCTTTGCCATACAGTTTGACTATATCGTACAGCGGCTGAAAAAATGGAGGGCCGATTCGACGCTGCAGGCGTGCTGATATTTTGCGGTACATCAGTACCAGAAACAATCCCACAACAAATGCGATCAGTGGCATGAATAACAACTCAGCCAGTAATTCTGTCAGCTGGAAAAAAATGCTCATTTTACCAGTCCTCCCTGACCTGCGAGTAATTCATCAGTTCCACTGCCGGCGCCGAAAATAAATAACCACAGGGTTATGACTACAACCATAATTGCAAGCATAACCGGTTGATTAGTGCGATAAATATTTTCTGCTGCTTGAGAAATAAAGCTGGTCATTGAAACCAAACTGCGCTCCAGCCAGGCAAAAGTACCGCGATACCAGCCTCCGATCAGGTGCATCAGGCCGGCATAAAAATGGTTACTGTAATGATAGCGCACTTCCGAAGTCAAAAAATGCCCGCCTGCATAATTATCATACTGATGCACGCGTTTGGTTTTGCTGCGTGAAAAATAAAATACAAGGGCGCCCATCGCAAAACCGTAAAATAAAATCAGTGTTATCCAGATCATATCCAGACCGCCCTGTGGATGCACAATACCTCCCAAAGTATGAGATATAACCGGCAAGCCTATTGCCGTCTGAACCGCAGCCACCCAGTCGAGCACAATACCCGGCATCATGCCGGTGATAAAAATAATTACCGAGAGGATCAGCATGGGCAACATCATACTCCAGGGCGCTTCACGTATTTCAAGATGTTCTTTACGCAGCTGCCCCAGAAATGTATTATGCACCAGTTTATACACTGACAGAATAGTACCCAGCGTACCGATCACTGCAGCCACAAAGAGAAACGGTTGACCTTCAAGTAACAGCGAGCGGTATATCAGCCACTTGGAAACAAAGCCGTTCATTGGCGGTATTCCAGCGAGACCAATAATACCAATGACCAGCACCAGAAAAGACAGCGGCATCTGCGTCACCAGTCCCCCCAGCTTATTAAAGTCAGACGTTCCCGTGCGATAGATAACAGCGGTAATACTCATAAACAGAACAGCCTGATAAGTGGCATAATTGAATACATGCAGCAAGCCGCCAGCGCTGCCCAGACTATCTGCGGCCATGAGCCCCAGCAGCATGTAGCCGCCTTGCCCCACACCATGCCAGGCCAGCAGATGACGGGCATCATTTTGCTGCAGTGCAATATAGGTCGGAATAATGGTAGTCAGGGCTCCAATCCAGGCCAGTGTAGTTTGCAGGTTCAAAAAGGTATAAGGGATTTCAACCGCATGCAGATAAACTATGCCAATGAGCTGAATCAGCACTACGATAATTGCATACAGCCCCATCCGTGCAGATATAGCGCCCATAAATACGGCACCCGGCCCTGGAGTTTCAGCATAGGCGACGGCCTGCCACAAATGAAAAGGGATAACGCCCATTTTTATTCCAAAACCGGCAGCAAATAAAACAATCAGCACGCTTAATTGAGTTTTTGAGAGTGTTGGCATAAGCTGGAAAATTTGCGCATAATCCAGCGAACCCGCAACACTATAGACAATAGCCATGCCGCCCATAAAGGCCATAGCACCTGCCATCGCATAAATGATATATTTCACCGCAGCTTTACGCGCCTGTTTTGCAGGGTTGAGTGCCATCATGAAAAAGCTTGCCCAGCTCACCAGCTCCCAGCCGATAAATAAGGACAGCAAATCACCACTGCCAAGCAGCAACAGCATTGAAACAACATTCAGCATCAGGGCCACATGTAATGCGCCATAAGCGCTGGAAGAGGTTTTCTCACGGTAATATCTGGCCCAGTCCCCCGCCATAAACAACGCACTGAACAGACCTGCACCCAGCGTTATAATGGCAAAAAACCAGGACACCGCATCATAACGCCAGTGCAGCTTGAAACCGAAAAACTCAGGATTAAAAGTAGCCGCAATGGCTTCACCGCCATAACCCAGTGCAGCCATGCGGATCAGGATAATAAGCATCACCGCATAGAGAACAGGCGCCAGTTTGTCTATCAAAGCAGTACGATTTAATATCATAACGATAAGCACACTGACCGCAGATACAGTAAAAAGTTGATCTAATACCGTCATTTCATTTCCCTGTCTTGTAGCTGGTTCTTATTCTGCAGCGATGCTGCCTGTGCTAACTGAAGCCCATGGACTTCTGTCTGCGAGATAGCCGCGGGAAAAACAGTATTGATATAATGAGTTTTATCTGCTGCCTGTACTGCCAGCGCAGTGAGTTTATTTTCCAGCGGCTGTATCCACAGCGTAGCAATGATCAGCACCAGACCTAGCACACCTGCTATAGCCAGATCGGTCTTACGGTGCGCTTTTACTTGTATGACGGCATCGTGCATGTCAGGATCAGCGCCATTATCTATGTCGCGCTCAGGGCTGTTTCTATCCAGCTCAGGGCTGTGATAAAGCACTGTCACTACTTTGAACAGATAGGCAGCTTCTATAACAGTGGCGAATAGCACAGCGGCCAGAGCGAGGGTATAAATCGGCTGAGCCTGAGTAGCCAGATTCATCACTACCAGCATTTTCGCCCAGAAACCAGGCAACGGAGGAATACCCAGCAAGGACATTGCCAGCAGCACAAATAAGGCTGCCGCCAGCGGGGATTTTTTTGCTGCGCCGGTCAATTTTACCAGCGGGCCATGCCAGCCTTCCGCGAGCATAAATAAAGCCGGTTTCACCAGCAGATGATGCAGCATAACGGCGACACCTGCCAGCATACCGGTTTCACCCGGCAGAGAAAACGCGAGTATAATCAGACCCAATTGGCCAATCGAGGAAAAAGACAGCATACGAGTCATGTCTTTAGCCCGCCAGGCAACCAGTTCTCCAGTAATAAACCCGAGCATACCCAATACAGCCATTAGCTGCATGGCTTCCGGCATTTGAAATACCAGCATCAGCATACGTACAATAAGCAGTACCGCCAGTTTCGAAACCAGGCCGGCAAGAATCGCTGCCAGTCGCCCTGAAACGCTGCCATAAACTTCAGCGACCCAACTATTGACCGGAAATAACTCTGCTTTTACGCCGGCTCCGATCAGGATCAGTGCAAAGGCTGACAGACCTGCAACATTAGTCAGTTTTTCCGGCGCCAGTAATGACAGCTGGGCAATATTCAACGTCCCGGTCTGCGTGTAAATAATACTGATACCGAGTAAAAATAATACTGAACCGACAGTACTCAGTATCAGGTAGCGAATCGATGCGGCGTAGGCGGCACTGCTGTCCCTTGCAGCAATCAAACCATAACTGGCTACAGCCAGCAATTCATAAAAAACATAAATATTAAATAAATCACCTGAAAGCACCAGTCCAAAAGATGATGCCGTTAACAGCATCCACAGGGAATATTCCCTGTCCGCTGCCGCTCTTTGCCAGGGCCAGAAGAGTAACAATATCAGGGGCACCAGCAGACTAAACAGCAGAGATAATTGATCAATATAAAATACGATGCCGTACGGCGGCATAAAACCGCCAATCACAAACGCGACAGCCTGTTCATCCACCTTGCCCCAGTTTGACAGCACAAGTCCGAGACAAACCAGCAGAACCAATGGTCCGGTCGCTCTTGACAGCCATGGAGAAATACGCCCGACAACAGGGATCAGAAAGGCCGCTAATAATGGCAGCGCAACCACTAAAGCCAGGTTATGCATGCTGCCTGCCTCCTGTTTGTGCCAATGTAGTGTCAGTATTTGCTTTAAACTCAGGGCCGTTTGCTGGCTCAGGGCTGTTTTACTGGCTCAGGGCTGTTTATCGGCTCGGCATCCCCGGGACTGTGCGCGCTGGCAGGAGCCGCTACACCCGCAATTCGGGCAATATCTGTTTCCATATTTTGTCTAATAATTCGCATATCCAGGGTGCGGTAGTGCTGGTAAACTTTTATGATCAATGCCAGTGCCAGAGCCTGAACACCCACCCCGATTACAATAGCCGTCAATACCAGAGCCTGGGGAACCGGATCATTCATGATTTGTCCCGCATTATTACCCAGAATGATAGGCGCAATTGCACCCTGACTAAAGCCTGCCAATACCAGCAGAATATTAGCCCCCGCCTCGGCAATAGCCAGTCCCAGCAGCATACGAAACAGATTATGCTGCCACATTAGTCCCGTCAGACCGATAACGACCAGTCCAATAGCGCCTGAATATAAAATAACTTCCACATTCATCCCTGCTCTCCCTGGTTATTTTTTGTAGTGCCTTCAGCGGGTAAAGTGCCTTCAGCGGGTAAAGAGCCTTCAGCGGGAAAATTGCCTTCAGTGGAGGCAGGTAAAGAGCCTTCAGTCGGAGCAACTGCAGCTACCGATGCCAGTAATCCGGCCAGCTCCGAGCCGACTTTCAGGCCCACGGCGATATACAATAAAGGCAGGCTTCCTGCAGACATCAGAGTACCTAATTCGCCTTTATCTAAAAACTGACTAATAAACAGGGGTTGTAAAAAAGCTTTATCCTGGAACATGGCCCATAGCCCAATAAGGATAAACGCACTGCCGGCAAAGCCTTCAATTAGTCCGATAACGGTATGAGAAATTTTGCTCTCAGGACGAGCAAGCATAGGCAGAAAAAAGGCAACAGCAAGAATAACACCCCCCTGAAAACCGCCACCCGGGGTCAGGTGACCATGAAAAATAATATAAAAACCAACCAGCAGGAGTAATGGAAACATTAAATCGGCAGAACGGGTGACCAGAAAACTCGCATCCCTTACCTGCACTTTGCGTTTTTCAGCAACTGAACGCAACACTAAACCGGCACCGGCAGCGGCGGCAAAAAGGATGGATAACTCTCCCAGGGTGTCGATACCGCGATAGCCCAGAACTACGGATGTCACTATATTTGCTGCACCAATCTGTTCGGGTGCTGCAGCAAGAATTCCATCAGCGAGTATTTTTGGCGACACACCGAAAGGAAGCTGTATGGCGATAACCAGTAATAAAAAAGCCAGACCGCCGGCAAACAGCAAGGCAGTAAAATTACGCATTGTTGTCCTCCGTTGGCAGTTTTTGCCTGTCAGCAAAAGCTGTATTGTCTCCGGCTGAAGGCTTATCTTTTCCGGCTGAAGGCTCTTTACCCGCTGAAGGCTCTTTACCCGCTGAAGGCTCTTTACCCGCTGAAGGCTCTTTACCCGCTGAAGGCTCTTGCAATTCATTCAGATCGTCCGCCTCGAGCTGCCATAAACCCAGTCGCTGCAATCCCAACGCCAGCAGTAATGAACTCAGTCCGGCACCGATGGCTGCTTCAGTCATGGCTACATCAGGAGCCTTTAAAAACACAAACACAACAGCCACTGACAGTGAAACCACCGAGGATGCAGCAACGGCAGCCAGCATATTAGGCAAAAACATGGTAGCAATTGCCGCAAACAACATAACTAATACCACAATCAGCACAATCCAGGTCATAATGAGGTTCCAGTTTTTGATATTTTATCTTTAACAGCCTGAGCATCGCCAGCTTGCTCCGAGGAACAGTCAGTATTTCTGGCTGGCTGGTGCCAGGGTCTGACACCAGAGAGATACAGTGCCCGGGCAATCGCCGAAGAACTTACAGGGTTGGTCAACAGGATAAAACCGAGTATAACCACTAATTTGTTCCACCATTGCGGGTAAAGAATTCCTATACCTATAAAAACCCCAATGGCACCCAGGGTGACTGCTTTGGTTCCAGCCTGGATACGGTTATACACATCCGGCATACGGATAAGTCCCAGAGCACCAAGAAAAATGAAAGCAGCACCGGCAAGAAGAAAAAGATCAGCAAGTATACGCACCATTATTCCCTTCCCTTAGAACCGGTTTCTATGGCCCGTGCCAGCGCAATCATGCCGACAAACGACAGCACACCGTAAATCAGTGCCACATCAAGATATAAAAAACTGTTAAACATGGCGGCCAGCAGACAGATAAGCACCGTGGCAATAACTGACAATGCATCTGCACTCACTATCCGATCAGGGTTAGTGGGCCCAAGCATGAGTCGATATAAACCCATGAGGGTAGCAGCACCGATGAGTAACAGGGCCGTGATCTCAAGTGCGTTGATTTCAAATTCTAAACCGCTCATTTTAAAAATCCCTTTAAATAGCTTTCAAATTGACTGGCCACTGCTCGGGTTGCCGCTTGTGTATCAGTTTCGGATGTACAATTTATCCAGTGAACCCGCAGGTGATTATCATACACATCAACGGTCAGGGTTCCTGGTGTCAGGGTAATGCTGTTAGCCAGCATTAATTTTCCCAAATCAGACTGCATGGTGGTTTCGACTTCAACCACTCCGGGATTGATGGGCAGATCAGGTGATAAAATCCGTCTGGCCAAATCAATATTCGCTGCCCACAGGGCTGTGAAAAAATATCCCAGATAGCGGATCAGGGCAATTAAGCTCATGGGTGAAAAACGCACACCATTAAGAATGGATAAACGTTTGGCAGCAATGATTGCAACGATCAGTGATATAAATACACCCGCCAGCAATTCGTCACGCTCAAGAGACCCTGTCAACAGCAGCCATAAAAGAAAACAAACCAGAAAGGTAAACAGATAAGGGGTCGAAGCCTTGTTACTCATTAATTGCATTCCAGAAGATTTGAGAGCATACAGATATAATGTTCATCCAAAGATCATAGATGATGTTGTTGACACTTGCTGTCAGCAGGGCTGCATTATAAAGTGTAACCACTATCTACAGCAAGTATTATAAACACATAAATATGACAGTATTATTACAGCAACTACATCCAGTCAATTCAGAACCCTAGCAGGTCAGCATTCCTTGAAAAGGCATTAAAGTCAGGCAGACAACAGAGCATTACCTAAAGGAATTTAATCGCCTGCAGGCAATCTCCAGTTCTCCATTGGCGGCGGTCACCCGCACTTTAATCCGGCCTGCTTATGGGGACAGGAAGCTTCATACCTTGCAGAATTTTCAGTATGTTGAGCGCCGGGATGAAACCGCCGCTAGCAGAATGTTTATAGATCAGGATCATAGGTTAGTTCTTAAGCAAAAATGTTGATGAAGAATCGGGTATTTGTTCCAGAAGACGCCGTAAATATATCCCTATAGGCTTTCTATAGCCGTCCATGGCTATAGAAACTTCTTCCACAAATACCCGCTTCTCCTTAAGTACCTACGCATGAGAGCAGGATAATTACACGAGGACAGGGCAGCGATTGTAGCCAGTAGAATAGCAGCTGCTGCACCACCAGCAATAATGAGAGCACTTTCCTCGACCTGGCTCAGAAAAGAATCTCTCTACTAAGCACTTATATCGTTACCCCATCATCCCAGCCTTGCCTTCAGAGGGGGAAGGTGCAGCTCTTTAAAATATCAGGTACGCAATAATGTGCAGAAGCCAATTAAATACAGGGCTTTTAAAGTATCCTGCTGCTGTGTTTCGGCGAGGGAATGCCTGTTTGATTCAGGCACGATGCCCTCTCAGAAACCCCGAAAACCCCGGGCTGGTGTTGTTTATGCCGGTGCCGTGGATCTATGCGTGAGCGGATAGGTCTTTGTCGTCATTTTATCAGACCGACTTTCTGCATATTTTCAACCATCAGATTGGTATTTTCACTGACGATTGCATCAGTTGATGGTGGGTTAAAGCTTTCAGTTCCGCCGGCCCAGATCATGTCTTCTGTCCTGGTTGCAAACATGGTCGCTTCAAGCTTGACAATCTGATCTATAGTTTTATATCCGGGGCGATACACGGCCTGATACGACATGCCATAATAATCATAAAAACCATAACCCATACCAAAAGAAGGCATATAGTCAACAGTCGGCGGCACATAGCGTTCCTGTTCTTCGGCTGAAATCAGGCGTATTATCATGGCCGCATCAGCATCTGACTGACTGACAGCTGCACGAATGTCAGCCACTTCATCATAATCTTGCGGATTGCTCATCAGCGTATAGCCTGCAATCCCGGTTACAGATTCCTTGGCCAGGCGCTGCACAAAAGCATCTTCAATGGTTCGCCGCTGTAAATCAGTCGGCATAACGCCCAGAATCAATATACGTTTCACCGGCGTAGCTGCAACATCAGGTTTGTGCCAGCTGCTGACCAGTTTTGTCGAACTACAGGCTGACAACAACAGGAAACTGACGAAAATTAAAAAAATCCTGGCTTGCTTGCTATGAAACATCATCATCTCTCCTAACTATTTTGTAGTATGTGAAAAACTGTAAGAGCTCAATATAAGCTTATTACTAATAACAATCTCATACTCTATATTAATGCTATACTGAAAATAATGTAACTACTCAATAGCTATCTAACCAACGAACCAGAGCATACTATGACTGAGCCTGACAAGCAGCGATTAATAAAAGAAGCCCTCTTTGAACGATTTGAGAAACATCGACTACCCAGGATCCTTGATATCAAAGAAAGTGTCGATGCCGGTAATCCGCTCAGTAAAATGGATACCGACTTCCTTGAAGAAGTGATCCGTGATGGACTTGAAAACAAGCACTATGTTGATGACAGCCCCGAAGACATACAGGTTCTGTTCAGCAAAGTCATTCAATTATACAAAGAAATCATCAGCAAAGCGCTTGAGATCGAAAAGGATAAAAGCGGGCCGGGAAACTTCATTGATTAAGACCAAAAACACCGCCAAAGCAATAATTATGGATGGCGATAAGGTATTACTGCTTAAAAAGGAATACCCGGACGAGCAGATCGTCTATACCTTACCGGGAGGTGGTCAGGAACCTGGAGAAACACTCGAGCAGGCCGTTATTCGGGAAGTTCATGAAGAAGCTGCAGCCCGCGTTCAGGTACTGGACCTGGTAAATATCTATGAACACAAAAGACCCTCCCGCTCAAATCCTGAAATGATTAAACACAAAGTCGAATTTGCTTTTCTCTGCAAGCTCATGACACCCTATCAACCCGCAGCAGGGCATCACCCTGATCCTCATCAGGTTGGCGTAGAATGGATAGCCATCAGCCTGCTTAACAGCCTTTCACTATCCCCGCAGATTCTTAAACAGATACTGCCCTCTGCTAAGCTCACAGCTATGTCGATATACCTGGGAGAAAAGAGTTAAATTGGAGTTATGTAACCAGCAAACTGATCCATAGCTTTGGAGAGAACTTCTGATTCACAGATCGTGTTGGGTTTGAGTGATAAAAACTACAGTAAAACAAGCATATGGCACATCCGAGACGATTCGAACGTCAGGCCCCTGCCTTTGCAGGGCTTGAGAATAAATGGCTTTTACAATCAGAACTTCGCCGCTCTGCTTAAGAAGCAGACACTGTAACAGGGCAAAGGCGCTTAATAAGTACAATAAAACTCAATATTGTATTATAATTCTTCTCTTCTTTCTTATTCTTGATACTCAGGTGGTCAACAACAAACAGATTTTCTTGTGCATCTTCTGAAGCATAACCTGTTGTTCATGCAGGCCGGTCACAATCATATGTCGCAGCCATACATATCACTATCCTGAGTTATCTAATAATACATCTTCACCTGGAGAAAGCATGAATCTTGCGGCAATATTCCCCTTCCTGAAATGGTTTAAATTTATTACCAAGGACACTCTAAAAGCAGACTTTTTTGCCGGTCTGACAGGTGCCGTCATTGTGTTGCCACAAGGTGTGGCCTTTGCAACCATTGCCGGACTGCCCCCAGAATACGGTCTGTATACAGCTATGGTCACCCCGATTATTGCTGCCTTATTTGGTTCATCAAATCATCTGGTGTCCGGCCCCACGACGGCAATCTCGATAGTGGTCTTCTCCGCCATCAGTCATCATGCTCAACCTGGTAGTGCAGAATTTATCTCACTGACATTAACCCTGACATTTCTTGCTGGTATTTATCAACTGGCCTTTGGTCTCGCGCGACTGGGATCATTGGTTAATTTTGTCTCTCATACGGTGGTTATTGGATTTACCGCGGGTGCTGCAATTTTAATTGTCACCAGTCAGATGAAACACATACTGGGTATTGCTATACCCAAAGGTGAATCCTTTGTGCATACCTGGGTTGATATATTCTACGCAGTGGGAGAGATCAATCCCTACCTGCTGACGATTGCTGCAGTAACTTTGATTACAGCACTGCTGATCAAAAAATTCTATCCAAAGCTCCCAGGCCTTTTGGTGGGAATGGTTGCCGGCAGTTTAATTGCCATCGTGTTACAACGTTACACACAGGACATTGCACTGGTTGGAGAAATTCCAGCACATTTACCGCCATTGTCACATCCTGATTTTTCTCTTGTTACGATCAAAATGCTGGCACCTGAAGCATTCGCAGTCGCCCTGTTGGGCTTGATCGAAGCCGTTTCAATCAGCCGAGCCGTCGCCTCTCGTTCAAGTCAGCGTATTAACTCAAATCAGGAGTTTATTGGTCAGGGTGCTTCCAATCTGGTAGGCAGTTTTTTTTCCAGCTATGCCGGTTCCGGTTCATTTACCCGTTCAGGCATTAATTACGAGGCGGGTGCAAAAACGCCTTTATCCGCCATTTTTGCCGCCCTTTTATTAATGCTTATTGTCCTGCTAATCGCTCCACTTACCGCATATTTACCGGTGGCAGCCATGGGTGGGGTCATTTTACTCGTCGCATACAATCTTATTGATCTTCATCATATTAAAAACATCTTCAAATTCAGCAAATCTGAGACGGCAATTCTGCTCACGACATTCTTTGCCACGTTGTTCCTTGAGCTTGAGTTTGCCATCTATCTGGGAGTGCTGTTATCCCTGGTATTTTTTCTGGCAAAGACATCTACCCCTAATATACCCACCTTGTCTATTGATACTGAATCAGATACAGGCAAACGCTCATTGATTAATATTCAAAAGAAACCACTCAAACAATGTCCGCAACTCAAAATTATTCGAATCGATATGTCCATCTATTTCGGCTCTGTTAATCACATACAAAACAAGATCAGTCAGATAGCAGAAAATGAACAGATTTTTCATATTCTGATCGATGCATCCGGTGTAAACTTTATTGATTTGGCCGGTGCTGAAGCCCTGGTTTCAGAGAATAATCAATTGCAACAAAAAGGCGGCGGCCTTTATTTTGTCGGCATGAAATCTTCCGTTTATGAATTTGCAGCCAAAACCTGTTTTATTAAAAAAATAGGCTCGGATCATTTCTTTGATAACAAGACACTGGCCATTCATCATATATACAAGCGACTGGATAAAACAATATGTGCGACATGTTCATCGCTGATATTTAAAGAATGCAATTAGTGTTCGTGCATACAGTCTATTTACATTATCATTTTGCAGGGCTGAGCAAAATAATTGCTATAATCCTAAGAGCTGAAGTATCATCATCCGTAAGGGTTTGAACTTTCCCGATATTTTTTGAGCATCTAAAACCAGGAGTTAAGGGATGTCAATTATTGAACAAATAAACAATTCAACCAGTGAAGAAGAGATCATACAATTACTTGAAGAGCATGTTATTGATATTGAAACCCCGCGAAGCTGGGGTGAAGAAGCGGCAATATTAGAGCGTGAAGGTGAAAAGGTTAAAGCCGAGATTTTAAGAGCTGCGGAAAAACGCTGCTTTGAGTTAGCAAATAGATAAACGCTCCTGTAAGTTTGCATAATTTATTTGTAATCACTAAGCGTATCTGGAATAACTCACTAAGTGCTTGATATCAGTTATTTATTTTATCTATAATGCGATTGCCGGAAGTCCAGGAATGCCGCTTAAATCTGGATTTATAATCACATTTTTCAGCTTCTCTGACTGAGACGCGGCTAACTATAATATGAATTTCACACAACTATGGGGATATATTTTCATATGAAGTGCAAGTGAAATGTCTCATGGACCTCTATAGTATAAATCTACTGGTATCGCGAAAGAGATTATCAATGGTATTCTGATATTTTAAATAAACTGAATTTCTTTCAGCTCTGGTCACCAGATTATCATCAGCTTTTTGTACTCTGACCTGAAATGCTGTTTTCCCGGTGAAAGGAAAAGTTAATTTGTAATCCGGATCAATGTAGGAGATATAGTTATAATTGCCAACCACGAATGAATTCCTGCTTTTCGCTAATAAAGAATCACCAAATGAGTAATCTTGTGGATCAGAAACAACACCTAACATTGGCAGAATAGTGGCCGGAATATCAAGATGGGAAGTGGTGTAATTAACCACTCGAGAAGTACTTCCGGGTATTGATAACACCATAGGTACATGAATTTGCTCTTCGGGAAAAACCGCATTATGTCCATGTCCCCAATGACCCTTTTCCATAAATTCCTCGCCATGATCTCCGGTAATAATGACTATGGTCTTATCTGTTAAATTATGATCCTCCAGGTATCTTAACAAGCGTCCAATCTGTTTATCAACAGAGTGGGCTGCATTAATATAGCGATTTTTTATTTGCGAAATATCTGTTCCAAGATTGAGTTTTGCATAATTCATTTCCCTGATGTAATTATCCCGGATTGCATCACTATCAGGAAACATATAGGGTGCATGTGTGGCCTCAAAAAACATAAAATTGAAAAAAGGACGCTGTGAATCTCTTTGATCCAGGAATTGCAAAATATCAGTAATATTTTTTTCATCTCGCTTCCAGGTAACAGGATCATCGTTTAGCTCCTGCATGTTTTCTCTGGGCACATTGACAAAAACAGTATGATTGAGCTCAGGATAACTGAAACTCTGGCTGGTATTGATCTGAAGCTGGTAGTTTTGCGACATTAGTGTATCGAGAATGGGACTACTGATTTTCTGCTCTTCAAATGCATACCAGTAAGGCGCATAAAGACCATAGAACATGGAAAACATTCCCATTCGAGTCCGATTTCCACCGCTATAGTGATGATTAAAACGGAAATTTTTTTCCGAGTATTCCCAGACATTAGGCATAATCTCTGCAGTCAGCATATCTGCACGCAATGATTCTGCAACTAACCAGACTATATTTAATGGCTTTTCCACATCTTTATGCATAAGCGGTCTGAAAGGATAATGGACTTTGCCGCTGGCCATTTTTTTGACTGACGAGGCAGGCTGATAGCCCATTTTTTTTACCCATGAATTGAAGGTTGTCTTTAGATGTAAAGGGAAACTTGAAGATGCTTGCACAACATCAAATTTACCCATTGCAACCATGCTTCCATGGGTGAGTTCCTGGACTATAAATATTGAAAATATTAACAGGAAAATATAACGCAGAGGCAAAACATTTAAACCGGTCAAGCCGTTTTTTACAACTATTTGTCGATACAAGATATAAAACAGGCTCGTTATCAGTAATACCATCAATCCTACGCGTATCGCCATGGTTATATGGGTCGATTCCGTGGCACCCAGAGATTCTATACCACCCGGAGTGGTGACTAAATTGATAACAAAACTGTCAATATGGTATTCATACAACGAAAAAAGGTATTGATCGGCATAAAGGAATATAATGCTAGCTATACTGCTAAAGAGCAAAATGAAAAAAATAACCGTAAATGTCCAGTGCGGATAGCGATGCCTTAATAAACGAGTATTAATAAACAGCATTAATTTTGCAAGGAACCATGCAGGTAATAGATAGAACAGTGAATAACTGATCCACACCAAAAATGAATAGACAATTGCTAATAGAGTCGGATCAGTAATAGCTATCGCAAACTGCGCAGTCATAACCAGTATAATTATATAAATACAAACAAAATACAGGTTTATAAAACGATTAATTGTTGTCTTTGAGTCCAATTTGTTCACACTTATCCTCAGTCTATATCCTTGAACTGTGTATGGTCCAGCCAGGCCTTCAATGGATATGATTATCACTTGCGAGAAAACAGTTCTACTCTCTTAATTGAACGGCAATTATAAGCAGCCTGTGGTTAAAATTCGGTCAAATAAAAGTAAAAAAAAAGTCAAAATCTGTGATTTGCGGTTTCAGATACTTCTGCAACCGAGCCGGCAGATGGAAGAAAAAACTAAGAACCCTGTACGAATCAGCATTCAAGGTGTTATGGAGGAGGTCTGATCCTTACCGATGAAGTGGTTTTTAAGCCTCATGAAACAGGTTAAGGAATAAATTTGCACATAAGATTGTGATGCCTAAAAGCAAACCAGCTATTCCAAGATAGGTCAACATTTCCGTTATAATGTGATGGTGCGCAGCACTTCTTCCTATTGTCGGAGCAAGAATAAACATGCCAAACCATGACAGTGGATATAACCCGCCAAGTCCAACCAAAATAGCAGCGACTGTTTTTAATTTCCGTTTAAGAGAAGATAACATGATGAGCACAACCAGCCCGATAGAGAATGCAGATATTCCTGTGGCATGGAAATGAGCCCGTTGTGCATACCTCCAGATTTTGCTGTTACTTTTGTCATCATGTACAGAGGCATGAGATTCTATGCCATTGGATATATAGGACTTCAGGGAATCCTCAGCAACACCAAAACCAATGCCCATACTGATGCCAAAAAGCAGGGTCAACATTACTAATAACAATCCGATGCGGACTGCCTGTATTTCTTCAATCATAAATTGTCCTTAAATAAAATTATACCTTATAAAAGCTTTTAAGATCATGGCATTAACAACTTGTAAAAGCATGATGAAAAGAGTCTGTTAAATAAATAAAACGCCGTAAGTGCCTAAAAATATATTTTTTAATCCGTAGGATAGTATTTGGCTAATACGGATATTTTTTTTGAAAGGTTGCGATATGCAAAGTATGCAGTAAAGGAGTTTGTGCATGATCTATCACGAATTCGTAATTATATTTTTCAAAATAGCCTTTGATTTCTTTCAGGGCGGTGGTTTTTTGACTTGATTCCCTGCCTCCCAGTTTCACTCTGAGACGGCGTTTTAACGACGTCATAGAGACAGGTGAAAGATAGGACAACATGACATATTTGCCGGAAACACGACATAGCTCAGACACCAGATGTTCTTTTGCTGCATCGTTTAATAAATGATGAAAAAAACGAAAACAGAGTACTGCATCAAAATGACCTTGCTGAAACGTCAAATGTCTTAAATCTGCTGCTATTATTTCACATGTTGCCTTTGAGACTGTGACATCATTTTTTGCTTTTATAATCGCCCCCGGCCCTGCATCAACACCTGTAACCGAGTAACCGCTTTTATCCAGCATAATGGCAGCACGTCCAATACCACAGGGAGCATCAAGAATGGTAGTCACTCCTGATAAATTGTTTACAGATCTTTTAATCAGTTTCATTTCGGCCTGATGTTTGGATATCCTGCGCCTGGAATACCGATCAGCTGCTTCGGCTGAGGATTTAATTCGTTTGTCATTAAAACCCGAGGATGCGACGATATTATTTAAATAACTGGTTTCTTTAGAATTCAGCACGTTCATGGTTAACCTCATTTAATCTATAAAATCTGTGTGCCTGGCTAACTTTTAATTTTATTGATTCAAATACGTGCCAGAAAAAAGAACGAATTTCTTAATGCCCGGCAATTATATAATGCCGCTGGTTAAAATACGGTCAAATAAAAGTAAAAATAAAGTCAAAGTCAAAGTCAAAGTCAAAGTAAGTCAAGCAAAATAATAGATTTGTTAGTGTCCGGTAGTTAAAACTACTTGAGTCTCTATAATGGCTATTCTGAGGCATCATTGTTGCTTAAAACGGCTAGTAATTCTGCTAAAATAGCAACCTTACCCATAACCGAACACTGCAAGGCAGAAAATGTTATAGCACGGGTAAAAACTGAATCGAAATTTACCCGTCATTGTTTCAAAAGGCCTATAAATCAGTTATATGAAACTTTTAGTCGTTGAAGACAACAAAGATATCTTAAGTAATCTGCATGATTATTTAACACTCAAGGGATATATCGTTGACTGCGTAGACAACGGATTGACCGCTTTACATCTCATCAGTACTCAGTCCTATGACTTAATCATCCTGGACATCATGTTGCCGGGCGTTGATGGTTTGAGCATCTGCAAGAGTTTAAGAAAAGATGCTCATTTGGAGACTCCCGTGATTATGCTGACGGCACGGGATCAACTTGAAGATAAACTCAAGGGCTTTGCTAACGGTGCAGATGACTATCTGGTAAAGCCCTTTGATTTGAGTGAATTGTCCGTCAGAATCGATGCGGTATTACGTCGGACATCGAAACGTACCACGCATGTACTTAAAGTATCTGATCTGGAGTTTAACCTGGATACCATGATAGTGACCCGTTCACATAATCCCATTAATTTAAATCCTTCATCCTTGAAGCTGCTGAAGAAACTTATGCTTGAGTCACCCAATGTAGTCAAAAAAGAAACTCTGGAGCACTTGTTATGGGGTGATGAATTGCCTGATGCTGATAACCTTAAAGCTCATATTTATATGCTTCGTCATCAGATTGACAAGCCTTTTGCAACAAAACTTTTAACCACAGTACACGGTATCGGTTATCGACTGATAAATCAGAACGATGAGTAAAAATAATAACCATAATAGTCTGCAGCGGATCATTACCTCTGCTTTTATTCGACTCACGGCCGTAGTAAGCATTTCTTTTGCTGTAGCAATGTATAGCTCAATCACTTTTATTGAGAACAAATTAATCATGCCGCATCTGCAGCATGATTTAGAACACTATATTCAGACTAATGCAGACAAAGAGGACAACGTCATTGAAAAATTCAAAGATGCTGTATTTTATAGAGTCGCAGTCGACAATCAGGACTCGTTACCTGATTATATTAAAAATCTGCGTGCAGGCTTTCATGAAGTGTCTATCGGGGATAAAGCATTTCATATTCTGATTCAGCAGGATGCACAGTATCACTATGTGCTGGAAATTAATCAGAGTCAATTCGAACACATGGAGTATATTATCTTTGGCATTATTATTCTGGCGATGTTGTTAAGTTGGATATTGGCTGTTTTTGCAGCCCGTGTACTATCCAGAAGAATACTTCAACCGGTTCAGATATTGGCAGAAAAGATACGTGAACTGGATGAACAAAAGACGACTCACATAAATTTTGCTGATGATTTTGCAGATGATGAAATAGGTAAGCTGGCGCACTATTTTGAGCAATATAACAGGAAAATACAGGATTTTTTACTGCGGGAGCGTCTCTTTACCAGTGATGTGAGCCATGAATTACGTACACCGCTGATGGTGATCAGCAGCACATGCGACCTGTTATTGGCTCAACACGATAAAACCAGTAAAGATCACCGTTTACTTAAAAAAATCAAATCAGCCTGCAGCGAGATGCAGAACCATATTGCGATCTTTCTGGCATTGGCCAGAGATAACAGCGTCGATTCCAATCAAAATCTCGAAAAAGCTGACACCATTTTAAACAAGCAATATCAGCATTGGCTTCCCATAGCAAAGGACAAAGGTTTATCATTCCACTATAGAGTGAATGGTAAACCACTCGGCCTGTATCCAGAACAATATCTGAGCATTATCGCCAGCAATTTAATTCGTAACGCTATCCATTATACGCTGCAGGGGGAAATTCAAATCATTCTGGATATTGACGGCTTTGCTATCATTGACTCCGGTACAGGTGTTCCGGAACAAATAAAAAATTCAGTTTTTGAACCCTTTGTACGCGCTCAGAACAGCCCGACTAGCGGCCTGGGATTAGGCCTTTCCATTGTTAAACGTCTTTGTGAAAGGCAAGGCTGGAAAGTTAACCTGGAAGCCAGTAAAGAACATGGAACTTGTATGACGGTTCGTCTTTAAAAACTATTAGCTTACGTATATTCTCAATAAGTCCGTGCAAAATCCCCTCCCTCTATCAGGGGGAGGGTTAGGGTGGGGGTTAAGTTCTTGATTAAACACATTACCCCCATCCTGGCCTTCCCCCTTAAAAGGGGAAGGAACTTGAACTGCACTGACTTATTGAGAAGTTGCTACTTTCTTATACTCTTCATTTGTGAGATTCCTCTTGCATGCCGTATTTTTTTAATTTTCGCCACAGTGAAACACCCTCAATACCCAGGATCTTCGCTGCCCGTGTACGGTTCTGTCCGCTACGCTCTAATACATAACGAATGGGCGTGATCGAGAGCCCGCGCCCATTTAAGCTACAATTTTTGTCTGTTCGAAAATGTAATCAAACAGTTGCTCTGCTTCATCCATTAACATTTTCTTATTGCGAAAATGACTCAAGTCGGTTATCTTTTACATTAACCTAAAAAAATCAGTTAAACCTACTGCGAGCGTCTAATACACTGAATCTTCAAGACTTTCCAGAACATTTTGAACTCACCCGTAGGGTGGCTACGAATAAGTCCAAAATAACCTGTAAATTATTGAATCTTCAGCACCTTAATCGCTCTCGCTACGATTGAACTGATTATTTTAGGATTAAAGGTTCCTTGGTTCTGTTATTTATTTTTTCAACAAAAAAGCGATAACTGATGGAACCTTTTTTTCATATCAGGGTTTGATCTATCCTGTAATTTCAGATACTTATAGGCGCGGCCTGTCGGTCACCCCCGTATTCAATGCAATTCACTGATTGAAGATCGGCCTCCACGGTCTTCCAGCCAAACTGCAGCCTGATATTTGAATACATTACCCGCATCAATATCAACTTCAGAAACCCTATTTGACCAAGTTTTAGCTTGGAGATAAAGGTAAGAAAAAAAATGAATACACTCGCAGATGAAGAACAAACTATTCCAAAACCGGGGATCATATCCCGTAAACAAATGATTGCAGCCGTTATTTTTGCAGTTATAGCTTTATATCTGGCCAGCGTGGTGCCGTCAATTCAAATAGCCTGGGTCAGCGCTATTCTGATATTGACTATCTACCTTTTTGTATTCGAGATAGTAGGCGTAGATGTTGCGGCAACAACCATCATGGTGTTATTAGGCTTAACCTCCCTGCTTGCTCCCTTTATGGGACTGGAGCAGGGGCTGGTCGACACCAAACACCTGTTCGACGGATTTTCTTCTAACGCGGTCATGTCCATCATCGCGGTCATGATTATCGGGGCGGGTCTTGACAAAACAGGGATTATGAGCAAGGTCGCCGCCTTTATTCTTAAAGTTGGCGGAACCACCGAGTCTCGAATCATTCCTATCGTCTCCGCCACGGTTGGCTACATCTCCTCCTTTATGCAGAATGTCGGTGCTGCTGCCCTTTTTCTGCCGGTTGTTTCCAGGATCTCAGCACGTTCCGGAGTGCCTATGTCCCGCCTGTTGATGCCTATGGGATTTACGGCCATTCTCGGCGGCACCATGACCATGGTCGGTTCCAGCCCACTGATTTTGCTCAACGACCTCATTCTTACCTCCAATAAAGCTTTGCCCGCGGAACAACAAATGGAGACCTGGAGTCTCTTCTCAGTCACCCCCGTCGGCGTAGCCCTGGTCGTTACTGGTATCCTGTATTTCGTTTTGGCCGGACGCTTTGTGCTGCCAAAGACCCAGTGTGAAAGCAGCAGCACCAGCAGGGATCCTATGCAGTATTTTCATGACGTCTATGGTGTAGATTATTCACTTTCTGAAGTCGTTGTAACGGATGAAAGTGACCTCATTGGTAAACATCTTGATGATGTTGAAACCAGCTATTGTGTGCGTGTTATTGCTTTCAAACGCTCCGGGGAAGAACCTCGCATGGGTCCAGGCACGATTGCCCGGGACACCGAGGTACAGGCAGGCATGGTGCTTGGCGTGGTGGCCGATCCCCATGATCTTGTACATTTTGTGGAAAAATATAGCCTCAAAACTCGTCAGCAGCTACGTACCTTTGCAGACTCACTTGCGCATACCAAATCAGGTATTGCCGAGGTAGTTATTCCACCGGGATCCAATCTCATCGGTAAAAGCGCCCGTGACGTGTGGATGCGCAAGACCTACGGTCTGGCCATGATCGGCCTGCATCGTGATGGAAAGACCATGCGTGAAGGGGAAGATATCCGCAGTATGCCATTTCACCCCGGTGATACTCTTGTCGTTCACACGGCCTGGAATTCACTGGAGAGAATTGAAAAGGATAAAGATTTCGTGGTGGTAACTACAGAATATCCTCATGAGGAGGAATTACGTCCACACAAACTCCTACACGCTGCCATCTTCTTCAGCATTGCGATTTTTATGGTGCTTTTTACTGACATCCGTCTCTCAGTGGCCCTGCTGACCGGCGCCATGGGCATGGTGCTGTCGGGTGTGTTGAGCATTGAGGAAGCCTATGAAGCAGTCAGTTGGAAAACCGTATTTCTGCTCGCTTCACTGATCCCCCTGGGGCTGGCGGTAGAAACTTCAGGCACTGCGAAGTGGATCGCTGAACAGGTTCTGCTGGTGGTGGGAGATATGCCAACCTGGATTATCCAGGCCTCAGTAGCGGTAATGGCCACCTTCTTCACCCTGGTTATGTCCAATGTCGGTGCAACCGTACTGCTGGTACCATTAGCAGTTAATATCGCTATCGGCGTTGGTGCAAGTCCGGCTGTTTTTGCCCTGACTGTGGCCATTGCTACATCCAACTCCTTCCTTATCCCCACTCACCAGGTTAATGCTCTGATAATGGGACCCGGAGGCTATACGGTACCGGACTTCATGAAAGCAGGCGGAATAATGACTGTGCTGTTCCTGATAGTCATGATGATTATGATGAACCTGGTCTTTTAACCTAAAAAAATCAGTTAAACCTACTGCGAGCGTCTAATACACTGAATAGTTACTGAAGATACAACATTTCATACTCAAACTGCTCGCCTGTTTGCTGGTAATGGCCGAGGAATTTACCCCTCTGAGAAAATCCAAACCGGTGATTATTGCTGCCGGTCTGATATAGGCATTAATTGCCTGGATCTATGCCAGTCATGGTTTAACCACACAGGCGGAACATACCGTGCGGCATCATCTGCTGGAATATGCCGAACTAATGCTGTTGCTGTCATAGACAGGCTCATTCATCATTCGCATTTGTTTATGATGGGAGGTGAGAGTTATCGGTTAAAAAATAAACTCAATCGTTAAAAAAATTTGTCTGCGGTGGATCACTTTTATTGGCCATTGACAATTGTTTGGGGTTTATTCGAGGCCACGCCTGTGGTTAAAGCCAGCAGGTGCTGAAAAGTCATGAAGATTCAGAGCATTGAACCTGACAGTGCTTACCTCCATTCCTACTCCCACCTCCCGCAGAAAAAAGTGTCCATTTAGCAGCAGAACCTGTGATGTATCATTTCGGAATTTGATGCTAATATGAGTGAAATGATGTATTACAGGGTCTGGTGCGATGCCTCAATACTATGGCCACTATTTCCGCACCGCTATTTGGTTATAATGAATGTAACTATTCAGTGTATCTATAAGATCGTGCTCGATATCAGGCATTTAGTGAGTTATTCCAAATACGCTGAGTAGTTACCCATGAATTTATATTGACTGGAGCCATAAGAATATCTGCCTGCAATGTATTTTAGGTATGTTAGCTAAAACAGCCCCTTAATTAGTTTTCATCCATAAATAGCCATCCTGGCTATATTATGCAACGCAAAAGAAAAAGTGTGATTTTCCTTTTGCTGCATTTTCAATGACTTGTCATCATTAAAAATGCTAGCACATCCCTGTGCTAGCAGTGTCCTTCTAAAAACGGACGGACACTAATTAAAAAGGTTTTAATCATGGATTATCTCGATTTTATGCAGACTTTATTAAAGTCGTTCAAAGATTTTGCTTTAAACCTGCCTATGCTTATTGGTGTTATATTGCTAACAGGCTTATTTGAAGTCTTTATTACTCCGGATATGCTTTCCTCACTGTTTACCGGACATGCATTTTATGACACCTTGATTGGAACTATCATTGGTGGTGTTTCTGGAGGGCAACCGTTTGTCAGCTATCTTATTGGTGGTGAATTACTGGATAACGGAATGAGCTATTATGCGGTAACTGCCTTTGTAGTGTCATGGGTCACTCTGGGGGTCGTCCAGTTACCTTATGAATACAGTTTGTTTGGGGGACGATTTACGCTGATCCGTAATCTGCTGGCCTTTCTTTTTGTGCTGCTTATTTCGGTTGCAACGGTGCAATCCTTACAGCTACTATCATGAAAGCAAAAACAGATAACAGCAAACAAAAACTTAATGGCCGCTACCTGCTTCCTCTGGTGCTTTTAAGCTATACCCTGCTTTATGTTTATTATCCAGACAACACCATAGAAGCTCTGTCAAAAAGTCTGTCAACTTTGCTTCATCTATTACCCATATTCCTGGTTGTTATCCTGTTAATGGGGATATTCACCCGTTTATTGAGTCGTAAAAGAATCGGAAGACTTCTGGGAAACCAGAGCGGCATGAAAGGATGGGCTATCGCTGTCGTCGGGGGTATACTAAGCCATGGTTCTTCCTATATCTGGTATCAGATGCTGGCTAATTTAAGAAAGCAGCAGGTCCGGGATGGTTTGATTGTGACTTTTTTGTACACCAGAGCGATCAAACTGCCCTGGTTGCCCCTGATGGTCAGTTATTTTGGTTATGCCTTCACCGTGCTATTGATGCTCTATATTATCATTGGTGCTTTGATCCAGGGTATGATCATTGATAAAACGTCTTTACCAAAGTCATAAAAAAGATGAGTCATGAGTATGTCTTTAAGCAGATACCTTGTTCAATTTTGTTATGAGCTTGAAGACTCAACTCGTTACAAACGCAGCAAACAATTTTTTTATGAACTGATTGAAAGCCCCCATTCCAGAATACGTCCATACTTTGATGTTTGTATGATTGTGCTGGTGATTTCCAGTGTTTATCTCATTATTTATGAAGTAAAACATGATCTGGGCGTGTTTGGACGAGTCTTTGAATGGTTTGCGGTGAGTATTTTTTTACTTGAATACCTGTTACGCCTCTGGCTTTATAGTTCGTCCCATAAAATAATTATTGAACATTATGAAAAGGCTGAGTTTGTTGGCAAACCCTTTTCTCTTTGGCTGGCATTCAAGGATGTATTTGCCATAAAATGGGATTATATGACCCAGCCGTTGGCCGTGATTGATTTACTGGCCATTATTCCCAGCTACCGCCCGCTTCGCTTTCTTAGAATTTTTCTGCTGTTTCGTTTATTTAAACTATTTCGTTATGTCCATAGTTACAATGAATTTATTGGTGTACTGTCCGAGAAAAGGTTTGAATTCTATACCATTTTTTTCTTTACGATTTTTATCATTTTCACTTCAGCCACAGCTATCTTCTTTTTTGAAGCAAAAGAAGATGGAGGGCAAATTGATACTTTTTTTGATGGTATTTATTGGTCCCTGATCACTCTCACCACTGTGGGTTATGGTGATATTACGCCTAAATCACTCGAAGGCCGGGTTATTACGATGATACTGATCATCTGCGGTATTGCCGTGGTTGCTTTTATTACTTCTGTTATCATTTCAGCATTTAATGAAAAAATAGTTGAAATGCGTGAAAATCGGGTTTTTGCTGAGTTAGAAAAGAAGCCGGGCATGCATACCATTCTCTGTGGGTTTGGTCGCATGGGTTCTGTTGTGGCTCACTATCTGGCCAAAGAAAAAAAACACTTTGTCATTATTGAAGCGGATCCGAAAAATGCCGCCAGGGCAAAAAGAGCCGGTTACCTTGTCATTGAAGGCAATGCAGAAAACAGTGAGTTACTAAAAAGTGCCGGGGTTCTGGATCATGCAGAGATGCTCCTCTGTTTAACCGGCAGTGACGTTGTTAATGTCTATATTACTTTAACCGCACGTTATCTTAATCCTCAAATACAAATTATATCCCGTGCTAACCGAAAGGATAGTGTACGAAAACTTAAGCAGGCAGGGGCAAATCATTCAGTCGTGCCTTTTAAGGTCGTCGGTCTTATTGCAGTGGAATTTATAGGCCAGCCAGTTGCCTTTGAAGCCATTCATGATATTTTATCCGGTAAACATGATATTGGCCTCGAAACTATAACGGTCATAGAAAATAGCTCTCTTGATGGTCGAAACATCGACGATATTGATTTTCTGGGAAATAAATTGCAATTGTTTGGTGTAATAACGACTAAAGCCAGAAAGCTTGAACAAAGCAAAAAATCTTTTGCTCTGAAATTTAATCATTTTTACTTTAATCCCGATCCGGCATTCAAACTTCAGGCGGGAGACACCATACTGGTGATTGGTCATCAATACAGTATTATTCACTTAAAGGATAAACTCGCGCTTGGAAGACTTTAGGCCACTTTTTATATGAAAAGAAAAAAGGATACTAAAAGAAGAAAGGTTTTGTTATTTGGCTGTAATCCACTGGTTAATGAGGTAGCCGGACAACTCATCCGTAAAGACTGGGATATCACCATTGTTTCGCATGATAAGGATTGTGTAATAAGGCTTGATGCTAATGACATTACATTCAAAGATGTTGATTATACAGATGATGAACAACTCAGATCTCTGGGGATTGGCAGTGATGTGGGGATCGTATTCAGTTTTTTTGAAGAAGATGCAAAGAATGTGTATTTAATTATTTCTGTGAAAGACATTGATCCGGATGTATTGATTATCACTCTGAATCAATCGCTCGATTCCTCAGACAAATTACGCGCTGCAGGTGCTGATAAAGTCATTGATCCCTATGAAATTAGTGGTCGGAAAATATTTAACATGATCAAAAAACCATTGATATCTGAAACAATAGAACATGTGGTCTTTGGACAGAGTTCTATAAACCTGTCTGAAATTGAAATTAAAGCAGATTCTTTTCTCGATGGTCAAAGGCTGGGTGATGTACAACTTTCACAAAACTATAATTTAATTTTATTGGGTGTGGTGGACAGAGAACTGGGTAATGAATTTATTTTCAAATTAAGCGCTAACGATCATCAACTTGCTCCAAGTGACCTGTTGGTGGTTATAGGAGCCACTGATGAGATTGAACGATTAAAGCATAATATCTCCTGTCAACAAAAAAATTAGGAGCTGTTGATCTTTAATTTATCGCCTGATTTTGGCTAATTTTAACAGTCTGATCTCTCAGGTGCTTTTTGTTCTATATTAAGGGCGTTTAAAAGTATGATTTCTATTTCTTCGGTTATTTCTTCCTGGCGTAATTGATTACTTTTACGCAACAGTTCTTCAGACTTTTTATCCAGATGTTGCATTGCTCCTTCAAGATGCTGAACGCGTTGCAGGTTTTCTGCCATCAATGAGACATACATCATCATGTGAATGGCAGAGAAGAGATAATGGTCAAGCAGTCTGGCATAGAATTCTTCAGGCTTCAGATTCATTAACGGAGGGTGTGAATATTGGGGTGAGATGTTTTTATAGTTGTCGAATGGGGGAAGCAGTTTTGCAACGGCAATGTTTTCTCTAAGCGAGTCATGATAAAGCACTGTGAATGAAGCGTTTTTATCTTGTGTTTGCAGGCTGACGAATGCCTTGATTACTTGATGCAACACCTTTTCAACTTCATCAACAACATTGGCGCCATCAAGTAATTTGATAATGCGCGGGTCCTGTTCCAGGAGCGTTGCCAGTTTACGTCCTACGGCAATCAATTCAGGATTTTCAATCTTGTTCTCTTCTATATGCGTTTCCAGTCTGTGCAGCAATGATGCGCTAAAATCACCGCAGAATCCCTGCTCAGAACCGAGTAATAAAAAGACATTTACGTTATTATTCTTTTGCGCTAACAATTCCTGATGAAAACTAAAAAAATCTTTGGCAACGGTATCAATGTGAGCCACGACCATACGTTGTGCATCCAGAAAATGGTTCAGTTTACGTGTTTCAAGATAGGCCAGCGTTTTCATTGAATTCATAATATTCTGGATCTCAGCCAAAGTTTGACGTTGTTGCTCAATTTGTCGCTGTTGTGTCATGGATATCACCTTCGGCCAAGCAGCTATGTACTGCATCAGACCATTGTGTACGTCGACAATCCACGGTCAATTCCTGCTGGTTTGTATAATGCCGTAATTTATCGAGTCGTTGTTTAACTTCATCGAGGGCCACACTGTCAAACAGTCCGTCATTAAATGCAATCAGCCAGGCCATCTGATATTCAATGGATTGAGGGCTGAGTCGATCCTGTTTGAGAATTTCACGTAACACCTGGCCGCGCTTTATGGCCAATTCCATAGAGGCTTCCAGACGTGCACCAAAGCGGGTAAATACTTCCAGTTCAAGAAATTGCAGGTAATCCAGCTTCATTCGTGCTGCTTCATTTTTGATACAGGGATGTTGGGCCTTGCCGCCGATACGGGAAACAGATTTGGCGATATCAATGGCAGGACGAAAGCCGCCTGTAAAAAGATTGCTGTCCAGAAAGATCTGACCATCCGTAATTGAGATAAGGTTGGTTGGTATATAGGCAGCGATTTCACCCAGTTTGGTTTCTATGATTGGTAGCGCAGTCATACTACCACCTCCGTGAGACGAATTAAGACAGGTAGCACGTTCCAGTAAGCGGGCATGCACTGAGAAGATGTCTCCGGGATAGGCTTCCCGGCCTGGCGGCCGTCGTAACAGCAATGACAGTTCCCGATAAGTCTTTGCATGCGTGCTTAGATCGTCATAGACCACCAGTGTATCTCTCCCCTGCTGCATCCAGAATTCAGCGACTGCACATCCAGCAAAAGGGGCAAGGTGTTGCAGGCCAGGCAGCGCACTGGCCTCTGCCACCACGACCGTTGTGTATTCCAGTGCGTTATAGCTACGAAGAGTCTCGATGGTATTGATTACGGTAGAGCGCTTCTGGCCGCAGAGAACAAAAACACAAAAGACATCCTTGTTATGCTGATTGATCACCGTATCGAGTGCCAGAGAGCTACATCCTAAACCTGCATCGCCAATCAACAACTGACGTTGCCCCTTACCAATGGGAATTAATGTGTCGATAACAGTAATACCGCTATAAAGTGGCTCATGCACAAAGTCACGTGTGGTGATGCCTGGCGAATGTTTTTCAAGCGTCCACGAGGAAGCAGGTTTTATTTCAGCTCCTCCATCAAGCGGCATTCCCAATGGATCGATGACCCGACCTAGCAGATCGTCACCAACAGGGATTTTCAGGGCCTTCGAGGTAATATGGGCAATAGTTCCCGCAGTAAGTGACTCAGTTTCCTTAAGCAACACTGCACCTAGCAACTCTTCTGTCAGATCAAAGATCATTGCCTGGCTGCCGTCTTCGAATAACAGGATGTCTTCTATTGCAGCAGAAGGTAACCCTTTGATCCACGCAATACCATCCCCAATGGAAACCACACTGCCTTGTTCGGATAGTCGTAATCCGGGATGATAGGTCTGAAGCCAGGACGCCTGTTTTTCTAATCGCTCAATGGACTTAATTGCTTCATGTTTCATGGGCTAGCTCAGCAAAACTCTTTAATTCATCCTGTAAGTTTAACCTTAATACCCATGCACCCATCGCTATGCGTACTCCGGCCAGCAGTCTCTTGTCCTGTTCATAGTGAAAGGCTGTCTTCACCTTCAGTTTGTCCATAATCGCATGTTCTAACTGATGGCGCGTATCACTTTCAATCGGGTAAGCGCTGGTAACAAGAATTTTATCTGTTTTTTCACCGGCACAGGCATGCAACTTATCAAATTGTTCAGCAGACAGCGATGAAAACTCATTAAGGAAAAAACTGAGCAGATTGGTTTCTACTTCCGGACCTGCGGCTTCAGACAGCACTCGTGCTGAAAATTCTGCTCCCTGGATAAGTGCACGCTCTTGCAGATTAAGCCGCAGGGTTTCAAGTTTGTGTTGCTCAATCATTTTTAATTTTTCACCTTCCTCTTCAAGCCGGACGTGCAATTCTTCAAGTTTTTTTTGTCGCTCTGTTTGAATTTCTTTGTTGAGTTCCAGATGCATTTCCTCACGCTCACTTTCCCATTCAGTGAGGCGATTTTTATATTTTTCCTCCATGGCTGTTGCATTCTCTTGCAAGGTTCGGGCATCGCTTAAATCTTTTTGTATGCTCGCCTGACGACGTGCAATGACATCCAAAACAGGCTGATAGAGAAAACGTTTCAGGATCCAGATAAGGATCAGAAAATTTATTATTTCCAGAAGGAAGGTTGACCAGTTTAGTTCCAATGAATGATCCCTCCCCTATGGTAATATATATTCCAGTAGCGGATTACGGAACAGAACAATGAGCACAATAACCAACACGTAGATCGCTAACGACTCAATCATGGCCAAACCTATAAAAAGGGTTCGCATGATAGATTTTTCTGCTTCTGGCTGCCGGGCTAATGCATCCAGGGCACTACTTATTGCACGTCCCATGGCAAAAGCAGGTAATAGTACGCCAATAGCAATGCCAAAAATGGCGGCAACAGTCGATATAATTGTAAAGGTTGATAGATCAGACATGAGATGTCCCTTATTGCTGTTTCTGAAGTTGTTGTGATTGAATGCTACCGGCAATGTAGATCAACGCCAATATGCCAAAGATATAAGCTTGTACCAGCGCCTCGATAATATGCAACATAAGAATTGGAATGGGGGCAAGAAAACCGGCAACCAGTAAAATTAACAGAGCCGCCATTTCCAGACTCATCATATTACCAAACAAACGAACAGCCAAAGCAATGGTTCGAGTGATCTCACTAATGATATGGAAAGGTAAAAGGATCGGACTTGGAACAAGGTAATGACGCAAATAAACCTTAATACCCTGAGTACGGATCCCGAACCAGTGAACGGATAAGAAAACCAGAAATGCCAGGGCAGCAGTTGCGGATAAATCACGCGTTGGTGAATGAGCTCCGGGTATCAATCCAGTTAAATTTGCAATGATCAGATATATCCATAGCGTCGCAATAAACGGGAATAATAATCCGGTCTGATTCGGAGCGACTTCAAAGATCGCATTTTCAATGGTTGCGATAATTCCTTCGATGGCTGTCTGTAGCTTTCCTGGCTGCAAGCTTAATCGGCGCGTAAGACTCCAGCTGATGACACCAATGACGATCATGATGATCCAGCTGGTTATTACAGTACTGGTGATCTGTATAACACCAAATTCAAACACAACGCCAGCCTGTAAGTCGCCATTCTCCATAGACTACTCCTTTATAAACAGATAGACATTAACCGCACCAATGACCACACCAATGAATATCATACTCAGAGTCCAACGGACAGAATAACCTTCCATTAAAGTGTCTATCCAGTGACCCAGATAAGTACAGGCAACCAGTGGCAGCACAAACAATAGCCCAAGGGTCCCGATATAAACCGTTTGGGAAAGCAGGGTAGGACGATCTTTATCAGCTTGTTTCATACGTCTGGCCTGCCGTTCGACCTGTTTACGTAATTGTTCATTCTGGTTCACCCAGTGTTGCTCCTGTCACGACCTATCTCCCACATACGTTTGAGGAGTTCATCCTCCATTCGATGCAGACTTGATTTCATCGAATGCAATTCATCTTCTTCCCGTAGCAACTGTTCTTGCAGGGCGTCACTCATGCGTTCATAATTATCATCTAGCATGTAACGTCTTGTGCTTATCGATAATTCATTATTAATAAAATAGACTATGGCGCCGGGTAATGCGAGATATTGCCATTGCCCATCAATGCTTTTAAAACGCGCCATACCAAAAATCAGGCTTGTCATCATGCGAGCATGGCCAGCCAGAACGCCAAAACTGCCGGACTCATCTTCACCAACAAAAGAAGTCACTCCTTCAAAGCGTTCTATATGAGTTGCGTCCTGTAAAATGAGAGAAAATGTTTTCATTCTGTTGACTCTCTGTATGCTATTAACCTGGTAATAAAATAGATCTTCCTGAACTATTTTATTATCGCCCTTTAAAATCTGGCGCAGATGTGCGAATCTGCTTGATGTTAAAGGGCTCGCACTGGCATTCTGCCAGCGACGCCACGTCCCTGTGCCGTATTATTAACCTGGCAACTATTTGCTTGCCGGCTTAAAAATATTACATTGTGCCTCGCATATAACAGGCATCTTCCGGTACATCATCGTATTGTCCAAGTAGAAATGACTCACAGTCATTCAATGTTTGTTGAAGGGCGACAGAAACGCCTTTAATGCCGGTTTGTGAAGCAGTAACACAAAAGGGTTGTGTGAGATAACGCTGTAACTTACGTGCACGCATAACAATTTGACGATCCCTGGACGAGAGTTCTTCTATGCCCAACATGGTAATGACATCTTCCAGTTCATGATAGCGTGACAAGTGACTGCGAACCCCTTCTGCAATAGTATAGTGGCGATCGCCCAGAGTTTGTCGATCCATCAATTTACTAGCGGACTGCAATGGATCAATCGCAGGGTATATGCCTTTGCCTGCCTGAACACGCGAGAGGATTACGGTAGTGTCCAGATGACTTAGAATAGCACTGACTGCAGGATCGGTCATATCATCTGCAGGTACATAGACAGCCTGTACTGAAGTTATCGAGCCATGACGGGTTGAAAGTATTCGCTCCTGCATTTCTGCAACTTCTGAGGTCAATGTCGGCTGATATCCAACTGTAGCTGGCATGCGGCCAAGTAAACTTGAAATTTCACTGCCCGCCTGGATAAATCTGAAAATATTATCGATAACAAAAAGAACTTCCTTTCCCAGAGAATCACGCAAGTATTCGGCGTAGCTCAGGGCAGATAAACCAACACGAAAACGCACACCGGGTGATTCGTCCATTTGTCCGAAGATCATAACAGTATGGGGCATAACACCAGAATTTTGCATCTCATACCAAAGCTCATGCCCTTCCCGGATGCGCTCGCCCACACCAGCAAAAACAGAAACCCCTTTATACAGTGCGACCATTGCGTGCATAAACTCGGTGATCAGAACAGTTTTACCAACACCCGCGCCACCAAACAAGCCTGTTTTTCCGCCTTTAACAAATGGGCACAACAAATCGATGGCTTTAATGCCTGTTTCGAGTATCCCCTCGATATTAACAGCATCCTGTAATGCCACTGGTTTAGCATGAATGTTATGAAAATATTCCTGTTTCAGTGCTGGACCATCATCTATCGGTTCACCGAAGATGTTAAGCATGCGTCCAAGGCATTCTGGTTCAACTGGCACATGTAATGGCGCACCGCTATCGTAAACATCCATTCCACGACTTAGACCGGCTGTACGCCGTAAGGAAATGGCCCGTACATGCTGCTCATCAAGATGTTGATGAACTTCAAAAAGGTAGGTTTGATTTTGCTTGTGAGTATAAAGTGCTTGATGTAAAGGCGGGACCTGACGGCAGGCAATAACCACAACAGGGCCATGCACTTCAACGATGTTACCAATAGGAGATTGAGATTCAGACATGGCTAATGCGGCTTCATCCATAGTGATATCTATCTGAGAATCTGAGTTATTATACTAAATAGTGTCCATAGTATTGAGGTATCGCACAAGACCCTGTAATACCTTTAGCTCATATTAGCATCAAATCCCGAAATGATACATCACAGTTTCTGGTGCTAATTGGACACCTTTTAAGAAACATTTATGTAACTATTCAGCGTAATTTTGAAAACGTCCCTGACACCAGGAATTTATTGACCCACATCCATGGTGCTCATGCAGGGAATGCAGATTATACAGGAGCAATTATCTGCCTTACGCAAACACCTGATATCAAGCATTTAGTGCAATATTTCGTAACATATCAATAAGTCCGTGCAGTTTAAGTGCCCTCCCCCTGATATGGGGAGGGGATCTTGCATGGACTTATTGAGAAGTTACAATATTTCAAATACGCTGAGTAGTTACACCTATTTTTGCTTAAGCAAAACCGATGTATTTCAATCATGTTGCAAAATACAATCTCATTTCCTATGCTTAAAATTAATTTTGCTGGTTGAAATATCAGCATAGCCATCCATAAAAATATGCACTGGGCCCGCCTATTGCTATGAAACAACGAATCAGCCGGCGAGAAAAAATAGCTTTGCCTGGAAACATGTTGGCATCTCCAGGGTTAGTAATATTGGTTTTTGGATTTATTATTACTGGTATTACAACACCCGTGAAATCAGCCGGCATGGTTACGTTTGCGGCTCTGGTTGTAGCGGCTATGCAGCGACGTCTGAAGCTGGAAAATCTTCACTCTACTGCTATTTCTCAATTTCGGCTCACAGGCATGGTGTTTTGGCGATCTTTGCAGATGAGATGTATGGTGATTAAATGAATATACCGGATAACATTTACTTCTATGGAACCTGTCTGGTAGACCTGTTATATCCGCACACAGGTATAGCGGCTATGAACTTGATTAAAGCGGCTGGTGTTAATGTTATTTATCCAAAACTTCAGTCCTGTTGTGGACAGCCGGCATTTAACTCAGGTTATCGATCAGAGGCATTAATCGTGGCTCGAAGCCAGATAGCGTGTTTCCCGGAAAACTTTCCCATCGTCATACCCTCTGGTTCCTGTGCCGGAATGATTAAGCATCACTGGCCAGACCTGTTTGCTGGTGAAAAAGATGAACGACAGGCCCTGCTTATTGCGGGCAGAGTTTTTGAATTGAGTGAATTTCTGGTGGATGTGCTTAATATTAAGTTGAAGGATTCAGGTCCCCCAACTAAAGTGGCCATACATACTTCCTGTTCTGCAAGACGTGAAATGGCAGTGGCTGACAAAATTGAATCACTGATTGCACAGCTTGCCAATGTAAAAGTATTGGAACAACAGAACAAAGCCGAGTGTTGCGGCTTCGGCGGTACTTTTTCCATCAAACAGGCTGATATTTCCGGTGCCATGGTCACGGATAAAATTAATGCCATTGTGGATACCGGTGCTGAGGTATTAATCAGTCAGGATTGTGGTTGTTTGATGAATATTGGCGGTGCAATGGCCAAACAAAAGCACGCCCAACGGATCATACATTTTGCCGAATTTATTAGCGAGCGTACGCATGTCTCAAACCAGCCATCAGACCAGTGACTTTCATCAGCGCATAGACAATGCTTTAAACAATCAACAGGTTCGAAAAAATTTTCGTAATGCCATGACGGGTCTTATGAATAAAAGAGCCGCTCAATTTAGTGACGCGGATGAATTATCCGAATTGCGTACTCAGGATCTACTGATCCGTGCAAATGCCCTGCTAAAATTACCTGATTTACTCGAACAACTGGAAAGCAAATTACTTGACAATGGTATTCAGGTACATTGGGCTGAAAATGCGCAGCAGGCGAACAACATTACCTTACAAATATTAAATGCTCATAATGCTAAAACTGTGGTAAAAGGTAAATCCATGGTCAGTGAAGAAATGGAAATGAATCACTTTCTCGAACAGCATGGTATTAGCGTGACCGAATCTGACCTTGGAGAGTTTATTATTCAACTGGCGGGTGAAACACCCTCGCATATTGTGATGCCTGCGGTGCATAAAAACCGCACAGAAATTGCGCAGTTATTACAGCAAAATTTTCATTATCTTCCCTATACTGAGGATGTCGATGAGTTGACCTTATCCGCCAGGCAGATTATGAGAGAACGCTTTGAACAGGCTGATGCCGGTATTACCGGAGTTAATTTTATGGTGGCAGAAACCGGTACTCTGTGTCTGGTCGAAAATGAAGGCAATGGCCGTATGTGTAGTACCGTTCCACCATTACACATCGCGATTACGGGAATAGAAAAAGTAGTGGAGAAACTATCTGATGTTCCTCCCTTATTAAGCATTTTAGCGCGTTCAGCCACCGGACAATTAATTACAACCTATTTCAACATGATCACCTCGCCACGCAAACCCGGTGAAAAAGACGGGCCAGAAGAAGTGCATCTGATTCTACTGGATAATGGCCGCTCCCTTATCAGAATGGATGAACAGCTATTAGAAACATTACGTTGCATCCGTTGTGGCGCATGCATTAATCATTGTCCGGTATATGTACAGGTCGGCGGTCATGCTTATGGCTCCGTTTATCCGGGACCCATTGGTACGGTATTTGAACCTCTACGATTAGGCCTGGATAAAATGGGTGCTTTAACCTCAGCCTGCACCATGTGCGGTGCCTGTGCGGAAGTGTGTCCGGTTCAAATACCACTACCAGAACTAATTAATCGCCTGCGTTCTGAGGCAGTGGAAAGAAAACATTCAGTAACTGGACTAAGCGGACAGGGTAGTTTGCGAAAAAGCACAGAAAGTTTTCTGTGGAAGCTATGGCAATGGCTGTATTCAGTGCCCATGGCTTATCGAACATTTTTGCTCCTCGCCACTCGATTACGTTTTTTAACACCGGTCTGGTTAGGTGGTTGGACACGTTACCGTACTGCGCCCAGACCTGCTGCAAAAAGTTTGCATGAAATGGCAGTCAGTGAAGGCTATGACCATGAGTAATGCTCGCGAACATATCCTCAAGCGTCTGAGACAGAATACTATAGCTGATAGAGGCAAAGTCCCCCTGTTTGTCCCTGCTTATAACTGGACTCAAGAACAAAAAATTGAACAGTTCATTCAGAAGATCCAGGATGTGCATGCTGAAGTACATCTGGTTAAAAAGGCAAGCTGGTTAAAGAAGCTGTTTGAAATATTAGCGCAGAAATCAGTAGGTCAACTTTTGCTGTCCCGGGCCACTGAAATTGGCAGAGAAATTGTTGACAACCAGCCTGATAATATTCATATTCTCGAATACAGCCGAACACTGGAACACTGGAAAGCGGAGTTTTTCAGTCATGTATCGGCTGGCTTAACTACCACAAAAGGAGCTATTGCTGAAACAGGCAGTTTGATCCTGTGGCCGAGCATTCACGAACCGCGTCTGATCTCTTTAATACCGCCTGTTCATATTGCAGTTTTAGATGCAGAAAATATCTATGATACTTTTGCCCAGGCGATTCAAGAACAGCATTGGGCCGATGCTATGCCGACTAATGCCCTGTTAATTTCCGGACCTTCTAAAACTGCGGATATTGAACAGGTACTTGCTTATGGAGTGCATGGTCCGAAACAGCTGATTATTATTATTCGCAATTGAACCAGGCGTTAATTAAACTGGTTGCAGCACAGCATGTTAAACCTTTCGTAAAGAGTAACAAGAATAATAGAAATATTAGATGAGCGTCCATATATGTCTATCCCGAATTGTTACGTGGTGGGCTAAACGACTGAATTCAGATTATTCTGCGGTTCGATACGACTCATTCCTTTGCCGATCAGCTGATTAACAGGCAAGGTCATTTTCTATGACAGAGTTAGAGAATAATCCATCAATGAGGCGCTGGATAATCACTTTGACGGCATTGAACATATGATGTTTATTCATACGGTTATAAAAAAGATAACGGGGCGTTACAAGTAGAAGAGGATTGTGAGTGAAAGGAAAATTTAATCGAAAACAGTCAATCTATCAATAGACACCTGTGTAAAGAAAACCTTCATAAAAAAGGGCATGAACCGAAAGGTCTGCCCTGTTAATTTGAAACACAGATTAAGTGCTGGTTTGCCTGAAGATTTTCTCAACAGGCTATAACAAAACTGTGACTTTAAATGGCTGTGATGTTCTCAGCTTGAGGCCCTTTTTGGCCATGTGTCACCGTAAACTCAACCTGCTGCCCTTCTGCTAAGGTTTTGAAGCCGGAACTAACAATTGCACTATAATGAGCAAATACATCTGGACCAGATTGCTGCTCGATAAAACCAAAACCTTTAGATTCGTTGAACCATTTAACGGTTCCATTTACTGTATCAGACATAATAATATCCTAAAAATTAAATATAAGTGTGCCTTCAAGAGGCTTGAATAGCGGGAAAATTAGACTGGTACTTAAATACTACAGGACGGAGAATTATGAATAAAACAACGAAATGAAGAGTATAAACAAGAGACTTTCTTTCTAGCTGGTGATCAGTGTATAGAGTTTATTCCGGATGTCAAGCAAAATTGTGATTCATGCTTTATTGACACACCTGAATATCAAGCAACAAGTTTACACGCTGTTATATACTTTTCAATCCGCATAAGAATGTCTTTTGGTAGAGAATAATGTGACTGGTTCTTCATGGGTCGCTTCAACGCTTTCCTTTACTGTCTTCAAAACCGGATATTCTGGCACTTGTGCTTTTTTCACCCGTATTTGGCCATCTGTCTGCTTACAAAATTGCAGATTATATGACCTTCAGACTTCTTAATACCTGCTGGCACGTACCAGGCACAGTCTGGGCACAATGAATTAATCAGATGATTTTCGACTCACAGGTCAGAAGCTATGGTCTTTGCCAGTAGTTATCGTGTTGAATGGACTCGCCCTCTTAGGGGGCGCATTCATTAATAGATTCAGTTGGATTTAAGAAAAGAAATGGTAACTACTCAGCGTAATTTCAAAAATATCCTTAATATCAGGAACTTGCTCAAGAAGACGCCGTAAATACGTCCCTGTAGGGAATGCAGATCACGCAGGAGCAATTATCTGTCTTTCACAAACACCTGACATTATTGACTGACAAATTAAACCAAAATACGCTGAGTAGCTACAAGAAATGTTGCTTAAAACAGAGAAATGGCGCGCCCGAGACGATTCGAACGTCCGGCCTCTGCCTCCGGAGGGCAGCGCTCTATCCAGCTGAGCTACGGGCGCGCAATAAGAGCGAAACTATACACTATTTCAAATAATTTTGGAATATGAGAATAGTTGTTCACGATAGCTTTGGCAATTCTTTAAGTGTTTTATAGTTTTTTCGCAGACCACAAATATTCAAAGTTTTTCTACCCGTTAATGACATTTTTCCGGATCAATCTCCTGCCGCTTGGCTAATACGAGGGTATACCCTTATTTTTTTAGTTATTTTTAGGGTATACCTGCAAATATTTTATATCGAATGATAAATCTGCAAAAAACTGTTAATTTAGTTACATTATTGCTTGCTTATATTAATATTCTTTAATATACTATTTCCACGTTGGGAGAGACAACAACATAATCAACGATTAACAAAATCTGTAAGTCAGGTTTTGAATATAACATTTAAGTTTCAAATCTATCAAACATACTGGAGAGTATACCAATGAAAAAATTATTAATTGCTGTCGCTATTGCTGCTTCTGCTGCTTCTATGTCTGCTAATGCCTGGTGGGGTGATAGTGACAACAGCGACTTTAACAACGACTGGAACAACAACTGGAACAACAACTGGGGTAATGACGCTTCTGGCGGTGGTTACGGTAGTGGCTGGGGTGACGGTTCCGGTGATGCTGACATGGACGGTGATGTAGAATTCAACTTCAAAGGTCATGGTCGCGGTCGCGGTCGCGGTAATACTCGTGCTTCTGGTTACGGTAGCGGTTACGGCAATGGTTACAACAACTGGGATAACCGTTGGGACAACCGTTGGGACAACCGTTATAACAGCTATGATGGCGGTGGTTATGGACGTCCTTACGGTGGTGCTCCAGGTTATGGTTATGGTGCTCCTGCTCCACGTTTCCAGGCTCCTGCTGGCCAGATGCAAGCTCCTCAAGGTCAGATGCGTGCTCCTCAGGCCCAGATGCAAGCCCCTCAAGGTCAGGTAAGAGCTCCTCAAGGCCAGGTTCAGGGAAAAGGTCCTCAGTATGAAGCACAACAAAAAGCGATGCAGGACATGCAAGCCAAGCAAAGAGCTCAAATGGACGCAGCGCGCAAAGCTTATGAAGAAAGAATGAAGCAATGGGCTGCACAGGCTCCTGCACAGGCTCCTGCCCAGGCTCCTGCTCCTGCAGCACAAGCAACTATTCAAGCACCGGCTCCTGCTGCCAAATAATTTAATTTAGCCAGCACAGTATATCTGGTATCTGATTTCTTTACTCCCTTTAGAATCGGATACCCATTGATACTGGAGTGTAAAAAGCCCGTAAAAATAAAATTTTACGGGCTTTTTTTTGCAAAACCATAAACAGCTGTTAGAGTATAAAGATAACATTTCTTGCCTATGAATCAGGATAATTCAATATGTTCAAAAAAATTTTTGCAGCTATTAAAACCGGCACCCTGGCCAGGCTACCCTTTCTCGGCTATACACTACTGTTAAACGTTTTGCTGATCCTTATATTGATGGGTATTGCTGCTTCGCTGGGCATTACCGAGAATATGCTGCACGCTGATATTCAACAGACTCAGCAGATACTCGCAGATAAGTTTGGGACTGTAACTATCCTGGGAGTGATGATTATCATGTCTCTGTTTGTATTTGGCAGTCTTAACATCATGGCAAAAAGATTGAGGGATATGGGCCTGCCAGGCTGGATATCCATCCTGGTGCTTTTTATATTAGCCTCGCTGCTGGGATTTATTCTTCAGCCGAAAGCAATACAGATATTTCAGGCCGCTGTATTTCTTGCCCTGGTGTTGATACCTGGCGGCCTGTTTAAAAAATCCAGGACTATTGAATAAAAAAGGAGGCTCACAACTATGCGTAATTTCCAGGTAAAAAATACTCCAGCCACTCAAATATAGCCGAATTACATATACTGTTGGTGCAGTATATTCCTTCCCTCTTTAAGCGGGTCGTCGCGGACGGGGGAGGAGCAGCGCTATAAACAAATCAAGTGCGCAATAAGGTAAAGGATCAAAAAAGAGGAATAAGTTTGCTACTCTATTTGTCAGCATTCTCCTGACTTTTCCAATGCCGCGTATTTATGGCATACTCACTTACTTTACCTTTAAAGGGCAGTGTCAGCATACCGCTGATCCAGTTGGTCTGTTTGATATCCCTGAAGGTATGAATGCCAATGGTCATACCCAGCTGACCTTTGCGAGGCTGACTGCGATAGGTGCCAAACAGACGATCCCACCAGGTCAGATTGAAACCAAAATTACTATTGGTTTCATCGTCTTCAACAGAATGATGAACACGGTGCATATCCGGAGTGACAATCAGCCAGCGCAGCCAGTTATCCAGAGATTTAGGCAGGCCGACATTCGCATGATTGAACATCGCCAGTGCATTGAGGATCACTTCAAACAGCACCACCGCCAGCACCGGCGGTCCCAACACCAGGATGACGGCAAACTTAATCAGCATGGAAAGAATAATTTCCAGTGTATGAAAACGTGCGCCGGTAGTGACGTCATAATCAAGATCGGCATGATGAACACGGTGCAGACGCCATAACGCGGGTACCGCATGCACCATTACATGCTGTAGATAGATAATGAAGTCCAATGCAATCACAGACATTATAATCGCCAGAATCGAAGGAAGCTGATAATAATTTAATAAGCCCCAGCCGTGTATCTGGGCAAATACGGCAACCCCTGTTGCAGCAGCAGGAAACAGCAGTCGCAGCACCAAACTGTTGAAAAATACCAGCCCCATATTATTAATCCATCTAACTGATTTGGAAACCGTCAATGGCCGCCTGGGAGCCATCATTTCCCAGATAGCCATGACAGCAAATACACCAAAAAAGAAACTTAAGCGGATGCTAACTTCGTGGTCTATTATAAACTCACTAACAATCATTTTGATTCCTTGTTTCTGGTGATCCAGGCGAAAAACATGTAAATCAGTGAAGCATTAATAGCCACGGCCAACAACATCAGGAAAACATTTAAGCCGAAATGATTCACCCCCGTCAGCTCGATAACCGCTGTGAATAACGGAGTCCATGGCATTGCTACAAGAACCACATAGACTCCAGCTAATGATTCATCTTCTCCTGCCGCAAATAAAATACCAAAGGCGGCAAGTGCAAGGAGTAAATAGCTAGCGGTTAGTATTAGCGGGAATTTTGATTGACTTTTAAACATGTGAGACCTTTTTTAAGACATCAATTGTTGCTGTAAACCTGAGACTCGTGCGGTTTTTCTGACCGTCGCCTGGCGTATCAGCTCCATCGAGGAAAACAGTGACAGGTTTATTTTAGCCCGGGTAATGCCCGTGTACAGCAACTCTCTTGCCAGCAGCGGACTATCTGCAGCAGGAAATAAGAATGCCACATGATTAAATTCCGAGCCCTGGGATTTATGCACCGTCATGGCATAAACCGTTTCACATTCACTCAAACGGCCCGGTGAGACCGCCTTGATGGATTTATCGGCTGTATCAAAATATACTTTTATGTGCCCATCTTTATCTTTCATGGTAATACCTATATCACCATTATACAGCTCCAGCTCATAATTGTTTCTGGTCATTATTACGGGGCGGCCAATATACCAGTTCTCATCAGCGGATTTTTCCACCAGACCGGCACGGATCATTTGCTGCTGAATATTTTCATTGATTTCACTCACTCCAAATGGACCATGTCGAGTAGCACAAAGTACTCTGAACTGATTGAAAGCCTGTATCACGAGTGCAGGTGTTTCATTATCCTTGATTTTTTGTAAATACGCACGATATGACCGGATGGCCAGAGAAATGACAGTATCAATCTGGGCTGCTGAATCTGCCGGAGGAAAATAGTCAATATCAATAAACGTGCCGTTTAAGATACACTCAACAGTGTTAACTTCACCAGCATTTACCGCTTTCGCCAACTGTCCTATGCCGGAATGCTGCTCAAATCGATAACTTTTTTTTAGCTGACACAGGCAGTCTGAGAAGGTATTGAATTTGACCTGTGGATCATTCTGTGGCAGATGGCAACCGGTTTCTGCGGCTATGAATTCCAGCTGCTTGCTGCTATAACCCTGCTGCATAAAACTGCAGATGTCTCCAAGCACACTGCCCGCTTCGACTGAAGACAATTGATCCTTATCTCCAAGCAGGATCAATTGAGCATGTTCCGGCAAGGCCATAACCAGTTTGGACATCAGGGGTAAGTCAACCATTGAAGCTTCGTCGATAATCAATACATCAACGATCAGAGGATTATCCGCGGTATGTAAAAAACCGCTCTGGCCGCTGCGAGTTCTCATTAATCGGTGAATGGTACTGGCCTGCACAGGGAGCTGTGCTGTATATTCCGGCGCCAGATTAATTTTTTTAACTGCCTCACCTAAAGACTCGTTCAGTCTTGCAGCCGCCTTACCGGTTGGAGCGGCCAGCTTTATGACAGGTTCAATACCCTGCTTTACATATAGCTGAATCAACAGCGCCAGAATTCGGCTGACCGTAGTGGTTTTTCCAGTGCCGGGCCCTCCGCTGATCACTGCAAACTTTTTACTCACAGAAATGGCCGCAGCAATTTTCTGCCAGTCCGGAACATTATCAGAGGTGAAAAGCTGATCCAGTTCAGGTTTGAAATTTGAGAAAAGTTGTTCAGCAGATTTTTTCCTGAGCGTTTCCGCCAGCTGATTTTCATATTGCCAATAACGATTGAGATACAGATAGTTATTATTAATGATCAGCGGCTGCTTGCTACCCACGCATGGTATCTGTTGTAGAACATTTTGCCATTGCGATACAGGATGAGCCTGAAGAAAAGCATCCAGTTGTGTTAGTTCAAAGGAAAGCGCCGAGTTTGATTCACGTTCCTTATTGAGATGAAGCAGCTCATGTACAGGCAGGGTATGTAAATTAATGCAGACATTACCTTTACCCAGTTCGTAACTCAACAGCGTACTGATCAGTGCAATCAGCTCCTGTTGAGTGGATGTTTGCTGTGACATAAAACGCCCAAACTGATAATCCAGCTGCCGTATATAGCCATTCAATGCGAGAGATTTTATTATATTTATCATTACATCAGTTTAAGCAGGAACCATGTAACTTCTCAATAAGTCCGTGCAGTTCAAGTTCCTTCCCCTTTTAAGGGGGAAGGCCAGGATGGGGGTAATGTGTTTAATCAAGAACTTAACCCCCACCCTAACCCTCCCCCTGATAGAGGGAGGGGGATTTTGCACGGACTTATTGAGAAGTTGCGGAACCGTTTCATACTGCGCCTTGTTTAAATAAATGATCCAGTTTGTTGATCAATGCATGATCCGGACGGGTAAAATACACGCCGTACTGGTTATTATTACTATCGTCATTATTCACCCCGCGTAAAAAAAGATAAATAACGCCGCCAAAATGCTGCTTATAATTATAATCTTTCAGCCTCGATTTTAGATAACGATGTACTGCCAGAGTATAAAACTGATATTGCAGATCATAACGATGTTCCAGCATCGCTTTGCGCATTGCGGTTCTATTATAGTGCTCTGTAGAGCTGCCAAGATAATTGGATTTATAATCCAGAATATAATATTTTCCGGAATATTCGAAAAAGAGATCAATAAAACCTTTTAACATGCCCTGCACCAGATTGAAATTCAATTCTCCCGCTTGACTGGAAAGCTCATCATAAGTACTTATAATACGATTAATACTTTCAGCATTGATCTTTTTCATCGGTAAATAAAATTCCATTTCAACCAGCTTCTGCTGATTGCTGATTTCATGCAAATACAAAGTATTTGTGCTGCCGGGTTCATCATCCAGCTGTACAGGACTGTCAATACAGTCCCTGACCATTTGTGTTAATATTGAATTCCATTTATCTTCATAGCCGTATTTTTCCGCCAGCTTTATCACCAGACTCTCCAGCGTGGATTTATCTGTAAAATCCAGTGCTTCGAATAACAAATGCATAAATGTTCCATGTTGTGCGCCTCTTGGGAATGTATGAATTGAGTCCAGCTGGAGACTGTCAGGTATTTCCAGTTCGATGGCGTCATCAATTCGTTCTTCAGAAGCATCCGGTTGTTCATGAAATCGCGACAGGGAGGTAAAACTGGAAACCCACCAGTTGGTTTCCAGCTGCTGATCAAACACCAGAGCCTTTAGAGTTTTATGTGCTTTGAGCTGTTGAGTGGTACAGTCATTTAGCGGTTGCGTAGAAAATACATTCTGCCGGGAAAAGCAATCGATCGCTATTGCCTGATGCTGTGATAATCGCTCGAGTTTGTCTATCAAGACATCCTGAGTCATGGGTTTTGCAGAGTTAAGCAGATAACCAATCGCAGATTTATGCAGCATGCATTTTTTTGCAGTGCCTGACCTGAATGGTGCTATACCAAGATAGCATTGATATATCGAACGGGTAAGTCCGACATATAACAGTCTTATTTCTTCTGCCAGAGATTCTTTCTGATGATTCTGTCTGCTTTCACTGGAACCTGTCAGGTCAATAATTTGCCGAAGCTCCTGATCATTTGAGCGACATTGATCCGTAATATATTGTTCATGATAACGCGCAACAGGATCATTATGGTCACGATATTTGCAGATAAAGGGCATAAACACAATATTATATTCAAGCCCCTTGGCTTTATGTATGGTCACTATCTGTACCAGCTTTTGATCATTTTCCAGACGCAGTTGCCGTTCTTCAGTATTGCAGCTATTGCTGTTTATCTGCTCTTCCAGCCATTGCAGCAGAGCCGGTTGACTGTCCAGTCGGGTACTGGCTTCCTGAAGTAACTCACTCAAATGCAGAAGATCAGTCAGACAGCGTTCTCCATCTCCTGTGATCGAGTGTTCAGCAAGATATTTATCAGTCAGTGCATAGTCAAAAATCAGGTTTCTGATCATGGCCAATATACCCTGTTCCTGCCATTGATTCTGGTATGCCCTGAATTGAACAGAAAGCTGATCCAGAAGATTATCATCTTCTTCATAGGCATCAAGCTGCTCAAAAGTTAAGTCAAGAAATGGCACTGCAATAGCGGTTTTCAGGCGGGATTTTTTTTCCGGTTCCAGACATGCCTTCATCAAATAAGTCAGGCTCATTGCCTCCTGAGTGCTGAATACATTGGAACGTTCACTCAGATAAACGCTGTTAATTCCTTTAAGCAGCAGCTCCTTTTTAATCAGTTTTGCCTGCTCACCGTCACGTACCAGCACAGCGATATCACTCGAAACTACCGCTCTTTGACCGATACTGGCAGTGCCCTGTGCTCCTTTTTGAATCAGATTGCAAATCTTCTGGGCGGTGATCAGCGCCATATTTTTTTCATAATCATCCTTGCTGATATAACCCTGAGCGGTGGTATTTAACAATAGAGCCAGAGCCTCCGGTCTGTTTCCGTCAATCAGCATCGGTGTGTTATCAGCCCGACAGATCTGCCCGTTTTCTGCTGATGGCGCTGTCACTTCATAAAAGGGGATATCTTGCCCATAGATAAACGGCTCAAATTCACTTTGCCGGGCAGTAAGATCTTTAGCAGAAGAATTGTGGAGAGAAAAATTGAATATCTGATTAACCGCGCTGATCATATTGCTGGATGAGCGCCAGTTAGTCGTCAATGAATAGTGTTCGCTGATGGACCGCTTTGCATGAATATAGGTAAATATATCTGCGCCGCGAAACCCATAGATGGCCTGTTTGGGATCACCAATCAGATACCAGCCTGTGCCAGGCTGATCTTTGTACACCTGGCTGAATATTCGATATTGAACCGCATCAGTATCCTGGAATTCATCAATCATGGCTACTGGAAACTGTTCTCTGATCCGCTGGGAAAAAAGCATACCCCGTTCTCCCTGCAGGGCATCATCGAGATCATTAAGCAAGTCATCAAATGACAGTTCCTGATGGTTAAGTTTATGGCTCTGTACTGACTGCCTGACAAAATCAAGTGCCTCAAGATAGATTGTGTCTTTGATGAATTTTTCATAATCATTGATCAATGGATTGCTGAGTAAGGCATCACAACGGATAAACAGAACATGTTGTGGTTCTGCAGCACTGGCCAGTTTGGCGCTGTGCAATTTAGTTTGGGAAAAATACTGCAGCTCTTCAGGTGGTTTGATATCAGCATCGTTTTCCGCCCAACGGTTTACTGCAGCAAACAGAATCGGTATGCCTCGTTTCCCAGCTACTGAAGATTTTTTAAACGGTGTTTTTTGCAGCAGTAATAGCATATCACTGCTTTTGACGGCCGATAACCAGTCAGCCTTGAATTGTTGCAGCAGGGAAATATATTCACTATGTAGTTGTTCAAGACCCTGCGGTGAATAATTGGCTCTGATCTCGATGTCTTTTCTATCCAGAGAAACATGCAGTGATTTGAGTAAATTTTCCGGAGACTTCCATATTTCCACAACTCGACTAAATAATTCTCCGGCTAACGAGTTGATCTGTTTGCGCCAGAAATCTTTTACCGCCTGTAGCTGAATAACCTCCCTGTTTTGTACCAGTTCAATATTAAAATAGGCGCCGCTTTCAAAGGCATTCTGTTTTAACATGCGCTGACAAAAGCCATGAATAGTAAATATGGAGGCTTCGTCCAGCAGATGTTCATTGGCTTCCAGCTGAACGGCATGTTGACGGTATAGTGCCGGATCGATATCCTCTAAAAGCTGGCATATTTCAGCATCTTCGCTACTCCCGCTGATAAAAGCCTGTTTTGCCTGGGCAATTCTGTTTCTTATCCGCCCTCTTAATTCAGCCGTAGCCGCCTCAGTGAAGGTAACCACCAGAATTTGTTTCACGCTTAAAGGGCAATGAAATGCAGTCGGCCTGTTCTGCGTCTTAATATCAGTGTCAGTTTTTGTTTTCTGTTGTAAACCATGATGCAGCAGCAGACGCAGATACAGGGTCATGATAGTATAAGTTTTGCCTGTACCTGCCGAAGCTTCAATCAGTTTTTCACCCCGCAGGGGAAATTCAAGCGGTACTAACAGTTTAGTTGGTAATGTCATAAACTATTGTTCTTTTCTGGATTGACATGTAGTGTTCAGCATTCTTTTATAAGGCTAATATCCAGGTAGTTTTGAGTATAGATTAAAACCCGGCCAGTAACTGCTTAGCGATAAAAACTGAAGTCAGCACTTACTCATCTTTCATTTCTGTTAGATAATTAACCATGGGTTCAAATACCATCCGCGCGATAGTATCCAGTTGCTGTAGAGGGATAGTATCAAAACTGCAATAACAACGCTGGATATGGGCGTTGTTAATTTCTCCATGCGTGCGATAAGTGCCATTAAACTTTTTCATTGCTTCGGCTCTGCCCTTATGGATAAAACTAAAACTGGTTTCAGGAAAAAATGCCGCCGGTTGAGTCAATCCAGTCAGGAAAATATCTACCAGCGACTGGAGATATTCAATGGCCTGAGACTGAGCAACAGCAGTAAAAATCAGTGTCATGTCATTATTGACACCAATCGTTGTTAAATGCTTATGTTCCTGACGATGATATGCACACAATAGTAAATGCCTGAGCCATAACTGCAATTTATTTTTTGCAGATGATTTAGCCGGCCTGCATTCAATGATCCCCGTGGGATAAACCGGCATGGCCTGCGCCTGCAGATGAATGCCTGAAGGCAGTAGCACATTGATACCCAGCAAGGTTTGTTCAGCTTCAGGCTGCTCATGTTTAAACCGCGCGGTTCTGCTCACAAGATTAGTTACTTCATCAATTCCCCTGTTGATATAGTTTTCAGCGGTTAGATGATATCCCAGATGTCCGCGATTGAGTTCTCGATGCCTGAATTGAGAAAATGTTATATCCTGGGGGAATTTTCTATGCCAGTGCAGCAAATCCATCTTTAGCTGATAATATTGCAGCCCATCCAGTTGAAACGCTTCACTTTCTTCCAGCTCCTGATCATCATCTGTAAAATACACGTGCTGAGTTTGATGCAGATAATATTGACAGGGATTGGCATAAAAACGCGAGAGTTGTTCCAGAGTAATACGCTCCACGGACTCCTGTTGCTGCATGGTTTGCGGCACTGCGCGTGACAATGTGTCCAATATTCCTGTCGAAGATGTTCCAGATGATAACCTCTGTTTGTGTGTTGCCAGTTGACTCTCATTCGAAGGCAGCCATTCATTAACATAGCTGAACAGCCTGGCGGGTGATGCTTGCTGAACAGAGTGATAATATGCCTGAGAAAATGGCTGCAGGGGATGCTCGGTGAGTAAACAGGTCAGAATTGATTGAGCTGATCTAAAAGTGCTGCTGTCTTCAGGCAGCTTGAATCGTTGTTCACAATATTCCTGTAATTCAGCCACCAGTACTGAAGGAATTTTTTCGCTATTGTCATTGATACTATGCCCGACATAACTGATATATAATTGCTGTCGTGCTGAAAGGATGGCCTCCAGAAACATATAGCGTTCATCATCCCGATGACTTCGGTCGCCGGTCATATAGCTGCTGGTCAATAAATCAAAACTCTGCTGAACCCGGTTAGAAGGAAAGACACCATCATTCATACCCAGCAGGCATACCACTTTAAACGGTATAGCTCTCATTGGCATTAAACTGCAAAAATTGACTTTTCCGGAAAGAAATTTCTGCTTGCTGGTCTGCTGCTGCAAAATAGATTCTACCAGTTTAACCATTAAGGCCTGTTCAATGTTATCCAGCGGACTGGAATTTAATGCCAGCTCATTACCAGAAGCTGAAGGCTGCTCTGAAGGCTCTATATGCGAAGCTGAAGGCTCTATATCCGAAGCTGAAGGCTCTGAATCAGACTGACTTTCAAGAATTTCTTCTTCAAGATCGGCCAGACTTTGTATCATTATCGCCAGAGTATTGCTGCTGTCCTGATCTTCATAGTAAAAACTGTCAATTAAATTTTTCAGCAGGTGATGCCATTGGGTAATGGAACGACCTGTCTTCAAAGCGTGTCTGAATTGAGTAATAGTTTCAATATAAAAAGCCAGTTTACCTAATAATTCAGCATTATTTCCTTCTACTCCATCATAGGGCATAATTTCCCGGTCTTTGCCCTGGAACACACCAGCATCCTCAGACATGGCATAGCCTGCAAACATTCTTTGCAGGCCGAATGTCCAGTGATTACTGTCCAGTTGCGGCAAATCAAATAACTCGCTGTCCTTTTTATCCAGCCCCCAGCGGATCCCGGTTTCTTTGATCCATGGTCTGATCGTCTTCAGGTCCTGTACCGATAGCTGAAATTTTTTCAGGACGGCAGGAACTTCGAGTATGGAGAACAATTCATTCGCCGTACAACGGCTTTGTGGAAGACGAAGCAACTGTAGAAAACTGCTAAAGACCGGGTTTTCTCTGATAATGGATCGATCAGAAATGGAGAACGGAATATAACGCTTATCATTTTTATCAAAGCGTTCAAACACCGCCTGTATATAGGATGAATAGTCATCGATAGCCGGGATCATGACCACAATATCTTTTGGGGTCAACTCTTTACACATAGAAAATCGATGCAATAATTGATCATGCAGAATTTCAATTTCACGCACCGGACTATGACAGCTTTGAAAAGAGAGGGAAGGCACCACCCTGTCCGTTTCAGGCAGGAGCAATTTATCCGCTGACGGTTCGCGCAGCAGCAGAATATCTTCCTGAATCTGAGCTAATAGCGTACCGCAGGACAAATTTTCCCTGGTTTCAGGATCACGGCTATTGACAGTATTATCATGACTGGCAAACGCTTCTATTTCCCTGACCTGCAGGGACAGTAATTGTTTATAAAAATCCTGCCCTAACTGCCCCATAGATGCTAGCAGAGTATTATTGGAATTATCTTCGATCAGCGGCTGATTTTCGCCAGTAACTACAAATGCACCGTACTGATCCCTGCTGATCCGTTGTCGGGTGATACTGGCCAGAGTGTGTTTTGCCTGTATTTTTTTATCCACCAGGTCAATCCAGTACTGAGAGCTTGGGTTATGAAAAAACAGATGCACAGGAGTATATTGGCTCAATAATTCCAGGGCTCGAAGATACTGGGGGGGAATGGCCGACATGCCGAAAATAAAAATCCTTTCCGGCAGCAATGAAACATCGATACACTTATCCATTTCACCATTGCGGTCATTATGACTTAGAAGCCCCTCAAACTGATTAAATACTGATGCCCGGTGACAGTGATGCGTCATGGAACTGATCAATTTACGCCACAGGATGGGCTGCCATGGCTGAGAACTCGCTGCTTGATCCATTCCCTGTTCCCAGTCAAGGATCCATTGCGGGCGAAAAACCAGGTATTGATCATAGATATCGGCAATTTTTTCCGCCAGCTGGAAACGTTTAATGCTGTTGTTATCCCCTTGCAGATAATATTTCAGCGATGCAAATTCAGGTTTGCCCAATTCAGCCGGCAGCAAACGCATAATCTTCCAGCGCATTTTTTCTCTGGTTAAGGGGTTACTGCTCGGTATCGATGCCAGCAGACAAGAATACTGCCGCCAGATAAATGAGGATGGATAAGGAAATGCGATATTCGCAGTAATAGCCAGTTTTTTGGCTATTTCCTGTTTCAGCCATTGTTCCATGCCCTGACTCTGGATAACGATCTGCTCAGTGGTAAACGGATCGTTTAGCGGCGCTGATTGCATAAGATGGATCAGCAGATCTTTAAGAATATCCAGGTGATTGGAATGATAAATCGTTAAATTGCGCTGTTCTATGCTGCTCATGTGCCAGACTGGATAAGAAAAATTAAGGGTTCTTCATATTATTGCGTACTTCATTTTTAAAGATCTGCTCCTTCCCCCTCTGAGGGGGAAGGAATAAAAAGCACCAATATTATAGCAGTTCGACCCGGTTAAAGTTGATGGAGTATTTTTTAATGAAAAGTACGTATTTTTGTGAAGCACCAAATTAAGGATATCTGTTTCGCAAAACGAAAAAGATAGTGCTTGATCATAGGTTAGTTCATCAGCAAAAAGATGCATGAAGAATCGAGTATTTGTTGACCCACATGGATGAGCAAAATGCATGCGACAGGCAGGAGCCGAAGTCGTCCATGCGGATCAATAAATAACTGTAACTCATAGTAAGCACGCTCCTGGATATATGCTGAATAGTTACATTCAGCATACTCCAGTTTTTCTATCTTACCCCAAATATTTTTTAAATATCATGAATCTTCACTGTTTATTGGGTAAAATGTGTGTTCTCTGCAACATCTCAATGACCCGCTACAAATGGTCAGAAGTGAGTCATCAAAGGTTTATCTAATGAAAGTCTTAATTATTGGAAATGGCGGCCGTGAACATGCGCTGGCCTGGAAAACAGCTCAATCATCTCAGGTTTCTGAAGTTTTTGTCGCTCCGGGTAATGCCGGCACCGCCAGGGAAGCAAAGATCACCAATGTGGCTATTGCCGTCACAGATATCCAGGGACTGGTTGATTTCGCAACAGACAAACGCATTGATCTGACCATAGTTGGTCCTGAAATTCCTCTGGTGCTGGGTGTGGTCGATAAATTTAGCGAAAATGGCCTGCGCATCTTCGGACCCACTCAGGGCGCAGCTCAGCTGGAAGGATCAAAGGCATTTAGCAAGGATTTTCTGGCCCGGCATAACATTCCCACTGCAGCCTATCAGACTTTCACTGAAATTGAACCGGCTATTGCCTATATTAAAACCCAGGGTGCCCCGATCGTAGTCAAAGCAGATGGACTGGCGGCCGGTAAAGGCGTCATTGTAGCGCAGACAGAACAACAGGCTATTGATGCGGTAGAAGATATGCTCGCCGGCAACAGGTTTGGCGATGCTGGCCATCGGGTGGTGATTGAAGAATTTCTGCAGGGGGAGGAAGCGAGTTTTATTGTCATGGCCGATGGCAAAAACATTCTGCCGCTGGCAACGTCGCAGGATCACAAAGCCCGCGATAATGGCGATCAGGGTCCAAACACCGGAGGTATGGGGGCCTATTCCCCTGCGCCTGTAGTCACTGATGAACTGACACAAAAAATCATCCATGAGGTGATCATTCCCACCATTGAAGGTATGTCAGCAGAAGGTCTGGACTACAGCGGTTTTCTCTATGCCGGGCTGATGATTTCTCCCGCAGGTGATTTAAAAGTACTGGAATATAACTGCCGATTTGGCGACCCTGAAACTCAGCCCATTATGATGCGTCTGCAATCAGATCTGGTTGATTTATGTAATGCTGCCATCGATCAGCAACTGAACACGGTAACAGCGGCCTGGGATCAACGACCTGCTGTCGGCATAGTCATGGCCGCCGGCGGATACCCTGGAAGCTATATGAATGGGGCTGCTATTCGTGGCTTAGACGATGTAGACAGTGAGTCAGTGAAGGTGTTTCATGCCGGTACTACGGAAAAAGACGGACAAATTATCACCCATGGCGGACGGGTCTTATGTGTTGCAGCACTAGGCAGTAACGTCACCCTGGCACAGCAGCTGGCTTATAAAAATGTCGCCAGGATCCATTGGCAAGATTCGTACTATCGAACAGATATCGGCTACCGGGCGATTGAGCGTGAAGTAAAACAGGCCTGATTTTTCACCTCCAGGAGACATCAAAGGACAGTCAAAACCTTTGTAACAATATAAAAAATAGGTTAATATCTGGGACTCAAAAAATTATTGGTGCTTCATCATACAGCGTTTAACCTGGATAACTCTGTTTAACCCTACAGTGAGGCTAATTCAATGTATATGCTGTGCTTAGCTGCCGGTGTTCTGAGTTTTCTCTGCTCCGGTCACTAAATACTCCTATTGAAGGAAAAAGTTATGTCTACTAAACACCCAATCGTTGCAGTCACCGGTTCATCCGGCGCAGGAACTACTACTGTTAAAAATGCGTTCGAACATATTTTCTTTCGCGAAAACATCAATCCCGCGATTATCGAAGGTGACAGCTATCACCGTTACGATCGTGCCGAAATGAAAACAGCGGTGGCCGAAAAAGGCGAATCGTTTAGTCATTTCGGTCCCGAAGCCAACCTGTTCGATACTCTGGCCGGGACTTTTAAAGAATATGGTGATACTGGTCTATGTAAGCGTCGTTACTATCTGCACAGCGATGAAGAAGCGGCCGACTATCCTCAGAACGCCGGGGAATTTACGGACTGGAAAGATATTCCATCCGGCACTGACCTGCTTTTCTATGAAGGCCTGCATGGCGGCGTCAAAGACGGCAATATCGATGTATCCAGTTATGTTGATCTATTAGTAGGCGTAGTGCCTATCGTCAATCTGGAGTGGATTCAGAAGATTCACCGTGACAGCGCACAGCGCGGCTATTCTGCAGAAGCCATTGTGGATACCATACTTCGCCGCATGCCAGATTACGTTCATTATATTACACCTCAGTTTTCGCGCACAGATATAAATTTCCAGCGTGTGCCCACTGTAGATACTTCAAACCCCTTTATCGCCAGAGATATACCTACTCCGGATGAAAGTTTGATTGTGATCCGTTTCCAGGATCCCAAGAACACGGATTTCCCATATCTGCTGAATATGATCCCTGATTCATATATGTCTCGCAGAAACAACATGGTTGTACCAGGCAGCAAAATGGGCTTTGCCATGGAACTGATCCTGGCCCCTCGTATTCACCAGTTAATGGAAGATGCAAGGGCTTAAGAAACGCTCACGCAAAGTCGCATATTTTGGCCCGGGCAGTTGTGGCGCTTAACAAAAAATATTACGGCTTTGCGCGAAAAATCAGCTACCTGGAAAATGAATTTTTTCCATCATGTAACATAGACAATCCTGCCTGACTATCGACTTGTTCATGGTCAGCATAGACGGCATCAGCGGGATTTTTGTCCTGATCTCTCCATTACGATAATCAAAATAACGTTCTGAGACATCATTGCCCTGTTCATCCACAGCCTCTAATCTTATGCTTCTATCCTCTTTGATCCTTGCCAGTAACTGTCCCGGTTCCAGCGCGGTAAAATTAAATCGATCAATATTGTCCTCAAAACAGATATCATAAAGGCGGCAATCTATTCCATTGACCGGCATAAATCCAAATTCATATTGCGAGGGTATTTTGACTGTAGCCATGGTGTGGTAAAGCTCAAAGTCTTCATCATGCAGCGGCGGCTTATTGAAGTCCTTCAGCTGCATGACCTTTTCAATGTAGTTTCTGGCATGCTCAACCCCGTGTTTGTGCTCCGGCAAACCACATTCGACGGTCACTGCAGGGCATAATTTTGAAAAAGCCATGGATTGAACACTGTCAGGTTTAATAAAATATACTACGGTTCGGCTGAATAGGTGAGCCAGCTGAAAAAACTCATTTTCCTGTTTATTGATACAGGCATAATGGGGATTTTTACCCGTATTATTATGTATATCGATACTCGCAAACACCTCTCGCTGACGCATCTGCCGCACCACCTCAGCCATCATTTTCCCTTCTGCAGAATCGTGATCCTGCCAGACCCGATTATAATCCAGCTGCTTGTCGAGCACCCTTTGATGATGTACGGCGGCAAATACATTGCCTATGAAGATCGACATCGAGCGCGCTAATGTGCTGCCCTGTTGTGCCTTAAGATAGCCTCTAAGAGCTTCCCAGCCCGTAGTTTCATTGCCGTGCAGGAGTACAGAAACAAAAACCGGCTGGTGAATCTTTCCCGCTAAATGGATCAATGTCGGGCCGGATAAAAGCTGATGCAGCTCATGGGCTTTTTTTTCCAGTATGTGTTCAGGTAGCTGTTGTAAAACGGTTAACATTCCCTAACCTCAAAAAATGATATCTTCTTCGTCAATTCAGTTTAAAAAAGTAATAAGTACTCTGAAACCCCGTTACTCTATACAAGCCTGGAAATCAGATATACTCGTGCACATCGCTGTTACCTTGATTCAGCATCTTATACAGATCTATCCACATCGGTGTTTTAAGCAAAATAAATCAGTTAAACCTTATCGTCGGTTACACTTCCCAGCGGTGTACCGGCTCTCCAGTTTGTTGCTGCTCGATATAAGCCTCTGTTAGTTTGCGCATATCTCTGCCATGTTTTGCAATAAATCTGCGCTGCCACATTGCCCCGGTCTGGCCGCTCTGAAGGCGTGCTTCAATAATACCGATATAATAGTCTATATCCTGCAGGGAAACCCCTATCTGACTCAAACCTTCCTTGGCCAGCGGAACAATATGCTGTTTGAGTAATGCAGAGGCAGGCATGGACACTCCGTGCAGCCAGTTAAGTCTGGCATTGATGCCCTCTCGCGCTGCCATATAAAAATTATCTTTTGCCTGCACAAAAGGCAGATGCTGTTCGGGGATTTCATATTGATTGGCCAACGCCGTAATAGCCCCGTAAAATAATGCAGCATTGGCAATACAGTCAACCACACTGGGGCCCGCCGGCAAGGTACGATGCTCAAGTCTTAAATGATAACTATCCTGGGCTGTTTCAGAGCCAGTATTTTTAGCAATCAGCGGTCGGTTCCAGCGCCATACAGTGCCATTATGCAGCGCCAGATGAGAAAGTTCTTCCAATGGTTTAGCAAAGATCTCCGGCAGCAGTACCGGATAATGCTCAAGGTTTTCTGCAAAGCACTCAAGCCATGACTCTCTGACATAACCAGAACCAAAACTCACCCGTTTGATAGGGCCAAAAGCAGCCCCATCGTAGCCTCCGGAAGAAACTGCCTGTTCAAACACGGGGATACGTGTTTCACACCAGAGATCTCTGGCAAACAGATAGGGCGAATTGGCCGCAATGGCTACCAATGGCGCTGAAAGAACGATGGCCGCATTGTAATATCGTACTGAACGATAAAAAGGTACTTGCAAATGCAGCTGAAAAGAGGTTGCCGCAGACTCGATCATGACATCCTGATGTTCCGATTTGAGGTGCTCCCGACCGATGATATCCAGTTCAATGGCACGTCCCTTACGACTTCTCAAGACCTGTTCATTTAAAACTTTATAACGGGTCATATTGGACATATTGGATAAATCAAGATGCTGTTCGTGCAAGGTTGGCAAAATACCGGTCATCACGACGTGATGATGCATCTGTGCTGCTGTGTGCAGGCAGGATGTCCATAACCTGCTCAATTCTGCATCCAGCGCCTGCAGAAAATGACTATTTAGCGGAAATACCGCACTGTCTAACTCTATATTAAATTTAGCCAGTTCCGGGGTAACATGTGAATCTCCAAGAGTTTCAATGAACTGCTGGTTTACTCCCGCCGGCAAACCCTGCTGATCAGTCAGACATAGTTCCATTTCAAAGCCGACCCGGGGTATTGAATCCGGGTGTTGTTTCTGTCTGAACCACTCACGGGCCAGTTCGAGCTCAGCCTGCATTTTTTGGCGATAGTGCTCAAAATCACTGTGGCTGAAATGCCTGTGGGTAATTTCCTGTCCCATACATCAGCTCCAAAGTTGCCCTGCACCGTCGATGATGATCATTCACTGAGCTCCTTATTCAATTCCTGCAGCCGATCAGCGGTGCCAATATCCAGCCATAATCCAGGATAATATTCCCCGGACACCCGATGGTGATCCATTGCATCCCTTAACAGGGGTGCTAATGCACGTTTGCCCGGCGCCAGTCCATGGAAAAAAACCGGATCATAAACAGCTATACCGCTGAAGGTATACCTGTTCAGGGACGGGTCGCCTGTTTGCTGCAGCACCCTGTTATTCTGACAGTAAAAATCGCCTTGCGGATGGTGCGGCGGATTATTCACCATTACCAGATGAGCGGGCTGGGTTATGTTTAATTTGGCCAGTTCGGTAAATGAATAATCGCTAAACACATCACCATTAACTACGATAAAGGGCTGCTCACCCAAAAGTTCCAATGCATTAATTATCCCTCCGGCGGTTTCCAGAGGGGTAGTTTCTGGACTGTAGCGAATATCGGCAGCATAATGCCGGCCATCACCAAGCAGCTGCTCAATCTGTTCTCCTAACCAGGCATGATTGATGACCAGATCTGTAACACCGGCTTTAACCAGGGCCTGAATGTGGTATTCAATCAAGCATTGACCGGCAACCTTTAGCAGGGGTTTCGGGGTCATATCTGTCAGGGGGCGCATGCGTTCACCGCGGCCAGCGGCAAGGATCATGGCTTTCATTTTTGCTGTCTGGCCGGTTGGGTCTGATAGTTCACAAACAGCCTTATATTTTCTGAGGAGTTCCACACAGACAGATTACTTATCAGTGTCATATTTCAGTCCCTTTAGCTGGGTAAAATTTGTGACTCTTGAGCATATTTTGAAGTTCGAGTTTGCTCTCAGGCATGCCGAATATTAGATATGCTGGGCACTAAATAGCTGTTCTTCATAGGTAGGTACTTAAGCAAAATCAGGTGCGGATAATCGAGTATTTGTTGACCCACATGGACGACTTCGGCTCCTGCCTCTCGCATGCATTTCCACCATCCATGGTGGTCAAGTGGGAAATGCAGGTTATGCATGGAGCAATTACCTGCCCAGAAGACGCCGTAAATACTTCCATGTAGGCTTTTTATAGCCGTCCATGGCTATAAAAACTTGACCTACATGGATGTAGGGAATGCAGATTATGCAGGAGTAATCATCTGTCTTCCACAAACACTCAATTATCCTTAAGTAGCTACGTATGAGCTGTTCTTAAAAGGTGTCCATTTAGCACCAGAACCTGTGATGTATCATTTCGGGATTTGATGCTAATATGAGCGAAATGAGATATTACAGGGTCTGGTGCGATGCCTCAATACTATGGCCACTATTTCCGAACAGCTATTTAGCTGTATTTTATTAACAAACGGTGTAAATCCTGCAGTTCCGAATACCTTGCACAGACTGTTAACAGGTAGTCCAGAGTCAAGGGGATATCATTCAGATAATTGTTCTTTCCATCACGATAATTTAACCGCGCAAAGATCCCCACAACCTTTAACTGCCGCTGAACACCCATCCAGTCGAACCATCGAACAAAACAGGCCTTATCATCCTGGGTCAAAATTCCTGCCGCTAATAACATCTGGCGGTATCGTTCTACCCAGGCATAAACCCGTGCCAGAGGCCAGGCGATATAGCTGTCACGCAGCAAAGAAACCAGATCATAGGTCACCGGCCCCAACACAGCATCCTGAAAATCAATAATACCGGGATTTTGCTCAGCCAGAAACATAAGATTGCGCGAATGATAATCGCGGTGTACGAATACCTGCGGCTGCTCCTGCGCCGAGTTAATCAACAGGTTCATGCTCTGCTGATAAATCGCCTGCTCCGCTGGTGTGAATTTTGTATCAAGATGGACCTGCACATACCATTCAGGCAGCAACTCCATCTCTGTTCTCAGCAGCGTTGAATCATAGGCGGGCAAGTTTATAGCGTCACTGACGGGAGCTTGCTGCATTTTGAGTAAAGCATGCATGGCTGATGCATATAAATGGTCAGTCGAGCTCACTGGTAGCATTCTCGTCCAGCACAGACAGATACGGTATAGTTCCCAGATCAGACATAAGAATAAAGCCGTGCGATTCATCTACAGCATACAGATGGGGCACGCTGACTCCAGAACGTTCCAGATGGACAGCAATTTCGATAAAGGGATTTATGTTTTCCTTTTCCGGCGGGGCATCCATAACAATATAGGATGGTTGTGATAATTGGGCTGCCAGTTGATGATTTTTTATCTCTCCCAGGGTCACTCTGAAATAACGTCTGAAACTGGCATCACTGGACGCAGGTTCAAAACTCCGAACCTCTGTCTGCAGGGTTGAAGACAGCCATTTTTTTATCTCTTCGATACGCTGTGGCATTGGATGCTCGATAAAATAATAATGCCTGAAAGTTTAACATAATTTTGCGCATGGAACGCACATTTTATGCCTGAGCTGAATGGGGGACATACAGCCTGCAAAGTTGCAGGGGCATACACATCGTTTCACTGCATATCAGGGGGTTGAATAATACTAAATTATTTCCATTTATCTAAAGTAAGTGGTCACTACTCAACGTATATCTAAGATCGTGCTAGCTATCAGGTACTTAGAGATTGGCATAAAGGAATTGAAACTGAAGCAGAAAAATGTGCAGTTATAAAACTGCACATTGATTTTTCGTGGCAATCTGACTAGAACGAGAAGGCAGTAAATCCACTTAAAAGTACACCGATAGAAACGACCAACGACAAAACGAAAACAGGATCGTGCTGCTGCAGACCTCTTCTCCTGTGGGTAAGATATTTTTTCATAAAGCTTAAAGTTCCCTGATTTTTATTTCTATAATCTAATTATTAAAGGGAGGAATAGCCCCCTTTTTTTTAGGATTATTGTGCCGTGTTACATCTTCCAATGCAAGACATTTCCTACAGTTTTGTGAAACGCTGCAAGGTTTATTTTAAACGCCGCATCCCGCTGAACCCAACCCTTTGTGCTATTTTTTCACTTGCACTAATTAACCCGTTTATTGACATCATTGTTAACTTAGAGTTAGACTCAGAAATAAACCGGAGATAAACAATGGATATTAATCTTGCTGATCTTACTTTACATGTAGATGAAGAGCTGAACGCAGAACAAAGACAATCCCTGGAAGAAAATCTGCGGGCTTTGGATGGTGTTGTCAGTGTGCATAATGGCGACAAAACACCGCATCTTACCATTGTGCAATACAATCCTGATAAAATGGATTCTCAGAGCATACTTAAACGCGTAACAGATCAAGGCGTACATGCCGAATTGATCGGTCTGTAAAGCTGAAAAAAAGCCTATTGCCGGCACCCCCTGGATATGGGTATCGCCTTGAATGAGTATTCGTTCGTTGAAGAAGTCTGGCATGCTATTACGCATGGAGTCGGCCTGCTGTTAAGTATTGCAGGTCTGGCTGTTCTCACAGCGTACGCCGCACGGCAGGGTTCGGCTCTGGTCATTACCTGCAGTGCAATTTATGGTGCCACATTAATCATGATGTATGGTACTTCTACCCTCTATCATGCCATTACTCAAAAACAGGTCAAAAGAGTTTTCCAGCAACTGGATCATGCCTCTATCTACTTTTTGATTGCCGGAACTTATACCCCGGTTACTCTGATCTCGTTAGGCGGCCCATTGGGCTGGAGTATTTTCCTGTTTGTCTGGATTATTGCGGGAATTGGTATTGTTTTAAAATTTGTCTACCCAAACCGCTTTGAAAAGACCTCTCTGGCACTGTATATCATGCTCGGCTGGTGCATCATTGTAGCCACCAGACCGCTGCTGGAAAGTATGCAAAGCGGAGGCCTGTGGCTATTGCTGGCCGGAGGACTTTCTTACACTATCGGCATTATCTTTTATGTATGGGATAACCTTCCCTTTAATCATGGCATCTGGCATCTTTTTGTGCTCGGAGGAAGTATTTTGCATTTCTTTATGGTGCTGATCTATGTGATTTAAATCAGAAACTCTTTATACGCCGGGTTGTCGGTTTCTTCCCAGTAGTTATAACCCAGCTCATCGAGAAAGACCTGAAACTGCACTTCATCATTAACAGGAACCTGGATACCAACCAGCACCCTGCCAAAAGCAGCTCCATGATTGCGATAATGGAACAGGCTGATATTCCAGTTCTGCCCCATGCGGCTCAGAAAACGCAATAAAGCACCCGGCCTTTCAGGAAATTCAAAACGATATAGATGCTCATTCTGAATGCCCGGCGCATGCCCTCCGACCATATGCAACAGGTGCAGTTTGGCCAGCTCGTTATCGCTCAAATCCGTGACCTCGTATCCCTTGTCATCCAGCTGATTGAACAAGCTTTCCTTTTCCACCTCAGCATTGACGGTTTTTACGCCTACAAAAATATGCGCATGCTCTGGATTGGCATAACGATAATTAAATTCTGTTATGCCTCGATGACCAATCAGTTGACAAAATTTAAGAAAACTGCCGGGACGTTCGTCTATTTTTGCCGAGAAAAGCAGCTCCCTGTGTTCTCCCAGTTCAGCACGCTCAGAGACATGACGTAAGCGATCAAAATTCATATTGGCTCCACTGGCGATGGCTACCAGTGTTTTGTCGCTGAGTTTGTTAAGCTGGACATATTTTTTCAGGCCCGCCACAGACAGTGCCCCGGCAGGCTCAGTAACTGTGCGGGTATCATCAAAAATGTCTTTGATGGCGGCGCAGATTTCATCGGCATTAACCAGTATGACCTCATCTACGCACTTTCTGGCGATACGGAAGGTTTCTTCACCGACCTGTCTGACCGCTACACCATCGGCAAAAATGCCTACCTGATCGAGGATCACCCTTTTCTGGGCGATTAAAGCATCATGCATGGAAGCCGCATCATCAGGTTCGACACCAATAATTTTTACTTGCGGAAAAAGATATTTAACATACGCAGCAATTCCGGCAATCAGACCGCCTCCGCCGACGGGTACAAAAATGGCTTCCGGGGCAAGCGGGCACTGATGCATAATTTCCATGCCAATCGTACCCTGCCCCGCGATCACGAGCGGATCATCATAAGGGTGAATAAATGTCCAACCGGCCTGTGCAAGTTCTCTGGCATATTCATAAGCTTCATCATAACTATTGCCATAGAGTTCAACTTTAGCACCCAGACGCTGCACGGCTTCCACTTTGATTTCAGGAGTGGTTTTCGGCATAACAATTAAGGCTTCCAGTCCCAGGTAGCTGGCAGACATGGCCACACCCTGAGCATGATTGCCGGCAGAAGCGGCTATCACTCCCATTTCCCGTTCTCTGGCCGAGAGCTGAGCCATTTTATTGTAGGCACCACGAATTTTAAACGAAAATACCGGCTGCAGATCTTCTCTTTTTAACAGGATCTCGTTGCCGGTACGCATGGATAAGTTGACTGCTTTCTCCAGCGGCACCTGCTTGACAATATCATAAACCCTGGCTTTGAGGATTTTTTTTACATAACTTTCCAACATTTGCATAAGTTAGCAATATTTTCTTTTCTTGTCAGTATATATCGCTTTTTATCGGCATTTTTAGGATAATATAAACAAACCAACAGGAATTAAATATGAATCAAGATGAAATGAAACAGGAAGTCGCAAAGGCCGCTATAAAATATGTCGAGGTTGACAGTATTGTGGGTGTAGGTACGGGTTCCACAGCTAACTTTTTTATTGATGAACTGGGTAAAATCAAACACAAGATCAAAGGTGCAGTGGCCAGTTCTGAAGCAACAGCCGAACGCCTGCGCGGTCACGGGATTGAAGTCTATGATTTAAACAGCGTTAATGATATGTCTGTGTACATCGATGGTGCTGATGAATGCAACCATTCGCTACACCTGATCAAGGGCGGCGGCGGTGCACTGACACGTGAAAAAATTGTCGCTGCCGTGGCCGACAAATTTGTCTGCATCGTCGATGAAAGCAAACAGGTCAGTTATATGGGCAAATTCCCCTTACCTGTGGAAGTGATCCCCATGGCGCGCAGTTATGTAGCGCGTGAAATTGTCAAACTCGGCGGAGAACCGGTACTGCGTGAAGGCTTTACTACCGATAACGGCAATGTCATTCTGGATGTGCATGGGATGGAAATCATGGAGCCAGTCAAACTGGAGCGTCAACTCAATGATATCGTGGGTGTGGTAACCAATGGTCTGTTCGCCATGCGTCCGGCGGATGTTTTACTGGTAGGCACTCCCACAGGAGTGAATACCGTCACGATCTAAATCCTCTGGCAAACCGCAGTCAGGGTAACAGCGCAACCCGATGTGTTGCGCAAGCCCGGATTACACGACCGCTGATCCGAGCTGCGCTTTGCAGTGATTGTTTACAACAAAACCCTTTCTATGCCGCCGGCCCTGGCATTATCTATAAACTGTTTCTGCCAGTTTTCTCCGAGTATCTTACGGCACATTTCTTCAACGATATATTCCGGGGTTAAGCCAGTGTCTTGCTGATAACGGTTCAGCCCCTGCTGACAGGCAGGGCAGCTGGTTAACAGTTTAACCGGCCTGTTATTGGTCTCCGCTGAAGCTTCAGGGCTATTATTAGCGGTGCTGAATTGACTGATATTTTTATTCAGCTCTTCCAGTTTTCGAAACCGAAGCTGAGTTGAGATATCCGGCCGGGATACCGCCAATGTCCCTGACTCACCGCAACAGCGATCCGAAAGGATGACATTCTCACCCAATACATCCCTGGCAACGGCCAACGGCTGTCTGGTTTTAATGGGTGTATGACAGGGATCATGATAAATATAATTTGTTTTCAGTTTATCCTCTGTTGCAAGGGTATAACCTTTTTCCGCCAGATATTCATGAATATCCAGCAGCCGGCAGCCGGGGAAAATTTTCTCAAACTGATAGTGCAGCAGTTGATCTATACAGGTTCCGCATGATACCAGAACCGTTTTAATATCCATATAATTGAGCGTATTGGCAATACGATGAAATAACACCTGATTATCCGTAGAGATTTGAGAGCCTTTGGCCTGATCGCCGCCTGAGGTTTGTGGATAGCCGCAGCATAGATAACCGGGCGGCAAAACAGTCTGTGCACCCGCATGATACAACATCGCCATTGTTGCCAGACCTATCTGACTATAGAGTCGTTCCGAACCACAGCCGGGAAAATAAAACACCGCGTCGGAGTCTTCATTTATTTTGCCGGCATCTCGAATAATCGGCACGACAGTATTATCCTCCAGTCCCAGTAAGGCTCGCGCCGTTTGTGATGGAATATCGGCCGGCATCGGCCTGTTAACAAAATTAACCACCTGTGCCCTGAGATGCATTTTACCCTGAGTCGCACCCGGTTTACGGTCCCGGGGAATTAATCCCAGAGATTTGCTCATCTGATGTGCCAGTCGCTGTCCTTTATAACCCCACTCTATCATTAACTTACGCATGAGTTTAATCGATGAGGGATCAGTGATATTCAAAAACATCATGGCGGCTTTGGTGGTCAAGGACAGTCTTTTTTTCCGGCGATCCCTCAAAATGGTGCGCATACGAATAGAAACATCGCCAAAATCAATATTTACCGGACAGGGATTCAGGCACTTATGGCACACGGTACAATGATCCGCCACATCATTCATTTCATCAAAATGCCGCACAGAAATGCCCCGACGGGTCTGTTCCTCGTATAAAAAGGCTTCCATGATCAGCCCGGTGCCTAAAATTTTATTGCGCGGTGAATACAGTAGATTGGCCCGCGGAATATGAGTATTACATACCGGTTTGCATTTACCGCAACGCAGACAGTCCTTGATGTCATTATTCAGATCCCCCAGAGCACTGGCTTCAAGGATCAAGGCTTCCTGCTGTAATAACTGCAGTGAAGGCGTATAGGCATTTTCCAGGCCAGAGTGCTTTACCTGGTTCAGAAAAGAGTCTTCAACCCGTAAAGAGTCTTCAACCCGTAAAGAGTCTTCAACCCGTAAAGAGTCTTCAACCCGTAAAGAGTCTTCAACCGGAGAAGAGTCTTCAACCCGTAAAGAGTCTTCAACCCGTAAAGAGTTTTCAACCCGTAAAGAGTCTTCAACCTGCAAAGAGTCTTCAACCGGAGAAGAGTCTTCAACCCTTAAAGAGTCTTCAACCCACGAAGAGTCTTTATCAACCGGAACACTTTTAAGCAGTTTTCCCGGATTAAAGCGGTGCCTGGGATCGACTCTGTCCTTATATTCCCTGAAAGCCTCCAGCACATCGTCATCCAGGAACTGTAATTTGGTAATACCAATACCATGCTCACCGGATATGACTCCATCCAGTGATTTGGCCAGCTGCATGATCTCTTCAACCAGTTTTTCAGCCGTATGCAGCATTGCATAGTCATTGGAATGCACGGGAATATTAGTATGCACATTGCCGTCACCCGCATGCATATGCGTGGCGACAAACAATCGGCCGGCACGAATTCTAGCATGGATCTGATCCAGACGATCATTGACTCCTGCCAGGTTCAGTCCGCGAAATAGATCTTTGAGCGGTTTTTCAACTTCCCTGCGGTAGGAGACAATCAATTCACGACGCTGCAGCAGGTCAAACAAGGTGCTCTGTGCATCAAAAGCCTCTTTATTGAGTATCTCCGCACCAGTAGCTAATAAAACAGGATAAAAATCAGCCGCCCTGCCATGCATATTCTGCAGCAACACAGACCAGCGGGTTTTTACATTTTCAATTAATTCAAAAGCGGCCCTTTTCTTTGCCGCCAGAATAACTTCAGTTTCTTCAGAGCCTTCAAAATCGGGGCTGTAGGCGATCACCTGTAAATCATTACGCAGATAGTTTTCAACCGCAGCAACAATATTCAGTTTGTTGCTTATCGACTGGATAATATTGATACGTTCAATCCCCAGCCCATAGGCTGAAAGATTCTTCAGCGGTATCACCACGTCTTCATTAATTTTGAAGGCATTGGTATGCGCTGCTATTGCCGCCGTTCTTGCTCTGTCAAGCCAGAAATAATGCCTCGCTTCCGGGCTGACAGCAATAAAGCCTTCGGCTTCACGGGCATTGGCCAATTGTACTATCGTCGAGGCCGCCTGACCCGCAGCGTTTTCATCATCTGAAGCAACGTCAGCCAGTAGTACCATTTTTGGCAGCCCGGTGCGTGCTGATTTGGTCGAATAACCCACAGCTTTGATATAACGCTCATCCAGATGTTCCAGCCCTGCCAGTATAACGTTTTCAAGCGTATTCAAATGGTCAATGGTTTCAACGATAGCAGGCACAGCGCGGCTCATATCTGCACCGAAAAACTCCAGGCACACCGTACGGGTATGTGCCGGCATTTTATGCAGGACAAACACAGCAGAGGTAATAATACCGTCGCAGCCTTCTTTTTGTACTCCCGGAAGGCCGCCGAGGAATTTATTGGTCACATCCTTACCCAGCCCCTGTTTACGCAGTTCCTTGCCCGGTATTTCCAGTATTTCCTCAGTTTCAACATCCAGGCCGTTGGCTGCATAACGTTGAATTCGAAAACGCACCGTTTCCAGCACATGAATTTTGCCCAGATTATGTTCCAGCCGGGTAACCTGCATCCAGCGGGCATCAGGTGTTACCAGCTTCCAGGACAGCAGATTATCCAGCGTGGTGCCCCACATAACCGCTTTTTTTCCGCCCGCATTCATAGCAATATTACCGCCAATGCAGGATGCATCCTGAGAAGTGGGATCTACGGCAAACACCAGTCCCTCTGACTCGGCTGCCTCTGAAACCCTGCGAGTGACTACACCCGCCCCCGTAGCAATGGTGGCTACCTTGCTGCCACCCGAGTCACCCGGGTTTGCCAGTGGGATGTATTCAATCTTGCCCAGCTTGTCCAGCTTTTCGGTATTGATCACCACCGCATTACGCGTCAGCGGCACCGCGCCTCCGGTATAACCCGTTCCGCCGCCGCGGGGTATAATGGCCAGATCCAGATCAATACAAGCCTGCACCAGCTGCTGTACTTCTTTTTCGCTGTTCGGCACCAGCACCAGAAAAGGAAATTCTACCCGCCAGTCACTCGCATCTGTTACATGACTGATGCGCGACAAACCGTCGAAACAGATATTGTCTTTATGCGTGACTTTAAGCAGTTTCTTATAAACCTGCCGGCGCCTGAACTGTGTTTCAATCAGCCAGTCTTTAAATTGGGTGACAGCCCGCTCAGCACTGCCTAACAACGCCAGGACCGCCTGATTACCATCAGCACGATTACGTATCTGAGTCAGGCGGTGATTCAGTGCCTGCAGCAGGGCATCACGGCGTTGCGGATTTTCCAGCAGATCATCTTCAATAAACGGATTGCGCGACACCACCCAGATATCTCCCAGCACTTCAAATAACATTCGTGCAGAACGGCCGGTAACACGCTGGGAGCGCAGGGTATTCAGCACTTCCCAGGCTTTTTCACCCAGAAAACGAATAACGATTTCCCGATCCGAAAAAGAGGTATAGTTATAGGGAATTTCACGGATATTAGATAAAGTAGGCTGGCTCATGGGATAGTCGCAGGTGTCGGTTGCGTAACGGGAAAGGTATTGTATCAACTCTCGGTGAAAAAGAAAAAGCCATAAAAAAAGGCAGCCGGAAAATGACTGCCCTCGCATGTCTAATGACTCAACTAACCGGGATTCACAGGCTAGTTGTTATGCAAAAAAGTGCATGAAGGATCGGGATTAGAACTTATGAATAAGACCAACGCCAAAACCGCGGTTATCTTCCCCTTCTGAACCCTGTGCCGAGTTGCCGGTATATTTCCAGACATTAGAATCAGACTGATCATCATTGTACATCATGCCGTATTCGGTATACAGTGTGGTGCTTCTGGACAAAGCATGATCAAGGCCAATAACCCACTGTTTGGCACCTGTACTGTCCACCTCTATGTCATCTGTTGAAGCATAAGACTCAGCGGAACGCCAGCCATATTCACCTTTAAGAATATTATTGCCAAAGCTCCAGGAAGCGCCCAGTGTGGTGATATCAGGATCATTATTCTTGAGACCATAACCATTTTCAGTCGCTGTATAAGTGCCGAGAATTCTAAAAGCACCCATTGCCCAGGCTCCGGCAACACGCCAGCTGTGCTGGTTATCTGCATTGGCAGCAAAAACATCAGCAGCAATATTTTCATACGCCAGACCCAGCAGGAAAGGGCCATTATTATACATGGCATTGGCCGACCATGCGCTATAGTCTGTGTTATCCGCAGTAGCTGGCGTGCCGTCAGTGGTGGCATCAAAAATATAGGCACCGGTGAGGCTGAAACCCGCCATATTCGGAGTAGTGTAAGTCAGCGTATTGGGAGTACGTAAATCAATTTTGGCGGTATTCAGGTCTCGATGATCACCCAGGCGTTCAGCAAACATTGCTACCTTTTTGCCCAGCAGTTTGAAAGGTGTATCCCATTGCCCGGCCAACAGGGTACCCCAGTCACCGGAAACAGTTACCGCGCGGTTACGCAGGTTAAGGTCTTTGGCATTATCGGCAGCAGCAGCATTACGAGAACCGTCCATTCCGACTGACCATTCTATTAAGTAGCCCACTTTCATGCCGTTTCCCAGCTCTTCCGAACCCTTAATACCCAAACGTGAAGCATTGGAGTTCAGTGACCAGGAATTATAATCCGCATTATTATCCAGGTAATTCACAGACAGATGAATTTCGCCGTATAAAGTAGGTCCTGCAGCGATGCTGCACAGAGGTACAAGAACAATAGCAGCAGTAATGATTTTCATCCATTGCCTGTTTTTTTCAATCATCTCATGCCTGGTTCTGTTTCATAGATTTGACATACTGGTTGTGGTGGCGAAGCTGTTAATTTTACAGCTCCTTAAAAAGGATAAATGCTGCTTGAGCAAGGCGAAAACAGTGAAAAAGCAGCGTTTGCAGAATAAATGAGCATTTTGAACTGATTTATAATGCAGACAGAAGGGGTACAAGGAATAATTTTTCCAGTTTATTTGCATTATAGGTCTGGATAATGTCTGTGTCTGTGACCTGGTTCTATATAATCCAAAATTACTGGTATAGTTCTTGATATACCCTGAAAAGAGCCAAGAAGATAGCCCAAAAAATAACTTAAAATCATAGGTAGGTACTTAAGCAAAATCAGGTGCGGATAATCGAGTATTTGTTCCAGAAGACGCCGTAAATACTTCCATGTAGGCTTTTTATAGCCGTCCATGGCTATAAAAACTTCTTCTACAAACACTCAATTATCCTTAAGTACCTAGGTATGAACTTAAAATAAAAACTCGGAAAACAGTTCTGAATTTGACTCTGCATAGCTTTCCTGCTCTGACCTTAGTATAACGCTTTGCATAGCGGTATGCACCGTTTGAACGTCTTTCTGCATAGCGGTATGCAACGCTTCAACGTGGGCAAACCTGCGCGACATAGACAACAATATATGCTTCATACACCAGGGCACAAAAACCGCATAAAAGCTCAGCTGAGCCAATACAGAATAAGATCTATAAAAGCCGACGGCTGTAAAAACAAAAAGGGCAGTCAAATCAATGACCACCCTTCTAAATTCTTTCCCACGGCTCTGATACCAGGGTATCAGAGCAATGTTATTATTATTGTTATATTTTACCTTAGCATGTCACTGGCTTAGAAGTTGTGGATAATACCCAGACCAAAGCCTTTGCTGTCATCACCCGGGGCAGCTCCAGCTGAGTTACCCATAGTTCTCCACACAGTTCCAGCAGCGGCATCGTCATTGTACATCATGCCGTATTCAGCATACATGGTTGTACGCTTGGACATGGCGTGATCCAGACCGATAACCCATTGTGACGCACCTGTTTTTTCATCATCATCACTATCAGGTAATGAGAATTTTTCATCTGAACGCCAGCCGTACTGACCTTTCAGGGTGTTGTTACCAAACTTCCAGGAAGCACCCACCGTGGCGATATTAGGATCAATGTCGGTACCAAATGCATTATCAATGCCGGTATAACTACCCAGGATTTTGAAAGGACCAATGGCCCAGGAACCCGCCACACGCCAGGTATTCTGATTGTCTTTGCTAACACCAAACACTTCTGATGAAACCGCTTCATAGGCTAAACCGATCAGGAATGGACCATTGTTATACAACGCATTGGCAGACCAGGCATAAGCATCCGTATCATCCGCTGTACTTGGGGTACCATTAGTGGTCGCATCAAATACATAGGCAGCTGTAACGCTGAAACCGGCCATGTTTGGAGTAACATAAGCAATGGTATTAGGCGTACGTAAATCAATCGCAGCGTTGTTCAGGTTACGGTTATCACCCAGGCGCTCACCGAACAAGTCAACTTTACGACCCAGAGTCTTTAATGGCGTGTCCCACTGACCCGCTAATACAGTACCCCAGTTACCAGAAAGAGTCACTGCACGGTTACGCAGGTTCAGGTCTTTGGCATTACCGGCAGCAGCAGAATTACGCGAACCGTCCATACCGACTGACCATTCGATTAAGTAGCCGACTTTCATGCCGTTACCGATATCTTCAGAGCCTTTAACACCGATACGTGAGGCATTGGAGTTCAAAGACCAGCTATCGTAGTCACCACTATTATCCAGCCAGTTACCTGACATGTGAATTTTACCATACAGAGTTGGGCCTGCAGCTAAAACGCTCATTGGCGCGATAACAGCAGCAGCAACAGCAGCAGCAATTATTTTTTTCATTTTCAATTCCTTAGTTTAAATAATTAAATCTTTTCGTTATCTCATGCTTTAAATTTACATCGTCAATGAACTCTTTGCTTATGCTTGCTTAAGAATCCGGCAATGATAATTTAAAGCCCTGATGTTTCACTGACAATGTCTAATTTATGCTTTTTTTATCAATAATGCAACACTTTTTTCAAAAAAACGACATTTTATTTATCAGTATGTTGTTTTACAGCAACAAAACAACAAATTGGCCATAACGAAATCACTTGATCAATAGCTTATCAGCTATTTTTAAAAAATCAAGTCACTTTTAGCTTTTTTTGTTGTTTTAAAGCAACATAAATTAAAATAGCATTTTGAGTGCTCAGAAAAAACGCAGCAGTTATTGAAACCAGACCTGGTGAAATCGCTGCTTTTTTCATTACCGTTCGGCCTAGTTAGTGTCCATGCGTTTTTAGGTCAACATCTGAGGCACGCGGATGTACTGCCATTTTTAATCATGACAGGTGATTGCAAATGCAGCAAAAAAATCACACTTTTCTTCTGCGCAGCAAAATATAACGAGGATGGCGGTTTATGCCTGGGAAACTAACCAGATTACTGTATGGATGATTGCAGCGGGTGCCTGTTCAAGCCTGATGATTGCTCATGTATAACCTGCATCACATAGTAGCATGAATGCTGGAAATACCCTGGAGACAGGCGTCGAAGTCGTCTATTTGGGGTGAAAAAATACCTGCTTGTAATAACATTTTTCAATATACGCCAGGATAGTTAGCTTGTTTCTTTACTTAATCCCCGGGACTGCGCGCAGATATATTTTTAGTGCTTAGAATAGCTTTAATCCAGGCCTGTTGTGGCAATTGCACTGCGATAAAACACAAAAAGCCCTGGCGCTTTCCCACCAGGGCTTTTTGTATAACAGGCATCTATTGTAAAACGTTTTTTCGTTTAACGTTTTGAGTACTGTGGACGTTTACGTGCTTTATGCAGGCCAATTTTCTTACGTTCGACTTCACGTGCATCACGGGTAACAAATCCTGCTTTACGCAGCGGCGCACGCAGTGCCTCATCATATTCAATCAAAGCACGGGTGATGCCATGGCGTATTGCACCGGCCTGGCCTGTATTACCGCCGCCAGCTACATTAACGATCACATCAAATTTATCGTGCATTTCAGTCAGTTCCAGAGGCTGACGAACCACCATACGGGAAGTTTCACGCCCAAAAAAGACTTCCAGTGGTCGATTGTTAATAGTAATACCGCCATTTCCTGGACGCAGATAGACGCGTGCAGAGGAGCTTTTGCGGCGACCTGTTGCATAATATTGAGTTGTCATAACCAATCCTGTGTTGTGCTATATGTATGAGTTAAGTTAAATGTCCAGAGCAATAGGCTGCTGAGCTGTATGCGGGTGCTCAGCACCGGCATAGACTTTCATTTTCTTGAACATGGCACGTCCTAATGGGTTTTTAGGTAACATGCCTTTAACCGCTGTTTCAATAACACGTTCCGGGGCCTTTTCAATCAACTTGTTAAAATTGATACTTTTCAGACCGCCAGGATAACCCGTATGATGGTGATACATTTTATCTGCAGCCTTATTACCCGTAACACGAACCTTTTCAGCATTGATGACTACAATGTAGTCCCCGGTATCCACATGAGGGGTGTAAACCGGTTTGTGTTTACCGCGAAGACGTCTGGCAATTTCAGTCGATAAACGACCCAGAGTTTTATCTTCCGCATCAACGATATACCAGTCACGTTCAACGGTTTCCGGTTTCGCACTAAATGTCTTCATTATTACAGCGCCTGTTTTATTTACACGAGTTTTAGAAAGCCAGTGATTTTAACCGACTCTCTGAAATTTAACAAGCTTTTTGCAACTCAATAACCCGGTTTAATCGTATCGAGAGCGATCAGGATGCTGCAAATATACAACTTTATCGCATATTCTGGATTTATCGCAGCCATCTTGGGGGAGAATCCAATATACTCTGAAAGTAACTATTCAGTAAATCACTAAGATCGTGCTTGATATCAGGTATTTATTGACCCACATGGACGACTTCGGCTCCTGCCTCTCGCATGCATTTCCACCATCCATGGTGGTCAAGTGGGAAATGCAGGTTATGCATGGAGCAATTACCTGCCCAGAAGGCGCCGTGAATACATCCATGGTCGTTCCCGGCATCCTGCCTCACACGACACTTGTACTTCCCTGTACATCGTAGGCTCCATTAGTGAATGCCGATTATACAGGAGCAATTATCTGCCTTCCATAAACAACCGATATCGAACACTAGCAACTCTCAATAAGTCCGTGCAAAATCCCCTCCCTCTATCAGGGGGAGGGTTAGGGGGGGGTTAAGTTCTTGATTAAACACATTACCCGGCCTTCCCCCTTAAAGGGGAAGGAACTTGAACTGCACGGACTTATTGAGAAGTTACGAACACTAAGTCTAATATCTTGAATACGCAGAGTTGTTGACTCTGAAAAGCACCCTTAGCAAAAAGTATATGTAACTCGACTATGAATTTGAGTGGCTGGAGTATTTTTATCCGCAAAGTAAGTATTATTTTATGAAGGATCAAACTTCGTACAGAGATACCTGCAAATTATACAGGGTTCAGGGTTGAAAAAAATAAGCGCAGCCAAGGGGGGGGGGGAGCTGCGCCATTTAAAAAACCACCAAAGGAGGATGGAGGTATAAAGTTAACTGCTGTCACATCATGTGAACAGTAATCAGTTGGATAATAATATACTTATATACCCAGATATTGTCAACCAAAAATTAAAAAGAATTTTAGAATTTGCTAATTTTCCCGATCCGATGCTCGTTTTTAATCTCTTATCAGCTGGCGTTTTAGACTTTTTAAATTTAGCTTGCTGCCATCCAGCTGCTGGTGATCACGCCTCGCAGCCAGTCCATTTCACCATGGAAAAAATGATCCGCCTGCTGGCGGTAATAATAGCCGGATAAATTGCCCTGTTCCTCAACCCAGGCGGCCACCTGCGCCGCATCAACGATTTCATCATTGCCTCCCTGCAGCACCATCCAGGGTATATCGCTTATAATGATGTGCTTAAAGTCATACATACTGACCGGCGGTGCAGCCAGTATTAGCCCCCCGGGAGATAAAACGCTCTGTGCTTTGGCGGTTATATAGGCCCCAAATGAAAAACCGGCTAAGACAATAGCGGATTGGGGATGACGCTGGCGATAAAACTGCACAACCGCAGACAAATCATCGGTTTCACCTTTACCATGATCAAAATTGCCCTGACTTTGATCGACACCGCGAAAATTATAACGTACAGCGGCATAACCCAAATCATTGCATGCCCGGGCGATATTATAGACAACCTTATTACTCATATTCCCGCCATAAAGCGGATGCGGGTGACTGATAACCGCCAGCGGGTGAGCTTGTAAAAAGTGTTCAGGATAGCTGCACTGAACCTGTAATTTACCTGCAGGGCCATCGATCAGCAGCTTTTCGCCAAGGTAATTGCCTTTTTTATACACTGCCATAAAAATTTCTATCCTGCAAGCTGCAGCCGTTTCACCAATCTGCCATTAAGCAGATGCTCGTTAATGATTTCGTCCAGATCTTCTTCATCTACAAACGTATACCAGACCCCCTCAGGATAGACTACTATCACCGGCCCTTCATTACAGCGCCCCATGCAGCCGCCGCTGTTGATACGGACCTGACCTGCTGCATGAATTCCCAGCTGTTTACATTTGTCTTTGACATATTTTCTGAATCTTCGAGTATCAAAACGCTGACAGCAGGGACTGCCGTCCTCTCTGTCGTTAGTACAGAAAAACAGGTGCCTGGAATAATAGGACATTTAATTTACTCTTGATTGATGGATCGCTGTATATAATATCGTAACTACTCAGCATATCTGGAATAACTCACTAAGTGCTTGATATCAGGTATTTATGGAAGGCAGATAATTGCTCCATGCATAACCTGCATTTCCCACTTGACCACCATGGATGGTGGAAATGCATGCGAGAGGCAGGAGCCGAAGTCGTCCATGTGGGTCAATCAATACCTGACAGCGAGCACGATCTTTTAGAGACGCTGAGCAGTTACATAATATCAAACACTAATAGGGGTCGTGGTGAAATAATGATAAAATCTCATCCCATTGCCTGAAACGCAAGCATGCGCGCTGATCCAGATCTGAAAATACCACAGCTTTAAGCCTGCAAACAGCAAAACTGACCTGAACGCTGGATCACACTTTAAGCAAAGTGCTGATTATGAGGAATTTTATCCAGCGTTCAGATTAACTATACTACGAGCCAGAAATATTGCACTGAGTAAAAACTCTATGGTGAAAATCCAACAGACCATTTCCCGCCTGGCCAGCCAATGTGTCATGTGCGGATTATGTTTGCCTCATTGCCCAACCTATATGCTGTTTCGCGATGAAAATGAGTCTCCGCGGGGACGCATTTCCCTGCTCAAAGCCATGGCAGAAAATCAGCTGCAAACAACTCCGACTTTGATCCGGCATATTGACCATTGCCTGAGCTGCAAAGCCTGTGAAGCTATGTGTCCGTCAGAGGTCCGCTATGCAGACATTGTCAACCTGGGACGCGAACTTATTGCCGCGGAAAAAAAGACCGGCAGTGATATCGTTGTGCACCAATCGAGGATCGAAAAATTACTCCTCAATAAATCCTCCCATGCGTGGTTAAAAGCGGCTTCAGCTCTGGCCGCTGGGGGCGGCAAAGTGACCGCCAGGCTGTTGGGCCGGTTGAACATTCAATCTGCTATCAGTCGATTATCAAACATAGCTGCTGAAGTCAGCCAGGGGAAAGCCCTGCAGCCCTTATATCCAGTCACTGAACCTGTAGCACGGGTCGCTCTCTTTAGCGGTTGCACCGGAGAACTGTTTGAGCATCAGACCCTGCTGGACACGATTGAACTGCTAAATGCCTGTCAAATCGAAGTGACCGTCCCTCAACGGCAATGCTGCTGCGGAGGCATTTCGCAGCGGCACGGCAACAGGCAGGAACAAATCCATCTTCAGCAACAAAACATCGAGGCTTTCACAGACCATGATCTTGAAGCCGATGATTCTGCCATCATTTCAGTCACCAACAGCTGCAGCGCACAACTCAAGGACTATGCCCAAGACGCCAGACTTGATCCTGAAGCCGCTAAACAGTTTGCTCTCAGGGTTAGTGATTCGCTTGCTTATCTCCACGGCATACTGAAAAGCACAGCCACTGCTCAGTCAGCTTCGGCAGCTGTGAGCTTTGCCCCCTTGGCAGCAACAATACTGGTACATATACCCTGCAGCCTGAAGAATATACTGCACGGACAGCAGCAGTTGCTGGAACTACTGCAACACATCCCGCAGATGCAGTTAAAGCTCATCAGTGCGAAATATTGTTGTGGCGCCGCCGGCAGTTATATGCTCAAATATCCGCATATAGCCGATCAGCTGCTGGAACTGAAAATTGATGATATTATTGCTTCCGGCAGCCGCCTGATAGTTTCATCTAATGTCGGCTGTACATTGCACCTGAAACAACGTTTACAACAGCTTGATTACGCTGTTGAAATCATACATCCCGTGAGCCTGTTGTTAAAACAAATGAAAATATTTGAGCAAAAGGACCAAACAACGTGAAAAACACCCGAGCCAATGGGTCCAGACGTCAATTCTCTGCACTGGATCATTTTTTATTCCATGTCGATACGGGTATCAGGACTATTTTTGGCGCCCCTAAAGTCACGGAACGCGATAATCCTGCTACTGCACAGCCTGAAGGTGAACTCAGTGAAGCTGACAGAGAATTAGCCGGGCGTCTGATGCGTATCAATCATGCAGGAGAAGTCTCTGCGCAGGGGTTGTATGAGGGGCAGGCACTGACCGCCCGGCTGCCCGAAGTCCGGCAGCAAATGACCCGCGCAGCAGCGGAAGAAAATGATCATCTTGCCTGGTGTGAAACACGCTGTAAAGAGCTGAATACCCATGTCAGTTATCTTTCGCCGTTCTGGTATCTGGGATCCCTGACTATTGGAGCTATTGCCGGCAAACTGGGTGATCAGTGGAGCCTGGGTTTTGTTGCCGAAACCGAGCATCAGGTTGTCAGGCATCTGCACAGTCATTTACTTCAGCTGTCGCCTGAAGATCACCGCAGCCGAGCTATTCTAAATCAGATGCAAGAAGATGAACTGCAGCATGCGAACATTGCAGAACAGGCCGGGGCCGCAAAATTACCCGCAGCAGTCAAGCTGGCAATGAAAATGAGCTCAAAGGTGATGACCGGCGGGGCTTATTATATTTAACCAGGAACTGCTCAGTATTTTTAACTCATGATCTTTAAACACTGCACTGCACTGAACAGTTCCCTTACGCGAGCAGAAATACAAACGTCACACAGATGAATATTTTAAGCTTCAGCCACCGCCTGTTCACAGAGAGTTTTTAACTGGCCATTCTGAAACATTTCCAGGGTAATATCACAACCACCAATCAGTTCATGGTTAATATAGATTTGCGGAAACGTCGGCCAATCAGCATAACGCGGCAGATTTTCAAAGATTTCCGGATCTTCCAGCACATTCACATAGGCAAATTGAACACCGGTATTCATCAGAGCCTGGGAGGCACGTGAAGAAAATCCGCAGGAAGGCATTTGCGGTGTACCCTTCATGAAGATAATAACGGCATTGTTCTTTACTGCATCATCGATGCGCTGCATAACATCTTCCATTGAAATAAACCTCTTTTAGTTAAAAAACATGTTAGAGCTAATATGGAGGCCGATTTAAAGATTTCAAGTTTGTTTAAATTATGCTAATTAGTTTCCATCCATAAATAGCCATCCCGGCTATATGATGGAAGGCAAAAGAAAAAGTGTGATTTTTCTTTTGCTGCATTTTCAATGATTTGTCATCATTAAAAATGGTAGCACATCCCTGTGCCACAAATGTCCATGAAAAAACGGATGGACACTAGTTAACTTTATCAACATTGATTTGCAGCCACATTTCCAGCAATGCCATGTGCCACAGCTTACTGCCTTTCAGACGGGTCATATTTTCATCTGCTTCGGGAGTCTGCAGCAGGCGGTCAATATAGGCCGGCGCAAAGATCCCCCGCTGCCTGCAGGGACTGGAATTCAAAGTATCACGCATCATATCCAGAAATTCGCCACGCACATATTTTAGTGCCGGCATAGGAAAATAGCCTTTGGGCCGATCGATAACTGCATCCGGAATTCGTCCCCGTGCTATGCTTTTCAAAACATGTTTTCCGCCCTGCCGACCCAACTTGTATTGCCCGGGCATCTGTGCCGCCAGTTCCACCAGTTCATGATCCAGAAAAGGTACGCGGGCCTCCAGCCCCCAGGCCATGGTCATATTATCAACTCGCTTTACAGGATCATCAACGATCAGTGTGGTCACATCCAGCCTCAATACCTTATCGAGGAATTCATCCGCATAAGGTGCAGTCAGCAGTTCGTTGACCAGTGCGCTGGTATGATCCCTGCCATGATAACGTGAATTCACCGCCTGTAAAAATTCATCATGATGGCGATCAAAATAGTAAGGCGCAAATCGTTCCAGTTCACTGCCCTTTGCCGCATTCATTAATGGATACCAGAAATAGCCGGCGAAGACTTCGTCTGCACCCTGGCCGCTCTGAACCACTTTAACCTCTCGAGCCACCCTTTCAGACAGTAGATAAAAAGCCACAGCATCCTGACCTACCATGGGTTCAGCCATAAACCGTATAGCTTCAGGCAGACGCTCAAGCACTTCATGATTAGGGATCTCATATTTATGATGCAGCGTGCCATAACGCTCAACCACCTGATCGCTGAATTCAAATTCACTGCCCATCTCTTTTCCGATATCACTGAAACCAATGGAAAAAGTGCGCAAATCGTCTACTCCTGCTTCGGCCAGCAAGGCCACCAGCAGGCTCGAATCCAGCCCGCCGGAAAGCAGTACACCGACCGGGACATCAGCGATATTCAAACGTTTTTTTACCGCCGACATCAAGCTGTCATGAATAGCCTCTGTCCATTCATTCTCATTCCAGCCGGCCTTGTGCGGATCCCGATGGGCATGCAAGTGCCAGTAGCGCTGATACGACATGCCGCCATTGCGGTCAATGGAAATGGTAGTGCCCGGCGCGAGTTTTTTTACCCCCTGTAAAATTGTTTCAGGTGCCGGAATAACGGCATGCAGAGTCAACTGATGATGCAGCCCCACCGGGCTGATACTGGTATCAATAGAACCCGCTTCTAATATCGCCTGTATATTGGAAGCAAACACAAACCGGTTATTCTCCAGACTGTAGTAGAGGGGTTTGATACCCAACCGGTCACGAGCGATAAAAAGACTATGATCGTGAAGATTTAAAATTGCAAAAGCAAACATGCCATGCAGGTGTTCGACACACTGCTGACCCCATTCATGGTAGGCTTTTAAAATAACCTCACTGTCCCCATCGGAAAAAAAATGATGGCCCCGGCTTTTCAATTGCAAACGTAACTGCGGATAATTGTAAATGGCACCGTTAAAAACCAGCACCAGCCGGGCCTCACTATCCACCATCGGCTGGTTGGAGCGCTCGGATAAATCAATAATCGACAAGCGCCTGTGACCCAGTGCTACCGGACCATCGGAAAAACTGCCTTCATGATCAGGCCCCCGGCGTTCCAGTTTTTTCAGCATTCTGGATAAGGCATTTAAATCAGGATCGCTTCCATCAAAATGATAACTGCCGCAAATACCACACATAGTTTAATCCCGCCTGTAAAAAGGTTTGAATCTGTAACAAATTGAACTTTCATTGACGTTGCACGGAGAATTTAATCGCCTGTATCACATTGATTATGTGTTCGATTAAACGGCTATATTCAGTTTATGGATTCCTCAGTGAAATAATCACCAGTTTGGATATAACTCTTGACACTCCCGCGGTGTCTTTGGCTAAAGCTATAGCACGAACAGCCGTGTCTGAAGAAATCACACTTCCTGTCAGGGTGACGATGCCATTATTGACTTCGATACCTATATCTTCGGGGTCTATCAGCTGATCCTGAGCATAACGCTGACTAATAGACACATTGATTTCGGCGTCATTCATTAACGGGTTGCCCGTAGGTGCAAAAGCCGACATATCCTTATAAGCCTCACGTTGCTGGCGGTATTCTTCCTGCGCCCTGGCTTCGCTGGCAGCCTGTACTTCTGCATTGCTGTCAACGCCAGGGATCCAGTCAGTAACGTCTCTCACTGTGCTGCAGGCGCTCAGCAATAAGGTAAGGACAGGTAATCCCAGTTTCAGGATAGGTTGTGTTGCATTCATCATGATGAGTTCCATCTATTGTTGTATGTAATAATCACAGTTCAGCGTATTTAAAATTTTACACTACGTAACTACAAATCGTTTTTGTTATTAGCCTCGTCAACTCCCCACCCGCCGCCGCCCGGGGTTTTTATACATAAACGCTGCCCGGCAGCGGCTTTGAAACTGACTTTAGACGGCAGTAACTGTCCATCGAGATAATTTTCTCCGGATTTAGCATTTTTACCGCCCAGAACTCCCCACGGACTATGGCTACGCCTTTCAGTTAACAGGGTGATCTGCGCGTCCTGTAATAGTTCCATTTCCCTGATTATGCCGTCTCCACCGCGATGGCGTCCAGCCCCGCCTGAACCAGTGCGCAGAGAATATTCGGTGATCCTGAGAGGATAATGATATTCCAGTGACTCAATGGGAGTATTCAGGGTATTGGTCATATGTGCCTGTCGGGCACTGAGTCCGTCATGCTGCTTACTGGCACCCAGACCGCCGCCAATAGTTTCATAGTAATCCCAATGTTTACCGTTTTCACGGCTACCCATCGCAACATTATTCATCGAGCCGTAACTGGCAGCAGGAATTTTTTCTGCAATGGCCTGAGACAGGGCGCCCAACACTACATCAACAATACGCATGGATGTCTCGACATTACCTGCGGCTACGGCGGCTGGATAGCTGGCATTGATCAGACAGCCGCTCGGGGCATTGACAGAAATAGTCCGAAACGTTCCTGCACAGGCCGGTGTATGCGACGGCATCAGACATCGGAACACATAATAAACAGCGGCTGCAGCCACAGACAGCGGGCAGTTTATATTCCCCCTGACCTGCTCATCCGTACCGCTAAAGTCGGCGGCTATTTCATCCCCATGAATATGCAGGCTTAGATGGATTTTAATATCACGCCGGCCGGCACCATCATCATCCATATAATCACTATAGGTGTAACACCCGTCGGGAATATCTCGCAGGCTTGCCCTGGCAACCCGTTCACCATAGTCATTAAGTTGTTCCAGTGCCGCTGTAAATGCCTCAGCACCCATCTGCTCAAGCAGGGTCTGCAGACGGGTTATTCCAGTCTGATTAGCACTGATCTGGGCCATAAAGTCTCCCTGAGCTGAATCGGGATGGCTCATATTAGCCGTTATAGCTGACAGCAACGAGCTCTTTATCTGTCCGCTTTGTACGATATGCTCAGGTGAAATGATCAGGCCTTCCTGTTGCAGAGTGGTCGATAAGGGCATAGAACCCGGACAGTCTGCGCCGATATCAGCATGGTGCGCCCGATTTACCACGAACGCAACAGGGCTGTGATGCTGCCCTGAAGCAAACAAAGGAGCGATCATAGTTACATCCGGCAGGTGTGTTCCTCCCATAAATGGGTTGTTCAATACCACCATATCACCCGGCCGCCAGAGCTGTGTTGTGACAATGTCGCTCATAGCATAGGCCATACTGCCAAGATGCACTGGAATGTGTGCTGCCTGAGCACATAACATTCCCTGCGCGTCAAACACAGCACAGGAAAAATCCAGCCGGTCCTTGATATTCGGTGAAAAAGCGCTGCGTCTTAAAACAGCTCCCATTTCTTCGCAGATAGATTCAATCCGACTAACAAAAACACTTAATTCAATTGCATTCAACACAGCAAAACCTGTAAATTACACATTATTGACATATTCTAACAGTAAAATAGAAGCAGAGTTCTATTGCATAGAACACCCTTTGTGTTGTTTTGCCTGACCTATAATTAACAGTAAGTTTAACTGATTAGTACACTATGTTATTGTTTTTTTATCATTATATATTTCAATCGGCAAATGGTCGTGTTTTTCAGGCAAATCATATTGCAAAATGTTGTTAATATGCTTTAATATAACCAACCAATTTACTAGGATATGATTTTAAATAGTGTTATGCTTTAGCACATTCATTATAACTCAACTGAAAGGAAAATTTGATTATGGCATTTGAACTACCCGCTCTACCTTTTGAAAAATCAGCTTTAGCTCCGCATATTTCTGCAGAAACACTGGAATACCATTACGGTAAACACCACAATACCTATGTTGTTAATCTAAACAACCTGACTGCCGGTACAGAATTTGAAAATATGTCTCTGGAAGATGTTATCAAAAAATCTGATGGCGGTATTTTCAATAACGCCGCCCAGGTCTGGAATCATACATTTTACTGGAACTGCCTGAGTCCAAATGGCGGAGGCGAACCCGCCGGAGCTCTGGCTGAAGCTATTACTGCCAAATTTGGCTCATTTGACCAGTTCAAAGAAGCATTTACAGCAGCTTGTGTGACTAACTTCGGTTCCGGCTGGACATGGCTGGTCAAAACAGCGGCAGGTGAGCTTGAAATCGTTAAGACCTCAAATGCAGGCTGCCCATTAACTGATGGAGTGACTCCCTTACTAACCTGTGATGTCTGGGAACATGCTTACTACATTGATTACCGCAATGCCCGTCCTGACTATGTAGCGGCATTCTGGAACCTGGTCAACTGGGATTTTGTAGCATCTAACCTGTAAATTTTCCAGTCAGTCTGCAGTTATTGCTGGAGGATACCAGTGAGTATTTTCCAGCAATAATGTCCCCGAAAATGGGGGTCGCTTCACAATTTTTAAAACCCCTTGTTTTAGTCTCTTCCTGGTATGTTATAGTCATTAACTATAGCTCTGTGCAAATTGGCACAAGCCAGTCTACAGACGACTTATGATTTTCAAAAGTATTCCATTTACAAAAATCATTCAGCGCATCTGAAGAGATCGTGATTGAGCGGGTATAAATTCAAGTATGACTCTATATAATCTTGTGTTTCAGGGACAAATTCAGGATAAGGCTTCAATTAATAAGGTCAAGGATAATCTTGCCAGGCTTTTTAAAGCTGATGACAGTAAGATCGCCCAGCTTTTTTCCGGTAAAGCCATTGTGATAAAAAAAAATCTGGATGCAGCGGCTGCAAAAAAGTACCTGAAGATATTAGCAACAGCCGGAGCCAGAGCAAAGGCAGTAAAAATAGATTCTGGCCCTGTAGATAATGAGCCCGCTGGAGCAAAAGACGCTTGCCAGGAACAGCTTCAATCCAGTGCTGGCCTGAGCAGTGGTCTGACTTCACTGCTTAATTATAACCAGCATTGTGAAAGTGAAACAGAATCATTGACACCCGCAACAGCGGATCTGGATGCACAAGCACAGGACAGTGAGCTGGTATTGGTGCCGGCTAATACGGGAGTAATACCCAACTTACCTCGCCATGCCACAGTTGAAGTGCCGGACATTGCACATTTATCCATGTCCCCTGCACAATCCGGCAGCCTGGAAGAATACACCGAAATAGTTATTCCAGCCATTATCCCGGATACTGATCATATCAGCTTAAATGCCCCCAATAGCGGCAGTCTGGAAGAATTTACTCAACCCGTTGCGGCGCTGGATATACCCGATATCAGCAGCATCAAATTAGCCGAGCAGGATGACGCTCGAGCTCTTTCTGACGCAAGCACAAAGCCTTCACCCGTGGATATTCCCGATAGCGATAATCTAAGCCTTGCTGAAGCAAATGAGGATGGTAATGAAGAGCTGGCTAAAAAAGCAGCGCCGCTACAGCTACCTGATACCAGCCACTTGCATCTCAAAGCCCTGGAACAGAGCGTTGAGGGCAAAGCGATTTTTAAGATAGACCAGGGTTAATCAGCAAAACGCACTATTCTATCAAACCGAAATGTTGAGCAATATGCTGGGTAAACACTAATTAATTCCTGTGATAAGCTGTTTTTAACTGATTATAATCACTGATAATCGTGTCGATCGATTCCTGGTCATACGGCCGCAAACCACTTATCACCATGTTCTTGGCGCCATGCCCAATTTCTTTACTGTCCGACAAAATGGCAAAATTAAGTGTTACCTGGCCTTTTTTTCCATTCACCTGCAAAATCGACTCAGTCGGTTCAAGTTCAAGCTGACCGCTGCTAAAATGATCCACTTGCAGAGTCATATTTTTATAGATCACCAGCGGACGGGCGGGATTGATCATAACGTCTTCATTCTGCATCAAACTCACCAGAATTTGCGGAAAGGCCTGACCGGAAAACTGCACATACTGTTCAATCAGGTTTTCTATAAATTCTTCATCTGTCGATACTTCACCAGAGGTGACAATGTTCATATAATGTCTGCCTTGAGTATCAGACACACTAAATTCATGCTCAAAATGTTGCGGGAACAGCAATTCAGTTTCATCGCTTACCATGCCGGCAAATTCAAAATCCATTTTCTGACTGACGCCATACTTGCATAATACGATAGCAAAAAGCAGATCGCCGGGAACACAAAACTTTTTTGCGTCTTCATTATGGATGGGATTAAAGTCACCCGCCATTTTTTTCGCAAACGAACTCCCCTGAGAACGTGTAAAAGTCACCAGGTCATGGTGCTGATTAAAATAGTTATTAAGCTTCATATTCACTGCTTTGTAAAGATGGATTTCCCCCGTATTGACGCTTTTGCTGCGAATTCAGGGCATAGAATTCGCATAGTAACCTAATTAACCCTGATGTGAAATAGCCATTAAGAGCAATCGGGTATGCTCAGCGGTGTCAGGCTCACTCATTTAGCGAGCATCCTTCGAAGGTTCTAAGGAACGAATAGATGCCCTGCTCGGGAGCATGCTGCATGATCACGAATCAATGCTAACAACTCAATCTGTCTATAAGAAAGTGCTTACTGGCAGGCAACTCTATTGAAGCATGAGGAATATCATTATTCCTGCACCTTTTTCTATCAAATAGCACTTTTCAATCGAGCAGAGCGCGCAGTTTAGCCTCAGATTGAGTGCCCGGCAGGACTTTCTTAATACAGCCGTTATCAATGATTACAATGGTGGGAGTAGCGCGGATCTTCAGACTCCCGGCCAATTCAGTATTTTTCTTTACGTCCACTGTTTTCACCTGATTATAGTCCTGTTTGAGTTTTTCAATCAGCGGATACATGGCCCGGCAGGGATCACAGTATTCACTGCAGAAAAACAATAAGACTTTGTCATGCACGGGCAAATTAAATTTTCGCAGCATACCACTTACGTCTTTACCCTGAAATTTCACCGCCTCATAAAGAAGTCCAAACTGAAACCAGATAACGACAGCAATAATAAAAATGATAATCAGAAAAGAACTGTCCATCTGACAGATAGCCTGTTGTTGAAAATGTAATAGTTGCAGAAGCATTTTCTGGATAGTTCAACTATTTGTCAAATATTGAGGCCGTAAGAAGATTTTTTGCTATAATAGCTTTTTTTAAGAATCAGACCTCGTAAAGCAATCGACTCAGCATTAATTATGGCTTTGAATTTACAGGGAAAATGGACTTGAGATGATTTTTAGCTCAGATAAGAGAAAACAGGTTGTAACTTCTCAGCCTATGTAGACTATCACACTGAGCAGTTACGGCAGTTTTAATTCTGCATATTCCGCTACAAGTTCCGCTACAGAAAATGTTAAATAAAATTTATATGGATAAACCCTGTTTTGAATTAAAAGGCAGCCTTTTTACCCTAACTGTTCTACAGTTGTTTGCAGATGATCTGGAACTGCTGGAAACGCAGCTGGCAGAAAAGGTCAAAATGGCACCTAAATTTTTTAACTCTACGCCTATCGTCATAGATCTTCACCTGCTGCCTGCAGCACAGCAGCAGGAGTTGGATTTTTATGCCCTGAGAGAATTGCTGCTGGCTCATTCGATTATACCTGTGGGCGTCAAGGGTGCCCCCAAATCATTGAACACGGTTATTGAAGCTGCGGGCTTGGGGGCACTGGCTGAAGCACACCAGCCCAAAAAGCAGGAACCGCCGGCACTCATGCCTGCTGCTGAAGCTGAATCTAAACCCGAGCAGCAGGTGTCGCCCGAGCCAAAGACGATTACCGTCACCAAATATCAAAAGCCAAAAATTATTCGCCAGACCATTCGATCCGGAAGACAGGTCTACGCACCCAATGGGGATCTAATTATCATAGGTTCGGTCAGTGCGGGTGCAGAAATTCTTGCGGATGGTAATATCCATGTATATGGAGTACTGCGGGGACGCGCTTTGGCCGGTATCAAAGGCGATCAGTCTGCCTCAATTTTCTGTCAGGCAATGCAGGCCGAATTGTATTCAATTGCCGGCATTTACCTATTGAGTGAAGACATTCCACAGGATAAAATCAACCAGTCCGTATTCATTTCATTAACTGATGAAAAATTACAGATTGAATCATTAACTAACTAGTTTCCATGCATATATTTGTGGACAGCTACTATTTAATCAAGTGAACAGGATATTAATCAGACAATGGCACGAATTATTGTAGTAACCTCCGGCAAGGGAGGAGTTGGCAAAACCACCACCAGCGCAGCATTTGGAACCGGCCTGGCGCAAAAAGGCCACAAAACCGTCATTATTGATTTTGATATCGGGCTGCGTAATCTGGATCTGATCATGGGCTGTGAACGCCGCGTGGTGTTTGATTTTATCAATGTAATTAATGGCGAAGCCAAACTCAATCAGGCATTGATCAAGGATAAACGGGTTGAAAACCTCTATCTTCTGCCTGCATCCCAGACCCGTGATAAAGAAGCACTATCCCTTGAAGGCGTTGGCAAGGTGCTGGAGGAATTAGCACAAACATTTGATTATATCATCTGTGATTCACCTGCCGGCATTGAAACAGGTGCTTATATGGCGCTTTACTATGCGGATGAAGCATTAGTCGTCACCAACCCGGAAGTTTCATCGGTTAGAGATTCTGACCGTATCCTGGGTATTCTGGATAGTAAAACCAAACGTATTATTGACAACGAAAGTCCGGTAAAACCTCATTTAATCGTCACCCGCTATTCGCCAAAACGGGTTGCAGATGGTGAAATGCTGGCCATTGATGATATTATTGAAATTCTTGCAATTCCGCTGCTGGGAGTGATCCCCGAATCGGAATCGGTCCTGCAGGCTTCCAATACGGGTAATCCGGTGATACTGGATGAAGCCAGTATTGCAGGTCAGGCCTATGATGATGTGGTAGAACGTTTTCTGGGCAATGATGTGGAGCATCGATTTCTAACAGCAGAGAAAAAGGGTTTTTTCTCCAGAGTATTCGGGGGCTGATCAATGGGTATTTTAGATTATTTTCGCAGCACCAAAAAAAGCAATACCGCCTCATTGGCCAAAGAACGACTGCAAATCATAGTTGCTCATCAGCATAGCGGACCGAGCCAGGCAGACTATTTGCCTAAACTGAAGCAGGATTTGCTCAAGGTTATCAGCAAGTATGTTGATATCTCTGCTGATCAGGTACAGGTTCAACTGGATACGGATGATAAAAACTGCCCGGTTCTAGAGCTCAACGTTACATTACCGGAACATGATAACAAGTTGTAATACGCACCTGCGGCAGCACAGCTCATGCGCTGCAGAGAATTAATTTTTCTCCAGGAATTCGGACCAGTCAACGCTTTTGTCGCCAAAAACAAAAAAGTGCGGATTAAGCAGGGAAGCTTTGGTGTTGTATTGCAACGGCTGCATAAGGGTGTCTGTGATCAGCCCGCCAGCCTCTTCAACGATACACTGCGCCGCAGCAGTGTCCCATTCTGAAGTTGGGCCCAACCGAGCGTAGATATCCGCTACTCCCTGAGCAATCAGGCATGATTTCAAAGAACTACCCATTTTAATCATCTTATAACCATTAGCCGTGCGGGACAGATTATTCACAAAGCTTTGCATTTCTGTTGAAAATTTGGCCTGTGTTCCGGCCAGAACGATCTTTTGTCGGGTACTATTTCTCACCTGGATCGCTAGCGCTGCTTTATTATCCTGCTGATAAAAGGCACCGCCGCCCCTAATTGCATAATAAACACATTTTTTTACCGGGCTGTAAATAACCCCCATAACAGCCTGATGGCCATGCACCAGGGCGATATTAACGCTGAACTCTCCGCTATGAGCAATGAATTCTTTGGTCCCGTCCAGCGGATCTACCAGCCAGTAAGTAGGCCAGTTTGCTCTTTGCGCGAAAGGTATCTGCTCAGACTCTTCTGACAAAACTGGCAGCTTTGGGGTAAGCGTTTCCAGACCTGCCTGAATCAGTTCATGCGCAGCAAGATCAGCACAGGTCACCGGAGTATCATCGTTTTTACTGGTGACAGTAAAATCAGTGCAGTAAATTTGCAGAATTTTCTCACCCGCTTTGCGGGCTATGTGAATAACTTCGGGCAGCCATTCAGCCAGTTCGGTCAAAAATTTTTTATCTAACTGGATATTGTTTTCTAATGTCATGAATAGCCCTGATTAATTTAGTTTCAAGCACTCAATCTAGAAACGAGCAGGATTCTGACTGACACTGAGCTATCTGATGCCATAGTTATTCACTCAACTCTCGCTGAATATCTCAACTCCTGATACAATAGTAAACGTTTTTTACTCATGATAAAAGGCTGTTGTTAAGTTGGATTGGGATCAAATTGATACAGTTTTTCTGGATATGGACGGAACATTACTGGATTTGCATTTTGACAATCATTTCTGGCTAGAGCATGTCCCAAAACGTTTTGCAGAAAAAAACAATTTGACTCTTCAACAGGCTCAGGATGAATTAAGTCAAAGATATCGTCTGCTTGAAGGTACCATCAACTGGTACTGTATTGATTATTGGACCGAAAAACTGGAGCTGGACATCGCCCTGTTGAAAGAAGAAGTCAAGCACCTGATCAAAGTACACCCTTTTGTCATAGAATTTCTTAAAACTCTGCAGCAAACATCAAAAAGAAGAGTACTGGTGACCAATGCGCACCAGAAAAGTCTAACTCTGAAGATGAACCATACCCCGCTGGCCGGGTTTCTGGACAAAATCATCAGTGCCCATGAGCTGGGATTACCCAAGGAAGATGCTGCTTTCTGGGACAAGCTGCATCGTCTGGAAAAGTTTAATCCCCGCCGAACCCTTCTTATTGACGACAATCTGCAGGCTCTGCATTCTGCCGGAGATTACGGCATCAGGCATTTACTGGCGATTTACCAACCCGACAGCAAAGCAGCCATAAAAGACGTGGGTGAGTTCCAGGCGATTCATTCATTTAAGGAAATTATGCCTGAGTAAACCAGCTCATTGCCTGCATGGCGAAGACTTTTTTCCCGCTAACGATGTCAGTCTATAAAAACTGTCCAGGATTATACCGCTACTGCTGTTTATCGTTAAATCTGGTTTTTTCTCTCTGCCAGAACACCAAGAACTATAAAAACAGCTACAATCAATGGTCCCAGATAAATCATACCCAGGCCTGCCAGCCATTTTCCCAGCATCGGGGTAAAGAAGATCAGCAGAGCTCCATAGCCGAAAGTACACAATAAGATGAATACGCCAGTCCTGATCACAAAATTCAGTCCACTGGTGTGTTTTTTTACCAGGCGGTTAATACTGTCTCCGTAAATAACCAGCACTGTTGCCATTATAGCCAGCGCTATTTCCCCCAGATAGGGATAAAGCCATTGCGAAAAATGAATGATATTATATTTAACCGCCTGCATGCCTTTGTTTCCTGATCAACCAAACATAAGGGCAGTTTAACACCAATTCAGACGGCCCAATAAAACCGCTATCGCATTTTCGACTCTTAATATACGCGGCCCCAGATGACAGCAAGCAAAACCGGCTTGTGATAACTTTTCTACTTCATAATCGACAAAGCCGCCTTCAGGTCCAATAGCCAGTGTCACAGGTTGTATTACCCCACCCGGGCATTTTATTCCTGTTTCTGGATGTGCCAGCAGGGCATGTGTGCCGTTGATCAGGTCTGGCAGCCGATCTTCTACAAACGGTTTAAATCTTTTTTCCAGCCTGACTTCCGGCAAGAGGGTATCTTTAGCCTGTTCCAGTCCCAGGATACAATTTTCTCGAATGCTTGCTTCACTCAGCCACGGGGTCTGCCAGTAACTTTTCTCTACTTTTAGGCTATTCATCAAGGTCAGTTTTTTTACTCCCATGGCACTGATCGTCTGCAGAATTCTTCTAAGCATTTTAGGACGAGGTAAAGCCAGCAGCAGATGAACAGGTAAAGCCTCGGGAGGCGGAACAGTTAATGAAATTGTTAATTCGGTTCGATAATCATTGCTTTGGGAAACCACTGCCTCACCCACCATGCCACCCAGTAAGCCCGCACTAATACGGTCACCCACCTGTATGTTTTTAATACTGCGTAAATGATCGGCCCTGCGATCTTTGATTACCACCTTATCAGCAGCAACAAAATCACTGGCCAGCAGTAATAGCAGATTCATGCACTGATACCTGCGGTACATTTTAACTCCAGGGACATAATCTGCTGCAGTTCAATCAATGAGATTTTTCCATTTTCCGCAAATTTTGATCCCATTTTTTAAAGCGTCTGCGGCAATAGGCGAGTAATTCATCATAGCGGGTAAAATACAATTTAAAACCATCTTCAGCCGGCGAATCATATTCACAATAATCATTGGAATACTCACGACAGATTTCCGGACGTTGTGCATAGATACCGCATCGGCCTGCACTGTCCAAATGAGAACAGGGAGTAATGAACATAATGAACCATCCATCCTCATCTTTATAAAATTCAACATTTTTATGCGCAATCTGCCACAGCATCAGCTGAAAATCAGTTTTTTTTCTCGGTGTGTCGATTTGCTGGGTCACATACTGACAACACTTGGTTCCATGGCAATGACTGCATTTATTTTCGGGAGTGATGTTTATCATTTTTTTCTTCATGGTTTTTATAGCTGAATAAACAAGACAGGAGAAAAGTTAAACAAAAATAAACAGCAATGGTATTTTTTCAGATGTGAACTGTAAAGCGGCAACTCTAAAATCAGACAATGCTAACCACAGGAGGTTCAAACGTACAGGCTGTAATGAGTTAACGTGATAGCTATTACACGATACTTTTTACACGATACTTTTTACACGATACTTTTTACACGATACTTTTTTGTGAATTGTCCACATTTTCCGGATCATGCTGCACATTAATGCCTGCAATCCTTTTCAGTTTATCGCGATCTTTTATCAGGATGTGTTTTCGTTCCGCTTGCAGATAGCCATCTTCCTGAAAACGGGTGAACATTCTGCTGACGGTTTCTACGGCAAGCCCCAGATAATTTGCAATATCATTACGCGACATACTCAGATAAAACTCGGCAGAAGAAAAACCGCGGTGTTTAAAGCGTAAAGATATACTGAGTAAAAAAGCAGACAGTCGTGCTTCAGCAGTTTTCTTGCCGAGCAATAACATGAATTCCTGATCATCAGAAATTTCTTTACTCATTAAACGTAAAAACTGATGCTGCAGACTGGGCAGCTGGTGAGTCAGATTTTCCAGGTTATCAAAGGGAACTTCACAAACACTGGTCGTTTCCAATGCTTTGGCAGCACAGGGATGCTGCCCTTTGCCGATGGCATCCAGCCCCAGTAATTCGCCAGGAAGATGAAAACCGGTCACCTGCTCCGTACCATCTATGGTAGGTGTATAGGTTTTTAAGGAACCAGAACGCACCACAAAAATAGAAGTAAATTTGCCTCCCGGCTGGAACAGATGTTCACCGCGTTTCAAAGGCCGCTTACGCAGAATGATATCATCCAGTTTGTCCAGCTCTTTCCCGTCAATAGATTTGGGCAGACATAGCTGATGTAAACTGCACTCATTACAGGCAACTTTAACTGAATGTAGATCGACGACTTTGGAGGGACGGGAACCACTCATAAGCTAAATGTGACCGTTAGTTATAAAAATGATATAGGTAAATTGTATACTAAATAACCAGAAAAAAATACTTCATTTATTCGTTATTGCTAATATTTAGGATAAATCTATAATAGTAGCGTACAACTTCAGGCATAAACTGCTTAATTCCGGAGATTATAGATGCCAAGACAAACCACGGTTAAACGCGACACTAACGAAACCCGTATTGAAGTCAGTATTGATCTGGACGGAACGGGCAAAAGCAGTTTTCAGACCGGCCTTCCCTTCCTTGATCACATGCTGGATCAGGTGGCCCGCCATGGCCTCATTGATCTGACCATCAAGGCTGAAGGAGATTTGGACATTGATGCCCATCACACCGTGGAAGATATCGGTATTACTCTGGGCATGGCCATGACTAAAGCCCTGGGCGATCGCAAAGGCATCACTCGCTATGGTCATGCTTATGTACCGCTGGATGAAGCTCTTGCACGTGTCGTTATAGATTTTTCCGGACGGCCCGGACTGGAACATCAGGTTGACTACCAGCGTGAAAAAATCGGCAATTTTGATACTCAACTGTTCCACGAGTTTTTTCAGGGTTTTACCAACCATGCCCTGGTGACCCTGCACATCGACTCTATTCGCGGGCGCAACAGTCACCATATTGTGGAAACCATATTTAAGGCTTTTGGACGGGCACTGCGCATGGCCGTCACTGCCGATGCAAGAATGTCAGATATTATTCCGTCTACCAAGGGCCGTCTGTAACAGTCTTTTTCCATCAGCACAATGACAGCAATAATGCATCGATAACCGCTGGTTCAATTGTCATTGGGAATTAACACGCTCGGCATGTATAATATGGCCTCCTTTTATTTCTAAAACCGAAGCTATGACCACTATCGCAGTAATAGATTATGGAATGGGCAATCTGCATTCAGTTGCCAAGGCACTTGAACATGCAGATACACACGTAACTGTCAAAGTGACCAATAAGCGGCAGACGATCCTCGAGGCAGATAAAGTTATTTTACCTGGAGTGGGGGCCATGCGTGACTGCATGGGTGAAATGCAGCGGCTTGAATTAATTGATGTCATCAAACATTGCGCCGAGAATAAACCTTTTCTGGGGGTCTGTATCGGTATGCAGGCATTGATGACCCATAGCGAAGAAAATAATGGCGTGGATTGTCTGGCTATTATACCCGGCGAAGTTGAAAAATTTGCCGACGGACTCAGTGATCCGCTATCCGGTGAGCCATTGAAAATTCCACATATGGGCTGGAATCAGGTCAAACAACAAATAAAACATCCTTTATGGCAAAATATTCCACAGGATCAACGCTTCTACTTTGTGCACAGTTATTTTGTCATGCCCGAGGATCCTGCCCCTGTAGCAGGCTCCTGCATTTACGGCCACCCTTTTACAGTGGCTCTGGCGCAGGAAAATATTTTCGCTACCCAGTTTCATCCGGAAAAAAGCGCAGACTCCGGCCTGCAGCTGTTTGCAAACTTTATCCATTGGGATGGCAGTTACGACAGCAATTGCGGCAGTTAGTGAGTGTCCATCGGTTATTAGATGGACACTTGTGGCACAGGGGTGTGCTGCCATTTTTAGTGATGACAAATCATTGAAAATGCTGCAAAAGAAAAATCTCACTTTTTCTTTTGCGTTGCATAATATAGCCAGGATGGCTATTTATGGATGAAAAACCAGTTAAACTTGATTCATTAATATCTGCAAGAGCAATGGAACCAGGTTAACCGCTTAAGAGAGAAAATAACATGATACTGATACCCGCCATTGATTTAAAAGATGGGCAATGCGTTCGTTTACGTCAGGGACGTATGGACGATGATACTGTTTTTTCTGATAATCCGCTGGAAATGGCCGGGAAATGGTATGCGGCTGGAGCCCGCCGGCTGCATCTTGTGGATCTTAATGGCGCTTTCGAAGGAAAACCGGTCAACGGCGAAATCATTCAGGATATCACCCGGACCTATCCCGATCTTCCTATTGAAATTGGCGGAGGTATTCGTACCCCGGAAACTGTCGAAGCTTACCTTGATGCCGGTGTAAAATACGCCATTATAGGTACCAGAGCAGTACAGCAACCTGATTTTGTAAGCGAATTATGCAGGCTGTTTCCAGGTCATATCATTGTCGGTCTTGATGCCATAGAGGGTAAGGTAGCCATTAAAGGCTGGGCGGAAGTCAGTGATATCGATCTGTTTGAACTGTCACGACGTTTTGAAGACGATGGGGTGGAATCAATTATCTATACCGACATCAGTCGTGATGGTATGATGCAGGGAGCCAATGTTGACAATACAGCAGCGCTGGCACAGGCGATTAAAATTCCGCTGATAGCATCCGGCGGAATCCATAACCTGAGTGATGTAGAAGCCTTATGTAAAGTGGCTCATTTTGGTATTTCCGGAGCCATAACCGGGCGGGCTATTTATGAAGGGACCCTGGATTTTGCAGCAGGCCAGAAACTGGCCGATGCAATGACAAACAATTAAAGGTAACACTATGGCTCTGGCAAAACGTATTATTCCCTGCCTGGATGTCGATAAAGGACGAGTGGTTAAAGGCGTACAGTTTGTCGATATCAGGGATGCCGGCGATCCGGTTGAAGTGGCCCGCCGCTATAATCAGGAAGGGGCTGATGAACTGACTTTTCTCGATATCACCGCTACCCATGAAGGCCGTGATACCATTGTACATGTTGTAGAACAGGTGGCGGGGGAAATTTTCATCCCACTGACCGTAGGCGGAGGGATCCGCAGCATTGAAGATATCCGCTTAATGCTCAATGCCGGCGCTGATAAGGTTGCTATTAACTCTGCGGCAGTTGCTAATCCTGATTTTGTCCGCCAGGCAGCAGAAAAATTTGGCAATCAATGCATTGTGGTTGCTATTGATGCCAAGCAGGTCGAGGATAAAGATGGTCAGCCACAATGGGAGATTTTTACCCATGGCGGCAGAAAGCCAACCGGTATTAATGCCGTTGAATGGGCCAGACAGATGGTCGCCTACGGCGCAGGTGAACTACTGGTGACCAGTATGGATTGTGACGGTGTTAAAACCGGTTTTGACCTGCTACTGACCCGAACCATCAGTGATAATGTCATCGTTCCTGTTATCGCCTCTGGTGGAGTTGGTAACCTGGATCACCTGGCTGAGGGGGTGCTAACAGGTCATGCGGATGCGGTCCTGGCTGCAAGTATTTTTCATTTTGCAGAATACAGCATCGGGCAGGCTAAACGCCATATGGCTGAAAAAGGTATTGCCGTACGGCTGTAATATTGTACAACTATAGATAAAATGTAACGGCGCAGCGAAGCTGAAATACTGCACTGATTAGTTACTATTAAATTTAGTAGCTGTTCATACGATAGGTACTTAAGGATAATTGAGTGTTTGTGGAAGACAGATGATTGCTCCTGCGTAATCTGCATTTCCCACTTGACCACCATGGATGGTGGAAATGCATGCGAGAGGCAGGAGCCGAAGTCGTCCATGTGGGTCAAGTGTATGTGGCATGGATGCCACATTCAAGCCTACGACATACATGGAAGTATAAGTGCCGTGGGAGGCAGGAAGCCGGAACGACCATGGAAGTATTTACGGCGTCTTCTGGAACAAATACTCGATTATCCGCACCTGATTTTGCTTAAATACCTACCTATGTGTAGCTTTTAAATCGTCATGAGCTTGATAACAGTGAGCAGATAAAAACGATGACAGACTGGCTGGATCAATTAAAATGGGATGAGCATGGTTTGATTCCGGCCATAGCCCAGGATGAAAAAACCGGCAAGGTGTTAATGTTTGCCTGGATGAATCGAGAGGCATTAAACATGACCGCAGAGCTTGGGCGTGCAGTTTACTGGTCTCGATCCAGACAAAAGCTCTGGCCCAAAGGTGAAGAATCCGGGCATGTGCAAAAAGTAAAATCTGTTCGCGTCGATTGCGATAAAGATGTCATTCTGCTGAGCATTGAACAGAAAGGCGGTATTGCCTGTCATACTGGTAGAGAAAGCTGTTTTTATTTTCAGCTGGCTGCACTCAATGATAAGCAGGACAACCAGACTCAAACCGCTTCGACCGGCAACTATGAATGGCAAGCGGTCGAGCCAGTTTTAAAAAATCCGCAAGAGATCTATAAATAATATGCCATGTGACATTCTACAGCAGTTAGCCGAAACTCTGGAACAGCGAAAACAGGCTGATCCTGAATCATCCTATGTTGCCAAACTTCAGCATCAGGGACTAAATACGATACTGAAAAAAGTGGCCGAAGAGTGCGGCGAAACTATTATTGCTGCAAAAGATGGGAAAAAAGAAGCTATTGTTTACGAAACAGCAGATTTATGGTTCCATTCTATGGTCATGCTGTCATATCATAACCTTGGCCCGGAAGATGTACTTAACGAACTGGCACGCCGTTTTGGTTTATCCGGGCTGGAAGAAAAAGCGAGTCGAAATAAATGAGTGATTGCCTTTTCTGTAACATAGCAGCTGGCAAAATTCCCGCTGATATCGTTTTTGAAGACGATGAAGTGGTAGTATTCCGGGATATTAATCCTAAAGCTGAAGTACATCTGCTGATGATACCCAGAGAGCATATTGAAAGCCTCTCGGCACTGGATGATTCACATGATCAACTGCTTATCACGATGTTAAAAAAATTACCGGAACTTGCCCTCGAACATGGCTTGAGCTCGGGCTTTCGTACTATTATTAATACTGGCAAAGGTGGTGGACAGGAGGTTTTTCATCTGCATATGCATTTAATGGGCGGAAAAAATTTACCGGGTTTTTAGATCCGTAAGATGCTGCAAAATGAACTGTTTTGAATACTCCGGTGTTATCATAAAGCCGGAAATATGAAATAACTAATCAATTTATTTTTTAGGAGAATCCAATGGGATTTGGCGTTACTGAGTTATTAATTATCCTGGCTATTGTGTTGGTGCTGTTTGGTGCAAAGAAACTACGAAATATCGGTGGTGATTTGGGTGGAGCCATCAAAAATTTTAAAGGCGCCATGAAAGAAGAAGAGGAAAACAAACACGATTCTGAGAATGTATCAAACAACAATCAGCAGGCCACCATAGATAAACAGGCAGGCAGCGAAAACAGCGGTGCCACCATTCAGGGCAACGTTGAAAACAAGGACAAGGTTTAATTCCGAATTTATCCTGCGCTGCTGACAGTCAGCAGGTTTGAATCGTCACCTTTACAGAAATTACTTTAATAACGGATTAAAAACCTGATGTTTGATATTGGCTTTTGGGAACTGTCCCTGATTGGAATTGTCGCACTATTGGTCATAGGCCCGGAACGTTTACCTGCTGTAGCTCGAACTGCAGGTAAGTGGATGGGCCGTGCGAATCGTTTTATTGCCAATATTAAAGACGATATCAACAAGGAAATAAAAGACGAAGAACTGAAGCAGATACTCGCTGAGCAGCAGAAACTGGCTGAAGACTTTAAAAATGCAGCTAATTCAACCCAATCCTCTATCAACTCCGGGCTGGAAACCCTGAATAAAAGCGCGCATATCGATGATCTCATCGATTTTGAAGACAGTGCCAGCAGTGATAAACCGCGTGCCTCCACACCTCATGCTGAAACATCCTCAGCCAAAGATAATAACCGCTAAAGCCGGGATGGAACAATTAACAGTTCTTCGGATTACACTGTCGCAAACTCGAGCCAGTTAATTTCTGCCACGTGATACAGGTTTTGAGAAGTTTCAATCTTATTGAGTTACTAATTATACATGAGCATTCAAGAACAACCTTCTGATAATACTGAAACGGACAATGAACAGCCTTTCATGTCCCATTTAATAGAATTACGTGATCGAATTCTGCGCATTGTCGTCGTCGTCATTGCCATTTTTATGGTATTGTTCTTTTTTGCCAACGACCTCTATCAGATTGTGTCATCTCCTCTGCTCAAGCAGCTTCCAGAAGGCAGCACTATGATTGCAACAGGAGTCGCAGCACCTTTTCTGACCCCCTTTAAACTGAGTCTGGTCACGTCAATATTCATTGCCGTTCCGTATATTTTTTATCAATTCTGGGGATTTGTTGCGCCCGGGTTGTATAAGCATGAAAAACGTCTGGCATTACCATTGATTGCCTCCAGCGTCTTTCTGTTTTATGCCGGGATCGTTTTTTCATTTTATATTGTCTTCCCGCTGATGTTTGCCTTCTTCTCCGCTACGACTCCTGAAGGTGTCGCCATGATGACGGATATCAGCCAGTATCTTGATTTTGTTTTAAAAATGTTTTTTGCCTTTGGACTGGCTTTTGAAGTCCCTATTGTCATCATTGTATTAACTGTTACCGGAGCCACTTCTGCAGAAAAACTTGCCGGCAAACGGCCATATGTTATTGTGGGCTCTTTTGTCGTGGGTATGCTGCTAACGCCGCCTGATATCGTCTCGCAAACGCTGTTAGCCATCCCCGTCTGGCTACTGTTTGAACTGGGAGTGATATTCTCCCGTATAATCGGCAGGAAAAAAGCGGAAAAAGAAGCTGATGAAGAGCAGGAATATGCTGCGGACGGGAACAATATATCTGGCGCTTCAGATACAGAAGATCATGCTGCTGAAAAAGAACCACGCTACCGTCCCATGTCAGACGAAGAAATGGAAGCCGAGCTTGACGCCATAGAAGCTGCAGAAAGCGAAGATAAAAAAGATAAACCTCAGTAGTTCTAAAGTTATTCTCATGCACTTTGCCGACTGGCTATCACTCAGCCAGGTAATAAAAATAAACTCTATTGCCTATGACTGCAGTCCCTGAGTGAATCAATGTTTCAGTTTGCTGTAAAAATCATAATTTCTCACAAGCCATTAATTAAGTTAGTTTTGAAATGAAAATACAAAACGAGTTTTCAAAACATGCTACAACCTACGGCACCTTTAATATAATACAGACCAAAGTCATTGCGGAGCTAATTAACCGTATTTCCGACCAACCCGGCTCTATTCTGGATATTGGCTGCGGCAGCGGGGGCTTGTATAAGTCGATTTCATGGCCGTTAAAAAGATTTGTCGGCTTTGATTTTGCACAAAAAATGATTGACCTTCACCCCAAAAACCAGCACATTGAACTATATGTCAAAGATTTTAATCAACCGTCATGTTTTAAAGACTTTAATGCCTTTACCTTTGATAGAATCGTATCAGCATCGGCTTTACAGTGGGCCGATGATTTAGATAAAACTTTGCATGATATTGCCGCTTTAAACGCGCCCGTTTCTTTAGCAATTTTTACCTCAGGTACATTTAAAACCCTGTATCAGACAGCTTCTATTTCTCCATTAATACGCTCTGCTGACGAAGTGCTTGAGCTCTCAAAAAAATATTTCAATGCAGCATACCAGATACAAAAATACACTCTGGAATTTTCATCGGTACGTGATATGTTCAGGTATATGAAGAAAAGTGGTGTGAGTGGCTCCAGAAATCTTTTGAATTATCGACAAATGAAAACTCTGATGCATCACTACCCTTTGAACTACCTTGAATTTGAAATACTCATGATTGATGAAAAAGATTTTCAGAGGAAGTAGTATTGCTGTTCAATTCATATGAATTTATTTTTGTATTTTTACCACTTGTTTTTTTAATCTATTTTTTTCTTAATAAAAAAAAACTGACTACAGTCAGTAGATTTTTTTTACTGCTCTCTTCCCTCTTTTTTTACAGCTGGTGGAACATCATTTATCTGCCGCTGATCGTTTCTTCAATCTTCATAAATTATGCCATTGGACTCGCAATAGCAGATCCTCGAAGAAATTCCTGCTTGCAAAAGAAGCATCTGCTCATCCTGGGTATTTTATTTAATGTACTGCTGCTGGCATATTTTAAGTATACAGATTTTTTTATTGAAAATACCAATCTACTCTTTGAAAAGAACTTCGAACTATTGCATCTTGCGCTGCCTTTGGCCATTTCATTTTTTACCTTTCAGCAGATCGCTTACATTAGCGACAGTTATAAAGGTAAAATCAAGCAGCATAACTTTATTGACTACGCACTCTTTGTTACATTTTTCCCTCAGCTTATTGCAGGTCCTATCGTACATCATAAACAGATGATGCCTCAGTTTCGCAATTTGGAAAATGGCTTTATTAACTACGAAAATATAGCCAAAGGAATTTTTATATTTTCAATCGGTCTTTTTAAAAAAGTGGTTATCGCCGATACGTTTGCCAGCTGGGCCAACCTCGGGTTTGAGAACCCCTACACCTTAAACTTGCTGGAAGCCTGGGTTGCCAGTTTTTCATTTGGGTTCCAGCTTTATTTTGATTTCAGTGGTTACACTGATATGGCCATTGGATTAGGCCTGCTGTTTAATATAAAAATTCCCATCAATTTTCGTTCACCTTATAAAGCCCTTGATATACAGGATTTCTGGCGCCGCTGGCATATTACCCTTTCACATTTTTTAAGAGACTATATTTCACTGCCATTAAAAAAAAGAGAGGTAAAATTACGTACAAACATTCTGTTGACTTTTCTTATCAGCGGTATCTGGCATGGTGCAGGCTGGACATTTGTAATTTGGGGATTATTGCATGGTATCGCGCTGGTCATTCATGATATCTGGAATAAACTTGGATTTCAAATGAATACACTTTTTGCGTGGCTTGTGACCTTCAATTTTTTAAATATCACCAGAGTTTTTTTTCGCGCAGACAATATTTCTGATGCTCTACAGATTCTAAAAACCATGTTTTTTGGTGCTATTGTTTTACCCATTCAGCTGGAAAGCATGTTGCGGTTTTTATCTCCCTATGGCGTCAGCTTCGGTGATTATCTGTTACATCTGCACACCGATAAATCCGCTCTTATTGCATTGTTATTTTCATTCATACTAATCCTGCTGTTCAAAAATTCATATCAAATGATGGAGGAGATGTTGCCAAACAAGAAAAATTTGTTTTTCACGGCCTTGTTACTGGTTATATCTTATGGCTATCTGGACAGGGAAATTCAATTTTATTATTTCATTTTTTAGGGATCATCTATGCAACATAAAAAATGGCTTATTCAACTGTCGGTGGTCATGTTAACAATAGCCGCCATGATAATCAGCTTCAATTATGTTATCGATCCTTTACAGCAATTTAGAATAAGCAGCTTCTATCCCATCCATTTTGATAATTCACAACAGCGATATTTAAATCCAGGATTAGCAAAAAATTATCCTTACACATCTGTCATTTTAGGCACATCACATACAGAAAATTTTGTCCTTGCTGATATTGAGCATAAACTTTCTTTTAACAAAGCAATAAACTTAAGCATGGCCGGCGCATCAGCTCATGAAGAGAGCAAATTGCTTCAATTAATACTGAAACATAAGCATACTGTCAATGTACTTTATGGACTGGATGTTTTTGTATTTTCAGGCAACGCTGATAGAAAAGACGCCTCTTTTCCGGAGTTTTTATATGCAGATAATATATTTTTTTCTCTGCTTTATCTGCTAAAATTCGATACCACATTGAAATCTTTTGCGGCCATTAAAAAAGGATTTTCAAACACACATTCGATCAGCAATCGCTTTAAACATATGTATGAAACACAGCAGGCAGATAAAAATTCTTTTGGCAAAGAATTAATGCTGCAGCACAAAGGTTATCATATAACAGATTTGCAGGACTACTCTTTTGATGTACTAAAGAACAGCTTTGAGAAAAATATATTGCCTGTGATAGAGCGAGACATTCATACAAAGTATATTATTTTTTATCCTCCCTATTCAATCCTGGCCTATAAAAGGTATCACGACAAAGGCATACTGAAGGATGTACTGTTATTTAAAAAATACCTGTTTGAAACCCTGCAGGATTTAGACAACGTTCACCTCTATGATTTTCAAATTGCAAAACAAATTACGCATAATTTAGATAATTATAAAGATTTTACTCATTACCATCAGCGTGTGACTGTATGGATATTAGAGCAGATTAAAAATAATAATTATCGGGTCAATAAAAAGAATATTGAAGTATACACTGCAGAATTACTGCAGCAAACAGAAAATTTCAATCTGCAAAATCAAACTGAAATCAAGCTGAATTCAAACTAAATAAATGTTCTTAAGAAGTGTCCATTTAGCACCAGAAACTGTGATGTCTCATTGCGGGATTTGATGCTAATATGAGCGAAATGATGTATTACAGGGTCTTGTATGATGCCTCAATACTATGGCCACTATTTCCGAACAGCTATTTAGCAGCCTAAATTTATACTCTTATGTGGTTACGAATTTTTACTCAATATGTCCTGCCATGCAGGATGCTGGTGTATTTTTTTCAGTGCCTGCTGCAATAATTGATTCCCTGGTTCGCTTCGATACCAGGTTGAAGCGCCAGAAGGATGCGGTAACGCAATGACATCACAGGCATGGGTAAAAATATCTGCTGCAACAACCTGGCCGACGATATCGCTCAGTTTATTGATCGGCCGGATCTGATTGATTGCCAGTTTACCTACCGGAATGATCAGTTCAGGTCTTAAGATATCGACTTCAGCGTGCAACCATTCGCTGCAGTTTTCAATTTCAGCGACATTGGGCACCCGGTCTCCTGCTTTTACTTTTTTACCCGGAAAACAGCGGCAAACGGCTGACATATATACTTGCTGTCTGAAGTTATTTTCATCCATGCCAATAGATTCGAACCACCCAAACAGGGTTTTTCCTGCAGTCCAGGCAAAGGGTTTGTGCAGCATGATCTCTTTGGAACCTGGTGCCTGACCTATTAGCATCACAGGTGACAAAACGGCCTCACCATGTACCGCAGGACCATGCATTTCGGAGCATAGATGACAGCGTGCAAGCTTCTTCTGGTGCTGGATAAGTTTTGTAAGTGAAGTCAGTACTGGTTGATACATTCTCGAAAGTTTTTTATCCCGTGAATAAGCATAGATTATATGGGTAAGAATTCTTCATCATCGACCCGGCTATTAGAAGATGACGGACAACTAAAATAATCGCTCATACATAGGTACTTATGGAGAATTGGGTATTATTGCTGAAAAACTAATCTATGCATACTCGCTTATTTTTTTCTCTTCGCACTTTGTGCAAACCAGTTCTCGGCATTTGACCAGAGAATTTTTTTCGCTGCTTTGGGCGGCAAATGAGAGACCCAGTTTCTATGAAAATTTATATAATCCTGTAACCGCGTCCAGCCGCTGTCCGGCTCATCCCAGCTAAAGCCTTTATCCACTGGCCAGACCGGATCTGAACCAAGCATAAAACGGTCCTCATTACGCAAGATTACTTCCAGCCATTCAGGTAACAACCCCCCTTTATTATCAGCAATAGGATTATTAACATAACGCCAGGGATCGCGTGCAGACAAATCCATCATAACGTTAGGGCAGGCTGCAAGAATTTCATCCACCTGCACGGGGGAAATTACCGCTCCGGCATGGGCCAGTAAAAATCGGTTGTGCGGATTTTCCTGACACATCGATAAGGTCGGTTTTATGGATGAATATTCCGTATGCACCATCAGCGGTACATTATATTCATGCGCTAATGCTAATAAGGCAGCAAATACCTTGCTGCTTCGCCAGGGTACTGCCATGCCGCCAATGAGATGTAATTCACCAATACCTCGATACATTCCACTGCGCAACCCTGCGCGTACTTCTTCAATCAGTTCAGCACGAAACTGCCAGCTGAGTTTTTCTCCACCTACCCGGTAAGGGCCATAAAACGGAATAATGCGCTCTGGTGCCAACCGGTAAAGCTGCAAGGCTAATTCAGCGGGCCTGCCAATGACCACAGCTTTTTGCACACCGGCCTTATCTAACATCTCTATTGCCTGTTGTGGCGAGGTGATCTCTGCCTGATCCCATTTGTAATGAAGGTGTACATCAAATAACGGTGGCAATTCCCCGGCTTGAAGTGACACACCCAGGCTAAGGCAGCAGATTGCACATAAATAAAGCACGCAGTTTTTCATTATCATAGCCAATAAATCTTAGCTCTCATCAGGGTCTGTTGATAAATTCAATAGTTACCTTCCTGCCCATCATAGATACACACTGCCTGCAGGAAATATCAAGGATAACAAATCTGCAACTTTTCATCATTAAGGATGAAATGCCTGCAGCCAGTAGAATATTTCAGATCAGCTTTACAAACATACAGGCTCAATAGCTGTTCGGAAAGAGTGTCCGTAGTATTGAGTCATCGCACAAGAATCTGTAATACAGCATTTCGCTCATATTAACATCAAATCCCGAAATGATACATCACAGGTTCTGGTGCTAAATGGACAGCTTTTAAGAACAGTTATTTAGCTGTTTCCCATATTTTAAATCATCCATTTCAACATAGTCCAGGGATTTACAAAGAGTTCAGGTGAGCTGTCTTAAATTACATTTGTGCATACCCAGCTCTGGGTTATAAACATGCCTTTACTCTATCATAGAGGTAACTACTCAGCGTATTTAAGATTTTCACTAAGTGATTGATATTAGGTATTTATTCCAGAAGACGCCGTGAATACATCCATGTAGGCTTGGATGTGGCATCCATGCCACATACACTTCTTCCATAAACACCTAATATCAATCACGATCTTAGATATACGCTGAGCTGAATAGTTACTCATAGAGGTCAATTTTTGAAGCACGATTTTTAATCAGCTTATTCATTCTGAACGACCAGACAGCTCATCATCATTCTACCTTCCAGTAGCTGTTTGTATCTCAATAACCAACCATTCAACAGCATCTGTAGACATCAGAAGACTATATTCTAACATTAGCATTGCCTGCATTCAGGACGGTTATTTTGATCTTCTGTAATGGTTGCTGCTGAGGTAAAATACATTTGCCCTTACAATTACATTATGTCTTCAATACGACTTACTTATTCAGGCAACTTATCAAATGCTCCATTGTAGCCGTTTTTTTTACCTCCATCCCTTACTCCTGCTGCTTTGTATTAGCTTATTGATCCCGGGATGCAGCACTTACAAAATCATCCAACCCAGCCCGGTTGAAAAGATTAACTTTTTACATCACGCTAAAACACAACAGGATGGCCAGCTCAAGGTCCGTGCATCCATACTTAATGCGAAAGAATCTTATGCCGCCTTTGGGCTGCCATTAAAACTTGCTGGAATCCAGGCCATCTGGGTGTCTGTGGAAAACAGCGACGATCGCGCCTACTGGTTGTTATATCCGGCGATTGACCCTGATCACTTTTCACCTGATGAAGTGGCTTATGCTTTTAGTTCTGCGATGTCAGATGAAGATAACGATTTATGGATGCAACAGCTGCGAGATCAGGCATTTAAAAATCCTGTGCTGCCTGGTGAAACTCAATCAGGTTTTGTCTTTGTCAATCTGGATGAAGGGCACAAGGAGATTGATATTGAACTTCTCGGGCATCAAAAACTGGTCACTTTCAATTTTTTCTTTACCATTCCCGGACTGAATTATCAGAATCTGTTTGAAGTTGAAAATAAGCATATTGAAAAAAAAGCGGATTTAAATGAAGTGTCACTTAAACAGATGCTTGAAAATTTACCCTGCTGCACCTCCAGCGCCGATGGCATAAATCAGGGTGATCCCTTAAACCTGGTTTTTATCGGCAATGCTGATGATCTGTTCCCCGCTTTTGTTCGCCGCGGCTGGCATGCAGCAGAAAATAATTATTTAGAATCTGTTAAAAAAACGGCTTTCTCTTTCTTATTTGGTGAACACTACCGCTATTCACCGGTGAGTCCCCTCTACGCCTTTGGCCGAAAACAGGATATTGCCCTGCAAAAGGCACGCGGCACGATTCATCAGCGAAATCATCTTCGTCTCTGGCTGACCCCCTTTACCTATCAGGATCAGGAAGTCTGGATAGGTCAGATCAGCCGTGATATAGGTGTTAGATTTACCAATAAAACCCCTATACTGGTAACCCACAAGATAGACCCTGATATTGATGAAGCCCGTAATGAACTGATTCAGGAAATGCTTTTTTCCCAGGGACTGGTCAAAATCGGCTATGTTTCAGGTATTCCTGTATCCACCCCTGAAGCACCGGCTTACAACCTGACAGGAGATCCCTATTTTAATGATGGTTTACGAGCTGTTATATTGATGAGCAAGAAGAAAACACCTATCCGGGAAGTACAGTTTTTTAACTGGGATTATAGTAAACCTACGGCCAGGCATCTGCATGATGAGACTAATCAGGATACACCATAAATATTCACCTAATATAAAAGCGTTTTAAAAAAATTGAAGATTCTGCCTATTCCATCAGTATTTTATTATAACAAAAGCATGCATCTGCTTTGCATATTTAGTTTTTTATTTTTCGGTTGTTCACAACATTCAAACTACCAACAGTCCATAAAACAAGGTGATTCCAATCCATACAAACCTCAGACTCATACTTCTGTGTTTGGTCCTGCAGAGGAATTCATCGGCAGTCCTTACCCGGATATAGGGCACAGCGGTTTATTCCCTGTACACCCCATTAAGCATAGTCAGATCGCTATCCTGGCCAATGGCGATGATTCGTTTGCGGCACGTATTCAGACTCTAAAAAATGCCGACACTTCCATCCGAATTCAGGCCCTGGTATTCACCGCTGATGAATCCGGCCTGTATATTGCTGACCTTCTGAAACAAAAAAAACGTGATGGCCTGGATGTACGGATCATTGTTGATGCATTTTCCAACCCCGGCTTACAAACGCAGCTTATGTTTTTTGATCTGAAACAAAACGCCATTGAGGTGGAAGGTTATGAGGCAATGCTGCTGCAATGGCTTAACGAAGTGCCAATACCAGGTTTGATACCGCATGCAGAACTGGGTCGAATGGATAAACGCTTCCATGAAAAAATGTGGCTGATTGACGCAGAAACCGATCATGGCGTGGCTATCGTTGGCGGTCTGAATGTGGCCAATGAATATTTCCGGGTTGATCCTGATAATGCGGATTTTTTCTGGCGTGATCAGGATGTGATCGTTAAAGGCGAAGTTATCAAAGACATGGTGACCGCATTTGATAGCAACTATAATTATTTTCTGGCCATAAAAAAAAGCCGGGGTATTTTCAATACCAATCTGTACTGGGATAAAACCCGCGAAATATTGGATAAGACCGGAAAATTAACATTCACTTTCCAGACTAATCCTGAACTGGATCGAAAAGTCCGCCAAATGGGAGAGAAAAAATTAGCGCTGGACTATCATACCGGCAAAGTCCGATTTTTTCAGAACCGGCCGCGTTATAAAGAAACATATATTTCACAGGCTTACCTAAAGCTCATTCGCAAGGCACAAAAAGAGATTTTGATCGCTAACGCCTATTTTGTACCATCAGAAAAATTTATTGCTGAAATTAAAGCTGCAGCTCGACGCTGTATCCAGGTTAAAATAATCACCAATAGTACCTTAACCAATGACTTACCGGAAATTACCATCGTCGGCAGGGAAGCCTATAAAGACATGTTAAGTGTCAACGATGAGCCCGTGGTTAGAAACTGTACTGAAAACCAAACCGCCGGCATACAAATCTGGGAATGGCAGGGAAAACGCACCGGCACCAATAAAAAAACGCAAGGCACCATGCATTCAAAATATGCCGTATTTGATCAGCAGATTGCCCTGGTAGGTTCATACAACCTTGATCCCCGAAGCGAGACCTTGAATAGTGAATCTGTGCTGATATTTGAAAACCAGAAACTGGCCAGCATTTTAGCGGGCTTATTTCACCGCAATGATCTTGAATTTAGTCAGCCGATATCTATGCAGCAAGCAAAAAACTTTTTAACCCCGGCTGATCCCGTTTATAGGCTGGAAAAAAATCTTGGCGACTGGTTTAAAAAGGAATTATAATCGTAACTATTCAGCGTAATTTTGAAAACGTCCTTGACACCAGGAATTTGCTCCATAAGACGCCGTAAATACGTCCATGTAGGCTTGGATGTGGCATCCATGCCACATACACTTGTTACGCAAACACCTGATATCAAGAACTTACGTATAAATCTAAAATACGCTGAATAGTTACTTATATTTAATCATTCAGCAGCGATGCAGATGACTATGGTATGACTCCGGGTTTCATTAGTCGAAACTAAATAGCTGTTCGGAAAGAGTGGCCATAGTATTCAGGCATCGCACAAAACTCATCTTTAACCCCATAATTCCTGTTTTCTTATGACACAACAATTATTAACCATTGCCATTATTCCAAACAAAATGCTCGGTGATGGTGTCATCAGTCTGGTATTAGCCAATAATCTATACCAAAACGGCATTGATGTGACCGTGTTTCATGATTATCTCATGTCATTGAACGACTGGCTGAATTTTAAAATCATGCCGACGGATACGTGCACATTAAATGAAACCAGCCTCAACGGATATGATATTGTCCTTGCAGATACTTATTCAACATTTACTTCTCGTTATAACCAAAAGCAGATTAAAGAACTGGCCAAAACGATTATCTTTTTTTCCAGCGGAAAACTTGAAGCTATGTTTTACCATGATCATCAAGATTATTTGGCCAACAAGCTGACCGGTGATCTAGCGAAATATATACCGAGTTTTATTGCAGCATCACAGACGCTCAAGCACAATCCGACACATTCAATGGTCGATAACATGATTTTATACTGTAGTGAAACACTTAAACTACCGATTATAACCAGTGACACTGGTTTGAAACTTCCTGCATCCCTGATAAAAAAAAATACCCTCGACGAATTATTCTTGCACCCACCAGCAGCGAGAAAAAGAAAGAATGGTCGGCAAAAAAATATATTCGCTTGGCAAGAAAATTGAAAACTAAAAATTTTAATCCCGTTTTCTCGTTTGCACCCAATGAACACCAGGAATGGCATAAAACGATTAATAATGAATTTGAAATGCCTGAATTTGAATCGGTTAAGTCTTTTGCAGAATATATTTATGAATCTGCTTTTCTGATTGCCAATGATTCGGGCTCAGGGCATCTGGCTTCTGCTCTGGGTATTCCGGTTTTAACCATTGTAACGAGTCCCAGGAAAAGCATGTTCAGATGGCGTCCAGGATGGGGAATTAACAAAGTTATCGCACCATGGTTCACTTTTTCCCTGTCAGGTAAAAGATACTGGAAGCAATTTTTACCGGTGAACAGAGTTTATAAAACCTTCATTCAGTTGTTTGAAAAAAATTAAACATATATTCCCAAAGAGTATCCTTTTTTAAGAACCAAAGAGATACCAGCCTTACTTAAAAGTGTGCTGTTATAGCTTTAATAAAACTTCTGATATTGATTCTACCGTGCTGCGAACGACTGTTATTTAACAGTACGCTGCAACTAAATAAAAGATCTTTAATGGTGAACACTTTGTAATTTCATCTGTTGCACCATTGATCCTGGAAAAGGTGATACGTTATTCATAAATTTTCTGACTGCTTTCATCAAACTCTTCATGGTTGTATGCTTGTGATTTCTGGTTACCGTGTCATGCAATTGTTTCCAGACTAATTCAATTCGGTTTACCCATGGATGATAAACTGGCTGAAATATCAGACTGAATTTTTTATTATGTTCCAAAAATGTTTTAGTGATCCCACTTTTATGAATTATGTAATTATCAGCAATTAAACGGATCGTTTTTGCCTGCCGGTATCGCTTTCGTAGTTCAGCCATCAGACGTAAAAACAGGAATGAGTTTTTCTTTTCCCATTCCACCCAGACGATGTACCCCGTTTTTGCATTGAGTGCTCCAGCCAGATAGTTTTTCTGGTTTTTCCCTAGTCATAATTCGGGTTTGTTCCCCTTTGATTGACCAGCAACTGCCAATCCTGGGGTTTAAATCTATATCCACTTCATCCACATAGAATACCGGATTTTCTGCATTTGCACGGCCTAAAGCCTGCTTTATCTTCTTCATTTTTCGTGCTTTTTCTTTATCCTGGATACAAAGTGTCGGGCTTGCCCGGTTCCAGACAATACCTAACCGGGGCAATAATCGCCTGATGGTCGATGCATGGATTCTGGTTTTAAACTCAGCATTAATTTGACGAGAAAGCGTCTCAGAAGTCCATCTCGATGCACACCAGCCAAAGTCTTCCGGCTTGATTTGTATTAACTCAATTAGACGGTGGCAAATATCATCATTAATACTGTAGGCGCGTCTTCCTCTTTGTTCAGGAACCAAACCTGATTCACCGTAGTCATTGAATAAGGCAAGCCATTTGGTAATGCTGTTCCTGCTGGCACAAAGAAGCTCTGCTGTACCTTTAATCGTATGTCCTTTGTGCAATAATAAAATTGCTTTTGCGCGTCTTCGATAATCTCCATCACGATTAAATTGAACCACTTTTTTCAATCTGCGGCATACTGGACGAGTTAATTTCGCTATAATAGTTCCCATCTTAAACCTTGTTGTTGATTTATTTGTTTTGGTCGATAAATTTGATCAACAAACAAGGTTTAGGTTCAATTAAATGTTCACTAATTTGGAACTCTTATTTAGAAACCAATCATACGTAGGTACTTAAGGATAATTGAGTGTTTGTGGAAGACAGATGATTGCTCCTGCATAATCTGCATTCCCTACATCCATGTAGGTCAAGTTTTTATAGCCATGGACGGCTATAAAAAGCCTACATGGAAGTATTTACGGCGTCTTCTGGGCAGGTAATTGCTCCATGCATAACCTGCATTTCCCACTTGACCACCATGGATGGTGGAAATGCATGCGAGAGGCAGGAGCCGAAGTCGTCCATGTGGGTCAACAAATACTCGATTATCCGCACCTGATTTTGCTTAAGTACCTACCTATGAGAAACCAACAAACGGCTCAGAGCTCAGGGTGTCGAATTTGCCGTCGAGCAGATTTTGACGTTCATCATCATTGGCACCCTTTCATATTAGTCTCAGCAACTCCCGTTGACTGGCTAAACAAGGAGATAACTGTCATATGACAGAATCACTTCACAAGCATATCATTTGTTGCGTAGTGTTATTTTTATCGTTCAACATTTATGCTGCAGAGCCTGAGCAGGCTTCGTCTTCTCAACAGGAGACAAATAACAATCTTGTTACTTCCAGAACCAGGACGCTGAATGCCGAAGCTGCTGCAGTTGCAGAAGATAAATCTGAATTAGCCATCTGGAAATCAGAATTTAACTCACGCAAAGCAAAACTGGAATCAAACCATCTTAAAACATCAGATCTTGAGAAGGCTCGACTGGAAGTACAAGCCCTGAAGGTATCATTGAAGTCCATTTCACTTGACATCGTTGCAGCAGAACAGCACAGGCTTGAAATTGAAAAATCAATTCAACAGCTAAACGATCAGCTACAGAGCCTGGCAGCTGATCCTGTTACAGCAACCGCAGAAAATATTTCCACAACCAAATCAGCACTGGCGAAGGAACAGTCTTTACTCAAACTTGAAGTTAAACATATCGAACAGCTCAACCAGCGCAATGCACTGACCCGGGAACGCCTGTCTCTGGCAGAAAAGTGGTGGACAGCAGTGCGTAATACCTATCAGCGCCAGCAGGAAAAGATTCAACAGCAAACGCTAGGTCATTTAGAAAATCAGCTCTCCTCAGAGCGGGATAAATGGCAGCAGGAAATTATCAAACTGAATATACAATTAGCTCAGTTCAGAGAACGCTCTGATATCTCACAGGCGCAACGAGATCAGACAGAGGTACAATTATTAAAAGCAGAAGCATCAATCTTTCTTGATGATATACGCTACAGGCTGACCCAGTCACAAATACAGATGGAGCTGATCGCTGCTCAATCAAGTGCGCTAGCGAAAGAACCTCGGTCAATGAAACTGTTATATGACAAATTGATCCAGTTGAAAGTCTCATTAATCCCGCTGAATGGACTGCTGAAAAATAAAGCTAACTTGATTCAGCAACGTCTTGAAGTGATGCAGAAACGCAAAAATCTGGATGTAAAAAATGCAACAATCTATGACGAAATCAATCTAATTCTTGAGGATCAACTAAAAGCAATCAATACACTGTCTTCTGAGATTTCATCACATAGCCAGAAACTCAACGGCGAAATAGTATTTAGAGAGATCGCTTACCGGCAACAAAAAAAACAGGATCTGACTCAGCGTCATCATCTGCCTCGCAGCTTTGATGAATGGCAGTCAGTATGGTCAGAAATAAAGAATTTACCTGCCACCTTACTGCAAACGGGCCGACTTATCCTGGTTTCCCTGCATACGGCAATGCAACAAGCCGATTTCAATGTCTGGTCTTTATTGTTCATGCTGGGTTTTGCCTGGTCAATTGTCTGTTTGAGCCTGTGGCGTCTGAAGCCTGCAGAACGATTTGTTGCCACGAAGAATTTTACCGAAAAGATCCTGTTTATAAGCTCTTCCTGGCTGCGCGCAAATCGGTTCGGCCTGCTGTTGGGCGGCTTGTTAATGATTGCCGCATGGGTGCTGGATATTATCCCTCCAGGCCTGTTACTCATCAGCATATTAGTCGCTATCTGGCTAGGAGCCTGGCTGTTGATTGAACTGAGTTGGTGGATCCTGAAATCTCCTCTTGGCCTGAGTGAGCAACAACCAGGATTATACCGTTTGATTGTTCTGTGGGTCATTGTGATATCGTTTTTCTGTATTATTCTGGCCCTGGCACACCTGGGACTTTTTTCAAACGAATTGCAGGATCTGGCCGATCGAACGTTTATGCTCTTGCTCCTTCCGATGGTATATCTGTCGTTTCGTATGCGTAAACTTTTAATGCACAGTTTCAGGACAATTAAAGGTAATATCTACTGGATAAAATTGCTGGGTTTAGCCGTGTCTGTCATTCCCATCGCCATACTGACTGCAGCCGTTTTGGGGATTTTCGGCTATATTGATCTTGCCTGGTCAGTAGCAGGCTATCTTTCACTGTTTATCCTTGTGGCGGCTGGCTGGCTTATCGCGCGAGGACTGGTTATTGATCTGTCAAAAAACCTGGGGGATATGCTTGCCAGTAAATCCGAACGGGGAGCATTCTGGGTCCGCAGTCTGGTGGTACCGGTACAGTTAATGATAAGGATAGGCTTGTTGTTATTAGCAGCCTGGGTATTCTATAGACTGTTAGGCGGTGATCCGGCCATTGGTTTACAGATAAAAAATTGGCTCACTTATCCTGTTTTCTCCATCGGAAAGTTCGACATCAACAGCCTCAATTTACTGGGAACTCTCTGCTTATTGTTCCTGGTGTTTTACATTGGCCGCTGGGCTCGTGATATTACCTATGGCTGGCTCTACAGTAATATTCAGGATATAGGGATACGCAATAGTCTATCCGTGTTTACCCAGTATGCAGTCGTGGTCGTAGGCATACTGATTGCCTTGAATATTCTTGGGATTGATTTGACCAGCCTGACGATTTTTGCCGGAGCTTTGGGTGTTGGTATCGGTTTTGGTCTGCAGAATATCGCTAATAATTTTATCAGCGGTCTGATTTTACTCGCCGAAAGACCTATACGTACGGACGACTGGGTCACCATTGGAAATAATGAAGGGACGGTTTCAGAGATTGGCATGCGTTCGGTCACTGTAACGACCTGGGATAATCAGGATGTGATCATACCCAATTCTGATCTGGTCAGTAACGCGTTTGTTAATTGGACACGCACGAATAAAATTGTCCGCACTGTGTTAACCATTGGCGTTCGTTATCAGGATGATCCTCATATAGCGAAAAAGATTATAAAGGAGGCTGTCATCATGCAGCCGGAAGTTCTTCTGGATCCGGAACCCCATGTCTGGCTGACAGAATTTGCTGCCTCCTCTGTTAATTTCAGGGTTCAATATTATATTGATGTAGGGGAATTTAGCCGTCTGAAAATTAAATCTGATGTCATGTTTGCGATCTGGGATGCCCTTAAGGAAGCCAACATTGGTATTCCATTCCCACAGCAGGATATCTATATCAAAGAATTGCCTGATATTCAGCCTAAGCTTAATTAGTGTCGATACATAGGTTAGTTCTTAAGCAAAAATGTGGATGAAGATTTTAAAGATGATTGATCCGTAGTTGCTCAACATGCCCAAAACATTAACCTGAATTATTACATAGCTTGTAACTTCTCAATAAGTCCGTGCAGTTCAAGTTCCTTCCCCTGATAGAGGGAGGGGATTTTGCACGGACTTATTGAGAAGTTGCCATAGCTTTTGCATAACCATTTGTTATTGTTCAGCTAATTCTATGTTCATCTGTCAACCAGTAAAAATGATAGGGCGGGATCACTAATTGATCTTTAAACATAGCAGGGGAATCGCCTGAGTAGAGGTCTATCACCTGTGCGTTGAAAAAAACGGATTTTATCCCGGGATCATTTAAATTCAGATATTGCGGATGGGCATCGAAATTCGCGACGACGAGCACTTTGACCGATGCGAGCCAAAGATCAAAACGCGTAAATACAAACAGGTGCGGATTATCCACTTGTATGAGTTCACGGTTATTAAAATCAGCAAAGGCAGCGATTTCTTTACGCACGGCCAGCATTTTTTTTATCGCATGAAAGATTCGGTTTTCTATGGTGCCTGACTGATGTCTAAGCTCGGCTTTGTCCCAATCAATAATGGGACGGTGCGCCCAGCGAGTATCATTTAACTTGTGTTCATCATTTAAAAAACCACAATCATTCAGGGTCCCTATTTCATCACCATAATACAGTAATGGAATACCGCCAAAAGACATAATCAAACTGTGTAAGAGCAGAATATGTTTGATGGCGTTATCAATTTTTTGCGCATCGTTTGTTTCCAGTGCCGATTCTAATCCAGCCAGTGACGCCAACGAACCTGAAATTCGTGCATCACCGGTTTTAAGATTTTGTCCAAAGGGGAGCCCTCTGGCTTCTGAGTCATTATAGTTGCCAGTAAAGTAATCAATCAGGAATTTTCGATGCTCCAGGGGATCAAACCCTACCGCACGGATATCTGCATCATCAAAACCAAGACCAATATCATCATGACAACGTATATAGTTTAACCAGGTGGCGCGTTCGAGCTTATCCGGAAGTGTTTTTAAACCCTGATATAAAAGTTTGGCATTTTTGGTGGCTACAGCATTCCATAGTAATGCCATAAAGGTTGCATTATAGGCAATTTCACATTCTTTGGCATTAACGGCATCTTCACCAAAATATTTAATAATTTCCACTGGTGCGACAATCGCTTCGGCTATAAACAAAACACCAGGAGCAGTGACCTGGCAGCAATCCTTCATTAACTGTAATATCAGATGTGCTTCGCGTTCGTTCTGGCAAGTACTGCCAATTTTTTTCCATAAAAAGGCAACTGCATCCAGGCGAACAATGTCAGCACCCTGATTAGCCCAGTAAAGAATGATATCCACCATCTCAATAAAAACCGCCGGGTTACTGTAATTGAGATCCCATTGGTAATCGTTGAAAACCGTCATCGCCCATTTTTCCATACCATCAACCCAGGTGAAATTCCCCGGTGCAGTCTGCGGAAATATTTCCGGCATGGTTTCCTCGAACATGTCGGGTATTTCTCGATTGTCGAAGATGTAATAATAGTCCTGGTATTGCTTATTACCCTGGCGTGCTTTTTTTGCCCACTCATGTTCATTTGAAGTATGGTTTACCACAACATCCAGGGTCAATAAAATGTCCCTTTTTTGCAACTCCGCTATGACTTCATGCAGGTCATCGTTGTTACCAAAACGATTATCAACTCGGCGAAAATCACTCACAGCATACCCGCCATCACTTTTACCATTTGGACAAGCCATGATAGGCATGATATGTATCATATTGATCCCCAGTTCCTGAAAGTAATGCAGTTTGTTTTTCAGTCCTTTCAGGTTATTGGCAAAACCATCCGTGTATAAGGTCATACCAACCCATTTTTGGCTTAGAAACCAGTTGTGGTCTTTTTCTCGCTCAATATCTTTACTTTTGAGTGGTTCCGAGCGCTTATTGTATTGCCTTGCCATGGTTTCGACCAGGAGTAAAGCCTGCTTTGCAAAATCATCGCGCTCACCATAGAGCATATGGAAAAGGGAGTAGATAGAATAAAAATTCGCACCAAGACGCGTATAAAAATGACGCAATTCCTGCTGTTTGATTTCGGGATTTAATTTGATTAATATTTCGTTAAGCAAAGAATGTGATACTTGTTCGTACATAGTGAGTTATTGTTTAAGTTCAATTGATTAGTTACTGCTCGATACTGAGCTGTTCATAATTCCCAGGCGTTAATAAAAAATTGATAAAAATCCTTGTCGTGCACAGTTGCCCCTCGATGACCGACTATGGCACTGGCAAAACTTTGTGCCCGCTGCATGCTATCCTGCAATGACCAGTTTTTGATTTTACCTAGTATCATTACGCTGCTGAAAGCATCTCCGGCACCCACAGAATCTACAACATGGGTTGCTGGTTCGGGTTTTACACTGTATTGCCCTCCATTAGCAGTAACAGCCAGTGCCCCCTGTTTACCTCGGGTAACAATCACCAGTTCCATTCCTATCGTTGACAATAGGTATTGGATCCGCTCTTCTAGAGTATTTTTCTGAGGGACTAATAAACTTAATTCATCTTCATTCAATTTTATCCATTGTCTTTGGTCGATTGCATGCTCAATCATTTGTTTTTCCCACCAGGGTGCACGTAAATTTACATCAACAAATATTGACCCTCTGCAGTTTTGTTTAAGTCGCTCAAGTGAACGGGCTGAGGTTGAATTTCGCAGTGCCAGAGAACCATGATATAACAGCTTGTCATTTTTATAAGGCGGCACCGCATCAAAATGAATAAAATCCCATGCACTGTTGGCGACGATGTCATAGGCAGGTTCGCCATCCTTGAAGGTGACATCGACAATACCGGTGGGATGAGATGAATCGAGCTGCAGACCTGAAGTATCCATACCCCAATCCAGCATGGCATCTCTTATCTGAAACCCTAAGGGATCATTTCCTACGCGGGAAATAAACAGCGGCGATAAACCAAAGGCCTGGCAATGCCAGGCCACATTAAACGGTGCGCCACCTAACACTCTGCTGCCGTCAGGAAAGCAATCAAACAGGACTTCACCGAAAATAACAGCACCAGACTTCTGAACTGTATGATCGGCATTGCGGTTATCGCGACTGGTTTGTTTAATCATGATGGCTGCGTAAACCAGGATTCAATTTCTGGAAGATAATGAGCAACCCCTTCGAGTATACCTGCGCTGTAGTTGCCATTCATGCCCAGATAATTACCCCGGGCAAAATAAAGATTTTTTAATTGTCCATTTATTTTTGCTTCCTGCCTGGCAAGTTCCCGCACTTCGTCACTGGCATTGGCTACAAGCACCGCCTGTAATGGACTGGCCATCACCGAGATATCATTTCCGCTGTCTCCGGCAAATACTGTTTCCCGCGTACTAAACTCTAAATGCTGCATCAGGAATTCTATACCCTGGCGTTTACCGGCACTGGCCGGCAACACATCCAGCAGGCCGATGCTCATCTGCTCATCAATACTCCAGATCAAATTAGCATGGATATGCTGCTGCTGTAACAGGGTATTCATTCTGTCTATCAATGCAGTATGATCAACATACAGCGGCACATAATAGCTGATCTTATGAGAGTTCTGTTTACTGAACTCCTGTAATCTCAATTTTTTCCGTTCAGGCAATAACAGCTTATTGAAGATCGCGTGTATTTCATCATGAGTTTTTCCCTGCCAGTCTTTGCTTATTTTATCTTCCCAAACTTGCCAATGATACCAGTTAGCATCCAGTATTTTATAAATACTGGAACCTACATCGGCAATCACATAGTCAGGTTGAGGAATCTGGTAGTTGTGTATGGCCTGCTCGACCAGCCCCTGATGACGTCCAGTGACATAAACCAGCACGACCTGGGGATGTGCCACCAGAGAACGAAATCTTTGTCTGGCGCTATTCGATTCAGATTGCTTCCCATTGGGCAGTAAGGTTCGATCCAGATCAGTACAGAGTAACAATCGTGGGGATGCTCGAGTCACTGTTGAGGTACCTCACATGCCTTGAAAAAATCATAATATTCAATCGCTTCAAGAATGCCTTTAGCAAAAGGCTGTTTTGCAAAATAAACCCGTTCAACATCCGTCAATGCAGAAAGTTCTTCATCGTGACGGTGAGCAACGACCACCGCAAGGGTATTTCCTCGCATCATATCTTCATCTGCCCCGGATCCACCCGCAACAAGTATATTTTCCAGCGGTATGCCGGACTGCTCTGCATACCATCGCAGTGCAAAGCCCTTGGAAGCGCGTACAGGCACGATATCCAGGAACTGTCCAAATGACAGAAAAATATTGGCGGTTAAATCATTCTGATGCAACAGACTGTTAATTTCATCAACTGAAGGTGCCAGTTCCGGATCAATGTAATAACTTATCTTGAAGAAACTTTGCTCTGTTTTGGGCTGTAATTTAAGGCCTGGCAATTCGGCCAGGAGCCGGCGTACTGTTTTAGGTTTCCACAGGTAATCGATATGCTCTGACCAGGCAGTATCTTTGGTCAGATTAGGCGCATAATAGATTTCAGTGCCCAGACTGGTGATCAGGACATCAGGCCTTGGAATATTGTACTGTTTAAGTTTCATCAGGGCTGTGTCCAGACGGCGACCAGTGGCAATTCCAAAACTGGCACATTTTCTGTTGTCCTGAATAACCTGGATAAATGGAGCAAGCGCTTGGGTATCACCCAGCAGATTCTGGTCCAGGTCAGAAAAAATAGACCGGTCATGATAAAGTACAGGGCGGCGTGATAAGGACATTTTAACCACCGGTTCCGTGCGTTCGATGATGGGGCGTATTGTGACCAGATACTTTTCCACATGGGCCTGCCAGGAGTAATTTTTTTTCACTCCCTTGATTCCCTTCTTTGCCAGTTTTTTCCATGATTTAGAGTTATTCAACACGTTGAGCAGAGTGTCAGCCATAGCTTGTTTGTCAAGTGGATCAATCAGATAACCATTTTTACAGTTGTCAATGATATCCTTCGGCCCGCCGTCTTCTGTAGCAACTATTGGTAAACCACTGGCAGCAGCTTCAATAAGCGTCAGACCGAAAGGCTCGGTCAGTGCAGGATTGACAAATACACCCCGGGACAAGGCTGCGAGGCGATAAAACACAGGTACATCACTGGCCTGATGGTGTTTTGGATAAGCTATTTTACCGTAAAGGTTATACTGATCAATGGACATCAACAGTTCAGTTAATACTTCCTGTGAACCGTCATCCATATCACGAATGTCATCCCGATTGCCAGCAATCACCACGAGGTTGGCGGCTTGTTGTAATTCATGCGATTCCCCGTAAGCCTCTACGAGGGTAATAATATTTTTACGCTGATCCGGCCTGGACAATGCCAGAATGATGGGTTTGTCCGGTTTATTTAGAAAACGCGTCAGGTTCTCATAAATGCCGCTGTGTCGTTCATCACCCACAGCCGGATGGAAAAGCTCCAGATCTGTTCCGGGTGGAATCACCCGCATTTGCTGAGGCTGGTAATAATCATACAGCCCATATTGCTTTTCAATTTCCTGATGAGTGCTGGTAATTACCAGATCTGCAGCCCCCAGGGTGTCTTCCTCTGCCTCAATTCGGCGTGATATATTGTATTTTCGTTCTATCTCACTCTGTTTTAAACCACTGGCCAGCAGCCGACGGCGTTTAACCCGTCCAAGAGAATGCCCGGTATGGACCAGAGGAATTCCCAGCAGATGAGATATACGACTGCCGACATATCCTGCATCCGCATAATGGCTGTGTATCACATGCGGTTGTAAAGGGTTTTCACGGATAAAGTTAATGACATGATCAGAAAAATTATCCAGGCAATCCCATAATTGTTCTTTTGGCAAATAAACGGGTTCACCACAGTCAATACGAATAATTCGCACCTTTTCTGAGAGAGATTCTATGGGTTGAGAATAATCTTCATCAATCTGTGCATCTTCAATCCGTCTTGTGAGCAGATCAACTTGAGCAACGCCAGGGTGTTCACCAAGAGCGCGGGCCAGCTCTACCACATACTTGGTTTGCCCGCCAGTATCCGCATCTCGCCCCAGTTCCAGATCATGTCCTCTTATAAGCCCGTGCACACTGATAAGAAGAATATAGATTTTGTCGTTTTCATTGTTCATTAGTAAATATTATGATTAGCCTGAAATGAGAGTTTGTTGCGTGTCATAATCATAAAACACGCTGAATAATTGTTCTTAAAAGGTGTCCATTTAGCACAGGAGTCTGTGATGTATCATTTCGGGATTTGATGCAAATATAAGCGAAATGATGTAATACAGAGTCTGGTGCGATGCCTCAATACTCTGGCCACTATTTCCGAACAGCTATTTAGTGACATTATATAAGGATCGCAATAAGAGATTATTCTCCAGTTCACAGAATATTCTTTATGCTCTTCACTGTTTAATAGTAGTGAAAAAATCAACTTTCAAGTACATAATGCCACGAATGGATTATTAGTTTTTGGGACGCAACTATATTTAAATTTAAAAAAATCATTGTTCAGGAAAAACATGCTAGCCAGAGAGAATAACTTTGATATGCTGAACCGTTCTCACCGATGAGCTTGTTTGCATCCTGACTTTAATGATCGCTCTATGATAAAGTCGAGCTATTTGCTATACCTTAAGACAATCAGTAGCTGATATCAAGCATGATCCTCGAGATAAGCATGCTAGTGCCGATCCATTTATGCCAGGCACTAATGCGCCCAAAGGATGTGTCTTATTTATTCCTGACCATCAAAATCGGAATAATCAAACTCAATGTCTTGTGGAAAATTTCACCGCTGCTGTGAATGCTACTGCTGTTTTTCATCCTCTTTGTACCCATACAGTGGGGCGCGCCGTCTGGTGCGATACGTATGTATCAGAACGTTATTGAAATAATCCCTAATATCACCGGCGAAGTTGTAGAGGTGTCGGTAAAACCACTGCTGCCGGTAAAAAAAGACGAGGTGCTGTTTAAAATTGATCCTCAGCAGTATGCGGCCATGATCCATCAGCTGGAAACTCAGTTAGAACTTTCCAATGCCAACCTTTCAGGCAGACAGGTTAGTTCTTGCAAGCAATTTAGTCACCAGAGACACTGCTTTTTTCTGTGCTTGTTGAGGAAATACAGGAGGGCTTTCTTTGGCGATTAAACCTGTGAATTGCGTTCCTACGATTTCAGCACCAAGGGTTCTTGCAACCATTCTGAGTTGTTTATGGGTACTGTAAGCCCATCGCCCTAATAGTCCTGGAGCAGCACATGACGATACAAGTATAGCTTTCTTCTTGATACTTTTGGCTTTGCGGAACTGCGGCGCATTCATTTCCCATGGCCAGTAGGCATACACGACCAGCCGTTCCATAAAGCGTTTAAAAATGGCGGTCACTGATCCAAAGTTTGTCGGTGAAGCAAAGATATAAGCATCGGCCTGTTCAATCTTATGAACCAGTTCTTCCATGCCATCATGTTGTACACATTCCCCTGGCGTTTCACCCGGGTTCTGAGTACATTCACGACAATTAAGACAAAATTCAATTGGATAGTCACGCAACAGAATAACTTCAACGTCTACTCCCGCTGTTCTGGCTGTCTGAGCCATCAGCTGGACAGTCTGATCGGTAATACCATAATCCCTATAAGAGCCATTAATGGCGAGTATTTTCGTCAAAATTCATCTTCACTGATAAAAACAGATTATGACCTATAATATAGCGATAAGGTTATATGTTTACAAGATTGTATTTAATTTCGATTTCAATCCAGGATGCCTCAGGCAACGCAGTGTCAATGGAATGCTGAAGTTTTCTATTTTCTACATATTTTATTCAAATTTATTGATAAAATAATGTGCATAACAATCAATCTTAGATCAGGATATTATGAAACACAGTAAAATTGCATCCCTGCTGACCATCGTTGGCGTCTTTAGCGTTATACCCCTACAGGCACAAGATAACCCCATGAGTTTCTTTGTCACCAGTGCTGGTTCAGGTAAGGGAGGGGATCTGAATGGACTGGAAGGTGCAGACGCTCATTGTCTAAAATTGGCCACAGCTGCTGGTTCAGACAAACGTCAGTGGCGTGCTTACCTGAGTACTGAAGAAGCTGGGAAGCGGGGAGTGAGTGCCCGCGACAGGATTGGTAAAGGTCCATGGTATAACGCGAAAGGCGTACTTATTGCCGAGAATATTACTGAGTTACACCTGTACAATAAGAGCATCACCAAAGAAACAGCTCTGAACGAAAAAGGCGAGCTGGTTAATGGTCGAGGAGATGAGCCCAACCAGCATGACATTTTGACTGGAAGCATGGATGACGGCACCGCTTATTTTCCAGATGCTGATGATCACACCTGTAACAACTGGACCAGTAGCGATGCTGGCTCCGCCCAGGTTGGTCACCATGATCGTCATGGAGGAGGCAATCTGTCCTGGACCTCAGCCCATGGTTCACGTGGTTGCAGTATTGAAGCGTTAGCGAAAACTGGCGGAAACGGACGGTTTTACTGTTTTTCAGCAGATTAATGGCTCTGGCTAACCAGTTTCAGTAATGGTTTCGCTTTGATTCGTTGGGGATGCTGCTTTTCCATATATATGTTGTATTGCACACTTTCGGCTGGTAGTTCAAAGGCTCCGTCTTTGTACTCTGTTCTAACGTGCCTCGCTATCTCGATGGGTGTTGTCACAACACCGACCCCTTTAATATAATGTATTAATGTTTCTCCTTCGATTCTACCGCTATGTGAAACATTATTTTTGTATGTATACACCAGTATTCTTTTATCGCCTATATTATTCGTGTACCTGATGACTTCCCGCCAATTTGATGTAGCGGTATGTTCTCCGGTAATCGTGTAACCATGACAATTAGCGCCGTACCCAACTTCGGCAGTGCTACGTCCCCGGGTGGAGTGTGTGATAATGCTGTCGGGAAAATCTTTTATCGTCATGCATTCCTCTCCGCAAGCAGGCGGTTGTCTTTTGTGCGGGTGCCAAATACCCAATCCTTAAACTGACTCAAGTATATCTGTCCTGACCTCACTTTTAACTCCTGTGCAGCCTCTCAATACACGCGAGGCACTTCCTGCATAAAGTTGCTCGATTAGTTTTGATGTTTTACTAAGGGTTGACAGACGATGTTAATACCATTGAGGTGTCCGTTCTTTATCATTACTGATAAATTTTGCTTTGGAAAAAAAACGGTACAGACAAGGAATAACAAACAAGGTTAACAAAGTTGCACTGATTAAACCACCTTCAATGACACTGGCCAGAGGTTTTTGAATTTCTGCACCGACACCTTTTGACATTAGAATTGGAATTAAACCCAGTGCTGATGTTATTGCCGTCATGAGTACTGGACGCAACCTGGAAACAGCGCCATCAAATACCGCATACTGCATAGCATGGCCTTCAATGACACGTCGATTAATACTTTCAACCATCACCACACCATTAAGCACAGCAACCCCGAAGAGCGTAATGAATCCGACCGAACTGGGGACGGATAAATACTGATCCGTCAGATAGAGTGCAAAAACTCCACCAATCAGAGCCAGTGGAACATTAACCATTATTAACAGGGCCTGTCCCATTGAATTAAAGGCCAAATACAATATCAGAGTAATTAATGCGATAGACATTGGAACCACTATCATTAAACGATTATGGGCACGTTGCTGATTTTTATATTGCCCCCCAATATCAACGCTGTAACCAACAGGTAAATCCACATTATTTGCAATCGCCTGTTTGATGTCACTAACCACACTGCCCATATCTCGGCCTTGTACATTGGCTTGAACAACGACTCGCCGTTGTACATCATCCCGGCGTATCTGCGGTGGGCCAGATTCAATTTGCACCTGAGCAACATCAGCCATTCGTACCCATGCACCATTGGCTGCCTGTATTCTTAAATCTTTGATGGCCTGAGCAGAATTACGATACTGTTCCTGTAAGCGAACATAGATATCATAACGCTCATTTCCTTGAATAACCTGCCCTGCTCTGACACCACCAACACCTTCTTCGACCAGGGACATAAGCTGTGAGATTGAAACACCAAACCGAGAAAGTGCCTCCCTATCGGGTCTTATAACCAATTGAGCTTCACCAGTAATTTGTTCCAATGCTACATCTACGGCACCAGGTATCTCTCTCACTTGCTCTTCAATGGCTTTACCTTTTTCAGCCAGCACAGAAAGTTCTTTGCCAAACAGTTTTATGGCTAACTGAGCTTTCACACCTGAAAGCAGTTCATCCACACGGGTCGCTATGGGCTGCGAAAAATTAAACAAGAGCCCCGGATGAATTTTTAGTCTGGATTCCATTAATTTCTGTAACTCTATCCTGTTCCTGGCAGTAGTCCACTGCTGTAGAGGTTTTAAACCAATATAAATTTCTATGTTATTAACGGGTTCCGGATCACCTCCAATTTCAGCACGCCCTATTCGGCTCAGAGCATAAATCACTTCAGGAAACGTCATTAATTGCTGTTCCAGTTTTTTTGCGACGGATATGGACGTTTCCAAACTGGCTGATGGTGCCAGAGTCGTTCTCAGGTTAATCGTTCCTTCTTCCAGTTCCGGTACAAACTCAGTCCCAATTTTATTAATCATTAAAGCAGCAACAAAAAGCAGTGCAATGGATGCAATAACGATAAATGCCGGCCAATTTAATGCGATTAACAGGGATTTTTTATACAGATAAGTTAATGGCATTAACAAAGGACTCTGACGTTGTCTGACACATTTTCTAAATAGGCAGGTTGCCAATGCAGGCACAACCAGTAAGGCAACAATAACAGCAGCCAGAATGGCCAGCATGATACTTATGGCCATGGGCTGAAAGAGCTTGGCTTCAACACCTTCAAAGGTAAAGATTGGAAAAAAGACTACCAGAATAATCATAGCTGCAAAAAATACAGGTCGAGCAACTTCTTTAGCTGCTTTTTTTATCCTCAGGTTCAGATCAAGCCCGTCATAAGGTTCGGATTCATCTAAAGCGACAGGGGCAGTATCATCATTAAAATGCTGATGTCCAGGTTGACAGAGATGTTTAAAAATATTTTCTACCATCACCACAGAGCCATCGACGAGCATTCCTATAGCCACTGCCAGGCCGCCCAGAGACATTAAATTAGCTGATAATCCATACCATGACATAATTATTAAGGCCAATCCGATGGAGAGCGGAATGGATATAAGAACCAGAAAAGTGGCTCTTAGATTCACCAGAAATAATGCAAGGATAATGATAATAAAAATAAATGCCAGGGCTAATGCATTGACCACTGTTTTAACAGCTTTTGTGATGAGTTCCGACTGATCGTAAAATCTATCGAATTTAACCCCTTCAGGTAATGCTTGCCGGATCAGTTCAACGCGTTCATTAATACCATCAATAGTGGCTTTGGTGTTAGAACCCGTACGCTTCAAAACAATACCCGAAACGACTTCTCCGAGTGTTTCAATCTCATTGTTATTCATGCGTCGGGTCATGCTCACTGCACCTTGTCTGATCTCCTGACCAAACTCCACTTCAGCCAGATCAGCTACCCTGACCACTACGCCATCTTGTTCCTTAACAGGAATACTCTTAATATCATTTAAACCTTCAGTTCCGCTGTTTAACCAGCCTACGCCACGGATAACCAGCTGTTCCTGTCCCCGATCCATATACCAGCCACCAGAATTCTGATTATTATTGTTAATTTTCTCAATGATCTCCTGGAATGACAGATTATAGGAAAGCAATTTTGTGGAATCGATATTAACCTGATATTGTTTAACCTGGCCCCCGAATGACAACACATCGGTCACACCTTCCACGGGCATTAATAATAGTTTTATGACCCAGTCGTTTAAGCTTCTCAATGCCATTGAATCATAACCAGAGCCAGGTTCAGACACTAACAAATACTGATATACCTGTCCTAATCCCGAGGTGTTGGGACCAATTTCAGAGGTTCCCACATCCTCGGGGATCATTTCTTTTGCCTGTAGCAGTCGTTCAAATACTAATTGTCTGGCAAAATATATATCCGTATCTTCTTTAAAAACAATAGTGATAACTGATAATCCGGTTTTAGAAATCGAACGCACTTCCTGCACATCAGGCAGTGCATACATAACCGACTCAATAGGGAATGTAATTAATTGCTCCACTTCTTCGGCAGCCAGTCCTGGAGCCTCTGTATTTACAACGACCTGAATGTTAGTTACATCGGGAAATGCATCCAGGTTTAATTGAGGAATTGAAACATAGCCGGCAAAAACAAAAAAGACGAGAGCAATGATAATCAAGATGCGATTATTTACTGACCAATCGATTAAACGATTAAACATATTTATTATTCCAGGCACATAAACTCGTTATGGGTTTTAGTGATTATGCGGATCAAAACCACTTTTTGCTATTTCCGATGAGAGAAAAAAAGCGCCATCCGTGACAACCCGTTGGCCTGAATTAAGTCCTTTGATACTATGAAAACCATTAATAGTGTTTTTCAGTTCAACCACCTTCTGTTTAAATACCCCCTTCTGCTGTTCAATAAAAACTGTCCAGTCTCCATCAGAAGAACGCATTAAAGCAGTTTCTGGTAGTAAAATTAATTTTTCATCGACGGGTAACTCAAGAAAAACATTAGCAAAAAGACCCGCATGGAGTAAATGGTCGTAGTTTTCTATCAGTAAGCGGATTTTTCGGGTGCGGGTTATTTTATCAATAGCATGGCTATCATGAATAACTTCCGCATTAAAGTTTTTATTTCCAATCACAACTTTAGCGTTGGTGCCAACGGGAATATGTTGGCCAATTTCAGGTGCCAGGAGTGCTTCAACCCAGACATGATCTTCATTGACTAATAGAACAATGGTAGAGCCGGCAAATAAAAATTGACCCGATTGAAAATTATCTTCCAGAATGACTCCGTCATGTGGTGCGACTAATGGATAACGTCCAAGTGTGTAAGTAGATTTTTCTTCTAATAATTGCTGTATCAAATCCTCAGTAAAGTCATATGCAAGTAAAACTGATTTGTTTTTTTCATAATCAGTTTTAGCAGCAACATAGCGCTTTTCACCGACTGTTTTTGTACCGAGTTTTTTGACTCTCCTCCATTCCGCCGTAGACACTTTTAGCTGGTTTTGTGCTGTTACAATATCACTACTATATAAGATAGCTATAACATCTCCCTGTCTGACATGCTGACCAAGTACAACCTGCCTGCTTAACACTTTCGAATCAACCTGAACAGATAAGAGCGTCGTGTTATATAGATCATTGACCACTTCACCAGGGGCTGAGATCGTCTGACTGAGCATCTCCTGTGTAGCTAACTCTTCAACGGTGATCCCTGCCAACTTTTGCTGTTCCGGTGAGATTTTTATCGATTTACTTTCTTCATGGTCTTCATGGTCATTTTCTATCTGATCATATAGTCTCGAATCCGTATGCTTTGTCTGCTTTTGATATTCATCATGCGCTTCTGATGTATACTCATTATCGTGCTGTTTTCCAGACACTAAAGGAGAAAATAATAAAACAGATAGCATGCTTAAAACCCATATTTTTTCAGCTAAAATTAATTTTTTATTTTTCGGATCGTTTAACATTTTCGCACCTGATTAATATTATTTCAGCATGATAAGAATGGCACATTGACTTCATATCGTTATCATTATAGTTTCAATTAAGCCAATATAAATTGTTCAGTCATTGCCGGACTTGACTCGTTGGCAATAACCAATCTACCCAGGTTTTCTGCTTTCCACCCCTGAGTTCAACAGTGGATATCAAAGATACGGTTCTTTGTTACAAAGAAAAAAAACATGCGGACGTCGTGATATCTCCACATTGCCATTACCAGTTCAAAATGTTTTGACTTTTTGTAACTACTTAGCGTATCTATAAGATCGTGCTCGCTGTCAGGTATTTATTGACCCACAGGGATGTGGGAAATGCAGGTTATGCATGGAGCAATGACCTGCCTTCCACAAATACCTGATATCAAGCACTTAGTGAGTTATTCCAGATACGCTGAGTAGTTACGACTTTTTTATGATTCCGCATTAAGCATTAAAACGGTTGGTTTTTAAATTTGTTAATGTCATTCGTTAGCGGATGACTCGTTTTTTTCCATTAATCCGTGTAATGTCAATTGCGGGAAAGGTATTTCCCAGTCATATACCGTACAGGCATCAACACACCAGCGTTGGATGGCTCGTCGCAGGCGGTTGTATAGATCCCCCAACTCCCCCTTGAAGTCGGCTATCACAGCCAGATCCAGCGACGAGTTACCGGCCTGTGCAAATTCCACTCTCAGGCTAAGCAACTGTTCGCCGTATCCTTCCTGCTCAGCTCGCTGCTGAATGTAATGGTGAAGAGTTTCGGGGATCGCTGCGGTACTCTCTGTCTGCAGCTTATAGCTGATACCCAGACTCTCCTTGATGCGAAAATTTGTGGACAGATTTCGCGGCGATTTAGCAAGAAATTCGCTGGTTACATAGGTCACCTGCGCACCACCTCGTTCCACCAGTTGAACCAGTTCAATTGAAATACCGATGACCCTGCCTCGCACTCCATCACTGAGTATGACCCAGTCTCCTCTTTTACAGGGAAACCAGGGTTCATGAGAGCTGACAGGTCTTGATTTCAGTTCGACCAGATGGTTGATAGGTACGCGCTGGCTGATACCTGCTATGGGATTGGAGAGGGTACAGAAAAAATTAATTCTCTCCACTTCCCAGGGTAAACCATCACTCTGAATACGCTCACCCTCTCGCACCGAACCAATATTAAGATAGAGTTGAGCCTGATGCCAGTAGAGCGGTAATGTCTGTCTTAAAGCCAGGATAATACCAATTAGGAGTAAAATGCCCAGGCTGAAGAGTACCCAGTCTTCTGCCAGATAGAAAATAACCATCGGACCCAGAATAACCATCAGAATAGTCAATAAGCGATGGATCAGCTCAATCAGGCGGACCCGGAAATTGCGGTGCTTGTTCCTGAATCCCGGAAGATAACGCTGCATAAGATAATAACTTAGCCTCGAGAGCAGCAAAATAATCACTATTAGCAGCAGCGCCTCTGCCAGATAAAGTCCGCGTTTCTGAAAAAATGATTTTAAGTAGCTCTCAGAAGCCTCGGTGAAGGAAGTATCCGAGATCTCGAGTTCCTGAAGCTGTAACTGCGCCGCCTGCAATTCACTCTGCATGAAAGCCTGTTTTTTTCGCCACCTTGTTGTGGTAGATATTAGTGCCGTTTTCAGTGATTCATCCGTATTCTGTTCCAGCAAACGGCTGATATTGGAGATTGCTTCCTCGAGCAATGGCAGGCGTTCCTGAAAAAGCGCAATCTTTTCCCTCAATTCTGACTTTTTCCGCACATGTGAGGTCATCTCCTTCATCTCTTCAAGCGCCGGCTTGAGCAGCGCAAAAATCTCCTTTTGAATGCTGAATTCTTTCTCCTGTTCTGTTTCCAGAAGTGACATATCAACACTGGCAGCGATATTATCCATATTGCGGGTAGTTGTGCGAAGATCCAGTTGCAGCTTCTCGAGTTCCTGTCTCAGATTGTTCTTCACGGTCTCGGATTTAGCTGAATCGATCTTCTGGTTAATAACCTTGATGTCCTGCAGCAATTCATCTCTTACTTTGGAAAAGGAAGTCAGAGTATCCAGAGTACTGGTCATTATTGTTGTACTGCCAGTTGAGGTGTTTTTATCATCGATTATCTCTGCAGCTTCAGGGTGACTCTGTGCGTGGCTGAACAACGATATTAAAAGCAGAATAATACTCGTCTGCACACTTATAAAACGTTGCAGAATCTTAGTCAATTGATAATTTGGCATCTATAAACCTCAGGAACACAGATTGCAAGATTATGCTATCAAACCCGTCTTTTCAAGGTATTTATTCGTCTCCTGGTTAAAAGAATAGTGACTATATATTGAATAACTTGGTAGAAAAGGGCCCACTGAAAGTCATTCCAACAGCAGGTAAAAAGCAGAAATGTTACCTTTCAGATGCCTTACAGAGTAACAAGGGAAAATTCAGAGTATTTATAATAAAAGCATGGCAGTTATTAAATTAACTAAATAGCTGTTCGGTAATAGTGGCCATAGTATTGAAGCATCGCACAGGGATGTGCTAGCATTTTTAATGATGATAAATCATTGAAAATGCAGCAAAAAGAAAAATCACTCTTTTTCTATTGCGTTGCATTATATAGCCAGGATGGCTATTTATGGATAGACACTTAGTATATTGTATACCCATTTAAGGGTGATTTTTAAACTCATGCAGGCCGTCTGTTTTTTAACCCTGACGTGTCAGCCACCTGAGCACGCCACTGAGATGGCGTGATGCCGGACCACTGCTTGAAGGCTCGACAAAAAGCACTGCTATTGGCATAACCGAGTGATAAGCCAATATGTTCGATGCATTCGTTCGTCTCGGACAGTAATTGCCGGCTTTTTGCGTAGCGCACCTGCTCGAGTTCATGACGAAAACTGGTGCCGAATAATTTGAGCCACCGATGCAAGGTTCGTTCATGGATATTCAGCTGCCTGGCGAGGCTGGTTGAGGAGCATTGCTTCGACGTCAATTCACGATCCATAAGCTGATGCAGTTGATCCACAAAACCTGTCTCCAGCTGCTGATGAAGTTTGTTAGCCTCCTGTTCAAGATGCTGCTGCAGTAGCGGGTCACTGGAGGCCAGTCGGTGCGACAGCCAACGGGAGGCAAACACCACACGGTTCCTGTTGGCGTTGAAACGAACGGGGGCGTGGAACAAACGCTTATAAGGCTGCAGATCCTGCGGCTGCTGCCGGCTCAACAGCACCCGAGCGGGCTCCCAGTGAGCACCGCATAAGCTGCGCATGATATTGCATGCCATCACCATTGAGAGGTCATAGATGTGTTCAGCGCTTTTGACCTCCGTCTGATGTATGGTCCAGCCCAGCGAGCTCACGCCGCCTTTTGTGAGCAGCTCTGCCGAGCCGCTTTGATCGTGCAGGCTGAGATGTCTGATCAGTGAATGCAGCGCCGAGCCCACATCCGGCGCCGTAGCGAGTTGAAATCCGGCGATCCCCAGGTGAGACGGCGTCGCCTGCTCACCCAGCAATAAACCCAGGTGACCACACCCCGTGACGGTGATGCACCGGGCCAGCAGATTGTCGGCGGCCAGGAAAGAGATCCTGAGGTCAGGATCTGCAAACGCTACAACGCTGAAACCGGCGTGCCAAAAAACAGGTTCCGGATCACACCTCAAAGAACGCAGCACCGCGGGCAGGTTGGTCAGCGGACCCACTCTGACGATAGTGTCATGCTGCGGTAATTTTGACGGGCCGTTTCTCTTCATCGCGCTGGTCTCTGATATATTTTTTGCCGATACATAAAGTTTAAAACGCCCTTTCATTTGATATATCTCAGTCTTTGCATATGTTAGTACAAAATGTCTGAAATAGGTAATTAATTTTCTAAAAATGGTAATCCCATGTTCAAAATATGTGCTATAAATTATAGGTAAAGCAACATACATCTTTTAGCGGGTGGGAACCTCTTCTTAGCAATCCGGCGCACACACGACAACATGCCAGCATGGGCAGTGAATCTTGTTATCATGGCCGCAAACCATCACCGCCTCGCGCTGTAGATTCAGTGTCCCGACGGATGAGCGATGGACTCAATTTAAATTACAGTAAACCAATTATAAACGTCTCTGGAGTATGGTATGCAACGAAAAACTCAAATGATCAGTCTGCTGGGGGCTTTGAGCGTTTTCGCTTATAGCCTGTCCGGCGCACAGCAGCTCACCGGCACCATAGGTTCGCCGAGCGCCACCACCACGATCAGCGGCACACAGCTGCCTGCGCCCGAACCCGACTTCGGCGGCGTGATCAAGCATGATGCCCTGCAGTCGACCCCCTGGTGGGCGCCGCGCATTGTACCGCCCAAACAGGCGCCCAACGTACTGCTGATCATTACGGACGACGCCGGCTTCGGCGTACCGAGCACCTTCGGCGGCGTGATTCCGACACCGACGATGGACCGCATCGCCAACGAGGGTCTGCGCTACAACCGGATTTTCTCCACCGCGTTGTGCTCGCCGACGCGGGCGGCGCTCATCACCGGGCGCAATCACCACTCGGCCGGCTTCGGTGTGATTTCCGAGCAGTCCACGGGTTTCCCCGGCTACAACAGCATCATCGCCGAGGACAAGGCCACCATCGGACGGATCCTGCTTGATAACGGCTACGCCACCTCGTGGTTCGGCAAAGATCACAACACTCCGGCGTTTGCCGCCAGCCAGGTCGGGCCCTTTGACCAATGGCCGACCGGGTTGGGCTTCGAATATTTCTACGGCTTTGTCGGCGGTGATGCCAACCAGTGGCAGCCGAACCTGTTTCGCAACACCACGCAGATCTACCCCTTTGACGGCAAGCCGGGCTGGAACCTGATCACCGGTATGGCTGACGATGCCATCGACTACATTTCGCGGATGCACCAGACGGACCCGTCCAAGCCGATCTTCATCAAGTACGCACCCGGCGCCACCCATGCGCCGCATCACCCGACCAAGGAATGGGTGGAGAAGATCAGCGCCCTGCACCTGTTTGACGAGGGCTACAACAAGCTGCGCGAAACCATCTTCGAGAACCAGAAGAAGCTTGGCGTGATCGCCGAGAATTCGCAGCTGACACCCTGGCCCAATGACGTTCTCAAGCCCTGGGATCAGCTCACAGACGAGGAGCAGAAACTCTTCATCAGGCAGGTGGAAGTCTTCGCCGCCTATAGCGCCTATAATGACCACGAGATCGGCCGCGTGATCCAGGCCTTTGAGGACCTGGGCAGGCTCGACAACACGCTCATCATCTACATCAACGGCGATAATGGTACCAGCGCCGAGGGCGGCCCGTTGGGTACGCCTAACGAGGTCGCGTTCTTCAATGGTGTCAACCAGATGCCGGTGGAAACGCAGATGAAATGGTATGATGTCTGGGGCACCGAGGAGACCTACAACCACATGTCGGCGGGCTGGTCCTGGGCCTTTGACACGCCGTTCGACTGGTTCAAGCAGAACGCCTCCAGGCTCGGCGGTATCAACCAGAACATGGTGGTGTCCTGGCCGGCGCGCATCAAGGACAAGGGGGCCTTGCGCGAGCAGTTCATCCACGTGATCGACGTGATGCCCACCATACTCGAGGCCGCCGGGATCCCCGCGCCTGAGGAGGTCGACGGCATCAAGCAGGCGCCGATTGAGGGCACCAGTTTCCTCTACACCTTTGCCGAGGAAAACGCCAAGGCGCCCTCACGCCACACCACCCAGTACTTCGAGATGATGGGTCAGTGGGCGCTCTACGACGACGGCTGGCTGCTCAGCACCAAGGTCAACCGCGCGCCCTGGGAGGCTTTCGGCGCGGCCAACCCGGATCCGCTCAACAACCAGGTGTTCCAGCTCTATGACCTGACCACCGACTTCACCCAGGCCAATGACATCGCCGCACAGCATCCGGAGAAGGTCGCGGAGCTGCGCGAGAAGTTCCTTGCGGAGGCGAAGAAATATCAGGTCCTCCCGCTGGATGCCTCGGTGGCGGCCCGCATCGTGGCCCCGCGTCCAAACATTACCGCCGGCCGCACGGAGTTTGTTTACACCCATCCGATGGTTGGTTTGCCGCAGGGCGATTCCCCGTTCCTGCTCAACAGCTCGTATACCATTACGGCGGAGATCACTATCCCCGAGGGCGGTGCCGAGGGCATGATCCTCACATCGGGCGGACGCTTCGCCGGTTATGGATTCTACCTGCTCAAGGGCAAACCGGTGTTCCTGTGGAACATGATAGATTTGGAGCGCATCAAGTGGGAAGGCCCGGAGGCGCTTGAGCCCGGCAAGCACACGGTCGAGTTTGACTTCAAATACGACGGTCTGGGCGTCGGCACCCTTGCCTTCAACAATATGAGTGGTCTTGGCCGCCCCGGCACCGGCACCCTCAAGGTCGACGGCATCGAAGTCGCCACCAGGGAAATGAAAAAGACCCTGCCAATGATCCTGCAGTGGGACGAAAGCTTTGACATCGGCTCTGATACGCTGACCGGCGTGAACGACGCGGATTACAGGCCGCCGTTCACCTTTACCGGCAAACTCGACAAGCTCACCATCACGGTGGACCGGCCGGAACTCACCGCGGAAGATAAAGAGAAGCTGATGGCCGCCCAACGCAACAATAAGACGAGCGAGTGATAGCCCTCTATTCTTTTAGTCAGGGCAGCTGGCGGGATCCGTTCCGCCAGGCCCATCATTGAAGGCAAAGGAGATCGAACCATGTCGACAATACGTATGTTTGTGGCTATCACGGTGTTGATGACGATGTCCGCCGCCGGCGGTGCCGCAGCCCTGTTTATCGACTGGATTGGTGTCGGCGGCGGGGTTGGCCCCGGCTTTCATGGCGTTGGGGTCGGCCGTCGCGGGGTTGGCGTGCGGTAAATACGAGGGTGAACGCCAGCAAGAATGTGGTGAATGAGCCATCAAGGCCGCGTTTTTCTCTGGCAACCACAAGGAACCAGTGACCTGGCGCGATGCTGCTACGAGAAGGTCCATCGCCGAATTCAGCTTCTTTGAATCGCTCACAGTGAATTATTTTATTGATCAATTGAGGAGAACAGGATGAATAGATTGAGGTTTTGTAAAGTGCCCGCAGGGTTCATGTTTGCATTGCTGGCGCTGTCATTGAGCCTGCCGGCATGGGTCGGGGCCCAGACCCCGGCGGTGGATCCGTCAGCCCTGCAGCTCCTGAAAAAGATGACCGACCACCTGGGCAGTCTACAGCAGTTCAGTGTGCGTACCCAGGTCTCCCTTGAGGACGTGCTCGATTCTGGACACAGGGTCGATTTAGACGTTTCGGCGAGTGTGATCATAAAACGGCCGAACAAACTGCTCGCCGAGCGCAGGGGCGATCCCATTGATCAGACTTTCTTCTATGACGGCAAGACACTCACGCTATACAGTCCAGGCGATAAGGTTTACGCGACGGAACCTGCACCGGAGACCATCGAGGGGGTGCTCGACTATACCCGTGAGTCACTCGGGCTTGTTGTCCCCGTTGCTGACCTGGTGTATGGAAATGCTTACGAACTACTGACTGAGGACGTGAACTTCGCGGTGGTGCTGGATAAAACGACCATCGGAGGGATCACCTGCGATCATCTGCTGTTCAGCCGCCCAGGCGTAGATTTTCAGGTCTGGGTTACCGACGGCGCCCAGGCTCTGCCCTGCAAATATGTCGTTACCGACACAGAAAATCCCGGGCGGGTGAGTATCACTACCGTCATGAGTGACTGGGGTTATGCATCGGGTAAGGATGACAGCGTGTTTACTTTTGTGCCGCCTCAGGGGGCCAAACCGATAACGTTCATGCGTCAAGATAAACCCAGTACATCCATTCAATGATACAGTGGGAGCAATCAAAATGAAGTTATTTCTCAAGATTTCAATCGTTATTCCGACCGCGATCCTGATGTACCTCGTGGATGTGCCGCCGCGGCTGCAGTTCCCGTATTTTCAGCTGGCTTCTGAAGCACAGGCGATTTTTGGTGTGCGGCGTCGGAGCTTTCGCCGGGGGGTCGTCATCGGATCCTCGGTCGCAGCTACAGGCGCCTATGCCGCAGCGGTCTCCCAGCCGCCCGCTGTCGTCGTACAGCCGCAGCCAGTGACCGTGCAGCAGCCCGCAGTGCCCGTGCAGCAAGCTGGTTCAGGCTTGCTGCCCATGGGTACGGTGGTGTCCACCCTGCCCAAAGGCTGCACCTCGATGCAGGTCAGCGGCACGGAGTACCATCATTGCGGGGTAAATTACTACCGCGCGGCCTTTCAGGGGAGCAATCTGGTGTATGTGACGTCACAGCCTAATTGAAATATTGATTCAGAATTTGTAACTACTCAGGGTATCTATAAGATCTTGCTCGCTGTCAGGCCCCACGTGCGCAGCGGCCCAGGAAATCAGTGAACAGTTTCATAAACAATCAGCAACAGAACATAGTAGAAGACTGGCGAATGATAACTAAATGGCAACATACTTTCTTTACCTGGCAGGCTATGGCCAGCGTGGGCTACAGATTTAAAAAAGTCGATGCCATGTTCGGTTATCGCCATCTGAAGTGGAAATTTGATGATAGTGTTGCAGCACTGGATGATCTTGTTGTGGACGGACCTTATGTGGGTGTCAGGTTCTCCTTTTAATGCTTGCTTATTCTGTAGCATTTACCGGCACTGCTAACCTTGAACTTTACACATTTGCCTGCTCCTGAAAGCTCGAATGTTCGAGTCGATCCAAAAGCTTAGATTTCAGCAGCTCAAGCTACTCGAAAGCCTCTGCGACCAGGGCCCCATCAGTTAGAGTGAATAAAAAGAGCGTGAAAATTTATTAAACAGTATGAAGCGGTGAGACCATGATCTGATCATATCGGCCAGGGCTTCGCCTTGATGTGCAAGTTTATTTTCAGGTATATATAAAAGTTCCTGAAGCATAGATAGTATTCCGCACGACCATGCTTTAAAATCTGGATTAGTTCCCGGAAAGTGCCATGCCGGGTTTTTGAAATAACATTATGAGGAATAAACGATGTTGAATCTAAAACAATTCTTGTCATTCGGGTTGATGGTGGTTCTGGTATTGCTACCCGGCTATGCTGTCAGTGACGATAACCAGCCTGGCGCAATAGATATTCGTAGCGGTGTGATCGAACAGATCGATAACGTAAATATCGACAGCAATCACCATCGCGGAGTCGGTGCCGTTGTCGGCGGTCTTTCGGGTCTCGGTATTGGCAGCTTGATCGGTGGCGGCACCGGCCGCGATGTCGCGATGGTGCTCGGAGCTATTGGAGGTGCAGTGATGGGAAACGACGTGCAGAAGAAACACGACACACCGCAGCCTGGGCAGAATATTATTGTCCGCACCACCAAAGGCGTATTGGTCTCGGTCACACAACCGACGGATCCCGGCCTGCGGACTGGTGAAAAGGTCTATATTGAAGGCAATGGTGAGGACGCGAGGGTCAGACCACAGTAGTGATACACGACATACCTGTCACGCTCACACAACGACCACGGCAGACTGTTTGTTTAGGCGCACATTATTGCAGCTGATGAAGCACGATGGGTGCTAGCATGATACTGCTATCAGGGATATTGTTCGAAGAGCTTATCCACAAACACTGTGAAAAATCAGTGAATAAATATCTACCCGGTGATATTGTTGAGCCTGAATGGCCAAACAATAGACATCCGTTAACTGCACGATTATAGACAAACACTCGAGGATGCTAAAGAAGAAAAAAAAAAACATCCAGCTAAGATGTAATCTTTTAAGGATGGGGTAAAATTCACCCAAATAGTGTCTTACTCTCGGTTGTGATTCAACTGAGTGAGGAATTCAACAGGTTGCGAATAGCTCAGATAGATAATTATGAAGCGTGTTTATGTAGTGTTTTTAGTTCTTGCGGCCATGCTGATCACGGGATGTGCAAGCCGGCCGATCAACGAGCCGATCACTAAGTTCGATCCGCAAGCGGGCTATCGCCCTTACCTGCTGTTACCAAAGCGCCAGAACAACGATCAGCACACTCTGTTTGCGCTCTCCTTCTCTGGTGGAGGCACGCGGGCCGCAGCGTTTTCTTACGGACTACTGGAAGAACTTCGTCGTACCAATATCGTCATTAATGGTCAACTCCGCCGCCTCATCGATGAAGTCGATCTCATCACCGGAGTGTCCGGGGGAAGCTTTACCGCACTCTCTTATGCTCTCTATGGAGAACGTCTGTTCTCTGAATACGAGCAGCGATTCCTTAAGCGTGATGTACAGGGAGCACTGACTTCGCGAGCCATCAATCCGCTCTACTGGAGGAAATACATAGGTGGCAGCGCTGGCCGATCGGAGCTTGCGGCGGAATATTACGATGAGATCCTGTTCGAAGGTGCCACCTTCGCTGATCTGCTCGACAAACAGGGACCGGTAGCGCTCGCTACCGGAACCGATCTGTCAACCGGATCACGGCTGGCATTCTATCAGAATGACTTCGACCTTTTGTGCTCGGATCTGAACAAGGTTCACCTCTCTCGCGCTGCTGCCACGTCGTCCGCAGTTCCGGTCGTACTCTCACCGGTCACATTAAACAATTATGGAGGAACCTGCGGTTATCAATATCCCCTGTGGGTGCAAAGCATTACCAATCCCAAACACCCCGTGCGGCCATCAGGTCGCGCACTGCAGCGTTACAAAGAGATGCAGTCTTACCAGAACAGTAAAGACAGACCCTATATCCACCTGGTCGATGGCGGCGTCTCGGACAATATCGGCGTACGCGCTGTACTGGAGGCCCTTGAGGAATTGGCGGCTAGTGCGGCGTTCCGCGGCGAGGTAGGCTTTGGTAAGATAAAGAGGATCGTGCTGATTGTTGTCAACTCCCATTCGGCGCCGAGTACTCACTGGGATCAGAAGGAGGCACCTCCGGGTGCCATTGCTCAGCTGATGCAGTCAGCAGGCTTACCGATTGAGAGATACTCGTTCGAAACCATCGAAACCATGAAGGATATCGCGGAGATCTGGAAATGGCGGCGCGAACTCCTGGTGGACAAGGCGCGCTTTGCCGGTGCGACCGAAGCACAGGCGCAGGCCAGCGTCCCCCGCGTGGATCTGAATGTGCTGGACGTCAGTTTTGATGCCATTCGCGATCCGCAGGAGCGCAGCTATTTCATGAACCTGCCGACTTCCTTCGTGCTTCCGGACGAGGCCATTGACCGGCTGCGGGATGTTGCAGGCGAGCTGTTGCGTGAGTCGCAGGAGTTCCAGTCAGTCCTGCGTAGCCTTGGGGGTAAACCCTCGAAGTAACGCTTTTCTGCCTTCAAAGAACCGCTATCAAAATCTCTTTTACAAATGCTTCCAGTATAACACTGAGATGAGTATTGGCGCATAGAGGGACACTTACTGCAGCCTGTAATAAAACCAGCCAGGAGTTTGCCGGGTTTTAGCTGAGCTGCCAGGAACTTTAACACTATATATGACTGCATGGAGATCCGCACATGGGAATCAACCGCTACCAGACCCGCATCCTTCATAAGTTGCTGACCATAGGTGTACTTGCTTGCCTGCTGATTGCAGCCAGCTGTAGTTTTGTAGGTCCCACCAGCATACGCAACGGACGGCTCGCTTACAACGATGCCATCACCGAGACCAACAACCAGCAGTTGCTGATGGGTATCATCCACAATCGATACGAGGAAAAAGGCAGCCTGCTTGCAGTGACCAGCGTTACCGCCAATGTCAGTGTGAAGACCAACGCCGGTGTACAGTTCGGTTTTGGCGATTTTGACAATTATGCCGGAAACCTGGTGCCATTTCGTGCCGGCACGGTCTACGAAGAGAACCCGACGATCTCCTATACTCCCGTTGAGGGTCAAGTATATTCCACACAGCTCTTCTCCCCTCTACCGGTGACCGTATTGACCCAGCTTACTGGAACGATGACTGACCCCAGCTACATATACACTACTCTGGTAGCAAGCGTGAACGGTATTCGAAATCCGGATTTTCTGTTCGCTCAGTCTAAGCCTGATCAACGTTTTGAGCGTTTCGTTTCAATTTTGACAGTGCTCACCCAGGCGCAGCGGCTGCACTGGCTAGCGAACCCGCAGCAAGCAGGCAGCTTTTCAATGGTGATTGACCACTATGCACCAGCCTATACCGCCGAAGTCAGCGAACTGCTGGATCTGTTAGGACTGCCTGCGCCAAAAGCCCATTCTGCACAGGTGGTTTTACCGACCTTTCTGGCACTGGATGGACGCAAATCTGGCGCCATTGGATTAATCACTCGCTCTATTTACGATTTGGTGGAAATTCTTTCAGCGGCGGTAGAAGTACCTGAAGAAGATCAGCGCAACGGTCTCACAGTGAATTATCCTGCACCAGGACTGGCGGGCAAAGAACTGCGGATCCGCCATAGCAAGGCCAGGCCGGAACATGCAACAGTGGCCGTGAAGCATCGTGACAACTGGTTCTATATCGATGAAACCGATCAAGCCACCAAGCGGTTTTTTAGAATTATGAGCGCATTGTGGTCTGTTTCTATCGCCGAAAGTACCCTCAGAGGCTCAGTCGCTCCTGTTCTGACTGTTCCCGTCAGCCGCTAGACCAGCTTGCAGGATATACTGGATGATTAGAGGGCCTCTTTAAAAAATAAGAAGTTGAAGGAAACATAAAATTCTCAGACTCCTTCTCAGTATAGTGCGTGCTTCAGTAACTATTGCTGATTTCCATTTCGTCACAGATGTCACAGGTAAAACTGACGATTTGATCCCTGCAAAGATCTGATTAGGTGTTTTAAAAACTGACATTTGCTTTGACATAAAGTCGTGCCTGATACAAATAAGGTGATTATGAAGATTATTTCTGGTGCCCAAACGGGTGTGGATCGTGCTGCACTATATGCGGCTTTGGAAATGGGTATTGCCGCGGGTGGCTGGTGCCCGGAAGGAAGAATGGCTGAAGACAGTATAATCCCGGATAAATATCCAGTCAAAGAATTACCAAATGCTGGTTACAGTCAACGCACCAAAAAAATGTAATCAATAGTACAGGTACAGCCATTATCTATTTTGGCTATCCATCAGGCGGAACAGAACAAACCATTGCTTTTTGCATAAAAGAGAAAAAACCTTATGTATTGATAGATGCTGAAGAATTGTCGATAGAACGTGCAGCAGACAAAATTAATGCCTTTATTGGTATAAATTCAATCTCAGTATTAAATGTAGCAGGTCCTCGTGCCGGTGAAAAACCGGAAGCCTATGAGTATACTAAAAAGGTAATTATCATAGGTAGGTACTTAAGCGAAATCAGGTGCGGATAATCGAGTATTTGTTGACCCACATGGAAGTGGGAAATGCAGGTTATGCATGGAGCAATTACCTGCCCAGAAGACGCCGTAAATACTTCCATGTAGGCTTTTTATAGCCGTCCATGGCTATAAAAACTTGACCTACATGGATGTAGGGAATGCAGATTATGCAGGAGCAATCATCTGTCTTCCACAAACACCCAATTATCCTTAAGTACCTACGTATGAGGTAATTATAGATGTTTTAAATATAATCTTATAAACACCATGTGATAAAAATTCATCGAAATTAATTATTAACCTGGTTCACGGTGATTCTAGTTTTTGGGTCATAGTTCAAGAGTTACTAGTGTCATCTCCTTTGTTGCTGAAACTATCTAAAGGTAAGAAGTTGACGTTAGCAGCCAGGCCCGACCAAAAATTGACCATGACGTCAACAGGTAAAGAAGTATTATCTGGGACAAAAAGCTGGCTAGAAATAATTGAGCTAGATCGTTGGATTAGAGGCGTTCATTTAACACCCGACAATATCTGGTGTTGGGATTAAGGCTCCGGTTTCGTAGTGAACAGAGCCTTATACCCACCTCAACCTCAGAGTTCCTGAAAGACTGCTATTTGACCTGACTATAAGCAGGATAAAATTACTTAAATAGCCGCAAAGGTGCGATAACCAATATTCTTATTATGGCGCAGCAGTTATTTTAGAGACTGCTTAATTCTGACCGAATGATAAGAGTTATTACTCTATACTATATCAATCAGAACTTCAGCTTACATACTACGCACTGATGATAAAAATCACAAAATTAAAAAATGCTGTCTATTATTCCATATCGTGTATATAACAATAACATTGAAATGTTATAATTATTTCATATTTAAAGAAAACCATCGAGTTAATAGTAGTTTTTGGTAAGACTGCATGCTTTAGTTTGTCTTAAAAGACACCTGCTGATTTTTGATTGGGTGTGACCGACAGAGCGCGGCCATAACTCTTTGAAATTAAAATATAGATCAAACCCTAATATGAAAAAAAGGTTCCATCAGTTTACGCTGAATAGTTACCTTTTTTAATAATTAATCCATAGAAAATATGAAAATAATTACCTATAGAGATCTGGTGGCACAAATTGCTCCCCTGATTCAAGAAGACTTCCCCTGGGATGTTGAAGAAAGACTGAATTCAGGTGAAGATATTTTGTTCCTTGATGTACGCGAAAATCAGGAATACGATACCATGCATATCGAAAACTCACTACATGTACCACGTGGTATTCTGGAAACTGCAGTGGAATGGGATCATGAAGAAACCGAACCCGAATTAGTCGAGGCGCGTAACAGAGAGATTGTTGTTGTATGCCGCTCCGGGAGTCGCAGTATTTTTGCAGCCTATACCCTGAATCAAATGGGATATAATCATGTCTCCTCGCTAAAGACAGGACTACGTGGCTGGAATGAGTATGACCTACCTTTGGTAGACATAGAAGGGAAATCGGTTGATCCGGAAATTGGTGATAGATACTTTGCCAACAAACTGCTTGATTATCAGCGTAAGCCCGTCAGCTGACGCAGGTCAATACACATCAACACTTTCACCCATATTGTTTGAACAGTTATAAATAGAATAATTTATCTCAGCCTGAAATGCCGCTGGTTGAAAATCTGTTCCTAATGTGAATCATCACACCAGGGCTGATTTTTACTCCGGCCACACGAATATCAGTAATAGGTTTTCCCTCTTCAATATCAACCCAATAGGGGCATTTTGTGTAGTTACTGATTCAGACATAATTTTCCTCTTTATATAAAGTTAATAACAATGTTTAAACCGTATTTTTTTGTCCATGCGGCTGCATGAAATCAATTTCAGATCCATTTGGCAGAAGGCCAGCTGGATTGATAGAACGATGACTAAATAAATGTTGTAACTACTCAGCGTATTTTGATTATTGTTGCAAGTTATTGATATCAGGTGTTTGTGGAAGAAGCTTATATAGCCAGGGATGGCTATATAGAGCCTACATGGATGTATTAACGGCGTCTTCTGTAACAAATTCCTGGTATCAATGACGTTTTAGAAATTACGCTGAGTAGTTACTAAATGTTCTTAAAAGGTGTCCACTGAGCACCAGAACCTGTGATGTATCATTTCGGGATTTGATGCTGATATGAGCGAAATGAGGTATTACAGGGTCTGGTGCGATGCCTCAATACGATGGCCACTATTTCCGAACAGCTATTTAGCAAAATAATGATACTTAATATGATCCATGTTCACCGTTTCTGCCACACCCGGAACCTGATAAAGCTCGCGAGTGTATGACCATAGATTTGAATAATCCATCAGACGCTTTTTATTGATTTTAAAATGGTTGTAATTTTCCGCATTAAAACGTACCAATGTTCTAAACAGGCGCCAATCTGCTTCAGTCATTTGATCACCAACAACAAAGCGTTGTTTTGACAACCTGTCTTCAAGCCCATCCATTGATTTAAACAGACACTCATGATTTTGCCCCTCGATAAATTATGTGGCTGAAAAAAATGACTACTTACGATTAACCCATGCACGATCACGTACGAAATTATTCGATTGAAAATCACGCATGGCCTCTTCTATTTCTTCACGTGTGTTCATAACAAATGGTCCGTATTGAACAATGCTCTCCTTTATCGGTTTACCGCTAACATAGGCACTGATTTTGCTTAACCCTGATAGTTAAAAGAGTTGACCGAGAAACATACGTGCAATTAATAAATTGGCTTTTTCCATTGTGAATTTCCTGTATTGAATCATTAGATTAATAATCACTTACTTTGTTGTTGAAGATATTATTGCAGTTGTTATAACAGAAATAAATGTTCATAATAGAAACTGATTGTTCCTGATTACGCAACAGTTGGAGAAAAAATTGGATCGTTTTGAAAATATGCAAAACTTCATTTGTGTAGTGGAAGTTGGCAGTATCAGCGGTGCAGCAGATCGGCTAGGAGTAGCAAAATCAGCTGTTAGTCGGCGTCTGAAAGAATTGGAAGAACACCTGGGGGTAGAACTTTTTCATCGAACGACCCGACGGATGAAGCAGACGGATACAGGCCGTGCTTTCTACCATCAGTGTGTACGGATACTGGATGATATTCTGGAAGCTGAATTAGCAACATCACAAGCGCATAGCACATTAAAAGGTGGTTTAAAGATAGCCTTACCATCTAGTTTTGGTCTCATGCATATGGGGCCGGCCATTAATGAATTTTTACAAGCACACCCACAGATTGAATTTGATCTGGATTTTAATGACCGAGAAGTGGATTTAATAGAGGAAGGATTTGATCTTGCAATTCGCATTGCGAATTTACCCGACTCAAGTTTAATCGCACGCCGCCTTGCACCCATTCAATCCATTATGTGCGCGAGTCCGTCTTATCTCAAAAAAATGGGCACACCGAAAACGCCCTCTGAATTAATAGAGCATCAATGTCTTGTTTATAGCCTGCTGCATGATTATGAATGCTGGTATTTAACGGATATTAAAGGTAAAGAAATCAGGGTACAAATACGCCCATATTTAAAAGCAAGCACCGGTGAGTTTATCAGGGATGCAGCTGTAGCAGGTCAGGGCATCATTCTCGTGCCCTCATTTATCGCATACAAAGAAATTGAACATGGGGAGTTGATTCAAGTACTCAAAGAGTATAAGCCATTACAGATTGGTGCTTATGCAATTTACCCGCCAACACGGCATCTTTCTCAGCGTGTCAGGACATTTGTTGATTTTCTGGTAAAACGTTTTGAAGGTACACCTTCCTGGGATTTATGCCTTCAAAAAATAACTTAGGTATTACAAATAGGTAAACATTAAAAGGATTTTTTCTAAAGTTATCCTGGTGCTGAAACTTCACGTTCAAAAAAATGCACCGGTTTTCATCTGTCAGCTTAGCCAGCAACGTATCAAGATGCATACGAGAGTCAAATGGAATGAATTGTCTGCAGTGAAGGTATATACCATGCGCTAATCATTGGTAATCTGGACTACTCCAGTTTTGACCTGAGTCGCTGTATCCTCATAAATTATGTAATTGCGTTAAACACCCATCCTACAAGAATAAAAGCAACAGTAAGTACCCCTATAAACAACATCAATGCCTGCCACTTGATGACTTTTCTTAGTATCAGCATTTCTGGCAAAGAAAGGGCTGCGACGCTCATCATTAATGCCAATGTTGTGCCAATAGCAACGCCCTTGGTCAGCATAGCCTCCGCTACTGGAATGATACCCGTTGCATTTGAGTAGAGAGGGATACCCAGTGCGACAGCAGTGGGTACATCATACCAGTTTCCACTGGCAAGGTGTTCTGATACCCACCTTTCGGGCACAAACCCATGAAACAGAGCACCGATACCAATACCAATCAAGACCCATTTCCAAATTCGTCCAACGATCTCTTTAACCTCTGCAACAGCATAATAGTGCCGTCCCTTCAGCGAGGTGTCGTGTTCAGGTATTGCGACTTGTCCCATCTGGATCTTCCACACATAGTCCTCTACCCATCGCTCCGGTTTGAACCTTTGCATGGCAATCCCACCAAACCAGGCGATCAAAAGACCGCTCATAATATAAAGCGCTGCCAGTTTCCAACCGAGAACACCAACCAAAATGACCGCAGCTACCTCGTTGATCATTGGCGAAGCAATGAGAAAGGAGAAAGTAACGCCAAGTGGTATACCTGCTTCGACAAAACCAATAAAAAGAGGAACGGACGAACAGGAGCAGAAAGGCGTAACAGCCCCCAGGGTAACGGCCATACTTCGTGCCTGCCAATCCGGACGGTTGCGAATAATCTCACGTACTCTTTCAGGCGAGAGAAGTGCCCGTAACAAGCCCATAACATAAATAATTACCGTGAGCATAACAAAAATCTTCGTTGTATCCATAACAAAAAAGTGCAGGGCTGCGCCAATATGGCTGGAAGGTTCCATTTCCATGACATAATAAATCAGAAAATCAGCAATAGATTCAAACATTTTTCATTTTTGCCTAAGTCAATTTCTATCATATTTTCTGCCAGTTCCGGTAAGTGTGCCCTACAATTAATTGGTAGCCAAAGATGTTGATGACTACTTATCATTCGAAATTATCAGATTATTCCTTATTCAGTGATCCATTTACGCACCAGATCCGGTCCTGGAAGACCACCCGCATGCACCACTTTTCCATCAATCACTACACCAGGTGTGGACATCACGCCGTAACTCATGATTTGCGACACATCCGTAACCTTTTCTAATTCAATTTCAACATCAGCTTGTTCAGCGGCAACTCGAATTAAATTGATAGTGGTTTCACAATTTTTACAGCCTGAACCAAGTACCTTGATGTTTTTCATTTATTTTTCCTCATACATAATGGGTAAAATCACAGGATTAATAAGTACCATAACAGGAATAATTATTAACTTGAATGAGTGGACTAGTAAGAGAGTGAAACATGTATCACAAATAGTTTTCCTGCTATCAATTCTATAGGGGTAATGCTGCCATTAAATTTGCCATGCTTGCTATTGAGTAACGGTTTCAGAGCGAAGCGGTGAAAACGCCAGGTTGATACAGGTGTTAGCTGATCCTCCCTATGAATCATCGTGAGTAACGTACCTTGCTAGCATACAAGAATAGTTAGTTATTTTACATATGTTAGTTCTTAAGTAAAATATGCATGAAGAATCGGGTATTTGTTGATCCACATGGACGACTTCGGCTACTGCCTCTCGCATGCATAACCAACATGGATGGTGGTTATGTGGGAAATGCAGGTTCTGCATGGAACAATTTTCTGTCCAGCAGACCCCGCATTTAGCGGGGCTTTATAGCTAAGAATATAAATTTAGCCGTTATTTCTTGCTTACTGAAATGACTCCTTATAGCCATTCTCAGGCAATTAAATGCAAGCAGTAAGACACCTTTTGAGGCACCAAATATTAAGCTGATTTCTTAGCTGTTTAATGTCTGGTGAGGTTACGAGGCTCACAAATTAAATAAATAAGGGCAAAGTTTTGTTTACCCTTTTTATAGTTGCTGATTACAAACGTTCAAATACCACTGCGATACCCTGACCACCAATACACATGGTGACGAGAGCGTATTTTCCGTATATACAATGTCGTTCATAAATGGCCTTGGTTGCAATGAAGGCACCGGAACAACCTACTGAATAGCCCAATGCGATGGCTTCTTCATTAGAGTTGGTTTTATCTATATCCAGCCCCAATCCTTTGGAGACTGAAATGGCCTGGCTATTTAACTTGAAGGTACCGGCCAAGGCGACCTTCCTTGCAGACTTACAGCTTATCAGCTAGAGTTTAAGATAAAATTAGCTTCATTAATTACTGAACCCGCTCCGAGTGAAATGCAACCCATACAGCATGCACGCACATATTGCCTGCACTTATTCCTGATTTTGTTGCTATTGCTATTCCTGCCAACACAGCCGGTAAAAACTCAGGAGGGCTACCCAAACATGACTAATGTGCGCACACAACGAGCAATGACATTAATGCGCAACTACGCACAGCGCACTGGCCTGACATCAGGCCAGCCTCGCAAACGCTACCTATGGACAGATGCCTTTGCCGTTTGCAACTACCTTGAACTGGCTCGCACCACGGGTGACTCAGCCTACAAAGAACTTACCTTAAAGTTGATCAACCAGGTTCATCATTTACTAGGCCAATACCGGCAGGACGATACGCGCACTGGCTGGATCATCGGCATGAAGAAACAAGCAAGTGAAATGCACCCGACCCGCTGTGGACTACGCATTGGTAAACCATTACCGGAACGCGGTCTAAATGAAACTTTCAATACGCAGCTAGAATGGGATCGAGACGGCCAGTATTTCCACTACCTGAGCAAATGGATGCATGCCCTCGACCAGGTTGCACGCGCTACGGGTCAGAACCGCTTTAATCTCTGGGCTCGAGAACTCGCCGCCACTGCCTTCAATGCCTTCACCTACTCACCATCTTCATCCATTCACGAACCTCGCCGCATGGTGTGGAAAATGAGTATTGATCTATCACGTGCACAGGTGGCTTCCATGGGTCAGCACGATCCACTTGACGGCTATATCACCATGCTGCAACTGGCCTCCACTGCAGCAATACAGTCAAATTCAGATAGTGAGCCGAAACTCGATAAAGAAACGACTGAATTCGCTCATATGCTGGAGAACAGTGACTGGAGCACTGACGATCCGCTCGGCATCGGTGGCCTGCTAGTCGATGCTTATCGCCTGCAGCAGTTGCAGCAACAGGGCGTGAATTACAGGCCTCGATTGCTAGAACAGCTGCTCGATGCTGCCGTCACTGGACTGCAGTACTATAAGCGTAGCGGCGAGCTGCAACAGCCAGCGCAATACCGGCTCGCATTTCGCGAACTCGGTCTGACTATAGGTTTACACGCAGTGGAACGTATGCAACAGTCACTCTACAGAACAGCAGACGATGCCAAAAATAAACGGCTGCGAGAGCAATTAAATACACTGAAGCAATACAACGGCATACGTGACTATATTGAGCATTTCTGGCTGGAAGCAAAACACCAACAAACCAAAACCTGGTTAGAACATCAGGATATCAATGAAGTCATGCTGGCGACCAGCCTTATACCTGATGGTTTTCTGGAACTGCAGCCTACCCGTGGTAAGTGAGATAATTGTCGACGTGATTGAAAATGATCCTATCCCGATTTCACAGACACATTCTATTAAGAGATAATATGTGAAATTGGAGTAATCAATGGGGTTCAGCAGTGGGAGCAGTGGGGGTCGGACCAGCACAACACGTTGATTTCTATGCAATCTTTCTCGATTAATCTCTGTTATTTCCCCTTAAACAGACCATTTCGCCCATAAAAACAGCCTCGTAAGTTGCTGGAGGTTCTTTGAGTACATGACCCCTTTCGGTTTCAACTGACTCGCGGTGCATTCCAGGCACACCTATTCCTATCTTTATCTCATCGACAAACTCAGAGCCACCTATAGCAAAACTTTCTGACCATTCGCCATTTCGAATGTGTTGTTCAGTCTGTAAACTCACTTCAACCCATGCCCGACACGCCTGGCGAAGTTGTATGGGATCCCTGAAACCAAATACGTCCCGCAATGCGGATTGATCTATCACCGCATAGGGTACTGGCGGACTTTGTATCTCATGATAACCGCTCATAAACCATTCGCCGGGATGGCGCACCACCCCCGCCCGTACCATGTTCAAATCAATATACGTCATACATCGGGCCAGATAGTTTTCTGTGTCTACTGCCGTGGCCTGATAGCAATCTTCCCGGAAGGCCCCTTTTCTTGTTTTACGCCTGTTAAATTCCTGCGCCGTGCGTCCTGCAATCAGCTGCATGCTCTTGGCGATCTCCCCGTCCCCACGATCTTTCACCAGCAGAGTCATGTGATTGGATGTCACTATGAAACTCAGAACACAAAGGTTGTATCGCTTTTTGACTTCAAAAAGCCAGTATCGCCAACGCCGGCGATCACGTGCAAACTTGAGTAAAAATTCTTTCTTGTGACAACGGTGCGTGATGTGCCAAACTTAGTTTGGCATAAAATATCGGTTGGCTCTTGGCATAGCACTTTTTCCTTAAAGTATTCATTTTGTCCTTGAAAATAGCCTTTTAAGCGTTATTTAATCATTGTTTTGGGTTGTTTTGCTTTTTATTTCAGTGAGTTACTCAGGTCCGACCCCAGTAATTGACCAGTAATTGATAAGTTAAGCAACATGGGGTGCCGGCTTTCTAAATCCATGACCAACAAGCGGTCCATTCAAATTCATATCGGCAAATGGCTCACTGATTTGCAGATCTTTCCATGCTCTTATTATCGAAATTCCATTTCAATTCAGCGGGGATGGGTCCTATCATGAAAACTTCTCCTCCTGCCATTGCTGCCAGTCGATTGAGCCAGCAACTCTGGCATAGGCCAGTGCAGCCTCAGTAACACCGCGATAACTTCCGAGCAAGCGGTAGAAGCGCTCTCCTTCTATTTCGCCCACACGACCGCTAAACCTGTCGACGGTTTCATCAACCCTTGCTTCCAAACCTGTTAACCAGGTCTTTATTGCCTTTCGATGTTTATTTTCAAGTTGTGCCCCTGGATGATCTGACCAGTGAGCAAAGGTTTGCTTTATGGCAAGTTGCCAGGTATGAATCTCATCATAGAGTTCTTCCATTACAGCACTGCTATGGTGCGCATCTTCGATATCTTGCAGTTGCTCAATTCGATAACCGAGTATCTCCAAACTGGTGACCAGTTCCTGTACCTGATCGGGAGAGTTATGAGAAAACAACTGATAATCGATGCCTCTGCCCCAGATCCCAATCTTGTCAGGAAGCTTTTGCATTTCATGCAGATAGAATGATTGTTTCAACCGTTCTATCAAGGAAGGTTTATTTTCCGGCTTCTTCTCCATCTGCGCAAGCAGGAATTCAATACTAATAAAAAACCTGCGTAGCAGTGCCAACACCGCTTTCTCAGGACGTGAGGAGCGCAGCAGGTACGACATGGCATAGACAAATAAAAATGTCATCAAGATATAAATGTAACTATTGGCCATCGCTGCAAAATTATAAGTCTGCTGGTTCTGAATTGAAATCATGTTAATCACAGCGACCATCCCCGCAATCCTGGCAAGCCCTGAAAAGAAATAACAAACGACAAACATACAGGTAAAAAGTAACAACGCCAGCTCGGTAAACATTGATAACTGCGGCAGGATAAAAACATAGACAGCAAGTCCCAGTAACAGTGCAACAGCAAAGGGTTTGATCAGGATGGTTATTCTAAGCTGCTGCATTCCTGCAAGAGCCATGGAAAGAGAACCCGCCATCTGGAACCAGCCAGCATGCCCCGGTGGGTTAAAATAGATCCATATAAAGAAACCTGCAAACACACATAATGCGGCAAAAATCGCCCCTTGAACATAATCCCAGTCAATTACGGGCAGTTTCCTGAAACCCTGCTTTTTTGCATTTAGTGCAATATTCAAGGCTACTTTACTGCTATCAGCTGAATCATCTTCAAGCGCCTGAACACAGTCGAACAACGAACCAGACAACGCGTTGAGCGTCTCCAGTTCTTTTCGGGTTACCGCAAGTGCTGCCCGATCGAGCACTGGAAGCTTATCAATAACGGTGTGTGAGATGTGCAAGGAAATTGATTGTGGTTCAAAGTCAGTCGATTCTTTGTTGATCATCCGCTGTATGCCATCAAAGCGTCCGTTGAGCTCTTCAAAGAAACACTGTAAATCCGGCAGGCTCTCATTGACATTAATATGAGCAACTTCAGTAGTGCTAATCAACCAACGATCCAAAGATGCCATCAAGGCTGAGGACAGGGCCTGAAGGTGTTCCAGCATATCGCGTCGCTCCATCACCTCGTAGCTCTCTGAACCCTCATCCTGAAGAGCCTGCGCCAGCTGGCCAAGCTGCTGAATCTGTTGTGCACGCAACGCTGGTAATTTATCTTTTGTATCCCGCCCGTTCAAAAGGTTCTGACCTGCCTGAAAAAGCTGGGCCTGGGTGGCCAGAAGTTCAGCGCTGGTTTTTCTGATCGCGCCTGCGTTGGTGTAGGGCCAGAGAAAAACGCTGACAAGCGTGTAAACCACGACGCCCAGTGCCGTCTCCACAGTGCGAAAAATAGCATGCTGGAAAAGATTCTGCTCTCCACCCGCTGCTGAAAGAGTAATGATGAGGCAGACAAACCCCGCTACATTCCATAGGTAAGAGCGCTGTTTGTCGACCAGCATCATATAGGTGTTAAAAAAAACCCACACACAGACCAGAAAAATGAACAGCCAGCGGCTTTGCGGTGCCAGAGAAAGGATCACCAGCGCAGCAATACATCCTGACATGGTTCCCAGCAGACGCAACAGACCTTTGCTAATCGACTGTCCGGCTGTGGGCTGGGCAATCATTGCAACTGCAAAGGCAGCCCAGTAAGGATTCATCCAGCCCTGGCCCATGGCAATCCAGTAGACCAGCACCAGTGCCAGGGCAATCTTGATTGCTTCTTTCGCTTTTCTTGAAAGAACCATTATTGAGTTTTTATACATTGATACATGATTATTAAACCATTTCTATCAGGCACTGCGTTTTAATCTGGACATCAGCGCAGCCGCCAGCGGGTTGGCACTCAGATCATGGGCAATAATACTAAGCACGATTGTACACACTACGGTCATGGCAATGGTATCGCCACCGGGTAGATGCTGATTAAGAACGATTACGGCAAACACAATACTGGCCAGCCCGCGAGATCCAAACCAGCCCATAAACAATTTTTCATCGGTCCGTAGCTTGATTCCCGCGAGCACGAAGAATACCGGCAAGGCAGGAGGATGCAGCAACAAAAATCTTTACTATTAAGCCTGATTCATAAGTAATAAAAAGCAGAGGCAAGGTCAGTCTCCACCCAGAACACCTCGAATTTTTCTCTCGCCTCATAGAAATACTGATACCCCTTTTATCCTAGCCTGTTCATCAACGATTTTATCAATGATGGTCTTCACTGGTCAGTTTTCTGCTGATACGCCTTCATTACATCATCAAGTGTATCATAGAACGCATCCTCGCCAAACAGGTCATTTAAATGGTAACGACTCTCTTCCCTGACATCATCCAGTACCTGGGCAACCACCAGTCGTATTCCTTTATCCTTGAGTATTCCAAACAACGAGCGCAATGTTTCTGCAGCAGAGTAGTCCACATCATCAATAGCAGATGCATCCATACACAACCAGCGCAACGGCGGTTCCGAGCTATTAGCCAGCAAGGTGATTTCTTCCGAGAGTTGCTCAGTATTGGCATAATACATGCTGTGCGTAAACCGGTAGATCAGCAGTCCTGGCAAAGCCTGAGCTTTTGTCATCACCGGTTGTGCCTGCAAACGGCCTGAATCAGCGGGTATCATAACAACATTCTTTGGCCGATAACCGCGGCGGGTATGCTCAATGAGTGATAGCACAATAGCGAGTATAATGCCCTGCTCGACCCCCACGAACACCACTATCAGCGCAGTGATCACTGCGATCCAGAATTCCGAACGCCGTTGGTCATAGATTTTCCGCATGCCGTCAATGTCAATCAGATCGATACCGATCAGGAACACAACGCCTGATAGGACAGCTTCTGGCATGTAAGACAGAGGCCCGGTAAGAAATAGCAGCACCAGCAGAACAATGAGAGCAGTGAAAATCAGCGATAATTGGGTACGACCACCAGCACTATCGACCATCTGGGTTTTTGTCGGGCTTCCGGCGACCACAAAGGTCCCGGAAAGGCCAGCGCCAATATTGGCTAGTCCAAGACCGACAAGATCGGTGTTTTCACTGAAATGCTCATTGTAACGCGAGGCGTAGGCTCGGGAAGTTGCCGCACTCTGCGCCAGGATCACGATGAACATGGCAAATGCGGTTGGTACCAGCTTGCCGATCAGCTCCCAGCTCCAATTGATCCCCGGCAGGCCAATATATGGCAGTCCTCCAGGAACAGTGCCCAGCACATGAATATGCTCTTTAAGATTCAGCGACCAGCTGAGAACAATAGCGCCAATAACAGCAATCAGTGCTCCCGGTATCTTTTTTGATACTTTCTTTGCACCCAGAATGACCACCAGCACGCCTATTGCTACTGCCAGGGCATAATAATTGACTTCCTGGATCTGCTGAAGATCATTCCAGATCTTTTCCAGAGTACCATGTCCACCGCCTTTAAGGCCCAGCATTCCGGAGATTTGACCTAATGCAACCTGGAGACCGACACCGGTCAGGAAACCAATCAGCACCGTTCGTGACAGAAAGTCAGCCATAAACCCCAGGCCGATGATACGCGCCAGGATCAGAAATCCTGCTGCCATGAAAGCAAGCACACCAGCCAGCGCTACGTATTCATTTGATCCGGTAGCTGAAATTCCTATCAGGCCAGCAGCCAGAATAGCGGCCGTTGCCGAATCAGCACCGACCACCAGGTGTCGTGAAGAGCAAAAAATGGCGTAAATGAACGCCGGTATCAGGAGAGTATAGAGACCAGTAATCACCGGTGTACCAGAAATCTTGGTATAGCCCATGACTTCAGGAATTGCCAGTGCCGCTAGTGTCAGACCGGCAATAAACTCGGCCGGGATTTGGGAACCCTTTAGCGGCAGGATTCCTTCCAGAACTGGAAAATGAATACCTGCCGTTTTATTATTTTTCTTTGACATCAGCCTCTCCTGGGACATAGCTTCCCTGAAACCCGGTAAACCACGTGCCTCTGGACTCGCAGCAAGAAACAGTGCCTCCTCGATAATCTCTTTACCATCCCACTGAAGAAATCCTGGAATATTTTTATAAAGAAGTTTTCCAATTTTTCGTACATGCCTAAATAACCCATTAGATTCACGGTGTAATAATAACCACCGCATTTGAGTTATAGAAAACTGAGGGTTTGTTCAATTAGAGGTCAGTGGTGCGGCAACCGCGGCCAGTGCTGTGGCGGCCAGGAGCTTGCGTCTTATCGTCATTTTTCGGTCTCTCTGATGTGTCTGTGTGGAAAGTCCGGCGGGGCACAAGGCCCCGCCCCAATTCAAATACTACTCTTGTGCCGGGTTGTGGTCCATGGCCATCTTGAGCTTCTTGATGTCTTCAGGCGACAGCTTAGGACGGTCGATGGTCAGGGTCAGTTTGTCGAGCGTGCCGTTGAACCTGAACGGTATCTGGTAGCCAGAAGAGCATCTGCATAACGGCGGCGCAGGTCGGTTTACACGGGCAATACGCCGATCAAGTCAGCCTTCCCCAATATCGTTCAGCAGGCGCTGAAATTCAGGATTGGTGCGTAATAACTCACCACCGGCGTCGATCAGCAGGTCCACCTGCTCGTCGTTTAGATCGAAGCTTGTAGGGATCTGATTGAGGGCGCTGCGCCGTTCGGGATCCTGAATGCCGTCGAAGTCGAGGAGGATCAAATATGGCACCATAGGCCTGTCCTCGGTTGACATCTCCTGCGCCCAACTGGCAAGGGTCTTTTTCATCAATTCGATGGTCGCCGTGTTGTAGCGGTGCAGCTGGATGTCGCTCATGGCGCTGATGGTCTTGCCTAGCGAGGGTTGCTTATCGCTTTGGTCCATCTCGGGGGCCGGCTTGGCGGAGGCATTGACCGAGAGCAGTACCAGACGGCGGGGTGGCTGGCGCTTGTATAGCTTGTTGAATTCGGTCATGCCACCCGCCGCGATCATGACGATCTCATAGAGGGCGCGCAGACCCAGATTATCGGTGAGCCCCCCGTCAACGAAGTGGGCGTACTGGCGTTGCTCACGGTCGTAATAGGTTTCCAGCCCCTCGACTACCATGGCGATCTCCGGGTTGCCGGCCGCCCGGGTGCGCGCCATCTTCAGCCAGTCCGGCACTTCGGTGCCACAATCAGGGTAGTTGCGTACCACCACCGGATTGAATAACACCGGCACCGCGGAGGAAGCGGTCACCGCCCGTGCTACCGGGAAGATCGACAGGTCTGAACAGAGCAGACTGAAATACTCCTGGATGAAAGAGAAGCGCACGCCATAGCCGAGATCGGAGGCATTGATCACAATCATGGGCCCCTCCTGTTTCGACAGGTCAGCAAAGGTGGCACCCTTGAACACCGTCTTGTCGTAATATCTCACCGCCATCTCGGTACGACCGGTATTGCTGAACCACAGCAGCGGGTTGAAGAGCCGCCGGAACAGCGCGCCCTCCACATTGGGGCGGAGAAACACCTCCTCGAAGTCCTCGAAGATCCCGTCTCCGTGCAGTCCGTAATAGGCTGAGGTGAAACTGCCACCCGATACCGAGGAAATGCTGTGCACTTCATCCAGCAGGCGCTTGCTGCCGCTCTCACCTGACACCGGCGTGTCGCGCAGCTCTTTGAGCACCCCGTAGGACAGGGCCGCAGCACGAGTGCCGCCACCGGAGAACGCCAGCAACAGTGAATTTTCATCTGTTTCCCATTTCTGCTGAAATGTGCGGATGGAATAGCTCGGCTCATTGCCGGGCACCGGTCCTGGAGTATTCACAACCACGCCTCGTACAGCGCAGCCGAAAAGCAGCAGTAACAGGCTGGCGATGGAGAAAAGGCGAAACAGGTTCATAACCGTGGCATCAGTGTTTCTGCAGCTGCGGCTGGTCACCTGTGTATTGCAATCTTCCGTTAGCAACGCAACGACCGACTGGTCTTTCATTTCTACTTTCTCCCCTCTAATTATTAACAGCCAGTTTATCCAGCGGGATCCCGCGGATCGTTTACAGCAGCAGATTGAACCTGGCTCATGTAATGAGGCTCGCGCACTATGCCCGGCCTTAAGCTTGACAGCCAGGACGCATTCGGTAACCGTTGCTCAGTTATTATCGCGCCTGCTCGCTGTCTTTTTCGCAGGAGCCGAGTGTAGCGGTGCAGCCAGCTTGATAGGCTGCACCTCTCAGAGATCCCCTCATTTTATAAGCAGGTTTGAGAATTTTAGCGACACTTTGTGAAAAACCAACTGGTTTTGAGTAATCAAAAGTACTATATAAATAACGTTAGAATAAATTTGTTGAAAATTTAAAAATAAGGATCATAATATTGCTTTCTAAGAATTAGAAGAGCAAACAATGAAAAAAAATCCATTTGACTACGATGATATTTATATCACACTTGATATGATCTTTGAAGGTGATGTTCATGTAAAACGCATAGAGAGTATGTCCAATGCAACGCTTGGTATAATGAATAGTGCTAAATTGGGTATAAGAAGTATTGGAAATGGATTAGCACAAGGAAAAAGTTTAAATCCAAAGCATGCAATAAAACAAGTCGACAGATTATTAAGTAACAAGAAATTCGATGTAATTAGTTACTTTGATTATTGGGTACCCTATCATATCTCCAATCGTGAAAAAATTATTGTCGCAATGGATTGGACAGAATTTGACAGTGATAACCAAAGTTGTTTGGCCATACATCTTGTAACCAATCATGGCCGAGCCACGCCATTGCTATGGAAGACAGTCACCAAATCTAAACTCAAAGGAAACCAGGTAGATATAGAAAAAGCACTGCTAAAAAGACTTCGAGAAACAGTGCCAGAGTCTATAGATATTTTGGTTACTGCGGATAGAGGCTTTGGGTCAGTCGATCGTTATAAATTCATTACCGATGAATTAGGTATGGAGTATGTGATCAGATTCCGAGAAAATATTGAGGTGGTCAATGAAAAGGGAGAAAGACGTAAAGCAGGTCATTGGGTTCCTAAAAATGGTCAAATAAAAACTTTACGCAATGCAAAAGTCACTCAAAAAGATGAATCAGTTGGAACGGTTGTCTGTGTAAAAAAAGCTGGAATGAAGGATGCGTGGTGCATTGCCTGTAGTAGTGATGAGATCAAAGGGCAACAAGCAGTAAATCTCTATTCCAGGAGGTGGACTATTGAACCGGGTTTTCGAGATACAAAAGATTTTCGATTTGGTATGGGATTAAGTTATGTACATATCAGGAACAATGATAGACGTGATAGGTTCTTAATGATCAGTGCATTTGCCATAACACTGTTAACCTTATTAGGTGCTGCCGGAGAAGCAGCAGAACTGGACAAAACACTAAAAGCCAATACATCGAAAAAAAGAACGCATTCACTCTTTAATCAAGGATGCATGTGGTATGACTTAATACCAACGATGCCGGATGATCGATTAAAACCGCTTATGGAACAATTTGAAAAACTACTATCGGAATATCCGTTGTTTACCAGAGTATTTGAATGCATCTAAAAATAATCATAATTTAAAAAAAATATGAGGGGATAGATGAGGCTGCACCTATATAGCAGCTTCCTGGGTCTGCTGGGCCCTCGTCAGCTCTGTTTGACAACCCTATTTCTTGTCGGTTATACCATGCGCCGCCGCAAAAGGAATAGCCAGGGTTGCGACAAAGGCCTCCGGTTTGTTCAGCACCAGGTCAGTGGCGGCAGAATCGCCGTTCCCACCAGCAGTGCAACCGCACCGTCAGGGCCCACATTCATGTGACGAGAGGAGGTGAACAGAAAATAAGCAAGCGTGGCGGCAATCGCACTGTAGATCCCGGCTATGGATCCAAATCCGGCCAGTTCCGCATAGGCCAGGGCCGAGGGGATCAAAACCAGGCAGATGACCAGTCCAGCCAGCAGATCGGGACCCATGTCCTGTTTTTTATACCCCGAAAGAACCCCGACCCCCGGCAGTAAACGGGTAATGCTATATCGTGATAGCGTTTTGACGTTCTGGTTAGCATATTTCTTCATGCTGACAGGCTCACTATTTAAGGAATTTGTCGCAACTGCCCGGCGTGGGTTCTTCGGGCTTGACAATCAGGCTGGTAATATTGTCCAGCAAACTCGTGGATATGGTTAACGGCGCCAGCAGCCACGCCCGGCCGGTCTCCTGGGCTAAATCCTTGGCAGACACCAGCTTGTATTGCGGGTTGGCGATTGGCCCGTAAATTCTCATGGGGTCTTTTTTTGTCTTGAAGAGCCTCACTTTATGCTCGGGAAGAATCGCAACATCCATTGTTTGGTCGACTAAGTTGACCTTGGCATCGATCTTTATCAGGGTGTCGGGTGTATCTATGACATAAAGATCGGTTGCACCCATACCCTTGTTGAAATGCATGATGAGGATGGCGCAATCAATATTGACATCCTTGTTTGGTGAGAGGACGTTTGAAATAGCCCAACCAATGACATCCACCGTAAGAAGATTTATGGCGCTTTTTTCGATCCTTGCGTTTTCGGTCACGAAATTAAAATTGCCATCCAGGTTAGCCGCCAGTTCGGCAGGCGACTGACCACGGCTTGTCAGGTCTGTCCTGGCCGTCATGGTTCCCTTAATCAGAGAGGTTTTACTGTCCGAACTAGCCAGCAACAGTCCCAGGTCAATATCATCACCACTGACCTGTAGGCTCATCGTGGGTGGCTTTGTTGATGAATTAACCATGATATCATTACTGAGAACATCGTTATCAACCGAATATTTCAGCGGCTTGATGTTGAGCTTGCCATCCTTCAGTAAGATATGACTGTAAATATCTGTAATAGGTTTAGCCATTGAACTCAGCTTGTTAATACTGAACTCAAGATCCAAGTCAATGGCCTGTAACCCGGAAAAATCAATCGGCTGCTTGCTAAACATCTCCTCTGCCTCAGCAGCCTGTTGACTGGCTACGTCATCAAATTCTCTGGCTGTAGAGGTGTCAGCAGACAGTGCCAGTTTTTCCGGATAAATCCCGATATCATGTAAATCCAGATCCGGGATGTTTATCGATCCTGTAACGCGTGGACGCTTGCCGGTAAAGCTTGCAGTAAACTCGGAGCCAATCGTCGTGTTCCTGAGGTTGGCACGTCCATTGTAGCGGAGGTTTGCCATGCTGCCCCTGGCTCGCCCGGAGTACTTTACCGCCCCCTCTCTTGGCAAATCCAGGTCGTACAGCTGACCAATGGTGTTCAGGTCACTGGCTGACAGCTCAAGGGTCATATCAATACCATCGAGTTTTTCAAGATCGGCAAGTGAGCCATTCACGGTGAGCTGCAAATCCTTGCCTTTGTGGACCTTGACATCGAGCGCGGTGATCGCGGTGAGTTCACCGCTATCACTGACATGCGCCACAGCCTTGATGCGACCCAGTGCAGGTATATCGGTGCCGGTAAGCGTGGTGAGGGATGTGCTGCTGGGCGCTTGCAGGCCAAGCTCAAGTGTCAGGCCGGAGAGCATGATTTTATCCGCTGTCACGCCCAGTTTAATATCGCCCCTGGCGTCGATCTGCAGTGTTTGTTTATCACCTGCTGTCAACTTGATTTCGTCAATTAGAAGCAGATCGGAGACCATCGATAAACGTGCTGTACCTGCCAACGGACCCATTAGCGGGATCGCCTCGTTGAATTGGCGCGCAAATGCGCTGTCCGGGGATACAATTGACAGAGTTGCTTTCAGATCACGCAAAGGCTGGGGTGCCTTGATCAAGCGGACGCTGCCGGCAACTTTCAGCTTGTGTCCCCTGGGACTCGAGGCGACAAGAGTGTAATCACTGAGCAACAGATCACTTCCTGCCCCGGAGAACTTTCCGGCGGTCTTGAGGGTGTTGAAGTGCGGGCTCTGTTCAGGCAGCAGTGATCCCAGCGCTTCTGCATTTGTTATGTCGCTGGAAAATTCGAGCTGGATATCCTCTGCTGTGAGCAGGTTGCCCACGCTGCCGGAGATCAGCACTGCGACCTTTTCTTTTGATAGCTTAAGTTCGAGATCATCCAGTCGTGGTGCAGCCAGGGTACCGGCCAGTCTACCTGTTGCCGACAGCGCGATATCTGGTGCAGTCGTATGCAGCAGTTCCAGCAGACCCTGTAGATCGGGTGCCTCTACTTGCAATGCAATATCGAGATGAGCTGTTTCGCGCGGGTTGATAATCCTTCCCTCGACGTGGATGGTTGCCTGCATAACATCAAATTGGTATTTAAACGGGAACGGTTTGTCAGTCTCCAGCAGGTTCGAGGCTGTCCCGGACTCCCCTTCAAGTTTGAAGGCTATACCGTCGATCGTTCCGGCTCCTGTCAGCATAACCGTCTCTGCACCGGCCTTATCATCCTTCTTCAGCGACGTCAGCCTGATCTCCAGGGGCACTGATTCATCTAGCAGCAAGTAATGAATCACGAGATATTCAATGTCCAGCCTTTCGACGAAGGGTACTTTTAGTTTCACTGCCTTATCGTCATCACTCTTACTTTCATCCGGCGTCTGCCTGGCATTGACGACGCCATCCTTGATCACAATCTCGTTCACGATCATGTATTTTGTTCGCAAAGACAGCAGATCAATCTGCAGGCTTAAGTCAGCCGCGCTGAATTCAAAATCGCCAGTCGCGTTTTTGAAGTGGAGATCGGACACCTTAGCGGACGGAGACAGCGACAAATCCAGCTCCAGTGGGCCGTTGATCTGCAGCTGATTGTCGCTGGTCCGGTTGACGATATGGACAAGTCCATCACGCAACTGATTCGTGTCTAGCAGCAGGACAAGAGTCAGGATCATCGCTACAGAGGCAATGACCAGACTGGTCAGACCGATGAAGATGTATTTAAACCAGCGCATGCAATATCATCTTGGAGGAGGACTACAGTTTAAAAGGATAGGCAATTCAATGATATTTTTCAATCTATGACTCTAAAATGGTAACATTTTGATGTTTTAAATTAGCTAATTGGTGACAGAAAATCCAGAAAAAGTGAGTCAAAAAACTGAGATAGACTCTTTTGACTGAATTCTCTCGATTTTTGGGCGAGAAAGTGCCTACTCACAAATTCGGAAAATGTCAGTCTGGTCAAACAAGGGTGTAGGCATTGAACCTAAAAAAATCAGTTAAACCTACTGCGAGCGTCTAATACACTGAATCTTCAAGACTTTCCAGAACATTTTGAACTCACCCGTAGGGTGGCTACGAATAAGTCCAAAAAAACCTGTAAATTATTGAATCTTCAGCACCTTAATCGCTCTCGCTACGATTGAACTGATTATTTTAGGTTGAAACACTCACCAGGAAACACATGGATTGAACTCAACATCGGCTATGGACTGTTCGTCCACCTCATCACTCAATGGTTGCTGATTGTCATCATCCCAACCTGATGGCCCACGAGCAGTTGATATGACAGGAGGTTCAGTGGCTTCACCCACCGATTTCAGTCTTTTATTAATAACTGACTTGTCCTGAATGACGGATATAACCCTCATTTCAGAACCACAGTCCGGGCAGATCAGCGGAAACAGGTGATAGATTCTAGCCAGAAGCATTGCGGCACAACGGCCTCCCCCGCAACCGGTTCGATCAGGGTTTTACCACAGGCTCGGCACTGGCCTTAACCCCTGTGTCTTTGGCAGGGGCGGATTTGACGGGGGCTTTATCAGCCTCACCAGGAGCAGCGTCAAGCGGACCTGCGGGTGCTGTCTCTGCCTTCTTTTTCCTGGTGGCAACCTTTGGCCTGGCCGGCACCACACCCCGCTGCTCTTTTTCGTCGGTGTGAATAATGCTATACATGCCGCTGCGGCAGCGATGGCCATAAAGCCTCAGGCTGATATTCGAGTCATCTGAGAACTGACGGAAAGCAAACCAGAGTCCGTCCCAGCACTGGCCGCGCGGTTTTCCATATTTAGCTTCCAGCGCTTTGGCCAGGTCCTTGACCTCGGCTTTGCAAGTTTTTTGCAGGTCATTAGAGTGCTTGCCTTTTTTTTGCTGGTTTATTTCCTGTTTGGCGGCACCGCGCTCTGCTTTCGTCTCATACTGTTTAATATTATCCGGTTCACGCTTGACCTGGCAGTCTCCCTCAATCGCGTAAATGAGCCCCTCAGGGGTGGTCTTGACCGCATAGCGTTGAAAACGCTGATCCGCTAACCTGGGCTCGACGCGATACAGACTGCCCGATTGCTTAAGTTGATGCTTTTTTTATCCTTTCCCTCCTCCTTGCGTCTCAAGAGGTTTGTCGTTTTTTTTACAGACTCTTTGACTGGGTTATTATTTCTTTGCCTGTGGCTTGCCCTGAGATCTCGATTTACGCACAGATCTCCCGCACGGCTTTTTGTGAGTCGCCGGCTAACGCTCTTAGTACACGCTAAAGAACGTATGGTATGATCCTTTTTTTTAAAAGGGGGAGGAGGAACAAAGCTTACAATTAAGCGTAACACAGAGAATATGCGTTTAAGGGTTGTCGCTAAGGATATTCAACGCATTAACAGGCTGGTGATCGGGGTATTTTGAGCTTATTTTTAACGACGGCGGGGAGTGCAAGAATAATTTTCAAGTTCCTCTATCTAGGGGTGTGGTGGTAAGCCCCGCTCCTGACAGCCTTTTTAGCGACTGTCAGAAAAAGGGTGAATCCACGCTGAGCTATTTATTGACCGTGAAACTGACGGGCACTGGACTGGCGACGATGCCTCCATTGGCAAGGTGATAGCCGAAATGCAATTTATAGACACCCGGGATCATCATGCCTTCATGCGCCTGGATCTGGTGAAGCTGACCCAGCTGACAGCTCTTGCCGGACAGATTGTCGAAATGACCATCCCATTCTTCCCAGCCATTCTCAGCCAGCATGAAAACCCGGCTCTCAGCATTTTCCTGGGTTTGATATTCAGCTACCACCAGACATTCGGCTGTTTGGCCGATGTCTCCAGGATCCACATTCATTTCAGATTCCAGTTTCACCAGGTCTCCCTGATGCAGCGTGATCATGCCGTTCTCTAAAACATCGGAAACGGTATGCAGGCGTGCTCGGAAATGTGTCTGAGTTTCTCTGGGGGCCAGCATCTGATCCACCGCCAAACCCTGCTTAGCATGAGACTCCTCATACATATGCTGATACTCATACATGTCCTCAGTGCCTTCGTTACCTGTTGCAGTCTGATCACCGTCCTGAATCTGGTCCTGATCGGGATCATCAGACTGGTCCCTGTCCTGATCCGGTTCATCAGGCTGGATCCTGTCCAGATCGGCGTCTGCAGGCTGGTTCGGGCCGGTATTACCACCGGTATTGTCTACATCTGCACTTACAGCAACACTCGAATAAGATAAACCCAGGCAGGCAGCCAGGGCGAGAGCAATTGCTGTTTTATATACATGTTTCATTTGACTATCTCCTAAATTGTAAGCTCATAGGAAGGTACTTAAGCTTCACCAGGTGTGGATTATCGTATGTTTGTTGACCCTCAGGAACGACTCCGTTTCCTCGGTCACTGCCCGCTCTCCCTGGCGGTCATACGGGAAATGCAGCTTGATGTATAATGCCATGACCTGCCTTGCTGAAACACTCAATGATCCTTAAGTACCTGGATATGAAAGAAAAAGACCTGGTTTTCATTCATAAATGGTTATCCTGATCATTTTACCGCGCTAAAGAATAAAACCATTTTTCTTTGTAACTACTCAGCGATAATCTTTGAGAAATATTTAATTGCTTCATTAATGAACAATTTGCAATCTTGTAGTGAGGGCGAGCATGAAGCCCTTAACATATCCCTCTTTTATGATTATAGTAGCATTAAAATATATCTCAATTATTTCCCGCAGCCTGCTTTTGTTACAATATGTTTCTACTGAGTCTTTTTAAGCCCATCCTGGGTGATATTGGCAGTTTCAGTCTGTCCTCCTGAATTCAACTCATAAATGCACTACCGGTTAAATCTTTTGGTATTGTTATTGGGATCAATCCATTATCATTCCATCAATTCACCTGTGTTCTAGCATTTTTCTGTTAACACCTCATTTTCAGCCTGATTTCAGTTTCCTCTGATATCTTTAAATCAAAATATAACAGGAAAATTGAATACCATGAGCATTTCATCGTAGATTTACACGCTCATTCAAGCGTTGGTCGGGGAAAACACCGGCGCTGTGGCGAGCACACCACACAGCTCTGTAATAAATATTCCCTTTCCAGCTTGAAGCTCATGTAAGATTGGTACCTGGTAGTCTATCCACCACGATTCTTCAGGATCAGGCTGTGCTGTCTGGTCTGATCACTTTCCTTTTTCTTTTCAGCCTCGTCGGTAAGCCAGGTAATATCGGTACAGCCCTTGCCGATTAGTTTGTCATATTGTTGCCCGGCAACATTGCTCACAAATGTCCAATTGAACAAACCCACAGCCAGAAGATTCATTACAACTGCCGGAACCCTTGCGTTCTCATATTCAACATTAATGTTCCGTTGAGATTCGATGCCAGTTCATGCATGGAGCGTCCACTGGCAGTAATATATAGAAGGATATTGGTATTGCCCTTGATCGCTGTATCGTTCATGACCTGTGCCATCGCCGCGCCTAGCTTCAAATCATGCGCGACCAACTTGAGTGCATAAGCCGGTGGTTCAGCCACCTGCACAACAAGACTGAAATCCCTGGTGACGCCGGCATAGACAAAACTAGAGCGGCCTGATTATTGAGCTCAAGATTCATATTGACAGTGAGACGATCGCTTTTTTCAGGACGTCAAATCCACCCTGTAGATTTACCTGGCAGAGGCTGGTCTAGCTGGAGACAAGTTAATACTTCTCGATTTACCATCTGCCGTAGACCGCATCAGAATCTTTTTCAAGCAGGACAGTGACTACAAGGGCATCGATCCTGACACGCTAAAAGCGCTAACCGACTATTTTTAAGAGGCTATCAACAAAGAAGTGGGGGACGCCTACCTGATGGTGAAGGAACCGGGGCCTGACGTGCTGCGTCTTCGCATTGACTCAATGACCCGCCACGTCTGGTGCGACCGCGCCGCCGAGATCAGCCAGCAGGCGCTGGTAGTCAGGATTATTGCGCAACAGTTCATGGCCGGCCTCGATCAATTTGTCAACCTGCTCTTCAGCTCAGGGAAAAGCTGGTCGGGATAGCGTTGAAGAAGTCCCGCTGCTCGGGCTGCTCGAAATCGACAAAACCGAGCTTTGCAAAATACGGCTTGACCGGCCACTCCGGCGTTGACACTAACTGCGACCACTGCGTCAGGCTCTTCTGTATCAGCTCTATGGTCGCGTTGTTGTAGAGGTGGATCTGCACATTGCTCATCGAATTGATGGTCTCCATTAGCGACGGCTGCTTGTTGGTCCTGTCCATCGCCGGCTCCGGATCGGTGGAGGCGTTGACGGAGATGACGGCTACGTAGCGCGGCATCTTGATGCCCATGTTCCTGACATAGGCCTGTGGGCCACCCGAGAGTTGATTCACAGCATAGATTGCACGCAACCCCAGATTATCGGTGATACCACCATCCACAAAGTGCGCATACTGGCGGTTTTCCTTGTCGGCGTAAGTTTTCAGCCCGCTTATGATCTGGGCCAGCGCCGGGTTACTGGTCTCGCGGTTGTTGGACAGCGCGGCCCACCCGGTCTCTCCCATTTTATTGCAGTCGTGGTAGTCCCTAACCACTACGGGGTTGAACAAAATGGGGACCGCCGATGAGGCAGCGACAGCCCGTGCCACCGGGAACGAGGAAAGGTCCGAACAGAGCAGGTCGAAATACTCCTGCACAAAGGAGAAACGCACCCCGTAGCCCAGGTCCGATGCGTTGATGACAATCAGTGGGCCGCCCGCCTTCTGCATGTCGGCAAAGGTTGCATCGTGGAACACCTGCTTTTGGTAGAGCTCCACCGCCATCTCGGTGCGCCCCTTCTCACTGAACCACCGCAGCGGATTGAACAACCCGTGGACCAGTTCGCCTTCGACATTGCGCGTCAGGAAAACGTCTTTGTAATCCTCAAAGATCTGCTCCCCGTAAAGACCGTAGTAGGCGGATGTAAAACTCCCGCCGGAGACGGAACTGATGTTATCGACCTCGTCGAGCAGCCTTCGGGGTTGCCCGTCGATCATCACTGTGGTATCGCGCAACTCCTCCAGCACACCGTAGGACAGCGCCGCGGCCCGTGTTCCCCCACCCGAGAAGGCGAGCGTCAAGGCAATATCCCCGGAGCCTTTTCTGCCGGCGAGTGCCTTGACCGAGTAAGGTTCGGCAGGTCGTGAGTTGCCTAGTTCAGCATTATCGATCACCCCGTAGGAGGCACAGCCGGAAAGCAGCAGCAATGCAAGGCCGACCGTTAACTGCTTCATCATAAATCTTCCTCTAGGAACACCGCTCCGGGTCATGATGACACCGGCAAGGCTAACAGTCATATACACCGACCGCGCAACGCCGCACCGTGCGTCGCCCTACCCCGGCAACGCTCACGGGAGTGAGTGGTCGCCCGACTCTGGCCTCGGCACTTGGGATCATACTGTGGACCCCGGGGATTGAAAACTGCGCTCCCAGTTCAGTTCCACAAACCACGAGGGCTGCGGCCATCATAAAGGTACCCGTTAGTTTCGATAGGCTCATTTGGATTCTCCTGTCATGAAATGTTTTGGTAAGTCACCCGTCCCCTGTAGATTCTTCAGATCGACCTTTTTGGCATCCGTGATGTTTTTAAAGCTGAAGTCAGTGGCTGCGACCTCGTTACCGGTCTTCCAGTTCCTGATCTGAACAGTGTATTGCGGTGAGCCGGCAAGCTCCTTGGTGGTGATGGTATACCGGCAAGGATAGGGGCGATCCCCCTGCGCGATCCAGATCTGCCAATCGACTTCCTTCGCCCGAAAAGCGAGGAAATCGCATTCAACCCCGCCGATCACACCGCTGCCAAGGTCCTTTACGTCGATGACATCATGCATCAGCGCATCGTAGGCATCCGGCAGCAGTAAATCCGCCGCGGGGAGTGGCCTGTTATGCTTGAACCTCAAGGCATCGACCAGGTGAGCAAGCGTGCCGGGCATAGCTTGCTGAGCATAGATGTTCAGGTTCTTGCCCAGAATGGTCAGCGTTTTAGCGTCAAAGGACATCTCGACATCCGCAAACCCGCCGGCGCGCGTGGCAACAATCTTGTCAGGCCGGCTGAGCGTGACGGCACCTGAACTCGCCAGCGCGAGTTTCTGTTCATCCCTGGTGACGACCTCGAAAATGGCGTCGTATTCGAATGAAAGTGTCTTCTGCGCCGCGACGTAATCGGTCATGGCCTTAAGCAGCCGCTTGGCATCTGCCTCATCGGCGCTCACTCCCGTGGGTGTAGCCACTATTCATCAGGGACAACGCCATGGCGGACAAGCTGCGTACGGAATGCTTCACTATTCTTGCTGCTTTCATATTCATCCAGATACATCTCCTTAAAAGTAATATTCTGTTTGGAAATCGGTCGACTTCCCAAGTCTAACACAAAATCCCCCAGCGTGAATTTGCCATTCGGCAAGCGGGATCGTTTTCATGTTGCTGAGATTCAGTTGCTGCGCTGGTCAGGTCCGCTACAGTTGCTAACTCAGAAGCGGAATCTCGCACCCAGCGCCGGATCTTTAACAGTCAAGTCATCAAGTACAAAGTCCGAGTCGAAATTAAAGTCAAGATAACGGTAAGCCAAAGGATAGGCAATTCAATGACATTTTTCTATCTATAACTCTAAAATGGTAACATTTTGCTGATTCGCAGTGGGGGCTCAGTGGGGGTCGGACCGCAACTTCTCAATAAGTCCGTGCAGTTCAAGTTCCTTCCCCTTTTAAGGGGGAAGGCCAGGATGGGGGTAATGTGTTTAATCAAGAACTTAACCCCCACCCTAACCCTCCCCCTGATAGAGGGAGGGGATTTTGCACAGACTTATTGAGAAGTTACGTCGGACCAGCAAAACACGTTGATTTATATGCAATCTTTCTCGCATAAGCTCTGTTATTTCCCCTTAAACAGACCATTTCGTCCTTGAAAATAGCCTCGTAAGTTGCCGGAGGTTCTTTGAGTACATTGACTCCTTTCGGTTTCAACTGACTCGCGGTGCATTCCAGGCACACCTAATCCTACCTAATCTCATCGACTAACTCAGATCCACCTATAGCAAAACTTTCTGACCATTCGCCATTTCGAATGTGTTGTTCAGATTCTAAACTCACTTCAACCCATTCCCGACACGCCTGGCGAAGTTGTATGGGATCCCTGAAACCAAATACGTCCCGCAATGCGGATTGATCTATCACCGCATAGCGTACTGGCGGACTTTGTATCTCATGATAACCGCTCATAAGCCATTCGCCGGGATAGCGCACCACCCCCGCCCGTACCATGTTCAAATCAATATACGTCATACATCGGGCCAGATAGTTTTCTGTGTCTACTGCCGTGGCATGGTAGCGATCCTCCCGTTCCACGATCTTTCACCAGCAGAGGCATGTGATTGGATATCACTATGAAACTCAGACACAAAGGTTGTATCGCTTTTTGGCTTCAAAAAGCCAGTTCGCCAACGCCGACGCTCACATGCAAACTCGAGTAAAAATTCTTTTTTATGACAACGGTGCGTGATGTGCCAAACTTCGTTTAGCAAAAATATCGGTTGGCTCTTGGCATAGCACTTTTTCCTTAAAGTATTCATTTCTCCTTGAAAATAGCCTTTTAAGCGTTATTTAATCATTGTTTTGGGTTGTTTTGCTCTTTATTTCAGTGAGTTACTCAGGTCCGACCCCAGTAATCATGTTACTTGCAGTTGTCGAAAAATGTGTGCTAGTATGCCCAATAATTGAAACAAAGACTAATTAGAAGCTAAGAAGGTAGATTATGAACCTGCGAAACATAACTCACCCCTTTTTCCGTCATCTGATATTCTCCGCAATCGTTCTGGCGGTTATCTTTTCGGACCTGTGTCAGCTCAACTTATGAACAGCTAACCACACCTGGATTCGGCGATGTCAATAACATCAATACCGGTCCCATGGGGTTATACAATAATGCTATTTATATAGGGACTAGTAACAACGTCACTGGAACGGAGGTGTGGGTAATAGGCGAAGGTACCTTCCAGGTCAATATCGACGGGTTCGGTGACACTAACAACCAATACACTTCCAACCCCTATGAGTACAATGGTCTACTCTATACTGGGACCTACAATGTTACAACCGGAACCCAGATCTGGCAGTACAACGGTACCACATGGACCCAGATTAACAGCAACGGGTTTGGCACGGCGAATAACCGGAGCTCCGATACCATGGTAGAGTATGATGGAAATCTGTATGTCGGTGTTTCAAACCTGGTAACCGGCCTTGAGATCTGGAGGTATAACGGTTCAACCTGGACTCAGGTGAGTGCTAATGGCTTTGGAGACGACAACAATCACAACGCTCCAGGCATGACCGTTTACAATGGACTCCTGTACGTGTCGACTTACAAGTCCACGGGACCGGGTGGTGAGATCTGGTCATACAACGGTACCACATGGACCCAGATCAATAGCGACGGCTTCGGAGATAACAACAACATTGGCATTAATAGTCTGATCACGTATAACGGAATGCTATATGCGGGGACGTACAACAGACTGACTGGGACAGAGATCTGGCAGTACAACGGTACCACATGGACCCAGATCAATACTGATGGTTTTGACACGTCCAACAACCACGCCTCCTTAGCCTCAGCAATTGCAGGAGGACTTCTCTACTTTGGGACTTCTAACTACTCAGGCGCAGAGATCTGGGAGTGGGACGGAACAAATTGGCGTCAAGTGATCAGCGGAGGATTTGGTGACACTGCCAACTGGTCTATCGCGAACAACGGAATTTTAGGCTTTACAAGAGAAGGCGCTAGTGGTCTGATTGCAGGTACGATTAACCCGAACGTGGAACTTCCTGGGGAATTGATCCCCACGGCGGCGAACCGGCTTTGACCCTTAATCCAACTAGTCTGGACTTTGGTGATCAGTTAATTGGAACCACTAGTGCATCTCAAGTGGTTACTCTGACCGTTACTGGTACTGAACAAGTAGATGATATCAGTATTAATGTTAGCGGAGACTTTACCAGGAGTAGTCGTTGTAACTCTGTTGAGGATGCTGGTGAGAGTTGTACAATTGAGGTAAGTTTTGCACCAACTTCTTTAGGGGCTCTTACTGGAATATTAACAGTTACTTCAGATGCTTCCAGCAGCCCTGATATAGTTACGTTGAGTGGTAACGGTATATCAGAAACAGTTCCTCCAGAACCAGCAAAACCAATTCCTACGCTTTCTGAATGGGCTATGATAATGCTGGTATTAATGCTTGCAGGAGCAGGGTTCTTGTTTCGACGAAGCCGGTTAGTTAAATCTTTAACAACTATAGTAGTGAAGATTAAGCCGGGATTTCCCGGCTTTTCTTTTAATATCTCTGTTTGTGCACTTTAGGTGCGATTCATTTTTAGCTGTACCGAGACATTTTATACTCATTGTTATATCGCGTACTCACCAGATGTTCACACCGTGCATTGAACCTATCGCTATCGCCTGACCTATACTTTATTATTGACCCCTATAAAAGACCCCAATGAATCGTTCGCCTGCTTTGTTCTTTGTCATTTTTATCGCTATCCTGCTGTTATTATTTACCCTTGAGTTACTGAATATCACCCAAGCAACGATCATTATTCCATGGACAGAATTTCTGGCCTCGATCAGTTCCTCAATGGTGGGATTATTCGATCATGAGGCAGTTTCTCAGGGGGTGGTATTACGAAACAGTGTGAATGGTTTTGCGGTATCTATCCTCAAGTTACGTCGGACCAGCAAAACACATTGATTTATATGCAATCTTTCTCGCTTAAGCTCTGTTATTTCCCCTTAAACAGACCATTTCGTCCTTGAAAATAGCCTTTTAAGCGTTATTCAATCATTGTTTTGGGTTGTTTTGCTCTTTATTTCAGTGAGTTACTCAGGTCCGACCCCAGTAATCGCCCCCCCCTCAGGTCCGACCCCAGTAATGCGCAAGTAATGCCAGTTTTTTTACTAAGGAATTTTTAACCATTTCCCCTTAATTCAGATTCATTCAATATTGGACTATGGCTTTATTTTGACTTGCAGTTTGGTTTATTGTAAGCTTAGGAAATTTTTTTCAACTTACCACTTATCTCGGAGAACTCCACTATGAGCTGTCGTTATGCAAAAGAAAGTCTACTTGCTGCAGTGTTGATATTTAGCACAATAGGAACAAATGCTGCAATGGCAGGGACTCTCATTGGCTCAGGGTCTTTGAATAGCCCAGATGACTTAACTCTTATAGAAGATGATTCGGGTAATGTCTTGGAATTTCTTGATGTGTCGATCACGGCTGGATTAACTGTTGAGCAAGCCTTAATCGAACACTCGCCTGATGGATTTCGCTGGGCCAACGGAGCAGAAGTATCGGAGCTATTCGATGCATTTAATATCATATATTCCAACTTTCCCAGCCAATTAACGGAAATTGATGCTGATATATCTGACATCACTAATTTTGTCAGTTACTTGGGTGAGACAGCACCAGTGGCATGGCCGGGTTCTACTTTAGGATATATTGATGATTTAATTACCCAGACTGTCCATACCTATTCCTGCATTGGCGAGTCCTGTCTGCCTTTTGACCCTCTTTTTGATGCATTTGTAACTAATACCACTTCTTATCCAGCCCCGAACGAAGATATCGGTGTATTTCTTGTCAGAGATGGCGAGGGTGGTGGTACAATTCCCGATGCAACACTCAATCCGACTAGTTTGGATTTTGGCGATCAGTTAATTGGAACCACTAGTGCATCTCAAGTGGTTACTCTGACCGTTACTGGTACTGAAGAAGTAGATGATATCAGTATTAATGTTAGCGGAGACTTTACCAGGAGGAGTCGTTGTAACTCAGTTGAGGATGCTGGTGAGAGTTGTACAATTGAGGTAAGTTTTGCACCCACTTCTTTAGGGGCTCTTAATGGAACATTAACAGTTACTTCAGATGCTTCCAGCAGCCCTGATATAGTTACCTTGAGTGGTAACGGTATATCAGAAACAGTTCCACCAGAACCAGCAAAACCAATTCCTACGCTTTCTGAATGGGCTATGATATTGCTGGTATTAATGCTTGCAGGAGCAGGGTTCTTGTTTGGACGAAGCCGGTTAGGTTAAATCTTTAACAACTATAGTAGTGAAGATTAAGCCGGGATTTCCCGGCTTTTCTTTTAATATCTCTGTTTGTGCATTTTAGGTGCGATTCATTTTTAGCTGTATCGAGACATTTTACACTCCTTGTTATATCGCATACTCACCAGATGTTCACACCGTGCATTGAACCCATCGCCTTACCTGTACTTTATTATTGACCCCTATAAAAGACCCCAATGAATCGTTCATCCAGTTTATTCTTTGTCATCTTTATCGCTATCCTGCTTTTACTATTCACCCTTGAGTTACTGAATGTCACCCAGGAAACGATCATTATTCCATGGACAGAATTTCTGGCCTGGATCAGTTCCTCAATAGTGGGATTATTCGATCATGAAGCAGTTTCTCAAGGCGTAGTATTACGAAACAGTGTGAATGGTTTTGCGGTATCCATACAACCCGGTTGTAATGGGGTTGAAGCGATGATTGTATTGATAGCCGCAATCGTGGCCTTTCCATCCAGTTTAAAAGAGAAACTTCTAGGGATCAGTATTGGTTTTGTTGCGATTCAGGTATTAAACATTATTCGCATAATCAGCCTGTTCTATATCGGCCAATGGAATGAAACCTTGTTTAACTGGGCTCACAGCTATATTTGGCAGGCACTGATCATGCTGGATGTGCTGATTGTGTTTATTATCTGGCTACGATCACTGAATAAAACCCATACCCTAGAGCAGGAAACATAAAATGACAAACGCTAACCTGCTATTCTTTTTATTGAAGGTACTGGCACTTTTTATTGTCTTTCTGGTGCTGTTGTATGCCGTATCTCCTTTTTTATCCTTATTTCTGGCTAAAGCAGTGAATGCGGTAATGACAGAACTCTTTCCAAAGTTTATTCAGTCTATTTCATTAAAAAATAATTATCTTGAAGTCGTCACGTTTTTTTCGGTACCGGATAACCCCGCAGGGCAGTTAGCCTTTGACATTAATCCATTGAAATATACCTATGGCTTCCCTTTGTTTTTGGCACTGACATTTTCTGTCCAGGGTAATTATTCGGAAAAGGTATGGCATGTGTTTATAGGTTACTTTATCACCTTACTAGCCCAAATATGGGGCCTATGTTTTGATATCACCCGTCACTTGCTGTTTGAATTTAATGGGGCGTATACGGCCTATTTTGAATTCACATCCGTTGGAAAAATGCTCATATCCCTGGGTTCGCAACTGGGTTTTCTGTTGCTTCCCTCTCTGGTGCCCATAATGCTTTGGAGCATATTAGAAAATAAAGCCTTCAGACGTCTGATTGCAAAGGAATAGTTTACACCTGGATATGCGTTTAGATTAATTACTATAGAAATCCCTTTATGGTTCACTAGTGCGGGTATTTAAATGACAACAGCATCTCACTCAACCATAGGAATGAATTATTCATCTCTAAGTGACTGCAACAAACCCGGGATTTGACGTTCCAAATAGGGATAATTTAGGAAACTGAACGCCTGAATGACAACAAATACGCTTAAATGAGTGCTGTTTTTACCAGGTTCAAGGTTTAAAATGGCTTCTGAACCGAATGATTGAGCATTTTTTGTTCAGAAACACAAAACATTATAAGCAATCTCAGGCATTACCAAAATTTTTCTCCAGAAAACTCCTTATCAATAAGTGGTAATATATCCTGGCATAATTCAGCGGGTTCACATGAACGTAATACGGCTCGGAAGGTAGTGACACTATCGAAAATCAAATCCACCGTTGAAAGATCAGTTTCTGGTATAAAGGAAATTTCAGTTAATTGTACTTCATTGCCCTTTAATTCACCGTAGAAAAATTGCCAGTCAACGCCAACATACCCATCGACATCTTCTTCATAGACAGGCGTCAATATTTGGAAGCCAATCGTGCCATTGTTTTCACTTATAGTTGCGAATCCATATGGCGTATCCCAGATACCATCATATTGCCCCTCAGCAAAGGCTGTTGTAGAGGAAACAAAGAGTATCAAGATAAAAAATAAGATAAATTTTTTCATGATCTTAATCTCCTGTTAAAACATTAATTCCCCCTCTATTTCCAGACTACGCCTGATTCAGTATAGACGCAATGATATGGGTCATGTAAACGTCACTTTAAGTTGCATTGCCTGTATATCCATTATTCATATCATATTATCTGTAAACCTATCCTGACGAAGATGTAGAAAGGCTTGTCGTTAACTGAAAAAGGGAAGGTTATTCGCGTCAAGCCAATACCATATCATTTGTCAGGTATTTTAACATCCTGACAACCATTCGCCGGGACGGCGCACCACTCCCGCCCGTACCATGTTCAAATCAATATACGTCATACATCGGGACAGATAGTTTTCTGTGTCTACTGCCGTGGCATGGTAGCGATCTTCCCGGAAGGCCTCTTTTCTTGTTTTACGCCTGTTAAATTCCTGCGCCGTGCGTCCCGCAATCAGCTGCATGCTCTTGGCATAGCACTTTCTCCTTAAAGTATTCATTTTGTCCTTGAAAATAGCCTTTTAAGCGTTACTTAATCATTGTTTTGGGTTGTTTTGCTCTTTATTTCAGTGAGTTACTCAGGTCCGACCCCTGTAATGCAGCCCAGTAATGCCAGCCTGAGTGTTCGGAACCGACTAACGAACTACTGGTTTACCGCGGAGCGGTTTAGTCCTCGTCACTGATCCAGACAAATGATTAATTCATCTCGCAATGACCGCTTAGTTTGAACTCTGATGGTGCTGTAAAAGAGCTAAAAGTCAGCTTAGAGCATGAAGCGGGTATTGATTTTGATGAACATGTTTTAATGGTTGTTGACTCGTTTAGTCATCCTCATCCTCATCCTCATCCTCATCCTCATCCTCATCCTCATCCTCATCTCATCCTCATCCTCATCCTCATCCTCATCCTCATCCTCATCGTCATCCTCATCGTCTTTATCATGACAATTATTGGCATTAGCATTCTTCGGAACACATTCTTCTGTTTCGGTTGAAGAGTCCTCTTCAGGCTCACCGGCCAAATCTTCTTCAGTGGATAACGGTTCTATAAACTCTGGACAATTTTCAGCTTTCTTAGCGGAAACAACTTTCCAGTTATTTGAGCTGCCATCCTGGTTAAATTTCACATCAGCAGCAATTGGTTCAAATTCATCTTCAACTACAACATAAACACAAGGTATCACTATGGTACCTTTATGAAGCTCAGCTAATGGAGATTCATCACCATCTGCTAATACGTTACCCATCCACAAAAAACTCGATAATAACAATAATTTTCCAATAATTTTAAACATGTTCTTCCCTCATTTTGAATACAATTAATATTAACACTTAGTTTAGTGTCGAAATAAACACCAGCAAATAGTAAATTTCTTACTTTTGTGAAGTTAACTCTACCGCAAATAAAACAGCAACTATGTGAACGCTATCAGATATTTATTTTATCTGCGGATTTATGCGATTTTTCTGGCAGTCTGGTAAGAAGATCCCTATAAATGTTAGTAGCCTCTTACTTTTACTTCAGTAAGTTTTAAAATCAATTAACACTCAGCCAAATACCGCATCTCAGCATCCATGAGCTTAGCGATCAGCGCCTCGAACGTAGAACCACGCATATATTAACCGACCTCTCAGGAATTGGCTTGATAAGGCTCACACTGGCTCCGTGCACCATGCATAGTTTACGGGCTATACTCAAAGAGCTCGTTCACGAGATGATTGGTTCTGGGATTTATAGGGCAAGGTAATACATTTTCTGCAAATGAATTAAGAAAGGCATATTTTACGAACGATGGACATGCGCACAGAATATCCATGCCGATGGATTTATTTGCAGGCGACGGGACGAAATCCAGGGAAATGCTTTTAAATCAGGGGCTATCAATATCCACAGCAAGCAGAAGCAGAAACCTGCTTTCACAGTATATCCAGCAAACCGGAACTGAGAGAACGATACGTTGTGTTAAGAAAACAGGCTGGCATGAATCCTCTTTCGTCTTACCTGATGAGGTTATCGGTTCAACAAAAGATATTATCTTGCAGAACAATACCAGTGATTTTTCTGGATACGGTGAAAACGGCACATTTTTAGTCAAAACCGGTCATTAACAAGGTACTGAAATCGGTGGGTGAAACCACTGAACCCCCTGCATTATCAACGGCAAGAGGACCACCGGGTTGGGACGATTACAACCAGAACATGTCGGTTGCTGAAGACGAACAAGCTATTCCAGATTTTCAGTGCAATCAATGTATTTCCTGAAGAGAATTAACTTTTTTAACCATGCTGAAATTTTCCAAATTTGAGGGTAGGGACTTCCTCGGCCAAAAATCAGGGAAATGTATGCAAAACAACCTTTTTTAGATTTTTACTCATCTTTTCTGGATTTTCTGTCACCAATTACCTAATTTAAAACATCAAAATGTTACCATTTTAGATTTATAGATTGAAAAATGTCATTGAATTGCCTATCCTTGCAATTAGGGGTTGCTGCTAGTTTTTACAGATCAACCCTAGGAGATTGCCTTCCTTTTGGTGTCGTGACCGAAAGAAAAGCGTAGCCTTTCCTACAGGAAATGCACATAGGGTGCAATGACCGAATTAGATCAGAAGCTTAGGGTTTTTATGTAGTAGGTTATACGTAACACCTAAAACGTAAAACATGTTACCTAATCCCTTACACTTCTAAACTTTATTTATCTCGGATGACAGGCATATGATAGATTGCACTGATGGGATCCGTACTATTCAGAATAGATCAATCACGTATTAGGCCGCGTCGGTCTTTCATTCAAGGGTAGCGATGCAGCCTCATAATATAGCTCGATGACGGTTTTGTTACTTTCTCAGTCTATATATGAACTATATACAAATAAACTACAGAGGAAACGAATGATGGAAAGTCTAAGAAAATTAATGTTACTCACCTTTGCTATAATTGGGTCTAGTCTGCTTGTGATGCAACCAGCCTATTCTCATTGCCAGATCCCCTGCGGTATCTATGATGATCACGCACGTGTGATATCCATGCTTGAAGACGCCGCAACAGCAGAAAAATCTACCAAGTTGATTGCAGAGCTGGCAGGCAAGTCAGACGCCCAGTCTCAAAACCAGATGGTTCGCTGGGTAATGAATAAAGAACAGCATGCCCAGAACATTATCTCAACAATCAGTGACTACTTCCTGACACAGCGGGTAAAGCCGGATCAGAAAGACTATGCTGAACGCCTGGCAAAGCATCATGCGGTAATTCTTGCAGCGATGAAGACCAAGCAGAATGCTGACCCTAAATACGCAACAATGCTAAAGGAAAGCATTGAAGTCCTGCTGCCTTATTATCCTGAACACAAGCATCAGTAATACCACGTAACGATGCTAATCAACCCGGCCAGGCCTCCGGTGGCCTGAACGGGTTATCTCCACATAGAAACCCACTTCTACAGCTGCCGTATAAATCGCTGTTAACGCCTTAAACAAGGAATAACTATGAGTGCCTATCCAAGAACATTTTCGCATATTGGCATTTCGGTACCTGATCTAGAGAAAGCCGTCGATTTTTACAGTCATGTTATGGGCAATACTTCTGGCTTGGATCTATAATCTGTTTCCTTTGTTATGCCCGGAATGTGGTGCCGAAATGCGGGTCATAGCCGTCATTCAAGACAAACCAGTTATTAAAAAGATACTAGAATCAGTGAGTGAACCAACCGAACCACCTGCATTCTCGCCAGCACATGGGCCGCCAGGCTGGGATGATTACGTGCCAATTGATGAGAGGGATGGGCTGTCTGTTCCTGATTATGAATTCAATCAATGTGTTTCCTGGTGAGCCATTAAACAATCTTCATTTTCTGGCCATACTGCAATATTCAAAATTTGCGAGCAGGGTATTTATCGTCTCGGCATTGGGGAAATTCTGCCAAAACAGTCTATTTCAGTCCTTTGACTCAATTTTTCTGAGGATTTCATTCACTTCTTAGCTGATCTGAATCAACAAAACGAGAAGATTTTTAACTTATAGATTGAAAAGTGTCATTGAATTTCCTATCCTTTCGAGCAGTTGTAGAGTCTAACTCCATTAATTTTATTTTTACTTGGTAGTAACAACCATCCCAGGATTGGTCAAAATTTTATCCCTCCGTCGCCTTTTATTGTCCCCTTTTATTCCACTGGCTTTACCTATTCGTAACGCAAGGCCTCGATAGGGTTCTGGCGCGCGGCTTTGCGTGCCGGGAAGAAGCCGAAGATCACCCCGACGGCAGCGGAAAACAAGAAGGCCAGCAGCATAATTCCGGGGCTCAGCACCAGCGGCATATTCATCAGTGATGCCAGACCGAAAGATGCAACAACGGCCAGGGCAATGCCGATGATACCGCCGAAAGATGACAGCACAACCGCCTCGACCAGAAACTGCAGCAGCACCTCCCGTTCCATTGCGCCGATCGCCAGGCGTATGCCGATTTCACGGGTTCGTTCAGTCACCGATACCAGCATGATATTCATGATGCCGATACCGCCTACCAGCAAACTGACGGCAGCGACAGCACCCAGCAGGGTGGTGAGAACTTGGGTGGTACCGGTCAGTGCCTCAGCGATTTCTTTCATGTCCCTGACGTTGAAGTCATCGTCCTCGGTCGGTGAAATGCGTCGCCGTTCCCGCATTAACAGCTCGATATCGCGCTGCACCTTGCTGGTTGAAACGCCATCATGCGCAGATACATAGATGAGCTGGACATCCTGTTTGCCGGCAACACGCCGCCAGAAAGTCCGCAGCGGTATCAGCACCAGGTCATCCTGATCACGTCCGCCGATCGACTGACCTTTTGCTTCCAGCAGGCCGATTACCTGGCAGGAGATCTTGTTGATGCGGATCTTCTCATCCAGCGGGTTCTGGTTGCCGAACAGTTCCTTGCGAATGGTATTGCCGAGAATGCATACCGCGGAACCGGAACGTTGTTCGCTGTCGCTGAATTCACGTCCCTTCTCCAGGGTCCAGTTGCCGACGGTAAAATAATTGTTATCGGTACCGGTCACCGTGGTGGACCAGTTGCGGTTGCCGGAGATGGCTATCATCGACTGCGAGGCGATCGGCGCGACGGCGGCAACGCCGGCCACTTCGGCGGCAATCGCTTCAGCATCATCCTGGTCAAACATCTCGGCTTCCGAGCGTTGGCCGAAGCCGAGGCGCTGGCCGGCACGAACCATGAGCAGATTACTGCCGAGGCTTGAAATCTGTGCAGAAACCTGCGCGGTAGCGCCGCTGCCCAGGTTGACCATGATGATGACGGAGGCCACCCCGATGACGACGCCCAGGATGGTCAGAGCTGAGCGCATCAGGTTGCGGCGGATCTCGCGAAGCGCCATTAGCAGTGCATTCCACAGCATCAGTGTTGCTCCCCGTTAAGTTCATCACCGTCGATCTGACCGTCGAGAAAGTGTACGACCCTGCGAGCATATGCCGCCATCTCCGCTTCGTGGGTCACCATCACGATGGTGATGCCCAGCTCACTGTTAAAGCGCGAAAGCAGTTCCATGATCTCCAGGCTGCGCGCAGTATCGAGATTGCCGGTGGGCTCATCGGCGAGCAGGATAGCAGGTTCGGTGACCATGGCACGTGCGATCGCGACGCGCTGCTGCTGGCCGCCGGAAAGTTCGGCCGGTGAATGATTCTCCCAGCCGGACAGACCCACCGCAGCCAGCGCCTCGCGCGCACGCTGATGCCGCAGCGCGGTGGCCATGCCGCGATAGATCAAGGGCAGTTCTACATTCTCCAGTGCCGATGTCCGCGAAAGCAGGTTAAAACCTTGAAACACAAAGCCGAGATAATTACGCCGCAGCAAGGCGCGCTGATCGCGAGACAAGCTGCTGACTTCAACGCCTTCGAAAAAATATTCACCAGAGGAAGGCGTATCGAGGCAGCCCAGGATGTTCATACAGGTAGACTTGCCGGAACCGCTTGGCCCCATCATGGCGACAAATTCGCCCTGCTCGATAACGAGGTCGATACCGCCCAGGGCATTCATAGCCGCATGCCCCTGGCCATAGACTTTGCTGACGCCGCGCAGCTCTATTAATGCCGCAGATAAGGCCGCGGTATTGCCGGCAGAGGTGTCACTCATTTCTTCATACTGACGGCATCTATTATAACTGCCGTTCCAGGCTCAAGATCCGAAGACAGTATCTGGGTAAACTTGCCATCGCTGGCACCTGTTTTTACGTTCGCTGCCTTCGGCTGACCATCACGCAGGATCCAGACCTTGCGACTAGAATTCTTGCTGTCATCGATGCGGCGTTTAGTTGAACGCGGCCGGCGAAACATCGCGCCGAAGATTCCGCCACCACTACTCTTTGCCTTTTTTGTCGACGCCGGTGTAAAGCGCAGCGCTGCATTGGGAGCCAGTAACACCTGTTGTAATTGCTGCACGGTAATCACCGCATTGGCGGTCATGCCTGGCAGCAGCAATAGATCTGAGTTATCCACCGAGAGCACTGTTTCGTAGGTAACAACGCCTTCGATGGTCTGCGGTGCAAAGCGTACCTGGGTGATACGTGCCGTAAACTCGCGCTCCGGATAGGCGTCCACGGTAAACACGGCTGACTGCTGCTCAGCGATCTTGCCGATATCGGCCTCGTCAACAGCAACATGCAGCTCCATCTTCGCCAGGTCCTCGGCCAGGGTGAACAGTATCGGTGCCTGCAGCGATGCCGCCACTGTCTGACCCGGTTCGATCTCGCGTTTCAGCACCAGCCCGTCGATGGGTGAGCGGATTTGGGCCTTTGCCAGTTCGGTCTCACTACCACCCAAGGTGGCGCGCGCGACGGCGACTTGCGACCTGGCGCTGGCTTCAGCGGCTTTGGCGCGGCTATGCGCTGCGGTATAGGTATCCAGTTCTTCTTTTGAGCAAAGGTCTCGCGCAGCAAGTTTCTCACAACGCTGGTGGCGCAAACGAGTTTCGAGAACGGTTGCCCTGGCATCTTCAACTTTGGCTTTAGCAGATTCAAGCGAAGCGCGAGCTTCAATCACCCGTGACTCCAAACGATCGGTATCCAGGCGCGCCAGAACCTGGCCGCGCTGCACACGATCATTAAAGTCGACTTCCACTGTTTTGATAATACCTGATAACTCACTGCCCACGTCCACCTGGTTAACAGGTTGTAGTGTGCCGGTAGCAGTAACGGTTACGGTGAGATCACCTCGCTGCATCTCTGCAGTCTCATAACGTACTGCCGCTCCGTCTTCATTATTCAACAACAGGTAGACGCTTATCGCCACCAGCAGTATCAGCAGGGTAGCAATTATCCAGCGCAGGCGGCGCCCCTTTCCTGGAAGCTGCGCCACGTTAAGATCCTGGCTGATAGTGTTATGGTGATCTGTTATCTTATTGCTCATTACTACTCTATTTCAATCATACAGAACCTTTCCCGTGAAAAAAGTTCGAATTAACACCTTATAAATTAACCGAATACATCAGGAATAAATACATCCAGTTTCACAGGATTAAAGGGGAAAGAGGGATTTTTAACCGGTCAGGCTTTCAACGACTTCGCATGATAAGCAATATGCTCTCCAATAAAAGTCGCGATGAAGTGATAACTATGATCATATCCCTCCTGCATGCGTATAGTAACTGCCTGCCCTTCTCTTTCACATATCGCCTGAAAATTTCAGGTAACAGCTGTTTCTCATTATAAAACTCATCTGCCGTTCCCTGGTCAATCAGAATATCAGGTACCCTGGCACCCGCATCGACTAATGCCCTAGCCCATATGGGCACATTTCAGTGCGTCACGCATGACATGGGTATTCCCGATACACTCGAATGAGTAGTCCGGACAGCCGTTAAAAGTATCCTGCATGTATTCGACAAACGAACCGTCGATCTCATTCGGGTTAACAAAATCAGTTGCGCCAAGCTGTTCCGTAAATTTAAATTTATCCGGATTGATATCGATACCGATAATACGTTCGGCACCCGCCATATATCATACGTCACCCACTTTTTTAATGCTATATTGGATACGAACCTTCCAAATGACAGCCGTTTCATTGACGCATTGGCAGGTGGTATATTAAATGTTACCAACTCTCGTGGTGATGAGATCGGCCTGACATTTCAGCTGTTTTTTACTCAGTTAGTTCAAACATTGAGCAATGGTATAGAATCGCTCTTGACATTATCTTCGTTTAGCGGACATTTGATAACATGGCATTCAGCGGCTTGCCCGCTGGAATGCCTGGTTAGCAAAATCTGAAGTCTATCTGCAATTTTCTACACTGCCGACCATCAACATCCTACAAACATATCATGACCCGGCTTCTATAATGACAAGCTGATATTCATTATTCTGGGGGAATGGATGAAAACAAAGACAAGGCTTGTCATCACCATTATCCCGGTATCTATCAACCACGGCATCCTGAAAATACGGTGTTGTATCAGATCCTACAGGAAGATCTGGAAACATGGATCACTCAAACGCAGAAAAAAGCTGGATATGTACCTTCACCTGTGGAACGGCGTTTATCAAAAATGTGGTACACCATCTTGTTAGACCTTATACTGTTTAGTATTGAATTTGAAAGTTTATCGGAGGTAGTGCTATCAATGAAAAACAAACGTAGGCATGAAATGGGAGAAGGCGGTTATTGTATCTGCCCTAAGTGCGAAAAAAAAATAGCGCATAGTCAGGGCATTCCATGCCAGGATGAGAAATGTTCAGAGTGCGGAGCCAAGATGATTCGTGAAGGTTCTTATCATCATGATCTTATCGAAAAGAAAAGGAAGAAAACTATAGAATAGGTTGACACAAACTGATGGAAAATACTTTTTGGACAGCTCTTGGAACTAGTTCTTTGGCAGCCATTGTTACTTCAATAGGCATATATACAATACGTAAATTTGTAGGCTGGGGGCAACATAATACCACATACTTTATGTGTTTCGCTGCAGGTGTACTTATATCGGCCTCATTTCTTCATATTATTCCAAAGTCTTTGTCAATGAACCCTAATAGTTCTATCTATCTTCTAGTTGGATTTTTTGGGTTACACTTATTTAATCGTTTTCTTACGGCTTTCGTGTGTCAAAAGAATCCTGAAAAAGAGCAATATGGTATTGGTCTTGTAGCAATGTTAGGTATTGGCTTTCACTCGTTCATAGATGGATTTATCTATTCTATTTCATTTACTGTGAGCATTTTCACAGGCTTTCTTGCAACAGCGGGTATGGTTTTGCATGAATTTCCCGAAGGTATAATCACCTATTTATTATTAGTAAGAGGTGGATTCAAAGAACGAAAGGCTATGATATTGGCTTTTCTTGCAGCCGCATTAACCACACCGCTTGGTATGCTTATCTCATATCCGATTATAAGTATAATTGATCAATCATTACTGGGTTCTTTGTTATCACTATCAGCAGGTGCACTGATTTATGTAGGAGCAACGCATCTCTTACCTAAAGCAGAGCAAGAACATAAGAGATATAGTTTTGTCGCACTAGCGGGTGGTGTTCTGGTGGCCATAATAATTGTACTATCGAAGACTTAAATTAATCATGGATACAAGCTGGTAAAATAGCCTAACAAGGCAAATGCATTCGGACTGCCAAAAACTGCCACTCTTCGCTCTACACCTTTCGGCATCCGATGGTTTGCAGCTTTACAGCTTTTAATTGCTGCTTCCTGGAAATATAGATGGTCTGTATCTGAATAATTGAGCCTGAAAATATTTTATTAAAAAATTGCAGCTTTCTGCCAACTCAAAACTGCATAAGGAAAGACTAAATTATTCCTTAAGGTCAAAAGCAACATTTTTATATGTTTTATAGCTAAATGTTAGGGAGTTCTGAATTAAGTCATCCTGACTGATCAGAGTTTCCTTTAACTTGTTTTTGAGTCATCGGCTCTATTACAAAACCACGCCAAATATTCGACCCACACCCGCAGTGATCGCCATTGCGAGAGCACCCCAAAAAGTCACTCGAATAGCTCCCACGGTAATTGAAGCTCCTCCTGCACGCGCGGCAATAGCACCAAGTGAAGCTAAAAATATAAGTGATGATATGGCGACAAAAAATATTTGTTGTTCACCAGAAATCAACCAGGCTGCCGCTAACGGCAGTGCTGCACCGATGGTGAAGGTTCCCGCTGAAGAAAATGCCGCTAGCACTGGTTGTGTATCAGTGACATGCGATATACCAATTTCATCTCTGGAATGTGCACCCAGAGCATCATGAGCCATTAGCTGATCGGCAACCTGTATAGACAGGTCTCTATCCAGACCTCTATCCTGGTAGATTTTTGCGAGTTCACGTTTTTCAAACTCAAAATCATTTTCTAATGATATTTTTTCAATCTCTAAATCGGCTTTTTCGGTATCTGCCTGTGAACTGACCGACACATATTCGCCGGCAGCCATAGACATGGCTCCTGCGACTAAACCAGCGCTTCCTGCAAGTAGAATATTTTCCTGTGTAGTGCTTGCAGCTGCTACGCCTATGATAAGGCTCGCCGTTGAGACTATGCCGTCATTGGCACCCAAAACAGCTGCACGCAGCCAGCCAACTCGATGTGAGCGGTGAGGTTCATGGTAACTCATGGAACACCCCTTCTATTAAGTGGTTTGTGTGAGGAATAATCAACTCAATAATTTTACTACAGCATATTACAAATGCCACTTTATCTTCATGAAGTCAGGGGGAAGAATAAACTGCCCCTTTATAATAGCCAGGTCAGTCTTGTCTCAGAAATCTTCATCAATCAGAATAAAAGTATAAGCACCTTTTCCCTTTGGATTTTGTCATATACTTTGGCCGCTACCTTACGTATTTTTCAATCTCAGTATCAAACACTTCGAGTAATTTGGTTTCTTGCGCAATGACATTCTTGTTAAAACGTTTCAGTGCATCCACGCCGATAAAATAAGACACTTCAATCGTTCGGTCACAACCCCAGAAGTTTATTCGACTTTTACTTTCATCATAACTGCGACTGCTATTTGGAAATTCTAATGCCATTATCTTTTATCCCCTGCATTCATTCCCTTGAGGAATTTGAACAGGTCGCTCTCGGTACTTAATACCAGAGTAGTGTCTTTGGCAATAATCGTTTTATAGGCCTGCATGGTGCGGGTAAATTCATAGAACTCAACTGATTGAGGGCTCTGGTTATAGGCACGTGCATAGATTTCGGTTGCCTTTGCATCAGCAAAACCACGAATCTCTTCAACCTCACGATAGGCTTCTGATTGAATCTTGTTCAAGTCACGTACACGATTGCCACGAATCCTGGCAGCTTCACCATTACCTTCAGATAAAAAGCGCTCTGCTATTTGTCGACGTTCACTGATCATACGATCATAAATCTTCGGGCGAACACTATTGTTGTAATTAATACGCTTAAATCGAATATCGAGTAGTTCTATCCCAAATACCTTTACCTTTTCTGCTGCTGCGGTATAGATTGCCTGCTCAACAAGTTTTCGTCCTTTTGAAATCGGTAATAGTGCACCTATATCCTGTTTACGTTCTGTTTCGGTGAGTAAGGCATCACGTAAAGGTTCACGCCCCTGAGAGGTACGGATAATTTCGATCAACTCGTGTTTGGCGACGGCATTACGTGTTTCACTGCCCAGAATATCGTCAAGACGTGATTGCGCACTACGTTCATCGTGCAGGCGTAAAAAGTATTGTAATGGATCAACAATACGCCAGCGTGCAAACAGATCTACCGAGATATAAAGTTTATCTTTGGTTGGCATATCTGAAGGACTGCCATCCCATTCCAGTACCCGTTTATCAATCGGATTAATTTCCTGAATGAAGGGTACCTTGAATTTCAATCCTGCCTCGGTGACGGGTTCACCCACCGGTTTACCAAACTGAGTAATAATCACCTGCTCAACTTCGTTTACCGTATATATCGCACTCCATGTAGTATAAATTAACAGGATTCCTACCGTGAAAATTATAATCTGCATGATCTTCATAGCTTTGACTCCTTTTTTGAATCAAGATTGAGCAATGGCAAAATACTGCGCGCTTGTGAGTCAAGAATGATCTTTGAATGAATACCGGGGAGAATGTCCTGCATGGTTTCTATGTAGATACGACGTCGCGTCACTTCCGGTGCCTTGCTATATTCAGTGAGTAGTGCTGTAAACCTTGCTACATCACCTTCCGCTTCGTTGATTCGTTTCAGCCTATATCCATCGGCTTCACGTATACGCTGATCTTTTTCACCCTCGGCAAGCGGGATGATTTTATTGTAATCACGTCGCGCTTCATTGATCAGTTTCTCTTTTTCCTGTTGTGCCTGGTTAACTTCATTAAACGAAGCCTGTACAGGGGCAGGGGGATTGATGTTTTTTAATTGCACTTGATCAATACTGATACCCATCGCATATTTAGTCGTTAAGGCCTGCATCTTGGTCAGCGCTTCAATCTCTATTTCCTGTCGACCAATAGTAATGACTTCGTCTACGGTTCGGTCACCCACCACTTCGCGCATTACTGATTCAGAAACGTAGCGTAAGGTAGCACGGGGTTCTCTAACTTCGAAAAGATATTTTTGTGGATCTGAGATGCGATATTGAACCACCCATTCAACTAATGCTGCATTCAAATCACCGGTCACCATTTCGGTTTCCTTATGCCCATCGGTTGGACTCTGGTACGGGTCGATTGCACCCGGTGTAGAAAATCCAAACTCCTGCTTAAGCTGACGTTTGACTGGAACAATAGTGGCGATATCAACACCCAGTGGCAGTTTAAAATGCAGTCCTGGCGGTACTTCTTTCAGGTACTTTCCAAATCGCTGAACGACAGCTACAGAGTCGCTGGGTATGGTGTAGTAAGACGTCCAAACACCAAGACCAATCAGAAAAATGATTAGGATACCTAAGATGCCATACTGACCACCGCTTGGTATCAGATTACGTAACTGTTGCTGACCCTTGCGTAACAGATCATCGAGATCTGGCGGGGTAGAGCCACTCGCCCGACCATTCCAGGAAGGAGGTGAATTATTGTTGCCATTATGGGGTGACATGATTGGGTCCTGTGATTTGTATGTGGTAAAGATGGGGGTGAACCATCTGGTTATGGGTAGGTGACAGATCGATTTAAGATCATCGCAAAATTATGTTTGGCTGATAAAAGCTGTTAAAGAAGTGTGTGACTCAGTATGCGCCTTATTGAGATTTATAGCGACTTATTCTTTTGCTGATCAGTTTAACTGATTCGCTATTGGTTGATATCAGGTATAAGGTGGATTTGGACCATCTATGTCCGTTGCTTAGGAGCAAATATCATGAGTAAAAGAGTTATGATTAGATCTGGTGTTTGACAAAAAGATGAGGTGACGTATTCTGTTGGAATTTTATCCACCACGATAGAATCAACAACAAGGAACACGTCATGAGTCATGATAATATTATTTCATTCAAACAACCAGAAGAAACGGTCAATGATCCGCTGACTGGGCTACTGAGAAATGGTGCTAGAGAATTGATAGCTCAGGCAGTGAATGCAGAATTAGAAGAATTATTAGCTCAATACACAGCACACAGGTCTGCTGCTAAACAGGCTGTCGTAAGAAACGGTTATCTACCGAAACGGACGATTCAGACAGGCCTGGGTGATGTAAAAGCAGTACAAACCTTGTCACGCCTGAATCGTACCACTAGTGGCAAGAAAGATACCTTTGTTCTGGACTTTGAAAATGATGTGGAAGACATTCAGGAAGCGTTTAACCTAAAATAATCAGTTCAATCGTAGCGAGAGCGATTAAGGTGCTGAAGATTCAATAATTTACAGGTTATTTTGGACTTATTCGTAGCCACCCTACGGGTGAGTTCAAAATGTTCTGGAAAGTCTTGAAGATTCAGTGTATTAGACGCTCGCAGTAGGTTTAACTGATTTTTTTAGGTTTAAACCCTATTATGAAGCTACAGAAGTCGATGAGCCTACTGATCCAAACATCCTGTATAACTTTGACAACAAACTGACAGAAGAACCTGTGTTACGTCAAAATGATATTGATGAATTTGCTGGAATCTTTTTTAAAAATATCAATAAACAAAACAAAGGTGATCACGGTAAATACAATAAATGGGTTGATCCCGCAGTTGCTCGATATAAGGAAACGTATCGTGATCTTACCCAAGAAGGTGAAGTCTATACAGATGAAGGTGAAGCATTTAAAAGTAATCTGAGAAGTTTTATTCGTTTATACAGTTTTTTAAGCCAAATTGTGGACTTTGTCGATCCTGATCTACACAAACTCTATGCCTACGGCGGATTATTGCTCACCAAGCTGCCTTACCGTTCAGATGGAGGCTCAATTATACTGGATGAAGAAGTTGCCCTGGAATCCTATCGTCTGGAAAAAACCTTTGAAGGTAGGTAGTGGTGCGTTAGCGATTGGTGAAACTGAACCTGTTTATTGCCCAACAAATATAGGTACAGGTGTTGGTTATGAGCCTGAACAATCACCTTTCCCTAAAATCATTGAAACCGTCAATGAAAAATATGGCACCGAGTGGACTGAAGCAGATCGTTTATTGTTTAATCAAATCTCTGATGATATGGTTAATAATGAAACACTGGCAGAAAAGATTCGAGCCAATAGTAAAGAACAGGTTAAGCCCGTTTTTGAAACCGAAGCGATGACAGCATTTGTAAATCGCCATGATCGAAATGAGAAAATTGTGGGGGATTTTATTCAGAATGAGGATTTACGGAAGTTGATCATTTCTGCATTATTGGATGATGTATATAAAAGAGCAACTCTATAATTGAAAAACTCCTGAAACTGTTTATCAGTTAAATGTTACATTTGGTTCAGTAGTTTGCTAAATTCTACGGGAGTCATTATCTGTAGAAATTGAAACTTAATCTGACTATTTTGAAATTGTAGTTGCAATCTCATCTGACAGACAAAGCCAAAATCTGCCAGTTATGGAGTTAAAAAGTCGAAAATGTCCCAGCCTGTGTGAAAACTCTGATTTAAAAAATTGAATGGTAGAATTTTCCATTTATCATTCAAATAAAAGTCTTTTGTGGAAAACAGGTAAGCTATAACAAGCATTATAGCTACCCTAGTGTAGCACTGTCCCAATAAGAGTTTTAAACTTTTAGTTTTCACACAGGCTGGTCCCATAGTACTAATTCAACAGTTTCAGCCAACTAACGTGTAAAGTGAAAAAGCAGCAATTATAAAGTGGTAAACTTACGCTTTTGATGATCATTCACTTGCCTCTTCTAGAGTGTGGGGTCAACTGGCCGACGCATCACATGTATTAAATCTTTCTGCTGGTATTTCAAATTAAAGGCTTTTTAGAAAATCTTTTAGGCAGCATTTTCCTGAGGGGTTGCTGGTTTCACATGAGCATAATTTTTTTCTGGTCTGATCCACTACGTAATTTTTTATTTTGGGGCTTCGGGCTTCCTCACGGGTGATCCCGAAGCAATAACAAATGAGTGCATCATCAGAATTGTCTTTAATGCCAACCTCAGTTCGTAATTGGTCTTGTAATATGACTGAGTTATCACTTGAGAAATACACGACATTACAATCAGGAGCATCACAAAAATAAAACATCCTAGCTTCAGTTTCCAGTCCCCATGGCTTAGCAACATGATGAATGACAGTTTGGACGGAAACACTCCTATAGGTGTGTTTATTAATTGGACACCTTTTCTTATCAATCATCGGGGACTTCTTACCCGTATTTGAAGAACAACAGTCACTCATCTTGCTACTATCCTATAAAAGTTCAAACTGATAAATAATGAGTATGCGCTTTATTTTGTTTATCACAAATGTATTTCGTACAAAAAATACTCATTACAAAAATGATGTCTTATCAATTATATATGAAAAATGACATATATCATTGACGTAATATGTTAAATATCATATGTTAAAGCTATGAATATTGATACTAATACCTTATTTTCGGCTCTGTCCAATGAAATACGCCTGCGTTGTTTGATGTTATTACAACTGGAAGGTGAACTCTGTGTGTGTGAACTGACGCATGCTCTGGATTTATCACAACCATTGATTTCACGTCACTTAGCCTTGCTAAGGAAAACGGGACTGGTCAATGACCGTCGTGCAGGTCAGTGGGTTTATTATTGTATTAATCCAGAGCTGCCCGATTGGGCAATCACAGTGCTTGATGCAACATCACAGGCTAATCAAACGATAAGTCCTTTTTGTGATGATTTAATTATTTTAGCTGATATGCCCAATCGTCCTGGCTCATCATGCTGTGCATGATGATTTTTTTGAAGTAACCTAAATTTTGGATAGTTTTTATGAGCAGTCAATGCGAAGTCTCTGCCAAAAAAGTTTCAGGTGCTGACATGGGATTCTTTGAACGTTATCTAACCGTGTGGGTTTTTCTGTGCATTGTCACAGGCATTACACTCGGACACTTTTTGCCTGCTTCCTTTCAAATGATTGGCGGTTTGGAAATTGCCAAGGTCAATCTTCCCGTCGCATTACTCATCTGGCTAATGATTATTCCCATGCTTTTGAAAATTGATTTTAAGGCACTTCATCATGTCAAAGAACATTGGAAAGGGATAGGCGTGACCTTATTCATCAATTGGGCTGTAAAACCATTTTCAATGGCTTTATTAGGCTGGTTATTTATACGAGTATTTTTTGCAGAATGGTTGCCACAAGAACAACATGATAGTTATATTGCTGGTTTAATTTTACTGGCAGCGGCGCCCTGTACTGCAATGGTCTTTGTCTGGAGTAATCTGACTAAAGGTGAACCTCATTTTACACTCACACAGGTTGCACTTAATGACACCATTATGATTTTTGCCTTTGCCCCAATTGTAGGATTGTTATTGGGTATATCAGCCATTACGGTTCCCTGGGATACATTATTTTTATCCGTACTAATCTATATCGTGATACCCGTTATTGTGTCACAACTCATACGACATCTAATTTTTTCTAAGACTGAGCCTGACAAAGTGCTGGAGCGTATTTTAAAACGACTTCAACCGCTCTCGTTATCGGCCTTATTGCTGACCATTGTCTTATTGTTTGGTTTTCAGGGTGAGCAAATATTGGCACAACCGATGATCATTGCCTTACTCGCCGTGCCTATTCTTATTCAAGTGTATTTTAATTCGGGCCTGGCATATTTGCTGAATCGCCATTTTAAAGTCGCCCACTGTGTGGCAGGGCCATCAGCACTCATTGGTGCCAGTAATTTTTTTGAGCTTGCGGTTGCTGCGGCCATTAGTTTGTTTGGGTTTCAATCTGGTGCTGCACTGGCAACGGTGGTTGGCGTCCTGGTTGAAGTACCAGTGATGTTGTCAGTGGTCAAAATTGTGAATGCCACTAAGCCCTGGTACGAAAAAAATCAAGTAGACTCTTAAAAATATCTGTTTACTCATCTTATCGAAATCAGTTTCGAACAAATTATAAGAGCACAACAATGAAATCTTATCTTAATAGTTTTATAGCCAGTATTTTAATGGTCATTATTGTCAATAGCGGCAATGTTTTGGCCTACACACCCAAAGCAGAAAAAGTCACTGACAATGTGTATGCTTTTATTGGCCCGTTAGGACAACGCAGTGAGGCGAATGATGGACTTAATAATAATCTTGGTTTCATTGTTACCAAACAAGGCGTGATATTAATTGACTCTGGTGCTAGTCGTCTTGGTGCAGAACGCCTTGAAAAAGCCATTGCTGAAGTAACCGATATGCCAGTTAAATGGGTGATCAATACGGGCAGTCAGGATCATCGTTGGTTGGGTAATGACTATTTTGCTTCTAAGGGTGCTGACATTATTGCTATGGAAAAAACGGCAAAGACACAACAACAGTATGCACAAGAGCAAACGGCAAGGATGTCTGGTTTTCTTAAACAGCGTTTTGAAGGCACCCGGGCCAAACCCGCTAGCCGACTTTTAAATGAAAAGACCAATACAATTACCCTGGGTGATCAGAGTTTAGAATTACATTATACCAATGCCCACTATCATGGCGACACCTGGGTTTGGTTACCTGAACAATCGGTGGTATTTACAGGCGATCTGGTTTATGTCGATCGAATTTTTACAGTACTTCCCTGGTCAAGTGTTATCAATGGTCAAAAAGCATTCCATGAACTAATATCACTCAACCCAAAATTCATTGTACCTGGGCATGGTGGTATCAGTGATATAAAAAAAGCGAAACGTGATTGTGGTGACTATTATGATTTTCTGGTCGAGAAAATTGGTACTGCAGCTCAGGAGATGGAAGCTATCCAGGACGTTATGGAACAGTATAACGATTTGCCTCAATTCAAACATCTTGAACATTATGAAACCATTCATCGTACCAATATGAATCGAACGTATCTGGAATTTGAACAGTTATAAACAGGATTGGTTAATCACTGATTTTTTAAAATAAACACAACCCCTGAGCGTTGATAATGAAAACATTGTATACAGTACTCTTGTTAAACGTGATGACTCTGCCAGCTTTTGCTTCTGACGGTAATATTGAAAAATACATTTCAGAATTTGGCTATATTGACAGAATTGAGATGAAAATAAACAATGAACTGAATGACTTATTTGAAACTAATTTGAAGAGATCTGAAGGTTATGAAAGAAATTAAAGTACCAGGTTCAGGATGCAAAAATTGTTAAATCATGGTGAATTTAATCAAAATTGCTGCAGAACAAGCCAACATCGATATTAAACTCGACAAGATCACTGATATATCAGAAATCATGCCTTATAGAGTGATGTCTACCCCTGGAGTAGTCATTAATGACAAGGTGGTTCATGCTGGTGATCTGGCAGATCCCGATACCATTCGCCAATGGCTTAAAGATTAATAAACAGGAGCATAGAAACATGACAGTAGGTATAGGTATTAATGGCTTTGGCCGTATGGGTAGACTAGGTCTTCGAGCAGGCTGGAACATACCGGAGCTTGAAATTGTGCGCATTAATGAGATTGCCACGGATGCAAGAGGTTCTGCACATCTGCTTAAATTTGATTCAGTGCATGGCACGTGGGATCAAGAACCTACCGCAGTAGATGGAAATATTGTTATTAATGGTAAATCGTTGGCCTACTCATCGAATACGGCGCTTGGTGATACTGACTGGTCCGATTGTGACATTGTCATCGAGGCAACGGGTAAACATCATAAAAAACCTGATTCTTTGAATACTTACTTTGATCAGGGGGTAAAAAAAGTTATTGTGGCGGCTCCAACCGAGGGTGCCCTCAACGTTGTATATGGTATTAACGATAATTTATATGAACCAGAGAAACATAATTTATTGACTGCAGCCTCCTGTACAACTAATTGCCTGGCTCCGATAGTAAAAGTGATGCACGAAAAAATTGGTATCAATCATGGCAGCATGACCACAATCCATGATATTACCAATACGCAGACTATTATTGACAGAGGTCATAAAGATCTTCGGCGTGCTCGTGCCTGTGGACAGTCTTTAATTCCTACATCGACAGGTTCAGCCAGAGCCATCACCAAAATATTTCCAGAATTGACCGGAAAATTGAATGGTCATGCGATACGTATACCCCTGCTCAATGCCTCATTAACCGACTTTGTTTTTGAAGCGGCTCGCCCCGTAACCGAAGAAGAGGTTAACGAATACTTTAAAGAAGCGGCTGAAGGTGAGCTAAAAGGTATTCTCGGGTATGAAGAACGCCCCCTGGTTTCAGTCGATTATTTGAATGACCCGCGTTCTTCAATTATTGATGCGTTGTCCACCATGGTTATCAATGGTACTCAGGTTAAAATTTATGCCTGGTATGACAACGAGTGGGGTTATGTTAACCGGATGTTCGATCTGGCCAGAAAAGTGGCACAAGGCTTGTAGACATGGAACAGGGAATACGAAACTATCTGGTTGTCACTGCAGGTTACTGGGCATTTACCGTGACCGACGGCGCTATCCGCATGCTGGTGGTACTCTATTTCCACATGTTGGGCTATTCGCCCTTCGAGGTGGCCATGTTGTTTCTCTTTTATGAATTTTTCGGCATAGTCACCAATCTGGTAGGCGGTTGGCTGGGGGCACGAATTGGTCTTAACCTCACCATGCAGATTGGCATGGGGATGCAGATTGTTGCACTGGCAGCGCTCACGGTACCTGATACATGGCTTTCTGTACCTTATGTTATGTTGGCCCAGGCGATGTCAGGCATAGCCAAAGATTTGAATAAGATGTCTGCCAAAGCCTCGGTTAAAACGATGGTGAGTGACGATAACAGTAGCAAACTGTTCAAATGGGTAGCCATATTAACGGGTTCAAAAAATGCGTTAAAGGGTGGTGGTTTTTTTGTCGGTGCGGCATTGCTAGAATGGATCGGTTTTCGTGGTGCAATGGCTACATTAGCAGGCGTATTATTTATCGTGATGCTGATAACCATAGTTTTGTTACCCTCGGGTGTTGGCAAGATGAAAACGAAGCCCAAATTCACCCAGGTTTTTTCCAAAGTTGCCGCTATTAACTGGCTGTCTGCTGCTCGTTTCTTTTTGTTTGGCTCAAGAGATGTCTGGTTTGTTGTGGGCCTCCCGGTCTTTCTTTATGATGTGTTGGGGTGGTCGTTGACTTATGTAGGCACATTTCTCGCCATCTGGGTGATCGGTTATGGTATTGTTCAGGCCAGTGCACCAAAATTAATTCGTCGAAGTCATCATGGCCAGGGACCAGGAGGAGGTACTGCCCGTTTGTGGGCCTTTATCCTGGCGCTATTCCCTGCAGGTATTGCTCTGGGACTTAACCAGGGCTGGCCTGCCGACACGGTGTTGGTTGTCGGATTGATCCTTTTTGGTATCGCCTTTGCAGTTAATTCCGCAGTTCATTCTTATCTTATCCTTGCTTATTCAGACAAAGACAAAGTCGCGATGAGTGTTGGTTTCTATTATATGGCTAACGCCGGGGGACGCCTGGTAGGAACGGTACTTTCTGGCTGGTCTTATCAGGTATACGGGCTTGAAGGTTGTCTCTGGCTGTCGACAGCCTTTGTTTTAGCCGCATCGTTACTGTCATTCAAACTTCCTGAAATTAAAGCAAAATCCCTGACTAAATAGCTGTTCCAAAACGGTGAGCATTTAATTGAACTTAAACCTATGTTGTTGATCAAAGTAATTGACTAAAAAAACTTACTCAACAACAAGGTTTAAGATGGCTAATATTATCACGAAACTTTCGCGACCTGTACGTCGACGATTAAAAAAGATTGCTCAATTTAATAAAGATGGTGATTACAGAAGACGTTCAAAAGCAATCTTGCTACTTCAGGATGGACATACGTTCAGCAGTACAGCGAAAATATTGTGCGCAAGCAGAAATAGTATCAATAAATGGCTGTTATTATTTCAGGAATATGGTGAGTCAGGCTTAGTACCTGAACAAAAAGGAAGACCTGCTTACAGTATTAATGAAGAGATATGTTTTCGTTTGATAGAGCTGGTGAAATTAGAACCAAAGGAGTTTGACTGGTTTGCTTCACGTTGGAGTTCTGAGTTGTTAGTCTGTCAAATAAACAAGGAATTTAAAAGCAAAATACACGCCTCGACCATAAGGCGTTTATTACCAAAATTAGGGATTGTATGGAATCGAGCGAGCCCAACGCTGTGCATTCAGGATAAGGCAAAAGCTAAGAAAATGAAGCGGATAAATAAAGCATTAGCCAGTGCAAATGCTGAAAACCCTGTATTTTATGTCGATGAAGCCGATGTTGATTTAAACCCAAGAATAGGAAGTTGTTGGTCAATGCAAGGTAAACAAACACGCATACCCACTCCAGGACAAAACAGGAAAAACTATCTTACCGAAGCACTGAATGTTAACACAGGCCAAGTGGTCTGGGTTGAATGGGAAAAGAAAAATTCATTTATATTTTTGAGATTAATGGCTGAACTCAGAAAGCGGTATAGACAGGCAAAAACAATTCGATTGATTGCCGATAATTATGTGATACACAAAAGTGCAATCACAAAAACTTTCCTGGAACATAATCGAAAATTTGAGTTATTGTTCCAGCCTGTTTACCACCCATGGGTCAATAGAATTGAGTTAGTGTGGAAGCAGTTACATGATACAGTGACCAGAAATCATCGTCATGGAACCATGAATAGTCTAATGAAAGATGTACGACTTTTTATGAATAACGTATCACCATTTCCTGGCTCACAAGTACAGCAACAGAAATTGTAAAGTGTGCACCATTTTCGATCAGCTATTTAGTTGAGAATCAATCTTATTTGTTTTGAATAGCAGCAAAGGGCAGAGCCTGTGTGAAAACTAAATATAAATCTGCACATGGTTAAAATTTCATTAAAAAAAGAGCTATAGCGTAAATATTAAGAAAGTATCAGTAACGAATATCTATAATATTTACGTGAAAGCAGATCTATTTTTTCACTGTGGAGTTTTCACACAGCCTCGGCATATAGCAGCTATTTTCAGATTCTTCCCTGAAGATTATCCAGAGCAAAAAGCAGACATTACAAAAGTAACATAATATCCAGTGTTCAGAGTTCTCAATATGGTCGCTATGTGCCCACTCCGGTCAGTTGGGAAAAATTCTCTGAGTGGCAGTTCACTGGCCTACTGCAGACATTGAGCATGAGCAGTCTATTCCCGAATCAATGTGTTTTCTGGTGAGAACAAAGAACAAACAACATCGATTTTCTGTCTATACTTCAAAATTCAAAATTTGCGAGTAGGTGCTTTGTCGCCCAAAATCAGGGTAATTCAACCAAAACAGAACATTTCAGTCTTTTGCTCACCTTTTCGGGATTTTCTGTCATCATTCATCTGGTTTATCAAAAGTAGTCATTTTAGGAAAATACCAAAATGTCACAATTCTCGATTTATAGATTGAACAGTGTCATTAAATTTCCTATCCTTAGATTGAAGTTTCTCCCTGGGCGAATACATTTGCCGAGCTGGAACGAGCTCTTGCCTGATGAAGCAAACTTCCAGGAAGGTAAGCTGGATTACTTATCAAAATTATGACAGTACAGATCCCTGAAATAAAAAAGAGGTAAAAAAATTTAGAAAAACTTGTTTGAATATGAAATGCAGGACACTGCCGGTATTGTTATGGGGATTGACTGCCTGATAATACTAATGGTGTCATATTTTTACACTTTCCACGATCAAGGATTATCAGAGAACGTTTAATTTAGGAGCTATCATGAAGAAAAGTGTATTAGCTATAATTATGGCTGGCGGCAAAGGTAGAAGGCTCTATCCACTCACTAAAGACAGGGCAAAACCTGCTGTTCCGTTCGGTGGTAAATACAGGATAATTGATTTTGTCCTGAGTAATCTGGTGAATTCAGGTATATGCTCAATCTACGTACTTACGCAATTTAAATCGCAGTCATTATTAGAACATTTAAAGGATGGCTGGCAGTTCGGTTCGCTACTGAAAAACCAGTTTATTACACTGGTACCGGCACAAATGAGGGTCGGTGAAAGCTGGTACAAAGGGACAGCAGACGCTATTTACCAGAATATTCACCTCATTGAACGGGCCATGCCGGATTATATCGCTATCTTCGGTGCAGATCATATCTACCGTATGGATATAAGCCAGATGATCGCTTTCCACGAGAAGAAAAAAGCTGATGCGACTGTGTCGGCTATTTGCGTCAACAAGGAGGAGTCGCATAAATTTGGTTGTCTTGAGATAAATGAGCAGTGTGGGATAAAGAAGTTTCATGAGAAGCCTGAAGTACCGGTAACTATCCCGAGCGATCCTGATAAATGCATGGTATCCATGGGGAATTATATTTTTAATACGAAGATCCTGCTTGAAGAGCTTAAGCGGGATGCACCAAAGAATACCGCTCACGATTTTGGCAGAACGATATTCCCGGATATCTGCCAGAGGATGAGTGTTTTTGCATATGATTTCGGGATGAACCGGATTCCTGGTCCGATCACGCAGGAGGAGAGTGACTACTGGAAAGATGTCGGGAGCATTGATGATTACTACGAAGCCAATATGGACTTAAAGAGTATTTCACCGAAATTTAACCTTTATAATGACAGGTGGCCGCTAAGAACTGCTGAATTCAGTTCACCGCCAGCGAAATTCGCCTTTAACGATGAGGGTCGCAGAGGCATGGCGGTGGACTCCATTATTTCCGAAGGGACAATCCTGAGTGGGAGTCAGGTCTACGATAGTGTGCTTGGCAGGAATATCAAGGTAAATAGTTTCAGCCATATCAAGGATTCAATCATATTTGATAACGTTCAGATCGGTCGAGAGTGCAAAATTCAGCGTGCAATCATCGATAAAAACGTAAAGATTCGTGCTCACACCGTTATTGGTTATGACCTGGTGAAAGACCGGGAACTTTATCACGTAACTGACAGTGGTATTGTGGTTATTCCAAGAAGTCATCCGAGGATAAACCTAAGTGATACCTGATCACTTCAACATTTGTCAATGGTGAGAAGAATAGTGCAGACAATGAATTAATGTTGCAGAAAAAGTGTGACCTTACGATTTTTTTTAAAACCGACGTACGTAACCTACACCAATTTTTACATCAGATGGCGATTCCTCGGCAGTAGCACCATATTTCTGCTCAATTTCACTCTCATCGGATGAAATCACTTTTAATCGATGTATATCAATGGCATATATGACTGATTACCTATGGATTGTATATTTACTACAATTCATTGAAGCAGGATAAAATCATGCCCTGAATTAACGCACCTGAGACTTTTCTGCAGTTCAACGCAATTTACAAACTAATGAGATAAATTAAAAAGCGGTAGTTCAGAACAGTGTTATTAACGAGACCTTTCGTCCCGTTATACATTTTTATACGTTTTGTTCATGGTGTGTCTCTACCAAGAATATTGCGAGAGTTGATGCAGCGCCTACAGCCAATTTAGCGTGCCTAGCTCCTAAGCCTTTGGATTTCGCGCTCTTGCCATGACCAGTTCCATAACTATTTCTCAATTCTGCAACTCCATTAGTAATTGTTGCTAAATTACTCAATAGTCGTTTTATGCTGTCACTTGCCTTAGCTTCATCTGGTATATCCGAGGGGGTTAACTTCAATTCTTTTGCAGTTTGTTTTACTAGTTTTGGTAAATCAAGACTTCCCCCTACTACAACACCCCTTTCTTCTAGTATGGTTTTACAAACAGTTTCCACAAGTTCTTTAGCAGTGCCAATTGCTAACCCAGGGTCATTCTCAATAGCACTTTCCATTCTGGTTATTTGATCAAGGACATAATTTGCATCAGTTCCAGTGAATTTTTTCTTTAATGTACTTACATGTAATTCCGCTGATAACGCGATTTGACGTGCTGCATATATTGCTCGTCCACCCACATTTTAGCTTTTGGTACTATTTCATAACCGTCATTACTAAGTAAAAGATTATACCCCTGCCTTAATCTTTCTATTTCCTCAGGATCTGTCCTCACCACGGGGTGAAGCGTTTCACACAAAAAACGCAGAAACATTTCATCTTCTCCATGGAGTAGATTGAATCGGGAATCTGTGAACACCCAATAATCATCCCAGTCGAAGTTATTTATCCTATGTTGCCAAATATCTCTATAGGCGTCTGGGAACCTTGAATCAGTCGATGGCATTGATTTGAGATCATATAGCCTCGAAAGGAAATCTGGCTCTTCTAGTCTTCCGTTCCATTGCACATTTTCAAGTACAATTGAGTCGAAAATATCTCTTCTAGTGGCTTCGGATATGTTCATCCCTTTGTTCTTTTACGTATAACGCTAAGGTAAGTGGCGGAGCATAAGCGTAGTCCAAGCATGTGCGTTTCTTGCACATGCAAACTTGACCGACTTGTTATGTGAGTAAAAGATAGCTGCGGGCGTGATCGATCGCCCGCGCCCATTTAAGCTACCATTTTCCACTCAAAGTTCTCTACTATTTTCTGCTCAGGATATAATTCTGAATTGATTTTATTAATGCGAAATGCTGTAAATTCATCCCAGTGCTCATTGAGATGAACAGAACGAATATCTAACATGGCCTGAGCCCCTTTTATGGTCCAACGCATTCCAGCTCGCTCCATACGATCTTTAACAAAATGTCTGCAGGCACCTTCTATCACTCCAGATGCGATGGGGTAACCTTTTTCAAGGTATTGGTCATAGTGCATTCTGTCCTGATTTTTCTTGAGATAGTTGCAGATTTTTCTCAGCTTTTCAGTTTTCTTCTTGGACAATTTTCTTTTGCTGGCCATTTGCTTTAAGCCACGTATAACACCCTTTACTTTAGCTTGCAGAATTCTTAGAACTCGCTCTTCAATGAATTCCAGCTTCTCTTCATGCTTTTTATAAAACAGTCCCGCAGCGTCCCAAATCCGTGGTGTTGCATGTAATAAGTCTAATACCTCAATGCGCTTATCAGGCAGTTTTTCAGCCGCTGTCCACAAGGAAGGCTGGCCATCCATGATAATAACAACGGGTTTGATGTTATCAGGGTTACGTTGCTCATTTTCAGTCACTAACCAGTTAAAAATTTCCTCTGTGGCATTAATTTCCTGACCCTTTTCAGTCCGTGTTAAACTGGCTCTGACACGTTTGTTCATGGGGTTGATTCGAGGCGTATTATCCTGTGATTCGGATTTGTTCCGGAACAAAGAATGAACAACATCCTCTGGTGTCCGCTTATGGGTTACACTGGAATACAGACTACCAACAACTGCCATTTTCTTTTTATCGGGTTTCGGGCCTTTTTTGGGTTTATGGGTTTCTATGGGTCTTTCCGTTACTTCAGTCACCACGGGAATACCTTTACCATCAGCGGTACCCACCAGAATTTCGTGTTCATCCTCAGGCTTTATTTTGGGCAGACTTTTACGAAAATCCTCAACCGTTTCTGCACCCCGATAAGCCATTCGCTCTATGCTGTCTACGGGTTGTTTGAACTGCAGTATTCTATCCAGCACTTTGTTGACCTGGTTGAAAGGATTTTCAACCGATAACTGTTGATTCCAGTCCTGTAACAGATAAGAGAATCGGGTTTCTGGCAACTGCAGCCGAGTATCCAAAGGAACAAACTCAACCTTTTGACCTTCTCGTGTACCATAAACTGCTCGTTCTAAATGATAGAGACCAAAGATTGAGCGATAAACTCGTTTTTGTGGCTTGGGTAAGCGCTTCACTGTGCTTCCTGATGACAATTCAATTTGATCCCCCATATCACCATCACCTTGCAAGGCAATAAATTGACCCAGTGCTTGATGACCCATTGATAATAATTTAGAAAAAATATCTTGCTCCACTGTATGAATTGCTGCTCCTTGTTTTGCCTGTTCGAAAATATAATCAAGCAGTTGCTCTGCTTCATCCATTAACATTTTCTTGTTGCGAAAATGACTCAAGTCGGTTATCTTTTCCATTAAAGGTTCCTTGTTTAGTTATACTTTTCTTCAGCAAAAAAACTATAACTGATGGAACCTTTTTTTCATATTAGGGTTTGATCTATCTTGTAATTTCAAATAATCCACGACAATGATTGCGCCACCGATAGTTATCAAGTGAAATCACTTCTACAGGGCGATCATCTGCTTTTTCTTCCGGAGTTTGACCATCCAGTGAATAATGAACACGCGAAGCGTTATAATACTGTTGAAATTCATCGAGCTTATTTTGTAAATCACGTTCATTCCAAAAAATAATTTGACTTAAATCTTCACGCTGTGTTGTGCCGATCAAGCGTTCAACAAAAGGATGCGAAACGGGAACATTGGGCATGCTTTTGATTTCATCAATATCTAAAATCCTGAGATTAGCTTGCCATCGATGGAATAGAAAAAGTGGGTCGTTATCTGAACTCAAATGTTTTGGTAAGGCTTTTCCAGAGATGATTTGATTGAACAAACAGCAAAGAGCGACACCATCAACCGAGCCGGATTTCACAGAAAAACCAATGATCCGTCGTGAATATTGGTCAAGGATCAGCATGACCCAATGACTTTTTAACGTGATCGATTCACAACGAAATAAATCCACTGACCACAGGCTATCCTTCATATGACCAATAAAGGTCAGCCAGGAAGGGCCATTCCCATTGTTGGGATGGGGTTTGTAATATTTCTCTAAAATTCGCCTGACGATGTCTTTATCAATGCCAGTGCCAAAAGCATGATTAATCTGTAAGGCAATTTTTGGGCAGCCCATCCTAGGATTACGTTGCTTCATTTCAAGAACAGCATTGATAATTTCCTGTGATGGTCCTTTTGGACCAGGTTTGCCTTTTGTTCTTGCTGAAAACAATTGTTGATATTTACGCTTAACCAAGGCCTGGTGAAATCTAAGGATCGTGGCAGGTTTGACAATAACAAATACTTTTTTAATACGATGTTTTGGTATCAACATTGCCCACAGGCCAAATAAAAAACGTTCCAGCGGGGACAACGGCGGTGAACGGTGCCGTTCTTTAGTCGCAACAATTAATTGTTGTCTTATCGCCAAATTTTCTGCGGCGACTGCTTTCAATCCGCCTGGTTTGAGCAGTTTGAAAAAAAGCACAACAACGTGAATGAAAAGTAGGGAAAGTGTTTTCATAAATTCACTATGGTTGAAAAGCTCAAAAATATCAATATTGTTATCTCATTGATTTTTCAGGTAGTATAAGAATTCGCCAGCCACAGGCGCGGGCGACCGATCACGCCCAAGCCAATCTCAGGATTTTAGAGATTGATGAAATTAAAAGTGTACCTAATGAACCGGTCTCACATCCTTTTGTTGAACACTTAATCGGCACGACCAGGCGTGAATACTTGAGTCAATTTATTTTTTGGAATGAGCGTGATTTACAAAACAAACTCGATGAATTTAAGCCGTATTATAACGCTTCACGTACTCATTATTCATTGAAAACACCTGAAGAAAAATCGGGTGTTCCCAGCGCTGAAGTGATCCCAATTAATCAATATCAATGGAAAGATCATTGTCGTGGATTATTTCAAACCCCTGTTATGGCCTGAGATAAGAATTCGCCAGCCACAGGATGGATGGTCGAAGTAAGTTGGGATTGGAAGCGATTTTTTAATAACGCTAACCAATTGTAATTTATGTGTTTATTTTCTTAAGAACTAGGCTATGAATATTGCTTAGACTATTATCAAATAATGATGAGATAGAATCAACTCAGCAAGTAACAAGGAAGTAGTAGATTGTGCAAATTTTGAGCTAATCAACAAAGCCGTGTTCGTCTGCAGATCCGAGCCAGACCGTCAATCCCGCAACGAAAATCAACCGGCTGAACAGCCAGATAAATACGCATCTGTGGTGTCAGCTGTAGCATGATGCGTCACCCAAATAACCCTTAATAATGAAAAGTAATTCCTGATCATTTAGCGCTCTTTGGATCCTGAGCCTGGAACCATCACCTTTTTCCAGTTCTAGTGTGGCTCTCTGATCAGCCTTGTTCGGTTGATGAGATGCCTGAATATCTGTTTTATCTGGCGTTTAATCAATTCTTATAAAGTCAGTTGGGGCCAGTTTCTGATGAGATTGTGATATTTTCTTCTTGAAATCTGAATGGCCTAATCGAAGGGGTTTGGTAATTTCTGAAACGGTATAGGTTGGATATAAGTCTATGGCCTCTTGCCATAGGTGAGCAGGGATCCTGGATTTGCCTATGCGTGTTGAGCGCCATGCTTCAAAATGAGAAATCACTTCGCTGAGTGTTAATGAATTTGATGATTCCATTATAACCTCTGTTGATTTATATAACATAAGGCCAATTTACTACTAAAATCAGTTCAAATCACGCACGCTTGCCGGAACTATACATAAGAGCACCTATAAATATTCCGATGAGTGCAAGTATCATTTCCATATCTACCTGATTAGCCCTTACCTACAATAAAAATGATTATTAACACTATTGCTGCAGCGACAATAATCCATGCTGACCGACTATTATTTTTTGGCGCTTCTAACCTTGGCTTGTCGACGTGTGGAATAGTAATACTATCATTATTTAGCTTTTGCAGAAAGATTTGTTCTTCCTTACTACGCCTGGTTTTAAGTTTATTCTCATACTCTCGCCAAACATCAATATGAATATCATGCAATGTTGTATGTGCACTCGGTTCGCCCCAAATGTTAATAAACCACTTTATGTCTGTTTTATTCAGAAGTTTTAATTTTTGGTAGCCAAGCACATTGTAAGAGAAAGGCAAACCTTGCAGTTTCTTCCCTGGAATAGACTCGACTACGTTATAACCAGGTTCTTGTAACACCTCTGAATAAGGAATAGAAAAAGAGTTAATTGCTGCAAGCCAGTACAGAAGAGCCAGCTCTTCGTCATAATTTTCCTTCGATTTTATTTTTTCTCTAATCAGGGCTCTGGTAGCAATAGCAGCTTCTCTAAAAGAAGCTGGCAGAGGTAAATTTTCTAGAGCGAGCTCTAGCCTTTTTGCAGGTTCACCCCTTAACTTCTTGATTCTATCAGCCCAAAACTCGCCAGCTTGTAACTGTTCCCTGTGGCGAGCCCAAAAATCTATAGCATGTTCTTCTGCTTCAGAGTCGTTTTCAGTTTTATACCAAGATTTACTCATAATTATCCTTGAGGTCTAACTCCGCTATGTGCGGATTTTATAAGTGAGGGCATAATAGAACTTTAAAAATGCCAATCCATTGCCCTTTTAAGTACCTTGCGCATAGAACTACCTGATTACCCACAACTCTTAGCCAATGTACAGCTTAATTTAGGGCTGTAGACCAATGATTACGTGAACTTACTATGATGGAGCTGACCAATTGAATAATAATCACGTTATTATTTGGATAAGAGTACAATGTTCTATTTGTAACTCATTGAATTTATTATAGCTCAATCCCCTGTATCATGGCTGAGAGTTGTGGGTAATTAGGTAGAACTAAAACAATGTTTTTTCAAACGCAATGTCACCATTTCTTGTTTGCTCTTGACTTACAGCACTGATTACCACTTCTATTAATTCTTTAGTCAACCTAACCTCTTCATGGTCATAAGGGTAATATGGATTACGACCGACTCCAAGTGTTGAATTTGTATAGTGCTGATAATTTCGAGAATTTGCATCTGAATGTGCAACTGTAGTATCTCTTTTGTTTATTAGCCTTTCATGCAATTTGATTAACTTATACTCTTGGTTTTTTATGACATTTTCTCGTAAATTACCAAACTCGTTGCTAACCTCAGCCTTATACTCTTTTTCAGCGGTATTCGAGGAAGCAAAGACACGGCCATACGACACAATAAGTGCGACAAACAATGCTTCATAAATAGTCCTTTCTTCACTGAATGATTCACCGATTGGAAGTTTCAGCATTTTTTCACAGTAGCGACGACATCTTAGAAGGTCATCAAGTGCAATCGTTAATCTGTCATGATAATGCTTATCTTTACTCATATGCCTCCAACGGGTACTGTCAATTTAATAGCCTGTTCATCTCAATAGTGCCATAATTTAATCATGAAAACAAAATCAATTTATTCAGGCCATCGTTACCCAAAAGAAATCATCAGTCATGTCGTCTGGCTTTATCACCGGTTTACCTTAAGCTTTCGGGATATTGAGGGTATTCTTGCTTATCGTGGAATTGAAGTCAGTTATGAGTCCAGTCCATACGTCAATGGTGTCTTAAGTTTGGCAAACTTTATGCGAGAAAACTAAGAAAAAGACATGGCAAGAAAAGTGACACCTGGTTCCTAGACGAAGTCTTTATAACCATACGAGGTCAGTTACATTATCTTTGGCGAGCTGTTGATCAGGACGGGGAAGTTATTGATATTTTGGTTCAGAAACATAAGGATAAAGAGCTGCTCTAAGATTTTTTAAGAAGCTCTTAAAGAAGCAGGAGAGAGTACCGTTTTAATTAATGACTGATAAACTCAAAAGTTATGGTGCTGCTAAAAAAGAATTGATGCCATCCGTAACTCATATTCAGGATCGTTATGCGAATAACCGAGCAGAAAATTCACACCAAAGAACGAGGCAACAGGAACATCAAATGAGAAGGTTTAAATCACACAAACAGGCCCAGTTCTTTTTATCGATTCATGGCCAAGTGAATAATGTGTTTAACTTAGGTCGGCATTTGATGAGTACCAAAAATCACAGAATTTTTCGTGAGCGTTCCTTGAATGAGTGGACTGTAATTTCCTTCGCCTGAAATTTATGAAATCATAGATTTATTGACAAATAAAAATAAGTTGACGATACCGTTTTTATCCATTCATGGTCAGGTGAATAATTTATTTAATCTCGGACGACATTTAATGAAAGCGAAACACTATCGACTATTTCGTGAACGAGCTTTAAATGAATGGACTGAGATTTCTTGTGCCTGAAATTAATGGGTCAGGGCTTTTTCTGTAAAGTGAAAAATAAGTTGACGATACCTGCCGAAGGCGTAAAAATGCTAGTCCTCGGTTACCGACCCAGTTGGCGGGATATTCAATGCCTAGCGCTATATAATACAAATGACACAATAATAACCAATAAAAACATTAGTGCTTTCGCATCGAAACGGCTTTGTTGAATAGCCCTACCATATTGGCTTAAAGCTAAAATTTAGGTGGATCGATAGCTCACAGGCATACCGAGCGATGTCATTTTGTTAATGACACCACAGCCAATCATGGCTTCTTGTTGTTGGCGTGTCAAATCCCGTGCATGCATCGTGTTGCCGAGAATTTTTTGGTAGCGCTGAACGCCCAGCTCAGAATAATTTCTCTGCCCGTAGCGGCGTTGCTCTTGCCACTGCATTCTCCCCAGTGTTTTAATTTCTGTTAGGTTGCGGTTACGCCAGTGGCTGGCTTTATCACTAAATACCGCATCTTCCCTGGGTGGGATCACGACATCAGCATCTGGTGAATGAGATGATATTGCATCGTATACGGGGGATTTATCATAGGCACCATCAGCAGTAAAATGGTCAATAGCCTGTTCTATTTGATCGAATAGAGGGTTCACTTGTGCTTCATCAGAGCCAAAACGATCAGTGAGAACACAGGCTTCAAAATAGTGGTTTTCGTTAACTCCCACATGCAATTTCCGCCAACGGGCCTTGTTCGACCGCTCATATTTCTCTTGATGCCACTCGCCACGGCCAAAACGCTTGAGTCCTGTAGAGTCAATGGCTATGGCATGGACACTCTCATCGGGACGATCTGTCTCTGTATACCGGGGAGATTTGATATTAAGCTCTTGGAGCCGTTTACTCAGGCTTGTATAATCAGGACAAGCGATGGGCAACCCTTTCGCTTTGAACAACGAATTGATAAATCCCTGGCTCTGTCGTAGGGGTAGGCGATAAACCTGGCGGATTTCATGACAGGTGATGATAGCAAAGTCAGTATATAATTGTGGTGTTCCCGTACCGTCAAAGACCCGATCTTTTTGATACCAATGTTCAATGGCCTCGTCTGATAACCAAACGGTGATATCCCCTCGTGAACGCAGTGAATCATTATAATCAGACCAATTGCTCACCTTATATTTTTGCTTGGGAACATTCCAACCTTTTTTCTCAGGGTATTTATTGGGCATTACGATTTGCATTCCATTTTAGTTGTCAGCTATCATAACATCAATTGAACGACTATCTAAAAGGCGAGATATAATTACCACAGCAGGTTCTGAGACTGTTGCTGGTTGCGCAAATTTTGAGCTATTCAACAAAGCCAAATCTAATGTAAATCTAACTGACATTCAGTCCGTCTCTGCCAAAATCCGATCATAAACTTCTGCTCTATGAACCGGCACATCTTTGGGTGCGTCAATACCGATTCTGATCTGACCATCCTCCCATTCAAATCCAAAATTCTGGATAAATCTGCACATGCGTATCTGCTCGGCATAGCCAAGACTGAATAGAGCTTGGTCTTCTCATCAATGGGTGGTAGATGAGGGTGCGAAAAATTAAAAAAGGGGGGGGTCTTTATATAGTCCCCCCGTTTTTTTAGTTTTTACACCCTCATCCCCATGTTATAACTGATTTTTTCAAGCTGAAAGCAGTCATTCCTTTTGCTATCCCGGAATACCCGCCTCAGTGATATTAGATGTCAATCTTATGTACCAATGGTTACAGAGCAGGTACTCTGAAACGATTGATATACTATCAGGTTTAAAACAACTTTCTGTAAAAGCCAGCCACTGGCGTTTGATATTTTCCAAACCCCATTCAAATCCCAAATCCTGGCTAAACTTGTCCATGTGTATCTGCCGGGCATGGCCAGAGATGAAGAACTGAGACAGGTTTCCTCGTTCCTGGATGCTGATGCAAATTAATTCTCTTCATGTATTTGTTTTCTCTTGTGGAAGGCAGGCTCTCCTTGTACGATATGGTTTAATACCCTGAGATAGTTTTTATCTATATACATCTTCAGACAGTATTTGCCAAATACCGTAGTTGACTGACTACTTGTCATTCGACAAAAGCGTATCCAGTGGATACAATTCCCTTGTAAATCAACAAATATTTGACCAGATTAGCACAACAGACCTTCACTCGTTATGCTCTCCACAATCAATAAAAGTTAAGATGTTAGGGCTTTTATGTAATGACAAAAAATGAAAAACTTAGTTGCAAATTACAAAATAAAATTAGAAACGCCAATTATTGTTAAACGGTCCGATAAGAATAACCCACATTATGAATTCGAATTAAACGGTTTTAGTATAACTCTTGAGATGACTACGACGCGTTTTACTTTAAGTAAAAAGAACAAAGAGAGACACTGGACTGTTCCATTTACTCACTTTGTGCTAACTGTTGCTCGGCCAGATTCGCCACCGCCAGAAGTTATTTCAAAAGAAAAAAGAGGAAAGGATTACACTATACAAAGTGAGTATTTTAGCAAACGTACCCCAATTTTTGGAAAAATAGCAGCTCAAGTAATAAATAATGCAATTCGATATTTTAAGTATCGGTTATGGCAACCTCTTTTACATGAAATCGAGGAAAATAATAATTCGTTGGTTAACCCTGCGTGGACTGACGAACAAGGAAAAGAGGTTGGAAAGGGACCTGGGTTAATTGTTGTCAAGCCCATACCTGGCATGGATAGACAAGATTTTGGAACAATCAAATTTGAAAAAAAGCACGATGCCTTGTTAATGAAAGCACTGAGGGATACGATACAGCCGTCGCTAAAGGATGAAATAATATATGACGCTCAGTCAGCCATATATTCAGACAATTATCGACGTGTGGTTTTGGAGATGGTGTTATCGACAGAGATTTGCGTGAAGCAGCTCTTGTTTGGTACAGCAAGTCCTGGAGGCTTGGTTTTCGAGTATCTTGAAGATAAAGGGAAAGTAAACGTACGTGTTATCGATCTAATCGATAAAGTGGCTTTACAGGTATTCGGTAGTAGTTTTAAGATAACTAATCCTGATGATTATGAAAATATAGATCATCTTTTCCGTTGCAGAAACAAAGTAGCTCACAGAGGTGAGGCAACATTTAAAGATGATGCAGGGAAGCTTCACCAAGTAGATTTGAAAAAAATAAAGGAATGGTGGAAATCATATGAAAAATTAAATGCATGGTTAGATAAGTTGAAATAGTTTCGACTTATATCTGGCAGTCACTTATGAAAAACCTGGAACTGTCAGCTCAAATCTTGACAATTACACATTTTATGTATTTATCGTACCACTGGTGTCAGCTACTTTCTCACCAGGTATCACCTCATTTTTCAAAAAAGTCACCTCAAATGCTTTACATGACCGGGATTGCTGCAGGCGGTTGGCAAAGGTGAAGGCATCATTCATTTCATAGTTCTGGAAGATATCCAGGCCACGATCTAGAAGGATTTTCCAGCCGTGGTTGGTAACGATGTGCTGGGCGTGAATAGTTCCGGTTTCATCGAATTCCCAGGTGAAATCAATACCTACTGCGGCGCTGGATTGCTGGATCTTCTCGAAGTTTTCTTTCTGCTGTTCGCCTTTGAAATTGTCCTGGATTGTTACCAGATGAACGGCAACTTCTTCGTCCTTTGGTTTGTATTTTACAATCGTCTCGAGTAATTCCATTAAGTTACGCGCCTGGTAGAACAGCCGGATGTAGGGGTCTGTAATAGTGATTTGGGTTGCTCCGACCAGATAAGGGCTGAATAAGGTGTCAAAAGAAACACCTGTGGCTGGCGAATTCTTATACTACCTGAAAAATCAATGAGATAACAATATTGATATTTTTGAGCTTTTCAACCATAGTGAATTTATGAAAACACTTTCCCTACTTTTCATTCACGTTGTTGTGCTTTTTTTCAAACTGCTCAAACCAGGCGGATTGAAAGCAGTCGCCGCAGAAAATTTGGCGATAAGACAACAATTAATTGTTGCGACTAAAGAACGGCACCGTTCACCGCCGTTGTCCCCGCTGGAACGCTTTTTGTTTGGCCTGTGGGCAATGTTGATACCAAAACATCGTATTAAAAAAGTATTTGTTATTGTCAAACCTGCCACGATCCTTAGATTTCACCAGGCCTTGGTTAAGCGTAAATATCAACAATTATTTTCAGCAAGAACAAAAGGCAAATCTGGTCCAAAAGGACCATCACAGGAAATTATCAATGCTGTTCTTGAAATGAAGCAACGTAATCCTAGGATGGGCTGCCCAAAAATTGCCTTACAGATTAATCATGCTTTTGGCACTGGCATTGATAAAGACATCGTCAGGCGAATTTTAGAGAAATATTACAAACCCAATCCCAACAATGGGAATGGCCCTTCCTGGCTGACCTTTATTGGTCATATGAAGGATAGCCTGTGGTCAGTGGATTTATTTCGTTGTGAATCGATCACGTTAAAAAGTCATTGGGTCATGCTGATCCTTGACCAATATTCACGGCGGATCATTGGTTTTTCTGTGAAATCCGGCTCGGTTGATGGTGTCGCTCTTTGCTGTTTGTTCAATTAAATCATCTCTGGAAAAGCCTTACCAAAACATTTGAGTTCAGATGGCTTTGTTGAATAGCTCAAAATTTGCGCAACCAGCAACAGTCTCAGAACCTGCTGTGGTAATTATATCTCGCCTTTTAGATAGTCGTTCAATTGATGTTATGATAGCTGACAACTAAAATGGAATGCAAATCGTAATGCCCAATAAATACCCTGAGAAAAAAGGTTGGAATGTTCCCAAGCAAAAATATAAGGTGAGCAATTGGTCTGATTATAATGATTCACTGCGTTCACGAGGGGATATCACCGTTTGGTTATCAGACGAGGCCATTGAACATTGGTATCAAAAAGATCGGGTCTTTGACGGTACGGGAACACCACAATTATATACTGACTTTGCTATCATCACCTGTCATGAAATCCGCCAGATTTATCGCCTACCCCTACGACAGAGCCAGGGATTTATCAATTCGTTGTTCAAAGCGAAAGGGTTGCCCATCGCTTGCCCTGATTATACAAGCCTGAGTAAACGGCTCAAGGAACTCAATATCGAATCACCCAGATATACAGAGACAGATCGTCCAGATGATAGTGTCCATGCCATAGCCATTGACTCTACAGGACTCAAGCGTTTTGGCCGTGGCGAGTGGCATCAAGAGAAATATGAGCTGTCGAACAAGGCCAGTTGGCGGAAACTGCATGCGGGCGTTAACGAAAACCACTATTTTGAAGCCTGTGTTCTCACTGATCGTTTTGGCTCTGATGAAGCTCAAGTGAACCCACTATTGGAGCAAATAGAGCAGGCTATTGACCATTTTACTGCTGATGGGGCCTATGATAAATCCCCCGTATATGATGTGATATCTGCTCATTCACCTGACGCCGATGTCGTGATCACACCCAGGAAAGATGCGGTATTCAGAGATGATGCCAGCCCATGGCGTAACCGAAATTTACTGGAAATCAAAACACAGGGAAGGATGCAGTGGCAAAAACAACACCACTATGGCCAGAGAAATTATTCTGAACTGGCGATTCAGCGCTACCAGAAAATTCTCGGTAATACGATGCATGCACGGGATTTAACACGTCAGCAGCAAGAAGCAATGATTGGCTGTGGTGTGCTCAATAAAATGACATCCCTGGGCATGCCTCAAAGTTACCGAACTACCTAATTTAAGCATCTACCCCAGAGATTTAGGGCTAATCAACAAAGCCCCCGTGATGCTCTTGTAGTTAACGTTAACTTTTATGGGCCCTACTTGTGATGTTGGTTCAAGCTCAGCGTATTGAATTTCAGCCAGCCAGGTTAGATCATCTTTCTGGGCTTCAAAATGAAGTGTAAATGCGGCCGACATATTAGAAAGTACATCATCCTTGAAATCCAGTTTCAGGGGCAATGAACTAGGGCCGACGGTTGAACTCCCGTCAATAGACATACCCCATAAAAACATTGGTGCCAATGCATAATTCCAGCCACTGTCAGAAGTTGTCTCAGCTGCGTTAACCGGAATATAACTGAGTGACAGAGTCATCGCTGCGCTAATTAATGTACGAGATTATATCTGCTTCATCTTTGGAAAACCTCTGTTTATCTTATGTTAAAATGAATGTAGTTTAATGGTATTATTTCTGCGGTAAATCGACACCGCTAACACCAACATCAGGCCAGAGTAAAAATCACAAGTTGTTTAGTTGCGTAATCGGTTTAGTTATCATTCTATAGTCCTGAATCATTTTTATTCATGTATACTCAACAACTCCGACACAAGCTAGGGCCTGAAGTCTTCAATTGAAGTAGTAAGCATCCAGCTGGTGCCATTTTGTGAAGGAAGCTTCTGGCCATTGTCTTCGCCCACCTCATCCTCAATAAGGCGATTCATTTTTTTATTCATCATGTCAATCATTTCCCCGTATTTTCCAACATTAAGGGCCAGATTTTTTATCTCAAGAGGGTCATTTCTCAGGTCATACAGCTCGACGTCGTTCTTAGAAAATAATTGCTCAATCGTTTTTGGTGTATGGTGTTCTAGTGGTGAAAAATAGCGGCTGAACTTAAACTGACCGTCGTAAATACTTCTAATGGCCCCTCTTTTCTTCAGGTTGGGCTTGTACCCTTGTTTGGATAAGTCCGCGGGGGCACCTCCTGCAGCCAAAAATTTACCAACACTTCCAATAAAGTTACTATCAACGAAACTGAACATATTGAAGTTATAAAGCGCGGCATCCCTTAGGGCGCTGGTAGAAGCCGATTCCGGGTCACCGAGCAACACTGACACATCCTTGCCCGGCAAGCCTGTAATCGATTTGGGATCTCCGCCGGCAAAACTGATCAATGTCGTTGCAATATCAACGTGGGAGGTCACAGCTTTGCAACGCTTGTTGCCCTCGTAGGATGGATGAACGATGGTAAAGGGCACATTGTTCTGCTCGCGGTAAGCGGTTGCACCTTTACCCACCAGTCCATGTGCACCAGAAAGCTCTCCATGGTCTGAGGTAAAAATAACAATAGTATTGTCGTCAATACCCAGGGAATCCAGCTCTGCAAGTATGTCAGAGAGATTTCTATCGGCATCCTGAATACAATTGAAATAGTAATTATTCAGCCTCTTCCAGCGATCATCTTCATTGGGTATCGCACCTAGCATAGCGGCGTTGGAATCCCTGAAGTCAAGGTGAGCGCCAGGCCTTCCTGTTTCACTTAAAGACTGCTGACGCGATTCAGGCAGTCTGACATTCCACTGCTGCTGGTATAAAGCGTAATCGGGCTCATGATTAACACCAAACATCGTGTTTTTACCTTGATTTGGTTTACCAGGCAGATCGGTGTTGTAGAACATCACATCATGTGGGTTGACCAGATTTACTGCCAAAAACCACGGCTGCCCCTCATTTCGCAACTGTTCGCCTTTACCTCGTAACCAGCTCCGGCTCATGGATGAGATGACGTTATCATGTAAATAGCCACCTTCATTGTGCCCGATGATATCACCAATTCCCATGTAATCAGAAAAACCGTACTCTTCCATCTCCTCGGTCAACAATTTTTTAGGGTTATGCAAGTCGTTGGTCGTTTCAAACTCCTCCGTCAGATGCCATTTACCTTTATAGGCAGTGTAATAGCCTTGCTTGCGTAACAAATCCCCAAGCGTATCAATTTCCGTTGACATACTGCCGGACCAGGGAAAGTTAGTGTTATCAAACATGCCATTATTCTGAATGTGCTGGCCAGTATAGAGAACTGCTCTGGACGGTGTGCAGACACAGGATGCTATCTGGTGGTTTTCAAATGTTACGCCCTGTTTCGCCAGACGCTCATGCCCTGGCAAGCGATAGCCTGGAGGCAGTTCATTCGCTTCCAGATACCTCTCCTGATCCGTTACGATCATAAGAATATTGTAGGGACCGCCCTGGTCGTTCCTGCGACCCTTTGCAGTGGTAGTCGCTGTCGTAGCAGCCAAAACCGAATTACCAGAAACAATACTGCTCAGAGCAGTTATTCCAGCAGCTTTTACAAAGCCCCTGCGCGATATCTGTCCGTTCTTCATCTTAGTTCACCTCCTTTTCTGATTTAGCCGCTTTGAAGGCATCCACAAGACGTTGAGTCTCAGGCCTCAGGTTTTCAATACCTTCATAGGGCGTAGCGTGGGTGGTTTTTCTATCCGGGTACTTTTTCTTCAAGCTCATGTGTCGCTTGAGCATTGCCGAAAATGGACCACTTCCCCAGGCACCAAGTTTGATCGACTGTTCTGGATGCTCTTCACGCGGATCGCGGTATAAATCATAGAAACCTGCCGAAAGAATGGGATTAGTCATGGGCGGGGCCAAGTGAAACTTGAACTTATTCTTGACGATAGACTTGAGTGAATCTTGCTCATAGATGTACACATAATCGCGGCGGCCATGCGTATCACCTAATAACAATACGCCTGTTTGATCGACACCATCAATAACCCTGTCGCGGGGTATCTCGTCAGTTGCGCCCGCGAAGCGCGCAAAGGACGTATAGAGATCAGATATATGGGTGATATCTTCAGCCATGGACCCAGCCTCAATCATACCCGGCCAGCGAACAAACGCATTAACACGTACACCGCCTTCGAGGTGATCACCTTTACCTCCTCGATAAATACGATCAGTGGCTCCCGTCAAACCCCTATATTGGACCATGGTGCCGTTATCGCCCATAACCATAATAATGGTATTTTCAGCCAGGCCGAGTCGATCAACTTCATCCATCAGCTGACCAATCCATGCATCAACCTGGACAATGCCTTCAGTAAAACTTCCTCCATTCAAGGTTTTGAATACCCCAGATGTATTGCGCGCAAACGTAACCGGGTACAAAGGCCAGTAGTTAAGGAAGAATGGCTTATCCTGCTTCGCAAGTTCTCCCAATTGCCGCAATACACTCGCCTGGTAGCGCTCATTCATGGCATGATATTTATCCTGGGTCCATTGTTCACCCGGCTCTAAATCAACCTCATATAATTTCCCGTCTCGCAGCTCAACCCCCGTCAGCATATCGGCGGCACGGGGAGTAAAAGTCTTATCCAGAGTATACTTATTGGGCGTTGTACCATCCACACCCAATGAGCGTGTAATATCCCCGTGCTCCGCCTGAGGGTTCATCAGCGCCAATTGAGCCTGCTGGTGAATCGGGAATTCGGCGTACTGGAAACCCTGCTTATTGGCAAAGGCCTGCTCAATATCACCCATGTGCCACTTGCCCACATGGGTAGTGATGTAGTCTGACTTAGCTAGCACTTCGGCCAGTGTAACTTCGTCAGCAGGGAGCCCCTCTCCAACAAGTGTTACCTTGGCCTCATTCAAACCTGTTCGGATTGGAAGACGCCCAGTCATCATCGCAACCCGGGTAGGTGTGCAGGATGGTTCAGTGTACATCCTCTGCAAGCTCATACCGTCGCTCGCCAGTTTATTGAGGCTCGGCGTACTATAACCGCGAATAACATCCAGGCCGGGCATGCCAATCTCGCCAAAACCCACATCATCAAGCAAGATGTATATAATATTGGGCGGCTTACCGCCGTTTTTATCGCGAAATTCTGCCAGTTTTTTATCGATAGTTTTATCATCAGCAGCCCATGTCTTACCGTTTTGCGCCTCAATAACAGAGTATTCGGCATCATGAATGATGACATTTTTTGCGTTTGCGATCCCAGTTACAAGTAGAAATGTAACTGAAAGCAGTGATATGTTAGTTCTGAGTTTAAGTTTTATCATTAGTATTCTGTTTTATCTTTTCCCGCCTAATGCAGCACCTGCAAGACCACCCTTCGCAACACCAGCAGACTTTTTAGTTTGGGATGGAGGAAGTGTTGAAGCTTCCGACGCAACTATAGGATCTAAGCCTGTTTTTTTTGCCCAACCATAATAAACGTACTTATCTGTTTCCATTTGCTCATTGATCGGACTTAGCTGGAAAAACAATAACTTCACTTGCTATGCTGATGTTATTATTTATTTTCATAGTTGAATTCTTAATACCTTTTGAGTAAAAGGTTCCGTTACAGTTATAATTGATATAAATCAATATGTCAGTTAAAGTATTAGCAATCGTATAGTAAAACTACATACTATACAGTCCCTTTTGGGACACATTTGAACTTATTAACTGAATAACCGAGTCATATTACATATAATTCATGTTTTTTAATGACCCTGAAGAATTTGAAGATTATTTAAAACCTGTTGGCGGAAATGTTTCTATACGACCAGCTAAAGGTAAGTCTTTCAATGCTGAAATACGCATGAAAAAACTTCAACATGTTGGTTTATTCACTGTTTCAGCAAATTCCTTTAGGGTTATCAAAGAACCTCAACAAGATTTTTTCGGTTTGACCATCCCGTTAAGTGCTCCCTTTACCTTGACAAGCTCTGGAAACAATCGAGTTTATGACTCACATTTAGCCCATATGCGATTACCAGGCCACTCATTTAACATGTCTGCAATAAAAAAATGTCATTTTCTGGTGACCAATTTTTTTATTGACCCCATCAATGATTATTCAAACAAAATATTGCAATCAGATAGTCAATTGACTTCAGTAATAAACACTGATTTCCCCTTAATTACTCAAACAGGAGGTATCTTTCTTACATCTGTAGCCAGAGCATGGTCTGCTTTAAATAATGAAGAGTCTGTCAGTGAAATCGCATTAAAAGAACTTGAAGATGATTTGATGGCAAGCCTGGTATTGTATTCAAATCAGGGTAATGAGAGTAAATATTATAAACAGGATTGTTTCTATCGCCTCAAACGTGCAGAAGAATATATCAGAGAAAACCTGAGAAATACGATTACTCGCGATCAATTGGCAGAAGTTTCTAATAGTTCGATTAGAACTTTATCTCGGGCATTTGAGAAAAAATATGGGATTGGTCCAAAGGCTTTCATCAAGAAGAGTCGTTTAAACTCCGCGTATCTTGAACTTCTCAGTTCAAGATACGACACTACAACTGTAACTCAAATTGCTCTTGAGTACGGTTTTGGACACATTGGTAAGTTTGCTACTGATTACAAAAAGACTTTTGGAGAATTACCATCAGCCACTCTCGCAAAATACTGACATTATTTTTCATGCATTGTTAAAAATGTGTACTCTGACAGTTAACCCTGTCAGAAGTTAACCGTCAAAAATATTGAAGGACCCTGGTAGGTATAGTCCACTTTGCCGTTCCAATCGCTAGAATCAGCCCTGACATCAATATTGAAATACTGGTAACCAGCGCCTATACCTAGATTTTTAAAGGCCTGGTACTGAAGATTTACGCCTAAATCGGTAAGGTCGCCACTAAAATCACCAATATTCACTGATAACCAGTCGGCATATCCCCCCCCAGGTATCACTTGGATGAAAACGCATAACCGCCATAAATACCAAGATTGGGAAGCGGTGCCAGAAAGTCACCTCCTTCAGATGCGTAAGGCAATACTATGCCGTTGACTGTCGCCTGGCCTCCCAGCTTTGCATCAATATCCAGAAAATGTAAACTGGCACCAACACCAAGTTCTGCCTGCTCGTTTTTTATCAGTGAATAGCCCAGAAACGCCCTGGTCACCCTGTGACTGTCGAAACAGGATGGAGTGCCAACATACCTTATATTGGTGAAACTATGTATTGGTGTTCTATTTGATCAGCCTTTGGGGAGTAAGCAACAAAAATAAACAGAATCATTGTTGCAGGCATTTGCACTTCTATCGCTTTATATTGGTTTGTAGAACGTGGAAGCAACATGTTGTTGCCAATATCTGAATATATATTAAATCGAGGCAAAAGCATTTCGCTGTCAGTACATTAAGCTAAAGATCCACTGATTGTCTCCGAACGCTCAATATAACTTTAGAGAATGGCTGTATTTGGTGTAGGAGTATTCCAGGGTATCTGAATACTGAATAAATTGTTGATTTTAAAATGTCTGCTTTTTGCCATGGAAATGTTCAGGATAAAATCACTCGATTGGCAGCTATGGGCACATAGCGACCATATTGAGAGTTCTGAATACTGAATATTTTGTCGATTTTAAAATAGCCGCTTTTGCTCTGGATAATCCTCAGGGAAGAATCTGAAAATAGCTGCTCAGTGCTCATCTCAGCCATAGACCTTAGTCAAATAAAGATATTTCAGACAAAAAATGTGACTACTTCCTGACAACTCATGTCTAATCAAATATCTAACCGTGTTTCGGCACCCCATTTTTAGAATTAAAATCATCAGAAAGAACCTTTTATAAATTCAAAAAAAAAAGGATTTCAGTTTAATTTCCACAATATTTGAATAAATTTTTTAAATATTGAAACAGGGGTGCCGAAACACGGATCTAATAGAGTGGGAGCATCTGAGTTATATCTTCGACCTGCCGACTAAGAGTCTATGGGTCTGGCGCATAAAAAAGCCTTACAACTCATTGAATTATAAGGCTATATATGGTGGGCCTGGAGTGACTCGAACACTCGACCTGCCGATTATGAGTCGGATGCTCTAACCAACTGAGCTACAGGCCCTTATTCTTTTTCTCGAACACTGAATCGAGAGACGCGCTATTATAAAATGTTCCTGGATAAAAAACCAGTTCATAACATGGCTTGCATCACAAATTATGAGTGATGTTCATCACCCATGAAACTGCGTAACATTTCAGAACGGGTCGGATGGCGCAGTTTGCGCAATGCCTTGGCTTCGATCTGGCGAATACGTTCACGTGTCACATCAAACTGTTTACCCACTTCTTCCAATGTGTGATCAGTATTCATATCAATACCAAAACGCATTCTCAGCACTTTTGCTTCTCTGGCGGTAAGTCCTTCAAGAATGGTTCGGGTGGCATTCATCAGGCCGGTATTATTGGCTGTTTCAGAAGGAGATCTAATATTCTGATCCTCAATGAAATCACCCAGATGAGAGTCTTCATCATCACCAATGGGCGTCTCCATGGAAATAGGTTCTTTGGCGATTTTCAAGACCTTACGGACTTTATCTTCCGGCATTTCCATTTTTTCGGCCAACTCTTCCGGAGTCGCTTCACGTCCCTTTTCCTGCAGTAATTGTCTTGAAATACGATTCAACTTATTAATCGTCTCAATCATATGCACTGGAATGCGTATAGTGCGTGCCTGATCGGCGATAGAACGAGTTATGGCCTGACGGATCCACCAGGTGGCATAGGTTGAAAACTTATAGCCGCGGCGGTATTCAAATTTATCTACCGCCTTCATCAATCCTATATTACCTTCCTGAATCAGATCAAGGAATTGTAAGCCTCGGTTGGTGTACTTCTTGGCAATGGAGATAACCAGACGCAGATTAGCTTCAACCATTTCTTTTTTTGCACGTCGGGCTTTGGCCTCGCCGATTGACATCTGGCGATTAATATCTTTCAGACCAGAAATGCTCATATGGCATTCTTTTTCAATCGCTACCAGTTTTTTCTGAGCCTTTCTGATTTCATCAGCATGTTGTTGCAGGACTTCAGAATAGGTTTCACCTTTTTCAATATGCTTGTCCAGCCAGGTCATATCAGTTTCATTATCCGGAAAAGAAGTCACAAACTCTTTTCTGGGCATGTGGGCTTTTTCGACACAGATATTCAATATAACTTTTTCGTGCTGGCGGACCCTTAAAATTAAAAAGCGCAGCTCATTGATCATTCTATCATTAAGCTTTTGATTGCGTTTGAGCTTCATAAATGCATCAGCCATTTCAGCCCTGAGTTTTTTGCACTTATCACTGTCAAACGTATCTTTTTCTTCTGCGCATAATAATTTGTCATTCAACTTACGGATAAGTTCGAAATGCTCCTGTACCAGCTCCATATCAGGGCCGGCCACTTCAACATCTGCCAGATCATCATCATCGTCAACATCCTGCTCTGCTTTATCTGCGGGTGTCTGTGCAGGATTGGCCAGCAGATGCGCTTCGACATCTTCTTCATCCTGAAGTACAAACCCTGTGCCGCTCAGGATATCTGAAATCTTACGTTCGCCGGTTTCTAACCTGGCATATTCTGCCAGTAAAAAGTTAATGGTCGCTGGGTAGGAAGCCAAAGCGGTAAACATTTGTTTAACACCTTCTTCGATACGTTTGGCAATTTTTATTTCACCCTGACGAGTTAACAGCTCAACAGAACCCATTTCACGCATATACATTCGTACAGGATCAGTAGTACGCCCAAAATCACTGTCTATTGAAGCCAGAGCCGCCGCCGCTTCTTCAACTTCATCATCGTCTGCAGAACTGGCAGGCGCACCATCAACCATCAGATCGTCAGCATCCGGGGCTACTTCAACAACCCTGATATCCATATCATTGATCATGGCAATAATATCTTCGATTTGTTCAGGCTCAAGGATATCATTAGGCAGATGGTCATTAACCTCTGAATAGGTCAGGTACCCCTGTTCTTTGCCTCGGGCTATCAGTAGTTTTATCTTAGATTGTTGGGCTTCTTGATCCATAAAATCTTATCACTTACGTTAAAATGTCTATCAGAAAGTAAACGAACAATTATAGCACAGTTTGCTGGTATTTAACCAGTGCCCTGCTCCATCAGAAAGGCTAAATTCAGTTATTTACTCTTAAGTATATTCAGTAATTGTATATATTCCCGTTTTTCAATTTCGTCAAGTCCTCGATCCCTCTCCAGACGTTGTAATTGCTGAAATCTCTGTTGTTGATATTGCCGGCTTAGTAGCTGTAAAATATCGCCGAATTCACTGCTGATCGCAGCTGTGTCATCGAATAATAATGGTTCAACAGCGAGATCAGCGAGATATTTGTACTGCCCTGGATCTGACCAGTTTGCCAGCAGTCTTGCTGTTGTAAGGTGGGGATCATTTTGCAGGAGATCAAGCACGCGGACAAACAGTTCAATGTCTGTCATCGAGAGCCCGCTGAACCTGCCTGGGTCACCAGCCACTTCAGCCAATTCGGGATATTGCAACAAATAGGCAATGGCTTTTCTAACGGGAGCTGGTCCCTGATTTTTGAGCCTGTTTTTCTTTTGCAATCCCCCCATTTGCCCTTTAATAACACTGTCCGACTGAACTGTACCCTGCGGTATTTTCATTCCCAGCAAAGGCAGCAAAGTATTTCTATCAAGTTCAGCCAGTTCTGACAGACGCGAAACCATTAAAGTCTGAAAGGCCCCCGGTTGAATTTTCTCCAGATAAGGTTTACACAATTCTATTAATTTTGAACGGCCATCCAGAGAATTCATATTGACCTGCCTTGTCAACGTCTGAAAAAAGAAAGTCGAGAATTCCAGGGCTTCATTCATCGCCAGCTCAAACGCTGCTTTACCTTTAGATCGGATCAAGCTATCAGGATCTTCTCCATCTGGAAGAAACATAAAACGGGCCTGTTTTCCAGCCTTCATGGCTCCAAGACCGTTTTGCATAGCTCGCCAGGCAGCATCTTTGCCCGCCCGGTCACCATCGAAACAGAAAATCACATGATCACTGAGACGAAATAATTTTTCCAGATGCATTGAAGTCGTTGCAGTACCCAGTGTCGCAACCACATAGTTAACGCCAAACTGGGCCAGAGAAACGACATCCATATAACCCTCGACCACCAGTACTTTATCAATATGACGCAAAGACTGTTTTAATTCATACAGACCATAGAGTTCCTGCCCTTTGTGAAATAAACTGGTTTCCGGTGAATTGAGATATTTGGGTTTTCCATCACCCAGAATGCGGCCGCCAAAGCCAATGGTTCGACCGCGGCGATCACGAATAGGAAACATCAGCCGCTCTCGAAAGCGGTCATAATAACCATTGCCGTCATCTTTTCTGATCAACATCCCGGTTTCAACCAGGTTATTTATTTTCTCCTTATTTCCTGCACCTATTACATTGAGTACATTATCCCAGCCTGGCGGTGCATAGCCGAGGGAAAATCGTTCTACAACATCCAGGCTCAACCCACGCTGGCTGATATAGGCGCTGACTTTGGCTGCCTGTTGATGATGGGTAAGTTGATGCTGGTAATATTTAGCCACCTGCCGCATCAGTTCAAACTGATCGGGTAGCTGTTGCTGCTCTTTTCCCTGAAAAGCTGTTCTGGGCACTTCCAGACCGGCGCTTTGGGCCAGTTCTTCTAGTGCTTCGACAAACCCCTGGTGCTCATAATCCATTAAAAAATTAATCGCATTGCCTCTGGCCCCGCAGCCAAAGCAGTAATAAAACTGTTTCGACTGATTGACACTGAAAGATGGCGTTTTCTCACCATGAAAAGGACAACAGGCCATATGATTGCTGCCGGATCGTTTCAGAGGCACTCGGGCATCAATGACCTCGACAATGTCTGTGCGGGCAAGCACTTCATCAATGAATTCTGCGGGAATATGGCCGGCCATATACTAGCAATTCGCTATATTAAGGATAAATACAAGTAACTATTTCAGCGCATATCTAAGATCGTGTTTGATATCAGGTATTTATTGACCCACATGGATGTGGGAAATGCAGGTTATGCATGGAGCTATTACCTGCCCGGAAGACGCCGTGAATACATCCATGGTCGTTCCCGGCTTCCTGCCTCCCACGGCACTTATACTTCCATGTATGTCGTAGGCTTGGATGTGGCATCCATGCGACATCCACTTGACCTACAGGGACGACTTCGGCTCCTGCCTGTCGCATGCATTTCCACCATCCATGGTGGTCATGTAGGGAATGCAGATTATACAGGAGCAATTATCTGCCTTCCATAAACACCTAATATCAATCACTTAGTGAAAATCTAAAATACGCTGAGTAGTTACAAATACAATAGAAATATTGTAGTTAAAGATTTAGATTTAAAGCCGTTGGAGAAGCTATTAGCGGTTAAGCGTCTGTTTGATCATAGCACTAACCTGAGACATGTCAGCTTTACCCTGAGCCCTGGGCTTGATATAAGCCATGACTTTACCCATGTCTTTCATGGATTGGGCACTGGTGGCACTGATGGCCTCATTAACAAGCTGTTCAAGCTCATCTTCGGTTAAAGCGGTGGGAAGATAATCCTGCAGGATCGTCATTTCCCATTCTTCTTTTTCTGCCAGATCCAGACGTTCGGCATCACGAAACTGCTGGATAGAGTCCCGTCGTTGTTTAACCAGTTTATCGATAACCTGTAAGACCTGAGTATTATCAAGTTCTATCTGTTCATCAATTTCACGCTGTTTAATGGTTGCAATAGCAGAGCGGATCACTATAAGGCGATCTTTATCCTTGCCGCGCATGGCATTTTTCATATCATCCTGAAGGCGAGATTTTATTTCCTGGCTCATAACGATATCTTATAACAACCCCACACATACAGAAATAATATGTGTGAAAAATAATGACATTTTAACAGGTTAATGACTTCTACCAGGATTTAGAGAAATATCCTGGTTTTTGTAAATTCTAAACTGTACAGTTAAGTACACTGAAAAAATTTAATTAATACATCCGTCTGCGGCGGCCAATCTCGCGAGATTGCTTTTTCTGCCAGCGTTTAACAGCAGCTGCTGCTTTGCGCTTACGTACTGCAGTGGGTTTTTCGTAATGTTCACGGCGGCGAACTTCTGATAATACACCCGCTTTTTCACATGATCTTTTAAACCGACGTAATGCAACGTCAAATGGCTCGTTTTCTTTTACCTTTACAGATGGCATGTATACTCCTCAAAAATGACCCAGCTGCCTGTTATTAAACTGTTTTACCCGCTTCTCCAGTAAAGAAGCTCAATAAAGACAGGCGATCATACTCCTAGTCGAGTAGAAATGCAAAATTTCTTCTAACTATTTACCCAAGCTTGTATCTTACGTTGAGTGATTAATGAATGCTGACTGGATAATATGTCTTTTTATGTTCTGAATTAAGCATCATCCAGGGTTGGTCCAGCCAGTCTAATCCACTCTGCACTTGCAACAGAATAAGAATAGATTGAAAATAATGCTTATGAAAGTACTTGGTATTGAAACCTCTTGTGATGAAACAGGTATTGCTATCTATGATGATGAGCAGGGACTGCTGGCCGATGCTCTATACAGCCAGATCCAGCTGCATTCAGACTATGGGGGTGTCGTTCCGGAACTGGCTTCCCGTGACCATGTGCGCCGGATCATTCCCTTGATCAAACAGGTCATGCAGCAATCAGGCTGCCAGGCTAAAGATATTGACGGCATCGCTTATACTTGCGGCCCAGGTCTGATGGGCGCTCTGATGGTGGGAGCCGCCGTAGGGCGTTCTCTTGCCTGGACCTGGCAATGTCCCAGTATTGGTGTACATCACATGGAAGGTCATCTGCTAGCGCCTATGCTCGAAGAACATGCTCCGCAATTCCCCTTCCTGGCGCTGCTGGTCTCTGGCGGACATACCTTACTGGTTGATGTGCAGGCTATCGGTCAATATCAAATCATTGGTGAATCACTGGATGATGCGGTAGGTGAGGCATTTGACAAGACAGCAAAAATGCTCGCGTTGGGTTATCCTGGCGGACCCGCTATTGCCGAACAGGCGCTGCATGGCAAAAACAACGATTACCATTTCCCCCGCCCGATGACCAACCGCCCTGGTCTGGATATGAGTTTCAGCGGACTGAAAACATTTGTACTCAATACCTGGCTGGAATCAGATAAGAGTGAACAGACCCGCTCAAGAATCGCCTACTCTTTTCAGGAAGCCATCATCGACACTCTGCATATAAAATGCAAGCGGGCCATCCGCCAGAGCGGCCATTCTCGTCTGATCATAGCCGGCGGCGTCAGCGCTAATCAGCGCCTGAGGGAAAAAATGGCAGAATTTGCCCGTACTGAGAAGCTGCAGATTTTTTATCCCAGGCAGGTCTTCTGCACTGATAATGGCGCCATGATCGCCTATGCCGGCCTGCAGCGGCTAAAAGCCGGGCAACATGATGGCCCCGGGTTTGAAACCATACCCAGGTGGCCACTGGATAGCTTGAAATCGATTGACCACAAAGATTAAGTTTCTGTTCCCTCAATCAGCTTTTTGATATTACTGCGATGACGCCAGATGAGCAAGGTGGAAACAAATGCGCTCATTATAATATAGGGCAGGGATCCATCCAGCCACCAGAAATAAAACGGTGTTAATACCGCGGCAACCAGCGCCGCCAAAGAAGAGATTTTCATACCATAGGCTACCAGCAGCCAGGTTGCTGCCACGGCGAGGGCTACATGCCAGTTAATACCCAGGATAACACCAAAGGCTGTCGCCACGCCTTTACCACCTCTGAAACCAAAGAATAGCGGATATAAATGCCCTAGAAAGGCAGCAATCGCGACCAGAGCCAGGGTAATTTCATCACTGCCCAGCATAACGGCAATAAGTACAGGAATGAGCCCCTTGAGCATATCTCCAAGCAGGGTATATACAGCTGCTTTTTTACCGCCAATTCGCAGTACATTTGTCGCACCGGGGTTATTTGAGCCCTGAGTACGGGGATCCGGCAAACCCAATAATTTACAGGTGATAATTGCCGCAGATGCAGAACCCAATAGATAAGCCAGGAGGATCAATAAAATAGAAGTTGTCACAATGAAATATCTTTATTATTTACTTACAGGGCATTATACCCGAATTTTCAGCAATCTCTCAGGGCAATAGTTTAGATAAGCTCTATAGTGACCAAAAAATTATACTTTTCATTGATAACTAATCATACATGCCATGCATAACCATGCCTGAAAACCCAATCCTATAAGGAATATCATTATGTCAGATAGAAGAAACTTTATTAAAGGTGCATTATCTGTTGCCGCTGCTGCATCTACGGCCTCTGTGACGCGAGGCATGGCACTCTCAACTGAGCCTGTGACGACTGCGGGGATTATTTATACCTAAGAACCCCCCCGGGTAAGCGGGCCAAGAAAGAGGGCTGTCAACTGTCTTTAATCGAAATAGATGGCAACCAGGTAAGCGTGACCACGGATCACGGTATGTCAGTAAAACATTTTATGGTAAGGCATACGCTGGTTGACGCTGACGGTAAGCAGCTCGGTGCAAAAACCTTTATTCCTGAAGATGGACATGCAGTGTCCACCAATACTCTGCCCGAAAACTATAAAGGCAAGCTATATGCAACCAGCTTCTGTAATAAACATGATTTCTGGTTAGCAGAAACAGTGATTTAAGTTCTTTTATTTAAGTGTTTCACACAAAGACGCTAATAAACATTTTACGTCTTTGTGTGAATATAAAAACAGCCTATCCAGCCCGCCCATCCAATCTGGGCGCATACAACATTGCAGTATAGGAGATGGCAAACAGAACAAAAGCTGCTATCCACAGGAAACCTGAAAGATCAATCCATCTCTGGTACAAGGACATCGAAATCATAGGTAAAAAGACTCTGATTACAGCGGCTGCAAAGAGGACAAAAAAACCGATAACTGCAAGACGTGGCGGTACCATTTCCCTGCCGGTATGGCCAAGCGAAACCCTGGCCATCATACCATATGTTATGATGCCAAACCCTCCCACCGTCCAGGCATGAGTTACAAGGTTATTGGGAACCAGTTCAAAAGCAGCCAGAAGCTTGAGAACAAAACCAATAATTATCCATAAATAACCAGCATATAGTACCCATAGAATGGGTACATTTAATACCGCTCTGGAAAACCAGGGTATGACTCTCATGCTATGAGCTATGACCAGCCCGGCAGCCAGGAATGCTATTAGATATCTGTTGAGTGATAACAATTCGCTTACAGCCAGCAAGATCAGCAAAAGCTGTAATATGCTTTCGAGCACAGGTCTTGCGACAATTTCTGTTGCGGGCACGACGACACGAGTGAAAAAAGGCATGACTCTGCCGCTTAGAACCATGATCACAAAAAGAATAGTATATATTGCAATTGTATTGCCGTAGCTGACTCCCTGCTGCAAATACCCCAGATGCTGTAGCTGTACCAGCAGGTCAGCAATAAAAAAACAGACCACCAGGGCGATCATGATAAAGTTGTTTTTCTGTCTGACTTTAATAATAGGATGTGCCACAGCCAGGGTCAGCAGCAGGAAAAATAACAGATTAGCGCCTGCCACCATAAACCCCGGCAAGGATATAAAGGGAAGTATTCTGGCTGCTAGCCACAACAGGCTCAGCAGAGCCAGAGGCGTTTTTGTTATGGTGTTTACTTCGGTCCAGTTGCGTACGGCAGTTAGTAGAAACCCCGCAATCACCGCACTGGTATAACCAAACAGCATTTCATGACTATGCCAGTCTATAAAACCATAATAATCATTTAATGAAATAACTTTATGATACATCAGCAGCCATAAAAGGATCAGCAGCGCTGCTGAATAAGCAGCAAAAAGGAAGAATGGACGAAAACCGAGATTGAATAAGGCAAAAGATTTACCGGGTTGCTCATCAATTTGTAGAAACACAGTCTTTTCCTGTTATTGAAATTTAAACTATTAGAGCAGTAACTGACTGTTTGATGAATGATTAATATCAAGACAGAAGTAACCCAGGCATGGAGATAAAGAAGTGGACACTAACTATAGCTAAAAATGACAAAAGGGTCTTTGTAATGAGCAACATAAACAATATAAACAAAAACCACTACCGCGCCAATGGCTGCAGCCAGTCTGATGTGGCTGCTTTGGCCCCAGCGCAGGGCTACCATGCCAAGTAGAATATAACTCACCAGGCCTATCAGTTTTTCGGCGATCCAGAGCGTCGTAAAAGGATTCACCCCCAACAGATAGATCATTATCAGGGCCGTAGCCAATAGCATCGTGTCGACCCAGTGGGGTAATTTTTTAAACCAGTAACGATCCTGATAAAATGAATGGTTATACTTCATCACAAACCGTGCCACAAATCCCAGAATAGATAAGAAAACAGCACTTACATGAATAGTTTTAACCAGCTCGAATAACGTCATTACTATGCATAGGGTTTGCCCGCCTCTGTTTCAGCGTGTTGATAAATGGCACAGGGACTTAGGTGATGTTCATGACCCATTTCAATCAATGTCTATTTACAGCGATCATAGCTGATTAATATATAGACTGAGTAAAAAAATGATAAAAAATGTCCATCCGTTTTTAGATGGACACTTGAAGCACAGGGATATGCTACATTTTTAATGATGACAAATCATTGAACATGCAGCAAAAGAAAAATCACACTTTTTCTTTTGCGTTGCATAATATAGCCAGGATGGCTATTTACGGATGGAAACTAAAAAGGTATTTATTGACAGAACCATGAGCCTGCCCGAAAATAGTTCACCTGGTGCTGAAAAGCCGTAACAACTATAACTAGACATAAATAAATTGACTTTAATCTTGTGGATATTATTTTCATAAACGGGCTGAGGCTCGAGACCCATATTGGTATCTTTGACTGGGAGCGTGAAAAAACTCAGCCCATTATACTTGATATTGAAATAGGGCGTTCGCTCCAGCAAGCTGCGAATAGTGACAATATTGAGGATAGCATCGATTATTTCATCGTCGCTGAGCGACTCAAGATACTTTCCCGACAACACGAGTACCAGCTGGTAGAAGCGTTTGCGGAAGAAGTCTGCCGAATCATCCTCGAAGAATTTAATGCCCACTGGGTCAGGGTTAAACTTAACAAGCCTCTGGCAGTCAGTGCAGCGCAAGGTGTCGGCGTTATTATCGAACGAGGTCAATGGCAGGGATTTTCTCATGAACAAACAAGCTGACATGCATCAGGTTTATGTGGGTATCGGCAGTAATATTGAACGAGAAAAACATATTCGCGCCGCTGTCAGTAGCCTGCAGGAGACTTACGGCGGCAACTCCGAAGTAAAAAAATCACCTGTTTATGAAACCCCTGCTGTCGGTTTCAAGGGAGATGATTTTTATAACCTGGTAGCCAGTTTTCAAACCAGCCAGTCCCCCTTTGAGATTGAAAAACAGCTTAAGGCCATAGAACATAGCAATGGCAGAAACCGGCAGCAGGGAAAGTTTTCCCCGCGCACACTGGATATAGATTTATTACTGGTGGATGATCTTGTTATTAATGAACAGGGTATTAATATCCCCAGAGATGAGATAGAAAAATATGCTTTTGTCCTCGCCCCGCTGGCCGATCTGGCTGCAGATTTAATTCATCCGCTGACGGCTAAAAGTATAGCTTCAATGTGGCACGAAATGTTACTTGGGCAGCCAGAACTGGCAAAGTCTTTAAGTGAAATTGAATTTAACTGGCAATAATTGATACAACCCCGAAGATACATCACAGGTTCTGGTGCTAAATGAACATCTTTTAAGAACATTTATTTAGTTGATAACTCTGGTGTGCTGGCAAAATTATTCTTCACTTTCCTGGCTGGATTAAAAAATCACTCAACCTGCTGTTTACTCACGGCAAACTCCGCCTTTTTGCTAATTTTTATCCTACAATGTGGTAGGTGGTGTCATTTTCTAAAAACCTCGGATATCAATTTTTTCTATTAACTTGCATAACTGAACTTACCATTTCAAATATTTGGTCTATATTATTTATATGATTCATTATTTCTGACAAGATGACTATGTATACTCATACCAATATTCGCAAACCGGTTGTGGCTGGCAGTTTTTATCCTGCGGATGCCAATCAACTGGCTCAGGATATAGATTATTTTCTCCATGATAAGCATATCAAAATCATCCAGCAGCGGCCGCTGGCACTGATTGTTCCACATGCGGGTTACATCTATTCTGCTCCCGTCGCTGCTTCGGCGTATAAGCAACTGGCGCCTTATGCCGAAAGTATTTCCCGTGTAGTACTGCTGGGACCTTCGCATAGAATTCCTTTTGTGGGAATATCCAGCAGTTCAAAGTCCTATTTTGCTACTCCCCTGGGAGATATCCCCATTGATCGGGATGCCGTTGAAAAGGTCAATCAAGTTGATTTTGTTACAGAATTTGATCAGGCTCATGATTACGAACACAGCCTTGAAGTTCAGCTGCCATTTCTGCAAAAATGCCTCAAACAGTTTTCATTAGTACCCCTGGTCATTGGCCAGGCCAGTGCCGAAGAGGTTTTGCAGGTTATCGATTTATTCTGGGATGAACAGCATACCCTTTTTCTTATCAGTTCCGACCTGAGTCACTACCTAAGCTACAATACGGCAAAACAATGTGATCAGGCCACCTGTAGGGCAATCGAACATTTACAGCCCGAGAAAATCGAATATGAACAGGCCTGCGGCAGAATCGGAGTATCGGGAATGTTACTGGCTGCCAGAGAGCATCACCTGAAGGTCAAAACACTGGATCTGAGAAACTCGGGAGACACTGCAGGTCCGAGGGATCAAGTCGTGGGCTATGGCAGCTGGGCATTCTACAGGGATGAATGAAAAAAAAATAACCGCCAGCAGCACTAAAAAGTTAAAATAGAGAAAACCATAACGGGGAGCACATCCCCTAAGAGACGTTGGCACCTATGCAATAACAGACAGAGCTGCTTCTTTAAGCAGCGATTATCGGTAATTTTTATACCCAAAATTGAACAGGCATGTATACTGAACAGGAACAGAAAATATTACACCAGGTGGCTCGTGAGTCGATTCGCAGCGGTTTAACAGCAGATCATCCCCTGGAAATTATCATCAATGATTATCCGCAACCGCTCAGAGAACCAAAGGCTTCTTTTGTTACACTGAATATTAATCATCAATTACGCGGCTGCATTGGTACTCTTTCTCCTTTTCGCCCACTGGTTGAAGATATTTCCCATAATGCTTATGCTGCTGCTTTTACAGATCCTCGGTTTACGGCTCTTACAGCAGCAGAATTTCCTCAGCTTGAATATCATATCTCGATCCTCAGTGACACATCACCTGTAGAGTTTAATTCCGAACAGGATCTGTTAGAACAAATCAGACCAGGGGTGGATGGATTAGTCCTCGAAGAAGGAAGAATGCGAGGCACTTTCCTGCCTTCTGTCTGGGAGCAGCTCCCTGACAGAAAACAGTTCCTCGCGCACCTGAAACAAAAAGCCGGGCTGCCTTCGAACTACTGGAGCGATAGCTTAAAAGTCAGTCGTTATACTGTGGAGAGCGTGTAAATCATCATCTATATTCGTAGGCAGCAAATTTATTCAGCCGGTATACATTTTACATTCAAGTTGTGAAAAGTCTATGGTTTCCATACACCTGCGGGGCCCCAGGAAGAATAGTCAGTTTTAGTACCTGGTCATACATTCCCCGCACAGAACTCTGGAAAAGACAGCAGCAGACCACTTATAGTTCCATTACCGCGTCCATTTCAACGCCCGCGCCTTTTGGCAATGCAGCAACACCTATTGCAGCTCTTGCAGGATAAGGTTCTGAAAAATATCGAGCCATTACTTCATTCACCAGCGGAAAGTGGCTTAAATCTGTTAAAAAAATATTCAGTTTTACAATATCCTGCAGTTCTCCTCCTGCCGCCTGAGCCACGCCACTGAGATTCTCAAAAACACGCGTGATTTGCGCCTGCATGTCTCCTGCTACCATTTCCATAGTTTCCGGGACCAAAGGGATCTGTCCCGAAAGATAAATCGTATTACCTACCTTAACGGCCTGGGAATAGGTACCTATAGCCTGAGGGGCCTTGTCCGTTGAAATAATTTCTCGAGTCATGATATGTCTCCTAAAAACGCAAAAAATGAAACTAATCAGCGTATCTATAAGATCGTGCTTGCTGTCAGGTATTTAGTACAATATTTCAAATACGCTTAGTAGTTACAATAATCAGCAAATGTTGAATGACACAAGCCCCTGCTCCAGGTAGTATCTCCTGCATCATGCGACGTAATCCAGCCTAAAATCTAATGTTATTGCGGGATTAGCAACATCCCTCTGATGCATCATGCCTATAACTGAGGCATCAAGCCTATAAATGCAGTGAACGACCGCCATCTACGGCTATCACCTGACCAGTAATATAATCGGCGTCTTTGATCAAAAACAGTACCGTACGGGCAATATCTATAGCTTCGCCTTTACGCTTTAAATAGGTGCGCGACACAATACGCTGTTTGGCAAGGTCATCCATCACCTGGGCTGGCCACATAATAGCCCCCGGGGAAACACCATTGACCCGAATGTCCGGGCCCAATTCGTAGGCCAGTGTCTTAACCATCATTTCCAGACCAGCTTTGGCCATATTGTAAATACTATGTTCCTGCATAGGACGCCGGGCATGAATATCCACAATACTGACGATGCATCCTTTGTGTTTTTTCAGAAAGGGAGCGGCAGCCTGAGAAAGAAAAAAAGGTGCTTTCATATTGGTGCCGATCAAATCATCCCAATCTGCTTCAGTAGTCTGACCAATGGGCGTGGGATAGAAGCTCGATGCGTTATTGATCAGGATATCCAGCCTGCCCCATTGTTCCACTGTCTGTTTTATCAACAGGGGAAGCCCGGGTGTTTCCAGCAGGTCACCCTGAACCAGAGACACCGAATTTTCTCTAACATCGTTCAGTTCAGTCTGTAACAACTGCGCCTGTTTTCTGGAACTGCGATAATGCAGCACGAGATTTGCTCCTGCCGCATGTAAAGTTCTCGCGGTCATGGCTCCGAGCCGTTGCGCACCGCCAGTGATCAAAGCGACCCTGGAAGACAAATCATTATGTAATAATAAATCCATGCTAGTCCTGCTACTGCCAATCTTCTTTTAGATATTGTAGATATTAGCTGATTAGTTTAGCATAATACGCCAGAATCTTTTCAGTAAGTTTATTGATATGTCTGACAGCCGACGACCTCCCGCTTCATCTGGCATCCAGAATGAACTCCCTTTAGCCTCAACAGAATTACAGCAGCACAGCGCCAAAGTTAAAAAGCTGATCTGCGATGTGATTGAACAGCAAGGCGGAAAAATGACCTTTGCTGAGTATATGAACCTTGCCCTGTATGCACCCGGACTGGGGTATTATAGTGCCGGACTGCAAAAATTTGGCCGCCAGGGAGACTTTATAACAGCGCCTGAAATATCGCCTGTTTTTTCACAATGTCTGGCATTACAATGTGCCAAAATATTACCGCTAACAGAGCAGAAAAAACTGCTGGAAGTGGGGGCAGGATCAGGTATTATGGCGGTCGAGCTTGTTGCTGAACTTGAAAGACAGGACTGTTTACCGGAAAAATATCTCATCCTCGAGCTCAGTGCTGAATTGAGAGATCGGCAGCAACAGCAAATCAGAGCAAAACTTCCCCACCTCTACCCGATTTTTGAGTGGCTTGAACACTTGCCTGAAAAGCCATTTCACGGTGTTATTATTGCAAATGAACTGCTCGATGCCATGCCGGTTCATCTTGTCAAAATAGAACATCAAACCATCTATGAACGATATGTTGGGGTTGAAGACGATCATTTTATCTGGCTGGATGATATCCCCAGCAGTCAACGCTTACTGGATAGAGCCAGAAGCATCCGTAAAATACAACAGCCGCTTGCGCAACTTAATGATAAACCTGATCAGGCTTACATCACTGAAATCAACCTCCTCGCCAGCGACTGGCTTATCAGCATCAGTGAACGGCTGGAGAGCGGTGCCATTTTACTGGTTGATTATGGCTACACTGCTCAAGAATTTTATCATCCGCAACGAGGCATGGGAACTCTGATGTGCCATTTTCAGCATCATCGTCATGATAACCCCCTCATCTATCCAGGCATTCAGGATATTACTGCACATGTAGATTTTTCTGCACTGGCCCGAACAGGTCTGGAAAATGGACTGCAGCTTGAGGGATTTACAACCCAGGCTCATTTTTTAATCAATGGCGGTTTAATGGACATAGCGCAACGTTTTGATACAGAAAATATGCTTGAATATGCTCGTATCGCGCAGCAAATCAAGCACCTTACCCTGCCTGAAGAAATGGGTGAATTATTCAAGGTAATTTTACTTAGTCGTCATTTGCCGCTATCCTTACCGGCGTTTCAACTTCAGGATTTAAGGCATCGCCTATAACCCGTAATAGCCCGCATCATTAATATCTGACTGTGATAACAGGATTTTCTACACATGGATTTTATACACATACTGGTCCTGGCAATTGTTCAGGGATTGACCGAATTTTTACCTATCTCCAGCTCTGCACACCTGATCCTTGTGCCCAGGCTATTGGGCTGGGATGATCAGGGAATTGCCTTCGATGTGGCGGTACATGTCGGCACACTGACTGCAGTATTATGGTATTTCAGACACGATTTAATGCCCCTGTTCAATGACTGGCTGCAATCTATCCGTTTAAGAAAACATACTGGTGACAGCACTTTGGCCTGGGGTGTTTTGCTGGGTACCATTCCTGTCGGACTGGCCGGCCTGTTTCTCAAAGACTATGTAGATTACCTGCGCGATCCTCTGGTTATTGCTGCAACAACGCTCATCTTCGGCGGCCTGTTATGGTATGCAGATAGCTCTGGGCGTAAGCAGTATAGTGAACATCAGTTGACCTGGAAAGCCATTCTGTTCATCGGACTGGCTCAGGCGGTTGCACTTATTCCCGGAACTTCACGCTCAGGCATTACCATGACTGCAGCATTGTTACTGGGTTATACACGCAAGGGGGCAGCACGCTTTTCTTTTTTGTTGTCAATCCCGGTGATTATCCTGGCCGGAGGGCTGGAAACCGCTAAACTGATCAAGAGCGGTGAGGTTATTCCCTGGAATGAACTGATACTGGGGGTTATTTTTTCCGCAGTTAGCGCCTATCTCTGCATCCATTATTTTATCAAATTTCTGGATAATGTGGGTATGACACCTTTTGTTATTTACCGTTTACTGCTTGGAGTATTTCTGCTATGGCTGTTTCTCTAGCCGCAAGTCGATATTATTATCGTAATGCGTGGATGATCTGCGGGATCGCCTACACCCTGATGATTATTCTGGGCTCGTTAATAAAAGTCCCTGATGTTGACGTCGGCATTCAGTATAACGACAAGCTGATACATTTTGTGGCCTACTTCATTCTAACAGGCTGGTTTGTTCAGCTTTATCAACAACAAAGCACACGTATCCTGATCGTTTTAATGTCTATAGGGCTTGGACTGCTGCTGGAATTAATGCAGGGCACAATCAGTTATCGCAGCTTTGACTGGATTGATACTCTGGCCAATACACTGGGCGTTTTATCAGCTTATCTGCTGTCAGGCACTGCATTTTCATCCATGCTGCAACTTATTGACCATAAACTCCATCAGCTTATTCATCAAACCTGATAGATTCCTTAGCGGCCACTGCCCGGATCGCTGCTATTCTCTGCAAACGTAATTGCTCTGCAATCTGCAGACCTTTGTACCCCTTATCCACCAGTTTTTTGGGGTCAATAGCTTTGGCCGCCTGATGATACTGGCGGAATAATTGTGTCTTGTGATCCGGTAGATCCTCATAACCGGGCCTGCCTCTGGCGTCTGCTTCGCAGGCGAGCAGAAAATTTTCAAAACGTTGTGGTCTGCGGATGGCGTCCAGGCGGATTAACAGTTTTACCACTGTAGCCGGTTTTAATTCTTCGATGCGGTGATAGTTAAGATGAAATTCAGTAACCAGCAATGCCAGTTGAGAAAATTGTTTCGGCACCTTGAGACGCTCACAGACAGCCCGGGTCAGCGGCACACCTCTGGCTTCATGCAGCAGATGTTTTGGCCATTGCTCTTTCGGGGTAACGCCTTTACCCAGATCATGCAATAACGCAGCAAACCGTACGGCACTATCACTGCTCAGTCTGGCGGCCTGTTCCAGAACCATCATAGTGTGGATGCCGGTATCTACTTCAGGATGCCATTGTCTGGACTGAGGAACACCAAACAAGCGGTCAAGTTCAGGAATTAAACGAGCCAGCGCACCGCAGGCTTTGAGCACATCAAAGAAAATTCGCGGATTATCACTGGCAAGCGCTTTTTCCACCTCCTGCCAGACCCGTTCAGCCACCAGTGCTTCCACTTCATCATGTTCTACCAGAGAACGCATCAATTGCATGGTTTCATCGGCAATAGCAAAGCCGTATCTGGCATAGTATGCGGCAAAACGGGCAACCCGTAAAATTCTCAGGGGATCTTCCGCAAAGGCAGGGGAAACATGACGTAAAATACGCGCTTCTATATCCTCGACGCCATGATAGGGATCATAAATTTGCCCATGCTCATCTTCGGCTATCGCATTGATAGTCAGATCACGGCGCACCAGATCCTGCTCCAGCGTCACATCATCGGCGGTATAAAACTCAAACCCATGGTAGCCTCTGGAAACTTTTCTTTCAGTGCGCGCCAGCGCGTATTCTTCATGCGTATCAGGATGCAGGAAAACCGGAAAATCCTTACCTACCGGGGTATAACCCAACGCCAGCATCTCGTCCACTGTTGCACCCACAACAACATAGTCGCGATCAACGATGTCTCTGCCGAGCAGTTTGTCTCTGACTGCACCACCGACCATATAAATCTGCATAGAAATAAGTTTCCAGGTGATTAAGTTTCATCCACCCATAAATGGAGGCACACAAGGGGCTGTTGATCTTTCATCTATCGCCTGATTATGGCTAATTATCGTTTTGAATATTCTCTGAAATGATCCATCATCGCTTCAAAATTTTGCCCCGCCAAATATTGTGGCACAATGGCTTCAACTGAATGTAGATTAAGACCCAATTCTTCTGCAACAGGCTCAGCGCAGACACTGTCTTTGAGCATACTTCGATAATTGTCCATGGTCATCGGTGCAGCGGGAAACTTATCCATGACCCATACGGCAGGTTTAGAGAAAAATTTATTCAGCGGCAAAGTCATGGTATTAGTATTTATCTGCTGAGCTGTAAATTGCACAATTTCCCTGAGCGTGTAACTATGCGGTCCGCATAAAGCATAATTTTTGCCGAAGACAGCCTTATTATCTATGCTGTTAACAAACGCATCAGCTACATCTCCCACATACACAGGCGCAAATTTAGCTTGCGAACAAAAAACAGGAAAAACACCCGGAAGCTGTTTCAATAATGCGGCAAAACGATTAAAAAAGCTGTCACCCGGCCCAAAAATCACCGATGGTGAAAAGCTGGTGACATTCACTTTGTCTATACTGTGCACAATGTTCTGGGCTTTTCCCTTGCTGCGTAAATATTCACTGGGAGCATTTTTTTCATCGGCATTCAGCGCACTCATGTGCAATAGCTGTGGTGTTTCAACAGCTTCTGCTGCTTCAGCAATTCGCTTGGCAATATCTACATGGACCTGTTCAAAGCTATTGCTGCCCACAGGATTAAGAATTCCCGCCAGATTAATCACCACATCAAAGCTATCAAGCTGACGTTCCAGAATTTTGCTGCCAAAAAAATCAGTTGAAACGACTCTTACATCCGGCAGTGTTGTTAAATATCGGCAACGTTCCGGCCTTCTGCTGATCACCTTAACCTGATGTCCCCGCTCAGCCAGAGTATTTACCAGATGAGTTCCAACAAATCCTGAACCGCCAATGACACAAATTTTCAACATATTTTACTCTAGCCTCTTTTCAGTATTGGTTTTCAAAATCAGTTTCATGCATGGCACATTTGCCAGTTTATAAAACTCAATCAGATAATATCCTGATTTTGAGATTCATTATATAATCCCTTTTCAACTTTTGTCTCAATTTTTTCCAGGCCGACCTGCTATGTATGATAATTTTTCCTTTGAGCTGTCCCGATTTCCACGTATTGTGTATGGCGAGGGCGTAATCAATGTGCTGTCTGAAAAGGTCAAAGACCATGCTGATACAGGCCGACTGATGACCCGGCAGCCCCGGTTATCAATGCAGCAAGCACATCAGCGTTTAATCCAGTTGTTGCGGGACTGGACTAAACAGATGGGTCTGCAGCTTTTATCGGCTTATGGCGTAACCGCTGACGATGTTACCCGCCTGGTCGAGAATATCAGTGCAAGCAGTATGAAAACCAACCCGATCCTGCTGACTCAGGAAGAAAAAGAGCAATTAGTATTATCCCGGCTGTGAATCTCAGGATGGGTAAGAGTTTTTTGAAATTGGACTGACAGCAGGTACTCTGGGTATTAGCCTGGCCAGGCTGAGCAGTGATTACAGCTTAAACTGACCTCGTCTCAGGCTCCGTAATGTTCTCTGTAGGTCTTAATTTTAGGAAAATACCTGGCCAGCGCCACACTGTCTTTGAGGTAATCTATCAAATGCTCCAGTTTGATAATGCTGGCAACAGGCATATGATACTGCTGTTCTATTTCCTGGATAGCCGATAATTCCCCCTTGCCTTTCTCCTGGCGATCCAGTGCAATAAGCACCCCCGCAGGTGTTGCCCTGGCAGCCTTTATCAAATCGATTGATTCACGTACTGAAGTTCCGGCTGAAATCACATCGTCAATAATCATTACTTTACCCTTTAAAGCGGCTCCGACAATCATACCGCCTTCACCATGATCTTTGGCTTCCTTACGGTTAAAGCTATAAGGAATATCATGCTGGTGTTCATCAGCAAGCGCTATGCAGCAACTGGAGGCCAGAGGAATCCCCTTATAGGCCGGGCCAAATAACATATCATACTCAATTTGACTGTCCTGCAGCGCCGTGGCATAAAACCGTCCCAGACGTGCCAATGCTCCCCCGGTAGCAAACAAGCCGCTGTTAAAAAAATACGGGCTGATTCGCCCTGATTTGAGCGTAAATTCACCAAAACGCAGAACACCGGTATTAATTGCAAATTCTATAAACTCTCGTTGATAAGGCTGCATGCTATAACCTGATAGTTTGATTTAAACTGAAATTATACATTAACTCTTTCTGTGTTAGGTTATAATAGCCAAACATTTTTAACAGCTAAAATTCATGAAAATTATTTCTGCCAATGTTAACGGGATCCGCGCAGCTGCCAAAAAAGGTTTTTTTGACTGGATGCTGAAAGAATCCCCGGATGTGGTCTGTATTCAGGAAACCAAAGCCCAGCTCGATCAACTGCACGAAGCGGTTTTTTCGCCGCCGGGATATTACCGTTATTTTTTTGATGCCCAAAAAAAAGGCTATAGCGGTACCGCCATCTATAGCAAAAAAGCACCTGATAAGATAAGCAACGGACTGGGCTGGGAAGTGGCTGATACTGAAGGTCGCTATATCCAGGCTGATTTTGGCAAACTCAGCATTGCCTCGCTCTATCTGCCATCGGGTTCCTCAAAAGATCACCGCCAGGAACTGAAAATGCAGTTTCTGGACTGCATCACCCCGATACTTAAAAACATGGTGAAATCTTCATTTTCCAGAGAATTTATTATCTGTGGAGACTGGAATATCGTACATAAAAAAATTGATATTAAAAATTTCAATGGCAATAAAAAACGTTCCGGTTGCCTGCCGGAAGAACGTGCCTGGATGGATAAGTTGTTTGGCGTAGCCGATGAGGATAATATCGGCCTGGTAGACGCATTCCGGGTGCTAAATCAGGAGCCTGATCAATACACCTGGTGGTCTAATCGAGGTCAGGCCTGGGCCAATAACACAGGTTGGCGTATTGACTATCAGGTCATTTCGCCCTCACTGGTAGCAGACCTGCAATCGGCCAGTATCTACAAAGAACAGCGCTTTTCCGATCACGCTCCGCTCATCATGACTTACGACAGGGATCTATAATGCCAGTTGAAGCCTCCTACCTGACAGCGTTCATAGCCGGCTTACTGGGCGGTGTGCATTGTCTTGGAATGTGCGGCGGCATCGTAGGTGCACTCACATTTGGTATCAAGAATGATAATGATAACAGCAATAAATTAAAACAGTTTCCCTATCTGCTGGCATACAATAGCGGACGCATTTTCAGCTATACGCTGGCGGGCACACTGGTAGGCGGGATCAGTATGCTGGCTGCCAATCTGACGGCATTAAGAAGTGTTCAGTACGGACTGGAAGTATTAGCGGCTCTGTTTATGATTGTACTGGGGCTTTATCTGGCAGGCTGGTGGAATGGGCTGCGCAGGGTTGAACAGGCTGGCGGTTTTATCTGGAAGCATGTCGAGCCCATCAGCCGTAAATTCATCCCGGTCAGTTCCCCCACTCAGGCATTGATCCTTGGTGCTTTATGGGGCTGGCTGCCCTGCGGCCTGGTGTACACGATACTCTTCTGGTCCATCACCACTGGCAGTGCTTTAGAAGGCGGACTGCTGATGCTCAGCTTTGGCCTGGGTACCCTGCCCATGCTGCTGGCTATGGGTGTTTTTGCTGCAGCGCTGTCCGGTTTCATTCAAAAACGCTGGGTCAGGATCACCGCCGGCTCTATGATCATCGCCTTTGGTGTATTCTCATTATTCAATATCGGCCTGCGATTACAGGTTTAAACATCTGCTTCCCATGCTCCTGAGTGGGAACGAAGTTTACCTTGCAGCTTGCACGATCTTATAGATATCTAAGTAGTTAACCTGAACTTTGGATAATAAAATATACATACTGAGGGCATACTTTTACTCTCTTGCTTAAACAGAGTTCAGGTTAATTACGTACAACTTTAGCTTTGCTCTTCTTGCCGGGATTTAAGCATATATTCCCTCGTCAGCTTAATGATCACCGGACTGAGCAACAGCAATGCAATCAAATTCGGGATGGCCATCAGAGCATTCATGGTATCAGCCAACAGCCAGATAAAACTCAGTTCACTCATTGCGCCGACAGGGATCACTGCTATCCAGAGTATTCTGAAAATAACAATAGAGCGCACCCCGAACAGATATTCCACACAGCGCTCGCCGTATACGCTCCAGCCCAGGATCGTGGTAAAAGCAAACACCGCCTGAGCCAGGCTGACCAGAATACCTCCGGTATTAGGCATGACCTGATCAAACGCGGCAATAGTCAGTGCTGCTCCCTGAGCACCGCTGCTCCAGACACCCGTTAAAACAATGGCCAGACCGGTTACACTGCAGACGACAATGGTATCAATAAAAGTTCCCAGCATGGCTATCATACCCTGTCGGACCGGATCATTGGTGCGGGCTGCAGCGTGGGCAATAGGTGCGCTTCCCAGTCCTGCTTCATTGGAGAAAATACCCCGCGCTACCCCCCACTGAACTGCCAGCATAATTGTCGCACCGGCAAAGCCGCCGGTCGCCGCCACTGGTGAAAAAGCACTTTTCACGATCAACATTATCGCCGCGGGAATAGCTGAAAAATGTGTTACTAGTACAATAATTCCGGCAGCCATATAAGCTAACGCCATAAAAGGCACGAGTTTGCCGGCCACAGAGGCAATACGTTTAATACCTCCCAGAACCACTGCAGCAGTCAGCAGCAGCAAGACCAGCCCTGTTAGCCACAGCGGGATGTTAAATTGTGTTTCCAGTGCATGCGCCACCGAATTGGCCTGCACAGTATTACCGATGCCAAATGAAGCCAAAGCACCAAACAGAGCAAATAAAAAGCCCAGCCAAAGCCATTTTTTACCCAGACCATTTTTAATATAGTACATGGGGCCGCCCACATGGTTGCCGTTCGCATCGATTTCACGATATTTGACGGCGCAGACGGCTTCAGAATACTTGGTTGCCATACCAATCAAAGCCGTGATCCACATCCAGAATAAAGCACCGGGCCCGCCAATAAAAATGGCAGTGGCTACTCCGGTGATATTACCGGTACCAATAGTGGCTGAGAGTGAGGTCATCAGTGCATTGAAAGGTGATATTTCACCTTCCTGATCAGTTTTTGCTCTACCCTGCCAGAGTAATCTGAAACCTTTTCCCAGGCTTAGCAGGGGCATAAATTTCAGTCCAATGGTTAAAAAAACGCCAGTACCCAAAATCATAACCAGCATCGGTTTTCCCCACACCAGTCCATTAAACTGTGTCAGCAGACTATTTAATAATTCCATAAGGATTCCTTTTATTCTGTTTTTTGAATTATGATACCCAAACCGATACAATTGCAACTATACTTCTTAACAGAAGTATATATTTAATCTGAACTCAGGATAAAATCGCGCCTAGTCACTACCAGGTCCCGATTATCCCTGAGTACAAACGAATAATTTGCTGCAACTTAAACTTTTTGGTAACTATTCAGCGTATTTTAGATTTATACGTAAGTTCTTGATATCAGGTGTTTGCGTAAGAAGTGTATGTGGCATGGATGCCACATTCAAGCCTGCATGGACGAATTTACGGCGTCTTCTGGGCAGGTAATAGCTCCATGCATAACCTGCATTTCCCACATCCATGTGGGTCAGCAAATTCCTGGTGTCAAGGACGTTTTCAAAATTACGCTGAATAGTTACACTTTTTGCAGCTTTTTAACCAGCTATTCTAAATGTCTTCTATCCCTCACTCAATTATCCAGTCACATGTTGAACTCGCCCTGGCAGAAGATATAGGCAATGGTGACGTCACCGCAGAACTGATACCTGCAGACAACAACAGTAGCGCCATCTTAATATGCCGTGAAGCAGCCATTCTCTGCGGACAGCAATGGTTCGACGAAGTCTTCCGGCAGCTGGGCATTGAGGACAAAAATCCGCTGCGCATAAACTGGAGCTGCAAAGATGGTGATAGAATAACAGCTGATCAGGCCGTATGCCGCCTGCAAGGCAATGCCCGCGCTATTCTCACTGGAGAGAGAACAGCCATGAATTTCCTGCAAACCCTGTCAGGAACGGCTACAACAACAGCACACTATGCCGGATTACTTAAAGGTTCTGGAATAAAATTGCTGGATACCCGAAAAACCATACCAGGCTTCAGAGCAGCACAAAAATATGCAGTCCGCTGCGGCGGAGGGAGTAATCACCGCCATGGACTGTTTGACGGTATCTTAATCAAGGAAAATCATATCCTGGCCGCAGGTTCAATCACACAGGCTGTCGCCACGGCCAGAGCAACTGCACCGCATACTTTAAAAATTGAAGTGGAAGTCGAAAACCTGGACGAAGTCAGCGAAGCTCTCAAGGCCGGTGCAGATATTCTGTTACTGGATAATATGAGCCATACCACACTCAAACAGGCCGTTAACATCAATAAGCATCAGGCTCGACTTGAAGTATCAGGCAATATCACTGCACAGACGATTAAAGACTACGCACAGCTGGGCATAGATTATATTTCCACTGGCGCCATCACCAAGCACCTTAAAGCGACGGATTTTTCACTGCGCTTTGACTCAAATTGCTGAATGGGTATTGCTTAAACCTAAAATAATCAGTTCAATCGTAGCGAGAGCGATTAAGGTGCTGAAGATTCAATAATTTACAGGTTATTTTGGACTTATTCGTAGCCAACCTACGGGTGAGTTCAAAATGTTCTGGAAAGTCTTGAAGATTCAGTGTATTAGACGCTCGCAGTAGGTTTAACTGATTTTTTTAGGTTAAAGCTGTGTGTATTTTTTCAGCCTCATTCAAATCGCCTCACGCAGATCAATCTTTTTGATATCGTTTACCAGGCGATCTTCAGTCAGCCGGTAAGGGCTGGTGTCTACAATCGGAGTTTCACCCAATAGCTGGTTGACCAGCAACTGACAGGAAGCCAGGCCAATCACCACGCCATTTCTGAAGTGCCCGGCATTCAGATAGAGATTTTTCAGTTCAGGATGTTCGCCAATATATGGAACCCCATCTATTGAGCCGGGACGTAAACCGGCCCATTGTTTTGCAACGGGATAGTTAATTAGTGCGGGAATAATACGCCAGGCCTCCTGCTTCAGTTCATCAAGCACTTCTGCACTGGTGGATTTATCGAATTCATTAAACTCCAGCGTACTGCCCAGCACAACGTGTCCGTCTTTACGCGGAATCACATAACGGCCTTTGCTTAAAACGATATGTGAAACCACCCCAGGCTCTGCTTTAAAAACGATCATCTGTCCTTTAACCGGGGCAATTTTCGGCACCTTGAGGCATTTTTCCAGTAACTGAGCACTCCAAGCTCCTCCGGCCACAATCACCCGGTCGGCATAAAAATTACCCTTGTCAGTTTTAACGCCTTTAACAGACCCCTTTTCACTAATAAAAGATACAGCCTGAGTGTGTTGTTCTATGCTTACACCCAGTTCAAGCAGAGCTGCCTGCAGGGCACGGACCAGACGCGGATTACGCACCTGAGCAATGGATTCAGTCAGCCAGCCGGAACGGTTCGCGGTATCAGCCAGTCCAGGCTCTGCCTGTTTTAATGCATCAGCAGACAGACATTCAAAAGGATAATCATGCAGCTGCATCCAGGCTCGAGCCATTGTCAGTTCATCTTCAATATCCAGATATATCAAACCACTGCGCAGATATTCCGGGTCAACCCCCGATTCCAGCCTGACAGCTTCCAGCACATTGCGATAATGCTGCTGTCCCCATTTCGCCAATACGCTAACAGGCTCACTGTATCGCCAGGGATAGAGTGGCGAGAGAATTCCACCCCCCGCCCAGGAAGATTCCTTACCTGCATAGCCCTGTTCAATAATAGTCACATCCAGATTGGCTTTTCTGAGTAGACGAGCGGTTAGCATGCCGATAATGCCGGCACCGATAATAATGACTTTATTCATGTTACGATATACCCGCAATCCGCTTTACAAAATCATACGAAAGAAAGTGTTCGAGTTCCAGCTATCCGCCGGGAAAACTGGATATAACAATTTACTGCAGCTCTTTGGGCAGTGAAAATACCACATTTTCCTGCTCGCCCAATTCCACCTGATTCGCGCTGACACCCAGACGGCGTAATTCATCAACGACTTCTTCGACCAGGTATTCTGGAGCTGAGGCTCCGGCTGTTACCCCTACCTGCGTAATCCCTTCAAGCCATTTGGCATTTATTTCGTCCGCCCTGTCAATCAGATAAGCATCTGCACCCTGCCGAATAGCCACTTCCCTGAGTCGGTTTGAGTTAGAACTGTTCGGTGAACCAACCACCAGTACCAGCTCTGAAGTCTGGGCCAATTTTTTTACCGCATCCTGGCGGCTTTGGGTAGCGTAGCAAATATCGTTCTTCTTCGGGCCTTGGATATGAGGAAATTTTTGTTTCAGGGTATCGATAATATCTGCGGTGTCATCCATTGAAAGTGTGGTCTGACTGACAAAGGCCAGAGCCTGCGGATTTTTAACTTGCAGTTTTTCCACATCCTGCCTTGTTTCTACCAGATAGATATTACCGTCATACTGTGAATCATATTGGCCCATGGTGCCTTCTACCTCAGGATGTCCGGCATGACCTATCAATACACATTCGATACTCTCTCTACTGTAGCGAGCCACTTCCAGATGTACTTTGGTTACCAGCGGGCAGGTCGCATCAAAGACCTTAACATCACGGCAACGAGCTTGTTCGGCAACCGCTTTTGACACACCATGGGCGCTAAAAATCACGATGCTGCCATCGGGAACGTCTTTAATTTCCTCTACAAATACAGCACCTCTGTCGCGCAAAGAGTCGACCACGGCTTTATTATGTACCACTTCATGTCTAACATAAATCGGTGCGCCGAAAATTTTTAACGCCCGTTCAACTATTTCAATCGCGCGGTCAACACCTGCACAAAAACCTCTGGGATTAGCGAGTTTCAACTGCATAGTTTCTTCCTGTGTAGATCAAGCTGTTATTCACAAAGAATTTAAGACGTTCTGCTCATTTGACGTGAGATAGAAGCCGACAGGCTAGTAGCTGGATTTAGATAGGAGCATCAATCTAACTCTGCCTGAAAACCCCTGGCTTGTTGAAAGTCGTTTATATTCCTGCGCTTCCACGGTCGGATATCGAAGTTTAATTCTTTGCCAGGTATTGATGATTCAAGCTAGTGGAGTACTGGAGAGGTTTTACACAAAACCATCACTCCAGAAATAATGCAGGAGTAATGGCTTGTGCCAGACTAACACTAATGTCAGCCTGAAAATATCGTGTCTGGATCAGTGATTAGATGTACAGGTTAATTTCAGCTTCACCGGCAAATTCAAAAAATGCCGCAGCGCCTGCATAAGTAACATCATCAATAAAAGTGTTGGTATCCATTTCAAAAAGGTCTACGGTCATTTGGCAGGCAATAAACTTAACTTCAGCTTCCTGGCACAGGTCACGTAATTCATCCAGAGGAGCAACACCCTTGCTGGCCATTTTCTTTTTCATCATACTGGTTATAAAACTCTGCATGCCCGGCAGTGCCTGAATCAATACAGGAACGGGCATAGGCATGGGCATTCCTGGATTACCCAGAGGTGAGACTTTCAGATCCAGGTTCTTTTCCAGTAACTTTAAGCCATAGAAAGTAAAGAAAATTTGAACATCGTAACCCAGAGCAGCTGCAGTAGAACTCAGGATAAAAGGAGGATAGGCCCAATCCAGTGTTCCTTTAGTCGCAATAACAGCCATCTTCTTACTCATACCATACTCCTAAATACATATATTAAGTGTTTAAAATCAGTGTTGTTCAAACCTGGCTATTCCCGGCAAATGCAATTATATAAAAATAAGAAGCATCAGCACGTGCAGATTATAGATGAGGAATAAGCACTGAACTTTTTAATAGTTAACTGTGTATGCTATCACAAGAAAATGTTAATGTCTTTATGTTTTAAAATATTATTAATTACTACCGTATTCTTCAGAAACTGTTTTACGTGATTGAAAAAATAAAAATATTCCTAATAAAAACATAGGCATAGAAAGCAGCATACCCATAGTCAACCAGTCCATTGCAATAAAACCCTGTTGGCCCATGTGAGCATCGGGCTGCCGAACAAACTCGACCAGAATGCGAAAGATTGAATACAGGATTAAAAATAATCCGGAAATCGCCCTTTCTGGCCGGGGTTTATTGGAATAAAACCACAGGATCAGAAATAAAACCAACCCTTCAAGCAAAAATTCATACAGCATGGAGGGATGTCGCGGCAAAGCCATCGGGTCAGTCGGGAAAATCATCGCCCAGGGCAAATCAGTCGCACGGCCCCATAATTCTGCATTGATAAAATTGCCAATGCGCCCGGCACCTAATCCGAAAGGAACAACAATAGCGATAAAATCTGTCACCTGAAAAAAAGTATAATGGTATTTTTTACTGAACAGCCACATGGCCAGCAATACACCCAGCAGGCCGCCGTGAAAGGACATGCCTCCCTGCTGGATCCTGAACAGGATCAGCGGATCCTGTACAAAACTGCCCAGATTGTAAAACAGTGTATAGCCGATGCGTCCGCCTAATACCACACCTAATGCACCGTAGAAAAGCAGATCATCTATCTGTTCGTTAGTCCAGTGTAGATGAGGCTGTTTTGCCTTCAGACGCATAAAATACCAACTACCAGCAAATGCCACCAGGTAAGAAATTCCATACCAGTGTACTTTAAGCGGTCCCAGACTAAATGCAACGGGATCAATAGCGGGATAATTTATCATGAGTTTGGCAGTACCCGGGTTATAAATGATTTGATATAAGCGGTTTCCGGGATAGCCGGATGGATCGGATGGTCAGGTCCCTGATGCCCCTGTTCAAGCAACTGCACATAACGATCCAGATGCCGCGCCGAATTTTGTACCTGCTGTAAAAGCAGTTCTGAAGTCAGGTGATGTGAACAGGATGCGCTGACCAAAATACCGTCCCGTGAACATAACTGCATAGCCATCTGATTCAATCTCCGGTAAGCATTCAGCCCTTCTTTGAAATCTTTTTTTCGTTTAATGAAGGCTGGCGGATCGACGATCACTATATCGAATTTTTCCTTTTCCTGACGTAAATGCTTTAATACCTCAAACACATTACCCTGAATACTGCTAATGTTATTAAAGCCATTCTTCTGAGCACTGTTATGCATTTGATCCAGTGCTGCATCTGAGGCATCTACACAGAAGACTTCACGAGCACCTGCAGCAGCGGCTTCCAACCCCCAGGCACCAATATAGGAAAACAGATCCAGGACTCGTTTATTATCGGCATAATGCTGTACTCTGGCACGGTTCATGCGATGATCATAAAACCAGCCGGTTTTCTGCCCCTGTAACAAATCCACCAGAAAGCGGGTATTATTTTCTTCGACCAGAGTAACATCATTCAGTACACCTGATGCTACCCGGGTATAACAATCCAGTCCTTCCAGCTCTCTGATCCTGACATCATTTTTTAATACAATGGCCACAGGTTTGATTACTTTTTCCAGAGCTTCAAGTAATGCCTGCTGCAGCATCTCCATCCCGGCAGTGGTGATCTGCACCACCAGCACATCCGCAAAACGATCGACAACCAGTCCTGGCAGCAAATCACTTTCGCCATAGATCAATCGGTAAAAAGGCTGACTGAAGAGGCGTTCTCGAAGTGACAGGGCTATTTTAATTCGATGCACAAAGAGAGAGCGGTCCAGCGGGATAAGACTGAAACGGTTCACCAGTCGCGCGGCTATCAAAGAGTGAGGATTCACATATGCAATCCCCATGAGTTTGCCCTGTGCCGAAGTCACCACCACCTGTTCACCCGGCGAAAATGCCTTAAGCGGTGTTATCAGGGTATCGACTTCATTACTGTATATCCATAGATGTCCCTGTTCGAGACGGCGTTCTTCGCCCTTTTTAAGGCATAACTGGGGTAATTCATCAGACATGGTTAATAGCGCTTACAGTCATAAGTAGAGCGCAGATAATACCATAATTAACGATAAATATTGTAACCGCACTGCAGAATCGCAGCACAGAAATGATACAGAGAATGATGCCCAAACCTGCTGTAAAATTTAACAGAGCTAAAAGCAGAGCCCCTGCAGATCAGCAACTTCAGACGGCGATCATACTCAGAGTTAGGATTAAGTGTCTGCTGCAGTTTCTGCTATCTGTACGACATTTTCTGCCTGCAGACCTTTTTCCCCCTTGATCAGGTCAAATTCAACGTTGGCTCCCTGTTTCAGAGTCCGATAGCCGTCTCCCCTGATGGATCGAAAATGTACGAAAACATCATCATGTGCTTCCATAACAATAAATCCAAATCCTTTTGCATTATTAAACCATTTGACAGTTCCTGTTTCTCTGTTCTCCATTTCTACATCCTGTTCCTTAATAACAACGGTATTAATCTGAACCTGGAGATAACACTTTAGACAACGTGCTGAATATGCGCGTTCTTAAATCCCTGGCTCAGGTTTATTAAATTCATTTATGTATCAGGTGAATACAACCTCAGATGCTTTATTTATACCTTTAGCACATTCCTTATGCAATCGAGGATCTTAAAAAAAGCTTAAAAAATAAGGCCTTGTAATACAAGGATGACAAAATTAGCCGGCTGTTCATATCAAATGAGGTTAGTGCAGAAGCAAACCTCTGCTGACATTTAGAGCCTGTTCAGATTGGGGTGGAGAAGAAAGGATTTGTTGAAAAGCAGTCCAGTGGCAGTTGAATATTTAATCAGCAGACATTTTTGTTAAAAACTTAAAGCAGTAATATCGCTATCCAGGTTACGAGTACATTCATCATGGCAATAAAAACAGCGGCAGACCCCATGTCTTTAGCTCTGCCGGACAGCTCATGCTGTTCTTCACCAAGGCGATCGACTACGGCCTCTATCGCGGAATTAATGATTTCAGCCAATAACACCAGCAGCAGGCTGCCGATGAGTAATGCATATTCAACGCCACTGTTTCCCACCCATAATGCAGTGGGTATCAGCAGCGCCAGCAAAAAGATTTCCTGGCGGAAAGCCGCTTCATACTTAAATGCTGCTTTTAATCCAAGCCAGGAATATTGAGTGGCGTCAATGACACGGGCGATGCCTGTCTTACCAGGTTTCACAGCATGTCATCCAGATGGTAAATTTGTTTGATAAAAATTCAGATCCAGCTCTCGAGCTGCTTTCACATCATCCAGGCGTCTGACTGGCAAGGTAAAAGGGGCTTCAGTCAGCAGCTTCGGGTTTTCCCGGGCTTCCTGGTGAATTTTATTCATGGTGCTAATAAAACGATCAATATCTTCCTTGCTCTCGGTTTCTGTAGGCTCAATAAGAAAACATTCCGGAACCAGTAAAGGAAAATAGGTTGTGGGTGCATGAAACCCATAATCCAGCAGCCGTTTGGCAAAATCCATGGCACTGGTACCAAATTCTTTGGCTTCTTTACGCAGGGTTAAAATAAATTCATGACTGGCGCGACGTTCAGGAAAGGCGATTTCAAAGCCCGATTTTTGCAGCTGTTTAAGCAGGTAGTTGGCATTCAGTGTAGCGTACTCGGCTACACGTTCCATACCGTCACGCCCCAACAGAGAAGCATAGATATAGGCTCTTAATAAAATACCCGCATTGCCCATCCAGGCTGAAAGGCGGCCAATGCTCAAGGGGCGATCATCTTCACTGATCCAGTAATAACCCTGGTCATTTTTTCCAACCATGGGGACCGGCAGATAGGGTAGCAGACGCTCACTCACACCTACCGGTCCGGCACCCGGCCCGCCGCCGCCGTGAGGTGTGGAAAAAGTTTTATGCAAATTCATATGAATAACGTCAAATCCCATGTCTCCGGGTTTGACTTTACCCAGGATGGCATTAAGATTGGCGCCATCGTAGTAGAGCAGGCCGCCTGCCGCATGGATCATATCGGCAATCTGCTTGATATTTCGCTCAAACACACCCAGCGTGGATGGATTAGTCAGCATAATACCAGCTGTCTGAGGGCCTATCATTCCTTGCAAGGCATCAATATCAACATCACCCTGATCATTAGTGGGCAATTCTTTGACCTTATATCCACACATCACTGCAGTAGCAGGGTTTGTCCCATGAGCAGCATCAGGTACAATAATTTCATTACGGCCATGATCTTTATTGTTATCATGATAAGCCCTGATCATTGCCACCCCGGTGAACTCGCCTTGAGCTCCCGCCATGGGCGTTAATGACACTTGCTGCATACCAGTGGCTGTTTTAAGCATTTCCTGAAGTTCATAAAAGCAGGCCATTATGCCCTGGCTCATAGAACTGTGCGCCAGAGGATGACGGCCAGCAAAACCTGGCAACCGAGCCTGGGTATTGCATAATCTTGGGTTGTACTTCATGGTACAGGAACCCAGTGGATAAAAGTGGGTATCGATAGAAAAATTTTTCTGCGACAGGCGGGTATAATGGCGCACCACCTGCAGCTCACCTACCTGCGGCAATTCCAGCGGTTCTTTACGCAGCAGATGTTCGGGTAGCAGTTTCTCGCTATCACCAGTAGCCGTTTGTGGTGCCAGTGAGCGAACCTTTCTCTGGCTGTCTGATAATGCAAAAATAAGTTCGGGATTATGATTCATTATGCTTTACACTCACTTGCAGACACATCACCATGCGCTAAAATTTGTTCTAATGTTGCAGCAAAATATTGCAAATCACTATCGGTTTTAGTTTCAGTAACACAGATTAATAATAATTGTTCATTATCCCTGCTTGAATAGTGTCTGGAAATATCAATACCGGCCACAATATCCTGTTCGGCACACTTTTCCAGCAGCTGCTCAATAGACCCATTCACACGGATCACAAATTCATGAAACACAGTTTTACCGAAAGGTAATTCGATACCGGGAATTTGTTCCACAAGATCGGCTAACTTGCGCGTATTAATGAGGCATTGGCGGGCTACCCGCTGCAGACCATCTGCACCCATTAATGCAAGGTATAGAGTGACTGCTGTGGCCAGCAACCCCTGGTTGGTACAGATATTTGATGTCGCCTTGGAGCGACGGATATGCTGTTCTCTGGCCTGCAGAGTCAGTGTAAAACCCGGTTTACCCTCCAGATCCACGGTCCTGCCGACGATACGTCCAGGCATCTGTCGGACCAGTTTCTGGGTGCAGGCCATAAAACCGACATAAGGCCCACCGGATGCAAGAGGAGCGCCCAGAGACTGAGCTTCACCTACTGCGATATCCGCCCCGTTTTCACCCCAGCTTCCTGGCGCTTCCAATAATGCCAAAGCCACCGGATTAACCAGGCCTATCACCAATCCATCCTGTTCATGGGCCCAATCGGTTAACTCATGGACCTCTTCCAGGGAGCCCAGATAATTTGGCATGGGCAGGACCAGGGCCGCAAAAGGTTCAGCATTCTTATAGAGCCTGTCTTTGTCTATGGTTCCTGAATTGCGGTCCAGTTCCACCAGTTCCAGTGTTATGCCCTGATTCTTTACAATGGTTTCAACTACCTGCCGATAAACCGGAGCCACGCTGGCAGGCATTAAAATGCGTTTGGATTTTGCCTTGCGGTTAGCTCTGACAGCCATCAGTACAGCCTCAGCAAGACCTGATGCCCCGTCATACAGAGAAGCATTGGATACATCCATACCGGTCAGACTGGCAATCATGCTTTGAAATTCATAGACAACCTGTAATGTGCCCTGACTCGCTTCGGCCTGATAAGGTGTATAGGCAGAATAAAATTCTCCCCGAGTTGCTATTTCCCAGACTGCGGCGGGTATATGATGTTCATAGGCGCCGCCACCGGCAAAACAAAGCGGTGTGCCATCCATCGCTGCACGTTCAGCCAGCACACGAGAAAGTTCCATTTCAGTCTGGCCCAGAGGGATTTTGGCAAGACCATCGCAGCGCAGGGATGCCGGTATTTCATCAAACAGCTGTTCTATGCTGTCAGCACCGATGGCTGACAGCATTGCTTCCACTTCATCTGGCGTATGTGGGATATAGGGCATAGTTAATCTCAGCTAATTTATTATTCTTTAAAACTAACGTTCAATGTATATTGATAAATCAGAAGTCGTTAATATCAGGTATTTATTGACCCAGATGCACGGTTTCAACTGCTGCTTCTCGTATGCAGGGGAACAATTTACCCGCCCGGATAACCGCCGCAGATACATTCATACAGGCGTTATACAGGGAAACGTGTCCTGCAAGAATGCAGATCATGCAGAAACAATTATCTGCATTGCGCAAACACCTGATAATGATGATGATGTTTTGAAAATAACACTGAACAGATACATGCTAATCTTCTTCTGCGACCAGTTCTGCGTAAGCTGCGGCATCCAGTAAATCGTCAATCTCTTCAGGCGCTACTGGTTGCAGACGAAATAACCATCCATCATGGAAGGCATTACTGTTCACCAGTTCAGGAGCATCTTCGAGCTCGTCATTGACAGCAACAATTTCACCCCCGATGGGGCTGTATACATCTGACGCAGCTTTGACTGACTCTACCACCGCACAATCTTCCTGTGCTTCAAATACCGTACCAACTTCCGGCAGTTCAACAAAAACCATATCACCTAACAGCTCCTGTGCATGCTCGGTAATACCTATTGTGACACTACCGTCATCTTCAACACGCACCCATTCATGAGATTTTGTATATTTTAACTCTTCTGGAATATTACTCATTTTTTAATACCTGCTTCAAACCTGTTAAACTTAAACTAATATTTTACCCTGTCTGACAAATGGCAGTTTAACTACACTGGCATTTAGTAATTTGTTTCGAATAACGACCTGACAGGACGTCTTGGTGGCCAAAGGTACACGAGCAAAACCGATGGATTTTTGTAATGTAGGTGAAAAACTCCCGCTGGTCAATTCACCCTCACCTTTACCTTCAACAATTACTTTTTGATGGGCTCTTAATACACCCTTATCATTCAGGATCAACCCCACCAGTTTGTAGTTGAGGCCTTTTTCCTTCTGTTTTTGCAGAGCTTTTCGGCCTGTAAATTGACGCTTAGGGTCACTGAAATCAACCGTCCAGCTCAATCCGCTTTCCAGTGGTGAAACTGTTTCATCCATATCACTGCCGTACAGATTCATCCCGGCCTCCAGTCTCAGTGTATCTCTTGCCCCGAGCCCACAGGGCCTGATTTCTGCAGCGGCCAATTTTTGCCATAACATGTGCGCCTTATCGGCAGTACAGATGATTTCATAACCGTCTTCCCCGGTATAACCGGTTCTGGCTACAAAAATCTCATTTTCTGTGTCTTTGGAGAACAAACGGGCATTGAACGGTTTAAGTTCTTCTGCTCCCGGGATAAATTCGCCCATTGCCCTGCCAGTCTTTTCTCGGCTGTTAGGCCCCTGCACGGCAATCATGGCAAGGTCACTACGTTCTTGCAGATTAACAGCACTGTCACCGATCCGGGATCTCATCCAGGCCAAATCCTTCTCCCGGGTTGAGGCATTTACCACCATTCTGAACCAGGCAGGCTCCATGGCATAGACGATCAAATCATCAATCACCCCACCTTCTTCATTGAGCATGCAGCTATAAAGTGCTTTACCCGGTTTGGCAGCGACTTTAGCAATATCATTTGCCAGCAGTCTGGATAAATAGGCAACGACATCACAACCGCGAATATCAACGACGGTCATATGGCAGACATCAAACATTCCTGCATCTTTTCTGATCAGATGATGCTCATCTATCTGCGAACCATAATTAACCGGCATCTGCCAGCCGCCAAAATCAACCAGTTTGGCTCCCATTGCCTGGTGTTGAGAGAATAATGGGGTTTGCTTTAAAATAGAATCTGTCATGTTATTACCATTTTTAGTGTACCCTAAGAATTCTTTAAAGGTATCTCCTTAAGTACATACAGATGAATATTTCTTATTCTTCTGCGTGATAAGAAGAGCGTACCATCGGCCCAGATTTAACCCAGCTAAAGCCCATGGATTTAGCCACTATTTCATAATCTGCAAATTGCTCTAAAGGTACATATTCCCTGACCGGAAGATGATATCGTGTCGGACGCAAATACTGTCCTAAAGAGAGCCTGTCAACATTGATGTTTCTCAAATCCTGCATCACTTTCACAACCTCATCTTTTGATTCTCCAAGCCCTAACATCAGTGAGGATTTTGTCTGCACGTCTGTCAATTCACCTGCCATCTTCAACAGCTGCAATGAACGTTCATAATCACTGCCCTTACGAACTTCCTTATATAAAGACGGTACTGTTTCAACATTATGCCCCCAAATCAATCGGCTTGTGTTTTCACCCGTATAGGGAGAAGCCTGCAGAGCATCAAAGATCACCTGTATAGCGTGCTGCTGACAGGCCCTGAAATCCGGAGTCAAAAATTCTACCCCTATCGAGGGGTTCTGCTTACGCAGCGCAATTAACGTATCTGCAAAAATTTGTGCGCCGCCATCAGGCAATTCATCGCGATTGACAGAAGTCAGTACGACATAATCAAGTCCCATACGCGAAACCGCCTGAGCAACTCTGGCCGGTTCATTGACATCGAGCAGACCCGGGCGGCCTGTTTTTACAGCACAAAAACCGCAGGCTCGGGTACAGGTGTCCCCCAGCAGCATAATAGTTGCCGTACCGCGATTCCAGCATTCATTTTGATTAGGGCAGCGCGCTTCTTCACATACCGTGGTGAGCTTATTATTATGCACACTGGAAGCAGTCTCAGCATAAAGCGTTTTTTTAGTTATGGCCTGACGTATCCAGGTCGGCATCCTTGTGGCATTGGCTTTGGCAGAATGATCAAAAACGGGGATATAGCGTTTGGCAGGTGTCATGTTTACAGCATCTGTGTCAGGCATAGCTGCTGATTTATGCACAGAAGATTTGGTCGTATCCGTGTTCATACTATTACCCGGTTTAAACTATCGCTTGAAGGTTAGAGCGCCCTGACATGGCCTGTCAAAGAAACAGGATTATGGCTGCCACATTTTGCAGAACGCTTATACAGCTATATTATGATTCAAATGAATCTACTGATCCGCTGCACCCCTCTGTCCTATTACCTGAGAGCTTGAGCCCCTTCGGTGGATCGCACATTAGTTTACCTATCGTCAGACAAGTAAAGCAATCTCTCTCCAGAGTCAACGAGTACTATGGTTAGTAACCAGCATCCTTTTCACTGTACAGTACCTGATACCTGAGCGTTTCCGGGTGTGTTGCGCCTTCGGTGGTAGATTCAGGGCCAGACACCTGAACTACAGCTCTCCCATACAGATTTACGTTGTGAGCACATAATAACTTTTCTGACCAGCTATGCCAAGAAAAAGGGAAGATAAAATAACAAAACTTTATATATTTTAATAATACAAATGATATTCATTATCGTTTGTATTTAAAACTCAAAGTTATTATGCTATTCTCCTCGTCTCATAAGACTAAACCAGCCTACCTGAGGACCTCTAATGCCTTATAAATACCTTCAAACACACATACTCTCTGATTTACTGCTGAGCATCATAATCGCCGGCTTGCTGATTTCTTCTGTTTCGGCCGCTGAAGAAGTCAATCTATATTCGGCTCGCAAAGAGGCTTTGATCAAACCCATTCTGGATAAATTTACCTCACAGAATAACATTAAAGTTAACCTGATCACCGGTAAAGCAGATGCATTACTAAAACGCATTGAATCTGAGGGTAAAAACACCCATGCAGATGTGTTTATTACTACTGACGCGGGACGACTTTATCGTGCCAAACAGGCCGATGTGCTGCAGCCCTTTCAATCAGAGTTGTTAAACCAGGCCATTGCTGCAAACCTGAGGGATCCTGATGGCTACTGGTATGGGCTATCTATGCGTGCCCGCCCCATTTTTTATCTGAAAGGAGCTATCAATCCTGAAGAATTGAGCACCTATGAAGCATTGGCTGATGAAAAATTTAAACACCGTATCTGCATCCGCTCCTCAAACAATGTCTACAATCAGTCACTGGTCGCTTCCATGCTGGCTGCCGACGGAGCACAGACAACACAAAAATGGGCTAGCGCGTTTGTAGAGAATTTTGCCCGTAAACCCAAGGGGGGCGATCGCGATCAAATCAAGGCGGCGGCCTCTGGTCAATGTGATATCGCTATAGCCAATACCTATTATTACGGGCAAATGCTAACCAGCGCCAATGCCGCTGAGAAACAAGCAGCTGAAGCAGTTGCCATTTTCTGGCCCAATCAAAACGATCGCGGTACCCATGTCAATATCAGCGGTGGCGCAATTACAAAATATGGCAAAAATACCGCAAATGCCAAAAAGCTACTGGAATTTCTGGCCAGTCCCCAGGCTCAACGCTGGTATGCTGACGCCAATTTCGAATACCCGGTGCGTGAAGATGTGCCCCCCAGCAAATTGCTGCAAAGCTGGGGTACATTCAAGGCAGACAGTATCAACCTGGATCAGCTAGGGAGGAACAATGCAGAGGCCGTCATGATTATGGATAGAGCAGGCTGGAAATAAAGTTATCGCGTATGCTTCACGATTGCGAGCGGTGAATCGTTTGTTTGATTTATGGTGATTATTTATAATCTATTGAATAATTCCACTTAAGAATATAATGCCCGCAGCATGTCGCGGGAAAATAACCCAAAGTCAATTAAAGGTTCTTGTGATGTAACTATTCAGCGTATTTTAGATTTATACGTAAGTTCTTGATATCAGGTGTTTGCGTAAGAAGTGTATGTGGCATGGATGCCACATTCAAGCCTACGACATACATGGAAGTATAAGTGCCGTGGGAGGCAGGAAGCCGGGAACGACCATGGACGTATTTACGGCGTCTTCTGGAGCAAATTCCTGGTGTCAAGGACGTTTTCAAAATTACGCTGAATAGTTACCTTGTGATTTTACTGTTACAGGAACCTTTCCAGTTTATAGTATTTAGGTTTAATAACCCTTGAAAAAACACTTTTTCGATCGCTGGTTTATAGGCATATTAATGCTCACTCTGCTTTTTGCGGTGCCCGTTATGACGGTCTTCAGTTTTGTCTTTCAGGACAGCGGGGAAATCTGGCGACACCTTTTAGCAACCGTATTGAGTGACTATATCAAAAATTCATTCTGGCTGATGCTGGGAGTTTCTGCGGGCACATTAAGTATTGGCGTGACAACGGCCTGGCTCACCAGTATCTGTGACTTTCCGGGAAGAAAATTTTTTCAGTGGTCCCTATTATTACCCCTGGCCATACCCGCATATATCATTGCCTACACCTACACCGGTATGCTTGATTTTAGCGGCCCTGTGCAAACACTGCTGCGGGAAACTTTTTCCTGGGGAGCCCGTGATTACTGGTTTCCTGAAGTTCGTTCTCTGGGCGGAGCCATGATTATGCTCTCACTGGTGCTATATCCATATGTCTATCTGCTAACCCGTGCCGCTTTTCTGGAGCAGTCCAGTGTTACCCTGGAGGCCAGCCGAAGTCTGGGGCATGGTCCATGGAAGAGTTTTTTCCGGGTTGCTCTGCCAATGGCAAGACCGGCCATAGTGACCGGCCTGTCACTGGCACTCATGGAAACACTCGCGGATTATGGTACGGTTGAATATTTTGGCGTATCGACCTTTACCACCGGCATTTTTCGCACCTGGTTTGGTCTGGGAGACTCAGCTGCAGCCGCGCAGTTGTCGTCAATATTACTCATGTTTATTTTTATACTTATTCTGGTTGAACGCTTTTCCCGGCGTCAGGCACAATATCACCAGCAAATTGGCCGTCAGGCTCATGCCAGACGCCTGAAGCTTACCCCCGGACTGGGCTGGCTTGCCTTTGCGGCCTGTTTTATCCCGCTTTTACTTGGCTTTTTACTGCCCTTTCTGCAGCTTTCAGCCTGGACCATAGAAACAGCCGGAGAAATGTTCAACAGTGACTTTTATCAGTTGATTTACAACACACTTGGACTGGCTATGGCAACCGCTCTGCTTGCACTGATTATTGCCCTGTTTATGGGATATGGGCAGCGAGTTAAGAAAAACTACTTTATCAGCTTGCTGGTCCGAATTGCGGCAATGGGCTATGCCATACCCGGGACAGTGATCGCCATTGGGGTGGTTATTCCCTTTGCCTGGTTCGATAATACCCTGGATAACTGGAGCCGCAATCAATTCGATTATGCCACCGGGCTGATTCTGTCCGGAACACTGGCAGCACTGATTTTTTCCTATCTGGTTCGTTTCCTGGCCGTTTCATTAGGCGCTGTGGAATCTTCATTGGGAAAAATAAAACCTTCCATGGATGAAGCTGCACATTCCATGGGATATGGTCCCTTACAGGTGTTGTCTAAAATTCATATTCCCATTATGCGCACCAGCCTGCTAACGGCTATTTTACTGGTCTTTGTTGACGTGCTCAAAGAACTGCCGGCGACTTTACTGTTAAGGCCCTTTAATTTTAATACCCTGGCTGTCCGTGCTTACGAACTGGCATCAGATGAACGTCTGGCAGACGCCTCCAGTGCGGCAATCATGATCGTTTTGAGCGGGATCATTCCGGTCATTTTACTGAGTCTGTCAATTACTAAAAATCGCTATGTGTAACTTAAGGTTTATACACCACATTACTGATATCAACTGAACAGGCAATCAAATTCATGCAGGCCAATATTCTTTTACAACTTAAACAGGTCAGTATCAGTTATGCTGATCATGCAGTGATCCAGCAGGTCGATGTTTTACTTGAAGAAGGCCAGATTGGCTGTCTGCTGGGTTCCAGCGGTTGTGGAAAAACAACCCTGCTGAGAGCCATCGCCGGTTTTGAACGGCCTCTACGGGGTGAAATTATATTACGTAACAAAACAGTCTATAGCGACACCCATTACATTCCTCCTGAAAAACGAAATATAGGTATGGTTTTTCAGGATTTTGCCCTCTTCCCTCACCTGAATGTGGCCAGAAACATTGCCTTTGGGTTGTTAAAAGAAACTAAAACACAAAAACGTCAACGAGTCACAGAACTGCTAAATCTGATCGGTCTGCCTGGTGCAGCAGATAAGTATCCTCATCAACTTTCGGGCGGGCAGCAGCAGCGTATAGCTCTGGCACGAGCAATGGCGCCCAGACCTGATCTGTTGCTCATGGATGAACCTTTCTCCAGCCTGGATATTGAACTGCGCGAACAACTGGCCACCGAAGTTAGAAAAATCATTAAACACGAAGGGATCACCGCCATTCTGGTCACGCATGATCAGCACGAAGCATTTGCCATGGCAGATAAAATCGGCCTGATAGAGCACGGCAGAATGCTGCAATGGGATACCCCCTACAAGTTATACCATCAGCCAAAAACTCAATATGCAGCCAACTTTATTGGCCAGGGGGTTATGCTCGAAGGCGAGGTAATAGACAGTAACAGCATCAAAACCGATCTCGGTCTAATCCATGGTAAAGTTCCTGAAGGCTGTCAAAAAAACTGCCTTGTTGATGTTCTTATTCGCCCGGATGATATCACTCATGATGATATGAGCGATTATCAACTGGAAATAATTGATAAGGTTTTTCGCGGTGCTGAATTTCTTTATACCCTGAAATTAACTAAACAGCATCATGTACTTTGTATTGCGCCCAGCCATCATAACCATCCATTACACAGCCGTCTGGGTATCAAGCTGGAAATAGATCATATTGTGGTTTTTAAACGGGATAAAAAGCATCAGCCAAGTGCGGTATAAGACATTATGCAAGCTATTATTTTGTCCACACCAGCTCATATTGAAATCATGCATCACACTTATTATATGCCAGAGGTACCCTGACTGGAAAACAGCCGATTAACCCGTTAACCTTGAAATCCCAGACAGTAAATACTATGTGGTAGTTGATATTTTAACGTCTGGAGCAAGATTTATGACCGAAGCACAGGATTTATTCAAAAAAACCATTGAACTTTTTGATGCAGCCAATAACGAAGACCCAAACCAGGAAACTGCCGAGGGCAAGAACTGGCCAAAAGAACTACTTTACTCACATCGCATGACTGACATGCTGCGGCGTTATAAGCCTGATGCTGACGATGCGGCCAAGCTGGCCATTCATGCCCAGCATATACAGCGCTGGAAATCGCCCCGCGAAGATTATCCTATGGATCGCAAGGGATATCACCAATGGCGTACCGGTCTGTACACCTTTCATGCTGAAACTGCTGCAAAATTAATGACTCAGGCGGGTTATGACGAAAACGTAATCGAGCGGGTAAAAAAAGCCATTGGCAAAAAATCACTGAAGACCAATAAAGATACTCAATTGCTGGAAGATATCAGTGGACTGGTATTTATTGAATATTATATGCAGCCCTTTGCGGACAAGCACCCTGAATATGATGAAGCCAAGTGGATTGATATCATCAGAAAAACCTGGCGCAAAATGACTGATGAGGCTCATCAGTTCGCTCTTTCGGGTAAGATCAAGCTCCCTGAACCGCTGGTGCCGCTGATCCAGAAATCCGTTGCAGGCTAATACAGGCTAAGCTGCGTTCTTCAGTGCCTCAATTAAATAAAAAATACAGGCTGGATTCGTGATAGCCAAATCCAGCCTGAGAAATTTGACTTACTGCCCGGTTTTAAATCGGGCCAGTTGAGGTAATTCACCCACCAGTCCCATTGCCTGTTTTATCAGTCTGTTTTTGACTGGCCCCATATGATCCGCCAGATTCAGGCCCGCATTACGAACCCGTTTCAACGGCCCAATATCATTACTAAATAAGCGTTTAAAACCGTCCATAGCAGCCAGCATGGCAATGTTATCCCCTTTGCGGCGGCGCTCGTAGCGTCTGAGGTTATCCATTGCGCCGACCTTTCTATGCCGGTGATGGGCTCTGAGGATCTCCTCAGCCAGTACCGCAGCATCCAGCAGCCCCAGATTTACGCCCTGACCAGCTAGCGGATGTATGGTATGAGCAGCATCACCTATGAGCGCCAGATGTTCTTTAACATATTGTCTGGCATGTCTAAGACGTAATGGAAATGCGCCTCTTACAGAAGTGACAGTGATTCGGCCCAGAGTACTGCCAAAGGCCATTTGCAGCTCATGATTAAAATCACTATCATCCATCATCAGCAATAACCGGGCCCGCTCTTCAGTGGTGGACCAGACGATAGAACTCTGACCATCAGCCAGGGGTAAAAAAGCCAGCGGGCCGTCAGGCATAAATTGCTGCCAGCAGGCTTGCTGATTGGCTGCTGAAGTTTTGACACTGCAGACAACAGCTGATTGATGGTAAGCCCAGGTATGCAGCGTAATGCCGGCCTGCTGGCGTACCCATGAATTGGCTCCGTCGGCACCCACCAGCAAACTGGCTTTATAGTGCAGATTTGAATCCGTAGTCAGCAGTACACCGTCATCCTCAAATTGCAGTTCGGACAATTTAACCGGCACCAGTAAATCAACCTGCTCAAGCTCTTCAAGCCGCTTTATCACTGCTTTCTGAATGATACGATTTTCAATGATATAGCCCAGATTCGCCCGCCCGACATCAACACTATTAAAATGGATCTCACCCTGACCAGTCGCATCCCAGACGTGCATTTGCGTGTAGGCTGCCGCTCCATCCTGCTGCATACTCTCCCAGGCGCCAATATTCTCAAAGATGTGCTGTGTAGCATGAGTCACTGCGCTGACACGAATATCATGACTGCCTTGCGGCCAGTTAAAATCCATCTCATGCGCTTCAAACAATGCAATTTTGAGGGTCGAATCAGCCAGTGCACAGGCCAGCGTGGCTCCCACCATACCACCCCCGACAATGATGATATCATAGTGTTTGATGTTATCTTTTGCCATAACTAAAACCTCTGTGGATTTCTGCTTGCCTTTGCGTGCATGGAGCATTAAATAAACCTGAAAAATTACTTAGCCGCAGATGAAACAATCGTTATTTACAGTTATTCAGAGTCTTTTGAAGACTGTAATGGCGGTCAGTTGTTTGAGAAAGACAGATGATTGCTCCATGCATAACCGGCCTTTCCCAAGTGAGCCAATCAATACCTGACAGCCATCACTGGTAGAGCATCCTGGATACGTTGAACGTTGCCATTATTTTTGGCTCTTCACATTATTGCGTACTTGATTTGAAAAAAGCTCTGCTCCTTCCCCATCTGAGGGGGAAGGAACATAGCGTACAGATAGTATAGGTAACTCAACTATATCAGAGTTGCGAGAGTATTTTTACCTGGAAAGTACGCATTTTTGTGAAGAACCTTATTTTTTATAGATGGATTGTCCCGCAGCCATTTTGCTTAACTGGCCCTGCAGCATCCCCAGGCCCATGGCTTCTGAGGCTATTGCATGCTTCAGGGGGGGGATGAGATCAGCCAGCACCATACCACTGTTTCTCAGGATAGCCAGCAAGGAACTATTGTTAGAGAATAATTTTATCAGGGTATCCGTAATAGTCGTCACCTGTTTGATATCGGCCTGTCGCCCGTCCCAGTATTGCTGCAATAATCGTTCATTGCCGCAGTCACATTGAGCAGATTTTCCCTGTAGTGAATCATCATAGCACTCAGCTGCAATCAATTGCGACAGTGCGGCTATGTCACGCAAGCCAAGGTTAAAGCCCTGGCCTGCTACTGGATGTACTCCATGAGCTGCATTGCCTATCAGAGCAATTCTCTGAGTCTGCGCCAGAGTCTGATTATCTATGGTCATTAAACTCAGAGGATAGCTTATTCTTCGCCCTGCTCTGGTGATTTCCCCAAGTCGAAAACCAAACCGCTGCTGCAAGGTCTGAATAAACTGTTTGTTATCCAGCTCCATTATTTTTTCCACCTGATCATCTCGAGCCGTCCAGACCACAGAGCAGTGATTTCGAGTCAGGGGCAATACAGCCAGAGGACCGGTCGGAGTGAAGCGTTCATAGGCAACTCCGTGATGAGGCAATTCAGTTTCAATGTTGGCAATAATAGCCGTTTGAGCGTAGGAACGCTGATTAACACGTATTCCCAGCTGCTCACGGGTCTGGGAATTGGCACCATCTGAGATAATCAGCAAGTCTGCAGTTAATTGCTGTGTTTCAGTGTCTGCATCGCTTAACACCACCCGCACATTGTCTGCAGTCGTTTCTAGCTGTTTGATCCGTGCTGGACAAAACAGAGTGAGGTTAGGATAGTGAGCCATTTTTTTCACCAGAACCTCACCTATGACACGACTTTTTACTACATAACCGAGCGCCTCAACTCCTTCCTGCTGGTGATCGATACGGGTTGCGCCCCAATGCCCCTGGTCTGACACATGGATTTTTTTTATAGCCGCCAGGTCATCACCTTCGCGCTGTAGCAGTTCAGGCCAGATCCCTATTGCATTATATATTTGCCTGGAAGCATAGGATAATGCCAGACATCGGTCATCGAAACTGGGCTGAGTGTTTTCCTGTTGATAAGGGTGAGCTTCTATCACGGCAATTTTCAGTGACAGAGGCGCCAGCGCCAGCGCCATGCTTGCCCCAGCCAGACCGCCACCTACAATGATCACATCAAACGACTTGCTCATCAGGTTTTTCTCTTTTTATCAGCTCGGCCTGCAGCCTTTTTTGCCTGAGCCTTATTGGCCTGCCTGGTATCTTTGTCAGAAGATTTTTTTGCGCGCGTTTTTTTTACCACGCTTCGCCGCGTTCCTATTGCTGGCTCAGCCTGTTTCGCGGCAGATTTTTTTATCCTCACCGGAGGCTCCAGTGATTCACTTGCCGTCCGGCTGCTCTGCATGATAGTTTCAATCTCCTCGACAGTCTTGGGTGCCCTGGCAGTTAACACTTCATGCCCCGTCCGAGTGACCCGAACATCATCCTCGATACGAATACCAATATCCCACCATTGTTTGTCCACCTGAGGATTTTTAGCAATATAAAGGCCGGGTTCCACTGTCAGTACCATGCCGGGTTCCAGTATTCGCCAGTGATTGTCAACTTTATAATCACCGACATCATGCACATCCAGCCCGAGCCAGTGGCCGGTACGATGCATATAAAAAGGTTTATAAGCCTCGTCCCTGATCAATTTATCAACTCGACCTTTTAATAATCCCAGTTTTATCAGACCTCTGGTCAACTTCCTGACCGCAGCACTATGAGGTGCATCCCAGCTATTACCTGGCTTTACAGCATCTATAGCAGCCAATTGCGCTTCCAGAACCACTTCATATAAAGCCTTTTGTTGTGGCGAAAAACGTCCATTAACAGGAAAAGTGCGGGTGATATCCGCAGCATACCCCTGATACTCTGCACCCGCGTCAATGAGCAGCAAATCTCCATTTTTCAATACGGCATTATTCTCCGTGTAATGCAGAATACAGCCATTTTCACCACCACCAACAATGGATGGATAAGCCTCTGCACGACAGCCAAACTGCATAAATTCATGCATCAATTCAGCTTCAATATGATATTCATAGAGGCCTGGACGGCAGGATTGCATTGCCCGTTGATGAGCACTGACAGAGGCCTGGGCCGCTTTTTTCATCATTTTTATTTCAAAAGCTGATTTGAACAGGCGCATTTCCTGTAAATAATGATCCAGGGCCACAAACTCTCCCGGAGCACTAACGCCAGCCCGGCCCTTTTGTTTCAATTGATGGATCCAGCCCAGCAAACGCTGATCAAAATCAGCATGCACGCCCATGTTATAAAAGACCCGGTGCTTATTTTCCAGTAGACCCGGCAGAATCTCATCAATATCACTGACTGGAAAAGAATCATCCGCACCAAATATTTCAATCGCTCCAGCCTGACCAGCCCTGCGGCCATGCCAGATTTCGTGCTGTTCATCTTCTTCCCGGCAAAACAGGATATACTCACCATGCTTGCGACCGGGAACCAGCACCAGCACCGCTTCAGGCTCCCAGAAATTGGTTAAATAAGCAAAATCACTGTCAGCCCGGAACGGATAATTCACATCACGGTTGCGCACCTGTTCCATGGACGTAGGAAGTATGGCAATACCATCCCTGCCCAATTCCTGCATCAGATGTTTCCTGCGTCTTGCAAATTCTTTTTGATCGGTCATTTAAATTTGTTTTGTCAATGAAGCTTTAGTGTTTGCTATAATCATTTGCACTTGAGCAGCCTGAATCCAGAAAAGAGCTGTCATCTGGTAAATCCGCATAGCTTTCATCTTCAGGAAGTTTAATGGGCAGTCTGAGAGGATTCATTTCCTCATTAACCAGCAGCACCCCTATACGAATAAATTCGATCAGCTGCATAATTGTCTCCTCATCACTTTCATCACCGGCTAATTCATAATCCTCTGCCTGTGAAATTGCAGTAATATCTGTGACAAACTCCTTCACTTCAGCAGGGTAAGCAGCAAAACTTTTTATCCCCGCCAGCCCCAGAAGGAAACCCTGGGACCATTGTGCTATACTATGCAGCTGCACACTATATTCTTTATTTTCCGTTAATAACGGATAAAAATCTAGCGAATTATCTGCTAAAGCAGAGACGGTCTCGGTATACAGCTGTGTGAGCAGCTGAGCTGACGGTTCAGTTGCCCGCTCATCGATCTGGCCTTGTGTTAATAAACTCAGCCAATTGGACACACTGGCGTCAGGATTAATGCATAATAAACCACAGAGTGTACCATGTAGTTCATAAGGTGAAGCTTCAATCCCGAAAACCTGCAAAGCTCCGATTAATTGTTGTAAGTCTAGATAAGACGACATAAAAAATGTTACCTGTTTCAAAAAAATCACTCTTATAATGAATTATAACCTAATTATCAGTGAAATCGATTTCGTTATTAAGGTTTAAATATTGACCAACGTATAAAGGCATTTTAAGATGTAGTAATTATTTAAAAGAATTATTTAATCCTATTTGTTAGTTAACAGGTACTCATACTCCATGACAGAACATGCCGCATCCAGCGAAACTGAAATTGAGCTAAAACTCCTAGATGAAAGTGTTGATGTCTTACTTAACACCATTGATCAGCTGAAAAATGAAAACAGTCAATTACGTTCTCAACAGGAATACCTGCAGATTGAACGCGCCCGGCTTATGGAAAAAAACGAACTGGCGCGAACGCGCGTGGAAAGTATTATCAACCGACTGAAATCCATGGAGACTAACTGATGAAGGAAGAAATCATCCCGGTAAGCGTAAAGATCCTTGAAAAGGAATACCGTATTGCCTGCGCATCCAACCATAAAGAAAGCCTGGAACAATCAGCTGCACTGCTGAACGATAAAATGCATGAAATACGCTCCAGCGGAAAAGTCATTGGCAGTGACCGGATAGCCGTTATGGCCGCTCTGAACCTTGCTCACGAGCTTTTACAACAGGAACAGCAAACCGCAGATACCAGTCACATAACTCAGCAGATTAAAAAAATAAGAACAAAAGTCGACAGTACTGTTAATTCCTCTAAACAACTGGAAATTGCCTGAAATCAGCTCGCCCTGCGACTACCCTGCGATTGATCATTTAAATTTTTTACGTTACATTGTTAACAACTGATGATTTAGCTAATGCATGAGCACTGAGTTTTATGCTATTATTATCTAAATGCTGTTTTACACTGATATTGAGTTCAATGGAAGTTCTGCCTGTTCAGGTTTGCAACCGGGTACTTCTTGAGCCGTAATCTTTTACCCCGGGGATGTGCTCCTGATAATGTGTGCATATCTGCTTTTAGCAGAGAGCCTGATTTATCAGTCCTATCCCCACTTGAACCGATAGGTTCGAGAGCGAAAGTTTGCGACGGTACAGGTGGTCTTCCGCCCTATATTTGACCAAGACTTCTTTTTTCATTGCTGGTAATACTCATTTTGAACCCTCTGGTTTCCAGCTCCCTTCAAATACGCCAGCGATTAAGAGAAAAACGCCGCCATCTGTCTGTTATTGAGCAGCACCGGCATTCGCACAGAATCACTCGACGTATTCTACATGCACGGTTTTTTAAGCATTCCAGACATATTGCACTCTATCTGGCCAGTGATGGTGAAGTAGATCTTAAACCTCTAATCGGGAATCTTTTCCAGACCGTGAATAAGGGTAAAAAAATATACCTGCCGGTTATAGTTTCAAAGCGTGATGCCATCATAAAATTTGCGCCTTATCATCCCGCCACCAAAATGAGGAAAAACTGTTTCGCTATTAATGAGCCGATTTATCAACGCCGTCAGCTCAAAAGCGCTGTTCAGATGGATCTAATTCTTGCACCACTGGTAGGCTTTGATAATAACGGCAATCGTATCGGCATGGGTGGAGGTTATTATGACCGGGCTCTGCAGCACCTGCTGCCCAGATCAGAACAGGGCCAGCATAGACAAAAAACTATCATAAAACCCCGCTTTGTCGGTATTGCCCACGGCATACAGAAAGAAGACAAACTGCAGCGACAAGCCTGGGATGTTCCTCTGCATGCCATTGTAACAGAGCAGGAACTTCGCTATTTTAAATAACGAATGATTACAAAATCAGAGCTCAGGCGCTAATGGCACTCATAATGCGCTCAAAACGTGCTTTGACATCTGCAACTATGTCTGCCACTGCCGGATTATCAACCACAGTAAACATCGCCTGTGGATCTATCATGGAAACTGTTATGCGGCCATCTTCCTCTTCACGCAACACAACGTTACAGGGCAGCAGCAGTCCTACATCAGCTTCCAGGTTTAATACTTCATTAGCAATCACGGGATTGCAGGCACCCAGAATTTTGTAGGGTCGGCGATCGACATCAATTTTTTTCTTCAATACAGCTTTGACATCAATCTCGGTTAATACCCCGAAACCCTCTTCTTTTAATGCAGCAATAGTTTTTTGTTCTGCTGCTTCCATACTGCCGTTTAAAGTTACTTCAAGCCCATACATATTATTTCCTCAGTTATGATTACACATTAAACAAAAAGGTAACTATATTCAGCATCTCTATGATTATGTATCATTGATTACTGTAAATTGTTTGTAACAATAAAGTTTATGCAGGAACAATCATCTGCCTGCCATAAAAACCTGATGGTTATCTCTATCTTGTAAATACCACGAATAGCTAAATTCATATCGCTTATATTCGCTGATTCAAAACATCCAGCATCTGCTGAAAGGCGATATCAGATATCTCTTTCCTGGTTTTATCCTTAACTGAAATCAGCGGAGTAAAATGGATCTCGGCAACAATATGGTCAAAGCCAATGACGGTCCATAAATTTTCCAATATATTAGTGTCGCCAAAATAGGGAATATGCGGGGAGTGCTTTTCGTCCACCTTATAAACAAGCACCACGGGCTGAACATTAGCCTGTGCATTAACGGCGGCCTGAAACAGACCCGGATAAAACGAATTGATGTGAGAACCATCGGTTGTCGTTCCTTCAGGAAAAAGAGTCACTTTTTCACCGTCTGACAATCTTTCAGCAATTTTTGCAGTCAACTGACGAACATCAGCCACGCTGCTGCGATTGATAAACAGAGTGCCTAGCTTACGGCTGATCCAGCCAACCAGCGGCCATTTTTCAATTTCACTTTTAGCCACAAAACGGGTGTGATACAGTGAACTAAGGATCAGAATATCTTTCCATGAAATATGGTTAGCCACCATCAGCAGGTTCCCTTCTTCAGGCTGACCGTAAATATCCTGCTCAATGTTAAGCAGCTGAATAAACTTTAAAATCCAGCGGCATGTTATCACCTGTTGCTGCTCACTAAATTTCGTTAACTGCCTGCCGCCTGTGCCGCGAAAGTGAAGCATTGCTTGAAACACACCGACGAAAAAGTGAATAATAATGCGTGACAGGCGATAAATTTTTTTAATAAACATGAATGGCAGTTTAACCTAAATGATTAAAAATTTCTGGCAAATCAAGTCCCTCAGACAATTAAACCGTCAGGAATGGGAACAGCTTTGCGACGGTTGTGCCAAATGCTGTATGCATAAACTGGAAGACGAAGATAGTGGTATTATATACAGCACCAATGTGGTCTGTCAGTATCTGGACATCACGCAATGCCGCTGCAGGGATTATGAGCATCGCAGCACCCAGGTTCCCGAGTGTGTAACCCTGGATCAGGAGAACCTTGAGCAGGTCTATTTTATGCCCTCCACCTGCGCCTATCGGCGTTTGGCCGAAGGCAAGCCGCTACCGGCCTGGCATCCGCTGGTCAGTGGAAACCCGAACTCAGTACATGATTCGGGTCATTCGGTGCGAAACAAGGTGATTTCAGAACTGGATGCCGATGATCTGATGCATCACCTGACTGGAGAATGGGATTAATCATTGCCCATAAACTAAAGCGTAAAAAGATTTAGCAACGGAACTGGCTGACATGCAAACTAAAACTACAAAAACGGTTGTTACATAAGGAAGGAATAGAGTGACATGTTTGCCAGCTGCGGTTATTTGTTTCGTGCCTTATTCAGCTCACACCAGAGTAAATCGACGGGCTGCTCATTATCAGGCACATAACCAGTTTCACTATGCAGTAATATTTCACGTATCCCGGGAATATTGAAATGTTTGCAGGCTTCATCTAACAGCAGCATCTTTTGCTTAATAACAGTCCAGGGAAGCATTTTTTCTTCGGCACGCATGATTCTGGGATGACAGGTTGGGGTAACATTGTCACCAATTAACAATTCTTCATAGAGTTTCTCACCAGGCCTTAACTTCGTATAAGATATTTCTATGTCCCCATCCGAATTTTCATCGTCTTTGACCTGAAAACCGGATAGCTGGATCATTTTTTTAGCTAAATCAACAATCTTCACCGGTGTTCCCATATCCAGCACGAACACATCCCCCCCCTGTCCCAGAGCCCCGGCCTGCAGCACCAGCTGGGCTGCTTCAGGAATAGTCATGAAATAACGGATGATGTCAGGATGGGTAACGGTCACCGGACCACCCAGTTTTATTTGCTGTTTAAATAAAGGGACGACCGAGCCGGAAGATCCCAGCACGTTACCAAACCGCACCATACAAAATCGAGTGGTATTTTTTCGGGTGTTGTGGTTTTCATTATCGGGTACTAATGAACTGTTTTGCTCTGTTGACAAGGCCTGTAAAACCATTTCAGAAAATCGCTTGCTCGCCCCCATAACATTGGTAGGCCTAACCGCTTTATCCGTTGAAATCAGCACAAAGGTTTCAACTCCGGCATCCTGGGCCGCTTCCGCTGCCCAACGTGTGGCAAATATATTATTCCGGATACCCTCAATAATATTATTTTCTACCATAGGGACATGCTTGTAGGCTGCGGCATGATAGATGGTCTGCACATTATAAACGCTGAAAATACTGTACAGATGCGGCTTATCCTGCACTGAACCCAACAGGGCCGTTATAGTGATATCTTGCGGTATTAGTTTGATTAACTCCTGTTCAATGGAATAAAGAGCAAATTCAGACAATTCAAAAAGTATGATCTGCTTTGGCTCATGTCTGATAATTTGCCGGCATAACTCAGATCCTATTGAACCGCCAGCACCAGTGACCATCACCACCTTGTTTTTTATGCAGCGATCAAATAATTCCATATGCGGAGAAACAGTCTCTCTGCCTAACAGGTCCTCAATGTCAACTTCCCTCAATTCTTCAATTTTAGCTTTTCCACTGACGATGTCTTCCAGTACCGGAATGGTTTTTACCTGCACCGAAAGCGAGTCGAGTTGAGCGACAATTTCGCGCCTGCGGGAAACAGAAATCGACGGCAATGCCAGCAGTATTTGCGCCAGTCCTTTTTTTTCTATCAGCTCAGGCAGGTGACGAGGACGATAAACCTTAAGTCCTTGAATAATGCGCCCCTTGACTTTTCTGTCATCATCGATGAACACTGCCGCTTCATAATCACTTCCGTGCCGCAAGGCATTTAAGAGCTGTCTGCCCGCATTCCCCGCGCCGTATATAGCCACCTTTTGTTTATCTTGCTTGAATAATGACTGATAGTAAAACCAGATCACATAGCGTGATCCGCCAATAAAAAAGAGGGCGATTCCCCAGTAAATAAATGGTACTGAACGAGGGATGCCCTGTGCCCGAGACAAAAATACAGACGTCCCAACAATCAACGCGGAAATAGATATACCTTTGATTACCGCAATGAAGGCTTCATTGCCCATATAACGAACAATGGTTCGGTATAAACCTAAACGCAAAAAAATAATCAGGCTGGCTATTGTTGTTATCAGGTAAACCAGATAGTCGCGCCAGTTGGTATCATATTCCATATCACCCCAGCGAAGGATAATTGCCAGCCACAGGGATAAGGGAATAAAAAACAGGTCTGCGCTGACCATGAGGAATTGTTTAAAGTTTCTCGAGAGTTCTTTTTTGACCATAGGAATTATTTCAGCAGCTCAGGCTGCTACTCCAGCCCTGGCGTGAATAGCTAAAACCACCAGCGGTAAATAAGCCAGCAACAGAAAAGCCCCTGCAAATGAAGCATATTTCTGTGCCAATAGTGACAACGGGAATAACCACAATAGATTGGTTATTAACACAGCTATTGAAACCATCTTATGACCGTATTTTCTCGCCAAATGTTGATAAGCGTGACTACTGTGTGCCTGATAGACTTTTTCTTTCGCGATTAAACGAACCATCAAGGTTAAACTGGCGTCAGTAATAAACACAGCCAGCAAAATCAGCCAGAGCGTAAAACTCATCAAACCCATATTAATGCTGATTAAAGAAAACACGCCTAATAAAATACCGATAAAAGCACTACCAACGTCGCCCATAAAAATCTTTGCCGGCGGCCAATTCCAAATCAGCAAACCTGCTGCTGCTGCCACAACCGTCACCAACAGCAACTGTAACCCGTTACTCAGCGGTGACTGATCTGACTGCAGATAGATCAATACAACAGCACTACCCAGTACGGTCATTGTTTCAACCGATGCAATCGCATCTATGCCATCCATGAAATTAAACAGATTTAAAAGCCAGACCAGATATACCAGAGTAAAAAGGGCAATTCCCCAGGACCACAACTGATGATTAAAGATCACATCCGGCATCACTGTCCCTGACCAGTAAACACACCAGCCTGCGCTCAAAAAATGTACTAACAATCGATATCTTGCCGGGATATGTCGATGATCATCCATAAAACCTATCAAAGCAACGGCCATCAAACCCACCAGAGAGTATAGTGTGCCGTTTTCCACGTAACCCAGCCTGTAATAGATAAAAAGATAAAAATAAAAGGTTAGCACGATGGCAAGCCCGCCTCCACGTGGGGTTGGTATCGAATGAGAACTGCGTTCATTGGGTGTATCAATGATATTTTTCTGCAGCGCGTATTTTCTAATCACACCGGTCAACAGGAAAGAAAGTATAAGAGCTGTTAATGGGAATAAGATTTCGCTCATTTAGCGGTCAACTTTACGCATATACCAGTCCACTGTCTGCAGCAAACCCTTTTCAATCGGCTGCTGAGGCTCCCAGCCAAGCAGCTGTTTATTTTTTGTGATATCTACGCGCAATGAACCAAACAGGCGTTCATATTCTGCCGAACGCCCTGACCATCGGGTCAACCAGTAGAGGCCTTTTTCAGGCAGATGAAACAGACGTGACGGCCTGTGCATTGCAGCGGCAATTTTTTCAAACAACTCAGACGTTGACAGGTCATGACCGTCGCTAACGAGAAAGACTTCACCCGCAGCATGCTGCTGAACGAGACAATGAGTAATCAGTGAACAAAGATTAGTCACACTGACCAGACTTCGGTTATTTTTAATTCCACCGAGAGGCAGCGGCAGCCCTTTATTCACCAATTGCATGAGACGCAAAAAATTGCCTTTTACATTCGGTCCATAGACCAGGGGAGGACGAATAATCACGACTTCTAAGCCGGTTTGCTGACTTAATGCCAGTAATTGCTGTTCCGTTTCAAACTTGGAGATAGCATAAGGATCCTGAGGAGAAGGCGTATCATCGGCAAAAAATGCTTTGTTAACCGTCTGCTCACCATTCACTTTAATGGTACTGAGATAGATGAACCGCCTGACCCCTGCTTCGACCGCCTGCCGTGCCAGGTTTAATGTTCCCAGAGTATTGACCTCGCGAAAAGCCTTCAGCGGCTGACGATTATTTTCCTGCATTATATGTACACGGGCCGCCAGATGGACCACCGCGTCAACACCCTGCAATGCTGTATGCCATTGAGTATCAGCATCGATATTACCAATTTCGTGCCTACCGGGCAGGGTTTTAAGATGATCAGGTATAGAACGATAAGTATGGATCAGGTTAAATTTTTTTGCTGTGAGGAAATCAGCTAAAAAACTGCCAATAAAGCCGTTAGAACCTGTCAACATGATGGATTTACTCAATAGCGGCTCCCGGGCTCCATCTGTCACCGCTTTGAATAATTAATGCATTGATATAAACGTACATAAGTTTTAATCTCTGTCTGCCAGTAATGATCGGTAGACATCAAGCGTTTCGTTTACCACCCGCTCAATTGAAAACTCTTTTTCAACCATTGTTCTGCCCTTTTCCCCCATAGTCTTGCATAGTACAGGATCATCGATAAGTTTCTTCAAAGCTGCAGCCAGTTTTTTTGCATCTCCCGGGGGTACCAGATAACCATTGAATCCATCTTTAACGACTTCCCGACAGCCCGGCATATCGGTCGTAACAATAGGCAACCCGGATGCCGCAGCTTCGAGTAAAACTTTCGGTACTCCTTCACCATACGCAGAAGGCAATACCACAATATGCGCGCGGCGGAACGCATCTGCAATGTGCTTAGTTGCACCCTGCCATTCAATGATCCCTGCGTCATTCCATTGTTGCAATTGTTGCTCAGATACCGCATTACGATTACCAGCATCACTTGCACCCAATAAAATAAAACGTGCGTGCAGCCCCTGTGCTAATAATCGCCTGGCAGCCTCGACAAATTCACCAATACCTTTCTCCCAGACCATGCGTGATGCGAGCAAGACAATAACCTCCTGCCCATTATCATGCTCTGTTAGATCCACTTTTCGAGGCACAAAATCGTCTAAATCCACTCCGGAGCCACGAATTAGAACGGCCTGTTCGGGTTTAATTAAACCTTTAGTAACAATTAACCGGTAATTATCTGGATTTTGAAAAATAACCCGGCATTTACGTTTGAACAGAAAGCCAAATAATAGCTGCACAATGAACTGATAAATCCTGGCTTTTTTTTGCTTTGAAGTAAAAGCATAGCCCAATCCAGCCAGGGTATAAACATTTTTTTTTATCCCCGCCAGGTATGCCGCTACACCGCCATAGATTATTGGTTTAATCGCAATATGGTGGATCAGATGCGGTTTTTCGTGACTAAAAATAGTTCTTAGCTGTAATAACAGCTTCAGCTCTTTGACGAGGCTGCCACTTTTTCTATCAATCGTCAGGGGGATTAAGCTGAAGCCCTGATTTTTTATTTTATCCGCATAGTCACTCACCTGGGTGACGACGGTCACTCTATATCCTGCTGATAAAGCAGCGGTTGCCAACTCAAACCGATGAGAACAAAAATACCAGTCCTCAGTGACAAAAAATAACAGGTGTATTTTTGAGCCTGAATTTTCATGTTCATGACTCATGCTGCCATTGCCCCCAGTGAGGGCTTCTGCAGAACTGGCAGGCGGGTTCAGCACAACGTAATCCTGTAATGTTCGGATACTGCAGCTTTACGGCTCACCTGAGCTGAAATCTGAGAAAAAACCACCCTATATAAGGCCTTTGCATTAAGCCTGTACATTGACCAGAGTCGCATACAGGTGTTCATATTTATTGACTATTGTTGATAGTTCAAAATTTTCTATGATTCTTTGCCTTGCCTGCTGCCCCAGAGCTTGACGGCGTATTACCGACATTTGCAGCATAGTATCCATAGCCTGGGCTAGAGCTGGAGTATTTTTCGGCGGCACAACCAGGCCTGTTTCACCAGCAATTTCTGCTGCATCACCCACATTGGTCACAACAGCAGGCACTGCACATGCCATGGCCTCACCGAGTACGTTGGGAAAAGCTTCTCCCCACGCTGAAGAAATAACAAAAATATCAAAAAGATTATAAATATTCACCATATCTCCTTGTTCGCCCAGTCGGTAAAACAAATGTTTACAGCCAGAGTGTTCAATTTGCTCTGACAACTTGCTGTGAGGCTCATTAATATCACGCCCTACCAGCACAAAACAGATATTTTCATGTTTGTTTGCCATTGCTACGCAGGCGTTAACAAAACCGGCATGATCTTTCATTGGATGGTAGCGGGCTACATGACCAATAACAGTGAAATGTTCTGGCAGCTTATAGGTCTTTCTTAAATGGTTTTTATTTTCCGCCGGTTTGAACTGATTAACGTCAAAACCATTGGCTATCACCATATTGTTAACATTGGAATAACCAATTTCAGCGTGTTTATGCTGACTGACTCTGGAGTTAAAAATCATTGCTTTGGTACGAGTGGATATTTTCGCTCCGAGTTTTATTAAAAACCGTAATCGGGGGTTTTCTTCATTCAAATCATACACGGTATGCCTGATATTCCAGGCTACGGAACTTTTGCGGTAAAAAAAGCCCATCATGCTGGCTACAAGATTACCATGGTACATCCAGCCCTGGATAATATCAGGCCGATACTTGATAAGCAGAGCGACGATAGAAACAGGTGCGACCAACAAACGATACCATTTAGACCATTGAAGCGTAATAACCGGCTTGTTGATTTTCTCGAACGCTTCTCCCATAGTGCTTTTATCAAGAAGCGATATCACTATTGATTGATATTGATTGGCATCACTGCCTTTTAACAGTTTAAACAGCATCATTTCAGCTCCAGCGGTATTTAATCCGGTGATGACATGAAAAACGACTATTTTTTTATTCTTTTGCTTATCATTCATATCTGGCTGGAGCGTAAAAAATCCACTGGGCAAAAGGCAAACACATCATGATTTCAGCACACAGACTGGGTTAGTAAAGCGGAACCCTGCATACAGGTGTATTGCCAAAGCTGTTTTAGCGTTTGTCTGAATTTAAATGCCTGGTTGCTTAATCAATAAAAATCAGCCCTTATTATAAGCGCCCTGTTCAGTTAACCTGCGGCTATAACTCGTGCATAACATAATCCCCAGAATAACCAGATAAGACCTGTTTTCAGTTAAATTATGCGACACCAGGCCTGCAGTAAAACCACATACCGTCAAGGCAGCCAGTCCCCAGTCATTTCTTCGCCAGGCCACTGTCAATAGCCCCACAGACAATAGCAAATAAGCCAACAGCCCCAAAACACCCACTTCCAGTAATACTCTGAGCAGCATATTGTGAGGCCCTACTTTCTGGGTATAGACATAACCTGTCCCATGACCCAGCCATGGGCGCTGTTTAATCAATTGCAGCGTCGCCTCAAGAGCAGCCTTGCGGCCATTGGGATCCAGCACCTTGTCAATGGATGGGTTTAAAACAACGTCATTATTCACCACCGGAGGATTTTCCTGCGCTTGCATATTCACCACCGGGGGGCTTTGCAGCGCTATCATATGGGCACGTTTGACAAATCTCAATTCGTAAATGACCAGCATGGTAATAGCCATGATCAGACTGATCAGCGTGATTGCAATAAAAATCCGTTTTAGCCTTTGTTGACTTAATTTAGTTTTCAATATCCACCAGCATGACACGATACAAAGGAGGACAAAGAACGATATTGCACCGCCACGTGAACCTGTAAAACCGAGCGCTGCTATCGTTAACACCAGAGCGAGAACTTCTTTCATGCCGGGAAAGTCCCTGTACCATCTGATTGAACCCGCCAGCAAGGCCACTGCAAGGAACGCAGCATTATTGGGATTTCTTAAGGTACCCGAAGCGCGAGCCCAAAGCGAAGAATCAGAAATACCACCCCAGATGTTATCAAACAGCAATATCAATGTATGAGCAAGCAGGATCAGAAAAAAGAAATCGCTACGCCTGTCCTTTAGTTCATATCCTGTCATCAGCCCCAGCAACACCAGCACCAGCATATAAACCCAGAACAGGTAGATAATCGTTTCATCCGGCAAGATTGTCCAGCGAGAAACACCGGTCAACTGAACCAGTACGTAAAAAAACACGCAAAATAGCAGCAGCATGACTTCACGCTGAGCAGCTAATTTTTTCAGTGACGGCAGCCCATAAGTTAACGCCTGGCTTGCGCCCAGCAGCAAAAAGACTATCAGCACCATTTTCCACGGTTTAATAGTGTATAAACCTGACAGATAAAAATAGGCATCCAGTTGTAGAATAATTGCAGCTATCACTACAAACAGCAGCCCATTAAGCCAATTTATGTTAGTATTAGTCGTCATTAAATGCAGGATTTCAGGATGCCAAAATAAATAATCATTCTTATCACCTGTATTGGTGATGCTTTTGTTGGAAAATTTTGCAATTCTAGCACTATTTGATTGCTGGAACAAAAAAAGCTGATTAATATAAATAGTAAGTTTGAGTATGTCAGAATTGTATTTTTTTTACTCCAGAAACCGATATAGTATCAACCCTGACGGCACCGCAACCGACCCTTGTCGCCATTAACCATTATGGTCATAAACCGCTATCGTCATAAACTTAGTCGCTAAGACTTGACAAGCCTTGTCCTTTTTTCCTGACTTCCATCTCTGTAACATCATTACAATGAAACTTATCGATAAATTCTGTTTCCATCATGACAAAGCTTTGCTATTACGTACCCGGAAATCAATATGTGCGGAATAGCCGGTTTTGTAGATTTTAACAAAAAGTCTAATCGTACCATGTTGAAAAAAATGACCGATGTCCTGCATCACCGGGGACCTGACGATAGCGGATATACTTTCATAGAACATCAGTATGCCAATATAGGTTTAGGTCATAGACGACTTTCAATTCTAGATCTTTCCAGACACGGACATCAACCTATGTCCTTTGACAGTCTGGAGATTGTCTACAATGGTGAAGTGTATAATTTTCAGGAAATAAGAGAAGAGCTAAAAAGCTTCAATTACACCTTTGAGTCTGATTCAGACACCGAGGTGATACTAAAAGCTTATCATAAATGGGGTATAAAAGCGGTTGATAAATTTAATGGTATGTTCGCCATTGTTTTTTTTGATAAAAAAGCACACAAGCTCCTGCTGATCAGAGATAGAGCCGGGGTTAAGCCCTGTTATTATTACCATAACAAGAATCTTTTAATGTATGCCAGTGAGCTAAAATCTTTACATAAAAACAGTGCCTTTGTTAAACAAATAAATAATGATGCCCTGGGTCTGTATTTACAGTATGGATATATACCCCAGCCTCACAGCATATTTGAGCATACCTATAAACTCAGAGCAGGGCATTATCTGGAAGTCGATGTAAAAACTCAATCGGTAGCAGAGAAAAAATATTGGGATGTTATTGATGTTTACAATAAGCCAAAGTTTGAGATAAGTGATAATGAAGCCATTGCAGAAACCGAAAAATTATTTAAATCAGCTTTTGCATACCGCATGGTATCAGACGTTCCAGTAGGGATCTTTTTAAGTGGCGGTTATGATAGTGCCATGGTCACCGCCATGTTGCAAAGTCAAAACAGAAAAAAGTTAAATACCTTTACCATTGGTTTTCATGAACAAGCCTTTGATGAAGCACCTTATGCCAGGAGGATTGCTGAATATCTGGGCACTCACCATACAGAATATTATTGTACCCCGGAAGATGCTTTAGATATCATACCCCGCTTATGTGAAATCTATGATGAACCTTTTGGTGATAGTTCCGCCATTCCCACCGCGCTGGTCAGCCTGTTAGCGCGAAAAGATGTCAAGGTTAGCCTGAGCGCCGATGGCGGAGATGAAATTTTTGCTGGTTATATGAAATATGATGCCACATTAAACTATTTGAGTCGTTTTTCTAAAATATCCCATCGACTCAAGCCGTTATTGCATTTCGCTATGGATCAGATCAATCCTTCATTCATCCCCTTATTGAATAAAACCTATAATTTTGAAACAAAATATTTGAAAACAAAAGCTCTGTTAAATGCCACTGATGCAATAGAAACGATGCAATATGTCAGTCAGTACTATACTGACAAACAGGTCAACGAACTACTGAATAAAAATATTAAAACTATAAGTACCAGCTTTGCAGACGATGTTCTGGATCATAATGATCCAATCAACAAAATGCTGGCGATAGACTATAAGACATACCTGGTTGACGACATTTTAACTAAAGTAGACCGAGCCACCATGAGTTCAGGGCTGGAAGGCAGGGAACCTTTGCTGGATCATCGTATTATCGAATTTGCAGCCCGGTTACCATCACCGTTTAAATATCGAGATGGTCAGAAAAAATGGCTGCTGAAACAGATTACTCATCAATATTTACCCGAAAAAATGATGGACAGGCCCAAAAAAGGCTTTGGGGTCCCCATTACAAGCTGGTTCAGAGATGAATTGAAAGAGTATTTTATGAGCTATTTAAATACACAAAGGCTTGATAAAGAGGGAATTTTTAATACGCCTGAGGTCATAAAGCTGCGAGACCGCTACTTACAGGGTCATAAAGAAAATGTAAAAAAATTATGGTTTATTTTGATGTTTGAAATGTGGTATGAAAAGTGGATGGTTTAAAATATTTATCGGCTTAATATCTGCAGATATTGATCAATAGCATAGTCAGCTTGAAAAGGCGCCAGATCCATTGCTGGATAAGCGTCGGGGTGTTGCAGTTGGGCTAAAATAGCTTCTGCCATAGCATCGACATCACCTACATTGACCAGCTTCCCATATTGACCAGCCTGCAGGATCTCTTTCGGTCCACTGGGACAATCGGTAGCAACTACAGGCGTTTCCAGTGCCAGAGCCTCAATCAGCACGCCTGGCAAGCCTTCCCATTTTGAAGACAATACAAACACTGCAGCCTTTTGCATATAAGCATAAGGATTGTCGCTAAAACCGGGCATATCCACCACCTGCGTCAAACCAGACGCATCAATCAACTGCTGAAGATGCTGGCGCTCATCCCCTTCTCCGAGGATAATTAATCGTGCATCCATTTTTTTATAAACCTTTACAAATGCCTGTATCAAAGTGGGATAGTCCTTCTGAATATTTAGCCGTCCCACAGCCAGGATCACTTTGTGAGTTCTATCTAACCAGGCATGTTCTATCCTTTGTGCTGCTTTGCTATAAAGTGCCGAACTAACAACGGGATTATAAATCACCTTGACCGCAGGTGAGCTGAGACCCAGCAGAACCTGCAGATCATCTTTAACCCCCTGAGAGACAGCCGTGATAACATCCGCCCGGGGATAAAAAAATCTCATCAGCAGCGGTAAAAAGCGACCTCTTCTGGTTGCCGTGTTGAGCTTTTGAACTGAGGGGGTATTGCGCTCAGACACCACCAGTCTGGTGTTGCCTGCTGCCAAGCTGCGGGCAATAATGGCAATGATATTAGTATGCGACATTGCCGAGAGCATCGCATCAGGCTGCTCCCGGCGCAGATAGCGGACCAGCCCAGGTAAGCTGAAAATAACCCGCGAAGCCCCCAGATCAACGATATTGACAATATCGGAAATAGTCTTTAAATAAGGGCCTGTTGCATTGGCCAGCACCAGGTCAACCGTTACATTTCTTGCAGCAAAGCCTTCAGCCAGATTGCGCATCTGCCGCTCTGCTCCTCCGCCCCGCATCGAGGGTAAAAATATCGCAATCCTGTTTTTCATTTATGGTGCAGTCTTTAATAGTTTCTTGCGAATAAAATTTTTCACGTTTGCTCTGGAATCGGCAACATTCAGCAGCAGGACCAGGAGAAAATAAACCGCTCCACCCGCGGCTATAGCGCCAGGCATCTGCCATACATTATTTTTCGGCATAGAGTAAACGACCGAGGCCATGATCAATGTTGCCAATGAAACTTTGAGCATATCAATCAGCGGAATGGGTGCCTGAAAAATCTTTTTACCCAGCAGATAACTCACATACAGGGCTAAAGTATAGGCTGCAAGTGTAGCATAGGCTGCACCCATGACCCCATAATGCGGGATCAGCACAATATTCAACACGATATTGAACATCGCAGCAAAAAACACACTCCAGATCTGCTTGCTGGTTTTTTTCCCCAATTGAAAACTCAGGTCAAAATAATAGGACTTCATGCCTGACAACAATGTCGCTGCTGCAATAACGGGGATCAGTTGTACCGCTGTTGTTCTGAATTGCTCACCCAGAAAAATTGCTGCCAGCGGTTCCGCCAGCAATGCAATCCCGACCGAGGATGGAAGAGCGACTGACCAGAGCAGGGTAAAAACAGAAGCCATAACTTTTTTCGCCTGTTCCTCCCCCTGCTTTTCCAGTGTCCTGACGACCAGTGGATAGGCAGCAAGGTTTAAAATTACCATTAAAAGACCCAGTGACTGACTGGTAATATCATATCCCGCTGAATAGAGACCCGCAGCCTGGGTATCCATCAACCAGGCTATAAGAATTCGATCAGAGCCGCTGATAACAAACGTCAGCGCAAACACTGCTGTGAGAGGCAAACCATAGTGCAGCTGCTGCAGAATTATAGTCCGACTGACATATTCTGATGCCGGCTTATACCATTGACGGCTGAATCCCCAAACACCCGTGGCCATCAAGGCAAGCAGTAACCCGCCCAGGACCCCGAAAACTTCAAAACCCAGCCAGATAAACACAACCCCCAAGATCAGTCCAAGCACCGATTTGAGCATACTATAGAATGCATATTGATTGACTTTAAGCTTGATCCTCGTTAATTCAAGATTAAGCTGGTGAAAAGCGTGCGCGATTAAAATTGCAATTGAGAACCCAAGCAGCAAACTGATTCGGTGATCATCGATAAACAGGAGGCTGACTGCCCCTGTCAGGAGGGCAGCCAGAGAAATAAGGCCATAGGCCGTCAAAATGGACACCAGAAATTTTTTGTCATTTGCCTGATAGGCCGTATAGTGACGCAAAATCCCCAGTTTCAGCCACTGATAAAGCACCACATAAGCCAATCCAACGCCTGTTATCACCAGCGCATATTCACCATAGGCCTGCGGTGACAGCAGCCGGGTAAAGAGCATCAGCGATAAAAGATTAATCAGGCCTGGCAGACCCCTTGCAAAAACATATTTAATGCTTTGAGCGATCAGCATAAAGACTGACCAAGGGCAGGCAAAATGACTTCATTTTGACGGGCGAAAGCAGAGCATTGTAAAGAGAATGACATTAGCAGTATAACAGGCATGCAAAGCAGCAAAATGCTTTAGTGATTAAGTTCATCAGTGTTTTAACCGTTGGGGATTTTTACGAATTTTAGCACTAATTTCGCCCGGCTCAAAAAGTTATATGGTCAATATGCGCTATCAGGCCGTCTTTCTCAGAGCATAAACCGGGTTCCTCTCTGAGTGTTAAAAATGATGCGCGACATCATTATCAAAATAACTTAAAATGAGTGAGTTGTTCCTTTTATTACCTTAAATCAAGCCGCAATGCTCGTATCAATCATCACTGTCAATTTTAATGCCGGAGAGTTACTGACACAAAGTGTTCTGTCTGTATTCTCATCCACGCTAGAAGTGGAAATTCTGGTTGCTGATAACGCCAGTACGGATGACAGTATCGAGCATCTGATAAACACGGTTCATGACCCGCGGCTTTTCATACACAAAAACAGCTCCAATATCGGTTTTGCCAAAGCCAATAACGAACTTATCTCCAAAGCCAGGGGGGATTATATTCTGTTTCTGAATCCGGACAGTATTATTCAGCCCGATACACTGCAAAGCATGCTGGATGAAATAGCAAACTGGCCTAAAGTCGGAATGGCGGGCTGTCTGATCAAAAATGCAGATAATACCGAACAGGCAGGCTGTCGCCGCAGAGTACCCACACCCTGGCGCACCATGGTGCGTATATTCAGGTTAAATAAAGTGTTTAAAGATAACCCGAAATTCCAGGATGTCTCTCTGATCGATACTCCGCTACCCCAATCTCCGATGCTGCTCGAAGCTATTTCGGGCGCTTTTATGCTGGTAAAACGCGAAGCACTGGAAGACGTCGGTTTAATGGATGAAAATTACTTTTTGCATTGCGAAGATCTGGACTGGTTTATGCAGTTTCGAAAAAAAGGCTGGGATATTCTGTTTGTCCCCGGGGTTGAAATCATTCACCATAAGGGGCAATGCAGCAAGGATATACCCATCCGCGTCGAATGGTACAAACATGCCGGAATGACACGTTTTTACCAGAAACATTTTCGCCACCAATATTCCCTGCCCTTGATGATACTGGTAAAAATGGCGATTTGGGTCAGATTTACCCTGATCTCTGTGGTACTTCTGTTTAAGAAAAACGACTAACCGTTCTCTATGTCAAACCAGGCGCAGCTTCACACTCAGACAGACAAACCGGTGATACTGGTCACCGGAGCATTTAGTCAGATTGGCCAGTTTCTCATTCCCAAACTGATCAAAAATTATACCCTGGTGACCGTCAGCAGAAAAAACAAACATCCGCTGCATCCTGAGGCACGGCTTGTGAAAATAGATTTGTTAACCGCGAAAAAAAAAGACATCGAAGAGATTCCGCGACTTTTTGCTATTATCCATCTGGCGCCAGTGTTTATTCTCCCTGAGGTACTGGCATTGTTTTCCGACAACTTACCTCAAAGAGTCATTGCCTTCAGCTCCACCAGCATCTTTGGCAAAAAACAGTCTCGCGACCCTTATGAACAGGAACTTATTTCAAAGCTTGAGCAAGCTGAAAATAAAATTATCAACTATTGCAGTGAAAAACAGATCAACTGGACTATTTTTCGTCCCACGCTGATATATGGCGCCGACCAGGATCAGAATATCTCCTTTATCCGCTCTATTATAAAAAAATATCACTTTTTTCCCATGGTAGGAGCAGCGTCAGGGCAATCAACGGGGCCGGGAAAAGGTCTGAGGCAGCCGGTACACGCCTATGATCTCGCCATCGCTTGCTTGCAAGTCCTGCATCATAGTCATAGCTACAATAAAAGCTATAATCTCAGTGGTGGAGAAATTCTCACTTATAAAGAGATGGTGAAACGTGTTTTTGCTTCCCTGGAGAAACAACCCATCATTATAAACATCCCCCTGCCACTGTTTCGATGGATAATAAAGGTGTTAAAAGTTCTTCCCCGCTACCGCTTTTTATCGATGGAAATGGCCAACCGAATGAACAGCAATCTGAATTTTAGTCATGCAGATGCAGCCGCTGATTTTAATTTTCAGCCCATGCCTTTTACCCTGGATTTCAAATTGCCTGATCAGCGCTCTCAATGAAAATACTCCACGTCGGCAAGTATTACCCGCCATTTTCCGGCGGTATTGAGAATTTTATGGCTGATTTGCTGCCGCTGCAGGCTAATCCACCCGATGAGCCAGCCAATCAGGTTTGCGCCCTGGTACATAACCATGTTTTCAGTCCTCGAGTTCAAGTGGAGACGATCAATAATATCAGAGTAGTCAGGGTTCCCAGTTATGGCCGTCTGCTTTACGCTCCAGTCAGTCCGGCATTTGGCTATTATCTCACACAGGAATTGAAGTACTTTAAACCAGATATTATCCATGTCCATATGCCCAATACTTCTGCCTTCTGGCTGCTTTCTTCTTCTCTGGCAAAAGAAATTCCCTGGATAATCCACTGGCATTCTGATGTCGTCAGCACCAACCTGAGCAAATTATTTGCGTTGGCCTATCAGATTTACTCTCCACTTGAACAGGCATTATTAAAAAACAGTCAGAATATTATTGCCACTTCACCCAATTATCTGCACAGCAGCAGGGCGTTAAATAACTGGACGGATAAAACACTGATCATTCCCCTGGGTCTGGCTGAAAAACAGGCGTCAGTGAGCCATCATGACTTGCAAAAGGCTACGCAGTTATGGGGTGTAGATAAATTCAGACTCTTATCAATTGGACGTCTAACCTACTATAAAGGACACCAGTATCTCATTCAGGCTATGCAGCATTTAGCTGATTGCCAGTTGATTATTGTCGGTCATGGAGAAGAAAAAAATACCCTGCAAAGACAGATTAAATCACTAAAACTTGCAAACAGAGTTACCCTGTGCGGAAAACAGTCCGATGAAATGCTGCATGCCCTGCTCAATAGCTGCGATCTGTTCTGCCTGCCTTCCATTGAACGCACCGAAGCCTTCGGACTGGTACTGCTGGAAGCCATGCACTATGCCAAACCTACCCTGGTAAGTGATATTCCGGGCTCCGGTATGACCTGGGTCTGTCAGGACAGGCAAACCGGACTACTCACTAGTCCCTGTGACAGTGAGGATATACAGCGTAAAATTGAATACCTTAAGGGGCATGCGGCATTACTGAAATCGATGGGAAACAGCGGCCAACAAAGACTTGCAGCACACTTTAGAATAAAAATAATAGCCACCAGCACACTCAATCTTTACCACACTACAGTAACATAATAACATTGAAAAATTTATGTTAGAATAATGGTAACTGCTCAGCAAATCAAGCCGCAGGAAGGCTAACCATCAAAAAGTTACAAACATATAAAATTCAAAGACTTATATTTTTGTAACTTAGAAGCGTAATTTCTAAAACGCCATCATAGGTAGGTACTTAAGCAAAATCAGGTGCGTATAATCGAGTATTTGTTCCAGAAGACGCCGTAAATACTTCCATGTAGGCTTTTTATAGCCGTCCATGGCTATAAAAACTTCTTCCACAAACACTCAATTATCCTTAAGTACCTACGTATGAAAACGCCATTGATACCAGGAATTTGTTACAGAAGACGCCGTTAATACATCCATGTAGGCTCTATATAGCCATCCCTGGCTATATAAGCTTCTTCCACAAACACCTGATATCAATAACTTGCAACAATAATCAAAATACGCTGAGTAGTTACGAATAATGTTAATTTCTTATTTAAAGTATCTTTTCATGTTCTCAAGATGGCTGCTGGTATTTTCATTGCTCTTCGCCCCGTTAGCTTATGCACAGGAAGACCTGGTAAGCAAACGTATTATCGGCGGATTTGAGCTTGATAACGGTGATAAAACTGACACATCCATTAAGCAATGGCCATGGATAGCTGCGCTTATTGACAATGATGACAAGCTGCGCTGCGGAGCCTCATTAATCAGCAGTCAATGGCTTATGACTGCCGCCCATTGTCTCTACAGTAACGGCAGAGTGAATACTGATCTGATTCCAACCGCTATTTTCCAGCAAAGCAATCTGGAGCAGCTAAACCCTGAAAGTATCATTCGCCCCATCAGCCAGGTTGTTATTCATCCCGAATATAACTACTTCACTAATGATAATGATATTGCTTTATTAAAGCTGCAAACACCTGTCAGTGAACTGGAACCGATCAGACTCCCTGGCCTGTACATTGACTCCCCGGTGGTTGCAAACGGCACTTTTGCCACGGTATTGGGCTGGGGAAGAAATCAGTCCTTTGAGGTTGATTACCGTTTGAGGAAAGCTGAGCTGCCCGTTGCCGATTTACACGAATGTGCAAAAATCTACAGCGCTTTCGGTATTAATATTAATCCTAATATGCTATGCGCGGGTTTTGAACTGGGCGGTTATGATGCCTGCAGTGGTGATAGCGGGGGCCCGCTGGTGGTGCCGCATGAAAGCGGTTCTGGCTGGAAACAAATTGGAATTGTCAGCTTCGGTATAGGTTGCGCAAAACCAGATTATTTTGGCGTCTATACCCGGATTTCCCGTTACATTGATTTTATTGAAAAAACTATCTGTGAGCAACGCCCCGAAACGCCGGAGATTTCCACTTCATATAATCATGGTCAGCTAAGCATAACGCTAAATGCTTTACCGAATATAGACACTATTCAGCAATACCGCATTTATTATGCTCCTTATCCTCTCCCGAAACCCATACAGCATTATGATATTCCTGGCAGCAACTCGGTTTCTATTGAGCTTGATGTGAATGATGCTTTCTACGTTGTTGGACAAAAACTGGAAAATAATTGCAGCAGTCATTATAGTGAGATTATAACCATTAGATAATTGCTCGCGGTTAAAAATTACCCCTATAGCAGCTAAAAAGTACCCAGCCGTGGTTAGATAGAAACTTTATAACTATTCAGCGTAATTTTGAAAACGTCCTTGACACCAGGAATTTATTGACCCACATGGATGTGGGAAATGCAGGTTATGCATGGAGCTATTACCTGCCCAGAAGACGCCGTAAATATATCCCTATAGGCTTTCTATAGCCATCCCTGGCTATAGAAACTTCTTCCACAAATACCCGATTCTTCATCCATATTTTTGCTTAAGAACTAACCTATGAGCCGTGGTTAGATAGAAACTTTTAGCTTGACCAATCCAGAATTAGTGATTGTTCTGGATCATATCGAAGTAAATCACTGAGTATGCTCCAGCCTTCAGGTGATTCATAGTATAGATAAAAATTCATAGCCCTTAGTTTTTCCCTGCTGATTTTTAAACGGGCCTTCCTTGGTAAGGAGAGGATTCTAAAGTTATTATCAATTTCTTCATCAAAATTCACATGCAGGGAATACCTTCCCTGCTGGTATGGCCCTAATTCCCAGGAAGAATGATGATCCTTATAATCTATCCTGACACTTAATTGCTTATTTCTGAGTTTCTTTTTTTCTTCTTCCAGCGTTTCCCTGCTTACGCTTGATATACATTGACAGGAACTGTTATAGCCATATATCTCGCTGAAATTTACAGGCAGATTGTCTAACTGGTGAACATGGGTAACAATATTAGCATGCGGCGCAGCATCGGGTTGTATTAATTTTTCAGCTTCCAATAATGACACAGTGATTATTGAAGAGGGGTAAATACCGACATCGGGAGCATAGAGCAGCTGGTCAGAGTTTGAACCCATTATAAATTTAGAGACTTCATCGTGATGTTTCCATAATTTACTTTTATTAGAATCAGTTAATTCGTTATAAGAGTTAAAACCAGCCAAAATTATTAAAATAAAGCTGGTTGAGTAAAGAACATATTTATATTCTGGTAGCTTTGAAAACAAAATGGCACAGTAAATAGAAAATGCCCACCAGGGTAAAAACATTTTTCTATCGATTTCGTTGATGCTGTTCGATACAGGAATTAAAGGAAAAATCAACAACAGCACAGAGGCTATTAATAAAGCTAAAATAGTCAGCTTATTACTGTTCAAAAAGTAATAGAATAATACAACAACTAGAAAAATAAGTATTAATTGAGCAGCGAAATGATTGCCCAGTACCCATTGAGGCATCTGAAAAAAATTATCAAAGACCCCCCACAATCTATCAAGATCTATCTTAAATGCTTTATGCAGAGGATAACCACCAATATAATTTCCACCCAAAACACTTTTTCGCCACAAAATATAGAACAATGCGATCAAAAAAAATGGTATTGAAAAAAGCAGTCTGTTGCTTAATTTGTTTTCTGGAATAAATATTAAAATTCCGATAAGAGGCACATAAATTTCTTTGCAGGTTGTTGCGAGCAGATAAAAGATTACACTTAAAAATAATAATTTTTTATCCTGATTGCGTAAAGAAATAACAAAAAAATATAAAGCTAATATGGAAAATAACAGACCTGCCAGGTAGTGCCCAGCCATCAGTTCCTGGGCAATATGAACTGCAGGAGAACCGGCCAGAAATAAAATCGAACCCAATAATGCCCAGCTGCCAGGACACCATAATTTCAGAAAATAATAGGTAGCTGCACTTGTTATCCATAACATAAACAATTGATGAAGGTAAAACCCTTGTGGATTCAAGCCAAACAATCCCAGGCTTATATCATAGAAAAACGTGTTCCAGGGAGTAACGAATTTATATTGAGACTGTAATCCTGTTATTTCAGGTATAAAAAAATATTCCCAGGGGGTATATTTAGCGACAAATAAGAGATGTTCTCCATCATCAAAACGCCAATACGCAGAAAGAGCGCTGGAATGAAAAATATAGGTCATTACGCCTAAAAGGCCAATCACTAAAAAATGACTATTGGATAAATATTTTATGAAACTATTATTGTTCATATTCAACATCGGGTAAAAATAGAGATACGAAAATTGAAAGGAAATAACTGTTTATCGTTCAATTACTCAATCCTGAAAAAACCCACCATCTGCTTTTTATTTTCAGCAATAATATACAGTGGTATTTGCTGAGCTTTATGCACCAGAGCGGCTGTAACATAGTCCTCAACATTGGCTGTTAATAACTCATGATCTCCCTTATCATGATTCTTAGTCGTTAAAATCACATCTCCCAGGGCAACGGTATAATCCGCATTTTTGGCTTTCTTCAGCTTAATCCAGAAGGCTGAAGACTTATCAGGCTGAATATTGAAATCCTGACCTATTTCGGTCATTACCGGCCCCCAGGCTAAAACTTCTGCCAAATCGCCAATTTTGGCCTGCTCATAACAATGCAGATATTGTTTAGAGATTACTTCAACCTGACCTTTAGTTATAGTAAACATGCCAATTTTCTGTTTTATTTTTTTTCTACTATCCACAAGAAAAACGGGCGTTGTCCCGGTTGCCTGTGTCGCCTCTATAGCTTCTGCCGGTAATAAATCAGCGGTGATCAGACCTGAAGCGTGAACCGTACTATGGGTTGGATACTTGCCGAAAAAAACCACATAATTTGCACCTGTTAGATCAGCAGTTTTGATCCATAAAGCAGAATTTCCATTGGGCTGTGGATTAAAAGCCTGTCCCTGTGATGTTGTTTGCGGCCCCCAGGCAGTAATTTCTGAAATGTTTCCCTCTGGCAGATCAAAAGGTATATTTTGATATTTTGGTTTATTCAATATATCCTTCTCAATCCCTATCTCAGATCTCATCTCGATAAAAGCAATGGCACTGACCATACATTCTGTTTCTGTTAATTGCCAACCATCAATAATACACCACTTCTGCTGTTTGATATCCTCCTGAATTTTTTTATTTATCTGCAGCCTGAATGATGAAAATATACTTTGGAAACGCTCTATATCATCCACGCCAAGCAATTGGTTTAACAACATTTTTCTTGTTTCAGAATCATTACTCAGCTTATTGACCTCAAGATATATTTTGCCAATTTCTGATATATCATCTACTGGCTCATTAATAACATTTGCCGCTTTCTGATTATTAGTCGCTGATTTTTTGCTGCTCACATCAGCCTTATGAGTAAGATAAATTCCTGTCAGTGAACCAGCCGAGGCTATAATCACGGTTCCGGCAATAAATTCTCGTCTGGTTAATTTTCGCATCATAGAGTTCAGGCCTGAGATAATTTTTCACCAAGCCGCACTGCCAATGCAACAATGGTCAGAGTAGGATTGGCAAAGCCAAAGGTAGGAAAACAGGAACTGCCTAAAACATACAAGTTATCAGTATCATGGGTTTTCAAATCCTTATCGACGACACCTTGCTCAGGATCTGCTGACATTCTGGTCGTCCCCAGATGATGTGCCTGTATAGTGGAATTTCTAAGCGCATCATTTTTATCAAAAGGCCTGATTTTTATGCGTCCAAAATTCTTTGTGATCATTTCATCTGCAAATAGCTGACCTATTCGCTCCGCTGAAGTAAAATCAAAAGGATTAGGCCACCAGTTCAATTTAATTCTCGGCATACCATAGTTATCTTTCTCATTGCTCAAGCTGATGGTACTTTCAGGATTGGGAGTATTTTCCATGCGGATAAGTACATTAAAAGCGTCCATGGTTTTTTTCTTCTCCAGCTTCAATAGATTCATCACGGAACTGGAAACATCTGAAATTTGCATCACCGGATTTAAAATAGCCCCAAAGTTTATTAATTTATGCTCTACAATGAAATCATCTTTGAATGAAAGATGAGGTAATACAGAGACATCATCAGTGATAGTTTCGTAGTGTCTAAAATATTTGTTTTCAGCTGATATCACTGCTTTGGCCACTGTTTTTCCAGTATGGTCAGAGAAACATCGTCCCACGAAACCACTTTGGTTGGCCACCTTATTTGCCAGTAACAATCTGGCATTTTCGATTGCTCCCATGGCCAGTACAAATGTTTCAGCTTCAACAGCAAATGGCTTGCCTGAGGTACTGAACCCTTTTAACAAAACAATTTTATCAGCATCTGTCTCAAGCTTCGTTGCCGTTGCATTAAGATAGCAGTTAATATTTACGGATTCTTCAAGGTCTTTTTTATAACGCGTTCCAAAGCGGGTTGGAGGGCTAAAGAAAAAATTTTTATTGATTAAAACATTCGAATGTTCGGCAAGAAAGCTGGTTGCTGGAAAGGTAGCATTAAATCCATCCAGGCCCAGCCCGCCGGTATCTATTTCACAAACAACCAGTGCCTGCTTATAGTAGGGTATCAGATCTTCGTAAGTAATGGGCCATCCGCTCAGAGGTATATAATCTTTTTTCTTAAAATCAAGGGGATCCAGCGGCCTGCACCACCCCCCCCAATGATTTGAAGTACCGCCGAAGTATCTTACCCGGGTTGATGCTATTCCGTAAGGGCGCCCGGTGACTTCCCCCTGGTAAGGATGTTCACTATCGATAGCAACGGGATCCATTCCTCCGGCTTCCAGGAGACATACAGATTTACCTGAATTAAGCAGCTGCAGAGCCAGTGAAATTCCAGCAGGACCAGAGCCAACAATGCAGATATCTGCTTTGATTGTCTCCCTCGGGGGTGACTGTTTTATGAAATCAGAAATCATGGTAATTAACTTAGCAAACGTCCTGGAAATTTAAAAAAGCAGGTAACTATTCAGCGTAATTTTGAAAACGTCCTTGACACCAGGAATTTGCTGACCCACATGGATGTGGGAAATGCAGGTTATGCATGGAGCAATTACCTGCCCAGAAGACGCCGTAAATAAGTCCATGGTCGTTCCCGGCTTCCTGCCTCCCACGGCACTTATACTTCCATGTATGTCGCAGGCTTGAATGTGGCATACATGCCACATACACTTGACCTACAGGGACGACTTCGGCTCCTGCCTCTCGCATGCATTTCCACCATCCATGGCGGTCATGTAGGGAATGCAGATTATACAGGAGCAATTATCTGCCTTACGCAAACACCTGATATCAAGAACTTACGTATAAATCTAAAATACGCTGAAAAGTTACAAAAGCAGAATGATGCTATCATACAATGTATTGAAAAAATCATCCATATGCTAAAAAATCAGGGGGTAAATAAAAGCAAAAAACAGCAGATAGAATTATCAGCAACGATATGACTCAATAATAAAATCCTGCCTCTTTATTAACATTATCAAGAAACTGTGAAATCAATATTGGCAGTGTCATAAGCACTGCTATGATGGATAAATGGATGGCACCTTTTAGAAAAAAATAATTCATTACTCATTTTCTAACAACTTGATTAAATCTGTTCTGGACAATGAATTCAATCCATTCTCACGCCAGATATATTCATCATTGATGATGAGGTTATTTTCTTTAAAAAAACTCCGCATACTGGTCATCATCAGTTTGGGATTGTAGCGGTCATTCAGATACCGATCATGCATATCAACATCTGCCTTTTTTTGATAAATGATGTGCTCATGCCAGACCCAGGAACCCGGGCTATTGACCAGCCTTTTGCCCTGTTTTTTTAAAGCCATGGAAACCCCGGCGTCTTCAAATATATTCGGGTATCCCTCATGTAAAAAGTCGCCAGGATTCAGGGTAAATAATGTCGCCCCGATCGGGCACCAGTCACAATCCCTGAAAACCGCAGTTGACAGATCATAGGTATTTTTGCCTTTATCATATAAATCGAGTTCCACCAGCTGATCATCCAGATGAGTTAAATAACCGCCGCTAAACTGCAGGGAATCATCAGGAAAAATAACCTTACAGCATACTGCAGCAATATTCTCATCAGTCTCAGTCCTGACCAGCAGCTCTTCTATCCAGCCAGGCTCTGCAATCTCGTCATTATCAAAGATGATAAACCATTCGCCCGAAGCATATTTCAGTGCCGCACGACGTCCTGCTGATGAACCCAGATTGGACTCATTATAGATCACTTTGACGTGCTTAAACTTACCGTCAATTTCTGCTTTGATAAAGTTGACTGTCTCTTCTGCTGAGCCATTATCAAAGAGAATAATTTCATGGGGTATCTTAATAGTATCTTCAAGACTTTTGATGGCGCTCAGCGTCTGCTCTTTTTTACCATAGGAGAGCATGATGATTGAAATAAAATGCTTAAATTGCCCTTGCTGAATAGCTTTTCTTAAGCGGGCTTCTGCCTGAATGGTGTGTGTATTATCCAGCTGCTTCTTATTCATTGCAGCGGTAGTTTGCTTTTCGTGCAGGCGATGAAAGTATAAAAACTCCGGCAGGTGTACAAATGCATTAGTTGGATAATGAAATGCAACACGCATTAGCATGTCATAATCCTGTGCTGAATCAAATCGGGTGTCGAAGGCCCCCACTCTGGCAATAGCATGACGGTGGATCAGTTTAAAATGAGTGGCAAACATTCTTTCCAGGTTTTCTGCAAAATAATCTTCGCGCGGCAGCAGTTCAAATGATATCCGGTTCACTTCTTTACCTTTCGCATCAATATTGACTCTGCCGGTATGCAGATAAACGGTATCATCCTGCCAGCGCTGCATGCATCGCTCCACGGCATCCGGATTCAGATAATCATCACAATCCAGAAAGGCTATAATTTCACCCGAAGCTGCGGCCAGCAGTTTATTCTGGGTATTGGAAATGCCTTCATTCTGTTCAGAAAACATCACCTTACAGCGAGGGTTATCGACATACTTTAGGAGAATGTCCTTAACATCGGGATCCGGGGATGCATCATCGCATATAATGACCTCCAGCTGAGGCCAGGTCTGAGCAATAGCACTGTCAATACACTGCTGTAAATATTCGGCATGATTGTAAACGGGTATTATAATGCTGACCTTCCCCCTCTGTTCTTGTTTATTGAATTTACTCGGTACGGTTTCAGTTATCTGATTTTTTACCAGAAAACTTCTGATACGTTGTTTCGTATCAAAGGGAATTTTACGGATAAAGGGCTGCAGTAGCGGGGAACAATAAAGTGCCTTTGCCATTTTCCATAGACCCTGTTTATACAGCCGGTTATTTTCTGTTGTCAAGGAAAACCTTCGCCTTAGAAAACGCAGTGGTCGAGTCATTTTCCAGGAGCTGGACGATAATATCGTGTTATAGTTCTCCGACTGGCGTTGAATTTCCTGCTCATAATTAACGGATACCTGCTTCAGTTGTTTTTCAAAGCTCTGGCTTAAGCGTTTTATTTCGGCTTCATAATTTTCTGCGATTCTTTCCCGGTTATGTTTTTCCTGTGAGAGTTCCTGCTCGCGTTGCTGAAGTTTTTCTTCGTGTTGCTGAAGTTTTGCTTCGTAGTGCTGAAGTTTTGCTTCGTACTGCAGGTTATTTTGTCTAAAATCATTGCCCCAGGATTCTAATATCAGACATTGCTGTTCCTTCTCATGCCGAAGCTTTTCCAGTTCAATGGTCTGGTTTTGTAAAAACCGGGCTCTGCCGATAAATTTCATATAATCATTGGCGGTCCAGCGTTTAAACCATTTCCTGGCTATTTTTTCCAGCGCCTGCATTGAACGTTCCTGTTCGGCATTTACTCCCTCTCCCGAACCACTGCCAATACGGTAAAATGCCGTCACTTTATTAACATGCACAAAATCGCCTCGTTTTAACAACTGCAGCCAGAAATCCCAGTCTTCATAAAGGTCGAGTGAAACATCGAAGGAGCACTTTGGATCTGTTACTATTGCTTTGCGTCTAAATAACAACGCATGCAGTGGAATATAATTTTCGATTTTAAGCAGCACGGGATCAAAGTCCTGTGCATAGGTTCTGAGTACTTTATTCCTTTCAGTATCGATACAGTGTGTCGAAGCATAGGCCGCAATCAGTATATTATTCGCTGCATCCTGGAGTTTATCCACCAGCAATCGGATATGTTCAGCTCCAAGCCAGTCATCATCATCAAGAAATCCTATATATTCTCCCCTGGCAAGCTCTAGTCCTTTGTTCGCAGCGGCAGAACGGCCGACTGATTCAGCGAAATCATAGACTTTGATCTTACTAATCATAGGCTTATAAGATCTGGAAATATCAGTAATATTTGCTCCAGCATCATTGATTATGATCAGTTCAATATTACCATAGGACTGTTTCGCAATAGAGACTAACGCCTGTTTTAACAACTCGGGGCGGTCTTTGGTACGGATAACTATGCTGACCAGGGGTTCATTTATTGATAATTTTGACGCTGTTTTCCAGTAAGGTTGCAAAACAGACAGAGTATGAGTGGTCAGTTCTCCCTGTATTGACGGAAACAGATAAAAACCTTCCGCGGCTAACACGCTATTACCCAGGGTATAGCTTCTGGCACGATCCAGTGCCTGTATAACTTCCAGGTAGTTATTTTCACCTAATTGACTGGCATAAACTGACATTAGCTGATGTTTCTCATCCACCACAGAAGAAATATCCACTAAATAATTTATCTGTCCCTGAACAGAAATATCATAGGCATAAGCTTTACCATGGAATGTGTCTGCCCGTTGCAAACCCGCCCAGACTAATTGAGCCGTTGTTCTGTGATCAGGATGTAACTCCATGGGTGATGGAAAAAATACGGATTGAGGGTTTATTTCTGAGGTAAGAGTTGCAATTTTATTAACCAGGGCAGTGTTGAACGGTAATTTTCTATCTGCTTCATCCCAGAAAAAAATCTCCCTGGCATGCAAAATTTTGCCAGCCGCCTCTGCCTCATTATGACGCACTGTGACTAATTCCTGAGCATTTAAAATTCCACCCTGAGCGCCATCGGTCATAAAAACAAGATAAATATCAACACCCTGCTTAGCCGCTAAAAGCAGACTCCCTCCCATACCAAAACTTTCATCATCTGGATGCGGTGCAAAGACCAGCCATGGACCTGAAGGCAGATCTAAACATTGATAGGGTATGAGTTCATTTTCTAAAATCATCACAGATATCTCAAATTTAAATTTAGTTTTATGCAACAGTGCATTTTAGCATAAGCGATGCTGTTATTTTATTAGGCAGGACATAAAAAAGGGCCCTGCAAGCAGGGCCCTTGATTAAAAGAGGTTATTTATGATTTAAAACGTGTTTTAAATCTTTCGCTCAGGTTTTCTTCAGATAAAGAAGCTGGGACGCTCCGTCAGGATAGATAATCATGACATCAGTCATACCGTCATTGTTAACATCATCATAATGAAAGCCATTTACTGACGGCAAGACGATATTCATACCATCGATGGCTTTGTTAGCTGCATTCAAAATGATCACATTGTCAAAGTAGCCACTGAGAATTTGATCATCATCGAGTGTAAGATGCATCCAGGGACCTTCAAACTCAACATCAGTGACAAAGTCCATATTTAAAAACTCTTCCCGCAGTAACTCCCTGTCGTAAATCACAGAAGTTAAACGAACCGAATTCACATTTATCATTTTGAAGGTTAGATTGACAGCTTTAATAAAATCAATACCCGGAACATTACTGCCAGAAAAAGCGGCGCTGCCTGCTTCTACCCTGTCGGATAGTGATGAAGGTATGCTGGCTAAATCTACCTCAGCCTGGAAAATAGATTCACCGAAAAAGATGGAAAGCATATTTTCATCTACAGAGACACTGTCAATCATTTCTGCTAAACCGTCATTCTCCAGTGCTTCTTCAATCAAAGCCTGTAATACGGGACCTTTGCCGGATATTTCATCAACCACTTCATCCGTTAAATCGGCTTCGTCTGCCGGATCCTCTGCTGGTGCTGGTGCTGGATCTACATTACTTTTAGTACATAGAGCAGGAAATATAGCGCACAGCCCTGAGTTGGTGGTTACAGGCTCGCCGGTATATGTATTTACATTGTCATGAGAACCATCACCAAAACCAGAACCAGCTGGAATATCAGGGTTAGGTGTAGCTGGTGCAGTTGGTGTAGTTGGTGTAGTTGGTGTAGTTGGTGTAGTTGTTGTAGTTGTTGTAGTATCTACCGTGGGTATATTTCCAGCCCAGGCCTGAAACACTTCAAGATCGGCAATATGGTATCTTACCTGCACCGTATGTAAATCCGTAGCGTGTGTGACCCCCTTTAATACCATTAAGCCGCTAGCAGGAGCACCGGCAGGAATAGCTGCACCCTGATACACATATCCAGTCGGTGTTCTGCCGTCTAATACGCCAGCGGTTGCGGCAGTTCCAGGTGCTGTGGCAGCAAACACACCTGAATCAACACCGGTCCAGTTACTTCCAGTTGCGTAGGCCATGGTGACTGCGGCCCAGTCCACACCCTGCGGTATGAATACTGAAACATTTGTTGTTACTCCAACATCGACAGGAATATGTTCAATACCCTGCAATTGTACAGTGACGGTACCATATTGTTCATTGTAGGAGGCCGCCTTGAACGGTTGAAAGTTTAAAAAAAGATTCTGCGCTGCAGCTGAGCCGGACAGGATCACAAAAAGGCCGGGTACCAGCTTTAAAAGACTGGTTCGAGTCTTCAATATTTTATTTAATCCGAATTGTAATTTCATGAAACACCTCTAAAAACTAATTTTCCTATATTAGGATACTATCATATACTAACAGTAATTACTGCAAATATATGTGATGTATTAGGCAAATTTACAGTAAACACCTGTTTGCCTGATTTGCCCTGATATTGAACGTCATCTTTTAATTTGCCTGAATGTTATGCCCACTTGTAGTTATATCTGTTAATATTTCTATAACTGATAAAGAATACTGATATCGTGATGTTTAATCTTGACATAACACGCCATAAAATTTTCTTGATTGGCGATTTCTGGTGTCAAAGTTGAGCAATGAAGCTCTGTGCAAAACTTAATTTCTTAGTAACTACTCAGCGTATCTATAAGATCGTGCTTGCTGTCAGTTATTTATTGACCCACATGGATGTGGGTAATGCAGGTTATGCATGGAGCAATTATCTGCCTTCCACAAATACCTGATATCAAGCACTTAGTGCAATATTTCGTAACTTCTCAATAAGTCCATGCAGTTTAAGTTCCTTCCCCCTGATATGGGGAGGGGATCTTGCACGGACTTATTGAGATGTTACAATATTTCAAATACGCTGAGTAGTTACATTTCTTATAGATACGCTCAGCAGTTATGCATTTTGTTTAAGATAAATCCTTTTTCCCAGATTTCTTAAAAAAAGAATAATTTTCTTATCGTCCAGCAGGTGTACAACTACTTTTTCACCCCGGGAAAATAAAACCACCTGATCTTGCTTGAATTTATAAATGACCGGAATGGTTTTATCATCAATGCTCATAGAATCCGCTCTGAATTCCAGACGTACTTCTTTATATTTTGGGTTAGTCACTTGCATCAGTTTATTTTCAGACATCCAGCGGCCAATTAATGGATTTTTTTCCTTTGCAACGCATCCGTGCAGTGATAGTATGAGAAAAACTAATAAAAAACCCGTTAAACTCTTTTTATAAAAAAAATCATGCATATGAGATATTTCATTCGATTAAAAGAAAAACAAACTAGCCTGTTAAAGCTACTGCCTATACTGCTGCTCCCTGTGTTTAATGCTTCATGTGCTGATAAAAATGAACCTGATCAGCAGACGCTGCATTTTGTGACTCGTGACGGTATAAAAACCTCACTCGATCTTGAACACGAAATATATATAGCAGACAACAATAGGACACTATTTTATATAAATTTCTGGTATTACACACAAAATAAAAACGGCCAGTGGACAATTTCAAAAAAACCGGATGGCCCCTGGCAAGATGTTCCGGATCAGGGTGCCATACCTGAGAATTTATTAAAAATGAGTACTACCGGAACTGCTGTCCCTTTAAATAACAAGCACTAGGTTTTAGTTAGCCGACAGTGCCGTGATCCTTTTAAGCATGGGCACTATGCGCATTTTTCATATCCCATTTTATCTTCTGCTGTTTATTTTCCTATAAATAACTGCGATTACCATCATAGCATAGTTTTACTGTCATTGAATTATAGCTTTAAATACAGCAAAGAACTTTTTCTTTACAATAACAAAAGCCGTAGTGATGTTAATCGCTACGGCTTTTTTAAACTTTAAATCAGTTTAAGCTGATTTAAAGTTAGTCAGCTAAATACATCATACTACGACGCTCGCCGGCATCCGTCCAAAGGAAGTTTGCACCTTTGGTTTTCAGAGTCGCGCTAAGAGCAGGAACACCCTGATATTCACAACCCTGTCTTGCACCGACAAATCCGCTAGCAACATTAGGCAGATAACCCATTTGAGCCCAGCCAGAAATTGGTGAGTAGAAATTAGGTACTACAAGGTTAACTTCATATGGTAATGAAGAGCTTTCAGGAGCATCACCACCAGAGAACTGACCATCTATAACTTCTTCGCTATTTTCTGAGTTATCAAAAGATATGAAGGAGAAAACGATTTCACCCGTATGAGTATCTTCAAATGGAGATGAATAACCGTAGGTACCGTCAGTCAGCAGAGTACCTGGCTCACAACCACCTACACCAAAAGTATCTTCTCTATGACGATACTTGGTTGGGAAAGTAATAGCAGCAGCAGTGATATTAGAACCAGTAACATTGTATGTAAAAGAGGTGGCTACAGTAGCTATAGCTGTCTCAATCTCAGCTATGTTATCACCATCACCAAATGCACTGAAACCTTCACCAATATTGGTTTCTAAACTAAGAAACGCATTGAAGTCTGGATTAGAAACCACATAAGTTGCTTCATCAAAAGTATGAGTAGGACCTAAAGCAGGGACCACGTAGCTAGCCAGGGCATTCTCACCGTTCACCATCTGCACTTCACCCATCATCTGTAAATACTCGGGATCACGAGTAGAAACTCTGGCAGGAAACTCACCGGCGCCTATATTGGCCGAAGATACTGGATTGGCATCAATGGTATTAAAGAGATTGCGCAGATCAGGCTTGGTCATACCTGGCTTAACAACAATCTTTGAACCTGGAGTAGAAACTGAATCAACGTTGGTGCTACCAATGGTTATAGAATAGACACCAAAGACTTCAAAGTGGCCATAACCATTTGAGCCGGTTGACTCTTTATCAAATAAAGGCTGGTCGACTGGATTGTCAACACTGCCGAAGTTACCATTGTTATCCGTCATTGAATCATCTATAGATACAATGCGTGCAGCGCTGGTTTCGCCGACAATAGTACCGCGCCAGACATCACCAGGAGTCAGATAGAGGATAAAGTCAAGAACCTCTGAAGAAGTTATACCTTCACGGAAAACGATTTTAGCTTTAACAGCTGCATCGGTTCTGGTATTAACAACAGTGATCTCGGAATTTAAGCCACCACCAGTGATATACATTGGTCCTAAAAGCGCCTGACCAGTATTGTTTTCCTGTACTTTTATCGCATGCACCTGTGCAACCATTCCAGTTGAAATAGCTGCCGCCATAGAAGCTGCGAGTATTTTTTTATTAAACATGTATTTCTCCGTTATATTTCTAGAAACATTCAATTGTACTAAACAACTAGTTTTTTTATTTAATGTGGCAGACAGCCCGCACACCAAAAATTATTAGTTGCTATTTAGCAACATCTTTAACGCTATTATAACTATAAAAAGCATTTATGCAATAGTTATGAGCTAATATTATCACTTTTTTTTACAAAAAAGCAACATGTTGCAAAAAAACAACAGGTTTTTAATGTATCAAGTCAGTTGAATTCGTCAATTACAACGCTATCAGCAGTCAGAACAAGCCCTATTAAGGTCACTGCCAATCACATCCGCGCACTATTCAACTACTCCCTAGTACACTGATGCACATTATATCGGGGTTTTACGATCTTTCAAGTATTTTTTTAAAAAAAACTCATAACTATTTGACTTTCATCACATTAGTAGTTATTTATATTCTATTTCTTCAAATTGTGAAGCGTGTCTCAAAACAACATCTGGAAAAACCTCTCCCCTAGAAGAGTCGTGAAATTTGACTTATATATATCATTTATATCTCATTAATTAAGCGCCGAGCAATCCGCTTAAATTGTCCGCAGCAATTTGCTTTAACTTAATTTAAACTGGCGAACTGCGATAGCAATACCCTCACCACTAATAAAGATCACTATCGCCCATGGTGAAATAAAAGCTGTCAATTATAGCATCTTTATCATATCTGTCAGTAAAAAAAGTAACACAAAGATCCAGCTGCTGTTCCTGTCTGCGCTTATTAAAGCCAGCATCCAGCAGCGACTCTACCCACCAGGCAGGGATATCGGTAAACCAGCCTGACATTTCCCGCAGTTGGGGCTGAGAAAATAACATTTCCATAATCGATTCCACGGCCTGTTGTTTATATTCTTTGCGGAACAAGGCATCTACCAGCAGCATTCGATCTTCATCCTGACGTATCACCCACCAGCCAACGATATCTCCCCAATGTTTCAGCAGCACATATTGATAACTGTGATCCGGGTGTTGATCGTAGCGCCAATGCAAATATTCTCTGCTGCGGCTGATCAACATGGGATAATCAGCTTTAGCCTTTGCAAACACAGAATCTGCCCAGTCACCAGATTGTTCAACCAGTTGAATACGAAAACCTTTGATGAGCCTTTTTAATTTTGAATATTTATTTAACTTAAGCAGTGAAGACGGATAGGTGTACTCGTAGACAGGCGCTACAGGCACATAGGAGAGAAAGTTTTTCCCCAGTTTCTGAATTTTCCCGGTATTAAACCCATAGAAAAAATCTATGTGTCCTTCACAACAGGATTTATGAAAATGTCTGACCACCCTGCTGAGCAGATTCGTTTTACCCCGCCCAATCCCTCTATACGCTGGCATGGTAAACGTATCCCCCACATGGTAAGTGGTTGTTTGGCGGCCATGGATGGTCAGAGGTAATGGATAAGCGGAATAATGCGAAGCTAATTGTGCATGATCCCAGGCCGCAGACACCAAAGGACCTCCATAGGGATTTTCACGGTATTTCCATGACCAGTGGGTTAAGGTTCTGTTTTGTCCGAAAATATGGTTGAACTGAGCGACAATAGTCTGTTCAATATTGGCCTGATAGCCCTTAATCAACAACTGCGAGGGACGCAGATCCCACATTTCATAGCCCAGCAGCTGTTTTTTATACCAGTCCTGCAGGTTATGCCACTCAGCGATGGTATGTTCTATCTGTCCTGCCACCTCCTGGCCGAAAGCGCTCAGCATCTGCTGCCGCTTATTTTTGAACCCTTGCAAAACATGTTCACAGGTCGGGGTTACCTGCTGTCCCATGAACTGGTGATGCTGAGTATAAAAGCCCTGTTCCAGGAAATTCTGTTCAATACTTCGTGCCAGATGCACTGCAGAACGCGGACGCGTGCTTTCATTATAAGAGACTTCATCACAGAGTATGATCCGCCCGTCTGCTTCCAGCAAGTCTCTGGCTTTTTGAAAAACCGGTGCTAAATCAGAAAAATATTGCAGTGACTCCTGAAAAAGAATGACATCATAGCGCCGTTCTTGAAACTGTCCCTGCAACTGTTTATTATCATCCAGAAATCCACAATTAATATAGTCTGGCCCGGAATGTTTTTCTTCAGCATAAGCTATCAGGCTTGCAGAGGGTGCGATGGCGGTAACCTGATAGCCTTGCCGGTGCAGTTCTCCGGCCATCAGTCCCAGGCCGCAGCCTACATCCAGAACCTTACCGGGAGGTGGAGGGAAATAGCCGAGCAATAGTCTGGAATGTTCCTGCTGTGCCTGGGCCAGCGAAAGCTTCAATGGGTCTTCTGGCCAATAACCATAATGCAGTGCATCATCACCGGTGATGATATGAAAGAAACCTAATGGTTGGGGTAACTGTTTAATATTCATATGAGTGTTATTCAGTATCATCAACTTATGACAATGTTAATCGGGTTTTTTACCCATTTTTCCTAAACCTGCATGCATCAAGCCTTTGGCTATATTCCATGATATGTTCCAGGGAGCATCACTGTATTTAAATGTCATTCGAACATGACCCGGCAGGGTTTGCAAAAAAGCACTCAACCCCCTGATACCGCCATAGGAATAAAAACCATGAGCCATATTTCGGGCCATATAATAATATCTAAATGGCGGATGTTCCAGCCAGGCGGCGTTATCTGTATTTTGCAGTTTAATCCCCAGATTATGGTAAAACTTTGCCTGCTGGTTCCAAACCATTTTGCTTCCATGTTTAGCCAGTTTAAGGTGATATTCATGATCCACGAAATCAATAAAATAGTCTTCCTTAAATCCTCCAAGCTGCTTAACCACAGCCGTCCGGTAAAAAGTACCCGAAGAGATTGATGAAGCTACAACAGGAAGACCACATATTTTTTCGTCGATAATATCAGGCACAACTATAAAGGAAGATCCGGTCCATAAACAGGGTTTATGTTTAAATGCAAAAGCATTATCATTAATGGCATTTGAACAGACGGCGGCAATGGAAGTACAATCTGAGTCTATGCGAGGCAATAATTGTGCATAGGAGTTAAAAAAATCCTCTGCAAGCGCGCTGTCCTGATCAAGGATCAATACCCATTTTGCCGCTTTTTTATTAAAATAGTTTATTCCTTGATTAAAGGCCTTCGCTATTCCATAATTTTCACTGTTTTTAATGATGGTGAGTCGCTCTATTAGCTGATTTTCCAATTGAGCAATCGTGTTATCTGTGGATGCGTTATCTACAACCAGAACGTCGAGTGAGAAATTTTTGCCGGCTTCCAGCAGGTGATTTATGAGATTCGTGATTGATTGTCCGCCATTGTAAGTGACAATCAGGACATTGAACTCACGCATATCCACTCCCTTATCTTCCTTTCAGGTTGAACAAACGAATATTATATATTACTGCTATTGTGTTTACACTGAGATACAATGTCGTGCCAGAGAGGTTCTTCTGGTCATAACAATGAACCAGCGTTATTAATCAATACACCTGATAAGCAATACATCATACTATGCCCAGCCTTTATATTCTCGTCATTTATCCTTCCTGGTACCGGGACTCGGCAGAACTCAGTCTTGCATTTGATTTATTTAAAAATAATTTCCCCCCCGATTACCCGCTTAAATTTATTCTCCTGGAAACCGCTAACAATACTGACGATTACGTTGATGACATTGAATTAAACCAGGCTCTAAAAGCGGCGTTAAAAGATATCGGCCATTTGCAGCCTTTAGCAGCTGATGTGGTATTCCTGGTAAAACAGCCCGCATTATTAATGCACAAAGAAATCATTCACAGAATGGTAAACCTGCTCAATCAGGATAATATAGATTGTGTAGTACCCTCTGCTTATCCTGATCAGTACCCTGAAGAAAAAGCAGCGCATTATTTTACCCTGGCAGGGTATGAGCGCTACGTGTGCGTTTATTTGAAAAATAAACAACTTGAGTTTACCGCCTACGACAATCGCCCCGTTTCGATGTTCGCAATAAAGTATTCATCGCTAACCTCAATTATTTCTGCCGCTCAGCCGGATTATAATTTATTCATTATTCCTCAGCTGCCAGATTGCAATACCGTCGTGTCCACGGGAGCCTATATTCACCCATTTGCTGATTATTTTAGCGGCGCTAATCAGCAAATGATTGAGCTGATCCCTTCAACGGCAACATCATTACTTGACATTGGCTGCTCCAATGGAGAATTTGGCCATGCGGTAAAAAAGCAACGAAATATCCTCGTTGAAGGAATTGAGGTAAATACTACAGCTGCGAATTTAGCGCAATTAAAACTGGACAAAGTCTATAAGACTAATGCATTAACACTAAAAACTGATAAAATGTTCGATTGTGTCAGCCTGCTTGATGTGCTTGAACACTTTGCTGAGCCTGACGCACTGTTAAAGCATATTGCCCGTTACTTTCTGCACGACAACGGCAGATTGTTATTAAGTATTCCTAATGTGGGCCACTGGAGTATTGTGCTTGATTTATTAAGCGGGCGTTGGGACTACCTTCCAGGCGGAACTTTATGTACAACACATGTGCGCTTTTTTACCCGAAAAACCATTTCTGAACTGCTTGGTCATACAGGTTATGAAGTAAAGAAAATACTGCCTGTTCAGGCTGAATTACCTCCAAAAGTTCAGCATAATTTTGTGCTTTTAGAAAAACAGGGTCAACACATTGACTGGGAAAGCTTAAAAACAGTCAGTTTTAGAATTGTAGCAAAAAAATCAATCAGTAATGATTAAAGCTTGTTTTTATATAATGTGCTATGCAAACATCGTCGGATAAATGGAATTTTTCAATCTTCAAATCGTGCTCAAGAATATCTCAAAAATAACCGCTCTGGCTTATCAAAAAATCAGCTATCAATGGCTTTTACCCCTTATGTCTCACCTGCCTGTTTTTTTTGGCGAAAAATTCTCCTGGCTGCGCGGATTGGTGAATGGGATTTTAGACCTGGAGTGGCGCTCCATTGCCATGAATTCAAAGTTTGTAAAAACGGGTACTTATCATGCTCTAGATAAAATAGTCCCGCAAAGTTCACCGCTAAAAAAACGTTTCTTAACCTACCAACGATTTATAAGTTTTTCCCGTGAAGAGCTTGATGCAGCCATGTTTCCACACCGCAACATTAAACAGCTGTTTGATAAAAGCCACATTTACAATTTTGCATCATGGCAACAAACGATTCAATCGGGTACCGGCCTGGTGGTACTCTGCTGTCACTACGATTGCTTCACCATGGGTATGGTCATGCTGGGCATGAAAGGCATAAAAGTGAATGCGATGTCTTCATCCATAGATGATCCCAGGGTCAGTGAAGAGGTGAAAAATTTCTATGATAAAAAATACCGTGGCATGGAAAAATATTTTAATGGCGGACAAATCATTGATATAGAGGATAATTTACGATTTTTTTATAATGCACTGCACAATAACGAAATTGTCTTTATACTTGCCGACCTGCCTGCAACAGGCAAGGATGCTTCGCCTCAAATCATTGCCCCTTTTATTGATAATCACTATCACATGGCACCCGGCCCATTCCGGCTGGCACAAAAAACGCACAGTAAGATGGCTGCTTTTTATTGTTTGAACCAGGGTTCTGGTCAATATCATATCTATTGCAGTGATGTTTATGATATTAAAGATATTAGTCATACCGTTAGCCAATTATATACCTTTTTACAGCAGCCCATAAAAAAATATCCGGGAAGATGGTGGACTTCGGAATTGATGAATCATTATATTTCTTAACCAACAATAAACATGATCACTATTATTATTGTAAACTTTTTTTCATCCAATGATCTGAGATTGAGCCTTGCTTCATTAAAAAAAAATAAATGCTCTAAAAATATTCATATCCATGTTGCAGATAATTCAAATGACCAGGATGAACATGAAGCGCTAAAAGCATTACAATATTACTTTACATTTACGCTCCATGACATGGGAGAAAATACGGGTTTTGCAAAGGCGTGTAATTACGTTTACGATCAAACTAATGATCCCTATGTCTTTCTCATAAACCCTGACGCCTACTTAATTGAAGGGGCATTAGACATATTACTAACGCAACTAGAATCAAAACGAAATCTGGCCGCTGTAGGTCCAAAAATATTCTGGGATGATCAGCTCGAATTCATTTTGCCGCAAAGTATTAACACCAGCCCTTTTTCCTATTATCTACACAACTACCCTGTTTCATTCATCAAAAAAATATTGTGGATCAGGAGCCTTATATTTAGAAGAAGCTCGATAAACTATTGGTCAAGCCGCAAGCCTGTCACGCAAAATAACCTTTCAGGCGGCAGTGTATTACTGAAAAGAGCCGTGGTAGACAGGTGCGGGGGATTATTTGATCCCCAGTTTTTTATGTATTATGAAGACACTGATTTATTCAAGCGTATTAGACGTAAAAACTACAAACTCCTGTATGTTCCTGATGCACACATTGTGCATAAATTTAGTGGTTGTGCTCGGGACCAGCAGGCCTTGAAAGACGATTATATGGCTCAATCAGCCAGGCAGTTTTTAGCCAAGCACTATGCTGATAATTTGCTCATAAAAAGCACTCTTAAAGCTGTGGGAAAAAGCCATTCAGAGACATGGTCACCGAAATTACTGGATTTTGGCAGACGGGAAAGCGCTGCAGGGATTATCATTCCATTAAAGACAAAATCTGCCTGTTTAATCGAATGGTCCCCGTCGCCTTATTTTCTTCCTGCGGCAGGAAGGATAATGACAGGAGAAGCGTTTAAATTCCCATACGACATCTGGGACATTTTACCTGACGGACATCAGTATTTACGCATTGCTCCATTAAACAGGTTTTGGGTCAAACCTGAAATTTGGCACTGGATAAAAAGATAACTTTATTCTGCGGATTTCATTTTACCCAGATCACCAATAACATGACAATCACAAAAGTTCGGCGTTGAACACTCAAAATAATCCTCACGCACCTTAAGATCCCTCTGTTTTAAGTTACCATTATCAAATAATTCTTTAACGTGAGGTAAATTTGGACATCCCTGCATGCGTCCGTCATTCCATATACGGAAAAATTTATGCCCGGCGGGGCATAAAACCTTCGATTCATTAAATGTTTTAGTAAAATCTTCCTTATGTTTTCCGGCTATCGCAGGTTCATACTTATCAGCCAGTTGCTGGAAATAATTCTCCTGTTCCACTGAAAAAGGCTGATTGATATCTCTGACCATAAGTATTTTTTTAGCGGTAATATCAAATATATTCTGTTTATAAAATTTTAATGCCTCATCCCATTCATCCTGCAGCAAAGGCGACATGATATAGTCAGGATGTACCTGCTCAAAGCGTTTTTCAAGAAAGAACCTGGTATTCTCTATCCAGCGTGATTGAAGCTTTTTTTCTTTTAATTGATGATAATGCATGGTCAGATTAATATAACGAATTTTTTCCAGCTTTTCGCTATTTAAATCTTTAAAGTCCTGAAGTATAGATCCATTGGTATCCAGGGCAATCTCCACGTTATGGTCCAGCAATCTGCTCAATAATCGCTCAGAACGAGGATAACTGGCAAAAAAATCGCCTTTACCAGACAGGGCAAAAAAAGTTTTCTGATTACCAAAATAATCCAGTAAATAAGCAAAATCACTATAGTTCAATGAAGGCTGATGCTTGACAATTGGATTAACAATGCAATATTGACAGTCAAATGTACAGTGTCCTGAAGATGAGACAAAAAAGACCAGTTCACAGTCTGTATTTATTTTCACGCTATTAATCCGTAATAAATGATAAGATTCTGAGGTTTACTTGCAGATGCATGATATCAGCTTGATTTATCCAAAATCAACTGACTTTACCACTATCACTTAAATTAATGGCGCTAACAGCCATTTGCGAACATTTAGAACACACCGGATGCCTGAATAATCGGGTATAGCAGGAGTGCACCTGCAGCTGAGAGATGATTATCATCAAGATATAACGGGGTATCCTGGGCATAAACGCTACAGTTGTCTTCTGCACACAAAATATCAATGGGATCAATGATAGTTAATAATTCATATTGACTGACCTGATCAAAAAGTTTATCTACAAACTGTCTTTGCTGGATATAGTCTGCTCTTGATATGCCGCGTTTATCTTCAAGTTTATCTATAAGTCTGGGTAAAACGGGTACAGGAGCCAGAATAACAGTTGGCACAGCGATTTTATCGGTTAAATAGCGGGCGGTGCGTTCTATCGCCCGCGCAAGAACCCTTGAACTGGCCTGGGCATCTATGCCCATTTCCTGTCTATCTGATATAAAACTGTTTGGTTTCATGAGTCGTCCATTTCTAATCCAGCCTTTCTCGTACAGGGTCCATCTTGACACCATAAACACAGCATCCACTTTGTTTATGCTTAAAAACTTTTTAATATTATTCGTAATACGTCCATCACATTTAGAAGCACTGTCAGCATCATTGATAAATACATCAAATAATGGCGGACACCCAATCACCGATGCATTGATGCCCCGCCAACCCTGATTTTCAGCAACCTGCTCAAATGCCGGCAGCATCGCTAGAGCATGGGAATCGCCCCACAAAAGAAAGACCTTGTCTGAATCCAGTTTTCCAAAACTGCATCTTTCAATACTCCTGGCTGACTCTGGTTTAACAAAGCAGCCTTTGGTTAAGGATTGATGATTTAAGTTAGCCGTTTCTGCTGTCATATTTTTTGCCGCAGTTACAGTGCTGTAAAGATAAAGAGCATACCCCAGCAAGATCATAGCAATGACCGCAACCAGACCAGTCTTCAGATTGACCCGCTTTCTCAGGTAGGTGTTTTTTCTAAAGGGCCGCTCAATAAAATGGTAAGACAAAACAGATAAAACAAAAACCAGTAATAATATCAACCATTGATGCCAGTTCTGCAGCTCACCGGTCAAATTGTTTTTAAGCAGCGCAATAACAGGCCAGTGCCAGAGATATAATGAATAGGAGATTAAACCGATATACCTTATCGGGCGGTTTGATAAAAACACAGAGACCGAGGTTTGTTTAACAGAATTTGCATAGATAATGAGGCAGGTTCCCAGCGTTGGATAAATGGCATTGATCCCAGGAAAGACACTGTGATCATCTAACAGCAGAGACGAGGCTATGATTAAAAACAAGCCCAATAACGCAGCTATGTTTTTTAACCATAAAGGCTTAGTCTCGGGCAGAATTCCAATCGCCAGCAAAGAACCTGATAAAAACTCCCAGGCTCTTGTAGGCGCGAGATAAAAATTGGCAGAGGGAAATCTGCCAGAGAGATAAATACTGATCGATAAAGACATCAATAGTAATATGATTAACCAGGTAGCCAACTTTGCTCTTGAAAAAAAACGCGTTATGACTAATAAAAGAGGGAAAACGATATAGAATTGTTCTTCTACACTTAATGTCCAGGTATGCAGCAGAGGTTTTAATTCGGAAGCGACTGAAAAGTAATCATCATGCATCCAGAAAAACAGATTAGATACAAACAAAGCCATGCTGATGACGCTTTTTGAAAACTCAATTCGCTGCGGATCAGAAATTAAAAATATCGAAAAAATTGCAGTGATCAGGACAATAAAGAAAAGTGCAGGAAATATGCGACGAATGCGCCGTATATAAAATTCAGAAATTGAAAAACACCCTGCCTGAATTTCTGCATAGATAATTTTTGTAATTAAAAAACCGGATATAACAAAGAATATATCTACACCAACAAAACCACCCGATATAGACGTAAAATCCAGATGATAAAAAATTACGGCTAGTACCGCAATGGCTCTTAAACCATCAATATCTGGTCTGTAATTCATTATTGGTAAACAAATACAATTAACGATGTTTCATTTGTAACAATTGCGCGTATCTAAGATTCTGTATATCTGATAGCAATCACGATCTTAAAACACGCCGAATAGTTACTTTCATTTTAAATTTATCCGGGATTATGCGGTTATGTTTTTCTCCAATATAGACTGGTCCAGTCAATATCATGCATTTCATCATCAATGGAATTCTTTTTCCTGAAATCATCCACTGCTTTTCTACATCCATCCCAGCTATAATAATCATCTATAATGATAAAGCCGCCGGGAGTCACTTTTTCATACAGGCAGGTCAGCGATTCCCAGGTAGACTTATAAATATCACCGTCAAGTCTGAGCAGCGCTATTGAGTCTGTTTCTATCGTTGGCAGAGTATCTTCAAACCAGCCTTTTAGAAAGATCACCCGTTCATCTAATAATCCCATCCGGGTGAAATAACCCTCAACTTCCTGCATGGAATTATCACTTAAAATATCCAGCTTTTCTGCACCTTCATGTACTTTATCTTCAGGATATTTTTCCAGATCAACCGGTGGAATACCGGCAAATGAATCAGCCAGAAACACTTTTCGTTGTATGTCATTATTAGCAACCAATATGGCTTTCATCAATAAAACTGCGCCGCCTCTCCAGACACCGGTTTCAACCAGATCACCCTTAATATTTTCTTTTAACAGGGTTTCAACCGCCATTTGAATATTATCGAGCCGTTTTTGACCAATCATCGTCATTGCTCTTTGAGAAGGCCAAATACGTCCTTCTGCTACATGTTCACCTGGAAAATAGACTGAATTCAACACCGTGGATTTCACCAGTTCAATATATCGCTCATACACAGCCAGATGCAATCTTCTTTTGGGTATCAGCATTAATATCCGTCTATACAAATTTCCTAACATAGAATTTTCACCAGAGAATTGTTACTTAATAAAGTCATTTTTTTACTCTTCAGCATATTTAAAATATGAGACTCAATAATTGCTGTCAGCAGATAGTTTCTAACTGATTGTTTATACAAATCGGCTGATTTTACTATAGGCAAAGAATAAAAGACATACATACGTAAGTACTTAGTGCCCATCCATTTATGCTGGGCACTATTTAAGAAGAACCGGGCATTTGTGGAAGTCAGATGATTGCTCCTGCATACTCTGCATTTCCTACATGACTACTATGGATGTTGGAAATGCAGGCGAGAGGCAGGAGCCGAAGTCGTCCACGAGGGTCAACAAATACCCGGTTTTTCATACAGATTTTGCTTAAGAATCAATCTCTGAAAAACAGCATTTAGAACTTTATTCAGTATTGTGAATCAATGTTTCCCGGGGCAGGATATTAGCTGAAAACAATTCCCTCCCATCCATGACTTTCAGCTGAACGTCATGATACTCATTGGATTGAATATTTTTAACCTGCTTAAAAATCATCTCCTCTGGAAGTTTTTCAATATTTCTATTTTCTAAAATTTTAAAAGCGATTAAATCATATCTTTGTTTAATTTTCTGATTGTTTTTAAACAGTATTTTGATTTTTACTTTTTTATTTGTGTACAACAAGCATAAAAATTCTGTATCAAAAAACATGTTATGTTCACAGTTTGCCAACAACTGATTATCTTCTTTATTTAAATTAACGAACCAGCCTTTCGGCCAGATCTCTATCCTGCGCAGATTATTTTCATTATAAATAATCTGTGCCTTCCAGGACGGTCCTCTGCTAACATCGTTATTAGCAGTAGACCAGAAATTTGCCATGCCCACTACTATCAGCAGACTGATAATGATTGCGGGAATAAACTTAAGTCGCCTGACGGGATTGTCAAGGGGTGAAAGCAGTGCCAGCACGCTCAAATACAGCAGGACATTGGGTGCAAAAAAATATCTTCCACTAGCTGATGCATTCAGTAAATTAAGTTTACCTCCCATGGCACCATAAACACTGAAAAAGAAAATGATGAGTGAAGCCAGGAGCAGGTAGTTTGCATCAGAATTATATAGCGGTTTGAGCATTTTAACCAGCAAGATAACAACAGCTATGGAGAATATAATAATACCGACAGAATATAATGCTGACTGAGAATAAATCCCTTTCAATAGCTCAGCAGCATGCAGCGTATTCTCAATTCCAGTCAGCGGTAAACAAATCGATTTTAGCAAAAAGATAAAAATAAAAACTATGGGTTCAAAATTTCCTTCGCGCAGATTATGGCCCGCTGAAAGTAAAAAATAAAGCTGTATTAAACCCGCTAAAAAGAGGATGCCCACCTGTACATACGTCTCTCGATGATTTCGTACGATGGCTTTGAAAACAAACACTGGAAATAAAAACAGAGACACAAAGCCGCTTAACCCGGCAATAAAAAGTAAAATGCGATATACCAGCTTCTCAATGTCAGTTCGGGACTGATGCAGCAAGATCAAAGCTGTGGCGATAGCAAAATAGAACTGACTATTGATCACATTCAGCCATACTTCATTATTTGGCAACACAAACAACACGATAGCTAACGCTAATAATTTTATGCGAAAATCAGCGAAAGACTTTATATTACCAAAAACAATAATAAAAGCAGGGATCAGCTGCACAGCAAAAGCGCTGAGGGTTGTCATCAAAGGCGCATATTGCAGAGGAACCATGCGGCTGGCCAATGCCGTTGAGAATATATTGACTAGACTATAATATCCCACAGCAACATTGCTAAAATGCTCGCTCAAAGTATGCAAGCTGGCAGATAAAAAGTATACGCTGGCTTCTTCTGCCCAAAATCTTGGATCCAGGAACAAGCGGATATCCCTGGTAATTACCAGCAGCATGAAAGCAAGAAATAAAACAGGCCCGGAGATTCCTCGAAAATTAATAATTTTACTCATAGTTTACAAAATTACAGGTTCATTCTTTTAAACAGAGCTTCAGGCAGTGCGTTTATTATTAACATGATATATCTCCAGAACCACCGCGTGTATAATATATTCTTACCTTTTTGTTGCGCATCAAAAATATCACTGGCAACTTCATCAGGTTGAGCTGTTAATCTTTCAGGCAAATTCATATCTTTTGTCATCGCCGTATCCACAAAACCCGGTTTAACCGTTAAGACCTGCACACCAGACGCATACAGTCTGTTTCTTAGCCCTGAAAGATAAACTGTCAGTGCTGCTTTGGCTGAACCGTAAATATAATTACTCTTTCTGCCACGATCGCCAGCAACCGAAGTGATCCCCACAATAAATCCATGCCCTGTTTGTTCAAAATGATTGGCAATTATATTCAACAGACTCACCACTCCAGTAAAGTTTGTATCAATAATTTGTTGTGTTGCATTAAAATCATGTTGTGCATTTATTTGATCACCCAGCAACCCCACAACAGATATTGCCCCTGCTGGTTTTTCGTCTAATGCTGCAAAAAAACGTTCATGCGCTGGATAGTCAAGTATATCCAGCTCAATACATTTGACACGTCGGTTATAACGAAGCCGGATATCGGCAGCAAAAGTGGTCAGCGTCATCGAATGACGTGCAGCTAAATAAAGATCATAACCCTGTTTGGCATATTCTCTGGCTATAGCTTTGGCAATATCACTTTTAGCACCTATAATCAAAACCGTACTCATATTATATATCTACCTGTATAAATGCCTGACCATATTCAGATATCCAGCCGAAGTGACTGTAATGAACTAAATTTTTCTTGCATTTGTTGAGTTGCTCTTAAATCCCTGAACTGTTGAATAAACGGGTACCCCGTTTCAAACACGGCTTTTGAAACTCGTGCATCTTTGGCAAGATATATTCTTCCCCCATATTCCATAACAAATTGATCCAGCTCATCAAGCAGTTTAAACAGGCCCGGTTGAATTTTGAAATCCAGTGCAAGTGTGTAGCCTTGCATGGGGAAAGATAGCCAGTTTGAATTTCCCTTACCAAACAGTTTCAACACCGCAAGAAAAGAACCTTTACCGGATGCTGCTATTTTGGTCAGTATTTTTTCTAAACCTTCATAACTACTGTTTAAGGGTAAAACAAATTGATACTGCACAAATCCATTTTTACCATACATTTTATTCCACTGGGCAATGGCATCGAGGGGATAAAAAAAACTGTCCAGCGTGACTGATTGCTGAGAATATCTTGTTCTACGTTTTGCATAATAAAATGCATTAAATGTCTGTACCGCAGTTTTATTCAGAACCCAGGATGGAAAATAAAAAGGCAGAGTTAATTTCGTTACCTGATGATAATCCAGATTTCCATTTCCGCTGTGCTCTCCCAGCATCAGTAGACTACGCCCAAGTTCCTTACCTTTAGCCAGGCAATCAATCCAGGCAACAGAATAAGTAACCCCCTGATACTGCTCAAAAGCTTCAAATGTTTCCTTAAGATTTCTGGTTTTTATGCAAATTTGATCTATAAATGTAGATTTTACAGGTTGCAGTTTTATTTTTGCATCCAGTATAACGCCTGTTAATCCCATGCCACCGCAGGTCGCCTTAAAAAATACAATGTTGTTGTTTTGCGAACAGGTAATGATTTTTCCAGTATTCAGCATTAACCTGAATTCGATGACGCTATCACTGAAAGAACCTGCCATATGATGATTTTTTCCATGCACATCTGAGGCAATCGCACCGCCGACAGTGATAAATTTAGTTCCAGGGGTTACTGATAAAAAAAAACCTCTTGGTAAAAATGTTTCGAGTATTTCGGATAACAATATCCCAGACTGACAATGCAAAATGGCATTATCCTGATCAAAACTCAGAAAATAATTATGCGATTTAATATCGATAAGGTTCTTATTGAGTGCACTATCACCATAACTTCTGCCATTGCCCCAGGCAATAAGCTCATCATTATTAAAAATGATCTGCTGCAGATTTTCTTCATTCTCAAATGGATAGATATGACTTTCAATGACAGGATAATTACCCCAGTTATGTATTTTCATTCCATACCCTGTGTGTTGTCATTGTTGTTTTGTGATTTTTTCAAGACATACATAACATGAGCGCCAAAGACTGATAATCTGGATGCGGACAGCACTTTATCCAGTTTAACCATCAACCCCATCAGGAATTTTGGCGTAAAATCAGGCAGGAAGGTAAAATAGTTTATTTCTTCAATACAAAACTTGCTTTTGCTGACTATATCTTCTGTTAACCAGATTTCACTCCCATCATCAATATTTCTTATTCTTGGAAAAATATAATCTACATAGAATTTGATAATTGGATTTTTTGTATTAATTTCGTGTACTATAAATACCCCACCCGCTTTAAGAATTCGGTAAACTTCATTAAAGGTGTTTATTTGTTCCTGCCTGGAAGGCAGGTGGTGAATAGAATTGATCGCATAAGAAAAGTCGTAGCTGTTATTTTCTATAGCAGACATGTCACTCATGGATGAATGAAAAAAGTTATTTTTTATGCCTTTATTTTTTGCATGTTCAATTTGTTTCTCAGAGTAATCCAGTCCATCTATAATCATCTCGGGACAAAGTTTCTGTAAAGATTCTATGTATTCACCTGTGCCACAACCGATATCTATGCCTTTAACTGGATTTTCCTGAGTATTGCTATCTGCAATAATCTCCGCTAATATTTTTAAGTTTTTGTCCGTTTTTACATGGGTCAAATATTCAGCCACATGTTTAGGGATTTCTTCATCGTAGTTTTCAATTGCATCGAATCGATTTGAATCAGTATTATTAATACTCATTTGATTTCCTTAAACACATATTTTTTGTCCAGTAGATATTTGCTGGTGTAACCTATACTCAGACCAATAATGGCTCCCAAATATTTTGCATTAGCATTTTCAATAAACCTGTCGAATATTATTTCAAATATCCAGAAAATCATGGTAATTAATGCCCCGGTCATTGCATAAAGAATAAACTGACCGGCTTGCTGATTTTTTCGTCCTGGCGCACTGTAAAAGATATAATTTCTATCCAGAGTATATTTTGTAATTAATCCTGCTACAGTACCCGCCAACATGGCAATCGTTAAATCATGATCACCTTCATAAATTATAAAACTCAGGTACTGAAAGCAAAGATTTACACAAGAAGCAATAATTGCAAACAGGGTATATTTAAGTACAATCACATATAGAGTATCCATACATAAGATAATATCCATCCCAGCAGTATAAGCTGAACAAACCGATCGCTTAGAATAATACTCGTCGGGCTGCCGCTCTGATTTTCAACAAAAACAATTTGCAAATATCGTAGTATTCCCAAAATAACAAAAAGTGCAGTGATGTATAGATAATTGGTTTGTAATCTCTGTGTGATTTCAATTGATGTGGTATAAAGAATGTATCCAACAATAACCACTGAAGCCATGATGATCATCGCAGCATCAAGAAACTGCAGATTATAACCATCAATGACTTTACGCATTTTTTTGCCCGTATCCAGATAAATCAGCACATCATCTCTTCTTTTGGCTAACGCCATAAATAATGCCAGCAGAAAAGTCATCACGACAATCCACATCGACAAAGGAATCAGGCCTATCGATGCACCTACGAACAGGCGCAGCACAAAACCGATCGCAATGCAGCTTACATCAATTATCGCAACATGTTTCAGAGCAAAACTGTAAGCCATGTTTAGCATGACATAAAGCCCCATAATCAGGGCTGCCGTTGTAGATACTGATAGCATCAGTATGCTGCCTAGTACAAAGAACACCAACATGATTAATATCGCGTTATTTTTGGAGATCGTTCCAGAGGCCAGAGGTCGATGTTTTTTCCTGGAATGTGCCTGATCTGCTTTTATATCATGCAGATCATTGAGAATATATATGGCGCTTGCGGTTATACAAAAAGCAATAAAGGAAACACCCGTATCGATTAATAGCTCGATGTCAGTGATCTGATGAGAAAAAAACAGGGGCACAAATATGAACAGGTTTTTTATGTACTGCTGTGGGCGAAGAAGCCATATATAAGGTGAATTAAACATCCTGTTTCCATTGATGAGTTAATGCAACCAGTCCCTGCTCCAGGCCACTTTGCACCACTTCAAACTCTGCGATTTGTAGCGCATGCTCGTATAGATGCAGAGCATTTTCACTGGCTAATAAAGCGTCAATATAATACCTGCCTTTCAATAAGGGCAAAGCAGGAAATATTATTTCAACACGTCCCTGGCCCTGTTCATCTCTTTTAACAGAATAGTGGTCATTCTGTGTGCTGGAACTGGCTACAGCTTTTCCATCCCGGGAAAATATAGCAACCCCCACAGAGGGGGTTTCAAAGGCCATATCGGAAACAAACTCAAACTGAATAGATAAGGTTGACTTCTGGCTGGTTACAACTAATGGTTCGGACTTCCCGTTGACCAGTACTTTTATTTTTTTGAAACGGGTAAGGTATGTATTGCCGCTGGTGGCATCATCCAGAGCGAAAGTTGCTGTCTCATTTTGATTGAACGTCTCGAGAAAATGATTATAGGCAACCACTACATCTGCAGGATCAGACAGCATTTTGACTTTCCCCTGATCCAGCCACAGCGCCTTATTGCATAAAGCTTCTACCTGATACATAGAATGGGAACAAAACAGGATGGTTTTCCCGGCGCGCTTTAAATCCATGATCCGCTCAAATGACTTTCTGGCAAACGCCCCATCACCCACTGAGAGGGCTTCATCAATAATTAAAATATCAGGATCCACGCTGACAGCCACGGAAAAAGCCAGGCGCACATACATACCGCTGGAATAGGTTTTCACCGGCTGATCAATAAAATCCTTAATACCGGAAAACGCCACAATATCGTCATAACGCGAAGTTATTTCTGCTTCAGAAAGTCCCAGGATGGCGGCGTTAAGAAAAATATTTTCCCGCCCGCTAAACTCTGGATTAAATCCAGCACCCAGCTCCAGCAATGCAGCAATTCGTCCATTGACCATCAATTCACCGCTGGTAGAGCTCAGCGTATGGCAGATCAGCTGCAGCAGAGTTGATTTACCCGAACCATTACGTCCAACAATACCCAGGATATCTCCATGTTTGAGTTCGAAGCTGACTGCTTCCAGAGCCGTAAAAGCTTTATAATACTGACGTCTGTTACGCCAGAAAAACTGTTTCAATCTATCAATCGGTTTTTCAAAAACGGGATAAACCTTGCTCAGCTGCTCCGCTTTTATGGCAATATCAGAGCACATCAGCAAACCCCCTGCGCGTCTTGATAAAGAAAACATATCCCAGCCAGGCAATCAGCAGGCTTATCAGGGAATAGATCGACAAACCTGACCAGTCAGGCAGATGCCCCCAGATAACAACTTCTCGCAGCTGTTCAATGATAAAGGTTAAGGGATTTAGATAGATATAGGGATGTATGCGTTCCGGTAACGCCGACAGGGGGTAAAATATAGGGCTTAAGAACATCAAACCAGTGGTAATAATTCCAATGGCCTGACCAATATCACGAATAAAAACACCCAGAGCAGACAGAAACAGGGCAATACCGGTCAGCAATATCACAAATGGCAGCATTACCAGCGGAGCCAATAAAATCGTCCAGTGCATAGCACCAAAATAGAGCAGATAAAAAGCCAGCAGAATCAGCAAATTGATTAATGCCTGATAAAGTGCACTCCCCAGTGCCACCACAGGCAGGATTTCAACTGGGAAAATCACCTTTTTTACATAATTTACATTATCCACTATCAGGGTGGGTGCTCTATTTAGAACTTCAGCAAACAGATTAAATATAATCAGACCGCAAAACAGCACTATGGCAAATTCAAACTCATTATCTGAACTGTTGGGCCAGCGCGCCTTGAGGATTGAACTGAAAACAAAAGTGTAGACTGATAACATAAACAGGGGTGTCATCACGGTCCAGATGACGCCCAGAAATGTACTTTTGTAACGGCTGTGAATATCTCGTTCAATAAGCCGTTTTATCAGCTGTCTATGTTCCCAGATAAAGGGTGTGCGGCTAAATTGCATATCAGTTTATGGCTACATATACAGGCACCGCCTGCCTTCTAACCTGGGCAAGGGGCCAGTGTAAAATTAATGACTGAAAAATAGATCAATATTTTAGCATAGATTGGCTGCTGCCAGATCAACGTTCCAGTTTAATCTTCGCATAAGGATTGACCTGCAGCACCACAGGTTTGGCTGTCGCTCCGGTCACCCTGACGTCTTCCCTGTAGGCATAAATGACCTGTTCATTCGGGAGAGACTGTTCCAGCTCAGTGGGATAGACCACAATCGAGTAGTAGCTGGATTTACTAAAAGTAAACCAGCCTCTCGTTTTCGCAATCACAGAAGGTGTCAGCTGCAGGTTTAACTCGCCGGCATTTTTAAAGTCCTGGGTTTTTCTCGCCGTTAAAATATTATTCACTGATTTTTCATCCATGCCGGGGATCATCATCAGCACTTCCCGAGTGGCCGTATTTGGATTCACCGCAGCACGTCCTCCATAGAGGGTAAAAACAGCGTCCAGATCTATATCCCTGAACACTTCATCCAGGCCTTTAATAAGGCGCAATTCTTCAACGGTCACCAGGGGCCCGTTGCGGGGTTCATAGCCCAGATTCTGTTGTTTATAATAAGCTTTTTCAGCACCATTGAGATGCTTGAGTTCATCTTTATCTATCCAGTCAAGCCATGCATCAGCGAGTTCGGGGATTTTTTTATGGTTCTCTCCCAGAATATGCTCAAACAATTGCTGCATCTGCTGCTGCGACAATCTGGAGATATTCAGCTTGCTGGATAAATCATAAATCCTGACAGTGATATTATCCGGCAGCGCATAGTGTAATTTCAAAGAACGTCCGTCAAAACGGTTCTCTTCACTCTTTTGCTGGTAGAGTTCTGTTTGGGTCGTTTCAATTTTGGGCATTTTCTCGATCAGTAATTCAAGCTTTGCCCTGTTGACGGCTTCCAGAACCGCACTCCACTCCTGAAGAGCCTGCTGGTGATGAATTACTGTGGTAGCAGATAAGCGAATATTGGCGGCAATAGCCGTGACTAGTACCAGCCCCAGGGTGATCATCCAGAGGACAATAATCAGGATTGAGCCCTGTTGTAAGGGTATAACGGTATATGTATGTGGAATTTTCACTTTGCCAGCTTTTGCTTTACAGAAGGTAAGGGATCACTTTAGCAGGCTCTCAAAAGGATTGGAACCAGCGGGTCTGTTTCCTCCGCCGCCAAAGCCAAACGGCGTCTGAATCGCAGAGCTGCTATTCGCGTCCACAGGTATAAAGCTGAACACTTCAAACGCTGTTGTGTTTTCGCCTTCACCCAGCTTTTTAAAAGTTACCCTGATCCCTAACGGTAAGGTATTTTTTTCTTCAGCCAGCCATTTTGTAGACCATTCTTTTTTATTTTTGCTATTTTCAGACAAATAAGACAGCACAATTTTATAGTCCTGAAAATAAACAGGTTTATTTTCCCTGGATGCTAGAAAGCGCTGCAGTTGTTTATTCAAATCGCCGGGATATATCGGTAAAGTAACTACATCAAGTCCCTGTTCTTCATTCACTTTCAATTGCCACAGCGTCAACCCGCTGTTGCGATCGGGTGACACCGTAGAGACCCATTTAATTTCACTATTGCTGCCGGTAAAAAACAGTTTATCTTGCGCCGTGGCATTTTCTTTATTGTTATAGGCAAAAGTACCCAGAATCGCTTTTTCAATTTGCAGCAACAATAATGAATCATCCAGCATTGCATCCAGAGTACCTCCGCGCCTTTCCCAGTCACGTGTAATCTGGTTTAGACCCACGACCAGAACCGTCATCAAAAGGGTACTGAGGCTAATGGCTATCAATAGTTCCAGGAGAGTAAAACCATGTGAACGCAGTTTGCAGTGGGTGCTTCCAGATAGCGGAAAATGTGCAGGCTTCATGAATGATTCTGTTTACTTGGGTAATTCAGAATCTTTCAGCCTTACACTGGAGATAATAATATCACCCTGCTGATCAACAATATCAAAAGATTCCAGATAAAATGTAAGCGGTTTGCTTTGAGTGTCAGGTTTTTTCAAAGCCTTTTTATTATCAGCTGAATAAACTTCATGGCTCTGAAATTCATCCATATACAGGCTGACCGGCCTACTATCGAGCCAGGCAGCATTTAAATAGGCTCTTTGGTTAATAACTTTTTGCAAAGCAGCTTCCGCCCTAAACGCCAGTCGCTTACTTTGACTTTGTAAAGCTAACAGGCTACCCAAAACCATCGCCGTTAATGTCACAGCAATCAACACTTCCAGCAGCGTAAAGCCTTTATTAGCCGAATTGATTTTCATCCATCTTCTTCATACTAGTCTTCATCAACTGTGGCTTTCACTCTGGTTTTACCCGTCATGCCGTCTATACTGACCTGGGCAATAAAACGTCCCTGCTGCAAAGTTATGGTTCCGCCGGTAGCTCCGCCTTGAGGAAAATACTGGATTTCAATGACCCGATTATGAGTTTTAAGGGTTCCACTTTGCCAGTCAATATCTGCTCCCAGACTTCTCCATTCACTTTTATTGTGCGCTATTTTATGCTTCTCACTTGCTTCATCATCTGCCAATTCAATTTGGCTGCGATAAGGATAGAGTTTTACATTTTGCGGCCGGTTCAGGATTACCGCATTGCGGCGATTATAATTTAATACCGCAGTCAGAGTACGCAGCTGGGCCTGATACAACTTACCGTCACTATTACTGATACGCGGAATTATCACCGCACTGGCGAGAGCGATAATGGCCATAACAATCAGCAATTCCATTAACGTAAAGCCAGCCTGCTTTGCCATATCCGTTTCTGATTGCCCGTCTGCCTGTGAAAGAATGCTCACTCTTAAGCAAGGAAACTTTTTCTGCTAAAGCCAGTGAGAATGTGATGTTAATTATACAATAACGGATTATTCCCAGTTGGTAATATCTTTGTCATCCTCTTCACCTCCTTCCTGACCATCTGCCGCCATGGAAAATAAATCAAAATCTTTATTGTGCTTGCCGGGAGATTCAAACTGATAAGGATTTTCCCAGGGATCCAGAGGTATTTTTTTTATATAAGGACCGCTCCATGCTGCCTTGCCGGTCGTGTCCTTGACTAAATCTTCCAAGGATTTAGGATATTTACCCATATCCAGTCGGTAGGAATCCAGTGCTGATTCAATATTTTTTATTTGCGTAGCGACAACATCACGCTTGGCTCCGCTAAGTTTGTTCCATAAAGTCGGGCCTACCAGCCCGGCCAACAGCGCCAAAATAGCCATTACAATCAGAAGTTCTATCAGGGTAAAACCCCGTTTTTTGTTTAATATTTTGTTCATAGTTCCCTAGTTCTTTGTTATGAGCGATTAATTGTTATTTCCTGTCAGTCGAGCGTAGTTAATGTTACCTTGCTCTCCATGGAGTCTCCAGTTGTTGGTCAAGATAGGAGGCTGCTGCATGGAAGCGGTTCTTGAAACTGTTGTTAAAATCATCATAATCACCTTCTGCATCTACTATTTGAGTCGAGATGATCAAAATAAGTTCCCGACGTTCAACCTGAATTCCCTGACTTTTGAACAGATTTCCCACCACCGGCACATCTTTTAACCAGGGCACACCCGATTCACTATTGGCTTCAATACTATCGATTAATCCGCCCAGCACTATAGTTTCCTTGTCTTTGACTACCACCGTCGTTTTTATCTCCTGATTGGTAAAGGTTGGATTCAGGCTGGCAGCATCTGTACTCGTTGTCTGACCCTCAATGGCTGACAGTCCCTGCTGGATGATCATATTCACAATACCATCATCGTTGATTTGCGGCGTCACCGTCAACTCTATACCCGTCTTGCGGTAGGCAATTTGCTGTGTAACATTGGTGCCGCCAATGATATCTGTTGAATTAAGATTAGTGGTATTGGAGGTTTCCACCGGCACTTCTTTACCCACATTGATCACGCCTTCCTGATTATTAGTGATCAGCAAAGAGGGTCTGGAAAGAATATTCACGTTGCCCTCCTGAGCCAGAGCATTCAACGTCACCCGCCAGTTTCCCGTCAAACGATTGACAATCAGCCCCAGAGGTTCCCCGGAATCTGAAACTGACTGGGCCTGGCCAAAGTTGGTTTGCAGTATTGTACCCGAGCTGCCCAGATAGGCCCAGTCTATACCGAATGATTGCCCGTCAGTCAGTGCAACCTGAGCAATGACCACATTAATAAGGACCTGCATTGGGACCACATCCATGGTTTTAATGGTTTCCAGTAATTGTTTGTAGTCTTTGGCCGTGGTACGTACCAGTAAAGAGTTAGTATCTTCATCGGCAACGATGGTGACATTAATGTTGGCTGAAGCCACTTCTGCAGTCGTGTCGTGTTGGCCTTCTTTTACAGGCGCGGTGGCAGACTTTTGCTGTGGCGTATTTCTTTTCGCTGCTTCCTTGAAAGACAGTGATTCTTTGGATACCGTTCTGAAGGTATTGGGAGAAAGATCCTCTTCATCATCGGTTTTTTTCATCCCGGGCTGGGTCTTATCTTCCTGCTCAAAAATTGCATTAAGCGTTGCTGCCAGTGATGCTGCTTTCATGCTTTTGCATTTATAGATAAAAATCTGCTCCTGCAGTTCTTCGTCGGCACCCGCATCGAGTATATCAACCCAACGGCTCACTGCCTGAAAGCCACGCCGGGGCGGAGCCACCACCAGCAGGGCATTGATGCGTTCCAGTGCCAGAACCTGATAAGACGGTTTCTCTCCTTCTATCAGTTTAAGTACCTCTTCAAGCTCCTTGGCCACTTCTTTTGCTTCTGCTTTATTTAACTTATAGAGCTGAATGCCCCGGGATCTGAACGGGTCAGAATCAACCAGTGACAGCAGGCCATTGATGCGTTTGAGCTTTTCCGGATTATCCACAATCAGGAGTGTATTCAGGGTAGACAACTGGCTGATACGCCCCTTGGGCTCAACAATTGGTTTTAATACCGTAATAGCTGAATCAACCGAAATATACTTCAGCGGTGTAACCTGCATGACGACCGAGGCTCCAGTTGAATCCAGCATGGAGGAATAGCCAATCACCGAAGGCAGCTGCTGCTGGGCTTTATTCGCATAGTAAATACCATTGCTTTTTTCCAGTGTCACGCCGGCTTCGGTCAACAGCATTTGCAGCAACGGCCAGAGGTCATCCTGGCTTAATGCCTGACTGGGTGCGGTACGCATGGTGACCTTGCCGCTGACAGCAGGATCAATAACTACACTCAAATCCATTGCATCAGCAAATTCTTCAAGGATCTGGCGGATCTCAACCTGCTCATAATCCAGTTGCACGGTTGCTGAGTCAGCCGTCTGCTCAGCAGAGCCTGGCAGCATTTTCAACCCGGGTGAATCAGGCGGCACGTACTTAAGCCGTGGAACTGTACCATTAGTCATCAGATTACGAGCCTGATTTTGTAAACGCTGACGTGTTTCCTGCGTCATGGCTGGATAAGTTGATACTACTGTTGGTGCTTTTTTAACCTGCGTGACACTATCCGTGGTGACTGCGGGTGCAGCAGCCTCAACCTTCACAGGTGTCATACTGTCCGTAGCTCCGGTCTTAAAGCCGTCTGTCTCAGATGCTTCCGCAGTATCCGGGGACGATGGCGAGCCAATGGCATATTTACTTTGCAGCGGAGCATTAGTACTACAGGAAGATATTAATGTTATCGACAGCAGCAGAACCAGCTTCAGGCACCACAGGAGCACATGATCTTGGATGATTTTCTCACCAGCGGGTAATTTTATTTCAGGTTTGTAATTTGCAACCACTTTTTTTCCTCTAAATGCCCACATCATTGATACTGAATACTGCCATCAACATGGTAATCACAATACCGCCAACCATGATCCCTAAAAACAGAATGAGCAAAGGCTCAAGTAATGCCAGTAATTTCGAAATCAGATTTTTAACATAATTATCAAATGTATTTGACAACTGGTTCAAAATACTGGCAGTTCGTCCTGATTCTTCACCAACACTGATCAGTTTATACAAAAGAGCAGGAAAAATCATGCGCTTATCCAGTGCATTCCCCAGAGCAACCCCTGCCTGAACGTCCACTTCGACTCCTTTTAATTCTTCGACCAGATAGGTATTTTCTATTACCCCGCGAGTAATCTGCAGACTGCGTAATAACGGAATACCAGCAGACAACAGCGCCCCAAGCGTACGGGCAAAGTTGGCACTGTCTTTATATAATAACAAATTTCCCAGCACGGGTAAGCGTAATAAAAACCGATCTCGCTGCTGTTTCTTCTCTTTAGTCGAGCCCCACCACTTCCACCCGGCGATAATGAATACCGGAATAAAGGCCAGGGTCCAGCCATAACTTTGCATCCATTCGCTCAAAGAGAGTAAAAAAGAGGCCGAAGGCGGGATCTGGGTCCCTGCATCTTCAAACAGGGTGGCAAATTGCGGTACGACAAAAGCCAGCATCAGAATCACTGATAATATACCTACAACAAACAGCACCGCGGGGTAGACCATAGCCCCGGTGATATGCCGCCGAGTTTCCTCAGCATCAGCGAGAAATTTTTCCAGCGACGGTAATAAATGCCCCAGTATTCCCGCTTCTTCACCGGCACGGATCATGTTGATATACATAGGCGAAAAAGTATTTTGTCTAGCTTCCATGGCCTGAGCCAGGGTTTTACCTTCTTTGACATCCCTGCGAATCGTTTCAACCAGCTGCCGAGTTGAAGGAGTTTCTGAAATACCTTCCAGCAGAACCAGTGCCTTATCAATCGGCACCTGGGCTTCCATCAAGGTGGTCAGCCCCTGGGTAAAGTCGATCAATTCCTTGCGAGATAACTGCCCCTGTGTGCCTTTTTCACCGCCAGACTGCTTACTGGCGGGCACAATTCTTATCGGAATCAGCTTTCTACCTTTCAGTACATTGATCACTTCCTGCTGTGTCTGTGCACTCAGTTGTCCTTTTTGTAATTCCCCCTGACGATCATACGCCTGATAATCAAAATACGTCAGACTCATACGGCTCTGGTCACCCTGACAACTTCTTCAACCGTCGTCAATCCACTGGTCAGTTTACTCAGGGCATCTTGTCTCAGGGTTATCATGCCTTCTTCAATGGCTTTTTTACGGATGGTTGTGGCATCTGCTCCGGTATTGATCAGATGACGTATTCCATCACTAATCAGCAATAATTCATAGAGACCTATGCGCCCTCGATAGCCTGTTCCGCCACAATGAGTACAACCCTCACCACGATAAATCTGTGCAATTTCATTCCGGGCAATGCCCAGCAGACCGGCTTCTACTTCAGTGATCTCATGTGCTTTAGTGCAGGCCTGACAGTTTTCCCTGACCAGACGCTGAGCCTGAACTGCAAGCAGGCTGGAACTGATCAGATATGGCTCAACCCCCATATCCTGCAGACGGCTGATTGAGCCGGCCGCATCATTGGTATGCAGGGTTGAAAACACCAGATGCCCGGTCAGGGCGGACTCGATCGCAATGGAAGCTGTTTCATGATCACGAATCTCACCAATCATGATTACATCCGGATCCTGGCGGACAATAGAACGCAAACCGGAAGCAAAGTCCAGCCCGATTTTACTATTAACCTGTATCTGGGTGATACCCTCCAACTGATATTCTACCGGATCTTCTACGGTGATCATTTTTAGTTCAGTGGTGCTGATTTTTTCCAGCGTGGCATACAGCGTTGTAGTTTTACCGCTGCCTGTAGGACCTGTGACCAGAATCATACCATGGGGTTGCCTGATCAACCCCTCGTAAATCTCCAGCACCTGTTCAGGCATGCCTAACTTGTCCAGCCCGACCAGGATATCGCTTCTATCCAGTATGCGCAGTACTACAGACTCCCCATGCACGCCTGGCAGAGTGGATACGCGCATATCTATTTTACGCTTACCCAGAGTATATTCAATTCGACCATCCTGAGGCAGCCGTTTTTCTCCAATATCAAGCTTGGCCATGAGTTTTAATCGGGAGGTCACTGGCGGCTGAGCGCTAATGGGCAGGGTCTCTATCTGCTGCATAATACCATCAACCCGGCAGCGTACATTAAAACTGTGTTCTTCAGGTTCAAAATGTATATCACTGCCATTTAAATCCAGAACCCGCTCGAACAGATGGTTGACCAGACGGATCACCGGCGCATCTGAAGATAGGTCCTTTAAATCTTCCTCATCAAATGCCGTTTCACTAATTTCATCATTACCCATATCGGGGGCTAATTCAGCCCGCCAATACTTGATCAGACGTAATACTTCTTCCTGATCGGCGGTTAAAAACTGAACATCCTGTCCCATAATATAACGGATCTTTGAACGCAGACCGGTGTCAGGTGAAGCAACACACATGAGTTTGCCAGAGTCATAAAAATCCTTGTCTGGAGCAATGCTGGCCGGCAGCAGTAAGGTTGAAAAAATCGTCAGATTCAGTTCCATCAGGCACCATCACCTTTTGTTTCCTGTTCCGTGCGGCTAAAACCGACAACTTTCAACGTACAATTGAGTGTATTCCGATAAGAACGTATTTGCACATCCTGGACAATCAATGCAGGTACGGAGCTCTTGATCGAATTCAGCAATTTTACAACATTACTGCTGGGACTTTTAAATGACATGGTCTGTGTGATTAGCAGCCACTCATCTACCCGCTTAAAATCAGCCAGGCTCATAGAATCGACTTTGATCCCGCTTTTTCTTGCCAGGTTCTTTAATTGGCCCTGTAAACGTCCGGCAATAAGTTCTGGCGACCGCCCCTCAAATAACTGTTTATTTAATTTCTTTTCTTTGCTGCTGCTTTTTTTATATTCGCTTATCCAGTAAGCCTGGTTTTCATATAATTTTTTCAGGCGGGAACGTTTTAATCGAATCTCTTCGATTTTATCCACTCCTGCCTGATGATATCTGATAGCCCAGGGGATCCCCTGGGACAAAAAACCGACAGCCATAATCGCTAAAAATATCAGTAATAGTTTATGTTCTTTTTTGGTCATACTGTATTTTAGTTACCAGGAAAATATTTTTCCTGGTAAGCATCCATGTTAATTGAGTCGAGGTGAAAACTGATACCGAAATGTTCGCTATTTTTACCACGCTGGGTACGTGTACGCTGATTAAAAGCAGCCTGAGAAAACTCGGCCTGTTTGGATATTACTTCCAGAAGACCTGTTGCATTTGGGCTGTAGCCTTCAATCTCTACTATTCCGTTTTTCATCTCAAAGACAGTCACCCAGCTGTTTTTAGGGATAATAGCATTGAGTTTTTTAATCACACTAACCACATCTGCTTTGGGATAATCTAAAAACAAAGACCATTTATCTTCAAACTGCGTCACTGCAGTACGCATTGTTCTGACTTCCTGGGTATCTTCCATATATTGTAGATAGCGTGTTTCCCATTTATTGTAACGCAGAATGTTGTCCACAAACGGCTTAGCCAGTAATAGAAAGAATATACCGGCAGCGATAGCCGCCAGACGGCCTTTTTTTAATCTGCTGCGCTTTTTCAGGTTGACACGCGCTGATTCAGGAAAAAAAGCATAACGTATTTGCGCTAGCTGTTCGAGATCAACATTCTGCCAGGCTTCGATACTTTCAAAACAGGGAACACTGCCCAGTTCACCAAAAGTTTGCTGCCATTGCTGAAAATATTCCTTATCTTCTAACTCAGCAGAAGTAATAGCACCCCATTGTTTTAAACTGCCTTGCTCAAGCCCTGCATGCTGCAGATTTATATCATCCCTTACCCTTAGTTTCTGTTCCTTACCTTTATCTGCGGTTAACAGGGCCAGAAAAATTCGCGGAATAATCGCGATTAATTCTAATTCCCGGGCGTGAAAAGCATTGTATAAATCATTGGTGCGCGATAAATCCAGCCATAATGCCAAATTTTTTTCCTGGGCATTATTGTGCCTGACCGCCAGTAATAGTTCACTCGGATAAGCGGGCAGTAACTCATCAATCTGATATTGAAGTGCGGCAGGGACATTTTGTTCAGCCACTTCGGGAAGCTCATATTCTGTTGCAACAAATTCAGGATTGGGTAAATAGAGAGCAACGTGAGATGTCTGCTTTTCTCTGGCTATAATTCTTACGGCTGCAAGGGCGATGTTTTCAGCCTGGTAATCGGGCAAATCGGCTGTCGCTGCGGTTTCCAGGTTAATTAGCTGCTTATTCCATATCAGCAGGTGTGTGTTTACTTTTTTCAGTAACTCCTGATGTTCATCCGTCTTTAAAAAAGAAGATATGGAAGAAAAAACCTTGTATTTTAATCGTTCAAAAAAAGGCGGCATAAATCAGCTGGTTAATTAGTAGCTAGAACAGGGATTGATGTTGCTAAACCGGGGTAAACATTTTTGACTAACATACTATTCAGAAGTTCACAATAAAAATGCTTTTTCATGACTGCTCAGATGGTAGGGCTATTTAACAAATGATGGATAGTGCTGTTTTTATGATAGTCTTTTGGATTAAACAAGTTGCCCCCCCCCTGCACAATAGTACTTATCAGTGCTTGAGGATTTTGAGTCAGCATCTCCGCCCTGGATTGTCCGCACCAGGTCGCCAGGTAAGTCTTTTTAGCCTGCATGTTTTTACCGCGAAACACCATCAGCGTGTAACCATCCATATCAGGATTATGATGGGCTTTTTTGTAGGTTGCAGACTGTTTTAGCAGCATCATAACCGCCGGTTTGACTGATTCCAGTTTTTCAGCGGAAGGCTCAGCGTCATCCAGTGCCAGACCCAGGCTGCTGGTTGAATCATTACGAGTCTGAGTAATTTCAATATTATTCAGTTCATCAATACTAAACGCATGAATAAAATAAGCTTTTTCACCAGCCACCAGAACTTTCGGCATGAATTTAACTCCTTGGATAATAATTACCCGGAGCGGGCAACAACAACGTACATTGTAACATAATACGCATAAAATAAACTTTTAACCCGTTATGATTTTCCGCAGTTAAAATGCTTTACTTACAATTAATCCTGGTTTCACCTATAATCCTAAAAAATCAGTTGCCACCTGCTGCAAGTAACTAAATCTAAGTCACTCTAAAATCACTATGGATGCTCCATTGCCCATCAAAACTTCTGTTTGCCTGATCATTATCCCGGCAATGAATGAAGAAAAAACCATCGCTGATGTGGTGCATGAGATTGTTGCAAAAGGCTTTGATGTACTGGTTGTAGATGATGGCAGCACAGACAATACAGCCAGTGTAGCCAGCCGTCATGGTGCCCTGATCATGCCATTAGTGTATAATATGGGCGCATGGAATGCGGCCCAGGCCGGTATCCGCTATGCGCTGAAACATGGCTATGAATTCGTCATCACGATGGATGCCGATGGACAGCATAGTCCTGATTCACTGACAGAATTGCTGCAAGCCAGTCAAAATAATGATGTCGTTATTGCGGCCTGTACCAACCGGGGCAGCCTGGGCAGGAAAATGACCTGGGCTTTATTTAAGAAAATGGCCGGATTTAATTTTGACGATTTAACGTCCGGTTTTCGTATCTACAATCAAGCGGCCATGCAGGTTGTTGCCTCCCGGCAGGCAACGCTACTGGAATTTCAGGATGTAGGTGTGTTGCTGCTGCTTAAGCAGCATCATTTAAGTATTGCAGAAATTGAAACCTCAATGTGTGGCAGAATTTCCGGAAAATCAAGGATTTTCAGTTCATGGTTAAAGGTGATTTATTATATGATGTATACCTCATTATTAAGCATTTCCAAAATAACCCCGATACAACGAATGAAGAGTAAAAATAAGTTGTCAACCGATAATAGTTGAACAGGATTAAGGCCTGATGAAATTTTATCTAATTATCACCTCTTCACTGGGTTTATTCATTGCCTTATTCATTATCTGGCTCATTCGTAAGGATCACCTGCATGTAAAATATGCATTTGGCTGGATATTTATCGCTATTCTGTCAGCTATTTTAGGTTTCTTTCCGTCCATTATTGATAATATTGCCTATAGAGCTGATATCAGCTACCCTCCCATTCTGGCAGTTATCGTGGCTTTCGCCTTTCTGATTATCAAAATTTTATTGATGGACATTGAACGTTCAAGGCAAGAGCGTAAATTTCTGCGCCTGACCCAGCGTCTGGCCATGCTGGAAGCTGAACTGAGCAATAATAGTAACAATGAAACCATGCGAAAAACTGAACAGCTACGAAAAACACAGGAAAAACCATGATCAAAGAAGGCTATCGCGCGGCAGAACAAACAGACCAGGGTATTTCTCTAAATGGCCTATCCCCGTATTTAAGCAATACAAAAGTATTGTTCAGCATTTTGTTTATTGCAGCACTAATCGCCTATTTCAACAGTTTTTATGTTCCTTTCTATCTGGATGATTATCCTTCCATTGTTGAAAATACCGCTATACATGATATTACGCAACCCGGGAATATATGGGGATTTTATTTTCCTCGATTTGTTGGCTATCTGAGCTTTGCATTAAATTATTCTCTCAATGGTACTTCCGTGCTCGGTTATCATATTGTGAATTTCCTGATTCATTTTATGACAGGTGTCAGCGTTTTCTATCTCACCCGCTTATTATTAAAAGCCAGTGTACAAAAGTATGACTATCAATTTCAGTCCAGTGTGTATTTTTATACCATTCCATTTGTCGCCGCATTGATTTTTTTAATCCATCCGCAACAAACTCAGGCCGTTACCTATATCGTACAACGGCTAAGTTCCCTCGCGGCGTTGTTCTATCTAGCTGCCTTGGTCAGCTATTGCTATGCACGTCTGAACAATAAAAACGCAGTCCTTATATTGAGTGCATTGTTTGCAGCTCTGGCCTTTTTCAGTAAACAGAACACTGCAACGCTGCCGCTGGCCATTATCCTGGTTGAAGTGACCTTTTTCCAGCAACTGAGCAGAGCACAAAGCAAAAAGATCATCTTTCTGGGCGTACCTTTGTTATTGGGGTTTGCTTTGGCAGCGTTTTATCTTTTTGATCTGTCACTGCAAAAGCTCGATCTAATCACTCGCACCAGCCATACTGAATTTCTCACCAGATCCGAATATTTTGCTACTCAGACGCTGGTTGTCTGGCATTATATCAAACAGTTTTTTATCCCTCTGGATTTACATCTGGATTATGATTTCCCCATTCAGCAAAGCCTCTTCTCAGTAAAAGTACTATTGGCTCTGGCAGCACATATAGCTATTTTGCTGTGTGCTTTCATCATCAGAAAAAAACAGCCGTTAATCTTTTTTGCCATTAGTTTTTATTACCTGGCTCATCTGGTTGAGTCCAGCATCATTCCCATCACAGATGTCGTCTTTGAGCACCGTACCTATTTGCCTAATGCGGGCATGTCTATACTGTTCGCGATGTGTTTTTATCTGTTTTTTCTACAGCAGAGTAAGCTTGCACTATTGGCGTTAACGCTATTGATCTTATGCTTCTCCTATCTGACTTTCGCACGTAATTCAGTCTGGAGCGATCAAATCCGGTTTTATCAGAACGAGACCCGGCTCAGTCCGCAAAAAGAAAGAGTTTGGGCGGCTCTAGGTAAGTATTACCTGAAAGAAAAGCAATATTCAGAAGCGCTGCAAAGCTTTGGCACGGCCTTGAACCTGGGCAAAGAAGGCAATACTATCAATGCTCTGCCCACTACATTGCTCAACACTTATTTTGCCCTGCTTTATACCAATCAGCTTGAAAAGGCCGCCTATTTTGAAACTCTGGTGCCACTGGATTTGCTTTCAGCACATGATAAAGCGGTATTTTATTACATGCAGGCTAACCGATTTGCCAAAATCGGAGCTTATACCGATGCGCAAAAGAGTTATCGCCAGGCGCTGAAAATAAATCCTGATTACCTGGATGCCAGAGCAAATCTGGCCGCAACCTATATAGCCCAGAAAGATATGCAAAAAGCCAGAACATTATTACTGGAAGTGATAGCTATTGAGCCAACCCATAAAACGGCATTAATTTATCTTCAGCAACTGCAGGGGAACAAATAATTTTCACTCCATCATCAGCCAATTACTTTATTACATTGCAGCTATTCAGCGCAGACTGATTATTGAAGGTGATACCAGAGTGAGACTTTATATCATAAATGCCATTGATGGACAGGATTTTGATAACTGGCCAAATTGCTTGGACAATGCTATTAAGCAGTTAGCTGTCGTTGCAAAGAAAATGCAGCCAGCAGATAAAACCCATTAAAAGCCCATCAAAATCCCTCGATCGCTGACTAATTTCTTGACTTTCTAATGGGTGAGCAGAAAAATAATGGGAAAGATCTTAATGGAGGAGCAATAGTCTAAATAGCTGTTCGGAAATAGTGGCCATAGTATTGAGGCATCGCACAAGACCCAGTGATACATCATTTCTCTCATATTAACATCAAAATCCCGAAATGATACATCACAGGTTCTGGTGCTGAATGGACACCTTTTAAGAACATTTATTTAGAAGATTTAACTGATTTATTCAGGATATTAGATATATACTTAAGTAAAATGTATCTGTTAGAATTATCATCCATTTAGGTTCCAGCTAAAAACGGATGAACACTATTTAGCATTGCACATTTTCTGAATGATTATTTCTGTATTATGCGACTTTCACGTTTTTTTATAGAAACACCACTAGCACCACATCAGCAAATATCTCTTCCTGCTCAACTGGTCAACTATACTGCAAGAGTTTTAAGACTCAAACCAGGAGATCCACTAGTGCTGTTTAACGGCCAACCTTTTCAGGGACAAAGCGGGGAGTTTTCTGCGCATATCACATCGCTGAACAAACGTGAAGTGATCATAGAAATAGATACATTTTTGCACAAAAATAGTGAACCGCCTATACCGATCACTTTATTGCAGGGGATTTCACGAGGCGATCGTATGGATTATACTATTCAAAAATCAGTTGAGTTAGGTGTAAGTTCGATTATTCCCGTGCTCACTGAACGTTCTAATATTAAACTGGATGCAAAGCAGTTAGAAAAGAAACACCACCACTGGCAGAGGATTGCTAACAGTGCAGCCGAACAGAGCGGCCGCACGATTCCTGTCAATATTAAACATCCGGTATTTTTCAGCCAGATTAATTCATATAACGCCGAACTCAATCTACTGCTTGCTCCGCGTGCCCTGCAGACATTTAATAACTTCAAAGATACTCAGCTTGAAACGCTGAATCTGTTAGTCGGTCCAGAAGGAGGTCTGAGTGACCAGGAAATCAATGACGCACAAAGCTTGTCAAACTATCAAAAAATTGCTTTGGGTCCCAGAACATTAAGAACTGAAACAGCTGGAGTGACGGCATTAAGCATTGCTCAGTATCTCTGGGGCGATTTAACTTAAGCTAAATATTTTCGCTCAGTTGCCGGTCTTATTATACTATCAAAGCCTGCGTTACTCGCTTTTCAAAGACAGAAATATCCGGGATCACATACTCTATACCATCGAGCAAAACAGGCGTAAGCATTGCGTTGCGTCTTTCTGACACTGCCAGGCGGGATTCGTCTACCACGGTTAAACTGGGAATTGATTGACAACCCAAAGCCACGAAAGGTACTCCGCCAATATTTTTAGGCGCATTAAATACAACCATTTTTTTATAGTTTTTTGGTATCCCCGCTTCCTTGTTCATTAATTTTTCAAAAATAATGACCGGAACAAACAATTCTCGCCAGCGCATCATCCCTGCAAACCACTCAGGGGCTTCTTTTTTTGACTCAATTTTAACCACATCAGTCACTTCTGCCACAACCACGTTGGGCACCAGCATATGATAACTGAAAAAATCAAATGTTAAGCACCTGACTGCTTTTGTTTCATCCCCAAAACTACCTTGTTTATTGGCTTCAGCGCCCTGAATAATCGTTGCTTGCGAATTCATTTTTTTATTCATTCCCATTGCTTGGTGCATTGTCATATGCAGGTTTAACTATCTCTCATTCATACGTAGCTACTTAAGAAAAATCGGTTTTTCGGAAGGCAGATGATTGCTCCTGCATAACCTGCATTTCCCACATGATCACCATGGATGGCGGAAATGCATGCGAGAAGCATGCGCCGAAGTTGTCCATGTGAATCAACAAATATCCGATTCTTCATGCACATTTTTGCTTAAAAACTTAATCTATGATCTCTCATTAGTATCTACTGTCTCTTTATATGCTGTTTCAAGCGTATGATGAGCAATCATTTCTTTAGCCAGTTCTTCCGGTGAACCACTATAACTCACTATATCAGCTTTACGTACAGAATCCGGCATACTGCTTACCACACAACTGCCTGCATTTTGTGCCCATATCAGTCCCTGACAGCGACGAGAGTATTCAAGACTGGCTTCCACTCCATCTGCGCCCATACCACTAAAGATAATAACACCCGTGGGTATTTTAAAATAATCAATGACATTATTAATCACTTCATTAATTGAAGGTTTATAATGTCCTTGCCATTGTTCTTCTAAAACAGATACTGCTCCATTACTGTTAAAAATAATTTTTCTGCTCACAGGGACAACCAGAACTTGACCATGTTTCAGAATGTCGCCATTTACAGCCTGTTTTACATTAAATTTTGAACCACTATCCAGTTGTTGCGCCAGCAACTCTTCAAAACCTTCTCCCAGGTGTTGCGCGAGAACAAATGCGACTGGAAGATCAGCAGGAATGTTGTTTAAAAATCGTTTTACTGATTCAGGTCCACCAATCGAAGCACCTAGAAGCCAAAGGTTAATAGCTGATACGGTTGCATGTTCCTGTGACTGTGAAGATGCAGAAACATCTACTGACTTTGCATCCAGGGCTGATATCTTTTCCGCTAATTTATCCAGGTATAGTTCTGAAAGTAACTTGTTATCATGAAATAAAATTGGAATTTCGACTTTATCAAGCAGCACTTCCATAAAGTCATCATCATAGTCATTGCTGATATCCAGCAAAACAACATCTACACTTTCCTCACGTTCAAGTTGTTGAATAAAACTAGCATCAAGGAACCCGGTGCAGCTAATTAATGCTTTGCGTTGCTGTAAATTTTCTTTCAACAACTGCCGTATCTTTTCAGAAGCGGATGCTATAGCGATATTTATATCATCTAAATAGAGCATGTTTCATAAATCATTTCATACAACAATTCATAAAAAATGCTGCCTCTGTTGTGTGTGCTTTTTAATATTCTCAATGAGTTCATGTTCCTGATACGGCTTGCCCATATACTCATTAACTCCTATTTTAACAGCCCTTTCACGGTGCTTATGTCCCGTTCTGGAGGTAATCATAATTATGGGTATTTGCTTAAATTTCTCATCATCACGCATGTGAGTAGCCAGCTCATAACCATCCATACGCGGCATTTCGACATCCAGAAGCATTACATCAGGTATTGTTTCATGTAGCCTGGCAATGGCATCCACACCATCCTTGGCAGTAATGATATTATAGTCATAGCGTTGTAGTAGCCTTTGGGTAACTTTACGCACGGTGATGGAATCATCAACAATCATGACTGTTTTGACTTTTTGTGCAGTTTCAGGAGAAGCAACGCGATCCTTTATGCTTTCCATTATCATTGCACCTTCACGTGCCAGGATACCCAGGTCCAGTATTAGAGCAACTTTACCATCACCCAATATGGTTGCACCCGTCACACCTTTAACCGAATTCAGCTGCGGTCCAACTGATTTAACAACAATCTCCCGGCTACCCATCAGATTATCAACATAAAGCGCTATTCGGTGTTCACCTGAACGAGCTAAAAGAATTGGCAGTTTATTCCTGTCGCCGTATATTGTCGGTTTATTGATCCCCAATGCTGCACCCAAATGCAAGAATTGATATTTTTCGCCATGCCATTGGTAATAACTGTTTCTGGTTTTAGTCAGCGTATCAACCACCTCATGTGTTTCACGCATAATATTTTCTATACCCACTAAGGGTATAGCGTAGGTTTCTTCACCTACTTCAACCAGCAAAGCACGACTGACGGACATTGTCAGCGGCATATGAATACTAAAAACAGTGCCTTCACCTCGAGAGCTATCGATGTCCAGGGTGCCGGTCAATTGCTTTATTTCATTACTGACCACATCCATACCCACACCTCGGCCTGATATCTGATTAATATCACTGGCTGTAGAAAATCCCGATTCAAGAATGAAACGAGTAATATCATGATCGCTCAGGCTTGAATTTTTTTTCATCAAACCCTGTTCTATGGCTTTTTTTCTAACCGCATCAATATCGATACCAGCACCATCGTCTTTAACCTTGATAGAAATCTCTGAACCTTCTCGGCCAATGATCAACCGGATATGTCCCTGCGGTTCTTTATTTTGTTTCTTTCTTTGTTCCGGCGTTTCAATTCCATGGGCAATGGCATTTCTAAGCATATGCTCAAGTGGCGCCATTATACGTTCCAGAACTCGTCTATCTATTTCCTGATTTTCTCCGATTAACTGAAAATTTACATTACGGCCCAGTTCATTAGCCGTTTGTCTAACAATTCGCCGCAACCTCGGTAACTGATTTTTGACCGGAACCATACGAGTTCTCATCAATCCTTCCTGAAGATCAGTATTGACGCGCCCCTGCTGAACCAGCAATATTTCTGCTTCACTATTTAAATTAACCATTGAACTTTGTATATTATCAAGGTCTGATAGTGTTTCTGCCATTGCACGGGATACCTGCTGCATATTGGAAAAACGGTCAAATTCTAGAGGGTCAAAATCTTCATAACCTTGATAACCTAATGATTCAGCCTGATCTCTGCGTGACTGAATTTGAGCTTCTGTTTCCATATCAAAGCGACGTAATTGTTCTCTTAAACGGATAATCGTCATGGACAATTCATCAAGCGAACTTTGATACTCATGGCTGCCCTGGTTGAGTCGGGAACGATAAATACTCACTTCACCGGCATGATTAACCAGTTCGTCAAGCAAGTTTGCACTCACCCTGATGCGTTCTTCTTTCCTGGCCGGAGTTTTGGCACTGACAGGTGCGGCATTCTCTGCTGCTTTTGATTCTTTTCCTAGTGCAGGCTTTCGGTCCGCTGTGTGCTCTTCTGTCGCTGATGGCTGCTGTTCCGCTGATGGCTCCTGTTCCGCTGATGGCTCCTGTTCCGCTGATGGCTCCTGTTCCGCTGATGGTTCCTGTTTCGCTGATGGTTCCTGTTTCGCTGAAGGCTCCTGTTTCGCTGAAGGCTCCTGTTCCGCTGATGGCTCCTGTTCCGCTGATGGCTCCTGTTCCGCTGATGGCTCCTGTTTCGCTGATGGCTCCTGTTTCGCTGATGGCTCTTTGCCGGCTGAAGGCTCATTGTCATCAACAAACTCATCAGCCGTTTGTTCGCTGTCAGTTTGCAGGCGGATCCGGTCTGCCTTTTCAATCAGTTCAGGTACAGCAGTAAGCGTCAGACCTGCCTGTAATTTATCGAACATGTCACTGAGTGTGTCATGTGCATTTAACAATAATTCAAAAAAATCACGGCTTAATGTCTGATTATTATCAGTCAGCTGCTGTAATTGCGTTTCCAGACTATGAGCAAGATCACTGACAGGTGTAATGTCTGCCATTCTTGCACCGCCCTTGAGGGTGTGTAAATCCCGCAATAACTGGTTTAATTTATCTGAGTCCTGAGGGTTATCTTTTAAGTGTGTAAGTGCAGCCTCACTGGAATCCATCAACTCCAGAGCTTCTTCAATAAATATTTCCAGTAACTCATTATCCTCATTGTCTGCATCATCCCGGGAATCAGTTTTTGCATCTATCGTTGCATCATGAGACTCTACAGTAGTAGATTCCTCAACAGAACCTGCAGGATAAGGCTGCTTATTTTCAAAGTCCTGGTCAATATCGATGTAATGATTGTTAGCTTCAGTCTGTAGAAGTTTCTCAAGTCGATCCAGCAATTCTGTATCAGGTTTGATGTCTTCCTTGTGAATGTATGCGTCAAGCATATTATTTAAAACATCAAAAGCCTGATTAAATAATGTCAGGTGATCAGCTTCGAGTTTTATCTCGTGCTGATAAATCTGTTCAAGTTTCAGTTCCAGACTATCAGCCAGTTCACTCAAAACTTCAGCCCCAGCCAACCTGGCACCACCTTTTAGAGTATGTACGTTTCGGATTAATTGAGTGAGAGCATTAGAGTCCTGTTGATATTTATGCAGCTGCTCAAGTGCCTGCTGGCTGGATTGCAGAATATCACGTGCTTCCTGAGAAAATATTGCTGACAACTCTTCTTCAGTTGTTTCTTCGAGTTTGAAAGAGCCTTCAGCGTGAGAGGAGCCTTCAGCATGAGAGGAGCCTTCAGCATGAGAGGAACCTTCAGCCGGTAAAGAGCCTTCAACAGCTTCAGTTTCTTTAGCTGCTTCAATTTCCAGTTCATCAACATCAGCATTCAGTTTTTCTTCTGAAATGCTAATAGTTTCATTGATGTCCAGTGCTTCCAGTAAATTAGGCAGCTTTTTAGCCCAGTCAAAATATTTTGCGCTTTCATCCAGCAGCTCAGCATAAGGATCAAGTTGATAAGGATTAGCATTGAGCTGAGTAATAATGTGCACAAAAAAGTTACAACTATTTTCCAGTAAACCAACTAATCCTGGATTTAGTTTTTGCCCCTTTTGCGCAATCAGCTTAACCGTTTTTTCAAGTTCCTGACTTACATCTCCTATAGGCATGATCTCAGACATATGTGAACTGCCGCGTAAAGTATGTAAGCATCTTATTAAATCATTTTCTGCTTCACACTCATCATTTTCCATATGACAGCGACTGATGCACTGCCTGATAGTTTCTATAAGACCCGTCGCTTCTTTAGAAAAAATTTCCAGTAAGACCAGGTCAAATTCATCTTCTGGCTGGATTTTTTCATCCTCAATCCTGGCCGACTCAAGCTGTTCAGCATGATTAGCCGTATCTGAGTCTAACACCTTCGATTCAGCTAAATGATCCGACGTTATTTCCAGGTATCTAGGATCAAAACTTTCATTCTTACTTAAAATATGTGCATAAGCAGCCAGGCGATCACTATCTACATCTGAGAAATGCTGTTGTTCAATGGCCAGCTTGATCATCGGGAGTAATGAAATAGCTTTTTCCGTCAACATCCAGAACAAGTCACTGGTTTCGACATTTTTATCGATGATTCGATTAAACAGATTCTCAAATGCCCAGGCAAATTCACCCATTTCATAAGCACCTACCAGCCGACCGCTGCCCTTTAATGTATGAAAGGAACGTCGTATATCAGTTAGCACATCAATGTTTTGCGGTTCATCTTTGAGACGAGAAAATAATGACACAATTTTAGCTATCTCTTCATCTGCTTCTTCAATAAAGATTTCAAGTATTTCTTCGTCAATATCCTCAGTTGGCTGAATTTTTTTTATGCCTGGGTATTCGAGAGCCGGATCATTCTTTAACAGATTTAGAATTTCTTGATCTGTTAAAGAATCATCCATTGGAGTTTGCTGAATTACAAAAGAAGCTTTAGTGGCTGAAGGGTGTTCTTTCTCTGCAGCTAATTCCTGTTCTTGTTCTTGTTCTTGTTCTTGTTCTTGTTCTTGTTCTTGTTCTTGTTCTTGTTCTATATTAAAAATCTGGGATTTTTTTTTATCTACATCAACAGCAAAGAGAGAAACAGGATTATCAGTAATAGCATCCTGTTCAGTATCTGTTGCATCGTTTTTCGTCTCTCTTCCATAGAGCTGATCAATATAAGCCTGAGCGACCTTTTCAATCACACCAAGGTCTGTCTGTTTATCAATAATCGATTCCAGTAAATATTCCAGGGTGGCAATTGCATCAGCTAGATTTTGCTGTTGCTCCGAGGATATAAGCTCACCCTCTTCAAATAGTCTCTGGCGGACAAATTCTGCACAATCCGTAACAATTCTAGATGCATTGTCATATTCTATGATACCCAATACACCAGCGATATTAGCCAGGTAATCAGCTATAAGGTTTACACTATGTTGTTGTTCATCTCTATCAAACTGTATTTCTTCTGTACGACTGTTATACGTATCAAGTGAGGTAACAATCGCATCTTTTACTTTTACCAGCTCTTCTTTTGATTCATTGATAACAGCTTCTAGAATTTCTTCCTGTTCTTGTTCTGTCATAGCCAACTGTGAATAATCGATACTAATATCATCATCGGTGACAGCTGCAGCAAATGAACCTCCAAATTCCATTTCTGATAGTGAGGATTCTACATAAAGCAAGGCACTGGCAACATCCATTAACAGAATACGTTCGGGTTTTTCCTCACCCCTGAGCATAGAATTAATTAATTCTATCTGATTTTGCATCACATTCCGTGATGCATTTTGCCCTAACATAGCCAGAGTATCTGATATTTGAACCATGGTATTATTAATGACTTTCAGATTCTCCAGGTTGCTATCTGAATTTCTTACAAATACATCTAACTGTTCCTTGACATTGGCCAGGTCAGTTTTGATTACAGCACTAACGGCTTCCATAAGCTCAGCGTTCGCACCACCTATACTGGCTCGAGCATGCTCCATCTCTTGCTCGCTGGGAATGATATCACCCAGGTGATACATCTCTTTTATCTGAGTAATAACAGGGCTATCAATAGTACTATGAGCAATGTAAAAAAGAATATTTTTCTTCAGGTTTTGTAACTCTGGTTCACTTACCGAAGATTCATTTGTGTCAATCAATACTTTCACATGACGATCAACCTGACCCAGCAGCAGTTTTGCTGAAGCACTTGATACAATACCTTTATGGATTAAGCCTTCTACAAACCCCTCGGCCAGATAAAAAAGCTGGAAATAAGGCTTAGTTTTTACAGTTTCTTTGAGTTTACGTATTACTTTATAAATTGTATTGATACTGGATGTATTATGCGTATCACGGTACAGACCCAGCAGCCCCATATGATAGTGGCGTCGCACTTTTTTAGCCAGCTGAGCAGCATTCAAGCCATTGTCTGGTCCAGGTTCTTCATCTGCAGTATCAAGATCAACCTGAAAAACAGCACCTTCACTGAGCAGTTTTTCACCACGGGATGCACGAATATCATTCAGTAACGGCAGCAAAACCATGGGAATATCCCGTGCCCCATGCTGTAGGTTTTCCAGATAATCCGGTAATTGAATCATTGCCCGCATCAGGACTTCATAACTGTCTTCACGGCGTGTAATTTTATCTTCAAGCAGTGAATTAGTTAATGCTTCCATTTCTTCAGCCAGTAATGACGCACCCGCCAGTTCCAGTATATTCAGACTACCGGCAACCTGATGCAAATAGGTTGCACAAAACTGTAACTGTGTTTTATCATCCTCGTCATCAACATAAATCTCAAGATGCTGACGCGCCTGTTTGAGACTTTCGTCAATTTCATTAATAACCCACTTCAGTCCGTTATGTTCAATGTCGGTTGCCATCACTGCTCCACAGTTGTTATTATTTTTGCAAAAAAATGTTCGATAACATCTAATTTTCAGCTGTTTTTCTATATGCCAGGGTATCAGGGAAATTAATTCTTCTGAGTTCAGAATGATAATCGCGAGTAAACTCTCCTGCTCCCAAAACCAGGTACCCTTCAGGTTTTAACCACCTCAACAAATTGGAAATAATATCTCTACGCCTTTCACGATTAAAGTAAATTAATACGTTCTGGCAAAAAATAATATCCATTTGTGATAAAACCATATTTTTCATTTCAACTATATTAAAAGGAACAAAACAGACCCTTTTTTTTATTTTCTCTGCTATCCTGTAAAGACCATCTTCATCAGATTCAAAATAATTTTTCATGAAATACGAAGGAACATGCCTGGTTTTAAACTGACTGTAAGCAGCTTTTCGTGCCGTTGCCATTGCAGGTCTGCTTATGTCCATTCCAGTTACAGCCAGATAACAGTCTTTAAAATCAGTTTTCAAAGTATTAGCCGACTGAGTGATAATATAATCCATCGCTATCATCGCCAGAGTATATGTTTCTTCACCTGTTGAACAACCTGCACTCCATATATTAAGACAATCCCTTTTTTTATCTCTGTTAAACAGCTCTGGTAAAATAACGGTTTGAAGTAAGTTTATCGAAGCTTTGTGCCTGAAAAAACGTGTTTCATGAATCGTTAATCTATCAACTAATGTTTGCCATTCATACTTGCCATGTCTTGTTGCCAAAAGCTGTATATAGTAATCTGAATATCCTCTAACACCTATTTCTTTCATTCTTAAACCAATGCTGGTTTCAAGAAATGAACGCCGTTCTCTGGACAGGTAGATGCCGGTTCTTTCTTCCAGTAAATCCGACCAGATTTCGAACTGCTCATCATTCATGCGCGGGAAATCTGATATTGCTTCCTTCAATATTTCCATTACTCTTCACGTTTAACAGCTATTAGCCGTAGTAAAAAATCTGCTAATCATTAGTTTACATAGACTGCATATCTATTTCTATGCGGTATCATTTAATCAGGAGTTGGGCAATGTAAAACCAGCCACCGATTGTCTTAATTCATTTGCCAGTTCAGCCAGATTACCAATTGATGCTGCTGTTTCATTAGTACCTGCAGAAGTTTGAGTTGTAATTTCCTGTACTACATTCATTGAATTGGAAATACCTACCGCTGCTTTAGCCTGCTCTCTGGTAGTATTAGAAATTGCCGAAATAAGTTTTGCCAGTGAAGAAGACACATTTTCAATTTCTTCCAGTGCACCACCAGCATTTTGGGCCAGACGAGCACCATTGACCACTTCTGAAGTACTGCGTTCCATTGAAATAACAGCTTCGTTAGTATCTGCCTGAATAGTTTTAACCAGGGCTTCAATTTGTTTCGTAGCACTACCGGAACGTTCAGCAAGTCTTTGTACTTCATCAGCAACAACCGCAAAACCTCGGCCTGCATCACCGGCCATCGCTGCCTGAATAGCAGCATTCAAAGCCAAAATATTGGTTTGCTCGGATATATCGTTAATAATTTCAACGATGTCCCCAATTTCCTGGGAAGACTCACCCAGCCTTTTGATACGTTTGGAGGTTTCCTGAATCTGTTCTCGGATCGTATCCATACCGCTAATTGAATCCTGCACCACTTGTGAACCGTTATTGGCGATTTCAACCGATTTCCCTGCCTCTTTAGCCAGATTATTTGAATTGGATGATACATCTTCAATAGAGTTTGCCATGTCATTGATAGCATTACTGGCTTTGGTGATTTGTGTCGCCTGCTGTTCACTGGCTTCAGCCAGATGCATGGCAGTAGCCTGTGTTTCATGGGCAGCAGAAGATACCTGAACGGTAGTGTCATTAATCTGAGTTACCAGACTACGCAATGCATCAATGGTATAGTTTACCGAGTCTGCAATAGCACCAGTAATGTTTTCTGTTACTGTTGCGTGCGCAGTAAGATCACCATCTGCCAGTGAGCCCATTTCATCCAGCAGCCGCATAATCGCTTCTTCGTTGGTATTATTTTGTTCTTCAATTTCCTGCCGTTGTCTTTCAGTATCTCTGGCAATTGCTTTTTCCTGTGAGATAAGCAATGCACCAATAAGGAAGAACATCAAAGCGGTTAAGCCGGCAAGTATATTTCCAAGCATTGACAACGAAGTATCACCAGCCACATTTTCAGAATAAGCGCCAGCAAAGTCACCCACCTGTTCTAGTAATGCATCCGAATTATTGTATAAAGACATGGCGCTACTGTTAATTTCAAATGATTCTGGTGAACGTTCCAGGATATCCGCAACTCTGTTTTTGATATCATTATAAATGCCTTCAATTTGCAATAATAATTCCCTGGCCTCTTCAACGTCTACCTTTTTAACACCCAGTATTTTACTACCATTAATCAGCGCATCCAGGACACGCTTGAAGGTTGCTGTGTCGAGCCCAAAACGCTGAGCACTTTGTGCAGCTTCATTACTGCCTGACATCATTACTGAAATATTACCCGTGATACGCTCAATAAACATTAATTGCTGCGTGGCAAGATAAATTTGACGATTGGGGGCTCCTTCATCGACGAGAATTTCTGCTACATCATTGGATGCACTGAGCATATCAGGCATCTGTTCATTAATTGCTTTAATATTTTCAGATAAAATCAGGATCGTATCCTGACTATTAACAATGGTGTTGATATCATTGTTATATTCTTTCCAGGTCTTGTTCATCGTATTGAAAGCCTGCTGAACTTCTTCGGGCAATTTACTTTTATTACCTGCAACATCCTTTTCGTCCAGAAGCTCCATATTCTTCATGAATTTTTTCTGATAATCTTTTAAGGTTTTAAATGCCTCTTCGTTACCAGCCGCAGCCAGAGTTGCAGATTTTGCCAACCCCTGAGACAGAACGCGTTGTTCAGTAACAAGTGACAGATAGTTTGTGTCATAAGATTCTTTTTTAAAAGCCATCCAATAGACCACAACCATTGCTATAACCAATGCCACCAAAAGTATAAAGGGTAGATAGAGGCGTTTCTTTTTTACTGTTTCACCTTTCATTTTATATTGGCTCCTGAAAAAGTAAGTGCAGAGTTTTGTTAATTATTATTATTGCTTCAAGCTAATTTATTGAGCAGCCACATGGAGAAAGTCATCATTCTCTATAAGTCGTTGCATATCAAAAATAATCCATTTCTGGTCATCATCCTGATAACCACCAGCTAAATAATTTTTCCATTTGACATCAAAGGTCAATGAAGCATCATAGTTGTCTTTATCAAAATATTTCATACCTAATATATCGTCTACCAGCAAACCTGCAGACAAATCATCGTTTGAAATACTCAAGACACGTGTTTCTCTTTTTAATGGGGTAGAAACATTCCCCAGAAATCTGTGCAGGTCGAATATTGGCAGCAAATTGCCCCGAACGTTAGCTATTCCCAAAACCCAGTCTTTGCTGCTGGGAACCTGAGATAGCCGCGGATATTTCATGATCTCATTAACATAGCCCATAGCTACTATAATATGATAATCAGCAATACGAACAGCAATTCCAGACCACATAGTTCTGGCCTCTTCTTCATGAGGAAGAGGTGCGGCAAATTGCTGATTGTATAGCTCCATTTGCTGTAATAAAGCAACTATATCACTGGGGTTTTGCGGCATTTGCGGCATGGCTTTTAGATTCGTTTCTGAGTTTTTATTACATGGAATTCAAGAAAGGTAAACCTGAAAAAAAGTTCACCGGCAACTGAATATGCTTTAGTGACATCGTTATGCCAATAACAGCCGGTTAACCTCATCGGTTAATTCCTGTGTTTCAAAAGGTTTGGTAATATAACCTTTGGCTCCCTGGCGTTCAGCCCACATTTTATCAGTTTTCTGATCTTTGGTGGTAACCATAATAATGGGTATATTCATGGTGACTGGTTGTTTGGTTAGCTGGCGGGTCGCCTGAAACCCATTCAGCTCAGGCATAACCACATCCATTAAAATCAGGTCAGGAAGCAATTTAGTTGCTTTGTCGACACCTTCATTTCCATCGACAGCAACTGAAATGCGATGTCCCTGTTTTTCCAATGTTTTTGAAATGATATGTGTTTCCGTAGGTGAATCATCCACGACAAGAATGTGTGCCATTTTTCTCTCTCTTAATTCGTTTAAATAAAGTCTCTTTTGCTGATTTTAAATTCTACAGTTATTGTAACTAACTTTTTCTGTGTACATGACCATCAGCAAGAAGCATGGACTTATGCAGCGTGACCGACATAAGTTTTAATCGCACCTAACAATTCATCCCTGGTAAATGGTTTTGTTAAATACTGTTCCGAACCCACTATTTTGCCTCGGGCCCGATCAAACAAACCATCTTTGCTCGAAAGCATAATTACAGGTATAGATTTAAAGTTTTTATTATTTTTGATCAGTGAGCATGTTTGATATCCATCCAGTCTCGGCATCATAATATCCACAAAAATAATATCTGGATGATGTTCGAGTATTTTTGATAAAGCCTCAAAACCATCACTGGCGGACACAACATCACAGCCTGATTTCTTGAGTAGTGTTTCGGCTGTTCGACGAATAGTTTTACTATCATCGATCACCATAACTTTTAAGCCGTCAAGGCTTTGGATTTCAGATGTTGTCACGGATTATCCCCAAAAAAATGTTTCTGTACGATCTGGTTTAACGTTAGTTAGAGTGCTGATCATCGTTAAAAATACTCTGAATCATAATATTTACACTCTAAGTAAATTATATTATTTAGATATGGATCAGATATTTGCAGTATTATTTAAAAGTTAAAACTACATTTCGTATCACTTTATATCAGTTGACATATATTGTCAGTATTTAATTCCTGGTTTTGTGCATCAGATTACAAAAAACCATAAAATATTTTTTTTATCCATTAATAGCAAACGCTGTCACATTAATATCCCTGGCAGATGATCTTCAACGGCTAAACAAATTTAATCGCTCCTAAAGTGCTAGATGAAATATATCAATACCATGAGAAAAAAAATGCATATTCAATCATAGTTTTTTAAACTAAAAAAATGTATCCACAGACAGGAACAGATTTTACCCTGGATCATCTTTTACGGATCTCGAAAGCAAATTTTATAGCATATTGTCATCGCTGATGTTATCGGTGATAATGCACTATCAGTTTTGTAAGACCTTTTATCTAATAACAGGGCCTCTACAGAGCTTTTCAATCCTGTTTAGAATTCTCTATGAACAGCCTGAAAAACTATAATCCAGGAACCAAATGACACTAAAACTCGGCATTATAATGGATCCCATTGCATCCATTCAGGTAAAAAAAGACAGCAGTTTTGCCATGCTGCTGGAAGCCCAGCGTCGTGAATATGACATACATTATATGGAAATGCAGGATCTATTCATTCAGGACAATCGGGCCAGGGCCTATAGCAGATCACTTCAGCTCTACGATAACCCTGAATGCTGGTATGAATTTACAGATAATGCGACTCAGCAGCTCATCGATCTGTCTGATCTGGATGTAATTCTCATGCGCAAAGATCCGCCTTTTAATATGGAGTATATCTATGCCACCTACCTGCTGGAAATGGCCGAGCAGGATGGAACCCTGATTGTCAATAAACCGCGTTCATTACGCGATGCCAATGAAAAATTGTTTACTTTCAGCTTTCCTGACTGCATCGTAGCATCTCTGGTGAGCCGCAATCCCGTACAATTCAAAGCCTTTTTGCAACAGCATAAAGATATCATTGTTAAACCTCTGGGCGGAATGGGAGGAGACTCTATTTTTCGTCTTAAAGAGCATGATCCCAATTTAAATGTGATCCTTGAAACAGTCACCCGACACAACAGTACTTATATCATGGCGCAACGATTCATTCCTGAAATCGCTCAGGGAGACAAGCGGATTTTACTCATTGATGGTCTTCCGGTTAACTATGCACTAGCCCGTATACCCGGTGAAGGAGAAACTCGTGGAAACCTCGCCGCCGGCGGCAGCGGAGTCGGTGTTCCTCTGAATGAACGTGACCGCTGGCTTTGTCAACAGGTCGGTCCGGTATTGCGGGATAAGGGTCTGCTGTTTGTCGGCATGGATGTCATTGGCGATTATATCACTGAAATCAATGTCACCAGTCCCACCTGTATCCGTGAACTGGATCAATTATACAAACTGAACATCAGTGGAGATCTCCTGGATGTGATTGAACAACGATGTCTACCAGGCGCCTGACAGACAGGATTTACCTGCGTTATTTTCTCTCGCTGATGTTGACCACAGTATTAGCAATTATTTTATTGCTGCCTGGCTGCCACAAGGATGAAAAAGCGACCAGGCTCTATCAACAGCAGATTTTTTCATTTGGTACGTTAATTGATATTAATATTCTGAGCAATAATGAGCCACAAGCTCGTCGGGCGATTGATGCCCTGAGTAAAGATTTTGACCTGCTGCATCATACCTGGCATCCCTGGAACCCAGGTCCATTGAACCGAATTAACCGCCTGCTTGCTTTACAGTCCCCCTTCGCTGCAGATCCATCAGTAATGCCCTTAATTGAACAGGCCAGGCAATTATCTGCCCGCACCGATGGCTTATTTAACCCTGCGATTGGACACCTGATACGCCTGTGGCAATTTGATCAACTTGAAAATGAGCAACATCAATTCTCACTGCCTTCAGCCGCAAGTATTGAAAACTTATTGCAGCAGTCCCCGTCAATGGATGATATAAGTATTGACGGCATTCAAATACAGACCAGTAACGCTGCCGTTGCGCTTGATTTTGGTGCCTTTGCAAAGGGTATTGCTATTGAGCGGGCCATAGAAAAGCTAGCGACGATGGGGATCCAGAATGCCCTGGTGAATGCAGGAGGAGACCTCAAGGTCCTGGGTGACAAAAACAACCGGCCCTGGCGAATCGGCATTAAAAATCCACACACAGACCTGCATACAGCTCAAAGAACAAAGTCACCTCAAGCTGATCAGCTACCGCCGGTAATTGCGGCCATTGAATTACACGATGGGGAAAGTCTCTTTACTTCTGGTGACTACGAACGTTTTTTCGAAATTGACGGCAAACGGTATCATCACATTATTGATCCTCGTAGCGGTAACCCTGCTAGCGGAACTCATTCCGTTACAGTTCTGGCCAAAAATGCCGGACTGGCTGATGCCGCGTCAACCGCACTTTTTATCGCTGGCGTTAAACTCTGGCAAAAAATCGCCCGGCAATTAAACCTGGAGCATGTCATGCTGGTTGCTGACGATAATACCATTTATCTGTCTCCTGCTATGGCTCAACGCATACAAATACTGAGTGACCAGAAAGTTATCATACAAAACATTGAGTAACAGCTTAAAATGTCTGGAACCCTGACAAACTGGATAAAAACTTCAGATGTCGTTATTTTATGCATCTCACTGTGCTTGCTGGGATGGCTGTATCAGTTTTTCTGGTTAACACAGTCAGCAGCAGCGGGTGATGCTGATACTCTGCTCGTGCAAGTGATGAAAAGAGCCCCTGAACACTATAGTCTACAGCATGATAAGATACTTGAAATAGAGGGTGCAAAAGGCCTCAGCATGATAGAGATCCATCAGGGGAAAGCCCGTTTCGTTCACTCGCCCTGCAGAAACAAATTTTGTATTTTACACGGCTGGTTAACCACTCCTGGAGATACAATGGCCTGTTTGCCCAATCAGATAAGCATGGCTCTGCTATCCAGTCAGAATAAATTTGATGCTTTGAATTATTAGTTAACCCATCTGTAACCATTCAACTGAACAAGTTCTTACCCAAAGGTTATAACGATTAAGCAAATAAAATTTAGCACTACACACAGAGATCACCTGATAGCCGCCCTGGCCGCTCTGGCTATCAGCATACATATCATCGAGTCCGCGTTTCCCAGTCCCTTGCCCGGTCTCAAACCAGGCCTGGCCAACGTAATCACTTTGCTAACCTTTATGCTGTATGGCTGGAGAACCGCATTGCAGGTGAGCCTGCTGCGCGTTTTAATCAGCAGTCTGGTGTTGGGCACATTTCTTTCTCCTGCATTTCTGCTTAGTCTAAGCGGCGCCTTACTAGCTTTAATGGGTCTCTGGCTGGTTCAATTACCTTTTCAGGGGCCATTGAAAAGCTGCCAGCCCGGGACAGTGGGTTATGGCGTGGTTTCTTCTATCAGTCATATGTCCGGGCAATTTCTCGTAGCCTGGTATTTTTTTATTCCTCACCCCGGAATATTCAAACTGTTACCCATTTTTATGACAATTGCCGTGATCATGGGTTTGCTAAGCGGTATAATCACGCAAGTTATTCTGCATAAATTCACTTCAATTGAGATTAGCACATTACCAAAAGACATTCTCTGACAGAAAACTCTATGGCAAATAAAAACTACCAACAAACCATTTCACAACCGCACATGCATGCCGCCCATCATGCCAGCCATCATGAAACTCTGTTTATTGCCTTGTTTGTCGCCCTGCTGCTGCATGCGATCATCATTTTTGGTATTACATTTACTATTGCGCCATTAAAGACTCCACAGGCCAGTCAAACGCTGGATATCGTTCTGGTTAAAACCGAAGCTGAAACAGCGCCGGAAGAAGCAGACTTTCTGGCTCAGGCTGATCAAATAGGCGGTGGAACAGAAAAAGAAAAGGCTAAACCTACCAGTAAGGCTCCTGGTGAAAAACCTCAGCAGGGTAATGCGCTGGAAACCAGGCCCGAAGTTTCACCTGATGTTGTAGAACCGCTGATTGAAAAAAAATCTACTCTTTCAGCCCCTAAGCCCAGTGAACAGAAAGCTCCTGAATTAACCAGCAAGGTAAAACCCAAACCTCAAAAAAAACCGGATCTCAGTGCCGATTATGTGTCCAGGCTGCAACAGCAAATCGTTGAAATGGAGGCAGAACTGGATGAAAAAAGCCGAGCCTATGCCAGACGTCCGAAGGCAACCTATATCACTGCTTCAACCAAACGAGCACCGGAAGCCTTATATTTAAAACAATGGACCAAAAAAATTGAACGTATTGGCAACCTCAACTATCCTGATCAGGCCCGACGTAATAAACTACAGGGACAATTGTTACTGGCCGTGACTTTAAGTCCCGATGGTTATATTATCAATATCCAGATACGTAAATCATCCGGGCACAAGATCCTTGATGATGCCGCCAAACGCATCGTGCAATTAGCAGCACCTTACGCAACAGTACCGGAGAACGTCCTGCGCGGCAACAGCAGGCTGGTGATCACCCGTACCTGGCAATTTACCCATACGGCCAGGGGTAAACTTTCTGCACAATAAAAACTGTCAGCCAGTTATTGTCAATATTTTAAAAACACGCTATGGTGCTAGGAAAACTCTACCTGAAACATTATGGATTTAACTAATCACTTTATCATCGCCATGCCCGGACTTGCTGATCCCTCTTTTACCCGATCTGTCAGTTATATCTGCCAGCATAATAGCCAGGGCGCTATGGGACTGACCATCAATCGTCCTCTTGATATTCCGTTCAGTGAATTACTTTCTCAGTTAAACATTCCTCTGCAGGATAGTTTACTGGCAGCAACACCGATATATCAGGGTGGTCCAGTCCAAACAGGTCATGGTTTTATTCTTCATACCAATGAATTTAAACTGTCCACAGAGCAGCTCGGCAGCAAAACCGAAAACCAGGCCTCCTCTAAATCTCAAACCCTTAAAATCAACGACTATCTCTCGGTGAGTTCATCCATTGAAATCCTTAGCGCCATAGCCCGTAATGAAGGGCCGGTAAAGTATCTGATTACCCTTGGTTATTGCGGCTGGGGCGCCGGCCAGCTGGAGAGAGAAATGTCCGAAAACGCCTGGCTGCATGTTCCTGCAGATTACACTATCATATTTGACACTCCAGACGATCTTCGCTGGGAAACGGCCGCTGAGAAAATGGGCATCGATATACATTTAATATCTGCTGAAACCGGCCATGCATGAGGATGAACCTGCGTTATCAACCCAGGCACGACTTCTGGGCTTTGACTATAGCCAGAAGAAGATAGGTGTAGCTGTCGGACAACAGCTCACCAATACGGCCAGTGCTTTGACGACTCTGATTTGTGCACATAAAAAAATTGACTGGTCAGCTATTGATGAACTATTCAGACAATGGAAACCTGCGGCCTGTGTGGTAGGATTACCCCTGAATATGGACGGTACTGAGCAGGATATCAGCTTGCTGGCCAGAAATTTCGGCCAGCAGCTCAAAACCCGTTATCAATTGCCTGTGTACTTTATGGATGAACGATTAACATCTCGAGAAGCCAGTCATTTACTGGGCTACGAGGGGCACACTTCACCCCGGCGTCAACCTGGTAGTGGGAAAAAACTGTCCAGATCACAGCGGCAGGGACATAATATTGACCAATTAGCCGCACAACTGATATTACAGGACTGGCTAAATCAGCAGACCGTCAAAAATTGAAAGCCAATGAAAAAAACATCTGAATTAAATATAAATGCACTGATTGAAACACTCTATCACAATATTTCCAGCCATATTAAAAGTTACCAGCCAGATGATGTGGTAATGATTGGTATCCATACTGGAGGCCTGTGGATTGCAGAACAACTGCATCACAAGTTGCATTTACCCAACCCACTGGGAAGTCTGAATATTTCATTTTATCGAGATGATTTTACCAAAATCGGGCTGCATCCGGAGGTAAAGCCCTCCCAGCTGCCTCTTAACCTGGATGATAAACATATCATACTCGTAGATGATGTGCTTTATACGGGCCGAACCATCCGTGCCGCATTGAATGAAATTTTCGATTATGGACGTCCCGCCTCTGTCAGTCTGGTTATTTTAATAGACCGTGGTGAGCGTGAACTACCCATCTGTCCGGATATAGTTGCCACACAGATCACTCTGGCAAAAAACGAACAGATAAAACTGACCGGGCCTGAACCACTGACTTTAATCCTGATAGAAAAAAATAACGCTGACGCTAATGAATAATCCTTAAACAGGCGAGTCATGAAGATGAATAATAGCTATACGCAACTTGACGAACAGGGACGTTTAAAACATTTTTTATCGATTGAAGGCTTGAAGCGTCAGAAACTGATTGATATTCTCGACGCAGCTGAACCGTTTGCTAATGTCAGCGAACAGGCCGTTAAAAAAGTGCCTCTGCTGCGTGGTAAAACCATAGTCAATCTATTTTTTGAAGCCAGTACCCGCACCCGAACGACCTTTGAGCTGGCCGCAAAACGCCTTTCGGCAGATGTGCTGAATATCAATATCAGTACTTCTGCAACCAGCAAAGGCGAGAGCCTGCTGGATATGCTGCATAATTTTGAGTCCATGCACTGCGACATGTTTATCGTGCGGCATAATCAAAGCGGTGCTGCCGAGTTTATTGCCAGGCATGTTTCACCCCATATTAGCGTAATCAATGCTGGCGATGGTTGCCATGAACATCCCTCCCAGGCAATGCTGGATATGTTTACCATCAGAAGACACAAGCAGGAATTTGCCGATTTAAAAGTGGTGATCGTCGGAGATATATTACATTCTCGGGTTGCTCGTTCACAAATCCATGCCCTCACGACCCTGGGGGTTAGTGAAATTCGAGTGGTGGGTCCCAAGACCTTGATCCCAGCAAATATGTATGTTTTCGGCGTACATGTTTTTCATGATCTTAAACAGGCCATGCACGATGCAGATGTCGTCATAATGCTACGCTTGCAAAAAGAACGTATGCAGGGAGCTCTGCTGCCCAGTGAAGATGAATATTATCAGCAATACGGTTTGACCCCGGAAAAACTAATCCTGGCCAAACCCGATGCGATTGTAATGCATCCGGGCCCGATTAACCGCGGTGTTGAAATCGCTTCGAGTATCGCGGACGGACCGCAATCGGTGATCCTGGAACAGGTCACAAATGGTATTGCAGTCAGAATGGGTGTCATGTCCATGACTCTTGGCCGGGGAGGACACTCATGATGGGTAAAAACACAACTTCACCTTCGGCGGTCAGTATTTGTCATGGCCGCCTGCTTGATCCTGCTAATCACCTCGATGAAGTGAACGATCTGCATCTACAGGACGGCAAAATCCTTGCAATCGGTACACCTCCGGACGGTTTTAATGCCGAGTTACGCATTGATGCTCGTCACCAGATCGTCTGCCCCGGTCTGGTTGATTTGCGCTTTCGGGTACGCGAACCTGGTCATGAAAATAAAGGCACTATTGCCACTGAAACCAGAGCTGCGACTGCCGGAGGAGTAACCTCTTTATGCTGTCCGCCCGACACAGATCCGGTGATTGACACCACCGCTGTCATCGAGCTAATACGCCTAAAAGCTCAGATTGAAGGCCTGGCTAATGTCCATACCCTGGCTGCTTTGACCCAACAATTAAAAGGCGAAAAGCTGAGTGAAATGCGTGAATTAAAAGATGCCGGTTGTGTCGGTGTCAGCAATGCCCTGCAGCCAATCTTCAGTACCCTGGTCATGAGACGAGCACTTGAATACGCAGCCAGTCACGATATCACGGTTTTTATTCATGCAAATGATCCCTGGCTAAGTAATCATGGCTGCGCCCACGAAGGCGGAGTCAGCGCTCGCCTGGGATTGACAGGAATTCCTGAAAGTGCGGAAACCATTGCCATTGCCAGAGATTTACAACTCATAGAACTGGCCGGAGTAAAAGCACATTTTTGCCAGCTATCCTGTGCTAAATCGGTTGAAATGATAAAACAGGCAAGGACTCAGGGCCTGGCAGTCAGTGCTGATGTCACTGCACATCACCTGCATTTAACTGAAATGGATGTTGGTTATTTTGACAGCAACTGTCACGTCCTGCCACCTCTGCGGAGTCAGCGTGATCAGGAGGCGTTAAGGCAGGGCTTGCTGGACAATACCATTTGCAGCATCGTGTCAGACCATCAACCGCACAACCATGACGCCAAGCTTGCGCCGTTTGCAGAAACAGAAGCCGGTATCAGTGCAGTGGAAACACTATTGCCGCTGGCACTTAGAATGAGCCATGAAAGTGGTATGCAACTGTCAGAAGTTATTTCACGGCTGACGATTCAGCCAGCCAGAATCCTGAATATACCAGAAGGCACATTAAGCATTGGCCGTAATGCAGATATCTGTATTTTTGATCCCGAACATTACTGGCGAGTAGACAGAGAGCAATTTTTCAGTCAGGGAAAAAACACCCCGTTTCATGGTTGGGAGCTAAAAGGCAGGGTCACTTACACCATCAAATCAGGCCAGGTCGTTTTTTCCTTATCTGATTTAATCTAATTAACCCTCAGGCGCGAGGCTGGGTTTTAGCGATAGCGTGATTTTTATACGCTAAAACTATTATAAAATTACTTGGTAACCAGAATATCCTGCATAATCAGATACTGCAGATCTGAACCAAAGAACATATTCAGGGCATCTTCCGGGGTGCAGACAATAGGTTCACCACGACGGTTTAATGAGGTATTCAGGGCCACCCCATTACCCGTCAACTTCTCCAGTTCCTGCAGCAAAGCATAATAACGCGGATTGACCTCCTGTTTGACAGTCTGAGCCCGTGCAGTGCCGTCTGCATGTACCACCTCTGGTACCCGCTCAGCCCAGCCTTCATTGACCTCAAAGGTAAACGTCATAAACGGCGCGGGATGATCCGTTTTAAGCATTAGCGGGGCAACCGTATCCAGTATACTGGGACAGAATGGACGCCAGCGTTCACGAAATTTGATCTGTTCATTGATTTTATCGGCCACACCTTCAACGCTGGGACAGCCCAGAATACTGCGTCCCCCCAAGGCCCTGGGACCAAATTCCATACGCCCCTGAAACCAGGCCACCGGATTGCCCTGGGCGAGGATTTCGGCAATCCCCTCAGGGACATCATCGATTTCCCTGTAAGCGGGTTTCATTTCATGCTGCTCGCAGGCCTGGATACATTCTTCATTACTGAATTCCGGTCCAAGATAGACATGTTCCATTTTTTCCAATGGGATACCACGCTCAGCAATAGCATAAGATGCGGCGCCGATGGCGGTACCGGCATCTGAAGCGGCTGGCTGGACAAACAGCTCCCTGACATCATCTCTGGCCACAATTTTCTGATTCAGTTTGACATTCAGCGCAGCCCCTCCAGCAAAGGCTATCTTTCCCGTTTCCCGGATAATATCACCCAGATAATAATCCATTAACTGCAGCGATACCTGTTCAAACAATTTCTGCATGGCCGCTGCATAATCAACATAAGGATCATCGATGTCATCACCCTGTCTTTTCGGTCCAAGCCAGTCAATCAGTTTGGGTGAAAAATAATAACCCCGCTCATTGTCTTTATAGCGGCGTAGCCCGATGACATTCACTAATTGGGTATTTACTTTGAAGTTTTTTCCATTACATTCAATCAAGGGTGAAAAATCATATTTTTCCGCATCGCCATAAGGCGCCATACCCATAACCTTGAATTCACCGTCGAGCATTTCAAATCCCAGATATTCAGTGATAGCGCCATAAACGCCGCCGATGGAGTCCGGATCATAAAATTCTTTGATTTTGTGAATTTTGCCGTTTTCCCCATAACCAAAAAAAGTAGTGGCATATTCCCCCTTACCATCAATGCCCATAATGGCTGTTTTTTCCTTAAAGCCACTGAGATGATAAGCACTGCTGGCATGAGCCAGATGGTGCTCTACTGGAACGAATTGAGTCTTTTCCCAGCTAATCCCCAGGTTTTCACACATGGTTTTTATATGTCCTACATATCTGCGATATCGCCGATTACCATTTAAAAGGGCATCCAGAGCTCTGTCAGGTGCATACCAGTACCTGCGGGCAAAATGCCAGCGAGCCGGTGAAACCAGGCCAATTTCGGCAAAAGGGACAGCCACAATATCAATTTGTTCAGGACTAATCCCTGCATATTCAAGACAGAATTTCGTGGACTCCAGCGGCATTTTCCCTTTAGCATGTTTATCACGCAAGAATCGTTCTTCTTCTGCGGCAGCCACCAGCTTGCCATCAATAAACAATGCAGCTGAAGGGTCATGATTGAGTGAACCTGAAAGTCCCAGGGTGATCAAAGGCACAAATTTTTCCTTTATTTAGATGTAAATTCTCAGCGTATCAATAATATCGTGCTTGCTGTCAGCTATTTATTCCAGATACGCTGAGTAGTTACGAAAATTTTTTATTTTATCAATAAATAGTTTGCTTAGTAATAGCTCAGCCACACACTGGTTTTACTGGCAGATTATTAATTAACACTTTAAACTGCCTATAAACTCGGCTTTCAGGCCTCCAGTTGCGCAGGAAACGTTGACAATCACGCTCAAATGCCCGGATAAACTCTTTTTCCTGACGATGAAATTTCATAGCATCCAGATCAATTAAGGACAGGCCTTTTTCAGTCAGCAGGATATTATTGGCTTTCAGATCTCCATGGCTCATTTTTGCATACATCATGGCTATGAATAAGTCATTAAAATCTTCCAGATGTTGTGCAGAGACTTCATCTTTTTGATAATACATGGATAAGGCATCTATTGCCGGCTCATATTCACTGACAAAATAGGCCCTGTACCGCAGCCAGCCAAAGCGTTCTTCAATCACAGCTATTGGGCGCGGTGTTTTTATCCCCAGAACCTTTAGTCGATGAGCATTCTGCCAGCTTTTCCAACCGCGGCTTGGACGCCAGCAACGACTCATCCAGTGGCGGAAACTTTTGATATTATAACGCTTGATCACCAGTTTCCGGCCTGCGCATTCATTCATTGCCACTGTTGCTGTATTGCCATCCTTCAGCCGTGATGAAGATTCAACCAGTGCATCCAGCTGCGCATAGAAGACCTGCCAGTCATTATTAGAGCATTCACGTCGACACACGCGCAATTCATCCCGGGTCTTTTCAGCCATAAATTCACTGCAGTTTCTGGCACTCTTTTTTAAATACTTTTTGATTCGCCAGCTTCGCCACTCATTTATTACCTGACACAGTTCTGCTTTATGCAGATGATAGTGCAAATGGCTGGCAGCCTGATAAATGCAAAGCCATTTACCCAGCAGACGATCATAGATTATGGGCAGTTGGGATAATATATCAGCCAGGTTTTTATATATCTGACGTGTATTTGCACCATTATTGTTATTCAGCTTTACAACGTCTCCACAGTCGATCGTGTACAATTCCTTATCGGTCAGGAGAAAATTATTCAGGTGTAAATCCCCTTGCTGAATGCCCGCATTATGCATTTGTGCGATAACCGGAAGCAGTTTTTGTAAACATTGAATAGCGTGATCATCCACTAGCGATGAAATATTATCCTGCAGGGGAGTAGAGTTATAAATATACTCATATAACACATAAAAACCGGCATTATTCAGAGAACCACTGGTGAGTAATTCGGGTGTCAGCACTTTAGCTACATGCAGATATTTATTACCTGCCAGCTCTTTTGCATAATCGCTTGCAGATTTGTCAGGATGAATAAACAGCTTGGCAATGACTCTTTGCCCTTCATACTCTGCCAGACAAACCAGACGCCGTTGAGGAAGGAAACGCAGTATTTGCCTGCAGACCAGTACAGCCCCTTCTCCAGTATGGATCCCGCTGGCGGCAACATCCAGCTGCAAAGGAACAGCGACCTCTCGGTTTAGTAAGTGGAGTTGTATGCCGTCCAGCCGACTCATGTTAGTCACCGGTTATTCCCGATTATGAAAAAAATGCAGAATTTTACTGATCTGCTGCTTGTGTTTTACAGTTAATTTTCTACACTGTGCATAATCTTTATAGAAAGCCAGTCTCTGTTTTTTGGATAACACATACTTTCCCCGTTTATCCAGACAGGCCAGATCCTTAATAATGCGATAATCGAGAAACGGTTTGATCCATTTTCTGCCTGAGGGACAGTCAATAAAATAAATTTGCGGATAGTCAGCCCGGGTATCCACCAGAATGTTTCGCCATTTTAAATCATTATGCGCAAAGCGGTGCTGATGCAGCAAACGAGTCGCAGATGCCAGCTGATGACTGACCCGCTTCACCCACTGACTGGATTGCAGTAAGTGAGGACAGTTATCGGCAATATAACTCAGATCATGGGTATCTTTTAATTCTTGCGTAATGATAATACCCCGAAGCGTCACCCAGCCCTGCTTTTCAGTTCCATAAGCAACAAGTTTAGGTACCGGTATACCCAGAGAATCAAACCATAACAGATTTTCCCATTCGGTATAAACCTTGCTCTGGCCAAAATAACGCTGTAATAGTTTTCTGGAAACATTATATTTTTTTATATAGTAAACCATACCGTTAATGCTGGTTTTATACATTTGACTTAAAGGGCTTTTAGCCACCAGCTCACCCGGATGCTCATAGGCCGCATCAAAGCTGGAAATGAGTGGTACGAGCGAACTATGCTGGTCTTTCGCTACAACAGTCCAGTCTGTTTTTTTAGTTAATAAATGCAACATACTAAATTAATGGCCAAATAGCTTGTCTATAAAATAACACCACTGTAGGCCGTTGATTTTACAGCAATCAGAGCAGCATCGCCCGCAATTCTGAGCAGAACCAGCAGGCATCTTAAAGCGTGTTTCTCGTCGATAAATTACCGGTAGGCAATCTGAAATACTAAATCGTATCACCCTTTCTTATTTTCCGCAGCCAAAGCTTCTGTCCCTGATGGTCTACACGAGACCAGAAGGCTTCATTATGACGAAGACTTTGCCGTAAACTGGTTTGATCGTAATAACGCATAAAACGGAACAAATCTCTTTTACTCAACCCCAGATGCATCACTGAAAAATACAGAGCGGCAATATCCTTGACTCGCCATCGTTGGGGAGTAGTGTCTCTCAGTTGCGCTCGATGCAGATCAATTAAAAACAGTCTGATATTCTCAGCATTTATGGAAGATTCACCATGAGAAATGTCCAGTAAAAAATGGCAGATATAATAATCCCGGTGATTTAAACCATTTTGATGCATGGTTCGGCTGATACCGGCGAGTTTTTTAATCAGGGCTCTTTTAAGTTCAGGATCCGGTTTTAGTTGCCGCCAGCACTGACAATAATCTTCCAGACTGATGGTATTAACCAGATCTTCGGTAATAATAAATGAACGTCGAGTTGCTGGATTAAAACCATTTTCACCATAGGCCGCAATTTTCATGGTCTCGATGTGTAATGATTCGAGCCGCTTTATAGCCTGATATTCATTCGCGGCTCCCAGCACCGGCAGACGCAAACGCAGCAAATTCTCAATGATTTCGAACCAGCCTACGCCGTGATGAATTTTGACAAAATAAGTTTTCTGCAGCTTTTCTGCTAATAAAGGCTCCGCTATGGACTCTGCCGGCGATAAAGAATCGGCTAATGGTTCTGAAGTTAATGTATCCGCCAAGGAAAACCTCAGGGTTTTTCTGAATTCCAGTTCACGAAAAACTTCTCCTTGCAGCAGTTCCACCTGTTCAAAGGGGTCTTTACCCAGCCAAACCTGTTGAAATTCTGCTGCTAGATAGAGTTTCATGGCTGGTGCTTGTTTTGCAGCGCTTGATGCTCAATAAGATCTGCAGCATGTTCCGGCATAGAGTAGATGTCGGCGCTGGCGGTAAAATTCAGAGCATTCTGCTGCCATTGCTGCTGTGCCTGTTTATTCGTCAGCATGTTCAGTAAAGCAGCATTCAAATGCTGCTGCTCAAAGGGAGAATGTATCAGTACTCCGGCCTGAGCTTGTTCAATATAGCAGGCATAGCCACAGACGTCCGTGACCAGTACCGGCAGTCCGCTCGCCATAGCCTCCAGGAAGACAGTACCAGTATTTTCATTATAGGCCGGATGGATCAAAACATCAGCTCCCAGAAGAAAATGCGGTATATCCTCGCGGCCTGACAGTATCATCACTCACTCAATCCCAGCTGTTGAGCTTTTTCTGCATAACAGGCATCGGCCGCATAATAGAGGTCCAGACCAGACATTTTATTAAAACCAACCACAACATTCACCTTATGCCTGTTTAAATCATCTCGCACCCACTGCTGAAAAAGCTCATAACGCTTATGATTGGTCAGTGCCCTGACCGGCACAATATGGATATTAAAGTTCTCAGGTTTATTACCCTGCCAGGAAAGAGTATAAACTTCTATCTCGTGTCCTCTGGTTACACACTCAGCCGCAATCCGAAAAAAATCACGCTGCAAACCGCCAAAAGGGAAATACTTAAACAGGATGAAAGCAATTTTCATAACATCATTCCACAGAACAGGACACAGGAGATGAGCCACTCGAATCAGCTAACAGACGTGTTAAGGCCTGCTGTACACGCTGTGGAGTCAGAGTTGACCAGCAGGCCGGCTGAATCATTTGGCTCTGACGCTTATCCAGGACTTTAAGATTACAGTGCTTTTTCAGACAGGGAGAACAGGGATAGTCCGCCAGTAAATGCAGCTGATGGCCGCCGCAAGGTCCAGTAAGACCCGGATTAGTGGGTCCAAAAAGAGTCACGGTGGGTTTGTCCACAGCAGCGGCCAGATGAGCCAGTCCGGTATCCACTGCAACGACAGCGTCAACCTCAAGCAGTCGTTTTACCAGCTGATTCATGCCCATTTTGGGTAACAGGGTGATATTTCCCGTTGCAGCGGCCTGCAGTTGAATTCTCAGGGCTCGTTGATACTCATTTTCACTGCCCCAGGGTAATAAAATGCGGTAATTTTCAGCTGTTAAACGTCTCGCCAGATCAACCCAGTAAGTTTCAGGCCAGTGTTTAGCTGGCCAGGTTGTGCCATGAAAAAAAATGATGTTTTTTTTGCTGGCTCCAGTTGGCGCGTTTAAAGCAGCGCCTGGAGACTTCTTCTGTTGCGTTGAGATCATTATACTCTGATGTAAAAAGTCCCTGATGCCATAGTCAATACCTGCAGGTATTTGATACTTCAGAACACTGGCAAACAGCTGTCTTATCCGCGCCACGGCATGCTGTCCTTTGGCGACAAACACGGGGTTTTGATAAAAGCCTGCGGCTAAAGGTTCCCTGGCTGAATGCCTGTCCAGACCATAGCTGCTGCCTTTTGCCAGACGGGTTATCAAAGCACTTTTAATCAGTCCCTGTGCATCAATCACGGCATCATAATCTCTGGCCTGCAGCTGTGTTTTAAAATGCTGCCATTCACCACTGTTCAGGGTTTGCAACAGATGCTTACGCCAGCGCCTGATGGCCACAGGAATCACACGCTTAACCGCAGGGTGCCAGCCAGGTATGGCAGAGAAATTTTCTTCTACTACCCAGTCAAACTGGATATTATTCAGTGCCTGTGTGGCATCCGTCAGAGCTGGCAGAGTATGAATCACATCCCCAAGAGAAGACATTTTGATGATCAGGATCCGCTTCAACGATCTGTTCTCATTTCCAGTTGTTGCAGCTTATCCAGTATCAGTTGCGGTTGTAACTGCTGCAGACAGTTTGTATGCCCCAAAGGACAGGTACGTTTAAAACAGGGGCTGCAGGACAGCTTCAGACTGACGGCAGCGCTTTGCTGTCCCAGGGGTGGTGTGAAACCCGGATCACTGGAGCCGTAAACTCCAACTACCGGGACAGCCAGCGCAGCCCCCATATGCATCAGGCCGGAATCATTACTGACCACCGCCTGGCTGAGCGACATCAGATCAATCGCCTGAGCGAGTGAAGTTTTACCACATAAATCCGTTACCTGCCCGGTGTGAACTTGCGCATTGTTTGACTGTTCGAGCAGTTTCAGGATCTGACGTGCAATCACCTGATCCTTAGCTGAGCCAAAAATCCAGACCTGCCATCCATGTGACATTTTCTCCCTGGCCAGTGATGCGTAATGTCTGGCCGGCCATTGTTTGGCCGGTCCATACTCAGCGCCCGGACAAAGTGATAACACAGGTTGCAGTGTACTGAGTTTAAATGCATCCAGGGCCTGAGCAACGCTGCTGTGGGTTACATGCAAAGCAGTTAGCGGCAGGTTTTCCAGTGCAACAAGTTCGGCCAGAGACTGTTGTTGTGCGGGGTAAGCCAGTGCAGCAAAACGCTGCACGGTCATAGGTAATACATCTTTATCCAGCTTACGCACATCGTTTAATAAGCCATAACGCATCTCGCCCAGATAACCCGTTCGTTGCGCTATGGAAGCCCAGAACGGCACCAGAGCAGACTTAAGGGAATTGGGCAGCACAATGGCCTGGTCATACTGCTTCTCTCGCAATGACCTGCCCAATTGAAAACGAGTTTTAAGCTGTAGGGCACCATGGCCCAGAGGCATATCAATAGCGTGTGTGATCTCCGGCATTCGCTGCAGCAGAGCTGCTGACCAGTTAGGCGCCATGACATCAATTTCAGCCTCGGGATGCAATTGTTTGAGGACTATAAACAGGCTCTGGGCCATGATCATATCACCGACCCAGGAAGGGCCAATGATTAATATCCGCTTAGGATCCGGGAAAATATCAGGCATGTATAATACTGCAACAGATCATACAACAGCAGCTGTGAAGCAGATGTTAATTAACCTGCTCAATTTGTTTAGGTTTTCAGCGAGTATAAAGTGCCGCAATAGGGACAACGAGCCTGACCGCCATTTTCCTTGATGGGTAAATAAACCTGAGGATGAGAATTCCATAAGCTCGTTCCCGGCAGGGGGCAATGTGCGGGTAGATCATTTTCTTTTAGTTCGTAATGTGTCGCAGCGTTAGGAGTTGTTAACTGCTGAGTATTTGATTGTGCCATGGTGTTACCTGTTTATATAAGTATTTTTAAGCCTTCAGGTCATTTAACCAGTGTTTGCCATTCAGGATATTCACTGCGGCGGCCATGAACCTGGTCAAAATAGACGCGCTGCAATTGCTCGGTAACGGGTCCTCGTGAACCACTGCCAATGGTGCGATTATCCAGTTCACGAATCGGTGTAACTTCAGCGGCGGAACCGGTAAAGAACGCTTCATCAGCGACATAAACCTCATCACGGGTTATGCGTTTTTCTACCACTTTGAGCCCCAACCCGTCGGCCAGATGCATTATAGTGTCACGAGTAATCCCTTCCAGGGCAGAGGTTAATTCCGGTGTGTAAATAATGCCATCACGGACGATAAAAATATTCTCGCCGCTGCCTTCAGCGACAAAACCATCAACATCAAGCATTAAGGCTTCATCATAACCGTCATGCAAAGCTTCCTGCAGGGCCAGCATGGAATTCATATAATTGCCATTGGCTTTCGCCTTGCACATGGTGATATTGACATGGTGACGAGTAAAAGACGAAGTCTTGATGCGGATGCCGTTTTGTAGATTATCCGCTCCCAGATAGGCACCCCATTCCCATGCAGCGACCATTAGATGCACTTTCAGGTTATCGGCACGCAGGCCCATGCCTTCACTACCGTAAAATGCCATCGGTCGGATATAGGCAGAATCCAGATTATTTTCGGCCACAGCCGCTCTGGTTGCTTCATTAACAGTTTGCTTATTAAACGGCATCGGCATATTCAGAATATGCGCAGAACGAAATAATCGATCAGTATGCTCCTGCAGTCGAAAGATAGCTGCACCCTGCTCAGTATGGTAAGCTCTTTCTCCCTCAAAAACCCCCATACCGTAATGCAGAGTATGGGTCAATACATGAATTTTGGCCTCACGCCAGGGAACCATTTTTCCATCAAACCAGATGACTCCATCTCTGTCATCCATAGACAACATAGCAACTCCTTAAATCGGACTAAACCAGTGGAATGATTATTTTACACGAGTCTATACAAAGTAGCCATTACCCGCTTCAGTGCAGTTTGTGTTTTTTAATAAAATGCAGATTTCTCTGCTTCACTGCCACAGGTATAACAGCTGATTATCGATTAATTATTTTTGATAAATTGGATATTTTGTATTTACATAACTATACTTCGATAAAAATTTAGGATTTTCGATGCAAGAACTATTTATACTATACCCTTTCATTGTTTAACCACAACCTGGAGAATAACTCATGGCTTTTAATATAATGGATATGATCACTGATCAACTTACCCCGGACAATATAGGTTCTCTGTCCAAATTTCTAGGTGAAGACTCCTCCCTGGTTACCAAAGCGATTTCAGCTGCAGCACCCATGCTGCTGAGCGGCATTCTTGGTTCAACCGCAAAACCGCAAGGCAGAGACCTGTTTAACCAAACCATTGATAAGTCTGATACGGGCTTACTGGGCAATCTGGCCGGGGCGCTAACGGGCAGCGGTGGCAGCTCTCTGGCTTCTTCAGGAATTTCTATACTCACCTCCTTATTAGGAGACAACACACTGGGTTCCCTGATCAAAGCACTCACTGGTTTCGGAGGCATTTCATCAAAATCCAGCAAATCACTGCTGGGTATTGCTGCGCCCATGCTAATGAGTATGCTGTCCAAGAAAAAACAGGACGACGGTCTTGACAATAGCGGCCTGCTCAGCATGCTGAACGGCCAGAAAAAGAACATAGCCAATGCCATTACCCCTGATATGAGTAAAGCTTTCAGCGGTCTGGGCATAATGGACAGTCTGGCGGATCAGGCAGGCGACACCGTCAAAGTCGCGGCTCAGAACGTTAGCAAGTCAGCCCAGCAAGCAACAACCGAGAGCAAATCGCTGTTCAGTAAATTACTCCCCTATATCATCATTGCACTGCTGCTCTGGCTGGCCTACCAGTTCTTTATGAAGCCCGGCCATGAAGAAGCAGTAGTCACCCCATCGACCGGGCAAGCCGATCAGATGATGGATGCCATGACCGTAGGCAACAAGAACCTGGGCAAGATCCTCGTTGAAACTTTCGACCAGGCGAATAATACCCTGTCCAGCGTAACTGATGCAACCTCAGCCAATGCCGCCCTGAGCAGCCTCACAGAAGTCAATCAGAATCTTGACGCGATCACCGGGCTTGCCAGCCAGTTATCACCTGAAGGCAAGCAAATGCTCTCGACCATCGTGAATAAAATGTCTGCTGGCCTGAACCAAACCATCGACAAGGTTTATCAAATACCAGGTGCCGGAAATATACTCGGTAACAGCATCAACACGCTGAAACAACAGCTTACTAATCTGGCCAATTTGTAAGTTGTCACTCATGTTAACAGGCAGTGGAAAAATCATCTTCACTGTCTGTCAAGCTAAAAGATTTGTAACTATTCAGCGTATTTAAGATTTGTAACTTCTCAATAAGTCGGTGCAGTTAAAGTTCCTTCCCCCTGATAGGGGGAGAGTATCTTGCACGGACTTATTGAGAAATTACTAAGATTTTCACTAAGTGATTGATATTAGGTGTTTATGGAAGAAGTGTATGTGGCATGGATGCCACATCCAAGCCTACATGGATATATTCACGGCGTCTTCTGGAATAAATACCTAATATCAAACACCATCTTAGATATACGCTTCTAAGTTACAAAAATATAAGTCTTTGAATTTTATATGTTTGTAACTTTTTGATGGTTAGCCTTCCTACGGCTTGATTTGCTGAATAGTTACAAATCTTTTACATTTTTACAGCAACTCTTCAATTTAACTTAATCAAAGGACCTAAATAAGATGTCTTTTAAACACAGATTTACTGATGAAGAACAATTGCTTCTCTCTGTAACGCCCATCCTCATTGGTTCTGCCATGGCTTTTGCTGAAAGCAGCGGCCTCGCCACCATCAAAGAACTTATGGCAAGTGCTAAAACTTATATGAATGGATTAAAAGTATATCCCCATAACGAAATTATAACGGGTATCCTGCCAAACCTCGATGATCGCGAAGAAGCCATGGCTCAGGCTAAAGAGTTTCGTCAAAAAGCCACGGCTCAGCTGAAGCAAAAGCAGATCGACAGTCAGGAAAAGATTCGGCAATTATTACTCACCGATACACAGAAAATAAACCGTCTGCTTGAACAAAAAGCTACCGCCGAAGAAAGTGCTGAGTATAAAGAATGGGCAATTTCAGTCGCTGAGAATGTCGCCAAAGCAGCGAAAGAAGGCGGTTTTCTCGGTTTTGGAGGAGAGCAGATCAGCGCTGCTGAGCAAGCATTATTCACCGAACTCGCGCAGACTTTAGGTGTCAATAAAACGCTAGTGTGAACAGTCAATGGCACTGACTGGTATATTTCAGGGTTCCAGGCAGATCTATTATACCGGGTGGTTGATATCAGGTTTTCCATCAAAGGCAGAAATTGGCGCCTGCATTACCTGAACCCTGGAGCTGAAGCAGTTCAATAATGACCTTACAGCAAGAAGCAAAAGCTTCGGACATACTATAATTTTGTTCAGTTAAAGACTTTAGTTATTTACCATCCATCAATAGCCAACCCGGCTTTCTGATGGATTGCCAGCAAGTGTCATTTTTCTTTTGCTGCATTTTCAATGGCCTGTCAACATTAAAAATGCCAGCATTTCCCGGTGCCGCAGATGTTCACCTGAAAAAAGCTGCACGCTGGTTATTAATTCCTAAGCTACTCCCCATTAACGCTGATCAATTTGCAGCTTAGCACCCTACCATCCATATCGGGATAATAGTGTTTATAGAAATACTTGCGTCCATGTGACACACTGATGGGCGCCTTCAAAACACCGCATCCTTTAGGAGCTATGGCGTTAATGGCACGGGTTTTGATGATCTGGGCAGGAAAAGTTCTATTGCCATTTTTTTCATATCCTGAACAATTAAATACCAGGTCGGTTATAAAATATTTGTCAGACTTATTATATAAATAAATTTTCAAATCCCAGTGAGGCCTATAGGAAAAACGATCATATGACAGGACATCATCCGTTATCGGTGGCTTTTCAACAAAAGGAATGCTCATTTTGTACTCCACATCGTCTATTCCGGGGCCCAGCAAACTGGCCCATAAAACAGAAGGTATTATTGAAAACATCAATAATAGTATTGATAAGCTTGCATTTCTCAACGTAAATACCCCGCAGATTCATTTGTTCAACAATAATGACTGCCTCAAATCGGTTTTGTGATCATTATTTATCATTGATACTCATTTGAGACCAAAAACCGCACAACCGTAATGCATCATGACTAAATAAGTTCCAAAAAGGTCTCCCTTTAGCACAAACCCCGGAGATGCATCGTTGCGACTTTTTTTGTTACCGTAAGTAATACTGATATGAGCGAAATGAGGTATTGCAGGGTCTTGTGCGAACCTGCAATACTTATCAGCCGCTATTTCGGAACAGTTATTTAGTCCTATATTAGCATAAAATTGAGGCTCCGTGCATTGGATTGTTGCTGGTTTAGCTACAGTTTCGTACTGTTCACATTTTGCCAAATATAATCACATGATATCAATTCTAGTTAAAGTTTTTTGAATATCATTGCAAATTTATCATTTTATCCTTATTCTAGCTATCTCTTAATTTAGTAAAGACAGGATAAATTTTATGAAATACTTAACCCTTATTTTTCTTTTTTTTACCTTGATGATTTCAGCTTGCAGTGACGAAGACGCACAAAAAGCCAAGCAGGCAGCGCATGATGCTGCAGAAAAAACCAAACAGATCACCCATGACGCTGTTGAGAAAAGCAAGGAAATGGCGCATGACGCCGCTGATGCAACATCAGAAGCTTATGATGCCACGAAAGAAAAGACCGCCGAACTATATGATGAGGCAAAGGATAAAACTTCAGAAGTCTATAACAAAGTGACTGACTCTACTGAAGAGGCAGCAAAAGAAGCAACGACTGATGCTGGTCAAAACTAGTAAATCAGCATAGGTAGGTACTTAAGCAAAATCAGGTGCGGATAATCGAGTATTTGTTCCAGAAGACGCCGTAAATACTTCCATGTAGGGAATGCAGATCACGCAGGAGCAATTATCAGCCTTCCACAAACACTCAATTATCCTTAAGTACCTACGTATGAGTAAATCAGTATTCAACTCACTGTAAATTTTATTTTAGTGGTTCCTGAAAATGACACTGGTGCGCAATATACACAGCTAAATTCAGCTTAAATACTCCGTGTTTAAGCTGATATTTAACACAGACAGACAGTAGAGTAAAACATTTCAGGTGCCTGGCTATTCTAAAATCATTAAAGGCCAGACCGTACAGGTTTGGCTTTTGTGTTATATAGCCTCAAGATAACCGGGATTTAGGAACTGCATCTGAATTGTTAGACCTCGTTCAGGTTGCTTATTCACTTCCCATTAAGTCTAGCCAATATTTCTGGATTTTTTCCCGCTGTACTTTAAATTCCTCTTCAGGCACCACTGCAGAAACTTCCTGTAAACTTAATTGATGCAGTCTGTCACGATAAGCTCGATAGGTATCACGCAGTTCTTTGACCGTAGTGGCGGATAATAATTGTGCATTTTCTACGGCATCGAGAATACGGATATTGTCAGTATAGGTCATCAATTCAGCATGCTGATGAGCATAATTAAGTACTAAATACTGCACCATAAACTCAATATCTGCCAGTCCGCCAAACCCCTGCTTGATATCAAAGCAGCCTTTTTTCTCTTTTGCCAGTGACTGTCGCATTTTACCGCGCATTTCACGCACTTCATTTTTCAGTTGTACGTCAGCACGTTTTTTTTGCAGCACCTGGTAGCGAATTTGCTCAAATTCATGCAGTAAATCCGTATCTCCTGCAACCAGGCGGGCTCTGACCAGTGCCTGATGCTCCCATGTCCAGGCTTTTTCCAATTCATAGGTTTTAAACGCATTCAGATGTGTGACTATAAGGCCTGAATTACCATTGGGTCTGAGACGCATATCCGCTTCATATAATTCACCTGAAGGAGTTTTGGTTTGCAGAATATGCATGATCCGCAGAGATAGTTTCGAATAAAACTGCTGATTATCTACCGATTTTTCACCCTGTGTATGCTCATCAGCAAAATCATTGGCGTATACAAACACCATATCCAGATCGGAACGATAGCCCAGTTCAAGCCCGCCCAATTTACCAAAACCGATAATCGCAATGCCTTTTTGTCCGACAGTTCCCTGTTTCGTGCGCGGATAGCCATAGCGTGCAGACATATCATGCCAGGCTATTTGTATTACAAAGTGTAAAATGGCCTCTGCAATCCAGGTCAGATAATCACTGACCTTCATTACCGGTAAAACACCCGTCACGTCAGCAGCAGCCACTCTCAAACTTTGACTTTGTTTGAAATGGCGCAAAACTTCCATATTCTGTTCAAGGTCATCTGCACCAATAGCAGACAGTTTTTCACCCAGCTCATCCACTAACTGCTGTTTATCCAGGGGTTCATAGAGAACACGGGGATCCAGCAGTTCATCAAACAGAGAAGGATGCCGTGCCAGCTGCCGGCTAATCCAGGAACTCGCCGCACAGAGTTTTACCAATTGTGACAGTCCCAGCGGGTTCTCAATCAGCAGTGATAGATAAACTGAACGCTGACAGATACTTTCAAGCACATTCATCAAGCGTTTCAACGTGGTTTCACTGTCATCGACCCTGGCCACAGCTTTGAGCAATAATGGCATCAAACGATCCAGACGACGCAGTCCTTCACTGGACATTTTTTTAAACCGATGTGACGTTCTGAAGCTATCCAGTAACTGCACCACTGACATACTGTCCTGATATCCCAGCTCAGATAAATATGCCGCAGCCTGCTCGGCACTGACACTGGCTTGCCAGATACCATTCATGTCTTCTTGCTGATTTTTACTATCTTCGGTTTGCGGTGCCTGAAATAATTGATCAAAATGTGACTGCACTTTGCTGCGAAACAGTTGCAGTACCCGGGAAAAATCTTCCCAATTTTCATACTCCATGCCATAAGCAATACGTAACCGCGGAAAATCATTAGCCGGTAAATTATGGGTTTGCTGATCGTTGATCTGCTGAATCCGATGTTCTGTCAAACGCAGAAAGTTATACGCCTGTAATAACTCTTTGACGACATAGCGAGGTATCAATTGCTGATCTCCCAGATAGGCCAGTACCTTTTGCACCTGACGTTCCTGCAGCTGAGGATCTCTCCCGCCGCGTAATAACTGGAAAGCCTGGGCGAGGAATTCTATTTCACGAATTCCTCCCGCACCTAATTTCACATTGTGTTCTTTTTTCTTTTGCTTCACTTCATAGGCGATCATCGACTTCATTTCACGCAATGATTCAAACACGCTAAAATCAATATATTTGCGATACACAAAAGGAGTTAGTGTTTCCCGCAGATACAGCCTGTCCTGTTCGCTGCCGGTAATCGCCCGTGCTTTAATCAATGCATAACGTTCCCACTCGCGGCCATGGGTCGAATAGTAGTCTTCCAGTGCATCGAGAGTGACCGCCAATGGACCACTGTCACCAAACGGTCTCAAGCGCATATCTACCCTGAAGACAAAACCGTCCGGTGTTTTTTGATCCAGGGCCTTGATAAGCCTTTGCCCCAATTTAATAAAATATTCATTATGAGTGATTTTACGCGGACCATTTACGGTCTCACCATGCCCGTTAAAGACAAAAATCAAATCCACATCTGAGGAAAAATTTAACTCATAAGCACCCAGCTTACCCATGCCGATCACCATCAATGACATGGGCTGTCCATGCTCATCCAGCGGAGTGCCAAAATCCTCATGCTGCAGGTTATCCAGCCATTCAAGTGATTGAGATATGCAGGCATTAGCCAGTTCGGTTAAATCAGCCAGTACTTCATTCAAATCACACAGTGCATTAATGTCGCGAAAGGTAATACGCACCATTTGCTGGTTTCTAAAGCGCCGCAGCACCCGCATCAACTCCTGCTCCGAATTCACCGGCTTTAATTTTTTTTGTAACTGAATGGCCATCTCATCATTCTGGTATATCCTGGAGAAAGCTCCTGATAACCATAACTCTTCGACGTCAGCAGTATTTTGATTAAGCTGCTGTGAGACATAGTCACTGCACACCATGACTTTAATCCACTGCAGCAATGAAACATCATCCAGATTGGAAAAAAAGCCTTGATCGACAATTTGCTGAAACTCTTTCAACACCTGTTTTGCCTGAGCCTGTAAGCCTTCAGGAAATTGCGAAATTATTTGCATTTGTGTCATTTTCTACCCTTATTTCAGCTCAGAATGTTATGATTATGAAATGTATTTATTCAATTCAATTTATGCATACTGCAACTGCCTGACGAACCTGATATGCTGCACGAATAATTGCAGTCACGATGTTTAAAATACGCTAAATAGCTACTCATACTATTATAAATGATAATCCATAGAAGGACGAACAATGACCACCTATGCCATAGGTGATATCCAGGGGTGTTTTGATGCACTTGAATTCCTGTTGGAAAAAATATGTTTTGACCCCAAAAATGACCACCTCTGGTTTGTCGGAGATCTGGTCAATCGAGGCGACAAATCACTGGAAACGCTGCGTTTTATTAAAAAACTGGGGAAAAGTGCTGTCACTGTTCTGGGCAACCACGATCTTACTCTGCTGGCACTTGCTGATGGCAGCAAGGTACTGAAGCAGCATACGCTTGATGACATATTAACTGCGCCGGATCGAGAAGAATTACTACATTGGCTGCGCCATCGTCCACTACTGCATCATGATAACACCCTGGGTTATACCATGATTCATGCCGGGCTTCCCCCTCAATGGGATCTGCCAACGGCGCAGCAATGTGCCCGTGAAGTAGAGCAAATTTTACAATGCGAGCAATACCATGATTTTCTCGCTCACATGTTTGGCAACAAACCGAATATATGGAGTGCAGATCTGCAAGGCTGGGACCGATTGCGTTTTATCACCAATAGTCTGACCCGCATGCGCTATTGCAAACCTAATGGAAAACTCAACTTTAACGACAAGGGGCAAATAGGCAGCCAGAAGCCGGGATACATGCCCTGGTATGAAGTCCCTGACAACAGACATCAGGAACTGAAAATAATCTTTGGCCACTGGTCTACATTATTTGGTCATACCAGCCAGGACAATGTTTTTGCCCTGGACACCGGGTGTCTCTGGGGCGGCAGTTTGACCGCTATAGAACTGGGCAGTGAAAAATTATTTGATGTCGCATGCGAAACACCGGCTGAATACAAAATTTAAGCACAGCCTGCTGTAAATTAATGATTGCGCGTAACTTTACTCTATTATAACAACCAGGTCTTTAGAGACCTGGCTTATTTTAGTAAATATTGTAATAAACGGTTATAATTACCTATGGGTTAAACTTCATACAGGTAAACAGTGATGCGCAACATAGTACTAATGAACAGCGAAAACAAGTCAAAATTGCTGGACAAAGCCAAACTTTTGATCACCCTGGCTATTTATTTGATCGCAGCAGGCACATTAATGGATTATGTCAGCACACCTTTAATGCTGAAGATTATCGGCTTCGCTCTGGCGGCGAATGCGTTTTTCTACTTATGGAAAAGTCATAAACTTTAAGCCACTGTTACAAAGGGTTTTCAGCCAGACGCGTTTAGTCTGTTAGCCTATTTGTTACACGATCATAGGATAAACAGGTTAATCTTTCACTGCCCGGACATTCAGAAAGAGCACCATGATGATGTGTCTGCTTCCCGATATCGGCCGTTGACGGCCATTTTGATGTGAGGCTTTACCAATAGTTGGTAAACCCTTTTTTAACCTGCCTGCATAGCGAACCCGCAGCTCTGGGATAACGCTCATATCGGCCGACAACGGCCGTTTTGATGTATCAGCATAGCGGTTGCCCAGCGTTGGACATTCGCTACCCTCCAGGTTGTAGTGCCATCAAGATAAAGACACCGTTTACTGTTATCCGCAACAAATCATCGTAGTATTTAGTTGAAATAATTATTACACTTACCCGGTAAAATAGTACAAATGAGTTAAATTTTAAACTATTTCTTAAATCTGGTAGCACTTTACCCAACCTGGTTTAACGACGTACACGCAATTATCAAATTTTGAAATAATATGTTCAGGTATAAATATACAACAGGAGTAGTTGGTATGAATGTGGAGCAATTCTCTGGCAAGCTTAGCTTTAGGATGCTGATATTAGGGGGAATCGTCCTGGCAGCTATCAGCCTGATGGGTTGTGATAAGAAAAAGGAAGTTAAAGCGACTCTACCGCCAGCCGAGGTGAATGTCATCACTGTTGAGCCAAAAACTATTCCGCTTGACACCACCTTTGTTGCCAAGATTGAAAGTGCCCATCAGGTTGAAATCGTGGCTCGGGTTAACGGTTTCCTGGAGAAGATTCTTTATAAAGAGGGAGAGGTGGTCAAACAGGGGCAGAAAATGTTCCTCATGGATCAGAAACCATTCAAGGCTCAGGTTGAGTCTATGACTGGCGCGTTGGCCAACAGCAAGGCACAGCTCTGGACCGCGCAGGCTAACCTGAAACGGATCAAGCCTTTAGCCAAGCTCGATGCAGCCAGCAAGAGTGATCTGGACAATGCTACGGGGGCTGTGAAGTCTGCAGAAGCGGAAGTATATCAGGCAAAGGCCCGTCTTCAACAGGCGGAGCTTGATCTGGGCTATACCGTCATCAAAGCACCGGTAACCGGAGCAAGTGGCGACTCCAAAGTTCGTGAAGGTGCCTACTTAAGTGTCGGACCCGGTGGCGATCTGACCTATGTAGCCCAGCTAGACCCGATCTGGGTCAATTTCAGTATATCGCAGAATCAGCTTGACAAACACAGGAATGAAATTTCCGCTGGTCGACTGATTCCGGCCCCTGAGCATGAGTACACTGTTAAGGTGTATCTTTCTGATACCAGTGAATATCCCCATATAGGCAAGGTGAGTTTTGTTGATCCTACTTTTAGTAGTGAGACGGCTACCTTTCTCATCAAGGCCGAATTACCCAACCCGGATGCCTTATTGCGACCCGGTATGTTCGTAAAAGCTGTCATGCAGGGTGCAAAGCGACCCAATGCTATGACTGTCCCGCAACGTGCAGTGCAGCAGACTTCTAACGGGCATGTGGTGTATGTAGTGAATAAAGAAGGTAAAGCGGAGATCCGACCCGTTATTGTCGGATCCTGGGTAGGAGATGACTGGGTTATTGAAAAAGGCCTGAATAAGGGAGAGCAGGTGGTTACCAATGGTTTTATGCGTCTTGCACCCGGCATGCCGGTCAAGATCGTCATAGCACCGGTGACTGATTCGAAAGAGACGAAATCCTCACAACCTGCAACGAAATAGACGAGGTCTGCAATGGCAAAGTTTTTCATCGATCGACCTATTTTCGCCATGGTCATATCGATTATTATTGTTCTGGGTGGCCTGGTATCAATGCAAGCAACACCGGTTGCCCAATACCCGGACATCGCTCCGCCGACTGTTCAGGTTACCGCCATATATCCCGGCGCTACCGCAGAGGTTATCGCCAACACGGTTGCGGCCCCCCTTGAGACGCAGATCAACGGTGTCGAGGGTATGAGTTATATGCTCTCTACCAGTTCATCAACCGGCAACATGACGCTGACGGTGACCTTTGAACCTGGTACCGACCCTAACGAGGCCCAGGTTAACGTGCAGAACCGGGTCAGCCAGGCCAGTGCCAAGCTACCGGAGGTGGTCGCCAAACAGGGGGTGACCGTCGAGACACGTTCCCAGGCATTTATGATGGTCGCAGGCTTCTACACAGACGATGATCGGTACGACCAGACTTACCTGTCCAACTACGTCAATCTCTATATACTCGATCCGATCAAGCGTATCCAGGGTGCTAACCTGTCCAGTATGTTTCCAAGTCCTGACATTGCCATGCGCATCTGGCTAGATCCCGATCGTCTCGCCCAGCTGGGCCTGACAGCGACGGATGTCAGCAATGCTATTAAGAATCAGAACCAGGCATTTGGTGTCGGTCAGATCGGCCAGGCTCCAGCCACCCCCGGGATCCAGCAGAGCTTTGTAGTGACAACCAAAGGAATGCTGGCCACACCAGAGGAATTTGATGACATCATTATTCGGGCCGTGTCTGACGGCTCGGCCATTGTTCGTCTCAAAGACGTTGGCTATGCTGAAATGGGTTCAAAAGATTATTCCATGACGACCAAGCTCGATGGCAAAAAATCAGCAGCGGTCGTTGTCTACCAACAGCCTGGTGCCAATGCTATAGCGACTTCAAAGAAGGTAAGAGCGCTGATCGAAGAGCTCGAACCGGGATTTCCGGATGGTCTCAAATTTAAATACGTCATTGACACGAGTCAGTTCACTGAGGCCTCCATCGAGAAAGTTGTGCATACATTTTTCGAGGCGGTAGTGCTGGTGGTATTGGTTGTTCTGCTGTTTCTGCAGCGTTTCCGGGCCACCTTCATTCCCATTCTGGCTGTGCCTATCTGTATTATAGGAACTTACACCGGAATCTACTTTCTTGATTTTTCGACAAATATGCTCACTCTTTTCGGTATGATCCTGGCTATCGGTCTGGTGGTCGATGATGCCATTATCGTGGTTGAGAGTGTCGAACATCATATGGCCACTAATGGGCTTTCTCCCATTGAAGCGGCGCGCAAGGCCATGGATGAGCTGTCCGGCGCTCTGGTTGCCATTGTTCTGGTACTGGTCTCGGTATTCCTGCCGGTTGCCTTTCTGGGTGGATTAACCGGTACGCTCTATAAACAGTTTGCCATTACTATCGCCATTTCCATGGTGATTTCCGGCATTGTGGCCCTTATGCTTTCCCCGGCTTTGGCGGCCCGTATTCTTAAGCCTGGAACTCATGAGAAGAAGGGCTTTGGCAAGTGGTTTGATGAATCTTTTACCAGGATAACGAACGTATATGTGGTTGGAGTGCGTTTTTTGATCAACCACAAGCTGCTTGGTTTGATCCTGTTTGGCGGGGTGGTGTTTGGGGTGATCCCCTGTTTAGAATTTTACCGGGGAGTTTTGTGCCTGCAGAAGATCAGGGCTATCTGTTTGGGGTCAATATCATGCCGGATGCGGCCAGTCTTGAGCGGACCACTTCGGTTTCCGGTCAGGCCGTCAAAACCCTGCATGAAATCCGGCTGTGGACTCAGTATTTCAGGTCGATGGCTATAGCCTGATTGACAGTCAGAACAAGACCAACGCGTCGGTATTGTTTACAGCGCTCAAACCCTATTCAGAGCGGGAAGGTGAAGCGACCGGAGCGTTTGCAGTTATTGACGAGCTGCGTCGCAAATTCACTGGCATCAAGGAAAGTATTATCGTTCCTTTGAATCCCCCATCTATTCCCGGGCTTGGCACCACCGGAGGCTTTGAATTCTATATCCAGAACATGGGCAGTGGGAGTTCTCAGGATTTGGAGAAGATAACCAAAAAATTTGTAGCCAAAGCCCGTGAACGTGCGACCTGGCAGGAGTTTCTACAACGTTTTCGGCATCGCAACAGCAGCTATATTTCGATCTTGATCGCAACCGTGCTGAACTTCTCGGGGTAGCGGTTTCAGACATCTACCAGACACTGCAGGCCTATTTCGGTTCTTCCTATGTGGCGCAATATGTCCAGTTTGGCAGAATCTGGCAGGTTATCATCCAGGCTGAGGCAAAATACCGTGATGAGCCTACCGATTTTGAACAGATCTATGTGCGATCGACAAAGGATGGACAAATGATCCCGCTCTCGGCCCTGGCAACGGTGAGCTATAAACCCGGGGCTGGATTGTTACCGCGTTTCAATGGCTTTCCCGCAGCAAAGCTGACCGGCAGCCAGGCTACTGGATACAGTTCCGGCCAGGCGATTACAGCCATGGAAGAAATCGCAGCTGAAGTGCTTCCTGATGGCTACGGTTTTTCATGGTCCGGTCAGGCATTCGAGGAGAAGAAGTCAGGCGGCACCTCCAGTTCTGCCTTTATATTTGGCCTGATCATGGTCTTTCTCATTCTGGCTGCTCAATATGAGAAATGGACATTGCCAATCGGTGTAATGATGGCGGTTCCTTTCGCGATCTGCGGCGCTCTGCTGGCGACCTGGGGACGTGGTCTGGACAATGACGTCTATTTCCAGGTCGGCCTGGTGACGCTGATTGGACTTTCAGCCAAAAATGCTATCCTGATCATCGAGTTTGCCGTGGAAATTTACACTCGGCATGTCGGTGGTTGATTCGGCCGTTGAAGCTGCTCGCCTGCGTCTGCGACCGATTGTCATGACCTCACTGGCTTTTATCCTTGGTTGTGTGCCGATGGCTATTGCAACCGGAGCGGGTGCCAACAGTCTGCATGCCATCGGTACCGGGGTCATTGGCGGTATGCTGGCGTCGACCGTGATTGCCTCGTTCTTTGTGCCGCTGTTTTTTGTCCTGGTTGAAAATGCTTCAGGACTGTTCAGCAGGAAAAAGAAAACGACTCACCTGTGCCAGCACCAGCAGGAGGTGACCATGATGCGTAAGCTACTTTGTGTCGGAATTACCGTGGTCATGCTCACCGGCTGCGTTGTTGGTCCGATTACCAGCGTCCAACGGTCGCAACACCAGTTGACTGGACCATTTCTTATGAGGCAGCGAGCAGATGATTGATACTGCCTGGTGGAGGCGGTTCAATGATCCTGTACTTGACCACTGATTTACACGGCCCTGAACAATAATCTTGATCTTATGGCTGCTACGGCACGGGTTGATCAGTATCTTGGCCAGTTGCGCACGACCCGTTCCGAGGCTTTTCCGCAGATAGGGGCCGCGGCAGGCGTATCCAGACAGCAGAATAGCAATACCGGTATTTCCCCTGGACCACCTCCGTACACATTTACCAGGGAGCACTGAATGCGACTTGGGAAATTGATCTTGGGGGCGTATTCGCCGTGCCACTGAAGCAGCCCAGGCTGATCTGTGGCCAGTGAAGCGGGGCGTCGTAGCGTACTGCTTACTCTGGTGAGTAATGTCGCAAGCAACTATCTCGTGCTGCGCGGTCTTGACCGTCAGCTGGATATTGCCAGGGAAACAGAAAAGGCCTATGCAGAATCATTACGTATTTTCAATTACGTCATAAATACGGCACTGTTTCACAGGTTGAAGTCAGCCAGGTCGAATCCGAATATGAGTCTGCCCGCCAGACTATTCCCCAGCTGGAAGCAGCTGATCGCTCAGCAGGAGCATCTGATTGCAGTGCTGCTTGGCCAAAACCCGGAACCGATTATTCGTGGCAGCAGCATCGAGCAGCTTACCATTCCCGGGATTCCTGCGGAACTGCCGTCCGAGCTTCTGGAACAACGGCCTGATATCATTGAAGCGGAGCAGGCACTGATTGCCGCCAATGCCCGTATTGGCGTGGCTGAGGCACTCTATTATCCTAATATCTCACTGACAGGTGCCCTGGGAGTATCCACAGTGAATTCAAGTGAGCTATTTGATGGTGACTCCAACGTCTGGGGAATTGGTGGTAGTGCTGGGCCCCATCTTTACCTTTGGAAATATTGAAGGTCAGGTTATAAGTGCGAAGCTGCCCAACGAGAAGCGCTATACCGCTATCAACAGTCAATTATTTCAGCTTTTCGCGATGTTGAAGATGCCCTGGTAGCAACCACCAGAGGGCGAGAGAGCCAGGAGGCGCAAGGACGTAGGTTAAAAGCCCTGGAGACTTACGCACGGTTGGCCAAAGATCAATATGATGCCGGAACGACCAGCTATCTGCAGGTGCTAGATGCCAATCGTAGCCTGTTCTCCAGCCAGCTCGATTATGTCCAGACTCAGACCGGGGTCATAACCAGCCTGGTTGATGTATACCGTTCCATGGGCGGCGGCTGGCTGGATATTGCCGATCAGGAAACTCAGAAGAAATAGAACATTCATAAAGAATCCCTATAGGAACTAATAAAATGAAGATAAAAAACTAATAACGATACCTGGCCTTGCTAGCATATTAGCATTACCCTCTAAGGTATTGGCAGAAACAGTCTCTGAGGAACCCATGTTTGGCGACTACCAGGCCAAGGGATTTCTTACGGATTATTCAAAAATTTCAAAAACCAAGGATGATACCGGCTCCTGAGTATATATAGACATTACATTGTCCCGGCTCTTCACCGCTTTGATGAGTGAACTTTTAGCAATCTTTGCACAAAAAGCTAATTGCTGTCTGGCTGAGGGCCAGAATGCTGATCATAAGTAATTTTTATAGATTATAAAAATTACAAAAAGCTTTCTTAATAAGAAAAGCTCTTATGTATCAACGTTTAATAACACTTTGAACAAATATTCTCACTCATCAAAGCGGAGAACAACCTATAAAAAGAACTCAATTAAAAATGTATAACGGGACGTCAGGTCTCGTTAATATCACTGTTAAAGGGATTTACTAGAGGGGAGTAATTTGTCTCGTATATACCATTACACGAACATTGAATCGCTTGCACTTATCCTGAAGACGCGGAAGTTGCGTTTCTCCAGATTAGATGGCGTAAATGATGTAAAAGAAGCCCAGATGCACGCTGAAATCGATTTCGGGAAGTTCTTCTTTGTTAGCTGTTGGACGCAGCAGGAAGAAGAAAGTATTCCGCAGTGGAGCATGTATAGCCTTGAAATGAAAGGCGTTCGCATCGAAATGCCAAGTTATCCTTTCACTGACGAACCACTTCGTCCTAAGCCCGGCTGGGAAGGGGTGATTTGGAAAGGAGAAATATTAAGCCCACTCAGCTTTGAGTCGATCTGGGGAAACGGATATTTTATCGCTCCAATGTTTCTTAACCGTGACCATTTCGCTGGAACGGTCGAATATGTGGGCAATGTCGAAGATGAGTATGCGAACTCTATACAGCGGAAGGTCGATCCCAATGGGCATGTAAACCTGAAAATAGATGGTCTTCCCTTTCTACTTATGGAAAAGTCATAAAACACTATGAAGCGGGGCATTCTATTCGGGCGAATCTGACCAGAGTAAGATTCCATTAACCTGGTACACATTAAATATTTGCTAGCATAGTGAACTCGATTAGAGTTCCTGAAAGATCTCCATTTAGCAGAGGACCCGGTGATGTAGCGGGTCGACTTTTTTGTTAATGTTAGTGGCTAACATGAGCGAAATCAGTTATCGCAGGCTCCTGTGCAAAACTTATGCATACTATTTCCGCACAACTGTTTAGATTCGCTCGTATATTTTAAAACTGTAAAAATGCTGATTTTTGTCATCCGCTTCATTATCCTGATGATAACTTTCGCGCCATTGAGAAAAATCGATTTCTGGAAACCAGGCATCTCCCACGAACTCGCCCTGTACCACAGTCAGGTACAAACAATCGGCCCGTGGTAATACCTGCTCATATAACATTGCCCCGCCAATAAACATCAGCTCCTGAAACCCTTTAGCCTCAGCCGTTGCAATGGCTTTATCTATGCAATCTGCAATAATGATGTCAGCAACTTCCTGTCCCTGAACATTCAACGGCTGATATTGAATATCGCGGCTAATAATTATATTCTGGCGTCCGGGTAATGGCCGTAATGGCAATGATTCCCAGGTCTTTCTACCCATGACCACGGGTTTGTTTAAGGTATTTTTTTTAAACCAGCCCAGATCAGCAGGCAATCGCCAGGGTAGCTGGTTATTGATACCGATAACCCCGTTTTCGGCCATAGCGGCAATCACTGAAATTTTCAATCTTTCTTTTCCATCTAAAAAGTTATTGCAGGTATGTATCTTAGTCAAGATCTATAAGTATAATCGGATATTTAGTGGAAGACAGATACTCGGAAAAAATATTTTAAAATTTTAATGAAA
>CAWIHS010000005.1:0-635444 GCA_963836005.1 uncultured Gammaproteobacteria bacterium | reverse complement strand
AAAAAACAACTTGAAACTTAAGTGATGAAAATATTGATTTGCAACTCTGTTGTTTACAACCCGAAAAATATTGAGGCAAGGCACGGATCTCCAGATTAATATTCCTGCAACGAAAAATGAGGAATATGAGGCATTGATTTTCTGAACCCCGTGATGTATCCATGATGCATCTTGTTCTTAGATTATAATTCTACCCATTAGGGCAATAAAAATAACCATTGAAACAATTTCACTAATCTGGATTTGTGAGCAGTTATACTACCCGGAAGAAAATATGTTGCTGTCAGAAAATAAGATTATACAATCTTTATTAAGATTCGGTTTTTAGTTATGAAAATCAATATACAAATAGTCGGAAAGTATTCCCTTTTAATTTGTTTTTGTCTTTGTTTTTTTTTAGAGCAGGTTATTGCCTATCAAGGTTTACGAACATCTATTGTAAATGTTTACAAAGATTTTGGAATATCACCAATGAATCCAGACAATTCTAATAAATCTTATAAGAATGCGAGATACATTGATAAATTTGGATAATTCAATGCATTGGATATTATATTTCCCTCCTAGCAATAAACCTTATAGTTATACTAACAAACAGATGGTTAAATGGGTATAAGTTTGTTACTGTTCAGGGTGTAGGGCAAAAATTAGAAATATTTCTAATTTAAAGGCTGGTAAAGACACTCGTCCTTTTGATGGGAAAGGTTTAACAGAAGATTGGGGTGACATTAACTTTACAGGACATAAGCATTTCTTCTATCAAGGCATTCAGTTAATTGGTTCTGCAAAAAAAGGGGATTTAGGCGTACATACAATTGATGCTTCATCCTTTGAAGTTGGTGATCGTGTGATGATAGCTGGCTTCAGTCAACAAAATAGAGGATATCCATTTAATGCTAGATACTTTGAGTTCAATTCAGTGCAATCTGTAAATAAAAATAAGATTATCTTAAATAAAGCCTTGGATAACAATTATCATTCTACATGGATGGACGTAAATTATGGGGCTTCATGGAAGTTTGGTAAGCCGAGAATATTTGATCTGATAGAGATGAATATTCTTATCCTGAATATATTTCAATTGTCGGCGTAGAGTTTATTGAATCTAACTCTAAAAATGTTGATCCCATTGTCTTAAGTGCCCGGCACGTTATTTTAAATGGTGTAGTTGGATTTTTCTCAGACTTTTATGTTTTTATTCGTGAGAGCGAATTGACCATAGTAAAAAATAGTGTAATTGGAGGTATTATTGAAATTGATAAACAAATAAAAAGAGCTGTTATTGAAAATAACTATATATTCGGGAGTGTGGAAAAAGGAAATCAACCACATGCAATTAAATCAGGTACTAGCTGTGATTTTCTAGAAATTTCTAATAACCTAATTTTTAATAGAATAAATGTGGTTTGTAAGAATCTGTAATAGAAAAGAAATACATTGATGTAACACGTGGCATTAATGATAAAGTATCTTACGCAATTTCATTTTATAACAATACTTACGGTGGTTTAAAAGTAAGAGTTGAAAATAACAAAATTTTAATAAACTCATACCAAAAATTTATTAATGACGATTTCATAAACTTGGGTAAATTTTCACTTGCTGAGAAAGGTGTGATTGACTTTCCAATATCAGAATTGACCAGTAAATTTATGGGTTTATATCCTGGGACTAAAATTTATGACAATAAGAATAATTATATCGGAGATTTTATAGACTTTGTTTTTCTGAATGAAAGAAAAGTTAATCTATTAATAAATTGGAAAGTTCCTGTTAGTACGAAACAAAATTTAAAATATAGAAATTTTCAAGAACATAATGATGTTAATAACCATATACTAATTAAGGTTTGAAATTTCAGATTCTCTCTTAAACATAATTTTTTTTACGTGGGCTAGAATGCTACCAAATTAGTAAGAATAAAAAATAAACTTTTATATGTAGTTCTTAACAGATTGAGTTATAGAAATTTATAGAATTTATAATTGAAAATTACTGCCTACTAATATATTTGTAAAAATGTTATCAAATATAAATACTTATATTCAAATACTTATGAGGCGAGCACCTCTTCAAGGCTGGCCTTTTATTATATCTAGGGTTATTTGGGGTCATTTTTATCGTAAACTTGTTTTTCTAAAATGGAAAAAATTTATGGGCATTGGTTTGCCTAAGGGGTCAAAAATTGGTAAAAAGTTTTATAGTAACTGTCCACTGAGGATTACTGCTGAGGGACCAGTTTTCATAGGAGATTATGTCATCATAAGTAGTGAGTTTCCAAAAGGGTTTTTACATTTAGGGATTGGAACAGAAATTGGTTGGACTAAGAATTGACGTTAGCGGGGGGGTTACAATGGGGAATAATACTCACTTATCTGAGCAGGTTAGAATCTTTTCACATGACCATGGATATAATCCAAAAGGACCTGCCAAGCCTTGTCCTTTATATATAGGAAAAAATGCTTGGATTGGAGCAAATGTTTTGTATTTTACATTCTGTAAAATACATTGGAGATCTATTTATCATTGGATCTGGAGCAATAGTCACTCATGATGTACCTGATAGAACTATATGGGCAGGTAATCCAGCCCGTCAAATAGGAGTTAATCCTAATGATTAAATACGAAAGAAAATTGGTACCTAACTTCCTAATAATTGGCTCGATGAAATCTGGCACCACATCCTTATATGATGACCTTTCTAGCAGTAAACAGTTTTTTTTGCCCGAAAACAAGAAACCTCACATCCTACTTTCTGATAAAAGTGATGAAGCTATTTTTAAGCTTTACTACAAACATTTTAGAAATAGTCATTCGGAGCAAATTTTAGGCGAAGCATCAACTACATATACCTTTACTCCCATATTTCCTCATGTAGCAAAGCACGCACAAAAAATATGTGGCGAAAATTTAAAGCTTATTATGATCATGCGTGATCCTCTTGAACGTATTTTAAGCCATTTGCGTCATGACTTTGCTGTAGGTAGATTAAGGCATACAGATTTTGATAGGGCATTACATAATGATCCACGTTATATAGCGGTAAGTGATTATTATGAACAATTAAAAAAGTGGATAGAAGTCTTTGGTTCTAGCAACCTTCTATGTATTTCATTTAATGATTTCTTTCAAAAACGACTGGAAACTGTACAACGCGCTTGTATATTTTTGGGAGGTGATCCTTCACTGATAACAGTTTCGAGTGTGGCAAGTAATCGATCTGCGGACCTGTTAAAGAGTTATTCATCTGCTTTTTCTTCTATCCCAAACTCTACAATCTATAGTGAATATGTTCGAAAGTTAATACCTTCTGGTTTGAGAGAAACTTTAAAGAATGCATTGATAAGTAAACAACCTCATGTTGAAGTCATGCTTTCTGATGAAAGCGTTAATTTTATTAGAGAACATTTTTTTGGTCTAGAAAAAAACTTAGTGAACTCACTGAACAGACAATTACCCTCTGGCGGCACGATTAAAAATCCTACTAAAACCTTGTGAAAATATGGTCAACTTACTGGCTCGAATAACTAAATCAGACTGGAATCTTTATCTAACACGTGGTCTTGTTATTCCTTCACAAATAGGCTTGTTTATTTTTCTTGCTTATATACTTAATGCAGAAGAATTTGGACGTTTTTCCATTGCATGGTCTTATAGTATTGTTTTGGCTTCCGTGTCTTCTTTAGGTGTTCCACAGTATTTCTTACGTGAAATACCTGCCCGTAAAGCAAGAGGTATAGATTCAATGCCTGTTGGACAGGTGAGTTTATGTATTCTGGGTTTTCCAATACTAATATTAGCTCTAGTTTATGTGATATTATTTATTCTCTTTCCTGAACAAGACATGTTTGGGGATAGGAATATGTTGATTACAATACTTTTTCTTGCTTTTTCCCTGAATATAAACGCTAACCTTGCAACAATTGTTAGAGTTCAGATTGGAAGTTTAGCAGGTATGTTAACGAAAGATCTTCTACCTAATGTATCATTATTAATTTCAGTACTCATATTTATCAATCAGCCAACTTTTAATGTCGACAAGTTTTTACTTGTTACCAGTATAGTAATTTTATCTTTTAATATATTAATATCTTTATACCACTTAGTGAACCGATGGTTGCCTGTCGGTTTTTCCGACATACCATTATCGCTCTCTAATATATTTCCTTTTTGGAGTAATGTTGTAGTGGCTTCTTTTTCCAGTCAAATGGATATATTACTTGGTGGAGTACTTCTTTCAGCGGCTGAAATGGGTCTATATTCTATAATTCGGAGGGTTACCGGACTATTATCAATGCCTCAAATTATCGCAAATTGGGCAATAGCTACACGCGTCTCTCATTATTTTACTTTGAGTGAAATAGATAACCTACATATGCAGGCTAAAAGAGGGTTATATCTGGCAGTTTGGCCTGCCATAATTGGTACTTTTTTGGTTCTTTTAACTTCACCACTATGGTTTACCTTTTTTAAAATGTCTTCAACCTTCCATATAAATATTACTTTGGCAATACTTGCTCTGGCCAATCTTGGTAATGTACTAATGGGGGCTACTCTATTATTTGCTAGTCAATGCGGATTGGAGCTTTTTGTACTAAAATCACGTATCTTATCTATTGCAATTGGATTGGTAAATTTAATTATTTTCACTTACCTATTCTCAATTATTGGTTTGTCAATAGGTTATGCTATAACATTACTATTCTTAAATGTTATTGTGTGTCTTAAAATTAATCAAAAATTAGGAATTAATACCTCTGTATTTTCTAGTTGGTGTAAAAAAACTAATATTTCTAGGGAACCTCATTAAGTTATGTTTATAGATTTTTTAAAACAGTCCATGATAGGAATATCAGCTCATACAAATCATTTTGTTGCACGGCATATGCCTTCTATGTGTCCTTTTATTATGGTATCGGAGTTTCCTCGCTCTGGTGGAAACTGGATACGCGACATGTTGGGAGACTGTCTTCAATTGCCTGTTCCACGCTTTAGCTTACTTCCCATGACTTTTTCAGGTTTGGGACATAGTCATTCCGCATTGCCTATTGAAAAAATCCCATCTGTTTATGTCGTTCGTGATGGTAGGGATGTGTTTATATCTCATTTCTGGAAAGCAGTTAATGGTATTCGTTTTGGCAATAATGCAGTGAAATCACGTATTTTGAAAATCCATCCAAGTCTTCAATACATAGATTTAGAGGATGAAAATCATGTAATGAAGGTCTTTTATGAAGAATGGAAGCGACGTCCAATAGGGTCTAAGGAGGACTGGGGTACCCACATAAACTCCTGGCTCAACAGAAACTCGAAAGCTTTAATAATTATTCGTTATGAAGATATGCGAAGGGAACCTGAAGAAACTCTTAATAATGCACTTCAAAAGCTGACTAATAAAGAACTAGATGACTATATCATAGAATTTTCAATTCAGCGAAATTCATTTATTGCAAAAACAGGACGATTAAATGGAGATATTAATAATACCTCAAATCGACGAAGTGGTAATGTTGGGGGCTGGAAGAAAGATCTTTCAGATGAACTAAAACAGTCTTTTGAAATAGATTTTGGTACAGCTCTTAGAGAAGCTGGGTATGATGTAACATAAGATTATGACAATTCTATATTTTTTTATGGCCCTGCTCATCCCCTTAATCCCTTTGATGACAGCAAGAGCTAGATCCTTTGCACCGGCTGGCGGTCCTCTAGCGATAGTCTCTTTACAATTATTCCTTGGTGTAACGCTGAAAACCATTTACACCTATTCTGGTTATGGCAATCTCAGTGCTGCTTGGTACTCTAGATCAGAAGAAGCTTTTGCTTTAGCTCTATTGTTCATGTTCTTGTTTGCCTCTCTAATATCGCTTGGTTACATAATAGCTTCAAGGGCTGAAGAAAAATTTACCGATCATCTTATTTTTAATCAACAATTATTAAATAGAAAACAGACAGTTTTATTGCTAGGTATATGTGTTTTTGTTTTTTTTTTAGTACTTCTATTTTTAGTTGATCGTCGAAGTGCTGTTGACAATATTATGGGTTTTTTCTCATTGGATGTTATTGCTCAGTTAAATAGAGCAAAGATTGAGAGAATAACGGGTAACTCTGAGTTTGGTCAATCCTTTGCATTCATAACTTCCTTTATAAGCATAATTTACTTGGCTTTTGTCATTGTTTTTGCAAACTATTTGTCACAACCAAAGAAAAAGTTATATCTAATAGGCTTTTCATTAATACTGTTTATTCTTATAGCTGATACGATGATTCGCGGTAAGAGAAATAATATTTCTGAACTTATTATGATCATGTTAATAACTTCATATTTTGTAAAAGGTAAAATAAACCTTTCTCGTATGTTTAGCTATATAAAATATATAGTATTTTTTATTTTTTTATTCAGTATTATGAGTTATTTTAGAGATAGTCAAGAGGGAGTGAGTAGTATTGAGAATATTAATTATTTGTCCAACTTTCTGGATCCAGTGTTAGGTTCGACTTATTTTTCTGACATTAACATGGTTGCAACGATTATGGAACAAATGCAATACCAAGATTATAAACTGGGTGAGTCCTTTACAAGATTCATAACAGGTCTAATCCCTAGAGAATTTTGGCCTGAGAAACCAGCAATTTCACTAGGGCTTTATGTGAAATCTGAATTATTTAATTATCCTGGAACTATCGGGGGATATCCTCCAACCCTAGCAGGAGAAAGTTATATTAATTTTGGTTGGTATGGTATATTCGTCGGTCTAATTTATGGCTTTGTGTTAAGACATATTGAAGTATTCCTTTTGTCCAAACGAAATATAGTTAAGTATGGCTCTGCCTGGCTATATATCTTATTGCTTATGCCCTTAACATGGTCACTAATGCAGAGTAGTTTTGCAATTGTGATGACTGGAATAATTGTGAAGATAATAATTTGTGGGACACTTGCAGTTTACTTTGCTAAAAGAGCGCGTATATATGCTAGGCGCCGTTTTTATACCAAATTTTACCCAACATTTTTGGAAAAAAAACAAAATATTTAACCTGTAATATATTCATGTAAATTCAGGTCGAAGAACTACTTTCTTGTGTTGAATCCTGATACTGGTGAATATTAATGAACGTACTCTATGTAATACCCTCATTTTATCCAGCAACAATATATGGGGGGCCAGTATTTTCAACACTTATACATCGTAGTGAATTATCAAAACTGGAAAATGTTAAATTGTACATTTCAACAACAAATGCAAATATGAAATTAGGCTAGATGTAGAAACTAAACAATTGGATTTGTTTTGCAGATGACTTTTATGTTAAATACTATAATGAAACAATTATAAACAAATTTTCTTTATCACTTATAATTAATCTCTACCATGATATTAAAATGACAGATGTTGTACATGTACAATCAGTTTTTAGTTCACAAACCCCAATGGCCCTATATTATGCAAAAAAATTAAAACGTTCAGTTTTACTTTCCCCCAGAGGACAATTTGGTAAATGGTGTCTGGATAATGGAAGTAGATTCAAACAGCAGTGGCTAGATTGGTGTATTAAACCTTTTTTAAAAAGTGTTGTTTGGCATGCTACTTCTGTGCAGGAAAAAAAGGAGATACTATCAATATTTCCGCTTGCTTGTGTTAAGGTTATTCCTAATGGAATTGATTATAAAACTTTTCAAAGAACAATTTTTCTTACAAAAAAAGAATTTATGAAAAAATATACTAATAAAATGTTAGATACAAAGCAAATTATTGTCTCTATGGGACGTTTTCAAAAAAAAAAGGGATTTGATATATTGTTAGATTCATTTGTTAAGGTTTTAGAAAAATATCCCGATGCTAAGCTTTTTATTGCAGGACAAGATGAAGGTGAAAAAAATAATCTTTTACAACAAATAAAAAACTTAGGACTTAATGAATAAGGCTTTTTTAATGGGTACAATCAATGGGCAAAATAAAATCGATTTTTTAGCCAATGCTGATCTTGTTTGTGTTGCCCTCACATAACGAAAACTTTGGGAATGTCTATATCGAAAGCTTGGCAGCAGGTACGCCTATTGTTGCCAGTAAAAACACCCCCTGGTCTGCAGTAGAAGAGGCAGATTGTGGTAAATGGGTAAACAATACGGTTGAAGAAACAGCCCAGGCAATGATTGAGATGCTGCAGAAAGATAGAGAACAAATGCGAGTTAATGCTAAAAATCTTTCGCAACAATATGACTGGAAAAATATAGCCGTTCAGTTTAAACAAGTCTTTGAGAAGATGAACAATGAGTGAATATCAAGATTATAATTGGGGTGAAGGCGAAACATGCTCACATGCTTACTTATATGATGATTTACAAAATCTATTGGATAGGAATGTAAATACAAAGATTCTAGATGTCGGCTCTGGTAATGGGACAATCGCCAAGCGTTTGCTTGGTGAAGGGTTTGATGTTTACGGTACAGATGCTTCAACGACAGGTATACAAATAGCAAATAAACATAATCCCGGCAGGTTTTATTGCAGGATTTATCTTCTGAAAATTTACCTCTGGAATTACAAAACATAAAGTTTGACACCATTATTTCAACGGAAGTCATCGAGCATCTTTATGCCCCTCGAAAATATCTTGAGTTCTGTAAAAATGTTTTATTGAAAAATGGGGGGGGTGAGATTGTGATCTCTACTCCTTATCATGGCTATTTAAAAAATCTGGTTATGGCTGCAACTGGAAAAATGGATAACCATTTTACCGTGCTCTGGGATGGGGGGCATATTAAATTCTGGAGTCGGAAAACCTTAACACAGCTTCTTGAAGAGTTTGGGTTTGAAGTGATGCAATTTAAGGGCAGTGGGCGTTTTCCTTTGTTATGGAAAAGTATGTTCATTAAGGCAAAAATCTAAATGGATTTAAGCGTTATTATTCTAACTTTCAATGAAGAAAAGCATATTGAACGTTGCATTAAAGTCATTACAAGTATTTACAGAAGATATTTATATTATTGATTCCTTTTCAACAGATAACACAAAAGTTATTGCAGAGTCATTAGGCGCACATGTATACCAAAATAAATGGGTCAATTATGCCATCCAATTTCAATGGGGATTGGATAACTGTCACATTAAAACAGAATGGGTTATGCGTATGGATGCGGATGAATATGTGTTACCTGGCCTTGCCTCTGAGGTTGATAAAAAGTTAGACAGTACTAAGTGAAGATGTTTCTGGTGTTTATATCAAACGTCGAGTTTACTTTTTGCAGCGTTGGATAAAACATGGCGGATATTATCCAACCTGGCTATTAAGGATATGGCGATTTAAGTCAGGTCATATCGAAGAACGCTGGATGGATGAGCATATTAAACTCTATGAAGGTAAAACCATCCAGTTCGAGAATGATCTGGTGGATGACAATAAAAACAACCTGACCTGGTGGACTGAAAAGCATAATCATTATGCCACCCGTGAGGCGGTGGATGTTTTGAATATCCTGCATGGGTTTATAGCTTATGATGAAGTCGAACCCAATCTGTTCGGCTCCCAGGAACAGCGTAAACGCTGGCTGAAAATTCGTTATGCTTCTTTGCCGCTTTTTTTACGTCCATTTCTGTATTTTAACTGGCGATACTTTTTTCAAGCTCGGTTTTCTCGATGGTAAACCTGGCTTGATTTGGCATTTTTTACAGGGTTTCTGGTATCGTTTTTTAGTGGATGCCAAAATCTATCAAATAAAGAAATTGGCTAGGGATAAAAATCTGCCATTGGAACAGGTTATCAAGCAGGACTTTGGGATCGACCTTACATGCCGCCCGTTGATTTAAGTCAATATGATAACCGCCATTACCAACCAGACAGTCCTTTAAAAAGAGCACTCTGGTATATTACAAGTACTCTGTTTGTAAATACTTTTATTCCTTTCCCTTCGTCTTTCAAAGTAAAGCTTATTAAAACTTTTCGGCGCCAAATCGCGTACAGCCGTTGTGATAAAACCCAATGTGAATATCAAATATCCCTGGTTTTTAGAAGTGGGCGATCATGTCTGGGTCGGGGAAGGCGTCTGGATCAGATAATCTGGCAAACGTCGTGATCGGAAACCATGTTGTCCTTTCTCAGGGAGCTTATCTATTGACGGGGAGTCACAATTATAAAAAACAAGCCTTTGATTTAATGTTAGGTGAAATCATTTTGGAGGATGGCGTCTGGATTGGTGCAAAATCATTGTGTGTCCCGGTGTCACGATGTAATAGCCATAGTGTACTGGCTGTTGGATCTGTTGCAACTAAAGACCTTGAGGCTTATACAATCTATCAGGGCAACCCGGCAATACCCAAACGAAAACGCAGCATTGAATGAAAATATCCATTATCACTTCCGTTTATAACAATAAAGAAACCATATCCGAAGCAATAGAATCGGTGCTTTCACAAACGTATGATGATATTGAATATATTGTCGTTGATGGTGCCTCGACTGATGGCACTGTCGGTATTGTCAATCAGTATCAGGATAAAATATCTGCCTTTATCTCTGAACCAGATGCTGGGATTTACGATGGGCTTAATAAAGGCATTGCTCTGGCAACGGGTGATGTTGTAGGTTTTTTACATTCAGATGATCTGTATGAGAATCATCAGGTGATTGAGAAAGTGGCTGAGGCTTTCAATAAGTCCCAGGCGGATTCAGTTTATGGCGATCTCGACTTATGTTAATAAGGACGACCCGTCTAAAGTTATCCGATACTGGAAAAGTGGAGATTTTAGTTTAAACAAACTCCGCCGCGGCTGGATGCCGCCACACCCAACTTTTTTTGTTAAAAGAAACATATATGAACAGTACGGTGCATTTGATAACACTTTTAAAATTGCTGCTGATTATGACATTATTTTACGTTTTTTAGGTAAATATCAAATCTCTACTCATTATATTCCTGAAGTGTTAATTAAAATGCGTTTGGGGGGGAGAGTAATAAAAGCCTGAAAAATATTGTGCAGAAGAGCAGGGATGATCTCAGGGCGATGAAGCATAATGAGATTGGTCATCTGGGGAGCTTGATTGTTAAAAATGTATCCAAATTACCGCAGTTTTTGTTGAGGAAGTGAATGAATCAGTTAGGAGTTTGGAATACTTTGTTTTGAATATCGTACAATAATAATGTAAGCTTGATTTATAATGTATAAAACCTTTAAATTCAGGTATGCTAAAATACATTTATGGTTAGGGATGAAGCTATAATAATACTTAATTCTGGAAAAGACCAATTTTAGTATACAATTAGCAGGTGATAACATGGCAACAGCAGAGCAAATATTTGAAGAGGCAATTTCTCTAAAACCTGTCGATCAAGCCAGGTTAATTGATAACTTGATTGCTGTTTTAGATAAACCTGATCCAGAATTAGATAAAATGTGGACGGAGGAAGCAGAATCAAGATTAGATGCTTATAAGCGTGGAAAATTAAAAGCCGTATCACTAGAAGACGTTCTTTTAAAGTATAAATGAAAATTGAATTTTTAGATAAAGCACAGTCTGAACTTGATGAATCCATTGAATATTATAATAACGAAGTAGAAGGTCTTGGTGGTGAATTTCTTCAGGAAGTTTTAAATGCCATTGAACGAATAGCTAGATTTCCAACTGCCTGGCATCCCTTGTCTGACAATATAAGAAGGTGTCAAACCAGGCGATTTCCTTACGGGCTTATTTACACCATACTAGAAAATACAATTTTGATTATTTCAGTTTCAAACCTGCACCGTAAACCAAATCACTGGCGTAATTAATACCAAGGGCTAAGAGTCAAAATTCTTGGCTAAATATGAAATAAATAGCAAAATAGTGGAGCCGTTCAAAAAAACTGCACATATCACGACAGTATGGATTATACTAAAAGATAAAGACTATCCAAGATTTGTTACAGCATATCCAGGGGATGAAAAATGAGCCTAAATGTATTAGATACTATTGTTTTACAAAGAGATTTGCCTGAAAACAATTTGTGTCGAGGAGATGTAGGTGCAATTGTAGAAGTTTATAAACCAAATAGCTTTAAGTATCATTTTTACTGTTTTCGCCGAAAATAAATAAAAAGGGCTTATTGTCTTAAATCATCCACATCAATATTCAGACTATGTGCCAGGCGGCTTAAGACAACCAGTGTCCCAGTACGCTTGCCGCTTTCAATCATGGTGATCATAGCTTGAGTGATCTGTGCTTTTTCAGCCAGCTCTGATTGAGTCATTCCACGAAACTGACGCCAGACCTTTAAAGGATTAACACCATCCAGTAATTGATTTGCAATTTTCTCGGGTATATTTTCATCGTTTTGTGCTTCATAAGCCAGGGCAATATCCACTGCATCCTCAGCCAATGATAGTAGTCTTTGGTACTCGTCAAAGGGTATTACAGCATATTCCGGAATCCCCTTCTTCTCTAATATTTGGACAGCCATTTATAAATATCTCCTCTTGATCCAGCGAATAATATTAAAATTTCCATCTGATCATTATTGACCTGATATATTGCTCGGTAACTGCCGATGCGTAATCGGTGCAATTCTAGAAGTTTATATACCAAAAAGCTTTGAAGTTGAGTTTGTGACTGGTTCAGGAAAAACGCAAGCATTGGTAACCTTAAAGTCTGATGATGTTTGGCCTGTTGCAGGATTTGATATTCTTGCTGTCCGCTCACTTGATGCTGCGTAATAAACATGAAGGTTGGAGGGGCAAGTATCATATTGCATAATCAATTTGTAAAGTGTTTTTTTAACAACAGATAAGGGCGAATAAAATAATATACCCAGTGCAGTGATTTTGGCAGATCAACAAACCAGTATTCATTAAATGAGGGTTTGAGTATGGTTTTGTGTAAATAGATCAGTTGCTCTTTCATTCCGGGGAAAAGTTTTAGCATCGTGCGTGTTTTGTTTAGTGTGCTTGTGATGCTTTCTGAACGTTGTTCCTGCCAGTCTTTTATAATTATGTCAGCTAAGTTCTTGAGCTTTTTATTACTATCCATATGTTCTGTTATTTCGGTGGGAAACCTTCTTTGAAATAATGAGCCAACAAGATAAAGTCCCAGAAAGAACATGGTTTCAAATCCAGAACCTCCCACCTTGTTTAGTGTTTTATCCCAGTTAATTTTCTGAGATTTTATCAACAGGTCGATATCCTTGACCCACTCGATTCTTTCCCATAGATGTTTGGAACCGTGAATACACAGGTAAAGCAGTAAATCTTCATTAGAAAATGTGTTAATTGTTTGCTGATTAATGGTCACATCGTCTGGGTTTTTCCAGATATCAGCCAGTTCCATCTGCATCGGATAATCTTCATCCATGAGTGACCAGTGCATCTCAAAGTGAACGCCATTGTCTGGATGATATAGCCCCATATCATGGGCAAAGTTTATCCATATAGATTCCTGGGAAGGGGTCAGTTTTAAAACCCTCTGATAGCCTCTGTTTTTCAATAGCGAATCAATCGTATAGATATCCTCTTTTTTGACCAGAACGTCCAGATCCACATACTGCCTAAGGGTAATATCTCCATACGCCATTTGCGCCAGGGCAGGCCCTTTAAATGCCAGGGCTTCAATACCATTTTCCTGCAAAAGCTTCATAATGCGGAACAGTTCTGCAGTCATCAGCATATTACGCTGCACGATAGCCATATATTGCTGTTTGAGTTCCTGCAGGGTGTCTTCCCGGAAAAGATCAGAGGCATGGGTTTTCAGGCTCTGGTAAAAGAGCGGAAAAATGCCATGGGCGTGGGCGAGGTGGGGATAATGAAGTCAGCAATTTTGAGTTGTCAGTGTCAGTTGCGAGCGGATGAATCTGATGTCTTCCTCAGATGGGGTGGTTTTGCAGCAGTTGATGAGGAATTGGAGATCAGTTTTCATAGTGAAGACGCAAAGGGTGCAGAGTTATTGGCCGCGCAAAGCCGCCAGGGCGCAAAGTTAAAAGATTTAGGGGTTCGCGCCGGTGGCGCTCAGGTAAAGGCTTTACAATAAGACAAAATGACTACGGCTGGAAATAAATAATTTCTTTTTCGATTTTACTTTGCCGTTAATTGCTTTTGCGCAATCTCCACCATGGTTTCAAGCCTTACAAGTCGTTTGTCCATGTCTATTGTACGCTCTGATAATTTTTCAGTCTGTTGGTTAAGACGCTTTACCTCATCCGTTAATTTTAGGGTATCCAGCAAAATACTCTTCCAGGTTGTCACTATTTGCTGTCTCCGTGTTCAAGGGATTTTAAAGTTCTTTCAACTTGATGATTAGCCTTTTTGGTAGAACGAATGGCTTCTTTTAATTTTACGCCAACAAGCTCCATCAGTTCTGGCATATCCATTTCTTCAGATTCATAAGGATTATATGAGTCAATCGCTTGTCTAACAATTTCTGAAGCGGATGTGTTCCGTGCCTTCGCTAATTTTTCCAGTTTGGAAATACTTTCCGCTGATATAAGAAACTGTTTTCTTATCAGGCTGCTGTGTGTGGATGTGGTCATTGTTTATCCTCATTTGCATAAAATTAAACGCTATACACATACACATAAGTATACACAACCCTGCATTAAAAGGAAAAGGTATCGGTGCTGAAAAGCATTTTTGTCGCGCAAAGCCGCCAGGGTGCAAAGGAAGAGCATTTTGGAGTATTTATACAATAGGCCAGGGTAAAATCATACTCTGAAATATGGCACCATTTGTTCCTCCCCTTTTTAAGGGGGGAGGTTAGGAGGGGGGTAAAATGTTAAATTCATTATTAGCTATTAAGATTCAACCCCCATCCCCGCCTTCCCCCTGCCAGGGGGAAGGGGTAAATAGCCTTTAGAAAAGTGAGCATCGAGTTTATCCAGTAGTTCAAGGCCTTTAGTAACATCTCCAGCATTGCACCATTTGTTCCTCCCCTTTTTAAGGGGGGAGGTTAGGAGGGGGGTAAAATGTTAAATTCATTATTAACTATTAAGATTCAACCCCCATCCCCGCCTTCCCCCTGCCAGGGGGAAGGGGTAAATAGCCTTTAGAAAAGTGAGCATCGAGTTTATCCAGTAGTTCAAGGCCTTTAGTAACATCTCCAGCATTGCACCATTTGTTCCTCCCCTTTTTAAGGGGGGAGGTTAGGAGGGGGGTCAGGGGGAAGGAGTAAATAGCCTTTAGAAAAGTGAGCATCGAGTTTATCCAGTAGTTCAAGGCCTTTAGTAATATCTCCAGCAGACGCGAGAGCGCGGTAACGTTCTTCACTGTCAAACTCAGCCAGCGCTTGGGTAGAAAGCTCTTCGATCAATTTGTTGACACTAACATGACGGTGTTTTGCTAATGCTTTCAAACGACTGTGTTTATCATCAGGTATTCTAATCGTTAAAGTTGCCATATCATTTATTTTTTAAAAATTGTTCGAGTGTGACAATACTCAGGTCAGGAAATTTTAACTCAGCGCCCTGCAAATCTTTTATATTATTTGTAATTATGTACCTTGCCTTACCTGCTAACGCTAATTCAATCAGAAAGTTGTCACTTTCATCCTTAAGATTAGGACGCCATAAATAATATATGGGCACCCAGTAGCATTTACTGTAAATGCACTTTTGTCTCGCAAAGCCGCTAAGGCACAAAGAAGAGCTTTTTAAGATTTGGCGCCAGCGGCGCTCAGGTAAACAATGAAATGATGTCTTTGTCAGTGACGATTACATATTATTGGTATAGATAATATATCAAATTGCATCTTATTTGATATAATATTGGTATGTATTTTGAGTATGATGAAAATAAGAGTCTAAATAACAAAGAAAAGCATGGTATTGATTTTGCAGAAGCTCAGAAGTTGTGGATGGATGAGAAAATGCTGGAAGTGCCTTTGGATTTTCCGGATGAACCGCGTTGGCTGTGTATTGGCGCGGTGGATGGTAAATGTTGGTCGGCAGTAATCACTTATCGTAAAGATACTGTCAGAATAATCTCGGTTAGAAGATCTCGAAAAATGGAGGTGACACAGTATGAAAACTGCTGAAGAGTTTGATGCAGCTTTTGATAATGGAGAAGATATTGATGCTGATGTAGATTGGTCCAGGGCTACACGCCCGAATTTTGAGCAAAAGCGGGTTAATCTCGATCTGCCAAAATGGATGATTGATCGGCTTGACTATGAGGCAAAACGCATCGGGGTCGCTCGCCAGTCAATTATGAAAATGTTTCTGGCAGAACGACTGGAGCAGGATAGCAAAGAGCATTAGCACGAGTCAGGCGTTGAAAATGCATTTTTTTGCGCAAAGGAAGAGCTTTTTGGGGTTTTTATACAATAGCTCAGGGCTCTGAAATATGGCACCATTTGTTCCTCCCCTTTTTAAGGGGGGAGGTTAGGAGGGGGGTCAGGGGGAAGGAGTAGAGGAATGGATGCTATAAATCTTAAAATGTAGAGTAATTGTTACAAGTGTGATTTTAGCCGGTACGATGGCCTGGTTCCTGAAATAATATGCTTCTTGCTAAAAGGAGGCCAACCTGTTTTTTGCGCGCCGCAGGCGCGAAACCAATAATCTTTTCCTTTGCGCCCTGGCGGCTTTGAGTGAGCCATTTTTTTGCATCTTTGCGCGAGATGTAGATCATCATTGAGATATTCATGTGCCCTGGAATTTCTCAGTGAAGTTTCGGATAATATCTGCTAGTACTTATGATGTGCTAAAATTTCAATGAATGATAAAATATGCAAACAACCCTGTATTTCGATTCCATGCGTGCGCGCCCTGATAGAGCTATAATTGATTTTTTATGGATTCAGAGAGTTATCGAAAATCCAGTTAGAGAAGTAATACAACAAGATGGTCGTATTCGTCGATGGGGGCAAATTGAAGAAATGGATGGGAGATATTTGCGTGTTATACTATTACAAGATGGTGTAACAGTTCACAACGCTTTTTTTGATCGGAATTTTAAACCATGAAAATCAAGTATTTTGAAGATACCGATACGCTTTACATTGAGTTCAAGGCATCTGAAATAGCAGAATCAAAGGATTTAGATGAAAATACAATCCTTGATATGGATGCTGACGGTAATATTTGTGCCATCACGCTTGAGCATGCTAAAGATCGGGCAGATATTCCCTATTTTTCTTTCGAGAAAATCGCTGCTTGATACCTGTTTTCAACAAAGAGTGTCTAAAGTAAGTGCATTTTTTGTCGCGCAAAGGCGCAAAGAGGAGCTTTTTGGAGTTTTTATACAATAGCTCAGGGCTCTGAAATATGGCACCATTTGTTCCTCCCCTTTTTAAGGGGGGAGGTCAGGAGGGGGGTAAAATGTTAAATTCATTATTAGCTATTAAGATTCAACCCCCATCCCCGCCTTCCCCCTGCCAGGGGGAAGGGGTAAATAGCCTTTAGAAAAGTGAGCATCGAGTTTATCCAGTAGTTCAAGGCCTTTAGTAACATCTCCAGCATTGCACCATTTGTTCCTCCCCTTTTTAAGGGGGGAGGTCAGGAGGGGGGTAAGATTTTAAATTCATTATTATCTATTAAGATTCAACCCCCATCCCCGCCTTCCCCCTGCCAGGGGGAAGGGGTAAATAGCCTTTAGAAAAGTGAGCATCGAGTTTATCCAGTAGTTCAAGGCCTTTAGTAACATCTCCAGCATTGCACCATTTGTTCCTCCCCTTTTTAAGGGGGGAGGTTAGGAGGGGGGTAAAATGTTAAATTCATTATTAACTATTAAGATTCAACCCCCACCCTAACCCTCCCCCTGATAGGGGGAGGGGATCTTGCGCGGACTTATTGAGTTACAGATTATCTTTGTGAAAAATTTTATCTACCGATATTAAGACTATAAATTAATACATTTTTAGAAACTTTCACCAAACCTCACTCATTAAATAGATCAAAAAAATAAATAGTGAACTACCAATTTACTACCAATTATTACCAAATTGGTAGTAAATAGAATTTGTTTCTGTTATCTTTTTACCAATTTTATCCAAATTGGTATTTAAACATGAAAATCCCGATTACCCCCCCTAATTTTGATTTTTTGTTAGAAAAGTTAGCTGCCGAATCTCCAGGCCATTTGGGAAGGATTTTATCACTTGGAATCCAGCCTGATCCTAAAGGTAATTATTACCATTGGGATAAGCTGAGGCATTTAAAACTACCACCACATAACTTGAATCATGAAGAATGGTGGCTTGCGATAAAATTTGTCCGTAAGGCACTGTATAAGAACATTCCGCATTCAGATAAGGATAATATTCCTTTTGTTTATGCTGAGCCTGATGTTGTACGGCGTTTGCTGCATGAAGTTGATATCCATGGCGGTGGAGAACTAAAGGCAAGTGATCAGGTAGCAAATCCTAATACGCGAGATACTTACCTGATTAATTCATTAATTGAAGAATCTATAACCTCAAGCCAACTTGAAGGAGCAGTAACAACTCGAAAAGTTGCAAAGGAAATGCTGCGGGAAAAAAGAAAGCCAAGAGACAGATCAGAAACAATGATCGTTAATAATTATAATGCGATGGAATTTATTAACGAAATAGCTGACGAAGATTTGACGCCAGAATTAGTCTATGAATTACATACAAGATTAACAGTCAATACGTTAGATAACCCGAATGCAGTTGGAAAATTACGTACAACAGATGATATCTATGTAGGTGATCAAAGAGATGCAACAATAATACATGAGCCACCAAAGGCAACGGAATTAGCTGAAAGACTTCAGAAACTATGTGATTTTGCTAATATGACACAACCGTCGTTTTTTCTTCATCCGCTTATTAGAGCAATTATTCTGCATTTTTTGCTGGCATACGATCACCCTTTTGAGGATGGCAATGGAAGAACAGCACGTGCCCTTTTTTATTGGTCCATGTTGAAACAAGGTTACTGGACAATGGAATTTATATCAATTTCCAGAATATTAAAAGCGGCACCTGCAAAATATATCAGGTCCTATTTGTACACTGAAACTGATGCTAATGATGTTACCTATTTTATTGTTTATCAGTTGGAAGTGATCAATAGAGCAATCAATGACTTGTTAAATTATTTAAAAAGAAAAGCCAATGAGATAAAAACTGTAGAGCAGATAATTAAGAAATCTCCAGATCTACAAAAGTTGTTGAATTATAGGCAGATAGCCCTTATAAACCGAGCGCTTAAAAAACCAGAATCGATTTTCTACGTTGAAAGTCATCGAGGTGCACATAATGTAACTTATGATACTGCTAGAACGGATCTGTTAAAGTTAGTGGAGTTGGGATTGCTTGAGAAAACAAAAATGGGTAGAGCCTTTGTCTTTAGTTCTGTAACAAACCTTAAACAAAAGCTCGAATCTTTTAAATAGAGGAATTATTACAGCAAAAAGCGTCAGGCGATGAAAAGCATTTTTGTCGCGCAAAGAAGAGCTTTTTAAGGGAGGGTATACAATAGGCCAGGGTAAAATCATACTCTGAAATATGGCACCATTTGTTCCTCCCCTTTTTAAGGGGGGAGGTTAGGAGGGGGGTAAAATGTTAAATTCATTATTAACTATTAAGATTCAACCCCCATCCCCGCCTTCCCCCTGTCAGGGGGAAGGGGTAAATAGCCTTTAGAAAAGTGAGCATCGAGTTTATCCAGTAGTTCAAGGCCTTTAGTAATATCTCCAGCATTGCACCATTTGTTCCTCCCCTTTTTAAGGGGGGAGGTTAGGAGGGGGGTAAAATGTTAAATTCATTATTAACTATTAAGATTCAACCCCCATCCCCACCTTCCCCCTGCCAGGGGGAAGGAGTAAATAGCCTTTAGAAAAGTGAGCATCGAGTTTATCCAGTAGTTCAAGGCCTTTAGTAATATCTCCAGCATTGCACCATTTGTTCCTCCCCTTTTTAAGGGGGGAGGTCAGGAGGGGGGTAAAATGTTAAATTCATTATTAGCTATTAAGATTCAACCCCCATCCCCGCCTTCCCCCTGCCAGGGGGAAGGGGTAAATAGCCTTTAGAAAAGTGAGCATCGAGTTTATCCAGTAGTTCAAGGCCTTTAGTAATATCTCCAGCATTGCACCATTTGTTCCTCCCCTTTTTAAGGGGGGAGGTTAGGAGGGGGGTCAGGGGGAAGGAGTAGAGGAATGGATGCTATAAATCTTAAAATGTATAGTAATTGTTACAAGTGTGATTTTAGCCGGTACGATGGCCTGGTTCCTGAAATAAAATGTTAAGTCTTGATTATGTAGAGGCAAACACGTTTTTTTGAGCGCCGCAGGCGCGAAACCAACGAGGCTTTTAATCTTTTCCTTTGCGCCTTTGCGCGAGCTAATCTGTCAGTTTATTCGTATCGGCGTGTATAGTCTGAAGTCTGTAGCGCTATCTCGATGACTAATGGTGTTAAAGCAACAACATTTTCAAACAGTCTTTGCAGATCATCATCGAGATATTCATGAGCGATTGAATTTCTCAGGTCTTTTATCTGCCGCAGGCTGTCGATACTGTCAAAAAGACCTCGTTTGTGAGCGTTATTGACGGTATCGATCAAGGTGCCCTGGTTTTCAAATTCTACATTATCAATACTGCGGAACATTTTACGTATTAAAAAGTCTGTCATTCTGGCAAACCGGCTGCATAAATTTTCATAGATATCAAACTCATCCACTTGGTATTCGGCTTTTAAGCCAATTTTTTCTGCGGCTTCGAAAGAATGACGCAGCGAAAATAATTGCTTGTTTAGTAATTTTCGATTTACTCGAAGGTTTTCAACACTCACAGTAACACGGCCCTGGGCAGTATCATTCTTGCAAAAGGGGTTTGTCCAGTACCGTCATCGAGGATGATATCCATCTTTTGTTCGCCAAACTGTTCAAAAAAATGCCAGCGTATTTTATACAGTTCTCTCTGATCTATTAGCGTTGAGACAATCAATAGATCAATATCGCCGCCTCGTTTTGCCAGGTCGATGCGTGAACCAAATAAATACACAGCAGCGTCTGGATCAAGTGAAGAAACGGAAGTCTTGATGTTATCGATTTCTTTTTCACTTAATCGCAGCTGTGGATGGTGTGCTTTGGTTATAGCTGTCATGAGACAATTATAGCACGGGAAAAGCGTAAGCATGGTCGCGCAAAGCCGCCAAGGCGCAAAGGAGAGCTTTTTAAGCTTTGGCTCAAAGGTTTCTTTTTTGTGCAGGGGTATTATTATTGAACTGGTGTACATCAGGATTTATACTGTATGTACAGTATCGTGGTTTTTATAAAAATGGGTGAGGGATATGGCAGAGGTATTGACGATTACCGGGTTGAGAAAACAATTGTTTAAAGTGATTGATGGTGTGGTTGAGACAGGTATCCCCGTGGAAATTGAGCGAAATGGACATATTGTCAAAATCGTTCTGGAGGAGAAAAAAAGTAAGCTAAGTAATTTGAAAAAACATGTCTGTATTGTGGGGGATCCCGAGAGTTTGGTTGATATAGACCCCTCTATCTGGGAAGAAGTTGATAAACTATGATTTTTCTGGATACGCATATTATTGTCTGGCTCTATGCCGGTCTGGTTGAAAAACTCACCGTTAAGGTGATTCAGGCTATTGAAACTCATGAGTTGTATATTTCAGAAGTCGTCAGGCTTGAATTGCAATATCTGTTTGAAATTGGACGTATCACTGCAACCGCTACTGAGATGATTAATGAGCTGGTAAAAAACGCTTGGCTTAAAAGTACATACCATGGATGCCTCACGGGTTTTTAGCAAAGCGGTTGAGTTAGAATGGACCAGGGATGTATTTGATAGATTAATTACTGCTGAATCCAGCGTTTTATGGGTGCTGGTTTGGTGACTAAAGATAAAAATATTAACACCCACTATGAACATGCTATCTGGAATTAATTTTTAAGCTAAAAGCGGCAGGCGATGAAAAGCATTTTTGTCGCGCAAAGACGCTAAGGCGCAAAGAAGAGTTTTTAAGGGGGGAGGGGTAAATAGCCTTTAGAAAAGTGAGCATCGAGTTTATCCAGTAGTTCAAGGCCTTTAGTAACATCTCCAGCATTGCACCATTTGTTCCTCCCCTTTTTAAGGGGGGAGGTCAGGAGGGGGGTCAGGGGGAAGGGGTAGAGGATTAAATGCTGCTTATCAGATACGTGGAGGGAGGCAAAAGATTTTTTTTGAGCGCCTATACGGCGCAAAACCTCAAAGCTCTCCTTTGCGCCTTTGCGCGAGCCTGTTTTTTAAGCCTGTTCTTCCTGGATCAGGATATCCAGTACGTCAAAAAATGACATATCATATTGCCAGCCCAGTTGTGATTTGGCTTTTGAGGCGTCGCCGTAAATATCGACTATTTCATTGGGGCGGAAAAAGGCTTTATTGATCACAATCTTGTCTTTAGACACGCCCACCTGGTCAAACACATAGTGGATGATCTCACGAATACTCACCGATTTGCCGGATGCAATGATGTAATCATCCGGCTTGTCATGCTGCATCATGAGGTACATGGCTTCGACATATTTGGGCGCATAACCAAAGTCCCGTTTAATATCGATGTTGCCCACTTCCAGTACGTCTCTCTTGCCTTGCTTGATTTCTAAAGCACTGCGGATGATTTTTTTGACAATAAAATTATCACCGCGCAAATAGGATTCGTGGTTAAACAGGATCCCGGAGGTGGTAAAGAGGCCAAATGATTCCCGATAGTTGACGGTGATCCAGTGGGCGGATGCCTTGGAAATCCCGTAAGGACTCACAGGGTGAAAGATAGAATTTTCCAGCAGCGGCAGGGTATTGATATGTCCGTACATCTCACTGCTGGATGCCTGGTAAAATTTGATACTGGTATCGATGATTTTGATGCTTTCCAGAAGATTGGCGACGGAAATAATATTAAAATTTAAAGTACCAATGGGCTGATTAAAAGATCCACCGACTGAACTTTGGGCGGCGAGATTATAGACTTCATCAGGGCGGTACTTATTGAAGATATTGATGATATTGGTGATATCAAGCATATCGCATAAATCAAAGGTGATCTCTGCGGTAATGCCCAGATATGCCAGCCTTTTGGTATTGATGCTATCTTTGCTGCGGAACAGACCCATCATTCTATAACCTTTTTTCAGTAGCAGATCAGAAAGATAAGCACCATCCTGTCCCGTTATGCCAGTGATCAATGCGGTTTTCATATTAGCCATTATTCATGGTAGTTAAAGGTCTTGAAACCTTCTTTTTGACACAGATCATCACGTTGTGCGATGGATAAATCCTCTCTGACCATTTCCGCAACCAGTTCTTCCAGGGTGATTTTAGGGACCCAGCCGAGCTTTTCCCTGGCTTTGGTCGGATCGCCGAGTAAGGTTTCAACTTCTGTGGGGCGGAAGTAGCGAGGGTCCACTTTGACGATAACCTGTCCGGGCTTTAAGCGGGTGTTATTGTTAGCCAGCGATGCTACTGTCCCTGTTTCATCAACACCGCGGCCTTCCCAGCGCAGGGTGATCCCCAGTTCTTTGGCCGCATAATTGACAAAGTCCCTGACAGAGTATTGTATACCGGTGGCGATACAGAAATCTTCCGGCTCGTCCTGCTGCAGCATCAGCCATTGCATTTCGACATAATCTTTGGCATGTCCCCAGTCACGTTTGGCATCCAGATTACCCAGGTACAGGCAGTCCTGGAGTCCCAGGCTGATCCTTGCTACGGCACGGGTGATTTTTCGGGTCACAAAGGTTTCGCCGCGAATGGGCGATTCATGGTTAAACAGAATGCCGTTGCAGGCATATATGCCGTAGGCCTCGCGGTAATTGATGGTGATCCAGTAGGCATAGAGTTTGGCGGCGGCATAGGGAGAGCGGGGATAAAAAGGGGTCGTCTCTTTTTGCGGTACTTCCTGGACTTTACCATACAGTTCTGAGGTGGACGCCTGGTAAAAGCGCGTGGTCTTTTCCAGCCCTGATATACGTATCGCTTCGAGGATGCGTAAAGCGCCAAGACCTACAGTATCAGCCGTGTATTCCGGGGTTTCAAACGAAACGGCGACATGGCTCTGGGCGCCGAGATTGTAGATTTCATCTGGACGAACCTGCTGAATAATTCTGACCAGGTTCATGGAGTCGCTGAGATCGCCATAATGCAGGGTAAATGTACGACCGGTTTCATGAGGATCATGGTACAGGTGATCGATACGGTTGGTGTTAAAAGAAGAAGCGCGGCGTTTTATACCGTGCACTTCATAGCCTTTGTCGAGTAAAAATTCTGCCAGATAGGCGCCATCTTGTCCGGTTATACCGGTTATTAATGCTTTTTTCATAATTTTTTCTCGCATAGACGCCAAAGCGTAAAGTTTAATATCATCTAATTCGGTTCTGTATAAGTGTTTAATTATGGAAAAAATTTTACAGTTTTAGTGATGATTTGGCAATGACAGCAAAAAAGAGTTCTTCACAAAAATGTGTACTTTCCATACTAAAAATACTCTCGCAACTCTAAATAGTTGAGTTGCCTATAATATCTGTACGCTATGTTCCTTCCCTCTTTAAGGGGGAAGGCCAGGATGGGGGTAATAATGATCATCCATCTTGAAAAGTACCAGGGGTGAACATTGAGTGAACAACCCAGGCTTTAGCGCTGAGGCCGTGGAGGATCTACACATTAACCCCTCTGCGGGTAAAATAATGATCGCCAGATTTTTTCTCTGTGTTGTATACTATCAGGCCTTTTAGCAGCAGAGTGAATATGGCTGGAGCCTGTCCGGAACATCGTTTTGAATAATACTTACCATCCGAAAAACTTCTCCTTGCGCACGCTGTTACACTATATCAGGTCGCAAAAGGCTGATTTCTGGCATGCCAATGTGTATGCCGTGCTGTCTACCCTGGTGCTTTTGCCCATTCCCATGTTGATTCCATTGTTGATCGATGAAGTGCTGCTGGGGCATCCGGGAAGGATGAGTAGCAGTATGGATATGATGCTGGCGGTGCCGGGGCAGGGGCAGGGGGAAGCCTGGCAGTATATCAGTATTATCCTGGCGGCGGTGCTGATATTGCGTTTGCTGGGGTTTGTGTTTGCCAATGCGATGGCGTTTTACGCGACTAAAATTACCCAGAAAATTGGCTATTTGCTGCGCCACAGGGTGCTGCATCATCTGGAACGGGTCGCCATCGCCGAGTATGAGACGTTAAAACCGGGCAGGATCGCTGCCAGAACGACGCAGGATGTCGATACCATCAGCTATTTTACCGGCATGGTAGTGACGACTTTTTTAAGTGCAGCACTGATGCTGCTGGGGATTGCCGCGATCATGCTGTGGATGAACTGGGTGCTGGCGCTGCTGGTGTTTATTCTCAATCCGCTGTTTCTGGGATTTTCTCGCATTATCGGTAAAAAGACCGGTGAGTATTTGCGCCGACACAATGAAGCCTATGAACTGTATCATGAAGCCCTGAATGAAACCCTGGAACTCTTTGTGCAGGTGCGGGCGAGTAATCAGGAACGCAGTTTTTTCGGCCTGCTGCAAAACCGTGCTAAGGCTATCCGTACGGCGTCACTGGATTTTGGCTATAAAGCGGCCGTGGCGCACAGTTCATCGGCACTGCTAACCGCGACCGTAGTGGATATCTTCAGGGCCCTGGGGATTGCAGCGGTTGCTTATTCTGATCTGACCATTGGTATGATGCTGGCGTTTCTGTTTTATCTGTCCAACCTGGTGCAGCCGATCAATCAGCTGATGGGGCTGGTGATCTCCTATCAAAGCAGTAAACCGGCTTTTGAGCGGGTCAATACGCTGTTGAAGCTGCAGCAGGAGCCGGATTATCCACAGCTGCAGAATCCGTTTAAGGGCGTTAAAACGACGTCGCTGGAATTAAAAAATATCACCTTTGCTTATGGCCATGTGAATAAAGCAGCGGATCATTCCGGCCATGTATTGAGTCCGCCAGTGTTATATAATGTCTCGCTTAAAGTCGCTGCCGGGGCAAAGGTCGCGCTGATCGGACCGAGCGGCAGCGGTAAAACGACCCTGTCGCAGATCATGGTGGGCTTTTATCAGCCGCAAAGCGGCGAAGTGCTCTATGACGCTGTGCCGGTCACGCAGATTGGGCTGCCGGTGGTGCGCGCCAATGTGGCTTTGATGCTGCAGCAGTCACTGTTTTTTAATGATACGATTCGCATGAATCTCACCCTGGCAGCTGAGATGGATGATGCATCTATTTATAAAGCCTTGCGCATGGCGCAGCTGGAAGATTTTGTGCGTTCGCTGCAAAAGGGCCTGGACAGCCTGATTGGTAAGAATGGTATCCGCCTGTCCGGCGGTCAGCGTCAACGCCTGGCGATTGCACGGCTGATATTAAGCGATCCCAAAGTGGTGATTTTCGATGAATCTACCTCTGCGCTGGATAATGCCACTGAGTCAGTGTTGTATGAAACGCTCGGGGAATTTTTACAGGGTCGTACGACGATTATTATTGCCCACCGGCATACGACGATTAAACAGGCCGACACTATTTTTCTACTGGAACAGGGGCAGATTAAGGCCCAGGGGACGTATGCAGAAATGCAGGCCCTGGGACTCATCAGTGATAAGTTATGATACCCTTTGGCAGGCAGAGATCTGCGGATATTCCAGTGGCATGTGTGCTGGATCTGACATGAACTACCCACACGCTGGGCGATGATACTTTGAGTGTTAAAGAATTAGAACTATTAAATGTTACACAGGTTTAAGCAATTTACTGCTCTGGACGGAGCAGAGAAACAGCTGTTCATAGCCGCGTATGTCACGCTCGGCATCATGCGTCTAGCGATGTTGGCAATGTCATTTAAGCGGCTGGTGGCAGCCCTGGAGCATAGTCAATATCCCAAAGAACGGTTTGCTCTGTCTGAACCGGAGTGTTTGATGGCTCAAACTGTCGGCCGTGCTATTACCCGGGCGGCCAATTACACACCCTGGGAAAGTGCCTGTCTGGCCCAGGCTTTGGCAGCGCAGCACATGTTGAAAAAACGCAATATTCCCGGACGGTTTTATCTGGGGGTAGCCAAAGATGAGGCACTAGATGAGCCTATGCAGGCCCATGCCTGGACGCAATGCGGCGATACCATCATTACCGGTGGTGCCGGACACGAACAATTCACCGTGGTGTCAGTTTTTAGCTGGGGCAGGAGGGAAGAATGATCGTTTATGGTACTCATATTGTCAGTGATATTGATTTGCCTCTGGATCTTTCTCATCCTACCGCAGTACGCTACGAGGTTGCACTGGTTGCAACAGCGCCAGACGCACTTAAAAATGCCATTACATACGGTTTCCCTTTTTACCAGGCGCATGGGCGTAAAGTTTATCTGTATTCTGATCGCGAGTTTGACGGCAGCGAAGCAGAACAGCCCTGGTGCTACGAAGTCAAGGATGTAGTGCGCTTTTACTGGATTGGCGGTGAGCAGACAATCTATTGTGAGCTGGATAAAAAGGGCGATGCGAACCTGCTGGGATTCTGGTTTATTCATCTGCTGCTGCCGCTCTATTTTACCCTGGAAGAGCGTTATGATTTTTTACATGCCGGCGCAGTGGAGGCGGAAGGCAAGCCCATACTTTTTATTGCACCTTCCATGGGCGGCAAATCAACCATGACCGATTTCTTTATCCGGCAGGGGCATAGCCTGATTTCTGATGATAAAGTCGCCACTTTTATGCAGCATGGCCAGTTTATGGCGGTGGGTTCACATCCGTATCACCGGCCTTACCGCAAGTTCGAGGAGCTGGGTTATCATGTGCAGAACTTCACCACCGGTTTCAAGCCCATCCATGCCTTTTATGCACTTGAAGGTGCAGAGGGTGATGCCGGGATCAGCATAGAGGAGATCAGGGGCGCTTTAAAGTTTGATACCCTGCTGCCTAATTATCTGTATATGTTTTCCTATCTGAAACCCAGGCGACTGAAATATCTCTCAAACATGCTCAACAGCATCCGGGTGTTTCGAGTGAAAGTGCCGTGGGACAGGGAACGTCTGGGTGAAGTGCATGATGCGCTCTGTGAGCATAGCAAAGGTGTGAAATGAGCGGTATTTTCGGGGTTTTTAATCGCGATGCTAAACCTGTCGATAAAGCAATAGCCCATACCCTGCTTGATGCCATCTCATACTGGGAACCTGATGAGCGTGGACTGTGGCATGATGGACCGGTTGCGCTTGGGCACAGCATGCTCTGGAACACGCCCGAATCCAGATCCGAACAGCTGCCCAATAAACAGCACTCACTGATCATTACCCTGGATGCCCGGCTGGACAATCGCGCTGAACTGGCAGTAAAGCTGGGTATGAATGATCGTTCCCTGACACAGATCACCGACAGTGATTTTATTCTAGCCGCCTATCATCAATGGGCCGAACAGTGCCCCAAATACTTACTCGGTGATTTTGCTTTTGCGATCTGGGATGAAAGAAAACAGCAGTTGTTTTGCGCTCGGGATCATATCGGTATCAAGCCTTTTTATTATCATCTCACTGACTCGCTCTTTGTCTTTGCCAATGATTTAAAAGGATTAACCAAATATTCTGATATCTCAAAAGAGATCAATGATGAAGCAGTGGCTAATTTCATCGTCAATTCACAACTTATCAATTCGACGATGACCTTTTTTAAGGAGATTCAAAAACTTCCTCCGGCATCCTTGCTTACAATTTCTGCTACCAAGGTTCATAGACTATGTTATTGGAGGCTGGAAGATGCACCAAAAATCAAACTCCCGGATGCAAAAGCTTATGCAAAGAAATTACGAGAACTTCTTAAACAGGCTGTTTATGACAGAATGCGTTCTGCCTATCCTGTTACCTCACATCTTAGTGGTGGAATTGACTCTTCAACTATCGCTGTGATTGCTGCCCGAAAGTTACGTGAGAAAGGCGAAAAATTGCTTGCATTCAACTGGCTGCATGAGCCAAAAGAAGATGATGATTCTAACCATTATGAATGGTCAAACAGCAAGACGATTGCGGAAGCGGAAGGCATTGAGCATCACTATGTTGCTATCACTGCAGAAGATATTTATCACAATATGAACAACAGAACGATCGTTTACGGCGAGTCAGCAATTTTTTGGTATGAATATCCGGTACGTGAAGCCTCTCAAAAAAGAGGATCGCGTACTATCCTTTCCGGATGGGGTGGGGATGAATTGTCAACATATCATGGTCAGTCGTACTATTCTGATCTGTTCTCTCAGGGGAAAATTATCAGAGTTTTGAAAGAGCTAAAATGCATCGCATCCCAAAAAAGCAAAAGTCCCATGAGACGAATGCTCAGCCATCTCTACCACAATGTTATTTTGATCTATGTTCCAAGAAACATATACTGTCATATGCCCAAAAACCGTTGCCTGCAAAGCCCCTCATTTCCATTTGTCAAAAAAGAGTTTCTGCCTGCCATACAGCATGAGATGAAAAAGACTCGCGTTTTTACGATGCAGCCACCAGTAAGGATCAGAGAACATATGTTGGCTTTTTGGCAAAATGGCCACATACAAAGCCGTATAGAGTCATGGGCATCAGCCTCTATTCCTAATCGCCTGGAATACAGCTATCCATTACTGGACAAACGAATAATAGAGTTTGTGCTTGGGATGCCTCCTGAGTATTTTGTGAATAATGGTGTCGGACGATATATCTTTCGTTCGGCTGCTGAAGGGCTACTGCCTGAAAAGATATTATGGAGTAATGCAAAAGCAGAACATAATAGAGTTGAACAATTGGCTTCGCTTTTTATTTCCGCCTGTAATTTATTTACAATAAATGAGGAGATCAGCGCTGAACAATCAGATTATATTGATAGTGATAAGCTGATGCAAACGTTGGAGAAGCTGAAATGGACAACTCTGAATCAAACTTTGATTTCCAGTGTAATGGATATAGAAGCATCAATGTCTTTAATGCTTTCACTCAGACCTGAGGTGATGAAATGAAAATTATATAGAACAGAATTATTCTATGACCTTTGGTTACCACATAGCCAGCCCCATGGACCTTCAAAACCACAATCGATAGCCCCTCCTTTCGTATCCTTCACCTTTAGTTGCGTTATCCGTGGAGCATGCCATCGTTTTTTTTCTGTTTTTTTCAAAGAGGAAGGTAAATAGTCTCCTTCATAAGGAATAGATGTTTGATTTTTCATGTCAATGTTTCATTTTTAAATGCTATAGTTATGAATTTTAATAATTATTGGTCTAAAGTTATGTTAACTGATTAGCAGAATAAAGGGCTGTTGGGCTGTTGGGCTGTTGGGCTGTTGGGGTCTGACCTGATTGAGGGGCAAGTATCATAATTGCACTATTTATCTTATCCTTCAAATTTTTGTCTAATTTGAGCTGTGTTTTCAACTTTCCTATGACTGTGGGGATACTACTCGTTCGCTTTAATCCAAGATTTTTGGCGATATCTATCAAACGGTAACTTCCAGCATCAGATCAATTCGGTTAAATCTACATTGAATATTGAGCGAACTTGTTGGCCCTGGGATGTATAGTATGTCACCTGACCATCCTCTGTAACCAGCCACACTTCATTTGCCCCTGCGTCTAAAAATAATTCGACCTTATCTTTCATCTCTTCTCGTGTATTTGAGGGGGAAATGATCTCAACACATAATTCTGGTGCTGATAATGCATATAGGTCATTCAGATGCTTCTGTACATATTCTTTAGAGCCCCATGACACGTCAGGCACCCGAATTCCTTTAGTTGTTTGCACGGCAAGTTCGGTAAATACTTCTCCCTCTAATTGATTACCCAATAATTTAGTTAATCTTCCTTGCAGCAGGCTGTGAATGAATGAAGCCGGAGACATTTCTATTAATCCTTTTTCATTAAGTTCAATTTTATAAGGTAGATCATGTAATGATTTGTCTGCTAAGACTTCATGCCATTGCATTTTTATCTCCTATTCGGATGTTAGTATATTATTATAACATCACCCGGCTACTGTAAAAAAGAAAAGAAAAGGAAAGGGGGCAAATATCATATTGCACTATTTATCTTATCCATCAAGTACTTGTCTTACTTGAGCTGTGTTTTCAATTTCCCTATGTTCGTAGAGATAATGCCAGAGTTGGTTTGAACGCTACTTTGGGTCGGACCTGGGTATCTCGCTGAAATAAAAAGCAATGCAATCTATAATGCTTATAGATTGACGCTTAAAAGCGTGTTTTCAAGGACGAAATGTATACTTTAAGGAGAAAGTGCTATGCCAAGAGCTAACCGATATTTCATGCCAGACTATGTTTGGCACATCACGCACCGTTGTCACAAGAAAGAATTTCTGCTCAAGTTGATAGAGACGGGCAGCCTGTTCATACAGTCTGGGGTATACCTGCAGGAAGGCAGTCACCTGCGGTATTAATTACAGCTTATAGACCAGACGTGGAAAAATGGTCGGAAGATTTTACAAGGAGAAGATAATGAATTCACGGAAACATACAAAACTCGTTCATGAAGGCAAATATATTGCTCAGGTAGACATCGAGATTATTGACGCAGATGAGGGTTGGTCACCTTATATCAGTCTGGAAGATGCTTTTAAGCTTGATGATATCAGGGAAGCTTTAAAAGCTGAAGATATTGAAACGGCAAAAAAATTAGCTAAAGTTTTTGTTATTTCACCTGTAGCCGCGTAAAAATCGTATGGGTCTGCTGGTTCTGCAACCCCTCTGTGCTGGTCCTATATTTTGTATCATTACTTTCAGTTATTGTTTGTATTTTTATTATCCAGATAAAAATACTTTTTTTTTAAAAATAAAAAAAGAGCATAGTTGACTAATAATTTCTCATATTTTTTGCGAAATTCAAGTTGGTTCGTTTCATTACTATATTGACCGAAGAAATAAGAAAAACGTGATTCAATATGTTTGATTTCATTTGTATCGTGAATTTCATCCAGTTGTCGGGTAAGCTCAAGAAACAACGGTTTCATTTTGTTAACCAAGGTTAAAGCTTTTTCTATAGTAATTTTTCTAGTTAGAAGGTTTTTCAAGAGATCACAATGATGTTTTTCGCATGTAGATGGTCGTTTTTGATAGACTGTGCATTTTTCTTCAAATACCGGGCATGGCAGTCGAAACCATAGTTTTTTATCCTGTTTGAACTGAATTCCTCCAAAATCTTTAGCTATTTGTTTATCTGCATCATTCGCAATATATGCCCTGTTGTGAAACGCTCCCTCACAGCATAGACCACATGATAAACAAAGCTTATGACCATTTGATTCTGTAGTGCAATCCACTATTATACCTTGGACTAAAATATAAAATGATTATAACATGCTAATGGTGATGTTCAATGAGCGCTATAGGTGGAATTGTAACAGAGACACAGAGTAAAAAGGTGGAAGTTTCTGCTTTGAACAAGATGCTCATTTCATCAGTACACAGAGGAAATGACACTCAGACACTATGGCATTCTGAATCAGCCGGGTTTATTCATAAACAACTATGGACAACACCGGAATCTCAATATGAAAATCAGCCGTTTTATGATAAAGAAAGTGAGCTTGTTTTAACTGCTGATGCACGACTGGACAATCGAAGGGAGTTGATAAATACTTTATCTTTATCACATAGCGATACGATGAAGGTAACTGATGCCGAACTGATATTGAAAAGTTATCTCATTTGGGGGTACGATTGTGTAGAACATCTTGTTGGAGATTTTGCTTTCGCAATATGGAATACAAAGACTCAAACCCTTTTTTGTGCACGAGATTATATTGGAATCAAACCGATTTACTATACGATATATCGTGATATGTTTTACTTCGCATCAGAAATTGGTGCTATTTTTTCTTCATCTGGAATAGAAAAAAAAGTTAATGATGAAGAGGTTGTGCATTTTTTGGATGTACAGGCAATTACATGTGAGGCAACTTTTTTTAAATATATCAAGCGATTACTTCCAGGGCATTATCTTGTCTATACACATAGAAAATTACAAAAACAACGCTACTGGTTTCCGGAAAAAATTTCCATCAATAAAGCTATTTCTTTTAAAGAGGCTAAATATAGATTCCGAACATTACTACACAAAGCTGTAAATGATAGACTTCGCAGTGCTTATGACGTGGGATGTGAATTGAGTGGGGGAGTCGATTCTTCATCAATACTTGCTCTTGCTTTAAACAGCCATACACATCTTTGTGTAACTCCTTTTTCAACCAGATATGGCCATCTATCATGTGATGAGGGTGATTATATTGATACAATGGTGAAAAAATTTGATCTAAGTCCCATATTCACTGATGCATATCATCTGGATTATTCACATGAATTTTCTTTATCGAAATACTATGATTTAGCTCCGGACTGGCCAGGCAGAGGATCATTTCTGGATTCTGAAGTAGAGATGCAGGAATCCAACAGGAGGAATATCAGGGTAATATTAACAGGGCAAGGCGGCGATCATGTTGCTTCTGGAAATTATGCGAGATTGACGGATTATTTTCTCCACAGAGATTTTAGAAGACTTTGGGAAGAATATCGTGCATATCCCTTTGATATCAAGACCATTAAAAATTATTTTTTACTCCCTTTGTGTCCAGAAAAAATCAAAAATATTTTAAAATTCATATTGGGTAGATCAACAAGAAAATGTTTTTCTGCTAGGCAAAATTGCTTTAAGAATATGACTGCTGCTCAGTCATATATGCAAAAAGTCGAGATAGAAGTGCTTTGTGGTGTTAGCAACCAATTCTGGATGGAAAGTAATCCCTATACGACTATCGGTGGTATTTATAATTTAGAATTTCGACATCCATATTTTGATAAACGAATTGTTGAATTTATGCTATCTATGCCTCCATGGATGAAAGTCGCAGGTGAAAAAGATAAGATACTACTGCGTGAAGCTATGAAAGATCTTTTGCCAGAGGCAATATATTCTCGTTATAATAAAGCGGAGTTTACTGATATTATAGCACTGCAACTGAAACAGAACTCTAAGAACAAAGATATTATGGTATTTGAACCAGAAAAAAACTATTCTTTGGATTATAATATCAATGGAGAATGGAGTTCCCTGTCTATAAATGAATGGATTTTGAAAAATTTTAAAGGACATATAAAAAATTGAAGAGAGAAAAAGATAAAAATCTAAAAAAAGTTTATCATCAACCTGAGCTTAAAATAATGGGGAATCTTATTGATAGTACTCGTGGAAATTTTGGCGGGAAAAACGATTCGGGTGGGAGCCAAAATGGTGGTAAAAGTTGAGGTGTAGGCGTTTGCACTTTATATTTCTCGATATGACTGCTGGGCGCCAGGACTGCTGGGGTCGGACCTGGGTAACTCACTGAAATAAAAAGCAATACAATCTGAAACGATGATAAAATAACGATTAAAAGGCTGTTTTCAAGGACGAAAAGAATACTTTAAGGAGAAAGCTTACTATCATTCCAAAACTGCAATTAAACGGGCTAAAACCTCATCAATAATAGGATCTGGAACCGATTCGATTTTTTTAGCTTTTCTTGCATCCAGATCCAGTGTGCGAACGCTATTAATTAGTCAGCCCTGAAAAATACATTATCTATTTGTAATATAAGGAATTAATCCTGTTTTTGAGTGACCAGATCGACCAGAAATGTTATAATAAGCACAGCTTTTCTGGTCGATTTGGTGAAAAAAATGTATTCAACAGCAGGCAAAGAACAACAACTTAGCTTTTTTGGTGATGACATCCTTAATCAGTTGGATGAAGCAGAGCCCTTATTAAAGTTAGCTTCAATCATTCCCTGGGATGATTTTGAGCAAGCCTTTAAAGTCCACTACTCAGGATTAGGCGCACCAGCAAAGCCTATAAGACTAATGGTCGGATTATTACTGCTGAAACAGCTGGAAAACCTGAGTGATGAGACTCTGGTTCGCCAGTGGAAACAAAATCCTTATTACCAGGCATTTTGTGGTCAAACTAACTTTAGCTTATCTGAGCCTTGCCATAGTACTGAACTGGTCAAATTCAGAAAACGTATCGGCAAAGAGGGAATGGAAAAGATATTTCAGATGAGCATTGGCTTACATGATAAAACAGCACTTGAGCCTAACGTAAATATTGATACAACAGTTCAGGAAAAGAATATCACTTATCCAACTGATGCAAAACTGGCCATTAAGATCATCAAGCGAGTGAACAATTTAGCAAAGGAACATAGCATTCAACAACGTAGAACCTATGTGAAAGAAGTAAAGAATTGTCGGCTTGCAATCCGTCATTTTCGCCATGTTAAAAAAAGAGGCAAAGCTAAAAAAGCATTAACACGATTAAGGACAATTGCTCATAAACAAATCCGAGAGCTAAGACGAAGATTACCAAGTTACCTTTTATTTGATCGTTATCAGAAAGACTTTTTATTTTATGAACGAGTATTAGCACAACAGCCCAAGGATAAAAATAAAATTTATTCCTTGCATGAGCAACAGGTTTATTGCATTGGTAAAGGCAAAGATCACAAGCAATATGAATACGGCAATAAAGTATCCATAGCAACTACAGCAAAAAGTAATATTATTGTGGGTGTTGTCAGTCATGAGAAAAACATTCATGACAACCATACTTTACCAGAAGTTCTCAATCATATTGAAGCCTCACGTGGAAAGTTAGTCAATAATGCAGTTTGCGATAGAGGCTACCGAGGAAAAACTCAATTTAATGAGACAAAAATTGTCTTGCCGAAAAAGCCATTGAAAAGAGATAACCGATATCAGCGAGACAAGAAACGCAAGCAATGCAAACGTCGTGCAGCGATTGAACCCATTATTGGTCACTTGAAGTCAGACTACCGATTAAGTCGAAACTTCCTTAAAGGAGTCATTGGCGATGAAATTAATGTGCTCATGGCAGCTACTGCATGGAACCTAAAGCAATGGATCATTGCTTTTTTGTGCCTGTTATTTGTGCTGTATTATCGCTTGTTTTTGATTCAAACTGAGATCATATTTTTGTAATGACAGATAACAATTTGATCATGAACAATAAAATCAGAATTAATATTGTACAATAATCTTTTGAATTAGGAATATTATCTTTTTTCAGGGTCGACTAATTAACACCCCCCTGTGTATCAATACCACAAGCAGATAATTAAACAGTGACCCCTTTGATTCTTGAAAAATCACCACCCTGGGTAATAGGGGCTAGAATAAATGTCCTGCATAAATATTTCCGGTCAGGTCGTCATTGGCGAACCAGCGTGAATTTTCCGCATTGACGTGGACCAATAACTGCAACTACTGGAAACATCTCCATCAGTTGATTTATTTTGTTACTAAAGGTATCTGATTTTACCCATGATTTTTACAGTCTAGTCATAAATATCATGGGGTACAAGGGACAGACTTAATAATGCACTTTTAGGTTACACTTTGGCAATTAGCAAAGGCGTGCTTAATATGCCGGGAAAACCACGTATTGATTTCGCAGATTACCAGCATGTCTTCAATATTACCCCCATCCTGGCCTTCCCCCTTGAAGGGGGAAGGAATAGAGCGTACCAATATTCTAGTCATTGACTACTTTAGAGTTGGTAGCGTGATTTTTAGTGAAAAAGTACGCTTTTTTTCGATGAACCTTCATTAAGCTTTATTGTGCATCTGCAGCCAGGTATTGTAGAAGCTTTGCAAGATGGCTATACTCAGGCAGAAATCGCCAGGCAGCTGAATTTATCGCGTTCGGCTGTCTGCAGGATAGCCAAAAGTGCATTATCAACGTCTGACCCGGGAGAGTAAAAAGTGGAGTTTAAGCAAAAAATTTCTTTTTCTGATGCTGTTTTTGCCCAGGAAGTGGATGGGGAGATGGTGCTGCTGGATATGAACAGCGAGAATTATTTTGGCCTCGATGAGGTGGGGTGTGCTATCTGGCAGGCGATGCAGGAACATCAGTCTTTACAGGGAGTTTTTGATGCCATGCTGCACAGCTATGATGTTGAAGCCGAGCGCCTGGAGAAAGATCTGACAACCTTTGTGGAACAGCTCAGGGAAGCGGGTTTGATTGAATTACAAGAATAATCACCGCTATCTGTTCATCTTTTATTTAGTGTTACTGGTCTGGGCGCCTTTGCCGCTGGGCAGCAACCGGGTCTGGGCTTTGTCTATCCTTGAGCTGGGTGTCTTTGTGCTTGCTTTCACCTGGCTGGTGCTGTATTTCCTTAATAAAGCAGCGCTCAATTCAACCTTTCGTGCTGCTCGTATCCCTCTGGTTCTGTTTGGACTGTTTACCCTGTATGTGCTGCTGCAATCACTGCCTTTGCCGGTTGCTGTGGTGCAATGGATTGCGCCCGATATTGCCCAAAGTTATAAAGCACTGGCCATTGTCAACGGTGAACCGGTTAATACAGCCTATTTGTCTTTAAATCCTTACGTCACCACCGGCAAGTTTGTAGAAACCCTGAGTTATTTTTTACTTTTTTGCTTAACCCTGTTGCTGGTGACTACTCGACAGCGGCTTAGAATACTGGCTCTGGTGATTGTCGCCAGCGGTGTTTTTCAGGCGGTATACGGGACTATGATGACATTGACCGGCCTTGAATACGGTTTTTTCACTGAAAAAGTCTATGGTAAAGGGCTGGCAACAGGCACTTTTGTCAACCGTAATCATCTGGCGGGTTATCTGGAAATGGCGCTGGCTTTGGGGCTTGGTTTGATGCTGGCCAGTCTGTACCGTGATTCAGCCAATAACTGGCGAGAATTTTCCAGACGTATGCTGGATGCCCTGCTGGGCAGTAAGCTGCGTTTGCGTATAGCCCTGGTATTGATGGTGATCGCTCTGGTTATGACCCATTCGCGTATGGGGAATACAGCATTTTTTGTCAGTATGACGATGATGGGACTGCTGTATCTGCTGCTGGTAAAAAAACCGCCACGCAGTGCAGTCGTTTTATTTATCAGTCTGGTTATTATCGATATTCTTATTGTCGGTACCTGGTTTGGTCTGGAAAAAGTGATCGACCGTTTGCAGCAGACTCAGGTATCAATCCATCAATCTGCCGAGCAAAAATCATCAGCCAGCACGACACAGAATAATAGCGGGACTACAGGGGGCGATGATATAAGCCTGCAGGCAAACCAGGGCTTGCCGGCACCATCTGACAGCGGCAGAAAACTGCAGGTGCTGTCAACCACGATTGAATCGAGCACGGAAACACGGGACGAGGTTTACCGTGATACGTTGACCATGATTAACCAGCATCTGCTCAGCGGAACAGGCGGGGGCACTTACCGCTACAGTTTTATGCGTTATCAGTCCGAGGATGTGCGCGGCTATTATGACCATGCTCACCATGATTACCTGGAATTTACGGCAGAATATGGAGTGGCAGGAATTAGTCTGCTGGGCCTGCTGGTTGTTTACAGCCTGGCAAGTGCGCTGATTGCGCTCAGAAAGCGGCAGTCACGAATAATGCAGGGAATGGCATTTGCATCGTCAATGGCTATTGTTGCCATTATGATCCACAGTGCTTTTGATTTTAATTTACAGATCCCTGCCAATGCGGCCTTGTTCGTGGTGATTCTGGCGGTAGCAAATATCGTTCGCTTTAAAACAATGAGCAGGAATAAGTACTAGGGGCTGTTAATATGGCTTATTTTTTGTAACATCTCAATAAGTCCATGCAGTTTAAGTTCCTTCCCCCTGTCAGGGGGAAGGCCAGGATGGGGGTTGTGTCTATAATCAAACACTTAACCCCCACCCTAACCCTCCCCCTGATAGGGGGAGGGGATCTTGCATGGACTTATTGAGAAGTTACTATTTTTTCAGTTAACAAATAATCTTTTAAAGGTACTATAACTATCTGAAAAGAATGTGAACCAGCCCCGAAAAAAGCATGCTATAAAATATGTATACAATAGACCTCATAGAGCTAATGGGATATAATTGCCGCAGTTAATAGCAAGTATTGGTAATGGCAATGAAACGTCTGTATGCATTGATGTGTGTGTTTTTTCTTTTTACTGCTTCCCCCCTTATGGCAGCCATGTCTGAGACCGAAATCGCCGCCCTGGCTGCTCAGGTAGCTGCCGCAGCCACTGAAGAAGAAGCGGCACAACTGGTTTATGATGCTGTGGCTGCGAATCCATTGCAAAAAGACGCCATTCTGGATGCGGTAAAAGATGCCGCACCACAGTACAGCAATGTCGCGACCTCTGCTGCAAACAGAGCGACCATGGCTGCTACTTCAGCCACGGGAGTAGCTAACGAAGCTTATACCGATCCGGTGGGGCATCGCGCTTTCGGGCCGGATGAGACGCCGCCGTCTGTGAGTCCAAATTAAGTACACAGAATAACTGAATTAAGAAGATTTCAGCCTTTCTTTGCAGGACCTCACCCTCTGGGCTCCTGCGCAGAGTGCTAGAAAGTTATCATTTTTTCCTAACTACAATAAAAAATAACTGCAGGGAAGCCGTTACTATTTAATGACATATTGATTGTTTTGAATAATAAGAAAAATCGGGGTCTTAGTATGAACTTTAGAATAATAACGGGTTGTTTTAGTGTGCTTTGCGTTTTGGCGGTATCACCGGTGATTGCTTATGAAAGCAATGCGTTTGATTACCCCGGTCCCTGGGGCACGAAATTGACGCCTTCCATCTCTTTTCAGCAATACCATGATGATAATATCTGGCTGCAGGATGATGATCTGCCGATTGATCTGGTTAAAAGCTCCTGGATCACCACGATAGCTCCCAGTCTGTTATGGTCAGCGCAAACCGGCGCAAATCTCTATGGGCTGCGCGGCACCTTGCGCTCAGGGCGTTACTGGAGCAGTCGTGATGATGATTTCAATGATAAGCTGTTTGATGCATTTGCGCACCATGAGTTTAATCACCGTAATAAACTTGACCTGAGGTTTGCTTATAATTATTTACATGAAGCGCGTGGTACTGGACTTTCTGAAGGCGTCTTCGGCTTATTATTCAATAGTCCCAATAAATACGCCGACACTATTTTTGAGGGCCGCTATACGTTTGGCGGAGATACTTCAAAAGGTCAGATAGAAGGCTATTATAAATATCTGGACAAAGACTATAAAAACCATAAAGATCTCACCCAGTACTATAATCGTGATGACAATACCGTGGGGGGAACCTTTTTCTATAGGGTCATGCCAAAAACCTCCTTGCTGTTTGAGGCCCTCTACCGGGATATAAACTACGATAAAACCAATCCTTCTGATTCCACTCTGGACAGTGATGAGATGACTTATCAGGTGGGTGCGAAATGGGAGGCGGCTGCAAAAACCACCGGGCGTGCTCAAATAGGCCGCACGCAGAAAAATTTTGATGCCTCGGATCGCAAAGACACTGCTTTCACCTCCTGGGAAGTGGGAGTGCTGTGGTCTCCGCGCACCTATTCACACTTTGATCTGTATACCAACAGCAGGCCTGTCGAGACCAATGGCCGCGGAGACTTTATCGAAAGCCGTGACTATGGGATTACCTGGAAGCATGAGTGGAATGACCGAGTGTGGACGGATGTGGGGGCCAATTACCTGACCAGAGACTATCAGGGCATCGATAGAGATGATGATATCAGCCAGTTTAATGTCGGGGTTGATTATATTTTTCGTCGCGGCATACGCTTTGGTGCAGAATACACCTATGCGCAAAGAAACTCAACAGAACGCTATTATGACTATAACAACAATATTTTTATGCTCACCGCTGATGTGGGTTTTTAATGCTTGCTGACATCCCCTGTTCTGGTGTTATAATTTGAACGGTATAGCTATCCAGGGCTATACCGTTTTTTTCATGCCCTCTGGTTTGCTACGGCAATGTTTGTAAAAATTATTATCATCCTATGCTGAAATTGAATATCATCCGCTCACATATCCACATTGTTGTTATTTTTTCTTTATTTCTCTGCTGGAGTTTTCTCGTTCAGGCAGAGGACGCTCATTATCTGCTGGGTGCCGGGGATAAAATCAGGATCCATGTGTATGGCCAGGAGGATTTATCGCTTGAGGCGGCTATCGATGATGACGGCACCATTGTCTATCCGTTTATAGGAGAAATCCGTGTCAAGGGTATGACCGTCTCTGAGCTGGAGCAAAAAATTACCGGCTATCTGAAAGGTGATTATCTGGTCAGTCCGAATGTGCATGTGTCCATGGATGAATACCGCCCTTTTTTTATTCAGGGTGAAATCAAAAACCCGGGGGGCTATCCCTACCAGCCTGGTTTGACTGTACGCCGGGCTGTTTCGCTTGGGGGCGGTTTTACTGAACGTGCCGCAAAAAATAAAATTTATGTGACCCGGCCCAATAGCGGTGGAGAAAAGATCAACGTCCAGCAGCATGACAAATTGAAGCCGGGTGATGTGGTGACCGTGAAAGAAAGTTTTTTTTAGCGGCTTTACCTGTTCTCAGTGTGCAGTATGATTGATATACATAGCCATTTGCTGCCGGGTATTGATGATGGTGCTCAGTCCATTAATGAGTCAATAGCGCTGTGCCGATATGCGGTTAATAACGGCATTACGCATGCCGTTATCACGCCGCATATTCACCCCGGAAGATATGAAAATAACCAGCAGATTATTGCCTACTCATGCAGCCAGTTACGAGATGCGCTAAAGGCAGTGAACCTGCCGCTGCAGATCGCCTGTGCAGCTGAAGTCAGGATCAGTGTTGAAATGATGGCCATGATTGAGCAGGACCAGATACCTTTTCTTGGGCAGTATAAAGATAATAAATTACTGCTGCTGGAATTGCCCCATAGCCACATTATGCCCGGCAGTCATAAGCTCATAGACTGGCTGCTCAAACGCAATATCCGTCCTGTGATTGCTCATCCTGAACGCAATAAGGAAATGTTGCTGGATTACTCTAAAGTGATACCCTTTGTGCAGCAGGGCTGTTTATTGCAGCTCACAGCCGCTTCGGTGGCCGGCAATTTTGGTGCTAAATGTCAGGATTTATCACGCTATCTGATTGAACATGAGCTGGTGCACTTTGTCGCCACCGATGCCCATAACCTGCAGCATCGACCGCCCGATTTGAAACAGAGTATCACACCTTTAAGGCATTGGGTCGGGCAGGAAAAAGCCGAACAACTGGTTAAAAATAATGCCTGGAAAATTGTCCAGAGTCATTTTGAATGATTAAAAACTTTAAAATATCACTCCCGTTGAGCATACTGGTGGTTGCTGTTTTATGGGCCGCTTACCACTCCATTGTTCAGATGCGCAGTTATTGGCTTAATGACACCATTGATTATCGTTTGGGTCAGGCGTGGGGCAAGCAGGGGAGTTTTGATGAATTTGATTCAATCAGAGATTTAATTCGCCGCAATGAGGCCTTGAGCAGGGCTAATCCCCGAACCTGTTCATTGGCTGGAAATACCTACATGAGATGGGTGCTCAATGGGATGCCTGAAAGCACAGAGGCCTTGCAGGACGCGCTGAATAGTGCAGAACAGTATTATGTAAAGGCGCTGAATTTACAACCGGATAATCCTTTTAACTGGCTTAATCTGGCCAATGTTTTACAACAGAATTCAGCGAAAAAACAGCTTTTTGAATTCTCACTGGCACAGGCTGAAAAATATGGCAGGACTCAACCTGCGGTGATACAAACTTTATCGAAATTAAAATAAAAACTTATCTATTGCCTTAAGGCCAGGGTGAACTTTATGTCTCGCGCTAAGGCGCTAAGGCGCAAAGAAAAGCTTTTGAATTTAACTGTATTAAGGCGTAACAAAAACTTAGCGCCTTTGCGTGAGTCATTTTTAAACACTGAATACTTTATATGAATAATGATCTAACCCCACGTGTGCCACAAGACATTCAGCCAACGCGTACTCAACAGGTACAGGTCGTCAACCAGATGGAGATGGATGACGAAGATGTCATTGATCTCTATGAATACTGGCTGCTGATACGACGTCATCTCTGGGCTATTATTGCTTTAGCGATGACTTTTGCGGTATTGGCAATGGTTTATGCCTGGTCTTTACCTTCAATCTACCGGGCCACGACAACTACTATGCTGGAAACGCAGCAGCTTAATACTGTTTCCATTGAGCAGGTTTATGGCCTGGATTCCAGGAGCTGGACCTATCTTAACTCGCAAATTGCTGTGATTGAGTCACGTAAAGTGGCTGCCAGGGTGGTTGATAAACTCAAACTGACGACACATAAAGATCTTGATCCGCGACAACAGGTCGTTAGCGAATCCAGATTTAGCCTGAACTGGCGCGATTGGCTGCCGGAAAGTATGCAGGCTGAAAAAGCAGAAAAAGCAGAACCTACAGAAGCAGACATCAAAGAATCTCTGACCAACTGGGTGGCGGGAGGGCTCAGTGTTAAGCTGCAAAAAGACAGTCAGCTGGTGGAAATATCGTTTGAAGCCGAAGATCCGAAACTGGCTACAGCGATCACCATCGAAGTGGCCAATGCCTATATTACCAGCGGCTATGAAGCAAATCTTGAAGTGACTCAACAGGCTGTTGGCTGGCTGACAGAACGGCTATCTGGTCTGAAAGTCACACTGGATGAGTCCGAACAAAAATTGATTAATTATCGTAATCAGGAAGGTCTGCTGGATGTGGCCGGGGTGCAGACCTTATCCGCCAATGAAGTGGATGATCTGGCTGATAAACTGAGCGATACCAGGAGAGAGCGTTTGTCGATAGAAGCGACCTATGAGCAAATCAAGGCGATTAAAAATCCCTCTGTGCAGGATTATGAATCGATACCGGGTTTTCTGGACAGTCCCAGTGTACAGAGCGCAAAAACTCTGGCTGATGCTGCTGAAGAAAAACTGATTGAGGTGAGCAAAGTGTATGGTAAAAAACATCCCAGGATGGTTGCTGCCAGGGCTAACTATAACAAAGCTTATGCAAACTATCTGCGCCTGTTAAAGAATGTAGCCAAGGGTGTTGAAAGACGCTACAACGCCATCCAGTCCAATGAAGCTTCTTTGAAAAATGAGCTGAACCGCAGTAAGGGTGATATACGGGAAATCAATAAAAAGAGTTTCAAACTAAGGGAGCTTGAAAGGAATGTAGAGACCAATCGGCAGCTTTACCAGACCTTTTTTACCCGTTTCAAAGAGACCAGTGAAACTTCAGGCATGCAGACTGCGCTGGCGCGGATCATCGATAAAGCCACCGTGCCGGTCGCTCCCATTAAACCGAGAAAGCGGTTAATCATTATGATTGCAGCAATACTCGGTCTGGGACTGGGGGTTATGCTGGTGTTCTTAAAAGAAGCCCTGAATAAAACCATACGCACGCCTGAAGATGTTGAAAATAAGCTCGCAATGCCCATTCTGGGGATCTTGCCGCTGCTGAAAATCAAGACCAAAGATAAAGTTAAGCCTATTATGGCATTTATTGATGAGAATAAATCAAACTTTGCAGAAGCGATTCGAACCATTCGAACCGGCGTTGTGCTTTCCGGCCTGGACAGTCAGGAAAAAGTGGCCGTAATTACGTCTTCCGTACCCAATGAAGGTAAGACAACGGTGGCGATCAATCTGGCCATTGCTTTGGGGCAGAATGAGAAAGTGTTATTGATTGATGCAGACTTGCGTAAGCCCTCTATCGCAAAGAGTTGTAAGATTGAGACTAAAGAAGGTCTGTCCACCCTGGTTGCTGGAAGCAGTTCATTTGAGCAGTGCCTGCACCATTTTAAGGACTGGGGGATCGATATTTTACCCGCGGGCATTATTCCCCCCAATCCCCAGGAATTACTGGGATCGAAACGTTTTGGCATGGTCATTAAAGCCCTCAGCAAAAAATACGAACGTATTGTGATTGATACTGCACCGGTGCAGGCGGTGAGTGATGCACAATTGATTGCTGTTCATTCGAATGAGGTCATCTACGTCGTCAAGGCTGATGCTACACCTTATACACTGGCTGCAAACGGCATTGATAAGTTCAAAAAAATCAACCGCAATGTCATTGGGGTCGTACTCAACCAGGTGAATATTGATAAAGCCGCCAAATACTACTCCGGCGAGTATTACAGCGGCTATTATCAGAATTACGGCTATAATAACTAAGCGCTTCGCGCAAAGCTTTCCCTTTGCAGCTTTGCGCTAATAACCCCGGTCAGTGACTCCCTCTAATGGTGCACATAAATAGTGCTGAGTATCTTTAGTGCACTATTATGGTGCTATTGGTTCAGCGTGGCAGCCATTTTTTGAATGAATACAGATTTAAGTAATTGATAAATAAAGTTTAATAATTATTGGCACAGGGTGTGCACTAAAACAAACAAATTCGTTGTTTTGGTACAACACTTTCTTTTGGGATGAATTATGAAACTACTAAAAAAATCACTTTTATCAATGACGATTGCATCCGCAATAGCTGCTCCATTTGCTGCATCACAAGCTGCAAATATTGGTACTTTTTCGGCTAATGTGGCGTTGACCACTGATTATTATTTCCGCGGAATTTCGCAAACGAATAATGATGGTGCGATTCAGGGCGGCTTTGACTGGGCACATGACACTGGCTTTTATGCCGGAGTCTGGGCCTCCAATGTGGCGTTCGGTGACACCAATCTCGAAACTGACACCTACCTGGGTTTTTCCAGAGATACCAGTTTTGGTATGAATTATGATATTGGTGTGATCAAGTATAACTATAATAATACCAGTTCTTCAGATGATCCGGTCGAGTTCTACGGCAGCCTCGGTTATAGCTTTTTCAGTGTCGGTTATGCCTATAGTAATGACTGGTTCGGCAGCGGCGACTCCTCGAATTATACTTACCTGGGATTTGACTATGGTCTGCCTTATGATATCGGACTGACGGCCAGTGTGGGTTATTCCTGGGGCGATGCCTACAAGGTTTCTGACGGCAAAGACTATGACTATGTAGATTACAAAGTCGGTATCAATAAGGACTACTGGGGGGTTAACTGGGATTTGAGCTATGTTGGAAATAACCTGGGTAACACGCAATGTAATAACTATGGTTATGCCACGAGTAATTGTGACGCCAGATTTATATTGACCGCTTCAAAAGCGATTGATGATACCATGCAGCCCGCAGACGGCATGCCGATTTCAGCAAATGTAGCCTTAACGACCGATTATTATTTCCGTGGTATTTCCCAGACCGATAATGATGGCGCTATTCAGGGCGGATTTGATTATGAGCACAGCAGTGGTTTCTATGCCGGGCTGTGGGGCTCAAACGTGGCCTTTGGCGATACCAATCTTGAATTAGATACCTATCTGGGCTTTGCTAATGAAACCGGTTATGGTATGTCTTACGATATCGGGGTGATCAAGTATAACTACAATAATACTGACTCGTCGGATGATCCACTGGAATTTTATGGCAGCCTGGGTTACAGCTTCTTCACCGCCGGTTATGCCTATAGTAATGACTGGTTCGGCAGCGGCGACGCTTCCAATTATGGCTATTTGAGTTTTGATTATGGTCTGCCTTATGAGATTGGAATGGCTGCCAGCGTGGGTTACTCCTGGGGTGCTGCGTATAAATCTGATGACGTAAATTTCGAATATGTTGACTATAAAGTCGGTGTCAATAAAGACTTTGTGGGGGTCAACTGGGATCTGAGTTATGTGGGTAATAATCTAAGTGATAAGAAATGTGATGCCTATGGTTATGCCAGCAGTAACTGTGATGATCGCTTTATTTTGACTGCATCGAAAAGTTTCTAATTGATATTTCACTGACAGATTATCAAAAGTAGATTTCTTTTATTATGCAAAGCTGTGTTCCTTCTGAGCAAGGATCACAGCTTTTTTTTGATAGATAAAGCATCAGCTGCAACAGTCTCTGCCAAGGGTCAACGGTTACCTTGTTAATCTCCCAGCAGTTCCCGGATATTGGCAATACTCGAACGGCCATAGTGTTTTCGCTCTTCGCCTGCCAGTTGCTGTTTACCTTCTATCCATTCCAGATCCTCTTCCGGCAGTTCAGCCAGAAAACGACTGGGTTCACAATCAATGATTTCGCCAAAGCGTTTACGTTTCGCAGTGAGGCTGAAAGTGAGTTCTTTTTGTGCCCTGGTGATGCCGACATAACATAAGCGGCGTTCTTCTTCGATATTGTCTGCTTCGATACTGCTTCGGTGCGGCAGCAGATCTTCTTCCATGCCGACGATATAGACATAGGGAAACTCAAGACCTTTGGCTGCATGCATGGTCATCAGAGCCACATGGTTGCCTTCCGATTCTTCGGCATTACGTTCGAGAATATCCATGAGGATCATTTTACTCACCAGATCGTCGAGCGTACTGTCGGGTTCTTCGTCATGCAGGCGTTTTAACCATTCAAGCAGTTCATTGACATTTTCAATGCGTTTTTCTGCCTGTCTTTCGTTATCACTGGTTTCCATCAGCCAGGCATCATAGTCAATATCTACAATTAACTGCGCAACGGCTTTAATCGGGTGATTGTCCTCTGCAATTCGCCGCAGGTGGCTCAGCCAGCTGGCAAATTGCTGCAGATTGCTGCGTGCTTTTGCGGGCATAGACTCCTGCAGAGCTATGTGCTCACAGGCCTGCAACAGTCGAGTGTCTGTCTGCGTGCTGTAGCGGTTTAATTTTTCTATAGTGTTACTGCCGATTTGACGTCTGGGAGTATTAATAACCCGCAAAAACGCATTATCATCGTCCGGGTTCACCAGCAGTTTGAGGTAGGCCAGTATATCCTTGATTTCGGTAAAGGAAAAAAACGAAGTACCGCCGCTTAAAAAGTAGGGTACCTGATTTTCCCGCAGTTGTTTTTCAAACAGCCGCGATTGATGATTACCCCGATATAAAATAGCATAGTCACTGTATTGTTTTTTTTGTCTAAAATGATGGCTGACAAGCGTTTTTACGATTCTTTCGGCTTCAGCCCTTTCATTGGGAAAACGCATGACTTTCAGGGATTCACCATGACCCAGTTCACTCCAGAGGGCTTTTTCAAAGACATGGGGATTATGCGCAATCAGGGTGTTGGCTGCTTTGAGGATCCTGCGCGTAGAACGGTAGTTTTGTTCCAGTTTGACGACTTTCAGGGTGGGGAAGTCTTCCTCCAGCAGCGCCAGATTTTCCGGCCTGGCACCACGCCAGCAATAAATAGACTGGTCATCGTCTCCAACTACCGTCAGCGAACTCCTCGGGCCGACAATTAATTTGACCAGCTGGTACTGGCTGGTGTTGGTGTCCTGATATTCATCGACGAGTAAATAATGAATACGATGCTGCCATTTTTGCAGCATCTCGGGATACTGTTTGAAAACCATTACCGGGAGCATGATTAAATCATCAAAATCGACGGCGTTATAGGTTCTCAAATGATGATTGTATTCAGCGTAAAGTTTTACCTGATAGCTGTAAGCCGGGTCGCTGGATGACTGACCGGCCAAAAACTGCGGGGATAGACAGTCGTTTTTCCAACTGGAAATTTGCCGGCTCAAGGATTCAAACTGTTCTTTGACAATTTCTTCATCCTTGAAATGCCGCCGCATCAGTTCCTTTATCAAGCTATGGCAGTCATGCGTATCAAAGATGGTAAAGCCGTTTTTTAAAGCAAATGCTTTGACATCGGATCTGATAATATCAAGCCCCAGCGTGTGGAAGGTAGAGACCCTCAGGCCTCGAGTCTGTGAGCGCGGGATCAATTGGATGACCCGCTCTTTCATTTCCCGGGCAGCCTTATTGGTAAAAGTCACTGAAGCTATGGTGTGGGCCTTATGTCCACATTGCTGGATTAAATAGGCAATTTTCTCAGTGATCACTCTGGTTTTGCCGCTGCCGGCCCCTGCCAGAACCAGTAAAGGGGTATCTATATGTTTGACAGCTTGTTGTTGACGGGCGTTTAAATTGGGCAAAATAGTTTCCGCAATAATACTGGATTTGTTCGCTGCATTGTCTGGCCGGTATTCTAACTGATCTATTAAGCTGTTGTCAGTCTAGAGTTGTGATGAAAGTGTCAATAAAATCGTATTTATTGAAAAAGTATCTTGAATATTTTGAGCAGTGGCTATATGCTCTATCTAAATTTGAAAATTATTTTTTACTAAATAATTGATTGACTGATTTTTTACTGATGTCAATATCTGGATCGGCCTCAGGGGCATGTTTCTGGAAGCTGGAGCTGACTGACATCAGATGAGTGCTCGAATTAACTGATTCGGGCTGTGTAAAACTTTTTGGAGAAAAGAATTGAGTGATAACATCGTTTACGTATCGGATGATACATTTGAAGATGAAGTCCTTAAGGGTGATGTGCCGGTACTGGTTGATTTCTGGGCTGAATGGTGCGGACCATGCAAAATGATAGCCCCTATACTGGATGAAATTTCAGATGAGTATCAGGGCCGTTTGAAAGTGACCAAGTTAAATATTGATGATAATCCCAATACTCCGCCAAAATTTGGCATTCGCGGCATACCCACTTTGATGTTGTATAAAAGTGGTGAAGTCGAAGCAACTAAAGTTGGAGCTGTGTCTAAATCACAGTTAACGGCTTTTATCGATAGTAATCTCTAAGACATTAGCCTGATGTACGCTTAAGATCTGGACATCAGGCTTTTGTTCCTTTATAATTCACTCAGTTTGAGTCAAATAGCTTAATCTTTTGTTGTTTTTTTCCATAAATAGCTTTTACAACTGCCGACTAAGGGTAAAATTTTAACCCATTGGACAGTGCACTTAAAAGGTGCGTGCAAGCTATAATAATATTTTAAAATTTTAGTTCGTCCATTCGGAAATCCTCACTATATCAAAATCTTATTAATTTGTGTTATGGATGTTGTGTGTCGTCTATAGTTAGTCTAGCCCAATTTAAGACAACCTCATTAAGGACAACCAGAGCAGCTTCAATAATAGATTCCTGATTTTTATTTTCTGACATTTACTAAATGTAATATGGTCGATAAGACTAACCCTTCTTTTAACGAATACATATCAATACACACAGGTCAAAATGAATCTTACCGAGTTAAAGCAGCAGCCTGCTGCAAGCCTATTGGAAATTGCCAAGGATCTTGGCATTGAAAATCTTTCACGTGCGAGAAAACAGGATGTTGTGTTTTCAATTTTAAAGGCTCATGCAAAAAGCGGCGAAGATATCTATGGTGACGGGGTGCTGGAGATTTTGCAGGACGGATTTGGTTTTCTGCGGGCAGCAGATAGTTCCTATCTGGCTGGACCCGATGATATCTATGTGTCTCCCAGTCAGATCAGACGCTTTGGGCTGCGAACCGGGGATACCATCGCCGGAAAAATAAGACCTCCAAAAGATGGCGAACGTTACTTTGCCTTATTGAAAGTCAACGAGATTAATTACGACAAACCTGAAAACTCCCGCAATAAGGTGCCCTTTGAGAATTTAACACCGCTGTTCCCGAATGTTCGCTTTAATATGGAGCAGGGAAACGGCAGTACGGAAGATTTGACCGCCAGGGTGATTGATATTGTGGCTCCATCGGGAAAGGGGCAGCGCGGTTTAATTGTGGCTCCGCCAAAAACCGGTAAGACTATTATGCTGCAAAGTGTTGCCCAGTCTATTGCGGCTAATTATCCGGAATGTTTTTTAATCGTCCTGCTGATTGATGAACGTCCTGAAGAAGTGACCGAAATGTCCCGTTCAGTCAAGGGTGAAGTTATTGCTTCAACCTTTGATGAGCCTGCCAGCCGTCACGTACAGGTTGCTGAGATGGTTATCGAGAAAGCCAAGCGTCTGGTTGAACACAAGCATGATGTGGTTATTTTACTGGATTCAATTACACGTCTGGCGCGTGCCTATAATACGGTAATACCCTCTTCTGGTAAGGTCTTAACCGGTGGTGTTGATGCCAATGCACTGCAAAAACCCAAACGTTTTTTTGGTGCAGCACGTAATATTGAAGAAGGCGGTTCGTTGACTATTCTGGCAACAGCGTTGATTGATACCGGTTCCAAGATGGATGAAGTTATCTTTGAAGAATTCAAGGGTACGGGTAACCTGGAATTACATCTGAGCCGTAAACTGGCCGAAAAACGTATCTATCCAGCCATTAATCTTAATCGCTCCGGGACGCGTAAGGAAGAATTACTCACTTCTGCGGATGAGCTGCAAAAAATGTGGATTTTGCGTAAATTATTACACCCCATGGATGAGATCAGTGCAATGGAATTTTTACAGGATAAACTCCAGGAAAGCAAAACCAACGAACAGTTTTTTGCTTCAATGAATCGCTAAAGCTATTCCAACGTTCTGGATCGTGCGGCAAATAATTGGGCTGCATAAGTAGCAAATTATTTAGGTTGAATTTTTACGGCATTAAGCGTATGATCGCCCACTTAATTGTTTGCGGTGCCTGGGTTTTGTCAGGTGGCGGCATTCGGCAGAACATCATATAGGTTAAAATCATGCAAGCAGATATCCATCCTGAATATAAAGAAGTCAACGTAAACTGCAGCTGCGGTGAAACATTCGTTACCCGATCTACCCTTGGTAAAGATGAGCTTTCTATTGAAGTTTGCTCTAAGTGTCATCCATTTTATACGGGTAAACAAAAGCTGGTTGATACTGCGGGCCGTGTTGATAAGTTCCGCCAGAAATATGGCATGAAAAAATAATTTTTTATTTTTCAGCTCAGTTCTAGAACAATTTATATGCTGTTAATCTGGCATATTAGTCGTTTAAAAAGGTACTTTAAGGTGTTAAAGTACCTTTTTTTATGCTTTGGTGTTACGTTATATAGTCCTTTGGGGCTGGCCCAGTGCCCGCTGCAAAAAATAAATGAATGGGCTAAGATAAAGAAAATTATTGATGGCGATACGGTTAAAATCAGTGATGGTCGAAAAGTTCGTCTGATTGGTATCAATACACCGGAAATAGGCCGTGATGGTGAGGCTTCCGAAGCCTTTGCCATACAGGCTGTTCAAGCGTTACAATCGTTAATAAATTCCGGGGATAAAATTGGGTTGACCTTTGGTCAACAGAAAAAGGATAAATATAAACGCCTGTTGGCGCATTTATCTTTGCCTGACGGTCGTAATATAGCCTCGGTTTTGCTGGACCAGGGGCTTGCAGTCAGTATTGCTGTGCCGCCCAATGATGGTTATTTGAGTTGTTATCGGGAGATAGAACAACAGGCTCGAAGTGAACAGCGTGGACTATGGCAGCTTCCGGAAAACCAGATAATTAGTGCGGATAATTTATTTTCCAGCGCCAAAGGCTACCGGTTTGTTAGCGGTACGGTCAAGCAGTATAAAAACAGTAAAAAAAGTATTTATCTTAAGCTGACTAAAAATCTGTCTATTCGGATATCAAAACGGAATTTAAAATATTTCAAATCGCTGGATCTGAAAAAGCTTAAAGACTCCAAAGTCATTGTGCGTGGCTGGGTCAGTACTTATAAGGGTCGGCAATCTATTTATGTTACCCATGCTGAAAATATCAGGGTGGTGATAAAGTCATAAAAAGGCTTGGCGGCGTTAAAATACGCACAACAGTTCTTTAATTTTATCTCCAGGATCCTAAACAGGTTAAAATGTATGTCTGATACCTTTAAAAAAGATGCCCTGGCTTATCATGCCAGCCCATTGCCGGGCAAAACAGCTATAGTCGCTACCAAGCCCTGTGAAACACAGCTTGATTTATCTCTGGCCTATACCCCGGGCGTTGCTGAGCCGGTCAGAGCTATAGCAAAAGATCCTGAACTGGCTTATCGTTATACCGCAAAAGGAAATCTGGTGGCTGTCATCACAGATGGTACGGCTGTGTTGGGACTGGGCAATGTGGGGCCTCTGGCAGGTAAACCGGTTATGGAAGGTAAAGCGGTTTTATTCAAAAGATTCGCCAATATTGATGTATTTGACATCGAAGTCAATGCTCCCTCAACAGAGGCTTTTGTGGAAACTGTGGCCAATATTTCTCCGACCTTTGGCGGGATTAATCTTGAGGATATTGCTGCACCACAATGTTTTGAGATTGAGAAAGCGCTAAAACAACGCTTGAATATTCCCGTTTTTCATGATGATCAGCATGGTACCGCCATTATCATTGCTGCCGGTCTGTTAAATGCACTCGAACTGCAGCAAAAACAACTGGATAAGGTCAAAGTAGTCTGTCTTGGAGCCGGATCGGCAGGTATTGCGTCTATGCGTCTGCTCAATACACTGGGAGTCGATAAACAGCAGATAAACCTGATCGATCGAGGCGGAGTTGTACATGATGAGCGCCGTGATCTGAATATCTATAAACAGGAATTTGCTACCAGAACAGTCGATCGAAGCTTGTCTGATGCCATGCGAGGTGCAGATGTCCTGATTGGTGTTTCGGGTCCTGATCTGATTGATAGTGCTATGGTAAAGAGTATGGCAGAAAATCCGGTCATCTTTGCGTTGTCTAACCCGGATCCGGAGATAAAACCGGATCTGGCTCGGGAAATACGCGATGATTTAATTATCGCCACAGGTCGCTCGGATCACCCCAACCAGGTGAATAATGTGCTGGGATTTCCATTTATTTTTCGCGGTGCACTGGATGTCAGGGCAACCACGATTAACCGCGAAATGGAAATCGCCGCGGTTACAGCCCTGGCCGCACTCACCAGAGAACCCGTTCCAGAAGAAGTCCTGCAGGCCTATGGTTTAGATTCTTTGTCGTTTGGTCCAGACTACATTATCCCCAAACCGTTTGATCCCAGATTGATGACCATGATACCGTCGGCAGTGGCTCGGGCCGCGATTGATAGCGGGGTCGCACAAACCGCGTATAATCCTTACCCGGTTTAAAAACTTTTGTAACTATTCAGCATCTATAAGATCGTGCTCGATATCAGGCATTTATTCCAGAAGACGCCGTAAATACATCCCTGTAGGCTTGAATGTGGCATCCATGCCACATACACTTCTTCCACAAATTCCTGATATCAAGCACTTAGTGAGTTATTCCAGATACGCTGAGTAGTTACAAACTTTTAACTATACAGCGTATTGTAAGGACTCTGGATGGTTACAGCTTTTCAACCTGCTTGATGGATGCCCGCTGCATTCTTTGACCATTATGCAGGGGATAATTGTGCTTTTGTTTGATAGCTATGACGGTCAGGTTGATCTGATAGTCACCGGCAAAAAATTGAAATCCCGGGAATAACATGCTGGTTTTTTTATTGAATTTTAAGCGGGTTTCTGTCAGTTGATAGGGAATATCATGGTTCATCAGAATAAGAGCGATGTCTTCTGCAGTGTCAGAAAAAAGATGGATTTCTATACTGCTGTTTCTACCGGCGTATCCTGCTAATACAGAGCCGGTTAATCTGGGGGCGAAATTTCTGAACAGTTTCATGGCTTGCAACGCAGTGCTGCGCAGGTCATGGAGTATGTGGTTCTGTTTACTAGCGCCGTAGATGGCCTGATAAAGTTTTATCTCGCTAATAATTTCTTCATTACTGGGGTAAGCGAAAGTATCGTCAATACCAAATTGCTGGGCTGCTTTTTTTCTTGCGTATTGAAAATCATCAATGCCTTCTTCGCTCATCAGACGTGCTGATTCGACGGCCAGACGTTGCTTGATTTGTTGTAAATGTCCCATCAGAACAGCTCTTCATTGACGGTTTGTTTATCGGCCCTGGTATCGTTGCCAAAAGAGCTGGCGCCGCCGCCAGGAGAAGCCGCAGGTTCAGTACCGCTTATAAAATACTCAAACAATGTAGACTCTGAGTTGCCAGAGGCCAGCAATCCTGTTTCCCGGTCAATCTTAACAGTAACAATGTTCTCAGGCACTTGCAGTGGAACTTGAGGTATATCTTTTAGCGCAGCTTGCATAAATTTCATCCACATGGGCAGCGCTGCTACCGCCCCATATTCTCTTTTACCCAGTGAGCGCGGGGTGTCGAAACCAACCCAGGCGGTGGTTACTACCCGGCGATTGAAACCTGAAAACCAGGCATCCAGTTGATCATTTGTGGTGCCGGTTTTACCGGCCAGATCCTTGCGCTTTAGCTCCAGAGCTTTTTTTCCGGTGCCATACTTGATCACATCCTGCATCATGGAAGCCATAAGAAATGCATTTTCTTCAGCGACAACGCGTTCTGCACGTTCGCTATTGTCCGGTGCACAGGAATGGTCGGGATAATCTTTGCTGCAAACAGCTTTGGACTGCTGCTGATAGAGAACATTGCCCTGGCTGTCTGCAATTTTTTCTATATACCATGGGGTGATATCAAATCCTCCATTGGCAAGAATTGCATACCCTTTTGCAATTTGCATCGGGGTCAAGGTTGCACTGCCCAGAGCCAGTGACAGGTTTGCAGGCAATTCATCCGGGCTGAAGCCAAAGCGTTTGTCATATTCAATGGTATAATCTATACCAATATCCCGTAATATACGGATAGAAACCAGATTTCTGGATTTGGTCAGCCCCTGGCGTAAACGTGTAGGACCAAAAAATTTGCCGCTGGAATTGTCAGGGCGCCAGTACCCTTCCAGATAACTGTCTTTGATAACAATGGGGGCATCGTTAATGAGTGTCGCCGTGGTATAGCCTTTATTTAACGCCGCAGAATAGATAAAGGGCTTAAAGTTGGATCCGGGCTGCCGTCTGGCCTGGGTAACCCGGTTAAACTTGCTGTGGTAATAGTCAAAACCGCCGGTCAGGGCAAGTATGGCTCCATTTTGTGGATCAAGAGATACCAATGCTCCAGACACTTCAGGAATTTGTGCCAGCGAATATTCATGGCTGATGAGATTGTTTTTACCGCTGATCGTCAGCAGTTCTACATAAACGACATCGCCCGGTTTTATAACATCTTCTGCCTTTTGCAATTTTGGCCCGGTTCGATCATCAGAAATATATTTTTTCGCCCATTGTATGTGTTTCCATTTTAAAACAGCACTGCTTTTGTCCTTCAGCAGAATGTCTGCATTGTTGCTTTTGCTATCAACGGCAAGTACCAGCGCTGGTTGTAGATGACCGACTTTACTATAATCTTTGAGCAATGCCAGCTGCTCATCCTGCGATTGAACTGTCTGTATGTTGTGATGAGCCAATACACCTTTGTAACCATGACGGTGTTCATATTCCATCAAGGTTGAGCGCAGGGCCTGTATAGCAGCCATTTGCAGGGGACCTTTTATACTGGTCAGTACATTGTAACCACCGGTATATGCTTCATCACCATAGTGTTCTGTCATGTAGGCTCTGACCATTTCTGCAGCGTAAGGCGCATCGACCTCGATATTGGGCTGATACAAATGGGCGTCATCAATTTTGCTGACTGCAGTTTTATAGGTTTCGGTAGAAATGAATTCAAGTTCCTGCATCCGATTCAATACATAGTTGCGCCTTTGCGTGGCTCGTTGCTTGTTGCTGATCGGATTATACCTGGAAGGCGCTTTGGGTAAGCCGGCTATCATGGCCAATTGTTCCAGTGACAGATCATGCAGTGGTTTGCCGTAGTAAACTTTGGCAGCTGCTGCGGCGCCATAGGCACGTTGACCGAGATAAATTTTATTCAGATAAAGGGCCATAATATCTGTTTTGTCCAGTTCTCGTTCAATATTGATAGAGAGCAGGATTTCCTTGATTTTGCGGATATAGGTTTTTTCCGGGGAAAGGAAAAAATTACGTGCTACCTGCATGGTAATGGTGCTGCCTCCCTGGCCGCGTTTACCGGTTCTGAGCAAATTAACAACTGCACGTAAAATACCATGATAATCAACGCCGGGATGGGTAAAGAAGTTTTCATCTTCAGCAGCAATCACAGCCTGGATCAATTGCTGTGGAAAGGCATCGTAGGGCAGAGGTTCGCGTTTCTTTTCACCATACTCAGCCATCAGTTGTTTTTCAGCACTGTATACACGTAATGGAACCTGAAGCTGTACATCTTTTAAGCTGTCAATCTCAGGCAGTTGAGGTTGAAGGATTTCAGGGATTTTATCAGGTTGAAGAACATCAGGTAATTTATGGATCTGGAAAGCATAGTAAGTCACTGTGATGGCAATCACAGATATCAGTGCAACCGTTAAAAAAAGTGTGAGGAGAGTCAGAAAAAGCTGATATAGGCGGCGCATAAGAACTCAGGTTAAGGTAGTATTGTTTGTAGTAACAGAATTATATAGTTTTTTTGCCTCAAGTTATATTGAATAAATAAAAAAAACTTAAAAATAAAATCATTACTTCTGTTCGTTAATGCACTATGATATAAATGTCTTCTAACTTACTGAAATATAGAGAAAAGATTGGTGTGTATCAAACGGTTAATTAAAATCTGAGTTGAAGGTTTGGACGAATTTTCCAAATTAGTATAAGCCAGTTTAAATACAAGCATCAGGAACATATTTTACACTTTACTAGCCGCAGGGCTGCAACTCAGTAAGTTATATTTCTGCTAAGAATTGAAGCTCATTTGTCATTTAAGCCACTATAATTTTAACAAGAAGGATTTAGTTTTGACATTTGCACATATCTTCGGAACTAAAACACATAACCTGCTGGGTGTTGATGTCAGCTCGTCCGCTGTTAAGCTTCTGGAACTATCAAGAAGCGGCAGCAAATACAGGGTTGAGTCATACACAGTCGAACCTCTACCGCCAAATTCAGTGACGGAAAAAAACATCACTGATGTTGACGCTGTAGGCGAGGCGATCCGTAAAGCTGTTAAACGTTCCGGAACCAAACTCAAAAACGCATCACTGGCTGTGGCGGGTTCGTCAGTGATCACAAAAATTGTCCAGATGCCGTCTGATTTGTCAGAAGATGATCTGGAAAGTCAAATCATGGTTGAAGCCGATCAGTATATTCCCTATTCTCTGGATGAAGTGAACCTGGATTTCGAAGTTCAGGGACCCAATGAAAATTCCCCGGAGTTGATGGATGTTCTGCTGGCTGCTTCAAGAAGTGAGAACGTAGATATCAGAGTGGCCGCTGCCGATCTGGGCGGACTGACGCCAAAGGTTATCGATGTGGAAGCCTATGCGATGGAAAATGCCTTTTCATTGCTTTCTGCACAGCTGCCTAATGGCGCCGAAGGTATGACAGTTGCTGTTTTTGACGTGGGTGCAACAATGACCACATTAAGCGTTCTGCATGACATGAAGACTATCTATACCCGTGAAGCGGTATTTGGCGGCAAACAATTGACAGAAGAAATTCAACGTCGATACGGTCTGTCTTATGAGGAAGCCGGTATGGCGAAAAAACAGGGTGGTCTTCCCGATACCTATGTTCCGGAGGTGTTAGAGCCGTTCAAAGAGGCAATGACACAACAGATTAGCCGTTCTTTACAATTCTTCTTTTCTTCAAGTCAATACAGTTCTGTCGATCATTTAGTCCTGGCAGGAGGGTGTGCTTCCATAGCCGATATCGACCAGATGATAGAAGAACGTTTAAGCATTAGCACCTCTATCGCAAATCCATTTGCGAGCATGTCACTCGCATCGAAAATTAAAGCACAGGTCTTGAGTAACGATGCTCCCGCATTGATGATTTCTTGTGGACTTGCCTTAAGGAGTTTTGATTAATGGCCTCAATTAACTTACTCAACTGGCGCGAAGAAAAGCGCAATCAGCTCGTACAGGAATTTTATACGATGCTGGTGGGTGCTGTTTTGCTGGGTATTGCAGCTGTTTTTGCAGTTCAGTGGCAGCTAAATAGTATGATTGACTATCAGGAGTCAAGAAACGGTTATCTGCAAAGCGAGATCAAAAAAGTAGACCGGGCGATTGCTGAAATCAGGGAACTGGAGAAAAAGAAACATGATCTGCTGGCGCGCATGGACGTGATTCAGGAACTTCAGGCGAATCGTTCTGATAGTGTTCATCTACTGGACGAGATGGTGAAAACTGTCCCTGAAGGAGTGCATTTGACCAGATTTGCACAGAAGAACAATGTCTTAACATTTGATGGAATTGCACAGTCTAATGCACGTGTTTCCGCTTATATGAGAAATATTGATCATGCAGAGTGGCTTAAAAATCCCAGTTTAAAGGTTATTAAGACCAAGAAACAAGGTTTGGATAATATTGGCTACAGTCAATTCACGCTGACGTCAACACAGGATTCTCCTGTAGAAGACAAGAAAAAAAATAACAACAAAGGGTAGCAGTTATGGATCTGAATGAACTGGATTTTAATAATATAGGACGTTGGCCGCTGGCTGCCAGGCTGCTTGCAGTGACACTGATATTTGCAGCAGTTCTGGGTGCTGGGTACTGGTATTTTACCCAGGACAAGATTGCTGAGCTAAAAGTTGTTGAAAGCAAAGAACAACCTCTCAAAGACGAGTTCAAGCAAAAGCAGGGTAAAGCCGCTAACCTTGAAGCTTATAAACAACAAATGGTTGAAATGGAAAAACGATTTGGCAGTATGCTGCGTCAGTTACCGCAAAAAACTGAAGTAGCAGGTTTGCTGGTTGAAGTATCCCAGACCGGTTTAAGTAATGGGCTGGAATTCAGTTTATTCAAACCATCAGATGAGGTCCGCAAGGAGTTCTATGCTGAATTACCGGTTAATATTAGTGTTACAGGGACTTATCATGATTTTGGCGGATTTGTATCAGGACTAGCGGCGTTACCGCGTATTGTAACGATACATAATGTCGTCATTTCTCCGACCAATTCAAAAGAGTCTAAACAAAAAGAAGACCTTGGGATCGATGAGGATAAGCTGTTAAATATTACTCTGGTCGCAAAAACCTATCGCTATCTGGATGAGGACGAAATGACGAACACCAGAAGAAAGCCCAAGAAAAATAGATAATAATTATTTGCACAGGGTTGTATCTTCTGTATTTATGTACCGGTTAACATTTAATTATGCATAAATACACTAAGATAAATTATCCAGAATAAAAAAAATTGCTGAGAGCATGTTCTTATGAAAATTTTACTGCCATTATTTACCGTTATCGCTATATCAGGTTGTGTCAGCAATGATATGAGCGATCTTCAGACGTATGTAGAAAAGACCAAAGCAACTTACAAGGGTGAGGTCGAACCATTGCCTGAAATCAAACACCAACCCGCTTTTGAATATTCTGCAACTGGAATTCGAGATCCTTTCAAACCGGTGATTGATATTGAAATTGCCGAAGGAATGTACCGAGGACCAAGGCCGGATGAATCACGTCCCAAGGAACCTCTGGAAGAGTTTTCGCTGGATAGTCTGAGAATGGTAGGTTCTATGGAGCAAGATGAAACTGAATGGGTGTTGATTAAAGATCCTGATGGTTTGTTACATCGAGTGAAAGAAGGGCAATACATGGGCAGAAATAATGGCCGTGTAACAGCTGTGAATGAAGAAGCGATTTCTCTGGTAGAGTTGATTGCTAATAAAAAAGGTTGGATACCTCGTGACGCTTCGATTGCTTTAAGCGAATAATTCAAGCGACATTGTTTTATTTGGTTGTATTTCTAGGCACTGGAATGTTATTAAAATAACAACAAAATAATAATAAAATTAATTATCAATAATCTGGGACATATTAGTGAGAATATTATGAATGGAAAAATATATTTTAAACAATTTATAGCCGTTATGTTATGGATGCTTTGTATCGGCTCGGTATCGGCAGTTCAGGCAGTTAATATGCTTGAAAATATGTCCTTCGCAGCCATGCCCGGGGATAAGGTTCAGGTGGTATTATTTTTCAGTCAAGCCGCGTCTGAACCGGGCTCCTTCACTATTGATAGTCCCGCCAGGATAGCCTTTGATTTTCCCGCGACCGGTGTGTCACTGGATAAAAAAAGGCAGGCGATAGGTATTGGCCTGGCGCGGAGTATCACCGCAGTAGAAGCGGGCGGGCGTACACGAGTCGTATTAAACCTGGTTGACCTGACCCCGTATTCTGCTCAGGTCGACGGTAACAAGGTCGTGATTACCCTGGATAAAGCCAAAGTGGCCAGGTCAACCAGTTCACTCGATCGTTATGCGGTTAAAGATATTGATTTCAGAGTCGGTGAACAGGGTGAAGGCAATATTATCATCAATTTTTCCGGTCAGCCGCAAAATGTCAATTTAAAGCAGGAATATAATAAATTAGTCATAGATATGGCCAATGTTTCTCTCCCCAGGGAGCTGGAAAGACGACTGGATGTCAATGATTTCAACACACCGGTTTCTTTTGTTGATACTTATGCTGCGGGCCATGGTGTGAAGATGATTGTGGATACTAAAGGTGAAGTTGAACACCTTGGCTATCAGGCGGGAAATTCTTTTACGGTCGAGATCAAGGGGTTAACCAAGGAACAAAAAGAAGCCAAGGCCAAAGCCAAATTTGGGTATACCGGAGAGCGGCTGTCACTGAACTTCCAGGATATTGAGGTCCGAGCGGTACTGCAATTGATTGCAGACTTTACCGGTAAAAACATGGTTACCAGTGATACGGTCAACGGCAGTATTACCCTGAGATTAAAAAATGTACCCTGGGACCAGGCGCTGGATATTATTTTGAAGACCAAAGGCCTGGGAATGCGTGAGGATGGTAATGTGATGCGTGTAGCTCCAGCCGAGGAACTGGCGGCGATTGAAAAGCAGGAACTTGAAGCCATGAAGCAGATTGCTGATTTGCTGCCTATCGTGACTGAAACCATACAACTGCAATATGTGACTGCCACAGCTGTGGTCAATCTGTTAAATGATCTCGGTGCTCATGAAGCAGAAAAAAACATGGTGAGTGATGAGGCAGATCTAAGCGATGATGGCGGTGAAGGTGCGTCTCTGATTTCCAGTCGTGGTACGATTATCGGAGATGATAGAACCAATAAACTGATAGTCAGTGACACGTCGAGAAATATCGCCCAGCTGAGAAAGCTGATTGCTGAACTGGACACTCCGATTAAACAGGTGCTGATTGATTCCAGAGTTGTTTCAGCTTCCAGCGGTTTTGAAAAGGATATGGGGATTAACTGGAATGTCAGATCTACTAAAAATGGCCAATACAGAAACCCCGGCCAGCCTACCAGCGGTATAAACGGTCTGTTGCCGCCTAATCCGATGGGCGATCAAACCGCTGCTTTCCAGGTCGATCTGGGTGCACCACAGAAAAACATTCTTGGCTTGACCTTTGGTCTGTTAAGCAGCGGCTATCTGGTGGATCTGGAAATTTCTGCCTCACAGGTTGAGGGCACTTCCAGACTTATCTCCAGCCCCAGAGTCGTGACTGCGAACGGCAGCCCCGCCATCATTAAACAGGGTACAGAAATTCCTTATCTGGCTCAAAGCGGTACGGGCGGCAATACCAGTGTTAACTTTAAAGATGCAGTTTTAAGCCTGGAAGTGACGCCATTGATTATTCCCGGTGATAAAGTCTTTATGGATTTGAAAATTAATAAAGATTCACCTACGGATGTACTGGTTCCCATCGGTTTTGGTTCAGCTCCGGCCATTGAAACCAAACAAATTGAAACATCGGTGCTGGTGGATAATGGTGATACCGTAGTTCTGGGCGGAGTTTTCGAACATGACCAGGGATCACAGGTCGATAAAATTCCTCTGCTGGGTGACATCCCTGTCATCGGTCAGGCTTTTAGAGTGAATAATGATAAAGATAAAAAAGATGAGCTGATTATCTTTATTACACCTAAGATTATGGATGAGACTCTATCCGTCAGATAAGCAGGTTTTCTCCAGTAATGCAAAAGGGCTGTCGGAATTCCGACAGCCCTTTTTTATTGTATAGCCGTCTAAACAGGCTCTGTCACATGGCGGTTAATCTCAACGAAATGAGGTAGTGCAGGGTCTTGTGCGTTATGGGCACTATTTCTGAACAGCTTTTTAAGGTTCTTCACATTATAGTGTTACCCCCAGCCTGGCCTTCCCCCTGAAAATGGGAAGGAACGTACTGTACAAATATGATATCTAACTCGACTCTATTTAAATGGCTGGAAGTTTTTGCCTGCAAACTGATGAAGATTCAGTGCCTTGGCCGCTCATAGCTAGTTTAACTGTGTTATGCAGATGTAACTCAGACGGACAGATTCGCCAGTAGTTGTTATAATTATAGCTTGAATAAATGCTGGCTATTTGTCATATTAACTATCTTGAACTGAATTGGTGGTATCCGGTTTTCAGGATCGAAGATAAGCACTGATGTTTATATAGTTGGGGTAAATTATTTTTTACCTCTGGTTTATGAATTATCCAATAATTAATCATAGGTTAGTTCTTAAGCAAAATATACATGTTGAATCGGGTATTTGTTTCACAAATGCCTGATTCTCCTTAAGTACTACGTATGAATGATTAATAGTAATTTAAATATAATTGGCCCAATGGGTGCAGGTAAAACCACTATTGGACGGCAAATTGCCCAACAATTGAATTTCGATTTTTATGATAGCGATAAAGAAATTGAAGACCGCACGGGTGTATCGATACCGCTAATTTTTGAACTTGAGGGTGAGGAAGGTTTCAGAAAGCGTGAGCAGGAAGTGATCAGCCAGCTGGTGCAAAAAAAACACATTGTTCTGGCCACGGGCGGCGGGGCAGTATTAAAAGAGCACAATCGCCTGGCGCTCAAACGTTCAGGAATAGTTATCTATCTGCATGCTGAAATTGACCAGTTGCTGGAAAGAACCGCAAAAGATAAAAACAGACCCTTACTGCAGACGGCAGATCCCCGGGCAAAATTAGAACAACTCATGCGTGAACGTGATCCATTATACAGAGGCATGGCTGATATCATTCTTGAAACGAATCATATGAGTGTTAATGCTGCTGTTACCGCAATGGCAGATCGTTTGCATCATTATCTCAATTGCTGAACAAAACCGTTCTGCTAAAGATGTTTATTTACCGACTATGATTACATTATATGTTGACCTTGGAGAACGGAAATATCCAATCTTTATTGGTCAGAGTTTATTAGGCAAGGCCGAACTGATTAAACCTTATATACAGGGTCGTCAACTGGTTATCGTTACCAATGAAACCATTGCGCCTTTGTATTTAGCGCAGACACTCGAGGCATTTACCGGCTATCAATGCGAGACAGTCATCTTGCAGGACGGAGAAGTTTACAAAACTATCGATGGGATAATGCCTGTTATAGATTGTTTGATGCAGAACAATCTGGACAGAAAGGTAACTTTGGTTGCTCTGGGCGGTGGTGTCGTTGGTGATATGTGCGGGTTTGCAGCAGCAATCTATCGTCGGGGTGTCAATTTTATCCAGATCCCTACTACTTTGCTGGCACAGGTCGATTCTTCTGTGGGTGGAAAAACCGGAGTCAATCATCCTCTGGGTAAAAACATGCTTGGCTGCTTTCATCAGCCTCAATGTGTTATCGCTGATACGCTGACATTAAACACACTCGATGATAAACAGCTAAGCGCTGGTCTGGCCGAAGTGATAAAGTATGCACTGATAAATAGCATGGATTTTTTCTTCTGGCTGGAAGACAATATGCATTTACTGCTCAGGCGAGATCCGCAGGCGCTGGCTTATGCGATAGAATTTTCCTGTAAAGATAAAGCAGCGATTGTCGCTGCTGATGAGAGAGAAGCCGGTCAACGAGCACTGCTTAATCTGGGACACACATTTGGTCATGCCATTGAAACTGGTCTGGGGTATGGACAGTGTCTGCATGGTGAAGCAGTTGCCATTGGCATGGTCATGGCGGCGGATTTGTCTGTCCGACATGGCTGGATCAGTACTGAAACGCGCACAAGAATAACTCATTTAATTGAACAGGCGGCTCTGCCAGTCAGATTACCCGAGGGTGGCGAGAAAAAAATGTCCACAGAGGATTTTTTACAACTCATGGCCGGAGATAAAAAAGTACTGGACGGACAATTGCATCTGGTGCTGATAAAATCTCTTGGGGAAAGCATTATAAGCGCCGATTTTTCAGTTGATAAACTGCTTGAAACTCTGTCAGTATTCGCTACTGCCTGAGCTAACGGCAGCTCATCCAGAACGGACATTTACGCGGCGTAAGTACATGGTGACAGCCGGATGCTGCCTTCCTGGCCAGGCAGGCTATCTATGAATGTCAATAAATTAGTGGACTATTAGCACTGGAATTGCATGATTCATCTAGCTCCTTACGCAGTTTCGGAACAAAATTCAAAGGGACGGCGGTATCATGAAGCTGCCCCTGATTACCGTTCCCAGTTTCAGCGTGATCGTGATCGAGTGATCCACTCTGCCGCTTTCAGGCGTCTTGAATATAAGACTCAGGTTTTTGTGAACCATGAAGGGGATATGTTTCGCACCCGTCTGACGCATTCAATCGAAGTCGCACAAATTGGCCGTTCTATTGCCAGGGTATTATATTTGAATGAAGATCTTGTTGAAGCCATTTGTCTGGCCCATGATCTGGGACATACGCCTTTTGGTCATGCGGGACAGGATGCACTCAATGCCTGTATGCAAGAATTTGGCGGATTTGAGCATAACCTGCAATCGCTGCGAGTGATTGATCAGCTGGAAGAACGTTATGCTGAGTTTTCCGGTCTCAATCTAACATTTGAAGCGCGTGAAGGTGTCTTAAAGCATTGTTCAAAGGCCAGGGCACGATGTCTGGGAGAGCTTGGAGAACGTTTTATCAATAACAACCAGCCTTCTCTGGAGGCGCAGGTGGCTAATCTTGCTGATGCGATAGCTTATAATAACCATGATCTTGATGATGGATTACGCGCAGGGTTGATCGATTTCAGGTCTTTAAGAGATCAGCCATTGTTTGCAATACCTTTTGATCAGGTCAATCATCGTTATACAGATCTATCGACTCGTCGCAAGGTACATGAAACAATACGCCGCATGATTAATTTTCAGGTGATAGATTTGATTCAATCATCTCAGACAAGACTGCAGCAGTTACAGCCTGCAACCATTGAGGACATACGCGGCAAACAGCCCGTGATCATGCTCAGTGATGATGGTTATGCGCAGCACAAAGCGTTGAAGAAATTTCTGATGCGCCAGCTATATCAACATTACCGGGTACATCGTATGAGCTTGAAAGCAGCCTTTATTATTCGCTCGTTATTTGATATTTTTATGGATGATATCAGGGTCTTACCCGGGGATGTACAGGCCAGAATAAAGTCAGCAGAAAAAGATGAACCCGAGCGTCATCAAGCCAGAATGATTGCTGACTATATCGCTGGAATGACTGATCGTTTTGCTATCAGGGAATATGAAAAATTGTTCAACCCGCTGACATTAACCTGATATCAAAAAGATTCCTGGTGACACGCAGAGCAGATGTAAAGTTATAATGAATGAGTGTTATTTGATAGTTTCGTTTTTGGAGTATATAAGTTGCCGCATTTTGACAGATTAGGCCTTAAGGAAAATCCTTTTAATACTAATAGAGATCCGCGCTATTTTTATGCGGATGGGGCTCGTACTCAAATTCTTGAGTCTCTTGCTTATCAGATAAACTTCTCATCCAATATACAGGTAGTCATTGGTCAGGAAGGGATCGGGAAATCTCATTTGCTGGAAACGCTGGCTCAGCAAATTGAAAACAACTGGCGTATTGGCATCATCAGAGATGCCGGCCAGATGGATCTGGAAACTTTAATACTGACTATTCTTGAGGCATTTAATGCGCCTGTGCAAGATGGCATGGACACGGTTGAAGTGCTGGAAACACAACTGGCTGAAATTGCTGAAATTGGCTTTAAACCCGTATTACTGATTGATAATGCCCATCTATTAGCGGCTGATTCATTACGCTTCTTATTGCAGCTTTCGCAACAGAAACTGGACAATGAGCCTTATGTCAATATTGTTCTATTTGCTGAGTCGGTGATTACAGAATATTTTCAAACCTCGGATCTGCAGCCATTCCGTGAGTTTATACATATTTCACTTTTGCCCAAACTTGAAAAGGAGTCCGTGGTTGAATATTTGAAGCACCGGATGGCTGTGGCCGGCTTCAACCGTGAATCACCCTTTTCACCCCGTATTATTGATCATATCTATGAAAGTTCGACTGGACTTCCGGAAAAAATCAATTTTTTTGCCGGTAAATATCTTACCCAAAGCGGTAAAGGTGAAAATTATATTCAAAGCGCTGATTTGCCGGGTGCTTTTGGCGCTGCCGGAAGTTTTGCAAGTGATATACACGGGCTTGAAGAGCCTTCAGCGCAAAAAGAGCCTTCAGCGCAAAAAGAGCCTTCAGCGCAAAAAGAGCCTTCAGCGCAAAAAGAGCCCTCAGCACCTAAAGAGCCCCCATCCCGCCAACAGCCCTCAGTCCGGCAGGAAGCCGGAAAAAACAGTGAGTCTTCGTTTGATAATGCCGAGTTATCCTCTATTGAAAAGTCCTTTTACGTTGATAATCATTCACCTGACAGTGACTCAAATGCTCATACTATTGACACCTCAAAATTAGATAACGTTGCGGAGCCTCTAGATCGTCTAAACGAGCAATTTGAGGAAATTGAAAAACTCAGTGCGGAGATGGTTGCAACTCAAAGTGATGTTTACCATGAGATTTTACAAACAGAACTCGATAATTCAGAAACAGGTTTGTCTCATGATGATTACGGAGATAAACATCGTGCTGCTTTTAAATTAACCTCGTTGCTGTTTCCTGTTGCTGTAACAGGGCTTGTTATAGTTGTAGGGATGCTTGTGTATAATCTTTTTTCTGGGAATAGCGATCAGGCGGGCACCATTACAGGTCCTGAACACAAGGGTGTGATGTCGCTTGATTTACCACAGCAAAATACCTATGAGCCTGACGGCAAAGCAGTTGATTCTGTCAGAACTGAAGAGAACAAAAATGTACTCATGGATGAGGGACAGCAAACGTCGCAGCTCAAGCCGGCTATAAATGACCCCGAACCTGCAGACACTATTGTGATCATTGAAAGTCCGGTTTCGAAAAAGAGCCCTCAGCCTTTAGAGAGCCCTCAGTCAGTAGAAAAGCCTCAAGCAGATAGCTACTATCAGGGCGCACCATTAATTCAAATCAATGAAGAATTACTGGATATGAGTCACCCGCAAAAGGAGCCTGACAAGGTCACCGTGAAAACGGAAACTTTTTCTCCGCCAGCCATTCGCAGAATTTCACCGGAACCTTTTCTGGGTTCAATCCGCAGACAGACTGTCAGTATCCATGGCGAAGGTTTCAACGCGCAATCCAGAATTCAACTTCAGTGGGGTGATTCAAGTAAGGAATTTTCAGCAGAATTAACCCCAGAGCAATGGCAGTTTGTCAATCCACAGCAGATAAATCTGTTGATAACCACCGGAATAGAAGCTCAGCCATGGTCAGTGACTGTTTCTCATCCAGATGGACAGTCGTCAAATACTCAGAGATTTAATGTAGTACCTCCCTATGCTGAAGACATAGTTATCAAGGCTGTCAATCCGGCATCGCTTGAAGGGGCAGATAAACGACGGACGATCACCATCACCGGCAATGGTTTTGCAGCTAATACCCGCCTGGAATTACGCTGGGATAAGCAGAAAAAGATTTTTTCACAGCATAGAACCCCCGCCCAATGGCGGCAGGTCAATGATAAGCTCATTGAATTAGATATAAATACCGGGGTAACTCCAAGAACCTGGACTGTTGCTGCGATTGGCACAAACGATCAACGCAGTAACTCTGTGGACTTTCAGGTATTGCGCTCTGAGCAGAAAGCCTCAAAACCGCTGAGCAAGAAACAGCTCAGCAAATTACATGGGCCGGACTGGCTGGCGCAACAAAACAATGATGACTATACGCTGCAAATTTTCAGCTCCTACGATAAACAGGCGGTAGAGCAGTTAGTCAGCAATTATGCCCTGCAAGATGCAGCATGGTTCAAAACCTCACGTCAACAGGGTGCCTGGTACAGCCTGACCAATGGCCGCTATCAATCGAAACAAAGCGCACTGGATGCCGTCAAGTCCCTGCCTGCAGAGTTAAGGCGTCATAAACCCTGGGCCAGAAGTTTCGCCAGTATCAAACAGCAGCTGAAATCGCCAGCGCAGAAAACCGCAGCTAGAAGCGGGAGCAGCAATGCGGCTGCATCAGCGAAAACCGCTAAAACTGCATCCGCAAAACTCAGGGATGAAGCCTGGTTGTGGACTCAGAACCCCAGTGACTATACCCTGCAACTGTTGGCTGTCAGTAATAAACAAGCTGTTGTTAATTATATCAACACGCATCAACTGAGAGACAAGGCGGTTTATTTTATGACTGAACGTAACGGCACGCCTCTGCATGTTTTAACCTATGGTGTTTATTCCAGCAGGGATTCAGCTGTACGGGCCCAGGCGGAACTGCAGAAAAAACTGCCGGCGAGTAAACCCTGGATCAGAACTTTTTCTGATATTCATGATCTCATGACCCCATAAGTATTTGATTTCCTCCCATTCATCCGCAGTGTTGATTGGAGCAGCACATGCTTTTCTCCTCTATACTACTGGCAGCGGGATTTTCAGGACTTGAATCAAAACCGTCTGAGTGGTTATAATGTCTGGCTGTTTGTTCCGGGATTGCGGCCTTTCTCTGTTAAAATGTACGCGATTCGTAAAAGACCCGGTTTTTCCGGTCTGTTTTCCAGGTTTTTAATTTGAAATTTACGCTAGTGAGGGCCTGAAATGCCTACAGTTAAAGCTCAGCAAGAGTTGGCAGACACGTTATATAGAGCGTCTTTTGAAAGAGACAATTGCGGCTTCGGTTTAATCGCCCATATGGATGGTGCGGACAGTCATTGGCTGGTGAAGACAGCGATTGAAGCTCTGGCACGCTTAACACACCGGGGGGCTATTTCAGCGGATGGAAAAACCGGCGACGGCTGTGGTTTATTATTAAAGAAACCTGACGCGTTCATGCGCTTACTTGCCCAGGAGCAGGGTTTTGAGCTAAATAAACACTACGCGGTTGGAGTGGTTTTTCTTAATCAGGATGATTCTCTGGCTGCATCGGCACGCCAGCAGATCAATAAAGAAATTGCCGCTGAAGGCCTTGCAGTGGCGGGCTGGAGAGTCGTGCCTATAGACGAAAGCGCCTGTGGAGATGAAGCTCTTCTTAGCCTGCCCCAAATCGAGCATGTGTTCGTAAATGCCGCTGAAGGTATGGATGACGTTGCTTTTAATCGTCATCTGTTTATGGCCCGCAGACGTGCTGAAAAGATCATCAAGAACAATGACGATGTCTTCTATATACCTTCCATGTCATCTCAGGTGATTTCTTATAAAGGTCTGGTGATGCCTGAATATCTGGCGGTTTTTTACCAGGATTTAAATGATGAGCGTATGGCGACAGGTATGAGTGTCTTTCACCAGCGCTTTTCAACCAACACCTGGCCGCAATGGCGTCTGGCACAGCCTTTTCGTTATCTGGCACATAATGGCGAAATCAATACCATCCAGGGTAACCGCAACTGGTCTATGGCCAGAGGACACAAGTTTAAAACGCCGTTGATTCCTGATTTGCAGGATATTCTCCCGCTGGTTTCCATGAGCGGCTCGGATTCCAATAGTCTGGATAATATGCTTGAGGTACTGCTTGCCGGAGGTATGGATATTTTCAAGGCCATGCGTTTACTGATCCCGCCCGCATGGCAGAATGTTGAAACGATGGATCCGGATTTGCGGGCTTTTTATGAATATAACTCAATGCATATGGAACCCTGGGATGGCCCTGCCGGAGTGGTTTTGACCGATGGCCGTTTTGCAGCCTGCACACTGGATAGAAATGGTCTGCGTCCGGCACGCTACGTGATCACTAAAAATACTCGCGGCCTTAACGGCCTGCGAAACAGGACTTACTCTGACTGTGTGATCACGCTGGCTTCAGAAGTCGGTGTGTATGAGTATGATGAAACGGATGTTATCAGTAAGGGACGTTTAAAGCCTGGTCAAATGCTGGCGGCAGACACCCTGACGGGTGAATTGATGCTGCCGGAAGATGTAGATGATCATCTGAAAATGCTTTATCCCTACAGGCAATGGTTGAGCAAGCATGTGAAGACCTTGAAGTCCCAGCTGATTGAAGCTTCTTCTCTGGTTGGATGCATGGATGATGCCACCTATGCAGTGTATGAAAAACAGTTTCAAATCACCAATGAAGAAAAAGATTATGTGATTAAGGTGCTGGCAAACAACGCGGCAGAAGCTGTCGGTTCTATGGGCGATGACACTCCCATGGCCGTATTGTCCAGCCGGGTTCGTTCCCTGTTTGATTATTTCAGGCAGCAATTTGCCCAGGTCACTAATCCGCCCATCGATCCCATTCGTGAAAGCATCGTCATGTCGCTGGAAACCAGTTTAGGGGCCGAAAAGAACCTGTTTGAAGATACCCCCGGACATGCTGAGCGCCTGAATATCGATTCCCCGGTCTTGTCCTGTAGCAAATATGAAAGTCTTGTGGCCCGGGATGATGATAGCTTGCGCTGTGAGATCCTCGAACTGAATTATGCCCCTGAGATATCGTTAAAAACAGCAGTGAAGCAGCTCTGCGGCCAGGCCGAACAGGCCGTGCGTAATGGCAAGGTGATCATTGTACTAAATGACAAAAACCTTGCCACGGACAAGATCACCATTCATGCAGCCATGGCCACGGGAGCAGTGCATCATCACCTGATCAGAAAAGGTTTACGCTGTGATGCCAATATTGTGGTTAAAACCGGAACCGCCCGGGATCCTCACCATTTCGCTGTTCTGATTGGCTATGGTGCCAGTGCTGTCTATCCGTATATGGCTTATGAAACTCTGGCCCAGCTGATTAAACAGCAACAACTCAAAGACAGCGACATAGCCATGGTGACCCAATCCTACCGCAAAGGAATCAACAAAGGGCTGTACAAGGTGATGTCGAAAATGGGTATTTCCACTGTTGCCAGCTATCGCGGTGCGCAATTGTTTGAAGCCGTCGGGATTGACGAGGAAGTCGTTGAAATGTGTTTCACCGGCACCACCAGCCGTCTTGCTGGAGCCGGTTTCAAACATTTTGACCAGGATCAGCGTCTGCTGAATAAGGTTGCGTGGAATCCGCGTAAGAAAAATGATCACGGCGGACTCTACCGCTATGTCTATGGGGGTGAATATCACACCTACAATCCTGATGTGGTCAAGTATATGCAGCTGGCTGTGCAGACCGGACAATACCATGAGTATAAAAAATATGCCGCTGAAGTGAATCACCGTCCTGCTGCTACACTGCGTGATTTACTGCAATTGCGCGATGATATCACGCCTGTTTCAATCGATGAGGTGGAACCAGCGGAAAACCTGTTTAAGCGATTTGACAGCGCCGCAATGTCGCTGGGCGCACTGTCTCCGGAAGCGCATGAAACTCTGGCTGAAGCAATGAATCGCCTGGGCGCACGTTCCAATTCGGGTGAAGGCGGAGAGGATTCCAGACGTTTTAATACCAATAAGGTGTCTAAAATCAAGCAAGTTGCTTCCGGCCGTTTTGGTGTGACGCCTCATTACCTGGTCAATGCAGAAGTTCTTCAAATCAAGATTGCTCAGGGGGCGAAACCCGGAGAGGGCGGTCAGCTGCCCGGTCACAAGGTCAATGATTATATTGCCAGGCTGAGATATTCAGTAGCTGGTGTAACGCTGATTTCACCGCCTCCTCATCATGATATTTATTCTATTGAAGATTTATCACAACTTATCTATGACCTTAAACAGGTCAATCCTGATGCTTTGGTATCGGTTAAACTGGTCTCTGAACCTGGTGTAGGTACCATTGCTGCAGGTGTGGCCAAAGCCTATGCGGATCTGATTACTATTTCAGGTTATGATGGCGGCACCGCAGCAAGTCCGCTGGCCTCCGTCAAATATGCCGGATCCCCCTGGGAACTTGGATTGAGTGAAACTCAGCAGGCCTTATGCGCCAATGATCTGCGCGGTAAAATCAGACTGCAGACGGATGGCGGTCTGAAAACCGGACTGGATATCATCAAAGCCGCCATTCTGGGGGCAGAAAGTTTTGGCTTTGGAACTGCACCTATGATTGCCATGGGCTGTAAATATCTGCGTATCTGTCATCTGAACAATTGTGCAACCGGTGTTGCCACCCAGGAACAAACGCTGCGTCAACTTCACTTTATCGGTAAAGTTGAGATGGTCATGAACTATTTCAGATTCGTAGCCGAGGAAACTCGTGAATGGATGGCTTATCTGGGAATTCGCAAACTGGAAGATCTGATTGGCCGGACAGACTTGCTGAAGATTATTAAAGGCAGCACTGATCGCCAGTCACATCTGAATTTGCAGCCATTACTGAAAACCATTAAGGATCAAAATAAACCCAAATTTTGTGTCGAACCAAGAAACACTCCCTATGACAAAGGTGAGCTGGCTGAACAAATGGTCAAGGATATGCTGCTGACTATCGAGACCAAAACCGGTGGTAGCTTTGAATATGCAGTCAGAAATACCGATCGCTCAATTGGCGCAAGATTATCGGGTGAAATTGCCCGAAGATACGGTAATCAGGGCATGTGCGATGCTCCGATCACTGTCAAAATGACTGGTTCCGCTGGTCAGAGTTTCGGTGTCTGGAATGCCGGCGGACTGAATCTTGAGCTGCAAGGGGATGCCAATGATTATGTCGGCAAGGGCATGGCGGGCGGTCGACTGGTGATCAGCCAGCCCTGTGGTACCCGCTTCAAAAGCAATAAAACCACTATCATAGGCAATACCTGCCTGTATGGCGCAACCGGTGGAACTCTGTTTGCGGCCGGTGTGGCAGGTGAACGATTTGCCGTACGTAATTCCGGTGCCCATGCTGTAGTTGAAGGGGTGGGTGATCATGGCTGTGAATATATGACCGGGGGTGTTATCACTATTCTGGGTGATTCCGGAATTAATTTTGGTGCCGGCATGACGGGTGGATTTGCTTTTGTGATGGATCTGGATAATGATTTTGTGGATCGCTATAACCACGAACTGGTGGATATTAATCGTATCACCAGTGAAGCAATGGAAGCTCACCGTTTTTACCTGAGAGCTAAGATTGAGGAATTTGTCATGGCTACCGGCAGTGAATGGGGACAATATCTGGTGGAAAATTTTACTGAAATGAGCACTAAATTCTGGCTGGTCAAACCAAAAGCGGCTTCCATTGAAAGTATAATGGAAACGCTGGAAAATGAAGCCGCATAATTATTCAGTAGAAATTTTGTTGCGCTGAACAGTTCCGCCTGAATGCAGCAGATTTAAGCTGTTTTATTCAGGTTCACGTGTTTTTTAAAATTTGATAAATGCACTGGGCGGATATCAAAATCTGAGCAGGTATTAAGAAAGGTTAAGATATGGGCAATGTATACCAGTTTATGCAGATCAACAGAGTAGACCCCGGCAAGAAAAAAGCTGCTGAACGCATCAAGGAATACAAAGAGATTTATGAGATTTTCGATCAAAGCAGGGCTGCTGAACAGTCTGAACGCTGTCTGGATTGCGGAAATCCTTATTGTGAATGGCGCTGCCCAGTACATAATTATATCCCTCATTGGCTTAAACTGGCTCAGGAGGGGAAAATTATCCAGGCTGCTGAAATGTCTCATAGAACCAATTCACTGCCTGAAATCTGCGGCCGGGTCTGTCCCCAGGACAGATTATGTGAAGGCGCCTGTACCTTAAATGATGATTTTGGTGCGGTTACTATCGGCGCGGTAGAGCGCTATATTACTGATACCGCATTTGCTCAGGGCTGGAAGCCTGATGTGTCTGCGGTCAAGGACAGCGGCAAAAAGGTTGCGGTTATCGGTGCGGGTCCGGCAGGTCTTGGCTGTGCTGATGTGCTGACTCGCAATGGCGTTAAAGCGGTTGTTTACGACTGCCATCCGGAAATCGGCGGCTTGCTGATGTTTGGTATACCTGAATTCAAACTTGAAAAAAGCGTGGTTAAAAAACGCCGTGAAATTTTTGAAGGTATGGGTGTAGAGTTTGTGCTCAATACCCGTATTGGTGAAGATGTCGAATTTCAGCAGTTACTGGATCAATATGATGCTGTGTTTATGGGCATGGGAACCTATACTTCCATGACTGCCGGAATTAAAGGTGAGGATCTACAGGGCGTGCATGTGGCACTGGATTTTCTGATTTCAAATGTCAAAAACTGTTATGACTACGAAACTGACTATATCAGCATGCAGGGTAAAAAGGTCGTTGTGCTTGGCGGTGGAGATACGGCGATGGACTGTACCCGAACGTCCATACGTCAAAATGCTGCTGACGTTTTTTGTGCTTATCGTCGTGATGAAGCCAATATGCCAGGCTCCAGGAAAGAGGTATTGAATGCCAGGGAAGAAGGTGTGCAGTTTCTCTGGAATCGGCAACCGGTGGAAATTGTCGGAGAAAACGGCAAAGTCACCGGGATCAAACTGATTACTACACAGTTAGGGGAGCCGGATGAAAGAGGCCGCCGACGTCCTGAGCCGATAGAAGGCTCAGAAGAGATAGTTCCTGCAGATGCCATTTTAATTGCTTTTGGCTTCAGACCCAATCCAGCTGACTGGTTTAACGATTTTGCTATAGAACTGGATGAACGCGGCCGCGTGATAGCTCCTGAGGCAGGTCAATATGCCTATCAGACTAACAATCCCAGAGTCTTTGCCGGGGGTGATATGGTGCGTGGATCTGATCTGGTTGTTACCGCCATTGCTGAAGGTCAACAAGCGGCGGAAGGAATTCTGGATTACCTGGAACTTTAAAGAGCAACAGAATTTATGCGCGAACTTAAAAATGATCGTTTTCTGAGAGCCCTGTTACGTCAACCGGTTGATATGACTCCGGTCTGGATGATGCGTCAGGCAGGACGTTATTTACCTGAGTATAGAGCGACACGGGAAAAAGCGGGCAGTTTTATGGATCTGTGCATGAATCCGGAGTTGGCCTGTGAAGTTACGCTGCAACCGCTTAAACGCTATAAACTGGACGCAGCCATTCTTTTTTCGGATATTCTGACGATTCCAGATGCCATGGGACTGGAATTACGTTTTGCTCAGGGGGAAGGTCCAAAATTTGATAAACCTATAAGAAATGCGGCAGATATTGCAGCTCTGGGTGTTCCGGATCCCGAAGTCGAACTGCAATATGTAATGAATGCCGTCCGTACCATCCGTCAGGAGCTTGATGGCCGTGTACCTTTGATTGGTTTTTCCGGCAGTCCCTGGACCCTGGCAACCTACATGGTTGAGGGTGGTTCAACCAAGGAGTTTGGTAAAGTTAAGGGCATGATGTTTGACCAGCCGCAAAGTATGCATCAACTACTGGATATACTGGCCCGCTCGGTGATCACTTACCTGAATGCACAGATCGCGGCCGGCGCTCAGGCAGTGATGATCTTTGATACCTGGGGTGGCGTTTTAACGCCGCGAGATTATAAAGATTTTTCTCTGCGTTATATGCAGCAGATTGTTTCAGGACTGAAACGCGAAAATGAAGGCCGGATTGTACCGGTGATCCTGTTTTCCAAGGGTGGCAGCTGCTGGCTGGAAGACATGGCGGCAACCGGTTGTGATGCTCTGGGGGTAGACTGGACCATAGATCTGAGTGATGCCAGAGCCAGGGTAGGGGAACAGGTTGCCCTGCAGGGCAATATGGATCCCTGTATCTTATATGCCAGCCCGGAGCGTATCCGGGAAGAAGTAAAAACAATTCTGGCCAGTTTTGGCGCTGGCGAAGGACATGTCTTTAATCTGGGACATGGCATTCATCAGCATATCAATCCTGAACATGTCTGCGCTTTTATAGACGCCGTGCATGATTATAGCGGGCAGTACCATAAATAAAATGCTAATTAACCGGCGACTTCCTCTGTGGCTTCACACTTATCTGAGATACTCGCTGCAAGGTTCATAAATCTGCGCTGCTCATAAATGGCCTTATTTTCTTCTGTGCAGAGGGGCTTGTCCTGGAATAGACGCATGACTATGCTTGCACCTCCTTGCTTAATTACCCCGCTTTGAAGCTGCTTCAGGTGTGGATCAGTCTTTCCATCATCTGTATGGCCTGATGCAAATAGCCGCTGCCAAACAGGTTCGTATGATTAAGAATGTGATACAGGTTATAGAGGGTTTTACGATGCCTGTATCCATCATCGAGTGGATAGGCTTCATTATAGGCAGCATAGAAAGTCTGACTGAAGCCGCCAAATAATTCTGTCATCGCCAGATCAGTCTCTCGATCACCATAATATAATGCCGGATCAAATATGACTGGTCTTCCCTGCGGGTCAAAAGCATAATTTCCAGACCATAAATCACCGTGCAGTAAAGATGCCACCGGGTGGTGATCAGCGAGAAGCTGTTCCAGACGCTCAAGCAGTTTATCTGCCTTAGATTTGAGTACCTGACGGTAGCCTTTTTCATACAGCATCTCAAGCTGGGGCAGGAGTCTTTCTTCCTGCCAGAAATCCAGCCATCGGTTATGCTGGCGATTGCTTTGCGGGGTGCTGCCTATGGTATTGTTCTGCGTCCAGCCAAATCGGTCTGTGGTGAGTCTGTGCATCTGAGCCAGGGCCGTACCCAGAACTTCGGCATCACCTGCGTTATGCAGGAGAATATACTCGGTAACGAGGTAACTTTTGGTTCCCTGCACGCCATAACAGATAGGCCTGGGGATACGCATCAACTGAGCCTTTTGTAATTCGAGTAAATCCGTGTATTCAGTCTTGAACATGCACAATTGGTGGGCTGAATTGAGCTTTACAAAATAACTTAAGCCTTTGCAATCCGAAATTTTATAGGCTGAATTGATACTTCCGCCGCCCAGAGACTGTTCGCTGGTTATCTGATATGGCTCGCCAGTAATTTGGCTGATATGGCTGGTAATTTCTGTCCACTGTGTCATAGCACATGCTCCTGATATGGCATATGATTTAACCTTGTCACTACAACTTAGCGTATCTAAGATATTAATCTAAGTGCTTGCTATCAGGTATTTATTCCAGAAGACGCCGTAAATACATCCATGTAGGCTTGGATGTGGCATCCATGCCACATACACTTCTTCCATAAATACCTGATAGCAAACATGTTCTTAGATACCCTGAGCAGTTACTTAACACTTAATTTTTATACATAATGTCCCTGATCATAGTACAGGTTGCCGTCCCGGCACCATTACGCAGAAAGTTTGATTATCTGTTACCTGAAGGCATAAATCCAGAGTCAATTCAGACTGGCATGCGGGTATTGGTACCGTTTGGTAAAACACAGAAAATTGCCCTGGTGCTGGGATTGTCGCAGCATACAGAGATTGAATATCTGCGTTTAAAACCCATTCTCAGAGTGCTGGATAAAATGCCCGTTTTACCGGCGGATATTGTCACGCTGCTAAACTGGGTGGCCAGCTACTATCATCACCCGGTGGGAGAAGTGTACCAGACTGCTCTGCCGGTGCATTATCGCAGTAAAGAAGATATTACCACTCAAAAGCCTGTTTTGTGGCGGCTCACCAGAAAGGGCAGAGCCGCAAACTGGGCAAGTTTAAAACGTGCAGTGAGACAGCGCAGCCTGCTGGAGTTGCTTAAGCGCTACCCGCAGGGTCTGAGCCGGGAGGATATTGCCTCTCAGCAACAGGGACAATGGCCGCAGGCCCTGAAAAACCTGCAGCACAAGCAATGGGTTGAATCGATAGTCAATGAAGAGGATGCTTCGTTGGTGAAGCCATCTTCAGGGATCATCAAAAACAGGGCCTTAAAGCTCAACAGTGAGCAGCTTAAAGCAGTAGATCATCTGCTGCAGCATACAACACATTATCATGCTGCGTTGCTTGACGGCATCACCGGCAGCGGTAAAACCGAGGTGTATCTGGCTTTTATTGAAGTGCTGTTAAAAGAGGCTAAACAGGTGCTGGTACTGGTGCCGGAAATTGGTTTGACTCCGCAGTTAATCAGCCGCTTTGAACATCGGTTTCAGGTTTCGGTGGAAACTCTGCATTCGGCGATGAATAATAGCCGCCGTTTACAGGTCTGGCAGAAAGCGGCCAGCGGTGAAGTTAGCATACTAATCGGTACTCGTTCAGCCGTGTTTACTCCGATGCCGTCCTTAGGCGCTATTATTATAGATGAAGAACATGATATGTCCTTCAAGCAGCAGGATGGGATCCGTTACTCGGCCAGGGATGTTGCCCTGATGCGGGCCCACCAGCAGGATATTCCGATAGTCCTTGGAAGTGCTACACCTTCTATGGAGTCTCTTTATCTGTGCCAGGCAGGCCAACAGCATCGTAAAATGTCTCATCAGATCCTCAGGCAGCGGGCCGGACAGGCAGAACCGCCGCAAATTCATCTGATCGATATACGGGGGCAAAGCCTGTTGCACGGGTTGAGCAAAACTCTGATCGATTTAATGAGGCAACATCTTGAGAAACACAATCAGGTGTTGTTATTTCAAAATCGGCGTGGTTATGCACCGGTGCTGTTATGTAATCAATGCGGCTGGATCAGCCACTGTCATCGCTGTGATGCGAAAATGACCTATCATCATCTGCACCACAGGTTGCGCTGTCATCATTGTCAGTCTGAACAGCGGATTCCCGTTGCCTGTCCGTCTTGCGGTAATCAGGAACTTTCCTGCCTTGGGGCTGGCACTGAACGGATAGAAAAAACTGTGCATGAATTATTCCCGAACATTGAAGTGATCCGCATAGATCGGGATACCACAAGACGTAAAAATTCATTACAGAGCTTGCTGGATAAAGTTAAGAATGGTCGACAGCAGATATTGATAGGTACCCAGATGCTGGCCAAGGGGCATCATTTTCCCAATGTCACTCTGGTCGCTTTACTGGATATTGATCAGGGTCTGTATTCTATTGATTTTAGATCTCAGGAGCGTCTGGCGCAAATGATCACTCAGGTGGCTGGTCGAGCTGGACGGGAATCGAAGAAGGGGCAGGTGATCTTGCAGACGGCTCACCCTGATGACGAAATGCTTAATTTATTACTCTGTGGGGAATACAGTGGTTTTGCCAAACAGGTCCTGACGGAAAGAAGAGAATTACGGCTACCGCCATATTCATTTCAGGCCCTAATACGTGTTGAAGCTCATAAAGTGAGTGATTATCAGCAGTTTCTGGATTATTGCTATGAGAGTTTGGCACAACAAAAACAGCAGCTGAAAGATACCCGCTGTCAGTTGCTGGGACCGGTACCCGCGCCCATGGAAAGAAAGGCGGGTAAGTTCAGAGGACAATTGCTCATTCAGTGTGAACTAAGAAAAAGATTGCACCGGCTGGTTGCACATCTGATACAGGATGTTGAATTGAATAAAAAGTCGCAGCGATTACGTTGGTCCATTGATATTGATCCGCAGGATCTATATTAAACCTAAGGCTGTTTATTTTCGACTATCTTCTTGCTGAGTATCAGGTTAAAATTGGCGGCAAAATATTTCATTCACTGGATATTAATCTTGAAAGAACAACTGCAACAACTCATAGCTTCAGCGGTGCAGCAACTCATTGATAGTGATGTTCTGCCTCTGCAAGGAGAATTGCCGGCCATAAAAATCGATCGCACCCGCGACAGAAGTCATGGTGATTTTGCGACTAATATGGCGATGCTGCTGGCTAAGCCGGCAGGAAAAAATCCGCGTGAAATTGCTGCTCAGATCATCGAAGCGCTGGGTGATAGTTCGTTGCTGGATAAAGTAGAAATTGCCGGTCCTGGTTTTATCAATTTTTTTCTTAATAGTAATTCTCAGCAGAGCATTATAAACAGCGTGATCGAACAGGGTGATCGCTTCGGTTGCTCAGATAAGGGTGCTGGTCAATCAATTCAGGTTGAATTTGTTTCTGCCAATCCTACCGGACCGCTGCATGTCGGACATGGGCGCGGTGCTGCTTACGGGGCCACGCTGGCTAATCTTCTGGACGCGGTGGGATACAAGGTTCATCGTGAGTATTATGTCAATGATGCTGGCCGCCAGATGGAAATATTGGCCACCTCAGTCTGGTTACGCTATCTTCAGCATAACCATATTGATATCACTTTTCCTGTGAATGGGTATAAAGGTGAATATATTAAAGATATTGTCGCAGAATTGCAGGCAGAACATGGTGATAGCTATACCTTTAGCGCAGTAGAGGTTATGCAGGGACTGCCAGCTGATGAACCGGGTGGCGGTGATAAGGAAGTTCATATCGATGCGCTGATCGAGCGCAGCAGGTATTTACTGGGTGATAATCGTTACCGTTATGTTTTTGAACTGTCCCTGAATGCCATTCTGGATGATATACGCGATGATCTCGCGGATTTCGGCGTAGTCTATGATGAGTGGTATTCCGAACGTTCTCTGGTAGAAAAAGGACTGGTTAACAAAGGCATGGAACGATTGCGAAAAACTCTTCGTGTCTATGAAGACAAGGGTGCACTGTGGTTTCGCTCTACTGATTTTGGTGATGACAAAGATCGCGTGATACAGCGTGAAAATGGTCAAACAACTTATTTTGCCTCGGATATTGCCTATCATATGGACAAATTTGATCGCGGTTATGATACGGTCATTGATGTCTGGGGGGCCGACCATCACGGTTATGTACCCAGAGTCAAGGCGGCTCTTGAAGCATTGGGCTATGATCCACAGGGGCTGGATGTGCTGCTGGTGCAGTTTGCCAATTTGTATCGCGGCGGCCAGAAAGTGCAGATGTCAACCCGTAGCGGATCCTTTGTAACCTTGAGAGAGCTGCGTAAAGAGGTTGGCACTGATGCTGCGCGGTTTTTCTATGTAATGCGCAAATGTGAACAGCATCTGGATTTCGATCTGGATCTGGCCAAATCAAAGTCCGCAGAAAATCCAGTGTATTATATCCAGTATGCTCATGCGCGTATTTGCAGTGTCTTTCGTCAACTCGGTGAAAAGCAGATAACTCATGACCTGCATCAGGGTTTGCAAAATCTGACTCTGCTTAGTGAAGCGCATGAACAGGATATCTTGCAGCAACTGGCAAAATTTCCCGAAGTCATTGATGTGGCTGCGCAAAATCGAGAACCGCACCTGATGGCTCATTATTTGCGTGAACTGGCCAATGCCCTGCATACCTATTACAATGCGCATCAGTTTATCGTCGCTGATAAAGTGCTCAGAAATGTACGTCTGACGTTAATCCTGGCAACCCGGCAGACTTTGAAGAATGGCCTTAGACTACTGGGTGTTTCAGCCCCTGAACAAATGTAGAGTGTTGATATGTCATCCAGGATAAAAACTCCCAGTAAAAAACGCAGCAGGAAAAAGACCGGAGCAACCCGGCATACTGAAAAAAAAGCCTCCCTGGTCAATTGGATGATACTGCTGATACTGATAGGTCTGTTTGCTGCATTTCTGGTTTATCTGGATAGAATGCCTACTTCCGGTCAGAAACACGAGCCGATAGTTAATGGCATTGAAGAAGGAAATGCAGATAAACTGCACAAGTCTTCAGCGGCTGAAAAAAGACCACCCAAACAGCAGTTTGATTTCTATACGGTACTTCCGGATCGTGATATAGAAGTTAATGTGTATGAAGATGAAGAGCCGGTTCAAGCGCCGGCAATAAGACAGTCTGAAAAAACGACTTCATCTCATCCTGCAAAACCTGCTAGCAAGCCCAGGCCAACACCGCAGGCGGAGGCGCAAAAATTGCCGCCTGGAGAAAAAACCAGGACATCAGGTCGGGCTTTATATCAATTGCAGGTAGGTGCATTCAGGGATCTTGGCAAAGCCGATACGCTCAAAGCACGTCTGGCCTTTATGGGTGTGGAATCAAATATTTATGTGGTTAAAAGTGCCGATGGTCAGAAGATATATCGCGTCAGGGTAGGCCCCAATAGTGATGAACATAAACTCTCCAGGATCCAGCAGCAGCTAAAAGCCGAGAATATTAATACTTTTATGCAGAAACTGAAGGGCTAGAATTTACAGTTATTGGTTGCTTTAGTGGCAATGGAGTCAGGGTAAAATTTAAATGCTCGTGCTGGAATTACTGGCTTATGCTGTTATTGGTTCTGTTAGCGGAATTGCCGCCGGTCTGCTGGGAATCGGCGGCGGACTGATCATTGTGCCGTTTTTGCTCATAGTCTTTGAACATAATGCATTGATCCCGTTTAACTACCAGGTTCATGTTGCTATTGCCACCTCTCTGGCAACCATTATCCTGACTTCAATATCTGCTATCTACTCTCAGCAGAAAAAAAAAGCCATTGACTGGCCTATCTTTTTTTTATTGGCGCCAGGAATTATCCTGGGTTCCTTTCTCGGTGCATCGCTCGCCAGCTATTTACCACGTCAATTCCTGCTGATAATTTTTGCCGTGTTTGTACTTCTGGTCGGGTTCAAAATGTGGTTTGGCTGGTCGCCTCATTCCAAAGGTCAATTACCGGGTAATACAGGTATGCTTATCGTTGGCACGTTTATCGGTATGATATCGGCTATAGTCGGCATTGGCGGCGGGACGATGACAGTGCCTTTTTTGAATTGGGGCAGGATAGTGATTCAGCGGGCTGTTGCAGTATCCAGTGCGCTTGGCTTGCCCATTGCCGTCAGCGGAACATTCGGCTTCTATATGAGCAGTCTTGCAGCGGACTCGTTGCCGGAGCTGAATATGTGGGGGTATGTTTATATCCCTGCTTTTATAGCGATTATCAGTTTATCCGTGCTTACTGCGCCTGCAGGGGTTTATCTGTCTCACAAATTATCCAGAAAAAGACTGGCACAGGTATTTTCAATCCTGTTGCTTACCCTGGGAATTAAACTCCTGGCGAATGCTCTTATGAGTGTTCATCCATAATGGATGAACACTCATATCCCGTTAAAATGCCAGCATACAATGTCTTTGTGTTTTAACGGGAGTATCTTATATAGCGCTGCTATTTATTGTGTCACTGGTGATAATCTGATTTCTACACGTCTGTTCTGAGCGCGGCCTTCTGGGGTGCTATTATCAGCAACGGGGCTTGCTTCTCCTAAACCTGTGGTTAAAACCCTGGTAGCTAAAACCTGGCGGGTTTTTAAATAACTGGCAACCGCATCGGCCCGGCGCTGGGATAATTGCAGGTTATAAGCTTCAGCACCAGTGCTGTCGGTGAAGCCGTAGACATCCACATAGGTTTTTTCATATTCATTAATGACCTTGGCAACCGAGTCCAGTACTGGATAGAAATTTGCAGAAATGTCACTGGAATCTGTTTTGAAAGTTATATTTCCAGGCATATTCAGGATAATGGAATCTCCCTGACGGGTAACACTAACACCGGTGGCCTGGAGTTCCTGACGCAGTTTGGCTTCTTGTTTATCCATATAATAGCCCACACCCCCACCGGCTAAGGCACCGATGCCAGCACCTATCATTGCTGATTTTCTGTTATCACCGATTAATACTCCTGCTACAGCACCCCCCAGTGCACCTATACCTGCGCCCTTAGCAGATGTGCTGGTTTTTCTCTCTCCGGTATAAGGGTCAACCGTAGCACAGCCATGTAGAAGTAAAGATGATAATACTAAGGAGGTGACTGCTAAAGCTTTTGTAGATAGTTTGAAATCGTGCATTTTCATTCCATTTTGATTGAGGTAATAATTTATAACCTATCATAGTAGAAATGTTTTTTAATTGGTAGTCGGGAAAACAAAACCCGTTACAATATGCTATTGTAACGGGTATATTCGGCTCCCAGCTGGATTGGAAGTTTAGCTGAGAATTGTCTAAGAACAATAAATTACTCGGTATTGTTCTGGCTGATCTCTGCCTGCTTACTTTCTGGCGTATGCTCACACCAGTAGACAACATCTTTTCTGGCCTGCAGCATAGCCTTCTCACTCTCTTCTTTGCTCAGGCGAACTTTTTGTTTTTTCTCGTCATCATGGCGATAGAGAAAAGGGGCATTTTCATATTTGGCCAGGGTGTCTTTGGAAACCTTACAGGTTTGTGCCCGTTCCTGTGCCTTTTTAGTCTCAATGTCCAGGTTGCTGTTTAGTTTTTTAAAACGGTGGCTGCCCATATGCAATTTTTTTGCATTTTTATCACCGGGTCTGGCGGCATAATGGATGTACCCGTCACTATCGGTCCATTTATAGATTTCGGTTGGTTTTTTATAGGTTTCGGTTGGTTGTTCAGCCAGAACAGTACTTGCAGGGAGTACAAGACTTAGCGTAATAATCAGGCTCAATAGTAGTTTCATCGTTATTTAGTCCTTCTCAGATTAAATCCATTTTTTGTCAAATATGTTGCAACAGGACAGCAATTGTCTTTAGATAGTTTTATTGTAATGGATAGCAAAGTCTAATAATGTGCACTTCTTCAAGCTTTTCTTAAACCACTGGGGACTTGCAGGCAAAGCTTCCGCGTCCTGCTCACGCCCCTTACCTGCATCCCTGCAGGCAAAGCTCCCGCGTCCTGCTCACGCCCCTTACCTGCATCCCTGCAGGCAAAAAAAAGCACCGCTTAGAGCGATGCTTCTTTAGTGCCAGCAGAGTTATGGTTTGTTGTGGCAGAGATCCTTTTTTCGTAGTTAATAAAAGTTACAGTTATGTCATCCCTGACTTTTATCCATCCCTGGAAAAAGCGATAGTTTATTGAACTCAGGATTGATTAGTGAATTCAGGGTAAGCTTCCAGACCACATTCAGCCAGGTCAACACCCTCGTATTCCTCTTCTTCACTAACACGGATACCCATAATGAGTTTGATAATAAACCAGACGATCAAACTGCAGCCAAAGACCCAGCCAAAGATGGTAGCGGCGCCAATCAACTGACCTGTGAAGCTGACATCACCATTGGTCACGGGAACCAGCATCAGACCCAGAAAGCCAACCACACCATGTACCGAAATAGCACCTACGGGATCATCGATGCGCATTTTGTCCAGCGCCAGAATGCTGAAGACAACCAGAATACCACCCACCGTACCAAACAATGTAGCTAATAGTGGGGTCGGTGTTGAAGGTTCTGCAGTAATAGCTACCAGTCCGGCCAAAGCACCGTTTAACAACATGGTCAAATCAGCCTTTCCGTAAATCAGACGTGCAACTATCAGTGCACCAATGGCACCACCCGCCGCAGCGGCATTGGTATTTAAAAAGACCATGGCTACAGAGTTGGCACTGTTAATATCGCCCAGCTTCAATACAGAGCCGCCATTAAACCCAAACCAGCCCATCCACAGAATGAATGTACCCAGCGTAGCTAACGGCAGATTAGCACCCGGGATAGCCCTGATCTCGCCATTTTTACCATATTTACCTCTACGTGCACCCAGCAGCAGTACCCCGGCCAGAGCAGCAGAAGCTCCTGCCATATGTACAATACCGGAACCGGCAAAATCAGAGAAACCTAGATCACCCAGATTATACAGCCCAAAAACATCCGCGCCATTCCAGGTCCAGGAACCTTCCATAGGATAGATGAATGCGGTCATAACCACAGCAAATAGCAGAAATGCCCATAGTTTCATACGTTCAGCTACGGCACCGGAAACAATCGACATGGCTGTGGCGACGAAAACCACCTGGAAAAAGAAATCAGAAGCGCCGGAGTAAATTGAACCACCGCTGAAATCACCCTGCTCGGTAAATGATTTTAAGGTCTCATCGACATAACCATCTCCAACGACCAGTTCGGTAAGAAACAGGCTGCCGCCATACATGATGTCATAGCCGACGATCAGGTACATAATACAGGATATAGCAAACAGGGCGACATTCTTGGTTAAGATTTCTGCGGTATTTTTAGTTCTGACCAGACCGGCTTCCAGCATAGAAAAGCCGGCGGCCATCCACATCACCAGGGCGCCGCAGATTAAAAAGTAAAACGTATCCAGCGCGTATTGTAATTGAAAGATATTATTTTCCACTGTTCTGCTCCTTATAAGGCTTCTTTGCCAGATTCTGAGGTACGAATCCGGATGGTTTGTTCAATAGCACTGACGAAAATTTTTCCATCACCAATTTTACCGGTGTGTGCTGCGCTGCGGATCGCTTCAATGACCTGATCGAGTACTTCAGAGGCCACTGCGATTTCAATTTTTACTTTGGGCAGGAAATCTACGACATATTCTGCGCCGCGATAAAGTTCAGTATGACCTTTTTGCCGGCCAAAGCCTTTGACTTCGGTAACGGTCATTCCATGTATCCCTATATCAGATAATGATTCGCGTACGTCATCTAATTTAAAAGGTTTAACAATAGCTGTAACAAGCTTCATTGATTCAACTCCCATGTTGATTAAATTTTTTAAGGAATGTTTATCTGTTGCCTGCAGATAGCGTGCCATAGATTTAAATGCCATATTTTACAATAAGATATTTAACTATCAGGTGATTACATCAGTTAATTTGCACCATCCTGGATGAACTAACCAGGAAGCTACAAAAAATATGCACGATTATGGTGCAAATCAATTTTGTGCCGGGCTTAACAGTTTCATGATGATCTTTAACTATTTTTTCGCCATAATGATTGGGTCATAACTAGCACACTATAAAGAGACTATACTGCGATGAAAAAACAGTTTTTTGATGATTTGGCCAGTAAAATATCGGCGGGACTTTCGCCTTTGCCCGTAAATGTCAGCAAGGAAGTGGAGCAATCTTTACGATTGGCGCTGCAAAGTACGTTTGACAAGCTTGATCTGGTGACGCGGGAAGATTTTGAGATTCAATCTGCAGTCTTACAAAAAACACGTATCAAACTGGAACTGCTGGAAAAAAGGCTGGCTGAACTTGAAGCACAATTATCTGTTAAATAATGTAGTTTATGAGCAGTTTCTGTCAATAAAAACCAAAGAATGAATTTGCTGGATAAGTATTCCCTCAATAAGAAACTTTCTCTGATTAGCAGAGTGACGCTTGGAACGGTGATTTTCCTGGTTTGTTTTCTGTTTTTTATACTTAATACTATTTTAAGCTGGAAAAATATACTTCAAGATCATACGGAGATGGCGGAGCGAACGGCATTAAATGTTAGCGCAGCGATTATGCTGGATAATAAAGTACTGACTGATAAAATGTTACAAACCTTTTCAGTCAGTCCAGAAATTGAAGTAGCTTATATGTATGATGTACAGGGACAGATTATTTCAAAATATGAAACAACGGAACATGTAGAACAGATGTCAGGTTTTTCAGCAGGGTTAACGAAATCAGCTAATTATATTAATAATCGCTTTGTCATTACCCAGCCTGTTTACCTTAATAATGAAAAAATTGGCAGCATCGTTTTACAAATATCTTCTGCAACGTTTTATTCCCGGGTTCTGTGGGCTTTGATTATTGCTCTGAGCGTTTTTATTCTCGTGTCCCTGTTTGGTTTCTGGTTATGGAAAAGACTGCAGCAGGGCCTGATAGAACGAGTCGAACAATTGAGCCAGTTTATTGCTAAGGTATCTCACTCCAGAGATTATTCAATGCGAAGCCAGTTGTCTGGAAATGATGAACTGGCACAATTGAGCCACGATTTTAACGCCATGCTGCAGGAGGTTGAGCAAAAAGATCAGCAACTGGAGAGTCTCAAGCAGGGTCTTGAAGAACAGGTAAAGTTCAGAACTGAGCAGGCTGAAGCGGAAAATAAAGCAAAAAGTAATTTTTTGGCAACCATGAGTCATGAACTCAGAACACCCATGAATGCGGTGATCGGCATGGCGGAATTGATGCAGTACACCGAGCTGGATGCAAAACAGCAGCGATATGCAGAAATTATCAGTCATTCGGGTGAACAGCTGCTATCCATTATTAATGATATTCTCGATTTTTCCAAAATTGAGGCTGATAAAATGGATATGGAAGAGATCATGTTTGAGCCTGGACAAATCGTGTCTGAGCTTGAACATACTTTTTTAATTCAGGCAGAACAAAAGCAGCTTGAGTTTAGAACAACAGTAGATCCTGATGTGCATGGCTATGTTTTCGGCGATCCATTTCGCTTGAGGCAAATTCTTATCAATCTGGTTTCAAATGCCATTAAATTTACCCATCAGGGTTCTATAGAAGTATTACTTCAAAACCACAAAGATGAGCAAAATTGTATTAGTTACTATTTTGCAGTAAAGGATTCCGGAATCGGCATCAGTGAGAAAAAATTATTCGAATTATTTTCTGCATTTCATCAGGTAGACAGCTCAACTACACGTGAATATGGAGGAACGGGATTAGGTCTGGCCATTTCGCAAAAGATAGCTCATATAATGGGCGGTGAAATTGAAGTAGAAAGTCTGCCTGAACAGGGAAGCTGCTTTTCCTTCATCCTGCCTTTCAAAAAAGTCACCTCTGATGCACTGGATAATAATGATCACCTGAGAGAATTATCCAGTGAGGTAACCTCAGTTGATATTACTGAAAACCAGTATTATAAAATTCTGATAACGGATGATGAGCCTATTAATCAGGAAGTAATTAAGGGCATATTAACTAACCTTGGTTTTCAGGTTGATACGGCTGATAATGGTCAGCAGGCTTTTGATAAAGTTCTGCAGGGAGGGACCAGTCACTATGATTTAATTCTTATGGATATTCAAATGCCTGGTATGGATGGGTATGAAACTACTCGTAGAATTCGTCAGCTGGGTATTAATATACCGATTGTTGCTTTAAGTGCTCATGCCAGTTCTCAGGCAAGCCAGGCCAGTCTGGATGCAGGCATGAACGGCTATTTGAGTAAACCAGTTCAGATGGATAAACTTAATCGTACGCTAAGTAAATATCTTGGACTGAATTCCCTGAGTGCTGATTATTCTTTTGCAGCGATTGAACCCTTAAAGTTCCTCGATCAAACATCTGACAGCGCTATTGAATCTGCAGCGAGCGTAAACATTGAGCAGGGTATTGACGTCATAGATTCTCTGGATCAGTTAACCACCCTTAACCTTGATGAGGTAATGATTCGTCTAAATAACAATTCCAATTTGCTGACCCGGTTACTGGCTATTTTTTATCAGACTTACAAGGATTTTTTTCAACAAATCAGGACAGAATTTGATTTGTCACATTTTGCAGAAACCGCAGATTTGGCGCATAAATTAAAAGGTGCTTCCCGCTCACTGAGTTTATACGCTATTGCGCAACAATCTGAAGCACTTGAACTCACACTCAAGGATAATAATTATGAAGTGATGGATATTCTTGAAGCGCTGAATTCGGCAATAAATCATACCATGCTTGAGTTGGAAAAATTTCTCACCAGAACGGGTAACTTATAGCGCCTGACTTAAATATAACAGCTATCAGTGACTCATTAGTCTGTACTTAGGCGCAGACAATCAGCACTAACGTATAAGCCATTACTAAATGATATAAAGTCACATTGGCACTGAAAATGACCCGCGCGGCTTTACCGCGCTACCCGGGCAAAATAATTTCTGCCGTATCAGTGCCGCAAAGTGGTTAGTGAAAAAATTTTTTTGCTGGACCCTGTTCAGGGTTTGTCAGCACTGCTCATAAAGGGTAGTGGCGGGAACGGTCCCAGATATTCCCTGCTCCACCAATGACCGCTTTGTTTACGTGTTGCCATGTCGGTAAATTGATAGCGGTATAGATCAACTCGCAAGTATCGAGGCGGTTTATCAGCAAAGGGGTTATGAGCCAATAACTGCAGCACTGCAGGTGTGCCCGTTAGCAGTGAGTGCAAAAAATTTTCAAACCAGGGCATAAAGCGGGGACTACTGGTAACAAACCACATCAGCCAGTCAAGTCTGGGCTGGTGTGGAATAATGATCTGGGGTTTTTTGTCTAATAAATCAGGCTTGTATTTAAATAAATATTCCTGCCAAATTTTGCCGTCATCTGAACCGTAAATCAGCAATTCAAGTCTTGCGGTTTTCATGGTCGGAAATACATGATACTGATTGACCAGACGAAAAGTTGTTACCTGACGTGTGATTTGACCGATCCGGCCTTCGACGCTTTCATATTTGAGCATTTCATAAATCTGCACACTGCCAATGAAGAAAATGAAGCTGCCCAGCAATAGCATGCTGTGTGCATAGTATTTTGTTTGCCGAGCGAATGGCAGGGATTTGCTGAGCAGCCAGTGTTCCATTTTCGCAGGCAGGATGCTTCTTAAAGCCTTGTCATCAAATAAGAACAGACACAGGGCGATAGTCAGAAAATTTATCCAGTTATGGTTGGAGGTTATGATAATAAGCACCTGCAGACTAATCGTCAGCCAGGCGGCGACAAAGCGATAGCGCCTGGGCATGAACATCATAAAGGGTACCAGGATTTCAATAAACAGGGTTAACGCTGTCCCCAGCATCAAAACCCATTCAGGTAATAGATGGGCATACCAGGCAAGCCAGTTAGGAAGAGGCTGCACCTCAAAATAGAGGCCTACCGCAGTTAAGCCCGACCAGCTGGGATCCTGGGTCATGAGCTTGGAAATACCGGAAAGAAAGCGTAAACGAAATAGCAGCCAGCGAAACAGCCAGATGGGATAGCGGCTGCGTGGGGATAAAAACAGAGCCAGAAAACCAGACTCCATTAACAGGCTGTCCCATTGAAAATTCATAAAAACCTGTCCCGCAGTGGATAGAGACAAATACAGCATCAGTAATATCACCAGGGATGTACGCGGCAAAATATTGAAAAATAATAATAGCGAGACAAAACAGCCCGCATAGGTACTGGCGATCAACAATTGGTCACTGGCATTGAGCCAGAAAAGAGTAGGAAAATGCCAGAAAGCATCACTGCCCCAATAAGTCAGGCTGTTATCCAGAGCCTGGCTTAAAGGCAGGATCCCCTGAGAGCCAGCCAGTCCTTCTATCTGCACAGAGAGAGAGGCAAAGGCTGAAAAAAAGATAATAGCCAGTAATCTTATAAACAGCGCAGCGGTCAGTTCATACCCATTGGGCTGAATGGATAAATCATGGATTAAGATCTTTTGCAGATATTTGAGCATGATATTTGCTGCGCTATTATGTGATCAGTTTTTCATTAACAGTATAGTAAAAACCGACTCGATTTCTAATCGGCAATAGCGTGAAGTGATGATAGTTAATGATGACAGTTTTTTCTGACATGAACTATGTCTAAAAGTCGCTATACTTGCGCCAGGACGAAAATATTATATAAAGGATTATATATGTCACTGGCGATAGTTTATAGTCGCACAGGTGATCTGCAGGCATTGCAGGTGACTGTCGAAGTACTTCTCACCAATGGTTTACCAGCCCTGTCCATCGTCGGACTTCCCGAAACTGCGGTAAAAGAAAGTAAGGATCGTGTCAGAGGAGCGATTATTAATGGCCGTTTTGATTTTCCTGTTCGTCGTATCACTATCAATCTTGCACCAGCTGATTTGCCTAAAGAGGGTGGTCGGTTTGATTTAGCCATTGCTCTGGGTATCCTGATTGCATCCGGGCAGCTGGTTATAGAATCTAAACAAAAAACCAGCAGCAAGATTCAACAATATGAATTTGTGGGTGAGCTGGCACTCAGTGGCGAATTGAGGCCGGTTAAAGGTATTTTACCCATTGCTATTCAGGCTAAAAAAAGTAAACGAGTTCTGATTGTACCGCAGCAAAATGGTGCAGAAGCTGCGTTGGTTAAAGGTTTACAGGTATTTACTGCTGCACATTTACTGCAGGTCTGTGCCTTTCTCAGAGGCGAGAGTACATTGCAGGAGGCTCAAATGGCTCCGCAGACTATGCCTGTATCTGCTGAAATCATGTGTCTTTCAGACATATGCGGTCAGCCCCAGGCCAAACGGGCACTGGAAATTGCCGCCGCCGGCCAGCATTCACTGCTGATGCAAGGCCCGCCCGGCACGGGTAAAACCATGCTGGCCAGTCGTCTGGTGACACTCCTGCCCGATATGAGTGAGCAGGAAGCAGAAGAAATCGCCGCTATTCGCTCAGTTTGCGGTGAGCCTGTTAATAGTCAGAACTGGTTAAGCCGCAGTTTTAGAACACCGCATCATACCGCTTCCAGTGTGGCTCTGGTGGGCGGAGGCAGCAACCCTCGCCCGGGCGAGATCAGTCTTGCGCATCAGGGTGTATTATTCATGGATGAATTGCCTGAGTTTGATCGAAAAGTACTGGAAGTACTGCGGGAACCGCTGGAGTCTGGCAAAATTATGATTTCCAGAGCGGCCAGGCAGGTTGAATTTCCTGCAAAATTTCAATTGATTGCGGCGATGAACCCATGTCCATGTGGCTACCATGGAGACAGTAATAACCAATGCCGCTGCAGTTTTGAACAGATCAGGCGGTATCAGAACAAGCTGTCTGGTCCTTTTCTGGATAGGATCGATATTCACATCGAAGTACCGGCACTGACATATCAGGAGTTATATACAAATACGGCGCAGCAGGAAACCAGTGTCGAGGTAAAAAAACGCATTGTCCGAGCACAGACCAGACAGCGTAATCGACGCGGACATTTCAATGCACGCCTGAGTAATAAGGCCATTGAACAGGATTGCCTCCTGTCGGTTGAAAATCAGCAACTACTGGAGCAGAGTATGGATAAAATGAAACTCTCTGCACGTGCCTATCATCGTATCCTTAAACTGGCCCGTACTATTGCAGATCTGGATGACTGTGACGAGATACAGATGCAGCATCTTTCAGAAGCAATCAGCTACCGTAAAGTGCAATATCGAGTTTAGGCTAGTTTAGTAAAATTTTTTAGCACCGGCGGGTCTTTTCTTAAACCGTTTATAACTCCATTGATATTGTTGCGGTAGTTCCCGGATATAATTTTCTATGGTTTTATTCATTGCAGTTGCTGAGAGCAGGGGATCATTACTGGCTATATCCGGATCGGCTTTTCTGATGTGCAGATGATAACCTTGCCCCTTGTCCAGGCGCTCGGCATAACCTATGAGGATCGTTGCACCAGTCTTACTCGCCAGTTTTGAAATAAAAGTCATGGTAAATGTGGGTATGTCGAATAATGGCGCAAATACACCGCTGTTAGGATCGTCAGGATTCTGGTCGGGTAACATACCTGTCGCATTGCCTTCATTAAGAGTTTTGAATATGGCTTTGACGCCGCTCATATCAGCACTGACCAGTTTCGCTCCGGATCGTTTGCGGGCCTGCTGGACAATGCCATTTAATGCGCTTAGCCTGGGTTGAGTGTATAAAATGGTAACCGGCAATGTACTGCCCAGAAACAGCCCGGCAATTTCCCAGCAGCCCAGGTGGGGAGTCAGTAAGATAACACCTTTATCAGCATTTCGGGCATTCTTCAGATAATCCTGCCCGGAAACTTTTACTAACAGATTTAAGGTGCGCTGTGATTTCCATAACCACATGGGACCCATCTCGGTAATGGTTTTACCCATTTCAATCAGGCTTTGTTTTAAGACCGCTTTTTTTTCTGCAGGAGTTTTTTCAGTTAAACAGAGATTAATATTAATTTGCGATACTTTATACGAGCGGGACTTTGAATAATACAGACTCAATCCAATCCAGCTGCCCAGCCGGTGATTAAGCGGCAGCGGCAGCAGTGCAAAAAAATGCAATAGTAATTTGATAATAAATACTTGCATGGTTGTTCAGGCGTGATCAATCGACATTAGCGGGGTTATGGTTTTCAGCAGACTGTTGAACAGCCCGGTGTTATGCCGTTCTTCGGCGGCAAGCAGTTGTTTGACGTGTGCTCTTTGAGTCGGCATCGAGAAACAGGCTGGACAGCTGTCAGGCACAACCGGCAGGCAGGCTTTATCGGCAAATGAGCGGGTCAGTGATTCCCGCGCATAAACCAGCGGCCGGATGACTCTAATATCTCCCTGACTGATGACATAATTGGCTTTCATGGTCTGTAATTTGCCATTATTAAATGCGGACATGAGAAAACTCTCTGCCAGATCGTCCAGGTGCTGCGCCAGAGCGAGCACATTATAGTTGTTTTCTCTGGCCGTGGTATAGAGAATACCGCGTTTAATCCTCGAGCAGAAGGAGCAGAAGGAATCGCCGTGCATAGACTCTTCCGCTTGCTGCATAATCGCCTGTTGACGATAAAAATAGGGAATGCCCAGACTGCGCAGATAAGCTTTTAAAGGTGACGGATCAAAGCCTTCGATAAGGGGATCAACGGTCACCGCAGCTAATTCAAATTTGACCGGAGCATATTGCCTGAGATGATGCAGAATGATCAACAGCGAGAGTGAATCCTTGCCGCCTGAAACACCGAGCAGAATCCGATCCCCGGCAGTGATCATCCTGAAATCGGCAATGGCGCGACCAATATGTCTCATTAAACGTTTAGACGGTTTGGGATAATTTTTGCGGGTCATAAATACCTGATTGATTTACTAAATTAAGGGTGTATGCAAGTGATTGTACTAGATATGCTGTAAAGAAAAAACCATCAGTATTTTATGCTTGGCAAGCTGCAATAGCGGCCTGATTTTTTACTGGATAAGGCTGACACTTGCAGTACTCACTTAACTAACTTATTCTGTCACTAAAACTGGTTTTGTTGTGTAACTACTCATCAGCGTATTTAAGATATTATGCTGAGTAGTTACTTTATTTTTTGGCAAAGGAATAAATTATGAGTGGTCTGGATTCGTTTGTTTTTGGTCTGTTAGGTCTGGCCGTTGTGCTGGTCGTACTCGGGGTGAAAAAAGTACCTCAGGGAATGGAATATACCGTCGAGCGTTTTGGCCGTTTTACACGTTCGCTGTCCCCCGGTCTGAATCTGATCGTGCCGATTGTCGATACTATTGGTCACCGGGTAAATATGATGGAAAGAGTCATGGATGTGCCTTCTCAGGAGATCATTACCAAGGATAATGCCATGGTCAAGGTCGATGGGGTGGTGTTTTTTCAGGCCATGGACAGTGCCAGGGCTTCCTATGAAGTGAATAATCTGGAACACGCTATTTTGAATCTGACCATGACCAATATTCGTACCGTCATGGGCTCTATGGATCTGGACGAACTATTGAGTAAACGTGATGAAATAAATTCACGTTTACTCAATGTTGTTGACGAAGCGACCACCCCATGGGGTGTCAAGGTGACACGTATTGAAATTAAAGACATTGCTCCACCGCGCGATCTGGTTGATTCTATGGCCCGCCAAATGAAAGCTGAACGTGAAAAACGCGCCAATATTCTTGAGGCAGAAGGGGAACGGCAGGCAGAGATCCTGCGTGCCGAGGGAGAAAAACAGTCAGCCATTTTACAGGCTGAAGGTGAGAAGGAAGCCGCCTTTCGCGAAGCGGAGGCGCGGGAACGTCTCGCGGAAGCTGAAGCTAAAGCAACCATGATGGTATCCCAGGCAATCCAGAAAGGTGATATCAATGCAATAAACTATTTTGTGGCGACTAAATATGTTGATGCATTGAGAGACATCGGCGCTGCCGAAAACCAGAAACTGGTGTTTATGCCGCTGGAATCATCTGCAGTGATCGGAGCTTTAGGCGGTATTGGTGAATTGGCCAAGGAAATATATAAGAAAGATGCAGGTCGCTAATCAATGGAAGCATTAATTACAGAAGTTAATTTCTGGCACTGGCTGAGTTTTGCTGTGGTGCTGATTATTCTGGAAGTCTTCAGCCCGGGAGCCTTTTTTCTGTGGCTGGGAATCGCTGCTGTCGGAGTTGGGGGCGTGATGTTTTTCCTGCCGCATTTATCATGGCAGACACAATTAACGGTTTATGCGCTGTTTTCCATTGCCAGTCTGATTGGCTGGCGATATTCATTAAAGTTTTTTCACCTCCGGCAGAAAACCACCGCACCAAATCTGAATCGTCGCGCAGAGCAATATGTAGGGCGTACATTTACACTCATCGAACCTATTGTTAACGGGTTGGGGAAAATTAATGTGGACGACTCAACCTGGCGTGTCAGAGGAAAAGACTGCCCGGCAGGCAGTCAAGTCAAAGTGACCGGAGTGGACGGTATTATTTTTGAAGTAAAGATTATCAAATAATTATTGTAACTATTCAGCGTATTTTAGATTTATACGTAAGTTCTTGACATCAGGTGTTTGCGTAAGGCAGATAATTGCTCCATGCATAACCTGCATTTCCCACATCCATGTGGGTCAATAAATTCCTGGTGTCAAGGACGTTTTCAAAATTACGCGCAATAGTTACTAATTATTCCTCTCATCTTTGCAGTATTCTGCGCAAATAATCTACGCTCAGTTTTTGAATTAAGCAAAAACGGACATATTAATTCAGCTTTTGGCTGAATTGCTTTATAATGCCCGATCTTCTTCTAATCCTTGTTCATCTGGATAATTAAGTAACAGATAAAAAAATGCTTGCTTAAGGCTTCTGGTTAAGAACCTTTGTATTTTGGACTTTCAGTGAAAGATATCAGTAAAATCAGAAATATCGCCATCATCGCGCACGTTGACCATGGCAAAACGACTCTTGTTGATGAGCTGCTCAAACAGTCAGGCACTTTTGGCGAGCATCAGGAAATTGCAGAACGTATGATGGACTCCAATGACCTGGAAAAAGAACGAGGGATTACGATTCTGTCCAAAAATACGGCTATTGAATGGAACGGTTATGATATTAATATTGTCGATACACCAGGGCATGCTGACTTTGGCGGCGAAGTAGAGCGGGTGCTTTCCATGGTTGATTGCGTACTGCTGCTGGTGGATGCAGTGGAAGGTCCGATGCCGCAAACGCGATTTGTGACTCAAAAGGCATTTGAGCTGGGCTTGAATCCCATTGTTGTGGTGAACAAGATTGACCGCGAAGGCGGTCGTCCAGACTGGGTTATTGATCATACCTTTGAGCTGTTTGATCGCCTGGGAGGCACTGATGCGCAACTGGATTTTCCCATCGTCTATGCCTCTGCCATCAATGGTTATGCCTCACTGCAAGATGATGTGCGTGAAGGTGATATGCAGCCGCTGTTCGAGACCATCGTCGATAAGGTTTCTCCGCCGGATGTTGATCCTGATGCGCCCTTTCGGATGCAGGTGACCAGTCTGGACTACAATAGTTATCTGGGGGTTATTGGGGTGGGCCGGATTAAACAGGGCACCATTAAATCCAACACCCAGGTGGTAGTGGTTGACAGTAAGGGTGAACAGCGTAAAGGCAGGTTACTCAAAGTATTTGGTTTCAAGGGTCTGGAACGTATTGAAGTGAAAGAGGCCCAGGCGGGTGATATTATCGCCTTTTGCGGGATAGAGGGGCTGAATATCTCAGACACTTTGTGTGATCCGCAGCAGGTAGAAGCCATGCCGGCATTAAGCGTCGATGAGCCTACAGTCACCATGACCTTTCAGGTCAATAATTCTCCGTTTGCTGGCCGTGAAGGCAAGTTTGTCACTTCCAGACAAATTAAGGAACGTCTGGAAAAGGAATTGCTGCACAATGTCGCACTCAGGGTCGAAGCTACCGATGACCCGGATAAATTTAAAGTATCAGGCCGTGGCGAACTTCATCTGGGAGTATTAATTGAGAATATGCGCCGGGAGGGTTTTGAACTGGGCGTTTCCAGGCCTGAGGTTATTACCAGAGAAATTAACGGTGTGCTGTCAGAACCTTTTGAAGATGTCATGCTGGATGTTGAAGAACAGCATCAGGGCAGCATCATGGAAAAGATGGGCGAGTGTAAAGGCGAACTGAAAAATATGGTGCCGGATGGTAAAGGCCGGGTGCGTCTTGAATATATAGTGCCTTCACGTGGGTTGATTGGCTTTCAAACTGAATTTATGACTTCGACGTCCGGTTCCGGACTATTTTATCATAACTTTGTTCATTATGGGCCCATGATCCAGGGTGACTTTGCAAAGCGCAATAATGGTGTATTGATCAGTATTGCCCAGGGCACCTCGGTGGGGTTTGCGCTGTTCAATTTACAGGAACGCGGGCGTCTTTTTATTGGCCATGGCGTGGATGTTTATGAAGGCATGGTCATAGGCATTCATTCTCGTAGTAATGATCTGGTGGTTAATCCTCTGAAGGCCAAACAGTTAACCAATGTTCGGGCTTCGGGCACCGATGAGGCCATTACTTTGACAACACCTGTTACCATGACCCTGGAGCAGTCTCTGGAATTTATTGATGAAGATGAGCTGGTAGAAGTGACACCGGGAAGTATTCGGGTACGCAAACGTTTATTGACTGAGAATGAGCGAAAACGTGCTTCACGGGCCAAAAATGGTTAAATCTTTCGGTTAATACCGATTGCTAAAATTATAAAATCTGTCTAAGCTCAATATATATTAAACAAAAGGGAAATTAAGTGTTATGAAACCATTAAATCGTATCGCACTAATAGTTATTGCCTTTGCACTGCTGGGCTTGACTGCAAATCTGTATGCGGCAAATGCTAAAGAGTATGCAGATCATATTATTTATTACAACGCCTTTCCAACCGATAGCCTGCCTTCTGAAATGACCAAAAAATACGGCCTGAAGCGGAGTAAAAACTATGCAATGGTGAATATTTCAGTGATGAAAAAAAGCTCAGGCATTCCGACAGGAGTCAAAGCTAAGGTTACGGGTAGCTTAAAAAATCTAATGGGTCAAACTCGCGAGCTGGAGTTTCGTGAAATCAAAGAAGCCAACGCTGTTTACTATATTGCCCAGATTGGAGTACAAAACCAGGAAATCGTCAATTTTAATATTGATATCAGACCGGAAGGAACAGAGCTTAATTATGATGTAGCATTCGATAAAAAGTTTTAAACATGGAACCATGTGTATGCATCAGCTGCATGGTTTAAATATTGCAGATAACGGGCACTGAAAAAAATATTAAATGTCTGCTTAATGCTCTGCATGGGTTAGTTGTTAAGCAAAATGTGCATAAAAATCGGGTATTTGTGAATTTAAATGAGTTAAACACACGAGCTGAGTTTTATGAAAGCAAATAAATCAATGCTGCTCACTATATTGCCCAGATTGAGATAAAAAACCATGATGTCGTCTATTTTATTTGATGAAAATAATCAAATGGAATATGATCAATTTGAGCATACGCCTCAGGCCATTGATGATTGGATATTAACATTGCGTAAACGTATTTCCAATCAACGTGTTGCCATCTGCCTGGAACTTAAAAATGGTCCAATAGTCTATGCACTACTTAAATATTCATTCATTGATTTGTATCCGATACCACCAGCTACTTTAGCTAAGTACCGTGAAACCTTTACCCATAGTGGTGCAAAAGATGATCCTACTGATGCATTTCTTATGGTTGATTTTATGCGACGTCATGATGACCAACTGACATTAATCACACCTGATAATGAACAAACGCGGATCCTTGAAAATTTTGTAAGACAACGCAGACTATTGGTTCACGATAAGATGCGATTAACCAATCGTGTCACCCGGGCATTAAAAGACTACTATCCTCAAGTACTGGAATGGTTTAATGAGATTGATACCGTTGTATTCTGTGACTTTTTGAAGCAATGGCCCAACTTGAGCAAAGCTAAAAGAGCACATAAAACAACCCTGGTTGATTTTTTTCATGCACATCATGTCAGACAGACTGCAACAATTAATCAAAGAGTCAATTTGATTAAAACAGCTATGGCATTGACTGAGGATAAAGCGGTAATAGAGCCTTCCCAGTATTATGTTTTGTACCTGATAGATGTGTTAAAAGTCTTGTTGCTTAGCATTAAGCAGTATAATAAATGTATTGCTGAACAATTTGAAGCTCATCCTGATTATGAATTGTTTCATTCATTTCCTGGTGCTGGTCCTGTTTATGGTCCACGATTACTTGTTGCAATGGGGAGTCAACGTGAGCGTTTTCAATCCAGTGAAGAATTAGTTCGTCAGGCAGGTATTGCTCCAGTTATCAAGCGTAGTGGTGAATCAACGTGGATCCATTGGCGCTACTGCTGCCCGAAATTTGTACGCCAAACTTTTGTAGAATGGGCCAATCAATCCATTCATTATTCCTATTGGGCAAAAGTCTATTATGAAAAACAAAAGGCGAAAGGAAAAGGGCATCAGACAATACTTCGCGCCTTAGCCTATAAATGGGCTCGTATTCTATTTCGCTGTTGGAAAAATCATGAACCCTATAATGAAATAAAATATATGCTGTCTTTAAAGAAGAAAAATTCTCCACTTGTCAGCTGAATTTTTTTATATGGGTTGCATTGGTTTTATTTGTATAAACTTCTTGTAAATGTACAAGCGATTTAGAGATAGTTTTTGCTTAAAAGTTATAAAATAAAAACTGTTTTTTACAAAAAAACTTGACAGACCCACTCAGAGTATCTGCTTAATGCTCTGCATGGGTTAGTTGTTAAGCAAAATGTGCATAAAAATCGGGTATTTGTGGAATGCAGATTATGCAGCAGCAATCATCAGTCTTGCACCAATACCCGATTCTCCTTAAGTACCTGCAGATGAATGCTTTATAAGTATTGTGTGATAGTCAATTTCTCTCCTCGCTGGGTAAACTCAAGCTGTTTGAGTACAGACATGCCCAGCAGCACTTCTTTAAGACCTGGTGTGATGATCGCCTTGATGTCATGCAGTTTTATGGGGCCCAGAGTTACTTCAGACAATAGTGTCTGATAACCGATATTGCTGCCATTAGCTGTGGAAATCGCTATCCGTCTGCCTTTACGAAGTTTGAGTCGATTGGCCAGAGGTTCGGGTATGGCGACGTAAGTGGCGCCCGTATCAAGCAGAAAAACAGTCTTCACTCCATTGATAGTGCCGTTGGATACGTAATGTCCCATACGGTTACGCTGTAAATGAATCTCGATCTGCCGATTACTAATGGATGCGTCTATTTTTTGATTGGGGTTGTATTGTTGTTCCAGAGTGTGTTGAAAAAAATAGGTGAACAGTCCCAATAGCAAAACAAAGGCAATGATAATCATGCCTTTTCCTATACTCTGAGTGTTGTTGGTTGTGCTCATGGGGAAGAGAAGAAGATGCGCCTTTAAATGCAGATATGCCAGTCATGTGAAGCATTAACAGGACTTTATCTTATCAGATCCATACACGTTGATCTATTGCAGGCTTTCCAGTACAGCATCAAGAGCACGTTCGAACACAGGTGACTTGTCAAGAATTTTAGCCTGTTGGCTTCTTAATGCGGCGCTCAGACCTGCTAATGACTTTTCAGCAATTTGCCCTGTCTGGGTAACAAAAATAAAGGCACTGGAATCTTCGCTCATCCAGGAAATCTTTGCTCGGTGAGTTACATTCTCCGGGCCATAAAAATCAATCCATGAACCAGTGCTCAGACTCCTGGCTTGCTGACAGAATTCGTCTTCAATCAGCTCATCTTCACCCTGATCTGCAATGGCCTGTTCAGACCCGTCTTCCAGAGAAGCCAGTAACTCTTCTTCATCAAGTGCCTCCAGATTATCCAGATCTTTCTCAAATAAAAGATCATCAACGGCTATCTCAAAAGCAGATTCTGGTTCAGCAGAAGGCTGGAGAGATCCAGCAGGCTGTTGTGCATCAGGCTGGAGAGATCCAGCGGGCTGTTGTGCATCGGACAATTGCTGCGGTTTATTGATTTTATTGGAAATATAAGCTGATTCATCATCCGAGAGCATGTTTTCGTCAATAGACTGACCTTTCATGCAGGCCAGATGACAGTTTTGCAGATCCTGTAATAGCTGTTCTCTAAGATCCCTGGGGTACTGAATTCTGTCCAGACCGGCATTTAGTGCATTGAGAATACCCGGGATGACCCGAACCAGTTGTTTCTGGCTTTGAATATCAACCTTGGGATCAATACTCCAGATCAGGGTATCAATGAAAGTCATCGCCATGTCCCATTCGTCACTTTTCATGCCTTCATTGAAAAAGATGTCTATCATGACATCCTGCCATACGCGCTCCAGCAGCAAGGTAATGGTATAAGGGATCTGTTTATCAGCCAGCCGAGCATCGAGTTCAGTTTTAACCAGTTTGACTGCGGCGGATTTGGAAGTCGCTTTATAGTCTTTTCTTCCCTGATTGAATTGAATGTTGAATCTTTCCAGATCATCAAGGATCTCAACAAACAGAGAAGAATCTGAACCATCGGTCATTTCATTCAGTATTCGATTGACCAGATATTCCAGTTTCAGGTAAAGGGGGTTTTCTCGGGACGGCAGCTCATCAGTAACTCCCAGGCCAATATTAGCCAGATCGTTGAGAAATTTTCGCGCCGGATGGGTTTTATTACTGAAAAAGCTTTTATCTTGCAGGGCAATCTTGATCAGCGGTATCTGCAGTCGGCTGATCAAAGATTTGACTGAATCAACCAGATTTTCATCATTGAGTATAAAATCGAACAGCATGCCAATAATATCAATTAAATCATCATCCTGATGATTGATTGCCTGATGATAATTGTTGGCCTGCAATGTCTGTCTCAAGGTTTCTTTTAACAGGGAGCTATTAGCTATCTGGCTGGCCGCATTAAGATTTAAAGTATTACTTTGCATCTGTTGCAGCGTATTCATAATATCATTGGTTGAAGCAAAATCTGTCATTGCCTGATTCGGCATATTGGACTGCAGGTTAAGCTTGTTTTGCGCGACTATTTGTTGCAGCAGTTGATAGGTTTCGGAATCATTGTATGAAGCAGCTGTATAATCAGATTGCTGGTCATAGCTATATGGATCAACAGGCGCCATGCTGTCTGTTTGGCTCAAATCTGACACCGGAGTATTAATCGGCAGTCCTCTGCTGACGTTCAGATCTGCGGGTCTGGAGGATTTCTGTTCACCTGACTGTTTGTAGGTGATCCTGAGATCAGGAAGAATGCCGCGGTTAATGAGTAATTTATTGACGTTTTCATAGAGTTGCTTTAATTTTGTGACGACATTAATGTCAAAGAGCTTAAAAACCAGCAACTTAACCTTGATATCGGCATCAAGGGTTTCCACCGCTTCAGAAAAAGCTTTACAAATTGCAGTGGGACCTAATGGATTATTCTCATTTTGAATATCCATTCCCTGATAAACATAGGCCATGCGCTGGTTAAGATGAAGCAGCAGATCGCGGTTATCCCGTTCTGCCTTGGCAACCATTGCGTGTGTGGCTAAATCTTCTTCCAGATTGTCATCATTAAGCAGGGAAAGGTTGTTGATATCAGAGCTGACTTTATTTTGTGGTTGTTGTGTTTGAGTAATAGATGAAGGATTGAAGGCCAGATCAATATTGTTCTTAAATGCTTCGTGGGCCTGATTTCTGCGTAAACGCACAATGCGCATGGCATCAAAGTAGATATTTTGTTCAGTAGCGCGTTCGGATTTTTCCGCCATTTCAAAAAGCTGTGTATCAACATTGTCAAATAAGGCAGCGATCGCATTACTGCACCATTGACTGGTGTGATTGATAATATCTTTCAATGGGCCTTCAGGTATCATTGAATTATGGTTCCCGGCATTAGATTGAAGGTTATTGCTGCTTTTTGAAGCATCTGCTGACTTGTCACGATCAAAATGTAGAATATTATTTTTGATTTGCATTGATTTAACTACCTTATCAGTGGCCGATGACTATTTAGTTTTCATCCATACTGTGCCATCCTGGCTTTATTATGGAACGTAAAAGAAAAGTGTGATTTTCTTTTACTGCATTTTCAATGATTTGTCATAATTAATAATGGCAGCACATCCCTGTGCCACAATGGTTCATCTAAAAACGGATGGACACTTACTCTGAATCAGGAAGTAAAGCCTTCGGATACTGTATTTATTATTTATTCAGCCTGCTTTTAAAAACGTTGATACAGCCGGTATTATTTATTGAATGCGCTGAATATTTACCGGATCTTAAAAACATTATAAGTACTAGCCGCGTAAGTAATTGTGAGATACTCCGCAAAATCATTTCAATTTAATGATTATGTCAAGCTATAATTAACAATAGACATGGCTATAATCATAATCATAGGTGATTGATAGCTGTTTTGCATTACAATTTCATAACTCAGGTACACCATGTACGATATATCTGACGGCTGGATTAAGCAGGCCAAAAGAGTCCATTCACCTAACTATAATCAACGCCCGGAAAACACGAATGTTGATGCCATAATCATCCATTCTATCTCTTTACCGCCGGGGTGTTATGATGGTCATGATATTGAAGATTTTTTTACCAACTCACTGGATCATGATAAAGATATTTATTATCAGCAAATCAGGCATCTGCAAGTTTCTGCACATTTGTTGATACGCCGTAGCGGCGAGTTGATACAATTTGTTAATTTTTATGACAGAGCCTGGCATGCCGGTCAGTCAGAATTGCATGGATGTAAAGATTGTAATAATTTCAGCATTGGCATTGAACTGGAGGGTACGGACAGCAGCCCCTTCGATCCGTCACAGTATCAGGCGCTGAGAAAGGTGATTGCCAGCCTGCTGCAGTATTTTCCACACATAATACCGCAGCGGATTGTGGGGCATTGCGATATTGCACCGGAACGTAAAACAGATCCAGGTCTGTGTTTTGACTGGGAGCAGGTGTCCATTTAGCACCAGACCCTGTGATGTATCATTTCGGGATTTGATGTTAATATGAGCGAAATGATGTATTACAGGGTCTGGTGCGAACCCTCAATACTCCGGCCACTATTTCCGAACAGCTATTTAGTTAGTGTCCAGCATAAATGGATGGACACTAGTTAGCGGCATCTCAATTTAGCATTTTAAAAGACTCGTCTCCTATGGAAAAATACATCGGTCACCTGCGAAAAATGCAGGTCCATTACATTAACAGACATGAACCTGTCAGTTATTCACTTGTGCTGGATGAACAGCAGATCCCGCTAAACCCACTTTTGGGGCAGAAGGTAACACTGCGTTTCAATGGCCAGATCCATTGTATTGAATGCCGTCGAAAAAGCAGCAAAAGCTTTAATCAGGGTTATTGTTATCCCTGTTTTAAAAAACTGGCTGCCTGTGATTCCTGCATCATGAGCCCTGAAAAATGCCATTTTGCAGCAGGTACCTGCAGAGAGCCTGAATGGGGGATGCAGCATTGCATGCAGATGCATTATGTCTATCTGGCCAATACCAGTGGTATAAAAGTGGGTATTACTCGAGGTGATCAGCTGCCTGTACGCTGGATTGATCAGGGGGCCGTTCAGGCCTTGCCGATCTATCAGGTGAGCAGCCGCTATCACTCCGGATTATTAGAAGTCATTTATAAACAGGAAGTTTCCGATCGAACGCAATGGCAGCGTATGTTAAAAGGGCAGGCAGAATCACTGGATTTACATGCTGAGCAGCACAACCTGGCTAATCACTTTACAACACGGATAGAAGAACTGGCTGAACAATTGCCGGACAACGCTATTGTGCCATTGAAAAATGAGCCAATCAGTGAGTTCCTGTATCCGGTGCTGGATTATCCAGATAAAATAAAATCCTTTAATATGGACAAAGAGCCGCTGGTGGAGGGAATGTTGATGGGTATCAAAGGGCAGTATCTGATTCTGGACACTGGTGTAATTAATATTAGAAAATTTTCTGCTTATGAGATTGAGTTTTCAGTTGAAACATGAAGAATCAGGTGCTTATTGACTTAACTCTCGGGTAATAGTCGCGCTGATACCTTCACTATCAAGACCAAAAGCATGGTATATCTCGTTTTGTGTACCATGGTCTGGAAATTGATCGGGTATACCCAGGTTTATTACTTTACAGGCTGGAGGCTGGTCAGCCAGTACTTCATTGACTGCACTGCCCGCGCCACCCATTATGCTGTTATCTTCCAGCGTGATGATCAAATCGGCTGATGCAGCCAGTTCAAGCACCAGAGCTTTATCTAGGGGTTTAATAAAACGCATATTGACAACGCTAAACTGGTACTGATCCTGTAACTGTTGAGCCGCGGTCAGTGCAGCTTGCAATAATGAACCGAAGCTGAAAATAATGACTTTGCGGTTTGCATGATGTGCCTGGCCAGCGGCCAAAACAATTTCGGCTTTACCCCACTTAATGGGTGAGCTGACGGTCTTTTCAATAGCCGCACCAATTCCGTTTCCGCGAGGATAGCGAACTGCTACCGGGGAATCCATAGCAAAACCAGACTCCAGCATGTGGTAGCATTCATTCTCGTTACTGGGTGCGAGTATGCTCATATTGGGTATACAGCGCATAAAGCTCAGGTCAAAACTGCCGGCGTGGGTGGCACCATCTGGGCCGACAATTCCGGCTCGATCAATCGCAAACAGTACGGGCAGATTTTGCAGAGCAACATCATGGATCAGTTGATCATAAGCTCGCTGCAGAAAACTTGAATAAATAGCCACTACAGGTTTCAGCCCATTGCAGGCCATGCCGGCTGCCAGAGTGACGCTGTGCTGTTCAGCAATGCCAACATCATAGTAGCGGTCAGCAAACTGTTGAGAAAATTCAACTAATCCTGAGCCTTCTCGCATAGCCGGGGTGATACCTATGAGACGTTCATCTTTGTCTGCCGCATCACAAATCCACTGGCTGAAAACTTCAGTATAGGTGAGAATGGACGGGATTGACTGGCTTGTATTGACTTCTTCAGAGTAAAATCCGGGTTTTACGGCATGGTAATGCACCGGATCCTGTTCAGCTTCTTTGAATCCCTTGCCTTTGCGGGTGACAATGTGCAGGAACTGCGGGCCGGATAATTCACGGATGTTTTTCAGGGTAGTCAGCAGCGTGGGTAAATCATGACCATCAATGGGGCCGATATAATTAAAACCCAGCTCTTCAAACAGAGTGCCGGGAATAATCATTCCCTTCATATGCTCTTCGGCCCGCCTGGCCAGTTCCCAGACCGAGGGCATGGCTCCCAGCATTTTTTTTGAGTTGGCCCGCATACTGGAGTAGAGCTTACCTGACAGGACTTTGGCAAAGTAGTTGGAAAGACCGCCTACATTGGGTGAAATGGACATGTCATTGTCGTTAAGGATCACCAGTATATCGGCATCCATATCTCCGGCGTGATTGAGGGCTTCAAATGCCATTCCTGCAGTCATGGCGCCATCACCAATTACTGCAATGGATTTGCGTTTTTCGCCCAGTGTTTTGGCGGCCAGCGCCATTCCCAGCGCCGCTCCGATAGAGGTGCTGGAATGACCCACGCCAAAGGCATCATAAGGACTTTCAGAGCGTTTCGGAAATCCTGACAGTCCCCCTCGGGTACGAATGGAATGCATCTGCTGCATTCTTCCTGTGAGTATTTTATGCGGGTAACTTTGGTGCCCTACGTCCCAGACAATATTGTCAACAGGGGCATTGAAAACTGCATGCAGCGCAACAGTCAGTTCTATCGCACCCAGACCAGAAGAAAGGTGGCCTCCGGTATTATCCAGGCATTCCAGCAGAAAGCTCCTTAATTCACTGGCTAATACCTCCAGTTGAGCAGTACTCAGACTATGCAGATCTGCCGGGGAATCAATAGTACTCAGGAGAGGATAAGACTCATGATCTGTCATAAAAATAGTCTTCGAAGTCAAAGGATGCATAGACCAATCAGCATTCATGGCCGACTGGCTATTAATGATGTATCAACAAAGTTGTGTAACTATTCAGCGTAATTTTGAAAACGTCCTTGACACCAGGAATTTGCTGACCCACATGGATGTGGGAAATGCAGGTTATGCATGGAGCTATTACCTGCCCAGAAGACGCCGTAAATACGTCCATGGTCGTTCCCGGCTTCCTGCCTCCCACGGCACTTATACTTCCATGTATGTCGTAGGCTTGAATGTGGCATCCATGCCACATACACTTGACCTGCAGGGACGACTTCGGCTCCTGCCTCTCGCATGCATTTCCACCATCCATGGCGGTCATGTAGGGAATGCAGATTATACAGGAGCAATTATCTGCCTTACGCAAACACCTGATATCAAGAACTTACGTATAAATCTAAAATACGCTGAATAGTTACAAAGATGTTTATTATAACCGATCTTAATGATCACGAGTAATAATATATTCAGATAGCCAGCGCAGAGGATCTGCCCTGTGGTCAAAACGACTCAGACTGTCCAGCGCATTTTGATGACATTGCTGGGCCATGGTTCTGGCATTATCCATTCCCAGCAGGGCCGGATAGGTGGCTTTATTGAGATTTATATCTGCACCCTGCTGTTTGCCCAGGGTCTGGGTGTCCGATTCAACATCGAGTATATCATCCTTGATTTGAAAGGAGAGGCCGATATTACGGGCATACAGGTCCAGTGCCTCAAGTGTGTCCTGTCCAACTTCAGGATGAGTCAGTGCACCCAGGCGGATGCTGGCGCGGATCAGGGCACCTGTTTTATGTTCATGCATGTGTTTGAGTTGCTGCAGTTGCAGATGCTTGCCAGTGGCACTTAGATCCTGGGCCTGCCCGCCGGCCATCCCGTTGATGCCGCTGGCGCTGGCCAGGGTGGATATCATAGCCAGTTGCTGCTTGCAATTAAAAGCTGATGCTGTAGCTGAAGTGTTACTGAGTACTTCAAAAGCCAGAGTTTGCAGTGCATCGCCGGTCAATAATGCTGTGGCATCAGAAAATTGTTTATGGCAGGTTGGTTGGCCCCTGCGCAGATCGTCATTGTCCATGGGCGGCATGTCGTCGTGTACCAGGGAATAACAATGGATCAATTCTACGGCACAGGCCGGCTGGTCTATCACAGCAGCGTGAATATTCAAACTCCTTGCGGTCAAATAAACCAGCACTGGTCTGATACGTTTACCGCCGTTAAAGGTACTGTAGCGCATCGCTGCAAGGAGATCACTGGAGATACTGTCTACGGAGTCAGGTGCGCTGGATTCGGTGGCTGATAATGCTGCTTCGAGTGCTCTGTCAACGCGCTGCCGATAGCGTTTCATCAACTCTCTGAGGGTGGAAGTGTTATTAGCCGCCATAAAAAGTATTTTGCATAAGGTTATTTTTCAGATTGAGTATAATCCTTGAGTTCAGTGCTGCCATTGTCTGTTAACAGAATCTGAACTTTTTGCTGGGCATCAGTCAGAGCATGCTGGCAGGCCCTGGTTAATGTTATGCCCCTTTCAAAATCCTCCAGTGACTGTTCCAGACTCAAATCTCCATTTTCCAGGGCATCTACCAGTTTTTCGAGTTCTTTGAGTGAGGCTTCGAAGTTAAAATCGGGGGGGTTAACAGCATTTTTATTTCCCATTGTCGGTAATTCCTGATTGTCAGATAGGCTGATTTCCCTGTTTAGCAGGTTTTGCTTCAACATAATGGTATAATTGTAATGGTGTCACTGTTAATGGTAAAGGTATAAATGAAAACTAAAAGCGCAAACAGGCCTTTGAACAAGCATTTTTTTCTAAACTTGATCTCTCTCTGTATGAGTCTGTTCAGGATAACGATTGTTCTGGGTTTGTGCTGGAGCCCCCATGTGACTGCAGACATCTGGGATGAGCTGAAAAGCCACGATGACAAGGTGCTAGAGTATGATGAAGAGCTATACGATCTCGACAAACCAGCATGGGAAGAAGCGCAAATTACGCTGCCTGACTATCCGCATGAGAGTGATCTGATCGCTATAACGGGATCGTCTGCATACCAGCATTTTCAATATTTAATTGATCTCCGGCAGTTGCGCATTGATCCTGATAAAGTGGTGCGTTATACCATTGTGATCATTACTCCGGGCGGTGCACAAAATGTTATTTTTGAAGGGCTTAGATGTAGCGCTAAAAAATACAAGACCTATGCTTACGGTAATGCGAATAAATTTATCAACAAAAAAAACGCATCCTGGCGGCCACTGAGCAGTCAAAGCGTTATGGGATATACCCGGAGTCTGGCGGATAATTATTTTTGCAATAATCTGGGGGATGTCTTGAAACGAAGTGAAATTGTACAGAATATCAAATATGGCAAAGGCAATGTAGATGGTTGGTATATTAAATAAGCCGGCCTTGCTGCAGTTATAACGAACAGTTTAAGGCATATAAAATTCCAATAATGAAAACCAGTAGACAGATCATTCCCTCAACGGCGCATACTATCAGGCCTGATGCCATCAGCAAAAATGCACTGAAAGTTTTACAACGGTTAAGTAAAGCTGGATATCAGGTTTTCCTGGTTGGCGGAGGTGTACGTGACCTGTTGCTTAATCAACAGCCTAAAGATTTTGATATAGCTACCAATGCACGACCAGAGGAAGTCAAGGCTCTGTTCAGAAATTGTCGTCTGATAGGCCGACGCTTTCGCCTGGCACACATTCTTTACGGTCGTGATGTGATTGAAGTGGCCACCTTCAGAGGACCGCATGTTACTCATATTCATGATCGTAAAAATTCTCATAGTGAGGAAGGGCGTATTTTGCGGGATAATGTCTATGGCAGTATTGAAGAAGACGCGCTGCGCAGAGATTTTACGGTTAACGCCCTCTATTACAATATGGACGATGGCTCAATTGTTGATTATACCGGCGGCATGGATGATCTGCGGCAGCAAACGTTGCGTATGATTGGTGATGTGGCTACGCGTTATCGAGAGGATCCGGTGAGAATGCTGCGCGCGGTCCGTTTTGCCGCCAAGCTTGGCTTTGACCTGGAAGAGCAGACCGGCTCATTAATTTATGATATGGGACATCTGCTCAGCGGTGTACCGGTAGCAAGACTGTTTGACGAGTCTGTGAAATTACTTCAGGGCGGTTACGGCCTGAAGTGTTTTGAATTGCTGCGCGAATACCAGATGTTTGATCTGCTTTTTTCCATGACCGAAGAGAGTATTGCGGAACAACCGCAGACCATGGAACTTATTCGTCAGGCATTGAATAACACTGATGAGCGTATAGCCAGCGGTAAATCGGTCAATCCTGCATTTTTTCTGGCAGTGTTATTATACAAACCCATGCTTGAATACAAGGCCTCCTTTATAACCAGAGGGATGCATGACATAGAGGCTTTATTGAATGCCGGCCACGAGGTGATTACCCGGCAGCAGGCTTTTACTTCTATTCCAAGACGATATACCTTAATGATGCGTGAAATCTGGCATATGCAGCCGCAATTGCAGCATCCAACCCGTAAAAGAGCCTGGAAAACTTTACAAAATAAACGCTTCAGGGCTGGTTATGATTTTCTACTGCTGCGTCAAAACTCCGGTGAAGATGATTTACAGGCAGTGTGTAAATGGTGGACTGAGATACAGACCAAAGATCCTGAAACTCAGCAGCAATGGTGCGACAAACTGGCTCAGGGAGAAGCTAAACGCGGCAAACGCAGGCCCCGTCGAAGAAAAAAAGCAGTCCATAAAACATCCGAAAACTGAAAGCAGTGTTTTTATAGAGATTCCAGGTACTGATTATTCTGCTATGATTCTTTTGTGAATGAGATCACCGTATTATGACGTTACTCAATAGCATCGTTTATATTGCTCTGGGCAGTAACCTGCGCAATCCAAAACGACAATTGCAGGCTGCTATTGAAAAGCTGCAACAAGCTCCAGGCATTGAACTATTAAAGATTTCCGGGTTTTATCGAAGTAAAGCTTTAACCCTGGCGAAAACAGCCCCGCAGAGTGATTACATCAATGCTGCAGCAAAACTATCCACCTCCCTTAGTGCGGAGGAATTACTCGCCCAGCTGCAGCATATTGAAGCGCTGCAAGGTCGTCTGAGAGATGAAAAATGGGCCGCCAGAACTCTGGATCTGGATATACTGCTGTACGCAGATAAACAAATTCAGACAGATCATCTGAGTATTCCTCATATCCACATGGCGGAGAGAAATTTTGTTATCATGCCCCTGTTTGAAATTGCCGGAGATCTGCAAATACCGGGGATTGGTTCATTAGCCAAATTATTTTACAGCCTGTCCTGGCAGGGGCTGGAGCGACTTCATACCAGAGAGACTAAGAATAAACCAAAGGTTTTTATCAGCATGTCTAAAATTAGCATAACTACACTTAACAATATGAAGCAAAAAGGTGAAAAATTTACCTGCTTGACTGCCTATGACGCGAGTTTTGCTGTTTTGCAGGAACGTGCCGGAGTCGAAGTGATACTGATCGGTGATTCCCTGGGTATGGTGATCAAGGGCCAGCAAAGCACCCTGTCTGTTTCCATGGATGAAATGGTTTATCATACTGCTAATGTGTCCAGAGCATCCCGGCAGGCTCTGATTATGGCGGATCTTCCATTTGCTGCGGATGTCACCAAACAACAGGCTCTGACTCATAGTGCACGTCTGATGGCTGAAGGCGGAGCTCATATGGTAAAGATTGAGGGCGGCTCATCACGGCTGAAGACCATTCGCTTTCTTGCCCAACGGGGAATACCGGTATGTTCACATTTAGGCCTGCTGCCTCAATCAGTGTTTAAATATGGGGGTTATAAGATCCAGGGCCGCAGTGAGGAATCGGCTGCTCAGATCCTTGAAGATGCCAGCAAACTGGAACAGGCTGGAGCCGATATGTTGTTGCTGGAATGTGTTCCGGCCACCTTAGCTGCTCAGGTAACACAGCAGGCTGATATTCCTGTTATTGGTATTGGTGCCGGGGTTGATTGTGATGCACAGGTACTGGTCAGCTATGACATGCTGGGTATTACGCAAGGCAATATTCCCCGTTTCGCAAAAAATTTTCTGCAGCAGTCAGGTTCTATAGAAAAAGCATTTGAACGTTATGTGTTCGAGGTCAAACAGGGTATTTTCCCGGATGCAGAGCATAGTTATGAATGAATTGTATCTGCTCCTGATTGCATAGCTGATGTCAATCACGATCTAAAAATACGCTGATTTAGATACAGTTTGGGCATTATTTGACGTTTTTAGCGATGAGATGTATTGAGTATGAAAATAATTCACACTGTTGCTGAGCTGAGAAAACACATCAGCGGTTATCAACAACAGGGTAAATTCATCAGTCTGGTGCCCACCATGGGCAATCTGCATGAAGGACATCTACAGCTTGTGGATGCGGCAGTGACTGCTTCTGCTGCCGGCAGTCACTCGGCTGACGACACGATCGTGATTGCCAGTATCTTTGTGAATCCATTACAGTTTGGCGCAACTGAAGATCTGGATAAATACCCGCGTACCCTGAAAAGTGACGCAAACATGCTGCAGTCTCGAGGTTGTGATCTCTTATTTGCTCCGAGTGTGCAGGAAATTTACCCGGCAACCGAGAATCACGGCCGTGATCAGGCTCAGGTAATAGTACCCGGGATCAGTGAAATTCTTGAAGGCAGTAGTAGACCGGGTCATTTCAGCGGGGTTGCAACCATAGTCACTAAACTTTTCAATCTGGTACAGCCTGATCAGGCAATTTTTGGTGAAAAAGATTATCAGCAATTGCAGATGATCAGGCAAATGGTGAAGGAACTCTGTTTTCCGATTGAAATAAAAGCCGTGGCGACGGTGCGCGAAAATAGTGGCCTGGCAATGAGTTCCAGAAATGGTTTTCTCTCCCGGCATGAAAGACAACAGGCAGCAGCACTATATAAGACCTTACAGCAGGTAGCCGAGCAGTTGCACTCAGGCGCGGAGGATTTTTCAATGCTTGAATTAGCAGCAGTGGAGCAGCTGAATCAGCTGGGTTTTGAAACTGATTATGTGTCTATCAGGGCGAGCGATTTACAACCGCCCGAGACCGCAACCAGAGAACTGGTGATTCTGGTTGCGGCCCGATTAGGAACAACCCGCCTGATTGATAATTTGCAATTGCAGCGATGAGGGTCCTGGTGTTATAATCGCTGGCCTTTGGACCGGAAGATGGTTCTGTTTTAGGTGGCAAATCATCGCGACAGTGAAATAATGATGCTGTATTCAATGCTGAAATGTAAACTACATCGGGTGAGAGTGACTCACGCTGAACTGGATTATGAAGGCTCCTGTGCTATGGATAAGAACCTGATGGATGCAGCAGGGATCCTCGAATACGAACAGATTGAAATTTACAATATCACCAATGGCAAACGTTTTTCCACTTATGCCATACTGGCTGAAGCCGGCTCCAGAATTATTTCGGTTAATGGCGCTGCAGCGCACAAGGCCGATCCGGACGATATTATTATTATCGCCGCCTACGTCGGTCTTAACCAAAACGAGTTAAAACAATATAAGCCCACCCTGGTTTATGTCGATAAGAATAACTATATTACTCATACCAATACCCGGATCCCTGTCCAGGCAAGCTGCTGAAAAAGCTGTCACCGGTCTCATCTATTATTTTGCACAGAGATACTACTCAGATCATTGTGAGTGTGTTTTAGCCGAGAAGACTCTGATGTTCGATTTATACTGCTCTTGCATGAAACTTGTACAAATAAATTTCCGGTAACTTCTCAATTAGTCCGTGCAGTTCAAGTTCCTTCCCCTTTTAAGGGGAAAGGCCGGGATGGGGGTAATGTGTTTAATCAAGAAATTAACCCCCACCCTAACCCTCCCCCTGATAGAGGGAGGGGATTTTGCACGGACTTATTAAGAAGTTGCAATTTCCGTCTATAAGTGCATGATAATCCTTAAGTAATACGAATGAACACTATCGTTTCTGGAGGTACTATGAACAAGGCCGATATAGGTTTAATTGGTTTAGCTGTAATGGGGCAGAATCTGGCCCTGAATATCAACCAACATGGTTACAAACTGGCTGTTTTTAATCGTACGACCAGTAAAGTAGATGATTTTATGAATGGTTCGGCCAGCGGTACGAATATCATTGCTACTCATTCTATTGAAGAATTTGTAGCATCATTGCAAACTCCCAGGCGCATTTTGCTTATGGTAAAGGCAGGTCAGGTAGTGGATCATTTTATCGACCTGCTCAGGCCGCTTCTGGATGCTGGAGATGTGATTATGGATGGGGGAAATTCACTCTATACAGATACTACCCGCAGGGTTAATGAGCTGGATGAAGCGGGTATTATTTATCTGGGAACGGGTATTTCCGGAGGCGAAGAAGGTGCTCGTCATGGACCATCGATTATGCCGGGCGGAAATATAAAAGGCTGGCCGCTGGTTAAGGACATATTGCAGAGCATTGCTGCAAAGGTGGATGATGAACCCTGTTGTGACTGGATTGGTGAAGAAGGCGCGGGGCATTATGTGAAAATGGTACATAATGGCATTGAATACGGTGACATGCAGTTGATTTGTGAGGCTTATCAGTTTTTACGTGAGGGCCTGCAGCTTGAGGTGGATGAAATTGCAGACATTTTTGCACAATGGAATAAAGGCAAGCTTAATTCATATCTTATTGAAATTACCAGTCATATCCTTAAAGTGAAAGATACAGATGGTTCTCCTCTGGTTGATAAGATACTCGACAGCGCTGGACAAAAGGGTACTGGTAAATGGACTGCTATCAATTCACTGGAATTGGGGATCCCTTTGACCCTGATAGCCGAAGCTGTATTCGCCCGTTTCCTCTCGGCATTAAAATCTGAACGAGTCAGGGCCGCGAGAGTACTGGCTCAGCCAATAGTGGACTATACGCTGACTAAGGAGGAAAAACAGGTCTATATCGAAGCAGTGCAGGATGCCTTATATGCATCAAAAATCATTTCCTATACCCAGGGTTACATGCTGATGAGGGAAGCAGCTGCCGAGTATCAGTGGAATCTGAACTATGGCGGTATTGCATTGATGTGGCGGGGCGGCTGTATTATTCGCAGCCGCTTTCTCGGCAGTATCAAACAGGCCTATGACAGGGATCCAGGCCTGCAAAGTTTACTGCTGGATGATTTTTTTCAACAGGCGATTGCTAATACGCAGACCGGCTGGAGAACAGTCGTTTCTAAAGCTGTTGAAATTGGCATTCCTGTGCCGGGGTTTGCGGCAGCATTAACCTTTTATGACGGTTACCGGCATGAATCTTTACCGGCAAATTTACTTCAGGCACAACGGGATTATTTTGGTGCACATACTTTTGAACGTATCGATCAGCCCCGAGGAGAATTTTTTCACCATGACTGGGTAAGAGAATAACGTTAAGCTTTGGTAACTACTCAGCGTATTTTGATTATTGTTGCAAGTTATTGATATCAGGTGTTTGTGGAAGAAGCTTATATAGCCAGGGATGGCTATATAGAGCCTGCATGGATGTATTAACGGCGTCTTCTGTAACAAATTCCTGGTATCAATGACGTTTTAGAAATTACGCTTCTAAGTTACAAAAATATAAGTCTTTGAATTTTATATGTTTGTAACTTTTTGATGGTTAGCCTTCCTGCGGCTTGATTTGCTGAGTAGTTACAAGCTTTGTTAATTAGTGTCCAGCCGTTTTTAGATGGACACTTGTGGCAAAGGGATGTGCTACCCTTTTTAATGGTGACAAGTCATTGAAAATGCAGCAAAAGAAAAATCACACTTTTTCTTTTGCGTTGCACAATATCGCCAGGATGGTGATGTATGGATGGAAACTAATTAGCGGTAACTAAAGCTATAGATTGGGATAGCGAATGCCAGAAGCCTATACTGGGAGTTGTCGGGTTGCGCTGTCGCGACTCCGACCTGTGAGCAATAAACTTGCCCGGTGTTTATCCTAAAAAAATCAGTTAAACCTACTGCGAGCGTCTAATACACTGAATCTTCAAGACTTTCCAGAACATTTTGAACTCACCCGTAGGGTGGCTACGAATAAGTCCAAAATAACCTGTAAATTATTGAATCTTCAGCACCTTAATCGCTCTCGCTACGATTGAACTGATTATTTTAGGTTTATGCTTCATCTCTGTCTTTTAAAGCCTGAGTATAGAGTGACATGTATTGTGCAGCACTATGCTGCCAGGAAAATTCCTGTTGCATGCCATTGCGCATCAGCTGGTTCCAGGTGTGTTTATCCTCATAGAGTAAACAGGTCAGTTTGACCGCATCCAGCAGCGTAGCTCCTTGCTGTTCATGAAAGACAATACCGGTGGCTTTATTATGCGTAAGATTACTTTTGGAAGCATGCACTACGGTGTCTGCAAGACCGCCGGTCTTTCTGACGATGGGAATGGTTCCGTAGCGTAAACTGTAAAGTTGGTTAAGTCCACAGGGTTCGAATCTTGACGGCATTAAAAATGCGTCGGCTCCGGCTTCAATCTGATGTGAGAGTGCTTCATCATAACCAGTCACAATCTGTATTTGTTGCGGATGTTTTTCGGCCCAGAGATGCAGCTGGGTTTCAATATAGTCATCCCCGGAACCGAGAATAACGATCTGCACAGGCAGTTTCAATATATCCTGCATTTGGTTGAGTAATAAATCCACACCTTTTTGATAGACCAGCCGGGCGACCATACCCAGCAGCAGGGTGTGTTTTTTTTCTGGCAGATTGAAACGTTTGCGCAGGGCTGTTGTATTGAGTTTTTTATTGTTTAAATGCTCGATTGAAAAATTGGCCTCGATATGAGGATCTTTTGATGGATCCCATTCATCCATATCAATACCATTGAGAATTCCAGACAGGCGATCCTGACGATGTGTCAGTAATCCTGCCAGGCCGTAACCAAACTCTTCAGTCTGGATCTCTTTAGCATAGGTTGGGCTGACGGTATTAATTCTGTCAGAAAATGTCAAACCGCCTTTAATAAAGGAAAACTGGCCATGAAATTCCAGCTCATGGTGATTCCATAAGCACAAACCCAGGCTTAACTGCTCAAAGACCTCGCGAGAGAAAACACCCATATGAGCCATGTTATGGATGGTGAAAACTGTCGCTGGCAGCACTGGTTTGGCTGTATTGTCTGGCTCTGTGGTGATGGGAGGGTCCCGCTCATACTCTTCGCGGCTCAGTTTTTCTCGATTTAATAACGCAGCAACCAGCCCTGTTTGCCAGTCATTGCAATGAACAATGTCCGGCTGCCAGTTTAAACTGGTTCTGCCCATGGCAATGGCTGTTGCTACATGATTGAGCAGGCCAAAGCGGATGGCATTGTCATGCCAGTCACTGCCATTATCACTCTGATAGGGACCGCCTGAGCGATTGTATAGGGCAGGGCATTCAACCATCCAGACTTTGACCCGGCTGCCAGGAAGCGTGGTTTCAAGTATAGAAACCGTATTCACCATGGCTGAGGAGCCGGAAATGGGTAAGGGGGGAACAGCAATCTTGTCAATATATTTAAGCTGAGCAGCCTTATGCACAGCAAATGGGTAAGCAGGAATTAATACTCTAACTTCCTGATGTAATTGTTCCAGTGCCTTGGGTAAACTGCTGGAAACATCACCCAGCCCTCCCGTTTTGGCAAAGGGGTGTACCTCACTGCTGACAAACAGGATCTTGTAAGTTACGTTTTCAATTATCGTACGATCCGGAGTATTGGACATTAAACTAGCCTTTACATTTTAAAATAACTCCGGCCAGCGGCGGAAGTGTTAATGACAGTGAGAAAGGACGTTCCATCCAGGGTTTATTTTCGGCGATGAGAGGATTTTTGTTACCCATATTGGAGCCGTAATAATAACTTGAATCAGAGTTGAACAGCTCTTCGTAGTGACCATCATGAGATACTCCGATGCGGTAATTTTCCCGTGGTACCGGAGTAAAATTCAGTACGATGATAACTGATTCATTATCTGACTTACGTTGGTAAACAAGCACAGACTGTGCCGTATCATTACAGTCAACCCATTCGAATCCCTGATGATCAAAATCATAATAATGCAGGGCGGGAGTCTGTTGATAGAGGAGATTGAGCTGACTGACCAGATCCTTGACACCCTGATGATAAGGTGAGTCGAGATCGCTCCAGTTCAAAGCCTGATCGTTATTCCATTCAGCGCGCTGGGCAAATTCACAGCCCATAAACAGCAGTTTTTTACCAGGATAAGTATACATGAACGTATAGAGCAGGCGTAAATTGGCAAATTGCTGCCAGTCATCACCGGACATTTTTTCCAGCATAGACGATTTTCCATGCACCACCTCGTCATGGGAAAAAGGCAGCATAAAGTTTTCTGTAAAACTGTAGAGTAGTCCAAAGGTGAGCCGATCATGATGGAAATGGCGGTATACTGAATCTTTCTGCATATAGTCCAAAATATCATGCATCCAGCCCATATTCCATTTCATGCTGAATCCCAGGCCTCCGAGCCAGCCGGGACGTGTAACCTGGGGCCATGATGTGGATTCTTCAGCAATAATGACGGTGCCAGGATATTCAACATGAGTGAGATGATTGAGTTCACGGAAGAAATCTATGGCTTCCAGGTTTTCATTGCCACCATACTTGTTTGGAAGCCATTCATCATCTTCTCTGGAGTAATCCAGATACAACATAGATGCCACCGCATCAACTCGCAGTCCATCGATATGAAACTCATCCAGCCAGTACAGGGCGCTGGAAAAGAGAAAATTCTTTACTTCATTGCGGCCGTAATTAAAAATCAGCGTACCCCATTCCCTGTGTTCACCAATACGCGGATCTTCATGTTCATACAGAGCACTGCCGTCAAAACGGGCCAGGCCATGGGCATCTTTGGGGAAATGAGCGGGAACCCAGTCAACCAGAATACCGATATGATGCTGATGACAGTAATTAACAAAATATTTGAAATCATCGATACTGCCGAAACGGCTGGTCGGGGCAAAATAGCCTGTAACCTGATAACCCCAGGAACCGTCAAAAGGGTGCTCGGTAACGGGTAATAATTCAATATGAGTAAAATTCAGGGGTTTGATATAGTCAACAATACGGTGTGCAATTTCACGATAATTGAGAAAATGTCCGTGTTCATCGCGCTGCCATGAACCCAGGTGCATTTCATAAACTGACATAGGGGTATGCAGCCATTGATCTTCATTGCGTATCGCTAGCCAGTCATGATCCTGCCAGTCAAAATGCTGTTCCGCAGTGCTGATAGATGCTGTAGAGGGGCGTAATTCGTATTGCCGTGCATAGGGATCTATCTTTTCCAGCACTTCACCGGTTTGATGATTTAAAATTTCATATTTATATAATGTACCAGCATTCAGGTCAGGTACAAATAGTTCCCAGACACCTGTCGCACCACGAACCCTCATTGGGTGACTGCGTCCGTCCCAGTGATTGAAATCACCGATAACACTGACCCGAGCGGCATTGGGAGCCCAGGTAGAAAACAAAATACCGGCGACGCCATCGACTTCGCGAGGATGGGCGCCAAGCATATCGTAGCATTTGCTCAATTTCCCTTGACTGTATAAATGCAGGTCAAAATCGGTCAGCTGGGCGGAGAAACTGTATGGATCATGTATCTGGTGTTCCCAGTTGCTTTCATCTATCCACAAAATCTGATAATGATCGTCAATTTCCCCGAGATTGCCTTCCCATTCAAAAAAATCACTGTTAGGCAGGCGTGTAAAAGGTTCTTTAACGGGCTTTTCTACATCAGCAGCGGTATTTTGGAGCAGTAAAAATACTTCTTCTGCATGAGGTAAAAAGACCCGGACTAACTGACGAGCATAATCAGGACCCAATACCACAAAAGGATCATGATGTCTCGCCTCGATAATACGTATTAAATCATCATGGAGTGAAGATTTTTTATATTTTGAGATCATAATTGAGTCAGCCCGTAAATGAAAACCGAATGTCAAACGCTATTCAGTCGAATATGGATGAGATGATCTCAGTAAACTATTGCATGAGATCATGCTAATTAATTATAGTGCGATTTGTACCTGATTATATAATGAAACAGCTCGTGATATGAATGTTTTATGATTTATATCACTGAACGGCAATTAAATATGGAATATTGAAATGCTGATAAAAAATTTACTGAATTTTTGATTAAAATGTTTCATACTAGGTCAACTTAAAGTCACTGCTCAAAGTACCTGAGATATTGCACTGAGTAGTTTTAACTTCAATTTATATTTTGCGTGCTCACCAAGGAGTCGATTGTGACAGTTGAAAATTCACCTCGTTTTGTCAGTCGTTTAACTCGAAATACACTGGCTATTATTCTCGCTGGAGGCCAGGGATCCAGACTCCTGGAATTAACCCGCTGGAGAGCAAAGCCCGGAGTACCGTTTGGCGGCAAGTTCCGTATTATTGATTTTCCTTTATCCAATTGTGTCAACTCCGGTATTCGGAGAATTAGTGTGGCTACTCAGTATAAGGCTCATTCGCTGCTTCGTCATATCCAGCAGGGATGGGGACACTTTCGTGGTGAGTTTGGTGAATATGTCGAACTGCTGCCGGCGCAACAGCGCATAAAAGACAACTGGTATCTGGGAACGGCAGATGCAATCTATCAGAATATTGATATCCTCAGGGAGCATGCTCCTGAATTTGTGCTGGTTTTAGCCGGGGATCATATCTATAAAATGGACTATGGTGCGATGCTGGCTGCCCATGTGGATAATCAGGCCGACCTGACTGTTGGTTGTTTTGAAGTAAGTCTGGAAGAAGCCAAATCTTTCGGCGTTATGGCCGTTGACACTTATAATCGTGTCTTAGAATTTGCTGAAAAACCTCAACAACCTAAATGCATGCCGACTAATTCAGAGGCTGCTCTTGCGTCCATGGGGATTTATATCTTCAACACTGACTTCCTTTATGAACAGCTGATAAAAGATGCTGATAATACCAGTTCGAGCAGGGATTTTGGCAAGGATATTATTCCCTCGCTGATCGATAATTATCGGGTCTATGCTTACCCGTTTAGTAATAACCGTGATCAGCAGCAAACCTATTGGCGTGATGTGGGAACGCTTGATGCTTACTGGAAAGCCAACCTGGAATTGATTGGCGTCTCCCCGGAATTAAACCTGTATGATGATGACTGGCCTATCTGGACCTATCAGGAGCAGCTGCCGCCGGCAAAGTTTGTTTTTGATGATGATGATCGCAGAGGAATGGCTGTGGACTCTCTGGTTTCAGGCGGATGTATTATCTCCGGGGCAAAAATTTCCCATTCGCTGTTATTTTCCAACGTCAGGGTTAATTCTTATTCTGTGATCGAAGATTCTGTTATACTTCCGAATGTTGAAATAGGGGAAAACTGCATTATCAACAAGGCGGTCATTGATAAAGGCTGTATTCTGCCTGCAGGTACTCAGATAGGAGTTGATCTGGAGCAGGACAGAAAACGCTTTACCGTCACCGAGAGCAATGTCGTGCTGGTAACACCGGATATGCTGGGACAGAATCTGCACTGGTCAAGATAATAATTTTTAGAGGCCAGGGAGATGCAAAGGTTTGCCATACGAACGGTGAATTGTCTGCACAAATACCCGATTCTCCTTAACAGTACCTGGTATGATTGGTTATTAAGCAACTATTATTAAAAAGCAGCCATGGTCAAAAAGGCATCATGGTCAAAATGAATCAGGGGAGAAGCAGTGCCAAAAGCTGCAGTGAAAGAAAAATTAAAAGTTGTCCTGTGCTGGCACATGCATCAGCCGGAATATCGTGATTTAAGGGTGAATGAATATCAGCTGCCCTGGACGTATCTGCATGCGATAAAAGATTATGTAGACATGGCTGAACATCTGGAAAATATATCCGGGGCCAGGGCTGTGATTAATTTCACCCCCACCTTACTGGAACAGATTGAAGATTATGATCATCAGGTCAAAGACTTTCTGCGTCATAATGTAAAGCTGCGTTGTCCTTTGCTGGCAAGTCTGACAGCAAACAGACTGTCATCTAGTCCGCCCTTGAGATTACAGATCATTAAAGACTGTTTACGTGCTAATCGTGAACGGCTGATTGAGCGTTTTCCAGCATATCAAAAGTTAGCAGATATGTCTGCCTGGTATACGCAACATCCGGACACCATTTTTTACCTCTCTGATCAATATCTTTTTGATCTGTTGGTCTGGCATCACCTGGCCTGGATAGGAGAGACTGTCAGAAGAAAAGATCCGCGTATAAAAAGGCTCGTTTCTAAAGAAAATGATTATACATTGAATGATCGTTACCAGTTGCTGGAAGTGATTGGCGAGCTTCTCTCTGGTCTTATCCCTCGTTACCGCAAGCTGGCTCAGTCAGGTCAAGTTGAATTGTCGGTGACACCTTATGCTCATCCTATTATGCCTTTAATGCTTGATCTGGAATGTGCAAAAGAAGCGATGCCTGATGTTACTCTGCCGGAACATCACGAATATCCCGGAGGAGAAGCACGGGTTCACTGGCATCTAAAACAGGGTCTGGATATTTTTAACAACCATTTCGGTTTCAAACCCAGGGGCTGCTGGCCCTCTGAAGGCAGTTTAAGTGATGAGACCGTGAAACTCCTGTCCGAGTATGGTTTTAGCTGGACTGCCTCCGGCGGCAGTGTGCTGGCTAATAGTCTTGCAAAAAACAATCTAACAGAAAAAATTCATCAGGATATAGGTATACACAGAGCCTACCAGCTCAAGGGTTCGGATATAAATTGCTTTTTTCGCGATGACGGGCTCTCTGATCTGATTGGTTTTACCTACTCCAAATGGCATGCAGATGATGCTGTTAACAATCTGCTTGAACATCTGGAAACTATTTATCATTTTCGCAAAAGTCAGCAGGGGCGTGTCGTTTCTATTATTCTCGATGGTGAAAATGCCTGGGAATATTATCCTGAAAACGGTTATTATTTTCTCACTGCCCTGTATAAAAAATTAGCACAGCATCCTGAGTTTGAGTTAACTACTTTTTCTGACTGCATTCAAGCAAATGCGAGACCCACACAACTGCCTTCACTGGTTGCCGGCAGTTGGGTTTATGGCACTTTATCCACCTGGATTGGTGATAAGGCCAAAAATCGTGGTTGGGATATGTTGATTGAAGCCAAACTGTGTTTTGATAAGGTCGTTGCCAAAGGTGAGCTGGATGCAGGGCAATTATCAAGGGCAGAGAAACAGCTTGCTGTCTGTGAAGGTTCGGACTGGTTCTGGTGGTTCGGTGATTATAATCCGGCTGATTCTGTCAGCAGTTTTGAATCTCTGTTCCGCTTGAATTTGACCATATTATATCAATATCTGGGTGTTTTACCCCCCAGTTATCTGACACAGGTTTTCACTTCCGGAGGCGGAGCACCAGCTGCAGGCGGGACGATGCGTCATGGTCAGGAAGATTAGATAACGACAGTTATGCTATACTTTAACTATGGCTTTAGCATGTTCAGCAACACCCCCATATGATAAGAATAACGTAATTTTTTCAGCGCATCTATAAGCTAGCTGACTGTCAGGTATTGCTCGTGCATGCCAAACACACTTGAGCTACAGGGACGACTCCGGCTTTCCTGCCTGTCGCATGCATTTCCACCATCCATGCTGGTCATGTAGGCAATGCTGATGATGCAGGAGCAATTATCTACCCTCCATAAACAAAAGAAAATCAGCACGTTGCTTAGAGTGTTATCCCGAGTTCAGGTTAATAACAATAATTTCAGGCAAGGAATAAGGTATGGACCACTGTAATAGCTCCCCTCCACTGGATAAACGCCGCGCAGGTGTTTTGCTGCATCCGACTTCTCTACCAGGCCCCTTTGATATCGGTGTTATTGGTGAAGACGCCTATCGCTTTGTCGATTTTCTCTCTGACTCGGGTTACAGCGTCTGGCAGACTCTGCCGCTGGGGCCAACCCATGCAGATGGATCGCCGTACCAGGCTCTTTCTGTACATGCCGGAAACCCGCATCTAATTGATCTGCAATGGCTCGTAGATAAGGGCTGGCTGAATAAACAGGAAATGCAAAATTGTTATGCTAATGTGATTGTCCGTTCAAAAGGTATCAGTCTTGCGGCTGAATATTTTCGTCAGTATGCTGATGAAGATCTTCAGTCCCAATTCAGGCAGTTTATCCACAAGCAGGGATTCTGGCTTGATGATTACGCGCTGTATTGTGCCTTGAAGTGCAAATATCATAACAGAAGCTGGCTGGAATGGCCTGAAGAACTCAGGTTTAGAGATAATAAAGCGCTCGAAGAAACGCGTCAATTACTCAGTTTTGAAATTAATTATTTTCAGTTTGAACAATTTTTGTTTTTTTCTCAATGGCTGGGTTTAAAAGCCTATGCACAGGACAAAGGCATCTTTTTGTTCGGTGATCTGCCTATTTTTGTTGCTCATGATAGTGCTGATGTATGGGCTCAACAGGAATTTTTTAAACTGGATGAAAACGGCGAGTCTAGTGTTGTAGCTGGTGTGCCGCCGGATTATTTTTCTGCTACAGGGCAGCGCTGGGGAAACCCTCATTACCAGTGGGATGTTATGGAGCGGCATCAGTTCAGCTGGTGGATAGAGCGTATTAAAACACAACAGGAACTGTTTGACATCATTCGAATCGATCATTTCCGGGGATTTGAAGCCTGTTGGGAAATACCGGCAGAAACTGAAACTGCGATTGACGGTCACTGGGTCAAGGCTCCGGGTAAGAAGTTACTGAAAGCGCTGTATAAAGCCTATCCTGAATTATCTCTGGTAGCGGAAGATTTGGGGGTGATTACCGAGCAAGTAGAGGCATTGAGAAAACAGTTTTTTTTACCGGGCATGAAAATCCTGCAGTTTGCTTTTTCAGGTGAGCCAAGTAATCCTTATTTACCGCATAATCACCAGGTTAACAGTGTTGTATACACCGGTACTCATGATAATGATACCACTTTGTCATGGCTGAATAGCCTGGATGACAGGGAAAAGCATCGTATTCAGCAATACTTGAATTATCCGTATGAAAAATTGCATCAGGTTATGATGAACACTGCCCTTGCCTCTGTTGCCAAACTGGCTATTCTGCCAATGCAGGATATTCTTGAATTGGGTGAAGGTTCCCGCATGAACACTCCTGGTACCACAGAAGGTAACTGGCACTGGCGTTTTCAGTGGGACATGCTTACGGATGAAATAAAAGCCTCTAGCCGTAAGATGAATAATCTGTATGGACGAAATCTTTAACTTCTGTTAGCAGCTCCCGCCAGACTGTTTTGTATCCCGGGTATCTACAACCAGAGCATAAAACCCATTTCGAAGCGGTGGCTGAGCAGGTGGTGGTAGGGGAAAACGCGTATTTTATAATGTTGTAATCCACTCACAGCAGTATCAAGATCCAGCTGAAAAAGGGTCTCGCCTTTCGTATTGGTCTCAATCGGTTTAAATTGATCTGAAACCGCATAAGTACAGACACCATCTTCACAGACCTGATCTTCATTATCAATGCCCAGAAGAAATTCTACCACCACATCCTGCGGTGATAGTTCACCCAGATAGACAGCGACTCTAATCTGCAGGATATCACCTGCGTAAATGACCGTTTGCGGATAGTCTTCCAGTTTGATATGAACCTGTTCCCAGACCGCCCTGACTTTTTCTTTCCATCGGGCTAATTTTTTAGCCGGTTTCAATTCATCAGCCAGTAGACGTTTTCTATGAGTATTGGCTTTACCATAAAAGTGTGCTACATAATCCATAACCTGTCGTTGAGAATTGAAGCGGGGGATAAGAGAAATCATCGATTGTTTTGATTTTTTAACCCATTCTTCAGAGTAACCATGCAGGTTACGGTTGTAAAATTGAGGAAGTACCTGGTATTCCAGTATATCCAGCAATTCCTGTGATTCTTCATAATCGCGTAAGTGAGCATCAGTATTGATAGTATGAGGTGCAATGCTCCAGCCATTGAGGCCATTAAAGCCTTCACCCCACCAGCCGTCCGCTATACTGAGATTTAGAGCCCCATTGATGCCCGCTTTTTGTCCTGAGGTGCCACTGGCTTCCAGGGGATATTCCGGGGTGTTAAGCCAGATGTCGACCCCTGCAACCAGCTTGCGGGCCAGCTGCATGTCATAACCTTCCAGAAGAAATATTTTCCCTTCGAATTCAGGTCTTTGTGAGATAGCATGTATCTCGCGGATTAAATCCTGTCCGGGAATATCGCTGGGATGTGCCTTACCTGCGAAGAGGAAAATAATCGGCTGATCAGCTATTGAGACAATACGCTCAAGCCTTTCCAGATCGGAAAAAAGCAAGGTGGCCCGTTTGTAGGTGGCAAAGCGTCGGGCAAAACCGACGATTAATAAATCAGAGTTGTAATTGGCAATATGCTTGGTGAGCCTTTCTGTACGCAGCGGTCCGCATCCTTCACGGGTATGGCGGTCAGTCATGGACTGATAGACTGCTTCCAGCAGTTCGGATTTAAGTGTTTGTTTGACACTCCAGAAACTATGGTCTGGAATGGTGTCTATGGCTTGCCAGAATTTTTTATTTAATAATTGATTACGCCATTCAGAACCAAAATGCATGTCAAACAGATTGCTCCATTGACGGGCAAGAAAAGTGGGCACATGGACACCGTTGGTAACATAGCTGATAGGGTTTTCAGCGGGAGGGATTTGCGGCCAGACATAAGACTCCATTTCAGACGCAACCCTGCCATGGATGCAGCTTACGCCATTATGAAAACGAGAACAGCGTAAACTCAATGCGGTCTGATTAAAAGCATGTTCATTTCCAGGGAAGGCGCCCAGAGAGGTGAAACGTGTCCAGTCTATATCCAGCTGCGGGTAAAAGTCCTGAAAATACTCCATTAACAGATCATGATTGAATATATCATGACCAGCTGGTACCGGTGTATGAGTCGTGAACACCGTTCCTGAGGCAACAATTTCCATCGCGGTATCAAAGTTCAATGAACGCTTGTGGATATATTCACGACAGCGTTCAAGCACCTGGAAGGCAGCGTGCCCTTCATTGATATGCCACACCGTAGGGTGCAGGCCCAGAGCCCTGATTAAACGAACCCCGCCTATACCGAGTACTATTTCCTGCTGAATTCGAGTGTGAATGTCACCGCCGTAGAGTTGATAGGTAATGGTTCGATCCTGTTCAGTATTACTTTCGATGTCACTGTCCAGAAAATAGAGCCTTATATGACCGGCTTTGGCCTGCCAGACCTTGAGAAAAACAGTTCTGCCAGGAAGATCCACACTGACATGCAGTTGCTTGCCGTGGCTGTCCAGCACAACCGCTTCCACAGGCAGATCCTTGAAATTGATATTATTGTAATTGGCAATCTGGTTACCCATTTTGTCGATGGTCTGGTTGAAATAGCCGCGGCGGTACAATAAACCAACGCCGACAAAGGGAATACCTATATCACTGACGGCTTTGCAATGATCACCGGCCAGTATCCCCAATCCGCCTGAATAGATTGGAAAACTTTCATGCATACCAAATTCTGCACAGAAATAAGCCACCAGATCATCTTCTGGATCCAGGTGTTTTTCGATACTAATAGAATGTTTTTCCTCGAGGTATGTATCGTAAGCTGTCAGGCTGCGATTGTATTCCTGCATAAAAACTCGATCCTGGCATGCCTGCTCGAGTTTTTCCTGAGCGACCTGACGCATAAATACTTTGGGTGTATGACCGCATTTTTCCCACAGGGCTCTATCCAGACGATAAAATAGTCCGCGCACATGCCGATCCCAGCTATAATAGAGATCATTGGCTAATTCGTTGAGTCGCTGCAGACGTTCCGGGATATTGGGGCGAACTTCAATGCTAAAACTCTGACCATATTGCGAGTACATAAACCACACTTTCCTTTCTTCATCTGATAATTAGTATTTTGCTCATGCGTATGTAGTTATGGATAATCACCTGCTTAAGCACATATCTGTATAACCTTACTAGTATAGACACAACAGTGCAAGATGCTATTCAGTGTTGAGTTTTTACAATTGTCATAAAGATGTAATATATTTTTACAGGCAAACTGTGCTATATTCATCAAACAAAATTTTACGGTTCTTCACTTTAATTGCGTACTTAATTTCTTGTAAACTTCAGTTCCTTTCTCATCTGAGCGGGAAGGATGGAATAGGGGTAACGCTATAATATCTTATGACTGTAGGTTGTGGAGGTTGATTGTCATCTAATGCGATCATCATGTTTTACTCCAGTCAACTGATCAAGATGAGTCATCATCATTATCCCATCCTGGCATTCCCCCTCAAAGAGGGGAGCAATAGAGCGCACAAATATTCTGCTCATTCGAGCCTATTAGAGTTGCCAGGGAAATTTTTAGTGAAAAGTAAGTATGCTTGAGAAGAATCAATTTTAGAGTAACTATTGAGTATAAAATCAGGAGAAACCCGAATGGGAAAACAGGTATTTGCATTTGAAGAAGGTGATGGAAAAAACAAAAAGTTATTGGGCGGCAAAGGGGCCAACCTTTGTGAAATGACTCAGATTGGTCTTAATGTTCCTCCTGGGTTTGTGATTTCAACCGAGTCCTGTCTCCAATATCTGGACTCTGATGGAGGAGAGCTGCCCAAAGATTTATTGGATTCGATACACAAGCAGATGAAGGCCCTGGAGAAAAAGACCGGAAAAGGTTTTGGTGACCGCAACAATCCACTGCTGGTATCGGTACGCTCTGGCTCAGCGATGTCAATGCCTGGAATGATGGATACGATTTTAAATCTGGGGCTGAACAAAAAAACCCTGCAGGGTGAAATTGAACAAACTGCAGATGCACGTTTTGCCTATGATGCCTATCGCCGTTTTATTCAGCTGTTTGGTAAAGTCGCATTGGGTATAGCGGACGAAGCTTTTGACGAAATTTTTGCTAACATCAAAAAAGAAAAAGGTGTACTGGAAGATATTGCGCTGACAGCTGACGACCTGGCGCAAATCAGTGAAGAATTTCTGGCTATTGTCAAACAGGTCACGGGCCGCAAGTTTCCCGAAGATCCTTATGAACAGCTCGAATTAGCCATCAAGGCGGTATTCAATTCATGGATGGGTAAACGTGCTATTGACTATCGTCGTGAATTTAAAATTACTTCGGACATGGCAAATGGTACGGCTGTCAATGTTCAGTTGATGGTGTTTGGTAACCGAGGCAATGATTGCGCCACAGGTGTGGGTTTTACCCGCAACCCTGCAACAGGAGAAAATCGTCTTTTCGGTGAATATTTAACCAACGCACAGGGTGAAGATGTGGTTGCCGGTATCAGAACTCCCAAGCCCATCGATCAGATGGATGAGGAAATGCCTAAAATCTATAAACAGATAGAAAAACTGCGCAGCAAACTGGAAAATCATTATCGGGAAGTGCAGGATTTTGAATTTACCATAGAACGGGGAACGCTTTATTGCCTGCAAACACGTAATGGGAAGATGAATGCGGCTTCTATGGTCAGAACCTCGGTTGAAATGGAACGTCAGGGGCTCATCAATAAGAAAGAAGCTTTATTGCGTATCAATCCTGAACATCTAGAGCAAATGTTATATCCTCGCATTGATGTCAATTCGATCGCTGTAGCGGTGGCTCAGGGGCTGCCTGCTTCACCGGGAGCAGCGAGCGGTAAAGCCGTATTTGATGCTGACCGTGCGGAATCGCTGGGTGATGCTGGAGAGATGGTCATCCTCCTGCGTGAAGAAACCAAGCCGGAAGATATTCATGGTTTTTTCGCTTCACAGGGTATATTAACCAGCCGGGGGGGAAAACTTCTCATGCCGCAGTAGTTGCCCGGGGAATGGGTAAACCCTGTGTCGCCGGTGCTGAAGGGATACTGGTAGATGTTAATTTGCGTCAGGCGCAAATGGGCAAGCTGATCATCAAAGAAGGTGACTGGATCACCCTGGACGGTACCACAGGCAAGGTATATCAGGGACAGATGCCGATGGTGGAAGCCGATTTTACACCCGAACTGAATATTTTATTAAGCTGGGCAGATGAAAAAGCAAGACTCAAGGTAATGGCCAATGCAGATACGCCGGCAGATGCTGCTAAAGCGATTAAATTCGGTGCCATGGGAATTGGTTTATGTCGTACCGAGCGTATGTTTAATGATTCTGAACGGCTGCCAATTGTGATTGAAATGATAGTGGCAAAAGATAAAGTAGAGCGTCAACAGGCGCTGGATCAACTGCTGCCAATTCAGCGGGCCGATTTCAAGGGAGTGTTTCAAGTCATGTCTCCGCTTCCGGTTACGATTCGTTTGCTGGATCCGCCGATACATGAATTTTTACCTTCAGAACAGCAGCTGCAAAGAGAAATTGGTCAATTGCATCAGTTGCGTAATATTGCTGCCGGTGCAGCGGTTCTTGCGGGTACTATGAGCCTGTTGGAAACCGATAAAGCTCGCCGTGTTTCTGAACAGGTGGCTGTACCAAAATTCATCGAGCCCCACCTGGTAGAAGAGGCTATCGAGGTTAAGGAAAACATGCTGAAAAAGGTACGTGCCCTGTATGAAACCAACCCCATGCTGGGACATCGGGGGGTCAGACTGGGTATTACGTTCCCTGAAATTTATTCAATGCAGATCCGGGCTATACTGGAAGCAGCCGCAGAATGCGTGTCACAGGGGATTGACGTGAAACCACATGTCATGATCCCTCAGGTGTCTACGGTTGAAGAGTTAAAATTTATCAAACAGCTGGCAGATACCATTCACAGTGAAGTGGAAAAAAGTTACAACCTTAAAGTGGAATATCAGTTTGGTTCTATGCTGGAGGTTGTCAGAGCCTGTATGCGTGCCAAGTCTCTGGCCGAAGAGGCTGAATTCTTTTCCTTTGGTACCAATGACCTGAGTCAGGCGACTTTTTCATTTTCGCGCGAAGATGCGGAAAATAAATTCCTGCCGCTTTACAATGAGCGAGGTATTTTACAGGATAATCCGTTTGAAGTTCTGGATACCAAAGGTGTTGGTAAGCTGATGGAGCTGGCCATTAAGTGGGGCAGAAAACAGCGCCCCGACATGAGCATTGGGATCTGTGGTGAACATGGCGGCCATCCGCAATCAATCCAGTTTTGTGATAAAATCGGCTTGGACTATGTTTCCTGTTCAGCACCCAGAGTACCCGTAGCCAGACTGGCGGCAGCACATGCCAGTCTGAAATAAGCTACAAGTTTCAGTATCAGAAAAAGCAGCAAAGTGGTTGCAGGAAGTTAGAGTTCACCTGAAATTTTGCATAAATTGCCTGGCAGAAAGCCTGTCATGCAAGCAAAATTTTCAGGCTGAACGCTGTTTAAGAAGTTAAAAATTCTCTGTGGATGAAAACAGGCCTACGCGTAAATCTTTCATGGTGTAAATCTGTTTACTATCGACTTCAACCTGTGCATCAGCGATACCCATGATCAGACGACGGGTTATCACGCGCTTAAGATCTATTTTATAGGTTAACTTTTTCGCTGTAGGGAGAACCTGTCCGGTAAACTTTACCTCACCCACCCCTAATGCACGACCGCGCCCCGGATTGCCTAGCCAGCCCAGATAGAATCCAACCAGTTGCCATACGGCATCAAGACCCAGGCAGCCTGGCATGACCGGATCTCCAGGGAAGTGACATTCAAAAAACCAAAGCTCAGGGTGTATATCCAGTTCAGCTATGATGCCGCCTTTACCGAAAGCACCGCCGTGTTCACTGATTTCTACTATTCTGTCGAGCATTAACATATTGGGCAGAGGTAATTGCGCGTTGCCCGGGCCAAAGAGTTCGCCGTGACCACATTGCAGTAATTCATCACGTGTAAAAGAGCTTTGTTTGTTCATAATTATTAATTCAAATATTAAAGACTCCTGATTTTAGCAGACTTTGCACAGGGTTAAAAATGAAAATTCCGCCCCGGAATGGGTATATTGACCTGTTTGTTTTGCCAAGGCCTAAAGTCAGGTACATTCGTATGTAGATAAGGATCATCATGTGTCTGTGCTGGAGAAATGATTACTTTTGCAAAAACTGCATTTCATACATCCTTCCAGGTCAAGCTTATGTAACGAGGGACCAGCGTTAGTTCATAAGCACCTGGCTATGAGGCTGGGATGTTTTGCTTAACGGCAAATCTGCTAAGTGAGGTAAATATCAAAGCGATGTTTTTTCATGCTCAAAGAAAACGCAGGCTTGTTGTCGGCCAGATAGCTGGCTTTTATGGGGCGTTTTACCACGACTCGCTGCTGCGCTGCATTAAGACTGATTTCCAGCAGCTGATCACTATCGCTATCCGGGCCAACCAGTTGTTGTAAAGCCAGCATGTCTTTTTTTACCAGTGCTCCTCTACTACGATGGGGAAACATGGGATCAAGATAAATAACATCAGGCTGGCGAGAGAATGTTTCAGGGAGTTGAAGCTTTTTGAGTTGGGGCAGTAGTGCCAGACTGTCAGCATGGATTAAATGCATACGTTTTATAATCTCAGTTATTGGGTTTTCTTTGCTGCCTCTTGCTAATCCATTTTCCAGGAGTGCCGCAGATACAGCTGAACGTTCCAGTAGAATCACATCAGCTCCAAGGCTGGCAAGTACAAAGGCATCTTTGCCCAGCCCGGCGGTTGCATCCAAAATAAGCGGTGCTGGCGTTGATGATAAACCCGCCGCTTTAGCCAGAGTCTGTCTTTTGCCGCCGCCAAAGCGTCTTCTGTAAGTGGCTTGCCCGGACATAAAATTGACTGCAACAGGACCGGGAGCATTTTTACCGTTTTGTACTAATTGTAATTGTGAGTCGGTTAATTCAAGAAAGAAATGATGTTCAGTTGTGCGGGCATATGCGAAACCCCATTGCAGGGCAAGTTGCTGAGCCTGCGATTCAAGCTGAGGATTTGAAGTTGTTATGGTCAACATGAATCGTTGTGTTATAGCAGGCAGAAAAAGGCAAAAAAAAAGTGTTGCCAATTTATTGACAACACTTTTTTAACAGCAGTAGTATTTTTATAATCTATAAAGCTAATATTACACTATTAATTATAAAGTAACTCGATCACAACACGACGGTTCAGAGCACGACCTTCTTTGGTGGAGTTATCAGCGATTGGGTCTGCTTCACCCATACCAACAGCTTCCATACGAATTGTTACACCTTCTTGAGTTTCCAGATAATCTCTAACAGCAGCGGCACGTCTTTCAGATAACTGCTGATTGTATTCCGCTGGACCAGTGCTGTCAGTATGACCTACGATTCTTGCACCGGTGACTCGATCACACTCATCGTTGTTTATTCTTCTGACATAGGCGACTTCATCAGACAGACTGGCAATATCTGCTTCGGTTAACTTGGCGCTGTCAAAGCCAAAAAGCAGGTCGGAAATAATCACCTGATCTTCACAAACGACGGCAACGGCAACTACTTCTTCCGCAGGTGGAACATAACCGCATTCTTCGAGTTTGACATCCGTATCCTGGAAACGGTCTCTCCAGCATTCACCATAACTGTTTTTCCACACTTCCCCATAGGGGTTAGTCACGTAATCTTCAACAAAACCATCACCTTCAGCGAACGCTGTTGCAGACATGATTCCAACAGCTAAACTGATAGCTGACACAGCAAATAGCTTTTTAATAGCCATAATGATACCCTTTTTTTTTAAAAATTTAGTTAAATCATGTTATAGCATAGCTTGAGAAATGATTTCTTGCAAGATTATTATTAATTTATTTGAGGATTTATGGACAGTTATATTGTATTTTTAATTATCACCGGAGTGATCTGGTTCTGGTGGAATTCTGTTACTGCTTATGAAGTAGCTCACAAGGCTGCAAAAAACGCCTGTTTGAAACTGGATTTGCAATTTCTGGATGACACCCTGGATGTTATCAAGCTCCGTCCTTGCCGTCATCCTCATGGCTTTGTTCAGTTATGCAGAACCTATGAATTTGAATTCAGCAGTGACGGCGATAACCGATACACAGGTCATGTCAGACTCAGCGGCAGTATGTTCGAGGCTATTGATCTGGGAGCCTATAAAATGCCCTGAAGTTGCAGGCCGGGTTCCTGTAAAGCAGCCAGTTGTTCTTTGAGTTGTAAAATATGCTCACCCCAGTATGTTGGCGTGTTGAACCAGGGAAAGGCCAGAGGAAAAGCCGGATCATCCCAGCGTTTGCCCAGCCAGCCGGCATAGTGAATAATACGCATGGTTCTCAATACTTCAATGAGCTGCAGTTCCCGATAATCAAAATCACAAAATTGTTCATAGCCCTGTAAAATTTTTTTTATTTGCAGTTGCTGTTCATGCGGCTCTCCAGAAAGCATCATCCAGAGATCCTGTATCGCCGGCCCGCTACGACAGTCGTCAAAATCAACGAAGTGAGGACCCTGATCGGTCCAGAGAATGTTGCCTGAATGACAGTCTCCATGCAGGCGTATAAAATTAAAATTTTCCGCTCTGAAGCTGGCTTCCAAATATTTAAGCAAATCCGCTATAATTGCTTCATAGGAGCGTGTAAATTCGCCAGGTATAAAATTGTTCTCCAGTATATAGGTAGACGGCTTAATGACAAAAGACTCAATAGATATCGCCGGGCGGTATTTGAATCGGGCAATTTTGCCGACTGCATGGATACGGCCAATATATTTACCCAGCCAGTAAAGATTTTCCGGATCAGAAAATTCGGGTGCTCTGCCTCCCTGACGAGTAAACAATGCAAATCGGTAGCCTCCAAAACGAAACAGTGTACTGCAACTGTTACTCTCATGAGGGTGTGTAACTGATTTTATCACCAGCGGCGGAACGGCGGGTATTTCCAAGGCCTGCAATTCCAGAGAAAACTGGTGTTCTTCCAGTATCTGTTCATCCGTCCAGCGATTGGGACGATAAAATTTGCTGATGACGGGGTCAGGATTTAATTCCCTGCTGTCCTTACTCGCTGGCGGGTTCGTTTCCAGGGCAGAAATCGGGGCTTCAATACCAACCTGATAGACCCGGTTTTCATAGCTGTTTAAAGCCAATATACGCGCATCGGAAACAAAGCCCAAACTTTCTACCGCCTGAAGAACGGTGTCGGGCAGTAATTTTGAATAGTCCTGATTTAATCCAGCGGCCTGAACTATATCACTGTGTTCTGTAGGGTCTGGAGGATTATTGTCGGGATCAGTGAACGGGTTAATCTGTTTCATAGTTCAGCTCAGCTGATTAAAAAAGGCGCCAATGGCCCTGACTAAAGTCGATGAACGATCCGGTGAACGAAATTGCTTCAATATGACTTTGCGCATACCGGGGATGAACACTAAATCGTTAATCACCGCGTTAAAAGCATTTTGTCCAGAAGTCTTATCGGCCAGAACCTGTTTAGCCAGAGCTTCCAGGAAGAGCGCGAGTAATTCCGGATCCTGCAGTTCCAGCCAGCATCTGGCTGAAATTGCAGCAATGATTTCGATCTCGTTAGCAAATGCTGACTGCATAACCTGTATCAATGCCTGACGCTTGCCGTTTGAGTCTCTTGAGCGGGCGATGCCTCTGATCAAAGCTGCAATGATGGCTGATTTGAGCTTTAACTGCTGGCTGGTATTTTTAGGTTCCTGCTCCAGTTCAATCTGCAGTCGTGCAGCAATCTGCTTGCTTAATGAGTCTGATAATGCATGGTTTTCCAGGCAGTGCAACAGGGCTATCAAGGGTTCGTCAGGAAGCTGCTGCATTGCTTGTGAAACAATATGCTCAACAGGTGTGCCGTTGAAAGTTTCATCCAGGCGAGCAGCCACATCAGCCAGTCCCTGGAAACCGACAAAATTCCATTGTTCAAAGCCGTTCTTACCTGTCAGATACTCTAATGCAGGTTTATAAAACCGTGAGCCGGGTAAATGCAGATATTGATGGACAGCGGAATGGAAGCTGGCCATACGTTCCTGGTTCGGTTTAAATCCATAAGGATTGTGTTTCATGCCTGTTTCCAGTGACTGAAACTTTTTGATCGGATCGGTTTGCGGGTCAGCCAGGTATTGATTCAGAGCAGAAAAAAGCTGCTGCATAAAATCGTTACGTGCTGTCTGATTTAATTTACCCTGTTCGTCAAGCGGGAATTTTAAAAACCAGACATAATGTTTATCAGCTGTATTTGCAGATATCTCAGACTCATTTTGCGACAGCCAGAACAAAATGGCAAACCATGCCTGTCGAAATAATGGATAGGGCCAGGTGGTTTGAGTTTGTTCAAAATGTAGAAATGTTTCTGCAGACACGGGCAAAATAAGCCGGCCCATTTCATAAACTTGAAACGGACAGCCGATACGTGAAAAAAAATCACTGATATTATTGAGTGAGGTCATGCTATGAATTTACAGTTTGTCAGACTGTTATGATAACACATGCAGCAATTGCCCTGAGTGATATTCCAGGCGGGTCTTGCCCTGCAGAAAATGTACTAAATCCCGGCCAGCCAGTTCATGCCGCCAGCCATTTAAAATAGCTAAATCCCGTTTGCCGCAGGATAGTTGCTCCAGATCTTTACGGCTGCACAGACAGCGCGGGCTGATATTATTTTTTTCGGCCGATAAATTTACAATGGCCGTGAGACAATCAGTCAGGGCTTCCTGCTGACTTGATAATTTATATCTTTCAGGTTGAGCGGGCCAGTCTTTTTCAGGCGTTGCAAGTCCATCCTCAACCAGGGTGAGCAGTTGTTGACCGTATTGTTTGATTAAATGTGCATTAAGACAGGTGTTATTGTGCAAATCAGCCATGTTAAGCGGCGGGTTAACGCATAATTCTATCAAACTGTCATCGCTCATGATCCTGCGCCTGGGGCGATTCTCTCTGATCGCCTGTGTTTCGCGCCAGGCAGCAAGCGGCTTCAGAATTGCCAGTTGTTTACGTTTTAGTTTTCTGATGCCTTTGAGTTTACGCCACAGGTTTTCCTTGTCAGGGGCATAAGTTGATGAGTCTGATAAAAACTGAAAGTCGTTTTTCAGCCAGTTCAACCTGCCCTGATGCATCAGATGTCTGCTTTGTAATGGGTAAATCTGTGCCAGATAAATGACATCATCTGCGGCATAGGCGATTTGTTCTTTGCTCAGCGGACGTTTCAGCCAGTCGGTGCGAGTTTGAGATTTATCCAGTTCGACATTTAACAATTGTTTGACCAGGGCTGCGTAGCCTATCTGTTCTCCATAACCCATCAGTGCGGAAGCAATTTGAGAATCAAACACCGGGTTGAACGGCTCGCCATTTATATGATAAAAGATTTCCATATCCTGACGGGCCGAATGCATGACTTTTTCAATATGTTCATCGTAAAGTAAATTCATCAGCGGACTGAGATCATCGATATTGACTGGATCGATGATGCTGACATGCTTGCCGTCGCAAAGTTGAATCAGGGCGAGAATTGGAAAATAAGTGCGCTGGCGAATAAACTCAGTATCCATGGCAATGAATTCACTGCGGCTAAAACGTTTACAGGCAATTTCCAGTGCTTCATTAGTATCTATATATTCGATGTGCATGCGCTTGCGATTCTGAAATTGAAACTATTCAGCGTATCTATAAGATCGTGCTTGCTGTCAGGTATTTATTCCAGATACGCTGAGTAGTTATCTAAAATTTATGTGTTTACTTGCAGTTATTCTAACCTATATTTAAACTCAGTGTATCAATTCTATAAATTGAAAATTTGTAACTACTGAGTGCAATATTTCAGATACGCTGAGTAGCTCCGAAAATTTTAACCCTGTTGAGAGTATTATGAGTCATTATAAACACATCATCGTTGCCGTTGATTTATCTGAAGATTCTTTAAGACTTTGTCAAAAAGCGCTTGATGCTGCGGATGGCAAACTGTCCAGCTTGCTGCTGGTGCATGTGGTGGAGTACGTTTATCAGGTCAATACTCTGTATGACCCGCTGTATTATCCAGGCGTTGAAAATCTCCTTATCGATGAAAAAGAACTGTTACAGATTGCTCAGCAACGGATGGATAAATTACTCGCTGATTTGTCAGCCGGGAATGCTCAAGGGCAGAGCATCGGACATTGCTCAACTGAGGTTGTGGTGGGAATTCCTAAAACAGAAATACTGCGCCTTGCCGATGAATACCAAAGTGATCTGATTGTATGTGGTTCACATGGGCGCAACGGACTTGAATTGCTGCTCGGTTCAACTGCAAATGCAATCTTGCATCATGCCAAATGTGACGTGCTGGCTATACGTTCAAGGCTGGAATAAGCTTTTCGATGACTCATCTATTAAAAAAACCGGTTTTTAAACCGGGTTCTGTTAATGATGAGCTAGTTTCCATCCATAAACAGCCATCCCGGCTATATTATGCAATGCAAAAGAAAAAATGTGATTTTTCTTTTGCGGCATTTTCAATGAGTTGCCATCATTAAAAACAGTAGCACATCCCTGTGCCACCAGTGTGCGTCAAAAAAAGTATGGACACTGGCTGGAGAAAATCTATTTTCTCGAACCTGGACCATTGACATCAATACCGTTACTTATATAGGTATGGAAATATTCCAGAGCTTTGTATTCATCACTTTGCGGTTTGAATGGTTTGGCCCGAACCTGCTTGTTGCAGCCGCCATAACGACGGTGCAAGGTACCCAGGTTACCCCATTTAGCACGATAAACCGGGAAATGTGAGACCTGGCCCAGGGCCGGGCTGAGAATATCTGCGCGGATTCTGTTACCGGCATTGTCCTGGTGACAGTTTGCGCAGGACAAGTTCAGCTGTCCGCGTTTAGCAAAAAAATGTGCCCGCCCACGCTCATAGGCAGCGATTTCATCCGCTGTTTGAGGGGTTTTAATATTTAACGGTTTGCCTCTGGAGCTATAGGCCATATAGGCTGAAATAGAAGCAATGTCGCCTTTATTCCAGCTTAGAGGTTCTTCGCCATTTTTGCTCCGGCATTCATTGATTTCCTCTTCCAGCGTTTTTACCTGAGAGGTTTTGCGGTCAAAATAAGGGTAGTTTTGTCGAATTCCCTTGCCGCCATTCTTGAAGCATGAAGCATAGGTTTTGCCATTAGCAAAAGGCGTATTGAATAGCGTTTCACCTTGTTCCAGGTCAAGTTCATAGGGAGGGAATTCTTCAATGGCTTCCCAGGTTTCACGTGATTGCTCATCTATTGCATAAACTCCGTTACCAAATTCATTCAATGAAACTCCGGGGAAACGCTTGGTAAAATATTCACGGATATTTTTCAGATCCTGTTCAGCTGTGGTCGCGCCTGCGCTGGAATATAAACCGCCCAGAGCAGTGACTGCGGTTAAGGTTAATAATAGTTTTTTCATGTTAATATCCATTCTTTTAAGTTTATGTATTATTTACTCACCAGTGGTGATTTAGTTTATATGTGCTTCAACCGAGTCAGACAGACCTGTATTATCTTCCCAGGACAGTTTCAGTATATCGCCGACTTTGCCGCCGTTATATTGAAATGACAAATATGGGTTGCGGGAAATTCCTGCTCCCCATTGTGCACTCAATATAACCCTGTTATTCATCGTACAATTCAGGTTTTGGATAAAATGTGCAGCAATTATCTGCCCGCTTTTTTTGTCTTTACGAAACCCTGTTTCCATCGGATGGTTAATGAGTATCCGAATGGTAGTAACGCGATTTTTTACACTGGCGCGAATTTTTATTGAGCTTTTACTCATTCAATGTTGACCCGGTTGCCAGACCGCAGGACAAATTGGCTCCATGACCCTGGTGTAAAGCATTAGTCCTGACAGCCTCCGAGCAAGACTTCTATCTGTTTTCGAGCACTGTAGTGCTTACCTTGCGCAGTGACAATGGCAATAACACTGGATGATTTTGCCATTTTTATGCGTGTGGAAACGTAAGCACGGGTATCCTCAGACAGTTCAAACAGAGCCACTAAGGGCGTTTTGTTTTGTACTGCAAATAGAGCGATGCTTTGAACGTTTTTTAAGCTGCTGTATACTGTTACAGGCACTACAGTTCCGTTTTCTGCAATATCAGGAGTCTGGATAGTGATAAGATTGCTGGCTTCTGTTAAATCGCTGCCCATTACAGATTTCAGGGCTGACTGCAATTTTGGAGCATTAAAAGCCTCTTTATTCCAGCTGCCCAGGACACATTCAGGTGATAACAGACCACCTGCTGCAGCCATGGCTATGGCTGCAGATGTCAGTGAGTCTAGCAGAAAAATTCTCCGTTGCTGCACAGCTAACACTTAATCACTGATTTTAGAGTTGATAAATAAAATCAGTTACTAATTCGATTTCCTGGTTACTGAGGATTTTGTGACGGCCAAACGGGGGCATAATAGAGTTTGGATTGGCCTCAGTTGAATCATAAATTTGTAATCGCAGCTTAGCCTTATCCGGAAAACGTGCTTTCATTGCGACCAGAGGCGGAGCAATATTACCCGGTAATTGACCTCCGGTAATATTATGACAGGCCAGACAATTGCCTTTTTGGCGGCTGAAAGCAATTTCCTTGCCCTGCTCTAGGCTAGACTTCGAACCTGCTGCAGAAACTGAAACCGGGATCAGAGTTAGACTGCCAAGCGCTACGGCCAAGATTGATGCTGTTGATACGATTTTTGGTATATTTCGCATCGACTCCTCCTTAAAGTAAAGTAATAACCCGATTGGCGGGTCGGAATAATAAATCTAAAAGATTTTATGGAAAAATACCAGTAAATAATGTTTATTACAATAGAAGCTTTAAAAAAAACAAAAATAGCTTAATCTTTAATCTCTGTTAGGCTTCATAGAAGCAGGGGTGTCAGGGAAGAATTAATTATTTTCCATAGAGTATTTTTCTTTTTCTTCCTCCAAGGTCCGTTTTCGAGCTTCCAGCTTAGACAACGTATAAAAATCTTTTTGGGGAGTGATTTTTGCGGCCAGCCGTAGTTGTTCAATGGCCTGATCAAGCTGGCCGTTTAAGTAATAATATTCAGCATTCGCTATATAGGCCTTAACCAGTAGTTTTTGTTGGCCCAATGCTTGTGAAAGCAGCTTGTAGACCGCCGGGTGCTTATAATTATGTTCAGTGAAATTGGTGAGCAGAGTAATGCTTTGCTCTGTTTTTTCTGTTTTGATCAGGGCCTGGGCATAATTAATGGTTAATACCAGGTTATAAGGGTTATTGGCAAGCGCAGATTTTAAAAGTTTGAGGCTGCTATTAATTTTAGCTTTGTCGTTCGTGGCCAGATAAGCCTCAGCCAGTGCTAACGTAAAACTCATATTTTCAGGTTTGCTCTGGTGCAATTGTTCAAGTGTTTCTATAGCCTGGGTGTATTTTTTTTTCTTAAGCAGTGCCAGAGCATACCCATAATGATATTCAGGATGTAGCTTGAGCGAAGATTTTTTTGCTTTCTGTTCATATTGCCTGGCAATATTGCTGCCTGCGGACGAGGTAATGACATGCAGCTTGGTTTTCATCAGACGGTATGTATCCTGATTTTTAAATCCTTTCATGCTTCTTTTATATTGTTCTGCACGCTGGCTCGCCTCAGCAATACGATCAATGGTTATGGGGTGGGTTCGCAGAAACTCTGGATAATTTCGCCCTACATAACGATTTTTTCGCTCCAGTTTCTGAAAAAAATCAGGCATACCGGTGGGATCATAACCGGATAAACTGAGAAATCGTATACCGACTCTGTCAGCTTCTTTTTCATTCGCGCGGGTGTAGTTAATTTGTGCCTGTTGGCCTGCTGCGCTCAGGCCCATTGCAGTTGCAGCACCCAGGTTTCCAGCCGAACCTCCCACCGCTCCCAGCAGCAGCCCTGCCAGTAACCCCGCCATGACAGGAATATTCAACTGGTTGGCTTTTTCAAAACTACGCGCAAGATGACGCTGAGTGACGTGAGCTATTTCATGCCCCAGCACTGATGCCAGCTCGCTTTCTGTTTCCGTGCTGAGGAATAATCCGCTATAGACAGCGATAATGCCGCCGGGAGTTGCAAACGCATTGATTTGATTTGAATCGATAAGAAAAAATCGAAAATTCTGCAAGGTATCATCACTATTGGCAACCAGGGTATAGCCCAGGTTCTGTAGATACTCATCCAGTTCCAGATCATCAATCAATTGATGACTAAGGCGGATCTGATTAGCAATCTCGCGACCAATTTGTTCTTCCATATGCGGTGTCAGTCCAATACTGGACGAGGCACCGATATCCGGAAGGCTTATGTCAGCATACACAAGGTGGCTATATAGCGAGCTGAAAATAAGACTAATACTGATACACAGGGATATAAAGTTTTTCACTATAGACCTTAACTATAAAATGAATGAAACAAAACAGAGGCAGATGTAAAGTTACAGCAGCACTCTCAATGATAAGTCAAATTCAGCGTTAAACTGCATTTTGACTTCGCGTAAACTTCGATTCTTTAACTGATGCTCATAGGTATGAACTGATGCTCATAGGTATGAACTGATGCTAGCCTGGTAATAACAGCACCCTGATTCATAAAGTAAGAAGTTCATTCATGGCATGAACAGCTTCAACAAGCTGGGTCAATGCCTATATGTAGACACTTAAACATAACGCTGGTTCCGCCCCGGTATGCGCATTTAAGCGATGGATTTTGCGGGTGTTCAAGAAAAGTTTAAACCTGAATAGAAGCTTAAACTGCCCGGCAGCGGCTCCTGTGCTGCCTGAATCACCTTACTTTTGGCGCATAAAGCGCCTGCTCCCGGTGCCTGAAGCGCCTGCTGCTGCTACCTGAAGCATATATCCCTGGCCCCCCAGTGTTCGCGGTTTAACTTTTTGCCTCCAGGGCATTGTGTGGGTCTTCAGTGCTCTCTCTCCAGCTAGATGAAAGAGATATGAGCGAACGTATCTAAAATTCAGGTGTAACTATTCAGCGTAATTTTGAAAACGTCCTTGACACCAGGAATTTGCTCCAGAAGACGCCGTAAATACGTCCATGGTCGTTCCCGGCTTCCTGCCTCCCACGGCACTTATACTTCCATGTATGTCGTAGGCTTGAATGTGGCATCCATGCCACATACACTTGACCTACAGGGACGTAGGGAATGCAGATTATACAGGAGCAATTATCTGCCTTACGCAAACACCTGATATCAAGAACTTACGTATAAATCTAAAATACGCTGAATAGTTACATTCAGGTTAGATTAATAAATCAAAGTGTAAAGAACAATCTCTATAAAAGTAAAGCAGGGTCGTTTGAAATTTGCCATTATATTACTATATAATGATATACATTTGTCTGTTCAGGCGATTAAGAATTTTAAATTTATTACTGTTTCAGGGGCAGATTAGATGTTTGGCATTAAAGAAGTAGATGCGGCTGAATTGAGTCATATGCTCGAGGATCTTTCTGGTAATATAAAACTGATTGATGTGCGTACACCGGCGGAAGTGGCAAGAGGGAAAATTTCTGGTGCTGAAAATTTGCCGCTGCATGTTATTCCCTTAAAAGTCGAAGAATTGTCCAGCGACGAAAAAATCATTTTTTACTGCCAGACGGGGGCCCGTTCTGCTCAGGCATGTGCGTTTATGACCTCAAAAGGCGTTGAAAATGTTTACAACCTGCGTGGAGGTATCGTAACCTGGGCTCGTATGGGACTACCGATAGCGATGTAAGAAGGTTGTTATTCAATGCCTTTCGGTGCTGTATGAGTGATCACTATCAGGGGCTTTGATACTCACTGAGTCTTTATCTCCCTGGCCGTATATTATCAATGACTGCTAATATATCCCATTTGGCAGACTTGCCTGCGATCATTAAACCCTATAAGATATGCAGGTTAAATAAGCTGGTGAGAGGCTAAAGTCAATGCCAGGAACCAGATTTCTCTACAATTTAAAGCTCGATAAGCGAGGAATTTTTAATGGCTAACTTTGATAAAGAACTAGATGCTTCAGGATTAAACTGTCCACTCCCTATTTTACGTGCAAAAAAGGCACTGGCAGATTTAAGTGCCGGTCAGGTTCTTCATATTATCGCTACTGACCCTGGTTCAGTAAAAGACTTTGAAGCTTTTGCTAATCAGACAGGCAACGAGCTGATGGAAAGCAATGAAGAAGGCGGAAAATTCCTCTTCTTAATCAAGAAAGCATAAGCTTAACTGATTTAAACACCAAAAAAGCCCGTAAGGTTTTCTCCATACGGGTTTTTTGTGCTTTTTTTTCTATAGCACCCAGCAATGATACAGTTTTTAAAGCTGTGAAGAATCAATGGAGTGCTATATCGTCTGTTTTAAACTATTTGTTTAAAATCTCCAGGTGGCCTGAGCGCTCAGGATATCAACATCCGCTTTGTATTTTCCTTTTAACGTTCCGGTGCCGATACCTGCGAGGCGGAATTCTTCATCAATCTTCGCATCATCAACCCAGAGATGTGCATAGCCAACATCAACAGATAAATTCTTTGAGAAAAAATAGCTGGCGCCAAAGCTCAACCAGAAACGATCGTCACCGGGAATTCGAGAAGTGCGGTATGCATCATCAATGGGTGTTTCATCATGGGCGATTCCGCTTCTGAAGATCCATTTTTCATTGTGCTGATATTTCAGCCCTAAGGAATAGCGAAATACATCATTCCAGTTTTCTTTTACATAAGATACGTTAGAATCATCGTCGCCTACAATATGTAAGGTTTCAAAACTACTCCATTGAGTATAAGTAATATCGGCCAGTAAGGTGAATTTGGGGTTGAGCTGATGGGCAATACTGGCTGAAAAAGCTGCAGGAGTTTCCAGAGCTGCCGTGACATCTTTGTCAGTAAAGCCGGCAAGCATCGCCAGGGCAGGGTTAACACCATCGTAGTTAACCTTGCCTGCAAGGGTAGAATTTATAAAACCGCGGTAATGCAGGCCGAATTTACTGTGCGTTGCGTATTCATAAATAATACCGCCATTAATCCCGATGCTCCAGTCTTCACCTGTGACTTTCGCGCGTGCATCGTCAGAGGAGAAGGCAGTCTGATTAATGTTGGATTTAAGTGTTGCCTTAATATACTGCAGGTTGGCGCCCAAGCCGATGGACAAACGCTCAGTGCCTTTAAATGCAACTGCTGGATTGATATTAATGGTCTGCAGCTCAGAACTGGTCGAAGTATATCGGCCTATCCAGCCATCATCATATTCCGTACCTAATCCAAAGGGTGCATTGATCCCCAGACCAAAACGATATTTGCCCTCGCCAAATTCCCTTACATAGTACAGGTTAGGTATATAGTGGGTGCCGCCCGCATTGCCGCCGTCATTGTTGCCGATAATGGCGCCGCCAAACGGATCTGTGCTGCCTTTATCGTGGAAGTGGGCATTGGAATTGACTATATGCAGAGCGGCGGTCAGCTGAGTGCCGTCAAGGTAGGTCATACCGGCGGGGTTGAAATAGACAGTGGATGGATCTTCAGCGACCGCCGCGGCTCCGGCAAAAGCCTGCCCCATACCGCTGGCGCTGTTTTCAATCAGCGCAAATCCTGATCCGGCAGCATAGCCTGAAAGACACAGCGTTGTCGTCAAGAGAACTCCGTGAAGAGAAAAGTGAAATACTTTATTCATAATCAAAATCTTTGCTTGCTGGTGAGCCGACAGGTGACGGATATTCGTTAGTTGTTGTTGCTTAATAAAAACAGTTAAACCTGCTCGGAAACATCTCCCGTGCCGCTTAAAGCGCCTACTCCTGGTGCCTAAAGTACCTGCTCTTGTGCTCTAGCTGCATGACTGCCAGGGAAGGCGGAATTAAAATGCCCTTCACAGGAACAGATTTGTTTATCTTTGTGGTAAAATACACACATCATGATGAGGAATCATATCCAGGATTTTAAAAAAAATCAGCAATAATTGGCAAAAAACCAACATATATCAATTGATTAAAAATGCTAACGACTCAGTGCATCAAAAATATTGCACGATCTTATAGATATGGTAACTTTTCAATAAGTTCGTGCAGTTTAAGTTCCTTTCCCCTTTCAGGGGGAAGGCACAGGATGGGGGTAGTGTGTGTAATCAAGCACTTAACCCCCACCCTAACCCTCCCCCTGATAGGAGGAGGGGATCTTGCATGGACTTATTGAGATGTTACTAGATATGCGGAGTTGTTATTGAAATTTTAAGTTATTGTTAGCAACGAAAGTGAATCGCTGTATTGAAAAATTTTAATTCCAGTGCAGATCATTTTTGAAATGGCATAATATCTTACAATAACTCAGGTTAAATCCCCCTTAATGCTTGACATTTGTTGTAAATTTGTACAATATATTCTGCAGAAATACATATATGTTGTAATTTAGCAACATGGTGAATGGAAAAATTTCACACAGGTGTGATATGACAGTTGAAATAATGCCTGTACAGCAGATAAAAACTTGCCGGGGGGCTGGTTGTTGTTTTAGTTCCTCATGCAGTAGCACGATTAAAAATAATTTACTAAGGTAGCAATATCACCACTTTAGTGTTGCTTTGGATGCAGTTACAAGCTTAACCTGCGGTTCATAGTTACACCAGCGGTTTATGTGCTTCACTGACAATAATAAACAGCTTTGAAGGAGCTTAATGTAATGATTAAAAATCACATTCTGGCCGCTGCAGTTTCCGCAGCCGTCATTTTACCGGGTGCCGCGATGGCAACCAATGGTTATTTCTGGCATGGCTATGGTACTAAATCAGAAGGCATGGGCGGTGTCGGTATTGCCCTGCCACAGGATGCAGTAGTGGGTAATGCGGCTAATCCAGCGGGTCTGGGATTTGTTGGCAATCGTGTGGATTTTGGTATTGAAGTCTTTATGCCTAATCGTGAAGCTAAAATCAGCGGTAATGATATTACTGGTTTTCCTGCACCGCCGCCCCTTAACCAGGTACCTCCCCAGTTCGGCGGCATGAATAACGGCAAGTTTGATGGTGATGGCGATGCGGCATTCTTTATCCCTAATTTCGGTATCAATTACTGGCTGAATGATAATATGGCGTTGGGCTTTGCGGTCGTCGGTACCGGGGGTATGAATACCAATTATCAGGGGCTGACATTGTTTAACGGTAATCCTTTTGATCCCACTGAAGAAACCGGCATCAATCTGGAACAGGTAAAATTCCTGCCTTCACTGGCTTATAAAATTAATCCTAATCACTCCATCGGTGCTTCATTACAGATCATTGGCCAACGCTTTAAATCATGGGGGCTGGGTGCATTTACCAATGAAGGCGGGCCCATGGCGGGCCAGGTTTCCGCTTATCCCGATAAGTTGAGCGGTAAAGGCCATGAGCTTTCATGGGGCGTTGGCCTGTCTGTGGGCTGGACCGGAAAAATTACCGATACTGTTACTCTGGGCGCTGTCTATAACTCCAAAGTGAACATGAGTGAGTTTGATGATTATAAGGGCCTGTTTGCCGAAAAAGGTGATTTTGATTTACCCGAAAACTATGGTCTTGGTGTCGCCTGGCAGGCAACACCTAAAATGATGCTGGCCTTCGATGTGCAGCAGATTAATTATAGTGATGTCAAAGCTATTGCTAATCCCGTTCAGTCCGGCAATGGCGGTATGGACATGTTTAACCCCAACAATTATCTGGGCACCAACAATGGTTCAGGTTTCGGCTGGAATGATATGACCGTCTTCAAGCTTGGCGCAGCCTATGATATTAATGAGAAATGGACTGTACGTGCGGGCTGGAACCATGCCGAGCAGCCGATTGACAAAGATCAGACCATGTTCAATATTCTGGCGCCGGCGGTTGTGGAAGATCATCTGACACTGGGTGCCACTTATAACCTGCCTCAGGGTAGTGAGCTGTCTTTCTATTATATGCATGCCTTTGAAAATGAAGTTAAAGGCAGTAATTCGATTCCTGCAGCCTTTGGCGGCGGAGAAGCTGATATCAGTATGAATCAGGATGCCTTTGGTATTTCTTATGGCTGGAATTATTAACCTTACCTGAGTGGTTATTGACTGCTTGTTAATGAAAAGGGGCCTTTGGCCCCTTTTTTTTGCAAAGCAGGAAAAACTTGCCAGAATAAAATTTCTGAACTAATGTTATCAGAGAATTGTTATCAAAGAGTTGAACCTAAAATAATCAGTTCAATCGTAGCGAGAGCGATTAAGGTGCTGAAGATTCAATAATTTACAGGTTATTTTGGACTTATTCGTAGCCACCCTACGGGTGAGTTCAAAATGTTCTGGAAAGTCTTGAAGATTCAGTGTATTAGACGCTCGCAGTAGGTTTAACTGATTTTTTTAGGTTGAATATTCATTTATTGAGTTAAGGGAGAAAAAAGAGTGAGAGGCAATCTATCCAGGTTTTTGAACAGCATTTATGTGGCTGTGTTTTTTATGCTGTTACTGTCAACGGCATATGCCGAGAGTCAATTAAAACCCTTTATGCTGGCTTCCAAAGGCAGCAGCGATATCAGCAACACAGTTGCAGATACTAAAGCCAAACTGAAATCAGCAGGTTTTGAAGTCGTGGGTGAGTACAGCCCGTACCAAGGTGCAACGGTTATCATTGTGACTAATGATGCCCTCAAAACGAATGCTAAAGCGACCAAATTTGGCGGATATGGTGCCATCCAGCGCGTTGCTGTCACGGATGTGAAGGGTGAAATACAGGTCACTTATACCAATCCTGTGTATATGTCTTACGCTTACCGAATGCAGGGGCATCTTGAGGATGTAGCCGGTTCACTGGCGACTGCTTTGGGCGGCGGCGAAGCCTACGGTTCTAAAAAAGGCCTGACAGGTAAAAAACTGCAGAAGTATCACTATATGTTTGGCATGCCCTATTTCGATGATCCGGAAGTGCTGGCCAGTCATGCTTCCTATGATGCCGCTATTGAAGCGCTTGAATCCGGATTGGCGGCTAAAAAAGGGGGCGTTTCAAAAGTCTATCGTGTTGATATCCCAGGAAAAAAACAATCTGTTTTTGGTGTAGCCATGACTCAGGGTATGAGCAGTGACAAAACCATTATGACAGAAGTAGATTTTAGACCCGTTCGTTCAACGGCCCACTTACCCTATGAAATACTGGTCGATGCAGATGGCAAAGTCTATGCCTTAAATGGCAAATTTCGAATCGCTATTAACTTCCCGGATCTCTCCATGGCTGGAAAAAACAGTTTTATGGGTATTATGGCTTCACCGGATGCCATTAAAAAGGCACTTTCAGCAGCTGCCAATTAAGCGGGTTATTTCGCGCAAAGATAAATGATTTATTGATTGCTATTTTTAGCTTCACGTCTTCGAGAAACACTAAAAATAGCTCTTCTTTGCGCCTCTGCTTAACATCCGTTTTATGTCTTCGTGTAACCCCCGCCATTTATTACAATTTTTTTACTCTCCAGTGCCAATTTTCTATAATGATGTTATTCTCTTATAGATGAATCAGTTTATGTCAAAATTTCCTTCTACGCGCATTCTTATAGCCATCGGCCTGACGATCCTTTTCTTACTGGCACTGGTGGCTATTCTATTTATCACTGATTTAAGTTTTTCTGTTTGGGAACACCTGCAGCAGAAACCGGACTGGCTGATCTGGGCATATATCGCAGGAATTGTCCTGGTTTCTTTTGTTTTTGGTCGAGTAGCATGGCGTCTGCTGGTTCCGCGGAAAAAGTCTCTATACAAAAATGCCCAGCACGCTGAAGGAAAAGATCTACATAGCTTTGAAACTGTAGAGCAACGGCTGAATGATCTCACTGGGAAACTGGAAAAGCAGGGACTTAATACGCTGGTTGAGGAGCCGTCAAAAAATACTGCAGAGCCTGCCGTAAAATTTGATGCATCAGCACAGGAGATCCTCAGCCATGCCAAAGAAATCAGCCTGATCAAACAGGAATTAAAGGCGTTTGATGAGCGTAAAGAACAGCATCAGTTATATATTGCACTTTTTGGAGATATCAGCAGCGGCAAAAGCTCATTAATCAAAGCTTTGGTCAGTGCTTCGGATCCCCAGCAGCACAACCCAATGGCCAGACAGGGAGCTGCTGCGGAACAGCCGAACTCAGCTGACAATCCAGATTCTATTCTGGTGGGTGTTACGGGCGGCACTACCCGGCTAATAAATCATTATCAGTGGCAGGATCATCAGGGAAACCAGTATTTTTTGACAGATATGCCTGGCTTGAATGAACAGTTTTCAAACCTGGATCGACTTTCCATTGAAGAAGTGCAGCGCGCACATGTTGCTGTTTATCTTTGTGATGGTGATTTAACAGCCTCGCAGTATGAAGAACTGCAGGCAGTACTTGAGACAGGAAAACCCTGTATCATTGCGGTCAACAAGTCTGATCGCTATGCACCCGATGAATTGCAGCAGATCATTCATAAACTGCAGCAGCGCGTGCAGGCTATTGCTGAAAATATACCTGTGGTAACGATTACCGCAGGCGGGGAACGTGAATATATCCGCTTGACGGCCGATGGTCATGAAGAACGGATCATTCGTCCGATTGCCGTTGATATCTCAGAATTGCAGCAGGCGCTGACAAAGATGATGCAGCAGTATAGCAGGGATGTGTTTGAGCAGCTGAGAGAAAAATCTGTGGCTAAAATGATGTCTCATCGACTGGATGATCTGGACGTCAGGTTCCGGCATTCGCAAAGTGAACGTCTGGTTAAAAGCTATACCAAAAAAGCTGTCGTCGCGGCACTGGCTACCATTTCCCCGGGAACTGACCTGCTGGTACAGGGCTATCTGGGCATTCAAATGATCAAGGAGCTATGCCAGTTATATGATGTACCGGCTACGGATATTGATGCGAGTAAGTTAATTCAACTTATCCAGGGGCGTATGAAAAAAACCCTGGCGCTGTTACTGGCGATTATTGGTAATGGTTTTAAAGCATTCCCAGGTATTGGCACCGTCACGGGAGGGCTCATGCATGCAGTAGCATATGGTATGATTTTCGATACCCTGGGGCATTCGGTTGCAAGAACACTGGAAGTCACAGGCCAGCTATCTCCTACACTGGTTAATAAACTTTATCAGGAGCGTATAGGTGAAAATATTGAATCGCGCACAAAAGATTTTATCAAACTTGTCCTCAAGCTCCGCAAAGAAAATTGAGGATGGTCTGATTGTTGCGAAACACAGTCTGGATGATGTCAAAAACGGCATTAGTGATGCGGCGAGCAGTTTTTCCAGTCGTATGGGAAAGACCGATGAGAGAATGCCGGACAGCGAAATTAAGCCTGAGCATGAATTATCGCCAGAACAGCAACAGCCTGGCGGTGATCAGCACCTGTCTATTGCCAGGGAGAGTCTTAGCTATCTGTTGAATGACAAGAGGGTTCCAAAGGAAGTTCGGGATTCGCTGCGCGAGGATTTCAAGCAAGTTGAAAAAATGTTGCAGAAAATTGAACATGAACATGTGCACATTTCGGTGCTTGGACGTGTCAGTGTAGGTAAGTCTTCTTTGCTTAACGCGCTCATAGGTAAAGCGCTTTTTTCTACCAGTCCGCTGCATGGTGAAACCAAACAAACGGCTTATGCCAATTGGCAGGAGTACGAAGAGGGCGGTGTGTTTTTTATTGATACCCCGGGTATCAATGAAATTGAAGGTGAAAAGCGTGCGCAAATGGCCCATGAAGTGGCCAGACGATCCGATATTATTTTGTTTGTCATTGATGGAGATATGACAGATACTGAATTTCAGGCATTAAAAAGTGTCGTCTCTGAATCAAGACCGGTGGTATTGGTGTTGAATAAGGCGGACCGCTATACTGAGGATGAAAAAAAGGTCCTGCTGGATACTATCAGTGCTCGAGTAGCAGGGCTGGTGGATAAAAAAAATATCATTACTGCAGTGTCTCAGGAAAGCAGTAAACATTATATACTGGTCGATGCACAGGGAAATGAGACTGAAACTTTACGAGTCTTCCCCGCTGAGGTCGATGAGCTTAAGCAGTGTCTCTGGGATATACTGCAGTCGGAAGGTAAAACCCTGGCCGCTCTCAATGCCAGCTTATTTGCCGGGGAACTGTCGGATCAGGTGGCTGAGCATATTATGTCCATTCGCAGTGACGTAGCAGCAAAACTCATCCGCACCTATTGCATATCAAAAGGCGTTGCCGTGGCGCTTAATCCCATTCCCATTGCAGACCTGATGGCTGCGGCTGCTGTGGATGTGACGATGATAGTACATCTATCCAAATTATATGGGTTGCCGTTAACCAAAAAAGAAGCGGGTTCACTGGTGAGCACGATTATGTCACAAATAGTCCTGTTAATGGGGTCTATCTGGGCCATCTATTTTGTCTCTTCAGCCCTGAAACTGGGAACCGGAGGCCTGTCAACCGTATTAACGGCTTCCGCCCAGGGCGCTGTGGCTTATTATAGTACCCTGATTGTAGGTGAGGCGGCGCAAAAATATCTCAAACAGGGTAAATCCTGGGGAGAAAATGGCGCCAAGAAAGCGGTTGAAAATATTCTGGATAGTCTGGATCGTGATTCTATTCTCGAACAGGCAAAAAATGATATCATGAGCCGCTTGAAAACAGGGGCATGAAAGTCCCATATTATATTCACCGGTTTCACCCGTCAGAGGCCATTATTCCATGAATACCTGACAGCATTACTCGTGCGGTATAGCAGAAGTACGCAAGAGTAGCACAGAATATAACATTCACTCCAAAGCAGAATATAATGAATAAAAGCGAAAAAAAACTATTAGCTATTTTTTCTGATCTGGATAAAAACGATCAACACGGTTTACTGAGTTATGCAGAATTTATACTGCAAAAAGCACAACAGGATGGTCGTCTGGCGGTGGTTGGAAAACCACTGCTGATCCCCAGACCCGAAGAAGAAAAAGTGGTTGCCGCTATCAAGCGCTTGTCTGCCTCCTACCCGATGTTGAAAAAAGACACGCTGTTCAATAAGACGGCGGCGTTAATGTCTGAACATATTATGCAGGGACGTGAAGCGATTGAAGTGATTGATGAACTGGAAGTACTGTTTCAGGAACATTATGCGGCTTTTTGTTCTGTACGTGAAGTAAATGAATTGCGGGAAAAATAGGAGCCATTGAATAATATGCTAGATGTCTTTAATCGCTGGTTTCAACGGCACTTTTCAGATCCGCAGGTTATTTTTCTGGTTGTATTTCTGATCCTGTCATTTTCCATCGTGATCATTTTCAGCGATACCATGATGCCAGTGTTTGCTTCAATTGTGATTGCATATTTGCTTGAAGGCATAGTAATGCCTTTGAACAAATATATTGATAATCGATTGATCTCTGTAATGCTGGTGTTTGTTGGTTTTCTTGCGGTACTGTTAATCACCCTGTTCGGGATTACACCGCTGCTATGGGAGCAGATACGAGACCTGATCAGAGAAACCCCGGTTTTTATTGAACAGGGCCGTCAATTACTGCTGCAGCTGCCGCAAAAGTATAATTTTATCTCTGAGGCGTATGTGCTGGAAATCATTACATTGATCCAGAATGAGGCAACTGCCATGGGAAGAAATGTCTTGACCCTGTCGCTGAGTTCAATTCAGAATACTATTACTATTATGGTTTATCTTATTCTTGCACCTTTACTGGTGTTCTTTTTTCTCAAGGACAAAGATAAAATATTAAACTGGTTTAAAGGTTTTTTTCCTAAAAATACCCAGCTCTCAACTCAGGTCTGGGTCGAAATGGATCAGCAGATTGGTAATTATGTGCGCGGAAAGTTCTGGGAAATTACCATTATTTCGGTGACCTGCTTTACCACTTTCTCTCTTCTGGGGTTAAAATATTCTCTCTTGATATCCATTCTGGTCGGTTTGTCTGTAGTGGTTCCTTACATAGGGGCTACTGTTGTGACTATTCCGGTTGCGTTAATTGGTTTTTTTCAATGGGGCTGGACTACAGATTTTGCCTGGTTGATGGTTGCTTATTTTATTATTCAGGCACTGGATGGAAATGTAGTTGTTCCTTTATTGTTCTCTGAAGTGGTGAATATACATGCCGTGGCCATTATTGTGGCAGTGTTGTTTTTTGGCGGCTTATGGGGCTTCTGGGGGGTCTTTTTTGCTATACCTCTGGCCACTCTGGTCAATTCGGTGCTCACCGCCTGGCCAAGTGCACAGCAGGAAAAATTAGCGGCTACACCCTGAGCTGTTTTCAGGCTTTATAATACGCCCGCGGCAAAATCAGCCAGCCTAGAACGCTCGCCGCGTCGCAGGGTGACATGGCCACTGTGCTCCCAGTTCCTGAATCTGTCTACCACAAAGGTTAAACCGGAAGTGGTTTCAGTCAGGTAAGGGGTGTCTATTTGTGCGATATTGCCCAGACAGATGATTTTAGTTCCTGGACCGGCACGTGTGATCAGCGTTTTCATCTGTTTTGAAGTCAGGTTTTGTGCTTCATCAATAATAATATAACGGTTGAGGAAGGTGCGCCCGCGCATAAAATTCATCGAACGAATTTTGATCCGCTGTGATAATAAATCGTTAGTAGCCATCTTTCCCCACTCCCCGGCATCTTCGTTATGCGTCAGCACTTCCAGGTTATCCATGAGTGCGCCCATCCATGGCGCCATCTTTTCTTCTTCGGTGCCGGGCAGAAAGCCTATATCTTCACCGACCGATATGGTTGCGCGAGTCATAATGATTTCCTGATAGAGTTTCTCATCCAGCGTCTGGTGCAGTCCGGCAGCAAGTGCCAGCAGCGTCTTGCCGGTTCCCGCCTGACCTACCAGAGAGACAAAATCAATATCAGGCTCCAAGAGCAGATTAAGGGCGAAATTTTGTTCCTGATTACGGGCCATAATCCCCCAGATACTCTGTTTCTCACTATAATACTGTTTAACCTGTTCAACGATGACGCCATCGCTATTGCTCTTATCCCCAGGGTTGTGTCTGACAATGGCCTCAAAGTTCTGCTGATCGGCGATATGTATAAATTGGTTAGGATGCCATTTCCTGGCTTCCTCTCCGCTAATCCTGTGGTAGGTGTGACCTGCTTCAGTCCAGCTGTCAACCTGTTTGGCATGCTCTTCCCAGAAGTCAGCATCCAGATGAACCAAACCACTGTAAAGTAAATTAACATCTTCCAGCACCTGGTCATTGTTATAATCTTCGACCCTGATACCGATTGCCGCAGCCTTGATGCGCAGGTTAATATCTTTGCTGACCAGAACTACCGAGGGTAATTGTTTGTTTGCAGCCAGCGAGACTGTGATGCCAATGATATCATTGTCAGTTTTGTGGCCGGGCAGGGTAATAGGGATTTCAGTCGGGATGTGCTCAGTTTGCAGGAACAGTTTGCCGCTGGCTATAAAGGTGTCATCAGACTCTTCATCGGTGCTCACATGCAGTTTTAAATCCAGTCCGTTTTTGATGCTTTGCGGGCTGGTATGGCAGGTCAGGTCATCCAGAAAGCGGCTGGCCTGACGGGCATTACGGGCCACTTCAGAATGACCTTTCTTGTTATTGTCCAGCTCTTCCAGAACCACCATAGGAATAAACAGGTCATGTTCCGCAAAACGAAACAGTGCGGTGGGATCATGAATGAGTACATTGGTATCGAGCACAAATAAATGTTTGATATTTTCTGCTGCTGTAGTGTCGCCCTGTTGCTGCCTGTCTTTTTTATTCTTATCAAGGTCAGGCTTATTATCTTTGTTTGCCGGGATGTCCTTAGCTTCATTCATCGCTTAATTCAGAGCCTCAATAGCTTCAAGTACCTGTGAAATATGTTCTTTGACTTTAACCTTGCGCCATTCTTTAATCAAAATGCTGTTGGCATCAAGTAAAAATGTACTGCGTTCAATGCCCATATGCACTTTACCGTATAGTTTTTTCTCTTTAATAACATCAAACAGCTGGCAAATGGATTCATCCTTGTCGGAAATCAAGTCAAAGGGAAATTCATGTTTGGCTTTGAAGTTTTCATGCATTTTTATGCTGTCACGAGAAATACCAAAAAGGTTAATTCCCTGTTGTTTGAAGGTCGCATAATGATCGCGAAAATCCTGGCCTTCCTGGATGCAGCCCGGCGTGTTATCTTTGGGATAAAAATACAATAACAGCGGCTTGCCCTGGTAATCACTCAGTTGGAAGTCAATGCCGCTGGTGGCCAGACCAGTAAAGTCGGGTACTTTTTTTCCCACTGTAACTTTGCTCATAATTTGTCCTTTGTCAATATTCAATTTAATCAGGATCTGGGATTATAGAAAAAATAATTCCCGGGAATTATTTGCAATTATCTGATGACTTCAAGTGAAGCATCAAGGTTCATAACTTCACAGAGATCCAGAAACTCATCTCTGAGATCAGCAATGATAATATTTCTCGGTATAGCAATAACCATCTCAATGGCAAACATCTGGGTGCCGGTATGAGGAGCCTGATAGCGGTCTGTGCGCATATTATGGATATTGATGTTTCTGTGGGAGAAAAAATCTGCCAGCTTGTAAACAATTCCCGGGTTGTCTATAGTTACCACATCTACCAGATAAGCGATCGTGTCAGCATTAGAATCCAGGCAGCCTGTACGTTTACTGAGGATGCTCAATGAGAGAGTCGCTGCTTGCTGGTTAAGCACCGTTTCTATCTTTTTTAGTTCTTCAGCGGCGGCGGAAATGAGCAGTATAATAGCAAATTCCCCACCCAGTACGGTCATCCGGCTGTCATCAATATTTCCCTTATGCTGGGCAATAAGTTGCGACAGTTCATTGACGATGCCAGGACGATCAGTGCCAATGGCTGAAATTACCAGTTGCTCTGTTTTATGTGTACTCATCAGGTTTTATACCACTTGGTCATTAGAATATCTGTTGCTATTTAACTAAGCTGAATGTGCAGACATCGGTGAACGTTTTCCAGCATAACGACATAGCCTCGTAACTTTCAATTATCAACCACTTGGAAAAATAAATAAATAGACTGAAGGATATTCTGTAAACATTCCTGATTAGAGTGGTTTTCTTTTAGGTAATCAAGGATAATAAGCTGTTTTAATAATATACAACGAAGGCGTTGTGTGCATTTTGACTCCTGTCCCTGGGGGGAAGTCAAACTGTGGATTATCGGTAACTGTCAGGTGTATCGAATACATTTCACTTTGTGACTGAAATCAGGCGCTTTCTTAATAGTTGCAAAGAATAGTTACAATTGTTTTTTTATTTCTAGTTTGGAGATGGTTAATGTTTCGTGGCAGTATGGTTGCTCTGGTCACACCAATGCATGCAGATGGTCGTATTGACATGGATGCGCTGGCAAAATTGGTTGAATTTCATGTTGAAAATGGTACCGATGCCATTGTGGCCGTGGGTACTACAGGAGAGTCAGCAACACTCACTGAAGAAGAGCATTGTGAGGCTATCAAGCACATCGTGGAGATGAGTCATAATCGCTTGCCGGTGATTGCAGGTACTGGTGCTAACTCCACATTTGAAGCGGTTAAATTGACTCAATGTGCAATGGAAGCAGGTGCTGATGCCTGTCTGCTGGTCACTCCCTACTATAACAAGCCAACCCAGGAAGGGCTTTATCAGCATTTCAGAAAAATTGCTGAAAGCGTTGCCATACCGCAGATATTATATAATGTACCGGGCAGAACAGCGGTTGATATGCTGCCTGAAACTGTTACTCGCCTGGCCGATATCCCCAATATTATTGGTATCAAGGAAGCGACAGGTGATCTTGAACGAGCCCGGCAGCTTATCAGTACCTGTGGAGACAAACTTGATATCTATTCTGGTGATGATGCCACCGCTATGGAAATGATCCTGCTGGGAGGCAAAGGTGATATTTCGGTGACAGCCAATATTGAACCGAAAATGATGCATGACATGTGCAGTGCTGCCCTGGCTGGAAACAGGGATACCGCCCAGGCTATAAATAATAAATTAAATGCACTGCACAGCAAACTGTTTGTGGAATCAAACCCCATACCGGTGAAGTGGGCGCTTTATGACATGGGTATGATTCCTCCGGGTATCCGCCTGCCGCTGACAGTGCTGGATAATAAATATCATGAAGTGGTCCGTCAGGCCATGCAGCAGGCCAGGCAGTAATTTACAATGCAACATTTTCTGTAACTACTCAGCGTATTTTGATTATTGTTGCAAGTTATTGATATCAGGTGTTTGTGGAAGAAGCTTATATAGCCAGGGATGGCTATATAGAGCCTACATGGATGTATTAACGGCGTCTTCTGTAACAAATTCCTGGTATCAATGACGTTTTAGAAATTACGCTTCTAAGTTACAAAAATATAAGTCTTTGAATTTTATATGTTTGTAACTTTTTGATGGTTAGCCTTCCTGCGGCTTGATTTGCTGAGTAGTTACCATTTTCTATTGTTAATATCAACTGTGAATGAAATACGGGTTAAGAATGAACGACATTGTGCAAAATAAACTAAATCAATTTATAAAGCCGCTGCTGTTGGTTGCTATTGCAGCCGCTATGGCCGGTTGTAATTCCCTGCCTAATATGGATGATACCTTCTCCGGCAGAAAAGTGGATTATAAAAAGCAGAGTCGTGATGTAGAACCGCTGGAAGTGCCTCCGGATCTGACGACTTCCGTTGATGATGAGTTGATGAATGTACCACTACCAAACAGGAGCACCGCCGATGTCGGCAGTTCGGCTTATTCTGAAGGACGTCCGCTGGAGGCTCAAGGCAGCAGCAGGGTATTGCCAGATCAGGATGAGATTGAGTTAGTGAAAGAAGGAGATGTTCGTCACCTGGTCATTCAAGGCACTGAAGAACAGGTTTGGGACAAGATGCGTGAGTTCTGGCTGAATTCTGGTTTTCTCATCAAACGGGAGGAACCGCGGGCCGGTATTCTGGAAACTGAATGGGCTGAAAATCGGGCAGATATACCTGAAGATTTTATTCGCAACACCCTCAGCAAGGTGCTTGAATCGTTCTATTCCGCAGCAACACGGGACAAATACCGAGTGCGTCTTGAGCGTGGAGAGCAGCCCGACACCATCGATCTCTATCTGACTCACTACGGTATGGAAGAAGTGATCGAAGACAGTGTCAGTGAACGTACCGTCTGGAAGGCTCGACCGCGGGATCCCGAACTGGAAGCTGAAATGCTGGGCCGTATGATGGTTTACTTTGGAGTCGAAGATCAAAAGGCCAGAACCATGCTGGCTCGCGAGGCACAGGAACAATCAGAACGTGCTATTATATCCAGAAATGCAGAAGGTAATTCCAGACTGGTGGTCAAGGAAACATTTCCCAGAGCCTGGCGCCGTACCGGTGTGGCCCTGGATCGTATTAACTTTATTGTTGAAGATCGCAATCGTGAAGAGGGCATTTATTTTGTTCAATACGCGGATCCCATGGCCGATGAAAGCAATAAAGGCTTCCTTTCGGGCATGAAATTCTGGAAAAATGATGTGGCGGTTGATAAAACCAAGTATCAGATAAAAATGATGCCCAGAGGTGATGATACAGTCGTTATTGTGCTCGATGCTAATGGTCAGCCGGATACTTCTGCCACCTCATATCGTATCCTTAACCTGCTGCATGAACAGCTAAGATAATACTCGGTCTGCTGCAAGTGTACTTTGATGGCGCTGACAGCCGCTGCAGAAGGTGGTTATGAGCATAAGATTTGCTTCCCTGGGCAGCGGCAGTTCGGGTAATGCGATGCTTGTCCAGAGCGGCGAAACGACGGTTATGCTCGATTGCGGCTTCAGCTGCAAGGAAACGGCTAAACGTCTGCAGCTGCTGAATGTGGCGCCTGAAACTATTGATGCCATCGTGGTAACCCATGAACATCAGGATCATCTGGGTGGTGTGGGAGTTTTTTCCCGACGCTACAAAACACCTGTCTGGATGAGTTATGGTACTGCTCAGGTGGAACGAATCGGTCAATTGTATCAACAGCACATTCTTAATCCACATCAGTCAGTGCTCATAAAAGATCTCAGGCTTGAACCTTTTACAGTTCCACATGATGCCAATGAGCCCGTTCAATATGTCTTTACTGCAGGTGCTAAAAGACTGGGCATTTTTACTGATGCCGGGCATGTAACACCGCATATACGTACCATGCTGGCTGAACTGGATGCCCTGGTTATTGAATCTAATCATGACCTTGAAATGCTTAAAAATGGCCCTTACAGCCCGTCATTGAAAAGGCGTGTTGCTGGCCCTTATGGACATTTGAATAACCATCAGTCCGCCGAGTTGTCTTATAGTGTCCAGCATAGTAATTTGCAGCATCTCATTACTGCCCATCTGAGCAGGGAAAATAATACGCCGGGACATGTGGAGAAAACCTATCTTGAGTTTTTTTCATTCCTGCCTGATAGTTTTGAAATATCCACTCAGGATGGCGGCTTTGACTGGCGCACTATTGATTAAGCATTGTAACTACTTGGAAGCGTAGCTGGAATAACTCATTAAACACCTGACAGCGAGCACGATCTTATAGAGACGCTGAGTAGTGACTAAGCATTAAGCAACTTCTCAATAAGTCCGTGCAGTTCAAGTTCCTTCCCCTTTTAAGGGGGAAGGCGAGGATGGGGGTAATGTGTTTAATCAAGAACTTAACCCCCACCCTAACCCTCCCCCTGATAGAGGGAGGGGATTTTGCACGATCTTATAGAGACGCTGAGTAGTGACTAAGCATTAATGCTTAAGCTACTGGTTATTTAATACTTGCGCTCACGATCTGCATTAAAAAATAATAGTTTGATAGGTAAATGCACGGATGCACTCAAAATCTCAGCATATATTAAGTACCGTCTTCGGCTACCATGAATTTCGCGGGCAGCAGCGTACCATCATTGAACATGTGATCGGCGGCGGCGATGCGCTGGTTTTAATGCCCACCGGCGGCGGCAAATCACTGTGTTTCCAGATCCCGTCTATAGTTCGCCAGGGGACAGGCATCGTTATCTCTCCGTTGATTGCGCTGATGCAGGATCAGGTTACAGCGCTGCAGCAGCAAGGCGTATCCGTTGCATTTTTAAATTCGACGCAGAATTTTGAATCGGTCAGAGAGATTGAACAGCAACTGCTGCGAGATGAGCTGGATCTGCTGTATATTGCGCCGGAACGTCTCTGCCAGGTAAGAACATTGAGCTTGCTGCAGCAGATTGAAATAGCATTATTTGCCGTCGATGAAGCCCATTGTGTTTCCCAGTGGGGACACGATTTCAGACCTGAATATATCAAACTGTCCTTGCTGCAGGAACAATTTCCCGAGGTTCCGCGTATTGCCCTTACCGCAACGGCCGATGCCATCACCCGTAATGAAATCATCCAGCGTCTGGGTTTATTGCAGTCAAGAACTTTTATCAGCAGTTTTGATCGGCCCAATATCCGTTACCGGGTCAGGGAAAAAAATAATCCGCGCAAACAGTTACTGGCCTTTATTAACAATGAACATGCCCGGGACGCGGGTATCGTGTACTGCCTGAGCCGTAAAAAAGTTGAAGCTACAGCGGCTTTTTTAACGGCGCAGGGCATTAATGCATTAGCCTACCATGCGGGGATGACTGCGCAGCTTCGTCAGCAGCATCAGCAGATATTCCTGCAGCAGGACAGTGTAGTGATGGTCGCTACCATCGCTTTTGGTATGGGAATAGATAAACCGGATGTCCGCTTTGTCGCGCATCTTGATTTACCCAAAAGTATAGAGTCTTATTATCAGGAAACAGGGCGTGCCGGGCGCGATGGCCTGCCGGCAGATGCCTGGATGGTTTACGGCCTGCAGGATGTCATTTTACTGCGGCAGATAATGGCCGCTTCTCAGGCAAACGAACAGGTTAAACGTATCGAACATTCAAAGCTGGAGTCAATGCTGGGATTTTGTGAAATTACCTCCTGCCGTCGAAGCGGTTTACTCAATTATTTTGGCGAGCAGCACGATGAAAACTGCGGTAATTGTGATAATTGTCTTGAACCTGTTGAAACCTGGGAAGGCACTCTTGCAGCACAGCAAGCGCTATCCTGCGTCTATCGCACCGGACAGCGGTTTGGCGTAAATTATCTGATTGATGTGCTGCGGGGTAAACTTACACCGCGTATTGCACAAACAGGTCATGATAAGGTTTCAACCTGGGGCCTGGGTAAAGAGTTAGACGCCAATCAATGGCGATCAGTGTATCGTCAATTAATGGCTCGAGGTTTACTGTCGGTCGATCTGGACGGTTATGGATCACTCAGGTTAACAGCCAAGAGTCGCCCTGTTTTACAGGGAAAAGAGTCCATATCTTTTCGCCGCGAGCTGGCTAAAGAACGCGCATCGGTTAAACCGGACCGTAAGGGCAGACAGCAATTTAACCAGGATGCTGCTGCGAGAGATTTATGGAATGCGCTGCGTTCAAAGCGTAAACAGCTGGCCGAAGAGCAGGGCGTACCTGCCTATGTTATTTTTCATGATGCTACGTTGATGGAAATGGTGGAAAGACATCCCCGCAACCTGAATGAACTGGGTAATATCAGTGGTGTTGGTGCCAGTAAACTGGAAAAATACGGTGCGGATTTTCTAACGGTTCTGAACAATAAGCGGCCTGACTCCAGGGTGAAATTAGCTGACGCAGAGCTTTCTGAAACTATTCAGGAAACCCTCGACTTATTTCAACAAGGCTACGATGCAGAACAGGTGAGCAAAACCAGGGGACTGACAGTCACGACTATTTATACCCACTTTGCACAATTGATCAGCGCGGGTATGGTGCCGCTGGGCGATCTGGTTGCTTTAAGCGAATCTGAGCGATTATTCATCGAGGATGTCTGGACGTCCCTGCATGACGAAGAAAAAAATGCCTTGAAACCTCTATATGAAAAGTTGGGGGAAGTCTATGATTATGATTGTTTACGCTGCATACGGGCAGAGTTGCTGCGTGCAGAGCGATAATAAGAGCAGGTTTTTATAGTTGCGTGCAGCCGCCAGAGGGCGTTTTTCATTGTGTTGCCGGAGAAATATTTAAGTCCGCAGTGAACACGATACTATCAAATATTTACATTTTTGCCCTGCTTGGCTTTGCGCGAGTTTAGCTATATCCGGCAACATGGTGAAAACGACATTTAAATTAAATTTTTTTGCGCCAGTCATTGAGTTTCTGTTCTGCGCTATGGGTGGCTGTGACACTGGCATGGATGTGCTCACTCCATGAATGGAGATCGTTGAATGCCTGATCCGGGTAGCTAAAATCCTGAATAAGATCATCAGCTTCTGGAACATATCCATCTGCATCAGCATAAGGTTTTACATCATTACAAAACATTTCAAGTTTAGTATAGTGAAACATATAGTAACCTCTCATTACGTTTTAAGCTAGATTAATCATTAGCTGGCAGCTGATTTATCAGCTTCAACCTGCTAGTGGTTTTACATAAAATGAAGCTCTACTTCAGATTATTACCTGGAATTAAAGCCCGATGATTATTTAAGTTTTATTACTGGATAGGCAAATAGCTCCTGATGAGGAGTTTATAGTTTGCTTTACGCAATAAAAACATTATAGTCAACAGCTTACTGCATTTGTAAGTATTTTCTCAATAAGTCCGTGCAAAAAAATCCCCTCCCTCTATCAGGGGGAGGGTTAGGGTGGGGGTTAAGTTCTTGATTAAACACATTACCCCCATCCTGGCCTTCCCCCTTAAAAGTGGAAGGAACTTGAACTGCACGGACTTATTGAGAAGTTGCATTTGTAACTCAAGCCTGGCGAATAAAAATCAGTTTCAACGTTAGCCTGTTTGTTTAAATGTCAGTGTCTTAAATATGGAACATGAATAAGTATTGTGCAAGTAAAATAGTAACAATAACTGAGTTTGTTTTGTTGCTCCAAATCTTGTTAGAAATATATAAATTCTTTCTTTGAATATCAACAAATTATTTGTGTATTCGAATTATAAATATAACTATTTGATTTTAAACATGATTCATGGCTATGCGAGTGTAATAAAATGAACATACAAAATATTTTCAGGCAAATACCTGAAAATTTACAGGAAGAAGTTGTAGAACGAATAGTTTCTAAAGGGCAGGTAACTATAGAACGTATAATCTCTTATCATCATTCTGCTCCGGAATCAGGATGGTTTGATCAGCAGGAAAATGAATGGGTTATGATTTTAAACCTAAAAAAATCAGTTAAACCTACTGCGAGCGTCTAATACACTGAATCTTCAAGACTTTCCAGAACATTTTGAACTCACCCGTAGGGTGGCTACGAATAAGTCCAAAATAACCTGTAAATTATTGAATCTTCAGCACCTTAATCGCTCTCGCTACGATTGAACTGATTATTTTAGGTTAAAAGGTCAGGCCAGGTTAACTTTTGATGATCAAAGCTCTGTTTTTTTGCAGCAAGGGGATTATCTGAATATACCGTCACACCAGAAACATAAAGTGGACTGGACAAAACCGGGTGAGGTAACAATCTGGCTGGCGGTACGTTATTGATTGCAGCATTGTCGATGTTGCAATCAACGCCTGTCAATAACGCCATTTGTCCAGATTGTTATCTGAATGGAATGGTTTAACGGCTTAATGTTTAGCCAGCTTACGCTCACTCAAATCTATATAATCAACTAGAATATTTGCTGATTCGAGCAGCAAAGCCTTGGATTCATCATCATCTTTTTCTTGTTCTTCGTTAGCATCATCATTCAGGCCCAAAATATCATCGGCTTCATCTAGTTCATGAATATTGTTATAAGGTTTCTCTCCTTTTGCAATGCGGCGGCGATTTTCGATTTCGAGCTGTTTTTCCCTCGACTGTTTATACTCCTCACGGCGTTTTTTCTCATTCAGGGAAACGATTTTTTTAGCTTTATTTTCATCAATACGAGCCACGGTTTCCTGTACATACAGATAATCAGGTATTTTGACCGCACGCTTTTCATGCTTTTTCTTGAGCGTAGGATACAGAGAGTTTATTGCAGGATAAATATCTGCATCATAATTTGCCATGGACACCTGATCCCAGACTAAAGCTTCCGGCAATGAGCTTTCACCAATTTCTTCCTTGTCATAGAGGGCAGGGAACAGAATATCAGGTATCACGCCCAGGCTTTGAGTGCTGTCACCTGAGATGCGGTAAAATTTAGCATGGGTTAACTTTAGCTGGCCTCTGTCGAGTTGTTGTAAAGCCTGTACAGTACCCTTGCCGAAGGTCTGGTTACCAATGATGATACCACGCTTATAGTCCTGTATTGCCCCGGCAAAAATTTCCGAAGCTGAGGCGCTTAGACGATTCACCAAAACAGCCATGGGGCCTGCATAGGCGACTGAATTAGTGTCATCGGTCAGTTGGGAAATACGTCCATCAGTGGTTTTAATCTGTACGGTTGGTCCGGATTTTATAAATAATCCCACCAGACTGTTTACTTCCTGTAAAGAACCACCGCCATTATTTCGCAGGTCAATGATTAAGCCGTCAATTTTTTCCTGCTTTAATTCATTGATAAGCTTGTGTACATCACGGGTGGTGCTTTTATAGTCGGGAGCACCGGATTGAGCTGCCTTAAAGTCAATATAGAAAGCAGGAATATCTATAACACCAATTTTTCTGTCTTTGCCGTTTAATTTAACCTTCAGGATTTCTTTTTTTGCCGCTTGCTCTTCCAGTTTAACGGTATTTCTGACGATACTGATGATCTTTGTTTTATGTTCATCCTGGCTTTTTAAGGGGATGATTTCAAGACGTACCGTAGTATCTTTTTTACCGCGAATTAATTGCACCACATCATCGAGACGCCAGCCAATGACATCGACCATTTCACCATCACTGCCCTGGGCGACACCGACAATACGGTCTCCCGCTTTAAGTTGTCCGGCTTTTGCTGCCGGTCCGCCAGGAACCAGGCGTTTACACTTGGTATAACCATCTTCGGCCTGCAGCATGGCGCCAATGCCTTCCAGAGAAAGACTCATTTGTATATCAAAATTTTCGGACACTCTGGGTGAAAAATACTGAGTATGCGGGTCGTAGCTTTCTGCCAGGGCATTAATGTATACCCTGAAGGCATCTTCGTTGTCCGTCTGTTTTAAGCGATCCAGCTGGTTTTTATAGCGTTTGATCAGCAACTCTTTAATTTCCTGATCTGTTTTTCCTGCCAGCTTGAAGCTCAGGATAATGTTTTTTATCTGTTTTCTGGTCAGATCCTGCAGCTCTTGCTCATTGGCAGGCCAGGGCATATCCTTGCGATCAGTAACAAGTTCTTCATCCAGGTTAAAATTTAGCTGCTCATATCTGTTTTCAAGCAGATTTAATGAATATACCAAACGTTCAGCATGGCGCTGCTGATAGCGGTTAAAGATGGAAAAAGCCGGTTTGAGCTCACCGCGTCTAAAATTGTTATCTATCTGATGGCGCAGGGATTCAAACTCTTTGATATCAGCCGCAGTGAAAAAACTGTGATTGACATCCAGAGCATTCAGGTAGGCATCAAAGACCTTGGATGAAAGATTATCGTCCAGCATCAATTGACGATAGTGCTGGTATTGCAGTTGTTTGGCAATCACAAAACCCAGTTTTGAGTGCTCTTTAGCCGGTTCGACCGGGTGAATATACTCATTCACATCGTATGTTTTTGCCTGGCCTGTCAGCGGCAGAAGGATCAATAAGGCTATCAGTGAAACTGTATTTTTAATTTTGGACATGTAATTAAGCTTGAAACTGGATAGGTGCAACATAACATTCACTTCCCATTGAGGAAAAATATTCATGTAAATTTGACTAATAATAGCATATAGAGTTCAAATAATAGTATTTATGCATGGGTTTTTAAATGCACAAAAGATGATTTATGCGTTATTTATTCACATTTAGTTCTGAATATGGGACTTCTCTGACAGAATAACAATATATAATCCGGATTGAGCTTTGTTTCTTCAGCAATTTGAGAGTGTTGTGAATAAATGTCACTACTCAGCGTATCTGGAATAACTCAATAAATACCTGATATCGAGCACGATCTTATAGATACGCTGAGTAGTGACGAATAAATAAGCAATAGAGCTGTAAAGGAGTATTGAGCAATGGGACGTTATCGCCCGCCTCGAAAACCTGCATCGAAATACATTACCCCTGAAGGCAGGTTAGCTTTGGAACAGGAACTTGATTTCCTCTGGAAGATAAAGCGTCCGCAAGTCACTCGAACGGTCTCAGAAGCTGCAGCACAGGGGGACCGCAGTGAAAACGCCGAATATATCTATGGTAAAAAACAACTGCGGGAAATTGATGCCAGAGTGCGTTTCCTGAGTAAACGTCTGCAAGATATGGTCGTAGTTGATCGCGTTCCGGATGATCAGCAAAAAGTTTTTTTTGGTGCATGGGTTGAGCTTGAAGATCAGCAGGGCTGCAAGCAATGCTATCGAATTGTGGGGCCTGACGAATTTGATATCAAACAGGGCACTATCAGTATGGATTCACCGCTTGCCAGGGCATTGCTGAACAGGAGAGAAGGGGATGAAATTGAATTCAACGGCCCAAAAGGTATTATTGAGTATTATCTCAGCAGAGTCCAGTATGAGTCATTTTGACTCATTCCTGGCTGTGAACAGGGTAAGTCTGGATGCAACTCTTGAGCTTATTCCAGGCAGGTGATTACGGTCAGGTTTACCACTGTGTTAACAACGATTGCTGCTCTTCGTGAATGATTTTTGTATGTCTCGGCAAGTCACAGAATCGTTGTATATATTGCTAATAGAATTAAAGCAGTCTATATAATATAAAGGGCGATGAAATAAATTGTCTGGATTGCGTATTCGTAACAGCCGCGATGGGAATCTTTAATATAAATAATATCTGGCCATCCAAAGGATAATAAATATGAGCAAGTTAGTAAATGAAGTGATATCGGCAAACGCTGAGTATGTAGCAAATTTTGGAGACAAGGGCAATTTGCCTATGCCTCCAGGCAGACAGTTTGCGATTCTTACCTGTATGGATGCCCGCCTGGACCCAGCCAAATATGCAGGTCTTGCTGAAGGTGATGCTCACGTAATTCGTAATGCCGGCGGAAGAGCCAGCGATGACGCAATTCGATCTCTGGTAATTTCATATAAATTACTCGGTACGAAAGAATGGTTTGTCATCCACCATACTGATTGTGGCATGGAAACATTTACTTCGCAAATTATGGGTGACCTGTTGTCCGGCAGTCTTAAAACTGCAAGTGTTGATGCGTCAGGTTGGCATGACAGTAATGCGGGCGGAGGTACGAACGATGGAAAATACATTAACTGGCTGACCATTACTGATAATGCTAAAAGTGTTGTCGAAGACGTCGAGAGGATACGCAGTAATTCAATGGTCCCTGCTGATATACCCATCTACGGATATATCTATGATTGCAAGAGCGGTGAACTGGTTGAAGTGCCTGCGGCAACGGAAGCAGGCAAAGCCAGTTAATCTAACCTGAACTCGGGATAAGATCGCTCATCTTCAGCACTAAGTCCTGATTATCTTGCATGTATTGACCCATATGGATGTGCTAAATAGCTGTTCGGAAATAGTGGCCAGAGTATTGAGACATTGCACAAGACCCTGTAACACATCATTTCGCTCATATTAACATCAAAATCCTGAAATGATTCATCACAGGTTCTTTTGCGTTGCACAATATAGTCAGGATGGCTATTTATGGCTGGAAACTATTTAGTTTTACAATTGAGAATATAAAATGGGTATGTTATTTAAAGGTGAGCTGGTTGACAACTGGTTAGAGCGGGAAAATGATGCAGGAGAGTTTAAACGCATGGCATCGACTTTTCGCCACTGGGTTACAGCCGATGGCCGAGCAGGGCCTTCGGGCGAAGATGGTTTTAAAGCAGAACCCGGTCGATATCATTTATATGTCTCCAGTGCATGCCCCTGGGCACATCGTACGGTGATTTTCAGAAAATTAAAACAGCTCGAACACATTATTGGTTTATCAATTGTTGAACCTGATATGCTGGCCCAGGGATGGACATTTGCTGATAATGGAAAATACATTGACCATGTACATGGCTTTAACTATATGCATGAGATTTATACACTGGCAGATGAACAATTTACCGGTCAGATCACCGTACCCGTTTTATGGGACAAACAGCGCCACACCATTGTGAATAATGAATCATCTGAAATTATTCGCATGCTTAATTCCTCTTTTGATGATTTAACTGAAGTAAAAACCGATTATTATCCGAAAAAATTGCGCGCAGAAATTGATGCGATCAATCAGCCGATTTATGAAAATATCAATAACGGTGTTTATCGCTGCGGGTTTGCAACCACACAGACTGCTTATGAAAAAGCTTTTGATCGCTTGTTCCGCGAGCTGGATCGTGTAGAAACAAGGCTCTCCAGACAACGATATCTGCTGGGGGATCTGCTAACCGAAGCCGACTGGCGTTTGTTTACGACCCTGGTACGTTTTGATGCAGTGTATGTTGGACATTTTAAATGCAATTTAAGACGCATAGCGGATTTTGCCAATTTGGCAAACTATTTAAGAGAGTTATATCAGCTGCCGGGTATTGCCGAAACGGTCGATATTGCTTATATCAAACGACATTATTATTACAGTCATACCAGTGTCAATCCAACTCAGATTATCCCCAAAGGCCCGGCTTTAAAGTTCGACTTAGCCCATGACCGAGCGACTAAATTTAACCGCCACTAAGCGCTTTAACAGGAATGTCACTAACCTTGAACTCGGTTTAAAAAACCGAGTTCAAGGTTAACTATTTTTTCCCGGGGCGGTTTTTCTCTTCAATCCATTTGCTCATAAAATAGCTGCTGCGATAAAGCTCATGGCGGAGTATTTGGCCCACAAAATTATTCTTGCGGTGTGCCGATAAATGTTCCTTTATGTTGCTGAGGGTTAAGACAAATTGCCGGGCATGGTAGTTTTCTTCAAACTGCTTAACAATGATTTCTTCAGCCTGCTGACTACACTCATTCCAGATTGCCTGCTCCTGATAAAGTTTGATGGCTTTGCGGGCCAGAGTCTGTTTATCATTGGCGATAAAACCGCCCCAGGGGAGTTGCTGCAGCATTCCTTCTGCGCCAATAGCTGTTGTTACACAGGGTGTGCGGGTCATAAAGCCATCGGCAATTTTGCCTTTTATACCTGCGCCAAAACGCAGTGGCGCCAGGTTAACCCGGTAGTGTTTTAAGGTTTGCTGGGCATTCTTTGCCCGTCCTTTGATCAGAAAGCCTTTTTCGGGTTGATGCAGCTGCCAGACTTTTGCAGATGGGTAGGCACCATATACATGTAGCTCAGCATGGGGTAACTGTCTTCTGATCAGAGGCCAGATGGCCTGATAACACCAGAGCACTGCATCCCAATTAGGCGCATGCAGGAAATTGCCTATCATGACAAAATGTTCTCGCTGTTGAAACTGAGGAATTTCCAGGCTGCGGTCAATAGCCAGCATAAAAGGACAATAGTGAATAAGACTGGCATCGACGTTAAATTGCTGCCTCAGCAGGTTCACTTCATATGGGGAAATGATCAGACTTAAATCGCTACGTAAAATCGCGCCAATTTCACGCCTGGCGTCATCCGTCTGCAAATCTATGTCTTGCGTTATATCCACAGCTGAGTCCTGCGCTGGACGGGGTGCAGCACGTATGCTGGCAGTAAGGGCCTGGTGGCGCGCTCGACGCAAAAAATGCAGATCCGAGGTATCAAGAATATTCATCGCCTTGGGGCATTGCTGTGCAACTCGGCCGGCATATTGCTCTTCGGTGATAAAACGATCATATATGACCATATCAGGCTGCAGAGTACTCAGCAGCGAGTCAAAACTGGAGTCATTCAGCTTGATAGCGTGAGTAGTAACATTCATAGAGCTCAGATCATTACAAAATGCAGTGGGTTCAGCCGCACAAGCGAAATGGATAGCCCAGATTTTTTGCTGCGGATAAAGGGCAAAGGACTGTATCAGGGAAAGGGTACGGTAGCCGGCCGCTGATGAAGCAGGTTCAGGCCACAGATGTCCGATAAATAATACCTTGCAGACAGGTGCACTCATTGATTTGCAGTGTCTTCAATCAGATTGACCCCTTCAAGACGTTCCCTGATAATGCTCCTGGCCTGTTCAATAAATCCACTGATATAAGGCAGATGAAGATCTTCATGGCGAATGGCGGCATACAGTAGGCCCCAGATCCCAGCCTTGCCCAACGGCAGCGCTGCAATATCATATTGTTCAAGCACCTGCTGGCTGAGTACCCAGCAGGGCAGTGCCGCCACACCCCGGTTACTGGCCACCAGTTGAAGTGTCATCGAATTAACCTGTGAATGGCGCACAAGACTGGGTTCAACGCCTGCGGGGGTTAGAAAGTGGTTAAAAATATCCAGCCGTTCCCGTTCAACGGGATAAGTGATCAGGATATCGTCATACATATCTTCGGCATAGATACACTTTTCTGCAGCCAGGGGATGTTGTCTGGACAACGCCAACAGTAATTGATAACGAAACAATGGAATATAGGTAATTTCATTTCGGGTTCGTATATCGGATGTGACTATAAGATCCGCATTATCACGTAATAAGGAATTAGAGGGATTAAAATCAAACCCGGTTGAAAGATCCAGTTCAACCTCTGGCCAGACTTTGCGGTACTCATCCAGAGCAGGCATCAACCAGTCAAAACAGCTGTGGCATTCAACGGCAATATGTAATTGACCGATATCTCCGGCTTTAATACGGGACAGTTGCTGGGCGGTTTTTTCGATCTGAGGCAGGACTTTGTCGGCAAGTTCGAGTAGTTTCTGTCCTGCTGGAGTAAAACGCATGGGGCGGGTTTTTCTCACTAAAACCGGTGTGCCCAGGTAACTTTCCAGGACTTTCAGCTGATGAGACAGAGCTGACTGGGTTAACTGCAGCTGTGCAGCTGCTGCCACCAGGCTGCCGGTCGTTTGCAATGCAAGCAGTGTTTTCAGATGGCGAATTTCCAATTCCATAGGTACAGAACTATCACTAAAACAGGTTTGACTTCGCACAAAGACGTTAAGAAAACAGCGAATTGTTCAGTGCTTCCAGAGTATTGAACTGAGCAATGGATTTTAGGCTCTACTATGTAGATACGATGAACAGTTGCAAACATATTTGCATGGCTTCTAGTGGCTATATTAGCATAAAATATCTGCTTGATGAACTCGATAGCCTTGCATACTCTTTCAACGAGCAAGCTGGACTGAACTTGAGCGGGTAATTAAATGCAATCGCAGGGACAGGAGTATCGCAGATACGCTGAGACCAGAGATTAAGCCTATCCAGAATCCCTGTGCCGCCATCGGAGGGGTCAGCCAGTCAGTGAGGCCGAGAATATATCCCAGGGGTAAGCCGATAGCCCAGTAAGCGAATATAGAGAATAGCATTGGGATAGCGGTGTCTTTTAGCCCTCTGAGTGAGCCGCTGGCACTGAGCTGTATACCGTCAGAGACCTGATATAACGCGGCAAACAGCATCAGACTGCTGGCCAGCTGAATGACCTGCTGATCCTCTGAGTACCATTGAGCGATCTGTTGTGCAAAGTTAATAATCAACACTGCCGCAATCACTGCGGTAGTCAGGTTCACCCAATAACCCGCCTTTATGGTATCAAGTGCTTGCTGGTATTGCTTTGCACCGATGGCATGCCCAACCTGTATGGTCAAAGCCATGGAAATACTTAATGGTGAAATAAACAACAGCGATGAAAAATTCAGTGCTATCTGATGAGAAGCGACAATAATCACTCCCAGTGATGCAATTAACAGGGCTATAACAGAAAAAATACTGCCTTCGACAAACAATGCAATGCCGATAGGTAAACCAAGCTTTAACAGGGCGCTCAGTTCCTGCACATGCGGCACGATATCTCCCTTAAACAGCTTCAGCGGGATAAATTTTCTGCTTCGGTAGACGTAAATGATCAGCACCAGAAACATGCACCAGTGAGTAATGGTAGTTGCCCAGCCAGCACCGATACCGCCTAATGCCGGGGCGCCAAAATGACCAAAGATGAGTATATAGTTGCTTATGATATTAATACCCAGTCCCAGTATACCGGTGAACATTACAGGTATTATGTTGCCCATGCCTTCATTAAGATAACGCAGAATTAAAAAACCTGCAATGGCAGGCATTCCCCATGCAATGGCCTGTAAATAACCGTTCGTAATAGGTACTAACGTCGCTTCAACTTGCATAAAGAGCAAAATCGGCAGTGCCGATGTTAAGCATATATATCCAAGCAAGCTTAACATCAGACCCAGCCAGACAGATTGGCGGACACTGTGAGCCGCTTGCTGAAATTGCTGTGCACCTCGATACTGAGCCACCGTTGGGGTAATTGCGGTTAAAATACCGGCCATAAAAAGAAAGCATGGTATCCATATACTGGAGCCTACAGCAACGCCTGCTAAATCTGCTGTACTGGCATGACCTGCCATAATGGTATCGATAAAGCCCATAGCCATCTGACTGAATTGGGTCGCAATGATAGGAAAGGCAAGGCTCAGTAGTTTTTTAAGTTGTTGTATCATTAAATACTAGGTCACTGGCTGATTTGTGTAATAGTTACGGAGTATTTATGCTGTTTTTTATCTGCCGGACTGTTATTTATACTCGTAAATGGATTGTAAATCGAGCTGTATTTTTTTATACTTGCATGAAAGTTTTTGTGCAAATTATTTGAGGCTTATATCTTGTTGAAATATAAGCTTAAAATATTTGGCGTGTAAAGCGTATCATAAACATGGTGTTATATGCCGGGGATTTCTTCTCAGCATCGCTATTATTTTAAGACTTCACCGGGACAGTAATAGAGGCTGTTGTGGTTGCCCCAGGAGAGTTAATTTTATGTCCAGTCAGATCAACGAACAGGATATCGACCAGCAGGAAACGCAGGAATGGCTAAGCGCTCTTGAGAGCGTGCTGGAAATCGAAGGCCCTGAACGCGCACACTTCCTGCTAGAAAAGATGATTGATCAGATCCGTCGTTCCGGAGTAAATCTGGCTCACTCATCCAATACTGCCTACGTAAATACTATTCCGCCTCAGTTACAACTGCCGGTCGCAGGTGATGTAGCCATGGAAGCCCGAATCCGTCATCTGATCCGCTGGAATGCCGCGGCAATGGTCGTCAGGGCTAACCGCAAGTCGACAGAACTGGGTGGTCATATTGCCAGTTTTGCCTCCGCAGCAACCTTATATGACACCGGTTTTAATCATTTTTTCCGTGCTGCAACGCATGAACATGGTGGCGATCTGGTGTTGTTTCAGGGACACTCTGCCCCAGGGATGTATGCACGGGCATATCTGGAAGACCGCCTGAGTGAAGAACAACTGGATAAGTTCCGCCAGGAAGTAGACGGCGGCGGTTTGTCTTCCTATCCACATCCCTGGCTGATGCCGGATTTCTGGCAGTTTCCTACGGTGTCCATGGGGCTGGGTCCTATTCAGTCAATTTATCAGGCCCGTTTTATGAAATACCTGCATGACCGGGGTCTGGCTGATACCCGGGATCGGAAAGTGTGGTCATTTATCGGTGATGGGGAAACGGATGAACCGGAAACGCTGGGCGCCATTTCTCTTGCTTCACGGGAAAAACTGGATAACCTGATCTGGGTCATCAACTGCAATTTGCAGCGACTTGACGGACCGGTGCGCGGCAATGGCAAGATTATCCAGGAACTGGAAGCGATTTTCCGCGGTGTCGGCTGGAAAGTGATTAAAGTGATTTGGGGCAGTTACTGGGATCCCTTACTGGCCATAGACAAGGAAGGTCTGCTAAAACGCCGTATGATGGAATGTGTCGATGGCGATTATCAAAATTATAAATCCAAGGATGGTGCCTATGTGCGAGAGCATTTCTTTGGTAAATATCCTGAATTAAAAGCCATGGTTGCACATATGTCGGATGATGATATCTGGCGATTGAATCGCGGCGGGCATGATCCGCATAAGGTCTTTGCTGCTTATCATGAAGCAGCTAACACCAGCGATCAGCCGGTGGTGATTCTGGCACATACGGTAAAAGGTTATGGTATGGGGGCGGCAGGCGAAGGTCAGATGCGTACTCACTCGCAGAAAAAACTCGATGCCAATGAAATGATCGCTTATAAGAATCGTTTCAATATTCCCATCAGTGATGAACAGGCTGGACGAGCTGACTATTACCACCCCGGTAAAGACAGCGAGGAATATAAGTATATGATGGCCAAACGAGAAAAACTGGGTGGTTCCATGCCATCTCGCCAGCGAGTTGCAGCACCGCTTGAAATACCCAGTCTTTCCATCTTCAAGCCTTTGCTGGACGGCTCTGGAGAGCGTGAAATGTCAACCACGATGGCCTTTGTCAGACTGTTGACCCTGCTCAGCCGGGACAACAAAATGGGTAAAAATATTGTTCCCATTGTTCCGGATGAAGCACGTACCTTTGGTATGGAAGGTATGTTCCGCCAGCTAGGCATCTATTCTTCCGTCGGACAGCTTTATACTCCTCAGGACAAGGATCAGGTCATGTTTTATAAGGAAGACAAGTCTGGTCATATTTTGCAGGAAGGCATTAACGAGGCCGGGGCAATGTCATCCTGGATAGCAGCAGCTACTGCCTATAGTACCCATGGTGTTAACATGGTGCCATTTTACATTTATTATTCCATGTTCGGTTTTCAACGCATTGGTGATCTGGCGTGGATGGCCGGCGATATGCAGGCGCGAGGTTTTCTGATAGGCGGCACCGCCGGCCGCACAACGCTGGCCGGGGAAGGACTGCAGCATCAGGATGGTCACTCGCTGCTGATGGCAGCCACTATCCCGAACTGCGTTTCCTATGATCCCACCTTCAGTTATGAACTGGCCGTGATCATTCAAAACGGTCTACACAGAATGAACAAAGAGCAGGAAAATGTGTTTTTTTACATTACTGTGATGAACGAAAACTATCCGCAGCCAGCCATGCCCAAAGGCGTTGAGAAAGGTATTCTCAAGGGTATGTATCTGCTTAAGGGCGGAGGTAAACGACGCAAGAAAATCCAGCTGATGGGCTCCGGTACTATTTTGCGTGAAGTGATTGAAGCGGGGAGGATCCTGGATGAAGAATGGTCAGTTGACGCGGATATCTGGAGTGTGACCAGTTACAATGAACTGCGGCGAGAGGCTCAGGATATTGACCGCTGGAATATGCTTCATCCACTGGAAGAGAGGAAATTATCCTATATAGAAAAATGTCTCAAGGATCGTCGCGGCCCGGTACTGTCGGCAACAGATTATAACAAATCATATGCTGATCAGATCCGCAAATGGGTGTCCGGCCGTTATGAAGTGCTGGGAACTGATGGCTTTGGGCGTTCTGATACGCGTGCACAACTGCGTAAGCATTTTGAAGTGAATGCTCATTATATTGTCGTCGCAGCACTCAAAACCTTGGCTGACGACGGACAGTTTCCAGCAGGAAAGGTCCAGGAAGCCATTGATAACTATGGTATTAATCCTGAAAAACCAAACCCTGCAACAGCTTAACAGTTTTTGCTCATAGCAACTAAATTTTGGAGTTAGAACCATGAGTGAAATGGTAGAAGTTAAAGTCCCTGATATCGGAGATTTTGATGCAGTGGAAGTGATTGAATTACTGGTTGCAGAAGGTGATTCGGTCAATGCTGAAGATTCCCTGATAACGGTAGAATCTGACAAGGCAACCATGGAAATCCCCAGTAGTCATAGCGGGGTTGTTGCAAAGCTTAAGGTCAATATTGGCGATACGGTTTCAGAAGGTTCACTGATATTGCTGATGGAGGCCGATAATACGTCTGACGCCGCAGAAGCAGCTGCTTCTGCAAGAGCTTCTGGATCAGTAAAGCCTGAACTCGCGGCCTCGTCTACAGCCTCAAAAACTGTACCTGCAAGCAAATCAGCGCCCGCGCCTGTGCAGGCAGCCAGACCTTCGCCGACAGCCAGTATTGATCCGGCGAGCTTTAAGAATGCCCATGCTTCCCCCGCAGTCAGAAAATTTGCCAGAGAACTGGGTGTCGATTTAGCCCAGGTCAGCGGCAGCGGCCGTAACGGCAGAATCGTTAAGGAAAATGTGCAGGATTTTGTCAAACAGGCCCTGAAAACTCACTCTCCTGGCAGAGGAACCAGTTTGGGGGTTGAGCCGATGCCGGAGGTTGACTTCAGTCAGTGGGGTGAAGTGGAAACAAAAAAACTCTCGAAAATCAATTTTCTTACGGGTAAGTTTTTACATCGCAACTGGGTCAATATACCTCATATTACCCAGTTTGATGAGGCGGATATTACTGACCTGGAAGCTTTTCGAAAAGCTGCAAATCTGGAAAATGCTGACAGAGGAATTAAAATTACCCTATTGTCATTTATGCTCAAAGCCGTGGTGGCAGGGTTGAAAGCATTTCCACGCTTTAATGCTTCGTTAGACATTACCGGCGAAAATCTGATCCTCAAACATTACTTCCATATTGGTGTCGCGGTAGCCACAGCAGATGGCCTGGTCGTGCCGGTTATCCGTGATGTGGATAAAAAAGGCCTGAGCGAACTGGCTGTGGAATTGCGTGAGATATCGAGTAGAGCCAGAGATAAAAAATTAACCCCTTCAGAAATGCAGGGCGGCTGTTTTTCTATTTCCAGCCTGGGCGGTATTGGCGGTACTTGTTTTACCCCCATTGTCAATGCTCCGGAAGTAGCCATACTCGGAGTTTCGCGCTCCAAAACGCAACCCGAGTGGAATGGTTCCGAGTTTGTCCCGCGGCTGGTCTGTCCGCTGTCATTGTCTTATGATCATCGGGTCATAGATGGTGCAGAAGGCGCTGCCTTTACCAGTTATTTGACTAAACTGCTGTCAGATACGCGCCGTTTATTGATGTGATGAATGCATGGTAATTTAGAGCATTCACTGGCTTAGTGTCCGGTAATAAACTGGCGGGCACTGTCTGCATTTGTTTAGAATAATACGTCATTGATTTAGCTAAGGGCAACTCAGGCCCGGAGTCCATATGAGCCAAACAATTGAAGTCAAAGTTCCGGATATCGGTGATTTTGATAAAGTAGAAATCATCGAAGTACTGGTATCTCCCGGTGATCAACTAAAGGTTGAAGATGCCCTGATTACCGTAGAATCTGATAAAGCCAGTATGGAAATACCTTCGCCCCAGGCCGGCGAAGTTAAATCCCTGGCCGTGAAAGTCGGTGATTTTGTCTCGCAGGGCAGTTTGATTATGATGCTGGAAGTAGATGCACCTTCAGCATCTGACAGCCCGACAGATAATAGCGGTGCTGTAACTTCTGAACAGCTGCAAACGGCTGTCTCTGCCAGTGACATCAAGGAGCCTTCAGCGAGTATGGAGCCTTCAGCCAGTAAGGAGCCTTCAGCGAGTAAGGAGCCTTCAGCGAGTAAGGAGCCTTCAGCGAGTAAGGAGCCTTCAGCGAGTAAGGAGCCTTCAGCGAGTAAGGAGCCCTCAGCCATTAAACAGCCCTCAGCCGGTCAGTCGCCAGCAGCCAGTTTTGAAGGTAAGGCGGATATCCAGGCTCAGGTCGTGGTGCTGGGTTCAGGGCCCGGGGGGTATACGGCTGCGTTTCGTGCAGCAGATCTAGGTCAAACAGTGGTATTGATTGAAAAAGATGATTTTCTTGGCGGGGTTTGCCTTAATGTCGGCTGTATTCCCTCTAAAGCATTACTGCATGTCGCTGAGGTCATCAGCGAGGCCGGAGAATTTACTGAGCTGGGTGTGGCCTTTCAGCAACCTGAAATTGATATCATTAAATTACGTGCGCATAAAAATAAAGTCGTAGGTAAATTAACCGGCGGTCTTAAACAGCTGGCTAAACAGCGTAAAGTTCAGGTCATAACCGGTTACGGGAAATTTACCTCAGCCCATAGCATTGAAGTGTTTGCCAGTGATGAAAGCAACACCGTGGTGGGCTTTGAGAGCTGCATCATTGCCGCTGGTTCATCCGTCACACGCCTGCCTTTTGTACCCTGGGAAGACGAGCGAGTCTGGGATTCAACCGACGCCCTGGAAATTCACAATATACCTGAACGTCTGCTGGTGGTGGGGGGCGGTATCATTGGTCTGGAAATGGCTACGGTCTATCATGCATTAGGCGCCAGGGTCACGGTCGTGGAATTGAGTCCCGGGTTAATTCCAGGTGCTGATCGTGATTTGCTGCGCCCCTTTGAACGACTGTTGAAGAAACGTTATGAAAATATCTTTGTCAATACCCGGGTTAGCAAAATCACCCCGACGGATGATGGTATTGTTTGTGAATTTGAAGGTCAGAAAGCACCAGCGCAGGATACCTTTGATAATGTTCTGGTGGCTATTGGCCGTTCACCCAACGGTCACCTGATTGATGCAGAAAACGCCGGCATCGTGGTGAATGAACAGGGCTTTATACCTGTTGATAAACAACAGCGTACCAATGTCAGTCATATTTATGCCATTGGTGACGTGGTGGGCCAACCGATGCTGGCACATAAGGCCACCCATGAAGCAAAAGTAGCAGCAGAAGTGATTGCAGGTCATAAACGCTATTTTGATGCCCGCACCATACCTTCGGTCGCCTATACTGATCCTGAAATAGCCTGGTGCGGGCAGACCGAAGAGCTGCTGCAGGCTGAAGGTATCGCGTATGAAAAAGGCGTATTTCCCTGGGCCGCCAGTGGCCGTGCCTTGTCCGTGGGTGCTGATGCCGGTATGACCAAGATGCTGTACGATCAACAGACACGGCGTTTACTGGGGGCGGGTATTATCGGTAAAAACGCCGGTGAGCTGATTGCTGAAGCCGCACTGGCGGTCGAAATGGGAGCTGAAATGGAAGATATTGCCCTGACCATTCACCCGCATCCAACGCTGTCAGAAACCCTGAATTTTGCGACAGAGGTGGCAGAAGGCAGCTGTACGGATATTTATCTGCCGAAGAAGAAATAAGCCTGCAGGCTGAATATGTAATACGGGTTAGCACAGCATAATCTGATATTCATTTCGATACATTAATTTATTTAATCCAGCGGATTTCTCTGGCTGTTTGCTCGCCAACGGTGACTTCGTAAAGTGAAGAGGGGATTTTACTATGCTGTGCATCGACTGGAATGCGTCCGCCCATGACTTCTGCAAAAGATTGCGGATAAAGCGGCTCAAGATCGGGCTCGGCATAACCAGAAGGGAACAGCGGTTGATTGGTCTGCAGAGCATATTTATCAGTTGCCCCGAGAGTATGCAGTAATTCATGGGTGATGATAAAGTGATTGCTGCCAGCGTGCTTTTGGTGGGCAAAAACATTAACCACTCCCACCAGTCCTTTTTGCAATCCCAGTGAATGCCCTACTCTGGGGGTGACTTTAGGATCATGGTAAAGCACGAATAGCTGGACTTCAGGTTTGGGTCCCTGATATTCATCCCGTTGAAAAGCCCAGAAGCGTAATTTAAGACTCCAGAGCATAATCTCTAATACAGAGCCATTTACAGGTGCCGGCGGCGGTTTTTCATGTACTTGTGCGGATAAACTGATTCTTACCGGTTCTTCGATGGCAATATCATAGAGCTGCAGCTCGGCAATAAAAAAAGCTTCGATATCATCAAAATTGTCCTCACTAAGGCTGGAAATATATTCAGCAGTGTGGCTGCTGCCATCGCCATTCATGGGGTACACCACGACCCGCAGCGTGTGTGACCAGTCAGTAGAACGCATTTTTGTGGCCCAGCCGCCAATGACGAGAATGCATAAAATAAGTAATAAAAGGGCAATTCGAAGCTGTCTATGCATTAGTCATCTTGTCGCCCTCGCAATTTTTATAAATGCAGAAGAGTCGGTTAAAATTTAATATCTGAAAAGGCATCATCACCTACATGACCGTCGCTCATGCGGATTTTAAGCTGCAGGTTATTATACGAGTCGGCAAATTCCAGGGCGGTTTTTACATCGATAATGTCAGATTTGTAGAGGTTGTAGAGCACATCATCAAATGTTGCCATGCCATATTTGGTACCCTGTTCCATTGCTTCAGGTAATTTTTCCAGTTTTCCCTGCTGCAAAATTTCAGTCACGTAGGGGGTATTGATGAGAATTTCAACCGCAGGATAAAGGTCTCCTGTTTTGCTGGGTATCAGTCGTTGCGAAATAATAGCCCGTAAATTACGCGACAGATCTTCAGATAACTGTCGATGAGCTGATTTTGGAAAAAAGTTGAAAATACGGTCCAGGGCCTGAATAGCGTTACTGGCATGCAGCGTGGATAAACATAGATGTCCAGTATCAGCATAAGCCATGGCGTGTTCCATGGTTAAGCCATCGCGAACCTCACCAATCAAAATAACATCCGGGGCTTCACGCATTGCATTTTTGAGAGCATTAGCGTAACTGAGTGTGTCAAGGCCGACTTCTCGCTGATTTATTATCGCCTTTTTATGTGCATGGATGAACTCAACCGGATCTTCAATGGTCAGAATATGTCCGCCGATATTGCTATTGCGGTGCCCAATCATGGCGGCCAGGGACGTGGATTTACCTGAGCCTGTGGCGCCAACCAGCAAAATCAGGCCATTTTTCTGGGCTACCAGATCTGTGAGCACCGCCGGCAGGTTCATTTCCTCAACCAGTGGGATTTTTGACTTGATGTGACGAATAACCAGCGCCACGTCACCACGCTGGCGAAACGCATTGGCTCTGAAGCGGCCAATGTCGTGCAATGAAATGGCAAAATTTAATTCCAGGTTATCATGAAATTCCTGTTTCTGTTCTTCGTCAATTAAGCCGTCAAGTATGGCCGCAATTTGTTCTGAAGATAATTGCTGTTTACTGACCTGACGAATATTTCCCTGCACTTTCATGGAAACTCTGGCATGGGTACTGAAAAACAGATCGGAGGCTTCTTCATCAACCATCAATTGCAAAAATTTGGAAATATCCATGGGTTTACCTTCTTGCTGTCATTATTGTTATGCATGGAGTGAGTGCCGGTGAAATATCACCTGAACCAAAAATAAGTATAACAAGAAAGTGACTGTATGTTAGTTGAAGAATCTGAGGTTGTGATGCAGTTGGCGATAATTAAGTGATTGATTACATGCCAAATAACGGTTAAGAAAACGTGCTGCCATTTTTAATGATGATAAATTATTGAAAATGCAATAGAAAGAAAAATCACACTTTTTCTTTTATATTGCATCAGATAACCAGGATGGCTATTGATGGAAGGAAACTGATTAGTTGCTTAGCCTGCTGCTGCAAGGGTTATTTATTCTTTTGAGAAGGGCAGGAATGGTACACAGACATAATAGATTTGAGTTCTTTAAGCACTATTTGTTTTTCTTCTTTGCTAAGTCTTTCCAAAGCACTGACGGGTAAATTGGCTTCCATGGCTTCAATAACGGCATTAACTGCTATACAGCCACTCTGGCATATAATTTCCACGTACTCAGCAATCTTTTGAGGTTCCATAAACAAAGATTCTCTTTAATGTGATGGTTCACTTCTCTATCCGGATGAACACAAAGAAGTAATGTTATCATGCTCAGCTGCAGGAACAAGTGTAATCCTGTGCTGCAGGCTCGAGTCAGTCTCAGAGTACAGTAGAAAAATTATTCCGGGTAAGATAGATGAATAATAAGCAATTATACAATAATCCAGTTTTTCAGTAAAATTAATGCAGCCGGCAAATTGTGTTCATGCATTAAAGAAGCAGCTACTCTAGATATAAAGCGCCTGATATACAGGAATTTGACTATCGATAGATATTTTTATTGAATATTTAACGCGGAATTATGTATTTTATTAATTCTGCGGTTTTGTTATAGTCATGGCCTGTCTTGTTCAGGACGATGGCCATGAAATGTGAAAAATATTAACAAACAATCCCATGACCAAAAAATGCTGGTCATTTTTTTTTTTAATCTATGCTTTAATTTCAACGGGTAAATTGTTTAATGGATTGTGTGGATTAATTTAAGTCTAACCTGCATGTCGCCGCCCTGGCCATTGTCTGATACCTTTCGTTCCATTTGTAGTTTGCTTTGCTTACCTATGCGGGTAACGCCAGCGATACAAGCAGATGCCGGTTCTGAAGCTGGAGTGGAAATGGGAATTTCAGAGTATGATAAAACCATCAGGAATATGCTTGGCTAAGGAAACATGAAGCAGGGCATGATCACTACTGAGTACTGAATAAATGTTAACTAACAGATGGTTCATAAATGATAATCAGTTGAATTAAGGTAATTAAGAATGATTGAAATTAAAGCAAAAGATAGCGGAAATGTACTATACAGTATCGAGGCTGATTCTCTGATGCACGGAGATTTTCGTGCTGTGAATCTAATGGGAGCAGATTTGAGCGGGGCTGATTTAAGACATGCAGATTTCTCTATGGCCAATTTAAGCGGGGCTGACCTGAGTAATGCGCACTTGCAATTTGCCAATTTTGCGGGCGCAAAAATGGTTGATGTGAATCTGCTAGGTGCCGATCTCAGCCGCGCAGTTTTTAGTACGGGAAGTGCTGCAGGCGCTGCAGATATGAACCATGCCAATTTAAAACAGGCTGTCATGCTGGGTACGGATTTGAATTTTGTCAAACTGCAGCACGCGAACATTAAAGATGCCGATCTGAGTTATGCCTCTTGCCGTTCAGCCGATCTGAGTGCTTCTGATCTCAGTGAGGCAGATTTATGTGAAGCTAGTTTTATTCACGCCAATCTCAGTGATTGTAATTTAGCTGATACAGATTTATGCGGAGCACATTTTAATAATGCAAATTTGACCAATGCCATTCTTGATCGCGCAGAATTTAGCGGTGAAGAAACTCAACAGCCGGCCATTTTTACCCTTGCTAAACTGGAAAATGCGAGTATGGTTGGGGCGCATATGGAACGGGCAGTGTTCAAAAAATCTAACCTGACGCAAGCGGATATGCGTAAAGCAGATCTGAGTAATGCCATTTTAAATGGCGCGATATTGCGCAATGCCAATGTCGAAGATGCTGATTTTTCAGGCGTAAAGCTGAGTACAGTCAGTATGCAGTTTGCAAATTTTTCCAAGGCCAGGAATGCAGAAATCCCTGCGCATAAAACGAATCTCAGATAGTTTGTGTGTTTGCGAGAGTGCGTGTTTCATGCGGACTGGAATCTGCCTGCACACGTGATTTTGCAGACAGGACAATAAAACAGCCCGAAAAATTTCTTCTTCGGGCTGTTGAGTTGCCATCAAATAGATCTGATTGAGCAGTTGCTTATTGAGCAGGTGCTGGCTGTGTAGCAGGTGCAGTGTAACCACCTTGAGGAGCATAACCGCCCTGAGGAGCATAACCGCCCTGAGGAGCATAACCGCCGCCATAGTAGCCGCCCTGAGGAGCATAACCGCCGCCATAAGGCATACCGCCGCCATAAGGCATACCGCCGCCATAAGGCATACCGCCGCCATAAGGCATACCGCCGCCATAAGGCATACCGTAACCGCCGCCATAGCCGCCATATCTGTAGTAGTCTTCATCGTCATCATCGAAGACATCTTCCATTTCTTCCATCCAGTATCTGGGATCCCACTCATCATAGGGGTTACATCCAGGACGATCACCGTATGGTGTCCAACATTCGTTATCATCACCGCCAAACCAGTCTGCACTGGATGTGCCCGCAGCTGTTGCGATGGCAGCAGCAAATAAAGATAGTGCTAAAAGCTTTTTCATATTACTCTCCTGATTAAAATTCTAAGACATGAAGTTACCATCATTTCATTGATTTAGATAATTCATGTTCCAGAAAGTATATCAGATATTGGTAATATAGCAAGTTTGTCGTTTGTGAGTGATGCATAAATTTTGCAATTTTCTGGTAGATATACGATAGTATCCCTGTTTTTAACAAGACAGACTCAAACAATAAAATATGATGACATCCAGAGACAATGAAACACCGCTGATCGATGCTATGCTGCAGCCTGATTTTTACGCTTACCCGGTAGAGCGATGTGAACTCATAGAGACCCATATCTCCTGGGTGATTTTGACCGGTCAATATGCTTATAAAATAAAAAAACCGGTCGATTTTGGCTTTCTGGATTTTTCTACGCTGGAAAAGCGCCATTTTTGCTGTCAGGAGGAGTTACGCCTCAATGGCCGCAGTTCTGGAAAACTCTATTTAGACGTAGTGCCGATCACCAGAGAGCATGATCAATTCATGCTCGAAGGAACAGGCGAAACTGTTGAGTATGCGGTTAAAATGTTTCAATTCCCGCAACAGGCTCAATTTGATCGTTTACTGGACAATGGCGAATTACAGGCCTGGCATATCGATCAGACGGCACAGATGATCGCACGTTTTCATCAGCAGATAGCGGTCAGCGAACAGCAAAGTAAATTTGGCACTGCTGAAGCAGTCAATGATCCGGTACTGGAAAACTTTATGCAGATACGTGAGCACAGTATCGATGAGCATTCCCTGGAGATATTAAGCCAGGTAGAGCAATGGAGCCAGTCAAGCTATGCGCAGTTAAAAGATGAATTTACACAGCGAAAATCTGCGGGCTATATTCGAGAATGTCACGGCGATATGCATCTGGCCAACCTGGCCTGGGTAGACGATGAACCTGTCATTTTCGACTGTATAGAATTTAATCCTAACCTGCGCTGGATTGATGTCATGAATGACGTGGCTTTTCTGGTCATGGACTTGCAGCAGCGCAAACAGCCATTACTGGCATGGCGTTTTTTAAATCGCTATCTGGAATACAGTGGTGATTATGCCGGACTGAAAGTGCTGCGATTTTATTTATGTTACCGCGCCATGGTACGTGCCAAGATCGCAATCTTAAGATTGCAGCAGCCTGGTATTGAAGCGCAGCAAAAGGATGCTATCAGCCGGGAATTTACCGCTTACCTGCAACTGGCTTTGTCTTATACGCACACAGAACCCCCAAAATTGATCATAACCCGGGGGGTCTCTGCTTCCGGCAAGAGTACCGTCTCACAGCAGTTGCTGGAAAGCTTACCCGCAGTTCGGATACGCTCTGATGTTGAACGAAAAAGAATCGCAGGTCTATGGCCTGAAGGCATCGCTGAAAATCAGCCAGAAGAGGATATTTACCGGGCTGAATTTAGCCTGCAAACCTATGATATTTTACTGCAGCAAGCCGCCATGATTATGGCGGCCGGATATACTGCGATAGTCGATGCCGCTTTCTTAAAACCGCAGCAGCGGCAATTATTCCAGCAGCTGGCACAACAAAAACATACAGCATTTATTATTCTTGAATTTACTGCTTTGGCCGCAACCCTGAGACAACGCATACAGGCGCGCAAGGCTGATATTTCTGATGCTGATCTCATGGTACTGGAACAACAATTAGAACACTATCAGCCCCTGACAGATAAAGAATTTACCATGGCTGTTGAAATAAATACCGAAAAACCCTTCAATTCCGATAAAGTGATTGATGCAATCAACAAGATTGCCTTGCAGGGCTGATTTTTTTTATGCAAGGCGAATTACTGCGATGTATGAACAAATGATTGCCTGTGGGTGACAATATCAGGCTGGAAAAGTCATTCTTGCCCTACTATACTGTCAAATATCAGGTTGAAATATTTCCGGATACTTTAATCTATTAGCCAGCGTCAGCTATATAAAGTAAATTATTAAGTAACTATTCAGCGTAATTTTGAAAACGTCCTTGACACCAGGAATTTGCTGACCCACATGGATGTGGGAAATGCAGGTTATGCATGGAGCAATTACCTGCCCAGAAGACGCCGTAAATACGTCCATGTAGGCTTGAATGTGGCATCCATGCCACATACACTTGACCTACAGGGACGACTTCGGCTCCTGCCTCTCGCATGCATTTCCACCATCCATGGCGGTCATGTAGGGAATGCAGATTATACAGGAGCAATTATCTGCCTTACGCAAACACCTGATATCAAGAACTTACGTATAAATCTAAAATACGCTGAATAGTTACATTATTAAAAATTTAACCAGGAGTTCGAAATGCAAGTTTCTCTTACCAAGCAAGCCAGCATGTCAAGCCGAGTGCCGTTTTCGGCGGTTACACTTTTGCTGTTGTTATTTGTTCTTAGCGGTTGTGCCACCCAGCAGGAAATGGAGTCTACCGCGGCTGCGGAACCTGCGGCTGTTGCACCAGCGGCTGTTGCACCCGCACAAAATGCAGCAACTGTTAATGCGCTCGAACAACTCTCGGATGAACAAATCAAAACGGCCATCAAGAATGCCTATAACAAGTATAAAAACGATCAGAGCGGTAAAAATGCTGATTATATCAAGGCACTGGCTGATGTGGATTCCAAACTCTTTGGTATTTCAGTGGTAATGGCTGACGGCAGGACCTTTGATATTGGTGATACAGGCTCTAAATTCTCCATTCAGTCCATCTCCAAAGTTTTTACTTACGCAAAAATTATGCAGGAAAATGGCCCGGAAGTGGTTAAAGAAAAAATCGGTGTGAATGCAACCGGACTGCCGTTTAACTCCATTCATGCCATTGAACTGAATGAGGTCAAGACCGTAAATCCTTTTGTCAATGCCGGAGCCATTGCATCGACCAGTCTGGTAAAGGCGAAGGACTCGGAGCAGCGCTGGAATATCATTAAATCCAATATGGATGCTTTTGCAGGACACAAACTCGATTTCAACGAAGTCGTGTACGATTCTGAAGTGAATGATAACCTGCGCAATCAGGCTATTTCCAAGATCCTGGACGCCAGCGGCTTTATGTATTCCGATCCGCTGGAAGCGACTACGGTTTATACCAAGCAATGTTCTGTCAACGTCACTTCTCATGATCTCGCTGTTATGGGTTCCGTGCTGGCTAACAACGGTGTTAACCCCGTGACGCAAAAAAAATCATCGATGCAGCCAATACCCCGCATATCCTGTCGGTCATGGCAACTGCAGGGTTGTATGACAATGCCGGCGAATGGCTCTATGAGACAGGTACGCCGGCCAAGAGCGGTGTCGGTGGCGGCATCCTCGCCGTCGTGCCGGGCAAAATGGGGATCGGTGTCTTCTCTCCACCGCTGGATAAATACGGTAATAGCGTCCGAGGTCAGCTGGCGGCGGCCTCTATTATTAATCAACTGGGTGTGAATCCATATGCGCCAGGGCATGCAAAAAAATAATGCTTGAATGACAAATTGACTGCATCCGGTGATTGATTTGCGGTGCTTTTTCAGGCGGTTGCCGTTTATAACACCGGTTCTGCCTGAGCATTAAAATAATACCAACATAAGAGTAAATTAAAATGAAAGGGATGAAACCATACCAGGCCGGCCTGATATTCTTCGGGCTGTCAGCTTTGAACTGCGCTTACGCGGTGGATGAGACACCTGTTACAGAGAGTACAGCAGTGAATGAGGCAGAATATGCAGCGCGGGAGGAGACCGACTATGCTGATCCGCAGCAGATTGTGTTCGGTAATGGCTGGATTTTATCCGGAGATATCCGTACCGGCTGGGTCATGTATGACTATGACAATCCTGACGGTGATCCAGATATTAATAAAGGCCACAAGAACTCTCAGGGCTGGTATATCGTGCCTAAAATCTCTATCCAGACGCCGAGATGGAAGGGGTTTTATGCCAAACTAACCGGAGCCGGAGCCACCGACTTTGGTATCAATGATCCCGATAAGGAAACCCGAAATTATGTTTTCGATCCGGTCGAGCTGGAGTCGTTTGCTATTTTGCAGGAAGCCTATGTGGCCTATGAAAGTGAAAACAAGGCGCATTTTGCTTTAGTGGGACGTAATGAAATTGTCACGCCGATGATTGAGGCGGATGATTATTATATGCTGGCTAACAGTTTTGAAGTGGCCACCTATACCAACCGCTCTTTTGAAAACGTCATGCTGACCGGCGGTTATTTCCATAAAATGGCCGGTGTCTGGGACAGCGGCGCCAATGGAACCGAGTTTCAGAGTATGTCAGATGCCAGTTTTGTGGCCTCAGCGGATAAAGAAAGAGCCGATGACACGGGCGTGGGTTATCTGGCTGCGCAATATGACAATGGTACGCATAATGCCCAGGTGTGGGGGTATTATGCAGAAGATCTGTACAATATTCTGTTTGCACAGTACGATTTTACCCGTACCAGCGCCAATGATTTTTCCTATGATCTGGGCGCGCAATATATCAAGTTCAAGGAAGACGGCAAGCTCGCCGACAATGACACCACGAATATTGATTACTATATGTATTCAGGCCGATTTGACGGCTCCTTTAATAATGGCTGGGGATTTGCAACCGGTGCGACCAAATATTCTGATGGTGAGGGGCAGGGCGCGACTCTGGGTGCCTGGGGTGGTTATCCTTACTTTGCTAATGGCATGATCTTCCACTTCTTTGAAGCCGGATCCTTGCGCAATGCGGCCTCGTATAAAGTTCAGGGCAGCTATGATTTTTCAAAGCTGGGTGTGGATAACCTGAGTATGAGTTTACGTTATACGCATTTTAATCTTGACTCGGATTATTCCTTTGCTTCCAATGGTGAACCGCAGGATAAAATGGATCTGCTGGGCGTCCAATTGTCTTATACGTTCTTAAAAGGCGGTTACTTCAAAGCCACCTATGAACATGTTGATCTGGATAACGAGCCCAACACATTTGCTATCAGATTGATTGGCGGTTATAAATTTTAAGTGATAACAATGACAGGATATCGGAGTACGCTATGCCTGACTCAACTTCCAATCTGATTTTTTTACCCTATAAGGAGTAATAAATGACAAAACTATCCGTAATAGAAGGTATTGGTGAAGCCTATACGGCTAAACTGCAAGACGCCGGGGTTACCTCTATCGAGAATTTGCTGGAAGTCTGCGGCGAAAGAAAAGGTCGCAGTGAACTGGCTGCAAAAACAGGCATCAGTGATAAACTTATTCTTAAATGGGCCAATCGCGCTGATCTTTCCAGGATCAAAGGGATCAGCACTCAGTATGCAGACCTGCTTGAATTTGCCGGTGTGGATACAGTACCTGCGCTGGCGCAACGGGTAGCGGATAATCTGCATGCCAGGCTGGTTGAAGTCAATGAAGAGAAAAAACTGGTGCGCAAAGTTCCGGCGCTGAGTCAGGTCCAGGGCTGGATAGGCCAGGCCAAGCAATTACCCCGGACGATGAATTATTAAAATTTTAGCAGTTGCTGGTAATCACCTGTAATAAGGCATCAAACTAAAAAATGCTTTGTTGCTGCTTGAATAAGATGATTGAGAATGTATCTGGCATCAAAAAATTTGTAGGCCGTCTTTTTATAACGGCCGCAAATTAAAAGTGTTTAAAATCAGGACCGATTTTATTTTCCCTTATTGTTTAAAATCTATTGAGACACTTTGATGCAAGAGCTACTTTACAGCCTGGGAAATAATTTTTTTTCTATCCTCCACAGCCACTCATCCTTGATGTTGTTTCTAATCATTGGTATTGGCTATCTACTGGGTAAAATCCGCTTTGGCAGTTTCGCTTTTGGGCCGGTTGCAGGGGTACTATTTGCCAGCCTGTTTTTGGGGCATTTTGGTTTTCGTATTACTCCGGGGGCCCAGGAAGTGGGTTTTGCCATGTTTATCTTTTCGGTGGGCTACCAGGCCGGGCCGCGTTTTTTTGATGTCGTTAAGCAAGACGGACTGAAATATTTTCTGCTCGCTGTTGTTGTCGCCTGTAGCGGTTTTTTTGTTGCTGTGGCCGGGACGTCCATGCTGACCCTTTCACCGGGAACTTCTGCCGGTGTGCTGTCAGGCGGGCTGACCAGCTCGCCGACACTGGCGGCGGCACAGGATGCTGTCAGACAAGGCATGATGAAAATACCGCCGGGACTGACGAAAGATGATGTCATAGGCAATATTGCCACTGGCTATGCCATTACCTATATCTTTGGTCTGGTCGGACTGATTTCTCTCATAAAACTGCTGCCGCAATGGCTGGGTATAGATCTGGTGGAAGAAGCCAGGCGGTTAACCGAGAAAACCTATTCAAAGGAAAAAATCCCCATCAATCCCACCTCCCGCTGTTACCGGGTTACTAACGAAGCATTTACCCGTCCCACTATTGCAGAACTGGAAGAACAATACTGGGATCGTGTCTCGGTTGTCAGGCTCATTCGTGACGGGCAGCGAGTGCAGCCTGCAAAAGATGAGCATCTGCACATAGGGGATCGGCTTGAAATGACAGGTCCGCGCAATTTTTTTGTGGATGTCGCCAATGAATTCGGGGAGGAAATCACTCCGGAATGGAATATCAGCCAGGTAACCGAGACCGCTCAGATCATTGTACTTAACAAGTCGGTGATCGGTCAGCCTCTGGGTGAGATCAATATCCCGCGTCGTTTTGGGTTACTCTTACTGCATATCCGTCAGCTGGGAGTAAAAATTCCTTATAATGAAGATACAAAACTGCAACAGGGAGATATTCTTACGGTAGTAGGACCGGGTGATCAGATAGACAAACTGGGTGAAACGCTGGGGCAGATTGAGCGTGACATTTCAGAAACCGATATGGTGACTTTTGCCTTTGGTATCGTGGCAGGCGTATTGGTTGGCATGCTGTCGTTCGAAGTTGCCGGTGTATCCATCGGCCTGGGTTCTGCAGGAGGACTGCTGGCGGCCGGGCTGATCATCGGACATCGCCGCAGCAGGCGGCCGACTTTTGGACGTCTGCCTGATGCAGCACAATGGGTACTGATGGAATTAGGACTGCTGCTATTTATGACGGGTGTCGGTCTGCGTGCCGGCGGTGATATTATTGAAACGCTGCAAAGTGCTGGTCCCATGCTTATTCTGGCCGGAATTTTTGTCACCTGTGTGCCTATCCTGGTTGGTTACTGGTTTGGGCGCAAAGTTTTGAACATTGAACCGGTTATCCTGTTTGGTGCTATTACAGGCGCCATGACCAGCGGGGCGTCTCTGGCCGTAGTCACCGGAGCGGCTAAAAGTCCTTTGCCGGCGCTGGGTTATACCGGTACTTATGCCTTTGCTAATGTATTGTTGATGGTGGCCGGCAGTCTGATTCTGATACTCTGAAACTCCTTCAGAACGCCGCTAAAAATAACCCTCGAACAGACAGGTCATCTGGATAGAAATCAATGCTTAACTTGTTAAACAATGAAAAAGCGGTTTTTGTTTCTTTTATAACGCTGCTGGTGCTAATGCCGCTTGAGCATCAAATCCTGCATGTTCCGTTATGGAATAATTTGGCCCTGTTTTTCATTTTAGCGGTGATCATGTATTCGGCCGTTAATGTTGCACATCATGCTGAATTACTGGCTGAAAAATATGGTGAACCCTATGGAACCATGATCCTGACCCTGTCCGCAGTGATAGTCGAAGTATTGATGATCGGTATCATGATGACCCACTCCGTGAATATCAACCTGGCGCGGGATACGATAGTTGCAGCAGTCCTGCTGGACATTAACGGTTTGCTGGGAATTGCGGCGATCATAGGCGGCATCAAACATGGAGAACAGAATTATAATTTTGACTCCACCAATTCCTATACTTCAATGATCATTGTGGCAATGGGTATTGCCATGGTCTTGCCGATGTTTGTTCCCGATGAACTGCAGGTCACTTATCTGATTTTCTTAACCGTGATGTTTATTATCATGTTCATTATCTTTACCCGTATACAGATCAAAGAGCATAGCTATTTTTTTCAGTATGATTATAAAAATCAGCTAAAGGAAGAACTCTCAACCCATGGTGAAATCAATGGCTATTACCATGCCGGTTTGCTGATCGCCTCCATAGCGTTGATTGGTTTTCTATCTGAATTAATGTCATTATTTATGCATGAAGGCTTGCGTAGCAGCGGTCTGCCTCTGGCCCTGGGAGCTTTAGCCGTTGCGGTCATTTCAGCCAGTCCGGAGCTGCTGACGGCAATAAAAAGTGCCGCAGCCAATAGAATGCAGACGGTGATAAATATTGCCCTGGGCGCCTCACTGTCAACCGTGCTGTTAACCATTCCGGCGATGATTATCCTCGCGCTGCTGACCCATCATGAAATTAATTTTATCCTTAGCCCGGTGCAGATGGTATTATTGGGGCTGACTTTTCTGGCTTCTATAGTACATTTTTCAGATGGTCAGTCTAATGTCCTGGAAGGGGCTATCCACTTTATTATTTTTATCGTGTTTATTTTCTTTATTTTTACCGGACTCATAGGTTGAACCCTGTTGATTAAACATAAAGGGTGTTAAAGTCGTTTTATGCCCAGGTGTGTCATGCAGCAAAGCAGGTCTTGCAAACGATATTAAAATTGAAAGTAGTTTTCTCGGTTTCGAAGACCAGAAGTTGGGAGCAAACTGCTTAATGCGGTTACACAGCTGTTTAGCGTTAATGTTTGTTATGTGTGCAGGTTTGGTCTGATTTTTGTAGAAGCCGCAGCCTGGGCGAACAATACATCGCATTTCAATGAATTACTGTAATTGATGGCTGCTATTGAAATTTAACGGCACAGACATTAATACTAAATTAATAGTAACTACTCAGCGTATTTGAAATATTGTAACATCTCAATAAGTCCGTGCAGTTTAAGTTCCTTCCCCCTGACAGGGGGAAGGCCAGGATGGGGGTTGTGTCTATAATCAAACACTTAACCCCCACCCTAACCCTCCCCCTGATATGGGGAGGGGATCTTGCATGGACTTATTGAGAAGTTACGAAATATTGCACTAAGTGCTTGATATCAAGCACGATCTTATAGATACGCTGAGTAGTTACAATTAATATAGACGTATTTCCAATGAGTGATATCGATTCGCTGTAGCTTCACAATAAGTCTATGCAGTCTAAGTTCCTTCCCCCTGTCAGGGGGAGGGGATCTTGCACGGACTTATTGAGATGTTACGATTCGCCAGCCAGGAGTAGCTATGAAGTGGTCAAATAGAAGACAAAGTTCCAATGTTGAAGATCGTCGCGGCGGGGTTGCCAGAAAAGCCGGTATTGGCGGGTTTGGGGCCGTTATAGTGCTCATCATCAGCATGTTGTTCGGATTTAACCCCATGACCCTGTTAACGGTTGTGGATACAACGGTCAGGGTCACGGGCATCAACCAGAAAACCGGTGAGTATCAGCCCACACCTGAGGAACAGCAGGCCGCTGAATTTGTCGCCGTGGTGCTGGCCGATACAGAAGACGTCTGGAATAATATTTTTACTCAAAATGGCAAACAGTACAAAGAACCCATACTGGTGTTATTTTCAGGTTCAATCACTTCTGCCTGCGGCATGGCTGAGGCAGCAATGGGGCCTTTTTATTGTCCTGCTGATCAAAAAGTGTACATTGATTTAAGTTTTTTTGATGATATGAAGAGACAGTATAATGCCCCCGGTGATTTTGCCCAGGCTTATGTGGTCGCCCATGAAGTAGGGCACCATGTGCAGAATTTACTGGGTATTTCTGATCAGGTGCAAAGAGCCAAAGCGAGAGTCGGCAAAAAAGCGGGTAATGCATTATCGGTACGGCTTGAATTACAGGCCGACTGCTTTGCCGGTTTATGGGCCAATCATACCGAAAAATCAAAACATATACTGGAAAAAGGTGACATTGCAGAAGCATTGAATGCTGCCAGTGCAATAGGGGATGATCGCCTGCAAAAACAAAGCCGGGGATATGTCAATCCTGATTCATTCACTCATGGAACTTCAGAGCAGCGGGTAAGCTGGTATAAAAAAGGCATGCTCAGCGGCAACCTGCAGGACTGTGAGACCTTTGCTAGCATTTAACAGACGGGAAAGACAGCAATAGCCTAAGGGGAGGGAGCCTTTCGGAGCGAGAAAGTCTGCACCGAACAGCTCCCTTGCGCTGCTTAATCCAGAGACACAGAAACCGCTTTGACCTTCCAGATGTCTTCACAATATTCGCGGATCGCACGGTCTGAAGAAAATTTCCCCATTCTGGCGACATTCAGTATAGACATCTTTGCCCAGTGTTCCGCATCGCTGAAAGCAAGTTCAACTTCACTTTGACAGTTAACATAGGATCTGTAGTCTGCCAGCAGTAAATAGGGATCATGATTTAACAAATTCTCTGTCAGCGGTGCAAATAACTGGTGATCGCCATGGGAAAAAAGCCCGCTGTTGATGAGATCTAGTGCCCCTTTGAGTTCGTCATCACTCTCGTACAGCAGACGCGGTGAATAATCTTGCTGGCATAATTCTTCAACCTGATCCGCGGTGAGGCCAAAGAGAAAGAAATTTTCTTTACCTACCTGTTCTCGAATTTCGACATTCGCCCCATCCAGAGTACCGATGGTCAAAGCCCCATTCATAGAAAACTTCATATTGCCGGTACCGGATGCCTCCTTACCAGCGGTTGAAATCTGTTCAGATAAATCGGCAGCGGGATAGATAAACTGAGCGCGTTTAACATTGAAGTCAGGTAAAAAAACTACCTTCAGGCGATCCCTGACATCCGGGTCGTGATTAATCACCTCCGCGACAGAATTAATGAGTTTAATAATTAGTTTTGCTGTCGTGTAACTGGGCGCTGCTTTACCAGAGAATATAAAGGTGCGCGGCACCATGTCCATCTCCAGATTGTGCTTGATACGGTTGTACAGGGTCAGAATATGTAAAATATTCAAATGTTGTCGTTTATATTCATGAATGCGTTTGATCTGTATATCAAACAGGGAATGAGGATCAATCGTTAAACCGGTATGGTGTTTGATGCAATGAGCCAGTTTGTTTTTAGCCATTAGCTTAACCTGGAGCCATTGGTGATGAAAATTTCTGTCATCGGCAAAGGCTTGCAGACCTTTGAGCAGACTCAGATCGCGTATCCATTTGTCATTTCCGAGTGTGTTGCTGATTAAATGTGCCAAATCAGGATTACTCTGCACAATAAATCGTCTGGGTGTCACACCATTGGTTTTATTGCTGAATTTTTCCGGCCATAATTCATAAAAATCACGCAGTACCGTGGATTTAAGCAATGCTGTATGCAGCGCGGCCACACCGTTAATCGCAAAACTGCCCACACAGGCCAGATGGGACATACGCACCGTGCGGGGTGATTCACCAATAATTGACATTCGATTGATGCGTGCTTCATCATCCAGAAAATGCATACGCAGCTGATCCAGAAAGCGGCTATTGATTTCATAAATAATTTCCAGATGCCGCGGCAGCAGCCTGGCAAACAGTTTGAGTGACCACACTTCCAGCGCTTCGGGTAATAAAGTATGGTTAGTATAAGCAAAGCTGCGCTGCGAAATATCCCAGGCCTGGTCCCAGTGCATTTGATGCTCATCCATCAGCAGGCGCATCAGTTCAGCCACAGCAATGGAGGGGTGGGTGTCGTTTAGCTGGATCACAAATTTTTCATGGAAGCTGTCCAGCGTGTTGGCTTTCAGATGCAGACGGATCATATCCTGCAATGAACAGGAAACAAAAAAGTATTGTTGTTTTAAACGTAATTCCTTACCGACTTCCATTTCATCATTCGGGTAAAGCACCTTGGAAATGTTCTCCGCAACCACCTGCGCATGCACGGCCCGGTAGTAATCCCCTTGATTAAAGGCATTAAAATCAAAGGTCTTGCAGGCTTGCGATTTCCATAACCGTAACAGGTTGGTATTGTTTACCCCATATCCCAGAATAGGCGTATCATAGGCGACACCGTTGACGACCAGATCAGGGATCCATTTCATGATCTTGCGCCCGTCAATATCCTCGTAATGTTCTGTTTTGCCGCCAAACATCACCTTGAAATTAATAGTCGGCCGGGGCATTTCCCAGGGATTACCGTTTCTAAGCCAGTTATCTGTGATCTCAACCTGCCAGCCATCTTCAATTTGCTGTTCAAAAATACCGAATTCATAACGGATCCCGTAACCAATAGCCGGAATTTCCTGAGTGGCCAAGGAGTCCATATAACAGGCGGCCAGGCGTCCTAGACCGCCATTGCCGAGGCCGGGTTCTGCTTCCTGTTCAAAAATTTCATTCAGATTCAGCCCCATCTCAATGGCGGATTTTTTCGCCTTATCCATGATCCCTAAATTGATCAGATTGTTGCCTAAATGCGGTCCCAGCAGAAATTCAGCAGACAGGTAACTGACCGTACGGCTGTTCTGCTGCTTATAGGTCTGGGCCGTTTTGATCCAGCGTTCCAGCATACGTTCACGCACCGTATAGGAAGCAGCCATGTATTGATCATTCAGGGTCGCAGCATCATAAGAGCGGCCCTGCAAATAAAACAGGTTGTCATCAAACGCCTGTTTAAGACAGTCAATGGAGAGAGAAGTACGGGTATTTTCTTTTTTCATGGGATCGCTGGTATTTTGAAAAGGTATGTAACTATTCAGCGCACTATTTCAGATACGCTAACTAAATAGTTGTTCGGAAACAGTGTGCATAACTATTGAAGCCTCGCACAAGACCCTGCAATACCTCATTTCGCTCATATTAGCATCAAATCACGAAATGATGCATGACAGGCTCTTGTGCTAAATGGACACCTTTTAGGAATACTTATTTAGTTACAAAAGGACAAACTAAACTTAGCATAAAAACTTTTTACTGACTAATTAATTATCACAGATCGTTCTTCACATTATTATGAACTTAATTTCTTTTAAGCTCAGCTCTATCCTCCTCTGAGGGGGATGGTTGGGATTGGGGGTAAGGGTAGAGTAACTTAAGACCGAGCTTCCGGGTTAGACTTTCATCTACTGTTAATCCTGCCTCGTTGCCAGAGGAGCAGGTATATAATCGTTGATTAATGAGCTCATAGCTGCATTCTGAGCAGTGAGACGCGTTTTTAGAATGGCGCCGTTGGGGATACGCAGGGCTGATCGCAATGCTCTATATTTCTGCATCGAAAAATAATCGGTATCGCTATTAGCCAGCAGTATCATCCAGATGATTAAGCGCATCACATGCCCATGGGTAAAGATAAACACCTGCTCCCTGATTCCCTGTAATCTTTGATGACAGTTTTCTACCCGCTGAATAAACTCATAAAAAGACTCTGCATTCTCCCCATCTTTCAGCTCTGGCTGGCAGGTCTGCCAGTATCTGGCCACGTGCTGCTGTCGATCAAATCGGGTTGTATGAGAGTATTTTTGTGGGGACAGATAGGTAAACTCCTGCAGCGGCCATTGCTCAACCGGAACATCCGGAAACTTGTCCATTGTCGGCTGTGCCGTCTGCAGCGCTCTATGATAAGGTGAATGAATGATCAAGCCAGGTTTTACCTGTAAATAATCGGCAATATATTTTGCCTGTAATACACCGGAATCGGTGAGTTTAGTGCTCGCCGGGTGGATGGTTTCTAAACCCGCATTTGATTCACTCTGACCATGTCTGATAAACCATATATTTTTCATGTTATATACCGTATTCAATCAATCGTTGTCGGTTCCGAGATACAGGTACAAAGGATCTTGCGACTGCTGCGTGGGCCATCGAACTCACAAAAGAAAATATTCTGCCAGGTTGACAGTCCCAGTTTACCATTGATCAAGGGGATAGTTTCAGAGGGACCTACCAGCCCGGATTTTAAATGCGCATCACCATTGCCATCTTGCTGATCGTGCAGCCAGACCCCTTGAGGGATGATTTTCTGTAAAAAATGGACCACATCGGTTTGTACGCTGTCGTCCCAGTTTTCCTGAATCATTATGGCGGCAGTAGCCCCCTGGGCATAAATATTGACCAGTCCATGCTGAATATCCTTTTCTTTAACCAGATTGCTGATGATGTCCTGAACCTGCCCGGTGATATCAATTAACTCTTCACGCCGGGTGGTTTTAATTTCAATGATATTCATACAGGATTTACCTCGATGCTGTTGATCAAATCCCTGTTGTTATGACGCGGACTATTAACGGTCTGACTGACCGGGTAACTCTGCATGTCCGCGGCTGGCAGCGGAGTCAATAAGGCAGTCAGCTGTGGCAGGGGGGTATCGTCTTGCAGCCATAGGTTCCAGTGTCGTGACGGAATTATAACGGGCATGCGTGCATGGATGGGCTGCATTAATGAATTAGCCTCGGTAGTGATCAGCGCCATTGACTTCTGTTCGTTATAGCTGTCCCAGATCCCAGCCATGGCAAAGGGTTGTTGATGGGCAAGGCGTATATAATAGGGCTGTTTGCCATGCTCCGTTTGTTTCCATTCATAGAATCCATCGGCGAAAACCAGGCAGCGCTGGTGTTTAAAAGCAGCACGAAAGAAAGGTTTCTGGTGAATAGTTTCTCCCCGTGCATTGATGGGTTTTATGTTACTGTCTTTTGCCCAGTGAGGGATAAAACCCCAGCGCATTAAACGACATACTTTCAGTGTTGATTTTTTATACATCGCCAGGACACTGTCAGAAGGTGCAATATTCCAGCTGGGTTCCAGCTTCAGCGAGGTCTGTTCTGTCTGACAACCGGTCATGGATCTAATCGTTTCCAGGCTGCTTGCTAATACGAAACGTCCGCACATAAATTTCAAACCTCAGGTTAACTCGTTTTTGATAAAAGCATCAATATTTTTCTGTTCCATCTGCCGGTAGCTTTTTTTCTTTGACGTATTTGATCTGTAGTATTGTGAGCAAAATAATCGGCAACAACAGGGCAGCTAAATACCAGCTCAGCTGTGTAGCGGTGGGTGTTGCTTCATAAGCAAAGAATGCATACAGCAGCTGGCCAGTGAATGATTGTTCTGAAATCCAGTCAGACATATCCACAACGGGTAATTGTGCGGCTAACCAGTCTGCCTGAATCAATGATATGGAGGCCTGGGAAACCATACCTGCCGCCACGAGCACGAGTAAAAAAAGACTGATGTGTGTGGACCATGCGGGATTGAAATTAGTGAGAAAATAATAGATTAACAGAGCGATGCTGATGCCAATGCTGGCACCGATGATCATGCCTATAACAGCTCCAATGTAAAAATCACTACGCGTTACGCTGATAAAATAGAGAAAAATTTCTGCCCCTTCATGGATAATAGTCAAGGTACTGATAGCAGTCATCAAAAATACAATAACAGGTCTGGCTAGGGGTTTTCCATGCATAAAGCGCAGCAGAAAAAGTAGAAAAATTACTAAGAGAAAATAGATACCTAATGGTATTATGCCATTGATGACTTCCTGGCCAAAGCCGTCAAACCAGTCTGAAATAATATCGATATTCATGGCATAAATATAAGCGCCCAGTATTCCCGTTACCATTGACCAGAGGACCCACTGCAGATTGAATCCGAACTGTCTGGTCAGGGCAGGCAGAATACTAAAAAACAAAGCGGCTTCAAGGAATTCCCTCATGATGATGACGACAGAGTTTAACAACATAATATATACCTATTCAGTTTCCATCCATAAATAGCCATCCCGGCTATATGATGCAGCAAAAGAAAAAGTGTGATTTTTCTTTGTCTCACATTTTCAATAAATCCGTGCAAGATCCCCTCCCCCTATCAGGGGGAGGGTTAGGGTGGGGGTTAAGTGCTTGATGATACACACTACCCCCATCCTGGCATTCCCCCTGATAGGGTGAATGAACTTAAACGGCACGGATTTATTGAGAGTTACTCTTGAAAATGGCGGCGCATCCTTGTGCCGCAAGAGCACCCGCCATCAATGGCTGGGCACTATTTAACAATGACCCTACCCTGAGCCGTTTCTGGATTAAACTCGCCAAAAAAAGTATATTCCCCTGCGGCTAAAGGGCCGATAAAAATGAAGCATTCATGCCCTCCGGGGATTATCTTTTCCCGGTTAAGTTCATAACTTTCAAATTCTTCATCTGATGGATCTTTGTTATGTATAATTAATTTTACTTTGGTATTTTCCGCAATGGTGATGATTGAGGGGATGAAAAGATGATTGCTGATCTCAATATGAATATTCAGTGTGTCCGCGTGGACGCCGGTTTGATAAAAAAATAATCCCGTTAAAATAATCGTTAACAGCACAAAACGGTGTGATTGCTTCTTCATTTTTTTTCTCTGGGAAAGACAATATTAACCCGCAGGCCGCCAGCAAGAGAGGACTGGCCGAGCTTAATCGAGGCGTGATGAAGCTCAACAATCTGTTTTACAATGGCCAGTCCCAGTCCACAACCTGTAGTGCCAGATTTATGACAATCACCATCAAGGCGATAAAAACGATCAAATAATCGTTCGTGCAATTTTGCCGTTACGCCCGGACCGGAGTCCTCTACCTGTAATTGAACAAATCGGCTATTGCAGTTTATGGATACGAAAACAAGACCACCTTCCGGGGTGTATTTACAGGCATTAGAGAGCAAATTTTGCAGCAGGATATCCAGTGCTAGAGGTTCGCATTCCAGCTGACAATGGTTACCTTTAAATGTTAGTTGAATTTTTTTTTGCTCAAAAAAGTGATGTTCCCTGGATATAACTTCCTGGGCCAGATCATAGATATCCACACGGGTAAATTGGCCCAGATAATGCCCTGGAGCTGTACGATTCAGGTTCAGTATCTGTTCTATCAGCTGGCCCATTCTATCCACTGCTGATTTAAGTTGTTCAAAACTGTGTACGTCGGCTGGAAAGGTTTTAGACAGATTGTAAAGATGAATTTTCAGGGCACTGATGGGGGTTTGAAGTTCGTGCGCCGCATCCGCAGCAAAGCGTTTTTCGCGGATAAATGATGCCTTGAGTCGAATCAGTAAATCATTGGTTGAATTAACCACCTGAACCAGTTCAAGCGGTTGTTTTTCAAGTGTTAACGGGCTGAGATCATTAGCGCGTTTAGTATTTAGCTCAGTTGCCAGTTTTGTCAATGGCGATAATCCATAGTTGACAATGTACCAGATAAGAATTCCAAGTACTGGTATCATGATGACGACCGGCACTAGCGCTTCAAGAATGATATTCTCAGCCAGTGAATGTCGATTATCAATCCGTTCAGCGCTAAAAATCCAGGCATCGGCAGCTGGATGATAAACGCTGTAAATACGCCAGCGATGATTTGAAAAGTTTCTATTCTGAAATCCTGGTTTAAATTCAGTAACAGGAGTCATGGGGGTGTTTAAGGATCGTGATAGCAGACGGCGATCCTGCCAAATCTGGAATGAATACATATCGAAGGTTATATCATTCTGTGCTGTTTGGCGAGGCTCTGAATGCTCATCAGAATACATCGCGGCAAGGATTTCAGCTTTAATAACCAGTTCTGAATCAAATAATTGCTCTATCATATTCATACTGTCACGATAACCATTTATGGCTGACAGGAAAGCCATCAAAGTGATGGTGGACAGAATCACAATGATCAGAAAAAATCTGATTGATTTCATGCTTTATTAACCGTATAACCTACTCCATGCACTGTTTTGATAAATTCAGGACCAATCTTTTTGCGCAGATGATGAATATGAACTTCTATGGCATTACTGCTCACCTCATGATTCCAGCTATGCAATTTTGACTGCAGATTGTCACGTGTCTCAATTCTGCCCGCGTTTTGCATCAGTGCCTTCAGCAGCATGTACTCACTTTTGGATAAAAGAATATCCTGTTCATTAATTTTGACCTGCATATTTATGCTATCAAGAGAAACCGGGCCTATAGTAATCGTATTGGAGGAGTTTGAAGTACTAATGCGGCGTTCCAGAACCCTGATCCGTGCCAGTAACTCAGGCATCTCAAACGGTTTGGCGAGATAATCATCTGCGCCCACATCTAGCCCTGACACTTTATCCTGCAAAGAGCTTCTGGCCGTCAGTATGAGTATTGGGAGGGTGATTTTTTCACTGCGTAAATGTGCCAATACCTTTAAACCATCGATATCGGGCAGCCCAAGATCCAGAATGACGATATCCGGCGGGAAATCCCTTATAACATTAATCGCATCCTGACCTTTATTGACATGATTGACTATGATCCCTTCCAACGTAAAGGCCTGTTGCAATCCATCTGCTAATAACAGATCATCTTCAACCAGGAGTATTTGCAATTTTAATTTCCCCCAATCATGAAACTGAATAGGGCAAAATCAGACTTTGTATTACTGCAGCATTTACTCCTTCCCCCTGCCAGGGGGAAGGAGCAGATGCTGTAAATATTCAAATTTTTAGTAATGATTATAAGTATGATTTTCCCTGTTAAACTGAACTAAATAAAGTGACTACATATAATAGTAGTTCAGAATGCAATAATCACAATGTAAAAATTTAAGTCTGTAATATTTTTATACTTCAGCCAGGCTAATAACAAGGGTGACTGTCAAGCGTTTTTGCCGCAGTGAAAAAACTAGCTGCAAGCAGATTTTTATGGGCTCAGACGATATACTATGGCATCATGCAAACCACAATAAGCCAGCAATTCATCGATACTCAGCAAGGTCAGGAAGCTAATGATATCCTGCGCTGCTGGAAGGATGTGTACAAAGTGCCGCAACCCCGAATACTAACCAGGCCGCTTTAATCGTTACCGCCAATATAGGCTGCCGGCTACATCTGCAGACCAAAGCAACAGTGCCTGTCAGACACTGGATTGAATTACTGGATACAGTGATGGAGTCATCAGTTTAAGGCTAAAGTCTGCCGCAGATCAGCATTACATCACATATCAGCCAGCTGGAAATCAAATTCCATGCTGCAATTTGTTATATTCACGGGGTGATATAGTCAAACAAGTGCCTGATACGGATGAAAAAATTATATTATCTGATACTGCCCGTGGTCGTTATAGCGGCTCTCTCGAATACTGCCCGGGCTGAAACGATCTATCAATGTGAGCAGCCCGACGGAACCATAGAGTTTTCCAACCAGGGCTGTTCCAAATCCAGCAAACTGGAACGAAAAAAAAGCTATAAGCATAAAAAACTCTATAATATCAAAAAATCCCGTTCATCCAGTCGTCTCAATATCAGCTCTCTGCAAAAAAGGATCTTACAGACTTCCTCGGCGGATGAACTGGAAAAATATGCCCGGGAGATCATTGATAAAGTGCACAGCACGGCACAAAAAGGACAATTGCGTATTGCCTGTAATGCCATCGCATCGACCTATGCCAAATTGACTCGCCAGCAGCAACGGCAAAAAAGACAGGGTAAAGCGGTACCTCTGTCATCAGCCAATATACAGATGCTGTTTGAAGAAATCATGCTCGCCGAGGCAATGATCAATACCGCTAATGAGCTTGAGCGGGAAATCAGCCTGGCCTGGGAAAAGTATCACCGCAATAGTCTCGAAACAGCCCAGCTCAGCAGGCCGGATTAGGCTTTATCACAGAAAGGCTGCCTTGCGCTAAATAAATACGCTATCCACTCTAATAGGGTCGAGTTACCTATAATATCTGTACGCTATCTTCCTCCCCTTTTTAAGGGGGGAGGCCAGGAGGGGGGTAAAATAATAAATTCAGTATTCTCCATGAAGATTCAACCCCCATCCCGACCTTACACCTCAGAGGGGGAGGAGCAGCGCTTAAAAGCAGTGCAGTACGCAATAATGTGCAGAAGCAGGAATAGCACTAGTAAAGCAGGCGCTGCAACCGCAGCATCGTTTGCCCCTGGATGGACACCCATAATGCTTTCATTTACCTTACCTTTGAGTTTTAAACCATTCTTAATGTTCCGCCCGCATTGTGATGAATAAAAAAAACCGAAACAGAATAATTTTCTGTTAGAATACAGTATGCTATCCGCTAACATAGTAACTTCTGAATGAGTCCGGGCAGTTTAAGTTCCTTCCCCCTATCAGGGGGAAGGCCAGGATGGGGGTAGTGTGTGTAATCTAGCACTTAACCCCCACCCTAACCCTCCCCCTGATAAGGGGAGGGGCTCTTGTATGGACTTATTGAGACGTTACGTAATATATGCTTATTCTATCACTGAAAAAAATGTATCATTTAATAAAAACACTCTTCGCTATGCTGCTGAGCATTTACTGTGCAGGTTTATATGCAGACAATACGGTGGATATTTTTGATGAAAACAGAGGTCAGGCTAAAAAAGATGAACCCGTCAAAAAGGAAGTTTCCAGGCCAAACAGGAAGACGTCCAAAGGCGCTGAGTTTAGTCTTAGCGGTATATCAAAAATAGAGGATAAATATGTCATCTACCTTGATACGATTAAAGGCAAGCGGGATAAATTCAGCTGGCGTGAAAACCAGCCGTCTGCGGTGATAAAAATATATAATGACTATGAGATTAATAAAATTATCAACAGAACCCTTTATCTGAATATCCTTGGCAGCAAACCCTGTGTCGCAGATGAAAAGAAGGGTATCTCATGTGATCAGGAAAACAAACAGATGGTCATGCAGCTGGTCCGAAAAAAACCGATTATTAAAGCCCCTCCAGCAAAAAAATCTTCAGCCCTGAGAAGTTCTTCAGCCAGAGCCAGATCCAAAGCCATCAGCAGCCGTGCGAAGCGAGCAACAGCCACCCAGGAAGCACAAACACAAAGGCCGAAGAATTTTCCGTTTAAACGCAGCAAAACCAGTAAATAATCACAATAATTAGCATCAATTTAAAAATTTATAGCATCCCAACCTCCTCTGTGCGTAAAAAAAGGCTGGAGGAACACATTGTGCAACAGTTCAGCGTATGATTTTTCCCTGTTAAAGTTAACATTGTTATTCGAAATCAACTATCCTTGTTATTATAGGCGGTTGATAAAACGCATCAGGCTTTGTTTCGATAAAGATTAGGGGGAGGGAACATTGAACAAGACTCAGATTTTGAATGATAACTGCGGCTACACCGGTGTACAGGAAGGTTTTGAAAATTGCGCCGGTCAGTGTGCTGATGCAGATATGTTATTGCAGCGTTTCCTGGACATCGTCACTGAAACTCAGGAAAACGGTGAATATCTTATCTTCAGACTAGATGAAGAAAATCCGCATGCACCGCTAATAACTTCCAGCGGATTTAATAGTACGCACTACAAACATGTGGTAGAGAAAGTTGATTCATGGGTTACGGACCCAGACACACTCCATCAGCTGCTGGCTGGTGACCCTGAAATGTTTGTCCGGGAGCTGGACATTTATATGGTCCCGTTTAAAAACGTTAATCCCGGGGGAAGCAGAACAGTTTTATATATTGGGCGTTACAGACAGCGTCTTTTTTTCAACCAGTCAGATATCAAGACTCTTAAGATGCTTATTAATACCCTCGAATCATCACTTGAGCGACAAAATTTACAACAAGTTGCCTATCCTCAAATACAAAAAATTATTGATGCCAAGCAGCAATGGGAATCCACCGTCGATGCTCTGGATGTCTTGATCTGCTTGCTGGACAAGGACGGTAAGGTTTTCAGGGTCAATAAAACGCTGGAGAAATGGAATCTGGGCAGTGTCAGATGTGTCAAGGGCATTGATGTGCATGATCTGTTACACCCTGAGTGTTATGACCCAAAATGTGCCTTGAAATTGAACTGGCTCAATTTATGGAAGCTACCCAATCAATCCAAGGTTGAAGAAACCTCTGAATTTTATGACTGGTTTAATCAGTGTGAACTCAGGATGACCCTGCTGCGGGGTAAAATCAGCAGTGACTTTGCTGAAAATGCGGCTTTTTCAACCCTGATCATTGAAGACACCAGTGAAAGCAAATGGTCATTTAAGCTGCTGGAAGAATACAGCAAGGAATTATACTCACAAATACAAAACCAGAATAAAGAGCTTAATAATATCAGCACTCGCCTGCAGAACAGGATTGATGAGCATTCGCAGGATAAAAAACAACTGCAAGTGACTGAAGAGAGGCTGCTGTCACTTTCCTCAAAATTACTCACCGCGCAGGAATTGGAAAGAAAGCGCATCGCCGCAGAATTACATGACGGCGTCGGCCAGAGTATCAGCGCCATCAAGTTTAATCTTGAGGGTTTGCTGGCCAATAAAGCGGTAGAAAATGATCCGCAGCAGCAGGAACAGCAACTGCTCGGGGTTATCAGCCGGCTAAGAGACGCGGTGGAAGAAGTTCGTCGAATTTCAATGGGGCTGCGCCCATCCATGATCGATGAGCTGGGATTACTCATCACTATTCAGTGGCTATGCAGAACCTTTCAGAGCGATTTCCCTGCATTAAAGCTTGAGCAGGAACTTGATATCAATGAGCATGAAATATCCGAGATTCAGAAGGTGTCAATTTTCAGGATCATTCAGGAAGCTTTTAATAATATCAGTAAATACGCACAGGCAGACAAGATTTCTCTTAGCGTAACAACCCATCAAAGTGCTATTACCCTCAATATAGAAGATAATGGTGTCGGCTTTGAGGCCAATGCTGACAGGCTGGCCAGCGGCTTTGGTCTCTGCAGTATGAAGGAACGCGCAAATCTCTCCGGCGGGAGCCTATCAATATATACATCGCCGGGCAAGGGCACCATCATTAAAGCTACATGGTAGGTCTGTCCTGCTTAGCTGGTGAGATTGTTTTCTATGGCGTAAGTGGTCAGGGCTGAAACATTATGCAGGTCCAGTTTTTTCATCAGGTTGGAACGGTGTTTTTCGACCGTTTTCACACTCACTGATAATTTCTCTGCTATGTCTTTGTTTTTATTGCCTTCAGCAATTAATTTTATCACTTGCCGCTCTCTTTCTGTGAGCTTGTTCCAGGATTGTGATTTGTCTACATGATTATCCTGGTCAAGGAAACCGGAGACTATATTGGTCGTGATCCCGGGGCTTAGATAAACATTTCCCTTGAGGACATTTTTGATAGCGGTTAGCAACTCCTGATGGGTGTCATCTTTGAGCATATAACCATCGGCTCTGGCATCCAGCGTAGCTCTGACGTATTCAGGAGAGCGATGCACGGTGAGGGCGATAATTTTTATCTCCGGCTCGCGCCTTTTGATCAAACTGATGGCTTCTGTGCCGTTGATATGCGGCATGGATAAATCCATGAGCACCAGCTGCGGTTTGATTTTACAGATTTGCTGAACCGCATCCTGTCCATTATCTGCTTCGCCCACGATTTCTATCTCCGGGTTTGCACTCAGCAGCGAACGCAGGCCCTCTCTCAGTATGGCATGATCTTCTGCAATAAATAAACGAATTGGACTCACTCTTGGTTTTCCTCTGCCTGGTATAAAGACTCTAGCTTTGCTGGTCGTGTTAAGCGGATATAAAATAATCTCAAAATAGCTAGAATATTTTCATAGGTAGGTACCTTAAGCAAATTCAGGTGCGGATAATCGAGTATTTGTTCCAGAAGACGCCGTAAATACTTCCATGTAGGCTTTTTATAGCCGTCCATGGCTATAAAAACTTCTTCCACAAACACTCAATTATCCTTAAGTACCTACGTATGAGAATATTTTATAAACTATAGATTAAAAGTGTTTGTTTGTCATTTTTTGAAACTGATCTTCCAGCAAATCTGCTATGCCGATACCCCCATCCCGACCTTCCCCCTCAGAGGGGGAAGGAGCAGTGTTTAATAACAATTAGAGAGGCAATAATATGGTAACTTCTCACTAAGTTCGTGCAGTTTAAGTTCCTTCCCCCTGATAGGAGGAGGGGATCTTGCATGGACTTATTGAGATGTTACATAATATGCAGAATCTTCAAAAGATCTGCCATGAGAGGATGTATATATAGTTTAATTTAGTGACTGTAGATTAAAAATACAGCTTTTATCACATCAATATAGGGTTAATACCTAATAGAGTTTGCCAATTTTTAATGCTCTAATCGGCATGATGCCATTAAACATCTGCATAATGCCATTAAACATCTGCATAATGCCATTAAACAACAGTTGGTTAAAGAAGATGAACCTAGAATTAGAAAACAAAAAGTTCCATACTCTTCTGGTTGAAAACAGCATCACCTATCGCAGGACCCTGAATGAGGCACTGTGTGACTATTTTCCTTTTATCCAGGTTGATGAAGCTGAAAATGGTGAAATAGCACTGCATAAAATTAATACCTTGACCCCGGATATCATTTTTATGGATATCCGGCTGCCGGGCGACAACGGCATTAAATTAACCAGAGCTATAAAAAACAAATTTCATGATATAGTGATCGTGATCCTGTCCAGCTACGATATCCCGGAATACCGCCAGGCGGCTTTTCGCAATGGTGCCGATTGTTTTATCGCCAAAGAATCACTCTCCTGTATGGATGATATTCTGGCTCGCGTAGAAGGCACCATAAGTTCAAAAATGCCTCTGCCTGTAAGCGTCTGATTGACCATTTATGTTTTAAGGCCTCTCCCCTGTCAGCAGCAAGGAACTTAAACTGCATGAACTTATTGAGAAGTTACTTATACCAGGCCTATGTCGGTCTGGGCTTACAGCATATAGGTAAAACACTGTAGTTAAACTACAGTATATAGGTAAAACACTGTAGTAAATCTACAGTGTTTATATCTCTAAAAGAAGGTCTATGCCTACCTCCTTTTTTTCCCTTTCTGAGTTATCCTTTTTCGTAATCTGCCAAAAACTACCAGTTTGAAATTAATCACTGGTCTTTCAGATAAAACACCAATTGCGATTGATATTGAGAGTTAACAACTGTTTAGCTCGGGTTGCTGATAAAACTGATGAGTGTAATAAGATGAGTGCAATAAATAGAAGGATGGGGAATAAAAGATGAATAAACAATTTATTAATGCGGTATATGGAAATAGAAACAGAACACTATCCATGGCGCTGATCGCCAGATTTGCCATATTAATGCTCAGTCTGCTCGCGCTCACGGGCGTCCAGGCAGCGCAATTTGTGTTGGATGTGAAGGATGGAGCCGGCAACCCGGTCAGCGGCTTCCGCTACATCCTGCAGGAGGACACCACCTTCGCGGTGGATCCGAACAATCCCGCCACCGATGCGGATGACATCCTGTCGCTGAGCTTCCATGCCAGTAACGCCCCCGTGGCGAAGGCGCAGAGCGATGCCAGCGGCCTCAGCGGCAACACCGAAGGCTCGAGCGTGAACATCACGTCTGTGCCGCCGGGCCGTTACTATGTCTCGGTGCTGCCCTACTCGGGCCACAGCATCGGCGGCCAGTCGGTCAGTGTGCTGCCGAATGGACAGGACCCGAACCAGACCCTCGATAACGTGACGGTGACGGTGCAGACCAGTCCGATCCCCACCGCGCAGATCGCGCTGTTCCTGTTCCAGGATAACTGGCCCCTGAACGGCGCGCCGGACCTGCCGCTGGAAGACCCGGCCGCGAGTGAAGTTGACTGGAGTCAGTTCAGTATCATCCTCGAGGAGCCCGCCGGCCGCTACGGCCAGAACGGCGGCCCGGTGATTTCGAACGCCTTCGGCGATCCGCTCGGCACCAGCTACGTGCCCAACTGCGACCCCTACACCGCGGACTGCATCGCCACCCTGGGCGACGGTACCCTGCAGCCGGATCCCGTAACCGGCACCCTGCTGATCAAGAATCTGGCCCCGGGCAAATACGGCATTATCGTGACCGCGCCCGCGGGTTGGACGCAGACCTCCACCATCGAAGGCACCAAGGTCATCGACGCCTGGGTCAAGGCCAATGAGCCGCCCTTCTTTGTCGAGTTCGGCTTCCCGGGCCCCCACGTCTTTATGGGCTTCACCCAGGAAATCAACCCAATTACCGTTACCGGCGGCGGCGCGACCATCACCGGCGCCGTCACCGACATCCATATGTCCCGCCCGCCGGTCTTCGACTTCTTCAGCGGCCGGGCCTTGCCCCAATGCTGGACGGCCCTGAACCTGCAACCCTCCGGGGAGACCGTTTTCGCCGCCCCCTGCGGTCCTGACAGCGACTTCAGCATCGGCGGTGTGCCTGCGGGCAGCTACACCATTACCATCTTCGACACCAACCTGGACGCCGTGATCGCGACCCTGCCCATCACTGTGGACGCAGGGGGGGGGACCTGTAACGGCAACGGCTCCTGCGACCTGGGCACCGAGGTCGGCGTCTTCAACTGGTTCCACCGCCTCAACACCGCCATCTTCACCGACACCAACCACAACGGCTTCTGGGACGATACCGAGACCGGTGCCGGATCCGACCTAGGGCCCATTCAGGTGCGCTGGCGTGACGGCACCATCTATCAGGGCTTTGCCACCGACGGTGAGGGCCTCGCGCCCTTTGACGAGGTCTTCCCCTTCTTCCACTGGCTGGTGGCCGAGGTGGGCTTCACCCGCAACAAGATCACCGGCGCCACCTTCGTGGTGGACGCGGGCGGTCCTGTAGACAAGACAAATGACCTCTTTCCCGGCTTTGGCGAGCTGACGCCCCAGGCGCAATTCCAGCCTGATGGAGTGACGGCGTTGCCGGATTGCGACTCAGACCCGACCGCGGAATCATGCACGACGGACGGCCTTTCCCGAACTGATAGAGGCCCGGTTCTGACCCAGGCCTTCCAGGGCTTTCTGGGCCAGACCAACGTGCTGCAGTTCGGCATGGTGCCCTATGTGAACTTCACCGACCCGGTCTTCAACCCGCCGAATCCGCCCGTACTACCGCAGTTCGTCGGTGAGAATGGCGGTATCTCCGGCATGGTGCTCTACGCTACCACCCGCGCCGAGGACGACCCCGAGCTGGCCGCGGCCGAGACCTGGGAGCCCGGCGTGCCGCGCGTGCAGGTCGCCCTCTATGCCGACGGCGATATCGACTGCTTCCCGCAGGGTGACTTCCCCAACAGCGACTGCGACATCGACTGGAACGGCAACTTCGACCTCGATCCCGACGACCTCGTCATTGACGACGTCAATATGAACGGAACCATCGACCTGGCCGATGTGGACAACTACCCCCTGGGCTGGGGCGATCCCAACTGCGTCAATGACCCCGCCATCCCCGGCAACGAGTGCAATGTTGGTGACGAGGACGTCGACCACAACGGCAACACCGTATTTGACTACGGCGATGCCCTTAATGTGACCTGGACCGACAGCTGGGACGACAGCCAGCCCACCGGCTGCCAGGGGGTCAACAACACCCCTGCCAGCACCATCGAGCCGCCGATCGACGACGACCGCTGCTTCGACGGCATGCGCAGTTACAATCAGGTCCGCCCCGGCGTATTCGACGGCGGCTGGGCCTTCGCTGACTACAACATGGACGCCCTGGATGTGGCCGGACGCAAGGGTACAAGCGCTGAGTTCTATGATATCGTCAACAAGCTTGAAGCCTTCTATTTGAACAGGGTCAACCTGCTCGGTAGCACCGACGCCGGCATCCAGATCCTCCCGGACGCCTGGATGATCCCCGGTCAGTACATCGTTGAGGCGGCCACGCCCCCCGGCTACAAGCTGCTGCAGGAACACCACAAGAACGTGGACTTCGGCGACGAGTACGTCCCCGCGCCAGAGGCCTTCCCCGCCGTCTGCGTGGGTGATAACCATGTGGTGCCGCCATACCTGGCCATGACCACCAAGGACGGCAGCGGCGACTCGGCGCAGTTAATCGATGGCATCAACGCCGCCGACGCCGCCGCGCCCTTTGCCGGCGAGACACGTCCCCTCTGCGACCGCAAGCAGCTGCAGCTGTCCGGCGCGCAGAACGCCGCCGTCGACTTCATGGTCATGACCGACGTGCCCATTGCGGGCAATGTCGCCGGCGTGGCGCTGAACGACCTGGCCAACGAATTCAACCCGAACTCCCCGGCCTTCGGCGAGAAGTATGCACCGCCCTTTACCCCGGTCGGCTTCTACGACTGGAACGGTGCCGAGGTGACCCGCATCTATGCGGACCAGTACGGCAAGTTCAACGCCCTGCTGCCGTCCACCTATACGGCCAACCTGCCGCAGCCCTCGGGCATGTCGCCGAATATGATCATCTCCTGTATGAACGATGCGGGCCCGATCCCGAATCCGGCTTTTGTGCCAGGGGGGGATGCGCCGGAGTTTATCGTCGATCCGTTCTTCAACCCGCAGTTCAGTCAGTTCTGCTATACCTTCCAGTACATGCCGGGCACCATCACCTACCTGGACACCCCGGTGGTCTCCATCGCGGCCTTCGCCAATCCCATCGGCTTCCCGGTGGACTGCGAGCGCTCTGATCGGACACCCATGATTCAGCGGGTGCAACGGCGCAACAACAGCGGCGGCGGTGGTCCCTTCGTCGCTGCCGGCGGCACTGTGGCCAATCCCCAGCAGATCCGTATCCTGTCCATGGGCGGTGCGGTACAGGTGCCCAATCCCGAGTGGGATGGCGTTACCCAGTCGGAGCGCTTTATCACCCGCAACTACAACTTCGGTGGTAGCCCGGGCACGGTGCATCTGGAGGACGCCGATGGCAACGAAGTTGCCGACCTCAATATCATCAACTGGAGTGGAACACGTATCGATGCCCAGGTGGATCCCGGCCAGGCGCCGGGTGACTACCAGGTCATCGTGACCCGCGAGGGCGGTGTGCCGGCACCGGTCGAGTCTCCTATCGGTGTGACCCTGACGGTTGGCGTCAATGTCGGCGGCACGGAGTATGGAGTCCGTCCCAACAGCGACGGCGCGCCTTACGGTATGGATGAGCTCTACAATGTGCTCGCTGTCGGTAACGGCGGCTTCCCCACCATCCAGGACGCCATCGAGTTCGCTGACGCCGGCGACCTGATCCTGGTGGCGCCCGGCGTTTACGACGAGCTGCCCATCATGTACAAGCCGGTCAAACTCCAGGGCTGGGGCGCGGGGGCCGTGACCCTCAACGCCCGCCAGGTGCCGACCGAGAAGGTCCAGGCCTGGCGTACCAAGGTCGACTTGCTGGTAAGTAACGGCGACATCGATCTGCTGCCGGGCCAGGAGCTGGGCGCAATAGGCTTCCCGGCACTGGGTGCGGCGAATTTCGCTACCGAGGAGGGTGCGGGTATTTTCGTCGCCGGCAAGCGAGTCGGGCTTAACCGCTTCGGCCGTCCGGAGAACCGCGGTGCGCGTATCGACGGCTTCACCATCATCGGCGCCAGCCAGGGCGGTGCTATTGTGGCCAACGGCTATAATCAGTTCCTCAATATCAGCAACAACCGCCTCACCACCAACGCCGGCTTCTACGGCGGCGGCATCCGGGTCGGCCATCCGACTCTCATCAATGAGATTGGCGGACTGAACCACACCGACGCGGTGAATGATCGGATCCGTATCCACCACAACCACATCGCCCAGAACGGCAATACCTTCGGCGGCGCGGGTGCCGGTATCTCCCTGCACACGGGTGCAGATCAGTACCGGGTCAAGCAGAACTGGGTCTGCGGCAACTACAGCCAGGGCGACGGTGCCGGCATCGGCCACCTGGGTCGGTCTCACGGGGGACAAATAGAAGATAACATCATTAACTTCAACGAGTCTTTCGCCCAGGCCAACCCGGTTGACGGCGGCGGCATCTTCATCGGCGGCAAGCCTGGCCTGACGCCAGAGCCTGTCTCCGGGCTTTTGCTGAGCCCCGGCTCGGGCACCGTCACCATCGACGCCAACCTCATCCGCGGCAACCTCGCCGGTGCGGGCGACGGCGGCGGTATCCGCATCCATCAGGCCAACGGCGTGGATATCGCCAGCAGCCTGGATGCGATCGATCCCTGGTACTACGTGTTGGTCTCCAACAATATGATTAACAACAACTCCGCGGGCCTGGCCGGCGGTGGTATCTCCGTCGAGGACTCCCTGCGGGTGGTTATCCGCAACAACACGGTGGCCAACAACGACTCCACGGCCACTACGGCGCTGGCGTTCGACCTGACCGATCCCGCCAATGCAGTGGGCAAAACGCTGACCACGCCTCAACCCGCGGGTATCGTGTCGCGGCTGCACAGCCCGGAGATGGCACAACTCATGACTGACGTCACAGCGAACATTCAAACGGACTGGCTGACCTTCTCCGATCCGGTGCTGCGCGACGATATCATCTACCAGAACCGCTCGTTCTTCTGGCTGAACTATGATGACCCGGCCACGCTGAACTTCATCGAGACCGGCCTGTTCCCGGCGAGCTGCTTCCCGAACGATTGTGACCCGGCGGCCCAGCTGCTGAACGACTACACCGACGACCTGGCAGTATTGGACGGGCTGGTGGTCACTGCTAATTCTCTCAGGCCGCTGTTCTCGCTGCTGACCGATACGACGGGTTACCCCGCCAACAACGTCTCGGGTGATCCGGGCTTTGTCAATCCGTACTTCAACGGCGGTCGTGACAACCTCAGTATCGCGGAGTTCACCACCCTGCAGACTGCGGGGGCCTTCGACGAAGGCGGCAACTTCATTCAGGTGACCTATGGTCCGTTGTCGCTGATCGAGCCGGATGAGAACGTCGGCAATGACGAGGGGCCGCTGCTGGACTACCACATCGCGGTGCCTTCTGCAGCCATCAACACCGGCGGCACGACGCCGGCGACGGGGCGGTTGAGCGTGGACATCGACAACCAGCCGCGGCCGGCAGCAGATGGTGTATCCGACATCGGTGCCGATGAACTGCAATAACAACGCATACTAACAGAACAGGAGCGACTGCCGCCACCGTCCCCCTGCCGCCGAGGCGGGGGACGGGGTCACCGGATCAATCCGGTGGCCGGATGGTATCGGTTACTTCAATGAGGAGAGAGATTTCGATGAACAGATTATATAAAAAACGCGTCCTTCCGGCTGCCGTTTTGCTGGCGTTGCTGGGAGGCTCAGGGGCCGCAACCGCGGTGGTCAATGTCCAATGCCCTGGAGACGACGGTTCCAACGGGGGGGTGGCCGGTGACGCTATCATCGACGCCTTACCCGGCGATGAAAACTATGATCCCAATGCCAGGTGTATGCACCTGACCGCCGGCGACGGTTTCGTCAATATGTCCGACGGCAATCCCTTGTACACCTTCGGCTTTGCCGACAAGACCGGCAGCGCGCCGGGAGACGCTATCGGCGATGGCATCCTCGCCGCCCGCTGGCCCGGGTCACAGATCGTGCTGGACGAGGGCGACGAGTTCTACCTGTCGCTGAGCAATGTCGGCACGGTGATCCGCGCCGATCTGTTCGACCCCCATACGGTGCACTGGCACGGCTTTCCCAATGCCGCCACCGTGTTCGACGGCGTGCCGGAGGTCTCCATCTCCATCAATATGGGGGCGACTCTGACCTACTACTACAACGTGGTCGAGCCGGGCACCTACATGTACCACTGCCACGTGGAGGCCACCGAGCACATGGAGATGGGCATGCTGGCCAACCTGCATGTGCGCCCGGCCCAGAACCGGCTGCCGGATGCCACCCCGCTCGGTAGCCACATCCACAGCAATCCGGACTATAATCCTGACCGTAATGCCGACAATCCTCTGATCGGCGACAAGTACGTCTACAATGACGGCGACGGCACCACCCTTTACGACGCGGAGGCGTCGATACAGGTCTCGAGCATGGACGTCAACTTCCACGACGCCAGCCTGTTCGTGCAGCCGCTGCCGTTCGCGACGCTGGAATCCACCTACCCGATGATCAACGGCCGCGGCTACCCGGACACCGTCCTCGGTGACCTGGAGATGGGACCGCCGGTGGACGATGCCGACGGCAAGGTAACAGGCAATGCCGGCGAGGTCCTCAACAACGGCGATGTTGCCCAGGATATGGGGTCTCTGGTGACCGCCAAGGCGGGTGAGCAGTTACTGCTGCGGCTCTCCAACGTGAGTGTCGACCGTTTCTTTACCATCACCGCCCAGGGCCTGAAGATGAAGATCGTCGGTACCGGCGCGCGCATCAATCGCGGCATCGACGGCAAGAACGTCTACCAGGAGGTGGCCTCGTTCAACTTCGGTGGCGGCGAGACCAAAGACATTATTATCGATACCACGGGTGTGGCACCGGGGACCTACTTCCTGCATGCCACCGAGCTGCATCAGATGAGCAGCTGGACCGAGCTCGATGGCGGCATGATCACCGAAATCGTCCTGAACTAGACGCCGAGAAAATTAGGAGATGAAAACAATGAAAGATTTATCCAAACGACCTGGGCGTCTGCTCGGGGCCTTTACGTTGGGCCTGGGGCTCGCGCTGAGCTGGTCCGCTGCTCAGGCGGTGCATGACATAGCGGGGATCGACAAGGCCAATGGCTCGGCCGACTTCCGCCAGGTTTGCTCTGTATGCCTATCCCTTCAATATCCCCCTGCCCGAGGGCACCAGCCTCTATATGTGGGGTTTCGGGGACATGACCGGCAGTCAGAACGGGTTGTACCTGCCCCAGTACCCGGCGCCGACCCTGATCGTGGACCAGGGCGATAGCGTGACCATCAATATGACCAACTACGGTATACCCCAGCCGGTGTCCATAGTGGTGACGGGGCATGAAGTCACTGCAAGCGGCGGAACAGCAGGCCTGGTGACCCAGGCCGCACCCATCGGCCAGACAGTAGCCTACAGCTTCACCGCCGAACAACCCGGTACCTATGTCTACCACAGCCTGGACGGCCCGAACCCGGGGCTGCAGGCGGAGATGGGGCTGCAGGGCGTGCTGATCGTGCGGCCCGAGGGCTTCGACGCGGAGACAAACCGCATCGCCTACGACGCAGAGGGGGCCGAGTACGACCAGGAGTTCCTCTACCTGCTCACCGAGGTGGACCCGGAGATCCATGCCCAGGTGGAGCGGGGTCACATCAACCACTTCACCCAATCGGACCGCTGGGCCAGTATCTGGTTTGTCAACGGCCGGCTCTTCCCCGACCTGTTTCAGGGTGACTTCAACCCCCTCTACCCCAACCAGCCTTACCAGTCCCTGTCCATGGCCCACCCGGGTGACCGGGTACTGGTGCGCAACGTCAACGCCGGTCATGACAGCCACCCCTTCCACTACCACGGCGAAAACCTGACCTTTATCGCCCAGGACGGTGGGGTGCTGTCTTCGGACGGCGGAGTGACCGCCGACCTGGGGCGCTCGGATAATACCATCAACTCCGCGCCCAAGCAGTCCATTGACGCCATCTGGCAGTGGACCGGCAAGGGGCTCAACTGGGATATCTACGGTACGACTGACGGGCATGTCTGTGTAGATGGTGACGATGACGGTTTTGGTGATGAACTCTCTGGTTCCACCTATGAGCATGAATACTGCGCCGATCACGGCAAGGTCCTGCCGGTCACCCTCCCAGGTGTGGGTGAGATGGCCCTGGGCGGCTGGTGGAGCGGCAGCCCCTTCCTCGGGGATGTGGGCGACCTGCCCCCGGGCGAGGGCGGTCTCAATCCTTTCGGCGGCTACTTCTTCGTCTGGCACTCCCATGCCGAGAAAGAACTGACCACCTTTGATATATTTCCCGGCGGCAGCCTGAGCGCGGTAGTCGTGCTGCCTCCCTCTGTGCCAATCGAATAAGGGGAGGACAAAAACATGAAAAGGTTCAACGATATGAACAAGACATTAAAACTGGCTTTGCTGGGCAGTGCTTTGACATTTGCAGCAGGTCCTGCCTCCGCCGAGGTCTACAACCTGTGCGCAGAGAAGACCACCAAAACTATGCCGGATGATAGCATCGTGCCCATGTGGGGCTATATCCTGGATACCGACGACATTGAACCCGGTTGCCAAGGAACCATAGAGATACCGGGCCCAAGGCTCACTGTGACGAATGGTACCCTGACCATCAATCTGGAGAACAATCTGCCGGAGCCGACTTCCATAGTGATCCCCGGTCTGCCAATGCCAACGCCTCTGGGACCGACCTGGGATGACGGGAACACGGGAGCACGTACGGATGCGGCACAGCGTGTGCGTTCCTTCGGCCTCGAGACCGCGACGGCCGCGACCGGGACTTATACGTTCAAGGTCGAGCGCCCCGGTACATTCCTTTATCACAGCGGTACCCACCCGCAGAAGCAGGTCTATATGGGGCTGTATGGTGCAGCCACCAGGGATCAGGCCGCGGAGGATATCGTAACGGGTACCTCCGCTGAGGCCTATCCGGATGTGCCCTATGACAATGAAGTCATCCTGTTCTACAGCGACATCGATCCCGTCTTCAACGAAGCAGTTGCCGCCGGCGACTTTGACCACCGCCATCAACTACAACGCACAGTGGTTCCTGGTCAACGGCGAGCCCTATGAGCCGGTGTAACGGCGGATATCCCAGCGGGGCTGGCCTCGGTGCCGGGCACCAACACCCGCAGCGACACCCTGATCCGTTTCCTGAGCGCCGCCAGCGAGACCCATGTGCCGGTCCTTCAGGGGCTGCGCATGACCATCCACGCCGAGGACGGCCAGCAGTACAACTGGCAGAATGGCGACACGGGTGCGGAGACCACCGCGCCGCGCAGTCAGTACTCCGCGATGCTGCCGCCGCTGAAGACCAAGGACGCCATCATCGCACCGACCAGTCCGGGTACTTATGCGGTCTACGACGGCAACGGCTACATGACCAACCCCTCCGACATCGACCGACTTTGCTGTCGGCGATACGGTGGGCGGCATGTTGCGGTTCCTGGCGGTGGGTGATGCTAACCTGGTGCCGGTGGCCGTGAATGATACGGCGACAACGGCTGAAGACACTGCGGTCGACATCGACGTTGTCCTTAACGATAGTGATCCCGATGGAAATGGGTTAACCGTTGTCTCGGTTACGGCTCCCAGCCACGGGTACCGCGGTGATCTCGAACTCGGCTTGCTGTGTCCTCTACACCCCGAACGTGAACTTCAACGGAACGGATCAGTTCGACTACACCATCACCGACGGCAATGGCGTGACCTCCACGGCCACCGCCATTGTGGACGTGACAGTAAACGCGGTCAATGACCCGCCGTCGATCACCAGCACGCCGATCACAACGGCCACGACCGGCAGTCCTCTATAGCTATGATGTGGATGGCCACGGACGTAGACCTGGGTGATACCCCGCCGGATGTCCTGACCTTCTCGCTGACTTTGGGACCCGCCGGCATGAGCATCGATCCCGCGAGCGGGCTTATCAGCTGGACGCCGACCGTGCAGCAGAACGCCGCGTCTTACGACGTGACGGTGGTCGTGACCGATTCGGCTTCGGCTATCGACACGCAGACCTACACCATTGTCAATACCCTGGTGAACGTCGCGCCGACGATCACCAGACGCCGGTCACCACCGCTACCGCGGGTCAGGCCTACAGCTACGATGTGGATGCGACGGATCCCGACCTGGGCGACACTCAGACCTACTCGCTGGATATAGCATCCCTGCTCGGGGTATGACCATCGACGCGGCAACTGGTGTTATCGACTGGACGCCGACCATGGCGCAGCTGGGAGACAACGCGGTGACGGTAACAGTGACCGACTTCAACGGGCTGTTTGCTACCCAGGCTACACCGTGACGGTGGCGCGCGAATACGGCGGCTGGAGCGTTGTTCTTCTCGACCTTGCAGAATGCGACGGTACCTGGTGTGCCTGCATCCGCTAACAACGCGGACATCTATGCGTATGATGGTGCTGTTTCAGCCGGATCCTGATTCGGGTTTCATCGGTAATATGGATGCCCTGCATGTGGTCGACGCGGACACCTTCTATGTTTCGTTTACCAACAACGGGGGGTCACGAACGGTGGTCTTACGTTAGAGGACGAGGACATCGGCCTCTACGACAACGGTACCTGGACTATGGCCTTCAAGGTAACACGGTCTGTGGCGGACTCCAGGGGCAATAACGGGCTCGATATAGACGCCTTCGATGTTGTTGACGGAGTGCTGTACTTCACGACTGCAGGTAACACTGCGCTTCGCGCTGGCTAGTGGCGTGGGACCCGGCCTAGGCAACGCGTGGGACAACTCCGACATCTATCGTTGGGATGGCACCACATGCTCTCGCATCTTCGACCGCGACCAGAGTGGCGTAGGTGGTAGCAATGTGGACGGCCTCACCATCGTCGATGAGAGACACCTTCTATCTGTCTTTCGTGAACACTAATGTATCCGTTCCGGGTGTCGGCAACGTTCAGGACGAGGACGTGGTGTTCAACGACGGCGGAACCTGGACCTTGTACTTCGATGGAACGGCGAATGGTCTCACGACCGACGGCCACGACGTTGACGCGGTGCACGTGCCCTAGGGAGTCCTGAAATCCCGTTCAACTCAGGATGAGTAACCCCTGCCCTCGGGCGGGGGATGAATGGGAAAAGGGCTTTAACCCGATAATTTAAGGAGCAATTGAAAACCCGCTTCCCTCTCACCAGAGAGGGGGCTGGGGTAAGGGGATCAACAGCAGGTTGGTCTTTTCACCCCAGCTTGATTCGAGCCAGACATAATAACAATAACCCTCCTGAGGGGGAAGAACAGTACGAGGGAATGGCTAATGAGTTTTTTATTCTGATCCCCTCACCCTGACCCTCTCGCGGGGGGAGAGGGGACTTTTACGACACCCTCTGGAATAAGAGGGCATTAATTATACGGATATTGATTGCCGTTTTATTGAGAGCAGTATCGAAATGACACAGACGACCAAAACAACAACGCCTGCGGGATCCAGCACAGCCCGGCGCTGGCTGCCACTGACCGCCATCACCTGCGCCCTGTTGAGCCCGGGCCTCTGGGCGGACGAGCCCAGCGCCGTTCCGGCGGCCACCGGCGCAGCCCCAGTCGAGGCAGTCACCGAAAACCCCGCCCCGGCAGCGGCGAAAACCCCCAATCCCTACGCCGACTTTAAGCCGCCGGAGATGCCGAAAGCTGCGCCTTACTCCACCCAGACGCTGGATCCCGAGGTGGTGAAAGCGATGAAAGAGCGCTGGGGGGTGGAAGTGCTGGGTATACGCCAGAGCGGGGCCGGTATGTTCCTCGACTTCCGTTTCAGGGTGCTGGACGCTGATAAGTCCCTGCCGCTGTTCGATCACCGCATCAAGCCCTACCTGGTCGCGGAAAAGTCGGAGATCAAACTGCCGATACCCCAGGCGGCCAAGGTCGGCTCTTTCCGACCCACCAACCGGGGCAAAAATATCAAGGCTGACAAAAACTATTACATGCTGTTTGCCAACCCTGACCGCCACGTAAAAGTGGGAGAAAAGGTCTCCGTGGTCATCGGAGACTTCAAGGTCGAGCACCTGACAGTTCAATAAAAAAGGATGATTATTATGAGACAATATTTCCAGACTCTCGCTGCGGCCGCCGCCCTGGCCTGCGCCACGCTTCCCGCCCAGGCGGGTACCCTGGGGCCCGCCCTGCAGCAGGCTGCCGGGTCCAGCGCCGCGCAGGTCGAGCTGCCGGTGATTATCCGCTTCGCGGACCAGCTGGAACTGGAGGTCCTGCGCGCCGAGGTGAAACGCATCGCCCGCGAGCGCTATCCGGACGACGCCGAGAAGCGCAAGAAAGAGCGCCGCAAGCTGATGCGCAAGATGCTGGTGGACAACCTCAAGGATACGGCCAAAGACTCCAAAAAGCACGTCAGGGATTTCCTCAAAGACCACGGCGAGAAGAGCAAGCTCAAGCTGATCTGGTCCCAGAACAGCGTGGTGGCGAACATGCCGGTATACCTGCTGACTGAGTTGGCTGACCAGCCGTATGTCGACAGCATCGTGCTGGATGCCACCATCCAGGCACCAGGTACTGGCACGGCGCCCACGGCGCCCAACTTGTGGAACCTCGATGCGACCGGTGTAAATACGCTCTGGGATATGGGCAACACCGGCCAGGACGTGTTGGTGGCAACCTTTGACACCGGCGTCGATGCCAGCCACCCGGATCTGGGACCCCGCTGGCGGGGCGGCAATAACAGCTGGTTCGATCCCTACGACCAGCACAGCAGCCCGGCGGACAATAACGGTCACGGTACCCGGGTTCTGGGGCTGATCGTCGGCGGTTCCGCGGGCGGCTACCAGGTCGGAATGGCCCCGGACAGCCAGTGGATCGCGGCCAAGATCTTTGACGATTCTAACGAGGCAACCCTGAGCGCCATCCACGAGGCGTTTCAGTGGGTGCTGGACCCGGACGGCAACTCGAATACCGACGACGCACCCCACATCGTCAACAACTCCTGGGACCTGAACGGCAGCGTGAATGAATGCGTGCAGGAATTCGCGCCCGATATCGCCCTGCTCAAAGCGGCCGATATTGCGGTGGTGTTCGCCGGCGGCAACTACGGCCCCGGTGCCGATTCCAGCGTCAGCCCGGCCAATGATCCGGCAGTGCTTTCCGTCGGCGCGGTCAATTCCACATTGAGCGTGGAGGTGTTGAGCAGCCGCGGCGCTAACGCCTGCAATGGCGGCGTCTTTCCGAGCCTTGTGGCCCCCGGCGACAGCGTACTGACGACCGACCGCATGCCCGGTTTCTATAACATCGTCTCCGGTACCTCCTTCGCCGTGCCCCATCTGGCCGGCGGCATGGCGGTGCTGAAGAGTGCGTTCCCGGCGGCCAGCGTCACCGAGATCGAGGACTCGCTCACCACCACGGCGGCGGACCTGGGAACAGCGGGAACGGACGATGATTACGGCCATGGTCTGATAGATCTGGTGGCTGCCCATGACCATCTTGCAGCCATCCTCGGCGAAGGCAATCCGGGCAGCCTGCAATTAAGCGCTAGCAGCTACAGCGTGGACGAAAACGTTGCCAGCCTGACGCTGACGGTCACACGCAGCGGCGGCAGTGCCGGCGAAGTGTCTGTGGATTTCTCAACCGCTGACGATACTGCGCTGGCGGATGCAGACTACACTGCCGCCAGCGGCACCCTCGACTTTGCCGAAGGGGAGATGAGCAGAAACTTTGACGTGACCCTCCTCGACGACAGTGTGTACGAAGGCGACGAAAGCTTTACGGTGACGCTCGGCAATGTGCAGGGCGGCGCCACGCTGGGTACACCGGAATCGACTGCCGTAACCATTCTGGAGGATGAGCAGGAACCTGCACCGGCCGATGCGGACGGTGACGGGGTGAGCGATGTTCTGGATCAGTGTCCCGGCACTCCCCTGGGTGAGAGCGTGGACGCCAATGGCTGCTCCGACACTCAGCTCGATGCGGACGGCGATGGCGTCAGCGACGCTGTCGACCAGTGTCCCGGCACACCTGCGGGAGAGACCGTGAATAGCGAAGGTTGCTCCGCCAGCCAGCTTGACAGTGACGCCGACGGGGTGAACGACGCCCTGGATCAATGCTCCAACACCCCTTCGGGGGAGAGCGTGGATGTCGTTGGCTGCTCTGCCAGCCAGCTGGACAGTGACGGCGACGGAGTGAACGACGCCCTGGATCAGTGCCCCGGCACCCCACCAGGGGAGAGCGTGGATGTCGACGGCTGCACGATCGTCACGGGTCCGTTGGACTTGGACGGTGACGGCTTCACGCAAGACGTCGATTGCAACGACAGCGACGACACTGTTTACCCCGGTGCTGCCGAGGTCAAGCAGGACGGCATCGACCAGGACTGCAACGGCTACGACCTGAGCATCAATGTGACCAAGGCCGCTTACACCGCGTCTCAGGATAAGATGGTGGTATTGGCGACCACCGATCTGGCTGGTCAGGCGGGGCTGAAAGTCACCTACCATCTGGCGAACGGCGCCAGCGTGACCAAGAATATGACCTGGAAGGCTTCCAGGAACCGCTGGCAGAAGAGCATGAAGACCTTCAGCGCCCGATTCGGCGCCGAGCCGGTTGCGGTCACCGTGTTTGGTGTTGAGGGGGAAGAGTCTGTCACGGTGCAGTAAACACCGGGTGATCCGTGAGCATGCTTACAGGGATGTAAGCACCGGGACGGCGCATGCAGCAGCCAGAGTTTTAAGGCGCTAAGACATACCTGAGGGAACTTCAGCCTGTTCAGCGAAGGAACCTGATTAGCCAGAATTCACAGCCATGATACGGCGTTGAGTGTCAATAAATTCAAATAGTTACAAAGGTTGAGTGTAACATCTCAATAAGTCCGAGCAGTTCAAGTTCCTTCCCCTTTTAAGGGGGAAGGCCAGGATGGGGGTAATGTGTTTAATCAAGAACTTAACCCCCACCCTAACCCTCCCCCTGATAGAGGGAGGGGATCTTGCATGGACTTATTGAGAAGTTACGGTTGAGTGTGTATTGTTCTTCTCAGGCAGGCACAAATCAGACATAATATGAGGTGCTAAAAAATACACGTCCACGAATTTACAAGGCTTAGAGCTTAAAGTTTGGCTGTGACATCGCTATTGTTTATAAGTAATCAGGAAAAGGAATGATATCAATGATTTTCACAAGTAATGCCGGCTTCGGCCCGGCGCAAAAGGAGCTGTCATGGAGAGGCGGTGTAATATTCGCACTGGGTGTCGCGGCGACCGTGCTTGCGCTCGGTGGCAGCGAACCGGTCAGCGGCGCAGCGATGAGCCATGACCACGCCGTCGAGCACCCGGCGGAGCATACTCAGTCCGCCGCTGAACAGACTGCTGACGACAGTGCAAAGAGCATTTCGGACGAGGCCGATCCGCACGCCCATCACCGGCATATGCTCGAGACAAAGACCTTCAGCCGCTCGCTGCACGACTATCAGCTGCCCGATCTGGAGCTGGTGAACATGGCGGCTGAGAAAACCAGCCTGCTCGAGCAGATCAATTCCGGCAAGCCGGTGATGGTCAACTTCATCTTTACCACCTGCACCACTATCTGTCCGGTGATGTCCGCCACCTTTGCCCAGGTTCAGTCGGAGCTGGGGGCTAAGAGCGATGAGGTGCGTATGATCTCCATCTCCATTGATCCGGAGCACGATACCCCGGAGCGCCTGCGTGAGTATGCCGGGCTATTCAACGCCGGACCTCAGTGGCAGTTCCTCACCGGCAGCCTGGCGGACAGCGTGGCGATGCAAAAGGCGTTTGACGTCTACCGGGGCAACAAGATGAATCACGAGCCGACCACCCTGATGAAAGCAGCGGACAGCGACAGCTGGGTGCGCATCGACGGGCTTGCCAGCGCGGCGGATATCCTGGCGGAATACCATCGCCTGGCCGGGCACTAGCTGAAGGGCGGGTTATGACGTTTAGCGGACAGTGTGCGCGGGCTGCGGCGATTCTTATCGGCGCTGGCTGCCTATTTTCTTATCCCATTTCTGCCATTGCGCAGGATCAGTCCCCGGCCGCGCAGGCGGCACCCGACCCGCACAGCATTGCACTCGGGAAAAAAATGTACCGGGAGGGTGTGCTGCCCTCGGGCGAGATTATGACGGCGGCCGTGTGGGACGATATCAAGCTCACCGGCGAGCAGGTTATCTGCGGTGCCTGCCACCGGCGTAGCGGGATGGGGTCGAGCGAGGGGCAGGATGTCGTGCCCGCGGTCACTGGCGATATCCTCTACCAGCCCTTGAGGATGCCAACCATAAAACCGCCGCTGCCGCCGGAGCGGCGACCGGCCTACAGCGACGAAACGCTGAAGCGGGCGATTCGCGACGGCATTGGTGCGGATGGTCAACCCTTCAGCCCGCTGATGCCCCGTTACCCGCTGTCAGATGCCGAGCTGGACAGTCTGCTTGCCTATCTCAAAACCCTGACGACGGATCCCGACCCGGGCGTCACCGAGAAGGAGATCCACTTTGCCACCGTCATTGCCGGCTCGGTGGAAGCGGAACAGCGCAAGGCCCTGGTGGATGTCCTGAATACGTTTGTCGAACAAAAGAATGTCGAGACCCGTAACGAGACTCAGCGAGCTGAACATGCCCCATGGCACAAGCATTGGATCTTTGGACCCTATCGCAAGTGGGTGCTGCAGGTATGGGAGTTGCAGGGTCCGCGGGAGTCATGGCCGAAACAGCTTGAGGCCCACTATCAGGAACAGCCGGTGTTTGCGCTGCTGAGCGGGCTTGTCCCGGGAAGCTGGCAACCGGTTCGCGATTTCTGTGAAGGCTTCGAGATACCCTGTCTGTTCCCGAACACCGACCTGCCGGTGATCAATGAAGAGGATTTTTATAGCGTCTACTTCTCCAGGGGTATGACCATGGAGGGGGAGGCCATCGCCCAGAACCTGGCCGATGACGGGCTCCTGAAGACCCGTGTGGTTCAGGTCTATCGCGCCGGCGATGCCAGGGGAACAGTCGCGGCGGCCGCGCTGAAGAGCGCGCTGCAGGCCAGAGGCGGGCAGGTTGAAGACTTTCCGCTGACCGACCTGGATGCTGAAGCGGCGAATGACTTCTGGTCTTCGCTCAGCAACCAGGGGCACGGTGCGGTGATGGTCCTGTGGTTGAGCGAGGCTGATACCCGGACTTTCTGGCAGCGTCCGGGAGCCGACACTGCTGCGCGGATCTATCTGTCCACCAGCCTCTACGGCAGTGACCTGGAGCAGATTCCCGCCAGCGCACGGGAGCAGCTGCGTTTCGTGCATCCCTACGAGATGCCGGACAAGTTGAATCGACTGCTGGTGCGATCAACGGGCTGGCTGCGCTCCAGACGGATTTATGCGCCGGAGGAAAAACGCCTGCAGGCTAACGCTTATTTTGCGCTGAAAACAGCCGGAGGCGCACTGCGGGGTATCCGGGGATATTTCAATCGGGAGTTCCTGCTCGAGGGCATCGAACACATGCTGGATAATGCCAACTATACCTCCGTGTATCCGCATATGAGTCTCGCACCCGAGCAGCGTTTTGTGTCCAAAGGTTGCTATATCGCCCGGCTGGAGAGTGGCGAAAAGGTACGCTTACGGGCCGTTTCCGGTTGGCTGATTCCGGGCGCTCGGTAATTTCTATGCAGGAATAATATGTCCAGTATTTTTACATGATTTCGTCAATTCGCACTCCAGACGAACAATAAAACAATAAAAACAGATAGGTATAGTATTTGCCGGCAATTTCTCAATAAGTCCGTGCAGTTCAAGTTCCTTCCACTTTTAAGGGGGAAGGCCAGGATGGGGGTAATGTATTTAATCAAGAACTTAACCCCCACCCTAACCCTCCCCCTGATAGAGGGAGGGGATTTTGCACGGACTTATTGGGAAGTTACATTTGCCGGGTTATTTTCTGATAACAGGCCTGATGGTTTGATTTTAGAAGGTTGAAATTTCTTGTAGGTACCTGGCCGGTTTGTTTTGAAATACTGATATGAGTTTTAAATCATAATAAATTACTTGAAGATTACTTTTAGAGGGGGCTTTCAATGCGTCATTATAACGCAAAAAATTTCTGTTTATTTTGCTCAGATAAAATATCCGCTTTACTGGATCAGCGACTATTTTTTTCATTGCTGCTGTTCTTTTCCACTTCGGCTCAAGCCGCGATAACCACCTATACCGATGAAGCCGCTTATACAGCCGCTTTATCATCCTATTCACAGATAGCAGAATCTTTTGAGGGCACAGCCTGGGATTCCGTTCGTACGTCTGTATCAGGCACGAATATACTTCCCAGTGTAACAAATCTGGGACTTACCTGGCAGAACCGGTTTTTCCCCGATGGCGGTGTCACCACCAGTGAAGGTGGTGGCGATGTACACGAGGGCAGCTGGCGGTTTTATGCCTCACCGCATGGCGGTTACACCATTAGCGGCCTGGACTGTACAGTCCCGGGTGATTGTGGCGATGGTTTTATTATTTCCAGCAGCACCGCGGGTACGATATATGGCGTCGGCGGCTGGTTTACCGGATTCAGCGGTCCCGAATTAAAGTTTCTGCTGGATGGCCAGCTGATAGACGGAGCGGGTGGAACGGCTGCTAATATCTGGCAATTTTTTGGTGTAATCGATACCAATGGTTTTACTTCAGCGGTCATTATCGACAGTTCAGGGACCCTGGATGATCAGAATTTAGTCTGGGCAGATGATTTTACGTTTGGGGTTTCAGGCGGGACACCCGGGAACAATCCGCCGGTGCTGGACCCGATTGGCAATCAGACAGTGAATGAGGGTGAGCTGCTGAGCATCCTGCTGACCGCCAGTGATGCGGACGGTGATAATTTGAGTTTCTCCATGGGCGGTGCGCCGACAGGTTCCAGCCTGCTGGATCACGGCGACGGCTCAGCCACCTTCAGCTGGACGCCGGACTTTGGCCAGGCGGGCAATTACCCGATTACGTTCACAGTGAGTGATAACGGAGTGCCAACGGCCAGTGATGCTGAGGCGATCACCATTAGCGTAGGCGATGTGAACCGCCCGCCGGTGCTGGATCCGGTGGGCAATCAGACAGTGAATGAAGGTGAGCTGCTGAGCATCCTGCTGAGCGCCAGTGATCCCGACGGTGATAATTTGAGTTTTTCCATGAGCGGTGCGCCGACAGGTTCGAGCCTGGTTGACCATGGAGACGGCTCAGCCACCTTCAGCTGGACGCCGGACTTTGACTCGTCGGGCAATTACCCGCTGACGTTCACAGTGACCGATAACGGCGTGCCTGCGGCGAATAATGCTGAGGCGATCACCATTAGCGTAGGCGATGTGAACCGCCCGCCGGTGCTCGACCCGATTGGCAATCAGACGGTGAATGAAGGTGAGCTGCTGAGCATCCTGCTGACCGCCAGCGATGCGGATGGTGATAGCTGGAACTTTTCCATGAGCGGTGCGCCGACAGGCTCCAGCCTGGTTGAGCATGGCGACGGCTCAGCCACCTTCAGCTGGACGCCGGACTTTGGCCAGGCGGGCAATTACCCGCTGACGTTCACAGTGACCGATAACGGCGTGCCAATGGCGAGCGATTCGGAAGCGATCACGATTACGGTAGGCGATGTGAACCGCCCGCCGGTGCTGGACCCAATTGGCGACCAGTCGGTGAATGAAGGCGAGCTATTAAGTTTACTGCTGAGCGCCAGCGATGCGGACGGTGACAGCTTGAGCTTTGCCATGAGCGGAGCGCCGACGGGCTCCAGCCTGGTCGACCACGGCGACGGCACGGCGACTTTCAGCTGGACACCGGACTTTGGCCTGACGGGCAATTACCCGGTGAGCTTTACGGTGACAGACAACGGCGTGCCGGCAGCCAGCGATGCTGAGGCGATCACCATCACGGTAGGCGATGTGAACCGTCCGCCGGTGCTGAATCCAGTCGGCGACCAGTCGGTGAATGAAGGCGAGCTGCTGAGTTTACTGCTGAGCGCCAGCGATGCGGACGGTGATCGTTTGAGCTTTGCCATGAGCGGAGCGCCGACGGGCTCCAGCCTGGTCGACCACGGCGACGGCACGGCGACCTTCAGATGGACGCCGGACTTTGGCCTGGCGGGCAACTACCCGGTGAGCTTTACGGTGACTGACAATGGTGTACCGGCGGCCAGCGACTCGGAAGCGATCACGATTACGGTAGGCGATGTGAACCGTCCGCCGGTGCTGAATCCAGTGGGCGACCAGTCGGTGAATGAAGGCGAGCTGCTGAGTTTTCTGCTGAGCGCCAGTGATCCCGACGGTGACAGTTTGAGCTTTGCCATGAGCGGAGCGCCGACAGGTTCCAGCCTGGTCGACCACGGCGACGGCACGGCGACTTTCAGCTGGACGCCGGACTTTGGTCTGACGGGCAACTACCCGGTGAGCTTTACGGTGACTGACAACGGCGTACCCGCGGCCAGTGATTCGGAAGCGATCACCATCACGGTAGGCGATGTGAACCGTCCGCCGGTGCTGAGTCCAGTGGGTGACCAGTCGGTGAATGAAGGCGAGCTGCTGAGTTTACTGCTGAGCGCCAGCGATCCCGACGGTGACAGTTTGAGCTTTGCCATGAGCGGAGCGCCGACGGGTTCCAGCCTGGTCGACCACGGCGACGGCACGGCGACTTTCAGCTGGACGCCGGACTTTGGCCTGACGGGCAACTACCCGGTGAGCTTTACGGTGACTGACAACGGCGCGCCGGAGGCCAGTGATTCGGAAGCGATCACCATCACGGTGGGCGATGTGAACCGTCCGCCGGTGCTGAGTCCAGTGGGTGACCAGTCGGTGAATGAAGGCGAGCTGCTGAGTTTACTGCTGAGCGCCAGTGATCCCGACGGAGACAGTTTGAGCTTTGCCATGAGCGGAGCGCCGACAGGTTCCAGCCTGGTTGATCACGGCGATGGTACAGCGACCTTCAGCTGGACGCCGGACTTTGGCCTGGCGGGCAACTACCCGGTGAGCTTTACGGTGACTGACAATGGTGTACCGGCGGCCAGCGACTCGGAAGCGATCACCATCACGGTAGGCGATACGAACCGTCCGCCGGTGCTGAGTCCAGTGGGTGACCAGTCGGTGAATGAAGGCGAGCTGCTGAGTTTTCTGCTGAGCGCCAGCGATGCGGACGGTGATCGTTTGAGCTTTTCCATGAGCGGAGCGCCGACGGGTTCCAGCCTGGTTGATCACGGCAACGGCACAGCGACCTTCAGCTGGACGCCGGACTTTGGCCAGGCGGGCAACTACCCGGTGAGCTTTACGGTGACTGACAATGGTGTACCGGAGGCCAGCGACTCGGAGGCGATCACCATCACGGTAGGCGATACGAACCGTCCGCCGGTGCTGAGTCCCGTCGGCGACCAGTCGGTGAATGAAGGCGAGCTGCTGAGTTTTATGCTGAGCGCCAGTGATCCCGACGGAGACAGTTTGAGCTTTTCCATGAGCGGAGCGCCGACAGGTTCCAGCCTGGTTGATCACGGCGACGGCACGGCGACCTTCAGCTGGACGCCGGACTTTGGCCTGGCGGGCAACTACCCGGTGAGCTTTACGGTGACTGACAACGGCGTGCCGGAGGCCAGTGACTCGGAAGCGATCACGATCATGGTCAAAACTGCTGGTTTTGAACTTGAAGGTGATCTGGATGGTGATGGTGACGTAGATCTCGACGACTTGGATATCCTCCTGGCGGGACGCAATACCCCCGCCAGTGGATTGGATGATCCCCGTGATCTGGACAGAGATGGCATGATCACCGTGCTGGATGGAAAAATACTGGTAAATCAGTGTACCCGAAGTCGATGCGCTAGCGAATAGCCAGGATGCAGTCACTGATGGTATAAATCAGGGCAAAATCATACTCTGAAATATAGCACCATTTGTTCCTCCCTCCTTTTCAAAGGGGGGAGGGTTAGGAAGGGGGTACAATGTTGAATTCAGTATTATCCATTAAGATTCAACCCCCATCCCAACCTTCCCCCTGCCAGGGGGAAGGAGCAGATTTTGTATATAATTAAATTTAGGATAATTATTACCAGTAGGAATTTACCCTGTGGTATAAATGATGATAAGGAAGAGAATAATGAAAAAATTATTAGCAATACTGAGCGGCCTTCTTTTGTGGGCAGGGTTGGGCCAGGCGAACGCCATTATGCTCAGCTTTGACCCATTATCCACTGATGCCACACTGGGAAGTGGAGTCAATGTTAACCTGGTGATCTCGGGACTGGGGGTTGCTACTGCACCTTCTCTCGGAGCTTTCGACCTGGATGTAAACTATGATAGCAGCCTGCTGACGTTATCGGCAGTGACCTTTGGTGATCAGCTTGACCTTCTGGGGCTCGGAAGTATTACCGGTGAGACATCCTCAATGGGCCTGGTCAACCTGTTTGAGATCTCGCTTGATTCGACGTCAATACTGGATAGTTTGCAAGCGGACAGTTTTTCCCTGGCAACGCTCAGCTTTAATACGCTTGGGGTTGGCAGCAGTTTGCTCGATTACTCCAATGTCATCCTGAGCGATGCAGCGGGAACTCCCCTGGAGGCAGGCCTGACTGATGGGAATATCAACGTTCTACGGCCACCAGGGGCTGTCCCTGAACCCGCTATGCTGTGGTTGATGGGGCTGGGATTGGCTGGAATGGGCTTAGGCCGAAAACTTAAAACAACGATTAAACCTGGATAAATGGTGTTAATGAGCTGTTTGTGCCAGGTTGGCGTAGCAAAGTGTGGAATTTAGCTATGATACTGAAAAATTTACCGATATTCATTAGCAGAGGAACGGCGATGCGTCTTATCAACTCAACCCGTAAGGGCTTAAGCTTGTCAGACAAATTATACCATTTAATATCTCAGTTAATGGTTGCGTTGTTGTTTTGTTCTCTGTTTCTATCCTGGTCTGGCACCGCTCAGTCGGCGATAAGCACCTATACCGATGAAACCGCTTATACAGCCGCTTTATCATCCTATTCACAGATAGCAGAATCTTTTGAAGGCACGGCCTGGGCTTCGGTGCGAACGTCTATATCAGGCACGAATATACTTCCCGGTATAACGAATCTGGGTTTGACCTGGCAGAACCGGTTTTTCCCTAATGGCGGTGTCACCACCAGTGGTGGGGGCGGCGATGTTCACCAGGGCAGCTGGCGGTTTTATGCCTCACCGCATGGCGGTTACAGCATCAGCGGTCTAGACTGTAGGGTCGCGGGGGCTTGCGGTGATGGTTTTATTGTTTCCAGCAGCACCGCAGGCAAGTTATATGCTGTTGGCGGCTGGTTTACCGGCCACAGCGGTCCCGAATTAAAGTTTCTGCTGGATGGCCAGCTGATAAACGGGGCGGATATAAAAGTCGGCACCGGCTGGCAGTTCTTTGGCGTGATCGATACTAATGGTTTTACCCGCGCAGAAATCAGAGACAGTTCAGGTACACTGGATGATCAGAATTTACTCTGGGCGGATGATTTTACCATTGCTGTTGCAAATACCCCACCGGTTAATACGACTCCGATGGCCAAAGCGGGAACAGATCAGAGCGTTCTGCTCGGCGATGAAGTTATTCTGGACGGCAGCGGTTCAACGGATGCGGATGGTGATCCGCTGAGCTATAACTGGTCCCTGATCTCTGTGCCGACGGGCAGCAGCGCTGTTCTTGATACAACCGATCCGGTGCATCCGAGTTTTGTGGCGGATGCGGCGGGCAGCTACGTGGCACGTTTGGTCGTCAATGACGCTTTGCTGGACAGTGCCCCGGATACAGTGATCATTACCACCGAGAATTCTGCACCGGTGGCCAGTGCCGGGGTTGATCAAAGCGTCTTTATCACCGGCACGGTGGTCCTTGACGGCAGCGGTTCAACGGATGTGGATGGCGACAATTTGAGCTATCAATGGTCATTAATTTCGCTGCCGGCAGGCAGCAGCGCAGTGCTGGATATGACCGATCCAGTGCACCCGAACTTTGTAGCAGATGTGGGGGGCAGTTACGTGGCAGAGCTGATCGTCAATGATGGTCTGCTGGACAGCGCCCCGGACAGGATCAGAGTAAGCACGGAAAATAGTGCGCCAATCGCCCATGCCGGGGCAGATCAGAGCGTTCTGGTTGGCAACCGGGCAACTCTGTACGGCGGCGGTTCGAGTGATGCCGACGGTGATCCGCTGAGCTATAGCTGGTCTCTTATTTCTGTGCCGGCCGGCAGCGCGGCCACGCTGCTTGCTCCGACCGCGCAGAGTCCAAAATTTGATATTGATATGCCGGGCAGTTATGTGATCCAGCTGATCGTCAATGACGGCCTGGCAGACAGTACCCCGGATATAGTGAACATCAGCAGCCAGAATTCAGCTCCGGTCGCTGATGCCGGGGCAGATCAAGCCGTTTTTACCGGCGACAGGGTGATCCTGGATGGCAGCGGCTCAAATGATGTAGATTACGATAGCTTGACTTTTAGATGGGCATTGATCTCCCAACCTGCCGGGCAGCCACAGTCTTTTGTCCGGCTCGATGACAGACAGTCCCGCTTTTGATGCGCTGTTAACAGGCAACTATGTGGTTCAGTTAATCGTTAATGACGGTCTATTGGACAGCTCGCCTGACACTGTGGTTATAAGCGTCAGTGACTCAAATACCCAGATCCAGCTGGTTTCTCAATTTATACAACGCCTGTATCAAAATATTCTGGGAAGATCCGCTGATGCCGCCGGTCTGGCTTACTGGAACAATAAAATCCAGACAACTTCAGCCACCTGGACCGCGTTAGGTTTCTTTAACAGCGCGGAATTTTTAAGTCTTGGACTAACAGATGATGCCTTTGTCAGGATGCTTTACCTTACCTTGTTTGATCGTAAAGCAGATGCAGGTGGATATGATCACTGGATCAATAAGCTCCAGCAGGGCGCTTTAAGGGATATGGTCTTTTACGGTTTTTTCCTGAGCCAGGAATTCAGGGATCTGGCTGATCGTTTTGGTGTTGTGGCTTATAGCGGATCAGATAAAGCCCTGTTTCAATTAAAATCTTTTGTGCAAAGATTCTACCCGCTGGTACTTAACAGACAGGCAGATTCGGCGGGGTTTAATTATTGGCTAGGAAAATTAACCAGCGGTAAACTTTCGGGGGGTGAACTGGCAACAGGTTTTTTCCTCAGCAGTGAGTTTACCTCTCGAAACCTTGATAACAATGAATTTATAAACATTGTCTATCAGGTATTCTTTGACCGTAAAGCCGACGCAGCAGGAAAAACCTACTGGCTGAAGCAAATGGCCAACGGACTATCAAGAATAAGTGTCATTAATGGCTTTATTCATAGCCAGGAGTTTTTTAATCTGGCAAGCCGCTTTGGCATAAAACCCTGATAATCATTAGCTTCCCTGCAGTAAAAAAGTGACTTCATATTATAGCGTTGTTAATGTCTTTTATGCTCTGCTCCTTCCCCTCTGAGGGGGAAGGCAGGGATGGAGGTCGTTTTTATAATCAAGTACTTAACCCCCACCCTAACCCTCCCCCTGACAGGGGGAGGGGATCTTGCACGAACTTATTAAGAAGTTACCAGTGTATAGGCTTCTTTTCAACATTGCGTTGTTAATGTCTTTTATGCTCTGCTCCTTCCCCTCTGAGGGGAAGGCAGGGATGGAGGTCGTTTTTATAATCAAGTACTTAACCCCCACCCTAACCCTCCCCCTGACAGGGGGAGGGGATCTTGCACGAACGTATTGAGAAATTACCAGTGTATAGGCTTCTTTTCAACATTGCGTTGTTAATTTCTTTTATGCTCTGCTCCTTCCCCCTCTGAGGGGGAAGGCAGGGATGGGGGTAAGGGTATAGTAGCTTACGCCCCCCATCCTGGCCTTCCCCTGTTTCATGACCTATTGTCCTGAAGCAGGAAGCACAAAAGTCATTTGGCAACAACCTCTTTGCATTAAGTTACTACCTTTCCTGATAAAAAATTCGTTTTTTGTGACCTGCTTAACAAAAACGAAAACTAACGTTACAAACTGTGTGGTTTTAAGGTTTCCTTAATATATTTATGCTTAAATAATGGTAATTAATTTCTCTTTTTCCATAAAAACTTGGAAACGGGATGTAATAATATAACTAATTCAAGAGCTTACAAATAAATTGTCTAACGCCACATTAAGGAGGGTTCTTATGACCAACGTTAGAGTAAAGGCAATATATGGTTTTTTTGCCTGTATTGTACTGATATGCTTTGTTATCAACACGGCTACGGCGGGTGATAACGAGTTTAAAATCAAGGAAACCAAGTGGGATAGAGAAAAACAGCGTCTCCTGGTTAAAGGCGTTGGTCAACGAGGCAATAAAGTCGTCGTAACCGGTACCGGTTCAACGACCCAGTTGGGCAGCACCAGCATCCGTGAAGAGGAATGGAAGATCAGGGTGCGTAATTTATCATCTGTTCCCTGTAATGTTACCGCCACACAGTCTGATGGCAGAACTTATGCCAAGTCAGTCAAGAATGCTCCCAGAAACTGTAGTAATGGTGAGACCACTCCGCCGGTAGAACCGCCAGTCGATCCGGTAGAGCCTCCAGTCGATCCAGTAGAACCTCCAGTCGATCCGGTAGAGCCTCCGGTAGAACCGGTATTACCACCTCTAAGTGGCGACTTTACTATTCTCGCAGCTAATGATCTGGGTATGCATTGCGCCGACCAGGATTATCGTATTTTCAGCATACTGCCGCCCTATAATGTCCTTAACGCCCAGGTATTGCGTAAGGGTGGAGAGCCGCGCCTGATGTCTCCCGCTGACGGTGTTAATGTGACCTATAAAGCCGCTGTCGCTAATATAATTGATCCTAACGATCCAGACTTTGAGAGATCACTCATAGCAACTGATTCCATTAATAGTACCAGTTTGAACAGTGATGTTGTGTTTAAACAAAATTTCTGGGAACAGGGCATAGATCCCAACTCTACGGATCCCGCTCGTGACACTCTTGCTCTGGGCTGGCTGGCTTATGAAGAACTCTATCCATCACTTTATGGTGGAGTTTTACGCTTGTTTCCGGACGAACCAGATCTGGGTTTGCCTGCGCCTGACCTGGTGCAATTATACTATGGTCCAGACGGTCAACCCAATACGGGTGATGAAGCTTTGGAGGCCCATCAGGCTAAGATGCCCGGACTTGCCAATACACCACAAGCTACTCATGGTTATGTAGAGGATTTACCTTTCTTTATCGACTTTCCATTCGGTTACCGGGTCAGTAACTTTAACCGCCATACTCTTGAAGGTATACCCATCACTACCGTCGATGATCAGGGGCGGAATAATGCCTATCCTTTGTTTCTGGTTGAAGCTAAAGATCAAAGCGGTAATGTTCTGGCTGCTGTGAATACGGTGGTGCCGGTGGCTTCTGAAGCGGATTGTCAGCTGTGTCATGCGAGCCAGAATGTCTGTGATCATGTTACCAGCAATACTCTAGTGTGTGATGACATTGCAAATGACAATTATGACTCTAATCTGTTTGTTAATGATGCCAGTGGCATTGTAGGTGACACACCTGAACAACAGGTCATTAATGCTGCCAAAACCAATATCCTGCGCCTGCATGACCTGAAAAATGGTACCGCACTGGCTGGAACGGCCGATGATGGTATGAATACTGACGGAACGGCACCAGGTGTCGTTTGCGCAAATTGTCACTATTCTCCTGCTCTGGATCTGGCTCACTTAGGACCGACTGATGATAATGGTAAGGAACAGACGCAGCACATCAGTATGTCCCGTGCCATGCATGGTGTACATGGTAAATTGTCGCAAAATCCTGATTACGAACACCTGTTTCCGATTATGCCGCCGCCTTCTGACGGCCAGGGAAATCTGCGCGATCCCATACTGGCAGAAGAGACTTTAATGGAAACCTGTTATAACTGTCATCCTGGTAAACAAAACAAATGTTTACGTGGTGCCATGGGTGGTTCAGGCACCGTCTGTCAGGACTGCCATGGTCAATTGACTCAGGTCGGGGATGACTTTACTGAAAATTTCCCAATTGTTAATTTTCCTGCTGAAGGCAGTGCCGATTTAAGCAAACGTGTTTCCTGGGCTTCAGAACCACAATGTCAGGCATGTCATGTGGGGGATGTTAACCAGGTCGCTCAATTGAAGAAAGCAGGTGAGCTCGATGATACACTGGTTAATCTGGAAGACAGCCTGGGTAATCCCGATGGTCTGCGTTTACAGATGACTTACAGATTATCGGATCATAAATCGGAAGGCGGTCCTGATAACCTGCCTTTACTGGATTTCCCTGACTCCCGCTTTGCCACTACCGAATCATTATACCGATTGAGTGGCGCTGATAACGGCAGCGGCAAGGGTCATGGTGGTCTGAGCTGTGAGGGTTGTCATGGCAGCACACACGCTATCTGGCCAAATAAAAATCCATTTGCGAACGACAATAAAACATCTACTGATCTGCAGGGACATGTAGGTACTATTATAGAATGTAGCACCTGTCATACCGGTGAAATGGACAATAATCTTGACGGCCCGCACGGTTTACATCCGGTCGGCAATACCAAGTTTGTTGAAAATCATGGCGGTCTGGCGGAGCGCAATCCGCAAGCCTGTTTTGCCTGTCATGGCGAAAACGGCGAAGGCTCTGTTCTGGCCCGTACCGCAACTGCACGCAGTGGTCTGAAAACAGACTTTGAAGACAATGAAGGCCCAGGTCGCAAAAACTACGAACCAGGTACGCCAGTCACCTGTACTGATTGTCATAAGACAGCATTACAATAAGACTAAGCCTGCTTTAAGCTAAGCTTAATTTACCTCAATAAAGGAGCAAAAGCCCACATGGTTATCCATGTGGGCTTTTTTGTTGGCGCGAAAAAAACCAATGCGTACTTTCCCTGTTAATAAATACTCCAGCCACTCTCATAGCGTCGAGTTACTATGATACTTGTGCACCCTATTCCTTCCCCCTTCAAGGGGGAAGGGCAGGATGGGGGTCATAATGGTGGTCCATCCTGACCTGTTAACGGGAGTAAACAAGAATGATCACCGCAGCTGATCATCAAGCTCTTGAACCTTATTCATGAGCTGCTATGCCGTTACCCCCATCCCAACCTTCCCCCTCAGAAGGGGAAGGAGCAGCGTTGAAAAGCAGCTAAGTAAGCAAGGTTGTGAATAAACAGAATTTTAATAACCCTGAGCAGTAACAATTTTTAATTATTTAGGCGTAAAATTAAATACAGTAGAATAGGTTTTGAATTTTCGCTTTCAGGGGCTGCCTGAGCACGTATAAAGCTGCGAACATACTACTCGTCACCTCAAAATGAAAAAACGATTCAAAAAACGATTTAAAAAATTATTCACAAAGCTGTTAAAAATCACGGCGGCTCTTTTTCTGTTCAGCGTATTAATTGTTTTTACCCTGGGCTATATAAATCCTCCTGTGTGGATGTGGAAGATGCAGCGATACCTGGATCCTCCCGCAAATTATCCTGCAAAAGTCCTCCATTATTGGGTGCCGAGAGCTGAAATGTCGCCTTCTATACAACTGGCCGTGATAGCGGCAGAGGATCAGCTTTTTGCAACCCATTGGGGGTTTGATTTTGCTTCCATTATGCAAGCTATTGAGGCCAATCAGGAGGGCAAAGCTCTTCGGGGGGCCAGCACCTTGACTCAGCAAACGGCAAAAAATCTGTTTTTATGGCCGGGTAAAAGTTATCTGCGTAAAGGGATTGAAGCTTATTTTTGCGGGCTCATGGAGCTTTTCTGGAGCAAGGAACGGATCCTGGAAATGTATTTAAATATTGTTGAATTTGGGCCGGGCATCTACGGAGTAGAAGCCGCCAGCCGGTTTTATTTTAATAAGCCGGGCAAAAAACTGACTGATGATGAGGCTGCCAGACTGGCTGCCGTATTACCCAATCCGTATCGATTTAGGGTTAAACAACCGTCGGCTTATACCCGCGAGCGAGTCAGGTGGATAAAAGAACAGATGGGGCAATCGGGAACGGCGTCAGGCCAATTAAAGCTAGAAAAAATGTAGTCTTTGCTCTGTTCGAAAAAGCTGAGTGTTGACCCAAATTTAACTATTGAAGATTTTATCTGGGCCAGGTTCAGCTGTTTAGTTTAACCTAAAACCTTACCGCCTTTAGCTTCACAGTCAGATGAATTCATATGCATCCATCCCTGACCTTTACAGCTGTTTTGACCCTTGCAGGAGTTATTCGCAGTCGCGCAGGCGGTAGTCCCTTTGCAGGCATTAACACCGCCGCATTTTATATCAGCCTCTTCGGCTGCCATCGATGCGGTGTCAGTATCATCGTGTTTCATGGAATTACAGCCAGACAGTAATAATGACACGGCAGCCGCAGCTAAAGTCGTACCCGACAATGTTTTTATTGCACTCATATAGATCTCCATTAATAAATATAAATTGTTTCTCTTCAATGTGGTTTGGGTCATTGATATTGAGTGTTTAAAAAAAACGCCGAATATCAATTGCCTGCTAGAGTATTTAGTAACTTCTCAATAAGTTCGTGCAGTTTAAGTTCCTTCCCCCTGTCAGGGGGAAGGCCAGGATGGGGGTAGTGTGTGTAATCAAGCACTTAACCCCCACCCTAACCCTCCCCCTGATAGGAGGAGGGGATCCTGCATCGACTTATTGAGATGTTACAGTATTCTGCATTAATACCGATAAATGGGAGTATAGACGCAATAAATGGATATACAAGTCAGTCAATCGCCTTATTTTGATTTTTCACAAAAATTCGTATTTTGTATGTAAAAAATTATTCTGGCCACTTCATAGAGTCGAGTTAGCTTTACTATGTATGCACGCTATTCCTTCCCGACCCCCATCCCAACCTTACCCCTCAGATGGGGAAGCAGCAGAGCTTAGAAGAAATCAAGTTCGCCATAGTGTAAATTACCATTGCTTTCTGAAGAAGCTGTATTGCGATAACAACGATCATTCCCTGACGGAATTCGTGGTATGAAATTTACCCGGAGTCTGGCCTGTCCACTGTTTGAATGCCCGGGTAAAAGAACTTTGTTCAGAGAATCCCAGTTGAAAGGCGATTTCTGCCAGACTAAAATCTTTTTTTAATAAATATTCACCGGCCAGATCCTGGCGAACTTCTCTTAATAACTGTTTAAACGTGGTGCCGTTTTTATTCAGCCGGCGTTGTAGAGAACGAGAGCTAAGATGCAGTACAGCAGCGACTTTTTGATCAGATATTTCACCGGAAGGCAATAAGCGGGCAATAATTTTTTTGATGCGGTCAATAATATCTTCTTTATCCAGCAGGGATATATATTTAAGCATGATTTGATCATGCAGCTGAGCCAGATAGGGGTTACTGCTGGGTAAGGTGATATCGATAGCATCAAGCGCTAAAGAGATGCTATTGACCGCCTGATTAAATTGGATGGGGCAACGGTAGTAAGCATAATACTGACTTTGGCAATTCGCCTCAGCATGGGTCACAGAAATGGAGATCGGATCCAGGGGCGCGACATAATTAATACGGCACATTTCCATGACGATGGCCATGCTGCCGTCAATTTGCGCGATTAATGGCGTTTTATTATCAATAAAATTGAATTCCAGTATGAAACGCTCATCCTGTTCAGACAGATTCAATTCAAGCAGGTCGGTGGCTATACGTGCATAGCGGCTTAAACGGTTGAGTGACGTTCGCAGTGATGAACTGGCCAGCCACGCATAACCTAAAGCCCCCAGATCAGAAGGCCGCCATATTTTTGCAGCGCTCAGACCATAACAGGGATCAGCAATCAATTCTTCGGCTTTATTCCACAAAGCCGCTACAGTTGCATGGCCGATACGCTTTTCAGGATTTTTAAAATCATCCTTGCTCAGTCCTACGGCTTGATAAATAACATCGCTGTCCAGACCGTACGACCCCATCAATTTATACAGCATGGCGGCTGTAGGCGCAGAAATAGTTTTTTCCATAGGAGCTCAATTTTTTTGTTACATAATAGCGTCAAGGCTGCTATTGATGAATAGTCTCTAGTTATGACTATGGTCAATGAGTTGGCGCAAAAAGTCAATATTTCAATCAGTCTTTGCGTTGTGCTGGATTAGTGCTACAGAATCGCTGTCAGTTTTTATCTGCATCACTGCTAATCAGCAAGTTCAGAGGCCTCAAATTTACCCGGAGTTTGACCGGTCCAGAGTTTAAATGCCCGGGTGAATGAACTTTGCTCCGAGAAACCCAGCTGAAAGGCAATTTCGGCCAGACTGTATTCTTTATTCTGTAAATATTCACACGCCAGTTCTTTACGGACTTCTCTGAGTATCAGCTTGAATGTGGTACCGTTATCCTGGAGTCTGCGCTGTAATGAGCGTGAGCTCGTATTCAGCATCTGTGCGACTTTCTGGTCTGACAGTTCACCGGAAGGCAATAATTCAGCAATAATTTTCTTGATCTGATCGATAATATCGGCCTTATCCAGTATGGACAGGTATTTAACGATGATCTGCTCATGCAGTTGCGCCAGATGGGGGTTATTGCTGGGCAAAGTTTTATCGATACTATCTATAGGCAAAGTAATGGTATTGACTGCTTGATCAAATTGAATCGGGCAGCGGTAATAAGCATAATATTCACTTTGGCAGGGGCTGGCGGAATGGACCAGCGAAACAGCAACAGGATCTATAGGTGTAATATAATTAATTCGGCACATTTCCAGTACAATGGCCATTGAAGCATCTACTTGAGGCGTTAACAGGCTGGTTTTATCTTTAAAATCAAAATTCAGTACAACACTGTCATCTTCCAGGGTTAAGTCCAGGGTGTAAAAGTCCGTTGCGATACGTAAATAGCGACTTAAACGCTTGAGTGCGGTACGCAGAGAAGAACTGGCGAGCCAGGCATAACCCAAAGCATTTAAATCCGATGGACGCCAGATTTTCACTGCCTTGAGCCCGAAGCAGGGATCTGCAATTAAATGTTCAGCCTGTTGCCACAAGTTGTGCATGACGGAATAGCTGATCCGCTTTTCAGGATCATTAAAATCTTCCCGCTTGATCCCTTGCTGGCGATAAATATCTTCGCTGTTCAGACCATAAGATTCCATGAGTTTATACAATATTGCGGTTGTTGATGCAGAAATTGTCTTTGTCATAGTGATCCATAAAACTCAATTATAGATCCCTAGTTTGGTAAAAGATAACGAATTGGTCAATGTTTTGACGCAAAAAGTCAATATTTAATATAAATAGCAGGTTATGCTCGAGCTGAAAATCAAAATCTTAAAGCCGGTCAGTATTAAGGAGAAGATTATGGGCATAGCAGAGATTGTTTTTATAATGATTATTTTTAGTTGTTTAATCGCTATAGGCGGACTGGCGGTAGTGAGCTACCAGGAAACAAACGTAAAGGACAGTGACAGAAGAAGACAATACTTTCGCCCCGATTGCGACAGGCGATTCTAGCAATGCAGGATATCAGTCAATGACTAAAACCTTAGTAATGCTATTGAAATAGTGTGGTTTACTGCTAGTATTAGGAGTAGAGAATAGCGATAATGAATTAATGCCTAAAGGAGTCCTGCGAGCAGGATTATCTTCTGTTTCAGATCCAGCTATAGCTTCATTTTTCGGCATCCTCAGTTTATTTGTTGACTCTTTTATTGATGAAAAAATTATGATAGAAATAAAAAAAATGGGTTCAGGTGAGGTTCTTGCAACGATTGATGCTGATACCCTGGCAGGTGCGGATCTCAGAGAAATGAGACTGGAAGAAGCGGATCTGGAAAATGCTAATCTCAGTCATGCCATTCTGCATTTTGCTGATTTGAACAGGGCAAATCTGCAGGGAGCAAATTTGCAGCATGCCTCCCTGATTGGCACTTATCTGAATGATGCGGATTTGAGTGCTGCCGATTTATCTTATGCAGAAATGGGCAGTGAAATACAGGCTCACGCTGCTATGTTGCTGCACAGCAAACTGATCGACGCCAATCTGTCTCATGCTTTCCTGCATCGGGTTGACTTTCGTGGAGCGGATCTGAGCCGGGCAAATCTAAATCGTGCCGATATGCGCAATGCGGTCTTTTACCGGGCCAATCTGAATAACGTGAAAGCCAATAATTGTCTGTTTATTGGCGCCAATCTTCGGGAAGCTGATTTGAACCATGCTGATTTACGCGACAGCCATTTTAATGATGCAAACCTGATTAAAGCCAATCTTAGTCATGCCGATCTGGAGAGTAATCATGCCGGTGGCTTTTCCGTGATCAATAAAGCCAATATGGAAGGTGCCGACCTCAGTCATGCACAAATGAGAAATATTTTTGCTGCTTCGGTAAATTTTCATCATGCTGATCTGAGTCATAGCAATCTGCAAAACGCGGTTCTCAGCGGCAGTATTATTTCCGGCGCCAATGTCAGCCAGGCTGATTTTAAAGGGGTTGAACTGGAATCGGTGACGATGGGATATTCTAACTTTTCTGAGGCGCTGAATGCCAATATTCCCGAATACAAGAAAAATATTCGTTAAGATCACCTTTCTAATGACTCATGGGTTAATCTTCCGAGGCTGCCTGCAAAATAAGTTATCACATAATTTGTTTCCGTTTTTGCTTAAATATTGATCAAACTCATTCTCTTGATTTGCATATGGGTTTATAATGAAGCACTAATGTATCAGAATTATATTCTGGTTAAGTCCTTGTAATGACTCTTCTCATCAGAGGGGTGGGGTGAGGTAAATGCGATTTTCTTACTACATGACGGGCATTTTACTGCTGGCCCTGTTTTCCAGTGCTGCTTATTCTCAGGAGCAGCCATCCCTGTCTATTGTCCCTGTCAGGACGCTTACTTTACCGGCTAACCGCATGCCCGTGGGAGGTACTGTTGCAGCGGATAAATCTGTAGTTTTATCCGCACAGCTGCCGGGCCGTATTGTCAGTATTTCTGGTGAAGAAGGCGATCATTTTAAACGCGGCGCTTTACTGGTCAAAATAAATGATGATGAATTGCTGGCTAAAAGACAAACCGCTGTAGCGCAGTTTGCCAGCGCTTCAAGTGTCGCATACAATGCCGGAGTTCAGTTTTACAGACAAATAGCTTCATCTTCAACATCCAATAATGCACCGGGCGGTATGGGCCTGCCGGGTATGTTCGATCAGGTGTTTACCAATCAAATGGCAGAGATGATGGACACCCGCGATTATGATGTGGAACGGGGGGCCGATATTTATGCCACCCGTGCTCAGCTCGATCAGGCACATCATGCGATCCAACAGGCCCGCGCTCAAATTCAGCAAATTGATACAAAATTACGCGATACACTCAGTATTGCACCCTTTGATGGTGTTATTGTCAGCAAAAACGTTGAAGTCGGTGATACGGTTCAGCCGGGGCAGCCGTTGCTGGTTTATGAAAATCTCGATGTACTGCAGATAGTGGCCGATGTGCCTGGCCGCCTGGCACATCACCTGACGCAAGGGCAGATTTTGCAGGCAAAAATCGATGGTCTGGACGGTGAAATCCAGGTCAGAGTTGAAAAAATATTTCCTACTTCTGATCCGTTAAGGCATACCACCCGGGTTAAATTTACCTTACCTGTCACTGACCATATTGCTCCAGGAAATTATGCCGAAGTCTGGGTACCTGTGGCAAAAAGTGCTTCGCATCAACGTTTGCTGGTTCCTGCCAGTGCAATTGTTGAACGGGGCGGTATACCGTCAATCTTTGTCGTTAACCTGCAAAACAGGTTAGAACTGCGTCTGGTCAGAGTCGGTGACGTTTTGTCTTCCGGTGAGGCTGTCATTCTCTATGGTGTTAAAGAAAATGAGCAGGTGCTGGACAAACCTCCGGCGTTTGTAACTTCGGGGTATGAGATAGCACCCTAAGACCCGTTGCATTTTACGCTCTGCTATCACAGCTGAGTGCGATGAAGATGAAATAGTGCAATGCAATAAACCGTTGCTCAGCTCAGGATAAACCTATGTCCGAGAAGAATAAGTCCGCTGATAATATGTCCGAGAAAAAAAACTCGGAAAATAATAAGTTCCTGGAACAAATCAAACATTATTCAAGAAGACCGGTTTTAAGTCATCCCCATCATGAACATGTTGAAGGACCGAGGCTCGGACTGGCAGGTAATATCGCTCATTTCTTTATTGACTCACCACTGACACCCCTGCTCTTTTTTACCGCTTTATTTATCGGCCTGATAGGTCTGGCCTATACACCGCGTCAGGAAGACCCGCAGATCTCGGTACCCATGATTGACATTTTTATCCAGTACTCAGGTGCCTCTGCCGAAGACGTAGCCAACCTGGCTATTGCACCGCTGGAGGGGATGATGAAGGAAATTCCCGGCGTAAAGCATATCTATTCTGCCTCCCAGCATGATCAGGGCATCGTCACGGTGCGCTTTAAAGTGAATGAAGCAATGGGTCCGTCTATCGTTAAAGTGCATGACAAACTGCAGTCGAATATGGATAAAATACCGCCGGGTGTATCCATGCCTCTGGTTAAGCCTAAGGGGATTGATGATGTTCCGGTGGTAACCCTGACTTTATGGTCAGAAGGTGTGTATGATTCTGAATTGCGGATACTGGCTCACAAAGTACTGCAGCGCCTGAAAGAAGTCCCTAATACGGGGCAGGGTTTTGTGGTCGGCGGCAGACAGCAGCAGGTGCGAATTGAAGTCCTGCCGGAACGCCTGGTGGGTTTCGGTATCAGTCTGGATCAGGTGGCCAATACTATCAGAAGTTCCAATAGCGAGTATCCTGCCGGATATACCGAGCAGGGTGAAACCACCTTTAAGGTTTTCACCGGTTCTTTTTTAAGGAATGTCACTGATATTGAACAACTGGTCGTTGGAGTGAAGCAGGGAAAACCGGTTTATTTACGTGATATTGCCCATATTATTGACGGGCCGTCCGAACCCCGTGAGCTGGTATCCTACTATTCCGGGGCGGTGAACGCGGATACCCAACCGGTCGCAAATGATATACCAGCGGTTACTGTCGCGCTGGCTAAAAAAGAAGGCTCGAATGGGGTTACCGTTGCCGAAGATGTGATCGCTAAACTGGAAAGTCTCAAAGGCCGCTTGATACCGGATAATATCCATACCACCATTACCCGTGATTATGGTAAAACGGCTAATGACAAGGTGAATGAATTACTGGCTTCATTATTATATGCCGCCATTGCAGTGAGTTTACTGTGCTGGATCACCATCGGTACGCGTCCGGCCATCGTCGTGATAACCGTTATCCCGGTGGTGATTTTAATTACTATCTGGTCCAGCTGGGCACTGGGTAATACGATCAACCGGGTCAGTATGTTTGCGCTGATTTTTGCGATCGGTATTCTGGTCGATGACGCGACTGTGGTGGTAGAAAACATTTTCAGGCGCTGGCTCAGAAACGGTGAGACCAGCATAGCGACAGCGGTGGATGCAGTTCGTGAAGTGGGCAACCCGACTATCATTGCCACTTTTACGGTATTGGCAGCCCTGTTGCCCATGGGGTTTGTCAGCGGCATGATGGGACCCTATATGCGGCCCATACCGGTATTGGGCTCTGTGGCGATGCTTTTTTCCCTGTTTACGGCCTTTGTTTTTACGCCCTGGTTTTCATTGCGGCTGAAACCAAAATTGGGCGATTTGCAACGTGCCGAAAAACATGAGAAAAAAATCCAGGATAAAATTGGCGAATATTACCGTCCACTTTTACTGCCGCTGATAAAAAATCGTTTTTATGGCTGGGTCTTTTTAATTGCTATTGTAGTGCTGTTTTTTCTCTCCTGTGCCATGTTTTATACCAAGGCCGTTACGGTCAAAATGCTGCCCTTTGATAACAAGCCGGAATTTAACATCCTGATTAATATGCCGGAAGGCACTGCACTGTTTGAAACGGCCAATGTGGCCAGACGCCTGGCAGAAACAGTCCGCCAGCATGTACCCGAAGTCACTGCGCTGCAAACCTATGCCGGTACGGCTTCACCGTTTAATTTTAATGGTATGGTAAGACATTATTATTTACGTCAGGAACCCTGGAATGCAGACATTCAGGTCATGCTGCTGGATAAAGGCGATCGTGACAGAAGCAGCCATCAGATCGCAGAAGCCACACGGCAGTTACTGGCCGAACAGGCCCATGAGCTGGGGGCTAGAATTGCAGTGATTGAGATGCCTCCGGGACCGCCGGTATTACAAACAGTGGTTGCAGAAATCTATGGCCCCGACGCCGTTACCCGGCGTCAGGTAGCCACTGACATGACGCGAATGTTTGCACAAACACCTAACCTGGTTGATGCTGATAATTACATGATCATGCCCTATGAACGCTGGCAGTTTAATGTAGATACTGAAAAAGCACTGCGGCAGGGGGTTTCCATAGAAACGATCAACCGGAATGTGCAGATGGCCATGGGCGGTTACAAACTGGGTGATATGAAGGGGCATCGTTCACTCGAGCCTAAATACATTGTATTGCAGTTGCCGCTGGAAAAAAGGAGTGAAATTGAACGCTTATCAAATCTGCCCATTGCTGCTGCAGATGGGCAGATGATACCTCTGTCTGAGTTGGGCCGATTTGTCAGAATTGAAGAGCAGAACATCATTTATCGTAAAGATTTACGCCCCATGGAATATGTCGTGGGTGAAATGGAAGGCCGCCTGGGGGCGCCCATCTACGGTATTCTGTCCATAGAAGATACACTGAAAAATTATCTTACCCCTGATGGCGTACACATCAGCGGTACTATGATGGGCCCGCCTGAAGATGATTTGCATTCAAGCTTTGAATGGAGCGGTGAGTGGGTGGTGACCTATGAAACTTTCCGTGACATGGGCCTGGCTTTTGCCGCAGCACTGGTGCTTATCTTCGGTTTACTGGTGTTAGAGTTCAGGAACTTTATTCTTCCTGCAATAATCATGGCGCCGATTCCACTGACCCTGATAGGGATTATACCGGGACACTGGCTGTTGAATGCCGAGTTTACCGCCACCTCCATGATAGGATTCATTGCCCTGGCCGGTATTGAGGTCAGAAATTCTATCTTGCTGGTGGATTTTGTGAAAAATGAAGTGCATATGGGCCAGGATGCCCTGCATGCTGTGGCCAATGCCGGGCAAATCAGAATGCGTCCTATCTGGGTGACCGATTTAACCATGATGGCCGGAGCCGCAACCATATTATTTGATCCTATTTTCCAGGGCATGGCCATCTCATTACTGTTTGGTCCGGTGGTTGCAACAACCCTGACGCTTTTTGTGGTTCCTCTGGGCTGCACTTCAGTACATAAAAAATTATGTCCTGCAGATGATGAGAGTGATTCCGGACAGTGTTTGATTAAGGATCATAAGGGTGGACATGATGCAGCAGATGTGACGAATAATTTACCAGAGCAACAAGAGCAGCAACTGGTGACCGATGTTTCGATTCTAGATACCTCATCAAAGGCCGCTGATGAACCCTGTTATCAGCAGCTAGTTAAAGCGATCGTTGAGGAAAAAACTATTCCACCCACGATTAAAGCCGTCATGACTTTTAACTGTGAAGGCAAAACATTAACTCGAGCTGAAGCCAGAGAATATCTGCATAAAATGGAAAAAACCGGGTTATTGGAACGGGATAATCGTAACTGGTATCACGTTGTTACCAGGTAGGGTTGTTACCAGGTAGGTTTTTATTGACTGGAGTGATGCAATAACCTCCCTGGACTGATCCATATGCAGTACTGATGAAGCAGAAGCCATTGCTGTTTATAATGCAGAAAATTTATCTGTGACCGGGGCTTAAACGATGCTATTAAATTCGTTCTGGCTGGGGGTTTATATACTCATTATCCTTGAAATTGCAGGTTCATTGTCTGCGCCCTTCAGCCCAATCATGTATTACTTATACACTCATGGGCTTCAGGACTTGACGGCTTCCCTGCATTTCCAATGATTTCGAGTATAGTGAGTTTTTTCCGCTCGGATTCAGCGTAAAATAAGCGATAATTTCTGCTTATGGACAGGCTGATCAGCCCTGCTGGTTGCGTCGAGCAGCAGTTTTTTGATCTATCCTGTCGGCCGGCTTTCCTGATGCAACAATATGCATCAGGTTGTCAGTAATCATTAATCCTCGACATAGGCTACAAATATTATGCATAAAAAAACCGTAAATTCTGCTGCCGAAGTAAAAACAGGCGTTTACCACGCCCCCTGGGAAAAGAGTTTCGACAGGATCCTTACGCCTTTTGAAGAATTTATTCACCGCCAGACCACCAGTGGTTTATTGCTGATGGGTACCGCAGTGCTCGCATTGATACTGGCTAACGGACCATTAGCTTCCACCTACGAACATATTCTGCATACCCTTGTCGGCATAAATATTGGCCCCTGGACGCTGGAAATGAGCCTCCATCACTGGATCAATGATGCTCTGATGGCGCTGTTTTTCTTTGTCGTCGGTCTGGAACTGAAACGTGAATTGCTGGTGGGTGAGCTGGCGAAACCGCGCAATGCGGCACTGCCAATCGCAGCAGCTCTGGGTGGTATGCTGATACCTGCGGTGATCTATTTTATGGTAAATCCTGACGGTGATGCCGCACTCGGGTGGGGAATACCCATGGCCACCGATATAGCCTTCGCGATTGGCGCTCTGGCTTTGCTGGCGAGCAGGGTGCCGAAGGCCTTGATCACTTTTCTGGTCGCTCTGGCGATAGTAGATGACCTGGGCGCGGTGATAGTGATTGCGATATTCTACACCGATTCTATTGCTTTAGTCCCTCTTGCAGCTGCCGGCGGTTGCTTTGCCTTGCTCATGGTTTTCAATATGACAGGCATCCGCAAAACTGCACCCTATTTTATTATCGCGGTACTGCTGTGGTACGCCTTGTTGCAATCCGGTGTGCACGCTACCCTCGCTGGTATTCTCGGCGCCTTATCGGTACCGGCAAAGCCTAAGTATAACCCGGAGCGATTTAGTGAACATGTCAGGGAACTGATGCAGCGTTTTGAGGCCAACCACGAACCCGGCAAAAGCATTATGACCAATGATGCGTTGCGTGCAGTGGTGCAAACACTGGAAAACGGTGTACACAGCGTTGAAGCCCCGTTGCAGCGACTGGAGCATGTCTGGCACATGCCGGTAGCGTATCTGATCATCCCGATCTTTGCTCTGGCCAATGCTGGCATCCCGTTAGAATTTGGGTCGCTGGGCGAAACCCTGAAGCATCCGGTGATGCTGGGTGTGGCGCTGGGCCTGGTGCTGGGCAAGTTTATTGGTATCACCGGGGCCAGTTGGCTGATGTTGAAGCTGGGCGTGGCGGAATTGCCTAAGGATACTCGCTTCACCCAGATTGCAGGCGTATCGCTGTTGGCCGGTATCGGATTCACCATGTCCATCTTTGTTGCCCAGCTGGCTTTCGGAGGAAATGAAGAGTTACTCTTGATGGCCAAGACAGGCATCCTTGTTGCGTCGGTGCTGGCCGGCGTGGCTGGATTTATCTGGCTCTATCTGGTCAGTAAACCGGCAGAGGAGGCCTGAATAGCTGTTCGGAAAAAGTGTCCAAAAGTATTCAAGCATCGCAGAGGACTCTGCAAATGCTCGTTTCGCTTATATTAGCATCACTTACGTTCATAAGAAGTTGCAGCGATCGTTGCAGGATCTGGTGCTAATTGGACACATTTTCGGAAAACTAGTTCAGGCTCTGGAGTGAAGATGGAAGCACATATTTTCTTTTTACATCTGCTAACGGTTCTTCTCGCAGCAAGAATTTTTGCTGAAATTGCCGCTCATCTGGGGGCTCCCTCTGTGATAGGTGAGTTACTGGCAGGCGTGGTGATTGGACCCAGTTTATTCGGCTGGATAGAGCCCAGTGAAACGCTCAAGCTGCTGGCTGAAATTGGTATTATCCTGCTGCTTTTTGACGTTGGTCTTAGAACCGATGGTAAAAGGCTGCTGCATTCTGGATACAAGTCTGCGGTAGTGGCTTTATCGGGTTTTATTTTTCCCATGCTGTTAGGATTTGGTGTAGCCTACTGGTATTTTGAACTTTCATTGCTGGTGTCATTGTTTATAGGCGGCACTATTACGGCAACCAGTATTGGTATCACGGTGCGTGTGCTGCGTGATCTAAACTGTCAGCAGGCACATGAGGGACAGGTTGTACTAGGTGCTGCAGTGCTGGATGATGTCTTCGGGGTCGTACTGCTGGCCATACTGTATGATTTTTCAATCAGCGGCGGGGTCAGTGTCTATAATGTGACCAAGGTGCTGTTGTTTATTGGTATTTTTTTTGCTATTGCCCCTGTTGCAGCAAAGTTAATGTCGGTGTATATAAAACGTCTGGACAAGATCAGTGAAATACCCGGCTTGATCCCTACCACTATTGTATCTCTGGTATTGTTTTTTTCCTGGGTTTCACATGTGCTGGGTGCGCCGGAATTATTAGGCGGCTTTGCTGCAGGCCTGGCGCTGTCAAGACGATTTTTTATCCCCTTTGGTTTAACTATCAGCACTGATCATGTATTTGCACAATGCATTGAAGATCAGATGAAACCCATTATTCAGCTGTTTACGCCAATATTTTTTGTCTATATTGGACTGTCATTGAATCTCAGGGAGATCGACTGGAGTTCCCCGTTTATCTGGGGATTCTCACTGATCATTTTTATGCTTGCGGTAGCGGGTAAAATGATTGGCCCGTTTTTTATCAGGGAATCCATTTATTCAAAATGGGCCATCGGTATGGCCATGGTGCCCCGAGGGGAAATTGGATTGATTTTTACCGAATTGGGCAGAATCAGCGGGATTTTAACCAATGAGATCCATGCCGGTATGGTCATTGTTATTGTCCTTACGACCTTGTTATCACCATTTGTCATGAAGTGGTACCATGCTCAGTACGCGTCTCATCTATGTGATGATGAAGCTTAATGGCAGTGGATGCCTGTATCTTTGTCGCTCCTTATCTATAGCGGTGAAGAGGCCTTATGATTATGGTTTTGCAGGCATGTAACCGTCCGTCAGGGTTTTTAAAAATACCACCAGATCTTGCACTTCCTGTGCCTTAAGTTTAAGATCGCCCAGCTCTTCCCGGTTAACGTTCTCGGCTACTTCCGGTTTGCTCCATTTTTTATCCACATCGCGAGTGTTATAAAAGTCCACAACCTCTTGCAGTGTCTTAAATACACCGTTATGCATATAAGGTGCGGTCAACTCAATGTTGCGCAGGGTTGGCACTCTGACTTTACCATTACGCCTGATGTCTTTAACGGTCTTACCCAGACCAATGTCGATATAGGCGTGTCCAAGTGGATTAAATTGCTTATCCTGACTCAGAAACGGGCTGTCCGGATTGGCGGGTGTCCCCAGGTTATCATAGCTAAAATCGGTAAATAATGGCGGCTCACCATGTTCTCCGGGCCTGCTGGGATGGCAGGCGGCACAATTTCCTTTGTCTTCTGCTTCATAAATCCTGAGTCCGCGAAGTTCCTGCGGTGTCAGGGATATTTGTTGCTGCAGGTAGGCATCATATCTGGAAGTAAAAGCGTTTAATTCGTGACTGCGCTCATAAGCGGCGATGGCATCGGTGATTTGTTGAAATCCGGATTCTGCGTCTGCGAGCACGTTGTCTCCGTATACCTGCTTAAAGGCCGGCTGGTAACCCGCCCTGGCCAGGCGTGCGACCACCTGTGATTTATTCTCATTGGCCATCTCTGCTGGGCTGAACATGGGACCTTCGATCTGTGCTTCCAGGGTATCGGCGCGCCCATCATAGAAAAGTCCGCCGATATATAGCTGTTCTTCTTCATCAAAATGAAGCGCAGGTACCCTGGCCAGATAAGTAACGCTGGGCGAATTACGGGCCGTAAAACGGCCTTTATGGATACCCTCTGAGACCGGGACTTCGCTGCGTGGGTCGGCAAAGCCGGTTTGCGGCGCATGGCAGCTGGCGCATGACTGACCGGGAGGACTGGAGAGGCGGGGGTCAAAGAATAATTGTTTACCCAAAGCCTGCTTTGGGGTAAGCGCTGACTCATCCATCGCCCAGGTGAAAACCGATGGCAAACTCATAAGAAATGTTATCGTAGCGAAAATAGGTAATTGTTTGAACTTCATAATTCTGCCGTGTTGATTAAAGCTTGTTTATAGGTAACTATTCAGCGTATCTATAAGATCGTGTTCGATATCAGGCATTTATTGAGTTATTCCGCAACTTCTCAATAAGTCCGTGCAGTTCAAGTTCCTTCCCCTTTTAAGGGGGAAGGCCAGGATGGGGGTAATGTGTTTAATCAAGAACTTAACCCCCACCCTAACCCTCCCCCTGATAGAGGGAGGGGATTTTGCACGGACTTATTAAGAAGTTACGTTATTCCAGATTCGCTGAGTAGTTATGAAAAATAGTCATAATAGCATAAATAGCGGTAAATTTTTGCTAACTTTAAGGCTGTTTCTGTGTTGGAGACAACAGCTTAAATTAGCCCGCTATATGGAAAAATGACTAAAGACTTTGTATCATCTTCTCAATGCAAATTCATCCCCATACATATTGGAGCAGGTTTGCACTTGAAAAGTTGCATTGAATTTCATATCCTTGAGGGATCAGTTGTACGTTACACCAATTAGAACTCCTTGATTCAGAGGATAGATGCGAGTGATAATACTGGATACCAGAGTAGTCTATAGTCTAAACGTCTGCTGGAGTATTGTACTATGAGCACTTACAGCGGCCATGCAGTGATGTCTGGACGTGTCCTGCTAGGTCGCTTTATTCTGCTTGCCATCATCAGCACCATTGTCGGTTTGCTGACCCATTTCGTATGGGGTCTAAACCAGCAGCAGACCATTTCAGTCACTGTTTTCCTCATCATCATCCTCTCTACCCTGTTTTTCTGGGATTTCCGGCTGGCTATTGCCTTTATCGGCCTGCCGGTGCTGATGTTAACCGGGGCCATGGAGATGGAATGTTTCAAACAACATTGTTCTCTGGAGGTTATACTTTTCCTGGTTGGGATGATGGTAGTCGTTGGCGGCCTGCGAGATCTGGGGTTTTTCACCTGGATCATTCAGGGCATACTCAAAGTAAAAGGCATGACTGGGCCGCGTTTTGTGCTGATTACAGCTGTGGCATCGGCCTTGAGTGCCGCTGCTGTGGATGAGGTCACCAGCATTCTGTTTATGGCGGCGGTGGTGTTTCAGGTCTGTGATGTACTCAAAGTCAGACCCGTTCCTTTCCTTATTATCAGTGTCATGGCCACCAATGTCGGCAGCTCCGGGACCATGCTGGGTAATCCGGTGGGGATTTTAATCGGCAGCCGTGCAGGCCTGACTTTTGAAGATTTCATTGTCTGGTCATTTCCGGTGATGTTATTGTCTCTTGTTAGCACCATCGTGTTTTTGATGATCTGGTATCGCAGGGAGATCCGTGAACTCAGTGAGCGCATGGAACAGCGCCGTGGCCGCGCACTGCCGCTGGGGCCGACGGTTGCGGTACCTTATATGCAAGGGTTGCTGCTGATCGGCGGTACTATTGGTCTGGTCGCTCTGCATCATCGTATCGAGCTGCTGTTTAATCTGGAAACCAATACCATTCTCTATATGGCGCCGCTGGTCGCTGCAGGTATTGTAATGATCTGGCGTCGGGAACGTGCGCGCCATTATATTGAACATGATGTCGAATGGTGGACATTGATCTTTTTCCTGATGTTGTTTGGGGTGGCCGGTACATTGCAGTACACCGAAGTTACGAACGAAATTGCTTTCTCCTTGAGCAATATGCTGGGTGATCAACCCGATATACTGGTGCCTGCGATTATGGGCATTTCTGCCATTGGCTCAGCATTTATAGACAATGTGATTTTTGTCGCGGCCTTCATTCCCGTAGTGCAGCAGCTGGTAGGTGAACCGGGAATGGTACACCCATTGTGGTGGGCACTGCTGTTTGGCGCCTGCTTTGGCGGCAATATCACCATGATCGGCAGCACGGCCAATATTGTTGCCTTAGGAATGCTTGAGAAACGTTACCGCACGCGCATAACTTTTATAGAATGGTTTCGGGTGGGATTGGGTGCCGGCTTTGTGGCCGGGTTTACTGCCTGGCTGGCGCTTCAGTTTACCGGCCCGCTGATGCTTGCTGGAGGCTGATGATGTATCCAGACTCAGATTCCCGGCCAGGAGTGTGTTTTGACCGATAGAATCATCAAATTTTCTGCCCTATTTGCTCCTGAGCAAATCCTCTGCGGTCTGGGGGATGCTGATCCTGAGGGCGACAGGCTGGATCATGCTATTCACCAGCTGGCTGCCAGGATTGGGCATCTGGAGCAGTCTGTTGATATCGAAGCTGCCTTCCAGCTGGTGCTTAGCCGTGAGGGCTGTGGGATAAAGTTGGTACAATCCGGAGTGGCTGTTATCCATGTAAGAGTTGAAGGTTTGCAGCAGCTTCGCATTGCACTGGCGACCAGTCGCAAAGGTCTGGTCTGCTCTTCTGAACAACATGGATATGAATGCCTTCCAGCAAACTTCGGGAAAGTCAATATTGCGGTGCTGATGATGGCGCCAGCCGACGATACGGTGGGTTATCTTCTGGCTGTCGCTAGCCTGAGGGCAATCTGCAGGCAGGAAGGCTTTGTTGAACAGATATTGAGTCTGGAAGACCCTGAGGAGATCTGGAACACGTTTGAGAAGACGGGTGAATCTCTCCCGGAATATCTGGAAGCGCGTCATATTATGCGCGATGATTTCTCTACACTGCATATTTCAGACAGCCTCTGTATGGCTATCGATCTGTTTTGCAGAGAGAGTATCGGTGAGTTTCCAGTGTTAGATAGCGATGGTGATTTGGTCGGTATTGTCAGTGAGGATGAATTGATACGCCTATGTTTACCAGAATATATTACCTGGATGGAAGATCTTTCTCCCATATTAAACTTTGAGCCTTTTGCACAGATTCTGCGGCATGAGAGAGATATGCCGGTCATGGAAATTATGAAATTTGCTGATCATTATGCAACCGTAGAGGAATCAACACCCGCGGTTCAGGTCGCCAAGGTCATGATGCGCAGTGATGTTCGACAGGTATTTGTAGTGCGTAATAAAAAATTACTGGGTATTATCTCTATCGAGGATCTTATTCGCAAGGTACTAAGATCCTGAGTCATCATCCGGCCTTTATTCAGCATATGGGTTTGCTCTAGCAGAGCTTTTGCTCAGCGGATTTTTAGTGCAATAGCGGGAAAAACCGGCATCAATAAAGCGATAGGGGAGGGTTTCATCCCTGCCTCTGGATATTCCCAGACGGGTGGTCTGAATGATATTTGTGGGGATGATTTGTAGATCATCAAAATAAAACTGCTGCGGGTCAAAGTTTTTTTGATCCCACTCGGTGACTTTCAGGTTCAATGCTCGACATAATAAGGTTTGCCCACTGCATAATTTTTCAACCGCGCGGATCTTTCCCGAAGGCAGGGGGTTAAGCGCCTGCATGGTGGCAATAGCATCTGCTGCGGTCATGCTGTCTTCAAACGGGTAGGCAGATTTCAGCAGTACCGCATTGCCTTTACCACGGGTACTAACGTTGAGTGAATCATGTCCTCGTGCATAATACATATAAATAGTGCCGGGAGGCATGAATAGCGCTTTACGTTTTTGCGTAAAACCGAGTGAAGCGTGGCTGCCTTTATCCTCAAGGTAATAGGCTTCAGTTTCGATAATTCTGGCCCCCAGCCAGCGCTGCTTATATTTTCTGCGGATCACCTTGCCCAATAATAGCCTGGCCACTTCACAGCTATCCTGATCAAAAAATGATGCTTCTAATATGCTCATAGTATGGGTTCAGGCAGTGATAAATCCGACAGCTGTCTGAGATTCTGCGTCCGTGCATTGCACATCCGTGACACTGCAAAAAGTAGAGCCTTGCCACAGCCATTGACTCACCCGTTCGACCTGCTGCTCGCGACCGCAGAGCAGCACCTCCACCCGGCCGTCGGATAAATTAACAGCATGTCCTGAAAGCCCTGCGGCTTCAGCCTGCCTGCGCGTGGTTTCACGATAGAAAACACCCTGCACCCGGCCGGAAACTAAACACTTTTTACATGTCATGGTTATCACCTGCTTGATGAATCCTTCTGCTCCTTGCTGGTTTAGATTGAGAAGCAAAATTTCGAATATATATCAGTTATTAAGGTTCTTCAAAAAATGTGTACATTGCACGTTAAAAAATTCTCCAGCTGCTTTACTCTAAATAAATGTTCTTAAAAGGTGTCCATTGAGCACCAGACCCTGTGATGTATCATTTCGGGATTTGATGCTAATATGAGTGAAATGAGGTATTACAGGGTCTGCTGCGATGCCTCAATACTATGGCCACTATTTCCGAACAGCTATTTAGTTTCCATCCATACATAGCCATCCTGGCTATATTATGGAACGCAAAAGAAAAAATGTGATTTTTATTTTACTGCATTTTCAATGACTTATCATCATTAAAAGTAACTTCTCAATAAGTCCGTGCAGTTCAAGTTCCTTCCCCTTTTAAGGGGGAAGGCCAGGATGGGGGTAATGTGTTTAATCAAGAACTTAACCCCCACCCTAACCCTCCCCCTGATAGAGGGAGGGGATTTTGCTCGGACTTATTGAGAAATTGCCATTAAAAATGGCAGCACATCCCTGTGCTACAGGTGTCCATCTAAAAACGGATGGACACTATTTAATTGAGATAGCTAAAATATTTGAGCAGTATGTTCCTTCCCTCCCAGGGGGGACGGAGCAGGGCTTTAAAATATCAGGTATGCAATAAGTTGAAGTACCGTTATTTTGCGCCTAAATGAAAATGAAGATATGTGACGTCCTGTTTCCCCGGGCCATTGGTCCAGAGTTTGTAGTCATGTAATTGCTGCTGATTAACCAGGGTATCAATAGCTGCAAGTATATCAATAACATATTTCTCATCGTCCTGGGACAGATCGCCGATATCTCGGATATCTTTTTTCGGTACAAATATGTAATGGATTCTGTATTTCGGCCGGGGATGTTTAAACACGATGGTTTTATCGGTTTCCAGAATAATTCCAGGGATCAATTTAGACAGTTTTTGCACACCTATCGAAGCCAGAATTCCTAATAACTCATCTCTTGAAGAAGTATAGCCTCGTTTGGACAGTTTAATCAGCGGACGGGGCCTTGAATCGGTGAACAGCCACCCGCCTGTTAATAAGCCGAGAAAAAAACAACCCAGTAATCCGGCAAAATGCATATGTTACCCTGCTACCTATGACGTTATGAAAATGACTTTGAGCTACACTGATGTATTGACATTGATCCGGGCAAACAACAACAGACACCCGTAATACAAACTGCTGGCAATTATAATCACCAGAGTAAAACCAAAATGGATCGCCAGTATAGTGGCCAAAACTGCACTGATAACAGAAGCACAGCCATTCACACCCCATGCCCATGGAATATACATTCGTGCCTGAACATCCCTGTTATCACCCAGTGTTGCTAATGCCAGAGGAAAGGGCATGCCCATGCAGATCGCCAGCGGGGCAATTAAAATCAGGCTTAAAGCTGTTTTAATGAACGTGGGCAGTGCTATCAGCCAGGAAAACAATGGATTTAATATTATGATATACAGCAGGCTGAAAAAGATAATGGCATAAATGGCCCATTTTACAACCTGTTGGCTGGAATATTTTTCTGCCAGATGTCTGGACCAGACACTGCCTATTCCGGCACTGATCAAAAAAGCAGTCAGAACAACGGTAATAGAATAAACAGGATGGTGTAAAAAAAGAATAAATTTCTGCATAAAGGCAATTTCTATAAACAGAAATGCCAGCCCAAGCATAAAAAAATACACCACCAGGCTGGTGCGACTAATCGATAAATGCCTGTTTGCAGAATGAGTGCTTCTGGGTTTCTGGTAGGCCAGCAGCGGCAATAAAATCAGTACTATACCGGCAACAATGGCCAGTAACAGTGTTGCTATGAGGATCAGGTAACCCATTTCCATGAGTAAAACGCCACCCTGACCCCGTAGACTCAATATCTCAGGCAGTACGGACCATTTAAAAAAGTGATGAAAAAAAGGCCGGTCATCTGCAGCAGGATAAAGATAGTATTTATAATCATTTATAAACTGTTGGGGATTTTTGCCCAGTAAAGAGCTGGCTCCGGTATAAAAATAAGCCTGATCAAAAATATTAAATTGGTTTACTTCGGCTTCACTAATACCGGGATACCAGGCCATATCAAAGGAACGTTGTTGGCAAAATGATTTCATGCTGGCAATTTCATTGTCTGTAAAGGCACTGTTTTTGATGAGCAGCGTACTGATTTGCCAGCTCCTGATGAGCAGCAGGTGTCGGCTGACGTCTTTTTTGCCCATATGCTCAAGCGCTGCAATAGCGGTGGCAAACATCTTTAATGCATCTCTCGGCGGCATCTTTACCCAGCGGCTTATGGCCAGATAACCCTCTGCAGTCAGATGTTCAATATAGGTTTGTAATGCTTCGCGGGTATAGAGATAACTTTCCTGTAATGCATAGAGACCGCTTGCAGAGGCAGTAAATGAATCCATCAAGGATAGCTGAATTAAATCAAATGACTGCTTTTTGCCAGTGGATAAAAATCCCCGTACATCATCAATATGGACACTGATATTCTGTCGTTGATAAAGATTACCGCTGTAATCTGCAAACTCATTCTCAAGCAGATCGACAACCTGTGGATTGATCTCTACGGCATCAATATGTTCTACCTGATGGTATAGTGCCTGTAAAATATCTGCACCGCCTCCTGCACCGACAATCAATAAACGTTCAATGTTGTGCAAATGATAAGGCAGGGCAGAGCTCAGCTGATCAAGATATGCCAGATCATTCAGCTGTTCTGGATAGCGGGTAATTGCTGTCATACCCGCTGCATCGATAAACAAACCTAATTGTTGCGGTGGCTCCTGGACATTATTCAGGCTTAATCCCGGTGCATGGCGCAGCGGTACCTGAGAACTTTCAACCACGCTGAGTAAACCCATGGGACTGGAATTCTGGGTGATAATTTGGGTGCCGTTGATACGTAAAATCTGACTTAATTCTTTATAGGGAGATATGTTGATCGAGCTGTTCAGTCCGGTAAGGATGAGCGCGCTGCCAAGGCTAATGAGAAAGGGCGCCAGCCAGCGCTGGTTCAGCTCTAATTCCCGTGCAGCTATAAATGCGCTCAACAAACCCGATAAAGCAATCAACATGAGTGCCGTTATAGGCAACACAAGAAACAATAACAAGACGATGGCGAAGCTGCCGAATCCGGCACCCAGCAGATCCATACCGTATATGCGTGAAATAAATTCAGGATAGCGTGCAAATGCCAGACAAATGGCACTGGCGGCAAAAATAAACGGAATGCTGAGTAACAGAAAGATCCCTGCCAGATAAATCAACTGGTGCTGATCCCAGAAGATTTCTTCAGCATTAAACGGGATCTGCTGCACCAGTAAATAACAACCCATACTAGACAGACTGAACAGAATCAGCAGAGCGGGATAAGCCAATGAAAAGTGTTTTAGCAGTGGTTTTTGAATGAGCGCGATCAGTGTGCCGCTGATCCCATAGCCGAGCAACGCCAGTGAGATGATCATATAAGCAAAATGATGCCACTGAATGATAGAGAAAAGTCTCATCAATAAGACTTCATAACCCAGTGCTGTTGCAGAAAGCAGGCTGATGGAATACAGGGGGATACGCTGAGACATATTAAGCCTTCATCGGCAGCCGGGTTTGCGCTTAGTGCTCACCCGTCAGAGGTACGAAACGAACCGGCAGTATTTGTCTGGTGGTGATATGGCCGTCTGCTGCCTTGTGAATGAGTAACAGCTGCTGGGTCAGAAAGTTGCTGCCGACAGGGATCATCATATGACCGCCCGGTTTGAGTTGCTGGATCAGCGGATGAGGAATGTGACTGGCTGCCGCGGTTACAATGATGGCATCAAAGGGGGCATGTTCTTCCCAGCCATAATAGCCGTCACCCACTTTGGCGTTGATATTGCTATAGCCCAGTTGTTTGAATAATTGGGCCGCTTTCAGACCAAGCGGTTCAACGATTTCAATGCTGTAGACTTCCTTGACCAGTTCAGCCAGAATGGCAGCCTGATAACCTGAGCCGGTGCCAATCTCCAGTACCTTATCTGTGGCAGACAGTTTTAACAGGTCTGTCATAATAGCTACGATATAAGGTTGGGAAATGGTCTGGCCATGCCCAATAGGCAGGGGATTGTTCTCGTAAGCGTCTTCGCGACGATGTTCAGGCACAAACTTGTGCCGGGGAACTTTATTGATGGCCTGCATGACTTTTGGATCCAGTGATTCTTTATCAAGATAGACACTGGTACGTTTAACATCATCCTCAATCAGCTGAACCATATGCTGACGTTGTTGCATATAAATCTCCTCCTCTGAAGCGGCCGATACCAGGCTGGAAAAAGCGCTTAACAGCAGACTGGAGAACAGCAGATAAAGCAGGCTTTTAGTTGTCTGTCTGTTTATTGTAGCTAAGAATGTTTGCATTTCACACCACACCATTTTCTATCGTTGATCTAATCATTGACTATTATCTGTAATTTTTCAACCGCTCAAAATATACTTGCGTATTTGACGGGTTCCTGTAAATCGAGGATCATAGCCATACGCTGAGCAGCTGCACTATTTCATTTGAAATTACAGATGGTATTCGAGCCATTTCTGGGTGAGAAAGGGAATATGTCCGGTCCCTGCCCAGACAACATTTTTATGCTTATCCAGTAGAATTTTGGTCGGCAAAACTTTTACCTTGAACAGGGCTGCGAGTTTTTCACTGTGTACGAAGCGCAGTTTATAGGCAGTGTCGGTTGCATAGTTAAGCCCGTCTATTTCTGCTTCCATGACATTAATGGCCAGGATGATCAGTTTATCACCATGCCGTGCCTGCATATCTGCAAGCTCAGGCATGGAAGCCCGGCACGGAGGACACCAGGAGGCCCAGAAATCAAGTAACACTGGCCTCTCAGGCAGATCTGATAAAGTGAAGCTTTGCCCTGAAAAATCTGTTATTGCAGCCTTCAGGAGACGCTGCTGCTGGCTGGATTCCTGAAATATTGACTCCACATTACTATTATAACGTGATTGATTGAACCAGCTGCTTGCCAGTGCAAGGGTGAAGATCAGGCCGGACCAGACGGCAATCCCTCGTATAATCCTGTATTTCTTGTGCAAAATAGTTAATAGTCAGTAAAAGGCAGTGAAAAGAATTAACCCATTCATATTAACATAAAATGATGCAGCGATTCATCGTTTGCAATGCTGCATTTTCTTTACAGTATTAGTTTGCCTCTGTTGATAGAGGGTAGTTTTTAATGATCTGGTAATGTACGCCATGAGAAGTGTCTATGGATTCTAGCAATACAAAATGATCGATATTCCAGTCTATCGGTCTAATAGTCTGTTTTTCGGCCAGGATAGATTTTTTGGCCAGAGTCAAATGGGGAATGTATGGCCTGTTGTCTAATGCAATGCGGCTGCTTTGAGCACAGACTGATACAGCCTGATGCAGTTCAAGCAATGTGTCTGGAATTGTTTTCAATCCTAGCCAGCTCACCTTGCTTTTTGTAAAATGACCACTGTGATTTAACTGAATGTGAAAGCCGGGCAGGTTTATTTTGTTGGCCTCGGAAATAACCTTTTGCAGCTGGTTAATATTTAAATGCCCCAGAAATAAGATGGTAATATGCAGGTTCTTTGCCGCTACGAGCTTACCGTCGGGGACGCAAGCTGAGCGAAAAGCTAATATTTTTTTGCGGACTATGACATCAGGCCACAGGGCAAAAAAGTATCTGGACATCAACTAAGATCAAGGGATTACGGTTAAATGATTTCCTGAATGTTTATATTATACTCAGGGCCAAGATGGCTTTGTAAGGCGATGCTGAGTGACAGGCTGTCATTGATCATTTTATCCCTGTTACCTGAAAGAAAGTAGGGCTGAACGATCAGTTCATTATGCTGGGCTCCGTGAGCGGATAAAAAAACTTTCAGCCGACTTTTCCACTCACAATTATTCACTTCAAAATGTAAAGGATCGCCCAGACTCCAGCCTGTTTCATTGTGAATTTGATTGATATAAATATCTGTAGCCATTATAGAATAATGTTTCATATTACACCTCCACAGGGTGCTGTATTCTTAAAATCATGTGATTAATGGCCTGTTTTGGCCCAGTTCAGTGCTGATGCCAGCAGTCTGTTCGCCTGATAGTAAACCTCTTGTATATTAAATAAGCATAAAATATACCAGCTTTTTCAGGTCTATGATTTATTAGAGATTCGTTAAATATTGTCCATGATTAAAACTCTATATTGTAAAAGTATTAGACATTAAAATAATGTCTCTTATTTTTCTGAGCTCGCCTTATGTAAAAATAGGCTATTCTTAAACTAAATAAATGTGCTTAAAAGGCGTCCATTGAGCACCAGACCCGGTGATGTATCATTTCGGGATTTGATGCTAATATGAGCGAAATGAGGTATTACCGGGTCTGGTGCGATGCCTCAATACTATGGCCACTATGTCCGAACAGCTATTTAGTTTCCATCCATAAATAGCCATTCTGGCTATATTATGGAAGGCAAAAGAAAAAGTGTGATTTTTCTTTTGCTGCATTTTCAATGATTTGTCATCATTAAAAATGGTAGCACATCCCTGTGCCGCAAGTGTCCATGAAAAAACGGATGGACACTATTTAGATAATGTTTTTATGACAAGCGATGAGCAAATCATGTTACGTTATATAAAGATTAAATGAGAATATGATGAGCTGAGGATGTGTCAACTATGAATACAATACTGCAATCGTTAATGGCTGATATCCAGCACAATTGTCATATTTCTAATGCGCAACATGCGGGTAATTACACCTTATGTGTGTATTTGCTGAAAATGCGCGAGTATTTCCGCTGGGAGCAGGGACGGCCTTTTAATACATCTATAGATAAAGAGCAACTGGGACAGTGGCTGACAGAACGAGAAGAGCTCTGGGAATCGCTGCAGGAGAAGGATTTTACAGCGCTGAAAATTAATGATCAACGTTTTGATCCTTTTGACAGTGACGGGGTCAATCAGCAGCTATTACCATATAAAATGGTTTATAGCGCTGGTTACGGTAATAAATGCAATCCACATTTCTTTCTCGGTGATATGGAATCTTTATATCAGCACAGTGGCTATACAATTTATGTTAGCGGTAAAGAATATGCCCGTGATCTGACAGCACCGCCGGCAATGCTTCAGGGCAAGACTATCTTTCTACGTCGGGAATCTTTTCGTCGCATGATATGGGAAAAATACGAAGAATGGCTGTGGAGCAAGCCTGATAATGTCATGCGCAAAGCATTTCAGTATTATCCCTTTGAAAGTCAGACTGAACTGGCTCTGGATGCCATGACTGATAATGAACTGCAAATGGCTTTATACCATGAAATTGGGGAAGCCCGGGCCACTGAATTACTGGGTGATCAATGGCTGGAAATACTCTCCAGTTTACCGCGCTCCAAAGGGGAGATCATGTTTCGTGCGGTTAAAGATCATCTCGCAGACAGCCTGTCAACTTTTCCTCAACTGTTCAATGATTTCAAACCTGAATCCCTGAGTTTCTATATAGCCAATTTGACCAGCATGCGTAAATTGATAACGCCTGAATTAACCCGGTTATATGCACAGTGGTCAATCGATCAATCTCTCACTTCGCTGCAGGAATATGCGCAAACAGCTCAACAGCACTGGCTGCAACTGGCCAGTAAAATGATTGATTTAAGACAACAATGTGATGATATCAAAGACTATACAGAAAAGCTGGCTTTACTGGTTGAGAGAAATTATTTATAAACTGATAGTGTAAACTGTTTAGCCTGGTTTAAAGATTGCGTAACAAGCAATGGTGATCTTTCTGGCAGACAGGGAATATTCTAAATAGCTGTTCGGACATAGAGGCCATAGTATTGAGGCATCGCAGAAGACCCTGTAATATATCATTTCGCTCATATTAACATCAAATACCGAAATGATACATCACAGCTTATGGTGCTCAATGGACACCTTTTAAGAACATTTATTGAGTCGTCAACGACTATTATTGAAGATAGTGATTTACAGCAGAGGATTCAAATGCAGAAACAGACTGTGGTTGTTTTAGGGGCCAGTAATAAAACCCATCGATTTTCGTACCGGGCGGTGAAATTGCTCCAGCAATATGGCCATCAGGTTTTACCGGTGCATCCAAAGCTTGAAGCCATCGAGGGTATTACGGTTATGGCAGATCTGGAGCACATTAATCAGCCTGTGGATACTCTGACATTATATGTCGGCCAGGAGCAAAGCCGAGCAGTGATTGAAAAAATTGTTGCACTTAGACCGCGGCGGGTTATTTTTAATCCGGGAACGGATTCGCGTGAACTGGAAGAAAAATTAACTGCGGCGGGGATAGCCTGCATACATGATTGTACTTTAGTCATGCTGGAAGCGGATGGGTTTGATATATAAATCAGGAATAACAGGAATTTTTTGATGATCATTTATCTGTTACAACATGGTAAAGCTTCAGCTAAATCTATTGATCCTGCCAGAGGTTTGTCTGCAGAAGGTATAAAAGAAATCAATCGCATCGCAGAGCAGGCTCAGGGGTATGGAATTAAGATTTCATCTATTGTTCATAGCGGCAAACTCAGAGCCCGGCAAACGGCTGAACTTTATGCCGCAGCACTGCAAGTGAAGTCCGTTCAGGCAATTCATGGAATCCAGCCTAATGATGATGTGGCGGAATTTTTACAAGCCGGGCAGTTAGCTGATAAACTCATGCTGGTGGGACATCTGCCTTTTATGGAAAAGTTAGCATCTGCTTTGGTGAATGGCGACGAGAAGCATAAAGTGATTCAGTTTCAAAATGCAGGCATTGTCTGTGTGGAGAATGAGCTGGCCAATCACTGGTATATTAAATGGACTTTGCCGGCATCATTGACATGAGTTATTGTTTAACACCAGAACTGCAGAGGCACTATGCTCTTTTCAGTTACCTGACTGACTAAATATGTCTCCAGCACTGCTTTGCATCTCTGATCTGCATTATCACTACACTGAAGGTCTTCAGCAACATACGGTGCTTGACGGCGTCGACATGTCTATTAACCGAGGCCAGATGGTGGCGCTTCTTGGTCGCAGTGGGTGCGGTAAATCAACACTGCTGAATGTGATCAGCGGTATTTCCCGGGCCGAGAAAGGCAAAATCATTGTTAATGATATGGATATTAATTCTCTCTCTGAACGGCAGCGAAGCTTGTTTCGGCGACGACATATCGGCTTTATTTATCAATTCTTTAATTTATTACCTACCCTGACCGCAGCTGAAAATATTGCCCTTATTTTGCAGTTAAATAACTACTCTAAGAAAGCAATAAGCGACAGCGTGATTGAAATGCTTGGCAGGGTTGGTCTTGCACAGCGTGCCGACAGTTTCCCTGATCAATTATCGGGTGGTGAGCAGCAGCGCATCGCCATTGCTAGAGCAATAATCCATAAACCTGATTTGATATTAGCGGATGAACCAACAGGTAATCTGGATGCCGAGACCGGTCAGCAGGTTTTGATGCTGCTGCGTAAACTGGTCACTGACTATTCAGCAAGCCTTTTGCTGGTGACTCATAGTCTTGCAGTTGCAAAAACTGCGGATCGAATTCTTACGCTGGAAGATGGCCAGCTATCTGCACGCGGTAAGGATTTTGCGTGGTAAGTTCAATCTACCCCTGGACAACTACGCACATTTTTAGACAAACCTGCCTAAAAACCCATTCGTTATGCCAATTAATCGTTATGTTACATAAACAAGGCAGGACATTTAAGTCATAATAATACCAGAAATAAGTTACCATAAAAGTTACATAAAAGTTACATAATTGTTCGAATAAAAAAAGGCCGGAACTGTCTTCACACAGCACCAGCCTGACATGACAATATTAGAGGTATTGCCACATGGAAAGTATAACACTCACAGAAAGCAGGCTGAAAGCACTTAAACCAAAAGACAAGCCGTATAATGCAGGTCATAGCCGTCATTCAGGACAAACCGGTTATCAACAAAATTTTGGGAGCGGTAGGAGAAGCAACCGAGCCACCCCCTTGACTAGGGCAACATAAGGTTGACCAATAAATTTCTAGGCCGTTTGTTGTTATGAATGTTCAGAATAAGGAACACTTTATCCTGAACCAGCAAACCATTAGCAAAGCAATGTAAGAGATCCTCTATATGTGTTTGTTCTAGTTTTTAATCAACTAAAACCGCAGTGAATAGCAAGATAGATCAATTAAATTGTTAAAGAACAAAAGAAAAAGCTATTTTTTCTTTTCGATATCTTTTTGCCTATTGATATGTTTCGGCTCGAATGTGTTAAGCCTTTACGCGTAATTATTGCGATAAGGCAGAACATGCAAATCAGACTTATTTTGGCGAAACTGCCAAAGGTCATATGCATTTTGTAGGCGAAGCCAGTGATCTGCAGATGGTTTTTTAAATACCAGCTCTAAACGTAATGCCATTTCTGGTGTTATAGCTCCTCGACCATTTAAGACTTTTGAAAGTGTTTTACGACTAACATTTAAATACTCTGATGCATCTGTAATGGTGAGTTCTAAAGGGGTTATTACCAGCTCCTTTAGAATTTCACCTGGGTGCGCGGGGTTGTGCATACTCATTAGTGATAATCCTCATAATTTACTATTTCAGCATCTCGACCTATGAATCGAAATGTTACCCTCCAATTACCACTGACAGAAACTGACCATATATTTTTACGGTTGCCTTTTAGCTCGTGTAGCCGTAAGCCGGGCAAATCCATATCCTGCGGGCTTTCAGCTTGATCAAGGTTGGTGAGTATTAACCTTATACGTTTGGCATGTTTTGCTTGTATACCAGACGACTTACCAGTTTTGTAGAAACGCTCTAATCCCTTATGTATAAAACTAGTTATCATAAGACTTATTGTAACCTAAAAGGTTACGTTGTCAAATAGGTGTTTTGTAGGGCTTAATCAGCGGTGCTGACCAGCGCTGTTAACATTTTTTTGGACACCCAATAATCGGCAGCAATAGTTCTGGATACGCAATAAGAAAGATTATGGAAGATTATTATGGACACCAATTTATTATTGATTAATGTACGTATATCATTTATGCTTATTTTAAGAAAAAACAATCATCAGAAAAAACGGGGATAGTCTAATGCCCAAAGCCCGGAAGCAGCAGATCAGCCTTGCAGATACACCCTACTATCACTGTATTTCACGCTGCGTCAGGCGCGCCTTCTTATGTGGTCATGACGTTGTCAGCGGAAAAAGCTATGAACACCGCAAACAATGGGTTGCTGACCGGCTGGCTGTGCTGTCTGAGGTGTTTACCATCGATATCTGTGCCTATGCCATTATGGACAACCACGCTCACTATGTCCTGAAAATCAATACCGACAAAGCAGGACACTGGTCTGAGCAGGAGATCAGTGAACGCTGGCAGCGTCTGTTTTCCCTGCCCGTACTGGTTCAGCAGTACCTCTCAGGTCAATGCACCACGCAAGCACAACAGGTTAAAGCCCGGGAGGTGATTGAAACCTGGCGTGAACGCTTAACAATAGATCAATAGATGGCTGATGAGATGGACGCCCGACATTAAACGGCATCGTAATGTGCCATACTTAAGGTGTTATCTTTAAGTAACTATGAGGAGCATCCATCATGAATACCAGTATACTCGGAATTGATTTAGCAAAAAACCACTTTCAGATCTGTGGCTTAAATCAGGCCAATAAAGTCCAGTATAATCGTAAGCTCACACGAAACAAACTCGCTGTCTTTATGCAGCAACAAAGTCCTGTTTTAGTGGCTATGGAAGCCTGTTCCAGTTCAAATGACCGGGCAAGAAAGTTTGAAGCGATGGGGCATACGGTCAAACTGGTTCCAGCTCAACACGTAAAGCCCTTTGTCAAAGGGAATAAAGATGACAGAAATGATGCGATTGCCATTTGTGAAGCAGCACAACGTCCTAATATGCGCTTTGCAATGATTAAAACTCATGTCCAGCAAGACACTCAAATGATCCATCGTATACGCCAGCTTCACGTCAAACAAACCACTGCCATTGCCAATCGAATCAGAGCGTATCTGGCCGAGTATGGCATTATCATACAAAAGCAAATCACTCCATTGCTGCATGCGCTTCCTGCAATTCTTGGCGATGAATAAAATGACTTAACACCTGCACATTTTGGCACAGGAGGTAAAAACACGAATGTTGACACGACAAAACGAGGCGATCATTATTTAAGAACGTTGTTAATACATGGTGCTCGAACTGTTGATTGCTGGATCATAAGAAATGATAAAGATGACCCTTTGAGTTGTTGGGTAAAACGATTGCTTGCACGAAAAGGCAAGAGGAAAACCTATGTGGCACTGGCCAATAAGTTAACACGGGCTGCCTGGCGAATATTGCAAGGCGATACTTATGATCCCAAAAAGATCACGGCTCAATAATTGAAATATTGAAAAAAAAGATTAACAAAACACTTCCTCCGGTCGTAACACTGGATGAGAAAAACGGCTTACGTGCCTTATCAGAGCCTGATAAGACATTGGTTAAACACCGCGTGGCTGTATAGGTGATAAGGAGCGTATTTCATCAAGGTCCGGTAGATACTTAATTAAACATCTACCATAACTGAGACCGGATATATGTGTGCGGCCTGGATTCTTTTCTAAAGTCGATTGGTTGAGGAAATAAGCAGTGGATATCGAATACAAGCTATAGCCCTATCAACACAAAAAGAAAAAACGATCTGATTATGAGGAAAAGCAAGAGCAGGTTCTTCATACCTCATCAGGTAGACGGATAGTTTTGTCTTAAATACAGACAACAGAGCAAAAAACCAAGAGATTTAGAGCAAAATGAGTTGACATTCAGGGGGCGTCCATATGTGTCTTATTTTTTTATACAGTCTGATCCAAAGTTAATAGCATTAGAGAAATATTACCAGGAATGCTATGGCGATAAATTAACTTTGGCTACATTTCGGGTACAGGTTAAACACCGCAGAGAGCTTAAAAAATATGGGTACATCGACTTTTTGAGAGATGAGTAGATGGTTTAAGAGATTATTTCCACTGCAGTTAAAGTGTCAATGGCCAACAAAAGTAATAACTAAACCATACATCCGTTAGTGGCGTATCGGTTGTGATGCTATTAATGAAAGGAGAGAAGCATGACAGCATAGAATTTCGACACATTTATCTTCCAGGGTGAGAAGTATTCAGTAATTGGCATACAGGTTTTGACAATTACACTCACCCTGCTAAATTTTAACTAACACACGTTGTGTAAAACCTCAGCTATTACACATTAAGTTCCATAAATAGTCACATAATTACATATAATATATATAAATAACTGAATAATAACGGGTAATGAAATAGCATGGTAAGTTCACTGTTGCTGCGTTCTAATCTGCGCTTTGTACAACAACACCGATGGCAAACCATATTGACGATTACCGGCATCGTGCTTGGCGTGGCCATAGTGGTTGCTGTCGACCTGGCCAATTTCAGTGCAAGGCGTGCCCTGGCTCTGTCTCTGGATTCGGTAACCGGCAAGGTAACCCATCAGCTGTCTGGCGGTTCAGATGGAATTGACGAGTCTCTTTATGTGCAGATGCGCCGCACCCTGGGTTTGCACAAGAGTGCTCCGTTGATCAGCGATTATGTCACTATTGCTGAGCATACTTTCCTGCTGTTAGGTATTGATCCCATTGCTGAACTTGGATTACAGCGGCATGCTCTGGCAATAAAATCAGGCAATGCAATGGAGTATATGCTGCAAGCCAACACGATAGTGATGTCAGCGCGCAGTGCAGATAAACTGCATCTCAAAGTGGGTGACAGCTTGAGCATTGATCACCGGGCCAGGCAACAGCAAGTCAAATTGGGCGGGATTTTTCACAGCAAGGAACCCGCAGCTGCTGAGGGTCTGATCTTTACTGATATTTCTGTAGCTCAGGAATTACTTAATAGAGCTGGCACTCTGGATCGGATTGATCTGCAATTGACGGAGTCAGAACTGGCCACTCTAAAAGCCTGGATCCCGGATGCATTACAACTGACAGATAGTCATAGCCGTAACGATGCTGTACGTAATATGACTGAAGTTTTTCATTTAAATCTAACGGCCATGAGTTTTCTGGCGCTACTGGTGGGAGGATTACTGATCCTCAATAGCATGACTTTTTCGGTCTTACAGCGGCGGGGTATGATAGGCACCTTACGCCTGCTGGGGGTAACTCGCCGGGAGGTATTCTGGCTTGTTATGGCAGAAGCAAGTCTGATTGGCGTTATCGGAACTTTTATCGGTATTGCTGCAGGAATACTGCTGGGGCAGGGGCTGGTTCATCTGGTGTTACGTACGGTCAATGATTTATATTTTGTGATGCATGTCAGTGAGTTTTTTATCTCCCCTATGTCATTATTCAAAGGTTTGCTGCTGGGAATGGGAACTACCATTATGGCGGCCTGGCTGCCTGCCAGGGAAGCCATGCATTCACCTCCAGTCAGTGTACAACAACGCTCTGCGGTGGAGCAGCGCTGGCTGTTGCGTATGCCATTAATGCTCAGTGCAGGGATAATCATGTTTGCCGTTGGCTGGCTGCTGATTCTGTTCAAGCTTGGAAGTTTGCTGGGGGGATTCTTTGCCCTGACCCTGGTTGTGTTTGGCTTCAGTCTTATGGTACCTGTTATGCTGCTGGGACTGGTCAAAGTGTTATTATTATTCTCTTCTCTGGGCAACAGCCGGGTCACCATGGTGGTTCGCAGTATTACCGCCAATATGAGTCGAACCGGTCTGGCTGTCGCTGCGCTGACGGTAGCCGTTTCTGCGACTATAGGTGTCGGCATTATGGTGGACAGTTTCCGTTATACCGTCAGCATTTGGCTGCAGCAATCCTTAAATGGTGATGTTTATATCAGTCTGCCCGGCCGTGCAGCAGTCAGAACCAGCCCGGGACTGCCTGCCGCTTTAATCACAGAATTGAGAAATTTACCCGGTGTACAGGACAGCAGCGCTACGCGGATGATCAAGACAGAAACGGAATATGGCGAGTTAAATTTGCTGGCCATTGATAATATGCTACGCAATGCCCGAGGCTTCAATTTGAAGCATTCTGTCAAGGATATTCATCAGGCTATGCATCGCGGTGAAGGTCTGCTGATTTCTGAACCCCTGGCCAATCATCATCATCTGAGTATTGGGGACAGGATCCGCATACAGACGGATAATGGCGCTATTAATTTTTTGATCCTGGGCGTTTTTTATGATTATACCTCTACTCAGGGACTCATCATTATGGAGCGGGGTTTATATGAAAAACTATGGCGGGATCGACAGATCTCTGGCGTGACGCTTTTTCGACACTCATCTATTTCCACATCTGAATTGAAGACAGCGGTAAAAAATCTGCTTAAAACTTATTCAGGACACATTACGGTTCGTTCTAATCGTGAAATCCGCGATATTTCTCTGCAGATTTTTGATCAGACCTTTGCCATTACCGATGTGTTACGGCTGCTGGTCATGCTGGTCGCCTTCGTGGGTATTTTGAGTGCTCTGATGTCTTTGCTGCTGGAGCGCTCAAGAGAGCTTGCCATCTTGCGAGCCAGCGGTATGACGCCGCTTGAGGTAGCTGTGATGGTGATTGCTGAAACGCTGCTAATGGGATTAATGGCTGGTATTCTGGCGATACCTTTAGGATTGATCATGTCGTCTATACTGATTGATGTGATTAATTTGCAGTCTTTTGGCTGGAGTATACAGCATCTGTTCCCGCTGGAGGTTATTTTTCAGGGACTTGTTCTGTCGCTAACGGCTGCCTTTTTAGCCGGCTGCTATCCGGCCTTACACGCGGCACGGGTTTCTCCCTCTCAGGCACTGCGTGAGGAATGATGATGCAGCGATATTGCCTGTATTGGCTGGTATTAGTTATTCTGACTGCCTGTAAAGCGGAAATACAGCCGCACTCTGGAATGGATGTGATGTCAGTACTTTCCACAGAAGACACGGAGGGTTTTAGCAAGGCCTATGAGAAACGTGAATTTCATTTTCCTCAGGACCATGGTGCTCACCCTGAGTTTAAGAATGAATGGTGGTATCTTACGGGGAACCTGACTGATCTCCAGGGGCGTAAATTCGGCTATCAGGTCACTTTTTTCAGACTGGGAATAAACAGCAGCAGTTCTGAGCGTCAGTCAGCCTGGGTTTTGCAGAACCTGTGGATGGCTCATGCCGCGGTGACTGATGTCAAAGGACGTCAACATCATCATGCGGAGCGTTTTTCACGCGCTAATCCCGGCATGGCAGGCGCCAGTTGGAAGCCTTTTAAGGTCTGGCTTGATGACTGGCAGCTTGCAGCATTGAAGGATGAATTTCCCTGGCAGGTGAAAGTGAAAACAGATGTCTTTGAATTTGAATTTGCCCTCACCGCAGAAAAAAATATTGTGCTGCAGGGAGAGGAGGGTTTGAGCCGTAAAAGCGAAACGCCGGGTAATGCTTCCTATTATTATAGTCTGACACGGATGAAAACAACGGGCAGACTGTCGCTGAATCAGCAAACATTTAAGCTTGAAGGTTTATCCTGGCTGGATCGGGAATGGGGCACTTCCAGCCTTGACCAGGATCAGATTGGCTGGGACTGGTTTTCATTGCAGCTGAATTCAGGCGACGATGTGATGTATTATCAATTACGGGATAAAAACGCACAATCTCACCCCAATAGTCAGGGTATATGGGTGAATAATAAGAGTGAAACACGGATCATTAACCCGTCTGATCTGAACCTGACTCCGTTGGACTGGTGGCAGAGTGAACAGGGAGAACGTTTCCCTGTACGCTGGCACCTGGAATATAAACCAGCACGTAAAAACTGGATAATAAGCGCATTGCTGGAGGATCAAAAAATGAATGTGTCAATTCCCTACTGGGAAGGTGCTGTGTCCGTGACTGATTTTGAGAGCGGTTCGTATCTGGGTAGTGGTTATCTGGAAATGACGGGCTATTAAATTTATAAACTTTTCCAACATGATCTTGGGGGCGCAATGTGTCACGGAAATAGCAATATTGAATGGCATTCACTTCCTCGCTGGCTTTTTCCTGGAGTTGATTAATAGTAACTCTACTCAGTGGGTAACTATTCAGCGCATTTTAGATTTATACGTAAGTTCTTGATATCAGGTGTTTGCGTAAGGCAGATAATTGCTCCTGTATAATCTGCATTCCCTACATGACCACCATGGATGGTGGAAATGCATGCGAGAGGCAGGAGCCGAAGTCGTCCCTGTAGGTCAAGTGTATGTGGCATGGATGCCACATTCAAGCCTACGACATGCATGGAAGTATAAGTGCCGTGGGAGGCAGGAAGCCGGGAACGACCATGGACGTATTTACGGCGTCTTCTGGGCAGGTAATAGCTCCATGCATAACCTGCATTTCCCACATCCATGTGGGTCAGCAAATTCCTGGTGTCAAGGACGTTTTCAAAATTACGCTGAATAGTTACCTCAGTGGCTATAATCTAACAGTTATTCTTTGGCATTTTTTAACAATCCATGTTGTACGGCCAACACGGCTGCTTCAACACGGGAGTGTATGTCTAATTTTCTTAAAATTGCCTTGACATGTAATTTTACTGTTCCATCAGAAATTTCCAGATTTCTGGCAATGACTTTGTTACTCTGCCCTTCAGCGAGCAGGCTTAATATTTCTGTTTCTCTGGGGGTCAGGCTTGAAAAGGGACTCGGTTCGGGGGGCGGTGGAGGGTGACCCTGTACGACTTTAGCCAGGATAGGTGTCAGATCTGGAGCTACAACCGTCTTGCCAGCATGGATATCCTGCAGTGCAGTCACCAGTTCATCTGGTTTCATTCCTTTTAGCAGAAATCCTTGCGCACCAGATTGCAGCGCTTGAATTAAATCCTGTTCATCATCAACCGTAGTAAGGATGGCAATAGGCATTTCTTCACCCTGCTCTCGCAGGCTTTTTAAGACCTGTAAACCATCCATGTCGGGCATCCTCATATCCAGAAGTACCACATCAGGAGATGTTTCAGCGACAAGTTCCAGGCCTTCCTGACCACTGCCGGCGCTGGCGATAACATCAATGCCCATGCGTTGCAGCAAACCCTGTAATCCGGCTCTGAAGAGGGTGTGATCATCAATTAGTAATACGCGCATAAGCTGATTCTTTAATTGTTTTCTGAGCCAGTAACTGGCAGCTAAAGAGAACCAATCTGTAATGTATGGTAGAACTTTACCGTCTTTTCGGGAATAGGCTTAGAAGGAAATGTTAACAGAATTTGAGTGCCTTCACCAGCTTCAGATTCAATGACAATTTCGCCGTTAATGCGCCTGGCTCTTTCCTCCATAACACTCAGCCCGATATGTTCGCCAAGACTTTTTTGCATATTGGATTTGTCCATACCAATACCATCATCTTCGATCAGGATTTGATGTAACGCTTTTGCAGAACTGTTTTTCGCACTGCGAGCCAGAATACGTACGGTGCGAGCTTTACTATGTTTTTTAACATTTGCCAGAGATTCCTGGACAATGCGTATCAGCTGAAATTCTGTCTCCGAGTTCAGCTCAGCAGACCATTCATTTTGAAAAAATACGCAAATATCACTATTGGCTTTAAAGTTTGCTATGGCCTTCTCTATTGCAGGAATAACCCCGCGATTATCAACGGGAGCTCGAAAGTGAGTTATAAGCCCTCGAACTTCTTTGTATGCTTCATCAATACTTTCATGAATACGAGTCACTTCTTCGCGATTCACGGGAATATTTTCCAGTATGTTTTCTTCCATGATGGTGACCTGAAAGCGCAAACTGGCCAAAGTTTGGGCCAGCGAGTCATGCAGTTCATGTGCCAGCAGAGTTCTTTCTTTCATAATTGAATGCTGCCTGGAATCTAAATCCAGGCGTGCTTTTTCAATGGCCATACCCAGGTGCTTGCCGATACTGGCTAAAAGTTCAGAAAGATCTTCGGTGTTATTGGCAAAAGATTTGTCGATGAACAGGTTATAAATACCCAGGCTGACTCCCTGATGCTCCAGAGGCACGGCGATAATGCCTGCCTCCTGGTTATCAAACAGTTCGTGCCCCGAGAGCTTAATGCAGTTTTTTACATCCGTATTGGTCTCTATCAGTCCTTTGGTCAAAGACGAACCGCAGAGGCAGCGATGCACAGGAACCAGCTGCTCCTGTTCCACAAACTCCTGGTTTAATCCAACAGAAGCAACCATTTTCAGCTGATCATCATCAGTTCGCAGGCGCACCGTACCGGCTTTGGCCTGAGTCAATTCAATCAGCACATGTAAAAAACGCGACAGCAGATCATCCAGATTTTTGGATTTATTAATAGATGTAGCCACTTCATAAAGAATGTTAAGGGAATGATTTTTTTCTTCTACCTTGTGTGTTTGTTTTTCTACTTCGGACTGGAAATGTGCCGAAAGTGCCTGGAGTTTGTTACTCAGAGAGTTAATGTCATTGGCCAGTTTGGCAAATTCACCTTTTTTGGCTTGTGGAAGACGTGCATTGTAATCTTCCTTTTTCATCTGCAGGGCCCAGTTGCGAAGATGGATGAAGGGTGTGATCAGATCGTGCCGGATTAAAAATGAAATTCGTATAATAAGCAGCAGGCCAATAAACAAAAAGAAGAGATTGAACTGAGTGATAAGGTTGTCGCTGTCGATCACGCCTCTTATTTGGAGATAATTGGCGATAGTAATGATAACCAGAACAAGACCTAAAGTAATAATGGGTAAAAACAAGCGGCTGTATTTCAGCCTGATTGGCTGCAGCTGCAGTTTTTTAGACACTTTTTCTGCGGGTGCGCCAAGGTGTGATTGAATAGATTCGATGGACATATTAGCGGGTCATTAAAGTACTGAACTGTGGTTAATTCTTAAGGTTACGCTTAAGCATCCGGGTATGCAATGCTTTCAGGCAGGCGTGCCTGCAGTATTATTGATGCCTCGGTGGGGATATACGAATGAATACTGCAAGATCCTCGCTCAAAGATTAATACCCGGCAGCAGGAACGAGTTATAATCTTAGCATTATTTCTACCTGTCAATTATTGCTCAGCCGGTGGTTGGTAATTGGGATCGTTTGGATTTTTGAAGATAAATTCTTTATTATCACCCCCTACTTCCACATAATCCACTTCCATATTCGATACCAGAGGTGCATCATTTTCTGCAATAACCAGCTTTACGCCGCGAACTTCAAATTGATTATCACCTTCTTTAAATTCATCAAAACCCATCAAATATTGAAATTGTCCTGAGTCACCCTGTCTAATGGCTATTCTGAGGGGCTCGTCTATGGCATTATTCTGTTTGGCCTGTAGAAGAATTTGACTGGCAGCATCCTGGGTTAATTTAATCATTTATACACCTCTCTTGTTCATATGTTGGATTCTTGATTTCGTAAATAAACTGGATAAAACGCCTGGCCCAGTGGTTTTGCCGGGTATCTTGCAGATGCACGTAACAGGCCAGCAAGTTTTTATATATAATCCCGTCGGACTGACCGTTGATGCCGGAACCGCGGTGGATTTTATAGGCATAATTCAGATCAGCACTGATATTGATCAGATGTGAATAATGAAATTCATGGGCTGATATTTCTCTTAGGTCTGAAGCCGCTAGATCATTGGGCCAGAGCATATTCTCTGTTTCGCTGAATCGAACCAGACCTCGCCCTTGTGGTGTTGCTTCCATTTTCGCATCAGCAGGGATAATCCCTACCATTTTTCTTTGTTCGGTGTCGGTAATAATGGAACGGCAAAGATACATTAAGCCGCCGCATTCTGCATAAGCGGGTAATCCGGCTTCAATCGCATTAAATATGTCCTCGCGTAATGACTGGTTTGATTCCAGCTGCGCAAGTCGTTCTTCAGGAAAACCTCCGCCAATAAACAGACCGTCAAGAGCTTCAGGCAGTTTAGCGTCTTTAAGGGAGTTAATTTCAACCAGTTCAGCACCCGCATTTTCCAGTGCCTGTAAATCACCAGGATAATAAAAGCCGAACGCAGGGTCATTAATATAACCCAGTTTGATAATGGATTCAGGCCGTGCTGCTGTGACCGCAGGAGGAAGAGTGCTTTTTAGATGCAGGGGAGGATGAAGTTGAGTAATGTTAATGATTTTATGCAGATCTACTTGCGCTGATATCATCTTGCTAATGTCGTTTATTTTCTGTTCCGCTTCACCATCTTCATTACTGGGCATCAAGCCCAGATGGCGTTCCTCTATCTGCAGTTTGTTATCTTTATGGATAGCGCCCAGAACACTAACGTCAGTGTAATGTTCAATTACTGCGCGTAATTTGCTTTCGTGACGACTGCCGCCAAGCTGATTAAGAATCACTCCGGCTATATTGATGCCGGGATCAAAGGCCTGATAGCCTAAAATAAGCGGGGCAATACCGCGAGTCATTCCACGTGCATCCAGAACCAGGATAACCGGGGCATCAAGCAGTTTTGCAATTGCAGCATTACTATTGCTTCCATTCAGGTCAAGGCCGTCATAAAGGCCTTTATTGCCTTCAATAATACTGATGTCAGCCGATGCGGTTTTTAACGCAACTGTTTGTAAAATCTCATCCCGGCTCATGGTATTAAAATCGAGCGTATAACAGGGCTTTCCGGCAGCGCTGCCATGCCATAATGGATCGATATAATCAGGCCCTTTTTTAAACGGCTGAACGTTTAATCCACGCTGTCGCAAAGCCGCACACAGACCAATAGTAATAGTGGTTTTGCCGGATGACTTGTGTGCTGCTGAGATAAACAACGGGGTGGTAGATTTTAACATGAGCTAAATATTGTGATAAAAAGAGCGTTTTTCAACGCATGAATTTTCCTTTACATAATAAACATGCCATAGCAGGAATATCAGGTAAAAAAAAGACCGCAGCTGCGGTCTTTTTTCATAAAATACTTATGGATGAAGTGAATTAACGCTTCCAGCCCGAGTTTTTCTCTTCATGGGCCATATCCAGCACTTTGACAGCTGTTTCCATGTACTGGTCTTTATATCCTTCGAGCTCATGTCCTGCACCAGGATTATAATAGTCATCAGGATGCATACCATGTTCATGTTCAAAAGCTATAAACTTGTTCTGCATGTCGATTAATTCTTTTATTAGTTCCGCTTTGGTGCTCATTTTATGTCTCCAGAAAACTGATCTGTTCAGTTATAAGATGAAAATATTCGAATAATATATCTGACTGACCTGACTGTTACTATATCCCTAATGGGTGAGATTCTAATTTACCGGCCAGAGTAGTGAGATTGTAGAGGTATAATAAAGCAGGTGCTTTTAATAACCGCCTTTACGTTTGCTTTCAGGTAAGCCGGAAATACGTCCGCCCTGTTTGCTGGGATCTTTAGGAAATAAATCGTACAGATCCTTGGACCCAATTTTTTCTCCCCATAATTTACCCATATCTTTGATCATGGTGCGCGTATTGGGGTTTTTACCCCCATTATTAATAAATTCATCACGCAGATAATTGATGAGGTCCCAATGTTTATCAGTCAGCTCAACACCTTCTTCCGCAGCAATATGCCTGGCCAGGCCTTCGCTCCAGTCATTTATGTCAACCAGGTAACCAGTAGGTGTTATTTCAATTTCTTTACCTTCAAAACTAATAGCCATTGATTCTGCTCCAATTTTAAGTCTATAAATAAATCCAGTTTAGGCATACTATATGAGTCGAAAAAAAAATACACCCCTCAAAAGAGATATTTGACGCTAATAATTGAGTATTAACTGTATATTTTCAGGTGTTACTGATCTTAGTCAGTATTATTAACCGTCGTAACACCTTTTTGGGGTATGAAAATACCGCAGCCATAAGTGTAATATTGGCCAATGCCGTTTTCCTGAACATGTACAGTATCTTCAGCTGATAGATCGGCTAACATCAGACTGCGTGTGGTGATAGGACCTTTATGGGTCTGCAGCTGGTGTGATTTACCGCAGAGCAACTTTCTGGCATTAATCCCCATTTGCTGTAATTCTGAGTGTGCATGCTGAAGAAATAATTCTTCATCATGTTCTGTTCCGGGGATATAGACATGACGAGATACTATGGTTGTAATCTTACTTAGTAACAGTGTCTCGGCCTTGCCGAAGGTCAATTCATTATCGTTAACGCGAATGGTTTTCCCGACTAATCCCAGAGCATCCTTTCTGCGCTTCTCAGGGACTCTTATTTTAAGCCGGGTTCGGCGTGATAATTGTATGATCTCATCTCCGCCTTCATCGGCACGACACCAGCCATTGCCTGACTGGGAAATATAAATATGATGTATCCCGGCCTGAGGTTCATCATGAAACCAGGGTAAAATTTCACACACGGCTGCGGTTAAAGCCCAGGCGTGATCAAGCTTTAAAGCGCGGCAATCGACTTTGAAGGAAAGATCGATGACATTTTCAGGCACATTAAAGGCTTCAGGTTTATCTTCTTCTGTCCAGTACACAGTGTTCATCTCAATGCTGGACTGGTAAATTTGACTTCAAGATCATTTTCCCAGGCTTCCGGGGTATCTGGATAAGGTGGTTTGATATCAAGATCAATAAACATTTCACCCTCTCTGGCACGTTGCTGTATAAAAGTGACAAGCTCAGCGTAACTTTCCAGGTTATGGTTTTGAATCAGTACCTCGCTTAAAATTAACATTGGCTGCTCTCATAAGTTTATTTATTTTAACTAATATCTGGTTTTAGCAAGATGATTTCAAGTGTATGCAAGAAAAAGTGCAAGAAGTATTGATGTAAATCAGAGATTGTTAATATCAAATAAGATATAGTTACCTATAATTTAGCAAAAGAGTAACTAAGGTTATGAAAACCTGGTTGCTGAATTGTGAGCCATCTTTTCCAGAGTTCAGGTTATTTTAACCGAGTGTTTGCTGGAGGTATTCATCGAGAACGATAATTCTTTCTCGAAAGAAGTTTGTCTATTCTCTGGGTGATTTAGCAAGTTGTTATTAAGTTATTGATATGTATGGGTTATAACTCCAGCTTATGTTTAGGTTTTTTATGATATATCTCTATTGGGATAGCACTACTGAACGGATGTCCCCCAAAGGAAGGGTTTAATACTGTATTATTAAGTCCTAAAATTCACAGCATATTTTTGCAGGCTGTCTTGTTATAGCTATATGAATCATGTATGTTTGCAAGGCTAAGATTTGTATTTGAAGAATTACTAAAGGGTAATTTGTTTCTAACCAAGTAAATAATATTTTCTAGAATCCACAGTTTCTTGAATTGTTAGATACAGAATATCCAGTGTGTTGGTAAAACCAACTTTACCTATAGGGAGAAAACCGTGCCTAAAGTAACGAACTATGATACACCCATGCTGGATGAGCTGGAAAACGGCGAATGGCCCAGCTTTATTTCAGGAATTAAGCGTTTAAGAGACACTCACCCCGATCAACGTATTAATTCGATGACCAATGGTCTGCTGGGTCAGCTGGAACATTCCTATGAAACCCGTATGGGCTGGTGGAAAGGCGGTACTGTCTCTGTATTCGGTTACGGCGGCGGTATTATTCCTCGTTTCTCAGAAGTTGCTGAACACTTTCCAGAGTCAAAAGAATTCCACACGGTGCGCGTTCAGCCGCCGGCCGGTAATTACTATACCGGAGATATCCTGAATCAGCTGGCGGACGACTGGGAAGAGCATGGTTCGGGTCTGCAGACGTTTCATGGTCAGACGGGCAACATCATGTTTATTGGTGCTTCCACGGCCGCGATCCAGCCGTTCTTTGACAAAATCAACGGTTACGGTTTTGACCTGGGCGGAGCCGGCCCCTGTGTGCGTACTTCCATGGCCTGTGTCGGTGCAGCGCGTTGTGAACACTCCTGTACGAATGAGCATGGCCTGATGCGCCACCTGGTGAATGAATTCCAGGATGACATGCATCGCCCGGCATTGCCTTACAAATTCAAGATCAAGGTTTCCGGCTGTCCCAATGACTGCACCAATGCGATTGAACGTGCGGATATGGCCGTGATTGGTATCTGGCGTGATGACATGAAAGTGGATCAGGATGAAGTAAAAGCTTTTGTGGCTGACAAAGGCCGTGACTATGTGCTTGACAATGTCACCAGCCGCTGTCCCAGCAATGCTATCAAGCTCAATGAAGATGACACGGTAACGATCAACAACAAGGAATGTGTTCGCTGTATGCATTGCATCAATGTAATGACCAAAGCACTGGCACCCGGAGATGATACCGGAGTAACGATCCTGATTGGCGGTAAGCGTACGCTGAAGATTGGTGACATGATGGGAACAGTGGTTGCTCCGTTCATGAAAGTAGACACCATGGAAGAAATTGAAGCGCTGGTGGAACTGACCGGTGAAATGATTGATTTCTTTGCTGAAAATGCACTGGAACATGAACGCACGGGTGAAATGATTGAGCGGATCGGTCTGGTGAATTACCTCGAAGGTATCGGCCTGGATCTGAATCCCAATATGGTCAGCGAGCCACGTCAGTGTTCATATGTACGTATGGACGGCTGGGATGAAGAAGTCAAGAAGTGGTATGACAAACAGGCCGAAGCGGCGACTGCTTAAGCACTTTTTCAGGCGACATTAAACAGATTGTGGTTTAAAAACGTTTTCTGAAAACATCTTCTGAAAACACCTTCTGAAAACGTTGTTTAAATGTAATCATTTCAGGAGAGAGCTTTCTCTCCTGATAATACGAACAAGTTTATTAGAATAGGAAATTAAAATGGCTGAAACACCTAAAATGCCTATCGAATCTGGAGCACCTGATGGCTTCCAGTATATGCATCCCACCATGCGCAGAAATTATGGTCAGTGGAAATATCATGAAAGACCACGTCCTGGTGTACTTAAGCATGTAGCACACAGCGGCGACGAAATTTATACTATCCGAGTGGGTACAGCGCGTATTCTTGATGTTTTTACCTTGCGTGAAATTACGCGAATTGCAAATGAAGTCGGTGATGGATTTATTCGCTTTACTATTCGTTCTAACCTTGAATATATGGTTGATAGTGAAGCAAAAGTAGCCCCTCTAATCGAAGCCGTCGAAAAAGCAGGCCTGATTGTTGGTGGTACTGGACCCACAGTGACCTCTCCTTCTCACACTCAAGGCTGGTTACACTGCGACATCCCCGGCTCTGATGCTTCGGGTGTGGTTAAATCCATGATGGATGAGCTGGTCACTGAATTCAAACGTGAAGATATGCCCAACCGTGTGCATATTACAACATCATGCTGCCAAATCAACTGTGGTGGTCAGGGTGATATTGCCATTAATATCCAGCATACCAAGCCGCCCAAAATAGCTCATGATCTGGTTGCAAATGCCTGTGAGCGCCCAACAGTTGTTGCACGTTGTCCGGTTGCTGCAATTCGTCCTGCAATGGTTGACGGCAAGCCGACCCTGGAAGTCGATGAAAAGAAATGTATCTGCTGTGGTGCGTGTTATCCTCCTTGCCCTCCAATGCTAATCAATGATGCGGTTTATACTACATTGGCTATCTGGGTAGGTGGAAATCATTCAAATGCACGTGGTAAGCCTACTTTCCAGAAACTGGTTGCTGCAGGTATACCTAATAATCCGCCTCGTTGGCCTGAAGCGACAGCTCTGGTCAAGCGCATCCTGAAAGTTTATAAAGAAGATGCTAAAGACTGGGAACGCATCAATGACTGGATCGAACGTATTGGCTGGTTTGGTTTCTTTGAGAAAACGGGTCTGCCTTTCACCAAGTTCCATATCGATGACTGGAGAGGCGCGCGTAACAGCTTGAATGCTTCTACTCATATCCGTTTCTAAAAGACAGGTCGTTCCTTAGATGAAATTTACATTATTAATCAATGAAGGACCTTATCAGCACCAGGCATCTGATACGGCGTATCAGTTTGCCAGGGCTGCACTCGAAAAGGGTCATGAAATTTACCGTGTTTTCTTTTATAACGACGGCGTAAATAATGCTACTCGTCTGGCTATTCCTCCCCAGGATGATCGTAATATTACAGAAAACTGGGCAACACTGGCCAATGAAAATGAATTAGATATGGTGGTTTGTATTGCTGCGGCACAACGCCGTGGCATGCTGGATGCCGATGAAGCCGGAAGACAGGGTAAAGATGCTGATAATATCCAACCTGCATTTCGCATTTCTGGTCTGGGTCAGTTAGTCGAAGGTGGTATTCAGGCTGATCGTTTAATAACATTTGGTGATTAAGAGGAATAAATATGAGTAATAATATCAAGAAATTCATGTTTGTTAACACTAAAGCACCTTATGGTACCGTTTACGCATTGGAATCACTGGAAGTTGTGTTGATCAGTGCTGCTTTTGAGCAGGACGTCAGCCTGGTGTTTTGTGATGATGGTGTTTTTCAAATTACCAGGAACCAGAACACTGAAGCGTCTGGCATGAAAAACTTTTCACCGGCTTATAAGGCTCTGGGCGATTATGATATCAACAAACTTTATGTTGAGAAAGAGTCACTTGCAGAACGTGGTTTAACTCTGGATAACCTGATGGATCTGACTTATGAAGATGAGGACGATGACTGGGCAGAAAAATCATCAATTAAACTTGTAACACGCGCTGAACTTGCTGATCTGATGGATGAGCAGGATGTTGTGATTAGTTCTTAAGGAGATTAGATAAATGGCAATGTTACACATAGTTAACAAATCACCTTTTGAACGTAATTCCCTGGACTCATGTCTGACTAAATCAAAGGATGGATCTTCTGTCTTATTGATTGAAGATGGTGCCGTTGGTGCGTTAAAAGGTTCTACATATGCAGATAAAATTGCTGCTGCTGTAGCTAGTAAAAATGTATATGTTTTAGGTTCAGACCTGAATTCACGTGGTTTTACAGAAGCTGATATTATTGACGGCGTTAAAATCGTTGATTATGCAGGTTTTGTTGATTTGGTAGCCGAGCATTCAAACGTTCAGTCTTGGCTGTAATTTTTACACTAAAATCCTAACATTGGAGTTTAAATAATGGGTACTATTACTGTTAACGGTAAAGAGATTGAAGTTGATGAAGAAGGATATATGGTTGACCTGAGTCAATGGGAGCCTGAAGTTGCGACAGTCATGTCTACAGCTGAAGATCTGGAGCTGACTGATGATCATTGGGATATTATCAACTTCTTGCGTGAATACTACGAAGAGTATCAAATTGCTCCCGCAGTTCGTGTATTGACAAAAGCTGTTGCTAAAAGAATGGGTAAGGATAAAGGTAACAGCAAGTATCTTTATGAATTATTCCCCTATGGTCCAGGCAAGCAGGCATGTAAATATGCGGGTCTGCCTAAACCAACAGGCTGTGTATAAGCAGCAACATAGAACCCCAACATTAACGTTCCTGAAATCTTTTTCAGGAACGAGTCGGGGATTATTGTATAAAAGAGCAGCTTGAGTGACTCTTTGCTACATTAGTTTAAAATTATAATGAGTGGGTAAGTAATATGTCAGCGTTCTACGCGCTACTTTTTACAGTGGCTTTTCTAGTTTTACTGATAGGGCTAGCGAGGAAAATTCTTCAATATACACTTGTTCCTGCCCCGCTGAAAATACCCGTCACGCCAGCACCAATCACTAAAGGTGGTGTAGTAGTTCGACTGGCTAAAGAAACCATTTTGTTTTCCAGTTTGTTCCGTGCCAACAAATGGACCTGGCTGTTTGGCTGGATGTTCCACATGAGCCTGTTTTTGGTACTGCTTATTCATTTACGTTATTTTATCAAGGACGTTCCGACCTGGCTGGTATTATTGCAGCCCATTGGGAAGTATGCGGCTTTTACTATGGTGATAGGACTGATTGGTTTACTGGTTCGTCGTATTTATGTTCCCAGAGTAAAATATATCACTTCGCCCTCTGACATTTTATGGCTGCTAATGTTGATAGCTATAGGTTTAACCGGCATCACCATGCGCTTTATATCGCATACCGATATTGTTAGTTTAAAAGCATTTTCTTTAGGTTTAGTCTCTTTTAACTGGCAATCACTCCCAGTTGATTTCCCGCTGATGGTTCATTTGTTGCTGGTCGCGATTTTAATGATTTTATTACCCTTTAGTAAATTGCTGCATATTCCCGGTCTGTTTTTTGCGCCGACTCGTAATCAGGTGGATAATCCACGTGAAAAGCGTCATATTTCGAGATGGGCGTCCAAAATGGACTCTGAAAAAAATAAAATGCAGCCATGAGTTTAAATTGAAATTATTTCAAATTTAAACAATGTATCTGTGTTTTGAAAGCAAAGGTTTGAGGATTTAAAAGTGGCAGACTTTGAAACTCCCAAGTTTAGAGAATACCCCGTAGTTCCTGAATTGAAGCCAGGCATTATGGCTAATGGCGGACCCTTTATTTCACGGGCTGAGTTTGATGTGGACCTGGGATATCCTGGAGAACTACCGTCTGACTGGAAAGAACAAGCCCTTGACAAGATGGGCTATCTATTAAAACGCTACCGTTCATTACAGGTCTTTATGGATTCCTGTATTAAATGTGGCGCCTGCACCGATAAATGTCACTATTTTATCGGTACCAATGATCCCAAAAATATGCCTGTTGCCAGACAGGATTTAATGCGCAAGGTTTATCGCCGCTATTTTACCTTGTCGGGTAAATTATTTCCAAAACTTGTCGGTGCAGTTGATCTGACTGAGGAAGTGCTGGACGAATGGTACAACTATTACCACCAGTGTTCAGAATGTCGCAGATGCTCTGTTTTCTGCCCCATGGGTATTGATACTGCTGAAGTAACCATGGCTGCACGGGAAATACTCGCGCATGTTGGTAAAGCGCAGAAATATTCCAATCAAATTATTCAAAAAGTCTATAAAATCGGTAATAACCTGGGGCTGCCGGGAAAAGCCCTGAAAGGCATTCTTGAAGATCTTGAAGAAGAAGTTGAAGAAGATACTGGCGTAGCAGTCAAGTTTAATATGGATAAAGAAGGCTGTGATGCCTTACTCATGACACCATCAGCAGACTTCTTCGCTGAACCGCATATTGATGGCCTGATTGGCTATGGTAAGGTGCTGCATGAATTAGGCATCTCCTGGACTGTAAGTTCCGAAGCCAGTGAAGCAGCAAATTTTGGATTGTTTATTGGCAGCTATGAAAATATTCAACGCGTTTCCATGCGTATCCGTGAAGCTGCGATTAAACTTAAGGTGAAACGTATTATTTTTGGTGAATGCGGACATGCATGGCGTGTGGCCTATAGTTTTCTAAATACTCTGGCCGGCCCATTTGATTTTCTGGATCAACGCTACCCGATCCCGCAACACATTCTTGAAGTGACCCATGGGGCGCTTGAAGAGGGCAAATTGCGTATGAATAAGGAAGAGAATGATCATCTGAGAATGACTTTCCATGACTCCTGCAATATTGCTCGTGCGTCAAGAATGGGTGAAAAACCGGGTGGTCAGTTTGTGATTCCGCGTGCAGTCATTAAAGCGGCGTGTAATAATTTTACTGATATGGATGAAGATAGCATCCATGATGCTACTTTCTGTTGCGGCGGCGGCGGCGGGTTGCTGACTGATGATTTGATGGAATTGCGGGTTAAAGGAGCTCTGCCGCGAATGGAGGCACTGCAAAAGGTTACGGAGGAAAATGGGGTTACCAATATTGCCGCGATCTGCGCGATTTGTAAAAGTCAGTTTACTAAAGTTTTACCTTATTATGGTTTCCAAATGGATGCCATAATGAGTATTCACCAACTGGTCAGTGATGCGATTGTCCTGACCGGTAGTGAACAGGAAAAAGAGCTGGATGTTGATGAAGCAGAACCTTCAATTGCTGAAGATTAAAGCTTTATTCAACATAGGTACAGAATAGAATCATTATTACAGCAATGAAAATTGCAATAACAAGTTTGGTTTATAGGAGAAAGATAGATGTCAACTGCTGATAATGCTCCCAAGACAGTAAAACTAACGAATGTACGTTATACAGAAACGCGCTTAGAGCATACTGATAAACAAGAATGGGACGCCTGGACGGATAATATATTCCAAGCATCCTGGACACACAAATGCCCGACCTACATTAATCGAACTCCTCCATGTCAAGGTAGCTGTCCATCCGGTGAAGATATACGCGGCTGGCTAGATATTGTTCGTGGTATGGAAAAGCCAACCCAGGAAGGGATGTCGTGGCAGGAATATGCCTTTCAGCGTTCTACCGATGCCAATCCTTTTCCATCGGTCATGGGCCGGGTTTGTCCTGCACCCTGTGAAGATGGCTGTAACCGTAATGAACTGGATGACAATGTCGGCATCAATTCTGTAGAGCAATTTATTGGCGATACTGCTCGAGAAGAAAATTTTAAATTCAAGGTTGCCGAAAAGGAAAGCGGTAAAAAAGTCGCTGTCATCGGTGGCGGCCCTGCCGGTTTGGCCGCTGCTTATCAACTGCGCCGTATTGGTCACGCTTGTACCGTGTTTGATGATCATGCTGAACTTGGCGGTATGATGATGTTTGGTATTCCAGGCTATCGTGTGCCTCGAGATGTTCTAGATCATGAAATGCAGCGTATTATTGACATGGGAGTCGATGTTAAGCTTAACACCCGTGTTGGTAGCGACATTTCAATGCAAGATATAGAGAGTAACTATGACGCCGTTCTCTGGGCTATTGGCTGTAAGGAAGGACGTGGTTTACCGATTGAAGGTTTTGATGCGCCAAACTGTATTAGTGGTGTAGCTTTCCTGGAAGCATTTAACGATGGACGGCTAAAAGTTTCAGCTGAGAAAGTTGTGGTTGTGGGTGGTGGTGATACCTCTATTGACGTTGCTTCTGTTGCACGTCGTCTGGGTAATATTTCCAGTATTGCCGAAAAAGATTTTGCCGAGAATGTTGTTTTAGGCCATACCGCACATGATGTTGCAGACTCTGCGAATAAAGAAGGTGCAGATGTGACGCTATTGTCTCGTGCCGCTATAAAAAATATGCCGGCTGCGCAGCATGAAATTGATGATGCCTTACGCGAGGGTGTCACCATTACCGGTTGTGTGAGTCCTATATCGGTTGTTAAAGGTACAAATGGTCGTGCTACCGCTCTACGAGTTATCAAACTGGAAGATGACGGTAAAACGCCTATAGAAGGTTCTGAATATGATATTGAAGCGACTCTGATAGTTTCAGCCATTGGTCAGAAAGGTGATATGACCGGTATTGAAGCAATGGATAACGGTCATGGTTTTATTGATGGTGATGCTCACTACCAGGTCAAAGGTAAACCAGGACATTTCCTTGCAGGTGATATTGTCAGACCACATCTTCTAACTACGGCTATTGGTCAGGCCTCTATCGCTGTAGAGTCTATAGATCACTATCTGAATAATAAAGATGAAGAAATGAGGAAGCGTCCCAAGGTGGATAAACATTTCTTCAGCCTGGAGAAGAAACTCAATGATACGGGTCTTGCTCCGGAACCATCTCCGGTTCATGGTCACGAAAGTATACGTAATACATCAGGTGAAAACTTTGCCATTCATAACTACGAAAATCGTTCCGCAAATGACATTATTAGTCACGACAAACTGTTCCTCGGGCACTTTGCCTATGAACCACGTCACAAGCGCGAATCGATTGAAGTCAGTTCGGATCAGGTTTTAGGTCACTTTGCCGAACGTCTCGTCGCTCTTTCTGAAGACGATGTGGTCGCTGAAGCCAAACGTTGTATGAGTTGCGGTATGTGTTTTGAGTGTGATAACTGTATTATTTATTGTCCTCAGGACGCTGTTAAGAAAACACCTAAAGCTCAATCTACAACAGGCCGTTACGTTTATACTGACTATGATCTATGCATTGGTTGTCATATCTGTAAAGATGTGTGTCCTACAGGTTACATCGATATGGGTCTGGGTGAGTAATCAGGAGAATAATTGTGTGGTTGCACCTATGTTTAAAAAAAGGTTTGCATAAATTACCACTCACGGTAACAGGACTGGTGTTGCTCGCCAGTCTTGGTTCTGTTCATGCAGCAGATAAATTTGATGGATTAGGGCCTAGCATTACCATTCCTGAATCCAGTGGTGAGCAATGTGTTCTCCCCTCGGATGAGATGCGGCGCATGCATCCTGATTTGCTTAAACATGACAGAATCTTGACTCACCGTGAAGGAGTAAGAGCGCAGAGCGATGGTAAGCCGCTAGCAGGCAGTTTAAAAGGATGTATTAATTGTCATGCAATCAAGGATGACAACGGTCAGTTTGTTCGTATTGACAATAAACAGCATTTCTGTGTGTCGTGTCATCAATACGCGGCGGTAACGATTGATTGCTTCCAGTGCCACCGGGACATACCGGAAGGAAGTACAAATTTTCATGCTCTTTCTATGCCTGAGAAAGCTGACTACATAAAGGTGGTTCCAGGTACTTATCGCATAACGCAAGAGGACATGGCCAATATTGTGCCTGAGGTTAATTCAGATGACAATTGAGAACCTGAATGAAATGACTGATAGTAATAACAATACTGATGCTTCTAATGCCCAGGTTGATGATAGTCGAAGACATTTCATCATAAGTTCAGTGGCAGCAGCAGGGTTGAGTATTGCTCCTGGTGTCATGCTTTATCAAACAGCTAATGCACGTTCTTTAAGCGAAAAAGCTTCTTCAAAAGTGCGCTGGGGCATAGTCATCGATACCAGTAAGAATATTGACTGGAATAAATGCGTCGAAGCCTGTAATGCAGAACATGGTCTGGGAAATGAAACACATTCCCGTGAAGATCAAAAGACACAGTACATACGTGTCGTGGATGTGAAAAACAGCACCACAGGTTACAGCTTTACCTTACCGGTTATGTGTCAGCATTGTGAGAATCCGCCCTGTGTGGATGTCTGTCCCACGGGGTCATCCATGAAGCGTGAAGATGGAATTGTGCTGGTTGACCGGCATCGCTGTATCGGCTGCCGCTACTGCATGATGGCCTGCCCTTACAAAGCGAGATCATTCGTACACGAAGTTTTAACCGATCAAAAGGAATCCACTCCTCGTGGTAAAGGCTGTGTTGAATCCTGTAACATGTGCGTTGAGCGGGTCGATAACGGCCAGCTGCCTGCTTGTGTCGAAGTAAGCAATGGCGCTATGGTATTTGGTGATTTAAATGATCCCAATAGTGAAATATCACAATTACTGACAAAACATGGTGGTAAACAGATCCGTGCTGACCTGAAGTTGAATACGGGCGTACGTTACCAGGGCATTTAATTTATTGCTATTTTATAGTGAATCTTTATAGTGCATTGTGTTTGTGTAACGAGTAAATATAATGAAAAAATTACACTTTCTTGAAATCGAGTCGAATACTAAAGGTTTTTATGCCTTAGCGGGTCTGTTTGCTTTAATCACCCTGATTGGTGTTAGCGCAGCCTATTATATGGAACATCATGGTCACTATGTGACAGGTATGAGTAATCAGGTGATATGGGGCACTCCTCATATTTTCGCTATCTTCCTGATTGTAGCCGCATCGGGTGCTTTAAATGTTGCCTCCATATCTTCTGTATTTGCGAAAACAGCTTATAAGCCTCTCGCGAGATTATCAGGAATGATCGCCATGGCCTTATTGGCTGGCGGGCTGGTTGTTTTGCTGCTGGATTTAGGACGGCCTGACCGATTGATTGTGGCCATGACCCGGTTTAACCTGCTCTCCATCTTTACCTGGAATATCTTTCTTTATACAGGATTTATGGCTATCGTGGCTTTATATTTATGGACCATGATGGACCGGCCCTACAACAAATACACTAAAAAAGCCGGCCTGGTGGCATTTGTCTGGCGTTTGATACTGACCACCGGTACAGGTTCCATCTTTGGATTTCTTGTTGCCCGTGAAGCCTATGACTCGGCTTTATTGGCTCCCATGTTTATTATTATGTCTTTTTCTTTCGGGCTGGCGTTTTTCATGCTTATCCTGATGGGCATCTATAAATATTCTGAGCGTGAACTGGGTGATTATATCGTTTACCGCTTAAAGAATTTGCTAGGGGTTTTTGTTGCAGCAGTTTTCTTTTTTGTGGTGGTTTATCACATCACCAATCTTTACTCGCAGGAACACAGGGATATTTCGGTCTTTATATTATACGGTGGCGGTATTTATACTTTACTGTTCTGGGTCGCACAAATCATTCTGGGCACACTCGTTCCGCTGATTTTATTGTACGGGCCCAAAGCTAAAGATAGAACAATGATTGCCTGGGCATGTGTGTTGATTGTCCTTGGAGGCATAGCACAACTGTATGTGATCATTATCGGTGGACAAGCTTATCCATTGCAAATATTTCCGGGCATGGAAGTTTCCAGTGACTTCTTTGATGGTGTTGTTGCATCCTATACACCATCGTTGCCAGAGATCTTTTTAGGTGTTGGCGGTGTTGCTGTGACATTGCTGCTAATCACTATTGCTGTAGCTGCTCTCAGGTTTGTACCTGAAAGTCTGGCTGATGAGATCGCGGATCCTCATAGTAAAAAATAAGCCTTACCTGAAGCAAAAAAAACCGGCTGCTCAGCCGGTTTTTTTTTGCTGGCTGTACAGTAATTATGAGTCAACAGGGGTGTGGCTAATTGAAAATCAGCTCATGCGGACCTATGTACATAGCAATTTCAACACAGCCACTCAAGTGGATTGAGAGTAAATATGCAGGCTCAGCACAAAGATTTATTTATAAAGCAATACCGTTCCAGTATCGGTCTGTTTGCCACCGGAGTAACCGTGTTAATTGCGGAAAAAAATGGTGAAATCCGCGCCATGACGGCTAATGCTGTAAGTTCTTTATCTTTAGATCCGGTGCAGCTTATCGTCTGCCCTGCTAAAGCCGCAAGATTTTCACAGATAATGGAGCCAGGCACTCAATTAAGCGTCAATATTCTGGGCGTGCATCAGGAGGAAATCTCAAATTACTTTGCTGGTCCGGAAAGTGATCAAGCCATGCCCGACGGCATCAATCTGATCTCCTGGAGAAACACGGCTTTAACGATTCCCTATACAGCGCCATGTCTGAATGATAGCGTTGCTTCATTTGCCTGCCACGTAAAACAAATGCATGATGGCGGTGATCACTGGATTGTGGTTGCTGAAGTGCTGGATATTTATGAAAATGAACTTTCACCCCAACCGCTGCTGTATTTTGGCGGTAATTATCACCACCCTTCAGAAATGCGCCGTCAGCACCTGAAACCCCCAGCGTATTAATTTCCTGGTGAAGTATAAAAAAATTAAACGTCAGCCCACATTTGCATCAATTTGATATAGGAAACATCAACACTCAGTGTTTCCTGCGCCTGAGGCTGCTCTTTTAAGAGTGTTTCACGCGCTTGCCACAGCTCATATAATATTTCCCGCTGCGCAGGATCCTGTACCATACTTTGAGCCCAGGTCACGCACACCAGGCGTTCTCCAGCGGTTACTTTATCAACGTAGTGCCAACTGGTCGATGGATATACAATGGCACTGCCCGCAGATAATTTAGCACGATGTTGTCCATATTTTGTTGCTATAACCAGCTCACCGCCTGCATACTCATCGGGTGCATTTAAAAAAATAGTGGTTGAAACATCGGTTCGATAAAGGTTGGGTATTTGTCCCATAATGGGATTATCAATATGTCCGCCATAACCCATACCTGCTTTGTAGCGGGCAAAAAAGGGTGCGCCAATTTTTTTCATCATGACGGCAGCTTTATAGGTTTCATTATTTATCAAGCTGCCCATAAGAATATTATTCAGCGACTGCATCTGTGGCGAGTTATCCTGCAGCAGTTCTTCATTATGTTTTACCTGCCTGGCTACATCACCTGCTGATATCTGTCCATTGACAAAATTTGACTGCCTGAGTACCGCTCGAATAGATTTAAGCTGTTGTGGATTTATCACATCGGGTATCTGGATGAGCATTTAACTTTTCCTCGTCTAGGGTTACTTTGCATATTCCCGGAATAAAAATTCACCAGCCGGATCTTTTACCTCAGGAACTGAAAGTATTTTGCTGTAACTTGAATTTTAAGCAATAAACACCATATAAACTAGATATTTTGTAACTACTCTGCGTATATCTAACATCCAGCACTCAGTGAAAATCTTAAATACGCTGAGTAGTTACGATATTTTTATCTTAATTAGAAAGAGAGATACCAATGATTATGGTGCTTAATGTGGTTATTGACGGACAGATGATAGCAGTGAATGTTTCTCAGGAAACACTTGATTCAGCCACTGATTTCTTCGATAAAATGGATCAGGACATGAATAAGGGCTGGACGATGGGCAAGGAGTGGGTCAAAAATCCGGACATCACCCAGCGTTGTCAGATAGTCGGCGACAAACTGTTAACCGCGATTGAAGATAATAATGAGCAGTTAAAGACTATGATGGCTGGTTATATTTTACATCGTGTTCCGGATATTATGACTCTCTATATCGATAATACCGGTGATATTCTGGAAACGCAATTTGATCTGGCTCCCCAATAAGTACTGCCCGTTAATACATTGCCAGACTGGCTTATGGAATAACCAATTAAACAAACTCGCGGGCATAATTAAGAGGTTTATATGCGTATTAAATCCAAATGGGGTAAGGGTAAAGATAAAACAGAACGCAGCATTGAGGATCAGGCCAGTGCGGTTGCTTTTATTATCTGGCGTATTGCTCAGGATGCACTCCTGAGCCTGGAAAATGATGATTTTCAGACAGACACCTTAAAACAACGTATGGATGTAGTCGTTGAATTTATTATTTTTCTGACACATCTGGCTGATCGCTATACCTTTGAGAGTATGTCTGAAGAAGATCGTGAAAAATTTGTGCTGAATATCGTAAATAATCTGCTTAGAAATTATCAGGGAAGCATGGAAGATATAGCCGGTGTAAAGGACTATAAAAAAGACTTTATAACTCTGGTCAATGAACGTATGTCTGATTATTCAGAAATGCCTTTTGATGGTGATGATCCCAGTTTTATGATGCGCCGCTATCTGGGAACTAGAGTGCAGCAGGTGATGGGAGAGCGTCACAACAAGTGGATAGAAACACAGGTGCTTGAGATCAATGCTCCTGAGGCGGTTGATAATCTGAAAAGAGCCATGCAAAATCTGTTTAAACCGGCGTTTTAGGCTCACGGTCTTATCCTTAGACGCTTGCAATATCAGGTATAAAAAAATAAAGCAAGCATCAAAAAACCGGCTAGTGCCGGTCTTTTGATGCTTGCTTTATAGTTCGTTACAGGGAAAATTTATTTCCAGTCGCTATAACCATCCATATTCTTTTCCAGACCGTCATCGTAGCCAGCACTATAAGCATCATTTACACGCTGCTCTTCACGAGCAGGATTGTTAACATAGCCGCCTTGCCAGCCCTGAATATATTCAGGATTAACGCCTTCAGATTCCATTTTAACAGTAAAGTCATGATATTCAGTATTCATATGGGTTTCCTTTGTGTGACCAGTCAAGTTACTCTAAACAAAATGTATTAGCAGACTGTTAAAAAATTATAATCTGCTAATAATAAACTATTTGCGCATAAATTTCCAGATTTTTGGTGAAAGCATAACTGAAAATTAGGTTTGAAATTAAAGAGCCTGCATGGCTATATGGCCTATAAGCTGCAGCCAGTAATATCAATAGCTCAAGTAAGCCGGTATATGGCTTTTCTTCGAAGCTGAGTATACTTTTTGAGCAGGCTCAAAGGTATATCCCGATGGGGTAGGGTAGAAAATTATTTTGTCTACAGTCAAGAAAAAGGTTATCATATTGTTTTTAACCAAGTAAAATACTAGGTTAATAGTTGAGTATACCCAATCATAAGATTTAAAGAGAGTTGACATGAATTTATCAGAAGCAGAAACTATGGATTTAAGCAGCGGTTTGAAAGCCCTGGAAGATAAACATTTCACCAGAGCAATCAGACTTTTGTCACCACTTGCAGAGAAAGGTCACCCGGAGGCACAGCATCGGGTTGCGGTGATGTATCAAAATGGTCTGGGTGTGCATCGCAATGAAACTGCTGCAGCCATGTGGATGAAAATGTCAGCTGATCAGGGTTATGAACTGGCCTGGCATGGTATGGGTTTTATGTACATGGAAGGGGAAGGTGTTGATAAAGATCCTGATGAGGCCGTAAAATGGTTTAAAAAAGGGGCAGAAGCCGGTCTGGTTGGTTCCATGACTACACTGGCTATGATGTACCAGGAAGGAAATGGCGTAGCACAAAACCCTAAAGAAGCAGAGCGATTGTTAAAAATGGCAGGCTTCTAACCGGAAATAGATTAAATGAGAGCATCACAATTATTTGTTGTTTTAGATCAAGAGTTTAAAAGTACTGAAACAGGGCATCACACACCCGTTATGATCTGGGGGCCGCCTGGAGTGGGTAAATCCCAGCTGGTTACTCAGGTTGCACAAAAGCATGATCGGCCCCTGATTGATATCCGTCTTTCTCAGATGGAACCCAGCGATTTACGCGGGATACCCTTTAAAGAAAATAGCAAGGTGGAATGGGCTGTTCCTTCTATGTTGCCGGACGCACAAGTGCATGGAGAAAAAGGCATTCTGTTTCTGGATGAAATTACATCCGCCCCTCCCAGCGTTTCAGCAGCTGCTTATCAGTTAATTCTGGATCGGCGACTGGGTGATTATAAAATACCGGATGGCTGGGCAATATTTGCTGCGGGTAATCGTCAGGGTGACAGAGGGGTAACTTATAGTATGCCGGCGCCTCTGGCAAACCGCTTCTCTCACTATGAAATTGACATTAATCTGGATGACTGGGTGGCCTGGGCCTATAAGAACAGCATTGACGAGCGGATCATTGCCTTTTTGCGATTTCGGCCTGATCTGTTATTTGATTTTGATCCAACGCATAATCCGGTAGCTTTTCCTACGCCCCGTTCGTGGGAATTTGTGCATAATGCCCTGAATAAATTTTTCGAACACCCTGAGTTGTTCCTCGGAGCTTTACAATCCTGTGTAGGGCCAGCTGCTGGAATAGAATTGAATGCATTCATTACCAATCTGGACCAAATGCCTGATCTGGATGCTATTGTTAATGGTGAAAACGTGCCAACACCTGCTGAAATTGATCTGCAATATGCCGTAGCGGCTGCCTTGGTTGGGCGGGCGATTCGTGCCAGGGGCACAGCAGAAGCTGAAAAAACCTACGGCAACATCCTTAAATATGCGAATAATTTCAGGCAGAGAGAAATGGGTGTAATGCTGGTTTCAGATATGCATCGAGCTATTGGGGAAGAATTATTTGCGGTGGAAGAATTTGCAAATTGGGCTGATGCTATAGCAGATATTATGTTGTATGGATGAAGCAATTGAAAATAAACTCAGTGCAGCACGTACCCGCCTGATCCTGGACAAACCGTTTCTGGGAGCCCTGGTTTTACGCTTGCCGCTGGTTGAAGCGGATCCGTCCTGGTGTAAAAGCACTGATACGGATATGAAAAAACTCTATATCAATGCCGATTATATCAAGCAGCTGACGACTGAAGAAGCTCAATTTGCACTGGCTCATGAAGCTCTCCATTGCGCCCTGTCACATTTTGCCCGTCGTCAGCATCGAGTTAAACATCGCTGGGAGATGGCCTGTGATTTTGCCATAAATCCTATTCTTGTCGAAGAAGGCTTAAAGCCTCCAGCGCATATCTTGTATATGCGGGAATATGCCGGCATGACGGCAGAAGAAATTTATCCTTTACTGCAGGACATTGAAAATGAAGCCTCAAATGATTTGGGGCAGAATACCGAACAGGGTGATCAAGAAAGCGGTGAACAAACCGACCAGGGGGAGGCCAAAAATACTGAAAACCAGCAGCTCAACAGTCAGCAGCAAGATACCGGTGAACGGGGCAAGGGACAGACCGGTGAAGGCCATGCTACAGAAGAAAATAATACTCCGCCCGATGACAATGCCAGTGACAGACAGTCACAGCCGCCGCCAAACCTGAGCAATGAAGAAATTCAGAATTTGACCGCTCAATGGCAGCAACGTATGGCAGGCGCTGCACAACAGGCATTACAGGCGGGTAAATTAAGTCAGTCTATGGCCAGACTGGTGGATCATCTGCTGCAGCCTCAATTACCCTGGCGCATGCTGCTGGCCCGCTATATGACTGCAACTGCGAGGGAAGACTACAGCTACTCAAGACCATCGAGCCGACGTGGTGAGCCTGCGATTTATCCACGTTTGCGCAGTCATCAGGTGAATATTATCGTCGCACTTGATATCAGTGGTTCTATCGCCACCAAAGAAATCAGCGAATTTCTTGCTGAAGTTAATCAGATCAAGGCTCAGGTCAGAGCCCGTTTAACCCTGCATGCCTGTGACTCAGAAGTGACTGATGAAGGTCCCTGGCAATTTGAACCCTGGGAAGAGCCCAAACTGCCTATCAGCTTTAAAGGCGGAGGGGGCACTCGCTTCACTCCGGTATTTGACTGGATTGAAAATCAGGAAATATACCCCGATTTACTGGTATACTTCACTGACGCTGAAGGTGAATTTCCTCAGCGTGAGCCGAATTATCCGGTTATCTGGCTGGTCAAAGGCAGAGCACCAGTGCCGTGGGGCCAGCGGCTCCAGTTAAACTAAGTGTCTTTTCATCAAATATTAATTGAGCCTATCACTCTGCAGCAAACCTGAATATCACAGGTTTTATATACACTGCAGAGTGACTTGATTATGAGCATAATATTTCTAAAATTTATCTATGTCCCTTTCTAATGAAGATAGCCTGAGACTCAATGTATTAATTGCGCAGAAAGTACGCGCAATACGAATTGATGAAGGTAAAATGATAGTTTATGCCCTTACAGACAAGGGTGAAGCCAGAATACAGCTTAATCCGAATCAGAGAAACGAACGTTATATTTCTGAAGTCAAAGATTTCTTGTCTACTAAAGCGCTGGGGGCTCCAGGTGGTTTCCCTGTGTATTTGTCACGCTGGAATCGGATGGGAGATGTTCGGATCACCAATCTGGGTAAATTATTGTTATTAGGAGAACCAGAAGCGGTCACTGCTGTTGTGAATGGTAAAGAGTTGACGCCGGAATTGGCTGCAAGCGCCTGGTGGGCGGTTCAGTCGGCAGACAATGCTCGCAGCATGTTATCCAATCCTGATGTTGTTCAGCAGCCGATTGGCAGGGATCTGGCAAAATTTCTGGTTGAATTTTTACCCTTTGAGGAAGATCCGCTGAAGATGCTGATCAGTACCCGTCTGGTTTTGCAGGGCGATTTAATATCGCAGCATGAGAAATTAAAATTATGGAAAAAAGCGAGAAATAAAAACACCCTGTATGTGGGTTTTATGGACATCATCCCCGATAATCTGCCTGAGCAGATTCCCGAGCATCCTGATTATCAAATGGTTAAAGAAAAATTAAAACCGTTGAAAGCAGAAAATCCCTATGCGGCCTGTTTAAGCAAAATGCTCAGTGCCGCCGGCCAAAGCTTTTTGAAAACTGCAGAAATGGCCATGAAACGTCCGCCAAACTATGACGTGGTCGGTGCATTGATTGAATCCATTCGCCAATATGTTTTTGTGAATTATCCTGAGAACGGTCAGAACTTTACTCAGTATTCACTGGGATTAAACCTTGATGGTGAGATTGAAACCAGTATGGAGAATATTATTCAGCTGGCCGCCAATACCTGTTTTTCACAAAACGGTCTGACGGCCAGTGATGAGTTAAACGAGCTGCTAGCTTTATTACCTGATTCGGTAACTCATCTGCAGACTATTTTAATTTTATCCCGAACTTCTCAGACTGTACTGAACCCATTTATTTCTAAAAGCAGTGCAGAGGGCACATTAATGAGAAAAAAACTCAAACCGCTCCTTGATGCTTTGCTGACTCAATTGCGAATATTGCAAAATAGTCCGTTGAGTTGATGATAATATCTCCCATGCTCAAGTTGATATGATATAATTAACAATTAATATACTAATTAACCGGAACTTTGGATAATAAAATAAGCAGCATATTGATATCAAATGATTTAGTAACTACTCAGCGTATCTGGAATAACTCACTAAGTGCTTGATATCAGGTATTTGTGGAAGGCAGATAATTGCTCCTGTATAATCTGCATTCCCTGCATCCTGCAGGTCAAGTGTCTGTGGCATGGACGATTTCGACTCCTGTCTCTCACATGCATTCCCACCATCCATGGTGGGGTCATGCCACATTCATGTAATATCATTACTGAGTGCGTAGTATTACTCTGTCACTTGAACAGAATTCAGGTTATTTATTTATCTTTAGCGGATTTTATCTCTAGAATAAAGGCTAAATATCGTGGATTTCTTTCCCATTTTTATGAATCTCAAACAACGCCAATGTCTGGTCGTAGGCGGTGGTAGAGTAGCGGCACGAAAAATATCCCTGCTTTTAAAAGCACAGGCACAGGTCCGGGTCGTAGCCCCTGAGTTATGCAGTGAAGTAAATGAGATGGCTCAACGAGGGGAGATTAAACATGTAGCAAGAGTTTTCCAAGATAGCGACTTGCAAAATGAAGTACTTGTGATTGCTGCAACGGGCGACAGCAAGACTAATCAGCGTGTATCAGAACTGGCAAAAGCCAGGTCTTTACCGGTGAATGTGATCGATCAACCGCAATTATGCAGTTTTATTATGCCTTCTATTGTTGATCGTTCGCCGATACAGATTGCTGTCTCTACCGGAGGCAGTTCGCCTGTTCTGGCGCGTTTGCTGCGAGCACGTCTGGAAAGTTATATTCCGGCTGCGTATGGGAAACTGGCTCGACTGGTTGAAGGTTTCAGAAACAAGGTCATCGAAAAATATTCTGATTTGGATCAGCGACGCTATTTCTGGGAAAGGATACTCGAGGGACGAGTCACCGAACTAATGTTTTCAGGTAATGAACATGCTGCCAGACAGGAACTGCAACGTGCCGTGGAAGCTGCTGATTTTTTCAACGAACCCGGAGAGGTCTTTCTAGTAGGCGCGGGGCCCGGCGATCCGGATCTATTGACCTTCCGTGCACTACGTTTGATGCAGCGTGCGGATGTGGTGGTCTATGATCGACTTGTTTCACAGGGAATACTGGATCTGGTACGCCGTGATGCTGAACTGATTTATGTCGGTAAGGAGCGAAATAATCATGCAGTACCCCAGGAAAACATTAATCAATGTCTGGTAAGATTGGCTAAACAGGGTAAACGTGTGCTGCGTTTGAAAGGCGGCGATCCTTTTATCTTTGGCCGTGGAGGTGAAGAAATAGAGACTCTGAGAGAAAATAATGTTAATTTTCAGGTCGTTCCGGGGATAACGGCTGCAGCTGGATGTTCAAGTTATGCGGGCATACCATTGACACACCGGGATTATGCTCAATCCTGTGTTTTTGTCACCGGACATTTAAAAGATGGCAGCGTTAATCTGAACTGGAAAGCGCTGGCGCATCCTAATCAGACCATTGTTTTTTATATGGGGCTAAAGGCAGTTAATATTATCGGTAAGGAATTGATAGCCCATGGCCTGAAAGAAGATTCGCCCGCCGCTCTGGTGGAGCAGGGCACCACCGAAAATCAGCGCGTACATGTCGGTACTTTGTCAACTCTTGCTGAAATAGTAGAACGTGAGAATGTCAAACCGCCGAGCTTGATTATCGTGGGTGATGTCGTTACCCTGCATAAAAAACTGCAATGGTTCAACCCTGCCGGTGAACGAACCAGCACGTTTCAAAGTGCCCGAGGCAGACGTTCATGATAGCAATAATGATGTTCAAATCATGCCCAACAGATTAAAACCTTACACCTTTTTAGCGCGACAGTTTTTGTAAATGGGGTTAAAAACCTAGAAAAATACCGATAACACAAAATACAGGGTCAATAAAACACTCGCCAGTGCGATACCTATGGTGCTCATAAAAAAATAAACTTCTTTCATCCTAATACCCCGATTAATATTATTAATTTATTTGACTTAAAGGTAATGCTTACTGATATTTCTAAATAACTCGGTTTAATCGCTACGGAGCAATCAAGGTGCTGAAAAGTCCTGAAGGTTCAGCATTGTCCCGGACCGGACGCTTGCACAGGTTTAACCAGGCTCTTGAGGATAATATAAATGTTAATGCTTTCTGTGGATGCAAGAATTATCTGATAATACTGTGGGGCTTTAATGACATGGCAGCCGCAAGTGAAAATACCAGCAAAGCATGGTAAATCACCCTTCAGGAATAAGTAATTGATTTAAAAATGAAATATTTAATAAATACCGTTGAATATTTTCTCCAGGCCCATATATATACAATTTGTGTAATAATATTTAATACAGGTGAAAAGAATGGATTTTGAATCATTATCCAAAGATCAGAAAATCATGGTCGCTATGCGTAAAACTTTAACCAGCGTTATCCGTGACACAACGCCAGAACCCGGTATGATACACCCTTTATCCAAAGAAACTGTTGAAGATATGCGTATGTGCCTGAAATTGATTTCTTCCAGAGAGAAGGAGTTGCTGGAAGAACTGGGGATTGAAAACAAGGCCAGACCTCGTTATGTGGATGAACCCAAAGCTGCTGAAGTGGTTCAGTTCCACAAGCCTGAGTAAGAGCACTCTTCACTATTATAGTCAGCATCGGGTTGTTGACTATAGTGTCTGATAGTGGCTTACTTTCTGGTTCTTTTTTTTCTTTCCCTTAGTTTAAAATTGATGATAGATTTTACCAGTTCGTTATAGGGAATTGACTCCAGTTCATGATAGCTTGAGAGCGCTTGATCCAAGGTTGCTATGACGTTGTTAATGGGGGTTTGAGGTTGCTGGCCGAATTTTGCTTCATCATCGTTTAGAGCGTCAATCAGGGTAACATTTTCCTCATTGATTAATTGCTGTAACCCAAACAGGCCGCCAGCCTGAACCTTGAGTTCTTTGGCATGAGGAAGGGGGCCGTCAATCTGAGTGAGCTGCAGAGAAAAGCGGGCTTTACTGCGCAGCAGCTCAAGTAGTTTCTGGCATTTTGGCTGATCAATAACCGAGCTGCAGGCATAAGCTTCCCTTTCAGCGAGTAAGAGCTTGTTGGCATTTGTACAACTGCCGTAACGTAGCAGAATCATTTTTTCAAAAACGCATCGGTTCTGGTTTACGCGCTGATAAGTTGCTCGATAAGCATCTTCATCCATTGCTGTTTGCTCTCTATTTTTCCCATTCTTTTATAATCGGCTGCTCTCTGACTTCAGCCAGTTTTTCTTCTGCATCCAGAGTATTCTCAGCAAAAATGACTTTATAAGAGTGAGCGGAAGAATCCGCCAGCATTCTTTTATCCCGGGCGTAATTTCTGGCTTCTTTATAAGTATCAAATTCGTCCAGTTTTTCCATGGGTTTTACGAGATTAGCCACGGTGGGGGAAATTTGGTAAACATAATACGGCATATCTATATCCTGTTATACTTTATCAGGTCGTATTTTACATGTATTAATTCAAGGAAAAAAGTGAATTGCCTTTACCTGTTAGGGTAGTGGAGGATCAGGAATAAAATCTAAGCAGTTAGATTCAGTGATAATTATCACCCGGCAATTCACAACATCAGTCAAAAAAACAGACTGTAACTGACAACAAGCGACCCGCATAATCCGCTACAGCGTCCTGCTTACACAGGATGGTCTATTTGTCATCTGAGGTGTAGTTATATTTAACAATAACATAGCAAAATAGTCAAGTATAATTTATGACTAATAGGTATACGGGAATGTTTAGCATGATTTTTATTATCAATGACAGACAGATTGCTATTAAAGCGGAGTGCTTTAATGAGCAGGTTTAATGGTTTTAAGCCAGAAGTGATCAGGTTTTTATCAGACATTAAACATAATAACAACAAACTCTGGTTTGATGCCCATTATGATTTTTATGCAAAGTATATACTTGAAACCTCCAGAGATCTGGTGGAAGAGCTAGGTGAGGCATTACTGGAGCTGGCTCCAGGTGTGAATGTTGTCCCCAAAGTCAACGGATCGATATATCGTTTTTCCAGAGACACGCGCTTTAGCAGGGATAAAACGCCTTATAAATCACACCTGTCTTATCTTTTCTGGCAAGGTCATTTAAAACGTACACGCTGTCCGGGATTTTATCTGGCTATTTCAGCTGAGTTTATACGTATGGGCGTCGGGATCAATCATTTTGATGCGCAATATCTGCAAACCTGGAGACAGTGCTGTTCACAACAGGGAAAGGGCGGAGTCACTACCCGGGGCAGAATGACTGCAGAGAACATACGCGGGATTATTGATCGATTGCTCAGTCAGGAAGCCCATATTGATGGCGAACAGCTTAAACGTATGCCACGGGGATTTAGTCTCAATGAGTTAAATCAGGATCTAATTCGTTACCGGGGACTGAGAGTCTGGTTTCAGCAACCGCTGCCTGAAGAAGTTTTCAGCCAGGAGTTAATTCCTTATTGTATAAACTATTTTCAACAGCTTGTGCCCCTGTTTGCATGGATGGCAGGTGTCTTGAGTGAGTTTCGTGTAGAAACTAATCAGCCGTACTGAAAACGTTTCAGACCGGTTTTAACCAGGATTCTGGTAGCAATTTCCTCAATGGAATGGGTACTGGTATTAACCGTTGGAATAGCTTCTTTGCTAAAAATATTCCTGATCTGCGCGACTTCATATTCACATTGCGGCAGAGAAGCATAGCGGCTGTTGGGACGCCGCTCAGTACGGATTTCATGCAAGCGCACTGCATCGATTTCCAGGCCAAACAACTTGTTTCTGAACTGTAACGCCCAGGAAGGTAACTCATAATTTTCGAGATCATCTTCGGTGACCGGGTAATTTGCTGTCAGGATGCCAAACTGCATGGCCAGATATAACGCTGTCGGGGTTTTACCGCTGCGGGACACACCCAGAAGGATAACATCGGCCTTGGCGTATTGTTTGATGGATAGGCCGTCATCGGTGTTCAGCGCAAAATTAACCGCCTTGATACGGTTATCATAAGCTTCTTTGTTTTCCAGTGAATGTTTTTTACCAACCCGGTGAGAGGAATGCTCATCAAAGCTTTTCTCCAATGGTGCGATAAAATGTTCAAACAGGTCCAGCATTAATGCCTGAGACTGGTGCAGGACTGCTTTTATCTCATCCTGGACGATCGTAGATATAAGTACGGGCTGGGTTCCGCTTTCGCGGGCCGTGTCGTTTATGAGTTCAACTGCATCGAGGGCTTTTTTTTCATTATCAATATAGGGCAGGGTTTGAGTTTTAAAGTCGATACCATCAAATTGTGAAAGCAGCGTCTGCCCCAGAAGTTCGGCTGTAATGCCAGTCCGATCCGAGAGGTAAAAAACAGTTCTTTGCATAGTTTGGAACCTGACTGATTGGGTAGCTAAGCTGAACTTGGTATAACACTTTAAGCAACGTCCTGCTGATCTTTTTCTTTATGCAGGGCAGATAATTGCGTCTACATCATCTGCATTCCCTACCTCCCTGTAGGTCAAGTGTCTCTGGCATCTCTGATATAGCTGAACGATTCCTGTCTTGCACTAATCATGCTGCATCCCTGGCGGTGATGTCAAAGTCGGGTTTATGAGGATGTATTCACAGCGTCTTGCAGAATAATTGCAAGCTTGTCAGGGCTGAATATCCGCTATCTTATGCCGAGTTGAAATTAACTATTCATTTCAGCTTTGATTCGCAGAACAGTTACTTTTTTCGTTTTAGTCATAAGCATAGACTATATAAGCTGCTTTAGCATGATGATTTTTATCATTTATCCAGCTTTTATTTCACTTTCCTTCTGCCCCAGATATAACCAGGTTTGAACTACAGAATCCGGTGTTAGAGAAATGCTGCTGATCCCCTGTTTAGCTAGCCAGAGAGCAAATTCAGGAAAATCTGAAGGCCCCTGACCACAGATACCGACATATTTATGATGTTTACGGCAGGTTGCGATAACACTGGCCAGCAATTTCTTGACGGCAGGATTTTGTTCATTGAACAATTGAGAAATCAGACCAGAATCACGATCAAGCCCCAGAACCAGCTGAGTCATATCATTTGAACCGATAGAAAAGCCATCAAAATATTGCAGGAACTCTTCAGCCAGAATAGCATTAGAGGGTATTTCACACATCATTATAATTTTAAGATCGCTCTTGCCGCGTTCAAGTCCGTTTTCTGCTAATAATCTGATAACGGTTTCTGCTTCCTCAAGCGTCCTTACGAAAGGTACCATAATTGTCAGGTTGGTTAAGCCCATTTCATCACGGACAAATTTCAACGCCTGACATTCCAGTTCAAAACAGTCTCTGAAGTCTTTGGCTATATAGCGGCAAGCTCCTCTAAAGCCAATCATCGGATTTTCTTCAACCGGTTCGTAGCGAGTACCGCCAATCATATTAGCATACTCATTGGATTTAAAATCTGACAGGCGAACAATCACCTGCCTGGGCGCAAACGCCGCTGTAATGGTACTGATCCCCTCGATGAGTTTATTGACATAAAAGCTGACCGGATCATTGTAACCAGAACTTCGCTGGATGATTTGGGCCTGAATGTCAGTATCCTGCTGACTAAATTCAAGCAAAGCTTTAGGATGAATGCCTATGCTGTTATTGATGATAAATTCCAGTCTGGCCAAACCTACGCCGTCATTGGGGATGGAAGTAAAGTCAAATGCGCGACCGGGATTACCAACATTGAGCATCATTTTATTCGCAAGCGGCGGCATGTTTATAGATTCAGATGATGTGATTTCAAAATCAAGCATATCACGATACACCAGTCCGGTGTCACCTTCAGCGCAGGAGACAGTCACAGGCTGCCGCTCATTAATAATGGCGGTCGCATTGCCGCAGCCGACAATGGCCGGGATGCCAAGTTCACGAGCGATAATCGCAGCATGACAGGTACGGCCGCCGCGATTGGTAATAATTGCAGCAGCACGTTTCATCACCGGTTCCCAGTCAGGATCGGTCATATCTGTTACCAGTATATCTCCTGGCTGCACCAGATCCATGGCAGAAATATCATTAATAACGCGTGCTTTTCCAGCGCCAATTTTTTTTCCAATAGCTCGCCCGCTGATAAGCACCTCACCCGGTGTGTTCAATTTATAACGCTGATGCATGATCTGGGTTTGTTCACGGCTGGCCACCGTTTCCGGTCGGGCCTGAACGATATAGAGTCGTCCATCACTGTCCATTGCCCATTCAATATCCATAGGGCGGCGATAGTGTTTTTCTATAATAACTGCGCTTCGAGCCAACTCATGCAGCTGATCGTCATTAAGGCAGAAATGCTCTTGCAAAGCCGTTTCAACCGGTACAATTTTGGTGGTTTCTCCGAGCATATCGCTGTAAATCATTTTGATGGCTTTGCTGCCGAGTTTGCGTTTAAGAATGGCAGGACGACCTGCTGCCAGCGTCTGCTTATGCACATAAAACTCATCAGGATTTACAGAGCCCTGCACAACGGTTTCGCCCAGGCCATATGCAGCAGTAATAAAAATGACATCTCTAAAGCCGGATTCTGTATCCAATGTGAACATAACACCGCTGGCGCCTTTATCACTGCCAACCATTTGCTGTATGCCGGCAGACAGTGCAACCTCAGAGTGAGCAAAATTTTGATGAACACGATAGGCTATAGCTCGATCGTTGTACAAAGAGGCGAAGACTTCCTTAACGTGATATAACACAGCATCAACGCCACGAACATTGAGAAAAGTTTCCTGCTGGCCGGCAAAAGAGGCATCCGGCAAATCCTCTGCAGTTGCTGAAGAACGAACGGCAACCGAAAGTTCGTGCTCGGCCTGTTCGTTCATGATTGACCAGGCCGAGATGATATCTTCCTGTAGATCATCCGGTAACGGAGCTTCTACGATCCATTGTCTGATTTTTGCACCGCTTATCTGCAATGCGTCTACATTTTCAATATCCAGTTTTTCTAATTCATTATTGATGCACTTTTCAAGATTATTTTCCGCAAGAAAGCGGCGAAATGCTTCAGCTGTTGTCGCAAAACCGTTAGGGACCTGTATGCCAGCCGCGGTTAAATAACTGATCATTTCTCCCAGAGATGCGTTTTTTCCGCCTACGCTATCGACGTCATTCATACCGAGTTTATTAAACCAGATGATATTTGTGCTCATAATGGGTTCTCTTTTTATTCTAGAATGAAAATTTGGCATATCTGCCAGCTTTCTGTCGGTTGCAATAAATCTTATTTCAGCTACTGAATTTAATTTTTGCCTGGGTACAATTTTTATGCTTACTGCAATTGCACTTGCCGCCGCCTCCGCAGCCGCCCCCTTCTTCACGCGCAGGTCCAAATTCCGGATGCTTTTTTGCTAACCGTCTGGATTGTATCTGGATAAAATGCCATAAAAATAAAAACAGCAGCATAATAGCCATGGCTAGAAAGTATCGTGATATTATTTCCATTATTAATTCTCTGGTTAATTCCCCAAACCGGCAAAGCCCATAAATATCAGTGACAGTATACCCGCCAGCATCAGACTGATGGCCGCTCCCTGGCTGGTGTTCGGTACATTGGCCAGTTCCAGCTTTTCACGTAATCCAGCCATTAAAATAATTGCCAGAATAAACCCTGCACCAGCCCCGAGGCTATAGGCTAACGATTGAAACAGGTTGTATTGTTTATACGTTTGAAACAGCGCCAGGCCAAGAATGGCGCAATTAGTGGTAATTAAAGGCAGGAAAATACCTAAAGCTCTAAACAGGCCCGGAGAAAATTTTTTCATACTCATCTCAACCAGTTGTACAGCTGAGGCGATAACGGCTATATAGCAAATCAGACGTAAAAATTCGATCTGAAAATAGATCAGCAGTTGATTGATAAAATAAGCGCTCAAAGAGCTTATCAGCATTACCAGACTGGTTGCCAGCCCCATGGACCAGGCTGTTTTTAATTTACCGGAAACACCAAGAAAAGGACAGATACCCAGAAACAGGGCGAGAACAAAATTATTGATTAAAAACGCGTTGAGGAAAATAAATGACATCGAATCGGCAGGCATTATGATGCTCCTCTGGTTTCAGTCAGAACAGAGCCAGGTTTTTTATTCACTGCAGCAATATTTTTATCCCGACCTTCTTTAAGCCAGTTAAACAATAATAACCAGCCGCCCAGAACAAAGAAACCGCCTGGAGGCAGAAGCATTACCACCCAGGGTTGAAACTGGGCCCCAAATATTGCAACACCGAGTAAACTTCCATTGCCCAGCAGTTCACGAACACTACCGAGACATAAAAGTGCCAGTGTAAAACCCAACCCCATGCCCAGTCCATTAGTGATTGTTTTTAATAAGCGATTCTTGGAAGCATAGGCTTCTGCTCGACCCAGGATCATACAGTTTACGACTATCAGCTGAATAAAAGCGCCCAGAGCATTATATAGTTCCAGGCTAATGGCCTGGATAACATAATCGGTGATGGTGACAAACGTGGCAATGATGACTATATAGGTGGCGATGCGAACCTCTTTGGGAATAAGTTTACGCAGCAGGGAAACGATTGAACTGGAGCAAATAAGCACAAAAGTGGTGGCTATGCCCATGGCCAGAGCATTGATGACGGAGTTGGTAACAGCCAGTACCGGGCACATGCCCAGCAGCATCACAAATACCGGGTTTTCTTTCCATAGACCGGTGAGAAAAGTGTCGGCAGTAATAGTATGATCATCGTGCAGGGGCATAAATTACTCCTTGGCTGCTAAATTCTGCTGATTGGAAGAGATTTGCCTGGATGCGGCCGGTAAATTATCTGCGTCCGCTTTGATTGACTGCAGCTGTTTCAGAACAGGCTGCAGTTTTGGCAATAACTGTGCTGCACTTTGATTAATGGCTTTACCCACCGCCTTGGATGTGATGGTCGCTCCTGAGATGGCGTCTATTTCCCAGGGGTTAATTTTGCTGCCATGTTTTACGCTTATAATGTGGTTTTGCAGTGCTGTTTTGTCACTGTTTAAACGGGCATCCAGGGCGCTGAAATTGTCAAGAAAATTTTCATCGGTTAAAATTTTGTCTCCCAGTCCCGGTGTTTCAGCCATTTTTATGATACTAAAACCGCGAATACATTCACATTGAGGTTCATAGCCGTAAAGCAGATGAACCATATCTGCATATCCCTGAGCAGCCGCTTTTGCAGCAATTCCCTGCAACTGGCCCTGATTATCATAGGCTGCGTAAAATTGTAAATTGTTCTTATCTGATGGTCTGGTAACTATGCCTGGTTCAAGGCCCGTGTCCGTGAGAGTAAAACTCCGGCGCTGACTGGCTCCCTGTATCACCTGAAAAATTGCCTGTTCAATCATGATTTGCTGATTCTTGCTGATAGGTTCAAGTGTCAATTGCCATACCAGTACAACCAGGAAACCAGACAGCATGGCTACACTGCCAAGGGTGACAATCATAGACAATGAGCTGGTCTGTCTGGGAGAGCCGTGATTAAATTTCTGCTTATTTTGAGTTGATGATCCAATGGCGGAATTATCTTCAATAATGTCAGTCTGTTTCATTGTCCGTCTTGTTTGCTTTTAAGCTGGCCAAATTTGCGCGGTTGACTAATAGTTTCGATTAAAGGTACAGATGCATTTGCAAAAAGTATGGCATACATTATCCCCTCGGGAAGGCCACCAAAGAGGCGAATAATAATGGTCAGAGTACCAATCAATAGCCCAAACAGCCACATACCCATGGGCGTTACAGGTGCACTCACTGGATCTGTTGCCATAAACAGGGCGCCCAGCATTAATCCTCCGGAAGTAAGCATAAATACAGGATCTGGATAAAGAGTCGTATCAACCGCAAAAAATACACCACTCACGATAGTGGCGCCGGTAACAATCGCCAGCGGTATACGCCAGCCCATGATTCCGCGCAGGATAAGATAGCCGCCGCAGAGTAAAATTAATAACGCGGATGTTTCACCCAGAGAACCTGCAATAAATGCATTGCCTTCAGCAACAGCAGCACCCGCAACCCGTGAAGAGCCGTCAAGCCATAAAGTGACGCTGTTATTAAATCCAAGCAACAGATCTTTGAGGGGTGTTGCGGTGGCCTGAAACTTATGCAAAGCCAGCGGAGTGGCGCCACTGAAACCATCAATAGGGACACTGGCGGCTGAAACGGGTGAGGAAAAAGGAAAAGCGAGGCTCGAAGGTATAAACTGGGTAAAACGATCCGCCATACCCGCCGGTGACCAGCTGGTAATCGCCGCCGGAAATGCTGCCTGCACAAAAGCGCGACCTATCAAAGCGGGATTAAACAGGTTGAAACCGATCCCGCCGAACAGTGATTTACCCAAAGCAATCGCTACGAAACCAGCTACAGCCCCCATCCACAAAGGGAAACCCGGTGGCAGGGTGAGTGCAAGCAGCATGCCGGTAATTAACGCAGTGTAATCATGCAGGGTGTTTTTTCTGTGTGCAAGAAAGTTAAACAATGATTCTGTTAATACACAGGACACACTAACAACAACAATCAGTGAAAACGCACTCAGGCCGAACAAATAGATGGCAAATACGCAGATAGGTAATAAAGCATAGACCACCTGCCGCATAATTTGCGGCAGAGTCAGGGGACCCTTCATATGGGGTGATGTGCGCAGTTCAAGCACCTGTTTTGGGCCTGAATTAGTTGTTATCTGCTGGTTTTTCATTGGCTGATGGCTCATTTTTCCGCTGCTGGCTCTCCACTCGCTAATGGCTCATTTTCCGCTGAAGGCTCTCCACTCGCTAATGGCTCATTTTCCGCTGAAGGCTCTCCACTGGCTAATGACTCATTTTCCGCTGAAGGCTCCTCACTGGCTGATGGCTCATTTTCCGCTGCTGGCTCCTCACTGGCTGAAGGCTCCTCACTGGCTGATGGCTCCTTAGTGCTGGCGGTTCATCTTTTCCCGTAAAATAGATTTAGCAATTCTGAAATACTGAACTAATGGTATATTTGACGGGCAGACATAACTGCAGCAGCCGCATTCAAAGCAATCCATTAAATGGTAAACGTCCTGCATGCTTGCATATTCACGCTTGGCAGCCAATTGACCCAGCATTGAAGGGTTGAGATACATGGGGCAGGCATCGACACAGCGGGCACATTTTATACAGGGATAGATTTCATCCACATGATGTTCTACTGATTGTTCGTTGAGTACTAACAAACCTGAAACGGGTTTGGTAACAGGGACATCCAGTGATGATACCGTTGACCCCATCATCGGGCCTCCCAGGATCAGGTGATTGGCGGTGCCTGAAAAACCTACCTGTTCCAGCAGAAACCGAATCGGGGTTCCTAATGGCACCAGATAATTGCCCGGTTTTTGTACTCCAGGACCGGTAACGGTGATCACACGCTCTATCAAACCCTGATTGCCAGGCAGGAGTTCACCCAGTTGGGTGATAGTGGCAATGTTCTGTACCACTACACCCACCTGATAGGGGAAACCGGCTGTGGGTACCTCACGGTTCAACAGCACCTTGATCAATAGCTTTTCTGACCCCTGAGGATAGTGAGTCTGTACCGCTTCAACACGAATGTGTTCGAAGCCGGAGATTTTCTCCTGAATGGCTTTAACCGCATCGAGTTTATTATCTTCGATACCAATAACGGCCTGTCTGGCACCGAGGGCATTCATGAGTAAATTAATACCGTGCAGTAATGTTTCCGGATATTCCAGCATAAGGCGATGATCGGTGGTCAGATAGGGCTCGCATTCACAGCCGTTTACGACCAGCGTGTCAATCTTATATTCAGGCGGCACCGACAGTTTGACATGGGTTGGAAATCCTGCGCCGCCCAGTCCAACCATACCGGTATCCTGTACCGCCTGGATAAATTGTTCATGAGTAAGTGCTGCTGTGTCCAAGGGATCCATAACTGCCAGTCTCTGACAGGCACCTGGCCAGGTTTCAATAATAATGGCTTCGCTTTTCGGGCCACTGGCAGTAGCGTGCAGCTTTATTTCTTTTACCACGCCACTGGCGGGTGCATGGATGGGTACTGACATAAAACCATCACTGGCTGCGATCATTTCACCACGAACGACTTCCTGGCCTGGAATGACAATGGGCCTGGCAGGTTTTCCGAAATGTTGGGAGAGGGGAACAATAAGTACAGGAGAAAAAGCTAAACGACGAATCGCCATATCCCTGGTGAATTCCTTTCTGTCCGGGAGGTGAATTCCATGAGAAAAAGTTTTGTGTTTAATAAGATGCAAAATACCCATATGTCTTCTCAATCTATTAACGTTTTATTTATCAGCTTGGTCTGCTATGTCTATTATGATTTCGACCCTGATTTAGCTTTGATAGCGGGAAGAGATCGACTTTTTCGTCACTCACAGCTTAGTTGCTAAGCAAAAATGCACATCAAGAATCAGGTATTTATTGACCCACATCCCTGTGCTTGAATAAATGTCTGACAGCAATCATGTTCAATATCAGGCTGAATAGTTGCTCCTCTTATTGATATTTCTCTGCTCGCTTGAGCAGTTTGTCCAGTCCGGCTTCATTGGGATTAAACGGCGTTCCGGGATGAATACATTCGGCTGAACATTTTTCTGCCGCTTTGACGATATCTTTATAGCTACCGGCTCGCGGATTGGCAACGATGATCTGTTTTTGATCATTATAGGCAAAAATATCAGAGTTTATTGCTATACAATCATCACAGGCAGTGCACTCCGGTGATTCAACCCACACAGGTTCATAGTCGCCGCTGGCAGCTGCACTCGCACCACCGCTATTGCTAGCTGCTGATTTGAAGTTGTTGCCTGAATCCAGCAAGTGCATTGCCGAAGCATTGCTGCCCACACCGCTGGCGCCGCTCATGGATAAGAGATTATTAGTCAGGTTTTGAGCCATTTCCCGGCGTGTCTGTTGAATAATTTCTTCTTTATCCATGATGTGTTCATGACCACTCAATGATTTCAATTGTCTCCAGAAGTCACGCCGTTCAATCGCTGATAGAGCCAGTTCTTTAGACACCCCGGTACGTATCAGCTGCTGTTTGTTATTTACTGTCCAGATATAGGGTGTGGCCGTTTCCTGTTCATCCAGATCCAGTTCAATAAACTCATCGACCGGAAGCATATTATCGGTCCACTTTGATTCAGGGATGTTATGAAAATGTTTGCGGAATCTTCCTTCGGTTGCAGCGAAGTCCGCAAAAGTCAATGCAACTTCCAGTTTGGCGTCTTTATTATTGCTGTCTTTATAGTTTAAAGTATAACGCGGCCAATCCTCGTTGATGGCAGGATTGCCATTCAGTTCAATACATTCTTCAAAAGCGCTACCTTTATCAGGATTGAACTTGAACAAGGGGTAGGCACGTGATTCGACGGCCAGTTTACTTTGCCGGTCGGCGCTGTCATCGGCAACCCCATGTTCAGGCGGACATACTGCATAGATGTTAAAAACAGCAGGGCGTCGGCTATTGAGTCCTTCTATATAACCTTCTAACAGATGGCTGGTATGTGAAGGTGAACTCTGCAGCACATAAGAGGTACGATGAGCTGCCGCTATCAGGCTGATCTCTTTACGGATTTCTTCTTTGCCTTTCCATTGCTTATTGAACGGAGCCATATCAGAAATCTGGCTGACAAAACCAGAGGTACAGGCCTGGCCTCCGGTATTGGAATAAACCTGAGTGTCCAGCACCATTACTTTAATCGGCACACCAGACATCATCATGCGGGACAGATTCTGGAAGCCAATATCATACATAGCGCCATCACCGCCAACAGAAACAACCGGAGGGCTTAACAGATATTCCTCATCAGAGAAGTCCTGCCAATTGAAATGGGTAAAAAATTCTTTGTCTTTGTGGGCATTATATCCCCCGGATAATTCCTTCTCAGTCATTCGAATGACTTTAAATCCCTCTGCCATCTTGGCCATATGTCCTTCGAACAGACCCATGGCCATAGACGGGGAATCCTGGAATAAATTGCTGGACCAGGGAAAAGGATAGGGATTGTACGGGAACGTTGAACCCCAGACTGAAGTGCAACCGGTTGCATTAATAAAGCCCATCTCAGAACGACCGGTTTTGGTAATACCCGTGGTATATTTCCACTGTAATTGCTTCAAACTGTTGAGCAGATCTGTAGCCCACTCCAGCCATTCTGAATCCAGTGGATCAACCGTGTTTTCTTCTTCCAGCTTGCTGGTGAACCTGGTCAGGGTGATATCTCTGTCATGATTTTCTTCCAGCACATGATGTACAGCCTCAGTGTTATTCAGATCAATATTTTCTGCCAGCTTGAGGCGAATATGCTTATCCAGATCCTGAATTAACTGCTCTATATGCGCTAAATGTTTTTTCACTCTGGGCTGCATGAGCGCGGTAACGGTTGCAGTAAACAGATGAATAGATGTTTTCTCTCCACAGCCCAGGCAGGCACCATCGCCACACACCATTGAAGCATAATTACGTTTATCCAGCAGCAGCGTTTCTAATGCGCCAATACCTTCGTCGATATCATCGATACGGCTATAGGCTTCTGATGTGGTCGGCAAGTCCTGCCAGAAGTTCCACTCACTGCGAAGTTGGGCAATGCTTTGTGGAGTTTGTGTTTCAATACTCAGGGCATCATCTTCGCACACATCAATACACAGCATGCAGCCTTTACAGGTATAGGGATTGACGGTAATGGAAAATAAACCACCGCTGTTTTTAACTTTCTTTTCCCTGTTGGTGTAATACGGTTTTGTTGCGGAGAACTTGAATTCATGCAGTGTGTGCATAAACCAGCCAAATTCTTTTTCCAGTTTTTGCAGCTCCTGTTCTTGCAGTTCTGAATCACTCAGGGTTTCTAATACAGCTTGATCAAGTAATTGATTGACATCAGCCTTATCGGCATAAGGTTCAATTAAACGGCGTAATTTTTTCTCCACGTCACGCAATGCTCGACGTAAAAATTGTGTAGGCCGCCCGGCCGTTTCAATTCGTCTTACAACTGTATCGAATATTTCACTAATACTATTCACCAAACCTGGGATAGCACTGTCAGGACAAACGGTATAACAATCACCACAGGCGGTACAATGTTGTGCATTCCAGACAGGATGCTCGAAACGGATCTGGGTCATATCACGAAAGACACCCGTGGCTGCGGGGATCTGGCTAAGTGCCTGAAAGGGATCGGCAATATTATTATCGCCCTGTCCGGCAAGGTACAGGCTGCCTGATTGTTCCCAGAATCGATGGATATCGGATAATTCGGCATCAGCCTGTTTTTGTTTTTTCAGCAATGCCGGTAAATTGACAACTTTACGGACAATGGTTGAAGGCTTTTCTTCGATGATTTTATCTATGATCTCTACAGTCTCTTCAAAACCACGTCTGACGACACGTAAGTTATCTTCAACGATGGCTTTTCCCTTGTTGCCGAATTTTGACTGCAGTTGATCTTCAATGGCTCTGAACAAATCATTTTTATTCAGACCGGCCGTTTCCATGAGCGGTGAGGCGATAAAAAAAGCTCCCTGAAATGCCGCGCCCTGCATACGATATTGTAAATCGGGATTGCCGGCTTCTTCACGCGCAATTTTGAAACCATCCACATAGTAAATCCGAATATCATTTTCCACGATGCTCTTGCGGGCTTTTAAAGGTAACGAATTCCATACCTTTTCGGCCGAATCCAGATTACTCTGGATTAACAGAGTACCGCCTTTCTTTAATCCAAACAGGGGGTTTGAATGCTCAAATACATTTGGGTCGGGCGACAAAACAATATCGACATAATGATATTCACAGTTGACTTTAATGGGTTCGGGTGCAGCTGACAGGTAATAGGTTGTTGGCTGTCCCTTTTTCTCTGAACCGTATTTGGGATTCGCTTTTATGTGATAACCCAGTAGATCAAACAGTGTCATGGAGAGATTTTTACCCGTGGTAATGGCTCCCCAGCCTCCGACCGAGTGCATGCGCAGGGTAATGGATCCTGCGGGCATCAGATTTGGATTTTCACTGCCTTTTATAGATAACTCTGCAAGCCTGGGATAGGCCTCCAGTAATCGCTGTTGATAAATCTCCTGCTTGGGGGAGTCAGCTTTACTATGTATAAAATCAATAGAAAGATAGAAAAAAGGCCGTTTTTGTCCTTCCGGCAGCATATTTTCAATCACCCCGATCAATGCTTCTGGCTGCAGATCACGGCTGCCGAGTCCAAATGCTCCGGAAAATATTCTTGGCCTGTCTTCAATTCTGCTGAAGGTCGCATAATCAGGATAGGGTTTAGATTCACCTGCTGTCACATTGTTGTCTGCACATTTACTTAAAGCCGCACGTATCTCCCTGCAGAGCGGTAAATCTTCCGCCAGCGGCTGGTCGGTCCGTTCTATCACTGCAACCGCTTTTTTCCCTTGCAAAATAGTGCCCAGCAAATCACCGGGAAAGGGTCGGTAAAAGCGCATGTTCAATACACCTACCTTCAAGTGACGGGTTTTACGCATATAATCGGCGACAGCTTCAGCCTGAACCACAACACTGCCCTGGGCGATGATCACATAATCTGCATCATCGGTTTTATAGCAGCCAATCCGCTCATAACTTCTGCCGGTTAATTCGTAGTATTCATTCATGACCTGTGCGGCGAGAGCTTCGATATGATCATAAAAATAGGGACGCTGCGCTGCCACTGTTTGCATATAAGCATCCTGGTTCTGCACGCTGCCCGTTGTAACCGGGTTATCTACATCCCAGGACATAGGAATACGCCGGCGTTTTTCGCCATAAAGTATTTTTTGCGCAGGAGTAGGGCAATCGATCATGTCATCAGGATGACCCAGAAATTCTTTGATGAGATCTCGTTCCGGGACCTGAAGAGATTCTATGAGATGGGTGGTGAGAAAACCGTCCTGTGCAACAATCGCCGGTGTAAGAGATAATTCTGCCAGCTTTCTTGTGATCAAATTTAAGTCAGCTGCTTCCTGAGCATCTTTGGCCATCACCTGAATGAAACCGGTATCATCTACACAGTGATAATCGTCGTGTCCTGCATGAACATTTAGACTGGCTTTAGTAATCGCACGACAGCCCATATTTAAAACATAAGGAAGTCTTTTACCTGCGGCTGCATAGAGTGATTCATGCATAAATGCGACACCCTGAGCAGAAGAGAAATTAACTGCACGAAGACCAGTCATGGATAAACCTGCGGTAACGGCTGCAGCAGCATGTTCGCTTTCCGGTTCAAGAAATATAAGCGGTCTGTCAGAAATATTGATGTGGCCCTTGCCTACTTCCTCAGCCCAGTATTCACCCATCTGAGTTGATGGTGTAATCGGATATGCACCCGCGGCATCCGAAGCTTCTCGTTCGCACATGATGACTGCACCATTGCCGTCCATTGCCATACGTTTTCCGGGGTATGGAAAATTTATTTCACTTTTATGCGTAAAGTTTCTGCGAATTTTATCAAACATCATGCGCTCCTCAGATTCTTTCAGGCGGCTTTTGGGTGCCGGGTTATGCTATTTTCAATTGTTAATTTCTATCTATGCTATAAAGGTTACGGGCTCGACTCTGCTGACTCGAAGCAGCTATGTTCCAGCGATGACTATGGTGCAGACATTATCAGGCTCTGGGCTGGGGGTCGATCCTCATAATGGGTTCTTTACGAATAATCTTTCTGGAGTCACTGCCTCGCAGTGATTCGCTGTTGTAATCCTTCCACACTATGGCGCCGGTGGGACATCGTTCAATAGCAAACCTGGAAGCCAGTCTATTTTTTGCATAATCTATGCTAGCCAGATTATTCCTGATAGTGATCAGCCCTTCAGGTGAATCATTGACACAACGGCCGCACGCATTACAGGCGACATCACAGTGCGCTTCACTCTCATCCATATTGTCTCTATTGTTGCAGGCGATCCATAATCGGTTACTGATCGGCTGCAGTGAAAACAGGTTTTTGGGGCATTCAGTGACACAATCGCCACAGGCTGTACAACGCTCTTCATCAACGATGGGTAAACTGAACTTGTTAAATGAGATGGCATCAAAGTCACACACGTTTGCGCAATCTTCCAGACCCAGACAGGCCCAACTGCAGCCTTTGCCGCCGCCAGAAACCAGCGCTGCTGCATTGCAGGTTTTCAGACCTTTATAATGAGCACGGGTATGGGCAACGTGGCTGCCGCCGGCACAGGCCAGGCGGGCAACCTCTTTTTCATGCGGGTTGATTTCTACCCCCAGAAAGTCTGCAATGGCCTGATTCATTTCAGTCGCATTGACAGTGCAAAGCCCGGGATCGATTTCTTTGGCTACCAGAGCCTCGGCGAATGGACGGCAGCCGGGTGTGCCGCAAGCACCACAATTGGCATGAGGAAGAAGCTCTTCAACTTCATCTATTCTTGGATCTTCATAGACATACAGGCGGCGATTGGCGATGGATAGGGCTGTGGCAAGCACCACCCCCAGGCTGGCCATAAAAAAAGCTGCCACTATTAACTGGTTTACTGAATCTGTGGTAAATTCCATGGCTCACCTCAAATACGACTTTTTCCTGCTGACCAGTCATAAATAATCCCTGGGGCTTATTAGCGCTGATCACTAACGGATGGACACTCATTAATCCAGACCTCAAAAAATCGTGATGTATAAGCACCCATTTTAAGTAATCTTATGTATGAATATACTTATATACCCTACAAAAGTTTATAGTATTAGTCATCTTAATTATTTCAATCTTGAGTATTGAAGTAATTAATACTAGAATAAAATCTAAAACAGGTTAAGACTTGCATGACTAAAACGCCATCAATGTATTACAAGCAAAACCGTCTGAAACAGCTGCGGGCTTTTTGTCATGCTAGTCGTACCGGCAGTGTCAGTGAGGCGGCTGAGCAGTTATTTTTAAGTCAGCCAACGGTTACATTACAGATCCAGGCACTCGAACGAGAGCTTGGCATCACTCTGTTTGAAAGGCGTGGTCCTAAAATTCAGTTAACCCCCGAGGGTAAATTGCTCTACGAGTTATCCAGTTCATTAGTAGATGGTGTGGACAAACTGCATGAAACTTTTGCTGCAAATCTGGGGCGGCTGGAATCAGGTAATTTGAATATTGCTGCAGGTGAATCGACCATACTGTATATCCTTCCCGAGTTTGTTCAGCGCTTTAATAAGAACTATCCACAGATACATCTGAAACTGTTAAATGTCACTGGACGTGATGGAATGGCATTGCTCAGATCGGATGAGGCGGATTTTGCCGTTGGCTCCATGCTGGATGTAGCGGATGATATTATCTATCAGCCGATATTTTCCTATAATCCGGTATTAATTACTCCACGGGGACATCCCCTGGCCGGCAAGGAAAATATAACCCTGGCCGATATCAGCCCTTATGGTCTTATTCTGCCTCCGCATCACCTGAGCACATGGCGGGTGGTCGATTTAGCGTTCAAGCAACAAAATTTGTCTTTTCATGTGGCTTTGGAAGCTGGCGGCTGGGAAATTATAAAAAAATACGTCGAATTGGGAATGGGTATTTCCATAGTGACTGACGTGTGCCTGGATGGTACAGAACAGATAGTCAGGAAATCACTCGACAGGTATTTTCCAAAACGTAGTTATGGACTGGTGCTGCGAAAAGGAAAATTTCTCTCACCACAGGCGAAATGCTTTATCGAGATCATGGATCGGGATTTCTTTAAGCATCAAAGATAATAAGCAGTCTGATAAGTCCAAAAAATCCACTGCAGCAAAGAAATCCGCGCAGAAAGATAATTCCAAAACATCTGCTCAATCCAAATCGTCGAAAAAAGTAAACAGAGTGATAATTCAAAGAAATAGGTAACTGTTCAGCGTATTTTAAAGATCGTGGTTACTGTCAGGTATTTATTCCAGAAAGCGCCGTAAATACGTCCAGGGTCGTTCCCGGCATCCTGCCTCACACGACACTTGTACTTCCCTGTACATCGTAGGCTTGGATGTGGCATCCTTGCCACATACATTTCTTCCACAAACACCTGACAGCAACCACTTATACAGAATCTTAAATACGCTAAATAGTTACAGAAATGGTTCCTCTTTACTCATTATCCTTGAAAATGCAGGTTCATTGTCAGCGCCCTTCAGCCCAATCATGTATTATTCATACACTCATGGGCTTCAGAACTTGACGGCTTCCCTGCATTTCCAATGATTTCGAGTATATCTGTCTCGATATGACTATTTAATCAGGGACTTATCCGGGTGAGTAAGATGGTAAAAGACCGGAATGACTAGCAGACTGACCAGCATAGAAAAACTAAGTCCCCAGACAATGACGACGGCCAGGGGCTGCAGCATTTCAGCGCCTTCTCCAAATCCCAACGCCAGCGGCAGCATACCGACTACCGTGGTGATGGTCGTCATTAAGATGGGGCGCAGGCGTAAACGTGCCGCCTTACTGACCGCCAGACTCGATACTAGTCCGGCGCGGCGCTCAATCTCTATCTGTTCTACCAGAACAATGGCATTATTGACCACAATGCCGGCTAACATGATCATTCCCAGCCAGACCGGCATGGATATCGGCAGGTCATTATAGGACAGGCCGGCAGAAACTCCGATCAGCATAAAAGGGATCCCCAACAAAATGACCAGGGGATTCATGAGTGACTCGTATTGGACGGCCATAACGACGAATACCAGAAAAATTGCCAGCGTAAAAAGAATAAGACTCATATTCCGCCCTTCTTTGAGTGCCTTGCTATCGCCTCCATCATAAAGGGTATAGCCATCAGGCAGCTGAAAATCAATCAGACGTGCTTCGATTTGCTGCATCACTACAGAGAAGTCGTCGTCATTCACCAGCGAGGCAGTGACTTCGACAATGCGCTGTTGATTATCCCGTTCAATAGTGGAGGGGGCAGAGGCAAACTTCAATTCAGCAACATCATTCAAATAGATGGCCTGATCATTGTGGTGTTTGATCAGAATATGATTAAGTTCATCATTGGATGGTATTTCAATCCGCGGTATGCGCATTCGAATATCGTACTTTCTATCACCTTCAATGTAATCTGAAATAACCTTTCCGCCCAGCGCTATCTGCAGCGCATAGCCTATATCTGCAGCACTAATTCCGAGATCAGCGGCGCGGCTGCGCTTTATTTTCAGCGTAAGTTCCTTAAGTGTTTCTTCATAGGTTTGCTGAAGGTTACGAATGCCATCGATATCCTGGAGTTGTTCCACCAGAGACTGACCTGTCTGGTTAAGGATCTGCAGGTTTTCTCCCTGTACCCGGAGACTGATTTTTTCATCGCTTTTCCCCAACCTTACTCCTCGCACACCACGAACCGAAAGCCGGGTGGTGATGCCGGGTAAATTCAGCTGGTTGATTTGCGGTTTAATACTGCTTATCCATTGCTCTGATGTCAGCGTGCGTTGCGTGACCGGGAGCAGCTGTATTTTTAATGAACTGGTATTGCTGCTTTCCCGTTGTGAACGGCCGAATATTGAACCGCCGATGGTACTGAACACGGTTGCAACGTCCGGGTTTTTAAGTAACAGGGTTTCAATGCTGTTGACCACGTCATCCATTTCATCGAGACGCATGCCCGGTTCCCCGGTGACGCGCAGAAAAATTCTGCCTTCATCAATTTGCGGCAGAAAAATCTGCTTGCCCTGAACAATATACTGACTGCTATAGTACAGTGCAGGCAGCAGGATTAAAAAGGGAACCCACCAGTGATTAATCACAAAACGAACCAGCCGTTCATAAGCATCTGCTATGCGGATAAATACACTCCCCGGTTGACGTAGTGTGGTATGTTTGAGTTTTGCAGCAAGGCTGGGTACGACTGTAAGTGCCACCACAACAGCGGCAATCATCGCTGCCGAGATGGTAATGATCAACTCCCTGAATAGCAGCCCGGCCAGTCCGCCGATAAACAGAAAAGGTAATACTGCAGCCAGATTGGTCGTTGTAGAGGCAACAATAGCGCTGTTCACTTCATTCGCGGCATCTAATGCCGCCAACTGGTTAAGCTCATCCTCCTGTGTTGAGTGGCCATGCAGGGATGTCTGTTTGTTGCTGGTTTGCTGATGGCGGGAAATGTTTTCCAGCATCACAATGGAACTGTCAACCAGCATACCGATACCCAATGCCAGACCGCCCAGCGTCATAATATTCAGACTTAAGCCGCTGATGTCCATCATAATGAAGGTGATAAAAATTGCCAGTGGAATGGCCGTGCCTATAATCAGGGTACGACGCAGATCACCGAGAAAGAAATAAACCACCAGCATGGCCAGAAAGGCACCGGATAGAGCAGCCAGTGAAGCGTTTTTTAGCGCATGGCGTATAAACACGGCCTGATCATCTACGGCAGTAATTTTAATATCCGGTGGGATCAGCCGATCGGTCTTAAGCTTTGCTATACGCCGGGTGACCGCATCCGCGACTGCGACTGTATTAGCCTGGGGCTGCTTTTGTATGGATAGTTTAATGCCGTCAAAGCCATTCAGACGAATCCTGATCCGTTCATCTTCATGGGTATCAACAATATTGGCCACTTCCTGTAAAGAGACAGCATCATCAACGCGTTGCCCATTCGGGCTGATCAGGGGAAGATTGGCCAGTTCTTCTACGGATGTAAAACGTGCCTGCATACGTGTGCTGAGCTCGTCAACCCGGGTGTATATTTTACCTGCAGCCATATCACGATTTTCATTTTTAATAAACTGTTCTATGTCTTCAAAACTGAACTGGTGGGCTGCCAGACGCTGCTGATCCAGCTGTACCTGAATTTCCCGATTGAGGCCACCCCCGACTTCAGCCGCGGCGACTCCGGGCAAATTGATGAACCATTTACTGAGCGTATAATCGACATAGCTTTTTAACTCTACCGGGTCTCGCTTATCAGAACTGATAATATACTCAATGACCGGAATTTGTGATGGATCTCGTTTATAAATAACCGGAGGCTGGATGGTTTCCGGCAAAAATCGTTTGGCTCGGTCCAGTCGAGTACTCGCATCACGCAGCGCCACATCAATATCCGTGCCGTAGGGAAAGCTCAAATCGACCGAACTGCGTCCTTCAGTGGTCTGTGACTGAATCGAGATGGCACCTTCAGTAATGGCCAGCTGTTCTTCCAGTTGGCGGGTTATTTTGTCTTCCATGATGTTCGCGGGTACACCCGGGTCCATAATGCGTATGCGTATATCAGGATAAATAATATCCGGCAATAAATTGATACCCAGACGCTGCAGCATGAATGCACCCAGCACGATAAACGCCAGTGCAATCATATTCACGCCCACGGGATGTTTGATGGCCCAGGATGCTAAATTGGTGCTGCGCTGGCGAGAGAGAGATTGCTGTTTATTCATCGACGGCGTTTATGATGTTGACTTTTTTACCGCTGCGCAGACCGAACAAACCTTTTTTTACCACGCGGTCCTGGGCCTGCAGACCATCAATAATTTCAATCAGATCCGGAAATTTTTTACCCGTAGTCACTACCGTTCGCTGGATGCTGTTATCCGCATTAATTTTGAAGACAAAAGCTCCCTGCTGATCATAACGTATGGCAGAAAGGGGCACGACCAGGACGTTTTCTTTTTCTGTAGGCAGGGTAATCCTGGCCAGCTGGCCAGGCATGGCCCCCGCGGGTATATCAGTGAGTAAAATCTCAATGATGCCTTTGCGGGTTGGAGCATTAACTTCAGGGTAAATACGGCTGATTTTGCCGCTATACTGCTGTGAACCCAGGGCGTCAAGTTTATAGACAACGGGATCGCCTGTTTTTACCAGCGGCAGATATAGCTCGGATAAAGGGACTTTGACAATCAGGCTGGAAATATCCATGAGCGTCATGAAATGCGTGTGCAGGGGTAAAACGTCACCGGGTTCATGCAGACGTTCACTGATAATACCGCTCCAGGGCGCTTCAATTTTTGTGTTACTGAGTCTTTTTTGCTGCAGTTGATATTCAGCCTTGTCCAGTTCGACTTTGGTTTGTGCCTGTGTCAGGAGTTCTTTGCTGGTCAGGTTTTTTTTTGATAAAGTTCTCAGTCGGCCATAATCCAGTTTACTTTGCCGGTAATTGGCTGATGCTTTATTAAATTCTGCTTTGATGATGGTATCATCCAGTTTTGCGAGAATGTCCCCCTGTTGCACTTTATCGCTTTCATAAAAAGGTAAACTGAGAATTAACCCGGGTGCCTGATTGTAAAGGTGAACCAGTTTTTTGGGTTCCAGAGTGCCAGTCAATTGAATACGGTGATTAAGCGGCTGAAAATCAGCAACAGCCATTTCGACCACGGCCAGGGGTTTGGGTGAGCCTTTGTCTGCTTGCTGGGCGGATTTTTTATGGTCACAACCAGCAATCGCAATTAACAGGCAGCCCAGCATACAGTGAAAGATCATTCGCTGTAGAAAGGTATGATTATTTTGCATACAAAAAATACTGGTATTGTTTTAAGATAAAATTGATTACACTATTCGGCAGCATAAATTTTGAGTCAACTAGTTATTTAGCATGATATAAACTATGGTCATACGAACGCGCTATACTGCTGCGCCGCATAAGAATCGTCACGATCTGGCTAATCTAAGTCGTATTGTACCACTAATCTGGGCTTACAAAGGAAGGGTTTTATTAGCCTTATTGCTGCTGATAATGGCTAAAGTTGCCACCGTCGGCGTACCGCTGATTCTAAAAGAAATTGTCGATAAACTCGATAGCAGTATTACCAGCCAGGTCGTGTTACCCGTCTCATTATTAGTGGCTTATGGCGTCTTGCGGCTGCTCAATGTTTTATTCAGTGAACTCAGAGACACCGTTTTTGCCCGAGTTCGTTATCGGGCCATGCGTGATTTGTCGTATCAGGTTCTAAACCGGCTTTATTCTCTCTCCCTGCAATTTCATCTTGAACGTCGTACCGGCGGGATATCCCGCGATCTGGAACGCGGTACCCGGGCTGTATCCTCGATTATGAATTACCTGGTGTTTAATATCTTCCCCACCGTTGCTGAATTTACTCTTGTGGCGATACTCCTGCTGGGTGATTACAATATCTCTTTTTCAGTGGTCACCTTTAGCACAGTGATTATCTATATTGCTTTTACTCTGGGGGTCACCAATTGGCGCATGCATATTCGTCATAAGATGAACCGACTGGATTCCCAGGCTAATGCCATGGCCGTCGATGGATTGATCAATTATGAAACAGTTAAATACTTTAATAATGAATACTATGAACTAGAACGCTACGATCAAACTCTGGAAGAATGGGAACACTCTGCCGTTCAGAGTCAGACATCCATGTCTTTGCTTAACTTTGGACAGGGCAGTATTATCGCTGTTGGCGTTACCATAATGATGGTCTATGCGACTCAGGGGGTGGTTGACGGAAGCATGACGATCGGGGATCTGGTACTGGTTAATGCATTGATGCTGCAATTATTCATTCCACTCAATTTTCTGGGAATTGTCTATCGTTCTATGATGCATTCCCTGGCTGATATTGACCTGATGTTTAAATTGCTGGACAGACAGAGTGTGGTAAATGATGTCCACGACGCACCGGAGATTAAACTCACACAAGGCGTGGTAAGTTTTCGCCAGGTTGATTTTGCTTACCACGAAGATCGGCAAATTTTACATCAGGTCAGTTTTACCGTGCCGGCCGGCAGGAAGCTTGCCATTGTGGGTCCTTCGGGCGCAGGAAAATCAACCATTTCAAGGTTACTCTTCCGCTTTTATGATGTAAATTCGGGGATGATAACCATTGATGATCAGAATATTGCCCAGGTGACGCAGGAGAGTCTGAGAAAATCCATTGGCATCGTCCCTCAGGATACGGTTTTATTTAACGAGTCTATCTATCATAATATTGTTTATGCCAGACCAGGAGCCAGCGAAGAAGAAGTACATCAGGCAGCAAAACTGGCCAATATACATAACTTCATTATTCATTTACCCCAGGGTTATAATACGGTGGTGGGTGAAAGAGGATTGAAACTTTCCGGCGGCGAAAAGCAAAGGGTGGCCATTGCCAGGGTTATATTGAAAGACCCGAAAATTCTTGTCTTCGATGAAGCAACGTCGTCACTGGATTCACAGTCAGAACAGGTGATCCTGAGCTCAATGGATGCTGTGGCAAAACAACGAACTACGATAGTGATTGCACATCGTTTATCGACCATTGCGGACGCCGATATCATTCTGGTCATGGAGCATGGCCGAATTATTGAACAGGGCAGCCATCAGCAATTATTATCCAGGCAGGGTTTATACACACGGCTGTGGACCATGCAGCAACAGGAGCAGGAATAACAGAATGTCGCACCGCGGGGAAAAAGTGTTACTGGCTATAGTAGAGCAGGGTGGTTACCCGGATTTTACTCTCCTGTATGAAGAACAGGGATATAGCGTAACAACGGTAAAAAGTGTACGTAAAGCCAATGCTTTTTTGAAGCATCATGCCGTTGATGTCCTGGTTGCTGAATTTAATTTTCAAACTGATTTTCGTGACCGAACCAGTTCTCTGGAATCAATACTGGCTTCTGTGCAGCATCAACAGGATATAAAAGTCATTATTTTAGTAGACAAAGATAATACTGAACGCTTCAAAAGAGTCAGCTCAAGGTTCCCTATTCAGAGCACCCTGACGTTTCCTGTAGACGAAGAGCTGTTAAGGGAAGCAGTTCGAACGCTGAACACGAATATCCAGTCATAGTCAACTTTAGCATTCAATAAAACAGGCTATTTTGTGCTTAACAGGATGAGATCTGAATTAACAACCCAGGATATGATATGAGTCGAGTAAAAATATACAGCACCGGAACCTGCCCCATGTGTGAACGGGCCAAAGGTTTAATGAAGAAGTGGAATATCGAATTTGATGAAGTAAGAGTCGATCAGGATCGTAGCGGTTTGATTGAAATGTCCAGGATCACTAATGGCGCCCGGACTGTTCCTCAAATTATAATCGACAACAAATGGGTGGGAGGTCTGACCGAGTTGACCGAGCTGCATATGGACGGAGAGCTGGACACATTCATCAATCCATCCTGAATTCAGTTTTTTTCACCAAACCAGTCATAGGTACAGTCCAGATGTTTGCGAATAGTGATGAGTCCTTCCAGATCATCTTCAACCAGTACCTGAATCGGAGAACGGTTATCAAAGCGCTTACTGGGTTTGGTCATCCAGAATAAAGCCATTCTCGGATTGGTCGGATAACTGGTGCTCAGAGCCTGTAAAATACCTTCCAGGTGGCGAATTCTTTCATTCACCTGCGGAATATCAGGAAAAGCCCGAGATTTTCTGAACTGGCTCAGATGACGTATTTTGATATCCTCTGGTAAAGCCAATAGAGACATAATTTGGCTTCCATCCAGTTTCCAGTCATCAAGAATACGCATAACGTTCTGACTTATAATAATCTGTTGTTCTTCTGTAGGGTTTTTAGATAGCATGTATTTAACCTAGTATATTAGTTGGGAATTATTCTACCACTAGTGGTATACTATTGCATCAAATTAATATTGGAGTAAAGAACAAGGTAGGGGTAAAAAACACTTATGTCAGAAACAAATGTGGTTAAACTTTTATTATCAGGTGAGGAGGCGTTGAGTTACGATAAGTCTATTCCTCTTCCTGAAAGCCAACGTGAATATCTTGATAATATGGATAAAAAAATGGATCAGGGCTTTGATTTTGCCGGTGAGACCATTTTAAATCCCGCACAGCCGCAAAAATCACAATTTGTTGCATTCAATATGGTTCAGGCACTGGAAAACAAAGATGATCAAACCGCTATTATTATGTTTACTTATCTGGTTAACCGCCTGCCTGCGCTGAAGCAGGTCAGAGCCCGCTCAGAAAACGGCAAAATTGGTGTCGAATTTATCTTTGATCAGGTGAAGCCACCGGGGCAGAAAATAAATTTTATTTCCCCGGGCGCGGATAAAAAACTTCATTAACCGCTTTTCGTTTATAGATGCAGGTATCGCTCGCCGAACATCAGGTTAGTCCAGAATAAATGTAACATCTCAATAAGTCCATGCAGTTCAAGTTCCTTCCCCTTTTAAGGGGGAAGGCCAGGATGGGGGTAATGTGTTTAATCAAGAATTTAACCCCCACCCTAACCCTCCCCCTGATAGAGGGAGGGGATTTTGCACGAACTTATTGAGAACTTACGAATAAATTAGATAAGAGTATGATTTTAAAGTAATATCATGTGCTTGATGTCTAATGTTACCGGGCTGGTAGTTTACTGTAGTCTACGAGACAGCTCTTTTTAAAGAACTCAGAAAATGACCATTCACTTTAGTCAACACCCGGGGAAAAGAGAACGGCACTTGCAGCGCCAGTACCAGAATGTACTGTTTCCCCGTTCACGCAGAGACTTCAACCAGCAGCGCATCGAAGGTGCTCGCTACATGGATGAACAGGAAACTGAAGAATTTTTGCGCGAATTTCAAAAATTAGTGGCACAAATTTCACTTTTAAAAGCCAATGAAGACAGTGAAAATATCCTCCAGTTAAAAGCACAACTGGAGAAAAGTTATGTGCAGTGCTGCGGTCTGTCAGGAGAACAAAGTGAAATCAGCACGGCAATTGCTAATTTGTTACAGGTTATTATGCGGGCGGTTTGGCAAGGGGCTGAAGGTGATCCTCAAGCTGTGAAACATCTACAGCAGGAAGAACTGGCACGCTCCAGGCATTTTCAGCTGCTGGCATATCCTCTGGTGGTCGATTTGCTGGACCCTGATTCCATCATTCGTGAAGATGAACTGGCCGCGACACTTTTGAGTGAATCGCCTGAATCCCTGCAGACGGGACTACTGCTGTTTGATCAGCAGCAATTGTTGAGCCTGTTTGAGGCTGCAATGTCACTGCTGGAAAAAACCAGGCTGAAATTTCCGCATGAACACCAGGAGATACTGGATAATGCGTGGAAAAATTTACAGTTAATAAAACAGGCACTGGACTCTGGGTAATGTTCCAGCTGCTATAGATGGCGAGTCATTTTGCAGAAAACTTGAATACAGATAATTCATCCCAACTTATTAGCCAGATATTATTAAATGCTTTACGGAGAATTTCATGAGTCAGACAGATGCCGATCAGAGGTTAATTGAAACCTCTGACGCAAAAGAATCACGCGAATTTTTAGCCAGACAGGTTGAAGAACTTACTCAGCGTTTAAACAATCTGCCCTCGGTAGTCAAACCGACAGATCGCGCAGAGGCGCTGCTGGAACTGGCTAATGCTGAACTGGGCATGACCCGCATGAGTGATGTCTGGAATCATGCCAGGGAAGCGCTGGATATCTGTGTTGCGCAGCAGCAATGGCAAATGGCTGTAGAAGCCTGCGATCTGCTTTATCAGACTGAATTACCATCAGCCATTACTGCACTGGGGCACGGTGCCTGGTTGTCAGTTACTTATCCGGTGGAAGCAGAATACACTATCAACATGATGAATCATATCATTAATGAAACACCGGATAATGCTGATGGTGCTGCTCTTGCTGCTGTAACCGCGCATTTCATTGTTGACCACCGTACTGAGGGTAAGAAACAGAACGATCTGAAAGTACTAACCATGAACATGATCGCCAAAGTGGGTGCACGCCATAGTCAAGTTGAAACCCAGACAGGTCTTAATGTCTGGATGGAAAAACTGGAACTACTGGATCCTGATGTTTTTCTGCCCAGAATGGGACTGGTCATTGGCGCCATTGTTGGAGATGATAACTGGTGGTTCGATCGGGATGAGCTGAGGGCAAAGTTACCTGACTGATCGCTGAAAGCTACCAGACAGATCGCCGAAAGCTACCAGACAGATCGCCGAAAGCTACCTGACTGATCGCTGCGTGCCGGGTTTTATTTTTTGCTCTGTTGACTGCCTGTTGAACGGGCAGTTTGCCAGCAATCAGGTTCCGCAAGACGCGATAGCCGGTTACGCATTGGAAGCATGCGCAAGTATCTATGCTTTCCCATCAGCAGCTGCTCAGTTGACCCAGGGATATTGCACTGCGAAGTCACTCTTCAGTTATTGATAAATGTCCAGTAATGCATCATGCAGCTGGCGTAATGCCTTGCCTCGATGGCTAATACTGTTTTTTACCTCCGGGTCCAGCATGGCGGAAGACATTTTGTACTCAGGCACATAAAATAACGGGTCATAACCAAAACCATTCTCTCCCACTTCTTCACGCATTATCATTCCTTCCCAGGCGGCCTGACAAATGATGGGTGTTGGGTCGGCGGCATGGCGCATATATACCAGAATGCACTGGTATCGAGCGCTGCGCTGATCATCCGGTACATCCTGCATGGCCTGCAGCAGTTGCAGATTATTTTTTTTGTCGGTTGCGCCGAGACCATTTTCATCTGCAGAATAACGGGCAGAATATATACCCGGAGCACCATTGAGATAATCGACTTCTATGCCTGAATCATCAGCAATGGCCGGCATCGCTGTTATTGCTGCTGCATAGCGTGCTTTAATGATGGCATTTTCTACAAAAGTGGTCCCGGTTTCCGCAATATCACCAACACCAAGTTCGGTCTGAGGGACTATATTCACGCCTAAATCGGCAAACATCTTGCTGAATTCGCGGATTTTACCTTTATTGCCGCTAGCGAGTACTATTTTCTTATTCAATGCCATTTGTAATCCATCGTTTTAAATTAAAACATTATTGTCGCTACCCAGCGTGTCTATGATATTGCTCTGAGTGCTCATACGGATCTCACAGGCACGCTGAGAAGTGACAGATTATTTTTCCAGCACCTGATTTTGCAGCTTGATCAGATGTTTAATGCCTTTATTGCCCAGGGCGAGCATGGCATTGAGTTCATCCGGATGAAAGGCATGACCTTCGGCCGTGCCCTGAACCTCTATATAGGCCCCGGCTTCATTCATCACTATATTCATATCTGTTTCGGCAGAGGAGTCTTCTGCATAGTCGAGATCCAGCACTGGTTTGCCTTTATAAATGCCTACAGAAATGGAAGCAACCTGACCATGCAGGGGACTTTTATCAATCATGTTTCTGGCCAGCATGTTATCGACTGCATCAACCAGCGCCACGTAAGCTCCGGTGATGGAAGCCGTTCGGGTTCCTCCGTCAGCCTGGATCACATCACAATCCAGGGTAATGGTGTTTTCACCCAGCGCCTCCAGATCAATAATAGAACGCAGCGAGCGGCCGATTAAACGCTGAATTTCCAGCGTCCGGCCGCCCTGTTTTCCGGACGAGGCTTCCCGGCGCATGCGGCTGCCGGTAGAGCGGGGCAGCATACCATATTCAGCAGTGACCCATCCCTGTCCTTTGCCGCGTAGAAAACCAGGTACCCGGTTTTCTATTGATGCGGTACAAATCACCTGTGTATCACCGCTCTCAATAAGCACAGAACCTTCGGCATGTTTGGTGTAGTGACGGGTCATTTTTACTACCCGTTGCTCATCATTGTTACGGCCGCCTGGACGCATAATTAAAATTCCTGAAAATTAGAGTTGGTTATTTAAGAAAATGTGACTGAGGTTGAACAGTTGATAGGTCTCTTGGGTTGATAAGAAATCCGCAGCATAGATTCTGTGGTTTTGAATTATAACATTCAAACATTCCAGGAAGTAACTGTAAAGTCAAAATCATTCCTGAATCGATTTTAATAGTGAGTGTCCATCTAAAAACGGATGGACACTAATTAGACGAGTTTTTCCACGGGAGCATTTTGCCCAGTTTTGCGAATAATTTTTCGCGGTAGTTTTCCAACGGTAGTTCAGCGGGCAGGGATTTAAGCATTGCAAGTAATTCACTACTGTTCTGAGGTCTAAGTCTCGGGTCGGGATCCATGGCCCAGTCAATTGCTTTGAGGATCACCTGACTGTAGTTGCGTTTGAAAATCTCCGCTGCAGGTTTCATGAGATCTTTCTCGATACGTTTGTTGGCTGGCGGCGGCGGGTTACCTTCAATACAGCTGCGCATGGAGGCGCCGATGGCATAGATATCCGTCCAGGGACCCATATAACCTCGCTCAGTGATTTGTTCGATGGGAGCATAGCCAGGTGTGGCAACTACTCTGGCTTCATAGAGACGGGACTTCATCTGTTCTCGAACAGCTCCAAAATCCAGCAATAGCGGCTGACCTCCCTGACGCAAATGAATATTACTGGGTTTGATATCAAGATGCAGCAGTTCATTATCGTGCAGTTTTTTTACCGCCGAAAGTAGTTGCGGGAACACAACGCGCAGCAGTTTTTCACTTAATTTGCCATTATGCTTGCGGATATACTCCTGTAAATTAACACCCTGTTCATTTTTCATGACCATGTAGGCGGTGCCATTAGCCTGAAAAAAATTAATTACATCGACAATATTAGGATGCTTCAGTTTTGCCAGGGTACTGGCTTCCTGAAAGAACAGCTTGCGTCCCTTGTTAAAAGCTTCGGGCGCATCTGGTTTCAGACTGGCAATATCGGTGTCATTGAGCCGGGTGGCTAATTTTTTCGGCATATATTCTTTTATAATGACACTTTTTTCGTCAGTTAAAGAATGAGCATAATAAACGATGCTGAAGCCTCCGCTGCCTAATACCCTGTCGATGATATATTCATCAACCCGGGTACCATTGGCCAGAGGTGTAGTGTTATGCTGCATGTGGGTGATTTCTTAATAGGGACCTTTTCATTATATTGGGATTTCAGGGTAATACTATGAACTGTGTTACAATCACAGATACTCATACATAATTAAATAGATCACTTTAAGGAATGACCATGGCCCAAAGTATGACCTCTTATGCGTGCAAAGAACAAAAATATATTTGGGGAACGTTAATATTTGAACTGCGAAGTGTCAATCATCGTTTTCTGGAAATGAGTTTTAAATTACCCGAAGTGTTACGCGGCCTGGAAATGGATTTAAGAACTTGCGTCAAGCAGAAAATAAAACGCGGCAAACTGGACCTGGTGCTGCAAATACAGTGGTCTCAGGATGAAAATAAAAAACTCGAATATAACAAACCACTGGCCAAAAAACTGGCTGATACCTTACATGATATTGACAAATCTATATACAATCCTGCGCCCGTCAATCCAGTTGATATTTTGCAGTGGCCGGGGGTGCTTATGGACAAAAGCTTGCGCCTGGAAGAATTCAAATCAGATATTCTGAGTGATATGAATCAGGTTCTGGATCAGCTGAACGATGGCAGAACCCGTGAGGGTGAGGCGTTGAAACAAATGATTCTTCAGCGTTGTGATGATATTCAGCAAATAACCGCCCGGCTCAAAGATCACCTCCCGGAGATTCTGCAGTTACAACGTCAACGTTTACAGCAGCGACTGGAAGAAGTTAAAGCAGATCTGGATAATGATCGTCTGGAACAGGAGATGGTCTTTCTGGCTCAAAAGGCCGATGTGGCTGAAGAGCTGGATCGAATTATAACCCATATTACAGAAATCACCCGAGTGCTGGAGCAGGACGAAGCCATCGGGCGCAGGCTGGATTTTCTGCTGCAGGAATTAAACCGCGAGAGCAATACGCTGGGTTCCAAATCAATTTCAAAAGTTACCACCCAGGCCTCTGTCGATCTCAAAGTACTGACTGAACAGATGCGTGAACAGGTACAGAATATAGAGTAGTGTTTTTCACCGTCCATAGGAATCTCAATAATTTCTGTAATCCCTTACTTTTCAATAAATATATAGTCTATAGCTGTCTATAGTTATTTATCACAATCTGCTGTAAAGTGGGTACCTTTACAGGTACCCATTGTTTTTATCTTATTTTGTCGGTACCCAATATCAGCAGGAACAGGCTGATGGGCAATTTTACCGATATCCAGATCCGTGCATGCATCAAAAACAATGAACACTTCGAAGCCAAAGCAGACGGCAACGGTCTGTATCTTCGGTTCCCTGAAAGATATAAAAAAACAACCTGGAGGTTCAGGTTTCGTTTGGGTGGGAAACGAATTCCTTATGATTTTGGTTCCTACGGTGAAATATCATTAAAAAAAGCCAGAAAAATGGTTGAGAAGTTTAATGCCAAAGTTACTCTAGGCATTAATCCCAAGGAAGAAAGGCGGAAGAATGAAGCCGAAGCCGTAAAAGTCATTGAAGCCCAGAAAAATACCACTACAGCTGTTTTCCTGAAATATTTTGAAACCCCCGCCATACAAAAGCAAAAGCATCTTATTAAAAGACGCTATATACGTGACATTGAGCCTGTTATAGGTGGTATACCAGCCAAGCAAGTGGAACCTCATCATGTTGATGAGATACTTCAGAGGGTACTTAGACGGAATGCTCCCAAGGTGGCCAATAAGGTTTTGAGATTGGGTGTTAAGATTTTTGATTTTGCACTGAAAAGAAAACTGATCCGCTACAACATTTTTGCTGCTTTTGACACTTCTGATGCAGGTGGTAAGGAAAAACCTCGTGATAGATGGCTTACTCGTGAGGAGCTGGCACAAATGTTTGAGGTATTTGAAACAGCCAAAGGCATGCCCTTTGAGAATATCATTGCCATTAAACTGTTGTTGATGCTTGCAGTACGAAAAATGGAACTGATTGCAGCCAGAAAGGACGAGTTTGATCTTGATGCCGCTATCTGGCACCTACCAGCCGAGCGCACCAAAACTGAGAAAGCGCTTGCTATTCCATTGTCTCACCAAGCTGTTTCGTTGCTAAAAAAGCTGTTTATATTGTCTGGACAGAGTGATTACCTGTTTCCTGCACGAAAGAGTCAGACCAGATTGTTACCTACCGCATATTTCTGCGGACACACTTAACAGCAGCTTAGGCCGGTTTATCAAGCCTATACTGGATATGCCAAACTTCACTATTCACGATTTACGAAGAACAGGTCGGACGCATATCGAGTCATTAGGTTTTCCACCGCATATTGGTGAAGCTGTATTGAATCACAAACCGAAATGGCCAGATTCATAAAAAAGTTGGTTATTATGTGTTTTATGGGTGGGAGGATATTTTAGGTGAATGATTTCGAGCCACCACCCCTTTCAGCAACTGAACAAGCCTTATCATACATCAGTTCTGATACACCCCGTGATAACTGGATTAAGGTTCTCATGGCTGTTAAATCAGAACACGGTGAGCAGGGCCGAGATATTGCTGAACAATGGTCATCAACTGGTGATAGTTTTAACCAAAAAGACTTTAATGCTTCCTGGAAGTCTATTAATGGTCATGGCGGTATTACTATCAAGAGTCTATTTGATGAAGCTATCCGGAATGGCTATGCACCAGAAAAGCCAAAATCAATTGATCCAGTTGAGGTACGGAAACGGGAAAAGGAACGAAAGGAACGGGCTGAATTATTGGCTAAAGCTGAAAAGCTAAAAAGGGAAAAGGCAGCACAATCCTGTATTGATAAATGGGATAAGGCCAGCAGTACGATCAATCATTCATATCTGGAGAAAAAGCGGGTTAAACCTTATGGTCTGAAGCAGTCAGGTGATCAGCTATTAATTCCTGTCCGAATCAATAAAGAAATCACCAGCTTGCAAACTATATCATCCGAAGGTAATAAGCTGTTTCACCCAGGCGGTGAGATTAAAGGCGGTTTTCATGTGATTGGCAAGCCAGACGACAACCCTATTTTAATCTCTGAGGGTTATGCTACTGCTTGCTTGCAGTGTTTTTGAAGCGACAGGGCTTTGTAATGTCGTTGCTTTTAATGCCGGAAACCTGAAACCCGTTGCTGAAACTATCCGTGATAAATTCCCAAATAAAGCGATCATTATTCTGGCAGATAACGATCAGTGGAGAGAGGGTAATCCAGGCATTACTAAGGCCACTGCAGCCGCTAAAACCATTGGGGCTTATATTGCTATTTCCCAATTTAATGACACCAGCAGCAAGCCGACAGACTTCAATGATCTGCATTGTATGGAAGGTCTTGAAGTGGTTAAACTACAAATTGAAAGTGTTTTAAATACAGCCCCCAAAGAAGTAGTTGAAACGCCAGAAGAAGTTATTCAGCGATTAAGTAAATTACCACCAATTGAGTATGAATCAGTTCGAAAAGAGGAAGCTAAAAAATTAGGTTTTCGTCCTAATGAATTAGATAAATATGTTAAGAAGCCAGACCACAGGATGAAGAAAAAGAAACTGGGGGTCGTGAAGTTGTTTTTAATGATTGTGAAATGTTTGACGGTGAAGTCGTTGGTTTTGAGGTTTTAAATGAAGTCCTTAATCACATTACCAGACACATGCACATTAACTTGCATGATGCTGTAATAAGCGCCTTATGGTCAGTGCATACTCACATCTACAGCAAATTTAACCACACCCCAAGGATCATTATTTCAGCCTCAGAGCCGGAATGTGGGAAAACTGTATTGCTATTCCACATGATAGGTAACTTCTCAAACAAAGTATTACCTACAGATAACTTTAGCCCAGCCGTAACTACTCACACCCGGCATTATTAATTTTACCTGCCAGAGCCATTTGAATGGCAATCAGAGGATTATATCCTTTATTCGCCATAGTTTGCAGGTAACTCGAAATTCGACAATAAGCTTGTGCATATTGAAGGGTTCTAAAACAACCTGATACTTTTTGTTTAACCTTTGCCATTCTCAAATCACGTTCAGCTCTATTATTGGTAAATGAGACGTGTGGGTTTTTTGCAAATAATAATACGGCATCCTCATTGTCCTTTAGGCGCTCCCATAAGTTATGGGCATCTGACTTAGCAATCTTACCACGCTTGCCACTGGGTTTTGGTGGTATAGGCGGTAATTCCTCTTCACCCAGAGTGATAATTTCATTAAACTGTTTCTGTAACTCGGCATAAGCTTTATCGGTCAGTTTTTTTCGTTTGCTGTTAGAGACTTTTTTACAAGCTGTCTGTAGCCGATGTTTCATTTGTATTGCCCATGAATAATCATTGGAGTCCACAATAAACGTTAATTCACGCAATAGATGAGAACCACACAAACCATGCCCACAATGTTTATAAGAAAAATACATAGGTAGGTACTTAAGCAATATCAGGTGCGGATAATCGAGTATTTGTTCCAGAAGACGCCGTAAATACTTCCATGTAGGCTTTTTATAGCCGTCCATGGCTATAAAAACTTGACCTACTAAGGATGTAGGGAATGCAGATCACGCAGGAGCAATTATCTGCCTTCCACAAACACTGTTTTATCTCTGCATCTGTATGCTCAACAACTTTTTCGAAGATGATATCAATCTTTGTGCGTCTTTCATATCCGCAACAATTGGTATGACTTAAATCTTCACCGCAGACATCACAGCTATAAACCTCTGAAACCGTAACCGTTTCTACGGTCCTGGTGTTATTTGCGCTAAGATTATTTTCTTTCTTACCTTTGCCATGAGTCCTCTTGTTGGGTTCTATGGCTGATTCATCTTTATCTGTTTGAGACGAGGGAATACTCGAATTCTTATTATCTTTTTTGGTTGCCTTCTCAAGAAAGATAGAAAGCATCAGTTCCATTATCATGAACATACTATTCATGATAAATTTTATTTCAGATGTGATTTTTCCATCTGAGCACAGTTGTTCAAAGTCAGCCTTAATTCGGCTCACTTCATTACGTACTGTGGTTTTATCAATCTGTGCCATTCAATGTTATCTATCACTTTTACTATAGTGATATGATAGCATGGCTTTTTTCGAGGCTCCGAGAAGCGTTCTCCGGGACTTTCTCGATGGCACCTGAGCCAGGAGTCAAATTTTATCTCAATCGTTCTTATTTGATCTGTTTGGGATCTTAAATGATCAATTTTATACCGATTTAAGAAAAAATATTTTTTACCTCTAAAAAACCTGTCAAGAACTTTTTTGACTTTTTTAAGTAATTTTCAATCTACGGGTGTGAGTAGTTACCATATATCTTAGTTTAGTACTTGAGTGTTTATGGGGTGTACTTTATTTAATAATATATCAGTGAACATCAGAGTACGATCTTTTAAAGTATGTGCCTCCAATAAATTTTGTTTATCTTCAACTCTCAAATCAACTACTAAAATAAGGTTATTAATTAGTTTTTCAATTGGTTGTTTATCTAGGACTAGCCAATCAACTTGTATGTTATTTCTGTCGAAATAGTTTCTTAGTCCCTTTTTAAAATCATCGATAATCGGTTGTTCAGCTGTTCCATTTTCGTAGTCATTTTCATAACCACTCCAGTCAACTTGAGCTTTAATATAACCAGACTTTTGCCTTACTTCTTTTATAATCTTAAAACGACATACGCCCGTCAACATCACATTTAATCTTCCGTCACTTCTTTCCCGATACTGTCTTATCCTTCCAGCGCAACCAATATGATAACCGTTGCTACTATTTGCTTCCTTTTTTGGTTGTCTTAATCCAATCAATTGATCTGTGCGAATGGCATCAAATAAAAGTGCCAAATCTATCTGACTGGAGAGTTCTAAAGGTAGTTCACCACCTGCTAGTAATGCATTGCCTAGAGTATATATCGGTAGTTCATCAGGTAGTTGATCAAAAGTCTGGATAAATGGTGTTCTTGGTATCATTTTTAATACTTCCAGGAAATAATTAAAACATATTTTAAATTTTGTTCTATTAACAAGGGTACTGTCAAGTTAATTTCTATTTACCCAAAATTGATACTGTTCCACGTTTTTCAGGCACAGGAAATCATAATCCATTCATTTAATGCTTGTTCACGAAATACTCTATAATTTTTAGCTTTCAATAAGTGATGTCCCAGGTTAAATAAATTATTTATCTGACTATTAATTAATAGAAATATTTGAGATTGTTTATGAGATTTGAATCCCTTCATATGACGCTCCTGATGTCTCGTTCTTTGGTGAGAATTTTCCGCCCGATTATTGGAATAGCAGTCCTGTATTTGAGTCACGGATGGCATCAATGTAGGCCATCAAGTAAGGAAATCATAAAATAGAGGCGTATCATATGATCAACCATTGTAGCGTTTATGGATAATATTGCTTTAACGTCGAGCGTAAACAATTGGTTAATTGCATTTTTTCATTCACCATACTTCTTCTATGCACTACCATTGAGGCAAGCATGCGCATCTCAACACTTTGAGGATTTAATGGTTTAAAGCGTTCCGGGTAACGTAACAGCATATCCAGTGCTATCTCTGCATTGTCGGATTATTATTGGCACGACTGGGTTGAAACGCCTGTCGATACTTTGCCAGTATTGAAGGATTGATGGGGAAGATCGCAAAGCAATCATATTTTTGAAGTGCGTAGATAATTGGACCTTTTGATAATTCAACAACGATTGCAATGGGTGCATCAAATCGTTGGCATAATGCCTGTACCCACTCATCAATTTTTTTAGCCTGGTGCTCAATGATAGAAAATGTACGTTGATTTTCATTAGCATCCTGAAGACAAATATCATGATTTGGAATCAGTTCAGTTAATTCCAATATAGGCAGAGAAAGAATTTGTACTGAATGCGTTCATAAAAAAGCTCCTTTATGCTATGTTTTCATAAGGGATATGGCTTCTTGCGATCTGCGAAGGCAATATAGATAAGCTGATGCAACAGCAAGCCCTGAGTGTTCTTTGTCGACCTCAAGTAAACCTGTAGACTCGAAACTAAAGTGTCAATAAAACTGGGGTAGGATCAATGATTGCTGCTTTGAACATAGCGACAACAATTACTTTAGATTAATCAAAACTGGAAACTAAAAATAGTCAACTTTTGACGCTGGTTTGACACTTTGGCAGCTACTGGAAAAGACAAATTGTTGCGGAAGTAAGAACTAATTAAACTACATTAAATAGTTGAGTTACAGTTTCAATAATCAGATTAGCTCCAACGATACTTGATATTATGCACTTTCTCTCCTCTGGATTCTCTCAGCTTGGCTTCAACGCGAATGCGATTCATGGTTTTTTTATCGCTAATGTCCGGGTAGAGAGGGAAGTATTTTACAACTTCCAGGGTCTGGGTTGTAGCTGCAAGTTCCATACGTTTACGATCTTCAGTTTTCAAACCATGTAGCATGAGTAATCGAGGGGATTGTCTTTGTAAATAACGCTGACATAACTCATAATGCTTCTTGTCATGCCAGTCCTCCTTAACTAAAAAAGGAGGGAATATTTCAGCTTCATCATTGCGACGTTCGAACCAGCGAGCTTTTGGATTGATTCCGGCGTGTTCTGCTACCAATCTTTCAAAACGATAATTAACTGGGGGAGCCTGTTCTTTTTGTTCCTCTTCATTTCTATCTATGGGCATCATTGCATCTGGAAGTGCCATCCATTCTAGATTACTACGAAAACTTGACTGCTCTTCAGTTTGAGAACACGAATAAATGAGAGCTAATGGTGAATCATCTTTAGAGTCCAGCAGCCAGTATTCATATTTATCATTTGCAGGAAAGGGTAGTTTGGTCGTTTGAAGAAATTTAGCCAATTCAATAACCCGATCATCCACTTTCTCATTTTCACGGGACAATAATTCTTCAAGTGCACTTTGCTGTATATGACCAACACGTGCGAATACTCTCTGAGGCTTAGGTGCTGCTGCAACTTGTTCAGTTTTATTTGGAGGATTAAAAAAATCGGTTAGACGTGAAAAAACTCCCTTTGGTTTGGGAATATTTGGAGTAGGCTGAACAGAAATGTTTTTAAGAAAATGGATTTCCCAGTTTTCACCATCAATAGAAATAGCTCTTGCATTATCAGATTCGGCAATTTGAACATGACCTGAGTAGGGGTTTAAAATCCGCTGAGAATAGGTTTTAATCATATAACCTTCCTTGCAAAATATTCAATTGATGACCATTGGTGTTAGATAAGTAGATTTTTGGTTCCCAAAAGCGTTAATTGTTTCAGAAACAATAAAAGACTCCTGTGAATAACAAATAAATGGCGCTTCTCACACTATAAATCAAGAACTGTCGCATCAATCTATAGTGGACCCCGAAAACTGGACAGCTATTTAAGATATAATGCCAGAATTCGAGGACATATAAAATGACAAAGAAAAGACAACAGTTTAGCAATGAATTTAAGGAAAAAGTAGCCCTTGAGGCATTAAAAGGTCACAAGACAGTAGCAGAAATTGCCCGCGAATTTGAAATACATACCACCCAGGTGAATAACTGGAAAAAGCATTTATTATGGTTCTGTCAACTTAATAACAGTTTACCCAGAAAACATACTGTTCCATTATTTTCAGGCACAGGAAACCACGGTCCATTCATTTAATGCCCGCTCACGAAATACTCTATAATTTTTTGCTCTCAGTAAATAACGCCCCAAGTTAAAGAGATTATTTGTCTGGCCATGAATTGATAAAAATAACTGGGATTGTTTATTGGATTTAAATTTTCTCATTTGCCTTTCCTGCTGCCTTGTCCTTTGGTGTGAATTTTCTTCCCGGTTATTGGAATATAGATCCTGAATATGAGTAAAAGATGGTATAATATTTTTATTGTGGCACCATAACTTTTTCAATTTATCCGTCACTAACTCAAAGGTAACCCTCCCCTGTTGCTTTAGTAATTTTTATAAAAAATCGCAGCGCAGATCTTTTATCCTTGCGCTTCTAAACAAGAATATCAATGGTATCACCTTCTTGATCAACCGCCCGCCAGAGATAATGAAGCTTACCACGTATCGTGATAAACACCTCATCTAAGTACCAACAGTCTTTTTTCTTACCATGTTTTTTTCTCAGCTTCCTGGCATAAATCTTTCCAAACTTCGAACACCATTGGCGGATAGATTCATAACTGACTTGAACTCCACGATAAGCAAGAATGTCTTCAATATCACGAAAACTCAAGGTGAATCGGTGGTATAGCCAGACATCATGACTAATGATTTCTTTCGGGGTTGTTCTCCGCTTTAATGAGTGAGATTTTGTCCAAAATAGAACATACTCTGCTCATCAGGAATGGAGGTTTGCCTAATTTTCAGTTTAAAATATTCGGTATCGCGAATGCCTCTGGCTCTTTTTCTTATTAAGCCAATGCTGACATTGCCTGCTTCAATTCTGGCTGATGTCAGCTGATGTTTTGCATAGTTGCAAATACCCTCTTTGTTCTTTCTCAATGACCTGGCAAAGGTTTTTAAATAAGTCATATTGCTTTGGTCAGCCATGATACACCATTGCTCCAGTTCACCTTTCATTGTGGCAACATCCGTATTGTTCCATAACGCTTGCAGTTGCTCTTTCATCAGATACAGTATGTTTAAATTCTGGTTTTCTGATAGTCTATTGTCCAGTTGCCCTGATTGTTTCTCTGTGAGCTTCTTTTCATTTTTTAGCCACAGGTAATAGCTTCCCTTGAGTAAGTTCTTTCCTGCCATATTGGCTTTTCTGAACTCAATCCTCCGCTGATTTTTTATCACATCAGAAAAGTTCTTCATCACATGAAACCGGTCAAATACAATGTCGGCATCTGGCAGGATTTCTCTCACTGATTTTTGGTAAGCTGGCCCCATATCCATGGCTACAGCCGCTATTTTTTTCAGCCGTTTCCTTCGGTATTCGTTTTAAGAATGTTGTAAAAACATCTGAAGTTCGTCCTGTTTCTACACCGATTAAATGTCCCTCTACCATGTCATAAATGACGGTCATATAATCATGACCTTTTGCCCTGGCAACCTCATCAACGCCAATATATTTTAAGTCCTTTAACTTTTCTGGCTCCAGTGCCGGCAATATTTTCTCAAGATAAGCTTTATCAATATTCTTGATGCTTTCCCAACGGATATTCAGGTGCCTGGAAACAGCCTGAATACTCATGTGGCGACAAAGCCCACTGATCAGTTGGCAAAATCTTTGAGTAAAACGGCAACCTTTCTCAACAAAATCACACCGCTCAATCCGGCGCTCATTTTTGTTGAGAAAAACCTGAGCTAACTCAATTTCTACATAACAGGGATAGCCCATAAACGGAACATCACGAACTTGTCTTTTGACAAAACGATTGATGGTGCCTTTTTGTCCCGTTAATGGATCAATTGCTTTCCTGCGTTTGTCCCTTTTGCAAAGAATATGTACCGTCTTATGGTGCTTATTTAGGGTTATTTAATTGACTCTCTGACCCCCTGGTCCCAAAATAGTAGGTGAGATGTTGATGCTCATATTAACTATTGCTCATAAATCCTTCAGAAGCTTTATATTGCAACAGATTCTGTGAGTATTAGCATCTTTTCTCACTCATCAGAGCGGAGAAGAGCCAAGATTATTCTGTTTTCTTCTTTGTATATGTTAAAATATTTAAGTTTGTAACCACTTGAAAGTAAAGTGCTTAATAATAAATAATGATATTCAGGTACAGAATATAGAATGAAGTCATGCTGAACCGTTACTTTAAAAAGTCATTGAGTTCAGATTTCATGAGCAGGTGCAAAATACAGTAAGCATTAAAATTTCTGCCATTGAATAACGATAGAGGAAGCTATGTTTAATCACCCTGAAGCAGATTGCGGCGTCTTATATGTAGTCAGTGCACCTTCTGGTGCCGGTAAAACCAGTCTGGTTAAAGCAATCCTGGAAGAAACCGATAATATCGAGGTTTCTGTGTCCTATACAACCCGTGCTAAACGCTCAGGTGAACGGGAGGGCATTGATTATCATTTTATTACGGAGGCAGAATTTCAAGATATGATTGCACAGGATACTTTTATTGAATTTGCTGAGGTTTTTGGCAATTTTTACGCTACGTCCAGGCTGCGTATCAGGGAAAAATTACAGGCAGGCATCGATATCATCCTGGAAATAGACTGGCAGGGAGCCAGGCAGGTCAGAAAACAGTTTGCAGATTGTGTGAGCGTTTTTATTCTTCCTCCATCAAGAAATGAGTTACTTAAACGGCTGCAGGAAAGAGGTCAGGACGATGTCGAGGTCATAGAAAGAAGAATGAATGCAGCTATCAATGAAACGTCTCATTATAAGGAGTTTGATTTTTTAATTGTCAATGATCAGTTCTCGCATGCCCTGGGAGAACTCAAAGCGCTAATCACTGCTTTCAGGCTGCGTCAAACAAAGCAATGCAAACGGCACCATAGTTTGATGAGGGCGCTGCTTTTATAGCCTGTTTTATCTGTAATGTAACGACTCAGCATTTTTATGGAATAAAATAAAACTGGTCTAAAGCTGTGAAATTCGTTAAAATTCAAGGTTTCGTATTGCATTATACAGTTTTTGTAAAGAAATTAACGGAGGTTTAATAGTGGCCAGAGTAACAGTTGAAGATTGTCTGGATAAGGTAGCAAATCGTTTCGAATTAGTGATGATCGCGAGTAAACGGGCGCGTCAGATCGCCAATGGCGCCGAAACTCTGGTGGAGCCTGAAAATGACAAACCCACTGTTATTGCTTTAAGAGAAATTGCAGAAAATAAAATTGGTCCTGACATTCTCAATGAAGTGTCTGCCAGCGTGCATATGGGTGATTCCGTTACCTCTGAAGAAGAAGTCAGGAATGAAATCAGCGTTGAATTTGTTAGTGACGATGCTCCGATGAACTAAGCTATTGTTTCTATTAATAACATCTTTTTGCTGTTATTTGAGTTTATAAAAGTGCGTGTGCTGCTGAATACGAGCTTGGCAATAGTCATTTATATAGACAAAATAAGCCCATAAATAACCACATGGATGGTCGTCATTAAACTTGCATAGGCCTTGAATACCGCCAACCTCATCAAGGCAGCAGTCTATACTCAGAGAATTTTCTCTTTTTACCTGTGAACAACTATTTATATAAATAGCATCCTCTTAACAGGGGCCTGCTTATGGGACTAATCACTTGTTTTTAATCAGCGATCTCTGCAGTATGCTTGAGACCTATCTGGATAAGGCTCAGGTTAAAGGTGTTTATCGAGCCTATCTGTTTGGTGCAGAAGCTCATGAAGGACAAAAGCGTATGACGGGTGAGCCCTTTATTTATCACCCTATTGCCGTTGCCCGTATCCTTGCTGAAATGCGTATGGATGATAAAACCCTCATCGCCGCTATTTTGCATGATGTGATGGAAGATACTGCAACGGTCAAGGAGCATATAGCCACAGAATTTGGTGAAGAAGTGGCCGCAATAGTGGACGGTCTAACCAAACTGGATCATATTCATTTTGACAACAAGGCTGAAGCAAAGGCAGAAAGTTTTCGTAAAATGATCCTGGCTATGGTCCAGGATATTCGGGTGATTCTGATTAAACTTGCCGATCGTCTGCACAACATGCGTACTCTCGGTATTATGCGTCCCGAGAAAGCACGCCGCATCGCTTCTGAGACGCTTGAAGTTTATGCCCCAATTGCAAACCGTCTGGGAATGAATTCCCTGCGTCATGAACTGGAAGAGCTTGGATTTAAAGCTTATTATCCCAAGCGCTATGCAGTTTTGGAAAAATCGGTTAACAGTATTCGGGGTAATCGTAAAGAAATTGTTAAAAAACTTCAGCAAGGCATCGTCTTGCGTTTACAGCATGAAGGTATTGACTGTGAAGTATTAGGTCGGGAAAAACACCTGTATAGTATTTACAAAAAAATGCTGGACAAACATTTGCGCTTTTCTGAAGTCTATGATGTCTATGGTTTTCGCATTATCGTCGATAGCGTGGATACCTGTTATCGTGTGCTGGGGGCTGTGCATAATCTCTATAAACCGGTGCCGGGTAAATTCAAAGATTATATTGCGATTCCCAAGGTGAATGGTTATCAGTCACTGCATACAATCTTATTCAGTCCGCTTGGGGTGCCTATTGAAGTGCAGATCAGAACTCTGGAGATGCACCATGTGGCAGAAAACGGAATTGCTGCTCACTGGGGGTATAAAGAAGGTGAAAACAAGGGGGGAACCATCGCTCGTGTGAAGGCTCGGGAATGGTTGAAAAACCTGCTCATGCTGCAGCAGAATGCAGGAGACTCGATTGAATTTCTGGAAAGCGTAAAGGTTGACCTGTTCCCCGATGATGTCTACGTTTTTACTCCTAAAGGTGAAATTATGGAGCTGCCGCGTGGTGCAACTGTCGTAGATTTTGCCTATGCGGTGCATACTGACGTGGGTAATTCCTGTGTCGCAGGTAAAATTGATCACCAGCACATGCCTTTAAGCACGATACTCAAAAATGGTCAGACTGTGGAGATTGTCACGGCTCCGGGGGCTATACCCAATCCGTCCTGGTTAAATTTCGTTTTTACTGCAAAAGCCCGCAGTAATATTCGTGGAACTTTTAAAAATCAGCAGAAATCCGAATCCATAGCCCTGGGCAGACGTATGCTTAATAAATGTCTTTCCTATCTGAATATGTCAATAAGGAACTTGTCCCAAAGCCGTATTCAGCGATTGCTGGATGATTATCAACTTAACAGCATGGATGAATTACTGGAACAAATTGGTATCGGCAACAGAATTCCTCAGCTGGTAGTGCGTCATCTGCTGCCTGAACAGACCAAAGAGCTGGATGATAATCGACAGAAATCAGGCAGACCTCTGGTGATTAAGGGTACCGAAGGTATGGTGGTTAATTATGCCCGTTGCTGTCATCCAATACCCGGGGATGATATTGTGGCTTTTATAAGCGCTGGCCGGGGTTTAGTCGTACACACCAAAACCTGTAAAAATGCCAATGACCCAAACAAGTCATTACAAAAATGGATCGATCTGGAATGGGGTGATGACATTCAGGATGAATTCAGTGTCTCTATACGGGTTCTGGTAGAACACCGTAAAGGGGTTCTGGCGACTATTGCTGCAGCTATTTCTGACAGCGGATCCAATATAGAACAGGTAGAGACGGCAGAGAAAGAGGCACAGCTCTATGCGCTGGATTTCGTGATTTCAGTCAAGGACAGAAAACACCTGGCCAGTGTCATGCGTAAACTCAGGTCATTACCTATGGTGGTTAGAATTACCAGAGCATAGATCTGGAATTATCTGCCTGGCGTAAACAACTGACAGGAATCACTCGGAGAGAATGTTAAATACGCTGAATAGTTGCCAATTAATTACTCTATTAAGTGATATGACGTGAAACACGATAGCCGGGAATGTCGTCACTATCTGAAGCAGCCGATTTCGGCCTTAAAAGGGATCGGTGAAAAAATGTCCCAGCGTTTTAACAAACGAGATCTTTTTACCTTACAGGATCTGCTTTTTCACCTCCCACTGCGTTATCAGGATAAAACACGCCTTATTGCCATTGCCGATCTCAGAGCGGGAGAGAGCGCCCTTATCAGTGGTGAAATTATTCAATGTCAAACCAGTTTTGGCAAACGTGCGGTATTAAATTGTCAAATCAATGACGGCAGCGGAACGCTGTTGCTGCGTTTTTTTCATTTTAACAAAGCGCAGCAGGAGCGTCTCAGGCAGGGACAATGGCTGAGATGTTTTGGTGATGTTCGGCGAAGAAAACACAATCTTGAAATCATCCACCCGGAATATCAATTCGTCGATGCAGATAATATATTGCCGGTTGATGAGGTATTAACTCCTGTTTATCCAACGACAGAAGGTGTTTCCCAACATACCCTGAGGAATGCAGTACAACAGGTACTAAACCGCTTGCAGACTTCAGGTGAGCAGCTGATAAGTGATTATTTACCGCCTGCCGTGCGAGAGCAATTAAAGCTGCCGGACCTGTTTCAGTCACTGCTTTATTTACATGCCCCTCCACCGGACTGTAAGATCAAAGAATTAACGTCAGGCAGGGATCCCTTCCGTCAACGTCTGGCTTTTGAAGAATTATTGGCTCATCAGCTCAGTATGAAGCAATTGCATCTACAGCGCCTGCAACACTTTTCCTCTCCGCTGCTGTTCAACAGAGTTACTCAAACACAACCCAGTGCACAGTTTTTGGCCAGCCTACCCTTTAAACTGACCAGAGCCCAACAGCGGGTACTTGAGGATATAGCTGGCGACCTGAAAAAATCCACCCCTATGCAGCGTCTGGTTCAGGGAGATGTGGGGTCGGGCAAAACGGTGGTGGCGGCCATGACGGCATTGTATGCCATTGAAAACGGTTTTCAGGCTGTCTTGATGGCTCCTACCGAATTGCTGGCAGAACAGCATTTGAGCAATTTTCAGGTCTGGTTCGAACCGTTGCAAATCACCACTGTCTGGATGAGCGGCAAGCTGAGCGTCAAACAGCGTAAACAGGCACTGACGCAAATTGAGCAGGGCACAGCGCAAATGATCATCGGCACCCATGCTCTGTTCCAGGAGGATGTCAGTTTTGCGCGGCTGGGTCTGGTAGTGATAGATGAACAACATCGCTTTGGTGTCCATCAGCGCTTTGCTTTGATCCAGAAGGGATACAAAAACGCTGCAGAGAGTTATCCTCATCAATTGATCATGACCGCGACGCCGATACCCAGAACTCTGGCCATGACGGCGTATGCCGATCTCGATTATTCGATTATTGACCAGCTGCCTCCGGGCAGAACACCGGTTGAAACGGTAGTAGTCAGTGAACACAGGCGCCAGGACATACTGACCAGAGTGCACCAGGCCTGCCTGCAGGGAAGACAGGCTTATTGGGTCTGCACTTTGATCGAAGAGTCCGACACTTTACAATGTCAGGCGGCGGAAGAAGCATATCAGTTGTTAACACAGCAACTGCCTGAGGTGAATATTGCACTGGTGCATGGGCGCATGAAAAGCCATGAAAAACAGTTAATCATGGAGCGTTTTAAAGCCGCAGAAATATCTCTGCTGGTGGCAACTACGGTAATTGAGGTGGGAGTAGATGTTCCGGATGCGAGTTTAATGATCATTGAAAATGCCGAGCGATTGGGGCTGTCACAGCTGCACCAGTTACGTGGCCGAGTGGGACGGGGCAGCCAGAGCAGCGTATGTGTGCTGATGTATCGCTCCCCACTGTCAAAAAAGGGCAAAGCGCGTTTACAAATCTTGCGTGAAACCAATGATGGTTTTGAAGTTGCCAGAAAAGATTTACTATTAAGAGGCCCTGGTGAATTACTGGGCATAAAACAAACAGGACTGGCTGAATTGAAAATAGCTGATATCATCAAGGATCAGAAACTTTTATCCCAGGTGAACCGGGTTGCTGAGCTGATCATTAATGAATACCCTCAGGCCGTTGAGCCGTTGATTCAACGCTGGATCCCGCAGGGTACTGGCTATCAGCATGTCTGAATCGGGTCTATTATCCTAAATACATCAGGTGAATGTATGCTAAGAAAAATGAATACTATAGCGTTGATCGTTTTACTATTAATAACTGCTTTTTGCTTTAGTCATTCTGTATGGTCGGCGGTTTATAAATGTGAAAATGATTTTGGCAAAGTGAAATTTTCGGATGAACCCTGTGCAAGGGGAGAGTCTTCATCCAGGATCAAGTGGTTAAAACCGGGTTCCACCGCGGCAGCAAAAAACAGGCGTAAAAAAAGCCCGTCGAAAAGCAGTCAGCTAAAGATTCATACCCAACAACCAGTGGCACTGGTCACACTATTGACGACCACTCAATTGAAACTCAGCACAGAGTCTTTGTCCAGTTCACGGGGCAATGAAATCAGTGAAAATCTGGAATTGATTTTAGCCGATGGTATCAGGCTGGATCTGAGCAGAGTAAAAAACATCAACATAAAAAAATCTACTCGAAGTAATGAAATTCTGGCTCATATTGTGATGGCTGATGGTTATGAGAGCCTGCAAACCATAGCAAAACCATTTCCGATCATTTCCGGAGATATCAATATTGGCCGATTTAGCAAATCATTGGCAGATATTAAAACTTTGGAGTTTTTTAACTCTAATAAATTGCCGCAAAAACAGAAAAAGCACAAGCTTGCTACACATGAGCAGTTAAAACCAGCACCAGAAACGGCCGCCCCCATGAACAGGGAAGAGGTTCCGGTAATTGAACTGGACATGTCTGAGCCAGCGCAACAGAAAAATTCATTCAACCCAGCGATAGAGCCTAAAATAAAGACCAGTGCGATTCCGTATAGACAAAACTCAGCTGCAGCAAACGTTGCAGAACAACAGACTAATACAAATACAGACAACAATAAGCCTGTTTCCAGGCCAGTGAATACTTCTCAAATGGCAGAAGTAACGCTGATTAATGATAAGCGCTCCAGACTGCAAAAAAATACCCTGGAGAGCCGGCGGGGAACGGCATCAGCCCGACAGCAACTGATTTTATCCAATAATATTCGGATCCCATTTAAAGACATTAAACAGATCAAAGTAAGACCTGCAAGTGATAAAAGCGCTATTGTGGTAGCGGTGCATCTGCTGACGGGTGAAATAAAAATGGAAAACATGTCACCGCCATTCACTGAGATATCGGGACAGAGCGGTTCGCAGCATTTCTCACGCTCATTACTTGAAGTAAAGTCTATACGTTTAAAGTAAAAAATACCCCAGCCACTCTAATATAGCAGAGTTATGTATAATCTTTATCAGTCGTAACTACTCAGCGTATATGGAATAACTCACTAAATGCCTGACAACGAGCACGATCTTATAGATACGCTGAGTAGTTAGTGTCAGTCTATTCTTTCACCCTCTGAGGGGGAAAGCAGAGCCTTAAAAATTTAGCAAATACAAACTGACGTATCATCTTATGTTCAATAATACAGCCCTATCAAAAAACAACCTCAGGCATGCGAATGTTAAATACATTGCAATAATGAGTACGCTAACGTGGTCTCTTTTTTGCTGTTTAGCAGTGAGTGCGGACAGGCTAAAACAGACACTGTTTTCAACCAGCGAGGTTACTGTTTTACCTGCTGTCACCATAGACGGTCATCAGCAGTCCCTGCGGTTTATGGAATTATTGCGTACCGGGTATCAGGACAATGGAGAAACCTACGGACTAATGAAAGATTACCTGGGGCGGCCAGCTGTCTCTGCAGCTGGTGCAGATTATCTTTGCAGCGGCAATACAGCAGGTGTCATGGGCAGCGGCACAGATTTCAGTGCATTGCTGCAAAAGGATGACAAAACATACCTGGTTTCGCAGTTTGAATGTCCGACGGGGGGTATGTATTTTGCAGAAGTTTTCCAGGATCTTCATGGAATTCTGAAGCTAAAGAAAGCAACGCTGAAATTTATCGATCAGTCCGAAGAATGGGGTGGATGGGTTCACTGCGCAGGTTCGGTTTCGCCATGGAACACCTTCCTTGGCGGTGAAGAGTACGAGCCTGATGCGAGACAAATAGAACAGCATCAAAGCGCGGATAAAAAATATAATGACAAGGTTCGTGCCTACTGGCTGAGTGATCACACAAAATCAAGTCCCTATCAGAATGGATGGATAACCGAAATCGATATCATCAAAGGCGAAGCCAGTTATGTGAAACATTATGCGCTGGGGCGATTTTCTCATGAGCTGAGTTATATCATGCCCGATCATAAAACGGTGTATCTGACGGATGATGGTACGAATAATACCTTATTTATGTTTGTCGCTGATAAGATCAATGACTTGTCTGCGGGCACATTGTATGCGGCACGTTGGCACCAGACCAGCAGTTATGGCGGTGGTTCTGCCCAGCTGCAGTGGATTAACCTGGGAACGGCAAAGGATCAGACTGTCAGGAAAAGCATAGCTGAAGGCATTCAATTTTCGGACATCTTCAGGACACTTCCTCTGCAGGGATGTAAAAAGCCTGTTGCAGCCAATGGAAAAGCCGAGTGTCTTGAAGTCAAATCAGGGATGCAAACACTCGCTTCCCGTCTGGAAAGCCGGCGATATGCGGCATTGCTGGGAGCCACCCATGAATTTCGCAAAATGGAAGGGTTCAGCTTCGATTCTAGACGAAAGCGGGCTTATATCGCTATCTCTGAAGTGGCCAGGGGGATGCTGGATAATTACATCGATCCGCTAAAAGGGCGCAATTATGATGATCTGGATAATGATGGACACGCAGAAACAGGCAATCATCTTCGCGTGTCGAAAGCCGATTATTGCGGCGCTATTTATGCCATGGACATCACAGGCGGTGTGCAGGATACTAATAAGCAGCTGATTGACAGCGTTTATGTGGCGGTTAATATGCACAGCTTGCTTGCCTCCGGGACTTCTGCTGGAGAAAAATCAGCCCAGCAATGCGCATTCCAGGAGGATGTGATGGCCCAGCCAGATAATATTACGATGCTGCCTGACTCGAAGGCATTGATTATCGCTGAGGACGGAAAACACATTAACAATATGCTGTGGCTGTTTGATCTGGAGACACAGGAGTTAACACGTATTGCAACTCTACCGGAGGGTGCCGAGGCAACCTCACCCTATTTCTCTAAAGTGGGTAATTACTACTATATGTCTCTGGTGGTGCAGCATCCTGCTAAAAGTGAAGACAATCCAGCCGGTGATAGTATCACCGGGTTTATTGGTCCATTTATCCGAGAGGAATAAGCTGCAAATATTTTTTGCAAAAAAAAACCGGGATTATTTCCCGGTTTTTATGTTTAAAATGTGGTGTATAGATGCTCAGGTAAATATTACTAAAAACTTAAAGCACGGGCTGAGCTTATTTATAAACTGCCCTGGCTTCCAGCGGTAATGATTTCCAGCATCTGGCCATTAATAGTAATAGCGATTCTTCTGAGATCTTCCGGCAGTGGATATTTGGCGATGATCATGTCCAGGTTTAACATCTGCAGCCAGTATTGACCTTTATTATCTTCAACCAGCGCAATCCGGCAAGGCATATAGGCGGCATAGAGGATATTGAAAGCAACCATTTTCATGGCATCTTCAGGGTTGCAAAACTGAAAGATTTCCAGATGCTGGGATTTGAGACCGCGTGCTTTTATCTCATCGGAAACGGGCAGATAACCCACTTTTTTCATATTCAGCTCTTCAGCCTTAAGATTAATGGAGATGCGCGCATCCTCTGCGGATACGCCTGGAGCCAGAGGCATTTTTAAAACGGATTGTTGAACATCGATAATTTCAGGTTGAGGCAGCTCTGCCTTGTCCTTACTTAATGCAATGCCAGGTTGAACCAGCAGTAATGATAAAATGACTAGTTTAAATAATTTCATAGTATAAATCCTTAATCTGGTTTTTTATTGGTCATCGAGCGTGGAGATATAAGTGAGGATGTCAATGAGCTCTTCTTTACTGTAATCATCAAATGTTTCATCTTCTTCATCGTTATCATGTAAACGATCTTTGTTCATAAAAAAATCGATTTGGCGCTGTAAATATTCACTGTATTGACCCGCTGTAGGCGGTGCATCTTTCTTGGGCTTACCTTCAGCTTTTTTGCCGTGGCAGGTTTTACAATCGTCTTTATAAAGTTCTTTACCATTTTCTGCGTTGCCGCTGTAGACAGGAATATCTATGGGTACTTTCAGTTCATTCAGATCAATTGAAGCAATATAAGCGGCCAGATCCTCTTTTTCCTTATCGCTCATAACGCCCAGTCGTCCCACTGAAGTCATGGCCGGATTGAATCTCTCTTCATTCACAAACAGCTCTATCTGGTGAAGCGTGTAATACTCGGGTAGTCCGGCTAATCTCGGATAAAGACCGCCTTGAATACCCTGGGCATATTTACCATGACACAGGGTACAGGCCTTAAACAATTGTTTGCCATTTTCCACATCGGCAGAATGAACTGTTGACCAGGGGGTTATAATAAAGATAGAAAAAAAACTTATTAATAATTTAAATCTCACCTGTTTCTCCTTTGCTTAGATAACATATTGTTGTTGGCTGTATTGATAAATGGTATCGCTTTGAAGCGGCACAATAAATTATTACAATTGTTTTCAGCCGCCTGGATCAGGTCAAAATTTCGGAAAACAAATTTGACATCTATGTGCCCGGCAGACATAAAAGATTTATACACGCAGTTTGTGTGCCAGTTAAATTCAGGAATTAACTTTAGCCCAGATATCGGCTTAATTCAAGGATTGTTTAGATATAAAGCAGGGTAAAATCATACTTGTAAATAATGACTATAAATTTAAATATTTATAAAACCTGCTCCTTCCCACCGGCAGGAGATAAGGTTGGGATAAGGGGGTTAAGCTTAATGGATAATGCTGGATTTAACATTTGTTCCCACTCCTGAAAAGGCGGGGGAACAAATGGTGCTATATTTCATAGTATGATTTTGCCCTGAGATATACAGTTAAACATCATCTCCAGACAGTGTTAAATTTTATTGATATATGTCATGACAATATTTTTATGACATGACATATATCAATTTAAAAAAATTACGATATGACAAATATCAATCAAATGATACCAGTTATTGCAATAACACTATCAGTGCCTGTATTCAGGTAGCAGGTCAGATGTGTTACTATTTCAGCCACTTTATTTACTGAAATGTTTACATGCCCATACATCCACTAAAAATTCGCTCTACACTTTATTCTATACCGCATTGGGTCGAAGCTGATCATGCTTCGTTTCTACCTGTTGAAGCACATGTCAGTGAGTGGCTATTGGACCATTCTTCGTTGACACAACGGATAAAAGATTATTGTGATGCCTCGCCTTTGGGGGCGTTTAACGTCAGGGTGATGCATCAGGGTATGGCTTTTCCATCATTTGATGAAAGACTCCGCCTGAAAATTAAACATCGACGTTATGCCCTGATACGTGAAGTTGTCCTCTATTGCGGTAATCTACCCTTGATTTATGCCCGCACCGTTATTCCTGCGGCTACTTTAAGCGGGCCGCAAAAACAACTCGGTTTTTTGGGGGCAAAGCCGCTGGGTGCGTTCCTGTTTTCACAACCTAATTTGCAGCGTGATGCTATGGAAGTAGCTATTTTACACAAAGGACAGCAATTATTTGACCTCGCGGTCGGGCATGCTGTGCCAGAAACGGATCACATTAATGCCCGTCGTTCTATATTTCGTTTGCAAAACAAACCGCTACTGGTTGCAGAACTTTTCTTACCGGCATTATTTGCGTAGAATTCACCACTTGAAATTACATGGACGGGTTTGAATTTGATTTTTCCGCCATATCTTACTCAGTCAAGGCTACAACAATATTACCTGCTGATGCGTATGGATCGGCCCATTGGCACATGGTTACTGATGTGGCCTACGCTATGGGCGCTATGGATTGCCGCAGCAGGTATTCCTGCGTTCACACTCTTATGCATTTTTGTTGCTGGCGTGTTTATCATGCGTTCCGCGGGCTGTGTAATAAATGATATAGCCGACAGAAACATTGACCGTCATGTTGCAAGAACTAAAGAACGGCCGATAACTTCAGGAAAAGTTTCATCCAGGGAAGCACTGGGGTTGTTTGTTTTGCTCATTAGTGTAGCTTTTATTCTGGTACTATTTCTTAATCTCTACACTATCATTTTATCTGTGGGTGCCTTGATTCTGGCTTCCATCTATCCTTTTATGAAGCGTTATACCCAGTATCCGCAGATTGTACTGGGGATGGCTTTTAGCTGGTCAATTCCAATGGCATTTGCAGCGCAGCGGGGTAGTGTGCCTGCGATCGCCTGGGTTTTGTATGCCATTACCATTTTGTGGATTGTGGCCTATGACACCATGTATGCCATGGCCGATCGGGAAGATGATCTGAAAATAGGTGTCAGGTCCACTGCTATTGCTTTCGGCAGCGCTGATCGATTGATGATCGGCTTGCTGCAGCTGGGTTTTTTACTCGGCCAGGTTGGCATAGCGGTATATCTGCATGCGGGAGTATTTTACTATCTGGGCATTTTAGCTGCATCCGGGTTTGCAGGTTATCAGCAATTTTTGATTAGAAACCGGGATCCGGCAGCCTGTTTTAGTGCGTTTTTGAATAATAACTGGCTTGGAATGGTGATTTTTCTGGGCATCTTTGTTGACTATTGGCTTTGATTTTAAAGCGGCAAAATATTTTATCAGAAGTATTGTTCAATTTGGTTGCAAAGATTAGCTTACTTACCTATTCTTAAAAAAAGTTGCGCTTACTGACATGACTTAAATATAACATTTATACATACGTAGGTACTTAAGGAGAATCGGGTATTTATGGATGAAAAGCAGTAAGCTAAGACGTCTGCCAGACATTTTTTAAAGATCTTTTCCTTTAAGGATAGATCCTAATCATACTCTGAATGGGAACATTTTTAGTATTTTCAGATTGCAACTATACTCGAAATCATTGGAAATGCAGGGAAGCCGTCAAGTCCTGAAGCCCATGAGTGTATAAATAATACATGATTGGGCTGAAGGGCGCAGACAATGAACCTGCATTTTCAAGGATAAAGAGTATAAACCTGCAACTAAACCTGGAGCTCAACACCATATATCAGGAAATAAAATGAACAACCACCTGAAACTTTCCATGCTCTGCCTGTCAGTCATTTTGCTTACGGGCTGTTCGATGGGGCAATTAACCACCCGTGCAGCTATGCCATTGATTGATGGCGGGGTGACCGCCCTGTATCAGGAAACCGATCCTGAGCTGGCCAGAGATGCTATACCCGCCAATATAAGCTTAATCGAAGGTATGCTGATTAATGATCCTGGAAATCAGGCACTGCGTATTTATGCGGCCCAGGCATATTATGCTTATGCGTTTGCATTCCTGGAAGAGACAGATCAGCCGCGTGCTGTTAAGCTCTATGATCGCTGTGTCAACCATGCCAAACAGATACTGCAGGAACAGGGGCTGAGCGAAGCACAAATGCAGGGTTCTCTGGACGGGCTGGAAGTCGCGATTGAGAAACTGGGTTCCAGAAGTGTTCCGGCCTTGTTCTGGAGTTCATCCTGCTGGGCCAGAGGGATAGATTTAAATCGCGATAGTGCCGAAAAACTGGCGGATTTACCCAGAGCGGTTATGTTTATGCAGCGTGTGTATGAACTCGATGAGCACTACTATCTTAGCGGGCCGAATATTTTCTTTGGCGTTTATTACGGCAGCCGTTCGCCGATGCTGGGAGGTAATTATGAGTTATCGGAAGCCTATTTTAAAAAAGCCAATGCCTATAACAATAATAAATTGCTGATTGTGGATTTGTACATGGCCCAGTATCTTGAACGACAGCGTTATGATCAGCAGGCGTTTCACCGTTTACTGGAAAATGTCGTCAATGCTGATGATAACCTCTATCCCGAACAGGCGCTGGTGAATGAGGTGGCAAAACAAAAAGCCCGTCTGCTACTTGAAAAGGAAGACCAATGGTTTTAATACGTTTCATGCATATTTTGACATTAATTATGCTGCTGTGCACCGTCCCCATTGTACATGCAAAACAGCAGTACACCCTCAAAATGGCCACGCTTGTCCCGGCGGACACTGCCTGGATGAAAGAAATGGATAAATGGGCGGATGAAGTTTATAAGAAAAGTGATGGCCGACTGAAATTTAAAATTTACCCGGGCGGGGTAATGGGTGATGAACCCGATGTTTTACGAAAAATAAGAAGCAATCAGTTACAGGGAGCCTTTTTTACCGGTTATGGGATCGGACGTATTTATTCACCAGCGCGAGTGCTTGAAATGCCTTTTCTGTTTCAGAATACGGATGAATCCGATTTTGTTCGCGATCAGCTCATGCCTGAAATTGAAACTGGCTTCAGGAAAAAGGGGTTTGAATTACTGGGCTGGCCGGAAGTCGGTTTCATTTACTTTTTTTCCAAAAAACCGATTGGTTCTCTGGAAGAATTGAAAAGCCGCAGGATCTGGTTATGGCAGGGGGACCCGGTGAGTGAGGTATTCGCTGAGGTGGCTCAGGTTTCACCTGTCCCGCTGTCCATTATTGATGTCTATACCCAATTGTCAGCAAAACATGGCAGCATCGATACAGTTTATCATTCCCCGTTTGGTGCATTAACTATGCAATGGCATACCAAACTCAACTATGCGACCAACATATCCATGACCAATGCGACGGGTGCTCTGGTGGTAAGCAAGCGATTTTTTGACAAATTGCCTGACGATTTACAACAGTTGCTTAAAACTACAGGCAAGCAGGCCGGAGAAAATATTCTGCAGCTGACTCGTCGAGATAATCAAAAAAGTATCAATTTACTAAAACAAAGCGGCATCAAGTTTATGTGGGACTGGAATGAGGCAGAACAAAAAGAGATGTTGAGTATTCGTGATCAGGCAGCGGCAAAACTGGCAAAAAGCAATTATATTCCGGATGAATTATTTAAACGAACTGAAAAGATGCTGGATGAATTTCGGAGCAAACAAGGTTCACAGTAATGACATTCTGGTTAAACTTTGCCCTTAAATTCAAACATTACCTGATCGTGGTGGAAAAATTTACTGCTGCCTCCAGTCTTTTTCTCTTACTGGTTTTTGCTGTAATACAGGTCGTTGCACGGAATATTTTTGATACAGGATTTCCCGACCTGGATGTTATTTCAAGACACCTGGTGCTGTTTATCATTTTCATGGGTGCGGCACTGATATCTGAAAATAATAAGCACATCAAAATTGATATCGTGGCTGTTTTTCTCAACCGGGAACAGCAGCAAAAACTCATTCGCCCCCTGTTATTTCTCAGTGCAGCTGTGTGTGCCACTTTAACCTGGTATTCCATACGATTCTGGCTGGATGAATGGAGCTATGCTCCGGCCAATGAACAATGGTCTCTGTATCTTGCTCTGATCATACCGGCGGGTTTTTTTATCTTAGCTCTGCATCTGCTATTGTTGTCGCTTACCGGATTTGATCATACACAGCTTGAAACGGAACCTGGTATCGACAACTCATGATTATCTATGTACTGATCTTAATTGTTCTTGCTTTAGTGGGTATGCCCCTGTTTGCCGTTCTTGGCGCGGGAGGATTATTCGCCAGCTATGCTTCTGAACTGGATCCGATTGGTTTGATCATTGAGCTGTATCGACTGGCCTCGCAGCCTAATCTTATAGCCATTCCTCTATTTACCTTTGCCGGTATGACGCTGGCCGCGGGAGGCGGTACCACCCGTTTAATTAACTTATTTAACGCGCTGTTGGGCTGGATGCCTGGCGGTCTGGCCATTGTAACTATCGTGTCCTGTTCGTTTTTTACGGCATTTACCGGCGCATCAGGGGTCACTATTATCGCTCTGGGGGGGCTGCTTTATCCGTTATTCATTCAGGCACATTATGATAAACGGTTTTGTCTGGGGCTGCTGACCACATCAGGTTCTCTGGGGCTGCTGTTTCCTCCCAGTCTGGCTATTTTACTTTATGGCATTGTTTCCGGCGTTAGTATCGACGAACTGTTTCTGGCCGGAATTATTCCCGGTTTTATTTTGTTGTTGATGCTGTCAGTCTATAGTTTTATTTCCGCCTGTAAAATAGATATTACCCGCCATGACTTCAGTTTTTCTAAAATGCTGCTTGCGGTCAAAGAGGGTATCTGGGAAATTATTTTACCGTTTTTTATCATCATCGGTATTTTTGGCGGTTATGTTACTATTTCAGAAGTGGCAGCACTGACTGCGGCCTATGTGCTGTTTATTGAAATAGTTATTTTCAAAAAAATACATTTGTTTCAGGACTTGCCAAAAATACTGATTGACACGGTCAAATTAGTCGGCAGTATCCTGATTATTCTTGGGGTGGCCATGGGGCTGACCAATTTATTAATTGACTCTCAACTGCCGATGAAGCTGCTGGACGTCATGGAAAAATATATTGATAGTCCGCTGCATTTTCTAATGGTGCTGAATGTGTTTCTGCTGATAGTAGGAGCTATGATGGATATCTTTTCTGCTATCGTCGTGGTGGTTCCGCTCATTGTACCGTTAGCCATGCGCTATAATATTGACCCGGTGCATCTGGGGATTATTTTTCTCGCAAATCTGGAAATCGGTTATATGACGCCGCCCATAGGCATAAACCTGTTTATTGCCAGTCAACGGTTTGGCAAATCTATTGTGACTGTTTTTCGTTCTACTTTCCCGTTTCTGATGATTATGCTGATATGGCTGATACTGATTACTTATCTACCTTTGCTGACTATCTGGTGGAAGAATTGACTTCATCTTAGGTCGGATTCACAAGTATTAATTTAAGTAAAAATGTATGTAACTATTCAGCGTATATCTAAGTTCGTGTTTGATATTAGGTATTTATTGACCCACATGGATGTGGGAAATGCAGGTTATGCATGGAGCAATTACCTGCCCAGAAGACGCCGTGAATACATCCATGGTCGTTCCCGGCATCCTGCCTCACACGACACTTGTACTTCCCTGTACATCGTAGGCTTGGATGTAGGGAATGCAGATTATACAGGAGCAATTATCTGCCTTCCACAATCACCTGACAGCAATCACTTAGTGAAAATCTTAGTAATTTCTCAATAAGTCCGTGCAGTTAAAGTTCCTTCCCCCTTCGAGGGGGAAGGCCAGGATGGGGGTTGCTTGTATCATCAAGCACTTAACCCCCACCCTAACCCTCCCCCTGATTGGGGGAGAGTATCTTGCACCGACTTATTGAGAAGTTACAAATATTAAATACGCTGAATAGTTACAAATGTATATGCATAATCATGCGAATGAAGTTTGATTAGCTTAAATTGTAATCCAGCCTGCAGTTTTTTATCTCAGGACAATAAACAGGGCAGAGTTTCCGCGATAAATATTTAGAGCCAGTTTTTGTGGTTTTCCGGACTTGCCCAGGCGCTGGATGTCGTCCAGAGAATTTACTGTATGTCGATTAATAGCAACGATGATATCGTCTTTCCTTAATCCGGCATGCCATGCCGGGGATTGAGGCTCAACATCTATGATGTTTAATCCGGCCTGACTGCTATTGTTATTGTCAAAAACCGCCCCTTCAAGAGCAGGGTGGACCTGCACAGGATTGAATCCGGTACTCTTCAAACTGCTGCTCAGGAGTTTCTCTTTACCGCCGATAGTGGCATTGATGATCATGTTCTTGTTGTCTCTGATGAGTTTGATTTTAACCTTATCACCAGGACTTTTCAGGCCAATATAGCTACGCAGCCCGGATGAGCTGTTAATGATCCGAGAGTCTGTCTGAATAATAATATCACCGGATTTTATTCCAGCCGCTGCGGCTGCAGAACCTGGAATAACCTGTGCAACAATGGCTCCTTTATTGACCTTAACGCCAAAAGCTGAGGCAAGTTCCGGCGTCAGGTCCTGAATTTGTACTCCCAGCACACCGCGCTCAATCGTGCCATTTTTAACCAGCTGGGACATCACTGATTTAGCCATATTAACCGGAATAGCAAAACCAATACCTATATTACCGCCGCTTCTGGAAAAGATGGCCGTATTGATACCAATCAGCTCGCCCTTCAAATTAACCAGTGCGCCTCCTGAATTACCCGGGTTTATAGAAGCATCAGTCTGTATAAAGTCCTCATAACCTTCTATGCCCAGATTACTTCTTCTGAGGCCACTGATAATTCCGGAAGTCACCGTCTGATCCAGGCCAAAAGGGTGACCAATAGCGACTGTAAAGTCACCGACCCGTAATTTATCTGAGTTGGCCAGTTTGGCAGCAGTCAGGTTCTCTGCCTTGACTTTTAGCACGGCTATATCGGTTTGCGTGTCTGTGCCAAGAAGTTCGGCATCTAATTTACGGCCATCTGACAGGGTTACCGTTATTCCGCTGGCATTTTCAATGACATGATTATTGGTCAGAATATAACCTTTCTGAGCATTGACAATAACACCGGAACCCAGTGCCCGTGCTTCATTTCTGGGTTGATGATGGGGCGAATCAAAGTTGAAAAATCGTTTTAAAATCGGATCCTGCATCAGTTCTTCCAGCCTGTTGTTACCAGAGCTGGAATTGCTGTTAGACGCAGAGACATTCACAACCGCAGGTATGACTTTTTCCAGCATCGGGGCCAGAGACGGAACCGGTTTTTCCCCCTGGCTGCCAAAAAAAGCAGGCAGTGCCGCCTGAATGGGGCTCAGAAAAAGTGAGCCGAAAACTAGTAAAGAGAGTGCTGAGAATAAAATGTTTTTTTTCATAGTAGGGGTATTTAATCTATTAAGGTTCTTGCAAGATCAAAGGTCAGGTTTCTTTCATTAATGGACTGTTGAGTGCGAATTCAAAATATATAAGCATCCACCTCTAGTGTGACCAGAATCTTTTATTTTAGTTCAAAATAAACCCTTGCGGCTTTATGCAAAGTTTTCTCTTGGATTAAACTGGCTCTCCTGTTTTAACTGCTCGTATAATGATTTGAGCTCATCTGTAGCTGCATCCGGAGTCACAATTTCCAGCTTCACATATTGATCCCCGGGGTCTTTGCCTGGAAGTCCCCGGCCTTTTAAGCGCAATTTTTTACCGCCGCGGGTATTGGCCGGCAGTTTCATTTCTACCTGGCCTCCAAGCGTCGGGATGGCAAGGCTAGTACCCAGCGCCGCTTCCCACGGAGCAATGGGTAATGTTATGCTGATATCCTTACCTTCTACGCTGAAGTAGCGATGTTTGTTAAAATTGACTTCGAGCATGAGGTCGCCATTTAGCTGCTGCCCCGTGCCCCCCTGACCGGCCAGTCTGATTTTTTGATGTTCCTTGATCCCTTTAGGAATTTTGACTTTGAGTTTTTTAGTACCCTGCTCGCCAGGGATACGCACATTCAGGGTCCGGTTGGCTCCATGATAGGCATCCTCAAGATCGACATAGATATTAACGCTCTGATCTTTACCCTTATGATGCTGGGAGAAACCGCCGGACTGTGAGCCTGCTGTATTGAAACGCGTGCCGCCTCTGGAACCGGTAAATATCTGCTCAAAGAAATCACCAAACCCACCCTGGTTGAAACTGCCCTGACCAAAACCACCCTGAGTTGCGCCGCCCGGAGGAGGAGTAAAGCCGCCATGAAAGGGATTGCCGTCAGAGGAACCAAAACGATCATAATTGGCTTTTTTAGTTTTGTCTTTCAGTACATCATAGGCCTCATTGATTTCTTTAAAACGTTCCTCTGTATCGTTTAATTTGCTCACATCGGGGTGGTATTTTTTGGCCAGACGACGATACTGCTTTTTTATATCCTGCTCTGATGCGTTTTTATCAAGACCGAGAATTTTATAATAATTTTTTTGTGACATGGGTGTTCAAAACTCAGAAAGAAAATTAAGCCGATACAAAAGCGTAAAAAATGAAAACATTATTCGCTAAGGTATAATAAGGCCGATGCTAATAAAAAAGAAGTACTTCAGGAAATTAATATGCTTAGTGAGACGCAGCAACAGTTCATTTTCAAACGTTCATTATTCCAGCGGGTTTCAGGCTATATCAGCTGGAGCATTGGTTTGTCAGCACTAGCGGCATGGGGGCTGATATATTGGTTAAAACCAGTGCTGGTAAGTCCCGATGCTCTGCTGGCACAGTTAAAAGCCAAATCCCTCTCGTATCAGCAACTGGCTGAAATTGCCGTGACAGGTTCATCAGCAATCTCAGCCTTGTTTTTCATCATTATGTTTGTTGCATTTATGATGTATTTCTGGGGTAAAAAAGAAAAGCAGTATCTGGATATTATTAAACAATTAGAGCAATAGATTCAGCGGCCTGTATTTGATGCATTACGGCATACAACCCAGGATCCTGCCCAGATCAGCGAAAGATGATGCCATTTCAAAGGTATCTATCTGTACACCCAGTAATTTACTGATATGAGTGGTAGAAAAAATACCCCTGACATATCGGATGCCTCCGTGTTCTTCTACGATCAAAGCATGCTGACGATGCAGATCTTTCATGGTAAGGGCAATATCACCGACCTTTGCCTTCCTGACGGCTGAATAATCAAGGGCGTCAATATGGTCGACACCTGTCATAATGTCCAGAGCTAATATTTCTGCACGTGATACGCCATTCATTTGCTGAAACTGAATAGGTCTTTCGCCCTGAAGATCACTATTGGTGAGCAGGCCAATAATCCGATTATTTGAATCGGTAACAAACAGCAGTTTAACGTTCATGCTGATCATTTTTTCAGTGGCCTCATTCAGGCTGCATGATGGATCGATCGTAACAGCCGCTATCATGGTCAAATCGGTCATTACTGTGGTAGCCGGATCTTCAAGAGCCACCTTTCCATCATGCAGGAATGCAGGCTGGCAGAGTGTAGCTGCTGCTCGAAGCGGCATTACCTCCAGTGGTTGATAATTACATGGCATAGCTGGGGATCTCCAAAATTGAATCGCCTGTTTAATTGGCAGGTCGATAAATGAATCGCTGATATAGAGTAAAAATAGTCAAGAAAATGATAAAATTCAATATGTGCATAAGCTTTATACTCGAAATCATTGGAAATGCAGGGAAGCCGTCAAGTCCTGAAGCCCATGAGTGTATAAATAATACATGATTGGGCTGAAGGGCGCAGACAATGAACCTGCATTTTCAAGGATAAAGAGTATATTCAAAAATCAGGCAAAATGAAGTTATTCGTGTATAACCCCCCTTTGTTATGTAGACTGGAAAATGAAAGATGAAGATGCTGAGCAGTTACAAACCGTTTAATATCGCGTGTGAAGTGCTATGATAAAGTCAATTCAGGTAGCCGTGAGTTCACAAGGTTTACACGCCATTACCCGGCAGGTTGAAGCGGTGGTTTATGAGTCTGCTATTGATCAGGGTCTATGCACGGTGTTTGTACAACACACCTCGGCCAGTTTGATCATTCAGGAAAACGCTGATCCTTCGGCAAAGCATGATCTGGAAAACTGGCTCAATCGTCTGGTTAAAGAAAATGATCCTCTTTATACCCACACGCTGGAAGGCGCAGACGATATGCCGGCACATATCAAATCTGCTCTTACCGCTACTTCAATTGCAATACCTGTGCTGCAAAACAGGCTGGTATTGGGAACCTGGCAGGGGCTTTATCTCTGGGAACATCGCTATCATGCGGCTAAACGCAATATCATCATTCATATTGCTGATGATGCCAGAGATTAAATCAAGGATTCCAGAATAGCATGCCAGACCGTGCATCAATCAGCCTGGCGGCCAGCTGAAGGGGCGTCCGGCCAGAAGGTGCAAATGGGTGTGGTAAACTGTTTGACCACCGTGGGCATTACAGTTTATATTCAGGCGATAACCATCATCAGACACGCCAAATTCTCTGGCAAGGTTTCGTGCGCATATGAGCATGTGACCTAATAATGTGCTCTCTGCGTCGCTAAAATCGTTTACGGTGGCAATGTGCTGATTGGGAATAATCAAAATGTGCACCGGAGCCTGAGGAGCAATATCATGAAAGGCATGTACCCGTTCATCAGCATAAACTATGTTTGAGGGAACTTTTTTTTCAATGATCTGACAAAAAAGACAATTTGAATGTGACATGTTAATACCTTTTAATAGTAGACATTTAACAGGGTGAAGGCTTTTTCACATTTAATGATGCTACATCATATCAAGCTGAAAATAAGCCAAAATGCAGAGTTTGCAAACAGTAAATGAGCATTTTGAACTGATTTTTAATACAGATAATAAAGCACAGGCATAAGATATCCGCTACCACTGCACTTAAAACTTTAGCATAATACGAGAAAATAACAGCAGATGTTTATCAGTACGGCAAAGTAACATGCTGTTGGTTGGCTTAGATGTTGAATAAATCTTTAAATAATTATGGTAACTATTCAGCGTAGTATTAACAACGTAATTGCTGTCAGGTATTTACGGCGTCTTCTGTAGCTTCTCAATAAGTCCGTGCAAGTTCCCCTCCCCTATCAGGGGGAGGGTTAGGGTGGGGGTTAAGTGTTTGATTATACACACGACCCCCATCCTGGCCTTCCCCCTGAAAGGGGTAAGGAACTTAAACTGCATGGACTTTTTGAGAAGTTACCGTCTTCTGATGTAAACTCCTGACAGCAATCACTTACATATAGAATCTTGGGTACGTTGAGCAGTTACTGATAATTTTTTCTGAACATAGAGAATGAGTATGGCTTGGATAGGCAAATTTATTGGCGGAGCAATAGGCTTTTATTTTGGCGGTGTGCTTGGATTGCTGCTGGGGATTTATCTTGGGCACAGGTTTATAGATAAAAACGCAGAGCATGGGATTGCTGATATTTTAAACAGCAGCAGTCGTGACAGCATTCAGACGATTTTTTTCTCCACTACATTTTCTGTCATGGGGCATTTGGCCAAGGCTGATGGACAGGTGAGTAAGGATGAAATTACCATGGCCCGGCAGATCATGGATCATATGCAACTCGGTGCTGAACAAAAAAAGGCGGCCATTGAACTGTTTAACCGCGGTAAACAACCCGGATTTGATCTGCAGGCTACTCTATCAGAGTTTAAACAGGTTGCTCACAGACGTACCACCCTGATGCAAATGTTTCTGGAGATTCAGTTGCATGCAGTCTATGCCGATGGGCAGATGCATGCTGAAGAGAAGCTCATTATCGATAATATCGCCCGGCAACTGGGTTTTTCTGCGCACCAGCTGGAACAGTTGAGTGCACTGGTTCGGTCCAACCTTGGATTGGGCAGTCATCAGTATCAATATGGCGGCCGCGATACGAAAAAAAGTCAGGCAGAATTATTAAAGGAAGCCTATGGAATGTTGGGGGTAGGAGCAGGGGCATCTGATGCCGAAGTGAAAAAAGCCTACCGCAGAATGATGAATCAACATCATCCGGATAAACTGGTGTCCAAAGGTTTACCTAAAGAAATGATAGATATGGCAACCGAAAAAACCCAGCAGATCAAAGCCGCCTATGAATTAATCAAGCACAGCCGACAAAACTAACCTCAACAGAAGCGTTGACTTACGAGTGTGCCGATGCAGCAACACTGAATCTTAATCTTTGGTAGAAAATCCAGCTTCGCACATTAAATTTTTAAGATCGCTTATAAATTAATGTACTTGCCTCCGCTGGCAATAACAAAGGTAATGATTCCCAGCAGTAAATTGGTGGTTACCAGGAGACGAATTTTATTGATCTGCTGAGCGCCCTGAGGAAAATCTCCTTGTGCCAGCGCAGATTTTAATTGCTGGTAAGGGCTGAAAAAAATATACATAAATATTCCAGTCATTATCCAGCCAGTCAGATGCATTAGTTGTATATAGAGTACATTTAACTGCAGCAGGCCGCCGAACACATCATATATCATCCAGTAGCCAGTGAGCAGCAGGGTTAATATCGCAATCCAGACCCAGAAGAAAAAGCGTCCGAACACAGCAACCCAGAGCGGTAAGCGTTGCGGCGGTTCAAGTTTTTCAATAGCAGAAGGTCTGAGTATCATATGGGCAAAAAACATCCCGCCAACCCAGATAACCGCGGCTAATAAATGCAGGGTAAAAGTAATAGAGTAACTCATATCTGACCTTTCAGGTAAATCTGTCTAAACCGCTACACAGGGTGAGAGCTGATTAGATTGACAATGATTGCGTGTCATCCAATTATACTGGAAATACGCAATAAAAGTCAGTCTGAATAAATCTATACTCGAAATCATTGGAAATGCAGGGAAGCCGTCAAGTCCTGAAGCCCATGAGTGTATAAGTAATACATGATTGGGCTGAAGGGCGCAGACAATGAACCTGCATTTTCAAGGATAATGAGTATACAGGGTAAAAAAATTGTTCGCGCCGTAGACCGGGTTAACGCAATGTTTACCGACCTGCCAGGCACTTAAATAGAGCTGTGAATTGTGGGTGATCGTTAAAGTTTATGAGTTTATGCTAATTTGCTGCAAATCCTTAAAGTTTCGTATAAAATAAACTTTTTATTTTTTAGTGAGGCTTGGTCATGGCAAACTCTTTAATTGCTCCATCTATTCTTTCTGCCGATTTTGCCCGTTTGGGTGAAGAATGTGTTAATGTTCTTGACAGTGGCGCAGATGTGATTCATTTCGATGTAATGGACAACCACTATGTGCCGGTCCTTACTATCGGGCCGCTGATTTGTCAGGCCTTAAGAAATCATGGTATCACCGCTGACATCGATGTGCACCTGATGGTCAAGCCGGTCGATGTCATTATTCCCGAATTTGCCAAAGCGGGCGCCAGCTATATCACCTTTCATCCGGAAGCATCTGAACACATAGATCGCAGTTTATCCCTGATCCGGGAGTCAGGCTGCAAATCCGGGCTGGTGTTTAATCCCGCAACTCCTCTGAGCTATCTTAAATATGTCATGGATAAGGTCGATGTGATCCTGTTGATGTCGGTCAACCCCGGATTTGGCGGTCAGAGCTTTATCCCCGCTACATTAGATAAACTACGGGAAGCCCGCCAGCTGATTGATGAAAGCGGACGTGATATCCGTCTGGAAATTGATGGCGGCGTGAAGGTGAATAATATCGCTGAAATTGCTGCAGCCGGTGCGGATATGTTTGTTGCAGGCTCGGCTATTTTTAATACAGATGACTATAAGGTTACCATTGATCAGATGCGTGCCGAATTAGCCAAAGTAGGCAAATAATGCTTAGAAAACCAAAAATGGTGCTTATTGACGTTGACGGAACCCTGGTCGATAGTGTCCCCGATCTGGCCTATTGTGTTGATGAAATGCTTAAAACCCTTGATATGCCGCCCCATGGTGAGGATGAGGTACGTCACTGGGTTGGTAACGGTGTTGAACGACTGGTGCGCCGTGCGCTGATTGGTCAGCTGGACGGTGAGCCGGATGAGGCATTATTTGAAAAAGCCTATCCGGTGTTCCTTGAACTCTACAAAGTCAATACCTCAAAGCGCAGCTGTCTTTATCCCGGCGTTAAGCAGGGGCTGGATTATTTAAAAGCTTCAGGCTATACCCTTGGCTGTGTGACTAATAAAGCAGAGGCTTTTACCCTTCCTTTGTTAAAAGATTTGGGGATTTTTGATTATTTTGCATCTGTAGTCAGTGGTGATACACTGGCAAAGAAAAAACCTGATCCGCTGCCGTTGTTATATTCAGCAGAACAGCTGGGTGTAGCAGCTGAAGATTCATTGATGCTGGGTGATTCTATCAGTGACGTCAAAGCAGCCAGAGCAGCAGGGTTTCAAATAATCTGTATGAGTTATGGCTATAATCATGGTGTAGATATACGCGAATCCAGTCCGGATGTGGTGATTGATTCCATGGCAGAATTGAAGAATCTGCTTTAGCTCGGAGCAGCAAAGTCTGAGCCGATACAATCTCCTGGCTATTAACAATTAAAGAACTCAGTCAATGAATTTATTCACAGGACAGCAAATGCAAGAACGATGGTGGATTTACATGATGTGATGCGTAAAAATCCGTGTGATTTTTGTGCAGTAAATTTGTAAGCCTTGTTCGTCATTTGATATTTATTGAGTAAATTCCATGCCCCCAGTTAAAAAATCCACAGTTAAAGAGTCTGCTGTTCACAAACAACAATTTATTCGAATGGCCGGTGAGGCCTATAACAGGATCCCGGTGGTACATGAGATCCTGGCAGATCTTGATACCCCTCTCAGTGCCTATTTAAAACTGGCCAAAGGTCCTTATTCCTATTTGCTGGAATCTGTTCAGGGCGGTGAAAAATGGGGCCGCTATTCCATTATCGGTTTACCCTGTAAAACCATTATCAAGGTGACAGCTCAACAGATACAGGTCGAACATGAAGGGGTGGTGACTCAAACCCTGACGTCTTCGGATCCCCTGGGCTGGATTGAAACTTTTCAGCAGCAATACCGTATTCCTGAACCGCTGAACAGCCAATCAGATCTGCCTCCGTTTACCGGCGGCCTGGTTGGTTACTTTGGCTATGAAACGATCAATCTGATTGAACCCAGGCTCAAAGCAATAAGCCAGAACACGGCTAAACCCGATCCCCTGGGAACCCCGGACATCCTGCTGATGGTTTCTGAAGAGGTGCTGGTTTTTGATAATCTCAGCGGCAAACTCTATCTGATCGTGCATGCAGATCTGGACCAGCAGCCAGACCCGGAAAAAGCCTGGGACATCGCCGTGGCACGTTTGATGGAACTGGCCGGATTGTTGCGTCAGACGGATATTGAGTATCAAAGCTATCAATCATCCAGTCAGGTTAAAGAGGCTGACTTTGTTTCGGGGTTTACCCAGCAGGGCTTTGAATCAGCGGTGGAACGTGTTAAAGACTATATTGTCGAAGGTGATGCAATGCAGGTAGTGATTTCTCAGCGCCTGTCCATTCCTTATGCAGCTCCGCCGCTGGATCTTTATCGCGCCCTGAGAAGTCTTAATCCTTCGCCTTATATGTACTTTCTGGATCTGGCTGACTTTCATATTGTCGGTTCGTCCCCGGAAATTCTGACCCGTGTCGAAGAAGGCAAAATCACCGTCAGGCCGATTGCCGGTACCCGGCCTCGCGGTAAAACCCCGCAACATGATCAACAGCTTGAAGCAGACTTATTATCTGACCCCAAAGAACTGGCTGAGCATTTGATGCTGATTGACCTGGGACGTAATGATGCAGGTAGAGTGTCAGAAATTGGCACAGTGAAACTGACCGATAAAATGGTCATCGAACGTTATTCTCACGTCATGCATATCGTATCCAATGTGGAAGGTGATCTGCAACAGGGTATGAGCACGATGGATGCATTAAAAGCGACTTTTCCGGCAGGCACGGTGAGCGGCGCTCCCAAGATACGTGCGATGGAAATCATTAATGAACTAGAACCGGTTAAACGCGGCATTTATTCCGGCGCGGTGGGTTACATATCCTGGTCGGGTAATATGGACACGGCTATTGCCATCCGTACGGCCGTGATAAAAGATCAGCAGCTGCATATTCAGGCTGGTGCAGGCATTGTCGCGGATTCGATACCACGCAATGAATGGGATGAAACCATGAACAAAGGGCGCGGGGTTTTTAGAGCTGTAGCCATGGCCGAATGCGGGCTGGATTCTACGGGCGTTTTAGGCAGTCTGTGTGGGAAGGAATAAGCAATGCTGGTAATGATTGATAATTATGATTCCTTTACCTACAATCTGGTACAGTACCTGGGAGAGTTAAAGGCGGATGTCAGAGTGTTTCGTAATGATGAAATTACGCTTGCCGGAATAGCCGAATTACAGCCTGATCATCTGATGATCTCACCCGGGCCCTGTACCCCGAATGAAGCCGGTATCTCCATTGACGCTATCCATTATTTTGCCGGCAAGCTTCCCATTCTGGGGGTCTGCCTGGGGCATCAAAGCATTGGACAGGCTTTTGGCGGTGAAATTATTCACGCCAGGCAAATCATGCATGGTAAAACCTCTTTGATGCATCATACTGGCAAGGGGGTATTTCGTGATCTGGAATCACCGTTTGAAGCTACTCGATACCATTCGCTGGTGATCAATAAAGACAACCTGCCGGACTGTCTTGAGATCACGGCATGGACTGAGCATGCTGACGGCAACATGGATGAGATCATGGGGATCAGGCATAAAGACATGCCCATAGAAGGTGTGCAGTTTCACCCGGAATCTATTCTCAGTCAACATGGACACAAAATGCTGCAGAATTTTCTGGATACTTCTGCATAAAGTAACTTATCAAAAAGTCCGTGCACAATCCCCTCCCTCTATCAGGGGGAGGGTTAGGGTGGGGGTTAAATATTTGATTATTCACATTACCCCCATCCTGGCCTTCCCCCTTGAAGGGGGAAGGAACTTAAACTGCAGGGACTTATTGAGAAGTCAACGTATATAGTAACTTATCAATACGTCCGTGCACAATCCCCTCCCTCTATCAGGGGGAGGGTTAGGGTGGGGGTTAAATATTTGATTATTCACATTACCCCCATCCTGGCCTTCCCCCTTGAAGGGGGAAGGAACTTAAACTGCAGGGACTTATTGAGAAGTTAACGTATATAGTAACTTATCAATAAGTCCGTGCACAATCCCCTCCCTCTATCAGGGGGAGGGTTAGGGTGGGGGTTAAATATTTGATTATACACATTACCCCCATCCTGGCCTTCCCCCTTGAAGGGGGAAGGAACTTAAACTGCATGGACTTATTGAGAAGTTAACGTATATAGTAACTTATCAATAAGTCCGTGCACAATCCCCTCCCTCTATCAGGGGGAGGGTTAGGGTGGGGGTTAAATATTTGATTATTCACATTACCCCCATCCTGGCCTTCCCCCTTGAAGGGGGAAGGAACTTAAACTGCATGGACTTATTGAGAAGTTAACGTATATAGTAACTTATCAATAAGTCCGTGCACAATCCCCTCCCTCTATCAGGGGGAGGGTTAGGGTGGGGGTTAAATATTTGATTATTCACATTACCCCCATCCTGGCCTTCCCCCTTAAAAGGGGAAGGAACTTAAACTGCAAGGACTTATTGAGAAGTTAACGTATATAGTAACTTATCAATACGTCCGTGCACAATCCCCTCCCTCTATCAGGGGGAGGGTTAGGGTGGGGGTTAAATATTTGATTATTCACATTACCCCCATCCTGGCCTTCCCCCTTGAAGGGGGAAGGAACTTAAACTGCAAGGACTTATTGAGAGTTACCTGTATATAATCATAAGTATCTGATTATATAAATTTTTTAAACACACAGAATTATTAGCAATTATTGGTATAGAAACACATTATGGATATTAAAACCGCCATTGCCAAAGCTGTAGAAAAACAGGATATCAATATCCTGGATATGGAACATGTTATGCGTCAGATCATGACCGGAGAAGCCACTGCTGCGCAGATTGCAGCCCTGCTGGTGGCCTTGCGGATGAAAGGTGAAAGCGTGGATGAAATTACCGCAGCGGCCAGCGTCATGCGGGACCTGGCCAGCAAGGTGGATATCAGCGGTGACCATGTGGTAGACATTGTGGGTACCGGCGGTGACGGACTGCATACCTTTAATGTCTCCACAACCTGCTGTTTTGTGGTGGCTGCAGCTCATGGCAAAGTAGCCAAACATGGGAATCGTTCCGTCAGCAGTACTTCAGGCAGTGCTGATTTGCTTGAAGCGGCCGGTATCAATCTTAATATCACCAATGCCCAGGTGAAGCAATGTATCGATGAAATAGGCGTTGGTTTTATGTTCGCCCCTTTGCATCATAGCGCCATGAAACATGCAGTCGGTCCGCGCAAAGAATTGGCTATCAGAACCATTTTTAATCTGCTCGGACCCTTAACCAATCCTGCCGGAGCACCCAATATGCTGCTCGGTGTGTATGCAGAACAATGGCTTGAGCCGCTCGCCAGAGTACTAAAAAATCTCGGCAGCGAGCATGTCATGGTGGTACATTCAGCGGATGGAATGGATGAAATCAGTATTGCAGATGAAACCCGGGTGTGTGAATTAAAACAGGGTGAATTGATAACTTATAGCATCACGCCTGAACAATTTGGCTTGAGCCGAGGTTCACTGCACGAACTTGCAGTCAACAGTGCTGAAGAGTCCCTGGCGATGGTTAAAACGGTGTTAGATAATACCCCGGGTAGTGCCAGAGACATCGTTATTCTGAACTCAGGGGCCGCTATTTATTGTGCCGGTTTGAGTTCAACCCTTGAGCAGGGTATAGAAAAAGCAGCTCAGGCAATTGCCTCAGGTGCAGCCAAAAGGAAACTGGCAGAACTGGTTGAACTAACACACTCATTCAGTTAATCACTTCAAGAGATAACCCAGCCAGATACCATCAGCCTAAAAAACTAAAACTATGAGTAATAACACCCCCGACATACTGGTTAAAATCCTGCAAAGAAAGCAGCAGGAAGTTCTAGAACGAAGTCAGCAAAAGTCGCTCGTTGCATTGACTGAAGATTTAAAAACTGCCTCTGCAGCCAGAGGTTTTGTTAATGCTATTGAAAACAGACTTAATTCGAACCAATCAGCGGTTATCGCGGAAATCAAAAAAGCCTCGCCCAGCAAGGGCCTGATCAGGGAACACTTTGTGCCCGCTGAGATCGCTCAATCTTATGCGCGGGGCGGAGCTGCCTGTCTTTCGGTACTAACCGATATTGATTTTTTTCAGGGGAGTGATGAATATCTGCAGCAGGCCAGAAATGCCTGTTCATTACCGGTGCTGCGCAAAGACTTTGTGATTGATCCCTATCAAATATATGAAGCCAGGGTGTTAGGTGCTGATGCTATTTTACTGATTGCTGCAGCTCTCGATGATGTGCAGCTGTCTGAATTTACCGATCTGGCTCATCAACTGACCCTGGATGTGCTGGTAGAAGTACATGACCAGACAGAACTGGAACGTGCATTGAAGCTGCCCACACGCCTGATGGGGATCAACAACCGCAACCTGAGAACTTTTGCTACGACATTGAATACCACCATTGATTTACTGGGCATGATCCCGGATGATCGTATTGTGGTTACTGAAAGTGCCATTCATACCCCGGAAGATGTCGCCCTGATGCGCCGGCATAATGTCAATACCTTTCTGGTCGGGGAAGCTTTTATGCGCGCCGAGCAGCCGGGTGAGAAGCTGGCTGAGTTATTCCGCAACTAAGTAGGTTTGTACTTAAGCACATAAGCATGTGTAGCCGCTAAGCCGTTCAAATTAAGGTCACACTAAGATGAAGAATCCAAATTACAAACCCAGGGCTCAGGGTGGCAAAACTGACTGATTCTGCCGCTGATAACTGGCTGGATTATGCCAGCGATCAAGTCTGGGAGCGGGAGCATATCTGGCATCCCTATACCAGTATGACCCGGCCTCTGCCAACCTTTCCTGTTGCTTCCGCTCAGGGAGTACGTTTAACACTGGCTGACGGCACTGAACTGATTGACGGCATGTCATCCTGGTGGGCGGCCATCCACGGATACAATCATCCTGTCCTGAATGAGGCTATTGAAAAGCAGCTCAAATCCATGTCGCATGTCATGTTTGGCGGTTTAACCCACAAGCCGGCCGTTAGCCTGGCAAAAAAGCTGATAGATATTACGGCAGAGCCTTTACAACATGTGTTCTTTGCTGATTCAGGCTCGGTCTGCGTAGAAGTGGCTATAAAAATGGCCCTGCAATACTGGAATGCTCAGGGACAAACAGCCAGACAACGTCTGCTCACAGTGCGCGGCGGTTATCATGGAGACACCTTTGGCGCCATGGCTGTGTGTGATCCTGTGAATGGTATGCACAGCATGTTTTCAGGCGTCCTGCCCCGGCACCTGTTTGCTCCGGCACCCGCTTGTAGACCTGCTACTGGATCCGGGAACAGCCAGGGTGAAAACATTCATCCTGAGATCAGAGAGTTTGAACAATTAATTTCAATGCATCATGAAGAAATCGCTGCGGTGATCCTCGAACCTGTTGTCCAGGGAGCAGGGGGGATGCGTTTCTACTGTGCACAATATCTAAAAAAGGTGAGGGACTATTGCGATCAATATCATGTGTTATTGATAGTGGATGAAATTGCCACCGGTTTTGGGCGTACAGGGACATTATTTGCTTATGAACAGGCGGGTATCTGCCCGGATATACTGTGTCTGGGCAAGGCCTTGACGGGAGGTTACCTGACACTCGCTGCGACGTTGAGCCGCGCAAAAATCGCGCAGGGAATAAGTGCTGACGGCAGCGGCGTACTGATGCACGGACCTACCTTTATGGCCAATCCGCTGGCCTGCAGTGTCGCCAATGCCAGTATTGACTTGCTGCTGGCATCTGACTGGCAGCAAAAAGTACATGCCATTGAAAAGCAATTGACAACAGAGCTGTCAGTCTGCAATGACCTGCCTGGCGTAAATGAAGTACGGATAAAGGGCGCTATCGGCGTGGTGGAATTACACCAGCCGGTCAATATGCAATGGATGCAAAGTCAGTTTGTAAAAGCCGGGGTCTGGATCAGACCTTTTAATAAACTGGTTTATATTATGCCGCCCTATATTATTAATCCTGATGAACTAAGCCAGTTGACGAGCGCTATTTATCATGTGCTTAAGGAGCTGGGCAGGGACTGAATTGTAATGCCCGTTCAGTGGGGGAGCACAGAATCGCCGATTATTCTTAAGAACCTGGCAGGGCAAAATCATACTATGAAATATTTAATAATTTGTTCCTCCCCCCCTCCTTTTCAGGAAGAGGGTAAAATGTTAAATTCAGCATGATCCATTAAGATTCAACCCCCATCCCAGCCTTCCCCCTACCAGAGGGGAAGGAGTAGATTTTATAAATATTTTAAATTTTTGGTAATTTTAACAAGTATGATTTTAGCCTTAAGTAGCTGCGTAGGATCTGCTAATAAAAAACCTCGGCTTTCTGGATCTGTTCGACCGGCACATGGTAGCTGATATTGCCTGATCGCAGGCGCACTATAACTTCATAGACCCGTTTATTTTCGGTATTTATTTTACCCTGGTGAAGTTTGCCGCGTCTGGTATAGATTTTGGCCATATAACCATTATACTGGCTCAGCTCACTGACACCTGTTCTGTGATATTTTCTAACATGCTGCTGCTTGGGTTTTTCCGGTGGTTCGGGTAAAGATTGGGAACTGCCTGAGGGCTTTTGAGTCAGCACATCAATCAGTTTGTCCTTATCAATATAGACTGATATTTCATCAATGCGTGTACCATTGATATACATTTTCAGGCGGATGAACTGAATCAAATCATTAGGGTAAAAAGTGTTGAATTCTTCCAGTCCATGCAGTTCACTAAAATCAGCTTCAATAGCAACGGTCCCCGGATTTTTAAGCTCATATTGATAGGCTTTGATCAGACCGTCTCCCAGTTCGATTCCAAAAGAGCCCAGGTATTGCTGTAGCAGCAGGGTGTTTTTTTCAATATAGGCATCGATAGAAGAATTATTTTCGTTGGCACAGAAACGGTTTTTTCTTTCCAGAAACGAGTCATCGGCGCTTTCAAGCGTAATTTTGCCCAGTTTTGCCTGCGGAGATTCTGAAAATATAGAGCTATAATCTTCAACATCGTTGATTTCACCCTCGGCGCTAAAACGCGTCATATCACGAAAATTATTGCTGATATGAAAATTTAATTGCTTATTCTTGGTGTTGAAGTTGTAGCGTAAAAGACTATCCACGACGATGTCATCATAACCCATTTTAGACAAGGCCTTGCCGCCGATTCGAAACACTTCTCCGCAACCCAGCGCAGCGATGATTTCTGTGGGGCTGGGAGGGATTTTGGGATTGTCCAGTATCTTCATTAGATTACCGTTCAGAGCAATCTGCAGTCCGTTGACAGCCACTGCCAGCGACTCGGGGAATTTATTTTGCTGCAGTTTTTCAGGCAGATTAAAGAGACTGAGCATGTCTGGCGTAATTATCTGCACCGAGTCGATAATCAGTGTTTCATCCAGCAGCGGGATAAAAACCTTGACTCCCTTGATGTTGGCCTGTCCAGTTAAATTGGTACTAATTTCCTTGTAGTCGATTTTGGCAAATGGACGGACTTCAGCGATTTTAATATTAACCAGCTGTTTAATTAAATACCAGGAACCCACCTTAAGGCCGGCAAAGATAAGCAGCGACAGAAGAACCAGGACTATGGCAATTTTTTTCATAAACTATCCCTGAAAATTAAGTTGTAACCAAATGTTGTAATATCTCAATAACCACGGGTTTGGGTTAGCATCATAAGCAGCTGCTTTAGGCGATCATGTAACCCGACGAAAAAAAGCCCATATGATTCCTTCCCTCTCAATGAGGGAAGGCTGGTATGCGGGCAAATGCATGTTGAAATTAGTTGTATTCTTGCAGAACATTTTCCTCAGAATTTCAGCGATAAGGAAGTGCAGGGATCACAAATGTGAGAGGATATCTGATCGATTTTCAGCATTTGGCCAAAACAGTATTAATACCAGACGGGCTTATCAGACGGTGTTTCCAGCAGAGACTTGATATTGGCTGCAATAATATGATAACCGATATTGCCGTATAAACTCTGGCGGCCTTCATTAAGGATAAAGGTGGGGCTGCCTTCTATCAGTTTCTGTTTGTCATTCGCTGTACAGGAAGACAGTGCTGCCATAGCTTCGCCATTGCTTAACAAATCTTCCAGTTTTTTTATAGGGAGGTTAAGCTCTTCTGCGATGGACATTTGTTCGCTCTGTTTTGAGACATCCAGGGCGTATTTAAAATAACCCAGACGAATTTTCCAGTCTGTCTGTTCCAGCAGTGTGTTTTGTTTATCGTCCGAATGAATTTCACCACGTTCTTCCAGCAGGGACACTGCTTTGAGAAACAGGTGGCAGGCTGATGAGGAATGGGGCAGATTTTTCAAACCGATATCAGGGTGTATCTCTACATAAGGAAATTTTTCGTTCAGGGTATGCATCATTTTGTTATAACCCTGCAGACCGCCTTTCTCAGCCCAGTTTTTATTCAGCATCGTATGCATATCTGCAAACAGCGGCATGTATCGGTAGTTGATACTGACCTGATCAGCAAAGTGGTTTTTGATTTCATCAATTTTTATTTTGGTCGCATAGGACCATATACAGAGTACATCTGAGTAATAATCAATACTGATACTCATGCAGTTTATCCTTCTGGTGAATTTTTTTCTCTGACAGGTTCCGGATCATCCCTGGATAACTATTTATTTATTAATTGACTGTCACTATTGAGCGCATAATGGTTCTTCACAAAAATGCGTACTTTCCATACAAAAAATACTCTGGCAACTCTAAATAGTCGAGTTACCTATAATATCTGTACGCTCTGTTCCTTCCCTCTTTAAGGGGGAAGGCCAGGATGGGGGTAATAATGATCATCCATCTTGAAAAGTTAACGGGTGGAAAATTTAATTCTCGAACTAGCCGATGATCAACATGCGCTACAACAGAAATCAAATACTGAAAGCGACCCCCATCCCCACCTTTCCCCTCAGATGGGGAAGGTGCAGCGCTTTATAAAAACCATGTGTAACTATTCAGCGTAATTTTGAAAACGTCCTTGACACCAGGAATTTGCTCCAGAAGACGCCGTAAATACGTCCATGTAGGCTTGAATGTGGCATCCATGCCACATACACTTCTTACGCAAACACCTGATATCAAGAACTTACGTATAAATCTAAAATACGCTGAATAGTTACAACCATGTACACAATAATGTGAAGAGACCACATAATGATATTCAGGTTTTATTAAACCTCTGCTTCCCTTGCTACTGCCTGGGGACTTATACCTATAGTCAGTTTAAATACACGGGTATGAATTCCCACGCAGAATCGTGGGTACGAGAGTTGCAGATCATATCTTGGTTTTAAACTGAACAGAAAACTTTTTTATAGCAAGTGACAGGCAATTATCGCGTACCGTAAACGACAATCGTTTTACCTTTGACCCAGATCAGATCCTGCTCTTCGAGTGACTTTAAAACACGGCCGGCCATTTCTCGGGAACAGCCTACAATTTTACCCAATTCCTGGCGAGTGATCTTGATTTGCATTCCATCCGGATGAGTCATGGCATCTGGCTGCTTGGCCAGTTCCAGTAAAGTGCCGGCAATACGTCCGGTGACATCCAGAAAAGCCAGATCGCCGACCTTACGGCTGGTTTTACGCAGACGATTGGCGATTTGGCGTGAAATTTCGAACAACACGCCGGGATTTTCGTTACGCATATTATTAAATTTACTGTAACTTATCTCAGCCAGTTCACAATCTGTACGGGCTTTGACCCAGGCACTGCGATCTGCGGGCCGATAGAACAAACCCATCTCACCAAAAAAATCACCTTCATTCAAATAATCCAGGACAATTTCATGATCTTCCTTATCTTCAAGCAGAACAGAAACCGAACCTTTGACGATAAAATACAGGGTATCTGATTCGGTGCCGGCATGAATAATCGTTTTTTTGGCAGGGTACTTGCGCTTGTGGCAGTGGGTTAAGAACTCAGTAATTGCGGGGTTTTCTTCTTTTAATTTTATTATTGACATATAAAGCTACTCAATAGTTAACCAATGCCCCTAAGAATAGCATGAAAATACCACAATGTGATGCTTTTGTTGTTTTTTTTTACACTAAAATGTTATACGAGACTTTCATGTAAATAAGATCAAGTTTGCTGAAAAAGTCTCTGCCGGATAAGATAGTCATTATTGATGAAATATTGATGGGAAGATCGCATGCAAGTAAAAATAAAATGGGTTGAAAATGTCATGTTTGTAGGTCAGTCCGGCAGCGGCCATAGTGTCGTTATGGACGGTCCGCCTGAGCTTGGAGGTAACAATCTTGGGGTTCGCCCGATGGAAATGATGCTGCTGGGACTGGGAGGGTGTACCTCTTTTGACGTCATGCTGATATTGCAGCGTTCTCGTCAGTCCGTCACTGATTGTGTTGCCGAAATCAAAGCCGAGAGAGCCGAAGTTGACCCCAAGGTGTTTACCAGAATTCACATCCATTTTGTGATCACCGGCAAAGATCTGAAAGAAAAAATGGTCAAAAGGGCGGTGGAATTATCTGCTACAAAATATTGCTCTGCGTCTATTATGCTGGCTCAAAGTGTTGATATTAGTCATGACTATGAAATAATTGAAGCCTAGTCCGGGTTACTACTAACACAAGCTGCTGCAGGCGTAAGCGGAGCATTAAAATGTTATCATTTTTTAGAGTCTCAAATAGGGGTCATAAAACCCCACGCCTTTAGGCGGTGATTCTTTTTTCTCTTCTCCCTCTCCCTATGAGGGAGAGGGTTGGGGTGAGGGTGAAAAAGTTGCAAAAAATAAAATAGCCAAAATATTGTCAATCGGCTTTCAGCCGTTGAAGTATTCATATTTTAGGGTGGATTAGCGTAAGCGTAATCCACCCTGTATGTTCCTGAAAAGCAACAATAGACAGAGACTTCTTGCCTGTTGTTGTCACTTGAAGAAGACAAGCAATGACGCCGACGAAAAAAGATCTACGTATATTTGAATCGATTTGGGCCCTGATTTTTGTTTCGATTGCTCTTTATCCTTTAACTCACGCTGGAGAAATCAGACTATGGGCGCTGATAATTGCGATAATTTTTTTAGTCATTTCTCTAACGGCACCATCACTCTTATCTGGTTTTTATAAAGTCTGGGTTAAAGTCGGCGAGTTTATCGGCGCAATAATTTCAAAAGTGGTTCTGGTCCTGCTTTTTTATACGATTTTTACTCCAGTGGCTCTGATGTTAAAACTGCGGGGCAAGGATCTGCTGCGCAAACGACTGGACCGCAAAGCATCTACTTATTGGGAAGAAAGGGAAGAACAACCCGGCACATTAAAAAATCAATTTTAGTTATACTTTTGTTTAACGAGTGTCCATCCTGTTACTCTTTGAATGGATACTCACCAAGAGGATCAGTATGTCATTTTTATTAGAACTCTGGGCTTTTTTAAAGGCAAGAAAAAAATTCTGGCTGGCGCCCATTATTCTCATTATGTTGTTGTTAGGCTTTTTGTTAGTGTTTGCGCAGGGTTCGGCCGTTGCGCCTTTTATCTATACCTTGTTTTAGTGTCAGAGCCTGTAAATGTATATCCTTGGGATTTCAGCTTTTTATCATGATTCTGCGTCCGTATTGATCAAAGATGAAATGATCCTTGCTGCTGCGCAGGAAGAACGTTTTAGCAGAAAAAAGCACGATGCTGGATTTCCATTCCAGGCCATTCAATATTGTCTCGAAGAGGCAGGGATCAGTTTGCATGAGGTTGACTATATTGCCTTTTATGACAAACCTTTTCTCAAGTTTGAACGTCTTCTGGAAACCTACCTGACTGAGGCGCCGCGTGGCTTGCAGTCTTTTATGCTGGCGATACCGCTATGGCTCAAGGAGAAATTATTTCTCAAAGAGACCCTGGTACGCAGTTTCAAAGAAATTTGTGATTTGAGTAAAGCTGAAATTACAGCAAAGTTAATGTTTGGTGAACATCACCAGAGTCACGCTGCCAGCGCATTTTATCCTTCACCTTTTGCAGAAGCCGCCATCCTCACGATAGACGGTGTAGGTGAATGGGCAACCACCTCACTGGCACATGGGAAAGGCCATTCGATTGAATTTCTCCAGGAGATTTCTTTTCCACACTCGCTGGGGCTGCTTTACTCGGCCTTTACTTATTATCTCGGGTTCAAAGTGAACAGCGGAGAATATAAACTCATGGGGCTGGCACCCTATGGAAACCCTGTTTATGTGAAAAAAATCCAAAAACATTTGATAGATATTAAAAACGATGGTTCGTTTCGCTTAAACATGGAGTATTTTAATTACACCACCGGTCTGACGATGACCAATAATAAATTTAACCAGTTATTTGGGGCAAAAGCCCGTGAAAGGGAAACGACTCTCACGCAAAGAGACATGGACCTGGCGGCATCAATCCAGCATATTACACAAGACATATTGCTTAAAATGGCCAGACATGCCCGGGAGATAACAGGCTCAGATAATCTGTGCCTGGCTGGCGGTGTGGCTTTAAATTGTGTGGCCAATGGATTCCTGCTGCAAGAAAAAATATTTGAAAATCTCTGGATACAGCCTGCAGCGGGTGACGCCGGCGGTGCTCTGGGTGGAGCCTTTAGCGTATATTATCAGGAGCTTGGACAGCCGCGGACATTTGAACCCCTGCATCAGGATCGGATGCAGGGTACTTATCTGGGGCCGCGTGCGGACAACGCACAAGTTAAAACCTGTCTTGATGCTGTGAATGCAGTTTATCATTATCAAAAGAGTGAAGATCAGTTGACTGATATCGTCAGCCAAGCCCTGAAAGATGAAAAGGTGGTAGGCTGGCATCAAGGCAGAATGGAATTTGGCCCGCGTGCGCTGGGACATCGCAGTATCCTCGGCGATGCCCGCAGTAAAACCATGCAGTCTATTATGAATCTGAAAATCAAATACCGTGAAAGTTTCCGGCCTTTTGCGCCTTCGGTGCTCAGAGAAAACCTCAGCTCATGGTTTGATCTGGATACAGACAGTCCTTACATGCTGCTGGTGGCGCAGGTAGCAAAAGATAAACAGAACCCTGTAAGCAAAGCACAGGAGAAACTGTTCGGTATAGAAAAACTCAATATCCCGCGCAGTGAAATTCCTGCCGTGACCCATGTGGATTATTCGGCGCGAGTACAGACTGTGCATAAGCAAACCAATCCCCGTTACCATAAACTCATCAGTCAATTTGCAAAAAAAACCGGCTGCCCGGTGATTGTAAACACCTCATTTAATGTGCGTGGCGAACCGATAGTTTGTACTCCGCAAGATAGCTATCGCTGTTTTATGCGCACCGAAATGGATGTCCTGGTCATAGAAGATTATATTCTGTACAAACAGGAGCAGCCTGTTTGGAAAGAAGATACTCATTGGCAGGACGAGTTTGAACTCGATTAAAGCGTAAGGTGATTAGCTTCATCCCCTTTGAGGTGGACTGGGCAAAATCATACTATGAAATAGCGCACCATTTGTTCCTTCCCCTTTGAGGGGGAGGCAAGGAGGGGATAAAATCTTAAATTCAGCATTATTCATTAAGATTCAACCCCCATCCCAGCCTTCCCCCTGGCAGGGGGAAGGAGTAAATTTTATAAATAATTAAATTTATGGTAATTATTACAAGTATGATTTTATCCGGTTTAGATGGAAGGTTAAGAAGAATAACGCCTTCCCCTTTGAGGGAGAAACTCAGGAAAAATAACGCCTTCCCCTTTGAGGTGGACTGGGCAAAATCATACTATGAAATAGCGCACCATTTGTTCCTCCCCTTTGAGGGGGAGGCAAGGAGGGGATAAAATCTTAAATTCAGCATTATTCATTAAGATTCAACCCCCATCCCAGCCTTCCCCCTGGCAGGGGGAAGGAGTAAATTTTATAAATAATTAAATTTATGGTAATTATTAGAAGTATGATTTTATCCGGTTTAGAGGGAAGGTTAAGAAGAATAACGCCTTCCCCTTTGAGGGAGAAACTCAGGAAAAATAACTCCTTCCCTTTTGAGGATGAAACTCAGGAAAAATAACTCCTTCCCCTTTGAGGGGGAAGGCTGGGATGGGGGTGGAATCTTAGCCTTCTCTGAGCGCTTAACCTTCCTGGTTTTCCAGTTGTGCAAGTTTTTCCAGTTTATGCCATCGATTAATAATTCGACAAAATAATTCTGCGGTTTGCTGGGTATCATACTTGGCTGAATGTGCTTTCTCATCATCCCATTCAAGACCTGCTGCCTGGGCCGCACGGGAAAGCACCGTCTGGCCAAAGGCCAGACCTCCCAGGGTTACCGTATCAAAGGTGCTGAATTTATGAAAAGGATTGCGCTTAATCTGGCAACGGTCAATAGCGGCATTAAGAAAGCCCAGGTCAAAAGTCGGATTGTGTCCCACCAGTACGGCACGAGTACAACCAGTGGCTTTTATCTCACTGCGAATGGGTCTGAAGATTTCACGCAGTGCGAACTCTTCAGGTTTGGCCATTCTGAAGGGATTAAAGGGATTGATGCCGGTAAATTTCAGTGCGGCATCATCCAGGTTGGCACCTTTAAAAGGTTCTACATTATAAGCATAGGTTTCGCAGCAATAGAGATCGCCCTGAGCATCCATCCTCAGGAGCACAGCAGCAACCTCCAGCAGTGCATCGGTTTTGGCATTAAAACCCGCTGTTTCAACATCGACAACGACGGGTAAGAATCCTCTAAATCTTGCTGCTATTCCTGTTGGCATAGTTTCTATTTTTCTTTTCTTCTTGCCTTTAGTCATCCATTTTCCAGTTTATTTGTCCGCCTGCTCTTAATGGAATAACAGCATCATCACCCAGTTGATAAGAGAGTGGAACATCCCATTTTTCCCTTCTGAGAGTGATTTTATCACTATTTACTTCCAGACCATAAAATATCGGGCCATTAATACTGGAAAAGGCTTCCAGCTGGTCAAGGGCGTTGGCTGCATCAAACGCCTCAGCATACAGTTCAATAGCAGCAAACGCTGTAAACATACCGGCGCAGCCGCAGGCATGTTCTTTCTTATGCTGTGGATGAGGGGCACTATCCGTGCCCATAAAAAACTTGCGATTACCAGAAATAGCGGCGTTAATCAGGGCCTGTCGGTGTGACTCACGTTTGAGTACCGGCAGGCAGTAGTGATGAGGTTTGATTCCGCCTACCAGCATATCATTACGGTTCATCAATAAATGATGAGCCGTTATCGTCGCTGCTAGGGTATCGGCTGAATCCAGCACCAGATCGACTGCATCTGAGGTAGTGATATGTTCAAAAACAATTTTCAGTTCCGGGAAGTCTTTCATCAAAGGCAGCAGACGCTGGTCAATGAATGCTTTTTCACGATCAAAGATGTCAACCCGGGCCTGCGTAACCTCGCCATGAACCAGCAGCGGTAAAGCGTTTTCCTGCATAGCTTCCAGTACCGCATAACAATGTTTAAGATCAGTGACTCCGGCTTCTGAATTGGTCGTGGCCCCGGCAGGATAGAGTTTAACTGCATGCACAATACCGCTATCAAGCGCTTTTTTTATTTCCGCAGCCGGTGTTGCATCGGTTAAATACAGGGTCATCAACGGGGTAAAGCCGGAATCTACAGGCAAAGCCTGAAGGATTTCCTGCCTGTATTGTATAGCCATCTCGGTAGTGACTATCGGCGGGGTGAGGTTAGGCATAATAATAGCCCGGCCGCACTGACGGGCCGTAAAAGGAATGACCGAAGTCATCGCCTTGCCGCTGCGGACATGCAAATGCCAGTCATCGGGTCGAATTATGCTGATTGTGTCCACGCGAAAGTTCCCTGAATATGGATGAAGAGCAACTATTGTAATAGAAGGGGATTTACTCAGGCAAGCCGAAATCAGTGCTATTGATTTGATAGGCAAAATAACGGCTCTTACAAAGCCTCCGATATCTTTTGCCTTTGGAATGCATCAAAAACGAGTAGGGTGGAATAGCGTAGCGTTTTCCACCATTTGGGATTATGACTTGATAATAGATTCTCGGTGACACAAATAGAAGATACTTCAGGCAACAAAAGCAGGCGCTTTAAATGATGCAGGATCAGTTTGCCAGGTTGACTTGGGCTATTCTTGCCGTGTTTCGACAAGATGATACTGAATTTGTTGGGTTACTCCGCGCTAACCCAAGCTGCTCAATTTAGCTTTGATGGGGCTGTTGAAAAGGGGTTATAGGCCAGTTATTATCCAGTGACTGACAAGCATCAAGCACCATTTCTTCCGTAATGGCAATTTCATTACCATTTTCATCGATGATTGCTGCACCATGGAAATCTATGCAGAAATTTCTCTCATGTTCCCGGTGTTTTTTTTGAGTGAAAGGATTTTCCGGAGGAACTGTTGATTCATTCATCTGTTTATTTGACATTGTTTCATTAATCCTTGTATTCCCAACCCTTGTCTAACCAAACTAGCCTTATGCCGTTTCTGTGGTTTCTTTTTCCAGTATTTTATCTCTATTTACTGATAAATTTTGCTGATATTTATCAGAAGATCAAGCAAAATTAATAATTAGTGATTGCTTTATTAAACGCTAATAAACTGATATTGATACTTTTCAATAGATTAAGCTGATAATTTGTAACTTCTCAATAAGTCCGTGCAAGATCCCCTTCCCCTATCAGGGTGAGGGTTAGGGTGGGGGTTAAGTGCTTGATTTTAGACACTACCCCCACCCCAACTTTCCCCCTCAGATGGGGAAGGAGCAGTACTTTAGACAAATCAAGTACGCAATAATGTGAAGAGTAAAAAGAATAAGAAACAAAGTCAAAACTTTGTAATAGATCAATATTTCAAATCCTGTAAGCGGTTATATTTAAGACCTGAAAGTGAGCTGCTTTTTTAGTTCGTTGAATACCAAAAAATGTGAACCAGAGCACAATAGTCAAACTCAAGAAATTTTTTTCCAGTATCTTACTTAGTGTGCTATGACTAAAATATTATCTGCGTAATGAGTTATAAGTAAATTCTCAATAAGTCCGTGCAAGATACTCTCCCCCTATCAGGGGGGAGGGTTAGGGTGGGGGTTAAGTGCTTGATGATACAAACTACCCCCATCCTGGCCTTCACCTTCGAAGGGGGAAGGAACTTAAACTGCACGGACTTATTGAGAGTTACAGTTATAAATTGATAATATATTGAGAGATAGACACATAAGTGATTAAAATACTGATTTGAAGCGACAGAAAGATTAAACATTACCTGGGAAAGATATTGTAAATAAATGAACAAAATACCGAATAGTTTTTTTTCCTATAATGTTAATACTGTGATCTATCGACTATTCGATATGTTCAGCATATTCTTTGCTATGGTTTTTACCCTAAAATGGGAGAGTTTAAGCTGGAATTCTGATTATGTCATGATTGTCAGTCTGGAAATATGCCTCTTCTATATAGCAGGAGAAGTGCTTTCTTTATACAGGGAGGGCAGTATTGGCAGAAATCGGCTCCTTTCCCTGTTGCTGGTTTATTCCACTTTTGTGATCAGCATATTGATTGGCTCTTTTATTGTTTCTCAATTGTTAAATATTGAGTTTAATAACCGGGTGATACTGATCTGGCTGGGACTGGCCTATATCGGATTGAACCTGTGGCGTGTAATGTCAAGATACTTACGGCTCTATTTTAACAAAAGGGGTATTGATTCCTATAAAGTGGCCATTATTGGTGCCAACGAGCAGGGCGCACAGCTGGCAAAGCATATTGATAAGGATATTTCTTTAGGATATCACCTGGTTGGATTTTATGATGATCGCGTTGCAAAACAGGACAGAATTTATATTGATGAAAAACACCCCTTGTTGGGGGGCTTTAAGAAACTGTTAACGGATATCAATAATCACAGTATTGATATTGTTTTTATTGTGCTGCCAATCTCTGCGGTAGACAGAATACGCCATATGCTAACAGAGCTTTCGGATTTAGCGGTAGCTGTTTACATCGTGCCTGATTTTTTTGTTTTTAATCTGATGCGGGCCAAGTGGAGTTATATTGGCAATATGATGACACTGAGTGTTTTTGATACACCATTTTACGGTGTGGGCGGATTACTTAAAAGAATTGAAGATCTGTTGCTGGGCAGTATTATCCTGTTATTGATCTCGGTTCCCATGCTCATCATCGCGATTTTAATTAAATTCACTTCCCCCGGCTCTATTCTATTTAAACAAACCCGATATGGTCTGTCAGGGAAACCTATCACCGTATGGAAATTTCGCACCATGACCGTGTGCGAAAATGGTGCCGAAATCAAACAGGCTCAAAAAAATGATTCTCGTATCACTCCCTTAGGACATTTTTTAAGAAAGACCTCACTGGATGAATTGCCCCAGTTTATTAACGTCATTCAAGGACCAATGTCAATTGTAGGCCCAAGACCTCATGCCGTCGCACATAATGAAATGTATCGGCACGATATTGATGGTTATATGCTCCGGCATATGGTCAAACCAGGCATTACCGGATGGGCTCAAATCAACGGCTATCGAGGGGAAACAGATACCATAGAAAAAATGCAAAAACGAATTGAATTTGATCTTGACTATATCAAGAACTGGTCTCTGGGGATGGATTTGAAAATCATCTTTCTAACTATATTCAGAGGGTTTGTTGATAAAAATGCCTATTAAAATGAGTGCGAAAGGCGGGGAAGTCCAGGATGGGGGTAATAATGATGGCTTATCTTTAACTGTTAACTGGAGCAAAACTTAATTGCCGCATTCGTTGATAATGAACTTCCAGAAACTCAGTAATAAGAGATACAGTTACCCCCATCCCAACCTTCCCCCTGAGATGGGGAAGGCGCAGAGCTTAAACGAAAAAAGTAAGCCATAATGTGAAAAATCTTTATTCAGCTAATAATGAGTTAATTCCTACATGAATATAGACCTAAAACAGATATCATTTATGCCAATAATTCGATTTGAAAAAAGAAAGTCTTTGCAAGTTAAAAAACACTCAATCAACGTTACAAAATATATTTCTTGCCCCTGAAAGGGGTAAGGCCAGGATTGGAATATTTTTGAAGCGAGAAAACAGATATCACCAGATGTGACGCAAATTAAATACTTAAACTTAAAAACTGGTATTATTTCATTATATGACTGAATCCGTGCAGCAAATCATCTATAAATTTGATCTCAAATATCTGGCTCTTCTGAGCTTATTTGCGGTCATAGTTTTTTTTCTCTATCACACCGGCCTGGACAATTTGTTTTTTGTCTGGACAAATGAAGATAACTACAGTCATGGTATTTTGATCCCGGCGGTGTCTGCTTATCTGGTATGGCAGGTTAGACATCACCTGTACAATTTAAAAGAAAACCCAAACTGGGTAAGTATACCTATTACCGTGTTTACCTTATGCGTCCTGTTCATAGGAGAGTTAACCGGTTCTCATCTGCTGATCAATTATTCGCTCTACATTTTGCTGTTTGCGGTGATTTTAGCAATCTTCGGCTGGAAAGGTTTTAAGATACTGCTAATTCCCTATATGCTTTTATTCTTTGCTATCCCTTTACCGCAATTTTTCGAGACGATGCTGTCCGCTGATTTACAGCTGATTTCATCAACAATAGGTGTAAAACTTCTGCAATTGATTAATGTGCCGGTGTTTCAGGAAGGTAATATTATTGATCTGGGCGATTATAAATTACAGGTAGTTGAGGCTTGCAGCGGACTGAGATATCTATTTCCACTGATCAGTTTTGGTTTTATTGCAGCCTATTTATACAAGGTTGAACTATGGAAACGGATCATCATCTTTTTATCCACCATTCCTATAACCGTATTAATGAACAGCTTCAGAATAGCCGTAGTAGGTATTCTGGTTAATAACTTTGGTATTGAAATGGCCGAAGGGTTTGTACATGATTTTGAAGGCTGGATTTTATTTATGATCTGCCTGCTGATCCTGTTCATTGAAATGTATCTGTTAACCAAAGTGGGTACCAATCGACAACCATTAAACAAAGTGTTTATGCCGGCTATTGAACAACCATCCTATGAACAGGCGAAAATTGAAATCAGAGACATAACAAAACCGTTTATAGTAATACTGGTTTTATCTATCCTTTCCCTGGGCGTTAATTATTTTTTAAATAAGACCGAAGAAATCACACCCGTAAGAAAACCACTGGTTGATTTCCCAATATCAATAGGTCACTGGAAGGGCAGACAGGATGTTCTAAATCCGTCCACCTTAAAAACTTTGCAACTAAGTGATTATGTGATAGCGGATTACCAGTTGGCCAATAAATACGAGACTGACAATGCAGGTCATAGCATTAACTTTTACGTGTCTTATTATGAATCTCAGAAAAATGGCATCGCGCCCCATTCGCCTAAAGTCTGTATTCCTGGCGGAGGATGGGAAATTTCTGCTATAGAAAGCAGCAAGCTGGATAATTATATTAATAATAAACCGCTGCACTACAATAGAGTTATAATACAAAAGGGTGAAACAAGGCAATTGGTCTACTACTGGTTTCAGCAGCAGGGTGAAACTTATGCCAGTGAATATATGCTGAAATTAGCCATGTTTAGACGTTCACTCCTGTATAATAGAACTGATGGCGCGCTGGTCAGACTGGTAACTTCTATTTCACCTGCTGAGAAAGAAATTGATGCAGAGCAGCGACTGAATGAATTTGCAAGACAAATGTCACCCGTTTTAACAGACTATGTTCCAGATTGAAAAAACTTACAGCTTGTTGTGTTATTCTTTTCAGCTAAGACCAGAGAAACACAACTTATTCCTTTTCACTTTAAGGTTTACAGGGCGGAGAATACATTCCTTCCCCTTTTAAGGTTAAGGCGAGGACTAGACACTATATTCCTTCCCCTTTTAAGGTTAAGGCGAGGACTAGACACTATATTCCTTCCCCCTTGCAGGGGGAAGGTTAGGATGGGGGTAGTAAGTTGTTAATGCCATATAGCCCTGTGTTTATTGATTAATCCAGGTTAGTAACACCTGCAGGTACCACTGAATTGTACCTTAAGTACGAACATTTTTAATTCACAAATAAGAGGTTTTCTGTGAAAAAAATACTATTTTTAGTTTTAATCTCCTTTTTCAGCGTTTATGGCTGCAGCAGTTCAGAAGATAAAGCAGCAGAGTATTATCAAAAAGCCATAACCTATTTTGACCAGGGTGAATATGCAAAAGCTTCCGTTGAATTAAAAAATGCCCTGAAAATTAACCCTAATTATGCAGATGCCTATTACTCGCTGGGACTGATTCAGGAAAAAAATAAAAACTGGAAAGGTATGCACAACAATATGTTGAATGCCGTCAAGTTTAATCCGCAGCATACAGAAGCCATTTTGGCTTTAGCTAAACTGTTTTTACTGTCAGGTGAGGTTGAAAAGTCAAAAGAAAAACTTAATGAAGCCTTATCAATAGAAGCAGATAATGTCAACGCTCAAATACTTCAGGCAGCGATAGCTTATAAAGAACAGGACAAGAGCAAGGCACTGGATTTGATAACGAAGGTGCTGAAAAATAATCCCAACAATATTGATGCACTGCAACTGTATGTTTCCATGGCGCTGCCGGAAAAACAATTCAAACAAATTCAGCAAGCGATTGAACTGGTACAACGCAATGAAAAAAATGAAAAAGTTCTTGATCTGTTAACCATTCAGTTAAATGCCGTCCAGGGTAAACAGGCTGAAGTGGTTAAAAGCTTTTATAGCCTGATTTACAAAGAGCCTGAAAACCTTTCTTATCGGCAGGCGCTGGCTTTGTATTTTTTACGTATGAACGAACAGAACAAAGCAGCTCAGGTACTTAGAGAATCAGTTCAGGATAATCCTGATAATACCACTGCAAAATTAATGCTGGTTAATTTTCTTTCGCAACAGGATGTAAAAACAGCGATCACTGAACTGGAAAAACAAATCGAAACTTCATCTGACGAAGATAATAAATTGAAATTGGCTCTGGCCGAGTTGTATCAGCAGCAGGGGAAAAAAGAAGATGCTCTGGTGCTTTATAATACCATTTTGCAAAGCTCGGAACAGGAAGGTGAAAAGATACTGGTTAAAAACAGTATGACTCGTTTAGCTTTGTCTTCACAGAATGTAGATGAAGCCAGAACTTTAATCAATGAAGTACTGGCAGAAGAACCCAATAACAGTGATGCATTGTTATACAGAGCCCTCATTAAACTGTCTGATAAAGAGTATGAGTCTGCTATTACTGATCTCAGAGTGGTGTTGCGTAATAAACCCACGGATGAAAAAACGCTAGAATTGCTTGCTGCAGCCTATGCGCTAAATAAATCAGAAGATCTTGCAACAGAGACTATTGTTAAAATCCTTGAAATTAACCCACTTAATATCAGGGCGGCTAATCAATATGCAATGCTTAACCTGAAAGAAAAAAAATATTCAAAGGTCATCGAAATCATGCAGCCTTTGGAAAAAAATCAAAAGCTCGATGATATGGGGTATGCGATACTAATGAATGCTTTCCTGGCCAATAAAAACTGGGATGAAGCAAAAAATCTTTTGAAACAAAATACGAACGAAGATTCTTCTGCATATAAAACCTATATTAATGCCCTTATTCTACAGGGTGAAGGTAAATATGATGAAAGCATTCAGTCCCTATCCGCTATGCTGGTAACTGATCCTCAAGCTGCATTACCTTTAACGGCATTAGTGAACAATTATATCCAGAATAATGATCAAAATGGTGCCATAAACTATTTAAACGACTTTATAGCAAAAAATCCGTCTAGTAATGATCAGGCCTACACCTTTTTGACAAAGCTCTATCTGGCCAATAAACAACCGGAAAAAGCGATAGAGACCTATAGAAAGCTTATTACATTAAAACCCGATGTGATAGCAAACTATAGAACGCTGGCCGATATTTATAATTCACAGGGGCAAACAGAAAATGCGATTTCCATTTCTCAGCAGGCTTTAACACAAAAACCTGATGCAGTTGTCTTTCGTTATTATCTGGCAAAAGCCTACGAGCAATTAAAACAAAATGAAAAAGCCATTGAACAGTATGAAATTATCCTTAAGCAGGATCCAACCGCTGAAATGGCAGCAAATAATCAGGCTTCATTGTTAAGCTATTCGGGTAACCCAGAGGACCTGGAAAAAGCTTATCAATTGGCAAAACAATTTGAGAATACAAGCGTTCCTTATTATGCAGACACGCTGGGCTGGATTTATTACTTAAATGGCAATATGGAAAAAGCTTACGCTCTTTTGCAAGTGGCTGTAAAAAACAAAGATGATATGGCTATCTATCATTACCACCTGGGCAAGGTTTATGTCGAACTTAATGAACCGGATAAAGCAAAAGAGCAGTTTAATACTGCGATAAAACTGGCGGATGAAAAGGGAAAGTTTGATGGGTATGAGGATGCTCAGATTTTGCTAAAGAAATAGTTGTAAAAACTGAAATCATGTGGAAGTGATGAAAATAATTTATAGGTTTAAGGGAAGAACCCAATTAAACTAAAAATAATATTCAGATTTTTGTTTGTAGATATTCGTTGCTATTAAACCATGATAACATAATCAAAATGATGAACTAAAATTACGAGCAAAAAGCAAACAAATTAGGACTTAAATAAATAATCCAATCGAATATATTTTATTATAGTTGATTCGCAAATGGTACTTAGGTAAGTGTTTTATTTCTCACTTGTATTTTGCATTGTTATCTTTGTATATTTTTTCCCTACTTTCTACGAAAGAGAACAGAACATCAACTATTAGTAAAATGCCGTCAAGAAGGTGTTTTAGTTTTAACGTTTGATGATGGACCCGGAAAGAAATTGACACCAAGACTGTTGGATTTATTATGTAAATATAATGCAAAAGCAACATTTTTTTTATTGGGACAAAATGTAAATATATACCCAACAACACTTAGAGAAATTCAATGGCCGGTCATGAAATTGGATGTCATAGTCAAAATCATTTAAATGCCTGGAGAAACTGGCCCTGGAAAGCATTAAAGGATGTAAAAGCTGGATTTAAAAGCCTTGAACAGTATTGTATAAATCAAAACCCACCATTTAGACCGCCATATGGTAAAATAACTCTACCTATATGGTTAGTGATCAAATTTCGAAAAAGTTGTTTTGGCTGGTGGACTTATGATTCTGGTGACACACATGAAGTGCTACCAGATGTCAATGATGTTGTTGAATCAGTGGCAAGACAAGGAGGCGGTGTTGTATTACTTCATGATTTTGATCGTGAAGGTTATGAGGCAATAGAACGTGAAAAATTTGTTTTAGAATTGACTGAAGCACTATTGCAATTAGCTTGAATAAAAAAGTGGCAGATAAAACCATATATTATCTGATATGCAAATAGGAAAAAGCAACATTGTTGAAAAATAAATTGAAATTAATTGGCAGTATCTTCGGGTGGAGGACATTGGACTCAAATGCTGCGTTTACGACCCGTATTAGAAAAATATAATGTAACTTATGTTACTGTCAGTAATAGTTATAAACAGGATGTTTCAGATGAAAACTTCTACACTATAAGTGATGCAACTCGCTGGAATAAAATGAAGTTGATTTTAATGGCGTTGCAAATATCTTATTCTTATATTACGTATTCAGACCAGATGTTATTCTATCAACTGGTGCAGCTCCGGGTTATTTTGCGCTTGCGATTAGGTAAGATGATTAGGAGCCAGAACAATTTGGATTGATAGTATTGCAAATGTGGAAGAGATGTCTTTATCCGGGCGAATGGTCAAGCCTTATGCCGATTTATGGTTAACACAATGGGAACATTTGTCTAAACATGATGGACCCAATGTTTTCAGGTTCTGTGTTATGATTTTTGTTACTGTTGGTGCACAGATGCCTTTTGAACGATTGATCAGGGCTATTGATACATGGGTAAAAACAAAAAACAACATTGAAATTTTTGCCCAGATTGGTAACAGTAGTTACAAGCCTGAAAATATTGAATGGGTAAATCATCTTGAGCCTAATGAATATCGTGAGTATATAAAAAAATCTGAACTTGTTGTTGCTCATGCCGGTATGGGAACAATTCTTTCAGTTTTAGAATTAGGTAAACCTCTTATGATAATGCCAAGACGTGGAAATCTTAGTGAAACACGTAATGATCATCAGTTGGCCACAGCAAAATCATTTTCGGAATCATAAAAATATTCATTAGCCAATGATGAAAATGACTTACAAGAAAAACTTGAACCAGTGGAATATTCAAGAATCTTTAGACTCTATCGGACCTATGCATCTGATGAATTATTATCAAAATAAGTTCTTATTTAGAATGTATAAATAATATAGATTGTGACCATGGCAGATATATCAATTATAGTTCCTGCTTATAATGAAGAAAATGTAATTTCAAGATGTATCGAATCTACTTTTGAAGGTTCGTTAATACGATGAACTTGAAATCATTGTATCCTGCAATGGCTGTACTGATAACACAATTCAACTTGCTAAAAATATGAACCACATGTACACGTAATTGAAATCCCTATTGCTTCTAAAGTTAATGCATTAAACGCGGACGACAAATTAGCAAGCGCACATTTACGTTTTTATATTGATGCTGATATTACAATCAATATTCATTCAATCAGAAGGATGGCAAAAGCATTAAAAAACAAGGAAGGATTAGTCGCATATCCTGAACTAAAATGGATTTAAAATTAACAAATTGGATTGTGCGGGCTTATTATAATATATGGATGAATCTACCATATAATTTTGTTGGTGTTGGAACAGGAATGTATGCACTGTCCTCAGAAGGTCGAAAACGCTTTAATTATTTCCCTCAGATGTTATTTCAGATGACGGATATATTCGTTCAATTTTTAATGAAAATGAAAGGATTTGAGTGAATAATGCGTTTTCAAATGTTAGACCACCTGAAAATCTTACTGGATTAGTTAAAATTAAAACAAGGAGTCGTCTGGGACAATATCAACTAAAATTATTATTTCCAGATTTGAAGACAACTGATGACAAATCAAAGAATGCTTATGTTAAGATTATTTTTTAAATCTCCAAATTTTTGGTTATAATTACCAGTTTATTTGTATATTAATTTGTACTCACGCATACGTGCCAGAAAACAATATAAGCAATTAGATGATTTTTCTTGGGAAAAGGATGATTCATCCAGAAAAGTTAAGTAACCATGATACATATGTAGATCTTGTGAAAAAGACGAAAACAAAATTGTGTTTAAACGAATGATTAACTATCCATTAAGACGTATAAAAGAAACCATCTGGTTAAGTTTATCTACAAGTAAGGGCATGATAAAACTTGATAGACCTATAATCTCATTCTCCTTTGATGATTTTCCAGTTTCTGCATACAAAGTGGCGGGGAAAATCCTTGAAGAAAATTCTTTACGTGGTACCTATTACACTTCTATGGGATTGAACTCAAAAACCACAGACGAAATGGGTAAGCATTTTAATAATGATATTATTTTTAAAATGATTGAAAAAGGGCATGAAATTGGTTGCCATACATACTCCCATCTGGCATATAAAAAAAACAATATCATAGAATATTTAAATGATGTTGATAAAAACAAAAAGTATTTCAAAGAATATTTCAATCAAAATGATTTTACTAATTTTTCATATCCATTTGGACTAACTTCATTACAATTAAAAAACAAGATGTCTATGAAATATGATACATGTAGAGGCATATTTCCAGGTATCAATAACAGAATAATTGACCTAAGCATGTTAAGAGCTAACAAATTATATAGTAGCTCTATTCCCTTAAAGAAAAACTCAAATTTAATAGACAAAAATAAATTAGTCAATGGATGGTTGATATTTTATACGCATGATATAGAAAAATATCCTTCTCCATGGGGATGTACTTCAGAATATTTTTCGAAAATAGTTGATGAATCTTTGAAGTCTGGAGCTGAAATTTTAACAGTAAGAGAAGCATATAAAAAAGTTATAGTATTATCCAATATAAAATGAGTCTTAACAAAGGAACTATTTCAAACATGGAATGAGTCTAAAATATCGATAATAGGAATAAAAACCCTTCATGTTTAATCAGTAAATAATTTGTAGTTATGATATATAGAGTTGATGTAGATGATTTCAATAAGGAAGAATGGGAGGTGATGGCTAATGGGTTTGCGGATTACAGTATCTATCAAACCTGGGCCTATCAGCAAGTCAGAGCAACAATGGACAATCAGACGTTAATACACGTATTAGTAAAAGATGATAATAATGACGTGTGTTTGATGTGTCTAGTGCGTGTTAGGCAGATTAAACCCATTGGATTCAAAATCGGTTATGTACAATGGGGACCTTTAGTCCGCAGAAAAAATGGAGTACCCTGTTCGTCTGATATGTTACAGTGTTTTAAGGATTATTTATTAGGCGGCCCTGTAGATGTATTACGAATAGTTCCAAATGCTTACAATGATTGTGAGGGAAAGCTGATAAATGATATTTTAGTACAAGCAGGTTTTATTAAAGTTAAGAGTATTGAACCATACAGGACGATGCTTTTGTCGCTAGATAAACAGGAAGATGAATTGCGTAACGCTTTTCATCGGAGTTGGCGTAGATACCTTAATAAGGCGAGTAAGCAAAACCTTGAAATACGTGAAGGGACAGAACTTGAGTTATTTAAAGTTCTTGAGAGTCTTTATAACGAGTCCAGGGATCGCAAAGGCTTTACCGGTCTTGATCCAAAAGTTTTTATTCGGGCACAGGAATTATTGCCAAGCATGGAAAAAATGAATGTGATTGTAGCCTACCTGAATGGGACACCGGTTACGGCCCACATTACTAGCAATTTAGGTGAAATTGCCCAAGGGATATTAGCAGCAACGAGTACTGAAGGGCTTAGTGTTTGGTCTTCTTATATTGTCTGGTGGGAAACTTTGCTCTTAAGTAAACGAAAAGGTTTACTTAAGTATGATTTAGGTGGTATTGATCCAGTAAACAATCCCAACGTGCATACTTTTAAAGCACGGATGGGATCTGAAGAAGCATTTCATATTGGCAGTTTTGATGTTTACACTAATAATAGATCAAGATTAGCGTTTTATGTCATAGAAAAAATTTATGGATATATCAAGAAACAATAATTATAAAATGGGTATATATTATAATGGTGGATGTGTCAATAGTTATTGTGAGTTGGAATACGAAAAAATTACTTATCGATTGTTTATCATCGATTGAAAAAAATATAACAAGTGTTAACTATGAAGTTATTGTTGTGGACAATGCATCAACCGATGGTTCACAAGAAGCGGTGGAGGCAGGATATCCTGATGTAAAACTTATTAAGTGTGAAAATAATAATGGTTTTTCAATTGGTAATAATATTGGTTTATCTCATGGCAATGGGAGATATTTTTTTTTAGTTAATTCTGATGTGATTATTAAGAAAGATTGTGTTGAAAACTTATTTGTATTTTTAGAGAAAAACCCTAAAGTGGGAATGGCTGGCCCTAAAGTATATCGTTCTAATGGTGATCTTCAGCCTACTTGTAAACGTTTACCTACGTTTGGTCGATTATTATCCCAAGCACTGCGATTAAATGAGTTATTTCCCGATTTCGCACCATTTTCAGAAATTCACTTAAATTATGTAGATGGTAATGAAGTTAAAACTGATGTTGAAATATTAAATGGCACTTTTTGGGCAGTTAGGCGTGAAGCTCTTCAACAAGTAGGAGGACTAGATGAGCGTTTTTTTATGTATGGTGAGGATATTGATTGGAGTAAGCGGTTTGGTGATCTGGGGTGGCAACTTGCTTTTGTTCCCAACGCTGAAGCGATTCATGTAGGGCGTGCCAGCTCTTCAAATGATCCTGTTAGATTTATTGTAGAACGGGAGAAATCTCAGGTGTTATATTGGAAAAAGTATAAAGGCCTATATGGTGTTATTTCTTCCAAGTTGATTTTATTTGTACATCATTTTTTTCGACTTATTCCTCGGTGCATTAAATATATGATCAAACCTTCATCACGAAATACAGTCGGAATGCAAATAAAATCCAACACAGCGTGTATACTATGGTTGCTTAATTTTAAAAATTCTTGAATTTAACCTACTACAGGATGTAGATACCTCAGCAAGAGTAACATATGGCAAAAAAAATTAAAAAGATATTTGTCGGAATGGCTAGATGGATATTAATGGTGGGGCTCTGGCCATTTGAAAAAATGGTACTTAATAAAGCCGATAAAGCGACAAGTCCTCTTGTGTTTATTATTGGCCCCCCTAGATCGGGTACTACATTAATTTATGAATTTTTGATACGTAGGTATAATTTTTCGTATATATCAAATTTGGCACATCGTTTTTACATCACACCTGTTGTGATTACTCTTCTTGGGAAAAATCTAATTAAAACGTGGCGTCACAAGCCCAAAAAAAATTTTTCTAGTATATATGGACGTATTGATGGTTGGGGAGCACCTAACGAAGGCGGATGGATTTGGAATCGTTGGTTTCCTGAAAGTTACTATTTGGATGAATCATATTTAGAGAGAATCCCCGTACCAGTGATACAAAAAACAATTTATGGACTATGCAAAGTCATGAAGGGGGCTTTTATTAATAAAAATGTAATGCATAGTGTGCATATGAGGCTGCTGGATAAAATCTTTCCAAATTGTCTGTTTATTCATATTCATCGCGAGATTAAATCAAATATGCGCTCAATTATTAGAGCCCATACTCAAGTTGCAACCGATGAGTATGAATGGTTTTCGGTTAAGCCAAAAGAGTGGGATCTCTTTAAGAATGAAAATATTATTATGCGTTCTGCTGCTCAGATCTACTTTATTCATAAGAATATTGAAGCGGATGCAGAAATTATTGGTAGGGGACGAGTGTTATCTATTAGTTATGAGAAATTTTGTCAGGATCCTGGTGCATTTCTTGCTCAGATGGGTGAATTTTTGGTACAAAAAAAAGTACAAATTGACAAAAGGGATATTTCTATTCCTGACTTATCTGCTTCCAGACAAGTGAAATTTTCTGATGATGTTGAGCAACAAATTGAAGAATGTATTGCCAAGTTATGAGCTAAGTATCTGGGGAAATATCAGGTTTTATAGATAATCACAGGGGATAAAATTTTGTTTTCGAAAAAAGTGCTTAGAAAGTTTAACAAAATATTCGATTTTTTATCGTTATGCTTTGACTTATTGTAGTATCAGTCATTTAACAAACTACAGGTTCTATTCATAGATAAATATATATAACCCTAATATTTATTAGAGCTTATGGCTCTTGGCTCAAATATTTCGTTTTTGTATATAAGAGATCGTTTGTAGTGGTCTAATAGCACCGGACACTTTAATAGGAGATAATATTTATCAATTATTGAGGTGTCAGAATGGGACAGAAACGAACATACAAACAATATTCTAAAGAATATAAAGAAGAAGCGGTAGCACTGGTACGAGAACAGGGTTATTCAGTGCCAGAAGCGGCTAAATCACTGGGTATAGCCAGTAATATGCTGTATCGCTGGAAGGATCAAATAGAATCACAGCTGGAAGTAAATCGTTGCAGTCGATGAGCGTGAAGAACTGAAACGACTGCGTAAAGAAATTAAGAATTTACGTATGGAGAAAGAGATATTAAAAAAGGCGAGTGCCTTCTTCGCGAAAGAAATGAAGTAAAGTTTGATTTCATCAATGACGAATCAGTGCATTTTCCGGCGACTGTTTTATGCCGGGTTATGCGGGTAAGCTACTTCAGCTTATTACGGCTGGAAGAACAGGCCAGGACAGCTGATTAGTGCAGATATACTGCATCTGCATCGTCGAATGAAAGCACTATTTAAGCAGAGTCGTGAAAGCTTAGGTAGCCGTGAAATGATGAAAAAATTACGTGAAGAAGGCTTTCAGATAGGTCGTTACAAAGTACGAAACTTAATGAAAAAGCTGAATTTAAAAGTCACTCAGCGTATCGCCTATAAGGTAACGACCAAACGAGAATCATAGTGATGATGTGGCCGATAATCTGTTAAATCAAAACTTCAATCCTGTTGCACCTAATCAGGTATGGGCGGGTGATATAACTTATTTAAAAACGGGCGAAGGCTGGATGTATTTGGCTATTGTCATGGATCTGTTTTCACGACGTATCGTCGGCTGGGACATCAGTAAGCGCATGACAACAGACTTGATATGCAAAGCAATGATCATGGCCTATAACTTGAGACAACCACCTGTAGGGCTAGTATTTCATAGTGATCGTGGATCACAGTACACCAGTAAGCGATATCGAAAGCTACTGGAAGAATATGGTATACGAGCGAGTATGGGCGATGTGGGTACCTGCTGGGATAATGCTGTTGTTGAGCGTTTTTTTGGAAGCCTCAAACATGACTGGATATTTAAAATAGCTCAACCAACCCGAGATCATATGGAAAAAGATGTCGCAGCCTATATGAGGTATTACAACCTTGTAAGGCTGCATACTGCGAATGGTGATCAGTCACCCATTAACTATGAAAGTTCTCTAAAGAAAGTGTCCGGTTGGACTTGACCAGTACATTATAAGGCGGGTCGTTGGAACTTGTTGAAACCCATGGCTAATTCTATAGAAGCACATGCTGTAAGTTATCCAGGTAAATAGGAATGCACCCGTTTCTATGTGAAGATTAGAGAACTGTTGAGGAGCCGTGTGCGTAGATAGCGCAAGCAAGGTTCTGTGAGGGGCGTGAGGACTTTTAATGACATTCAAGATATCAGCAGAAATCACACAGTAACCGCGTGCAGCGAAATGTACAATGAAAGTATTATCTGTTTATAACAAGAATGCATTGGGTAAATTCCGTCTACTCGACCATTATGAGAAAGTATTTGTATGAAGTTTAACGGTATTTACTTAAATGCCTACGTGTGTGTACGCAATAAATGTTTTTATTATGATGCAAAAAAAATTAATCCCTAATTTTGTAGTTGGATTTTAAATATGGACGAAGTTTCACTATTACAAGGAGAGTGGTTTAATCAAACAACAATTCATCCTTTAGCTTTAGTTATCCTTGTAATATGCGGTATTCTTTTATTTTTCTTACCTCGTAATAAAGCATTATGGCCGTTCGTAATTATAGTCTGTTTTATATCCTCAGCTCAAAGGATTGTGATATTCTCATTAGACTTTAATTTGTTAAGAGTTATGGTTTTCTTAGGTTTATTACGTATTTTATTTAAATATGAATATATTGATTTTAAACTACAAACATATGATAAATTATTAATTATTTATTTTTTTGGAAGAATAATTGCAAATATATTTGTTTATGGTGGTTTCTCTTCATTGGTTAGTGTGTTTGGTACCGTTTTTGAAGAATTAGGTTTATATTTTCTTTTTAGAATGTTAGTGAGAACGTGGGAAGATAATGATGAGGTTATTAATGCATTTGTCGTTTTGAGTATACCTGTGGCATTATTTTTCTATGTTGAGCATAGTACTGGTCGTAATCTGTTTTCAATATTTGGTGGCGTGTCTGAATATTCTCAAGTCCGAGGTGATAGATTGAGGTGTCAAGGTGCATTCACACATCCTATTATTGCAGGAGTTTTTTGGGCAGCTCTTTTACCTCTTTTTGTGGCAAGATTCTGGGACAAATCTAAAAACAACTTAGTAACCCTTTTAGGAATTGTTAGTATTCTTTGGATCATCGTTGCAGTTGCATCAAGCACTCCTGTTTTTGGACTTCTTATAGGCATCATTGGCGGGCTAATGTTTTATATGCGCTACTCTTTAAGATGGGTTCGTTGGGGAATTTTATTTCTAATTTTAAGTCTACATATGGTTATGAAAGCCCCTGTTTGGAATTTGATTTCTAGAGTAAGTGCTGTTAGTGGTTCGACAAGTTACTATAGATATAAATTAATTGATAGTGCCATACATAATTTTGGTGAATGGGCATTATTTGGAATGCGTTCAACTGCACATTGGTTTCATGGCTCATGGGATATAACAAATCAGTACATACTAATAGCAGTGAAAGGTGGTACAATTGTGTTGATTCTTTTTATAATGCAAATCGCCATTGCTTTTAAATATATAGGTTCAATATGGCGACTTGTTAAATATGAAAAAAAACACTTGGCTATGGCGTGGGCTCTAGGTGTATCATTATTGATACACTGTACAAATTTTATAGGCGTTTCATATTTTGGCCAGATATCAATGATATGGTATTTGTTGTTAGCAACAATTGTGAATATTAATTTATTAACGAAAAAAACTAATAATCTATCTAAAACTTAGCACAATAAATGATGAATAAATTATCACATATATTCATATAATAGCATACTCAATTTATCTAAGTAGTTCCAATTAGAGTTATCAAAAGGTTTACCCCAAATATGGATAATTTCCCTCGAGCGAGTATGGTTTGAACCGGGTGTTAATTCTTTATTTATATACAAATCAACACGTTATACTCATGATGTTTGAAACTTTTCGATTTTTTTCATTAGAGAAGATCAGACTTCAGCAATGAGTAAAATCAATTTAACAGCGGAGCCAAAAACAGAATTAGAGTCGCGGCATAAACATGCACGGGATAGCCGTGAAAGTGATTGAATTAAAGCTATCCTGCTAAGAGCAGAAGGATGGCAATTAGTTTAGATAGCCCAAGCATTGCGTAAACATGAAAGTAGTATTGCTCGTTATATTGATGATTATCTGACTGAAGAAAAGTTGGAATCATCTAATGCAGGTTCAATCAGCAAGTTGAATTCACTGCAAACTAAAAAACTTATTGTTCATTTGACTGAACATACGTATACCAGTCAACAAGAGTTCATCACTTATATTCACCATAGATGGTCTATTGAGTATAGCGTTCCAGGTATCAATAAATGGCTCCATAAAAATGGTTTTAGTTACAAGAAGCCTAAAAGTATGCCCTATAAGGTTGATTTAGAAAAACAACAAGAATTTATTGAGTATTCATACGTAGGTACTTAAGGCTGAGTTATCCCCATGAAATTAATAGATAACTCATTGAAAAGATAAAAATTGATCGACTTTCATGGCAAAACATGATCAAATTTGTTCTCCACAAACCAATTTGAGAGATGCCATGAAAGCCATTAAATTATTACACAAAAAGTTATTCACTGCATGTCCTGAAATGCATGTTATAAGACTTAAAGCCTTAATGGCTGGTGTCACATCGGCTATAACGGAACATCAACTGACAGTCACTGGATTGGGAAGAAATTTGAAATCACATTCAAACACCCGGGCAAAACACGATATCAAACGGATGGATAGGCTGGTGGGTAACCGTCATTTGCATGCTGAACGTGAAAAGATTTATCAGTATTTATCCCGGCAACTGATTGGCCAGCAAAAGCACCCTGTACTGATTGCTGACTGGTCTGGAGTTGCAGGTCATGAACAATTTTATTTACTGCGTATTGCGATCCTTATGGGTGGTCGTTCATTGACGATTTATGAGAGCTGTTTCAAAGAGCATGAACTGAATAAAACTTCAGTACATAATGCTTTTCTGGACCGGTTGGAGCATCTTCTTCCAGAAGGTTGTCAGCCCATTATTTTAACGGATGCGATTTTTAAAACCCCCTGGTTTAAAACCATCGAAAGCAAGGGATGGTATTGGATAGGTCGTGTGCGTGGCAATGTCCAGTTATCATTAGATGGGCAGACTTTTCAGGGTTGCGGGCGCATCATGGAGCAGGCGACTGCCCGACCAAAGAAGCTGGGGAAAATGCTTTACAGCAAGTCGAGCTGTTTGCCTTGCCAGGCGGTCATCTATCGGGGAAGAATCAAAGATACCCATCGAAGAAACAAGTATGGAGCCCTCTCAAGAGATACCAACAGCCTGTACCATGGACAAAAAGCAACGCAGCCCTGGCTGCTGGCTTATCACTTACCGGCTTCAATCACGACAGCAAAACAGGTTGTCCAGTTATACCGTTACCGTATGCAGATTGAAGAAGGTTTCAGAGATACCAAAAATCCACACTATGGTATTGGTCTGTCACTGGCTCGTTCAAAATCAACACTACGGTATAATAACTTGCTCTTGATTGCGACACTGACACAGTTTTTGTTGTGGTGCATAGGAAAAGTCGCCGTGGATAAAAACTATCATCACCATTTGCAGGCTAATACCATACGCCACAAAACGGTGTTGTCCCATGGTTATATTGCCATGCAGATTGTGGATGATAAACACTATAAGATAAATATGAAGGAGCTACGAATGGCTTTTGAGCAAATTGATCAATTTACTCTATCAATTGATCATGTCGGGTAACAATTCGTGGGGATCTCTCAGTACTTAAGGATAATTGAGTGTTTGTGGAAGAAGTTTTTATAGCCATGGACGGCTATAAAAAGCCTACATGGAAGTATTTACGGCGTCTTCTGGAACAAATACTCGATTATCCGCACCTGATTTTGCTTAAGTACCCTACCTATGATTGAGTATTATAATCAGTTAAAAGCTTCCACAGCAGATGATGAAGCCATATTTTTCATGGATGCTGTTCATCCAACTCAAGCAACCAAAGTAAGCTCAGGTTGGATAAGAACCGGTATGGACAAGCCTGTTCTTACAACGGGTAGCAGGACACGATTGAATATTGTTGGAGCAATACGCTTAGGTCATTTGGCTGAAGCAGTCACCCCACAATATAAAACAGTAAATGGTGGATCCATTATTGATTTTATGGGTAATCTACGAGATCAACACATAGATATGGGCACTATCAATTTAATAGTTGATGGTGCGGCTTACCATAAATCAGCAGTTGTAAAAGAAGAAGCAGAGAAATTAAACATAAAGCTACACTTTCTGCCCCCTTATAGCCCAAATTTAAACCCGATAGAACGATTATGGAAGGTAATGAACGAAAAAGTGAGAAATAATCGATGCTTTCATAGTGCTAAAGATTTTCGACAGAAAATTGATGAGTTTTTTGAAGAAATTTTGCCCGACATTGGTGATTCTTTAGATACCAGAATCAACGATAATTTTCAGGTGTTTGTGGCCGCACTTTCAGGTTAATCGGGTATACGATTTGGTTTTGTTGCTTTTCTGAAAAGCTATCAGCTAACTATTGAAAAGAGTAGAATTCAAGATCAAGATAGATTGTCGAAAAATAATTATCAAGCGTGCCTACTCAATTGTCATTATTTCATTCAGTTTAAATTAAAAACAACCCACACAATGATCTTTTTAATCCTATTTAGTCAGCCCTGAAAAATACATTATCTATTTGTAATATAAGGAATTAATCCTGTTTTTGAGTGACCAGATCGACCAGAAATGTTATAATAAGCACAGCTTTTCTGGTCGATTTGGTGAAAAAAATGTATTCAACAGCAGGCAAAGAACAACAACTTAGCTTTTTTGGTGATGACATCCTTAATCAGTTGGATGAAGCAGAGCCCTTATTAAAGTTCGCTTCAATCATTCCCTGGGATGATTTTGAGCAAGCCTTTAAAGTCCACTACTCAGGATTAGGCGCACCAGCAAAGCCTATAAGACTAATGGTCGGATTATTACTGCTGAAACAGCTGGAAAACCTGAGTGATGAGACTCTGGTTCGCCAGTGGAAACAAAATCCTTATTACCAGGCATTTTGTGGTCAAACTAACTTTAGCTTATCTGAGCCTTGCCATAGTACTGAACTGGTCAAATTCAGAAAACGTATCGGCAAAGAGGGAATGGAAAAGATATTTCAGATGAGCATTGGCTTACATGATAAAACAGCACTTGAGCCTAACGTAAATATTGATACAACAGTTCAGGAAAAGAATATCACTTATCCAACTGATGCAAAACTGGCCATTAAGATCATCAAGCGAGTGAACAATTTAGCAAAGGAACATAGCATTCAACAACGTAGAACCTATGTGAAAGAAGTAAAGAATTGTCGGCTTGCAATCCGTCATTTTCGCCATGTTAAAAAAAGAGGCAAAGCTAAAAAAGCATTAACACGATTAAGGACAATTGCTCATAAACAAATCCGAGAGCTAAGACGAAGATTACCAAGTTACCTTTTATTTGATCGTTATCAGAAAGACTTTTTATTTTATGAACGAGTATTAGCACAACAGCCCAAGGATAAAAATAAAATTTATTCCTTGCATGAGCAACAGGTTTATTGCATTGGTAAAGGCAAAGATCACAAGCAATATGAATACGGCAATAAAGTATCCATAGCAACTACAGCAAAAAGTAATATTATTGTGGGTGTTGTCAGTCATGAGAAAAACATTCATGACAACCATACTTTACCAGAAGTTCTCAATCATATTGAAGCCTCACGTGGAAAGTTAGTCAATAATGCAGTTTGCGATAGAGGCTACCGAGGAAAAACTCAATTTAATGAGACAAAAATTGTCTTGCCGAAAAAGCCATTGAAAAGAGATAACCGATATCAGCGAGACAAGAAACGCAAGCAATGCAAACGTCGTGCAGCGATTGAACCCATTATTGGTCACTTGAAGTCAGACTACCGATTAAGTCGAAACTTCCTTAAAGGAGTCATTGGCGATGAAATTAATGTGCTCATGGCAGCTACTGCATGGAACCTAAAGCAATGGATCATTGCTTTTTTGTGCCTGTTATTTGTGCTGTATTATCGCTTGTTTTTGATTCAAACTGAGATCATATTTTTGTAATGACAGATAACAATTTGATCATGAACAATAAAATCAGAATTAATATTGTACAATAATCTTTTGAATTAGGAATATTATCTTTTTTCAGGGTCGACTATTTAGAAAATTTTAGAGACCCCATAGGGGATCAGTAAATTCCTTGCCTTTAGGCGACTGATGAACGGACATTTTGTTATGCTCAATTTATGGGAGTTTATAAGAAAGGCAGTCACATGGTCTGGGATTATAAATAGTCAGCCCTGAAAAATACATTATCTATTTGTAATATAAGGAATTAATCCTGTTTTTGAGTGACCAGATCGACCAGAAATGTTATAATAAGCACAGCTTTTCTGGTCGATTTGGTGAAAAAAATGTATTCAACAGCAGGCAAAGAACAACAACTTAGCTTTTTTGGTGATGACATCCTTAATCAGTTGGATGAAGCAGAGCCCTTATTAAAGTTAGCTTCAATCATTCCCTGGGATGATTTTGAGCAAGCCTTTAAAGTCCACTACTCAGGATTAGGCGCACCAGCAAAGCCTATAAGACTAATGGTCGGATTATTACTGCTGAAACAGCTGGAAAACCTGAGTGATGAGACTCTGGTTCGCCAGTGGAAACAAAATCCTTATTACCAGGCATTTTGTGGTCAAACTAACTTTAGCTTATCTGAGCCTTGCCATAGTACTGAACTGGTCAAATTCAGAAAACGTATCGGCAAAGAGGGAATGGAAAAGATATTTCAGATGAGCATTGGCTTACATGATAAAACAGCACTTGAGCCTAACGTAAATATTGATACAACAGTTCAGGAAAAGAATATCACTTATCCAACTGATGCAAAACTGGCCATTAAGATCATCAAGCGAGTGAACAATTTAGCAAAGGAACATAGCATTCAACAACGTAGAACCTATGTGAAAGAAGTAAAGAATTGTCGGCTTGCAATCCGTCATTTTCGCCATGTTAAAAAAAGAGGCAAAGCTAAAAAAGCATTAACACGATTAAGGACAATTGCTCATAAACAAATCCGAGAGCTAAGACGAAGATTACCAAGTTACCTTTTATTTGATCGTTATCAGAAAGACTTTTTATTTTATGAACGAGTATTAGCACAACAGCCCAAGGATAAAAATAAAATTTATTCCTTGCATGAGCAACAGGTTTATTGCATTGGTAAAGGCAAAGATCACAAGCAATATGAATACGGCAATAAAGTATCCATAGCAACTACAGCAAAAAGTAATATTATTGTGGGTGTTGTCAGTCATGAGAAAAACATTCATGACAACCATACTTTACCAGAAGTTCTCAATCATATTGAAGCCTCACGTGGAAAGTTAGTCAATAATGCAGTTTGCGATAGAGGCTACCGAGGAAAAACTCAATTTAATGAGACAAAAATTGTCTTGCCGAAAAAGCCATTGAAAAGAGATAACCGATATCAGCGAGACAAGAAACGCAAGCAATGCAAACGTCGTGCAGCGATTGAACCCATTATTGGTCACTTGAAGTCAGACTACCGATTAAGTCGAAACTTCCTTAAAGGAGTCATTGGCGATGAAATTAATGTGCTCATGGCAGCTACTGCATGGAACCTAAAGCAATGGATCATTGCTTTTTTGTGCCTGTTATTTGTGCTGTATTATCGCTTGTTTTTGATTCAAACTGAGATCATATTTTTGTAATGACAGATAACAATTTGATCATGAACAATAAAATCAGAATTAATATTGTACAATAATCTTTTGAATTAGGAATATTATCTTTTTTCAGGGTCGACTAAATACCATCTGGTATGGACCACAAAATACAGATATGAGGTACCGGGAGGAGAAGTAGGCAATCGATGTCGAGAGCTTATGAGAGAAATAGCACAAAGTAAAGAAATGACAATCTATGCAGAATCAATAAATCGAGATCAAGTGCATATTGATAAGTATTAAAAGCAATGTAATATATAAAGAGAAAGAGTTCTCATAAATTGTTATCTGAGTAATAAGTAGTTACGCAAAAGATACTGAGGCCAACATTTATTGGCGAAGGGATATTGTGAAGCTACGAGCGGAAAGGTAATCGATGAAGTGTGGAAGGAATATATAAAGAACCAGACGCTACCTGAGCCAGACAATTTCAGAGTGATATAGCGATCCACCGAATGACCGATCAATCCGGCTTTTAGCCGTAATCGGAAGCCGGTGGTCTGTTCACCCAGTTTTGCCGTCGTGAAAGTGGTAGTTTGCCTACACCATAGCATTGTGACAGGCGAAGGATTTCAAAGTGTCACTAAAGATAGAGTTCACGTGGGTAAACACTATGATAGTGCAGAACCGCTTAGGCAATGTTAAAAAAATGATATCTGGGGTACCTACCATGCGATAAAGCCACAACCTTCACCAAGCTATCTTTAAGTTTTGTTATCGATTTAACCGACGATTCCAGTTAAAGGATATGTCGCGACGATTTGCATTTGTGGCTGTGCGAGCCCCATCAATGCCAATCAAGCTCCTTAAGATGGCTGAAAGTAATGGGTAATAAAGTATAAGTATGTTAAGTGATAAGTATGGTTCAAAATGAACCCCGTAACTTTAGTAAATAATAGAACAAATAATGAGTAATATGGGAAACTTAAGTAATTCAGAATTTACAAAAGCCTCATTACTGGCCAAGAATACTCTCTGGAATTCTCTTGGACTTGTTCTGCCTCTCTTTGTAGGTTTATTAAGTATGCCCTTTTTGATTAATGGCCTAGGAATAGAACGATTTGGAGTGTTGACCATTATTTGGATGGTGATCGGATATTTCAGTATATTTGATTTCGGTTTAGGGCGGGCTTTGACTAAACTCATAGCAGAACGCTTAGGACGGGATAAAAAGGACCAGGAATCGATTCCTTCATTATTCTGGACAGCTATGTCTATGATGTTATTTTTAAGTGTGATTGGTTCGTTAATTGTGTGTTTAATTGCTGAGCGCATGGTTTTTGTCTGGTTGAATATAGATCAATATCTTCAGTCAGAGTCACTTTCGAGTTTTTATCTCATGAGTCTTTCGATCCCTATTGTTGTTGCTACAACAGGGTTTCGCGGTATGCTTGAGGCATACCAGAAGTTTAAAATTATAAACAGTATACGTATCCCACTTGGTTTGCTAACATTTCTTGGACCGCTAGTCGTTATTCCTTTTTCAAATTCTCTGAGTGTAATTATAGTCGTTCTTTTTTTCGGTCGATTGCTTGGTTTATATGCTTATTACTATTATTGCATTAGAACTGTACCCTCTATAAAAGAAAATAAAGTTTTTGACAAAAAACAAATTGGTCCACTCCTCAATTTCGGTGGATGGTTAACTTTAAGCAATATAATTGGCCCATTGATGGTATATCTAGATCGTTTCCTTATCGGATCTGTGCTTACTATGACGGCTGTTGCTTATTATGTTACTCCATATGAAATGATTACAAAGTTATGGATGATCCCGATGGGATTGATAGGCGTTCTATTTCCAGCATTATCTACACTAATAAATTCTGATAGGGATAAAGCTGTATATTTTTTTAGTAAGGGAGTTATTATAATTTTTCATCTGATGTTCCCTGTTTTTCTAATAATTAACTTATACGCATTTGAGGGCATTACTATTTGGCTTGGACATGAGTTTGCAGAAAACAGTACCACTGTAATGCAATGGTTGTCGATAGGGGTTTTTCTTAATTGTGTGGCTAGAATGCCTATGATCATGATTCAAAGTGCAGGTCGCCCTGATTTAATTACCAAACTTTTTTTATTTGAGTCCCCACTCTATATAGCGGCACTTTGGTATGCGCTTGATGTATTAGGTATTAATGGTGCGGCGATGGTTTGGACGGCAAGGGTTTTAGTTGATACTGTCGCTATGTTTATCTTGAGTTCAAAAGCAGTTCGCGGTACAGGTAAATTATCCATGATTTTTATTGGTAAATTAGCTATAGCTATATCTATACTCTTTGGGGTTACCTTTGCTGAGGGAATAATATTAAAGAGTATTTTATTGTTCATTTTGATCTTGCTAAATGTATTGCTAGCATGGAATTTTGGTTTTTCATCTAAAGAAAGAGCATCACTGTCTAATATTTTTTTAAAAGAATTTAGGAGAATAAATTGAGATATTTTGCAAGCCGATTGAAAAATGATTTGTTAAAAAAACTAGCTGAGTATTCAGCACCTAAATTTATGGCACAAGATAAACGATATAAAGACTATAAAATAGGAGAGTTTACCTATGGTGAGCCAGAAGTGCTGCGATGGAAAGATAAATCTCAATTAAAAATAGGAAAGTACTGCTCAATAGCCAAGGGTGTTACCATTATTTTGGGAGGAGGGCATCGTATAGATTGGGTGACAACTTGTCCATTGTCTGTATTTTTTAGTCAATTAAGTCACTGTGTAGGTCACCCTGTTACGAAAGGCGATATTGAGATCGGTAATGATGTTTGGCTTGGCTATGGATCTACAATATTATCGGGTGTTAAGATTGGAAATGGTTCGGTTGTTGGTGCAAATTCTACTGTTATACATGATATCCCACCTTATGCAATAGTGGGTGGAAACCCTGCTCGATTAATAAAATACCGGTTTGATACTGAAACAATTGAGCGTTTGCAAAAAATAAGTTGGTGGGACTGGGATCATAAAGATGTTGTGGAAAGAGGAGATGAATTATTATCAAATAATATTTCATCTTTTCTTGAGCATTTTGATAAAGGTGAATGAAAAGATATGAACACAGAAAATGAAAACTATTATCAGTATGTTCGAACTGAACTTATTGAAGTAATACCCCTTGGGAAACATCGAGTATTAGAGGTTGGCTGTGCTGAAGGTGCAACGGGTATGGCTCTAAAAAATAATGGCTGTGCATCTGAAGTTGTGGGTATTGAGCTGATTCCAGAAGTTGCAGCAACTGCTGAAAAAAAACTTGATCATGTTGTTTGTGGCGACGTGGAAAAATTGACTCTTCATGAGCCTTGGTTTATTGAAAAATCATTTGATTATATTATTTGTGGTGACATTCTTGAGCACTTGAAGGATCCTTGGGAGCAACTAAAGCGATTGTTGGGATTGCTCAAACCTGGTGGGAAGATTATAGTTTCATTGCCTAATGTGCGTTGTTACCGAGTAAGTTTTCCCCTGATATTTAGTGGTGATTGGAACTATAGAGATGCAGGGATTTTGGATTCAACACATCTACGTTTTTTTACAAAAAAAACGAGTATACAAATGCTCACAGAAGCAGGGCTATTGGAAGTGAGTTGTGTGCCTTTAATTCATAGACGCCGCCATAAGCTCCTTAGTATTTGCTCATTTGGCTTGCTGACAGGATTGGTTACGCCTCAATGGGTGCTGACTGGTACTAAGCAGCATGATGGAATCGAAACGGGTGTGACCGGCAGAGCGCGCCCATAATTATTTGAAATTACAAGATAAATCAAACCCTAATAGTAAAAAAAGGTTCCATCAGTTATAGTTTTTTTATCGAAAAAGAAATAAAACTGAACAAAAGGAACCTTTAATGGAAAAGATAACCGACTTAGAAAATTATCGCACAATAAAACCATAATAGATGAAAGTAAAAAACTGGCTGATTACATTTTGGAGCAAGCACAACAAGGAACGGCTATTCATACAGTAGAACAAGGGATTTGGGATAAATTATTAAAGATGGGTGAGCAGGCTCTTGGCAAGTTTATTGTTTTGCAAGGTGATGGAGATATATATGGGCGAACAAATACAATTGACTTGTGGCAAAACAGTCAAACGACTACCTAAGCAGCAAACCCTATGTACCGCTCTATCTTCGGATTGTATAGTATAAAACGTGCAGTATATGGATCCCGGGAAGGTCAGAAAGTCGAGTTTGTGCCACTGGATACTCGAATGCAGTTACCAGAAACCCGATTTTCCTATTTGTTACAGGACTGGAACCAGCAACTTTAGGTAGAAACCCCCTTTAACCGTTATGCAAAGAGTGAACATGGTGATATTGAAAGATTTATCAATAAGGATGGTCAAGAGCTCTTAAGACGACTATTGCAAGGTTGGCTGGATTTAAAAGCTAACAATGAAGAAAATAAAGGCAGCATTAATTCAGCATCAGGAGATAAATTAAATCATGTTCGCTCAGGAACAACACGGATGCTGAATAGTTTGTTTGGTCGCGTGACAGTGACCAGAAAGGGGTACAGCCAGCTCAATAAAACCAGTTTGTATCCAGTGGATGCTGATCTCAATTTATCAGATGATAGCTATAGTGATGGAATCAGGTACAGAGTCTCAAATGAGGCTGTTAGAGGCTCTTTTGATGATGTTGTTGAAACAGTTAAGGAAACAACAGGAGGTCATGCCCCTAAAAGGCAAAGCCTGAATATTGTCAGGGATGTTGCTCATGATTTTGAAGCTTTTTACCAGAAAAAACGTTTTATTAAACCAGAGGATACATCGGATTTATTAATTTTGACCTTTGATGGTACCAAAAGTAGGCTCCACGAGGAGAAGGTATTGTAATGCGTCCTGACAGCCTCAGAGAATGTACAAAGAAAGCAGCACAGAAGAATAGGAAACTTAAAAGCCGCCTCAGTCAGGGAGAGAAAAAAGATAGAAAACGTGTGGCACAAGTGGCTGCTGTTTATACGGTACAGCCCCATATTCGTACGGGTGAGTCGATTATGAAGACATCAGAAGAAGACGATAAGGTATTACCGTTTCGCATTCCGATAAGAAACAAGCGGGTTTGGGCCAGTGTGGAGCGTGAAGCAGAAGCCGTTATTGAAGAAGCTTTTCTTGAAGCACAGCAAAGAGATCCAGAGAGAAAAAGACAGTGGGTTGTTTTAATTGATGGCCTTCCTCATCAAATCAGACTCATCAAAAAAGTAATGAAGCGATTGACAATCAAAGCAACCATCGTCATGGACTTCATTCATGTTCTGGAATACCTTTGGAAAGCTGCCTGGTGTTTTTTTGAAAAAGGTGATGAAGCGGTTGAAAAATGGATAGCTGAAAAGTCAGTTAACATCCTTAATGGCCACTGTTCTCAGGTAGCAAAAGGCATTCGAATCAGTGCAACAAAACTAAAAATAACTGACAGGGAAAATATCGATAAATGTGCCGACTACTTGCTAAAAAATAAAGAAAAATTGCAATATGGCGAAGCATTACAAGCAGGCTATCCTATTGCCAGTGGTATCATTGAAGGTGCATGTCGTCACCTTATTAATGATCGGCTTGATATCACGGGTGCTCGTTGGAGCTTAAAGGGTGCAGAAGCAATATTGAAATTACGCTCTCTAAAATCCAGCAATGACTTTAAAACTTATTGGAAATTTCATAAGAAAAGATCAAAGCAAAGAAATTATAATTTTTTGGAGGTTAACAATTTTGGGTAATGAATTTCGTCGTTTAAAAGGAACTACACCCTAACTCTATAGCTGAAGCACGCTCAGGTATTGGTCACTAATTGAAGTTTTACAACTCTAAACGTAAACATCAGACGTTAGGAAAACACCTGACCAAGCTTATTTTGGAGAAAACATGTTGCGGTAAGCAGCATGAAATAAACAAGTAGAATACACTTAAACGGTTGTCTGAAATTTGGGTTCCATTACTGAATACATTTACTGGCAATTAATCAAAATCAAGTATTAGTTTTGAATCTAAAAGATAAACATAGGCTTATACTTAGATTGTTGGGTAAAACTTTCAAGAAAATTTATCCTGTAAATTGAATATCACTATGATGAAAGACGGTTTATAAAAAAAAGAAATTTTTTGCTAAGGTGAGCTACCCTAATTTTTTAAATAGGGTTTTCTTCCGGGCACTACTTATACATTTTTCTGTTATTTAAGGCTTCTAAATTATTAAGGCGAATTACATATTATGTCAATATTGGATAAACTTGTTAATTATAATGATCCTAACTCAATTGGATTTAAGTTGAGAACTAAAAGAATAAAAAAGTTTGTGTCTTTAATTCGTGATATACATCAAAAGAATGACAAAGTAACAATCCTTGATATTGGCGGGACAAGGTACTATTGGAATATTTTACCTGAAGAGACTTTTGAAAAATACAATGTCGTTATCTATTTACTGAATATTCCTGGCGCTAACATACCGTCTGATGAGGAAAGATTTAAATATATCGAAGGTGATGGGTGTAATCTTTTTGGTTATGATGATAATTCTTTTGATATAGTTCATTCAAATTCAGTTATTGAACATGTAGGGGACTGGAGCAGGATGGTGCAGTTTTCTAATGAGGTGCGAAGACTTGCAAAAAATTATTACATACAAACACCAAACTATTGGTTTCCAATTGAACCACACTCTATGACCCCTTTTTTTCATTGGTTACCTAAGCCAATGAGAGTGTCTCTAATAATGAGATTTAATATCGGAAACTGGAAACGAAGAGATTCTATTAGTGCAGCAATGCAAGTAGTAGAAAGTGCTAGATTACTTGATAGTAAAATGTTTAAGGAGTTGTTTTATGATGCGGAATTGTCCACAGAAAAAATGTTTCTGTTGACAAAATCATTAGTTGCAATTAAAAAAAGTTAGAAGTTATTTGACTTATTTACACTGATATTTGGCACAAGCAGAATACTTTATCCACATTTCTCTGGTAAATGGAAGTATTATATTTGGGCCAATTGTATGTGATTTTTCGATTTCCCAAAATCTGTCACTGTAAGAAAAAAGGGAAGGCCAGTTCCATAATGTTTCAGCTCCTAATAACCGGGCTGTTAAGATATGGCCTAATATTGATGAGCCCACGTTGTTACGATAGGCGGCTTCCCATCGGCGATCATCTCTATTTTCCCATGTTGTATGTTGTTCTCCCCATTCAGGCATTCCTACATCTTCGGGCAAATAGCTTTCCCTTAATTTGTTATCATATTGTGTCACTTCTCTGCCAACATCATTTTCAGTTATAAACCATGTCTGCAAATCTTCTTGAAAAATTAAATTATTTTCACCATTAGCCATATTTATCATGTCTTGATTGTTCAGAACCACACCTGCCAATAAAACTGGTAACTTACGACCATGCATATGTCCTCCGAGATCTGGCCAAGTTAACCCCATTTTAGCTAACCCATATGTGTCGATACCAAATTGTACTAACCTAATTAGTAATTTTTCTTTTTCTTGTGCTGAATAGTCTAACATTAAAGAAAGGCCGGCATATCCAATTAAGTTAGCAATTTCTCTTCCATAATCTGGCATATTCTGTTTAGGATGGATATAACGCCCTGTCCAGCTTGGAACATGGTCAATCCATGGCTTCTCAAAATTATTGGCCAGGATGTCAGGATTTTGAGCTGTATCAATAAGAGGTAATGTTCTCAATTTGCTGTAATCAAGCTCATTCTTATTATAGCGAATTGTTTTATCTGTACCTGTGTATGGAGGGCGAAAGCTACCTGGAATAGGTACAGATTTTAAAACTGTCAAAATGCTGGCTGTTTCTAACTGAGGTCTATTTTCAGCTGTACCTATACTTATAGTAGAAACAAGGGAATTGCCAGGTTCTATTATTAAAGAGTTTGTTCCTGAAACATTCAAAGCAACATTAAGCTTGTCGTCATAATTGCCTTCTCTGGCATAAATGCCATACATTGCACTATCATAACCTTGGTTTATACCAAAAGGATTAATCATGGAGCCATTCATAATTCTGTCTCCAGAAATCGATTGAGGGGTGATTTTAGTTATTTTAACTGGCCCGAGTACCCAATAATCACCATTTGCAAAAGTGCCTACTTGATACTCCTGATCAAATGTCCATGTAATACCAAACTGTGTTAAAGAGCTGGCTTTAAAACAGCTAGCAGTTTTTCCTTCAGATAAAGGTGAACAAGCTGATAATGATGAAGCAGGTTGTTCGTTTACAGTGCTTTCAGTAGTTGAAGTATTATCTACTGTAGCTGTAGACTCTGGAGTTATCGGTGTTTCTTCTACAGTAGCAGTAGACTCTGGAGTTACCGGTGTTTCTTCTACAGTAACAGTAGACTCTAGGGCTACTGGTGTTTCATCTACTTGAGTATTTGATGGTTTTATCCTGCTTTCACGTTCAGCATGTATAAATTTTGCTGTATTACCAGAATTCGCATTGTATTCATTCTGGTCGATCAAATCTCTCTTTGAGGGTTTTTCTGCATAACTTAGGTTTAGCATTACTAGAAAAAACGTCAAACAAATTATAAAAAATCTACTGGAAAATAAACCAGATACTGTTTTACTTTTTTTGTGGTTGTTGGACTTTATTAATAAGTGACTATGTTTCATCGTATTGTACCTGATTGTATATTTACGCAGTAGATGTGAGAGTTTCCTATAACTAAGATACTAAATTAAAAGCCATAATTCTAAAATACTTCATTGATTTGTGATGACCATCAAAGGTTATTTATTTTTATAAGTTTATATTTGCTTTGTATATACTGCCTTTCAGCTTAGGGAGATATTTACAAAGTCAGGTAAGTCTTACCAGACCAGGGCGCATGGAGGACAGTAAAGTAAATAAAAATGAATAAAAACAATGGCATATTTTTATTATTTGAGATTTATTAATAATGAGCTAAAAATTGCTAAGCTTCCCTATATTTGCGAAAATGGGAATTGTTATAGAATTATTCTTTGCCTTGATCTTCAGTGTACCCGGATGTGTTGGTAACTTAATTGCAGACATTTTTCAAATATCAGGAGTTACCAGAGGATTGTTTTCTTAGTATTTAACCAGATGCATCAGAATCAAAATAGCTTACGCTCAAAGGAGTAAATAATGAGTAGATTTTTAATTTTTGTTGTGAGTATGTTGATGCTCATCTCTTTGAGTGCCGCTGCTCAAAATTATACCCTTAACCCAGGGGATCAAATTGGCATTACAGTCTGGGAAGAAGCGGCTCTGCGTCAAGGGGTGACGGTATTACCCGATGGTACGATTTCCTTTCCATTAGCGGGGCACATTAATGTTGCAGGCAAAACCCCTGAAGAAGTCGAAAAAATTATTGCCGCTAAACTGGAAAAAGTCATTGCAGCACCCGTCGTGACAGTCTCTGTTATCAATCCGTTAGGCTATAGAGTCTATATCATGGGCCAGGTTAACGCCCCCGGTGTTTATCAGATGGCAGGCAAAATGGGCGTGGTTCAGGCATTGAGTCTGGCTGGCGGCTTTACTCCCTTTGCGGATAAGGATGATATTATTGTTATAAAAGCGGACACTCAGGAACAGCTTGAGTTTAATTATAAAAAACTCAGCCAAAATGGCGATATTCTTTTAAATGCAGGTGATACGATTGTTGTTCCGTAATAGACTGATTAAAAAACTCTTTCTATTTGCAGGTATTGTCTGTGGTTTGTCCTTTTTGTTCTCTGCGCATTCTGTGAGTGCCGCAGAAACCCTGTATTATGCTGATTTATCATCTAGAACAACCTATTTTGACAATCTTTATTTCAGCCCTGACAAAACTTCGGATTATGAACAGGAACTTCGAGCCAGTTTTCAGCTTGAGCATAATCTTGAGCACATTAAAAACCGGGCCGCTTTTGATGTCACCCAGTTTCTCTATTTAGACAACAGCCAGAGTAATAATACCCGCTATAGGCTTGCATATGATTTTGGTTATTTAGGAGAACGTAACGTTTTCCAGGCTTCAGCTTATTATTCCAGTGATGGTTCCCGTGCAGGGCAAATCCAGGATGATACCCTAATAATTCGCCCTGAAGATGATTATCGAAAAAATACCGCTTTTCTTAACCTGTTATGGTCACATTCTCTTAGTGAACGGTTCTATGTTCAGACTCAGACGAGCCTTGAACATGCCGAATATAATAGAGACACACAGGTAGACTATGATAATTATTCTCTGAGCAGTTTGTTATATTACCAGGTTAACCCACTATTATCGGTTAATGGCGGTATATACAGTTTTCGTTATACACCAGAGGATAATACACCCATTGATAACAATCTCTTTGTCGGTTTGGTTGCAGGGATAGATTATCAGATCAATGAAAAATGGTTCTTTGGCGGTAAAACCAGTCAGGGGCAAACACAAACGGCGTATAGAAATTTTGTGGGTTTAGATAATAGTAAGAGCAATACTAGCCTGTACGAACTGGCTTTGCGTTATGAGGGCTATAATAATCGCTTTTCTATTGATGCCTCCAGAAACGAAGAGCCCAGCAACAATGGCGATTTAAGGCTGGTTGAGCGTACCGGGTTCGCATACACTCATTTACTGTCTGAAAGGCGGTCTGTAACAGGTTCTCTCTATTGGCGGCGTTCAAAAAACAATCTTGCTATTGATGATGAAACCATCTACTACAGAGGTTTAAGGGTTGCCTACAATTGGGAATTGAGTGAGAAAATCAGTAGTAATATTTTCTATAATTATCAATATCGAAAAAACGAACTGGATAATGCAGATTCCAATAGTGTGGGATTTTTTATCAGTTATCGTTGGCAATAGCAAAATAGCACGAACCATCATTTCAGGACAAGCAGTTTAATGGAAGAAGAAGACAATCAATATCATAAAACCATGGGTGATTATGTTAATATTTTTTTCAGGCGAAAATATTATTTTCTTGTCACCCTGATTTTAATCGCTGTCATTGGTACCCTCGTGGTATTCCTGCTGCCGATAAAATACCAGTCAACAGCAAAAATTTTAATAGAAAGTCAGCAGATACCTCAGGATTATATACGTTCAACGATTACTACCTTTGCAGATGAACGCATAGAGGTGATTAAACAAAAGGTGCTGACGACCTCTCAGAGCCTGGAGATCATTAAAAACTTTAATTTATATGAGGATGAAAAACGAGACCTGTCTGTTTCCGCGATTACAGACCTGTTCAGGGACAATGTTGAAATTCAACGTCTGACTGCCAATCAGGGAAGGGCCAAAGTGACCATTGCATTCACACTGTCTTTTTCAGATAAAAATGCGAAAACCGCCCAGGAAGTCACTAATAAACTGGTCACTCTGTTTTTAGCCGAAAATGTAAAAACCAGAACGCAAAGAGCATCTGAAACGACTGAATTTCTGTTGAGTGAGTCAGAAAGAATAAAGGAAAAAATGATTAACATGGAAAGTCTGCTTTCCGAATTCAAGTCCCGAAACAGTGAATCTCTGCCAGAATATCTTGAATTAAACATGAACAAGATGGAACGTCTGGAAAATGAATACCATTCCAATATCAGTAAAATTACAGCGTTAAAAAGCAAAATAACTTTCTTGCAATCTGAATTAAGATTGTACTCTGGCAGTTCTTCGGTATCGGGAGCAATGACAGAACTGGATGTGTTAAAAGAAGAGCTGGCCAGTCTACAGTCCACTTATACCGATGGTCATCCATCGGTTAAAAAGCTTAAAGCCCAAATCAAGAGACTGGAGCAGTCAGGAGGTTCCAAACCGGCTTCGGTAAAACGCCAGGCAAATGATCAATCTGTCCAGGCAAGAGCCCAATTATATGAAGCCAAAGCTGAATTAGAACAAACTCAACTCAGGCAAAATGACCTCGAAAATGAGTTAAAGGAAACAGAACAACGTATTTTAAAAGCCCCGGAGGTTGAGAAAGCCTATAAAGAACTGAATCGCGACTATGAAAACATGCTTGAAAAATACCGGGAGATTAAAAACAAGGAACTGGAATCACGCATAGCACAGAATCTGGAAGAGGAAAAAAAGGGCGAACGTTTTACCCTGCTTGAACCACCGCTTTATCCTGAGGAACCTAACAAGCCTGATCGTAAAAAGCTGCTCGGTGGGGTAGCCGGAATTGCTTTTGCTTTAGGGTTTGGCATGGTGTTTCTGGTTGAAATGCTTAACCCTGCGGTCAGAGGCGAAAATGAAGTACAAAGTATTTTTGGTGATTTTCCTTTAGTGACTGTACCTTATATTGAAATTGATGATGATATCCGCTTAAAAAAGAAAAAAATTCTGATTACTTTGCTGGTTTTATGCCTGTTGTTTGTGTTAATGCTTGCGGGGATTCACTTTTTTTACATGAAGCTGGATCTGCTGTGGTATACACTATTGAGTCGTTTAAGTACATTTTAATACAGGAAACATGATATGGAAGCCATCCAAAAGGCTTTAAATAAAGCCAAAAGCCGGCAAACTCATGCAGTCAAACCGGCAAAAAAAAATTTAAAAGCTGAATTTGTACGTTCAGATGCGGTTATTGATACTGACGCTCATATAGACCAATTCACTTATCAGACAACAAAAGTGATCCCTGTTTCAGAGAATGAACTGGTTACAAAACGAGTTTTGGCGACAAAAAAAAATAATGCCGTCGCTGATGTGTTCAAAATGCTTCGAACTCAGGTGTTATTGGCTATGCGTAAAAAAAATTACAAAACGCTGGCAGTTACCGGAGCAACGGAAGAAGTGGGTAAGTCCCTGGTTGCTGTCAATCTGGCCATCTCCATGGCTATGGAAACCAATCAGACGGTTTTACTGGTTGATCTCGATCTCAAGCGTCCCAAAATTGGCTGGTATTTTGGTTTTAAGCCGGAAACAGGGGTTGATGATTATCTGGTGAACAATGCACCTTTAGCTTCAGTCATGGTTAATCCCGGCATTGAACGACTGGTTATCATGGCTGGAAGGGACTCTTATCATAACTCTTCTGAAATTGTTTCATCAAAAAAAATGCACACTTTGATTGCAGAGCTGAAATCCCGCTATGAGTCCAGAATTATTATTTTTGATCTGCCGCCATTGTTAGCGAGTGATGATGCCTTGTCTCTTTTAGAAAATTTTGACTGTGCGCTGATGGTGGTTGAAAACGGGCGTAATACTCGCAGTGAACTGACGTCTGCTCAACGACTGCTGGGTAAAACTGATTTGTTAGGGGTGGTGTTGAATAAAGGTATACTAAAACAATCGTCCTATTATTAATTATTTCCTGGTGATTATCATTAATGAAGCAGGAGCGAATAACAGCCCAAATCTATTACGCTTATAGAATTTAGCCTAAAGCCTTCAATCAAACAAGTTGTTATCAATGTACCAAGAATATTATCATCTGACATGTAAACCGTTCTCTCTGGTACCGAATCCGGATTTTCTCTATAACACTAAAAAGCATGCTATTGCCTTATCCCTGCTTGAATTCAGCCTCTATGATGAAACAGGGATTTCTTTAATTACAGGCGAAATCGGATCAGGGAAAACAACCCTGGTGCGTAAAGTACTGGAAGATGTACAGGACAACTTAAGTATTGGCGTGATCACCAATACGCATAAAAATTTTGGTGATTTATTGAACTGGATTCTACGGGCCTATGATCTGGAGTCCAGGGGAAACAAAGCCGCAGACTATGAAATTCTGGTTGATTTTATTGCCAGCGAATCTGCTAAAAATCGTCGTGTTGTGCTGATTGTCGATGAAGCACAAAATATGTCTGTAGAGACGCTTGAGGAGTTGCGGTTGCTGTCTAACATCAATATGGGCGATCATTTGTTATGGCAATTGATCCTGATCGGCCAGCCAGAATTAAAAGATACCCTGATGAGGCCTGAATTGATGCAGTTTTCTCAGCGAATATCACTGGAGTTTCATATACCGGCGCTCAAATATAAGGAAACCGTTGATTATATCAAACATCGTTTAAAAGTAGCCGGAACTGAGAAAAATTTATTTGAACCTGTTGCATATGCCATTATTTATTATCATAGCAGGGGGATCCCACGCATCATTAATACTATTTGTGATCTGGCTCTTGTGTACGGTTTTGCTAATAATGCTAAAACCATTTCTCCTCAGGCAATTATGCAGGTACTTAAAGACCGGCAGGTGAGTCTGTATCAGTTAAGCCAGAAAGCAATTCCTGATGATGCAGCAAAATTAAGGAGCGCCATCCTGAGTAAAGCCGGTTTTGATATTGCTGATATTAAAGAGTATACAAATATATAATCTTTGAACTCACAAACTTTGGCATCAATCTGCAATCAAGAGACTTTTAAAACATAAATGATTCATAGATTATGATAACTACTCAGCGTATGTCTAATATCTAAATAGCTGTTCGGAAATAGTGGCCATAGTATTGAGGCATCGCACAAGACCCTGTAATACATCATTTCGCTCATATTAGCATCAAATCCCGAAATGATACATCACAGGTTCTTGTGCTAAATGGACACCTTTTAATAACGATTATCTAGCACTCAGTGAAAATCTTAAATTCGCTGAGTAGTTACAGATTATGAATCATTAGATCGAAAAATATGCATGAGTGTTTCTGAACTTACCCAACCTGTGAAGCAAAATAAATCACTCTCAAGTAAAGAATTCCAGCAAATTGTATTTGAATGGAATCATACGGCAGCAGACTATCCTCGAGACCAGTGTATCCATCAGCTGTTCGAATCCCAGGCAGCCCGCACGCCGGATGCAGCGGCGGTGGTCTTTGAAGGCCAGTCGCTGACCTACCGGCAGTTAAATGAACGGGCTAATCAATTGGCCCGTTACCTTCGGGATTGCGGTGTGATGCCGGATACCCTGGTGGGTATTGGCATGGAGCGGTCGCTGGAGCTGGTAGTGAGCTTGCTGGCCATACTCAAGGCAGGCGGAGCTTATGTCCCACTGGATCTGAGCTATCCGCAGGAACGCCTGCGCTTTATGGCAGAGGATGCCGAACTGTCATTAATACTCAGCCTGTCATCATCAAAGCATGCTCTCAGCTTTACCGCTGCCCAGGTGCTCTGCCTGGATACACTGGAGCCTGAACTTGAAGCCTGCAGTCCTGAAAACCTCAGCAGTTTAGTTTTATCAGATAGCCGTGCCTATGTGATGTATACCTCGGGCTCAACGGGGACCCCCAAAGGGGTCGAGATCTGTCATTACAATATCAGCCGGCTGGTGCTCAATACCGATTATGCGCGCTTTGATGAGCAACAGCATTTTTTACTCCTGGCCCCTGTGTCTTTTGATGCTTCCACCTTTGAACTCTGGGGCGCCTTACTGCACGGGGCACACTGCATTATCTACCCGGATCGTATTCCGGATTTAGACACGCTGCAGCGTTACATACAGGACTATCAGATCAGTATCCTGTGGTTAACGGCCTCGTTATTTAATACCCTGATTGAACAAAGACCGACGCTGCTGGCCCCGGTGGCACAAATTCTGACGGGAGGTGAAGCCCTGTCTGTCCAGCATATCCGCGAGGCTCAGGCATGCCTGCCGGACAGTCAGCTCATTAATGGCTATGGGCCGACGGAAAGCACGACCTTTGCCTGCTGTTATGCCATACCCAATGCTCTCGATGAGCACATGACATCCATCCCTATCGGCAAACCGATAGCCAATACGCAGACCTATATTCTGGACGAACAGCTGCAGCCGGTCCCGGTGGGAGTGCCGGGGGAGCTGTACATTGGCGGCGACGGACTGGCCCGGGGGTATCTGAACCGCCCTGAGTTGACGGCAGAAAAATTCATCCCCAATCCTTTCAGTGATGAGCCGGATGCACGCCTGTATAAAACCGGGGATAAGGTCCGCTATCTACCTGACGGTAATATCGAGTTTCTGGGGCGTTTAGACCAGCAGGTGAAACTGCGGGGCTATCGTATTGAGCTGGGGGAAATAGAAGCGGCGTTAATGCAGCATGCTGCTATTCACAACGCTGTGGTGGTCCTGCGTGAAGACAGCCCGGGCCATAAACGCCTGGCGGCCTATGTGACGGCAGAGGCAGATCTTCCTGACACGTGCGAACTGAGGGCCTTCCTTAAACAAGCATTTACCGGATTATATGCTGCCGTCTGCCTTTGTGGCCCTGAAGCAATTCCCCTTGACCCCCAATGGCAAGGTTGACCGAAATGCTTTGCCGGCACCGGAACAATCTGAGCTTGAGCACATTGGAGACTACGTGGCGCCGCGTTCACCGGTAGAAGAGATGCTGGCCGGATTATGGGCCGAATTGCTGAATCTGGAACGGGTGGGTATTCATGATAACTTTTTTGAACAGGGCGGGGATTCCTTGCTGGTGGTGCAGCTGATGGTACGTATGTGCAATCAGTTTAATGTGGAACTGCCCGTGCATGTTATGTTTGAACAGCCCACGATAGCCGAGCTGGCAGAGCAAGTGGATGCGCTCTTAAAACAGGAAACTGCGATCGCTTTAAGCCCCATACAGCGAGTGTCACGTGAACAGCCGGTGATCGCATCCTTTGCCCAGCAGCGTCTATGGTTTCTGAACCAGTTAATGGGACCGGGCAGCACCTACAATGTGCCCTGGGCGAAACGCCTGCAGGGCACCCTGGATGGCCTGGCTTTGCAGCAGAGCCTCAATGCTGTCGTCAAGCGTCACGAAGTCCTGCGGACCTGTTTTGCGGAGCAGGGGGGCCACCTGCTCCAGGTGATCCTGCCTGCTTTGTCGATTGACTGTCCTTTGATGGACCTGCAGTCACTGTCAGAAACTGACCGGGAAGCTGAGGCACAACGAGTCATGAAGCGAGAGGCAGAAAATCCCTTCGATCTTGAACAGGGGCCGTTGCTGCGCGCCGTACTGATAAAACTGGCGGCAGAGGAGCATATCCTGCTGATCACCTTTCATCATATCGTGGTGGATGGCTGGTCCCTGAGTATACTCAGTCAGGAATTAAGCGCCTTATACGCAGCTTTTTCGCAAGACCAGGCATGTCCTCTGGCCGAACTGCCGCTACAGTACGCGGATTTTTCACTCTGGCAGCGAGAGCTGCTGCAGGGGGAGCTGCTGGAGAAGCAGCTGGCCTACTGGAAAAAACAACTGGATGGAGTAGGTGTGCTGGACCTGCCTATAGACTACCCGCGTCCGGCCCAACAGAGCCATCGAGGCAGTCGGGTGCCGCTGGTTTTGTCGGCTGAACTCAGCTGCTCACTGAAAGCATTCAGCCAACAACAGGGGGTAACCCTGTATATGACGCTGCTGGCGGTCCTGCAGGTCTTATTACATCGTTACAGCGGTCAGGGTGATATTGCGGTTGGGGGTGCCATTGCGGGGCGCCATTATACACAGATTGAGGACCTGATTGGTTTTTTTGTGAACACACTGGTGATGCGCACTCAAGTGTCCGGCAAGCTCACGTTTCAGCAGCTGCTGAAAACAGTACAGAACGTGTGTCTAGGCGCTTATGCTCATCAGGATATCCCGTTTGAGAAACTGGTGGCGGAGCTGCAGCCGCAGCGAGATATGGGCCGACACCCACTGTTTCAGGTGATGCTGGTGCTGCAAAATACACCGCAAGACAGCTTGAATCTCCTGAACCTGACTGCCGAGAGTCTGCAGGTGGCCCCTGAAAGCGCAATGTTTGACCTGTCGATTTCACTGGAGGCAACCACAGAAGGTATTGTAGGCGATATAGAATATGCCAGCGATTTATTTAAACGGGACACGATACAACGACTGGCAGGGTCTTATCGCACATTACTGGGGAGTATTGTTGCGGATAGTCAAACTACGATTGCAGCGCTGCCCCTGCTCACGCCAGTTGAACGACAACAGCTACTGATAGAATGGAATGACACGGATGCAGACTACCCCCGTGAGCAGTGTGTCCACCAGTTGTTTGAGGCTCAGGCGGCGCGCACGCCGGAGGCCGTGGCGTTGGTGTTTAAAAAGCAGTCACTGACGTACCGGCAATTAAATGAGCGTGCCAACCAGCTGGCCCATTATCTAAGGCAACGCGGTATTGTAAACGATACTCTGGTTGGAATTGCCATGGAGCGGTCACTGGACCTGGTGGTAAGCTTGCTGGCCATACTCAAGGCAGGCGGAGCTTATGTCCCACTGGATCTGAGCTATCCGCAGGAACGCCTGCGCTTTATGGCAGAGGATGCCGAACTGTCATTAATACTCAGCCTGTCATCATCAAAGCATGCTCTCAGCTTTACCGCTGCCCAGGTGCTCTGCCTGGATACACTGGAGCCTGAACTTGAAGCCTGCAGTCCTGAAAACCTCAGCAGTTTAGTTTTATCAGATAGCCGTGCCTATGTGATGTATACCTCGGGCTCAACGGGGACCCCCAAAGGGGTCGAGATCTGTCATTACAATATCAGCCGGCTGGTGCTCAATACCGATTATGCGCGCTTTGATGAGCAACAGCATTTTTTACTCCTGGCCCCTGTGTCTTTTGATGCTTCCACCTTTGAGCTGTGGGGCGCCTTACTGCACGGGGCACACTGCATTATCTACCCGGATCGTATTCCGGATTTAGACACGCTGCAGCGTTACATAGAGAACTATCAGATCAGTATCCTGTGGTTAACGGCCTCGTTATTTAATACCCTGATTGAACAAAGACCAACGCTGCTGGCCCCGGTGAGACAAATTCTGACCGGCGGCGAAGCCCTGTCTGTCCAGCACATCCGACAGGCTCAGGCATGCCTGCCGGACAGTCAGCTCATTAATGGCTATGGGCCGACGGAAAGCACCACCTTTACCTGCTGTTATGCCATACCCAAATTACTCGATGAGAAGTACTACACCTCCATCCCCATAGGCAAACCGATAGCCAATACGCAGCCTATATTCTGGACAAGGCCCTGCAGCTGGTCCCGGCGGGCGTGCCGGGGGAGCTTTACATTGGCGGTGATGGTTTGGCCCGGGGTTATCTGAACCGCCCTGAGCTGACGGCAGAAAAATTCATTCCCAATCCTTTCAGTGATGAGCCGGATGCACGCCTGTATAAAACCGGGGATAAGGTCCGCTATCTACCTGACGGTAATATCGAATTTCTGGGGCGTTTAGACCAGCAGGTGAAACTGCGGGGCTATCGTATTGAGCTGGGGGAAATAGAAGCGGCGTTAATGCAGCATGCTGCTATTCACAACGCTGTGGTGGTCCTGCGTGAAGACAGCCCGGGCCATAAACGCCTGGCGGCCTATGTGACGGCAGAGGCAGATCTTCCTGACACGTGCGAACTGAGGGCCTTCCTTAAACAGCATTTACCGGATTATATGCTGCCGTCTGCCTTTGTGGCCCTGAAGCAATTCCCCTTGACCCCCAATGGCAAGGTTGACCGAAATGCTTTGCCGGCACCGGAACAATCTGAGCTTGAGCACATTGGAGACTACGTGGCGCCGCGTTCACCGGTAGAAGAGATCCTGGCTGGTTTATGGGCTGAAGTGCTGAATCTGAAACGCGTCGGTATTCATGATAATTTTTTTGAACAGGGCGGGGATTCTTTGCTGGCCGTGCAGTTGGTCGCACGTGTTGAAGAGCTGTTTAATAAACGAATACCAATTGAGGAAGTATTTAAACATCCAACAGTCATTGGTCAGGCTCTCTTTTTAAACAAATATATAGCAAAGAAAAGCAATTATTTTGAAAAACTCATAACACCCATCAGAATTCAGGGTCAACAGCAGCCATTATTCTGGTTATTTGGCGGCAAGGTTGTTCCTCTCATTTATAAGAATCTTAAAGCTGATCAGCCTTTTTACTTTTTAAATCACCAGACGATGAGTGATGGGAAACCTGCTAAACATACTGATATATTTGGAATGGGCAGTTTATACCTTGATATTATTCAGAAAATAAAACCTGACGGTCCTTATTTACTGGGTGGGTATTCAGCAGGGGGATTGATTGCTTTTGAGGTTGCAAGGCGGTTAAGAGAACAAGGTAAACATGTTGAGCTATTGTTTTTATTAAGCCCTTCACCTCCTGGGAAGTCTAGTACATCCAGCAATATCAGTAGTTATGGTTTAAAACTACAATATAGACAATTAAACATTCGTGGTACTTTCTCTTTTTTATTACGGTTGTTCAGAAAGTTTCCTTCCCAAGGATGGCGCTATATAAAAAGATTGGTTTTGAAAGTCTACCTCATACCAGGTAAAAAAATTCCTCTATGGCTGCGCAGTAATTACATTACCAATATTTATTTGCGTGCATTTCCTATGTATCACGTAGATTCTCCATTAAAGAGTGTCAATAAAACCGTTCTTGTTTATGAAAGAAATTGGGAAACACAGCAATTATATTTAAAACAATGGGAAAGTCTTATTGATGGTGAAATTGATACATATGCATTTGATAAAGATCATTTAGATTTAATTGAATATAATGGTGCAATGGATTGGATAAAAATTCTAACTCGTGAGATTGATGCCCAAAATGAGAAACGTGTCACTAGTTAAATCATATGTATTGATTTGTTTTTTTAATTATGATGTTATGTGAAACAGTTACTCTGTTGAAAAGTCCTTAAATGCTACGATTAATCATCGTTAAATTTGTAACAAAAAAGGACTTGAAGATGAAAAGGAATTTCCCCGGTATATTCACTACCATAAGCGCTCTTCTTTGCATTAATATCGCCCAGGCTGAAGAATTCGGACCCTATTACATCAGTTATGATGACTTCTGTGAAGTTTATGAAATTTACTTAACAAGTGAAATGAATATTTATGGACGAGAGATTGGCTGTGAAAGAGAAAGTGCAGTGATCACAGGAAATTATGAAGATAAAGGTGCAAGATCAAAAATATATCTTCATTTTAGTGACGAAGATGGGGTCTTTACCGATGTTATCAGTATTAGAACAGGTAACTCAAAGCTTTATTACTCTGATGGATCAGCTATGGAGCAGATTGTAAAATCCAGGTGGAATTTTTCTGACAGGATACCATCAGAATAATTCTAAAATAGTAACTTCTTAATAAGTCCATGCCGTTTAAGTTCCTTCCCCCTTCCAGGGGGAAGGACAGGATAGGGGGAGGGGATCTTGCACGGACTTATTGAGAAGTTACATAAAATAGTGTTAAATTTTTGTATTAAAAGAATTTCAGTATCTTGGACCTGTTGAACCATTCCGGAATAGTTTTAGAATTTCTTTTTAACGCCCATGCTTTGATATTTTGTTAAATATTTCGTTGGCCACTGTTTTATGCCCTACAGGGGTCAGGTGGCCTTCGTTAGGAAAATAGAGCTCAGTTTTGTTTTCATTATAAATCTTGCTCAATGGGGCAAGTAAATCAATGACCTGAATCCCGGAATGCTGTTTGAATTGATGTATGATCTGCTTGCCAAGAAATGCCTGATATTGGGCGGATACACTATCGGGGCGCACAATGGCAGAGCGACCAGGCAGCAGGACAATACTCAGGTCGGCCTTCATTTCTTTTGTACTGGACTCTATCGCAGATACCAGCGCATAAAAAAGTTGCAGCGTATCATCAAAACGTGTTTCAAAGTATTCCATGGGGATCTTTGGTTGATTCTGAAACAGTCCCAGTCGGCGAAAGAGTTCCATTTGCCCCAGTGTTTTTTTCAGAAAAGAACTTTCAAAGTTCAGATTTCCCACCACGATGTTTTGCAGGTTCTTTTGTCTGGCCGCAGCAGCTTTGCTTTGCATAGGAACCGGACTGTTTTTCCTCTCTAACTGGCCATCAGCGTCAAGCATGAAAAAGGGTTTTCCATTGTCTGCTTGTAGAGGATAGGCCAGTTCGTTGTCAAATAAATCATTCGCCAGATAGACAATAACAATAAGATGATCCGGCAGGAGCGGTCTGATGTCACGCTTGAATAGAAGATATTCCTGATCGGTACTATACCCTGGTATACCATAATTGGTAAAAAGTAATGTGTCGTTTCCCAATGTATTCAGGTGTTGGGTGAATGTGTCAGCATTATTAACACCTGTACCGAATGTAAAGCTGTCGCCAACAATGGCATAATGCTTTAAATCATCTTTCCGATGACTCAGATGTTCAGGTTCTTCTCGAAAACCCAAATTATTGATCTGATAGCTGGTATCAAAATCATAATGGTGATGGGTGCCTTGCCAACCGGGTGTCAGACGCCAGCCCAACTGTCTGTCGTAAAGCATCATGCCAGATTCCAACTGATCACTATGTTCAATATACTGACGTTGATAGCGAAGAACGAGTTCGGCTGCTGTCAGACTGAATATGAGACTCAGTACAATGCCAATGAATGAGAAGATAAAGCGCTTCCATCGGGGCAATAATTTGGAGGATAAGGAATGAACCATAGATAATTTTACAGTGCTAATAGCAGTAGATCGAAGAAAATCTCCATTTCATCTTTTCATAATATGCGGGCTGTTGTGAAATACCAGGAAAGCCTGTGTTGATGCACCGTATGAAAGCGTCTCAGTAGACGTTGAGTTAAACCTGGTTCAATCAGGCAAGGAGTTAACAGAGATTAGTTTTGACGGTTATGCCATTGGCGGCTTATCTGTGGGTGAATCCAAAACTGAGATGATGAATATACTCGATCTTATTGCTGTGCGTATGACCGTGGAAAAGCCTCGTTTCTAGATAAAACCAACTAGATGCTGGGATCGATTAAATACTATTTATAACCTGTATTACGAGCAGTTAAAATCAATCCTGATACAGCTGCCTGATGCCAATAGATTTTTAATTAAATTGTTCGTTTAATCACCTGCTTGGAGTTGAGTAAATAAAGGGGCCAGAAAACATTTAATCTGGCCCCTTTGACTAAAGCACTTAATTAAGCACTTAACTTTTTAATTTCCTGAATCCAAGAATACTAAACAAGGCAGAGCCAAACAGCAGGAAGGGTGCTGGAATGGGGGTTGCACCGACAATGACATCATTGGCACAGGAGTTCATGTAGGATATCGCATAGCCGCCATTAATAGTAAAGTTATCAATAGCGCCAATTGCTGAAGCCATAGCAGCAAAATCATACTCTATTGCTGTTCCAGCGGTAATACTAGAAGGAACAGTTACATAAGATGTAACATCATAACTCAAAGCAGAAGCAAGAGCAGTATCAGTATAACTATTGGGGTGATCAGCCCGCACTGAGCTAACGTTACTATAAGTATCATTGGTAAGAGTGTAGTCACTGCTAGTCAAACCACTCACATTATATAGTGTGTAGGTATCAGGTAGTATACCTGTATCTAAAGTACTTTTGATATAATATTCAAAGCCTTCTGTTTGAGTTCCATTGAGGTTAATAAATAAACTATCAAAAAAACCACTCAATGTATTAAGGCTAGTGCCATAATTTATATCAACTTTAGTAAGTGATGTTCCACTAGTGTGAACATCCATACTAAGAATGTCTGGTAAGCCAACTACATCATCTAGGTTGTGAGCAGGAGTTACCGTATCTGGGTAACCATCCCAGTGAATAACATCATCTAAATAAGTGACTTCAACATCAGCGTAAGCAGTGGTTACTGCCAGGGATGATAACACTACAGCAATTATTAGTGTCTTTTTCATTTTAATGCTACCTCGCAAAATTAACAAATAATTCTATTATTAAAAATACTTACTGCAAACTTAAAAAACAATATTAAAGAAAATAAACAGAATTCATTTGTCTATTTTACCTTCATTAACAAGTAATTTAAGATAAAAACATTTTTTAATCATATTATATGCATATAATACGCCAATATTTATTCTGCTGTATTTTCAATAACATACCTTGAACCTATTTCCAGCTCCTATGTGATGTGTAAAATTTTCTGACGCAAATTTAAAATGAATATCAATGGGGTCAGAGTCATTGATTCTGTTGCCCGGATGCTATAAACTGCAGGAAAGCTTGTATAAAGGATTCTCTCATGGCGCGATTACCTCGTTTGAATGTACCAGATATTCCTCAGCATATTATCCAGAGGGGCAATAATCGTCAGGTGTGTTTCTTTAGCGATAGTGATTATGTGGTTTATTTAGACAAGCTCAAGGAATACAGCCGAAAATACAAGGTTCAGGTGCACAGCTATATTTTAATGACGAATCACGTGCATTTGTTATTAACACCTGGAGAGTCGGATGGCGTGAGCCACTTGATCCAGTCTCTGGGGCGGTATTATGTCCGCTATGTTAACCAGACCCATGGTCGAAGCGGCACCTTGTGGGAAGGGCGCTATAAATCAACCCTTGTAGACAGTGAAAAATACTTTTTAATCGTCAGTCGATATATTGAGCTAAATCCTGTCAGGGCTGCAATGGTAAAGGATCCCGCAGAGTATCCCTGGTCCAGTTATCAGATGAATGGTTTAGGAAAGGAGATAAAACTGATCACGCCTCATGCCTGTTATCAATCATTAGGTAAGACGGCCAAAGAAAGGCAAATCGCTTATCGAGCATTATTTCAGGCGCAGATCCCTGATCAGATATTAATGAATATTCGTGATACCATAAATAAAGCCTGGGTGTTGGGTGATGATGGTTTTAGAAAACAAATTGAGCGACAGACAGGGCGGCGAGCTTCACCTTTATCGCGAGGAGGGGACAGGAAATCAAAGCGATACAAATCAAAGGGGTCAGAGAATCAAAGGGGTCAGAGTAAATGATTTAATGGTTAAATCATTTACTCTGACCCCTTTGATTACATGATAGCTTGTATCAAAATCATAATGATGATGGGTATCTTGCCAACCAGGCGTTAGGCGCCAGCCCAACTGCCTGTCATAAAGCATCATGCCAGATTCCAACTGATCACTATGTTCAATATACTGACGTTGATAGCGAAGGACGAGTTCTGCTGCCGTGAGACTGAATATGAGACTCAGTACAATGCCAATGAATGAGAAGATAAAGCGCTTCCATCGGGGCAATAATTTGGAGGATAAGGAATGAACCATAGATTGTTTTACAGAGGTAATGCGGCCGTAGATCAATAACGATCCTGGGATCTATCTTTTCATAATTTGCCAACTGTTGTCAAATTCAGATCTTATACATTTATTTTGTCTATTTTTTTTACAGTAGCACAAAAAAACGGAGGAATGTTTGTATATGTTATTGAAATATAGTCATAAATTATTATGGCATAAATAATGCTTATAAAGTATTTAAGATGTTAATAGTTACTCATGAAGAAATATCTTTTGTACAAATTTGTTCCTATGTTGTTTTTCATATTGACAGCTGCTTTTAGGGATTTTTATGGTTTATTTATGTGAAAGGAAACTGAAATGAAAAATACAATTTTATTCGGAGCTGTTTTGCTCTCGCTGGCCGCATTTACAAATGCTTCTGCTAATATTACAACGACCTATGCTGATACTACAATCCACTGGGCAAATTATGGAAATAATACTGTGGACGATGTGACCGATGTTATCGGTAGTCCACAAATAACTTCTATGGCAATTACTACAAATAATGCTGCTACAGAACTAAGAAGAATAAAATTATTTTTTAATACAGAAATACCTGATGCCACTCTATTTGGAAATTTTAGTGGGATCCGTGATGGGCTGTTTATAAATAAGGATGGTACAGGAACAAACGGGTGGGATTATTTTATCCAGGGAGTTTATGACGGTAGCTCTAGTGCCTTTAACTATACTCTCTATGATGTTACAAGCGATGATTATATCATGTCCAATGAGCTTACTAACCTTGGGATCTCAAGCTATAGAGAACTACATCCTGTTGCTATTAAGCAAGATGCTTTGAGCAATGGTAGAGCAATCAACGTCACTGACAAAACTCTGTCACTTAAATATGTTGAGTTAAATGATTTAAATATAAAAATAGGCCAAAATTATGCTATTTCTTATATGAATGCTTGTGCTAATGATGTCATTGTTGGGGCAACCCCTATTCCAGCTCCATTCCTGTTATTTGGATCAGCCCTGCTGGGTGTTTTTGGATTCAAGAAATTTAAAAAAGATACGGTTTAATCAGATAGTTCATAGTGCTGTAGATAATTAGCACTAGTCATTAAAGTCAATGCCAGAGTAATTCATTTGCTCTGGCATTTTTGTCTCACGTCAATTACTTTCTCCATCAATGGGGTCAGAGTCATTGATTCTGTTGCCCGGATGCTATAAACTGCAGGAAAGCTTGTATAAAGGATTCTCTCATGGCGCGATTACCTCGTTTGAATGTACCAGATATTCCTCAGCATATTATCCAGAGGGGCAATAATCGTCAGGTGTGTTTCTTTAGCGATAGTGATTATGTGGTTTATTTAGACAAGCTCAAGGAATACAGCCGAAAATACAAGGTTCAGGTGCACAGCTATATTTTAATGACGAATCACGTGCATTTGTTATTAACACCTGGAGAGTCGGATGGCGTGAGCCACTTGATCCAGTCTCTGGGGCGGTATTATGTCCGCTATGTTAACCAGACCCATGGTCGAAGCGGCACCTTGTGGGAAGGGCGCTATAAATCAACCCTTGTAGACAGTGAAAAATACTTTTTAATCGTCAGTCGATATATTGAGCTAAATCCTGTCAGGGCTGCAATGGTAAAGGATCCCGCAGAGTATCCCTGGTCCAGTTATCAGATGAATGGTTTAGGAAAGGAGATAAAACTGATCACGCCTCATGCCTGTTATCAATCATTAGGTAAGACGGCCAAAGAAAGGCAAATCGCTTATCGAGCATTATTTCAGGCGCAGATCCCTGATCAGATATTAATGAATATTCGTGATACCATAAATAAAGCCTGGGTGTTGGGTGATGATGGTTTTAGAAAACAAATTGAGCGACAGACAGGGCGGCGAGCTTCACCTTTATCGCGAGGAGGGGACAGGAAATCAAAGCGATACAAATCAAAGGGGTCAGAGAATCAAAGGGGTCAGAGTAAATGATTTAATGGTTAAATCATTTACTCTGACCCCTTTGATTTTCCTTGTTATTGCGTCGGTTGTGTTTTATCAAAAAGCTGAACTTTTTATTGAAAAGGGAGAAGAATTACTGGCAAATGCAGATTTTGAGCATGGCCTTGAGTCCTGGACTAAGAAGGATGCCCAGTGTATAGAGACCTGTTTTAGTGTACAACAAAACAGGCTCGAACTGTACAGTAAAACTGGCTGCTATTGCGCTGTTTTTCAGCCTATGCAGGCACCCGCAGGGAAAATAATACGGGCAAAAGCAAAGCTGGCAACTCAAAATGTTATCGCTGGAGAGAAGGCCTGGGAAAAGGCCAGAGTTTATGTGGTGACCCGCGAGAAGAGTGGGCCCTGGAGGTGGGATTTAAAACACTCGCTGGTCCTCCTGCATGGAACGCATTCTCAAAAAGAGTATCAGCTGCTGCTCAGACTGCCTGAAGAGGTGACAGAGCTCCGTTTCTCTATTTCACTCCACAATGCAAGCGGGAAAATGTGGATTGACAACGTATCTCTGATGCAGGTGGTCAAAAATGAACCTGTGCAATTACTGGCTTATGGCATGATGGGGCTCTGGTTATTATGGCTGCTGTGGTGTATCTGGCCATGGGTGCAACAAAAACAATATTGGGTCATCTTTTCAGTTGGTGTGGTCGTGTTACTGCTGATGCTAATGCCACAGGAATACAAACAGCAACTGATCACAAACTTTGAGGGCTATAGCTGGTTTTCAGGTGAAGAATCTATTGCTGCGATAGGGCATTTTATCAGTTTTGCTTTGCTGACTTTAACGGTGATGTGGGTAAAAAAAGGATGCTCTATTAAGAGTATTATTTTGCTTGCGATGTTTGCCTGTTTTACAGAGCTGTTGCAATTTTTTGCACTTGAAAGAACGACTCAGTGGCATGATTTTATAGTCAATATGGCTGGCATCATTACGGGTAGTCTGTTTTGTGGATTATTTTATTTTTTTTATCAAAGGAGACAAAGTGATTGATTACAGAGTCTGGTTCTCACTGGGTGGCCTGTAACCAAAAATGAGAATAGATAGTCTTTACAGATTGTCAGGATATTTTACAGTGCAAAAATCGATTACTTTGACCTGTGTGATTGGTGTGAACCTGTTCTCGTTTTAGGCATTTATGTGAAACAGTTCTCTTTTGTTAATTTCATACATGTTACGATTCGCCGCAAACATGAACTGCAAGATATGAAGGAATTAACGATGAAAACAAGATTTACCAGCACTTTTATTTTGATGAACATTTTCCTGAGCAGTAATATTGTTCTGGCTGACGATTTTGGACCTTATTACATCAGTTATGAAGATTTCTGTGAGGTCTACGAAATATACATTACCCCCAATTCAAATATCTACGGAACAGAGATCGGCTGTGAAAGAGAAAGTGTCGTTGTGTACGGCAATTATCTTCGTGAAGGCGGCGATCCAAGAATACCTTTGCATTACTATGCCGAGGGTGTGGATTATATTGATATTGTTCATCTAAGAACCGGCTTATCTTCACTGTATTATTCCGATGGCTCATCAATGGAAAACATCGTAGAGTCGCATTTTGAATTTAGCAATAAAAAACCCCATGAGGTAAAATACTAAGCGCATTATCGATCTCCAGCAGAGCCACTTTAACAAGCAAAATCAAAGGGGTCAGAGTAAATAATTCAATCATGTTGATTGAATTATTTACTCTGACCCCTTTGATTTGTGAAGGTAATTAAGCTAGATGAGCTTGCTTTCGCTTGAAGCCAACTAAACCTAATAAAGCTGTACCCAATAACCAGACTGCAGCAGGTAGAGGCACAGGGTTAACTGGATTGCTTACAAAACTATCACTACCACCTGCACTGCCTATACTACCAATATGAAGTCCCAATCGTAAGTCACCATTAGAAAGCGCATTTTGTACATCTGAAAAACCCAAGTTTGGCAGTAACTTAATTACAATACCTAAGTAATCTTCAGATGCGTTGAGGCCATTAGATGGATTACCGCTAGTGTCAGCCCCGAAAGATGCAGTAGCATCAAATGCTGGATTAATATTATTTGCTCCGGGTAAGTTACCTGGGGTCGGCGTGCCTCCCGTATAATTTGTAAACCCTCCAAGGCTATTTATAAGACTGGTTTGACTTAAAAATGTTCCATCGTCAAAGTATATCTCATGTACATTCGAAGTAATGCCTACGTTGTTATTAAAAGTAAACAGGACTTCATCGCTAGCAATGGTCTGACCCCAAACCGAATCAGCCGAGGACTGATCCAATGCTTGGGCAGAGAGCTGAGCTGCAATATTCTCAGCATTATTACTCGTGATGCGGCTAAAAGAAATATCAACGGTTGAAGCGTGTACATTTACAAAAACTAAATTTGATAAAAGTAAAAAGTAAAAAGTAAAAACGATTTTTGAGTACTTATTCATTATATTTTCTCCAAATGAATATTAATTAACTCGAAATCCAAGATAATATTTCCAGTCGACATGATGAAATTTGTAATCTAAGGTTTTTGAGTCGTAAAACTAAAATATTATTAAGTATATAAACTTAAGCATAATTTGTGCCATATACATATACCATAAAAAACAATTAGTTAAAAAATAAAACTATGTGAAGTGTAAAATATCCCGACATTTTGAGAATATATAAGTTTATGCATAAAACCACTAAATCTTTAATTAAGCCAAGAAGTGACAGCATGAAATTTAACAGTTTTTTGTTTGAGCAAAAAATTACTAAGGTCTGCTTATAAGTTATTGAGTTTATAGCTTTTTGTTTTATTCTTATCAAAGGGGTCAGAGTAGATGATTTAATGGTTAAATCATTTACTCTGACCCCTTTGATTCTATTCCCACTTAAACCAGCGGGCGCCGATCAATAGAAAAACTATACTCATCAGCAACAGGGTGAGTATCGGCGTTGCGATATCAAGCAAACCTGCACCGTCGATCATAATGGCGCGCGAGGCATTGATAACATGCGTCAGGGGGAACAGGGCTGCTATGGTTTTCATGGCCGGATGCAGGCCATCGAGTGAGAACCATACGCCGGACAGAAACATCATGGGCCAGCTGAGCAGGTTCAGCAGTCCGCTGGCGAATTCTTCGCTGGTCAGTCTGGAGGCGATGATCAGGCTTAAACTGATAATACTGAACGTGCCCAGCATGAACACCAGGAACAGGTTCAGGTAAGAGCCATTCATGGTGAAGTTGATAAAAAATTTGGCACCGATAAAGATCACACAGGTGACCAGCATGATCAGCCAGAGTCGTGACAGTATCTGCGCAGTTAAAAACTCCAGCGGAGTCAGGGGTGTCGCCTTGAGCCTTTTCAGAACACCATTTTTGCGGTAGCGCACGACCACATAACCGACGCCGAACAGGGCGCTGAACATCATATTCATGCCCAGCACGCCGGGGATCAGCCAGTCAATATAACGGATGGGGTTACCGCTGACGGTTTGTTTGTTCCAGTCCAGCGTTGCTTGCAGCATAGAGCTGTGCAGCAGGTGTTCAAGCAGGTAACCTGAAGGTGACTCCTGGTTGATCCAGTAGTATTGCCTGTCCGGTTGCATCAGCATGTCGAACTGATGCTGTTTGATCTTTTCAATGCTTGCGGGTAAATCATCTACAGTGACAAACTGAATATATTTAAGCGAGAAAAAGCCCTGTTTTTGTTGATAATGCTGCTGCAAGTGCTGCATGCCGGCGGTCTTGTTCTGACTGGTTTCAAAATAGACAGCGACCTTATACTGAGGGGCCGGGTCGCCTGAAAAAGCAAAGGCAAATCCTGCCAGAATAAAGACCGGCAGGAGGATATTCCATGACAGGGCTGCGCGATCACGAAAAAATTCCAGATTTCGGGCATGAAACAGGGCTTTAAGATGGGTAAAATTCATTGACGCAGGGCCTTGCCGGTGAGTTCCAGAAACAGATCTTCCAGCGTTCTGTCTCTTATTCTGAGATTGTTTAATGAGACTTTATGTTCAAGCAGCCGTTTGATGGTCTGTTCAACCTGGTGAGTGGTAATTTCAATCTGCTCACCGGTGACCCACAGGCTGTCAGTCTCGGGCAAGGGTATCTCCTGTAGGGGTTGAGAAAAGGCGTCGGTGGGTAATTGCATAATAACTTCATCAAAATATTTTTTCAGCAACGTATCGGGTGTACCCCGTTCGATCAGCTGTCCACGATCGATAATGGCGATATCATCGGAGAGGGCGTAGGCTTCATCCATATAATGGGTGGTGAGAATAATGGTTTTGCCCCGCTGCTTTATGCGGCTGATAAGTTCCCAGAAATTATGCCTGGCCTGCGGGTCCAGCCCGGTGGTCGGTTCATCAAGAAATAAAATGTCAGGATCATTGATCAGGGCAATCGCCAATAATACGCGCTGCCGCTGACCGCCTGATAATTTATGGGTGCTTTGATCGAGAAATTCTGCCAGGTTGCAGCTGGCTATTATTTCTTCGATCGGCAGAGTGCTGGCGTAAAACTGCGAAAAAAGCTGCAGGGTTTCCCTGACACTGATAAATTCCTGCAGGGCCGTATGCTGAAACATAATACCTGCTTCATGTTTAAAATTCTGATCAATGGATCTGCCCTTGTATAAAATCTCACCGCTATCCGGGGTTGTAATACCCTCTATCATCTCGATCGTGGTTGTTTTGCCTGCTCCGTTGGGGCCGAGAAATCCCAGACAGATCCCCTGCTCAATACTCAGACTGATATCATTGACGGCCTTTACCTGGTCAAAATGTTTGATCAGATTTTTAATTTCCAGAATGACGGGCATAAGATATTTTAGAATTTCGCTAAAATGGTCACTGCTCAATAAGTCCGTGCAGTTTAAGTGCCTTCCCCCTGACAGGGGGAAAGGCCAGGATGGGGCTAGTGTCTATAATCAAGCACTTAACCCCCACCCTAACCCTCCCCCTGACAGGGGGAGGGGATCTTGCACGGACTTATTGAGACGTTACGTAAAATGTTAATTTTCCCGGAGGATGTTACGCCAGAGGATAGATTGAGTGTGAAGCTGCTGCAAGTCACGAAGTAAACAATGTCAGCCTTGTGCGCATTCATCAGGCCAGGTTATTCACCACCCAGCACTTCTATCAAGCGGGGAATAAAGCGCGCCAGTTCGCCGCTCATTAAATTGAAATCGGCATCAAATCGACTGGCCGGATCTTCAGCGCCTTCGTCGGCTGCCTGTTCGAGGATTTCATCGGCAAATTTTAAACGCTTAATGGCGAGATCATCCTGCAGGATGCAATCCAGCTGATCTTTCCAGTTGATAGCCAGTTTGGTCACTTCCTTGCCCGCATCCAGGTGAATTTGAATTTCTTTACTGCTTAAATCCTGGCGTCGGCAACGGATAATGGCCCCTTCATCATCGGTTTCCCGCAGTTCGCATTCATCTTTGATAAGAAAATCATCCGCCTGACTCTCGCCTTTCAGCCATTGCGTCATCAGGATCGCTGGCGGCGTCCTGGTTTTTAGCGGCACGACCGGAAGGCTGCCCAGACATTGTCTCAAAAGCTGCAATAGTTCTTCGGCTTTGTTGTTACTGGCTGCATCAACGATCAGAAATTGCCGAGTCAAGTCCATATAGGCGCAGGATTTTCTGGATTTACTGAAGGCCTTGGGCATGAGTTCCAGGATCAGGTCGTCTTTGATACTTTGTTTGTATTTACCGACCGGGCGCCTGCCGCTTTCAGCCTGAATGGCATCCAGTTTTTCTTCCAGCAATTCATTGATGACGCTGGCAGGGAGTATTTTTTCTTCATGGCGGGCACAGATCATAGTGGTCTTGCCGATGGTGTGATGCAGCTGCTGCCCCTCATTACCCAGTGGTGAAACCCAGCCGAAGGAGGAAGCTTGTGTTGATCCACAGGGTTTAAAGGCTTTTTCTGCCAGCTGCGAGTCAAGCTGGTCCGGGTTGATGGAAAAGGATGTGCTAAAACGGTAGATTTTAAGGTTTTTAAACCACATAGATCAGTAAGTCCCGATAGAATATTCAATGTATAAAGATAAAGCGGAATTATCCTGGATTATTCAATTGAATACCAGCTAAAAAGTACAGATCGGGTTAGCACAGCGTAAGCCAGCCAATAATAAAGGTTGTCGGGTTACGCTGCGCTAACCCGACCTACGTGTTTATAGGCGGTGGTTTTTAGACCGGGTGGATCACATTGGTGACTACGCCCCAGATATGCAGTTCGGCTTCAGAGCTGATGGTTATGGGTTCATAATCGTCGTTTTCCGGCATCAGTCGGATCTCACCGGCTTTCCGGTACAGCCTTTTGACCGTGAGTTCACCTTCGAGGGCGGCAATGACAATTTTCCCATGCCGGGGCTCCAGGCTACGGTCTACGACGAGAATGTCTCCCGGGTGCATACCGGCATTGAGCATGGAATAGCCGGTGACGCGGACAAAAAAAGTGCTGGCAGGATGATGGATCAGGTGCTCATTGAGATCCAGCCTGCCTTCAATATAGTCGTCCGATGGTGAAGGGTAACCTGCCGATATTTTTGTGCCATACAGCGGCAGCTGGTATCCCTCGGCTTCAGCATAGGCCATAATCTGGCTGACCATGCTTTCGGGTACGCGGATGGCTCGGGTGGGTTCTGAATATTTGCCGGTGCCTTTGGGGCGGCCGGCACCGATGCGTTTGCCTCCTCGCGGCATAGCAGTTCTCCTGTTTGATTGATTTGTAGAATAGCGTACTTTAATCAAAAATTCCATGAGTTTATTAAAATTAAGGCAAGTTTGCCGGAGCTCATATTGTATGGGAGAAAAAAATTTAAATCACACTCATAATCGCTATCGCACATAATTTAGATACCTGCATTTAGATGGGTTCTTTGGGTTTTGTACTGATTTAGCGTGTCTCAGGAGATTGGCGTTATAGATTTCTGGCATAGAATTTAGGATAATACGCCCACTTTAAAACTGAACCGGAACGAGACCTTGATATCTACCGCAAATCTGACTATTCAATTTGGTGCCAAACCGCTGTTTGAAAATGTGTCTGTTAAATTTAGTGATGAAAACCGTTATGGTTTAATCGGTGCCAATGGCTGTGGTAAATCCACCTTTATGAAAATACTCGGCGGCGATCTGTCACCGACCAGCGGGACGGTGACGGTGACTACCGGGGAAAGAGTGGGCAAACTACGTCAGGATCAATTTGCCTACGAAGAATACAGCGTCATTGATACGGTGATCATGGGGCATGAAGATCTTTGGAAAATCAAACAGGAACGTGACCAAATTTATGCCAAAGGGGATATGACAGAAGCGGAAGGGATGCGCGTTGCCGATCTGGAAGTGCAATATGGCGAACTTGACGGTTATACGGCTGAATCACGTGCCGGTGAATTGCTGATTGGCGTGGGTATTCCGGTAGAACAGCATTACGGCCTGATGTCAGCCGTAGCTCCCGGATTCAAGTTAAGGGTACTTTTGGCCCAGGTATTATTTTCTGAACCGGACATCATGCTGCTGGACGAGCCGACGAATAACCTGGATATTAATACCATACGCTGGCTGGAAAGCGTTTTAAATGATCGCAACTGTACCATGATCATTATTTCCCATGACCGGCATTTTCTAAACAGTGTCTGCACCCATATGGCCGATCTGGACTATGCTTCGATCAATGTCTATCCGGGAAATTACGATGAATATATGCTCGCAGCCACCCAGGCCAGGGAACGCCAGCTGCATGCTAATGCGAAAAAGAAAGCTGAGATGACAGAATTGCACAAGTTTGTCGAACGCTTTTCTGCCAATGCCTCCAAGGCCAAACAGGCCACTTCCCGCCGTAAGCGGCTGGAAAAAATACAGCTAGATGATATCAAGGTATCTTCAAGAAAAAATCCGTTTATTCGTTTTGATCAGGAAACCAAGCTGTACCGCAATGCTTTTGAGATTGAAAATCTTAGCAATGGTTATGATGAGCTGCTGTTCAAGGATCTTGATATGCTGGTGGAGGTGGGGGAACGGATTGCGATTATCGGTCCCAATGGTATCGGTAAAACGACATTGCTGCGCACCATGTTCCGCGATCTGGAGGCCACAAGCGGGCATATCAAGTTTTCTGAAAATGCCGCTATTGGCTACTACCCGCAGGAACATGGTGATGAATTTGCCGCAGACATGACGCTGTTTGAATGGATGAGCCAGTGGGGCAAGCAGGAAGATGATGATCAGGTGATCCGAGGTATTCTGGGGCGATTACTGTTTTCCCGTGATGACAGTGAAAAGTCTGTCAGGGTATTGTCTGGTGGTGAAATGGGCCGCATGATTTACGGTAAGCTGATGCTGCATAAAGATAATATTCTGTTTATGGATGAACCCACCAACCACATGGATATGGAGTCCATTGAATCGCTGAATATGGCGCTGGACTTATATGCAGGGACTTTAGTCTTTGTCAGTCATGACCGTGAGTTCGTTTCATCTCTGGCGACCCGTATTATTGAAATGCAGCCAGACGGTCTGGTGGATTTTAAAGGAACTTATGATGAATACCTGCATAATCAGGGGGTAGAGTAGCCTGCGTTTCCCTGGATAGTGATTTCGCTTAATTTGCAGGAACGTTACCCGAATCAACTTTATAGTAGAGCAAATTGAACTATTACGTCAAACAGTAAGACGAGTCAGGTTATTGCATCCATTTCTTATTGAAGCCTGGTTCTGAATTTATAAAAAAATCCTGTAACTATTCAGCGTTCTAAGATTCTGTATAAGTGGTTGCTGTCAGGTGTTTGTGGAAGAAATGTATGTGGCAGGGATGCCACATCCAAGCTTACATGGACGTATTAACGGCGCTTTCTGGAATAAATACCTGATAGTAGCCACGATCTTTAAAATACGCTGAATAGTTACAAAATCCTCAACAATAAAATCAAAATAGCTTGCTGACTATTTAATCGATGATCTTATTGTCTTTAAGAAATTTGATTAATAAATCAGCATGGGTCTGTAATTTCTTCACCGAGCCATGATCAGCCCCTGGTATGGTGATCAGCTGACTGCGGGGGTTTGCCTGGTGGATCTGCAGCGCATCGCTGGCGGGTACTGTCAGATCTTCACTGCCGTGGGTGATGAGGATCGGGCAGGTAATTTTTTTGACGCTGTTAATCGGGGCGATTTTATCAAATGAGTGTCCTATCATCCACTGCACATAGAGCAGCGCTGGCCATATGAGAAATCCTGGCAGCCGCTGCAGGGTACGCTGCATCATTTCACGCGGATGAGCAAAGGCCGCGATACTGATCACTGCATCAATATCATGCTGTTGTGATGCTGCGTAGAGTGCAGCGCTGGCACCAATGGAATGTCCCAGCAGGACGAGCCGGCCGTTAAATGGAAGGTTTTTTCTGGCAAAGCGTATTACCTGCTGTATGTCTTCAGCAAAGCGGGGCAGTGATGAAAAAGTATCCCGATCGCTGCGGCCATGGCTGCGGGCATCAAACAGTAAAACATTCAGCCCCTGCTGATAAAAGGGCACTGCCAGCGGCAGAACTTTTGCGGCATTGCTGCCCCATCCATGTACGATGACTACCAGCGCCGCCTTGACCTGAGTGGGTATAAACCAGGCATAAAGCTGTTTCTGCCTGAGCGTTTGAATGCTAAGTTCTTTAAATGGCAGATCATAATCTGCGGGTGTTTTAAAGGCTTTGCTGACCGGGACTCTAAAATATAAATGCAGCAGTATTAACAGAGCAAGAATAATACCGGCTATAAGCAGTAACAGGGTAACTATCATGTGGCGATGGTAAAAGCCTTTATGTCAATGAATATTTGTAGAGGATTTGTGAGCCGATTAAATCAATGACTGGCCTGGTAAATGATTTCCAGGGCATCGTCAATCGTTTCCTGCAATTCCTCGTCAGCATCATCGGATAGTGACTGGATCAATGGTACAACGTCAGGATTTTCAGTCAGCCCCAGATAATAACAGGCATCATTGCGAATATTTTTATGCTCAGAGCGGATTAATTGTTGCAGCCGCGGGATCAGAGTGTTGAGGATTTTATGACCTTTTAACGCTTCAAAAATGGCACTGATACCGATGCGGGAACCCAATGGCGTCTCCTTGTCGCCCACCATTTGCAGCAGGATCATTAATAAGTCAGTATCTTTTTTGACCAGTTCAGAAACCTTGTTCAGTTCGCCCTGTTTGAACAGTTCGTTAAAATATTCAATCATACCGGTTGGGCTATGCACCCGGTTGATCCAGATTTGCAATTCGCTTTTTGTGTGCGTCCCGGTTAATTCAAACGGGCCAATCTTTATCCAGGGTACGGAGCGGACGTTAAACTGCTTTGCTTTGTCGGGTGCGGCAGCAATATTGGTGACATCCAGTTCTGCAATATCACCCGCTTTGATCAGTTCGGACATCACCTGTAAGACTCCCGGGCAGTGTGGGCAGCCGGGGGCAATAAACAGCAGAGCTTGTACGGGAACCGATGTATTCATAAATAGAGTTGTTAGTTATACGTGAGTAAGTTTTTGGCCGCAGGCCGGATTATTAGCGATAGCGTAAACCGACGTTGTTGATGAGTCACGTCGGGTTATGCTACGTCTAAATAGTACCTACTTTTGGCATTATACTCATAGGGTGTAATACGCTACGCTATTCGACCCTACAAAAGAATTAATCCAGATTTAGTCTATCGGCTACAAAATCAATATCCTTGTCACCCCGGCCGCTGAGGTTTATCAGGATACTTTGTTCCGGACTTAATGTCGGAGCCAGCTTTAATGCATAAGCCACGGCATGGGCGCTTTCCAGTGCTGGAATAATGCCTTCTTTGCGTGACAGCAGCATAAAGGCATCCAGACATTCCTGGTCGGTGGCAGTTTCATACTGCACTCTTTCGATGTCTTTTAAATAACAGTGCTGAGGACCGATGCCAGGGTAGTCCAGTCCGGATGCAATGGAATAGACGGGCAGCGGTTCACCCTTATCATCCTGCAGCAGATAACAGCTGAAGCCATGGATCATGCCCGGTGTGCCTCTGCTCATGGTCGCTGCGTGTTCATGCGTATGCAGTCCCTTGCCGGAAGGTTCGACCCCTATCATCTGTACGGATTCGTCTTCTAAAAATGCAGTGAACAGGCCCATGGCATTACTGCCGCCGCCCACACAGGCCATTAAATAATCGGGCAGCCTGCCGGTCATTGTCTGTATCTGCTGGCGGGCTTCATGCCCGACGATGGATTGAAAATCACGTACCATCATCGGAAAGGGGTGCGGGCCGACGACTGAACCAATGGCATACAGGGAGTTAACCGGATCCTGCAGATAGGCTTCAAATGCACTGTCTACGGCATCCTTTAAGGTTTTGGTGCCGCGTGTCACCGGAATGACTTTAGCACCCAGGATTTTCATGCGAATAACATTGGGGTGTTCCTTGGCGACATCAATTTCACCCATATGAATTTCACAGGGGATATTGACCAGTGAACAGGCCGTTGCCAGAGCGACGCCATGCTGACCGGCACCGGTTTCAGCAAGTACTTTGGTTTTTCCCATATGTTTTGCCAGCAGGGCTTCACCCAGGCAGTGATTGATTTTATGCGCACCGGTGTGGTTGAGATCTTCGCGTTTGAGGTAGATTTGTGCTCCGCCGCAGCGTTGACTGAGATTTTTTGCGTGATAGATGGGGCTGGGTCTGCCGACAAAATGTTCCATCAGATCAGCCAGTTCGTCTTTAAAAGCATCGCTATCCTTGATTTCAAGGTAAGCATTTGTAATGTCATCCATAATGGCTTTAAGTTCTGGCGGTAATATCTGGCCGCCATATTGGCCAAATAGTCCGTTTTCATCCGGCATAGGTAGAAATTCAGTTTGAGTCATAATTGCTTCCGGTTATTATCTCAGGTCAATGATGTATGGAAATTTATACTAATTTCACAAATATAGCCTAGAATGATGCTTATGTCAGTTTATTTTCTATACAAAAAGGCACTAAAAGAAAAATGCTTCAGGCGGACTTGAATAATATGAATACAGTCAATGTCATGAGTGAAAAAGAAAAAAAAATCCTCAGGGACATCGTCATGCAGGAATTACAGGAAATGGATGCAGAACTGGCGATTGAAGACAATCAGGATATACATTCGGTGATTGCTTTTCATATCAATCATGGGATCCGTGATGTTGAAATGCGGCTCGAAGCAGGAGATGAGACAGATCTGGAATACCCTTTCGGTATTTCTGAAGCGTTGAAAAAGTCACTTAATTTACCTTTGTTACAGCTCGAAGTGTGGTTAAAGCACTACTACAAGGCCGGCTATTTTGGCAGCAAGGAGCAACAGCTGCAGTACCGGAAAAAAATACTGGATTATATTGGGTGAAGTACGTTTTTAAGTTGATATGTTGGTAAAAACTTAAACGAGGTTATTTATGTTGAGATATGCTGCTTTTTCTTTTCTGATATGGGTTTATTTAAGCGTTTTGACATCCTCCTGTCTTGCGACTGAACAGGCGGGTAATGCTTTGCAAAAGCAGCTCTATCAGGCTTATAAAGCAAAAGGCACAGGTTATAAACCGCGCAGTGAGCATTTAAAGTCAGATGGCTCTGCGGAATATATCAATCGTCTGATTCTGCAAGAATCTCCTTATCTGCTTCAGCATGCGCATAATCCGGTCAACTGGTATCCCTGGGGCAGTGAGGCTTTTGCCAGAGCCAGAGAGGAGAATAAACCGGTTTTTTTATCTATAGGTTATTCTACCTGCCACTGGTGCCATGTAATGGAGCGTGAAAGCTTTGAAAATGAAACTATTGCCCGCTATCTGAATGAACATTTTATTGCCGTCAAGGTTGATAGAGAGCGGCGCCCGGATATAGACAAAATCTACATGACTGCAACGATGCTGATAAACCGCAGCGGCGGCTGGCCCATGTCGTTGTTTTTAACCCCGCAAGGCAAGCCGTTTTTTGCCGGCACCTATTATCCTGCCGAACAATTTTTAGAGCTGCTCATGCGTAGCAAGGCTTTGTGGAATGACGAGCCACAGACACTGCGGGAGATGGCGAATAAAATCTCCCTGGCGGTTCAGGGTCTGCAGCAAAACGTCCAGGATGCAGAAAAAGTTGGCCGGGAGCGTAGTCAGCTGGCAGTGATTGATATTATGCATGGCTTTGATGAATTGCAGGGCGGTTTTTCACCGGCGCCAAAATTTCCCAATGAACCTTATCTGTTTTTGCTGCTGGATGCGGTGCTCCGTGATACGGCTATGAACAATCACCAGGATGTCTTCAGCGCACTGCAGTTGACTCTGGACAAGATGGCTCAGGGCGGGATTTATGATCAAATTGGCGGTGGCTTTCACCGTTATTCGACGGATCATCAGTGGTTGGTGCCGCATTTTGAAAAAATGTTATACAACCAGGCGCATCTGGCACGGATCTATCTACAGTTTTATGATCTGACTGCCGATCCTGTTTATGCGCGTGTCGTTACCCAGATCCTCAATTATGTGCTGGCAGAAATGCGCAGTGAAGATAAGGCTTTTTATTCCGCCAGTGATGCCGACAGTGAGGGAGAAGAAGGCCAGTTTTTTATCTGGACGCCAGCCCAGATGCAAAAGGTTCTGGGTTCGGAAGAGGCAACACAGGCCATTGAATTATACGACGTTACCGAGGCCGGTAATTTTGAACAGCAGAATATTCTACATCTGCCGGTGTCACTGCCGGAATTCGCCAGGCAGCACAGACTTTCAATCGAGAAATTGTTCTCGCAGCTTGATGATATCAATCAAGAGCTGTATCAAGCCCGCAAACAGCGCATCGCTCCGGCAATTGATAATAAAGTCGTGACGGCCTGGAATGGCATGATGATCACTGCTTTTGCACAGGCAGGCAAACAGCTTCATCGAGCAGACTACCTGCAGGCTGCCGTTGATGCGGCTGAGTACCTGTGGCTGACACATCACTATGCAGCCAAAGATCACATTGACAGCAACGGCACTCAGCAACAGCCCGGTTTATGGCGCATCAGCCTGAATGGGAAAACTTCAATCGTCGCGACGCAGGAAGATTATGCCTATCTAATCCAGGCTTATATCGCTTTATATGATGCGACAGAAAAAAAAATCTGGTTACAGCGGGCAACACAGCTAAACAGGGAAATGCTTGACCTTTTTTGGGATCCTGACAATGGAGGATTTTTTATGAGTCGTGAGAAGCAGGAAGTTACCCTGTTTAGCCGGCCGAAAGATCTGCAGGACGGGGCTATACCCTCTGGAAATTCGGTGGCTTTGGAAGGGCTGGTCAAGCTCTATCATCGAACCGGTGAAGAACACTATTACGACCAGGCAGTTGCTTTGCTGGCTTCAGTCTCATCACGGGTCAAGCAGGCGCCGGGTTCTTTCTCTTATTTACTTTGGGCCGCTAACCAGCTGCATGCAGGTGAAGTGGGCGATATTCAATATGGTGCTAAAGGCCATGTGCGGATTGAAAAGCAACTATTATCGCAGACAAAAGAGCAGTTTGAACTGGCCATTCGACTTTCAATCCAGGACGGATGGCATATCAACAGCCATTATCCCCATCAGCAGTCGCTGATTGCTACGACTGTAGCGGTGGATAAACAGGCAGACTGGAAGATTGTTCGGGCCGAGTACCCGCCTGGGATAAATGTAACACTCAAATTTAATGATCAGCCGTTGTCTGTGTATAAGACGCAGGCCATAGTCAAAGTCGTACTGGTGCCCAGGTCAGTTACAGCCGCAAAGTCCGGGGCGGGTGATAAATCAAACAGTCCGGATATCATTCCATTACAGATTAACTACCAGAGCTGCAGTGATAAAATTTGCCTGGCTCCGGCGCAAAATATTATGTATTTGTTTAATAATAAATAGTCAATTATAATTACCTCCTTTTTTTGCACGTATGGGAGAATCGCTCGATGTCTGACGTAAAGAAAGTCGTTTTAGCCTATTCAGGCGGTCTGGATACCTCGATAATTGCTAAATGGCTGCAGGATGAATATCAATGTGAAATTGTAACCTTTACCGCAGATGTTGGCCAGGGCGAGGAAGTTGAACCGGCCCGCGCCAAAGCTCAGGCGGCCGGGATCAAAGAAATTTATATCGATGATCTGCGTGAAGAATTTGCGCGTGATTTTGTGTTCCCCATGTTTCGGGGCAACACTATTTATGAGGGTGAATATTTACTCGGCACCTCCATTGCCCGGCCGTTGATAGCAAAACGTCTGATTGAGATTGCCAGAGAAACAGGTGCTGATGCTATTGCCCATGGCGCGACCGGAAAGGGTAATGATCAGGTACGTTTTGAACTCGGTGCCTATGCCCTGATGCCGGATATCAAAGTCATTGCCCCCTGGCGTACCTGGGATTTTACCTCCCGTGATTCGCTCATGAAATACGCGGCAGAACACGGCATTGCGGTGGAGAAAAAGCGCGGCTTAAAATCACCGTATTCCATGGATGCTAATCTTCTGCACATTTCCTATGAAGGAGATATTCTGGAAGATCCCTGGAATGAACCGGAAGAGTCCATGTGGTTATGGTCGGTTTCCCCGGAAAAAGCACCGGATGCACCGACTTATATGATTTTTGATTATGTGCAGGGCGATATTGTTGCCATCGATGGAGAGAACATGACACCGGCCGCTGTGATGGAACATCTTAATAAAGTGGGTGGTGAAAACGGTATCGGCCGTACGGATATTGTTGAAAACCGTTATGTGGGTATGAAAGCCCGGGGCTGTTATGAAACTCCCGCCGGAACTATTATGCTCAAGGCTCATCGGGCTATGGAATCTATCACTCTGGACAGAGAAGCAGCACATCTCAAAGATGAATTAATGCCTCGCTATGCGAGCCTGATTTATAATGGCTACTGGTGGTCGCCTGAGCGTGAAATGCTGCAGGTATTGATCGATGAGTCACAAAAAGTAGTCAATGGCCGTGTCCGGGTTAAACTGTATAAAGGCAATGTCATTGTCGTCGGGCGTGAATCGGCTACGGACAGTCTCTACGATGATAATATCGCCACTTTTGAAGATGATGCCGGTGCCTATAATCAGCAGGATGCCGAAGGCTTTATTAAGCTCAATGCGTTGAGATTGCGCACTGCCGCTAAAAAACGTCATTTATAGAATAGTGCATTTTTTCGGCTGTTCACATTATTGCGTACTTGATTTGTAAAAAGCTCTGCTCCTTCCCCATCTGAGGGGGAAGGCTGGTCTGCATTTTACGGGCTCCTTCCCCCTCTGAGGGGGAAGGCTGGGATGGGGGTAGCTATCAATATCGTATTTTTGTTGTAGAGCAGTTTGAGTATCAACGAATTCGATAATTAAATTTTGCACCCGTTAACTTTTCATGCTGGGTGATCATTCATTACCCCCATCCTGGCCTTCCCCCTTAAAGTGGGAAGGAACATAGCGTACAGAGAGTATAGGTCACTCAACTCTATCAGAGTTGCCAGAGTATTTTTTACCTGCAATGTACGCATTTTTTGTGAGCAACCATTTTTTCTGCAGGAGCCCTCTGTGTGTACTCCTGCAGGTTTATTCAGGTTAATAGAGGTAAGAAACATGCGTCTTCTGCATACCATGATCCGCGTTGGCGATTTACAACGTTCCATTGATTTTTATACTCAGGTGCTGGGTATGTCTTTGCTGCGCAAAAAAGATTATCCGCAGGGGCGTTTTACCCTCGCTTTTGTCGGCTATGGTAATGAACAGGATAACAGCGTGATCGAATTAACGCATAACTGGGACACTGAACAATATGATCTCGGTGAAGGGTTTGGGCATCTGGCTATAGAAGTGGATGACGTCTATCAGGCTACTGATAAAATTCGTGATCAGGGCGGTGAAATTATTCGTGCAGCGGGGCCCATGAATGCCGGCAGTACCATTATTGCTTTTGTAAAAGATCCTGATGGCTATGAAATAGAACTGCTGGGAAAAAAATAAACCGCAGGGCGAACATGGCTATATGAGATAGAGCGCTAAAGCAGGCGCATCAGGCGCCGCTGGAACCGTTGTCGAGCGAAGCGAAATGCGCCTGTATGATTATTTCATGAAAGGCATGGTGTCAAACATGCTTTTATTGCGTTTAGGAGGGGGGGCATATTGTGCTGGGTTGCTTCCTGGCGGAGGTCCTGCTTTGGGCGGGGCTTTTTGGATTTTCAGGATTTTGCCGGTATAAGTACAAACATAGTCACTGCTTTTTTCATTTTTGGACATCTGCAAAATCTGCTTGCTGAAATCGCAGCTCAGGGGGACTTCTTTAGGGCCGACAAGAATAATATCACCCGCCTTACAATGTATTGGTTTTGTACCTTCTGAAAGACAGAATTGTTCCGCGAAACTGTTGCTTGTCATCAATAACAGGGAACCGGCAATAAGCCCGTTGATTTTTTTCATGTAAAAATCTCCAATAGTTTTATTTAATATGAGTTTATTCAGGATAATGGTAACTTCTCTAAAAGTCCATGCAGTTTAAGTTCCTTCCCCCTGACAGGGAGAAGGTCAGAATGAGGGTAATGTGTATAATCAAGTACTTAACCCCCACCCTAACCCTCCCCCTGATAGGGGGAGGGGATCTCACGGAGCTATTGAGAAGTTACAGATAATCCTAAAATAATCAGTTCAATCGTAGCGAGAGCGATTAAGGTGCTGAAGATTCAATAATTTACAGGTTATTTTGGACTTATTCGTAGCCACCCTACGGGTGAGTTCAAAATGTTCTGGAAAGTCTTGAAGATTCAGTGTATTAGACGCTCGCAGTAGGTTTAACTGATTTTTTTAGGATAATGGCTCAATTCATCAGCTTTTCTGCCAGCTGTATTTATAGCAGTTTTTTAATACATTCTAAATAAGTAGTTTCATCAGGCGTACTATTTTCTCTCTGCGCCTGCCACATCATTGCTCCCAGACAGTCCATCATTTTATGTTCTGCATCGTGGTTGTCAACCAGTTTATTGCACAGCGACTGGTAGAGCTGCTCGATACCCGGCGGACGTCGGGTTGCGATTTGTTCATGAATCGCAATATGCATCCCCAGATGTAAAAAAGGGTTGGTTTTACCCATTTCAGGAGTAAAGTCTTTATCCTGGTTTTTTTCAGCATCATCAAAAAAAGCATGGTACTCCGGATGCTGGCTGATCACATTGGCAATAATCACTTCCATGGGCTCCATGGACTGCTTTTGCTGATGTTTGGCCCAGCTTTGAAAATAAATACGCCGCAGCTGGGTACGATCATTACCAAATAACATGATCAGTCATATACCTTTTGTTTGTATTCACACAGATCTTCAATGATACAGGCGCCGCATTTGGGTTTTCTTGCGCTGCAAATATAGCGTCCGTGTAAAATCAGCCAGTGATGTGCATTGAGGATAAACTCTTTGGGGATCAGCCGCAGCAGGCGTTTTTCAACTTCTGCGACATTTTTACCGCCAGCAATACGGGTGCGATTGGACACTCTGAAAATATGCGTGTCCACAGCCATGGTTGGTTGACCAAAAGCTGTATTAAGCACTACATTAGCCGTCTTTCGGCCGACACCAGGAAGGGCTTCCAGGGCTGTTCTGTTATCCGGTATTTCACTGCCATGCAAACCCACCAGCATCTGGCAGGTTTGGATAATATTTTTAGCTTTGCTGTTAAACAGGCCAATAGTCCTGATATGTTTTTTAAGACCCGCTTCTCCCAGGGCAAGTATTGCTTCAGGTGTATGGGCATCCTGGAACAGCTTCTCCGTGGCTTTATTGACGCCCTTATCTGTTGCCTGGGCAGACAAAATCACTGCGATAAGTAATTCAAATGGAGAATTATAATTAAGCTCCGTGGTGGGCTGAGGATCATTATCTCGCAGACGGGTGAAAATTTCTGTACGGATTTGTTTATTCAAAGCACATTTCTCAAACAACCGTACCATGCCGGGATATACTTTTGCCAAAAGTAGCTGCTGCGGGTGCTCCCCCGGGCTGCTATTCGGGCTGCTGCATTAGCTTGCCACTGCTTCATTTGGGCCCTGTATTTTTGCCATTTGTTTGCTGCGTCTGGTTTTCTCAGTCTGCTTTTTATTAATATAATTTTTAAGCGCCAATAACATCGCCAGTCCCATAAAGGCACCGGGAGGTAAAATGGCCAGTAAAAAGCCTTTATAGTCTTCTATCAGGACGACGGTCAGCCATTTGGAATTTTCACCCAACATCAGCTGGATATTGGATAGCAAGGTTCCGGAACCCAGCATTTCTCTCATTGCACCCAGGGTGATCAATACCAGAGTGAAGCCAATACCCATCATCAGGCCGTCGAAAAATGATCTGAACACATTGTTTTTCGCAGCAAAAGATTCTGCCCGGGCAATAATGGAGCAATTGGTTACAATCAGTGGAATAAAGATCCCCAGGATCAGATACAGTTCATGGAAATAACCGTGCATGATCAGTTCGATAGAGGTAACCGCCGAGGCAATGATCATTACAAACACCGGCAGTCGAATTTCAGGTCGAACAATATTACGGATCAATGAAATGGACACATTGGAAATCATTAATACCATAGTAGTGGCAATACCCAGCCCCAGCGCATTAACAACAGTATTGGAGACTGCCAGCAACGGGCATAGTCCCAGCATCTGTACCAGAACCGCATTATTAGTCCACAGGCCCTCTTTGGCAATGGGCGCATATTCTTCCATCAAGTTCGATGGCGTGTGTGTCGCAACATCCACATCCTGTGTAGTGGCTTCATGGTTGCTCATAGTTTGACTCTTTTTTGCTAGCCTTTTTTAAGGCTATATAACTGATCATACTTTTCCTGATCAAGAAACAGTTTATCATGGTTGTTATTAAAGTAGTCCAATGCCCGTCGTACTGCTTTGACAACCGCTCTTGGGGTAATAGTGGCACCGGTAAACTGGTCAAAAATACCACCGTCTTTTTTAACTTTCCAGCCTTCTTCATCAGGACTGGTCAGGGTTTTGCCATTGAATTCAAGTATCCAGCTGCTTTTAGTGATATCAATTTTATCGCCCAGCCCCGGCGTTTCTTTATGTGAAATCACCCGTACCCCGGAAATCTCTCCCGAGTCTTTAATTGCAATCAACAGGCTTATATTTCCACTATAGCCGTCAGGCGCTGTAATAGCAAAAGCCGCCGCTATGGGTTGTTGGCCCAGTTTGGCACGATAAATAGTAGTAATTTCATTATTACCCAGTTGTGAAGCCGGCGGTACAATCAGTTTATCGTGAAATAAGTCATTATCATGGCTGTCCGGAGGAATAATATTATGCAGGTTTTTTAACAGGCTGGCTTTTTCACTGGCTTCAATCTGTTCTTTGGTGAACTCAAAAGTGGTCATCACCAGAGCAGTGCCCAATGCGCCAAAGCCTGCCAGTAACACAGCGCTGATCAACATATTGCGGAGCAGGGAAGACGTCATGGTTTATTGCAACTCTTCATGTTCATTATCTTTATGGCCGTAGACCTTCGGCTGGGTGTAATAATCCAGCAGCGGAACCGTCATATTCATGATTAGAACTGCAAACGCAAAAGCATCAGGATAGCCGCCCCAGGTTCTGATGATATAAACCAGTAAGCCGATACCTGCACCAAAAATCAATTTACCTCGCGGGGTTGTTGCCGAGGTCACGGGATCGGTCGCAATGAAAAAAGCACCCAGCATCGCTGCACCGCTAAATAAATGAAATAACGGGGAAGGATTGCTATCCAGTTCAAAACTGCCGAATAATAGTGATAAAAAACCCAGTGTGCCCAGCAGAGACAATGGTATATGCCAGCTGATCAGGCCTTTACGCAGCAGGAAAAGACCGCCTGCGAGAAATGCCAGATTGGTCCATTCAGTGCCTATACCGCCAATAAAACCGTAGGCATCACCCTTGGCTTTTATTTCAGAAATGGTTCCTGCTCCGGTGATGATGGTTGTCTGAACTATATTTAATGGTGTTGCCGAAGTCAGCGCATCAAAACTGATGCCTGCAGGCAGATGACCGAATAACTGGAAATTAATGCTTTGCAGCAAATTGAGTGTTTGATCACCGGTTTCCTGCGTCATCATTACGGGCGTTTGCCAGTAGGTAGTCATTTCGGCAGGAAATGAAACCAGTAAAACCGCATAGGCTACCATGGCAGGATTGAAAATATTGTAACCCAGCCCGCCGTATAATTGCTTGCCGACGACAATAGCAAAGAAGACACCTATCAATGTCAGCCACCAGGGAGCCAGAGCTGGAAGCGCAAGAGCGAGCAGAATAGCGGTCAATACCGCGCTATGATCCTTGAGGTAAGGTCTGATGGGACGCTGCCTTAAATACAGCATAGCGGCTTCCAGAACCAGTGCAAAGGTCACTGCCAGCAGGATATTGATCAGCACTCCAAAACCAAAGATATAGATGGAAGTCAGAATTCCGGGAATTAGAGCCAGTATGACTGCCAGCATTATTTGAGATACTGATAGTTCGGGTTTTAAATGAGGTGAACTGGGTGCCAAAAACATGGTTTTATGATTAATCCTGTTTAGCCGCTGGGCTTGATTCGTTGGAATCTGTTGCAATGCGTCGTTTGTCTGCCGCTTCAATCTGTTTTAGTTGCGCAGGCGTAAGATTATCGGTATTTTTTACCTGGGCCTGCTGCTGGGCCTTTTTGGCCTTCGTGCGAGCCATGGCTTCTTTGATCAGATCCGCTTTATCATTGCTGGCAGTGCTGCTCTCAGCTGCAGCAGTGTCCCTGGCTGCGGCGCTGTTTTTATTAGCCGCAGATTTCTTCTGGGCCAGCATCTGTTTACGTTTTTTTGCCGCTGCAGCTTTCTCAGCGGCGGCTTTTTCCAGTCGCTGCTGGCGAAATTCGTGGCGTTCACGTGCTTTATCAGATTTTCTCTTTTCAGCTTCTTCGTCCCAGATTTCAGTTTTAGCATAACGATAATACTGTACCAGGGGGATATTACTGGGACAGGCATAAGAACAGCAGCCGCATTCGATGCAGTCGAATATATTATAATCCTGGACTTTTTCCAGATCGCGGGCTTTGGCATACCAGTACATTTGTTGCGGCACTAAGGACATGGGGCAGCTGTCGGCACAGCGGCCGCAGCGAATACAGGGCATTGCCGGTGGCGGGGCGGGTAATTCTCCAAGACTGCTGACCAGAAAGCAATTGGCAGCCTTGGTGACGGGGACATCAATGGAAGGAATGATAAATCCCATCATGGGACCGCCAAGAATAATCTTTTCGACCTCGTCCGGCATGATGCCTGCCTGAGTCAGAATATCTTTCACGGGTGTGCCTATCAGAACTTCCATGTTCTGGGGTTCTTTCAGCGCTGCGCCTGTGAGGGTAACAATTCTGGATATCAGCGGCTCTCCGAGAAAAACCGCACGATAAATGTAAGCAACCGTAGCAACATTATGGCAGATGATACCAATATCCATCGGCAAACCCTGAGTGGGGACTTCTCTGTTGGTCAATACCTTGATTAACTGTTTTTCTCCTCCCATAGGATAGATAGAAGGAACTTTAACAAGTTCAATGCCGCTGCTTTGATAACCGCTCAAGGTGCTGAGCAGATTGTCATAGGCCTGGGGTTTATTATCTTCGATTCCTAGCAGACATTCTTTGGCGCCGATCATATACATCAATAAGCGGATACCCTGAATAATTTCTTCCGCCTGGTTGCGCATCAACATATCATCGCAGGTAATATAGGGTTCACATTCGGCGCCGTTCACAATCAGCGTGTTAATTTGATGTTGACCGGGTTTCAATTTTGCCGCCGATGGAAAGGCGGCGCCGCCCAGACCGACAATGCCTGCAGAGGCAATTTTGTCTCTGATCTGTTCTGCTGTGACTGAACTGATCTCTTTATCCGGCGTGATCAGCGGAGTCAATTCCATCCATTCGTCATTACCGTCCGTGTCTATAATGATACAGGGGGCATTTAAACCTGAAGGATGCGGAATGGCATGTTCTTCAATGGAAACTATTGTACCGGAACTGGCTGCATGAACCGGAGCGCTGATAGGGCCTTCAGCATGGGCAATGAGCTGGCCCTTGAGCACCTTGTCGCCTGGTTTGACCACAGGCTCAGCCGCATGACCGATATGCTGCGTTAACGGCATAATCAGCTGTGCGGGTAAATCTGCCTGAGTCACATTGTGTTGATTAGACAGGTTTTTATGTCCTGGCAATTTGATGCCGCCATGAAAAGACCAGAGATGACGGAGCTTTTGTACCGCATGGGTGGTTAATGATCTGGCCAGCGATTCACTCATGGCGTGGTATTCTCCGTCATTACCTGCGATATGGTGGTAAAGATTGAACCGGCCTGTTTATTATTGATATTGTACTGCGGTAAAGGCCATTTCCAGTTTGTAATGGTTTCTTTGACGGGGATCATGATGATACAGTCAACCGGGCAGGGCTCAATACACAACTCGCAGCCGGTGCATTCGGACTCAATAACCGTATGCATCTGCTTGGCGGCCCCGAGTATGGCATCAACCGGACAGGCCTGAATACATAAGGTACAACCGATGCAAATTTGTTCTTCAATAACCGCAATCATTGAGACCTGAGCCGCTTCATCGGCATCTTCGAGAGGGATGGCTTCCAGGTCCAGTAAATCGGCCAGAGCCATTACGGTGGATTCGCCTCCCGGAGGGCAAAGATTGATCGGGGCCTGTCCATTGGCGATGGCTTCAGCATAGGGATGACAGCCCGCATAGCCGCACTGACCACACTGAGTTTGAGGCAGCAGTGAATCGATCTGTTCCACCACCGGGCTGGCTTCAACCTTGAACAGGACTGCAGCCAGTCCCAGGATCAAGCCGAAAAAAGCAGCCAGAACTGCAAGTGCCAGGATGCCGGAAATCATTTAATTCAAACCCTTGTCCAGACCGCTAAATCCCAGAAAGGCGATAGACATCAGTCCCGCTGTGATCAATGCGATTGGAGCACCCTGAAATATTTCAGGGATGTCGGCAGCAGCCAGTCGCTCACGAATGGAAGCAAAGAGTATCATTACCATGGAAAATCCCACTGCGGCGCCGAAACCAAATAATACCGATTCAAAAAATCCATAACCCGTTTGAACATTAAGTAATGCCACACCCAGAACTGCGCAGTTGGTGGTAATGAGAGGTAAAAACATGCCCAGTACCTGATACAGCAATGGACTGGTTTTATGTACCAGCATTTCAGTAAAGTTGACCACGGCTGCTATAACCAGGATAAAGGCAATGGTACGCAGGTACTCTATGCCCAGGGGCAGGAGAATATAAGTATTCACCAGGTAGCTGCTCGCGGCAGCCAGAGTCAGGACAAAGGTTGTAGCCAGAGCCATGCCGCTGGCAACTTCCAGTTTCCGCGATGATCCCATAAACGGACACAGTCCGAGAAACTTGACCAGTACGAAGTTGTTTACCAGAATGGAAGAAATTAATATTAAAAAATATTCGCTCATAATAGAGTCTTCAACTTCCTGTTTGTATTAACCCCTGACCAGTTAACTTAGGTGAGGAAGTATTAAAGCTGTCATTATTTGACCCGCATTCCCGGTTGCGCAGGGTTTTCCCGATCTTTATCGGGATTTAAAATCCACAATTCATCGCCGCCCGGGCCGGCAGCAAGTACCATCCCTTCGGAAACTCCAAAACGCATTTTTCTTGCTGCCAGGTTAGCTACCATAACGGTTAATTTCCCTTCAAGCTCTTCAGCTTTATAGGCTGATTTGATACCGGCAAAAACATTACGTGTTTCACCGCCGATATCCAGGGTTAGCTGTAACAGCTTGTCTGCTTTTTCAACCGGTGCTGCTTTGATAATTCTGGCAATGCGCAGATCGACTTTTGCAAAATCACTGTATTCAATGATGTCACTGACAGGGTCACTGTTTAAAGGATTTGCAGCATGCTGGTCTGTGCTGTCGATACTAGCAGTTTTGTTATCAATTGTCTTTAATTCCTCTTTCGAGTCTTCGATCATTGCCTGGATCTGTTCTTCTTCCACACGCAGCATTAAAGGCTTGAATTTATTGATTTGATGGGATGTCAACGGGACGCTCGAATCGTTCCATTGTAATGAGTCCAGGGCAAGAAATTGTGCAGCTTTCTGGGCCATTATGGGCAGTACCGGATTCAGATAGATAATTAACTGTCGAAACAGATTAAGTCCCATGCTGCATACATCATGCACTTCCTGTTCATGACCTGTCTGCTTGATAGCCTGCCAGGGTTTCTTTTCATCAATATATTGATTCGCCAGATCAGCAAGAGTCATAATTTCACGAATCGCCTTGCTGAATTCGCGCTGTTCATAAAGTACTTTGATATCATCTCCGGCACGCGAAAACTGCTGAAACAATTCGGGCTCGCTGATATTGGCTGAGAGTGTAGCGGCAAACTTTTTATTAATAAAACCGGCACAGCGGCTGGCAATATTCACGACTTTGCCTACCAGATCGGCATTCACACGCAGACGAAAGTCATCCAGATTAAGATCAAGATCAGTCACACCGCTGCTGAGTTTAGCAGCAAAATAATAGCGCAGATACTCCGGGTTCAATCTGTTCAGATAAGTTCTGGCTTTAATAAAGGTCCCCCTCGACTTGGACATTTTCTGCCCGTCCACGGTTAAAAAACCATGGGAATAAATGGCCGTGGGCGTTCTGAAACCAGAACCGTGCAGGATTGCCGGCCAGAAAAGGCCGTGAAAATAGATAATGTCTTTGCCGATAAAGTGATACAGTTCAGTTTGAGTGTCAGATTCCCAGAAGCTGTCAAAATCAATGTCTTGCTGGTCACATAGATTTTTAAAACTGGCCATATAACCTATTGGTGCGTCGAGCCAGACATAGAAGTATTTGCCGGGGGCATTGGGGATTTCAAAGCCGAAATAGGGGGCATCTCTGGAAATATCCCATTCCTGTAAACCGGCTGCAAACCATTCCTGGAGTTTATTACTGACTTCATGCTGCAAATGACCGGAACGGGTCCATTCCTTGAGCATGTTTTCAAAATCAGGCAGTTTGAAAAAATAATGTTCAGAATCCTTTTCTATGGGTTTTGCGCCGGACACAACAGAAACCGCATTTTTCAGTTCAGTGGGACTGTAGGTGGCGCCACAGGCTTCGCAATTATCGCCGTATTGATCGACAGCTCCGCATTTAGGGCATTCTCCTTTGATGAACCGATCCGGCAGAAACATTTCTTTTTCCGGATCGTAGGCCTGAGAAATGGTGCGTTTATTGATGTGTCCTGCTGCATTCAGGCGGTTATAAATGGTTTCAGCAAAAAAACGATTTTCATCGGAATGGGTGCTGTGAAAATTATCAAAATCAACGGCAAAATCCCTGAAATCCTGCTGGTGTTCAATTTTGGTTTGGGCAATCAATTCTTCAGCGGAGATCCCTTCTGCCTGGGCACGCAGCATTATTGGCGTGCCATGAGCATCATCAGCGCAAACGTAGTAGCATTCATGGCCTTGCATTTTCTGGAACCGAACCCATATATCTGTCTGGATGTATTCCACGAGATGTCCCAGGTGGATAGATCCATTGGCATAAGGTAATGCACTGGTGACCAGAATTTTTCTGGGGTTTGCTTGATTTGCCATGGAATGTTTTGCCTGTATTGAGTAAAACGGTTTGAGTAATCATTGAAGCGGCCTGAATTGAATAATATAAATTTAACAGGCCTTCATTTAAATGGTCAATTTTATCAAGATTAGGCTGTGTTTCCCATTGTTTTTTTAAAGCGGGAGTCTTGCCGGATCTGACGCCTGGAATAGTGAGTTTGTGTATTTTATAAATAAATGTATAATAACTTACTAAATTACTCAAGAATAATTGATAAATATCAATTATCAGAGATTGCAATTATCAGCGTAGTATTAAGATCTTGATTTCTATCAGGTATTTATTCCAGAAGACGCCGTAAATACGTCCATGTAGGCTTGGATGTGGCATCCTTGCCACATACACTTCTTCCACAAACACCTGACAGCAATCACTTAATATAGAATCTTAGATAGGCTGAAGTTACAAGAATTTTTATGAGGATGTTGAGCTGTATGATGTTATCCATCCTTTAACAATAATATTGCTGGAGTTATACCAATGTCTATTGCGACTGTAGAGCAAGTTGAAGCTAAACTGAAAGAATTTGTTGATCCTTATCTGGAAAGTGATCTGGTCAGTTCTCATGTAGTAAAAAATATACAAATTGAAGGCACAAAAGCGATTGTTGAGATTGAACTGGGTTTTCCTCACAAGGGCTATCAGCAGCAGTTAACTGATACCCTGACTGAACTGCTGAAAGGCGTTGAAGGTATTGATGAGGTGCAGATAAACCTGGACAGCAAGATTGTGGTTCATGCTGTTCAAAAGGGTGTACAGCCAATACAGGGTGTAAAAAATATTATTGCAGTGGCTTCCGGTAAGGGAGGGGTTGGTAAATCCACCACTACCGTCAATCTTGCATTAGCTCTTGCTTCTGAAGGTGCTCGGGTTGCCGTGCTTGATGCAGATATTTATGGACCCAGTATACCTAGAATGCTGGGCATAAGCGGAAAGCCTGAATCGGCTGACGGACAATCTCTGGAGCCCATGCTTAATTATGGTATTCAGACCATGTCTATCGGATTTCTGATCGATGAAGAAACACCCATGATCTGGCGGGGTCCAATGGTTACTCAGGCCCTGGAACAATTGTTCAAGGATACCAAATGGAAAGATGTTGATTACCTGGTTGTTGACTTACCGCCGGGAACCGGTGATATACAGTTGACACTGGCGCAGAAGATCCCTGTCAGCGGTGCGGTCATTGTTACCACGCCACAGGATATTGCGCTTCTGGACGCACGCAAGGGTCTGAAGATGTTTGATAAGGTGAACGTACCTGTTCTGGGTGTGGTAGAAAATATGTCCATTCATATTTGCAGTAATTGCGGCCATGAAGAACGGATCTTTGGTGAAGGCGGAGGTCAGCGCATGTCTGATGAAGAAGACGTTGCTTTCCTCGGTGCTTTGCCGCTGGATATGAGTATCCGTCAGCTGGCGGATGACGGCAAACCGACTGTTTTTTCTGAGCCGGACAGCCGCATTAGTGAAATCTACCGGGATATCGCACGTAAAGTGGCGGCGAAACTGGCGCTCAAGGCTCGGGATTACACCAATAAATTCCCTAAAATTGTCATCAAGAATGACTAGGCAGGGGATCCGCTAAAGAAAAACCGGCTTTAAGCCGGTTTTTTTGTGTCTTGTATTTATCCTGTATCACAGTGATAATAAACAAGTTTATTTCTATAACCCAGAGTCACTTCTAAATGAGTATTAAATCAGATCACTGGATCCGTTCCATGGCGGAAAATGAAGGTATGATTGAACCCTTTGAGTATAACCAGGTAAGAAGCAGGGATGCTCAGCGCCTGATCTCTTATGGAACTTCCAGCTATGGCTATGACGTGCGCTGCTCGCGGGAATTTAAAATTTTTACCAATATTAATTCGGCTATCGTTGATCCCAAAAATTTTGATAACGATAGTTTTGTAGATGTCGAATCTGATGTCTGTATCATTCCGCCTAACTCGTTTGCTCTGGCCCGGACAGTTGAATATTTCCGCATTCCTCGTAAGGTGTTGACCATCTGCCTGGGTAAATCTACCTATGCTCGTTGCGGCATTATTGTGAACGTCACCCCTCTGGAACCAGAATGGGAAGGGCATGTTACCCTGGAATTTTCCAATACCACTCCTTTGCCTGCGAAAATATACGCCAATGAAGGGGTCGCTCAAATGCTTTTTTTTGAATCGGACGAGGTGTGTGATGTCTCCTATAAGGACAGAGGCGGGAAATATCAGGGGCAGACAGGGGTGGTAACGCCTCGTGCATAGTGAGTTCGAGGCTGGTTAGTTAGATCATAGCAGTGTGCATCTTTCCTACTCCTTAATAAACATTGCTGTATATTCTGTGGCATCAAAAAAAACTTCTATGGAGTCGATTTTACCTTTCTTTACAACTGCCCATTGCGCCACTGAAATAGTTTTTGGATCATCCCATTGCACATAAAAATTTATAATGCTGCAAACATCGGGACCATCGACAAAGGTTTTTCTGCGTTCAATTTTGTTCAGGATCTGGCCTACGGCCCAGATCGATGATAAAAAATCTTCAGGATTTTCAAACCGTGCAGTCGGTCCATTATAGGTAAAAGTATCAGACAGGCAGGATCTTAAACGTTCAAAATCCCTGTCAGCTAATGCATCGAGGTAATTATCCACGACTTGTAGAGGATCAGACACTGATTGAATCATTAAAGTATCTATCTAGTTGCAGGATTTAGTTGCAGGATTAGCAGCACAGGCTGTATAAGCAGGCAAACTGGTATCAGTCAATGAAATTCAGCAGAGGTTCCGGCTAAATTTATGACCTTTTAAAAGTATAGACACTATTTAATATGAACACCAGCAAACATCCCTGCAGGGTTAAAAACTGTGACAAAAAGAGCATCATTACAGCAGTGTGTGATGTCTGCTCAGCTGTGATGAGCATTATTTTTAATAGCTCTTTATTCATCAAAAGTAGTATGGCCGGCTTACTCTGTTTATTGATATGGATTAATTCATCTTATGCCGGCAAGTTGTCCAGTCTACAGTTTATACCTGACAGCCAATGCCCTGATACCGCGCAGCTATCTATCGTCAACGGTGAGCGCATCAGCTCGCTTATCGGTACGCCGATACAGGACATTGCTTTATTTCGTTATGCAGATAGTTTCATCTCAACGGTGGTTTTTCAGATTGACGAAAAAAATAGTCAGGGCCGTTACAGGCTTAGTGAAACAATAATGCGTCCATTGTTTACTGAAAATGATGAACTGGTTTTCAGAACGGCTGATGGAGGAGAACAATTACCCGAAAATTCATCATTCTTTGAGCAGCATGAGTTTGTTGAAATTGAAATCAAAGAGTCTTTATCAGGAAGCTCCAGCTGGCTTTATGCTGTCATTTCAGACCATCAACAGCCTGCAGCAACACAACATTCTTATATCAGCTATGACAATGTCAGTGACGTTGTGAGCGCAGCTGAATTTAAAATCGGTTTTTCTCCTTCAAGGCCGTTTCTGGTTGAGTCCTTTCAATGGAAAATGCCTGGAAATAATAACTGGAGCGCGGATGTCACTGATATGATGAAGATTCGCCACAAGGGAGAATTTCTGGGTTACCTGGACTTTGAGCGGGATCAGGATGATTACACTTCAGAATTAACCGCCGTCAAGCAGGGGCCGTTAAGGATCATCAGGCGCACTAAAAACAGAGTTCGGGTTTTCTGGAAGCTCAAGACACCCTCACTGGATATTGACTATGTGATTTCTGCAGATGGTTTTGTGATGGATACTACGATTGATATTCCGATAAATGTCGGTTTGTTTTTTAATGATCTTGAAACGATAACAACGATGGACTGGAATAATGATCCGCAGCTCCCGCTGTTGCTGATCGAATCAGCCGCGAGTCTGTCACCACTGCCGGTTAAAGGTTTTATGTCGGTTGAAAAAGAGGCGTTTAACAGCCACTCTGATAATCATTTTTCCGTCCACAGTGGTTATGGTGATTTTTTTGTAAAACTGGATATTTCAGAGGGTTTTCCTATCCGCTACTGGCTCTATTTGTATGATGATCTCAATGCTATCGACGAGCCTGAAAATTACGCCGGACAGTATGGCAATGTCGGTTTCAGGACCACGCAATGGGAAAATATCGACCAGGAAGTACACCACTTAAAATTCAGTGTCTGTATCAGGTCTGCTCATTAGATCCTGGCAGCCTGGATCAGGCTGTCTTTGTCAATAAGTCGACAAGCAGAAAATTCTCGGTTTATTCTGCCTCAGCAGCGCCTGTCTATGCTGCTTATTATGGGGCTGACCACGGTATGCCTGGTTACAGGCCGAAACACATTATAAATTATAGAGGTGTTTACTGCGCAGCAGCAGGCGTTCGGCATTACTTAACTCACGACGTTCCTGCAATACTTCAACCAGTTTTTCCGGGGTGTTGGTAATGACACAGTCGACCCCGCGGTCAATGAGCATGGACATGGTCTGTTTATCATCTATGGTCCATACACAGATTTTTTTATCAGCTGAGTGCAGGGTGGCAATCATACTGTCAGTCAGCATACCCTGAGAGACGGCCAGAAAATCCGCGTCAAGCTGGGTCAAATCGCCCAACGCAGCAGAGGCTAGAAAGCCCGCCTTAACCGCAGGATAATTTTGTTTGAGAAATTTGATTTCAGCATATACCAGTGACATCATGATTATTTGATCACTCATGTCATGACGCTCCAGCAGCTCGATGATCTCTGTTGCCAGGCGGGGTCCGTCGTCATTATAACTTTTCAATTCAATCAATAGCTGCATGGGGGTAGTTTTAACAAACTTGACCACATCTTCCAGGCTGACAATGGTTTCTCCTGCAAATTCGCTGGAAACTCTGCCACCGATATCGAATTGTTTGAGCGTTTGATAAGAATTCTGCGATATCTTCAGAGGTTGTCCTGCAACGCGCATCAAATCCTGATCATGAGCCAGAACAATGACCCCGTCGGAGGTACGCTGTACATCAATTTCAGCTGCATCAGCACCATCTTCAGCCGCCTGTTTGACGGCGCTGAAAAGATTTTCCGGGGCTTTCAGGGAGCTGCCGCGATGAGCAGCAATAATCACCTGATCTTCCATCTCCAGGGTGTTAAGCAGGCTATAGGCAAACACTAATGAGCCGCCCAGAATGCTCAGCAACAATGCATAAATAAGAAATCGGTGCTTAATATAAACAGCTTTGATGAATTCCTGCGGCCGGGTGGCTTTACCCTCAACACTGCGCCAGATCAGCAAAATGGAAAAAGCCATTGCACACTGTGCCAGATAGACGAGCAGCGTTGCTATGAGGAAATTGGCCATAAGGCCGAGTCCGAGGGAAAACAGCAGCAGGTTCATGGAAGATTCAGTCACCTGGATCAGCAGACTGCTTGCAAGATAAATCACTCCATGCAATAGCAGCGAGGTCAGCAACAGAATGAGCAGCAGACGTGCAAGCAGTGACAACACCAGCCGATATTTACCTTTCAACAGCTTTCTACTGTTTCTGAAAGCGGCCACTGGGCCTTGATCCTGAAAAAGGATATAGGGCAGGGAAAAATATAATGCGGTGATAATGCTGATAATGGCAATCATGACAGGTAGCAGAATGATAATCGCCAGTGTAACAGCCAGTTTGAATTCAGTCGGCCGTTGAGTGAGATAGTAATTGATATCATGCTGTCCCAGCAAGCTGCTCTTGACAAGCAATAGCAGTCCTGCAGAGGGGAGGAGGATGAGTAATATTATTATTGTGCCAAGACCCGCAAGGCCGGTAATTGGCGTCAGCTTGTTTTTGAGCCTGAGAAACATTTGTGTCAGCGACAGCGGGGCGCCCTGCATGGCTGATTCGGCCAGCAGCATTAATCCCGATAAAACGAGCATGGACAGGAACAGGCTAGTGATACCGGCCAGGATCAGAAATCCCAATCCGGCAGGTGACAGCATAAAAACGGCAATGTCGAAATTACCAATGGCATGATCTCCGCTGGAAGCTAGCATCAGATTTAACAATGCGGTGATCAACGGACCTGATATTAATATTTGCAGCAGAAAAACCAGCAGGAAATAGATGATGATCTGCTGATACAATTGCTTTGACAATATAACTGAACTTTTTAACAGGTTGCCGAATGTTATGTGTGAGTGGTTAACTTTAGACATTTTAAACCTTTCTTCTGCATCTCTCAGTTCATCGTAACGAGAGCGCTCAGTGCTGAATACAATAAATCCAGGGGGTTTCTAACTATTCAAAATAAGCATGTGTTATTGTCCTGCCAGCCCTTCCTGGTAGGAGATCAGAATTGAACTGATATCCGGAATGCCGCTTTCTTGCTGGACAATTTTTACCGGCAGATAATTAAGTTCTGCTGCACACCAGAGCGTAATGGTTTTATTTTTCTGATAACGCTGATGTTCTATTTTCACCGCTTTATAACTGCCTAATGAAGTATAGACCCGCTCTTCGCCCAGTATTTTAAATTGATAGTCCTTGACTTTCCCACCATCCGCAATTTTAAAGCTAAATTGCGGCTCGGGCCTGTTGGCCAGTTTTAACATCAGTGCCAGTTGATAAGATAGTTTGTCCATTGTCTCTGCGGCGATGGACATTGTCCAGCGGCTGTTCTGGTGCTTATGATCATTGGTCGCGGTTTTGCTTTTCCAGTCGAAAGTTACACTCACGTCGCGTTGAATGTCTTTGTCCAGAATTTGCAGGAAATGGTACTTTTCAGGTTTGATAAGATCTTTTTCAATGAGTCCCCGGCTTTGCTCATCTCGGGTTTCATCTTTTTGAAATGCCAGCAATCCTACCGACATGGCGTAAGATTTAAAATGATATGCTGTACTGCCGGCTTGATCATGAGTCTTGTTCAGGCTCAGAGAATTGGTGATATTAATTCCTTCAAGACCCATACTGGCTACCATATAGGTGGCAATAAAAGGTTTTATCACCGCTTGTTTTGAGCGATCATGTTTCAGTCCAGACAGGCTAGTCTGTGTATAGGCAAGCGAGCTATATATTATTGATGGCAGTAACAGCAGCGGCCAAAAACAGCACTTAAATGGGCTCATTGATTTAGATTATCCTTACACCTTTTTGCTTAAGTATAAACCTGTGGATCCACCCTGCGATTTAAATGATTGCTTCAGGATTATAGTTTAACCGGTCGGTTATCGAGCATCACTTGATCTGCAACCAGTTGCAGACGTTTGTCAGCAATCCACTGAATCACTTTGGGGTAGGCGATATGCTCCTGAATGAGTACACGCTGTGCCAGAGTCTGTTCCGTGTCCTCTGCTAAGACAGGTACCTTGACCTGCATAATTACAGGGCCGCCATCCAGTTCTGAAGTGACATAATGGATACTTAATCCATGTTCAGCGTCACCGGCTTCAAGGGCCTTGCGGTGTGTATGCAGGCCGCGGTGTCTGGGCAGCAGCGAAGGGTGGATGTTGATCATTTTGCCCGCGTAAAAGTTTACAAAATTATCTGTCAGTATACGCATAAAACCGGCCAATACGATCAAGCCAGGCCGGTATTGTTCTATAGAGGCCTTTAATTGTTCATCAAAAGCTTCCCGTTGCGGGAATTTATCATGTTCAATCACTATACCGGGAATGCCGGCGGAATGAGCGCGCTGCAAACTGTAGGCATTAGCCATGTTACTGATAACAGCACAAATTCTTGCATTTAATCGACCGTTGGAAATTGCGTCGATAATTGCCTGGAGATTACTGCCGTTACCAGACACCAGTACAACTATAGGTAAGGGAGAGGTCTTTGATGTAGTCACAAAAATTAAATTATCTAAAGGAATATACTCAGTTAATCTGCACATGCTGGACTTGCGGAGGGGATTTATGGGCCCCTGTTCAGACAGCATGCAATACAGGTGTTTTTGAACACACGTCAATTCATCGTTTTTGCTGCAGTCAGTTTGTTTTTCTGCTTCAGTAATTTGTCAGCAAATTTCAACCCGTGGCTGCTTTTGGGCACTGCTTTCAATATTCCCCAGCTGGTAGACGACTTCGCCGTTCTGTTCCAGTAGCTCAATGGCTTTGAGTTTGTCTTTGGCAGCCACCACGATCACCATGCCTATTCCGCAGTTAAACGTTCGGTACATTTCACTGCTGGTAATGTTTCCCTGCTGCTCAAGCCAGTCAAATACTGCGGGTCTTGACCAACGGCTGGGATCAATATTTGCTTTGGTATGCTCAGGCATGACTCTGGGCAGATTTTCCAGCAGTCCGCCGCCGGTTACATGGCATAGAGAATGAATCTCAACTGTCTGATTCAGTTCGAGCAAAGGTTTTACATAGATACGCGTCGGTTCGAGCAGGCACTCGCCCAGGGTTCTGCCGTCAAATTCACTGTTGAGATCCGCATTTGAGACTTCAATGACTTTACGGATAAGCGAATAACCATTGGAATGGGGGCCGCTGGAGGCCAGACCGAGCAGACAGTCTCCGGCATGCACTTTTGAGCCGTCAATAATCTGCTCTTTTTCCACAATACCGACACAAAAACCGGCCAGGTCGTAGTCTTCACCTTCATACATTCCCGGCATTTCAGCGGTTTCACCGCCGGTCAGGGCGCAGCCAGAGCGAATACAGCCTTCAGCGATGCCTTTAATCACATCACTGGCGGTATCAATATCCAGCTTTCCTGTGGCATAATAATCGAGAAAAAACAGCGGTTCAGCTCCGGCAACAATCAGATCATTGGCACACATGGCCACCAGATCAATGCCGATAGTATCATGTTTGCCCATCATCATAGCCAGTTTTAATTTGGTGCCGACACCATCCGTGCCTGAAACCAGAACCGGGTTTTTATAGCGTTCCATCGGCAGTTCAAACAGTGCACCAAAACCACCTAATCCACCAAGGACTCCTGGTCTCAGGGTTGATCTGGTCAGGGGTTTAATGCGTTCTACAAGAGAATTGCCTGCATCGATATCCACACCGGCATCGCGATAACTGAGTGATTGACCGTTGGATTCACGGTTGTCTGGCTGGCTCACCTTGGAAACTCCAAATTTTTAAAACTGATATTATACATGTAAAAATGTATTATAGAGTGAAGTTCAAATTATTTCCTTTTTATGCCTTACCTACTGAGGTTAATTGTAAGATTCTCTAGGGATATGGTAGGATTGATCTTTTTAGCTCACTATTCTACTCGTCGGAGTCAAGCGGTCATGTATACCCTCATTATTTTGCTTATCGGTATGTTTATTGGATGGAACCTGCCTCAGCCAGGCTGGGCAAGAGCCATCCAGGATAAGGTGTCCAGAGTGTTCAGTAAATGGACCGGAAGTTAATCTGTTTTTTTTGAGTTCCTACTGTTTAAGCTGTTTTTTTAAAATTTTATGACATTGCCTGCAAGAAATCTATTCATGCTGCTTTGCGCACTGGTGCTGACTATCAGCACTTTACTGCCAGTTAAAGATGCATGTGCTGACCCTGTTGAGGGGCTTTATGAATCCAGACAGAAAATCTCAGACGGCGCTGCCAGTGAACTGCCGCAACATCAGTTGATCAGGGATGCTTTTACTCATGTGCTGATCAAGGTGAGCGGGCAAGAAAATATTCAGCAACTTCCTGGATATGACAATTTACTTGCCAATGCTGATAAGTCAGTGCAGTTGTTTCGTTATGAAACGGATCAACAGGGTTCGCAAGCTGAGAAATGGTTCTGGGTTCGTTTTGATGAACACACCATAAACAGACTGTTGAAAGACAATTATCTACCTGTCTGGAGTAAAATTCGTCCTGCTACTCTGGTCTGGTTATCACGCGAAGCTGGTGGCAAACGTCTTGTGCTAAGTCAGCATGATTCGCCTGAAATCTATCAGGCACTCGAGCGGCAGGCTGAATACAGAGGCATTAAACTGGTATTTCCTTTTATGGATCTTGAGGATCAATCAAGTGTCAGCGAAGCTGATATCTGGGGAAACTTCAGTGCGCCGATTCTGGCCGCTTCAAGACGTTATCAATCTCAGGCCACCATGACTGTTAGCTTATATCAGGAAACGGGCAGCTTGTGGGTTTCTCAGTGGTATTTAATGATGCTGGGTGAAACTTATCAATGGAAAACTCAGGCAGAACAGCAGGAAAAAGCACTCACAGCAGGTATCGACCAGCTGGCCAACCAGCTGGCCAGACAATTTGCCTGGGTGAAAGATGACCGAGATAAGAACGCGGTATTGATACAAATTAATAATGTTGCCACTTTTAAAGACTATCAGCGTCTGCAAGACTACTTTGTCTCCCTGGCCAGTATTAAATCTGCTGCATTGATACAGCTGCAGCAAGACAGACTGATCTACAAAATCTTAGACCAGGGAGATCAGGCAGCGATGCTAAGAGAAATCAATTCAGGCGATACCCTGCAGCAGATAGAAACGACTCGGCAATATACTTACGAAACAGCTTCACCAAGAGATTTTAAACCCGTGATCCTGGATAATGTTGATCAAAAACAAGCTGACACTGCAGCGGTCAAAACGGACCAGACAGCTCCATCTGTCCAGCAGGAAGCAGTTATAGAAAAAAAGCCTGAACTGCTGGTGCCGGATCTGGAATACTGGCTGGCAAGATAAGCAGATATAAGCGCATATAATGGTGACTGAATCTCAAAAGTGGATGGTGTTGTCGCTGCTGGTATTATCCGGCTGGCTTATTTACCTGCTTTCCCCCATTCTGACGCCTTTTCTGGTTGCCGCGACTCTGGGATACATTGGCGATCCTCTGGTGGATCGCATAGAGGCGCACAAAATCTCACGTAACCTTGCAGTGACTATTGTTTTCTCCTTGTTTAGCCTCATTTTGATCCTCTGCCTGCTGGTGCTGTTGCCACTGCTGGAAGATCAGATCATGGCCTTGAGCAGGAAAATCCCGGGGTTTATTGATTATCTGCAAACAACAATATTGCCCAAACTTGAACACCTGCTGGGTGTCAAGGATCGTCAGAATGATCTATCTGCATTAAAAACAGCGATTCAGCAAAACTGGCAAAGTGTTGGTGGTCTGGCTGGTTATCTGGTAAACACCCTATCAAAGTCTGGTATCTTGCTGGTTGCGTGGATGTCTAATCTGATTCTGATCCCGGTGATCACTTTTTATCTGATGCGTGACTGGGATATTCTGGTGGATAAGATTAATCATCTGCTGCCCCGCCATATTGAGCCGGTGATTTCAAACCTCGCCCGCGAATCCGATGAAGTGCTGGGTTCTTTTTTACGCGGGCAGCTTTCTGTGATGCTCAGCCTGGCAACTATTTATTCTGTTGGTTTATGGATTGCCGGTCTGGACTTCGCACTCTTAGTCGGTTTGTTGGCTGGAGCGGTCAGTTTTGTTCCCTATCTGGGGTTTATTGTCGGAATTCTAGCTGCAATTATCGCTTCTGTGATGCAATATCATGATTTGATGCATCTGCTGCCCATAGCGATGGTGTTCGGGGCAGGGCAAATGATTGAAAGTATGCTCCTGACTCCTCTGCTGGTCGGCGATCGGATCGGTTTACATCCGGTGGCGGTCATTTTTGCCATCATGGCCGGCGGTCAGCTGTTTGGTTTTGTCGGGGTTCTGATTGCCCTGCCGGTGGCAGCCGTCGTTATGGTATTGTTAAGACACCTTTATCAGCAATATATGTCCAGTCAGATTTATGATAAGTCGGTGTTCGGAAAAACTACTACCAGCAAAAGCAGCGAATAAAATAAATCACTTTTCCCGGCTCTCAAGCCGCCTGCCAAATTACCCGGCAGACTCAGTGTTAAATAAGTCTTATGGTATTGAATTAGATTTGATATAATTGGCCTCTTTCAATAAATCGGTTCCAGCTTGTCTTCCTTACATTCCTATAGCAAACTGCATGAACGTTTATCCCGGCTCGCTTCGCTATCTCAGCAAGACCTGTTTGACGGCAATCAAATTGGTCTGGAAAAAGAAAGTTTACGTGTTAATTCTCATGGCAGGCTGGCCCAGACTCCTCACCCGGCATCATTGGGTTCTGCATTAACTCATCCTTATATTACAACGGACTATTCTGAAGCTCTGGTAGAATTTATCACCCCACCCTTGAGTAGCATCCCTGATGCGCTGGAATTTTTACAAAATACGCAGAAATTTGTCTACCAGAATCTTCAGGATGAAATACTCTGGGCAACCAGTATGCCCTGCCTTGTTGCAGGTGAATCCAGTATACCTCTGGCACGTTATGGAAGTTCCAATGCCGGTATTATGAAAACGGTATATCGGCGTGGTTTGGGGTATCGATATGGCCGGGTGATGCAGGTTATTGCCGGTGTGCACTTTAATTTCTCTTTGGCAGAAAAGTTCTGGCCTGTTTATCAGCAGCTGGAAGAAAATAAAAACCCTCTCCAGGATTTCATTAATAGCAGCTATTTCTGCATGATCCGAAATTCACAGCGTTTTGGATGGCTGGTTCCCTATCTGTTCGGAGCATCACCTGCGGTGTGTAAATCTTTTCTGGGAGGTGCTGCGACCTCCCTGGCTGACTTTGACGAAAGTACTTATTATGAACCCTATGCAACCTCGTTGCGCATGGGGGATATAGGCTATCAGAATAACAAGGAGAATGAGACCGGTATCAAGGCCTGCTATGATGATATCGATTGCTATATCAATAGTCTTACCTGTGCCATTGAAACACCTTACCCGGGTTATGAAGAGATTGGCGTCAAAAAAGACGGCAAGTATTTGCAGCTAAATGCCAATATTCTGCAGATTGAAAATGAGTACTATTCAACGATTCGTCCCAAACAGATATTACAGGGTCATGAAAAGCCGACCCGGGCACTTGCCGGCAGGGGAGTGAAATATGTTGAATTACGCTCTCTGGATGTTAATGCCTATGATCCTGCAGGAGTGAATGGCAGCCAGATCTATTTCCTGGAAGCTTTTTTGATATTTTGTTTGTTGCATGACAGTCCGGTTTTTGAAAATACTGAACGCTCTGACATTGATCATAATGAAATGCTCACTGCCCATCGAGGCCGAATGCCCGGACTGGAATTGATGCGAAATGGCCGTACGTATGAGTTAAAACAATGGGCTATGGAAATTATGCAGGAGATGACGGCTATCTGTGAACTGCTGGATGGCAGCAATCAGGCCAAACCGTATACCGCCAGTTTGAAACAACAGACGGAAAAAGTTTTTGATGCAACTGCAACGCCATCAGCGAGGATGATCGATGACATGCGACAGGATCGGGAAAGCTTTCATCGATTTGCAGAACGAATGTCCAGACAACATTATCACCACTATAAGCATTTAACCCTGAGTGCGGAGCAGGAGCAGTTTTATTTGCTTGAAGCAGAACAATCCATAGCCAGAAAAAAAGCCATTGAAGCGGCTGACAAGATTAGTTTTAGCGAATTTTTAGAAGATTATTTTTCCCGCTAAGCTATGAACCTGAGAAATCAGTGGTTCATAGCAAGCAGTAACTGGATCAATTCGAGGCGAGAATTTTGTCAGTGATTTTGCGCTTCAGGAAAGATGGCGCTCGATAAATTCCTGCACGAAAGATTCTCTCTGGGCGCCATGAAAACGCTCGACTTCCTGCCCATCAACAATGGCAATTACCGTGGGAAAACCTCTGACTTTAAAGCGCCCTGCAATGCGCATATTTTCATCTGCGTCTACTTTGGCTAATAAGAACTTACCCTGATATTGGCTGGCCAGTTTGTCCAGAATGGGCATCAAAACATTGCAGGGGGCACACCATTCGGCGCTGATATCAACCACTACCGGGCGTTGGTGGGACTCATCAATGGCAACTTTTGAAAAATTCTGTTCCGTGGCATCCACAACAAAATCACTGGAAGATAATTTAACCGTCATTATAAAATATCCTGCAAGGTTACAATTTTATAAACACAAAAAGCCCGTAAGACCATGGGGCCTTACGAGCTTTTATCACAAGTTAAAATTCTAACTTATTTGACTTGCGCACTAACTGCAGGAGCTGATACAGCAGGTGCAGGTGCAGGTGGAGCCTGGACTGGTGCAGGGCCATAACCATAAGGAGCATAGCCGTAAGGACGTCCGTAACCATCATTGCTGTAGTAACGGTTATCCCAGCGATTTTCCCATCCATTGTCCCAGTTGTTATAGCCGCTTCCATAGGCATTACCATCCCAACGAGTACTGGTGTTACCTCTGCCGCGACCACGACCGCGAGCTTTGAAGTTGAACTCTACATCACCGTCCATATCAGCATCACCGGAACCATCACCCCAGCCGCTGCCATAGCCGCTGCCAGAGTAATTGTTGTTCATATTGTTGTTCCAGTCGTTGTTAAAGTCATTGTTAAAGTCACTATTGTCACTGTCACCCCACCAGGCGTTAGCAGACATAGTGGCTGTAGTAGCAGCAATTGCTGCAGCAATTAATAATTTGTTCATTTTATACTCTCCAATATTTAATGATAGTTTCATATCGAAGCTTAATTTTTACTTCTTTGATATGATGTGGCCAGTATATTATAGATTCATTATATAAGCAAGTGATGATATAAAAATTAATCAATTTATTTAGAAATAATCTGCTGCTGCATTATGCGAACCTCTGAAGTCCAGAATGTAAGGCTTTGAGAGGCAACTTCTCAATAAGTCCGTGCAGTTCAAGTTCCTTCCCCTTTTAAGGGGGAAGGCCAGGATGGGGGTAATGCATTTAATCAAGAACTTAACCCCCACCCTAACCCTCCCCCTGATAGAGGGAGGGGATTTTGCACGGACTTATTGAGAAGTTACTTTGAGAGCTATCAAGTATTTGATGTTGCAGCATTAAAATTTTACCGTGGTATGAAGAACATTTTTCTTGTGCAACCTTTTTAAGGCCTGGGTTTTACTTTGCCAGAATAATTGCCCGAGCGATCATAGACATTACCAAAATGATCGATTCGCCCTGAGTAATTTCCGGATTTGTCATAAGCATGGCCAAAGCTGTCAACTCTGCCTGAATAGGTTCCGGATCTGTCAAATGAATGACCCCCTTTGAAGTCGTTGTTGAATTTTCCCCGGTCGGTAAGAGGCTGTCTTTGAGCACCTTTAAACGTACCCGGGTTAAAAACTTCAGAAGCTTTTAAAGCGCTGTCTATTTCCGTGGAACCGATATTGCTGCTGTCAGAATCAGGATAAATGAAATCATCCGAGCCATTTGCGGAAAAAGCAGTAAAGCAAATCGTTAACAACATTGTTGATAGATAACTTTTATAAGGCATATTTTATACTATAGAGTTGTGGGATATTGTCAGGATAGAATATTTTGACTAAATATTCAGTTTTTTAAGTTGCAAGGCCACTATTTACCTTTAAAACAGAGAATGGTAAATTACATGCTCTCAGTTTTCTGTATATCAGCTAAGCCATAAATAACAAACTATCATAGGTAGGTACTTAAGCAAAATCAGGTGCGGATAATCGAGTATTTGTTCCAGAAGACGCCGTAAATACATCCATGGTCGTTCCCGGCTTCCTGCCTCTCGCATGCATTTCCACCATCCATGGTGGTCATGTAGGGAATGCAGATCACGCAGGAGCAATTATCTGCCTTCCACAAACACTCAATTATCCTTAAGTAGCTACGTATGAACAAACTATAGGAATTTAAGAGATGACCAATATTTCATTTTACCGCCTGATTAAACTTTCTCTGCTGTTCACCTTAATTACTTTTTCAGTGTCCTGTTCTAAAACTCCTGATGTTCGATTAACCTTATGTCAGGATGTGACCAAAATATTACTCGGTTCTTCGACTATTGAATGGCAGCAGGAAACGGTCAAGATGCCGGGACATAATGATCTTGAAATGCTGGTTCCGTTTACCATAAGCGGTTCAACAAAATCTGAAACGGCTGTCTGTTACTACCGTTATGAAGCTGAAGAGCCTGAAGCGACCAGCTTCAATGATCCTGCATCGGCTTACTCAACCTATCCTCACAAAATGATCCTTAAGGGTAAGGCCGTCGATCAAAATACTCTGTCCAGAGCTGTCAACCAGGCCATGGCCGGACAGGGAAAAGCGGCTATTAATAAGGCCAAAGAGGGTATTAAGCAGGCAGCCGACAGCATTAAAAAAGAATTACAATAAAGCAGCTATAGCTTTTTGTTGTCAGGGGGATGATGGGGTTTGTCCGGTCTTACTGAGTTCAATACCGGCACCTTTATTTATCACCCCATGACGGCAACTTCTTTCTATTAAATGTGTGCTGGGTGAACCGCTGCTCTGCTGATTTTCAATCACATCCATAGATAAAGGGCTCATGCAGCCTGACCGCACTATAAACTGGCGGCTTTGGCAGGTGAGCAATTACCGTTTATCAATTCCCGGGGCGTGAAAACGGCTGTGATATCATGGCCCAAACCGAACTGCCTTCATCAGAAAAAGCCAGGTCCAGACGAACGACAGCTCGGTATGCCATCAACCGCAGACCAATGCCTGCATCATATTTAAGGTCCTTGAAAAACAAATCGGAATCATAGTCAGGACCCACTCTGCCTGCCTCAACAAAAGGCACTATCTGCCACCAGTCTATTTCAAAATAATTTATAATGGGTAAATCACGCAGTGGCTGATATTTGGGGATCAGTCGTAACTCTGCCGAGTAATACACAGCGGACTTGTCACGAAACCGACCTACGGGATAGGCGCGCATTCGATCAAACCCACCCAGTTCAGAGCCATAACCGGGTGGAGGGCGGTTTGTCACCTGTTGTGGATTATCCGGATTGGTTTTCCAGGAGGGTGTATTGGAGGTCCAGAAATTCAGTGCCAGAACCTGTTGGTTAAACCAGCTCGATGTGCCCAGATTGTAGTACTTGGACATGTCCAGTTCCAGGTTGGTCCAGCTGTTTGAACTGTCAAACCAGCCAAAATCACGACTTACCTTGAATTGTTGACGACTGCCGGTGGAAGCATTACGTGGGAAATCCGTATTGTCATATTCAATCCAGAAATCCAGCCCGTTGGTTCTCGCCTGCAATTCGTCTTCATTGTCAAAATCACTGAGATCACGGTATGTATAAAAGAAACGGGTTGCCAGAGTCGTTCTTCCACTGGTGAAGGGGTTCCATTCTTGTCCGCCCACCGGCCCGGATTCAAGGAAACCATGTTTAAGGCGAAAGATAGACAGGGGATCCTCTCGCGTATTTCCAATGGGTAAGGCATACTTTAAGGTATAATTAAATGTGACTTCATTACTGACGCCGGTAACATAATCATCTGCATCGGAATCATTTGAACCCGCTTTAGGTTGGGATGGATCGAGATCAAGATCAATATAGAAACGTTGATCGGTAAAATGATCTACCAATAGAAAGGTATCTGTAAAAAAACGGCTGTTACCCAGTTGATAGTTATACAGGGCCCCGGACAGCAAGGCTGAATTGTTTGAAGTAACAAAGGCGGTACCAAATAAGCTGGCCTGGGGCTGGATCGTACCGGCGGTAAAGCCGCCGACACCAATTGCGGTACCCAGACTCTCGGTAGAGAAAAGGTATGGCAGCCAACCGTTTCTTTTATCATCGATACTCTGTCCTTCATCCAGCACCACAATTTCTGCTGTGACAGGCACATTGACTATTATCATCAATAAAGCCAGCGATAAAAACATTATTCTGTTCATAACACGGTACATCTGCATTTATGATCCTCTTTTTGGGCACTATTTTACTTTAAATTACATACGCTGGACAGATTATTCAGGTTCATCATAGTAATCCGTATTTTACATGTTAGAAAAATCTGCCAATTTGCATTATCAACAGTCCATAATATATGCGAGTTCCATTGCTTCTATTTTTTCGGCAAAGGCCCGTATAGATGTGCTGAGTAGTTACAGCTTATTATTATATTAAAGACAAAACGGATTTGGTTATTTTCTTGGGGCCAGTTTTAATGAATGAACCAGCTATGTCTGAAATCAGGAGTTGTTAAAAGGTAAAAAAATTGCCCAGGTAGATAATGATGCAGAACAACTGGAAAAGGTATTTATCGCCGATGTCGCGATTCAGGGTGATATAAAGGCCGTGCTGGATTCTGTGCTTACTGATATCAGGCAAATTCAGGTCGAATAAAAGGACATCAGCCACGTTCTGAACGAGTATAGTGAGCTTGAAAGCCAAACATCTGATCGAGATTATAGTCAGCTTAAGTCCAGATGTCCGCTAGTGGAACGTTGCTTTGCAGCGCTTGATGAAGTATTTCCACGAATTTTTCTGATGAGACAGAAATTATTTGGGATCCTGGTTTTCACTATAGACATTTTTGCACCATAACAAGCACAAATCATCTTTGCTCGCTTTTTAACGTTTGCCACCCATGTTCCGGGAACGATTTTAAAGATCCATTGCAGGATTTGAATTAAGCAAAAATGAACATGCAGCATCAGGTATTAGTTGACCTGCAGGGATGTAGTAAATGCAGGAGCAATTATCTGTCTTCCACAAATACCCGGTTCTCCTTAAGTTCTTAAGTATGATCTTTTCTAAGGTAAATTCAAATCTATAAATTTGCTCTTATTTTAAAACATGCTGATTAATCATAAATTTACTATAAGCGATTTCCCCACCTTCAAGATAAAACCATTTCTTGATCCCTGCTGTGTTGACCAGAGGATAGAGGGATTCGATTTGTTTTTCCACAGAACCATAAATCATTATGGTATTACCCGCTTCTTTTTGTGTATTAAGAAATCCCATTAATTTCTCAGGTTCGAGCAGCGATATCCTTGTTTCTTTTTTAAACATGAATAGTTTGTGGAGTATTTTTTGTTGTGATTCTCTGATGTCCAGGATGACATATTGCTGCTCTTCATCATTATTTATGAGTTGGAAGAAAGCCGCTGCATCTTTAGCGTGTGATTTTATTTTTTTTGTATCCAGCAGGGGGTTTTCCGGGGAAATTTTCTTACCATTTTTTAATACCCAGTCAGGATTGGAATAGGCAAATGCACTGATACCCGAGTCATAGGTATAAACTGTCCTCTTAATAGCTTTCTTAGCAAGTTCATTAGTTGCTTTCACACTTGCCTTATAACTTTTTAAACATGCCAGTCCACCGCAATAAAAAACAATGGGCTTATGATTAGAATTTACCAGTTTAAGCAGTTTTTCATTAAACTGTTTGTCACTTGAAGAAATATTAACAGCACCCTGTATGTGCAGGGTTTTATAAGCAAGTCCCGGTCTTGCATCAATAATGTTATACTTTGCTGTGCTTACTGCAGGCAGCATCTGTGCCGTAGTAATGTAATTGAGTTGGGGATAAAATTTACGATTCGGGTAAAGCTTATCCTCTGCACCAGCCGTATTTTCTGCATATGCGCAGGTTAAACCCAGTAGTAACAGGTTAAATAATAAAAAGAGAATGATTTTATACATAATATCCCCCAGAGGGTTGGATGAAATTTTTAATTATAAAATCATAATACTCTCACTTTCAGGGCTTTTTCTGAGACAGTGTAGACATATTTTGGAATCAGAATGGGCAAAAGATCATTAATGCTTTTGTTAAAGCAAATTCAAAGGCAACGGCAACGGCTAAAGCTTAACCTTGCCTCTTAAGGCTTTCTGCTTACCATGCTTTGATTTGCTATCCATGCGTCTTTGCTGTGAACCCCGTGTGGGTCTGGTGGCTTTGCGTTTTTTTTTTGTCACCAGGGCCTGACGGATAATCTCAGCCAGCCTTTGCATTGCATCTTCACGATTTTTTTCCTGACTGCGAAAACGCTGAGCTTTGATCACGATTATTGCGTCAGCGTTAATATGATGATCTTTAAACAGTAGTAGTTTTTCTTTGTAGATTGGCGGTAAAGACGAAGCTTTGATATCAAAACGCAGATGCACAGCGGTTGCTACCTTATTGACATTCTGACCACCCGGCCCCCGGGCGCGAATAAAATTAAATTCAATTTCATCGGCCGGGATCATGAGCTGACTGGAGATTTGCAGTATGCAGGGAGAAGTGTAGTTCATCTAACGGGGGCCATATAGCAACAGATAGCGCTTATTAGCCTGCATACAAGCCCATTATAGAAAACATCAATAGCTGTTCTCAAAATCTGATTTCCATTGGTTCATACCCAAAAATAGCATTAATATGGTGGTAAAAAGCATGTTTGCCCTGCTTTTTCCACAACTGAGTTAAGGCGTCATTGACAGAATGATAGTATTCCATCCGGGCTGTAACGGAATCAAGAGCAGCCAGTTTATCGGCATCAATTTCGCGGTTAAGCAAATCCAGCCACATGATACTGACCCCCATAATATAATACGGCCAGCTTTGCTGCAGATTTTTCGACCAGCTTTTGTCACTGGTATCTTCAATCTTTGAACGTCTGGGGATCTGCGGATTGTCCAGTTTGACCTCAGCCATGATATTTTGTTCTATTAGCTGCCTGGTCAATGAGTTATGCTTAATATGCGTAAATATCTGTGCTGCGGTTTGAGGATCAGCATAGAAAATAAATGAAAACTGATGTCCGGCCACATCATTGGCTGCACGGCGATGAAAACGCCATAACTTAATGCTGTTATTCTCTCTCAGAATGGGATTGATCAGTTGATGAGCTATAATCAGATCTTTTGCTAAATCCAGTGTTTCTGCTTCACCGTCCCAGGCTAATTTAAAACGGGCATACCACCAATAATGATTTTCATCGGTATTGACGATACTTTGCGGCGCAGGGATGTGATGTTGTGTCACCGGTTTAACTGCAGGCATGGGGGATGTGCAGGAGATTAACAGCTGACTCAGGGATAACAGTGCAAGTTTCAGGCAGAGCTTCAGGTTCTTGTGCATAGATTCAATTCTTCATCAATGGGCCTTTAGAAACGACCGCTGCATTCTTTTCTTTTTACACCGGACATACGGGTTCATAGATTTGAGCTAACTGTAGAGCAGATCTAACCGGCCACTCAAGCATGTACCGTCATTTTCAAGAGTAACTTCTCAATAAGTCCGTGCAGTTCAAGTTCCTTCCCCTTTTAAGGGGGAAGGCCAGGATGGGGGTAATGTGTTTAATTAAGAATTTAACCCCCACCCTAACCCTCCCCCTGATAGAGGGAGGGGATTTTGCACGGACTTATTGAGAAGTTACTTTCAATAAAAGCAAGTGATTGAAAATGTGTTAAAAAGAGAAATCACACTTTATCTTTTTCGTTCCATAAATAGCCAGAATGGCTATTTATGGATAGATACCAGGTAGTTACTATACATATATCTTAACTAATAATCAGGCATTTGTTAGTATGTGTGAGTTATTTTCATAAGCACAAGCGTATTTATAAATGCCCAGACGACGTAAAGCAAAACTTCCCCGGGATCCCGTTCGAGCGACCATTGAATCAGCCAGTCATGATGGCAAGGGTATCTGTCATGTTGATGACCGTACGATTTTTGTAGATGGTGCTTTAGAAGGCGAGGAAATCACATTTCTGTATACTGCAAAACGCAGGAATATTGCTGAAGCCAAAGTTCATGAGGTGATCAAAGCTTCACCTTACAGAATAGAACCCGGCTGTCCGCATTTTGCAATCTGCGGAGGCTGCAGTCTTCAGCATCTGGCGGAAGATCAACAGATTTTGCTTAAACAGGGCGTGCTGCTGGAGAATCTCAGGCGTATTGGAAAATCGGCACCTGAAACGGTCTTGCCGCCGCTTTCAGGACCGCACTGGGGCTATCGGCGTAAAGCACGTCTGGGAGTTCGGTTTGTCGTCAAAAAAGATAAAATGCTGGTAGGCTTCCGGGAAAAGCACAGTAACTTTTTAGCCGAGATTGAACGCTGTAAAGTGCTACATCCTGATGTCGGTCTGCATCTGACTGAACTGGCACAGATGCTTCGAGGTCTGAGTATCTATGATCAGATCCCGCAAATCGAGGTTGCTTTTGGCGATCAGCAGGGCGCTTTCATTATCCGTCATCTGCAGCCAATGACTGATTCAGACAAGCGTCAAATCATTGCCTATGCCGAACAAATGAATCTGCACATGTATCTGCAGCCTGGAGGGCCTGGCAGTGTTCAGCGGATCTGGCCGGCTGATAAAGATTTTCATCCATTAAGTTATGCTCTGCCTGAGTTTAATATCATCAATGAATTTAAACCGACTGATTTTACCCAGGTCAACGGTGAAATAAACAGGAAAATGATTGAGCTTGCTCTTAAGCTGCTGGATCCCCAGCCGGAAGATAAAATCCTCGATCTGTTCTGCGGTCTGGGTAACTTCACTTTGCCGATTGCGACAAAAGTCAGACATGTTACCGGGATTGAAGGTAGTGATGAACTGGTCATTCGGGCCAGGGAAAATGCGCAAAAAAATGGCTTAACTAATGTTGATTACTATGCTGCGGATTTATTCCAGGATATTTCAGGTTTCTCCTGGGCGAAACAAAAATATGATCGCATCTTACTGGATCCGGCTCGCAGCGGAGCCAGAGAGATCATACAAAATTCAGCCAATTTTGCTGCGCATACCATAGTCTATGTTTCCTGCAATCCTTCCACGCTGGCGCGGGATACTGAAATCATGGTGCATCAACAGGGTTATAAATTACTCAAAGCCGGTGTCATGGATATGTTTCCTCATACCGCTCATGTAGAATCTATTGCTGTATTTGTAAAATAATCCCGTCTTTGGAAGTATGCTGAATATTATTATGGGAATTGAAATCGAAAAAAAGTTCCTGCTGCGAAATGATAACTGGCGCAGCAATGTGGTTAAATCTATTGCGTTTCGTCAGGGCTATCTGGCCGGATCAGAAAAATCATCGGTGCGGATCCGTATTGAAGGTCAAAAAGCCAATATCAATATCAAAGGGGCCACACTGGGTGTTACTCGCCGGGAATATGAATACAGTATTCCGCTTGATGATGCTGATGAATTATTGTCCAGCCTGTGTGATGGCCCCTTGATTGAAAAAATACGCAATTATGTCATGGTGGATGATAAACAATGGGAGATCGATGAATTTCGGGGTGATAACGAAGGATTGATCGTTGCCGAAATAGAGCTGCAGAATGAGAATGAAGCATTTAATAAACCTGACTGGTTGGGAGCAGAGGTTTCTGATGATAAACGATATTACAATTCTGTTCTGGTCAATCATCCTTACAAAAACTGGTAAAAAGGATAATCCAGGATTTTGAGATGCATGGCTTCAAGGATCGCAGTAGATTGATAAATTGGGCATTTAAGCGTTTCAGTATACTATTTCTGCTGGCACTGTTATCGGCCTGTGAAGATAAAGCTGCCCTTCAGGGTGTGACTGAAACGAATCTTCAGCCTGTTCGTTTTGGTATTATCAGTGCACCGGTCACTTTGGACCCTCGATTCGCGACTGATGCCGAGTCTAGCCGTATCAACCGTCTTATTTATCAAAAACTGATTGAGTTTGATGAGCATGATCTGCCGAGGGCGGGAATAACCCGATGGCAAAAGTTGAGTAATAGCCATTACCGATTTATTTTACGGGGGAATAACTATTTTCATCATGGCAAGTTACTCAGCAGTGACGATATCAAAGCAACCTATGATTATATTCTGGATGAAACCAATGGCTCACCCCACCGAAATACGCTCAAACATATCAAAACAATTATTCGGCTTGATGATCGCAGTGTAGATTTCCTTCTGGATAGGCCTGATCCGCTGTTTCCTGCATTTCTGGTGGTTGGTATAATGCCTGCTGATTTAATTCGCGCTGGACATGCGTTCAATAGCCGGCCAGTAGGCAGCGGTACTTTTCGTTTCGTCAACTGGCCCTATGACGGCAAGCTGGTTTTACAAAGAACTAAAGATCAGCAGAATTTTGAATTTATTAAAGTTAAGGACCCGACGGTCAGAGTCCTAAAACTGCTCAGAGGGGAACTTGATCTGCTGCAAAATAATTTACCCCCGGAGCATATTACCTACCTTAGAAAACAGCCAGCAATTGTATCCGCCGTCAAAAAAGGCTCGAACTACAGTTATCTGGGGTTTAATCTGATGGATCAACAAACCAGCCAGCCTGCGCTGAGAAGAGCCATCGCTCATGCGCTGGATCGTCCCAGGATCATTCATTACGCACTGGGCGACGCGGCCACGCCGGCGAATGGTTTCTTTCCTGCCCGGCATTGGGCCGGCGCTGAACTTGTCAGCTATGATTTTGATTTAACTAAAGCACAAAAACTGATGCAGAAGCTGGGTTATACTCAAACAAAACGCCTGAAACTCGTGTATAAAACCAGCAGTGATCCATTCCGGATCCGTATTGCAACTATTATCCAGAGTCAACTGAAGAAAATCTTTATCGATGTAGATATCCGAAGTTATGACTGGGGGACGTTTTACGGGGATATTAAAAAAGGTCATTTTCAGCTTTATAGTCTGACCTGGGTGGGTATTAAAACACCGGATATTTTTCGTTATGTTTTCCATAGCCAGTCTCTGCCGCCCTCGGGAGCCAATCGCGGCAGGCTGGATAAGCGCCAGATCGATGTGCTGATTGAACAGGCAGAACAGGAACCAGTGCTCAATACACAGGCGCAGATCTACCAGCGCTTACAGCAAAAATTGCACCAGTTACTGCCCTATGTCTCACTCTGGTATGAAGATAATATCGCCTTTTACCGGAAAGATCTTGAGGCTTATCGAGTCTCTGCTGATGGAAACTATGATGGATTAAATGATGTCAAAAAGAAACAACCTGTCAGATATGAGGGATAATAGCCCCAACCCGGAAAATTTACCGCACTGCATTGCTGCGGCACTAAAAGATCGTGGACGCTATATTCTAGTGTCAGTTTCCGCACAGCAGCTGCAATTAAGAGAAAAAGATCATATCCTGTTTCAAGCCAGTATTGCGACTGCCAGAAACGGTACAGGAGAACAGTTCGGCAGTGAATGTACGCCCAGAGGCTGGCATCAGATCAGAGCTAAAATCGGTGATCAATGCCTTGAAAATACAGTCTTTGTCGCACGCCGCCCAACCGGTGAAATATATTCCCAGGACTTAAAACAACAACAGCCCGACCGAGACTGGATTCTGACGCGTATTATGTGGCTCAGCGGTCTGGAAACGGGTTTCAATCGACTCGGAAACCAGGACACCATGCGCCGTTATGTTTACATTCACGGCTGTCCGGATGATGATCCTATGGGGATCCCCAGCTCCCATGGCTGTATCAAAATGCGCAACTCAGATGTGATTACATTATTCAATCAGGTCGAAGCGGGTATTGCGGTATTTATTGAAGAATAGCTACGAATAAGCGCTCAGAATCCCGTCAATGAAACTTAAAAATACTAAAAATTTATATGCTTAACTATATTCTTTCCCGTTTGATCAGTGCCCTGATCGTTATTCTGGGTGTGGTTTTTATGGTCTTTATGTTAATTCATCTGGTTCCCGGTGATCCGGTTGAAGTGATGTTGGGTGAATCGGCAACTGCAGTTGATCGTGAAGCCTTAAGACATAACCTTGGTCTGGATAAACCGCTACTTATCCAGTTTTTCGCTTTTCTTAAAGGACTATTGAGTTTTGACCTGGGGCAATCACTGCACTCACAAAAACCCATTTCTGAACTGCTAGCCGGACGTATTGGACCTACAGTTCAGTTGACCGGAGCTTCATTACTGGTCGCTCTGAGTATTGCTTTTCCACTGGGGATCATTTCCGCGCTTAACAAAGATCGGTTTGCCGATGCCGCAGCCATGAGCTTTTCGCTGCTGGGGGTATCTATCCCCAATTTTCTGATGGGACCCTTGCTGATTCTGGTCTTTTCGGTTTCTCTGGGGTGGTTTCCGGTCAGCGGCAAGGAAGGACTGGATTCACTGATCCTGCCTGCCCTGACTTTAGGAACGGCTCTGGCGGCGATTTTATCGCGCATGATCCGTTCTTCTTTACTGGAGGTACTGAATGAGGATTATATACGTACCGCAAAAGCGAAAGGTGTGAGTGCATTGCGTATTATTGGTGTGCATGCACTTCGTAATGCGCTGTTGCCGGTCATTACCCTGATAGGTTTGCAGATTGGTGCTTTACTGGCCGGAGCAGTGATCACGGAAATCGTCTTTTCCTGGCCTGGATTGGGGCAACTGACCATTGAATCCATTCAAAAACGCGACTATCCCGTGGTTCAGGCCTGCATCCTGCTGATCAGCGCTACCTATGTGCTGATAAACACATTGACCGATATTGTCTATGCGTTATTAGAACCCAGAATTCGACTGGGGCATGAATGATGCCTTTGAAAGCCTATCTTTCGCTGGCTGTTTTACTCTTTTGGGTATTCGCAATAGCATTATTGCCAGTACTGAATCTGCAGCCGAATGAAATTCATCTGGAAAAAATCCTCTTCGGCAGTGATGAACAGAGTCTTCTGGGTTATGATGATCTGGGTAGAAAGCTGTTTGACCGTCTGTTGACTGGTGCCAGAACATCTTTTATTGTTGCTTTTGGTGTGATCTTTGTTTCCTTGTCTATTGGTACTACAATTGGAGTGATCAGCGGTTATGTCGGTGGTCGGTGGGATCATTTTCTGATCAGGATCACGGATGTTTTTCTGGCTTTTCCCGGAATATTGCTGGCTATTGCTTTGTCGGGACTGATGGGGCCCGGGATCACTAATGTGATAATTGCCCTGAGCATTGTCGGCTGGGTAGGCTATGCCCGCTTATCCCGGGCACAGGTCATGGCGATAAAACAGCGAGAACATGTCCTGTCTGCACAGGCATTGGGTGCTTCTCATGCTAGAATCATTGTATGGCATATCGTACCGCTGATCATTGCTCCGTTATTGATTGAGTTTACTTTCGGTCTGGCCAGTATTGTCATTGCCGAAGCAGGCCTGTCTTTTCTGGGGCTGGGAGTACAGGCGCCGCAGGCATCCTGGGGCAGTATGATCAGGGACGGCAGCCAGTATCTGCTCATGGCGCCGCATATGGTTCTGGTTCCCGGCATCGCATTGATGCTGGTGGTGCTCTCGATTAATATGCTGGGCGATGCTGTGCGTGACAAACTGGATGTAAAAAATCAATAAACTATTAGAGAAAGAAAAATGACACTTGGCCCACTGATGGTTGATATTGAAGGAATTGAACTGACTGCAGATGACAGGCTGCTGCTTTCTGACCCTCTGGTTGGGGGGGTGATCCTGTTCAGTCGAAATTATTTTTCCCTGGAACAACTTGAAAAGCTGGTCCAGTCGATTCAGGCCATCAAAACACCGAGATTACTCATAGCCGTTGATCAGGAAGGCGGTCGGGTGCAGCGCTTTAAAGATGGTTTTACTATTTTGCCTGCGATGCGGCGTTTTGGTGAAATTTATGAAATCGACCATAAGCAGGCCCTTGAACTGGCACGGCAATGCGGCTGGCTGATGGCCAGTGAAGTGCGTTCTGCGGGTATCGATATTAGTTTCGCACCTATACTGGATATTGATAAGGGCATTAGTGCAGTGATTGGCGATCGTGCTTTTCATAAAGACTGTTTTGTTGCCGCAAAACTTGCCCAGGCTTTTACCCGGGGCATGCATGAAGCAGATATGCAGGCTACCGGGAAACACTTTCCTGGACATGGTTCCATTGAGGCCGATTCTCATATCGCCATGCCGATTGATGAACGCAGCCTTAGCGAAATAGAAATGGAAGATCTAAAGCCTTTTCAGCTTTTAATTGATTCAGGCATTAATGCCCTGATGATGGCTCATGTGATTTATCCTCGTGTGGATAAAAATCCGGCCGGGTTTTCCAGTTTCTGGATTAAAGAGATATTAAGAAACAGAATGAGATTTCAGGGCGCCGTTTTTAGTGATGATTTAAGTATGCAGGGGGCTGCTTTTGCCGGCAATTATGCCGAGCGCGCCAGACTTGCACTGGATGCAGGTTGTGATATGGCCTTGATCTGCAACAGCAGAGAAGGAGCCTGGGAAGCAGTCAAAAGTCTGGAAGGATATTCCTCTCCGGCTTCAAGTCTTAGACTGGCCCATCTGCATGCAAAAGAATTTTATTCTCGTGAAGAGCTGACTCATCAGCAACGCTGGACTCTGGCAAAAAGCATGCTGGAAAAATATGTTGATGAGCCTTCTTTGACATTACTATAATGGCACTAAATTCGGCTATAATTCATGGCTGCTGTTATCAGGTTCATGACTGTTGTTATCAGGTTCATGACTGCTGTTATCAGGTTCATGACTGTTGCTATTATCTAATTTGTATCTATGCGGGTACTGATCCGGAGAGAAAAAATGGCAGATAAACTCTTAATCATTATGGTAAATACAGATCCGGCTAACGGTGCTGAACTGGGAACTCCTTTTTTTCAGGCGGCGGTTGCTGCGGCAATGGAATATGAAGTTGAAGTTGTACTCAGCGGTTGTTCCGGCGAACTGGCAGTGCGCGGTGTGGCGGAAAAACTGGTCGTACAGCCTGGCAGCGGAAGAACAGTCTATGATTTTATCAAGGAAGCTTATGAAGCGGGTGTAATATTTAAAGTCTGCGCCCCCATGCTGGAAATATGGGGCGATGATCTTATACCGGAGATTTCTGAAACGGTCGGCGCTGCCTATGTTATTTCCGAAGCGATGTATGATAATACGGTGACATTTACCTATTAAATGATGGGACAACTATGACTGAACTCAATGACCTGTTCACTGAAAGCCAGCAAGTCCTGGCGCAGGCGGACTGTCTGTTTTCACGTGATGAAGTCGAATCTGCCATCATCAAACTGGCGGGTGCTATCAGTGATCGATTATCCACTACCAGGCCGCTGGTACTATGCGTTATGAACGGCGGTATCGTTCCGGTGGGGATATTGGTAACCCATCTGAATTTTCCCCTGCAAATCGATTACCTGCATGCGACGCGTTACCGCAACAAAACTCGCGGCGGGGAGCTAAAATGGATAGTTTCACCCACGCTGTCTCTTGAGCACAGAACGGTGCTGTTGATTGACGATATCCATGATGAGGGGGTGACTCTGGAAGAAATAAAACAGTATTGCCTGCAGCAAGACGCCAGGAATGTGTTTAGTGCAGTGCTGGTGAATAAACAGCATGAGAGGAAGAACAACACCCATGCAGATTTTGTTGGTCTGAATATCCCGGACCGTTATGTCTTTGGTTACGGAATGGATTATAAGGGGTTATTACGTAATGCCGCCGGAATCTATGCCGTTAAGGGACTGTAATGACCACTCAAGCTGTAGCTGAAGCTGTTTTTTTCGCCGTGCTCGGCGGTACCGGATTGACCTCATTAAGCCGTCTTGAACTTTTACAGCAGGTGGAGATTGATACACCTTTTGGTGTTACTTCTGCAGATGTCAGCATTGGCGAGATATCAGGTAAAAGGGCGGCATTTCTGGCGCGTCATGGTGAAGCTCATTCCATCCCTCCGCATAAAGTCAATTATCGGGCAAATTTGTGGGCCATGAAAACCCTTGGGGTTAAAAATATAATTGCGATCAATGCAGTAGGGGGGATCAGTGAGAACATGATCCCCGGCTCACTGGTAATGCCCGATCAAATCATTGATTATACCACCAGTCGGAAAAATACATTTTTTGAATCCGAGCTGAAATATGTCACCCATATTGATTTCAGTTATCCTTATGATGCGGCTTTAATGCAGGCTATCAAACAAGCTGCTCAAGACCTGGGTATAAGCTTAATAGAGGGAGCAACCTATGCAGCAACAGAAGGTCCAAGGCTGGAAACCGCTGCGGAAATACAACGACTTAAAAGGGATGGGTGTGATATCGTAGGTATGACCGGTATGCCTGAGGCTGCTCTGGCCAGAGAACTGGACATAAACTATGCTTCTATCTGTGTCAATGCCAACTGGGCTGCCGGACTCAGTGACGAACTGATAAGCATGGAAGCAATCGAGCAAAACCTGCAAGGCGGCATGGAAAAAGTACACCTTTTATTGTCAGCAGTCTTTGCAATTCTAAACTAGATCTGCTGAGCAGATACCTGATTGATGCCGTTTATATTGGTGAAATATAGACCAGCATGCCAAACACGGGATTATCCAGATAATGAAGTTCCTTGCTGCGCATTTTGCGTCGTTGTTTAAACTGATAGGTGTGCTCAATACATTCACTGGTTTGTCCGCTATAAGTCGTTGTTGAGCCGCTGCTGCTCGTTGCTTTATAAACGGCTTCTCCAGGACGCTTTTGCAGCGGAATGCACTCAGTCTGCGCCAGATCAACATTCATATGTAAAAAGCGGGATACGTATAACCTGATTTCGCCTTCCGGCATATTCTCATCATAAGGATCTTTGGTGATCATAATGGGTAAAGCTCTGTTTTCTGACATTTTTGGCTGAATCCAGCCAAAATGTGCCAATAATTTGAAATGTTTTGATTGTTGAATGTTTGCCGCAGAATTGGCCAGCTTATACTGGTTGCTGGAAAGTTCGTTCAAGCCATTTCTTAACGGAGTAAATATATGCCTGTCCATATCATAAGAAGCCAGAGCAGGCTGGATACCATTGACTGGTGCATCATTATTACTGGCTGAGATACTGTCCTGTTGCTGCATTGCAGCGCTGTTATACAGTATATCGTCCTCACTGGAAGCCTCTTTAAAGTGTTCTGGTTTTATCCAGTGTTCACTGTTTTTACCCTGTTCGCTCATATGTTTGAAAATCACCACTTCAACTTTGTAGTTAGAGGCCTGTGCATAGATGGTTTTTGCAGGTATGATCAGTCCAAGCGCAAATAAAGCCAGGAATCTGCCGGAAATGAGTGCTTTCACAAATGTTTTTCTCTGTTGTTCAGGATTGTATTATTATGCTAAATCAAATTCAGGAATACCATAGCTGGCAGCGAAATTGTTTGCTGAACATCATCGTTGCGGATATATAATCGCCTGCTCCTGTTATTTACTTATCTAAATCATTATGTCAGTAAGGCCAGTATTAAAAATGGGTGCACCGCTGTTGAGAAAAACAGCGCTCAAGGTGAATGATTTTACCGGGGGAACTTTTACGACCTTGATCACTGATATGATCGATACTATGCGGGCAACTGATGGTGTCGGGCTTGCGGCTCCGCAAATAGGTGTTTCACTGCGGGTACTGGTAATGGAAGTCGATAATAGTCCACGTTATCCCGGCAGGACTGCGATTCCTTTAAGCGTGCTCGTTAATCCTGAAATAATGAGTCATTCTGAGGAAATCAGTTCAGGCTGGGAAGGCTGTCTCAGTCTGCCTGGCCTGAGAGGCGAGGTAGAACGCTTTGAGAGCATTCAATTAACCGCCTGTGATCAAAATGGCCAGCAAATCAGCCTCCATGCAAGCGGTTTTAAAGCCAGAATCATTCAACATGAATTAGATCATCTTAATGGCATCTTATATCCTGACAGAATCAGGGATTTAAACAGGTTTGGTTTTGAAGACAGTCTTGAGAGCTATTGAAAACAGTCCTGAACAAGAAAACAGTCCTGAACGAGAAAACAGTCCTGAACGAGAAAACAGTCCTGAAACGAGAAAACAGTCCTGAACGAGAAAACAGTCCTGAATAAAAAAAGTCCTTAAAATATTGCCACCGTCATAAACAAAAAGAAAAACCTTAGCGATATAGAGTGACAGTCTTTAATACATAAAGATGTAAGACGATTATTTTATATTCTGGAAAAGTATTGCTGTAAAATCTGATTGGTAAATGCAGTTCTTAAATAAAATCCTCGCGGCAGCGTTTGCTTATATAAACCGTTTCTGCCTACGCCTTCCGTAACCGCCGCAGCATTCACCGCTTTAGGTCTGATCTGCAGGTACTCCCCCAGATGGGCGGTAATGGTTTCAATGTGACCCAGAGCAATGAGTTCCATAAACTCCTCCCAGTCTGCCTGCAATATTGCTCTCTGTTCAATGTCCGGTGACCAGAAAAATCCACTGCCGACTTTTCTCTGATAGAGTGGAATATCGGGATTGGCTTCTATGGGGATCCATAAAACCCGGGATAATTTTCGATAGACACAGGAATCTTCCCATCTTAAACCAATATGCTTTAGCAGAGGTACGGTGCAGACATAGGTCGTTTCTTTGGGTTTAAGTTCGCGGGTCAGCGGGATCGTTTTAAGTTCAATACCCAGGTGCGGAAAATCCGGTTCAGATAAGTTACCCGCGCTTGCACCCAGTAGTTTTTCCAGCAGTTGCCCAATCCAGCCTTTATCTCGTCTGAGATTGACGGGTACTTCCCATTGGACCCGCTGCGCCAGTGCCTGTAAAGAAAAGCCTGCCAACTGATTGACACGAGCAGTTAATTCTTTTTCTGAAAGGGGTACCTGGGTCATAGCATATAGATGGTATTGTTAAAAATTTACACCATCTTTATGAGCAGATAGACAAACAGAATCACCAGCAGCAAAGGTATTGCTATAGATAGCAAGTCGTTTCCGGAGGCTTTAGGGCTGTTCTTCAGCATATCTTTGGCGCGCGGGAATAAGTAAACGAGCAGTAGAATTAAAAACAGGGCTGTGCCGATTTTCATCCAGTCCATAATATGTCCTGTTTAGAGTTGCACCTGATGAGGTGTATGTAAGGATAATGTCTATTATGATCTCAACAGAGATATCTAACTGTTGCTTATTTGGGTGAGGAACTACAGTTAGTGGAAGGTACACAAAATCCCCAGACGGGGATTTTGTGTAAGAGATGACTTATTCGTCTCCTGCGATACCCAATAATACCAGCAGGTTAACAAAAATGTTGTACAGGTTCAGGTATAAACCCACTGTCGCTGTGATATAGTTGGTTTCGCCGCCGTGAATGATTCTACTGGTATCATAGAGGATGAAGCCGCTCATGATAAGAATAACCACCGCTGAAATGGCCAGTGATAAAGCGGGCACTTGCATAAATATATTTGCCAGAGCCACCACGATGACCAAAATCAATCCTGTTATCAGCATACCGCCCATGAAATTGAAATCACGGCGAGATACCAGAGCATATCCAGACAGACCCAGGAAAATAATACCAGTGCCTCCAAGCGCAGTCATAATCAACTGGCTGCCATTGGCAAGTTGCAGATACTGAGTAAGTATCGGCCCAAGTCCAAATCCGAGCAGGCCGGTAATAGCAAATACCACCGCAATCCCAGCACCGGAATTAGCAAAACGGGGCAGCACCAGCCAGATAAGTCCCAGCGCACCCAGGCTGGAGATTAGCGGCAGGTAGCGCGGCATATCCATTTGCATGGAGATAAACGCAGTAAATGCACTGAATAACAGTGTCAGCGACAGCAGGGCATAAGTGTTTTTGAGCACTTTGCTCGTTTCTATTTCTGCCGACCTGGAACGAGTAAGTTCAAAAGCTTGATTCATTTTTTCTTAGCCTCCAATAGCTTCTTAATGAATTAGTTTTACCTTAGTGTGTATATTATAGCTAAGACAAAATAAATCAAGGTTGATTCAATTATTTTATTACCGAACTGGTAATTAAAAAAAAGGTTGTATATAATGCTCGCACTTTTATACGGTGAGGTGGCTGAGTGGTCGAAAGCACCGGTCTTGAAAACCGGCGAGGGTTTGTAGCCCTCCGTGGGTTCAACTCCCACCCTCATCGCCATTTTCTGTGTATTCAACTGAACTTCCTCTTTTCCTGTTAATCACATCACAAATCCCTCTTCTTTTTGTCAAAAGCGATTGATTTCACTGGCTTCTGTACTTTTTTAGGGTTAGACTTTCCATAACAAATGAAAGGGGAATTGAAATTAAATTTAAGAAATAAATACTTAATTTAATAATATAAAGTTACTTCTTAGGTAACTACTCAGCGTATCTGGAATAACTCACTAAGTGCTTGATATTAGGTATTTGTGAAAGAAGTGTATGTGGCATGGATGCCACATTCAAGCCTACATGGATGTATTTACGGCGTCTTCTGGAATTAAATACCTAATATCAAACACGGTCTTAGATATACGCTGTGTAACATCTCAATAAGTCCGTGCAAGATCCCCTCCCCCTGTTAGGGTGGGGGTTAAGTGTTTGATTATAGACACAACCCCCATCCTGGCCTTCCCCCTGACAGGGGGAAGGAACTTAAACTGCATGGACTTATTGAGAAGTTACTACACTGAGTAGTTACCTTCTTAGATAATAAAAACAGTTACAGGAAAAACAAGTTTTTTAGTGCTTTTGATTCATACCTTACAAAGGGGTGCATAAGTGATTAAAGTATTATTAGTTGACGATCACGAGCTGGTTCGTACCGGTATCAGGCGTCTGATTGAAGATATCAAGGGGCTGGATGTGGCTGGTGAAGTAGATTCCGGAGAGGCCGCTGTCGATTTTGTCAATAACAATCGTGTTGATGTAGTGCTTATGGATTTGAATATGCCCGGAATTGGCGGGCTGGAAGCCACCCGACGGCTGATCCATAAAGACAAGCACCTGAAAATTATTGTGGTCACTGTGCATGACAGCGAACCTTTTCCTCAGCAGCTGTTCAAGGCAGGCGCATTGGGTTATTTGACCAAAGGCTGTAATATCGAAGAGATTGTGCATGCCATTCGCGAAGTCTTTTATGGGCGCCGCTATATCAGCACTGATATAGCCCAGCAACTGGCAATGAATCTTCATCCAGAAGATACAAATCCGTTTGATAAATTATCCCAGCGTGAAATGCAGGTGATGATGATGAGCATGCAGGGCATGAAAGGTCAGGAAATATCCGAGCAGCTAAGCCTGAGCCCCAAAACCATCAGTACCTATCGCTATCGTCTGTTTGAAAAATTGAATGTGTCCAATGACGTTGAGCTGACCCGTCTGGCATTGCAATACGGTTTGATTGAGGGTAATGTTTAAGCTTTTATAAGACAGTCAGGTTTATTCAATCCAGCTATGTCTGCAAAGCCCTCATCCCATCAGCAACTTACTGCCCGGCACAAACCAAACCTGAATACCTCCCAGGATGCTGCTTCTGAGATTGAAGAAGCATCGACTTCTGCTTTTGATGTAGAAGCATTCCTGCATGATCTGACCAGCAAACCCGGTGTTTATCGCATGTTCGACAGTAATAAAGTCGTTATTTATGTGGGTAAGGCCAAAAATTTAAAAAAGCGCGTCAGCAGCTATTTTCGTAAATCCTCTCAGTCTCCGAAAACGAGGATGATGGTTAAACAGATAGCTGGTATTGAGATCACTGTTACCCATACAGAAAGCGAAGCTCTGTTATTAGAAAATAATCTGATTAAAACGCTCAAGCCTCGTTACAACATTCTGTTGCGGGACGACAAATCATATCCTTATATTTATCTGTCTAGTGAAGATGAATTTCCCCGCCTGGCTTTTCACCGTGGTGCGCGAAAACTACCCGGGCGTTATTTTGGTCCATACCCGAGTGGACATTCGGTGAAACAAAGCCTTAATTTGCTGCAAAAATTATTTCCGGTCAGGCAATGTGAGGATAGTTTTTTTAAAAACCGTTCCAGACCCTGTCTGCAGTATCAGATTCAACGATGCAGTGCACCCTGTGTGGATCTGGTTGATACATACCAGTACGCTGAAGACGTCAGGCATACGGCATTAATACTGGAAGGCAAGAGCAATCAGGTTATTGATGAACTGGTAGTGAAAATGGATCAGGCCTCTGACAGGCTTGAATATGAACAAGCGGCTGTATATCGTGATCAGATAGTCAATATGCGCCGTTTACAGGAAAAACAATATGTCAGTAATGAAAAAGGCGATATTGACATTATTGCGGCAGTCCAGCAGCAGGGTATTGCCTGCATTCAGCTGTTTTTTATACGCGATGGGTTGAACCTGGGTAATAAGACTTTTTTTCCCAAAAATACCCGGGATCAAACTATCTCAGAATTGCTTTCAGCTTTTTTTTCCCAATTTTATCTCAGCAAGAGTGCCGATCGTGTGATCCCGGGCTTACTGCTGGTGAATCATGGTTTTGAAGATCAAAAGATATTGCAGGCGTTATTTACTCAGCAGTCCGGGCATAAGGTGCAAATCAAGGATCAGGTCAGAGGCGAACGAACCCGCTGGCTGCAAATGGCCCAGGCCAATGCCGAACTGGCGTTGATGAGCCGTATCTCTAACCGTGCCAGTGTGGTCGAACGATTTGAAGCATTGCAGCAGGCTCTGCAGCTGGATTCAGTACCAACGCGTCTGGAATGCTTTGATATCAGTCACAGTTCGGGAGAAGCGACCGTGGCCTCCTGTGTGGTCTTTGATCATTCGGGCCCTGTTAAGACGGACTATCGCCGTTTTAATATTGACAACATTACCCCCGGAGATGATTATGCCGCTATGCACCAGGCATTGACTCGGCGTTATAAACGTTTAAAGAAAGGCGAGGGGAAATTGCCGGATCTACTGGTGATTGACGGCGGTAAAGGCCAGGTGACACAGGCCAAAGATGTGCTTGATGAATTGCAAATACGAGAGGTGGAGATTATCGGTATTACCAAGGGGGAGGGCCGTCGTGCCGAACATGATACATTACTCTTGTCTGAAACCAGTGAGAAAGTTATACTGCCAGCCAACTCCAAAGCCATGCATCTGGTTCAGCATCTTAGAGATGAAGCGCATCGTTTTGCTATTAGTGGTCATAAAAACAGACGTGGCAAGGCCAGAAAAACCTCACAGCTGGAAAAAATCGCTGGACTGGGGCCTAAACGCAGACAGGTTTTACTAAAACAATTTGGCGGTTTACAGGAAGTGGCCCGTGCTGGAATCGAAGATTTGACAAAAGTTAACGGCATCAGTAAATCATTGGCACAAAAAATTTATGATCACTTTCACGGTTAAATTTGATGGGTAAATCATCATGCCTTACAATATTCCTAATGCTTTAACCTCTCTGAGAATAGTGCTAGTACCTATTTTTGTACTGGTTTTTTATTTACCCGTTGGGTGGTCCAAAGAAGCCGCAACCCTGATATTTACACTGGCAGCTATCACCGACTGGTTTGACGGTTATCTGGCAAGACGCCTGGATCAGACATCTGCTTTTGGAGCGTTTCTGGATCCGGTGGCTGATAAAATTATGGTAGCAGTGGCCCTGGTGCTGCTGGTCGATCAAAACCCGACTGAATATCATGGTGTATTCATGAGTGTAGCCGCTGCGATTATTATCGGCAGAGAAATTACTATTTCAGCACTCAGAGAGTGGATGGCGGAAGTCGGGGCTCGTCAAAGTGTTGCTGTTTCCATTATTGGTAAAGTTAAAACCACAGCTCAGATGCTGGCTTTGATCTTCCTGATTTATGCTGATACTATTTATGGTATTTCAACTGCTCAGGTTGGCTTTGCACTGCTTTATGTTGCGGTATTTTTAACGCTTTGGTCAATGGTGGATTATATAAGTGCTGCTTTGCCGGTGTTACAGGAAAAATAGCCTTCGAAGTGTTTAAAAAAAATAAAAGCTGATAAAAAATCATTGACATAGTTGTTGTTCAAGGTAAAATACACCCCATCGAATAAAGCGGGAATAGCTCAGTTGGTAGAGCACGACCTTGCCAAGGTCGGGGTCGCGAGTTCGAATCTCGTTTCCCGCTCCAATTCGTTTTCCAGGATAAACTCCACTTTTTATTTGTACAATTTAGTTCAAGTCACTTTAAAGTGAAGTTTACTATTATGGCTGGATGGCAGAATGGCTATGCAGCGGATTGCAAATCCGTGGATCTCGGTTCGACTCCGGGTCCAGCCTCCACTCTAAAAATCATTTATTATCAATTACCTATATCAATACAAAACATAACAAATAAGATTTTTAAAACCTTAAAAATATTTTGTGTTACCTATAAGTTATCCCTGTTTTAGTTTCAAATCGTGTTTAATTTAAACACTGGAGTAAAAAAATCATGTCTATACATATAGCTAATTTATTATTAGAAAAAGGGCTTGATCGAGCACCCGCGCCTGTTTAAGCGACAATTTTCCATTCAAACTTCTCAACAATTTTATGGCCAGGGTATAATTCTGAATTGATTTTTTAATCCTGAATCGTGTAAATTCATCCCAGTGTTCATTCAGATAAACTGACCGAACATCTAACATGGCCTGAGCACCTTTAATTGTCCAGCGCATCCCAGCTCTTTCCATACGATCTTTAACAAAGTGTCTGCAGGCACCTTCAATAACACCTGAGGCAATGGGATAACCTTTTTCAAGGTATTTATCATAATGCATTCTGTCCTGATTCTTCTTGAGATAATTGCAGATTTTTCTCAGCTTTTCTGTTTTCTTTGTACTCAGCTTTCTTTTACTGGCCATTTGTTTTAAGCCCCGTATTACGCCTGGCCATGCCTGTCAGCAATAAAAAGGCACGCGAGGTGAGTGATGGCATAACGTACTGACTGAAGCCGCTAAAACGCTTTGTAAAAACCATGACGTTCGATAATGGAAAAGAGTTTTGCTTGCATGAAGAGATGGCCCTGGCGATCCAATGCGCTACCTGTTTTGCAAAACCTTATCACTCCCGGGAGCATGGACAAAATGAAAACGCCAATGGTTTATTGAGGCAGTATTTCCCTAAGTCAATGGCGTTGATTGACGTAACAAAGGAGCAGGTTTTTGGATGCGGTACATAAGCTCAATAGCAGGCCCGGAAAATGTCTGGAATTCAAAAAGCCGTATGAAGTTTTTGAAGAGCTGACCGGGATCAAGCAAGAAGACTTAAGCGGTTATGCACTTATGACTTGAATTCAGAGGTGATAACTAATTTATATATCAAAAAAACCTACCAACTCAGTACTGGAAACAACATGACAATAAATCATATTAAGGATCTTCAGTTCTTTTTGGTGAAGTTCATCTGTACCAGCGGCACAACAATCTTCAACTAAAAGAACATTAAAACTTTCATCAGCTAAACTACGTACAGTCGATGAAATACATTGGTCTGTAAAAATACCTGTGAGTACAACATTTTTTATCCCCATATTGCTAAGGATTAAACGGAGGTTGGTTCCGGTCAATGCACTATCAGTCGTTTTAGTTACTACAATCTCATCATTTATTGGAGCAAGTGCTGAAACAATCTGAGATTCATTACTATTTTTTGGAAGTAGCAGATAATTCCATCCTGGTTTTTTTTGACTCAATGAACGGTCCTCACCATTATCCAACAAACAAGCAATACGAGCATGTAATACCTTCATGCCATGTTGTCGAAAATAATTTTGTAGTTTGGCTGTAGTCGGAATAACAATTTCATTCATACGCTTATGAAAAGGTGTCCAGCGTTTTTGTTCCACTGCATCATTAGGAAGTTTTAGATAGGTGTTTTGAACATCGATACTCATTAAAACAGTATCATTGGTTGAGAGTGTAAGATCATCTGGTTCCGGCGCACCTTCGTAGTAAAAGGAACGATAGTCAGTTTTCCAATTCATAAATATATTTGTCGTTTTGTTGTGAGTTTAAAGAATAAATAATAGTTTATGGTATTATGCTGAGACAGTAAATATTGTACTTAGTTAAACCTATCTCGGTCATCTATTCCTGAGTATGAGTTCAATCAATGTGTTTTCTGGTGAGAACGACTAACACAACATCAATTTTCTGACTATCCTGCAAAATCCAAAATCTACGAGTAGGATATTTCTCTCCTTGATAGAAGGAAATATCACTTAAAACAGAAGATTACAGCGTATTGAGTGATAATTTCTGATATTTTTTCAGCACTCATGATAATTTTGCCTGATTTTACTCAATAAATTTGAACTGTAGTTTGAAAACGTTATTGAATTTCTTACCTTTTGAAGTAAGTTTTATATTATCTCAGCGGAATGTAACAAAGGGCATGGAAGAAAAGCGTTCACATTTATTGAGCAATTAGCACTGAAAAAATAGAGCACAAAAAAATAACCTTGACCGTCAATAAAAACAATGTGGATACAATAAGCGTATATGAATGACTGGGCTTTATAAACTGTAGCTCTATTGTTCAGGAGATTGGCTGCCATTTTTTAATGGGTGATTATAAAATGTAGAAAGCAATCAAACCAACCATTCTATAGTCGCCAGCAAACACATCGGCAGCAAGCGAAAAGTAACATTTATGAACTGAACTCTGCTGTGTACTAAGAATTACAGAGTAAGCGACATTAATAGTGAACCATTTGTTAATTTACCATTACTATAATTTTCTACTTTTACTTCTACACCATACTCGATACTCACCCATGAGAGAGAATAATTTTCCGATGCTAATGTATAATCACTTGTACCTCTATATCTGACTGTATTAAAGGTTCCTGCAGGTACGGTCATTGACTCATTAACGGCTTCTACAACCATCGTTAACCCACCCACTTCGAATGATTCATCTACTGCAGAGCGAACACCATCCTGTATTTGCGTCATTGTTTTATTGGCTGTCACTGATGGGCTATACCAGGACTGACCTTCACATGCTTCATATGTCGGCCCACTTAAAAAATGAGGAGTGTGCGATATTGTCAAATCATAACTGGAATTTATCGGCGCAACATTCATAACTGTTTCACCTGTCTGGTCAGACTTGATCGCATACGGCATGCCATTGATTATTTCAAAGTCAGCAGAGCCTATGTGATGCGATGATTCAGTGAGGGTATTGCCACCCACCTGACTTTCACTGGTTTTCACGGTATCTGACTTATATTGAGTAAAGGTATTTTCCAGGACTGTTTCGGTCCTGCTCCATTTAGGTGTTTCAAGCTGATCAAGCTGATTAGCGGCCAAACTCGAATTAATATCAGCCATTTGCATTTGCAACAATGCCAGCTGCTCTGTACTTAACTGATTCAATAAACCGGGGTAAATTGTCGACATATCCACTGATAAATCAATTGGCTCAACGGGCAAGTTTTCATATTTCATCACCGTCCCACCGGAGTGAGTACTGTTGCCACACAATTTCCGTTGCCAGGATTAATAATCCCCCCATCTAGAATAATATTCAGAAAGCTTGCAGCCATCCCCACAAAGAGAGGATTGTTACCGAATACTCCTCCTATAACATGTACATTGCCTAGATTATTGACACCAAGATAAATTCCCTTGTCTGGATAAAAACGAAAATACCAAACACCCCATATTTGAGTAGTTTGTCCTGCGGGAGAAAAATATTCTGGATATTGCTGTTCCGCCCAATTAAAAATCGTATTGCTATCATCTTCTAAAGAAGCATAAGCAGTATTAAAAATTAACAGAAGTAATAAAAGTGAGAAAGAAAAATAATATTGTTTCAACATATTGAGTCCTAATATCAATGTAGGTAGATTATGCTACAATAATAAAATATGACCATAGAAGATATCCTTAATTTTACAAGTTCCAGCAATGTAAAAGATCCAAATACTATTTTGGGGCATGAATAAAAGTACACTCTTTCCAAATCAAAAAAATTATACTTCTCTCATGTACTAGTCTAGAAAGATACTATCCTCCAGCTGGTAAATAAATTCTGGCTGTTTCGGTTCTGTTGATGCATTTTCCAGACGCAAGCGCGTTAAGCCCTTCGGCGGCCTTTTTTCGCAGGTTGGATAGTCCAAAAATTTGATCTTCAATTGGTTGACGGTATGCTTCTGCCAATTCGGAAGCCATTTTTTTAGTCAAATCCCAATCGAGCTTGAAATTATTTTTCTCTGTCAACTTATAAACCCATGCTACGAGACCAAATTGCCCTGTGGACAACTCATCGCTAAGAGGAAAGCTGTCCCATAACAGGAACTCTGGTTTCCCGTCTTCGTCTAAATCATTTATCCATGGTAACGGTGTTCTGTCATAACGCTGAAGGGTTCGCCAGCCAATGGTAGAGGTGTACAGGCAGAATCCCTTCACAGGGTGTGAAGCCAGATTATTGGACAAACCAATGGTGATATTCCAATACCGTCCACTGCCGGATGGGCCATTGGTCGCTTCCCAAACTTTTGTGGTATTCAATTGGTGTATGTTCCATTCATTGGCTGGCACTTTATTGCACGATCCCGAGAACTCTTCACCGGCGAGCCAGTTTAAGCCGTCATCGGAAACTTGAATGTTAAGTCGTTTGGGCTTGAGGAGACATTCGGCAGAATTAGCCGTTTGGATAGACAGCGTTTCCGCAATTATCAGGATTACAATTAGCAGAATAGGTCTCATTTGACGTGGTGACGGCTTGTTTACAGTAAGTATCCGTATAAATGTGAAGTTATGAAAATAAATTTTAGTTCATCTCTTTTTCAAGTACAGGCAGTCATTGAACGCCATTCTCTTTATTGTACCTTGTTGCAGAGCCAATAAATGGCAATTAGAAGTGATGATTGATCCTCGTCAACAAAGGTTAAGTTACCGGTAGACTCTCAATGAGGATTTTGATAATTTAAAGAAGCAATATCAGCATATAAGTAACTGTTGTTTAATTCTGTATTTTTTCCTACCATTTAGGAGATGCTGACGATGTTAAAGTCATTCCTGTTGATTTTTATTCTGGGTACTGCCACTTTACCTCTCTCAGTCTCAGCCATGGGTTTTGGTCCTGGCCACTCCAGTAAACCGCCGCCTCTATCAAACCCTTTTGCTCCTCAGCCGCCTTTAACGGAACCACAGCAAACACCTCAGGAAATCCTGTTTCATTGTTTCTGTGACCAGCAATATTGCGGCAATAACGCGATTTCTGGACGCCTTGGGCAGATTAAAAAAGATATTTCCTCAGCAGATTTGGCCAGAAAGTACGGTCCGCAACGCACAAGTGATGCTGTTACAGGGTGGATCTGCCTGCAGCAGGGGCACTACCGCTGTGAATGCATGGTTGAAAACTGCGGTAATGATGCCCTGGAGGCAGTTCGCGCAAAAGTTATCGAAGTTAATACGGTTGATAAAGTGTTTGCTGACTTCAAACCCTGGAGAACAGGTGAACAGAAGACTGGCTGGCAATGCCTGTTGCTGGAACCGACAGGGCAATAACCTTTCAACACCTGATTTCAATATACACCCTCTGACCCTTTATAGACTACCGGAGGAACAAATATGCAAAATCGACTCATGAAATTTCTATCATGGATCATGATCATTGTATTGTTGTTCCAATGGAGCGGGGTATTGGCGTTGCCTGCTGCACAGCGGGAAGCCGACGAAAGACAGGCGCAAAAAGAGCAGACCATTGCAAAACTGGAACGACTGTTTGATGCGCTTGAAGTAGCGGTCAAGGAGATTCCACGAGATACGTTTGATCCACAAGCCATTGTTGACAAAGTTGGGGAAGATCCAGTCGCCCTGTTTGAATGGGTAAGAGATAACACCTACCTGGTGCCTTATCGCGGTACATTGCGAGGACCGGTTGGCGTTTTAATGGATCGCCTGGGTAACAGCCTGGACAGGGCATTGTTGCTGCATAAATTGCTTACCATTGCAGGCCATGAAGCCAGGCTTGCAAGGACTTCTCTAACTGCAGAACAGGCAGAAATGTTGTTAAACAAGGCTCGTCCAATCCCACCCGAAGGTCCGTTTTCTGTTAATACACAATCAGCACAAACTCTTGATGAGTATATTATCAAGCAGGCGAATAAATTTGATCTAGATGCAGCGGAGTTACAAACAATTGCCAGAAGATTGACTTTACAACAGCAATATCTCTCCGAGGAGCTTTCACAACAGGTTGCAGATCAAACGGAAGCCATACTTGAGTTGATAGGCGAACCTGAATATGACACCAGTAAAGAAGACCTGGACAAGGCGATAAAGGCACTTCAGGATCACTGGTGGGTGCAGTATAAAAACAGTTCAGTTTGGAACGATGCCGATGCATCATTGCCACAGGATAAAACTTTTAACACTACTTTAAACATTATTACAACGCTTCAACCTGATGAAATAGATAAAAGTCTGCAACATCGGGTTACTGTCCGTGTTCTTATTGAACGTTTAGAAGAAGGGGAACTCTGGGAAGAAAAAGTATTTGAATATACCCTGCGTCCTTCAGAACTGTTTGGAAAAAGAATTCATTTAAAACACCTGCCACTGAACTGGCCCGAGGATCTTGATTTATTTGCGGTTGAAAATCCATCTGAACGTTTGAAAGAAGAAATATCGAAGGAAAAAGAATGGCTTCCGGTATTAACGATTGGTTCTGAAGAAATTGCTCAATCCAGTTTTACGAATACCGGAGAGGTCAATAATGAGCCTGGAAAGAAAGACGATTCTGTAGGTGAAGCTACCAGGAAAGTGTGGGGCGGCTTTATGAACTCGATGTCAGGAGAAGAAACACAACAAGAAAAAAATAAGGATACACAGCTTATTGCAGAATGGCTTGAATATGAGACAAGGTTGCCAGGAGAAGCATCACAGAAAAATCGTCGTAATGTTTTCAATCTTTTGAAATCGGTTGAAATTAAGGACGATACCATTCGTGCATTTAAGATGAGTGAAGCAGAGCGTATTAATCGAGGACTTGCGCTCCTGGGCGAGTTGGACATTCTTGTTCAGGCTATCCAATTTACAACCAAATTATATCGCTTACCTGACCGGCAGTCGGCTGCTTGATAACCGTAAGCAATTAATACATTCAATACAAGACTCACATTCGATAAAAGACTTTTTTAAAAAGCTGCAAGGGATCACACCATTGCCTGGGCTCAATTACCAATATGCTGTATTACGTCAACAGCAATATTCACAAAATATTTATCTGGCACGTCCAAATATTGTGACTTTTTCACGCAATCTACAAACAGGGGAGGAAGGCAAGTTAGTTAGTTCAGCGGGTATAGACATTATCAGTAATGAGGTGGAAGTAAAGAACAAATCACCTGAGCAAAGATTCATGGCCAGAGTGCAGCAAGGCATATTAGATACGCTGTCTGAAAATATGAGTGTAAAAAGTATTGGGAAAGTGACTCAAAATACGGCAGAGATGTTTATGAGATCAGAGGCGCAGGGAATTAAATGGATAACCTTGCATACTTTTGAGGATTTGAAAAATATTCAACAACAATTGAACGATGTCATCTTTGAGAGATTACAGACTGACTTACAGGACAAATATATCATTGTTACTCCAGAGCAAGCAATGAATATTGCAGGAAAAGAAGTATATGGTTGGTGGCGAATTGATCCAAAGAAGGGACAGACAATTGGCATGATGGACGGTAGAGGTGAATCTACAACAGAATACCTTATATTATTAACATTTAAAGGAATTTTTATAAGCAAATGTGCTCTTGAATCTCCCTTGGTAACGTCATATCCTGGTCATCCAGAAAAAAGAAAAGAACAAGCTCAAATGACTTTAATTTGCTTTGGAGTATCACTAATAAGTTTCGTTTCTTTGTTAGCTAGTACGCATATATTCTCTTGGTTAATCATTGTTGCTGAGTTCATTGAAGTTGGTATTGAAGAACTTTACGATTCATCTGAAGAATATGGTTTTAGACCTTGGACAGAAGAGGAATATGAAGAATTTGAGAAGTGGGAAAGAAGATATGATAAAAAGTAAGATGGTGAAAAGAAAACAGATTATGCTTGGGAAGATGTTGCACCACCATATCAAGATGACAGTTGATATGTAGAAGAAGATGATAGTGATGACACTAACGAAGAAGCAGATGATGTACCTGGTGTTTTTTTAATTATATGATATTTAATATTGAATGCATCATTTTCTACTTCAAATAACGTATGTAGTTTGATCATGTGAAAAGGATTACATAAACGAAGAATAGATAAATATTATAGGGATACTTGAATGAATAAGAATATTGTAGGAATATGTTTAATTTTACTCTTTTCTTTAAATATCTCTCTTGAGGTAAGTGCCAAAGAGGGCAGTGGTTCACTTACAATAATACATTCGGCTCTTTTAGATATAGAGCATTCCTACTTTTCTAACAGAAACGAAAATACTGAGAAAGCAGCGCTTGATAAACAAGCCGGATTATTTCAAAAAATAAGAGAGACAGAACCTGATTTATTAATTGTTAATGTAGGTAATGTCTTTTTAAGCACTGATACTATAGATAGTAAGAGCCAAGCAATACTTAAGGCTAATGCCGAGCTGGATTATGAGGCTATCAATCTCTCATATCGTGATTTTCGCCAGGGTAAAAAAACAACCAATCAACTTATTAAATCCGGAATGTTTCCCTTTATTTCTGCCAATCTTATAGATGAAAGTACAGGGGAGTTACTGGTTAAGCCTTTTATTATTAAAAATACTCCCGCTGGGAAAATTGCCATTCTGGGGGTGACACAATCACCCGCGGGCCTAAAAATCCTGTCTCATCTTCAACAACAACTGGCTGGAATTCATATAGAACCTCCCATTAAAGCCATAGAAAAATGGCTGCCAAAAGCCAAAGCACAGGCAGATCATATTGTTTTACTTTATTATGGTTCCTGGGCTGGCCTGAAACCCATAAAAGAAAAATTCAGTTCAGAACTGGCCGCAATATTTGTGGGTGGTACACGGGCTGAATATTTACCCGCAGACAGTGTGCCTCCAATTATTGGCACTTCTGGCAATGGACAGCATGTCGCCCTCGTTAAGTTAAATTTTGAGGGTGAAGTGGTAAACGCAGAGGTCAAACAAATCCCACTCGATTCCAATATTTCATCTTATCCAGAAATACAAAAACTCATTAATGCCGATAATCCGATTACACAAGCACAAGATCTGGTTCCTGTCAAAAATAACAGTACATCTGCCAACCAGCCCAGGCAGATGATTATTGGCAAAGACCTGCGTTTAGGTATGCCTTTGCCTGAAGCTATGGGATTACTGGGCATTCCAGAAAAGGTTCGCACACTGGATGCAACGACTGACGGTAAAGGCTGGTTGGATTATACCAATCTTGGACTTGCTATTGCTTCTCGACAGGGTGGTAAAACGGTCGAAGCAATTAAAGTGGATTCAGGTTTTAAGGGACAATTTGAGAACGGTTTAAAAATGGGCGATCTCTTCACATCAGTGATCGTCCACTATGGCATGCCGACATCCATGACACCACAAGCAGCAACTTATCTGGATAAAGGGCTGACATTCCGCTTTCAGGATCAGAAAGTTATCGGTGTAACGCTTGAACTCACAGACTTAGTGGCAGCAAAAGTTCCGGTGGCAACAGTAAGACAAGCTGACCAACAGAAAATACCTGTTGTACCACCTGTCATTCAACCACCTTCTGAAACTGTTCAGGAGAAAACCGTTAAGCAATCATCTATACAGTCAGAAGAACCGGTAGCTTCCGGCGAAAACAAGGCGGTCAGGATCTCGATCCTTGAGTTTGAGGAACGTGATAGCATTGACGGTAAACCAGCACCGAAAGACATGAAATTCATTGTGCTTAATACTCGTTGGCAGAATATCCATCCCAAACAAAAGGTCGATAAGGACCGAATAGAAGGGAAACGTGATCCAACCATGGGAGTCGGTGGTCTTGGATGGGGTGGCAGTTCAAAACCAAAAGAGTTTGTCGAGATGGATGTCGCTTATCAAATCCCTCGGTTGCTTGATCATGCCTATTTGCTGGCCGATGGCCTGGCTTATCATCTTCATGCCACGACCGATAGCTTACCAGAGGGTATTGCTCGAGGTAAGACATTCAGTTTATCCAAACACGGTGAAGTTAGAGAAGGGCGACTGGTCTTTGCTGTTCCCTCTGATATTAAAGCGTTGGCATTTCAGTTCTTTGATTTCAGCTATGGAGAAGTGGTATTGCCGTTTCAGGGATCACTGGCTGATGCTCGTAAATTGTCAGCCCCTGTTCTTGCTACAAAACAGACCAAACGGCTCGACCTGTTTGTAACCTCGGTTGATTTTCGTTCCATTTACCAGGGGCATGAAGCCTCAAATGGCTGGCATTATGCCGTCCTTGATCTGGGAGGTAAGAGTTTATTAGGTACGCCTGGCATGGGGCAGATCCTGCAAATCTCTCCCCGCCAATATACCTGGACACGCACCGGGGACGGTTATTTTTACTACGCGGCCGACAGTGCAACTGCTGAGCAGGGTATGCTTCGTTTTACGCCTCAGGTGCCTGCCTATCAGGAGGTAGCTTTTTTAATGCCCAAGGATATTGAAACATTTGACCTGGGTGTCCGGCTGCAAAATGAAGTGGTGTGGCTCACACTCAGAGATAAAGGTTTGTCCCAAATTCCGGAACCCGCTGCATCTCACCGTGATAAAGACGTGATGCAGGTCTCGGTGTACGGTGTACGTACAGAAGAAGGAAAGCAGGTTGTTGACATAGGCATTCAGTCATTACAAAAACAGCAGGGTATTGAAATCCAGACCCGTTCACAGTTTGCTCTTCTCACAAAAGGAGGAAAAGTCAGGCTGGATACTGCGGCAACCCAGGCGTTACCCCATCGCCCACCTGAACCATTTATTATTCCACCAGAAACGTATCTGCGTTTTGAACTGGCTTACGAGACCATAGAGCAGCCAGAAGCACTGTATTTTCGCGGGTTTGAAAGTGAAGCCAAACTGGCATTGACAACTGCACAGACAGATAAAGCCCGGATGGTGAAAACCGAGAAGGAAGAGAAATCCCAGGTAAGACCGCAGTCACAACCATCATCCTTAACGGCCCATAACGAGGCTGTGGAACTGACCTTAGTGGACTATGAACTGGTTGAGAGTATTAACGGCCAAAAGGCAGATAACTATCATGTATTCTTGGTGTTGTCGACTCACTGGAAAAATATCCTCAAAAAGCCTAAAAAGGATGTACCCTGGGCCCATCGAAGCCTTGGGAACTTCAGTCAGACGAAACCTGATATAGATATAGCTTTTCTTTCGGATAAAAAGGGACATTTATTTCTGGAGACTGAAGGGAAAAATAAATTAACCTTCTCTCCCCTCACACAGCATTTACCCATGCCGCTGACCGGTAACCAGTTCATCATATCTAAATTGGGTGACGAGGCTGATGGCAAAGTGGCATTTCAGGTAAATAAATCAACGCTCCTATCCCCGGCTCTGACACTGCTCGATCCAACTTATGGTGATATCAGAATTAATCTGCCTGGCCTGGAACAAACTGGTTTAATTGATGAAGAAGATCAGCAACAATATGATAAAAAGCTTGTTTCACATGTTGACCTTGTAAAGACTATTGACCAGAAAGAGGAAATTTCAAAAGGTAAACTTAAACATTATAACCTGTCATCACATGCTACTTTGAATGTTAGCAGCTCTAATAGTGGTATCAGGGTATATAGTCCTAAACGTGCTATTGATGGAAACCTGGATACTTCCTGGTTTACAGCCGATGGCGATGCTGCGAATCAAGGAAAAACACCTTTCTTTGAATTGATCTTTGATAAAGATGTGATTGTCTCCGAGTTGAAAATGTTTGGTAACCGTGAATATGCAAACGGTTATGATTTCATTAGCGGTGTGTTTCAGCTGTTTGATCAGTCTGGCAATGAAGTATATAACAGCAAGGTTGTCGAATTACCTGCACCGCATCGGGATATAACCCTCTCTATTCCTGATATTTCGGATGTACGCCGAGTTCGTTTTTCTTCAATGTCAGATGAAAGCATGGAACCTGGATTTTCAGAACTTGAAGTCATCGGCATCTTCGAAGCATCAAGTGATCTTCAAAATGCCGAAGAAATAGTACAAGTCACTGAAACTACAGAAAGCCAAGCTGATTCTATAGATGTCTCTGGCGGTGAGATACATTCAGCAAGCAACGAGTTTATTAAAGTATTCATTGATGACTTTGACATTATTTCTAATATTAAGGATGTTTCTGCTGGTGAAGGGTACGAGTTTGTTGTAGTTTCTTTTGGGATCCTGTATCTGGCTCCGGAACAGGGGGAATACGCTATTTCTAATATAGCTGAACATCTCTTTCTGATAGCTGGTGAAGGTTACACTGTTGAAGTTGCTTCAGAAACAAAAATGCTTGCTGACAAAACATTTCCACAGAGCCTAAAACTAACAAAAAATTCAACTGAAAGCAGAGGAAAGATAGTTTTTCGTGTTAGAAAAAAAGACTTAAAAGAACTATCGATTGAATTTCTTGATACCCGCTTCAAGGACATCAGTGTCCCTCTTCAAGGTACAGTGGAAAAAACACCGGACAATACAAAATTTGGAACATATCGTAAGGGCAAACTGGAAGTTGCTGTCTATGGTCTAGAATGCCTCGAGGAAAATTGTTTCGTAGATATAGGTGTTAAAAGCGGTATTAAAAATACAACGCTTCAGTATAATTTATCATCATCCATTTACCTGGTGCGGGATGGATATGACTATGTGCCACTGGCTGAGGCAAACGCTCCCTACAATTTGCAAAAGGTAACACTGTTTAACCCAGATCATGAACGACGCGGATTCTATCCTCTCCCTAAACTGGAAGAAAACACTCACTATGGCCTGTATCTGGGATTGCCTGATGGCCATCACTTCACTGCCACGCTAACCCCGGAACGCAACCTACCTACTTTGCCTACCTCACAGGAAATTTTTGCAGATGGTTCAGTCGCAGAGATTAGTATTCTCGGCTTTAAACAGGTAGAAAATTTTGCAGATACTAAGCCGTCACAAGGTTCTCGATTACTGGTGCTGGATTTACTGGTGTCGAGTCCTTCAGGTTCAAACACCTATCTGAACATTGAGCCTTTTAAGCAGTTTCAGCTACAAAATATGACGGGCAAAAGATGGAAAGCGAAAGCGCTTGTGTATCCAAAAGATGGAACAGACATGAAAGTCTTCAAACACTATGCAGGTATGGACAGAAGGTTTACCCTGGTCTACGAAGTACCCGAATCAAATCAAAATCTCCGCCTGGAATATTCCGGTTTTAAAAAAAATAAAATATTACCTATAACCTTGTTGACCTTAAGTGGTAAAAAAGAAACTTCAGAACAACTAAAACCAGCTTTTCGAGCAGTGTTGTCGGCAAGCAAACCTGATGATAAAGACTATGCACCAGCAGATGTTTTTTCTGATGAAGATAAAAATCTGTATTTAGTCATGTCATCGTCGCTGGAAAAAAACATTAAAGTGAATATTGATTGGTTTGTAACAGAGGCTGAAGGAAGAAAGCAGGATGAAAAACTAACTCAAACAGCGACTATGCATTTTAAACCAGATCAGTCGGGGATTTTTACTTTTAAAGCTCCAAAAGGCGGTTTTAAACCGGGAAAATATCGTGTTGAAATGAGTATCGATGAACAGAAGAAAAAAATCTTACCCTTTGAAATACGCTTCATATATCCATCTGCAGAGTACATTATTGACGATTCACAAATTCCTCTAGGCTTCAATATTGCATTTACTGCATTGGGTGGAAAGGTAGAGCGTTGGTCTTCAGAAAAAGATAAAGGCTATTGGGCAGCAAAGAACCTTATTGACGGAAAACCAATTTATTCCCACTGGAATAGTGGTATGGCAATCTGTCACTCTTGCGGTTGGGCCTCAATATACACCAAAATACCGCAGGAACTGGTCTTTTCATTTAATAAGAACCGTTCAGCACAGATTCAGGCTGTTGTTATTGATACGACAACAGACTGGTCATCAAGGTATCCAGAATATGGCGTGAAGTATGCCGAAGTCTGGGTATCCCAGGAAAGTCCTGAACGAGGATTCAAGAAAGTTGCGGGAGCACGACTGAGTATCAAGCCAGGAAGATATTTAATCCGTCTTCCAGATACAACAGTGGCGCGATATGTCAAAATTATTATTCTATCTAATCATGGAGGTAGCCTGTTTCAGGCTGGAGAGATAGACATCATTGAAAAAGCAGAGCATGAAGTGTCCATACTGAGGGATTATCCCATTAACCTCGCGTTGCCGTCTATGGGTGGTGCTCCTGTTCGCTGGACATCACAGCGTTCAGTTTACTCTGGTGTCAGCGACCTCATTGATAACACGGTCAAAACTGAAGGCTGGGAAGCCCGATATAACTCCAAATTACCTCAGGATTTTGTCTTTGCCTTTGATGATGATCAAGAAGTGTTACTGGGAAGTATCGTTATTAACCCAAAAACTACCTTTCATTCTAATGCTTCAAAGACTTGGCCAAAACGGATCCAGGTATCGATTTCAGAAACAAGTCCTTTTGATGGTTTTAAGGATGTGGGTGAATTTACTGTGGCGCAGAAACCTGTCCCACAAACATTTAACATTGGCAAGTACGCTCGATTTGTACGGTTGCGAATTCTGGAAACGCATGGAATTGAACGTGCTACGCTTGGTGAGGTGAAACTGATTGAGGGATGGGAAAAAGGATATCAATCCATTCTACTGCGCCGTGAAACTACGTCGACAATCAGCCAAACCACGGATAAGAACGTTTTACCTGATGAAAAAGATTTTATTGAGGAGCAGGAACCCAATAATTCACTACAAGAAGCGAATACATTGGAATTGAATCGATATGCCAGGGGGCAAATTAATCCTTTGGGAGAAGAAGATTTCTGGACACTTCAAATACCAGAAAGCAAGCCTGTTATTACCAAATTTGAAATAATGGGGTCTCCTAACATCCGAACATCATTCAGCCTACGTGATGTGAATAATAGAGCGCTTTACCAATTCGATCCAGGGCGTATTCCCTCAGAACATGCTTCATTCTCTTTACCACTCAATCCTGGTGAACAGTTGATCAAAGTGACTGAGCCTCCGACATCGGTTGTGGTAATATGGGATACCAGCGGTAGTATGGACGGAAAAACTACAGCACTAGAGAAGGCTGTGACAATGTATCTGGATCAACTGCGTCCCAGAGATAAGGTAGCACTGATTCATTTCAGCGATAAAGTCAATGTACTGTCAAATTTAAGCAGTGATAAGGAAAAAATCTACAATGCAATTAAAGGTAAATTCTTTGCAAATGGCGGTACTGCGATTTATGATGCATTGATTAAGGGCCTCTCTTTATTAAAAGGTATCCAGGGAAATCGGGCCATTATTCTGATGACCGATGGAATTGATACAGATAGCAAGCAGAGCTATTCAGAATTATGGAGAAGGTTGGACGAAGAAAGAGTACGCATCTACACTATTGGTTTAGGCAGACACTGGGGGACTGTCTATTTACCCCAGGTTGCAGCAACGGGAAAACGTTATCTTAATAACATCTCATCGGCAACAGATGGAAAAGCGTTTTTTGCACCTTCAAAAAATGATCTGACATCCATATACCAGGAAATCTCCGATGAACTGCAGCAGATTTCTACATATTATCTGAAACCAGAGATCGTTAAAGTCGCTCCACCTAAAGGCGATGGATATCTTACCGTGGCGGCCACACGCGATGTATTGACGGGCGCCAATCCTACACAGATAGAACTGATCCTGGATGCATCGGGTTCCATGCGTGAGCGCAAACGTAAGATCGATGGTCGCCTGAAGATAGATGTGGCCAAGGACGTCATGCATGAACTGATTGACGGCCTGCCTGAAGGCATGGAAGTCGGGCTTCGTGTTTATGGCCATCGGATCCGAGAAGGGCGCAAAGGCGATTGCCAGGATTCTGAACTACTGGTCCCCTTTGGTAAACTCGATAAGAACCGTTTACATCGGCAGGTAGCAGCTATGCAGGCACTGGGAACCACACCGTTAGCTTACTCTTTATTAAAAGCAGGAGAAGACTTTAGCCAGAGTCCTGGCGAAAAAATATTAATATTGGTTACGGATGGTAAGGAAGAATGCGATATGGACCCTGCTTTTGCCGCTAGGACTTTGGTCAGTAAAGGCCTCAAGGTTCGCGTCGATGTGGTGGGCTTTGCCCTGGCTGAAGAAAAGACCAAAGCGGATATGCGGCAGGTGGCTAGCATAACGGGTGGTCGGTTTTACGATGCCCAGGATCGCTCAGAGTTGTTGAATGCCCTGCGTCGTGCTATATCCTTGCCTTATCAGGTATTTGATAATGATGGAAAACTGGTGGCCACAGGCACAACCGGGGGAGACGCTAAAAAACTCAGAGATGGTATTTATACTGTCAAGGTGCAGCCGCCTGGACAGGAAATCCTGGAGTTTAACATACGTATTACTGAGAACCAATACACACGCCTGGAAATCCATCGGGATCAGAAACAGGTCAAACCTCATGTCCTGGGCCCTTACACTAAACAGGCAGTCGAGCAGATACAGGTAAGTGGTGAACCAAGGCAGCGTTCTGTTACGCTGGATCAGTCCTCAACATTACAGGTATCGTTACTTGAAACACCTTATGGTTTAAGAGTGAAACAGACTAAACCTCAGGGACTGGCACAACAAGCTGGATTAAAATCTGGTGATATACTAACACTTATAGATGGAAATCCCTTGCGGCATGAGCTTGATTTGCAGCGGTTTCTAAACAAGATAGCTACGGGTAAGCAAGCATCGGGAGTGATCACTGTTCGTCGTGCTGCGGATGAAATGGCTCTGGAGATCCGTGGTAAAGACAAAACGCGCTGGCAAACTGAAGTGACTTCACAACCAGTGAGTCAATCTGTTCGTGTGCGCAATGCCCAACGCTGGCTTTCACAGTTAGGATTTAATCCAGGACCTGCTGACGGCTTATGGGGACGTAAAACAGAGCGTGCGGTCCAGGATTTTCAGCGCTGGTATCCGGATGGTCGGCTCAATGCGACGGGGCAACTTGATGGTAAAACCTATCAGGCCCTGGAATCTGGAGTGCAAAGAGGATTGAAAAGAAGTTCAACAACAAAGAGTTATAAATCCACTGATATTTCGGAACAGCGGCGCCATGAAATCGAGCGTCAACAGCGAGAAGAGCAACGTCGCAGAGAGGCTGAAGAACAGCAACGGCAAAAGCAAATGATTGATCAGGGCATTGACTTTCTTCGGCAGATATGGCGCAAGTGAGACGGATTTCTGGCAAGCCATTTAATGCCACAGTATGAAAGCCTAGACGTCGGCAGACAATTTTTCTACTATTTTTGAGAATTCAACTGGTTAGAGATATCAGAGGTAACTTCTCAATTAAGTCCATGCAGTTTAAGTTCCTTCCCCCTGATAAGGGGAAGGCCAGGATGGGGGTAGTGTGTATATTCAAGCACTTAACCCCCACCCTAACCCTCCCCCTGATAAGGGGAGGGGATTTTGCACAGACTTAATTGAGAAGTTACTATCAGAGCACTTTATTAACAGAAAATTGATAATTTATGAATTCATGAAATTCAGGCTTTCTAAAAACCAAATTCATCTCCATATAGGATGATTGGCAAAATCTAGATAATAAATTACCATAAACCTATCGCCAATTTGAACTCTGCTTGCAGGCGATTAATAAATTTAGCTAAAGTGAGGAAAGAGATTGATCAAACCCGCATTAGCCTGGCTAAGCGGGTTTTAACAACTGTTCACAACTGGAAACAGGCCGACTAAGAAATTTCACATATACGAAGTTTACTTTCTATTAAAATCACACAAAACGACACATAATCCCATCTCGAACGGCTATGCCTTTGAATTATATGGACGAATAACTCAATAACTTGAAATAGCATGATATCCATACTACTGTTATTTTGTGATTGTCTATTTCAAAAATCAGCCAACTTAAGATATTTTTAACGGTGTCGCAAGTAAATCTGCCCTCAAAATATACGGCGTATTGCTGGTCGCAAGCTTGATCAAATTTATTCTGTCATATCACTTGACGAACTGAAAGTATCACTGGGTAATCGGCTTGAGCCCTTGGATGGAGATTGAAAAGGCCAATACCTCTGGTTGAAAAGTTTTCTGAAATAGACACGATTCAAGATTACCACCAATTACAAAAAATGGCTTAACAAGAATTTGCATGGGATCGCAAAAGCTACACTTCGTGCCACTTTTCCGGCCCATGAAATAAATGTTATGCCCCTCTTAGACCAATTCGACTATATTGTTCGGGCCGAGTTTGGATTTGAGGGGAGCACGAATGTACCTCAGACTGGTAGATGAGCTTACGTTGTCCGCGCGGCACTGGATCATTTCCGGCGAGAGTGACAAGAAGTGACTCCAGGCGGGGGCGATCACCGAAAGTCGTACCTGGCACCTCAACGCCGACACGGAGGTGCTGGCTCTCAGATTAGAACTAAAGTGCGTGAACTCTATGAAAATGTTGCATGTTGTACTCCTGTTGGTTATGTCCGCCCTGATGGGTGCGGTGTTTCCACTGCTTAAGATCGCCGAGGAAACGATCCCGCCGTTGACTCTGAGCATGTTGAGGGCGTTCTTCGCCACTCTGGTGCTGCTGATTGTGGTCGGTATTGGAATGAGACGCAGCTTGTTACCTTTGCGCACGCATTGGAAGACATTTGCCCTCCTGGGGCTTCTGTTGTCCCTGTTCTTCATTTCGATTTCCGAGGCGGAAGAACGAATTTCTGCCAGCCTGGGTGCGCTCTTGGCTTGCACTGTGCCGAGCGCGACTTTTCTGATTGCAACGCTTTTCCTTCGCTGGGAACGGTTTTCCTGGCAACGTTTTTTGGGCTTGCTGGTGGCGCTGGGCGGTGTTGCACTGTTCATCGGTCCGCACGCCTTACTTTCGGGAAAATCGGAATTGGAAGGAGTCGCGATGATTGTAGGTGGCTATATTCTTTACGCTGTAAACATGATGTATGCCAGGTCACGGAATCTGGATCCCTTTGTGACTGCAACTGGGACAATGATTGTTGTTACACTCTTCATGGCGGTTGCCGCCTTTTGGCTGGAACAACCTCTCAGCATTCATCCCAGAGCTGAATCGTTGATTGCTGCCATTTGTACCGGTGTTTTTTCAACCGGCCTGGCTTACGTACTTCTCTACTATTTGATTGCCCATGCCGGCGCTGTATTTACTTCTACCTTCTGCTATATCATGCCCCTGTTTGCGATTTCGGTGAGTCACCTTATGCTTGGTGATGACCTCGATTGGACGGTAATTGCAGGCGTCGCGATTACACTGGTTGGCGCCTGGTTGGTCAGTCGTAATCCGGAAAAAATTAGTGGTGGCCCTCATTAGGAAGAAGGAAAAGTAAACAGGGAACCACAGTTTCTCGCCAATTTCTCGATTTGCTAAAGAATTATTAATATATCTATATGGACCTGAAGGGGAACCGTATGGTAATTGTTAGGAGTCTTAATGTCCAAGTGGAAATTTGTCCATATTGAGCGAGCCCTTGGACGGCCATGTCCAGACTCGATACTACTTAGCGTCCCTCGATGCTTAGATAACGATTATTTCCAGATATATATCACGATTTATTGATTGAAAAGTGCCATTGAATCTCCTATCCTTTTCCAGAATACTATCCCGATCATCCTTAACATCAGGAAAATCCAGATGGCAATGCGTATCTACAAGGCAATAAGGCATAAAACCGGGTTGGTTATTTTGTTACTGAACCAAAAACCTCTTTCATCAGTTCGGTTGAACGAGCCACCGGGTTATCACGGATTAACTTTTCCTGTGCTGCAATTTTGGTGAAAAGCCCATCCATAGTTTTATTCGTAACATAATTATCAAGCTGGCCGGCGTCTTCACCCAGGTATTTACTCACCAGACCCATGGTGTCATATTTTTTTACCGTATCCATCATAGTATTGTAGTATTTTGTTACCTGGTTACTTTCCATACTCTCTTTAACCAATGGCTCGATCATTGATTTAAGTTGTTCAGACGTATGTTTTTTAAAATATTCGGTCGCAGCGTCGTCCGGGCCCTGAAGAATAGTATTGGCATCGCTTAATGTCATTTTTGAAATGGCATCGGTGAAAATATTCGTCACTTTGGGAACGGCCTGTTCTGCTGCCCGATTCATACTCAAAACAAAGTCATCTGCCAGCTTTTCCTGGCCAAAAGAACGTAATAACTTTTCAGCCTGCTGTAATTTTTCCGGCATCATAATTTTTACAGCCTGATCCTTCAAAAAGCCACCGTCCTTGCCAAGGTAATTAATTGCCGTTTCAACGCCGCTTTGAAGTGCTTCTTTTAGACCCCCGCTGATCTGGTCATTTGATAATAGTGAAGTAGCTACTGAACCTGAGCTATCACTTCCTTTAAGGACTTTATCAGCCTGGTTTAGTAAGTCCTGCCAACCTGCATTGGCCATAACAACAAAGCTGCTTCCAGGTATAACAAACATGGCAATAATTAATTTTTTGCTGATTTTAAATTTCATAGCGTTCTCATTTAACAAATTAAAAATTTAGGGTTAAAAGCACTCAATTGCATCAATATGCGTTCGAATGGCAGGCTTCGCGGTCCGTGTATTTTTATAAGGAAGCGCAATATTAATAAACTTTCCCTGGCATTTTAGCCGACTTAATTATAGGAGGGTAAATCAACTTTTGCAGCAATTACCTTCAGACTATCCTGTTTCCTGTTTCCTGTTCCTGCCCAGATGTGATACTGTTTCATAAAACAGCTGCTGCTCTTCACCCGCTTTGACCAGAGATTTTATCTCAACTGTCTGAAAATCATAGGCTTTGGCATCTAACTGACTTCTAAACTCAGCATCACCGCTGAACATTTGTCTAATCAATCCCAAAATAACCAGCAAAGTTCTGAGAATATTTCTTGATGAGATCAGAAAACAGCTTCTTCAACATTACCAATCTGACTTGGATAATCCAGTCAAAATGGGTGGTATCAGTTTATACACCGTTTTGGATCCTTACTCAATGTCCACCCGCATTTTCATTGTGTCATTATCGAGGGTGTGTTTGTAAAAGATGCTGACAGTCAGATAACGTTTCACAAAGTATCCACTCTCACAGAAAAGCATATTCAGGCGGTTCAAAAGCGTGTTCGCCTGCGAGTTCTCAAGAGTTTCAAGCACAGTAGCCTGCTCGAAGCACATGATGTCGAAAACATGCAAACCTGGAATGGTGGGGGAGGATTTTCTGTCAATGATTCTGCACATATTCATGAAAATGACAGAGAGGGACTGGAAAGACTGATACGATATTGTGCTCGTCCTCCATTTTCACTGGAACGAATAACAAAACAATCTGACGGAAGCATCATTTATCGACTCAACAAACCATCGCCTAAAGCGCCTACTTTTGGTCGCTAATGGTCAAACACAGCTCAAGCTCACCTCTCTGGAGTTGATTGACAAGCTGGCGGCATTGGTACCACCTCCACGCATTCATCGTCACCGATACTACGGAGTGCTGGCTCCTGATTCACCTTTCCGTGCCTCCGTCACTGCAATGGCTGGTCTGTCTCTTGTCATCAACATCTTCCTGGAATTTACCAACCATGACATCCTGAAAATACGGTGCTGTATCAGATTCTGCAGGAATATCTGGAAACATGGCTCACTCAAACGCAGGAAAATGGAGGGTATGTTGCTTATCATGTGGAAAAAGACTTCAGGGAATATCTCAAGTGTGGTTTGCTGTGCCACGGGTTCGCCCGTGCACGATGCACCTGCGGTCAAGAATTTTTGGTGGCTTTCTCCTGTACCAAAAGTAGGCTCCAGCCTCCATCAAAGCGCAAATTGATATAAAAAACTTTATTAACAGAACAATCAATTGAGATGGTGGAAGTTTTGAAAAAAATCCCTCTATGCTTAATTACAAAACCAGGATTAATATTGCCAGGGATAATGAAAAGACCCGGCACAGTAACTGAATTTAACCATTCTCGAATATCCAATAAGCCTGCCCGGGACCGGAATGTACTAACTAAGCTGCTGGTTAATGAATGATTTTCAGCAGACTAAAAGCCGATTGCTGTATAAAAGTAAAGGAGAAAATCTAATGATGGCTGTTGATTTTGAGATGATTTTAATATTTTTCTATCTAATACTTATGATTATGGTAACAATTATTAGTTATATCAGAGGCAGGGCGATTCAGGGTTTTGGAATTGCTTTAATTATTTCTCTCATTGTCGGTTTGATATGGTTTATGAGCCATGCTGAGGGGTGAATTATAACTAAATACAAACACCATTAATTTGTTGTTAAATAGCTTTATTATCAGTATAATTACGCCTTTCCAGGTTTCGAAGGCAATTTGCAAATACGCAGCTTCTGGTTTGAATCCAGCGCTCATACTTCGAGACAATATTTGTTGCGGGAATAGCTCAGTTGGTAGAGCACGACCTTGCCAAGGTCGGGGTCGCGAGTTCGAATCTCGTTTCCCGCTCCAAACACACCTGTAAGCCCAGGTGGCGAAATTGGTAGACGCAAGGGACTTAAAATCCCTCGGTGGCAACACCGTGCCGGTTCAATTCCGGCCCTGGGCACCACTTCTAAAACAATCACTTAACAATACAAACCCTTTAATAGCAAAGCTTCTAGTCCTGCTGTCTTAAAGCCGCCCTTGTCCATTCTTGTAGTTTCTTAATAATTCGTGGGGATCTCCTCAGGTTTTAATCATGTCATTGATGACACAACGACAGGTTTCAGGCGGGCTCAATGAAACTCGCCTTGATTTCCTGGCGGCTTTGAATATGACGGCTGAAAACTTTATTAATCCTACAGGCTCCGGGTAGTTATTCAAATTAATATGCCATGATTAATGTGCAATTATTTGAATTTTTAGGTGCGAAATGTATGGTAAAGCTAAATGCTTAGATTTGATCAGTCCCAAACCAGGGCTTTGTGAGGCGAAGATGACGGGCAAGATGAAAAAGGGAAATCCGGTAAAAATACCAATCAGGGGAGTAAAGAGATATTCGTCAGGGGCGATGGTGGTGGAAAGTTAAATTCACCTGAATTAAGCGGATTTTAACCACCGTTCACAATGGCTTATGGACTGAGCTTGCTCTATGGGATTGACTCTACCTGAATACGTATTTTTCGGCCAAGATTTAACCAAACGTTTAAATCTTGAAAATCAAGTCAAGCTGGATGTTGCCAGTCTATGAAATACACTTCCTCATTAGACTTGGGGGGTAATTCCCCCAGTTGGGGGTAAATTTCCCATTGGTAATAACTATAAGCATATGACAGAAAACTTAAACAACTTTATATCTATATGAATTTATATGGAATATATTTTTGGCATTGAAATTGCTTTTCGACGATTAGACAGCAAAGATTAGACTTCAAAAAAGTTATGAAATGGATAGAGCGCAATCAAATGTCGCAATGATCATGAGCCAGGTGCAAAAATACATCAAGCTAAACCCATTGGCTGCTGATACTGCGATAGGAATATCACAATACTGGTTATCTGATGACACTAAGCCAACACCTGTTAGTGATTTAATTATTGCCTTGGAAATGATGGAAGAAAAAGGAGAAATAAGTTCTTTTCAAAACTTAGATGGAACAAGAATATGGCGCAAGTCGGCTCTTAAGGATTGAGGATTCAATAACCTCCGAATCCTAGAGAAACATTGAGATTGAGAGAGTGAGGTGTATGAGCATAATTGCTACAAGCCAGTCAATAACCAGGTTAATGGAAAGAAACTATTATCAAGATCATGATAATCATCTTGACGGGTTCAGTTTCAGATCGATAACAACAAATCAATTTAACCAGAGTATCAGTGATCAGGTGACTTTATTTCTCTATCGCATAGATGTAGATAGAACTAAACGTTATAAAGAAATCTATCAACCCGCAATAAATGCAAAGCCCCTTAAAGCTCTGTCACTGGAACTGCATTATCTCCTTACAGTATGGGCCGATACTCCTGAACGACAGCAAAGTACTCTTGCATATTGTATGTATGTGCTTGATCAATTCTCCATCCTGTCAGGCGACCTGCTGCAAAACATTGATCCAACAAATGAATGGCATGAAGGAGCAGAAATAAAGATTCAACTTGAATCCATAAGCAATGAGGATATGTTGAGGCTCTGGGACGCTGTTGAACCCTCCTATCAGTTGTCAGTATCCTATCTGGTAAGAACTGTATTGCTTCAGCCTGTTGAATATGATCAAGCATCTATTGTAAAAAATAAAACCAGTATCTGGATATCAGAGAGTAAGCAATGATGGTGAATAATGCCAGTGTGGCCTTGAATGACTTGAACTCAGATATAAGCATTGTGAATGGTGTCTTGGGCGTTATTTGTAATGAGTACATCAGTCAGAAGGTGGTCGGTAGGTCATTGTCTGGTCTGCACATTTCTTCTTATCGTAGTAAGGAACATCCGATTTTTCACTCAAGTACCAATATATACGGTTTTCTGAATCTTCAAGACGGTCCACATAAATTATCAATCACGGATCCACAAACATTTTTCTTACCCAGAACGGTCTCTGTAATAGTTCCGGAATACAGTAATAAGGTCTTGATACAGCGTTTGAATAGCAATCTTAAAAATCCTCAGGAGGTAAAATTTACAACAATAAAGATGTACCCCTCTATCCAGTATCCACTTTTGAATGGTGAAACCAGTATGTGGGGGACGGTAGTAGATGCAGAAAACAAACCTTGTGCTTTTTGTCGTATGACAATAGAGACTGAGAGAGAGGGTCATGCAGATAAAGTCAATACGTATTCAGATATTAATGGTGTCTATTTGCTCCGTTTAACGGGTGAAAGAACCCAATTTTTATCACCTGATGATGGTGATTTTGATGATAACGATGGTGATTTGGTCAACGAAGTCAAGAGAAAGCTTCGTGTTTATAAATTAAAGGAAAATCCCAGGTTACAAGACGATCCCTTGAGTGTTTTTCCCGTAAATTTTGATAATTTGCCGGATAGTGATGCTCCTGAAAGTCCTTACAAAAAAGTCCGTTTCAGGCAGGTTTATCCTGAATCACTTAATGATGAAATCACAATAACCATAGGACATAAAAACCGTGTAGATATCCAGATTACAGGTGGTTTTTAAGAGCGTATATATGGTGACTAATGTGAATTACAAATGTCGACAATGAAACTGATGCAGCAAATTTAAGAGGAATGAGTTATGCCTGAATATTTATCACCCGGTGTTTACGTAGAAGAAACAACTTTTCGAGCACGTTCTATTGAGGGAGTTGCAACGTCCACTGCAGGATTTGTGGGGCAATGCCGCTACGGTCCAACTAGCGGTGAACCCGTGCTGATAACTTCTTTTGATGAATTTGAACGAATCTTCGGTTCCTTGCAGGAATTAAATCTTAATGGCGTACCTAGAACAAATTATCTGGCCCATGCCGTGAATCATTTTTTTGAAAATGGCGGTCAAAGAGTTTATATCGCTAGAGTTTTTAATGGTGATGTGGAAGCTTCTACTGCAGCAGGAGTAGAAATGGTACCAGTTCCTCAACGGACATTGTTTAAATCCAGATTTCCAGGTCTTGCAGGTAACTTGCAACTAAAAGTAACAGGTATCCGTAGTGGGAATCTCTTAATAAATAATACTGTAAAAAGTCTCCGTCCTGGTGATGTAGTTGAAGTGTCTACAGGGAATGTTACTAAGAGTCGGATTGTTAAAACAGATGATGAAGATCAAGTCAATGATGAGCTTAGTAACAATGATATTTATTATGCTTCTTTTGACAATGAAGGCAAACTGTCTCTTACCAATCAGGACAATGACAATTTTGATTTCGAGAATGATAACTCGCTGAGAATCCAGAAAGTCAGTCTAACCGTTCAGGTAGGTTCGATAGGAGACTCAAGAACTGATAACTATACTGGTCTCTCTCCTCATCCTGATTCAGAACTGTTTATTGGTAAAGTATTACGTAATGAGGATCATGAAAGAGGTATTGATCCACCTGCAGACAGAACCGCAAGGATATATTTATCAACGCCGGAAAACATGCCGGAACAACCCAACCAACAAAGAGTGTATGCTCAAAGTCTGTTCACAGCCTTGCTTAACCCTGACAACAATAAGCAGATAATAGCAGGTGGACTTGATGGTGCACTAATGACACCTGACGATATCAAAGGTGAGGGTGTTGACCATACCGCAACGGGGCTTATAGCACTGGGTGAAGTAGAAGATATTGCAGTAGTAGCAGTACCAGGATCATCTGCATTGGCTACGAAAGAAGACAACCAGGCTGCACGTAATTATTTAATATCGCATTGTGAAAACCTGAAATATCGGTTTGCGATCTTGTCGGCAGATGTAAATCTCGATACTGCGGGAATTCGGAATATCAGGGGTGAGCATGACACCAAATATGGCGCAATCTATTATCCCTGGCTGGTTGTAAGAAATCCGTTTAACAATTTCGGACAGGCGAAGGATACTCTGTTACTCCCTCCAGATGGTGCTATTGCCGGTATCTATGCTCGCTCAGATATTGAGAGAGGTGTTCACAAAGCACCTGCCAACGAAGTAGTTAGAAGCTCATTACGTTTTAGCCGGAATGTAACCAAGGGTCAGCAGGATACTATGAATCCTGAAGGAATTAATTGTTTACGTTTCTTTGAAGGACGTGGATACCGTGTATGGGGTGCACGCACCATGTCGTCTGATCCTGAATGGACTTATATCAATGTCAGAAGGTTGTTCATATTTATGGAACACTCTATTGATCGTGGAACCCAATGGGCCGTATTTGAACCAAATAACGAAAAACTATGGTTACAGATTCGCATGACCATAGAGTCCTTTCTCTATGACGTCTGGCGAACGGGTGCATTGATGGGAAAAACACCGGAAGAAGCCTATTTTGTACGTTGTGACCGAACCACTATGAGTCAGGGGGATCTGGATAACGGACGTTTAATTTGTCTGATTGGAGTTGCCCCAACAAAGCCTGCTGAATTTGTCATTTTCCGCATTGGTCAATGGACAGCAGAAGCTTCCATTATCTGAATTTAGATTAAGGAGATAAAAATGGCTGTTAAACGAGATGACCCTTATGGTGCTTTTAATTTTGATCTTACCATCACCCCAAAATCGGGGGCAGAGATTATTGGTTCATTTGCCGAAGTATCGGGACTTAATACAGAAATCACCTATGCGGAATATCGCGATGGGACTGATCCAACGAATCGGAACAGAAAAATTCCTTTGGAATACAAGGCAGGCGATATTACCTTAAAACGTGGACTTATTGCTTCCCTTGATTTATGGAAATGGGTCGAAGAGGTTCGTAAGGGCAATATGGATGCCGAGGCAGAAGCAAAAATCGAATTAAAGTCAGAAGATAACAAGCAAACAGTAGCAACCTGGAGCTTGACAGGTGTCCGGCCGAATAAATGGACGGGACCGACATTAACAGCCAAGGATGGTAGCGATGTTGCCATGGAAGAACTGGGTCTTGTTTGCGAAGACATTGTATACGAATGATGACATATTGATTAATGACTGTGAATCCTTCCGGTATTGGTTCTCCATGGAAATACGGTTTATCTCCGGGTATCTATGAAGAACATCTGAAAAAGAACATCAAACAAGATGTTCGAATGGATGTGGCCGCATTTATTGGACTGGCTGAAAGAGGGCCAGTTTCATGCCCTGTTGTGGTCGAATCCTGGGATGAATATGTATCCTGTTTTGGTCAACCTGGCGATGGTAGATTATTGGCAGACACAGTTCGTTTGTTTTTTTTGAATGGGGGCAGACGGTGCGTCGCTGTCAGGGTGCTGGATTATGAGAATGCCAAATCTGCATTATGGAATATCCGTTCGTTATATCAGGCGTCAAACCATTTCCCTGTGCAACTGCAAGCGCGTAATCCTGGCAACTGGGGGAACCGTTTGCAAATCGAACTATCCTTTCAATTTGAACCCATTATTGTCAACCTGACTGAAAACGATAGTATCAACAATGATCATGAAAGAAACATTAAAGCCAGTTCCCGCAGTATTGTTCAGTTTACTACGGATGCAGATCTCCAGGCTGGCTCTCTTATTATTTTTGAGAAACAGGATGAATCAGGAGACAAAGTCTTTTTCCAACGATTTATCAGGCATCTTGATAACATTGTTGATAAAGAATTAAAGATTGATGGAGACACTATTGCTGGCGAAGATATAAGACTGCTGGTTTTAGATGAGGGGATCACAAGTGAGCAACTGACTACTGATAGGTCTGTGCAAAAAAAAGGATACTTTCAGGCGCATCATGTACTGATGAATTTGAGTATAAAGCTAAATCAAGAGGGGACAATAACCAAGCAGGAACAGTGGAATCATCTGGCTTTTCATCCAGACCATCCTCGTTATTTGCCACGCATCATTAACAGAAAAAATGCTGCGGAAACCTATGTTGATGACAGTCACTGGAATTCAAACGATGTTGCCCTGTTAGCAATTGAAGAGTCCCTGATCCCTGAACTTGACCAACGTGCAGAAGGCTCAGAATTGGTTCGCTTTCCGCTCCATCAAAAATTCAATATTTTATATCCTGACGAGAGACATTTTATAAAAAGTACTGACGAATTTAATTCTGCAGATGATATTAGGAACATACGTCTTGGAAGCGATGCCGCGGAAACTACAAATAGAGATCATTTCTTTGCTTCCCCAAAGGCGGCAATATTAATAAACCAACAGCAAACCGGGATTGTTCATACAGATATTTACCCATTTGCAAACCAGCCTGATCCTCTTGAAGCCTTAACGTCTTACGATGAGCGTAACGAAATTGAACCGGTTTCTCTAGTGAATATCCCTGATTTGCTACATCCATTCCAGTTTGAAGAACCGTTCACTCTTGCCGCTAAGGAAAAAGTGCAAACAACCTGTTTCGGCGAATGCGTACAAGATACTGGTGAAATACAGATACCTGTACAACAGTATCCAGGACTGTTGCATGGAACTAATCTTGACCAATTGAAGCAAGCTCAACGCAGACTCATCGAATATTGTGAACTACAGCAGGACAGAATAGCTATTCTGGATTTGCCACCCGGGCTTACAGCTGGAGAGATCGTCAACTGGAAACGCTTCATGCAATCTGATCGAGCGGCACTTTATACACCCTATCTGGAACTTGATCAGTTTGACATCAACCCGCTTGTGGCACCCCCCGGCGGCGCAGTTTGTGGACTGATAGCCAACCAGGAAATACAGGCTGGCGTGCATATTGCACCTGCAAACATGTTAGTCGAAACTGTGGAAAAGTTACATGATGATCGATTCTTGCCTGACCTGGGTTTTTTACACCAGGAGAAAATTAATGCAATCCGAGAAGAGCCAGCAGGTATGATGCTAATGGGCTCACGCACATTATCAACTGATTCCCAATGGACACATATCTCGGTTAGACGGCTGATTGATTATTTAAAGCGGCAGTTGGTCATTGATACCAACTGGGCAGTATTCGAAATAAATAACCACGCTTTGTGGAACCGGGTTTACGATAGCGTTGATTATCGCTTACGTCCGCTTTATGAGCGTGGAGGTTTTGCTGGGACCACCATACAACAAAGCTATTTTATCCGTTGCAATGCAGACACTAATCCTCAATCCAGTCTAGATCAGGGACGACTAGTGATATTGGTGGGTGTAGCCCCTAGTGTGCCAACAGAATTTATCGTTTTCCAACTGACTCAGGAGAGTGAAGGCTTGACAAAGGTGGAGGAATCTCATGGATAAAGTAGAAAAAAAACAGTACCTGAGTTCCTATAATTTTGCGGTTCACTTGAGTCCTTCCGGGTTTGGAGGCGATGAGGGATTAACCAATGATCCACAAGGTGCCTTTGCTGAGGTAACCGGATTAGAGATACAACTGGATTTTGCTGAACTCCGTGAGGGCGGCTATAACCTGGGAACCCGGCGTTTGATAAGCAAACGCAGTCATCCGGAAATTGTATTGAAGCGCGGAATGACTACAGATGCTGCATTTTGGCAGTGGGTACAACGTTGTACCAATGGAAGTTATCCATTGCCCTATCTCAATGGCACGATTGAAGTCTTTGGGTCTGTGAATGGGGACGAGGACAGGAATGTAAGCTGGAAGTTTTTTAACGGTATTGCCACCAAGGTTAGAGCTGCTGATTTAAATGCATCAAACAGCTCTGCAGTGCCAATTGAAGAACTGACTATTGTCCATGAAGGGCTGGAAAGGCAGGAGGTATAGCGGTGACTAGCGGCATAACAAAAGCAAAACTGATTCCATTTGCCAGAAACAATGATACTAATCCGGATGATTCCGAAGCCGTTACATTTGATTTTAATCCTGAAAGCTTGAGAATGAGAGTTGAAACAGGGGAATCAGGACGAAGGAGAAGAAGAGGTAATCAACAAAGCCAGCATGTAGGACAGACCAAGGCAACGCTCTCATTTGATGTCACCTTCGATAATACGCGTCCTAATGACAGTAGTTCCTCAGATGAAGAGAGACTGGATATTCGTTATAAAACGAAACCAATTGCAGATTTATTAAAAGCTGAAGGTAACGGCAGGAATTCAGCAGCCAAGAAGGTCAGGTTTGTATGGGGTACTGTTATATTCAACGGGATTATTACCTCCTACGATGAAACATTTGAGTTTTTCTCACATGAAGGCGTTCCACTCCGGTCAAAAATTTCTGTAACAATTTCAGAGAATGATTTTCAGTATGAAGTTAGAGCCGACCAGGTAAAAGTAGCCAAACAACAAGCCCAACAAGATGAACAAGCGCAGCGGGATGCAGATGAAACCAGAAATGCAGGATCAGATGAAAGAGGAGCTGGAAATAATAACGAAGCCAGCGAAAAAGCCGAGAGTGAGAAAAAGCGCGACGGTTTTCATAACAAGCTGGATGATTTTACCAGTGGAAATTTATCTTTAGATGAAAAACTGGATCAGCAATTAGGACTCGAATTAGGTCTGGACGCCGGATTTGATGCGTCTCTTGATTTTGGGGTAGATATTTCAGCCGGTCTGGATCTCTCTGTTGCCGAGTCACTGGATGTGTTTGGTGACTCAATATTTAACATGGATTTCGCAGCAAATATAGATTTGGGTGCTTCGCTACCTGGAAAAAAGTCTCCTGCGTACCGGAACAGATCAGCAATTCCTGATCCAGCTAGAGTTCAGGCAGAGTGGTCGACTGCTGAAGCTCCTCCGCCCGGCACCAAAGCAAACAAGATAGCCAGTCTTGTAAACCAAAACCAACTACAAAGAGTAGCTTCCAATGTATCAGGTGACGAAGTGAGCACAGGTATATCAAGAAGCCAGAATACTCAACAGGCACAGGCGTCTGAATTGGAGTTAACGACAATTTCAGGTTCAGGCCAGAGGGACTCTAGCTCCTCGAGAAAGCCAGGAAATTCATTTCGGGGATCTCCGCCTTTACAGCTGATACCAGTAGTTTCAACTGAAACAGGCATTTTCCCTCAACGGCAGCAATTAAGACCAGAATCGCGATGCGCACTTTCTAACAGGCCACATTGGGAAAAATTACAACCGAAATTGTAAACAAACATTGTTAGGAAAGAATGGAAAGATGGGAGTAATAGAGCATGGTTAGTATCGATGAAATTCATAGTGACGTCACAGTTGGTACAACAAGCGAAGGGACATCGGAGCCGTCTGAGGAACAGGAAGAAAACCTGATTGATGAATTACGAGAAGTGGTCAGGCAATTAATAGCTGAGGAATATGAAAGAGTTAATCGAACCAGTGTCACTGATAATGGATGGTTAAGATGAGTACAGGAGTAAGGTCTGAAAATGCTGTTTTCCACGCAAGGCCGCGTTTTAGTATCGACGGTGCCGATGAAATTCGTCTGAATGAAGATTTGTTAAGACTTGAATGTTCACAAGACGAAATCGGACCTGCACGTTTTGAGGCCGTTTTTCAAAACTGGGGAAGAACGGAGAGAAATAGTGAAGTCGATTTTATGCATTTCGACGGTGCAATCCTGGATTTCGGCAAACGAATCCGTGTTGAAGCAGGAGATGTTGACAATGATGCAATCATTTTTGAAGGTGAAATTACCTCAATAGAGGGGTGTTATCCAGAGGGCAGGCCACCAGAACTTATTGTACGAGCAGAAAATTCATTGCAATGGCTGCGTATGACCAAGCGCAGTCGACAATTCAATGAAACCTCTGATGGCGATATCGCAGCCGAAATAGCTGATGATGCAGGGCTTGACAGTGAAGTGGATGCAACAGGGGTTGAGCATGTTGCTTTATTACAAGTTAATCAAAGTGAATTAGGGTTGTTGCAAGAACGAGCCTGTGCAGCCGATGCAAAGTTACAACAACAAAATGGTGTCATCCAATTCAAACCACGTCGTCAGAACTATGACGAACCCCTTTTGTTGACTCGCCAGAATGAATTACTCAATGTTCATGTCAATGCTGATTTGGCACATCAGCGCTCGGAAGTACGTGTTCACGGCTGGTCGGTAAGAAATAAAGAAGCGATTCATGCAACGGCCAATGCAGAAACTGTTCGTGGTGAGGCTGAAAATGCAGGCAGGGTGGGTGCCGAAATACTTTCTCAAATTCATCCGGAAACAACAGAGGAATTACATCTCGAAATACCTGCAACAGTTGATGAAGCGCAGCAATTGGCGGATGCCAAAATGCTACGCCGTTCAAGACGATTTATTACTGCGAGGGGAGTTACATCAGGTACACCCCGACTGGCGCCAGGCCACAAAGTTGACCTGGTAGATTTGGGCGACTGGTTTTCAGGAATCTACCACATCACTTCGGTACGGCATACCTTTGATACAAAATCGGGGTTTCAAACTCACTTCCTCGCTGAAAGAAATGATTTTGGGGGGCAGTAATGACAAGCTTCAGGCCTTCATTAGCGGGTTTAGGCGCAGGCACTGAGCAAGAACGCTATCGATTGTATGGCGTTTATCCGGCATTGGTTACCGATGTAGTAGATCCTGATAATCAGGGAAGGGTTGAAGTCGAGTTTCCCTGGACAAGTGAAGAAGATTCCTCACAAGCCCACGCCTGGGCACGACTAGCGACTTTTATGGCTGGCGGTGAACGCGGAAGCTGGTTCATACCCGAGGTTGATGATGAAGTGCTTGTTACTTTTGTAGCAGGTGATCCCCGCTGGCCGGTCGTCATTGGCAGCCTCTGGAATGGAGTAGATGAGACTCCCGAGGCGATGGATACAGCCGGTGATAATAATATACGCAGTATTACTTCTCGCTCAGGTCATAAACTCACGTTCGACGACACATCCGGTGCCGAAAAAGTCGAAGTCGTGACCCAGGGTGGACATATATTGAATCTGGATGATGGCTCAGGAGGAGAAATAACACTCCGACACAGTGGCGGTTCGGAAATCAAGATAGATGCCAGTGGTACTATAAGTATTACGGCCTTAAACCAGGTCAAGGTGGATGCACCGGCAGGCATGAATGTAACGACTTCAATGCTGACGGTCGATGCTCCGTTATCAAAGTTCTCAGGTGTTGTTAAAGCTGAAACAGTGATTACCAATGCTGTTGTTTCCTCAACTTATACGCCTGGTGCAGGGAATGTGTGGTGATTATGAGTACAGTAGCTAACAAAATTTTTATCCCTGCCTCACTCAAAGAAAATAATCAGAAGATTATTATTTCTCGGCCATGGTATCTACGTGAAAAAGATGAATCTCCTGAGGAAGCAAGTCCTGCAATACTTCAATTCAGAAGCGATGAATTCATGGATGATTTTTTTGCGGGCATAAATAAATCACCGACCGGTAAAACAGAGAGTGCATTTGAAAATCTTGTGGCTATGCGAGATTACTCGGAAGTACCCGTAGCCATGACCGATATCACGGGTGCAGGCCTATACCCGGTTGATGGAATTGACCGTGATGACAATCCGGCAAATGATTTTATTAATGAAGCCGATGAAGGCCTGGTCAAGGAAGACTGGTTACGGAAACTTTATCTGACTCTGCATCAGCATTTCTACCTGGTAGCAATTGAACTAAGTTGTGAAACCCAAGGTTATCCCAGAGTTGATCAGGAGAGAATTATTGACTCAGGCCTGATAGTGAGACGCTTGGTTCCTGACAGTGATAATGAACGCTGGGAAGACTGGATAACAGTCGATAATGACAAAGGCACCTGGTATGAACTGGCAGATAAAGATATGCAAGATCTGTCAGGTCAGGAAAATATCATTCAACCCTTGAATATTATTCCAAATATACCTGCTTCAGATCTTGCCAATTTTTATGCTTCTTCCGGATTAGCTCCAGATTCAGAAAATCCAGTTCCGTTACAATTTGAAAAACTTGCACTAATTCCAAAATCATCCATGCCGAATAAACAATATACCAGTTTATTTGGGTATCTTCCTTTAACCTCAGCATATCATCAAGTTCCCAATATCGAAGGTGATGTTGATGAAGCGTTTAGTAACTTGAAAGCTAATTTGAGAGAGGATCTTGAGAAAAAATGGCTAGATCTATTAAAGGAAGAAAGTGAGGTAAATGAACAAAATATTTATAAGATTGATCATATCAATTCAAAAATACAAGACTTTTTAAAATTATTAATCATTCCTGATTCTCCTAACGGTTCTGAAGTTAATGCCGCCAGAACAGCATTGCATGCCCTTTCGTTTGGGGTTCCTGATATTTCTGCACAATTAACTTTGATACATACAATTCATGAACTTATGGAGCTAGCTCCAGCTGAAGGATGGTTTGATTTAGTCATAACAGAAGCATTGAACAAAAATGCGAATACGCTTCCATATTACTGGGATGATACTGACTCAAACTTTTGGGACTCTCCAATTCCACCTGATCGGGAGGAATCGTTTAGAGTGTTAATGGCTTGGAACTTAAATATATTATTGGAAAATGTACTCTTTTCAGAATATGACTATAAAGCCAGCCTTCTTACTAATTTATCCTCTGATCAAAATTTTACAAATTCTGTTGAAGGAGATAACGTACTTAGCGACTTCAAAAAAAATGTACTTGATAAGCTTATAATCAATGCCCTTGTTTTATATAGAGATGAGCAAATTCAGTCAATCAAAAATGTCTATTCTTCAGTATTTCAAGGGGATCAAAAAAAGTTAGACGAGCTTAATGGAAAATTAGATCGAGTTAACGAGCATAATCATCCAGTAATGACGATAGGCAAGTTGGTCTCAGAATTAGAGCTTTGGATATCTACAGAAAATTCATACATCGAAAATCCTATTGATATTACTTTCAGTGATAGAGAAAAAGAATTACATAATGTCGTTTTCACATTGACATCTATGTATGAAAAAACGGATGGTTCTGGTGATGGATATATAAAAGAAATATCTGAGCGTGCTGAAGCTTTAGAGGATGATTATTTTGGTATCGAATTATCCTCGCAGGGGATAAATTTAATGTCGCCTCTTGAACGTGGGTTGTTAATTTTCCCTGGATCAGTAGTATCAGATGCCACTATACAAGAGACTATTGATTTAATAATTAATAGATACCATCCCGATCCTAACTCTATGGGGGAATTAACCGAAAAAGAACAGCGGTTTGAGGCCAGTAATCTCCTTAATCTGGTACGTCCCCGCTATGATTCAGATAGTATTTATTGCGTACAATGTTTTGTAAAAATAGCTGGAAGGCATCCTTGTGAAGAAGACAAGGTCATCTGGAGTAAACGTTCCGAGCCGTTTTCCATTGCCGAACCCACAGATATCCTTGGGGTTCGTCCCGTTGCCATGCAGTTACCGGATCTCAAGAAAATGATTCGTGATATTCCAAGGATCCCTCAGGCCAGAGCTAATCCTTTCGCAAGCGTCAATATCCCGCCTGATTCTGATGTATCGGTTGACCCCGATGATATGAAAAATATTTCGAGAAAAATGGGAATCCAGATGATTTGTTCTTTTGGCATCCCCGTGTTCACTATCTGTGCCTGGATATTGTTCAGCATTATTTTGAATATCCTGTTGCTTATCCCCGGATTCGCATGGCTTCTTTTACTTAAGTTCTGTATTCCAGTACCAACGAGGAAATAGTGATGCAAGCAATGCTCAAAAAATATGGTGTCGGTATCAAATTACCTTTGGTTGAAGCTCCAGGATTTAACTGGATTTCAGGAACACACGCTGTTGCACAATCGATAAGAGCTATCCTGCTCACGGAACCGGGTGAACGTATTGGCCGTCCTGATTTTGGCGTTGGTCTGAGACGGTATTTATTCTCTCCAAACACTCTTAGCACAAGGGCATTAATACGGGATGATATTATTCGTGCCCTTGAGAAAGAAGAAAAAAGGATCACATTGGAAAATGTTGTAGTCACAGCTGATCCGTCTGAACCAACACTGATGAACATCAGAATTGATTATGCGCTGGTAGACAGCCCTAACACAGAAAGTCTGATTTTCCCATTTTATCTGGATAAAGGAGTAGTTTAGTTATGGCTGGACTCGCTTCAATCCGACTGGATGACAGGAATTGGCAAGAACTCCGGGATGAGTTAAAGCGTCGCATCCCAACCCATAGCACTGTATGGACCGACCATAATGCCAGTGATCCCGGTATCGTTCTGATAGAGCTTTTTGCATGGCTGGGTGAAAACCTGCTGGCTCGCATGAATAAAATGCCTGAAAAAGCACAGCGCGAGTTCCTGAACTTGCTGAATATTCCTCTGCAAGAAGCACAAATTGCTACAGCACAAGTAAAATTTAGTTCTGACTCCCCCAGACCTGTCCTTATCCCTTACGGAAAACTGAGCGAAAAATTGAGAGTAATGTCGGGTGATCTTGCTTTTCAGATCACAGACGAACTGACTGTGCTGCCAGTTGAGGCATATCCATGCGTTAAAGCCAAGGTCGATAAGAATGAGAAATTTGTCGGAGTTGAGCAGGTTATTAGCCTGATTAAGACCAAGATTGATTTGAGTAAAGACATTACCAAAGAGAATATTAATAGTTACGAAACGAAATTTTTATCAGAGCCTGAAGCCGGGATTTTGCCTCCAGTCACAGACATCAATAACAGTGTTGACAAATGGTTATGGATTGCCTTGTTGGCCCCTGAAAAGTTGACCCGTGGGCTTAAAGGTGATGCTTTAAGTAACAAACTGGATGAATTACGTTTGAACTGTGCAGGAAATGCTGTTTCATTCGGTTTCCAGATTGATGAAAGTTTATGCGGCTCCATCGACCATCAACGTTGTACTGATCCTGAAGCCAATTTTCCTGCAATACCGATGGAATGGGAAATAGCAACGGGAAGATATGCCCAAGAAAACAACCCCTCTATATCGCAAATCATTTATTTACCACTGAAGACTAAAAGTGACAATACATTTGGAATGACTCGAAGTGGAACCCTTAAACTACGCCTTCCTCGAAGCAAACCAGACGGATCAGTACCATTTGGTGACTGGGTTGCCGGGCTAGCAGATCCAGATCTTGCCGGAGTCGGTCAGTTACCACCCAGAATTGACGATGAAAAGCTTGCCAGGAGAGTACTGACCTGGGTGCGCATACGTCGTCCCCAGAATGACTTACCGGCAATTCGTTTGCATCATGTTGCGATCAATGTGGTTGAGGTTGAACAGGCAATCACAGCAAAGAGCCAATTGTTGGGTTATGGAAATGGTCAGACCTATCAAATGTATCACCTGAGTCATACACCCGTTATCAAGGACAGTCAGCTTATCCAGGTGCGCGAAGCCGGGGAATGGAAAAACTGGTATGAAGTAGACGATATGAATCAGGCATTACCCGATGATCGCTTCTATACCATCAATCTGATCAATGGAACGGTGATCTTCGGTGATGGCGTACATGGCAGAATCCCAAGACCCGGAGAAGCGATACGTTGTCTAAGTTATCGTTATGGTGGAGGTGCAAAAGGTAACGTGCCTGCTGATAGTCTCAAAAAAGTCCGTGCGAGCGGAAACCATCTGAAATCCTTAAAAGCGATTAATCTTTTTGTAGCTAAAGGAGGAGTTGATGGTGAAACGGATATTGAAGCGCTTTCGCGCATACCTGAATATTTACATCATCGTGACAGGGCAGTTGCCAAAGATGACTTCCAGAAACTGGCCCTGGAAACACCGTGTACAAATCTGGGACGAGTTGAAGTTCTACCTCGTCATAAACCTCATGAAAGGATTGATGAAGTTCCTGGCGTGGTGACATTGATACTGATCCCGGCTTATGACCCCTTACATCCTAATGAGCCAATACCTGATAAATCAACCATCAACAAAGTCTGCCAATATCTCGAAACAAGAAGGTTGATTACCACCGAATTATATCTAACACCAGCAGAATACATCCCTGTCTACCTATCATCTGCTATAGAGGTTGAAGAGGGTTACGGCATTGATACGGTTAACAGTTGGGTTGAGCTGGCAATACGTCAATATTTCGCACCATTGCCACCCTATGGCCCGGCTGGAAGTGGCTGGCCATTTGGGAGAGCGATACGTACCGGAGACATCGAAGTAGCCATCATGCGTGTTGAAGGCGTCAGGCTGGTTCATGATGTAAGACTTGAAACGGATATAACTGGTATAGTCCCGGACAAGGTTTCATTAAAAAAATGGCAATTGCCAGTAATAAAAAATGTACAGATAGCAGCTGTACCATTCGGCGCAACAGATAAAACTCCAACAGCTCCCAAGATTGAAAAGGAAGAACCCGTAACTACAGGGGATCAGGATTTGATTCCAGTGCCTGTGGAGAGAGAACAATGTTAAGGCGATTTCTTATTGATGAGAATAATAACAGAGGTAAAACGCATGTTTATACCTAAATTATATCATCTATCGGGTACCGACCTTTGGCAGCATTGTGATTTTGAGAACCTGCAAATCAATGCAAACAGCCAAAGCATTGAGCTGGCAACCGTGGAACAAGTTGATAGTAACGTTAGCCCAAATGATAATATAAGAAAATTTAATAGTGAGTCTGTTTTAAACGATGTTTTCTATGAACTTGTAGAACGTAAAGGTGGTGCCACTGTGATGTTGTATCGACCCGATCGGGTCGATGACAGCATGGTTTTGCTGGCTGATCCCCAACAGGACTTGTTGCAATTGTGGCAGGGTGGTTGGCGTTCATTGTTGCCCAAAAAACAAAAAATTAAACGGGCTGAGACCTGCTTTAGTGGTGCGGCATTTAACACTTCCAGACAAAAATTATTCTCAAAACCAAAAACACTGGCTGCCGATCCCCATGGAAAATTATGGCTGCTGGAAATGGGTACAAACAAAATCCGTGCACTTGATCTTCACGATTTGAAAGTGCTCGGCACAGTGATTCCGCCCTCTTGCTCGCAGACATCTGTATGGAGTCTTGAGTCTGCACAGCCAAAACCTGAAGTGAGGATATCTGATTTGGCGGTAACACAATGGGGAATGGTGATATGCGATCAGACGAGTCACCGTCTGTGGCAGAAAAACCATGCTGGCGAGTGGCAAGAGATAACAGTTAAGGTATTTCAAACCATCAATGAGCAGCAGGATTCTTATACATGTATTGCCTTGAGTGGACATCCTCAAGGAGATGCGGTAGCCATTATGCGTCCGGTGAATTCCGACCAGGATACTGTAGTAAAAAACAGGTCAAAACTTGTTTATATTTCTCAGGGCAAAGTCCGAATCATCGGAATTAATGATTTTGAAGATCCCTTATATCTACTGCTCAGTGACAGGAATCGCTTGTTCGTTGCAGAAGCGGGAAGTGATAGTGAGCGTCCATCAATACACCATTTCACGAGCTATCTGATTGATCTTGATGTTGAAACAGATACCTCAGAGATTCCTTTTCAGAAAGAGTTCGACTGGATGTTGCGATACTTTGACGGCAGAGCCTTGTTTGTCGGCAAGGAAAACAAAGTTTGGGGTACAACTACAAACGGTATTTATCCACTTTCAAGGGCCAACACCAAACGGGTAACACAGGGGCGGGTAGAGACCTATGCATTGGATTCACAAAAAATAGCCTGTCAATGGCATCGTGTGTTTATTGACGCATGTGTGCCGGTTGACACCAAAATCGAAGTTGCTGCACGAGTCAGTGATGCAGTACCCGATTCACGAATTCCACGTGAGCCGCCAAGACAGGCCTATGGCATTAATAATCTATCAGAGAATAGCGAAAATGCTGTTCAGACTGCCTGGCAAAATTTACCGTTAGGGTCCTCAAACAGAAATGATACGCGCGATTGGATTTCTTTGGGAGTGCTCGACAAGAGGCCCTTTCAGGCTGATATCCCGCTGACTCCCTATGGTCGGCAATTGCCTTCGGATGATGAATACCATCACCAAAGATCACAGTATTCACTGGCTGAAGTTATTGGAGATAACCAGGAAACGTTGAATACCTTCGAAGGTTTAATTAAAAATCAAAAAGGCCGTTATCTTTGGTTAAGGATTACATTAAAAGGAGACAGTAAATACAGTCCATCCATCAAAGCCATTCGTGCCAGCTTTAACCGCCCTTCATTACTCGATCATCTTCCTGCCTATTGGAGAGCAGAGCAACAGGCAACACGAGAAACGGACAGGGTGCTCTCGCTGTTTGAAGGCCAATATACCGAGCTTGTTCAAAGTGTTCTGCAATTCAAACAGTTGTTAGATCCCCGAATATGCCCGGCAGAAGCACTTCCATGGCTGGCCAAATTTATCCATCTAGGTTTTGATACCCGCCTTACTGAACCGGTACGTCGTCAATTACTGAAAGAGATGACTTTGTTGTACAAGCAACGCGGAACCATGAAAGGTCTGGTGCGTTTATGTGAAATTCTGACGGGAAGAAGAATTGCAGTTGTTGAAGGATTCCGGCTCAGAAGGCGTTCCATTACTGTATTGGGTCAAGCACCACTTGGCTCAAACCCATCAACAGGTTCCATCCTGGGTGAGGGCTTGCAATTAGGTGGCCCTGAACCAGTGACTCAATTTATTACTTATCCCGTTCAGGAAAAGTGGGAACAAGAGCTGGTAATTGCTCATCAAGAATTAAAAGAGGAGCTTAAGAATAAGGACTGTCCGCGTGAAGAAATACCCGAGCCAATACCTAAAGATCCTGCACTGGCCTTTTACCGGCGTTTTGCTCATCGTTTTCATGTAGTCATTTTTGGACCTAAAAATGACGAAATAGAAGCCGTTATAGAAGAATCCATTGAAGCAAACAAGCCAGCTCATACGATCCATGATGTGTGCTGGCTGGAGCATGGTATCAGGGTGGGCAAGAACACCTACATCGGTCTTGGTACGGTAGTTGCCGACACCAATTTGCCCCATCCGGCAATTCTCGGTTTTCAACAGTTGGGAGCACATACCCTATCCCGTAAACAAGAAACATGTAATGCCACCAGTGACATGATCCATATTGGAATAACACCCTTAGGAACAAGTCAAAGGGACACTGCATCAAGAGGGACTTATTTATGACTCAGATCAGTTCAGAAAATATTACACATTGCCTGGAAGCAAGAGATCCAGCATTGCCGGGCGATCCTTGGTCGCGGTTGCGCTATCAGTATGGACAATTGCTTGGTGCGGAAGATTTTGAACAGGAACAGACACATTTCGTGCTACGAAGACGTTTGCATAACGCCTTATTGCATGGTTTTGGAACAGCCTGGGGTCTAAGAGTTCATACTCATGATAATAGAAGTAAGTCACAACTGCTCATTAATCATGGCCTGGGTTTTGATGTTTTGGGAAGGGCCATTTATGTCAATGAAAATGAGCAAACACCTTGTCTGGATGTAAGTGGACTACATACAACCGATTTCTGGAAGATATTGCAATGTGCAAATGAAGAAGAAAGCGAAGATAGTCCGTGTCCGCCTGTAGGGGAAGTCGACGAAAATTGTGATGAACCCGAGAGTACTGATGAACAAGCATCAGATGACATCGAACCAGTAATTGAACAGGGCTGCGATGATAAACCCGAGGATGACGAGCCAACGGAAGAAGCTGATGATGAATGTGATGTAAAAATAGCCTATGTGGTTATATCTTATCGCGCTGGGCTCAGCCACAAAGTGCCTGCGATAACATCTTCATGTGATATGTCAGCCGATGAAGCACTGGTTTTCTCGCGAATCACGGATCAGTATTTTGCCGAGATCGTTGCCAATCCTCCGGAGTATGAAGCTGACCTGATTAAGCAATGGCTAGATGAAAAAGAAGATACGGATAACAGTAATCTCTGCTGGCATACGCTTCGAGATCGCCTGGTTGATTACATACTCAATGGTAAAAATTTATCGCTTGAAAAATTCTGGAATAAAAACACCAAGGCACCCTTGTTATTAGCAAAGGTTGAATTGACTCATAGTGGAGACCAAACCAGTGTCACTCATATAGATAATAACGTCAGGCCATTATTGCCTAGTGTTCAGATAGTAGGTGAGCAGTTATTAGGGCAGAAATTGAATGCTGCGGATAAGCGGCAACCGCTTAAGCTGCTTGCAATAAAACAGTTGGAAGATGCAGACTATAAATTCGAATTGAGCTTTTCCAGGCCATTGGCTGAGCAAACTTTCAATGAAGATACCGTCAAACTATATCGTTTAAAAAATAATGACTGGGTCGGTCCGCTGGAAATAAAAATAGAAGTAGATTGCACTATTGCAAGAATAGAAATTGAAGGTTGCATAAATTCCGACTGTGCAATGCTTCAGTTTTATCTTGCCGGAAGTAATCAAAAACCAATCGTCAGTAAAGCAGGTATGCCACTGGATGGATGGTGGGATGAACCTGTCAGTGGTATGGGCAGAGGTCGGGATATCAGTTTTATCAGAAACTGGGAGAAATTATCAACTGGAGGAGAAAGTCATGAGATAAGAGATATTCAGCAAGGCAATGTTGTAAAATGAATGAATCCTGACTCATTGACATTTTAAGCCTGGAAAATACATCTAAGCATATTAGCGGAGAGGTACAAACAGATAAATGTGGGCATTCCAAAACAGGTAGTAACAATGATTTATATAAAACCAGCTGGTTCAATGGCCGTTTCCTGACTGCCGAAGCTTTCAGAACCCAGGATGAATACTGGGAACATAAGCTGAGACTTATAGCGCAGATACATCCACCCGGAATCAGTTATGGCCTGGGCATTACTGAAAATGGTTATTTTGAAGATAAACAGGATCAACAGTATCAACAAACAGAAAACACTTTTCATCTCAGTCCTGGCGTAGCTTTCACAACATATGGTGAGCCAATTGTTGTGAATACGAACTTTCCTTTCAAACTGAGTGATTTGATTAACGAGTATATGGGTAATCCCAGAAAAGTTGATCGTCATTCAACCCGCTTTTCAACATGTTTATGTCTTGAACCAGATCCTGTATCTGTGGTTGAAAACGGCGCTTATCTTATTATTATCGAACCTTGTGTTTCGGCCGAAGGAGAAGCAAAGGTTTACGGCAACCTTTGTGAAAATGAATTACCTGATGAGTGCTATATAAACGGATACCAATCCGGGTTTACACTTTCGATCTGTAAATATGATATTACCCTTCCCGATAATCTTTTTCAGGATTCTAAAGCTGAAGAACTACGGGGTTTCTATTCAGCACATTATTTCGATGTTTTTGAACACTCCCTTGAAAACCGATGGGACAAGGACTTTTTAAGTGACAACAGATTCTGTAATGTTCCGCAAAAGGAAAAATGTGTCATTGCCTTGGCCATGGTGTATATCCGTGATGGTAATCCCGTTTTTCTGGATCAATGGATTCCCAGGCGTTTAATTGCCACTACACAGTCTGATAAATGGGCACATACCTTACTGGGCGCACCCTCTCATGCAGCAGCTATTGCCCGGGTTAATCAGTTTCAATGTATGCTGAAGGACAATCTCGAGCGTTTACCAGGAACCAATAAAGCTGGTGAAAAAGGGGTCATCATGGAAAAAGCATATGCTAAGGCCTCTCATTCTGCAAATAACCTCTCAACCAAGCAACAATCAAAACCTTGCAGACTTTGGGTTTTAAACATATTCCACCCTTTCGGATTTTTACCGATTGAAGGATCGTAAAGATTGGTATTGTGAAGATACCATTTTAAATATTCAAAAACTTGAGGAGCAGATATCGAACTACTTTAGTGGCACCAATGTCATTCCTTATTATGTTGTTGCACTTCATGATGATGATATTTTTGAAGACATCAATAATGTTTTCTATAAAGACCCTCTCCGTATATATAAACTGAGTGATCTTGGAAAAAATGAACAGCCTGGTTATGTGATTCCAAACAATATCAGATCTATTGCGAAGGTATTCTTTGCAGATATTGATGACATAATTAACAGAGATATTGAGATTATAAAAATTGTTATTCCAATGAAAGGTCTGAAAAGAAGGGATGTGTTATTCGGGAATAACGAAAATGTCAATAGTATTTTTAATAATAATATTAAACTTTCATCTATCCCCCATTCTTTTGTTATCTATGTCAAACAGAGAGTAACCATACTTGATGTTATTTTTCAAATTTTATCTATTACAAAATTACTACCAGAAATAATTGTAGAACAACCAGAAATGATTGCGAACAACCAGGATTTTAGAACAACGTAATATTTTGGGGTTATTATCCTCATGTTTTGGAGTAAGTGAAAGGTATTTAAGACATCCTATGTTAATGAGACTCGTTGCACAGGCTTTTCTCTATACAAACAATGATTTTGATAGAGAAGTGATGGACATGGTCAAGTCTCAGACCAAAATCATTCAAAAAAATAACCCCAACCTTTCTGATAGGACAGTGATCACTACTGTATTATCAGATTTATCAGCTAATTCTGGAACATCAAGATTACATAATTTATATACTGCACTGCCTGAAAGTACTTCTGACGAAGTATATAAATTAATAGAGCATGAGGTTAATACAAAACCTTATTTTGATAGATCTAATGCTAGTTTAAATTTTAAAATATATAAGGGTAGAAACTGGAAATATTTCACAGAATGACGATCAGAAGAACTCTTTAACGCAGCTACAGATGAGCTAAATTGTCTAAAGGTGAATCAGATATTTATTACTATGCAAACTAGAAGCAACAGTCAGAGATATTAATTTACTACCCAATAAATTTTGCTGAAAAAATGTTTGAAGAAAACAGATAAACTGACAGATTTATATAAGCAATATGGTAAAAAAGAGTGAACAGTATAGCAAAATCATTTATGAACTGGATGATATAGAGCTACCTCAAGAAGTTGGGCGAAATGTTCAATGCATTACTGAAAGAAATACAATGATGCTGATAGAGGCATTTTAAAAACGCAGAAATTGTTTAATGGAAACTCTGATGTAAAAAAATATCTCAGGCGTTATCAATAATGTTGCGAGAAAGCAGTAAAAACCAAACGGCTTGGTGCTATTGCTCAAGAGATCTTTCTTAGGAGTAATGCGATGATTATGAACTCAGCACATCAATATCAATAAACTTACCAACCACTACCATTTCCCGGTAGCAGTTGATGATGCTGGACAGTTTGGCAAACATCTGGATAGTCACATTCAGCAGCATTTGCTGAATTCTCTGGAGCTGCATATTCAGAGCAAACTGTCATCATTAGGCTATTCATCCACTTGTCTGATAGCCATTCGCAAGATTAATATTCGCCTGAATATCAATAATGCCAATGACCTGGAAAGTTCAACAGGTCTTGATTACATAGCAGGCAAATGGGTAGAAGCCATAGCAGCAGGTTTTATGCGCATACTCAGTAGTATTGGTCATGATGTCACAAAGAACCAACCTGTTTATAATGATTTATTAGCAATTTTTCCCGACCGGACAAGTGCTGAAATAGTCTATCTGGAACATTTGGCAGGGAATTCTCGCTTACCCTGGTGGGTGACACCTTTACTGTCAGAGAACAATGTCATTTCTTCTGCACAAGCGATTATCCATAAATGGTTGATTAAAGATTTCTGCATGGCAGTGATTTCTTTGCAAGAGCTTACTGAACGAGCTGGAACCAGATGGTTAAATTTATTGAAAACGGAAGAACTTCTTTCCTTATTAGCAAAGTTAGTAGTGCTGGACGATTCAAGCTCTTTTATTGCTATTGAGAACACTGAAAAAACCTCATCATCACACTCCGCTACAACTGTTCCCAATACACACTTGCAGTTTTCAACTAAAGAAAAAAGCTTGCTTAAAAAACTTCACTCGATTGAACAGCTCATTTTTTTGGGAGCCATTTTTGTCAGTTTAAGGCTGGAAAAGTTTGCTCCACTGATAACACTCAAAGAGTTGTTATCAATACTACTATTCAATATTCATGGATTAAAAACAGACTTTCCCGAATTTCATGCTGATTTATTAAAAAATAAACAACAGAAAAAACAAAAAAAACAACAACCCAGCAACAGGCAAGAATTCAATAAGCCACCTCATGAGTCTGTAGAAAAGTATAACAAGCCATCAAAGAGTGATATTGAATCAGGCCTGGATGCTAAAGCAATTGAACAGCAACGCAGCAACAAGCAAGAATTCAATGAGCCACCTTATGAGTCTGTAGAAAAGTATAACAAGCCATCAAAGAGTGATATTGAATCAAGCCTGGATGCTAAAGCAATTAAACAGCAACAAAATGAACTTGCTGTTGAGAAAAACAAGCCCGGTGAGCAAACAACATTAGCTCATAATAATTCTAACCAAACAGAACTGTTTGAATTTACGAAAGAAATAAAAGACCACTCAGAAACCACCTCTAAAAGGCCTGCTCATACAACAGATGAGTATCAAACAGAATCAACCCTTACTGAGTATGCTTGTCCGGTAGGTTGTGGCGGTCTGCTGTTCCTAATCCGCAATTCGGCCAAGTTATTGCCTGATCCTGCACAGACGGAGGCCAACGCACAAATCATGAAGACTATTGCCATTATGGCATTGCAGGATCTCTTATCAATGCTTCCCGAAGCCGGGCAAAGGGCTGCATGGAAACGCGAAGCTCCTTTGATTCAGGCTTTTGCTGGTTTAAATGAATCACCAGATAGATTTGATCTGAATGATATAGTTCCTGAAAATCACTATGAAGCTAAAACTATTCTGGAAAAGCTGTCACTCCAAATCTCTGGGAAGGTTCGCCCCGGTCAAAATGGCATAGCTTATTTTTTTGGTGGAGAAGCACCATCGCAATTAACTCCACTGCAAAATATGTTGCTTCGTCCCGGTCGTCTGCAGGTTGATAATGTTTATATCACCCTGCAAATGCCTCTATCAGATATTGATATAGCTGCTTCGAAAACAAGGTTGGGATATTGATCCTGGTTGGATTCCACAAATCAACCGGGTAATCCGGTTTGAGTACATGGAGTAAATGATGACTCAGGCAAGACAGGATACAGTCCGTTATATCTACACCGATGATGACCAGGCAAGCCTCCCAGACCGGTTACTGAGTCTTTTGAGTGCGCGTCTGATCCCACAAATAGAAGGCTGGGAGTTTCTGGGCATTCTGGCTAAACAGACTATCGACCCATTGCCTGATGATCTTGAGCTACTCGTTAAACAAATAGAACACGATGAACATGCTTTACAGCAGGCAATAGCTGCTTGTCAGTCTCCTACGCAGCCTCTTATAAGACTGATCAAGTATTTCAAGCTAACCTCTTTTGAAATAAATATCCTGCTACTCGCCCTTGCCCCCGAACTGGATGAACGTTTTGGCGATCTCTATTCACATATTAATGGCTTTCCCAAAGAGCGGCGTTTGCCACTGCACAAGGCTCATTTACTGCTCCTTGACAAGTATTCTGATCGTAACCAGACTAGAAGGCTTTTGACCAAGAGTGCCCTATGGAAAGCAGGCATTCTGGAATATGAACAGCAGACCCCCCTGTTTGAACGCAGTTTACAGGTGGGTGAAGTACTATTAGGCGGAGTAGAACTGGACTGTATTTTAAGTTCACAAGAAATAGTGCTACATAGCCCGACACGCAAGCGATATAAGCATGATATGGCTGAAGCCAGGTCCACGCTATTGCAACAATCCCGGGAATTAGCTGCCTGGAGTGAACAACAGCAACAGGCTGTAATTATCTTTAAATCCGAAATCCCTGACATTGCCATGCCCAATATTGGGGCGCTTGCAAATGCACTTCATCGACCCTGGTTTAGCTTCTATATCACAATGGACAATACCCATAGCGATCTAAAAAAGGCCATTTTGACATCCATCATGCTGGATGCGATTCCGGTGATACACGCAGATACTGAAAAGCCGTTTTCATTCCCGCAAAATATAGTCCCGTTATTAAATGGCTTACTCATTCTTCTGACAAAGAATCAGGAAATAACCATTCCCTACGATATTCCTGTCAGACAAATCAATGCTTGCCCCCCTAAACCACTGGAGCAGGCCAATCTCTGGTATCAACATCTACACTCTACTGAGCATAATATCGATATTGATCTCCTGGCGAATCAAAACAGGATAGATGACGAACAAATTAAAAAGGCAGTCAATCTGGCACAAAACTTTGCAAGCCACGAACAAGCCCGGCAATTAACCAAAGATCATATTTCGCGTGCACTGAGGGAAATTATTCATGAACCAGCTTCCCCCTTTACCACAACAGAATGGCCGGATGTCCCCTGGCAGTCATTGGTATTAAATCGGCAAACCATGAAACAATTGGAGTCACTGGTTTCACGAGTACACCAGCGTATTACCGTAGAAAACCGCTGGGATATGATCAGTGCAAAACGGGGTGGCGCAACAGGTCTGGTTGCCTTGTTACATGGTGAATCAGGCACCGGGAAGACCTTCGCTGCAAAAGCCGTAGCCACCAGGCTTAAGTTGCCCATGCTACGGGTAGATTTATCACGTATTGTTTCAAAATATATTGGTGAAACCGAAAAGAATCTTGCCAAGGTCTTTAATATTGCTGAAGGTTACCGTGGCCTGTTGTTTTTTGACGAAGCAGACAGCCTGTTTGGGAAACGCACCGGTATCAAGGATGCACATGACCGGCATGCCAATTTGCAGGTCAATTTCCTGCTGCAGAGGCTGGAACAATTTGAAGGCATCACTTTGCTGGCCAGCAACTTCCAGCAGAACATGGATACTGCTTTTACCCGCCGTATCAGCTTTTCTATCCACTTTCCCCGTCCTACTCCACCGCAACAACTCAATATCTGGAAACGTCAGTTACCCAAAGTGTCGCTGCACGAATCCATAGATCTTAACCGCGTCGCCAATACTTACGATCTGGTAGGGGGTGAAATACGTAATAGTGCTTTACGTGCGGCCTATGCTGCCGCAGCCAATAGCACCTTAATCACTGGAGAATGTCTCGAAGATGCGATTCTGCAGGAATTTATAAAAATGGGGCGTCCTCAACCCGCGAAGAGGATTGCAGGCCACCGAAACTGAGCAAGGAGAAAATATCATGAACAAACAAAGCACAAACAATGAAGCCATTGAGGTTTTTGACACGCTACTCTGCGAATTGAATGGCGAATATGCAACGCTTCAGCAGGCGGCCAATAGTGATGCAAATGCTAAATATAAATCAGATTTGTTTGAGTCCATTCTGGCTGAAATGAATCTTGCCAAAAGCCAACATGACAAAGACAGCAAAGATCTGCAAAGTAAAAATGCTACGGTAGAAAATACAGCCTGTAATTACACATCCTCAATTGCAGCTATTTGTGCATCATTAAATAACAGCGGTGATCTCTCGGAACTCGTCGAAAACAATCTGCGCTATCAACTGATGGTGTTACTCTATGTTGATGAATCTTGCAAACAGGATGAACTGATTCAGCTTATTCAAGAGCTGAGTGTCATTGTCAAAGATGTCGATAGCTTTAAGGAAATTCTCCAAGACCCTGATAAAGTCAAGAGTGATAAATGCAATCGTGAAGATGAAACGGTCTGCCAGGACTTGCTTGCTGAAGGTATCTCCTGTGATGTTCTTAAAACCTTGATTGCGGGCTTGCAAAACCGTTCTGAGGAGCTACAGCTACTTGATATGGTAAAGCTGGATGCATTGCTGGCTGGTGTGATTAATTGTGACGATGAGCAGAAAGCTTTGGCAGATGCCAAAAATAAGATGAATGAAACCACCAGTGATTATCTGTGTGCCAAGGGTGGTTGTTCAACAGGTACATCCAATTTGCCTAAGGCAAAAATGGCACTGGAAAAACTGTTGCAGGCCATTCAGGGCCTGGCCGGGAATGCAAAAAAACAAGCTGATACTACTTATACCTACATGGCTGCTTTTACCAGTGCCTTCGAGGCCAGACGTGTTGCCGAAGCACTACTCCAGCTTCATTATTTTGTCCTGTCTCGTCAGTCATTAATCAATGAAATCTGCATTGTAGAAGATGCTCTAACGAATGATGCTTACGAGACATCTGATGTCTTTGCTTGCTTTGGTGCAGGTGAATGTTCTCAAGTGAATACCGCCGATATGATCATGAATAGCTGGGAGAAGAGCAAACAGACCTATGTGAAAGCGCTTAATGAATTGTATGTGAAGGAAACAGAGCTATTTACCAGGAAAAAACACTGGGCAGAAGCTGCAACAAGCCATAATGAATGTAGCAGCAAATTTCTAGTGAATGCTATCAAAGCGATTCAGGATGAGATATCTAAGCAGACAGAGAATAGCGGTAATGGAGACACTGGCAGTGGATGCAAAGATCCTGAAGATCCTGAAGATACGGAACCTGCTGCATAGTCTTCTGGTATTGCGATAGGTGAAATGAATGTATGCAACGGTAAGCCGAAAACCTGCACATTCCAAAGCTGACCCACAGTCGGAGGAGAAAAAACGGCTTGCTGGTTCTCAACTGGGAAATGAGAATAAACCTCCTGAAAATGATGTTATTATGCGCAATCCTTTGCGAGCGGATCTGGGTAATCCAGAAACCTTGCAAAGGAAGTGTGATGAGTGTGAGCAAGAAGAACAAGAACCTCAGACTGGCATGGTTCAGACAAAGCTCACTGTTGGGGCGCCTGATGATAAGTATGAGCAGGAAGCAGATCAGGTGGCTCAACGGGTTATGCGGATGCCGGATCCACTTGGAAAGTTGAATAATGATCTAGAGGATGGGGAAGAAACAGTTGTACGTAAACAGGAAAATGGTGAAGAAAATACAGAGCTGATTCAGGCTAAAAAAGATATTTTATCGGCACCAGCATCCCCGGAATTTACGGCGATGGTTTCTGAAATACATGGTGGGGGTAAGCCTCTGCCACCTTCTGTTCGTGATTACTTTGAGCCTCAATTTCAACAAAGTTTTAAGAATGTACGGCTTCATACTGATTCTCGTGCAGCTAGTGCAGCACAGTCAATTCATGCTCGTGCTTTTACGCTGGGGAATGATATTGCATTCGCACCGGGTGAATATTCAACGGACTCGATTAAAGGAAAACGGCTACTTGCCCATGAACTGACTCATGTAGTTCAGCAGTCATCTTCTGGTACCCCGCTACTAACTATACAAAGAAACGGATCCGATGCAACAGACGATGTTGAGCTGACACCCCAACATGAAAATCAGTCTATAGCAGTCTGGGAAGGTTTTTTCGATACAACTATACAAACTCATCGGATGATGGGTTCTGTGGCGTTACCCTATCATCTGCCCATTAGTAGTATTCCCCATTCCATGAATCCTGAAGGATGGACCAGAGGACACTATGGCTCTCGAAGCGGCAGCTATGGCAGCGATACGGTCGGCTGGAACTTCCGGTGCAGTGTTTATCGAGAATGGCAGGTATGTCGCTTATCAAGTACCGGCACCGATGACATTAGTTTACGGTTTTAACTATGATAATATCACCTGGTTTGACAATAAACCATGGACCCGTCTTCGTTTCACCTCATCGGCAACGGTAATTATTACCAGTGACGGAGCCGCAGTGCGCACCGCAAGCCTATAAACCATCAGAAGAAGCCGCAGAACTGGCTATGGCCGATCAGGCGTTGATGCCTGGGCGAGACAATCTGCTTGTCCGGTTATCAGGAAGCATTTGGTGATTTTAATGAGATGTCACGGCCAATCTTTATCCGGTTATTTGCAGCAGCTATGAAAGACAATGCCCTGACTATTCTTTCACGGGGAAGGGTCAGTGTTGAAAATGATGTTGAACGATTTTCAACCTGCGGATTGGTGACAGAGGAAGAAATCGACCGTATGCGCACCACCGCAACCCAGCTTGCGCAGATAGATGCTTCCATGGAGGCTGTTCCCCCTTTGATTGTTGCACCTGACCATAAACCGTCACCTTAGGGAAATTAGGCAGCGCATGGATGTTGAGGAACGTAACAACCAGCGTAGGGCTGAACGGGCAAACTTAATGCAAAATTATCCTGTGCTTGCTCGGATTGATGACATGGAAGAATTTGCAGGTTTGGAGGTGTATGATCAGTTTTCACGCCTGGGTGTTGAAGCACAGGGAGTACTTGAAGATATTGATGCCACTCGGAATAACATTATCAGCGTCGATCTTGATCTCTGGGCAATTCAGTCTATTGTTGATGCAACCATTGCCGGTTTAAATATTACTGATGTTACGCGCCGTGGGTGGGTGACCGAAACGGCCAGTAGTCACCGGGCTTGGGATACTGCTACAACTCTTGGATTAGCTGTATTCAGCATTGTGTTTGGTGTGGGTGCGGCTGTGACATCTGGCGGACTCTCGCTCGCATTTGCTGCCGGTGCCCTTGGGTTGGGTGCCGCAGATGCTGTTCGTACCACCGAAGACTACTTTGCTGAATCCGCTGCCGGCAATACGTCCATGAATCCCGATGAGTCAATTGTTCCACCTGATTTGGCCGGCCACTGGGCCTGGCTGGTGGTGGCCTGGGCGGGCGTTGGTCTCGACGCCTTGGATGTGGTGAGGGCAGTACGGGCGGTGAAGGCTGCCGCGGCATTATTGAGGAAGGGGTTGTGCACTTTCTCATAGTGATGAAGCGCTTGCCAGAAGTCTGCGGATCGCCGCAGGAGAATTTGAAACTGGTGAGGTCATTACCGAGGCTGACCCGTGCGGTACCGAATAGACGGGTCGGCACGGAAATTAATATTGTTGAAGCTGGGACCGAAATTCGAGTGCATTATGTGGTTGATTCTCAAGGGCGAACGATTGTTCGAGGCATTCAATGCGGAAGTGAAGCACTGGTATCCGATATTCTTGCCCATGCCAATGTCGTTCGTCTTTTGAATCGGTACGATGGTGTTACTGGCAGACTGCGCCAAGTATGGGACCGGTTGCTATCCCTTGCTGGCAGGCCCAATGCTAATGTGGTGAATCCCTTCAGGCCGGGTTCCATGGCCTTTGAATCCTGGTCTGGAAATGAAAAAACTACCAGGTATAATTGAGACTAGACGAGCAGCTTTGGAGATGCTATTGGTACTGCCCAGGAATCAATTCTTAGGCGTGATGTAGAGTTCCTTGAGTCAGAACTTGCGATTCATAGTCGAGTTGTTGATCAGATGACCATGGAAAAGGGACTCGGTTATGTGGCCTCTGCCAGGAACAGGACTGCGGAGGCCATTGCTTCCGGTGATGTACCTGCTCTGGAGGGAAACAGTATGATTCGAAATGCTTCTCAGTATTACTACCGTGTTCGACCCAATCCACCACCTCCATATGATCTTGCAAGATATGCAAATTCCCCTGAGCCGCCACGTACCCTTGTTCGCAGTAGTAGTGGCGGATGGGAAATTGCTGAAGGCACGCTGTCCAGGGCTGAAGCAGGAAGGCGCATGGTTGAAGGGTGGCCTGATCATTTTCCAGCAGCTTTTCAACGGGTGATAGATGAATACCCTGCTGCTCAACAAGTGGTTCCCCTGACAGGGGTTGGGACAACGGGAAGACTTATCGGTGAATTGGATCCGCTTTTTCGTGATAATTTGGCCGAATTCTCGAAACAGCCTATAGACGCGCCGGTGATCATTTTCCAGCGGAACGCGCCGCCGAGGTGGCCGAATCCGTGGCCAGCCATGAAGTTGTCGTGGTTCGCGGAACCGACCAGTTGCGAGCTTTTAATTACCGACTTAATTTTGCAAATACTGCTGGCGAAGCAGCTGAGGGAGATCTACACCATCTGATTCCGCTGTATCTTGGCGGCAATCACCGGCAGCTGATTGATGTGCAAGACGATCTGCATCGGCGGTTGCATGAACTGATAAACAGAGTGCAATTTGACGAAACCACAACTTTGGCACCGCATTCCATTCAGCAATCCGGTGTCATCGATTTTAACAATGGTGCGGCTGTGCTCAATCCTGACGGATCGGTACAGCTCGCGCGCCTTAATCCGGACGGGACATATACACCCTTACCGTAATGTTTGTTTCAGAAAGGAGGTATTGTGTCATTATCATTAACTGTACAATGGCAGAAAAATTTTGACTGGTTTTTTCTTCGCAACATCAGCCCATTATTATAGATAATCAGGTTGTTGCTCGATGTGGGGAAAAACTGCTTTGGCTAGATGCTGGAAACGGTAACACACAAAATGTTATTCTCATTGATGCTAGGGCAGGTGACGGTTCCTTTTTTGTGACTTGCTGCAATTATCTGATAACGGAATACCTGCGTTATCCTGACGAGTTATCCACCATCGTTGTATATACCCAATTTGGTATCGAAACAGTGTACGCATTGATTTATCCTCAATCGTTTCATATGAAACACTACAGTTATTGACAACATGATTACATTCTGGGCATTGATTCCAATCAAGGCAAGATGCTGTATATTCTGGATCAGACCTGTGGCGTTATTGAACAAACCTTCTCGCTCTTCAATGGGGGGCCAATTCTCTTATACCTCTCGGTAGTGGTCTGTTAATCCGCAACCAGAGTGCCACTGACACAAGTCCTGGCTTGTACTACCTGGATAAAATGGGCAACCCCGGAGAGATACTTCTTACAACCAGTGTCTGGCTGTTGAGGAAATCAGATATCGGTCTGGTTTATTATCTCCCGGCGTGCAATGGAACAACCACGGGACTTAATCGTCTATACAGTCGATTCTCTTGACCAACAATGGAATGCATCGGTGCTCAATGAGGCGGGTGCTATAGATAATGATTGTGTGTATGCGGTAACCGGACCTGAAAACGGTATGGTGACGGCCTTTGATGTGTTAACTGGTAGTATCCGTATGGCAATCAGCCACCCTTGACAAGCCGGTGAGCATCATGGAAAGCGTTGGAGGCTATCTTTTCTGCAAACAGGGAAAGAATAATGAGTGTATATTCCTGCAATGAAGGGGCCCCATTGGCCAGCTGGAGGGATATTTTGGGCCACCTGCCTTTCATAACGGTCGGTACTATATCAGTGGAAAGCAGGCAGTTTTTTGTCTTACATGAACGAGAGAAATAGGGGTCAAGAGAAATAGGGGTCAGACTGGTATTATTGGTCATATTAGGATACGCTTTATGCTAATTTAGCAAGAGAGCCAATACAGTGCCCAGACAACTACGTTATAACCTACCTGGTATTCCTCAACATGTTATTCAGCGTGGCAACAATCGTCAGGCAACTTTCTTTTCTGATGAAGACTATATGCGTTATCTTGTTGACTTGAAATCTGCCAGTGATCAGCATCAATGTGAAGTCCATGCGTATGTACTGATGACCAACCATGTGCATCTGTTGATGACACCCCATAAAGGAGATGGAATTGCCAAGACGATGCAAAGTTTGGGTCGGCGCTACGTCGTGTACATCAATCAGACCTATCGGCGAACGGGCACCCTTTGGGAAGGTCGTTATAAAGCTGCACTCATTGATTCAGAATGCTATTTATTGACTTGTTATCGTTACATAGAACTAAATCCTGTACGTGCTGAAGGAATGGTTGAGCATCCTGGCAAATATCGTTGGTCTAGTTATCGGGCAAATGCGCTGGGAGAAACAGATGAATTAATAAAGCCTCATTCCAGGTACCTTGCATTGGGAGAATCACCTCAGGTACGTCAAGCGACATACCGAGCATTGTTCAATACGCATGTTGGTGAACAAAGCTTATCGGAAATTAGAGAGAGTTTAAATCAATGCCGTGTATTAGGTAGAGAAATTTTTAAAGATCAGATTGAGCAAGCGCTGGCCAGGCGTGTACGGCCAGGGAAGGCTGGTCGCCCAAAAAAAGCTTCAGTCTGACTCATGTTATGAATAGGAAATGAATACTAAGGCATATGTTTGACATATGTCTGTTTTTGGCTTATATTGAACTTATCTTTAGTTGATAAGGTGATGACATGGCAATTGCAAGTTTATTTAGAAATGGTCGTAATCAAGCGGTTAGACTACCGAAAGAACTTGAATTCGTTGGTATTAGTGAGGTTGAAATTCGAAAGGAAGGAAATTCAATTATTATTACCCCTGTTCGTAAAAATTGGAAAAGTTTTACAAATGTATCTCAGGCTGATGAGGATTTCCTGAAGCAACGTCAAGATGTTCTTGAAGAAGGACGGGTTGAGTTTTAATGGGAAGGCCGATTTATATGTTGGATACAAATACGTGTAGCTTTTTAATCCGGAAAAGACCGGAGTATTTGCTCGATAAACTGCAAAAAACAGTAGTTTCTGGTCATCAGGTAGTTATTTCTTCTATTACTTATGCTGAGTTAACCTTTGGTGCAATTAATAAAAAAGCCAGTCCTGGAATGCCTGCTATTGTCACTGAATTTGTTGAAAGACTTGATGCCGTATTATCGTGGGATAAGAAGGCAGTTGAAGCTTCGACGGCCATCAAGAAAAAACTGGAGTCAAAAGGTATGCCAATCAGTCACAATGATATTCTTATTGCGGGCCATTGCATTTCGATTGATGCCATATTGGTAACTGATAATGTTCGTGAATTTAAACGGGTTGAGAATCTTGAGTTTGAGAATTGGGTTGACCGATAAACAAGTAAACGGGTCAAGTGTCATATTGAGCTAAGTTTATTCCTGTAGCTTGGCAATTTCTCTTCATTTTGCATTTACCTTTCTCATAAAACGAACGAAACAGACAAGTTTTAGTAATCTTACTTGTTATAGATAATTCTTTCTTTGTATTCCGTGTTTTTTTATCAATTTACCAAAGTCTCCCCGATCTTTACCTGCAAGCTGTGCAGCTTTAGATATATTGCCACTGGTTTTGCTCATGAGTTGTTTTAAATAACTGGCTTCAAATTGGGCGATGACTTGAGCTTTGGCATCACAAAATTTTTCTATATCAGAATTAGCCTGCCCGTTTGTCGTTTTCTGATGCTGTGGGTTGGGATGAATAAAATGATGATCAGACATAAGATAATCGCGGTGTATCATGTTTTCCAGTTCGCGGATATTCCCGGGCCATTGGTATTGGCCAAAAGTGGATCACTTTCGTTGGCCATTGACACTTAGACTGTTATAGAACAAGGGATTAAGGTTTTTACTTTTTCGCTAATGATTTCTCCGCCATATTTGTTGATTGATAAAATTCATCAATGAATCGGATAAACGCTTCAGGATGATGAGTGTCTGGTCTTATAACGGTCCATGCTTCATGGAACGCACGATTATTGATTGTGGCAAAGATACCTTTTTTCCAAAGCCGCCATGTGGCATTGTTTATAAGTCCGTTATTATGTAAAAAAAACTCTTCGGCACTCAAGTCATAAAAGGCGCGAATAAAACGTATTGCTTTGAGGTCGTTCTCGTTAATGCGTGTTTCAGAAAATTTAAAAGTGCCAACATGGATCGACTCTGGAAGATTCAGCATAATATCCTGGTATCGTCTTGTATACTCCAAGAAGTTTTGTAGTTCTAGCTGTTTTTTTACTGATTTCATTTGAAATACCAAATTAAACAGGGCTATGACGACACCTAACAAAGCTAGAGAATTGATTGCGAGATTAATGCTGTTTACGTTCATAATAGATTAAAGGCCTATAAATTATTATAAAAAAGTCTTCTTTCAATGTGATGTTTTTTTAGTAATCTACCTGGGTCTCGGCTATCCTTGCCAGCTAAATTCGCAGCTTCTGTAATGTTGCCTCTTGTTTTTTCAAAATCTTTTTTAGATACCTTATTTCAAATTTAGTTACAATCTCTGCTTTAGCTTCTTGTTATTTTTACGAAACCAATTTCATTAGAAGTTTCAGGGATCATTTCTTGCTGGGTAGTTGGGTAGATAACATGCTGATCTGACATAAGGTAATCGCGGTGAATTATATTTTCAAGTTCACGGATATTTCCGGGCCAATCCTGATTTGTTAACCATCATAAATATTCTTGGCTGAACTCGCGTTTTTCGCCTTTATATTTTTGTGGTATTTTTTCAAGGAAGGAATAAACGGGTCAAGTGTCATATTGAGCTAAGTTTGTTTCTGTGTTTTAGCAATTTCTCTTCATTTTGCATTTACCTTTCTCCTAAAACGAACGAAACAGACAAGTTTCAGTAATCTTACTTGTTATAGATAATTCTTTCTTTGTATTCCGTGTTTTTTTATCAATTTACCAAAGTCTCCCCGATCTTTACCTGCAAGCTGTGCAGCTTTAGATATATTGCCACTGGTTTTGCTCATGAGTTGTTTTAAATAACTGGCTTCAAATTGGGCGATGACTTGAGCTTTGGCATCACAAAATTTTTCTATATCAGAATTAGCCTGCCCGTTTGTCGTTTTCTGATGCTGTGGGTTGGGATGAATAAAATGATGATCAGACATAAGATAATCGCGGTGTATCATGTTTTCCAGTTCGCGGATATTCCCGGGCCATTGGTATTGGCGTAGCCATTCCAGATATTCAAAGCTGAATTTTCGAATCACTCCTGAATAGTGTAATTGGAAATTGGATAGAAAATGTTGTGCTAAAAAAACGATGTCTTCCTCGCGCTCGCGTAGAGGGGGTAATTCGATATTGAGCACATTTATGCGGTAAAACAGGTCCAGCCTAAATGACTTGTCATAAACTTTTTCTGAGAGGGGGACGTTGGTAGCACATATTAGTCTGACATGCGCCTTTCGGGCATTGCCACTGCCAAGGCGGGAGTATTCATGGTTTTGCAAGAATCTGAGTAGCACGCCTTGTGATTTAATATCAATATTGGAAATTTCATCGAGAAACAAGGTGCCATTTTCTGCTTGTGCAATTAAACCTTTGCTGGCATCTGATGCACCTGTATATGCACCTTTGCGATGACCAAACAGTTCATTTTCTATCAAGTCCTTTGGAAGTGCACCACAATTAACAGGGATGAAGGGGTTGTTTTTTCGGGAGCTATAATAATGTAATGCCCTTGCTGCTAATTCTTTGCCTGTTCCTGACTCCCCTTCTATGAGTACGGGAGCATCAATGGCTGCCATCTTGCGGAGTAACCTTGACATCTCATGGAATTTTTTTGATTGACCTACCATTTCAGGTAAAAGAGGTGGGTCTTTTGGTTGCTTTTTTTCTGTATTAATTCCCTGTCGAATAAGTCGAAATTTCAATTCTCCTTGAGAACATGGACAGGTAAAGCAATCATTGAATAAACTGCTTAATGATTCATCTGAGAAATCATAATCTGGATTAAACGCACCAATAAAAGGAGGATGCTGATTTACTGATAGTATATCTTTGATTTGATTTATTGTGGTATCCGTAGGTTTATCCAGCGCGAGAATATTTACTGATGGGTTAATATTATTCACGCTCCAGTCATCTCGTTGTACTAGTGTTGTGCTGATACCAAGCGAGCTTATTCTTCCGACAACTTGCCTCGTAAAGGCATAGTTTTCAAAGTTGACAACAGTAACTTCCATTTTCTTATCCTGTTAAAAAACCGCTAGATATTCACAGTTAAGAGTTAAATTTAGCTCGTATAAACTTGACCTTTTTATTTAAAGAATAGGAAACACAATGATGTTTTTCAATCTATAGTTCAAAAAAAGGCGCAACTTATTGATGAAAGTCACCAATTAAAGACACTCATTAAAAAAACAGTGATTAATTTGCTGTCAGCAGATGCCCACGGCTATTGCTTTGTGGTTATACATTGATTGGAATAACTTTTGACTGTTAAGTGTATGAACGGGTCAAGGGTAGGCTGTCTAAATCCCTAAAAATACTTTGACCGGAAAATGAACTTAAATTAACGTTAAAAAACATTAATCCTGTTCACTAGTGGCATATTAAAATACCATTAATTGCTAATTTATGTTGCTTTGATTCTGCTTAAAAAGAAATTATTTTTAAAATCAGAGGCCTACAAATCCAAACGGTTCATCTTCACCGCTCAAACCTTTTGTTTTAAGTATTTTTTGGCAGTCTATCAAGAGTGGAACATCTTGTAAAAAAATCATTGATAACAAAAAATAAGACATATATGGACGCCCCTGAATGTCAACTAATTTTGCTCTAAATCTCTTGGTTTTTTGCTCTGTTGTCTGTATTTAAGACAAAACTATCCGTCTACCTGATGAGGTATGAAGAACCTGCTCTTGCTTTTCCTCATAATCAGATCGCTTTTTCTTTTTGTGTTGATAGGGCTATAGCTTGTATTCGATATCCACTGCTTATTTCCTCAACCAATCGACTTTAGAAAAGAATCCAGGCCGCACACATATATCCGGTCTCAGTTATGGTAGATGTTTAATTAAGTATCTACCGGACCTTGATGAAATACGCACCTTATCACCTATACAGACACGCGGTGTTTAACCAATGTCTTATCAGGCTCTGATAAGGCACGTAAGCCGTTTTTCTCATCCAGTGTTACGACCGGAGGAAGTGTTTTGTTAATCTTTTTTGTAACTATTCAGCGTATTTTAGATTTATACGTAAGTTCTTGATATCAGGTGTTTGCGTAAGGCAGATAATTGCTCCTGTATAATCTGCATTCCCTACATGACCACCATGGATGGTGGAAATGCATGCGAGAGGCAGGAGCCGAAGTCGTCCCTGTAGGTCAAGTGTATGTGGCATGGATGCCACATTCAAGTGATGTGGCTATACTAAACCGGACACACAACCTAGAATAACCACAAGAGATTTAGGAGTGTCCCAAAATGAACGATATTACCAGGTGTACTGGTCAAGTCCTACCGGACACTTTTTTCAGAGAATTTTCATAGTTAATTGGTGACTGATCACCATTCGCTGTATGCAGCCTTTCAAGGTTGTAATACCTCATGTAGGCTGCGACATCTTTTTTCATATGTTCACGGGTTGGTTGAGCAATTTTAAATACCCAATCGTGCTTAAGACTTCCAAAAAAGCGTTCGACCACGGCATTATCCCAACAGGCTCCGACATCACCCATGCTTGCTCGTATCCCATAATTGCTCAGTAATTTTCTATAACGCTTACTGGTGTACTGAGAGCCTCGGTCACTATGAAAAACAAGCCCAAAAGGCGGCTGCCTTAAGTTGTAAGCCATGATCATTGCTTTGCATATCAAGTCTGTTGTCATTCGTTTACTGATGTACCAGCCAACAATACGGCGCGAGTATAAATCCATTACGATAGCTAAATACATCCAACATTCGCCTGTCTTCAGATAGGTAATGTCTCCGGCCCAAACCTGATTAGGGGCAACAGGGTTAAAGTTCTGATTCAGTAAATTATCCGCCACATCATCCTTATGATTTCTTTTGGTGGTCACTTTGTATGCAATGCGTTGCGTGACTTTTAACTTCAGCTTTTTCATCAGCTTGCGTACTTTATAACGACCTATTTGAAAGCCTTCTTCACGTAATTTCTTCATCATTTCACGGCTACCTAAGCTATTACGACTTTGCTTAAAGAGCTCTTTCATGCGACGATGCAGGTGCAGGGTTTCTGCACTGATCAGCTGACCTGGTCGTTTCTTCCAGGCATAATAAGCTGATGTACTTACTCGCATAACTCGGCATAAAACACTTACCGGGAAATGGACTGATTCGTCTCTGATAAAGTCAAATTTTACTTCATTTCTTTCGCGAAGAAGGCACTGGCCTTTTTTAAAATCGCTTTCTCCATACGCAAATTCTTATTTTCTTTACGCAGGCGCTTCAGCTCTTCACGCTCATCAAATGACAACGATTTACCTTCCAGCTGTGATTCTATTTTATCTTTCCAGCGATACAGTATATTACTGGCTATACCCAGTGATTTAGCCGCCTCTGGCACTGAATAGCCCTGTTCTCGTACCAGAGCCACCGCCTCTTCTTTATATTCTTTAGAATATTGTTTGTATGTTCGTTTCTGTCCCATTCTGACACCTCAATAATTGATTGGTATTATCTCTTATTAAAGTGTCCGGTGCTATTAGACCACAACACTTACTGATGGCGCTATGGAAGCGTAAACCTGACAAGGGGTTAATTTGGCATACTGATCGTGGCAGTCAATATGCATCGGATAGCCACCGGAAGATCATAAAAGATCACAAACTCATTCAATCAATGAGTCGTAAGGGGAATTGTTGGGATAACGCCGTAGCAGAGAGCTTCTTTCACACCCTGAAAACGGAATTGACGCATCATTGTCAATTTCAAACCAGGGAAGAAGCAAAGCAGATCATATTTGAATATATCGAGGTGTTTTATAATCGTGAAAGACTTCATTCTGCTAATGGCTATTTGTCACCAGTAGATTACGAAAGGCAGCAAAAAGCTGTTTAAACAAGTGTCCGGAAAAGTGTTGACACATCATTCTAATTCGGCAGCAATAGACACTACAGATTGCAAACACCTGCCTCACTATTACAGAAACCGTAAATTCTTATTATCCTTGCTAAAGCAACAACATTAGCATGACACTACATTGGCCATACAAGGAGGATCATCGGCAAAGAAACGCCAACAATAATAACTTCAAGAGGTAATCCCATGCGCCAGTAGTCACCAAACCTGTATCCACCAGGACCAAGTATCAAGGTGTTATTCTTATGGCCAATGGGTGTGAGAAAAGCACACGAAGCAGCGATGGCTACAGCCATCAAAAATGGATCTGGATTAACTTCTAGCTGATTTGCAATATCAATAGCAATAGGGGCCGCGATAACAGCTGTGGCTGTATTGTTCAATACATCAGAAAGGGTCATGGTAACAATCATCAAAATGGCAAGAACAACTACAGGACCATAACCTTCAGCCAGATTGATAATGTTTTCGGCAATCAGAGCAGTACCACCAGATGATTCCAAAGCAATTCCGATGGGTATCATAGAGCCTAACAACACAATGACGGGCCATTCTATGGAATTGTATAATTCTCTTAGAGGGATGATTTTAAAGGCCAGCATAAAAATACACGCAACAGCCAATGCCATTGGTAAGTGAAGCAGACCAAAACTTGCAACAGCAATGGCACTGGAGAAAATGCCAACGGCAAGCCAGGCCTTATGGCGTTGAATGACCTGCAGGTCTCGCTCTTTTAAGGGCAAACTTTCTAACCATTGACTAACATTTGATAATTGTTCATGCGGTCCAAGTAGCAATAAAACATCACCCGCCTTAATTTCCCGCTTACGAACACGCTCCCGTACTTTCTTTCCCTGTCTGGATATTCCCAATAAGAATACGCCATGCCTATAATGCAATCGCAGTGATTGCTCCGTTCGTCCATCTGCTCGAGAGCCTTCAGGTATAGCAACTTCCATCAGTGACAAGCCTTTCTTGCTAATCCCTTGATATTTTTCTGCGCCAACATATTCCAGCTGTAATGCACCAACAAAATCATCAATTGAAGTAGCGTCTGTTTCAATTTCTAATATATCGCCTTTAGTAATTATCTCTCGTCTTGCACGACCTGGAAGATGCTTTCCATTTCGAACCAGACCGAGAATGATAACACCGGCATCATCAGCCATTTTGTCAAGCTCTGGTACTTTCATACCAATAATTTTTGATGTCTCAGGCACTCGGACTTCAGCAATATAATTGGCTAAATCAAATAAACCTTTCGATGCATCAAACTTACCACGCTCCACCGGGATTAAGCGCCAACCAATCAAAGTAATAAACAATACACCAGCAACAGTCACAACCAGACCTACAGGACTGAAATCAAACATCCCGAAAGATTCGCCTAGAGCCTCTTCACGATAACTAGATATGATAATATTGGGGGGCGTACCGATGAGTGTAATCAGACCACCAAGGATAGATGCAAAAGATAAAGGCATAAGTGTCAGGGCAGGGTTACGTTTCGCTTTAGCAGCAGCATGAATATCGATAGGCATAAGTAAAGCCAGTGCTGCCACATTATTCATCATGGCGGAAAGAATAGCTGAGACACTAGACATGATAGCGATATGAGCTGAAAGCTTACGTCCAGAATTAACTATTTGCCGGGCAATCAATTCAATTGCACCTGATTTTGAAAGTGCTTTGCTAAGAATCAGCACTAACGCAATGATAATAGTTGCATGATGAGCAAAGCCATCAAAAGCCTTACTCTCTGGTACTACTCCGGTTATGACTGCAGTGACCAGTGCACTGAATGCAATCAGATCATAACGCACTTTACCCCAAATGAGCATTCCAAATACAATTAGCAGCAAGATAAATAGAATAATCTGATCACTGTTCATAGGTATCAGCTTAATGGTTTTAAGCATAAACAGCAATTGAGATAGTTTAATTGAACTTACAACACCCTTTTTCAGCCAGTGATACAGTCCTTGCAACTTAGGTAGCGTCGATGAAAATAAGAAAATCAACAAGCCAGGATCATAGTGCTATACGAGAAGTACATGAAAATGCGTTTGCTCAAACTGAAGGTCCGATTGTATCTGCTCTAGCGTGAGACATCTTAGTAGTTCAAACAGCCTTTCCGATGCTTTCTCTTGTAGCTGAAGAAAGCAACAAAATAGTTGGCAATATAATTTTTAGTGTGGTGAAAATCGATCAAACAAACCATGATGGCATTAAGAAGAAAAAATTATTACACTTACTTAAACAACTAAGCCAGAAGAACTAAATTATCTCTAAAATTTGTTGACTGTTTGTCCAACTTTCTTTCACGACATACACGGTTATCTCTCCCGACGGTCGAGATGACAGATTTCGCTAGTTTTCTGCTACATCAACTGAGTTCTTATAAATAATGGATCCCATATCACAAGCCAGCTTCGGTGCCAGTCTCTCCCAGTCCTTTGCTAATAATGGATCTAAGCAGGCCATTGCTCTGCTTATCGGTGCGTTTGCAGGAATGGCGCCAGACCTTGATATTCTTATTAGTTCGGAAGAAGACCCGATTTTGTTTTTAGAGTTTCACCGACAATTCACCCACTCGCTGGTGTTTATTCCGTTTGGAGCCTTGATATGTGCCCTGGTGTTCTATCCGCTGATTCATTCACAATGGGTGCAGGGACGATGGCCGACAATGAAACTGTCCTTTGCCCAGATCTACCTGTTTTCCTTCTTAGGTTATGCAACACATGGCCTGCTGGATGCCTGTACCTCGTATGGTACGCAACTGTTCTGGCCGTTCTCCAATGAACGTTTTGCCTGGAACATCGTGTCGATTGTCGACCCGTTGTTCACTCTGCCGATCCTCTTTTTTATTACACTGGCCGTGTATCGCAAGAATGTCCGCTATGCGCAAATCGCTTTTATATATGCCGTTGTATTCTTAAGTCTGGGTCTCGTACAGTATCAGCGGGCAGAGCAGGCGGTCTTTGCTCTTGCAAAACAGCGCGGTCAGCAGGTGGAACGTGTACATCTGAAACCCAGTTTTGCTAACCGTCATGTCTGGAAGATGATCTACGAATATGATGGCCGCTACTATGTTGACGCAGTAAAACTGCTATGGAACACGAAGTACATCATGGGAACATCGATTCAGAAACTGAATATTCAACGGGACTTTCCCTGGCTTCCTGCTGAAAGCCAGCAGGCAAAAGATATCGAACGTTTTCGCTGGTTCTCCGATGGTTTTCTGGCGGTGAGTACACGAAATCCGAACATGATCATGGATGTACGTTATTCCTTTCTGCCCAATAAGATCAACCCGATGTGGGGTGTAACAGTCAGCAAGCAGGATATTGACGATGGCAACCTCGATGCATTTGTTGGTTACCAGATGGTACGCAATGTGGATGAAAGAACCGGTAAAGCTTATTTTGAGATGTTATTCAACTAAATAGTTACCATCCATAAATAGCCATCCTGGCTATATTATGCAACGCAAAAGAAAAAGTGTGATTTTTCTTTTGCTGCATTTTCAAAGATTTATCATCATTAAAAATGGTAGCACATCCCTGTGCCATAAGTGTCCATCTAAAAACGGATGGACAAATAGCTTTAACCGTTCGGTCTAAGGAGCGCTTTTTATTAATTGCTTGATGAAATTAATATACTCAGCTTTGTCCCAGTCACGTCCGCCGATGGCCTGGTATCTTATTTCACCCTGCGGGCTTATTAAAAAAGTGGTTGGTAAACCGCGAGGTTTCCAGACTTCGGTGACCAGGCCATCGACGTCCATCAGGCTGTTCAGCTCAACATCGATGGCGGCTAAAAATTCAAAGATAGTATCCTCATCTTCAGCGGTATTGATCATTACGATCTGAAACTTGTCATTTTTAAGCGCATCCGCTAACGTCTGTATCGCTGGCATTTCTTTACGGCAGGGGCCACACCAGCTCGCCCAGAAATGCAGGAATACCCATCGTCCCCGGGTATCGTCTAGTTCAAACTTTTCGCCATCGGCATCATGCAGTGTGAAATTCTGTGCCATGCCAATGTCATAGTGCCGAATGCCAAACGGTACTTTAATATTCTCAGTTACTTCGGCCGCCGCCTCGTTAGCGGTGGCAGACTCGGCCATACCCAAAGCAAGGATCAGTATTAATAGTTTGAAAAACTTTGCCGGAGTTCTCATTGTGGGTCCTCAGCGCAGAAAAGTTTGTCTGTATGTATGGTGATCTTTTTACCCTGCTTGTTATCCCCCATCACAAACGTTGCGGTTACACTGATGGGCTGGTCAGTAAAGGGCAGAACAATGTTGCCGCCTTCGTGTTCGTCAGGGAAGAAATCCAGTGTTTCGGGAATCAGGGTCCAGCGAAAGGTCGATTGTTTACTTAATGCTACGCCCATGTCCTGCCAGCGTTTTTTCCAGTAATCACGATGCTCTCGCTTGATGGGTTTGCCTGCTACAGAAAACTGCCAGTTCGACAAATCATGCCAGATTTTCTCATTACTGGTATTCAATATGCCTACGGTGATGAAGCATTGCTGCCTGAGTATGTCGCGCATCTCTTTGGGAAAACCGCGTGCTTCATAAAACGAGCCCAATTGATTAGGTGTTCGTGGAGTGAAGTCAATTTGCAGTTCAGGGGTTTTGACGAGGACGGGTTGTACGACCTGCATGCTTGCGACGACTGGAAGTATCGGTAGGATATTTATCATTGATTAATGATAGGAAATTGAATGACACTTTTCAATCTATAAGTTAAAATCTTCTCGTTTTGTTGATTCAGGTGAGGTAAGAAGTGGATGAAATATTCAGGTATAGATTGCTCATTGGCGTCATCACTCAATTTTTCCAGGTTATATTCATCCCTACTCGGTAGCCCGCAAGCAGCTGATACTACAGGCAGTGATCTTACCCCAATTTCACATCCTGTCTAATAGCCGATATTGGTGACGCAACAAGTGAAGTTTTTGCTGAGTTTTTTAAGTCTGTAACAACCCAGGGTTGCTTGAACATTCTTAAAGATCTCATCGCTAAAAAAGGCGTATTTAAAACACTCTATGTTGATAGAGCAGGTATAGTTGGCGGCCCTAAAAGATGCAATTTCTCTCAACTACAAAGGGCTTGTGATGAACTGGATATAGACTGTTAAATTGCATCCAAAAGTAATCTACTATTTGCATTGAATTCTGACCCACTTTTAGACATAACATAAATTTGTGCGTTTTTTCCTGAAAGCGGAAAGTATTATTGAAAACAACGGCTCTTCACATTATTGCTTACTTGATTTGTAAAAAGCTCTGCTCCTTTCCCATCTGAGGGGGAAGGTTGGGATGGGGGTAGCTATCAATATCGTATTTCTGTTGTAGAGCATGTTGAGTATCATCGAATTCGATAATTAATTTTTACACCCGTTAACTTTTCATGCTGGGTGATCATTCATTACCCCCATCCTGGCCTTCCCCCTTAAAGTGGGAAGGAATATAGCGTACAGATAGTATAGGTAACTCAACTATATCAGAGTTTCCAGAGTATTTTTTACCTGGAATATACGCATTTTTGTGAAGGACCAAAACAATTATCTTTTTATTGTGATTAATTTTCTTCTTTTTTAATGGCTTTATCGGCCTCTAGCCAGCCTTTTTCCCATTCGTAGAATTTCCAGTTATTAATTCCAAAAGGGTTATCACCTTTTTGTTTGCCAGCTATACGTTCATTCCAACCATCGTTAAAGGGATCATAAATATCCTCGTCTTCGTTTTGTCGTAAATCTACCATTTAATTTCCTCTATAAATTAAAATAATGACTCCCGTATTCCACCCTTTCAGTTTTAATCTCTTAGCATCTTTTCTGAATCACCTGCAACTTTCAATTTACGTGTGGAATTGACCGGAGTTACAGTAAAATCAACAGGTATTTTGGGTATGTCCAACAAATCACTAAATAACGATACACCCCGGATAGCAGGATCAAGCCAACGGTCGATTAAATGAGAGTCTGCAGGCATAAAAAAAAGGGGTTGCTTTATCATGATATTTCGACAAACGAGGGTGGGGATTTCGAGTAATGACGGAAAAAGTCGTCATTAAGTTACCGTTATTATCATATTGATGATATAAACCACCAAGAAAAAAAGCTTTATCTGCCTCCATCAAAAAGGATTTTTTGTTTTTCTTCTCCCCGAAGGATTCACCAATAGCCGTCACTGGAATGATGCAGCGATGCGTTTGAAATGGTTTGGCCCACATTCGAGAATCAAGTCTTCTTGCATTAAAGGTAGCATACTTATAGTTTGGTTTAAGATCCTTGTCAAGTAAGAACCACCAGGTCGCTTTATGGGACTGCCGTTCGCCATCTTTTTCAAAAATAATACCGTCTACCTGAGCAGCAGGGTAGAAATCCCGCCAGAAAGTTTCAGCTGACCCATATCAATACTCTCAAGTAAAGGTTTCAATGATGGTTCTGCTATGTCTCGTCTGAAATGTCCGCACAGTAGTAAAAAAGTTTGGTTAAGATAAGTAAGATCGTTAAATTTTATTCGAATGTTGACTAACTTGCCATCAAATCCTTTTGCAGGCAAATTTCTATAAAGTGACAACTAGCTGGCAGGAGATGCCTGCTGAGAGTCAGTATTGGCCTATTGCAGTGATTGTTTGTAAATACTTTTCATGCTCTGGTATCCAGAAAGCAGCAGTTAATAACGATAAAAAACCAATTGAAGTCAGTATACTTAAATTAGTAATATAAGAGCACAATGTGGCTATATTGTTATTGGTTATTTCTCTACTATAACGAAATACATTTTCCTCATTCTGTTGCTTAGAAATAAATTCGTTCTTCTTGACTTATTTAGGGGCTTGGCAGCATTACAAACACTGATTTTTCTTTCGCAACTTTGGCAATAATATCAACGCTAAGTTGTGCTGTTGAGTCCATGAAAATCATCCTGGATGCCCCTGAATATTCAAAAATGAATACTTAGGGGAGCATCAAAAAAGTGAGTCCGTCAATTTTCCCTGGTATTTAGATTATGACAAAATCCCCTGGTAGTTAAGATACGACAAAGTCGCTTGGTGTTAACAGAATAACTTGTATTAGTTCCGACTTAATCTGCCATCTCTAAATCTTCAACAACAGCTTCAATTCCAGCTTTTGCGCAAGCTTCATCTGTTTTACCTGAAGGGGCACCACTAACACCTACGGCACCATACGTAACACCACCTACTTGAATGATATTACCGCCAGCAGACATCACTAAACCTTCTACACTACCAATAGCTGTTCCTGCTCTGGAGGCCATAGCTGATGTATCAGCAGTAAAATTAGCCGCAGTATAAGCTTTCATTCTACTGATTTTGACTGATACCAGCGGTGCTAAGGTATCACGAACAATAACCTGAACCTGACCATCTCTATCAACAACCGTTGCTGAAACTTGAATGCCCTGTTTGCGGCAAGCATTAATGACACCCATCGCCACTTTATTGGCAGATTCAAGGGTTAAACGCTTAATAGTTACACTAGGTGAATCATCCGCCTGTACTGACATTGAAGCCAAAGACAAACAGGAAAGAAAAATCAATTTTTTGCTTAGTTTCATAAACTTTCTCACTACAATAATTAAGATCACAATGCCAACACAATAAAATTAGCTTTTTATATTACCCGAATTCAACTCATAAGTGCAACTTGACTTAGTTGTATTTATGAGTTGAATTCGGGCTTTCAAAAAACAGTGCGGATACGGGGTTACGGATCTTTAACTCCATTGAAAAGCACCATTTACCCATTGAAAGGGCTGCTTTTGCCAGTGGTGAATTCCCATATCGCTACATTAAACCTTTTGCTGCTGATTTGTTTCTTTCGGCTGAACCCATGGATGTGCGCGAAGCCCTGGAGATGGGCTATGCGGCTGCGGCTATTTTACCTTCGGCTAATCGCAGCAATGATGAAGGGCAATTGCGGATTGCCTTTGATGGTGATGCGGTTATTTTCTCGAATGAGGCAGAACGTATCTACAGACAGGATGGCCTGGCTGCCTTTGATGCATCTGAGCGGGCAGGAGCCAATAAACCGTTAACTGGCGGCCCTTTTAAAGAGTTTCTTGGTTCTTTGCATCGATTACAAACAGAATATTCAGGAGAATATTCACCCATACGAACCGCCCTGGTGACTGCTCGCGGTGCACCGGCTCATGAGCGTGCTATCCGTACGCTGAGGGCATGGGGTATTCGTATTGATGAAGCAATATTTTTAGGTGGGAAATCAAAAGGTGAATATCAGACAGGCAGGTATGAAAAACTGCAATGCAGTGTGTGATTTTGTGTCACAAAACGAGGCCAGGTAATTTCCTTTCCTATTCTGACTGACACGGAAAAGCCTGCTGAAAAGCAGGCAGGATCGTTCGGCTGGCCGGGCTTTTTAATTGCTTTTTATGCTGCATTGCATAATCAATATAAACCTGTTTAAGGTGCTGAGTAATGATAGCTGTCTCTCCTGTTTCATGCAGGCAGAAGAGGCTGCCATTCAAGGCGTCAGCAAAACCCTTCAAATAACCCAGGCATAACCCGTAACGCGCGCTTTTAACGGGGTTACCGGTTAATGCCTGGCGTTCACTTAAACAAGTATCTAGTATTTCCTCACCACTTTCTTCAAAGGCTTGAGCCTGGTTAACCACTACAAAGAGACAAATGCTGAAACAGGGTACAGATTGTTTGAGTCATTTGATGATTTCCTGTTAATCCAGCCAAATCCAGCCACCTGGATTTTCAGCACAATTACAATACATTTTCATTGCGCCATCCTCGTGAAAGGCTTCTCGGTAAGTATTTTCTCCATTTTTAAAGGTATTATCTACATATAATGAACCCATTGCGTTAGCTACACCAGTTTCAAATTCAGAATAAAAATCATACTGATGTCCATCTCTCATGTCATTGGTATAATGTGTTGCCATATTCATCGAACCATTTTCATTATATCTGATATCCCAGCCATTTAATTGACCTTCTTCATTTAAACATTTTTTGTACGCCAGATATAAGGATCCATCATCACGTTTGGACCATGACTCATAGAGCCCCACTTGTTTTTTATTCAGGAGATAATATTTATTCCAACCTTCGCTATATATAAACTCACTATATTTTGCTCCTTCAGGTATCGGACAGGAAGCATCGATTTCGATAACTTTGCCGGTGCATTGACTGTAACAGGAGAGTTCTGTTTTTGGGCAGGAATCTGAAAAGTCAAAGACCGGTGCATCAACCACTGTTAAGTATTGCGAAAGTTGTTCGGGTTTCGGGGTAAATGAAACCTGCTTTGTTATCCCATTTAAAGTGACTTTAACGGTTTGTTCGGCAGTCTGAACCTGGTTCAGATAACGCCATACTCTACTACTACAGGGGCCATTATGAGCATCAATAGGCAGTTTGCTTGTATCATAAAGCTTTCTGCTAAATGACCATATGGGGAGAATCCCATCACCGATAGTATCGCTAATCTGCCGGAAAAGTTTATTTTTGGTACCATTTTTAATATCAGTATCAATCGCAGTTTCAAGTTTTGACAATTTAACAGCCGCTTCAAGCAACTCCTGGGCAATCCCTCCAATGGCACCGGTAACTGAGTCTATTACATCACCTCCAACCCAGTCCCATACACAGGACCAATACCAGTCATCATAATCTGCTAATCCTTGCAAATAGTATACATAATCGAAATCAGTACTATTTGTCTGATCTTTAACGGGTCTGACCTTGGGCTTGATCAGGGCCAGTTGTGGTTCTGACTCTAAAATGGCTTTATCCAGCTTTCTCCTGACACTGACCTGCGGGAGTTTTGAGTTTTTACAGCCTCTAATGATACCTCCTACAAACCAGTTATTGTCCAGAACTGAACTTCGCAGCATCCCGCTTCTATTTTCAGCGGACAGCGCAGCTACTGGTTCAGCTTTTCGGGTACGAACAGCAGGGTAGGGATTATCAACAGTGAACACATCGGTGGAGCCATCATCTGCGGTAATTGAAACGCGGGTACTGGTTTCCGAAGTATATTCCAGCGACATGCTTTCATTGGTCGATGGAACTGAAATGGTAACGGGTCTTCCCTGTGAATCAAAATCAAGTGTCATATAATGTTCAAAACTTCCGCTGACGGTTCGTTGATCCAGTATCAGCCTGTTGAAATGCAGTAGTTTCCCTTCCTCATCTTTTTCTCCAAACCAGGAATAATACAGGTCATTTTGATCGACTGCAGTCAGAACCAGATCATCCTCTTTTACCGTATTCACAAAAATACCTTTTACCGGGTTGATGTGCTGAAAAGGGGTTGACCATAGCCAGAAGGACGTTAAATCGTCTGCGGGTGTTACCATTAAATAGAAAGTGTAGGTTCCATGCGGCAGAGGATCGGTTGAAATATCAGAAAAAACAGTTGCAGAAAACGAGGTAGTTTGATTCTTTCTCCAGGCTGCAAGACCTGAAGTATTGAGTCCCTGTAAATCCCCCGATTCGGTAAACAAATAGAGTTCACCGGGTACTATTGATGGAGCATATAATCCAAGGTAGAGATCGACAGGAAAGTTAAAAGCATCAGTTTCTACACGCAGAGACAATTCACTCCCATCATCAGCGGCAGAACCGAGCCCCATTGGAAAAGCAGTATCAGGTGCATTGCTGACTACGGGAACTGCTATAGGTGAATAATCGAAAACTTGATTGTCAGTCGGAGCTTGCATGGCAAAAGAAAATGAAATGCTAATCAAGAAGAGAAAAAACAGGGTGATTATTTTTTTCATAATAGAATTCCTGTGAGGATGACTTTAATTAAATACAGGCCTGTTTTGATTCTATTCCCACTGCATAAAAATACCATGACTTCCATCATGTTATAATAAAGTAACAAACAAAAAGAGTAATATTTTGTTACTGTTGTAGGAGTAAACGGACATCATGAACCGGTTAATGTTTTTCTATACCAATAATGAACATCAACAGGGAAGGGATAACAAAAATGGTAAAGATAGTAGAAAATGCCAGACCACCGGTAATGACACTCTGCCCTGACCACGAACTTGTCTATATCATCAATATGGCCAGAGAAATTGATTTTGAGCAACCTATTCTAATGAATTTAACAAAGGAGAAAATCCATGAAAAATATAATCCATACGCTGGTGCCATTTACCTTCCTCACAGTGAACGCGCCTGAAATATCAGCCAATCCGCCGCCCGCCTATGAGGGAAGAAGGCGGGTGTGATCACGACTTGATGTTCCTAATTATTAAGCTGCCACAGGGAATCCATAACGATCTAACTTATCCCAAAACTGTTCCCATCTACCTTTAGTTAAAACCAAAGAACGTAAACTTAAAACAATGCCAGCTCCTCGGGTTGTCCATTTCATTCCAGAACAGCACAGTCGTTGTTTAATAAATGTTTTACAGGTCGCCTCAGTCACACCAGAACCAATGGGTAATTTATCTGTAACTATTCAGCGTAATTTTGAAAACGTCCTTGACACCAGGAATTTATTGACCCACATGGATGAGGGAAATGCAGGTTATGCATGGAGCTATTACCTGCCCAGAAGACGCCGTAAATACGTCCATGTAGGGAATGCAGATTATACAGGAGCAATTATCTGCCTTCCACAAATACCTGATATCAAGCACTTAGTGCAATATTTCGTAACATATCAATAAGTCCGTGCAGTTTAAGTTCCTTCCCCCTGTCAGGGGGAAGGCCAGGATGGGGGAATCAAACACTTAACCCCCACCCTAACCCTCCCCCTGACAGGGGGAGGGGATCTTGCATGGACTTATTGAGAAGTTACAATATTTCAAATACGCTGAGTAGTTACCTAAAGTGAAGGATGCATCGCACGTGATTGTATTCTGCGCATGGACCAATGACGACGACGCCTATATGCAGCATGTATTGGACAAAGAGGACGCTGACGGTCGTTTCGCTGGGTTATCACAAAGACAGTGATTTTAACGCACATTTGCCGAAATCACGTTTGTCGCAAAATGAAATTTTCACGATTTTAAAATAGAAAACTGGGATGACGAGATAGGTAATGGCTAATTTTTTTGTACCCGGATTCGGCACATGTTGCCAAGGCTGCGGCCAGCATCGATGTGCTATCGGGTGGGCGCCTCATCCTGGGTGTCGCCTCCGGCGACCGTCCAGAAGAGTATCCGGCACTCAACCTCCACTATGCGAAGCGGGGTACTCGTTTTCGCGAGAGCTTTGAGTATATCAGGCGCATGTGGGAGGACTCACCGGCCTTTGAGAATGACTATGGTAGTCCTTACGGCGGCATGGACATGCTGCCCAAGCCGGCGTCCGTAAAACTCCCGCTGCTTATTACGGGAGGCAGTCAGCAAGACTCCGACTGGATAGCGCGCAACGGCGAGGGCTGGATAACCTATCCACGCGGTATCGCCGCGCAGGCGAAAATTATTAGCGGCTGGCGGGCGCGAGTTAAGGCTGTAGGCGGCCCCGCCAAGCCTGCAGTGCAGTCGCTTTATGTCGATCTGGCTGACGACCCTGAGACACCACCGCAAACGATCCATCTGGGGTTTCGGCTGGGAGCCAACCATCTTCGGGCTTATCTGAAATCGTTGCAAGAGATCGGCGTAAACCATGTAGCGATTAACCTGCGCTTTAACCGGGCAGACATCGAGACAACACTGAAACGTCTGGCCAATGATATACTGTCAGACTTCTCGGAGTGAGGGATACAACATCATGCAAAAAATTATTCTTGTTACCGGTTCAACCGACGGCATCGGCTTAGAAACAGCCAGGATGCTGGTCTTGCAAGGCCACCATGTCCTGCTGCACGGACGTAATCAGGCAAAACTGGAAGAAGTGGAAAGAACGCTCTCAGCGCTACCCGATGGTGGGCGCGTTGAAAGCTACGTGGCCGATCTATCACGCATGGCCGATGTCAAGGCACTTGCCGGGGCTGTAACCGAAAAGCACGCAAGCCTTGATGTGTTAATCAATAATGCGGGTGTATTCAAGACACCCGAGCCCAACACGCAGGACGGACATGATGTCTGGTTTGCTGTCAATACGATCGCCCCCTATCTGTTGACGCAAAGGCTTTTGCCGCTGCTTGCAGCCTCCGGGCGTGTGATCAACCTGTCTTCCGCGGCTCAGTCTCCGGTCGATCCAGAAGCGTTGGCTGGACGGGTCAGGCTGACCGACGACCTCACCGCTTATGCGCAAAGCAAACTGGCGCTTACCATGTGGTCTCGCAGTCTGGCGCTTTCACTCAAAGATGAGGGTCCGGCCATCATCGCGGTTAATCCTGGGTCAATGCTCGGCACCAAGATGGTGAAACAGGGTTTTGGTGTGGCCGGCGCTGATATCCGCATCGGTGCGGATATCCTGATTCGCGCGGCACTGACAGATGAATTCGAAATTGCATCCGGCCAGTATTTCGACAACGATTCAGGTCAGTTTGCCTCACCCCATCCCGATGCACTGGATCCAGAAAAATCTGCAGAGATTGTGCTTGTTATCGAGGCGGTTTTGGCTAAAATCAATAAAGGGGAAGGAGAGAATATTATTGAACCATAATACGGAGCTGATCGATATTTAATCCCTCGGTCACCTTTAAATTAGAGACAACAAAAAGAAAACTTCGAGAGTTTCCCAATAGCGAACCAAAACGATAATGGCAATGGCATCTTTTGATACCAACGACAACCTGAACGAGGCGACGAAATCGGCGCGTAGGATTCTGATCCTGTTTGCACATCCATCACTCGACCGCTCGGAAGCGAACCGTCCTATGGTAGAGGCCGTTCGCGACCTTGATGGTATCACATTGGTTGACCTCTATGCTGAGTACGCTGACTTTCAGATCGACATCGACCGTGAGCAACAACGACTCCTTGAGCATGACGTCATTGTTTTTCAGCATCCCCTTTATTGGTATTCGACACCGGCGATCTTGAAAGAATGGCAGGATCTTGTTTTGGAGCATGGGTTCGCCTACGGCTCTAATGGAACAGCACTGTATGGCAAGATCTTCTTCAATGCACTTACTGCGGGTGGAATAGAGGCCGCCTACAGGGCCGAGGGGTTCAACCACTTCACGATCCGCGAATTACTCCACCCGCTCGAACAAATGGCACGGCTCTGCGGCATGACCTACCTGCCGGCTTTCACACTGTTCGGTGCACGCACAGCAGTCGAAGAAGGGCGAGTCAATCAACATGTCGCCGATTGGATACGTGTACTCGAGGCCTTGCACGACGATCGGATCGACATCGCCGCAGCGAAGGATCTTCCCCGACTTAACACTGACCTCGACGCAATCATCAAGGAGTTCTGAATCATGGGTGGACTGCTGTTTCAGGCCTTCATCTATCTCTGCGCTGCGGTCATCGCCGTGCCCATCGCCAAGCGACTCGGATTGGGATCTGTCCTCGGCTACCTGCTCGCCGGTATTATCATTGGGCCAGTTATCGGTTTGGTCGGATCGGAAACCCGGGAGATTCAGCACTTCGCCGAATTCGGGGTCGTCATGATGCTGTTTCTGGTTGGCCTGGAACTCCAGCCACGCATCCTGTGGGAGATGCGCAACCGGCTGATCGGCCTGGGCGGCCTGCAGGTGGGTATCACCGCATTATTGATTGCCGGTGCCGTACTATTGATGGATGTCTATTGGAGCGTGGCGCTGACGATCGGCCTGATCTTCTCGCTGTCATCGACGGCGATCGTCCTGCAAACACTCAACGAGAAAGGATTAACCAGGACCGAAGGTGGTCGTGCGAGCTTCTCGGTCCTGTTGTTCCAGGATATCGCTGTCATCCCCATGCTCGCCTTGATTCCCCTGCTCGTACTTCCCGAATTGGCAGGAGGTGTACCGGAAGGCACGGTTGCCGCTGGTGGACATCACCAGGTAGCACACCACGAAGATTTGAGCCTGGTGGCCGGACTGCCCGGCTGGGCGCATGCCCTGGTCGTCCTTGGAGCCGTCGCAGCCGTGCTGCTAGGCGGACATTTCCTGTCGCGACCGTTGTTTCGTTTCATCGCCGAATCCAGGCTTCGTGAAATCTTCACCGCCAGCGCGTTGCTGCTCGTCATCGGCATTGCGTTATTGATGACACTGGTCGACCTTTCGCCGGCACTTGGCACCTTCCTCGCTGGTGTGGTCCTGGCCAATAGCGAATTCCGCCATGAACTCGAATCGGACATCGAACCCTTCAAGGGTTTGCTGCTTGGCTTGTTTTTCATCACCGTGGGCGCCGGTATCGATTTCGGCATCCTGTTCGCCGACTTTGCAACTGTGATCGGTCTGACACTTGGCGTGATTGTCATCAAGGGAATTGTCCTGTATGGTCTCGCCCGCCTGTTCCGTCTCGAAGTGACTGACCGTTGGTTGTTCACGCTCGGACTGGCCCAGGCCGGCGAGTTTGGTTTTGTACTGCTGAGCTTCAGCCTGCAGAATCATGTGATACCCACAGATCTGGCCTCCACGCTGTCGCTGGTGGTGGCACTGTCGATGCTGCTGACGCCGGCATTGTTCATTTTGTACGAGAAACTTGTGCTTTCCGGCGTGACCGGAGGCGAAACGCAGGAGCCGGATCAAATTGACGAAGCTGGAAAGGTCATCATTGCTGGGAGCGGCCGTTTCGGTCAGATCGTCAACCGCCTGCTCGTCGCCAGCGGTGTCAAGACCGTCGTACTCGACCATGAGGCTGCAATCATCGACATGCTGAGCAGGTTTGGTGTCAAGAGTTATTACGGTGATGCCTCACGTCCTGAGCTGCTGCATGCTGCAGGCATCGAATCGGCAAAGGCGCTTGTCATTGCTATAGACGATCGGGAACGCGCGGTCGAGCTGGTCGAATACGTTCGACGTCACTACCCACAGGTGAAAACCCTGGCACGCGCTTACGACGTCAATCATCTATACTTATTGAACAAAGCCGGCGCCGATATTGCCGTCCGCGAGATGTTCGATGGTTCCCTGGAAATTGGAAAAGCGGCCTTGAAGGCTGTTGGCATGCATCCGTTCAAGGTCGAAAAGATGTCACAGGCGTTCCGTCGGCATGACCAGGCCGGCCTTGACAGCCTCTATGAACTCTGGGACGAGGACACCGCAATGTCGAGCAACAAGGCCTTTCTGGCCCGCGCCAGGGAACACGGTGCCACCCTCAAGGAGATGATGGAGGCCGATCGTATACAACTACATGACCGCTCCGAACGCGGCTGGACACCACCGCCCAAAGGCTATGCAGAAAAGTTCGATGAATGAAAATGCACGTCGAAACGAATCATCCCCCTTGATTTGATAGATTGTCAGCAACATCATATCAAATCAGATATTTTCACTTACTACAAATCCAAACTGGGTTATGGACAAACTAAAGTAACACCAAATAATTTACTACCCGTTCAGATAGTTCAAGAGCAAAATAGACACACCAGTATCACTCTAAACCTTCCCGATAATTTAAGTATTGATATCAAACCGGGATTTGACCCGTACACATTGCCGCAAGCTTTATCTCTGCTGAAATAAACTCATGCTGAGTATTAGCCATAACACCTGTGTTTATCTGGCTTGTGGTATCACCGATATGAGAAAAAGTATCAATGGTCTGAGACTGTTAGTGTCAGAAGTGCTCGAGCAGGATATCTTTGGCATTTGCCTGTTTGTCTTTTGCAATCGAAACCGGGATAAACTTAAAATCCTGCACTGCGATAATAATGGCTTCTGGCTCTATTACAAACGCCTGGAAAAAGGTCGATTTAAATGGCCTGCGTTGATTGAAAATCAGGCTTGATTACGCTTAACGCAACGGGAATTAAACTGGCTTTTAGATGGTTTGATATAATACCATGTCCTTTCAAACGGCCCAGCGTGGGAGTCAACTTTCTCAGTCGACTTTTCCAAGATAGCAGACAACAGATTGATAATCCATAGATCGACAATATCACCGCAAAAGTTCTTCGGTACCAATACAAAATCGAAATGTCCGTTTAAGGATCAGTTAACTAATAATTTTGCCCAGGGTATTTCATAATAAAAAATCAAGGTAATAAAAGCGAATAAATACCAATATCGCATAGTCGCCGATTTTTCATCACATTGTGTTATACCCATGGCCTGTACTGGTCAAAACGTGCGAGAATGACAATGGCTTATATCAATAAATTACCATCCGGCAACTACCAGACACAGATCCGTTTAAAAGGTTTGGAACCTATCACAAAAACTTTCCCAACTAAGAAACTAGCAACTAAATTTGTCAGAGAAGTTGATGACGACAACTATCCTGATACCTAGCAGTTTCAGGCTTTTGCGGTGAATTATTTCTGCCATCTGTCCTGTTTCATCTCTAGGTGTGTGCCTGCTTTTTCAAGCTGATAAACATCGGTTTATTCGATGTTTTTATGTGTCTCTTTCGTATTTTATTTTATCCTTTTCTGCCTTATATTATTACCATACTTACACAAAAGAGTGCCCATTAAGGAGGCAAACATGAGTAGAAAAGTCGCCACTATCTCGCCGCAAAGGCTCCACGCCATCATGGATGACGGTAAAAAGATTAACCTGATCGACGTGCGTACCGCAGCTGAATATCGCGCTGGACATGTGGCTGGCGCGAAACTTATTCCGCTTGATGAGCTCAGTGTGAATACCCTTGCAGAATATGAGTTATATGCAGATGCAGGGCATGAGCAGCCTATATACCTGACCTGTCAGGCAGGTCTGCGCGCGCAGCAAGCTGCTGAGCGTCTGATCGATGCTGGTTATCACAATGTAGCCTTGCTCGACGGTGGTACACAGGGCTGGCTGAATGCCGGGTTACCGATAAATCGTTGCGGTTATGTCATTTCACTGGAGCGGCAAGTTCAAATCACGCTCGGAATGTTGCTGCTACTGAAAGTTATCTTCGGTTTCACCGTGCATGAACTGTTTTTTGCTGCCATTCCTGTTATTGGAGCAGGGTTGATCTTTGCCGGCATCACCAACTGGTGCGGACTGTCGCGTCTGATTGCTTTGCTACCCTGGAATCAAAGCCGAAACTGTTCTGAACAGGCCACGGCTTAATCATTCGACTTAATAACAAAGGAGAATTAATCATGATATTTCGTCAATTATTTGATCATCAATCTTCCACTTTTACTTACCTGCTGGCCGAGCGCAGCGGTGGTGAAGCGCTGCTTATCGATCCGGTACTGGAAAATACAGATCAATATATCCGCTTGATCGATGAACTCGATCTGAAGCTGGTTCTGGCTGTGGACAGTCACATCCATGCTGATCATGTGACTGCGCTGGGAGCTTTGCGTCAGCGTACCGATTGCGCAAGTGCGATGGGTGCTATGACCAAAACGGAGTGTGTTTTAGTGCAGTTCAACGAGGGTGAAAAGCTGTGTGTAGATAACCTGCATCTGGACGTTCTCTATACGCCCGGGCATACCAGTGATTCGTATAGTTTTCGCATGGCGGATCGCGTGTTCACCGGCGACACTCTGCTTATCCGGGGCACTGGCCGAACGGACTTTCAAAATGGTGATCCGGCGGCACAGTACGACAGCCTGTTTGGGAAGTTATTGAAATTGCCTGATGAAACCCTGGTCTACCCGGCGCATGATTATAACGGCATGACGGTAAGCACCATCGGTGAAGAAAAATACCACAACCCTCGATTGCAGGTAGCAGATAAACAGGCCTATATCAACCTGATGAACGATCTGGTACTTGAGGATCCAAAACTGATGGATGTTGCAGTCCCCAGCAATCGTCAATGCGGACTAATAGCAGTTGCCTGATAGAAGGCTCTAAATCAGTTTTTCCGAGGAGGAAAAAATCATGACAATAGGTACACTCACAATTCTGGCAGTAACCAGTTCCCTGGTATTATTGAAACTCGGTATTATGGCGCTAGTCGTCGTATTATTTGCAAGGACACTAACTTCAGACAGGCAGCTTTTACAGCGACGCTAGGTCATGGTTGTCAGAACTTACTAAAATACAAATCATCTTGATTCCGATGGTGAACAGGGCTGCAATACTGGCCATTCGTAGTTGACCTTCAATGGCCAGTATTATAAATGAGGCCTGATGATATCCTCAGGCTGAAAATAGGGTCCCTCGCTCATGCGGAAGATGGAAATCTAACGCGGCCTTTACGTTTAGCTGAGCTGGATTTAAGCTGATATGACAATAATAGAAACGACGTTTAATATTATCAATTTCGATGTTATCAGTATCCAATACCCCTCATACAAATGCTTTAGAGCAGGTTAGCCAGACAGGTTCAAAACAGCGATACCTGAAACATAAGTAAATACACTATTTATGGGCATTATTCCCATAAATCAATGCAATATAATTATGCACTTATGACTTGAATTCAGGTATCATTGAAACAATTAAAAAAAGAATAACGGATAATTGTTGTTCTTTAAATAATAAATGAGTTTTGATGAAATTAGAATTAAATAGGAAAGAGTTCTACTTATATGGATTGACTGACCACTACAGATAAAAGATACGCTTTAAATGTAGTAACAGATTATAATTATGAAACATACTAAGGAACTGAAAAAACTCCTTGAAGAATATGAGCAGTACAAGATAAAGGTATTGAACCCTACCCATGAAGAATTGAAAAAACTCTTTAGGAGTTGGGAAAATTCTAAATATTGGGAAAAGTACACTACCGATAAGGGGGTCGCCACTCCCTCGCCAGTAAGGATGGTGATTACTCGCATTAAACACCCTGATAGGGTGGTAGATAAGATTTTACGTAAACCAAATATTTTCCCAAAAGGACTTTCCCTTGAAAGTCTATATCATATGTATGATGCTATTGGGGTTCGAGTCATTGTTTATTTTTCTTCACAACTGCCGTTAATTGACAGAGAATTACGTAGTTTAAATACGCTTAAAATATCTAAAGAAAATCCTCCTGAAGCATATTTGGATCTGGATTTCCTGGAGAGACTGGGATTACAGCATATCGAACAAAAAAATAAAGAAAGCGGTTATTCCTCTATTCATTACACTGTGTGTCTTAAAGACAGCTCTATTTCTAAACAAGGTCGACCCTTCTTCGAGATACAAGTGAGAACTCTTGCTCAAGAACTTTGGAGTGAACTGGAACATGTTCTTTTATATAAACCAGAAAATAGAACACACTTTTCTGCTAAACGTCGATTTCAGATTTTAAGTAGAGAAGTTGGGGTCATTGATGAGCATTTCAATTTATTGTATGAGGAATTAATTCACAATCAGGAGATTGTAACCTATAAAGATTCAGATGAACTATTGTTTGAAAATTTACCTAAAGTCTTAATGGAAGTAGGTATTCAATGTGCGTTAATTGACTTGAATCCTATTTTGAACATTTTATCCAGTCGAGAAATAAATACCATAGGAGATTTTCTTAAAATTGCGACTCCACGACGACTTGAAACTATTCGTAATACTTATATTTCTACTATAGGGCATGCACCAAATAATTTAGAATTGATTTTTGCATTGGCAACACTTAAAGGAGCACAAACAAGTGAAATTGAAATTGAGCGAATTAAATCTCAAATTGGTTATCATAAATAGTCAGGATTGGAGCATAATTTCTTAAGAATCGGATTTGTCCTGGTTAATAAATCTATTTCATTTTTAACCCATTTATTAAATTGTTTTATCAGGGTTTTTGGATCGCTGTCATTAAATCGCCACTAAGATACCTTTATAAAAGTTTAAAATGAGCTAACAACTTGAAGCACGTCCCAGCAAGAACGTAACGACTATCGCAATCATATAGAGGTTGACATGGTTTATCTGGATATTGTTACAAAAACAACAAAACTTTGTGCCCCAGTGTCCACAATTAAAGTCCTGATTCTGAGTTATAAATCAAGATAATGGTGATAATAGAGTTTTCAAACCAACGGGATTCAACGGTGGTTTCAATGAAGTTCAAGATTGTCATAAGTAAGGTTGTTCTGAATCAAAAGAAAATTATAAAGAAGGCATTGCAAAAATAGTCTGAAGTCTATGTCTCTCTGCCTATGCAAACAGGTTTGCGCGAGCGGCTTCAGTGATAGCCGTAACGGCCGGATTTCTAATACGCCGTTCGGGAGATATTAAATAAAAGTTTTCTTGAATCTCATCAGTACGTCCAATGACTCTGACACCATACTTTTCCAGGACATCCTTTTCCATTGTTTGCGGCGAGGTAAAGACACCAGTACCCCGTTCACCAAATGCCTTCATCAAGGCTCGATCTTCAAACTCTGCTACAACCCGCGGTTTAATGACTTGCTGGTCGAACCAGTTTTCCAGTTTCTTGCGCAGGGTGCAATTTTTGCTCGGCATCAGAAATGGAAAATCATGAAGGTTTTGAGGAAAGTTCTTTTCCAACTTCTTTGCATATTTGGGAGTCGAAAAAAAAGTGATACCAGAACCACCGAGTGAATGGTTATAAGCACGAATATTCAGCGATGGATTGATAGGACTGTCTGATAAAACAGCATCTAATTTGTGAATAGACATGTCTGCCAGCAAATCTACCAAAGGCGCTTCGTGACAGATCAGGTTAGTGGATTCATGCATCTGAAGCACGGGTTCTAGTACACGGTAAGCCAGGAGTTTAGGGACAATCATTGCCACACCGACTTTGACTGTGATTTTGATACCAATTGTTTGACCATCCAGTACGTCCTGTAATTCGAGACCAAGCTGAAACATTTCATCGGCATAGGAAAAAACCATACGTCCAGTTTCGGTCAATACCAGGTTGCGACCTTCACGTGCAAAGAGTTTTTCGCCAATACTTTCTTCGAGATCACGCAATTGTCCACTGATCGTTTGTGGCGTCAGGTGTAGAGCTTGTGAGGCCTTGGAGATAGAACCATGACTCGCCACAGCCCAAAAATAGCGTAGGTGTTTCAGATTGATCTTTAAATTTTGCATTGATCGTACGGTTTCCTTTGAAGGATGTTCATTTAAACTATTTTAAGGTTAAAACGCTTTCAATTGATTATGACAATTCTACCGGAGATTTAAAGCCATCGGGTTTGACTGCAAGCACTGAACATGCCGTGGTCTGGAATATCTCCTCGGCCGTATTTCCAATAAAAAGACCAGGAATACCGACACGACCGACTGTACCCATAACAATGATGTCGCTGTTATTCTGTTTGGCTGTGCGGTTGATTGATTCAGCAGGTTGACCTTTGACCAGGTGAACGTGTTCATCATCAATGGCTATGCCATAGGGTTGTAACAGCGCTTCTAGTTTAGCCTGTTGCTTATCCTCTTCGCGTTTGAGCATCGTTTGCAACTCCTCGGGAGGCAGCTTTGAACGACCGCTACTTAGCATGGATTCACCTGGCAAATGCCAGGCATGCACGATATCAAGCTGGGCATTTTCACGTTCACTTAATGAGGTGGCTAGTTGCATAATCAGTTTATCACAACCCTGCGTGGGAGAAGAATCGGTATCCACGGCAGCTAGTATGCGCTGGTAACTTGCACTTGAGCTGGGTCGATCGATGAGTACTGGACAGGGGCATTTTCTGAGTAGATGAAGATCAACACTGCCAAACAGTTTTTCACTAATACCGGCTGGTGGACGTGCCATCTTGATCAAAAGGTCGTAACCACCTCTTTGAACAAACTTAATGACTTTTAAAAAAGGCAGGCCTAATAAAACTTTGGTATAGATTAGATTATCATCATGTTCAATCAACTTAGTCAGTTTTTCCAAAGCCTCTTTACGATGTTGTTTGAGTAACTCGTTTAGTTCAATACCAAATTGAGAAATGACTTCGCTCGGTGTTTCAACAGGCTCAATTACATCCACCAGAGTTAAGCGGGCCTTATTCGATTCGGTTAGTTGAGCGGCTCTTTTTAGTGCTGGAGTCATGTCATCCGTAGCATCGGCGAAAAATAATATATTTTTAAAACGTTTCATGATTTCTCCTTTGCAGTTGTTATGAAGGTATCAATATGCTGATGATGAGTAACGCCAATACAGCAAACCAAAGCAAACCCGGTATGCTTAGGGATAGGTTGTCTGATGCCTTTGATGTTCTGGGTTGTGGCCATCTAAGTTGTTCCAGGATATTGATTCCGGGCTTGATTAGAACAGGGTTCAATAGACGCACACGTTTGAACAAGTGGTAGATATCACCCGGTTGAAAAATAGACGCCTGTCTTGAGGGGGGTCTCCAGTTTTGGCTAATAATGTAAAAAAACAGTGCAAGTGCTGATCCCGTCACCAGTAGGCTTTTACCTTCAAACTCGATTGAGCCCGGCATAAAAGGTCCAAACCAGGCGATCGGAAGCAACAACCACCAAGCCAGATTTGGACTTAAGCGAAATGAAGTGTGCCTGGGCATCCGAGTGCTTTTGCTAGCCTGTTTATTCACAGTCCATAGAAAATGCATCATCATCAAGGCAGTGGCAAAACCGGACAGGATCAGTAACAGACTCAGTTCGCCATTAGTGGCTAAATCCAGTGCGGACTTGGCGCCTGATCCACCACTGAATGGTAGGCCGATAAGGCTGAGTGATAACAGTGCGAGGCCATAGTAGATCCATGAATTAGCTGGGCGTTGCCGGTAATCATGCAGGCCAATGAACAGGGATGATTTAACCAGAAGATGATGCATGGCAAATAGAATCAGTGCAGCAATTACAATATCTGCCTGCTCAGGATGAGCCAGGGAATAACCAAATATGCTGCTGACCAGCCCCATTTTTGCGATACTTGAATAGGCTAGGATGGCACTGGCGCGATGTTGCATTAATGCTAAGCTAGAGCCGAGTAATACTCCAAACGCCCCAAGCCAGATTAAAACACCACCCCAGGTTTGCAGGTTTTCAGCACCAGGTGGCAAAAAGCGTATCCAGCCCAGTAACCCTGCTTTCATCATCGGCCCGCTGAGTACTGCAACACTGATCAATGGTGCCGCGCTGTAGGTAAGCGGTAACCATGGATGCAATCCTGGCAAAGCAAGCTTGATGCCAAAACCAAGCAGTAAAAATGCCACGGCAAGATCCGGTATTGCTTGTTGCTGAATATCACTGAATAACATCGAACTACTGCTACTAAACAGGATCAACATGGCGATAAACAATGCCAGTTCACCGACCAGAGTAAAACTTAGGTAAATCCTCGCCGCACGTCGCGCACGCTGAGAAGGTTTTAGAATTATACCGTAGGCAGAGAGTCCCATCAGCGCAAAACCCAGATAAAAACTGATCATATCGGCAGCGATGATCAGCAACATGTTACCGGCCATGGCGAGCATAAATAAACAACGGTAAATAGGTCGTTTTGTTTGTGGATTTTGCTCAAACGCAGCATACAGACTTGCCACCAACCAGATCAATGAGCTGAAAATCAGAAATAGCTGACTGATGTTATCAAGTTGCCAATGCACACCGGTTAATAGCCAGGGCAAATGTATACTGCTGTTCACCGGAACCAGAAATGCCGCCAATAATGCCATCAAAGGTGCCAGAGGCATTGGGATACCTGAGCGAAACAGTGGCATCAGCAAAGCCAGCGTCAAAGGCAGCAGGGGAACGATAATCAGTAAAATATGAGTGGTCATAATCAATACTCGCGTTCAGCAATCAGTGTTGCCCATTCAAGTGGACTGAAAGGTGCGGCCGCAAACAGGCCGAATAACAGGGCCAGCGTGGCGGTTATCACGGGGGGCCACATCAAGGCACCAGGCATCTCCCAGCGTCCCGAGTGCGATGATTCTGCTGGCCATTTCAGCGGAACAGGTTTAAACCAGGCTCGATAAATGATTGGCAAAAAGTAAGCTGCGTTGAGCAGACTACTGGCGACCAGTACAGGAATGACCCAAAACCCTTCGCCAGCCTGTAAAGCCCCTAGTCCTAGATACCATTTACTAATAAAACCGGCGATCGGTGGGATGCCAATCATGCCCAGAGCTGCAATTGAGAAGGCCAGGGTCGTTGCAGGCATGCGCCTACCGATACCGTCCATCTCGCTCACATGGTGAACCCCCAGAGTTTCAGCATAGTTGCCGGCGGCAAAGAAAAGAGTGATTTTCATGACACCCTGATGAACCAAATGCACTACGCCTCCTATAGTAGCTAACGGGCCCAAAATAGCCGTTCCCAATGCGATATAAGAAACCTGGCTAATAGTCGAATAAGCCAGACGACGTTTCAAATGATCCTGTGAAAGCGCTTTCACCGATCCATACACGATGGTGAAGGCTGCAATTGCACCAAGAAATGGGAGGAGTCCCAATGAGTCCGCGTACTCGACCCCGAATACATCATAAACCACACGCACAATGCCAAAAGCGCCCGCCTTAACTACTGCAACGGCATGCAACAATGCACTGACCGGTGCCGGAGCTACCATTGCCTGTGGTAGCCATCCATGCAATGGAAACAATGCAGCTTTGACACCCAGACCGATGATCATGAACAGGAAAATCCAGCGTAAAGTCCAGGGATCTAGGGTTAGATCGGATAGAACCCCTCCCTGCTGGAAGTCGATCGGTCCGGCTATAGTGTGTAACCAGACCACACCAATTAGTAACAGCACCCCACCGCCAAGAGTATAAGTCAGATAGATCCGGGCACCGCGTACGGCTGCCGGTGACCCTTTATGGGCGACCAATGGGTAAGTTGCCAGAGTTAATAGTTCGTAAAATATGACAAAAGTAAACAGGTTACCGGCGAGGGCCAGTCCTACCGTAGCGGTAACACAAAGACTGAAGAAACCAAAAAACCGGCTACGATGGGGAGAATGCTCGAGGTAGCCAATAGCATAGATGGTGGTTACCAGCCACAATATGGTTGATAACGTGACAAATAGAACCGACAGCGCATCCGCATGTAAAACCAAGTCCAGGCCTGGGGCAATCTCCCAGCGCATCTCTTTGACCTTTTCGTGAAACACGCCCCAGATCATCAGGCCTACCAGGCCTAACTTCGTAAAGGCTCCAATCAGGTTAAGGCTGGATCGCATAATATGACTATTTTCCTTGACCAGAAATATAGCCAGTCCAGGTAATAATGAACTTAACAGGATAAGTAATGGTAAGTTGCTAAAAAAATCCATATTAATTTCCCAAAAATTCACTGTGTTGACGAACAAAACCCCATAAACCGGCGGAACCAAAACCCAATATCAATGTGGCAAAAACCGCCAATATAAGTGCAGGAATTTCTTGACGCCCCCAGTTCAATATCCGTCCGATGCTTTCGCCCGGACCAAAGGCATAGCCTAAAATGCGAAAAATATATGCAGTGGCAAGGATTGATCCAGTCGCTATGACCGGTATCCACCACCATTGCCCGGACTGTAAACTGCTTGAAATCAATTGCCACTTGCCAATGAAGCTGCCACTAGGCGGTAAACCGATCAGTGCGACACCGGACAGGGCGATAGCGAAAATCGTTAAAGGTAATGCCTGTGCCGTACCGCCGAGTTCAGTGATACGATCGTGCCCGCAATACTGCTGGATCACTCCGGCGCTGAGGAAAAAAGCACTCTTTGCAAAACCATGTGTGAGCGCCATTAACAATAAAGCGGTATATGCAGTATCCTGTGCAGGACCTTCAGGTAAGGCTATAATTAACGGCAGGAAGATAAACAGGTAGCCTATCTGGGCTACGGTAGAGTAGGCGGCCATTAGCTTTAAACGCTGCGCCTGCAAGGCTTGCCAGGAACCCCATATAACGGCAATGGATCCCAGCGTTCCTAGTAGCATTGCGGATAATGGTGTTAATGTCAGGTCAAAAACATCTATCCATAACCTTATTACCACGTACACAGCGACCTTCACCACCAGGGCTGACAAAGCCGCACTGACAGGTGCAGGTGCGCTTGCATGCGCCGAGGGTAACCAGAAATGCAGTGGGAACAAGGCTGATTTTATCAGTAAACCCGCAGTCATCAGGCCAAAGGCTACTGTGCTTAACGGATCAGCCTGTACCTTATTGGAAAGTGCCACCAGATCAAGGGTGCCGTGACCGGTATAGATGAGAGCCACGCCAGCAAGAAAAACCAGTGAACCAAGTAGTCCTATACTGAGGTAACGGATAGCAGCCTGTAATGCTGCGCGGTGATCTCCCAACGCCGTCAGGGCAACGGCTGAAAGACCCAGCAACTCAAGTGTTACGTAAAGATTAAAAAGATCTCCCGATAATAATAAGGCACTAAGTGCAACTACCAGCATCAGCCATAGCGGCCAGAAACGGGATCTTTTGACAGGGTCGGTAAAATACGCACTGGCATAAAAACTAGCCGCAGTAATGACCAAAATACTCATCAGTAAAAAGATGGATGAAAAGGCATCAGCACGCAGAGTTATACCAAGACCAGCTTGCCAGCTTCCCAGTTCATGTGTTAAAGGCCCTGATTCATGGACTTGAAAAACAATGATGATACTTGCAGCGAGCGCAAGCAGGTTACTGCTAATGGCAATGATGCTGGCAAAGCGTGACCAAATAATACTCGTCAGACTGCCGAGTAGTGGGATGACGATTACCCAGATGATGGCATTATTCATCATCTAACTCCTGTAATCTTCTGCCCAGAGCCAGCGCCATAGCCGTCGCACTGACCGCGACAACGATACCGGTCAGTACCAATGCATGCGGCACGGGGTCGGCCATTTGTTCAATTCCACGATAAGCGATCGCAATAAAGATCAGGAATACCCCGGCACCACAGACGTTAAGTGCCAGTATTCGCAGTAACAACATTTGATGTAACAGGGTGGCGCGCAAGCCTATGCCAAATAAGCCGATACCCGCCAATGAAAATAACAGTTGTTGACTGATCATTTGGAGTCCCCATCATGTGTAATCGTGCTGTGGCTGGGATTGCCTGGCTCCCATCCTACAGGTCTGCCACCCAGATAAGCCAGAGTCAGCGCCGTAGCAATGGAGAGAGTGGCCGCGAACTCGATGATTAAAATCAAGGTACCAGCCCAGGCCGGGGTAAAGCTCAAGAAGTCATCATTGACTGACATCATCCATACACCGACCAGCACGAAAATAAATATGCCGATTACCAGTAGAACGCGTAACAGGTAAAGGTTAAAACCCTGCATGCTTGATGGGTTTGATAGCTGCAGCAGAATCATTGCCGCGGCCAGCATGGCACCCGCCTGAAAGGCTCCACCGGGTGCATGAGCGCCCACCCAGAGTAGATAGCCAGCGGTGACAATCAGCAAAGGAACCAGCCAGCGTGTCATGCCCTGCAGTAAAGGATTAGCCGTTTCATGGTTGGCACGCTTATCATTAAGGGTGAGTATAGTTAAAACAGCAGTTAACACCACGGCTAGTTCCAGCAGGGTATCGTAGGCTCGAAAATTTAATAACACGGCGGTGACCGGATTGCTGACACCACTGACAGGCACCTGAGAAATGACCTGCTCATATAAACGCACGTGATTACTCATATTGAGTCCATGCCAGACTGCCCAGGTCATCAGAATGACCAGTGCCAAGGTCATCATATTGATAATCCATTCCACCAGTGTGGAACTCTCAGTAAACGTGGTGGTTGAAGGATAGTCCCGGATGGCGCTCAATACTAATGCTCCCGAGACTCCGGCTCCGATGACCGCTTCGGCGAGGGCTAGGTCAGGAGCTTTTAATCTCGCCCAAATTATCGCCAATAATAAACCCATAGCGATAAATAGGGTCACCGCACGAATAACTTCCTGCGTAGAACAAGTAGCCCAAGCCAATGCCAGCAACAATAACACCAGTGAAACATCAAAAATGGACCAGAGTAATTCAATCATTGTCCCGTTTCTCCCGAAGCGAATACCTGGCAATTAGATACGATGAAACAGTACTGGCCGCCATAACGAGTAACCATATGATGAAAATTTTGATATCATTAAGAAGGTTGGGCTCAAGCATTATGACGCCCAGGGCGACTAAAGCCAGGCCAACATTATCTGCTTTGGCTAGAGCGTGCAGGCGTGAAAATATATCTGGTAATCGCAGCAAACCTATACTGCCTGATAAGAAAAAATACAAACCGGCAAAAAGGAAAAGAATGGCCAATATATCAATCATAAGATTTCTCGCTTTGCGTTAATGCGACGGTACCAACAACCGCCAGTAAAGCCAGCACGAGTGCGACATCATAAAGAGCTGAGATTTGCAACAAAATAGCCAGGATAAATAAGATGGCTACTCCCCCGGTACCCAATAATAAAATGGCACTGAAGCGATCTTCCACACTCGGTCCAAGCCATGCTCTGGCGAGACCGATGAGCAGACTGAGCATTAAAAGGTTGAGTGCAATCAGTAAGGCAATGGTCAATATTGAAGTTAAAGTGTCATTCGGCATCATAAGGTTTCCCCAAATATTTTCCCAACTAGGTGCTCAAGGCGTTTAATCCCCTGAGTGGTATTTGTATGCTGATCTAAGCTGTGTATACGTACCTGATTGTTATTCAGATCTGCGCACAATGTACCGGGTAACAAACTGACGCTGCTCATGAAAAATTGTTGAGAAGAAGGCAACTGCAGTTGCATAGAATAATCATAAAAAACAGGATCAACCCGTGGTTTTGGTGCCAGTACTCTCCAACTGACATCCAATCCACCGCGTAGTGATTCGACGATAAAAAAGTTGGCGAACTGGACTAGGCCAATCATGCTTAAAAATGGACTATTTTTGAAGAACCTGGTCTCTGAAATAGGCTGTAACAGGATCGCCAGTGCGATAAAGGGAAGGCCTAGCACCCATGAGCCTAAGTCACCTGCAGTCAATATCAGCCAGGCTGCAAATAATAATAACGTCAATTTTGCTTTTGAGTGCATGGTTTTCATGACGCTTCCTCTTTTTGCAATATAGTGTTGATGACAATAGCGTTGTTATGTAGCGGCACACATTCATGAGCAGTGATATATACTCTGCATCTATAGGTAATGGCATTGAAAAATGTTTTAAAAAATACCGACACCTTGTCTATCGGGTTCGATTTTGTTTTCGGCATCACTAACACCTATCAGTTTTTTACGAAGTAACTATGAATGTTATCATAAAGAGATCTGATTGTTATTAAAATTCGAATTATGAGTTTGTATAGTTCGAAATTTCCGAACTATAGGGTATTCAGATTAGAAATTGAATATTTAAAGCGGTGATCGCTCTGCATGAAAATCTATGTGTGGGAGATAGTTATTTTTTTATACCCAGTTCGAACTAAAAAAATTACAGCAGTCGTAAAACAGCCTTCTGATTCAGGATTTATTCAAATATGACAAAGCAGGGGTGCTGAGCGTGAAGCAGAAGTCGTTATTGAAGAAGCTTTCCTTGAACCTAAAAAAATCAGTTAAACCTACTGCGAGCGTCTAATACACTGAATCTTCAAGACTTTCCAGAACATTTTGAACTCACCCGTAGGGTGGCTACGAATAAGTCCAAAATAACCTGTAAATTATTGAATCTTCAGCACCTTAATCGCTCTCGCTACGATTGAACTGATTATTTTAGGTTGAAGCACTGTAAAGAGATCCAGAGAAAAAAAGACAATGGGTTGTTTTGATGGATGGTCTTCCCCATCAAACCGTTAGAAATGGCGCTTAACTGGGGCAGGATCATAGCCCTCGTCTCGGTTAGAATGGGGGGCGTCTATATCTTTTATACTTGGGCTTTTTCAGCTCGGGTTTCCAATTAAAGGGCATTACTAAAACATGCTCGTACTCACATCACATTCAGGTAACGCGGCTTGCAGTGACTGTGCACCTTGTTGGGTCACAGTGGTGTTCCAGAGTATGGCCTCCTTGAGGTGCTTCAATGACTTGAGGTGTTCCAGGCCGGTATCCCCTATAGCGGTATCCCAGAGAATGAGCGTTTCGAGATTGTTCAGACTGCGCAAGTGTTCCAGTCCAGCATCAGTGATCCCGGTACGCGTAAGGTAGAGGCCTTTGAGTTGTGTCAGGCGACCGACCTCGATCAGTCCGTTGTCGGTGATGCGCGTGCCTTTGAGATCGAGGATTTCCAGGTTGGGGAGGGTGGTCAGCAGCTTCAGGCCCTCATCGGTGATATCCGTATGATCGAGATGAAGTTCCTGCAGCTTGGTCAGGGATTGCAGATGGGTCAGTCCCGCATCACCGACCCGGGTCTCCGCCAGTGAGAGAAAACGCAGATCATTCAGGCTGGAGAGAAGATTTCCAAGTTCCTGGTCGCTGATCTGAGTCGAGAGCAGGTCCAGTTTCTGACCGGTTTGCAGACGCGGCCATTCGAGTATCGTTCCCAGCAGGTGCAGCACGTCCTGGGCAGAGCTGTTTACGTCTGCCAGGTGCTGGTCGATGCCGCTAGCGGGGGCGCACGGAGTCTTCGCCGATTCCCTGATGGAGGCGCTGGTGTCTGCAATCTGCGCCAGGGTGGTGCTGACTTCCCGGCCCAGATTCGAGAGAAACTTGTCCTTGGCATCATTGAGTGCCTCCAGCTCACCGCGTGCCTGCTCCAGCGCCGCGAGGTGCTCGCGTTGCTGGGCGATGAGCCTCTGGTTACGCAGGTGTGTCGTGACACGCGCGTGCACCTCGGGCTGTTTGACAGGTTTGGTGATGTAATCAACGGCACCGGCGTCGAATCCCCGGGTCAGATCTTCGACATCGGTCCTGGCGGTGACGAAGATGATCGGGATCTCCCTCAGTGCCTCGTCCTGTTTGAATCGGCGGCATGTATCGAAACCATCCATTTCGGGCATCATCACGTCCAACAGCACCAGGTCTGGCTGGACGGATGTTGCGATCTCCAGGGCTTTTGCCCCGCTGGTGGCGAAGAAGATCTGGTGATCGAGCGGTGTTAGCATTTCCCGCAACAGGTCGAGGTTGACGGCTTTGTCATCCACGATCAGGAGTTTTGCCTGGGTCGCTTTGGTATCATCGAGCATGGTGTTGGTCCCCTTTTTCTGCTATAGTAAGGTTGTTATGTAACAAGTATAGCTTAGCAAACTGAAGTCACTGAGAGAAGCGGGCACAGTCAATCACCGCTATTTTCTCATTAAATCCTGTATCGCTGGAGTGTGGGTAGTTTAAGGTGGACGATATACTCCCTGGAACAGCGAGCGGTTTGCGTATTGATAACTGATAGAATCCAGAGGTTACGGATGGGTAAGATTCACAAGGTTTTCATGTTGCTGCTGATCGCAGCAGTGCTGCTGATTATGCTCGTGCTGGATCTCAACCTGCCCGCGGGGGTCATTCATGGCATACCCTATGTGGTACTTATTTCTGTCAGTTACTGGTTGCCCTGGCGGCGTGCGCCGATGGTGCTGGCCGCGGTGGGTACGCTGCTAATCGTGATCGGCTACCTCTACTCCTCCCAGCGCGTCGATACGACGGCCTTGTTGCTAAATGTCAGTCTTGAAGCAGCCGTGTTGTGGGTTACTGCCTACCTGGTGTTGCGTTATCGGGCATCTTCGCGATCGCTTGAGGATCGTGAACAGCGCCTGCGCGTATTGGTGGGCACTGCAGTAGATGGAGTCATGATCATCGATGCCAACGGCACCGTACAGGAATACAATCCAGCCTGCGAAAAGTTGTTCGGATACCTGTCTGACGAGGTTATTGGCCAGAACGTCAAGATGCTGATGCCGCCTCCATATCGGGAGGAACACGATGAATATCTGCATCGTTACCGCGCGACAGGGAACAAACGCATTATCGGCATCGGCCGTGAGGTGGAGGGCAGGCGCAAGGATGGCACGACCTTTCCGATGGAGCTGTCCGTTGGTGAGGCACGCCCTGGTGGGCAGCAGGTCTTTGTTGGCATTATTCGCGACATTACTGCGCGCAAATCTGCGGAGCAGTCGTTGCGGATCGCGAAGGAACAGGCCGAGAGCGCAAGCCACGCAAAGTCGCAGTTTCTGGCAAACATCTCTCATGAAATCCGCACCCCGATGAATGCGGTGCTGGGCTACACACAGCTGATCGAGAACGATCCGAAATTACCTGAGAATTACCGCCGCCCGCTGAGGGCAATCCACTCGGCGGGCAACCACCTGATCAGTCTCATCGACGATGTCCTTGACCTGTCCAAGATCGAGGCAGGCGCCATGGAACTGGATGCCAGGGATTTTGATCTCGATGACCTGACGGAGGATGTTTCCGATATGTTTGCTATACGCTGCGAGCAGAAGGGGCTGCTTTGGCAGGCGGACGTACGGATCGGAGAGCGTGCGGTCCATGCCGATGACCGAAAGCTGCGCCAGATACTGATTAATCTGTTGGGCAATTCGGTTAAATTCACCGATCGGGGACAGGTTGGTCTCACGCTACAACAGAGCGGTCGGCGATATACATTCAGCGTCCTGGATACCGGCCCTGGCATAAACCAAGACGCGCAACAACGTATTTTCGAACCCTTCCAGCAGGCTGAAGAGGGTGAGGCCAAGGGCGGGACTGGCCTGGGACTGGCAATCACCAGGCGTCATATCGAGCTCATGGGTGGCTCATTGAGCCTGGAGTCGACCCCGGGCGAGGGAAGCTGTTTTCGCTTTGAGCTGGAATTGCCACCGGCCGAGGGTGAATTGATATCGAAGCGTGGACAAACTGGCCGGTTGTGCCGACTGGCCGAGCCATACCGGGTCCGTGCCCTGGTCGTCGATGATGTCGAGGATAATCGCGAAGTACTCAGCGGGCTCCTGGAACGGGCCGGCGTCGAGGTGACCATGGCTAACAGCGGGAGCGAGGCGCTGCAGTGCATCGCTGAACAGATCCCTGACATCGTCTTTATGGATGTGCGCATGCCCGTGATGGACGGATTCACCGCCGTGCGGCAGCTGCGTGAACGCTGGCCAGCCGAGGCTATTGTCTGTGTTGCGATCACGGCATCCGGTCTGCTGCGCCAGCGTTCCTTTTATCTGGATGCGGGGTTTGACGATTTTATCGGCAAACCCTTCTTGTTTGACAAGGTTTGCGATTGCATGGTCAGTCACCTGAGCGTTGAGTTCGAACAGGAAGCTGCCGTCGAGATGATCGAGGGAACCGTGCCGTGTGTCGATGCACCGGGTGAAATCGATCTTCCCGACGACCTGCGCGAACGCCTACTTTCCGCTGCCAGGATTAACGCCCTGACGGAAATAGAGACCTTGATTGTCGAGCTGAAAGCACTCGGGCCTGGCGCGCAGTGTCTGGCAGATGAACTGAAGAATCTTCTCGCACGTTACGATATGGACGGTGTTATCGCGTTCATCAACCAGGTGGTGTCTGCCAGAACCGAATAGCGGTCGATTGCAGAGACAGTTCCTGATATTTTCGTTGGTATGTAATCTGCAGGCAACAGTCAGCCGCAGAGTGAGAGGTTGTTGATCTACGAACTCGAAAGAATATTGGCTCGGAGAAAACGTGTGTATCTTTGTTTGTAAATGTATTTTCTGAATTATGCACCGAGTCGTTCAGAAATTTTCTGGCCCGCATCTTTCACCAGTTTTACCCATTCGTCCTTGCGGCGCTCTATGGGCGCGGATATAGATAAGCCGGCAACTACCTGATGACTGTTGTCATAAATTAGGACGCCAATGCAGCCGACACCTTCTTCTGCTTCTTCATTATCATACGCAAAACCCTGGCTATGTAACTGCTGAGTAACATTGCGTAGATCAGGTTCAGTGGTGATGGTATGTGGAGTATAGGATTTAAGTCTGGTGCGACTGGCGTAAGCGTGAATAAAATGCTCCCCCAGTTCAGCCAGCATCAGCTTACCCACCGCGGTGACGTGTAAGGGGGCGCGACTGCCGATGACCTGTTCGACGCGCATCATGCGCTTGGGTGTGACACGTTCGATATAGATGACTTCATCACCTTCACGCACAGTGAGATTAACGGTTTCACCAATTTCATCACGCAGTGCTTCCATAATGTCCAGTGCATGTTCCCTAAGGTCAACGCCTCGGTGGACTTTGCTTGCCAGGCGTACCAGCTTATTACCAAGCATATAATGTCCAGCGGTATCCTTGTCTACAAAACCGGCGGCTATTAAAGAGGATAGAATACGAAAAGCGGTCGATGGATGCAGGCCGCTATCGGCAGACAGTATTTTTAGACTAACGGGATCTTCATATTGGCTAATAGCGTCTAGCAAGCTGGCACAACGATCGATGACTTGTATTGATGACATGATACTCCAATATTTCATATTGTGAAAACGATTATGTATTGTAAAATTATAAAGTATGAGTTAAGGTTTGTACAAGCATTAAATGTAGCGGTGGAACAATTAGCACCGCTTTTTTAGGTTTTCTATATTTCATAATGTAGAATACTAATTGTATTATGAAAAATAGAGCAGATTAAGTGTAACGAGGATCTCCCCATGAGCAGCAATAATTCAAATATTCCAGATTTTTGTCAGGGCATTCAACACTTCGGTGAGAAGTGGCCTGATTTCGACAAGCATGCTGCTCAGGCAGTCATTGCTGAAGGCCAGAGTGCCATTGATAACAGTGCTGATGATGACAGTGTTTATCAGACTTTACTGGCAGCCGATGCCTTGCGATATCTTACGCTTCAGGTTACGGGCTCCAAGGGCAGTGGTCATCCTGGCGGTTTTGCCTCCAGCGCTGAAGCCCATGCCTCATTGATGATGCTGGGTCATACCAATATTGTGACTGAAGTCGGTCATCATGCCCCTGGTTTTTATTCTTCGATGTTCCTGGACAGTTCACTGGAAGACATGGGTATTAATAACCTGGATGATATGATGCTGCGCTTCCGAGAGCAACACGGTTTGTTAGGTCATCTGTCTGGTGCGATTCCAGGTTTATTGGCACCGGCTGGTCCACTGGGCCAGGGTCAGCACTTTGCCATGGCCGGTGCTTATTTGCATCGCGATAAATTATTTCCGGTCACCATCGGCGATGGCGGCATGGGTGAACCTTATGTCCTTAATTCGATGATGCACTTCCATACGGCTTATCCGGAAGTCACCAACTTTTTACCGTGCCTGATCTGGAATGGTTATTCGCAGGAACATCATTCCATGGTTTCGCTGCATGACAATACGCAAATGATCGAATACTGGACAGGTCACGGATTTGAAGAAGTCATTCTGATTGATGCCAAAGACTTTGATGATAGTGATCAGCAAGGTGCTTATGTCGACAGCAGTTATTTTTCATTAGCACAGCGTTTAGCGTTTACGAAAGCCGTTTTACAAGGTGTTGATGCGGCAGCGAAATCGGCCATGGGTGGCAAGTTGACGGCTTTCATAATCAAGCAATTAAAAGGTACCGGTGTACATACCGTTGGCGCCAAATCACACAATTTATATCCTGCTGATACACTGGATCAGCCACATATTATTGATGGTTTGAAGCGTCGTGCATTGCCTGCAGAAGCCTGGCAACTGGTACGTGATAATTTACGCCGTGCCGGTGGTGGTCCTGCAGCAAAAACTGTGGTTACTGAAGGCGAACTGGAATTTACCCTTTTACCAGAACTGAACATGAATGAGTTTGCGAAAGGTGAACAGGCTGTACCTTCCACCGCCATGGGCGAGCTGGTTGGGCAAGTGGGACAATCAGATGCGCGCTATGTCGTAACCAATGCGGATGGTAACGAAGCCTCTGCAATGAAAAATATTAACGATGCATTAAAAATTCGCCACCCGACCCAGGATCCTCTTTACAATCAGGAACCTAACGGTCAGGTGTATGAACCTTTAAATGAAGATGCCTGTGCCGGTTTTGCAGCAGGATTGGCATTATTCGGTTCGCGCTCTATCTGGTTATCGTACGAGTCTTTTGCTATCAACGGCTGGCCGATTATGCAAACTGTAGCTCAGGCCATGGCAGAGCTGCGTCGTAAAACGCCATCACTGGTCTGTATGTTTACTGCGGGTGCATTAGAGCAGGGTCGAAATGGCTGGACACATCAACGCCCTGAAATTGAAAACTATTTTGCGGCAATGATGCGCAATGGTAATTCTTATCCACTGTTCCCCTGTGATGCGAATAGCATCCAGGTGGCTTATGAATATGCCACAGCCAGTTATAACAAGAGCATGGTGATTATTGCGTCGAAAAGTCCTTTACCGGTATACATGACGCTGGAAGAATCACGCCAGGCTGTGGAGGAAGGTGCGGCTACTATTTACGAATCTGAGTCGGGTAGTAAAGGTACGGTGGTGTTTGCGGTAACGGGTGACATGATCTTCCTGCCAGTATTTGAAGCCAAAGACAAACTGGAAAGTGAAGGTTACAAAGTACGTATTGTTGCCGTTGTTAATCCTCGCCGCCTGTATCGTCCGACAGATATTGCCTGGAACACGGTTTCACAACCAGATAATAAGTTTATGGGCGATAAGCAGTTTAATGCATTGTTTGATGGTGATGCATTACTGGCGGTAAGTGGTGGGCCGAGTGCAGCACTGGAGCCCGTTCTGCTTCGCACCCGTGCATCAAAACGCGATACCTTCTGCTGGAAACGTGGTGAAACAACTGCATCACCTGCAGAGATCATGGCTTTCAATGGCATTACTGCCGATGCAATGTTGTCATGCATCGAAGGTTTTTTAGCCAGCAAAAAAGTGGCCTAGTTCATTTCGCACCATTGAATTAAACAGCGAAATAAACGGAGTATGACTCGATGAGTAAAACAAAAATCATCGTGCTTGATGATGATCCAACGGGTTCGCAGACCGTTCACAGCTGTCTGTTGTTGACCCGCTGGGATGTGGAAACATTAAAGCAGGGCTTAACGGATACGGCGCCTTTGTTTTTTGTGCTCACTAACACGCGGGGTATGAGTGCAACTGATGCGGCTGATTTAACCCGTGAAGTTTGTATTAATTTACGCACGGCACTGGAACAACTGGCGGCAGAGGGTAATAACATTAACCCCCTGCTGGTCAGTCGATCCGATTCAACTTTGCGGGGTCACTATCCGGTAGAAACGGATATCATCGCCGAAGTGTTGGGGCCGTTTGATGCACATTTTATGGTTCCCGCCTTTTTTGAAGGCGGACGTATTACCATCGACAGTATCCATTATCTGGTGATTGATGGTAAACCCGCACCGGTGCATCAAACAGAGTTTGCTCGTGACTCGGTGTTTGGTTACTCACACAGTTATCTGCCCGATTATGTTGAGGAAAAAACCGCTGGTCGTATCAAGGCATCACAGGTTGAACGTTTCGTTTTGCAGGATGTTCGCGGTGATTCATTGTCGCGTTTGCTGGCACTGAAAGCTAATCAATGTTGTGTGGTGGATGGAGAGACTCAGGATGATCTTAATCATTTCTGTACCCAGTTGATGCAGGCCGCAGGAGAAGGTAAACGTTTTCTGTTTCGCAGTGCCGCCAGCCTGTTAACGGCACTGTCGCAATTGCCGGCACAACCGGTCGCGGCAGAAAAAATGCGTGAGTATGTTCGTGATGACAGGGCCGGGGCGGTAATTGTCGGTTCACATGTAAAAAAGACTACGCAACAGTTAAGTCATCTATTGCAGCAGGAAGGTATACGAGGTATTGAAATTGATGTCGCAAAAATTGCCGTCCAGCGTGATCAGTTACTCGCAGACATCATTGCTAATGCAGAAGAGTGTCATGCAAACAATATCACACCGGTGATCTATACCAGTCGCACTGAGTTACAGTTCGATGATCAGCAAACCCGACTGGCCTTTGGTGAACAGGTATCTGCTTTTTTAATGGATGTGGTGAGAAACCTGCCGGCAAGCACAGGCTTTTTGATCAGCAAGGGTGGCATTACCTCGAACGATGTGTTGAGTGATGGTCTGGCCTTACGTACTTCACGGGTGGTTGGGCAAATTCTTGCGGGATGTTCCGTGGTGCGCTGTCCGGAAAATCATCCGCGTTATCCTGAGATGCCGGTGGTTATTTTTCCCGGTAATGTGGGTGACGATCAGGCACTGACTAAGGTGTACCAGCGAATGAAACCAGTGAATTAAACACTTATTCTTATAACCGTAACGAAGTGAAAAAGTTATGCAACCTGCTGAAAAAGTTGAATCGAAGATAAAGTCCGGCTGAACTCATCGATGCATTAGGCGAAATCGTTTCCAGTGAGTCGGTTTTATCTGAAGAGGAAGACCTCAAGCCTTATGAGTGTGATGGTTTGTCGGCGTATCGCTTAGTACCACTAGTGGTGGTGTTGCCGGAAACTATCGAACAGGTTCAAAATATATTGGCTCTATGCTGCCAGAATCATGTTCCTGTAGTAGCGCGTGGTGCGGGTACTGGGCTCTCGGGTGGTGCGCTGCCGCATGAGCAGGGCGTGTTACTCAGCCTGGCCAAATTTAAAAATATACTTCATATTGATCCGAGGCGTCGTATTGCACGCGTTCAGCCCGGGGTACGTAATCTCGCCATTTCTCAGGCTGTGGATCAATTCGGCCTGTATTACGCACCGGATCCTTCCTCTCAAATTGCCTGCACTATCGGCGGTAATGTAGCCGAAAATTCCGGAGGTGTGCACTGCCTGAAATACGGTTTAACGGTGCATAATATTCAGCAGCTAAAAATTATCACCATAGAAGGCGAGTTACTGACGATAGGCGGCAGTGGTCTGGACAGTGGCGGTTACGATCTGCTGGCTTTGATGACCGGTTCCGAAGGCATGCTCGGGGTGATTGTTGAGGTCACTGTTAAGTTGCTGCCCAAACCAGAACGTGCTCAAGTTTTAATGGCGGCATTTAATGATGTGGTTAAAGCCGGTGAGGCTGTGGGTAATATTATTGCCGCAGGTATAATTCCCGCCGGACTGGAAATGATGGATCGGCTGGCGATCAGCGCGGCCGAAGATTTTGTGCATGCCGGTTATCCACTGGACGCCGAGGCGATTTTACTGTGCGAACTTGACGGCACCAATGAAGAGGTGTCGGAGCATGTATCGAAAGTGCGCGAAGTTTTACAACATAGCGGCGCAACAGAAGTACGCACGGCAAAAGATGAAGCCGAGCGACTCACTTTCTGGAAAGGACGCAAGGCCGCCTTTCCAGCGGTGGGCCGATTGTCGCCTGATTATTATTGTATGGATGGCACCATCCCCCGCAAACAATTACCTCGTGTGCTGAAGGCCATGGCGGAATTATCTAAAGAATATGATTTGCGCGTGGCAAATGTTTTTCACGCCGGTGATGGTAACTTACATCCTCTTATTTTATATGATGCGAATATTCCGGGAGAGCTGGAGCGCACCGAAGAATTTGGTGGAAAGATTCTGGAGTTATGTGTTGAAGTGGGAGGAACCATTACCGGCGAACACGGTGTTGGTATGGAAAAAATCAACCAGATGTGTGTGCAGTTTAATCGTCTTGAACTGACTCAGTTTCATGCGGTGAAAGCGGCATTTGATCCAGTGGGTTTGTTGAATCCTGGCAAAGCAGTACCGACATTGCATCGCTGCGCCGAGTTTGGTGCCATGCATGTGCATAAAGGTGAATTACCGTTCCCTGAACTGGAAAGGTTTTAATGGGGCAGGTTCTAAAAAGCAAAGAAACTATTCTGGAAGCAAAAATGAACGCTGATATAAGTCTGCAATTACAGCAACAAATAAAGCTTGCCTATACAGAAGGGGCTGCGTTACGCATTGTTGGTGGTAATAGCAAAGCATTTTATGGTTGTGCTGTTTCAGCAGAAATCTTGTCTGTAGCCGAGCATCGCGGCGTACTCACTTATGAGCCGACAGAGCTGGTGATTACAGTTCGTGCAGGCACTCCTTTAAAAGAAATTGAAACATTGCTCAAAAATAACGGCCAGATGCTGCCGTTTGAACCGCCGGCCTTTAGCGACAAGGCAACCATTGGTGGTACCATCGCCTGTAATTTATCCGGCCCACGTCGTGCTTATGCCGGTGCCGCGCGTGATTATCTTTTGGGCTGCAAAATAATTAATGGTAAGGGTGAGATACTGACATTTGGTGGCGAGGTAATGAAAAATGTCGCCGGTTATGATGTCTCCCGCTTGATGGCGGGTGCCGTGGGGACTTTAGGCGTGTTGCTGGAAGTGTCATTAAAAGTATTGCCTAAAGCTGAAACAGAAACCACGCAACTGTTTCATTGTTCGACTGTTGAAGCTATCGATAAAATGCATGCCTGGTCGCAAACACCCTTGCCCATATCCGCCACCAGTTTTCACGATTCGGTTCTGCGGGTTCGCCTTTCGGGCGCAACCAAAGCCGTTAATGCTGCTGTCAATCATATTGGCGGTGATGCCATGGAAAATGCAGATCAATACTGGCAGGATCTGAAAGAACAGCAGCTGGATTTTTTTAACACTGAAAAACCGTTGTGGCGATTGTCACTGGCGTCGGACATCCAGTCTGTGCTTGCAGAATATACTGATGAAGATGATTTTCTATATGAATGGGGCGGTGCCTTACGCTGGCTAAAAAGTGATGCGCCTGCACAAGTGATTCAAGCAGCTATTGCTGAGATTGAAGGTCATGCGAGTTTATTTCGGCACACTGACCAGTTGATTATTTTTCAGCCCTTAACGCCAGGAATGATGCGCATTCATAAAAATTTAAAACAGGCGTTCGACCCGCATAATATTTTAAACCCCGGTAAACTTTACCCGGAGCTGTAATCTCCCATGCAGACCACGATCAGTAATAAATTTTTAACAAACCCTCATTTCGAGGATGCAGAATCTATTTTGCGTTCCTGTGTGCATTGTGGTTTTTGCACGGCGACCTGTCCGACGTACCAGTTGTTGGGTGATGAACTCGATGGGCCTCGTGGCCGAATTTATCTCATCAAACAGGTACTGGAAGGGAATGAAATAAGTAGCCGGACACAAACCCACCTGGATCGTTGTTTAACCTGTCGTTCCTGTGAAACCACCTGTCCTTCCGGTGTGCGTTATGGCCGGCTGGTAGAGATAGGTCGTGAGATTGTTGATGAACAGGTGCCGCGCAATTTGCCGCAACGCATTTCACGAAAACTGTTACGTAAAATTTTGCCTTATCCACGACGTTTTGCCCTAGTCTATAAACTCGGTTTATTATTGCGTCCTATTCTACCCGCGACCATGAAACGAAAACTACCGATACCGCAGTCATCGGAGAACACATCAGTTATTACAAAAACACGTAAAATGCTGGTTTTGCAGGGCTGCGTACAATCGGTGGTGACACCGCAAACCAATCAAATAGCAACCCGCATTTTGCAGAAACTTGATATTGAATTAATTACCGCGCCGAAGGCAGGTTGTTGTGGCGCAGTGAGTCATCATTTATCGGCGGCTGAAGAAGGACTGGATTTCATGCGCCGTAATATTGATGCCTGGTGGCCACATATCGAACAGGGCGTTGAAGCCATAGTCATCACTGCCAGCGGTTGCGGCACAGTGGTTAAGGATTACGCTGAACTACTGAAGCAGGACAAAGACTATGTAGACAAAGCCAGACGAGTTAGCGCACTAGCCAAAGACATCAGTGAAATATTGCACAAAGAAAATCTAGCCGCAATCACCACAAAACAATCGGCAAGCAAAGTGGCATTTCATAGTCCCTGCACCCTGCAACACGGGCAGAAAATTACCGGAGTGGTAGAACAGATTCTACAGCATGCGGGCTTCACGCTCACGCATGTGGAGGACTCACATTTATGCTGTGGCTCGGCAGGTACTTATTCCATCTTACAGCCCAAATTATCGCAGCAATTACTTGACAATAAATTATCGGCTTTACAAAGTGAACAACCGGATCTGATTGCCACGGGTAATATTGGCTGTCAGATGCATATAGCGAGCAAAGCACAAGTGCCGGTCAAACACTGGCTGGAATTGATAAATGAAAAACTTGTTTAATAGTCTTTTTAACGGCTACTGTGACTCATATTCTAACAAGTAGCCCGTCAAAGCTAATACTATCTCTTGTCAAACGACTAAAAATGTTCAACTAGTGGAGACGAGATACAGCACATTACAACCGGTTTAGGGTGAAGAGAAGTTCATACCATTGCTTTGGGTCGAAGTACTAAATCACTTTTATTTACGCTATAGGTATTTCTAAAATTAATAATCTAAGAACGTATCACTCTCTTACAGCTTTTCTTTGTTTTCTTTTATCGCTTGCTCCTGAATTATTTCTTCTGGCGACTTTGGTAGAGACTCAATGCTGCATTTCTATGATCCTAAAATAATCAGTTCAATCGTAGCGAGAGCGATTAAGGTGCTGAAGATTCAATAATTTACAGGTTATTTTGAACTTATTCGTAGCCACCCTACGGGTGAGTTCAAAATGTTCTGGAAAGTCTTGAAGATTCAGTGTATTAGACGCTCGCAGTAGGTTTAACTGATTTTTTTAGGATGATGAACCATAAATTTTCGAAAACCCTCTAGTTCAGTTTAGTCAATTCAAAACCCCATCCAAATATCACCATTTTTATCATAATAATAAGAAATGAGTAAAGTTTGATGTTTAACTTTTCTGTTGTTTCAAGCAGATTCAGTTCTCTTAAAAGGAGAACTAAGTTGTTTTTTATAATGAACTAAGGAAAATACTTGCACGAATGGATATTTATAAACTTAATTACAGTTTTTATCTGCTCAAATTCTAATTAAGTGCTCTGTTTTTACTAAAAAGAACATTTTTTTAACAATTTGTATTTGTGTTTCAAAAAAACATTATAAAATAAATGGATAATCATATAAGTTTATTTTTATTTTTAAAACAATCGGTATGTGACTGAATTAAATGGATTTATTTTTAATGTATTTCTGTGTCTATTTTGTAATCAAAGTGTCATAAAGCTATATATACCAAGATATGAGAAGTTTTTACATTGTTTATCCACAAAGTTATCCACAGGTATTGTGTATAACAATCTGCAACCGATTAAAGAAAACTATTTGTGACTTGAATATCAAATAAACAAAATTTATTAAATTTCTAGTGTATTTTTAGAGCTAATAATTTAATTTTTAAGCCAACATAACCATAAAATCGCATTAGAAACTTATTCTGTCATCTTTGTTGTACTAACAGGGATTCTTATACAGACAATAGAATGATCAATTCCTCTGTCTTACGACAACGATGATTTAACTCTATATTTCAGATAATTATCAAAAAATCGAGAGGCTTAATTTGAGGCAAAGGAGGGCGTAACAGGTATTTGAACATTCCCTGTTCTAAAATATGGATATCCAGTCCTTAGAGTACTATTCTTTTTAGAATTTTATTTTTAAATTTTATCTACCCTGTCAGATTTACCCTGTTTCATCTAATCGGTCTTAAACATACCTGGTTTTGTGGCTACGCTTATACTGGCATAGTTTTTACTGGCATAGTTGCATTGCCAAATCTGCAATCGAAGCTCATCGATTGATTGCTCCGTAAGCTATTGAAGATGTGAAATGGATCATTAAAAACATAAATAAGGCGGTTTGGCGAATAGAAAAATTCAAAATAGATAACAAAATCACACTTAAACTGGAAGAGCACGTTAACATAAAGTATCTGTTCAAAGAACAACATGATATCCGTCGCAAGGTAAATCACTTGTTTGCTGAGACTGGAATCAGCTATAGCATTGCATATCATAAATTACTTGGCTTTAGCTGTTAAAATGTATTAATTGTACTGAAAGATAATGCCCGTGATCGTGTCAAAGAAAATATTTAAGATTGCTGTAAGTGGCTGGTACTCGAGCTGTTCAAATGCTTGATGTCATAGAAAATATAAATGTGGCTGGTTTGCTTGAGCTCTACAACATTTATTTTAATAAGGAAATTAAAAAATGGATTTACTATATAAATTTCAAAACCACGAAGTTGAGGCTGGTATAACAGAATTATACAATAAGCTTCTGTTGGCACTTATTGGAACTCTCGAAACCTGCAATTATGAAGGTGGTGCGATAAAATCATGTGCACATGCCCAGTTACAAGCATGCCGCCATCAACTTTTAGTTTCAGGTGTAGCCCCTGAGTTGACAAACTTCATTATCGATCATTTGCACAATACATTGGCAGAGCATTTCCATTTCGATACTCTCATACTATCACATGAGTTACATTAAATGGCCTACATTGACGCCGAGATTCCGCAAATTACTGTCATATATCAGATATTATTCTGATCATATTAGCATCAAACCTCGAATTAAATTGACTAAACCGCCTGTATGAAAATATCAAAGAGAAAATTTTAAAAACTGAGACTATGGATAATATTTTTCTGTCCTGGAAGATCGTAGTTCCTCGAGCAAAATGAAAAACTATGAAGTAGTTTTACCGCAGACTAATTCTATAAAGTTAATTGTTCGATACGACCAATGCCGGTTTTAATCACCTGCTATCCGTGACACACTGAATTTTTCTCAATAATACAGACTTTTCTGAGCTCGAGGTTGATTATTCAGGGGAAGTATTGGTTGTGATAAATGCAAAACGAAAAACAGTCTATCAATTATTAAGAAAGCGCTCCCACCCTGCGTTTTTGGGATGTTTTACAGACTTTCTGAGGAATTTCTTGATTCATGAATAATTGTTACTATACTGAAATTTAAGTTTCTTAACTTAACGCACGTAGTTTCAATGTAAGCGTTTTTTGTACTTCAATAATATTGAAGTATCACTCTCCAGGTAATGGCTGTTCAGTTTTTGTTGCCAGTAGAGGGGAAAGGACCTTTGTTGTGGGTTTATTTAACGTGATGCTTTAGCGTGATGATGCTAAAGAAACCCCGAACTTTTATGGAAAAAATAACACCTGAATGGACTGGGCAATAATCTTCGGTCCAGTCTTTCTAACTAAACGACTAGTGTTCAGGCTCAGGCCTGATCGCTTCTTCATACCTATCGGTCTTAAACCGATGAGAATTCAGGAGAATTCAGAATGTCAAATGAAAATGTTTATAAAGTGATCGAGATTGTTGGAGTCAGCAGTAAATCCTGGGAGGAAGCAACTGCTAAAGCCATTAAACGCGCTGGAAAAGGCCTGCGAGATCTCCGAATTGGCGAAATTATGAAACTCGACGTGACCATAAAAGACGGCCAGGTTGACAAGTACCGTTCCCGAATTCAGGTGTCTTTCAAACTCGATAGTTAGCGATGCTATGGCGCTGATGGTACAAAAAGGGAGGTGAATGCCTCCCTTTCTGAAATCGTCTATACCTGTTTTTTACAGTTGATATTCTCCAGCTGTTTCATTATAGGTAAAGACTGCCCGACTGATTTTGATAAAGCGGGAGTCAGAATAATTTGCTGATATGAGATCAGAGAATTCCATCAGCTGATTCAGGAACAGGGTCTTTTCTGCGGGAACGGGAATCTCATCACCTTTCAGACAGGCAAGTTTATTCCCGCAACTTAAGTTATTTGAGCGCCATTTCCTTAAGTTTTTTCAGCGCCCGGACTTTCACTATCCTGCTAGCCGGTTTGGCTTTGAACTCCATTTCTTCGCCGGTGAACGGATTTCTGCCTTTGCGTTTTTTAACCGAGGGTTTTTTAACAGCCACAATTTTTAGCAGTCCCGGGAGTAAAAACTCTCCGCAGGAACGTTTTTTCAGGTGACGCTCAATCAGTACGTCCAGTTCAGATAATACTTCAGCGACCTCCTTTTTATTGAGAGTGGTTTTTTCTGCTATTTCATTGATAATTTGAGATTTGGAAAATTTTTCCGTGATAGCTGCTGCAGATTTCGGGGCAGCTTGTTTACTAACAGATTTTTTTGCCGCAACTTTTTTCTTGATGACTTTTTTTGCGGCTGTTTTTTTTACAGCAAACTTTTTAACGGCAACTTTTTTTTTGCTTGCGGCTTTTTTCTTTACAACCATGTGACACTCCACTGTTAACTTGGTTTAAACTCTTGCGAAATAAGGTTAAATAATTCATCACAGAACTGAGACTCATATTTATTTTCATCCATAAATAGCTATTGTGGCTATATTATGGAACGCAAAAGAAACTGTGTGATTTTTCTTTTGCTGCATTTTTAATGATTTGTCATCATTAAAAATGCAGCACATCCCTGTGCAACAAATGTCCAACTAAAAACGAATGGATACCAGTTATGAATAATAATAGAAAATAATAATAAGTATAGTGCATAGGTTAGATAAACTATTATTTTTTTAAAAAGCAGTAGATGAAATGGTTACAAATGCACAAATAACGGTAGTGATCTCTATAATGAATTCAATTCAGATTGCGAAGATGTCATACAGATTGCCTTTAACTATTGAAATTCTGAACCAAGTAAAAATTCCGGCTTTGGGATATGACACTTTTCAAACGGGTCCAATAATTTATAGAAATCAATTATTCTTATTTATCTGTAACTATTCAGCGTAATTTTGAAAACGTCCTTGGCATCAGGAATTTGCTGACCCACATGGATGTGGGAAATGCAGGTTATGCATGGAGCTATTACCTGCCCGGAAGACGCCGTAAATACGTCCATGGTCGTTCCCGGCTTCCTGCCTCCCACGGCACTTATACTTCCATGTATGTCGTAGGCTTGAATGTGGCATCCATGCCACATACACTTGACCTGCAGGGACGACTTCGGCTCCTGCCTCTCGCATGCATTTCCAGCATCCATGGTGGTCATGAAGGGAATGCAGATTATACAGGAGCAATTATCTGCCATACGCAAACACCTGATATCAAGAACTTACGTATAAATCTAAAATACGCTGAATAGTTACATTTATCTTTCAACCTCTTACTCATTTCGTTTTTTTACATCTAAATACCAGCTGAAGCTCAAACAGCAACAGCAGGTCATATCATAATGCGTGTACAACAGCACTAAAATGAAAAAATTTTTAAAAAAATTAAACGAATTGAGTCATAGTTCTAATTCCTGTTTCCATTTTCAATGCTATCTTGTTATTAAATAAGAACAAAGGCAATAACTATATGAATAAGCTATCTTCATTAAGTACACTTTCGATTTTAGCATTTACTTTATTAGTTATTGCATTTGCCGTTACAGTTTTCGCGTTTTCAACCGTGGTATAACATTGTCAAGTGATTTACCCGTGTGGACAGGATCTTTAGCAGAAAATTATTGACTGAGAGGGTTTAACCCATGACTACATCGAATTTCCCATTACTGGATGAATTTACTCTTTCACCGAAACAGCGAGCTCGCTTGATTGAACAATATGAAAAGGACGAAGATTTGGAGACTTTGCTTGTCAAAGCCGAATCATTTTCTGAACTTAATATCAGATCATTCAATGCCAAAACCGGTATAAAGCGATATACCCCGGAGGATACGAGTGATGATGTTTACAAAATATGCTTCGGATATCAACAAGAATTTGAGAAAATTTAGTTTGTTGTTACGGTTTATAGCAATGCATCAATAGATGCTAATCATGTACTATTTCAAAAACACAGTCATGTAATCTATTGCGATTGTATGTGACCTGCACTTTGCGCTTCGTCAAACAAACTTATCGAGCTGCTGACCGGTATAAAATATAGAAGGGTGTTTGGCTCCATCGGTTTCCATTTCTGGAAGCTCGGTTTATTAAAAGCTGAGTCAGTCCATCACTAACCGCTTCTTCTGTTTGTTCTATCTTTCCACCTGGAATACCAAAACAATTTGTTACATCTTGTTTTATCAAATACCAGCACTTATCAAAACTCCTTAAAATCATCAGTATTAATTTCATCGTTCAAATGAATTTATCGGATTGCTTTTGGTATCTGCATATTTTATCTGGCATGATTGAATATATCTACAACTACTATAAAAAGTTTAACCGCTATCAAAATTGAAGCGGTTAAACGATTCTATACAAATTAGATTGTAAATCTACCATCTTAATTATACAAAGGAGCCAAGTAAGGATTTCCCAGGTTTGAGTCATCAAATGAAATCATCTTTTTGGATTTGTCTGCTGTAGTAGTATGACCATTATTGTAGTAATCCCAGAAAGTTGTTCCTGTGTGGGCATCAGAGTTAAAACTCACAGGCTGTGTTGGTGGCATATGTTTTGTGCCAACCGTAAAAAAACCGTTTGCATGGGCAGAACTTAAAGAAAAAGTTGCTATAACCGCTGTTGTAGCAAGAACTGATTTAAATGTAGTCATGATGTTTCTCCAATTTAATTGATTCGGTTATTCTTGCCTGTCTGCAGGCAAAGAAATTTATACTTAAAAATTTAGGTATTGTTATGAGGTAACTATTTTTACCCTTCGTCAATACCTTTTAAATTGTAAATCTACCATCTTAATTATATAAAGGAGCCAGGTAAGGGTTTCCCAGGTTTGAGTCATCAAATGAAATCATCTTTTTGGATTTGTCTACTGTAGTAGTATGACCATTATTGTAGTAATCCCAGAAAGTTGTTCCTGTGTGGGCATCAGAGTTAAAACTCACAGGCTGTGTTGGTGGCATATGTTTTGTACCAACCGTAAAAAAACCGTTTGCATGGGCAGAACTTAAAGAAAAAGTTGCTATAACCGCTGTTGTAGCAAGAACTGATTTAAATGTAGTCATGATGTTTCTCCAATTTAATTGATTCGGTTATTCTTGCCTGTCTGCAGGCAAAGAAATTTATACTTAAAAATTCAGGTATTGTTATGAGGTAACTATTTTTACCCTTCGTCAATACCTTCTACCAAAGGATTGCTTATTTTTTCATGCAGGTCATCACCGGTTACATAGGAGGTGAATATTTCTTTGCTTTCTGATTCTATCTGCTGCATGACCAGATCATAAAAATTTCCTGTCTGCAAAATTTCTTCTTCATAAGCTGTCATAGTATTTCTCCTCGATGAGTTGAAAGTAGCGCTCATTTCTGAGCTGTTGGATACACTATACAACAGAAAAAATTAAATGTCTAGGACAAAATGAATTAAAAATAAAAAAATATAGATATGAAATTAAAAACCATTTAAAAACAAATAGATAAAAAATAATTAATTATTTGTCTATGACGTAATATTTTAATTGCAGATTTATTAAGTTAGATGTATGATCTTCAGATAAGGTTAAAACAGGGTATAAATATTTAACTAACTATTTGTTTTAAAAAGTAAACTCAAAAAAGTCATAGTCGATGGATTCAATCTCAAGTTTCAGGAAAGCTGAACCTTTAGCTCTAATCTATAAATAGGCAGAGAAATGAAGAAGATGTAAAAATCTTTTAGCTGCTAAATGAACAGCATAGAATACTATTACTGAAACCTGGTATGAAAAATGACGATATGATGGTTTGGGAATGTGTTATGACTGTCCATGTATATTGGGATAAGCGCTGCGTGTCGAATCGTCTTCAAAGATTCAGGCGAATTGAATTGCAGTAAATAAACAAATTTTGGCGAGCATACCATATATTCTATATAAAGAATGAATTTTGCTAGTATATGATGTTACTTCGCCATGTTGAAAACTTTTTAAAGCAGTGCCTATCATAGATTGATCTTCTTTATTTAGTGACCGTTTAAGACTGGTGTGATTCACTCAAGATAAAAAATTAGTTTAAGAATTAAGGAATGCAATGATAAAGCCCATCATATTACTTACTGATAACGGCTCAATGCGAGCGCAAGCAACTTTGCAGCTACGTCATCTGGCCAAAAAACTGGGTGAGAAAACTGGTCAGCTGGTTTATCCTGTGTCATTAAAACACGCGGATCGCATACCTGCTGAGCGGCTAAATGATTTACCCGCACAGATTTTTCATGCTTTTATGTCGCAGCAGCTGGAACAGGGGCAGCGTGATTTTATTCTCTTGCCGCTATTTTTTGGTAAGAGCAAAGCACTGACTTCTTTTGTTCCTGATGAAATCGCTACACTGAAACAACAATTCGGGGACTTTCAACTGGATATTGCCAATGTGATTTATCCTCTGCCTAAGGGTGAAACATTATTGACCCGTATTATTGACGAGCACATCCAGAGTACTGCCGGGAAAAATAATCTGCCATTAAAAAACATTGTTCTGGTTGATCATGGTTCTCCGGTTCCCCGGGTCACTGAAGTACGTAAACATCTTGCTAAAACAGTACAGGATGATTTCGGAGCTGATTATCAGATAGAACAGGCTGTTATGGAACGCCGTGAAGACAGGGAATATGATTTTAACGGTGCTTTACTCAAGGACTGGCTGACACATAAAGCAGATGGAGGTGAAACCTCTGCGCTGGTTATTCTAATGTTCTTTCTGGCCGGGCGTCATGCCGGTGAAGGCGGTGATATTATAGAGATATGTGACTCGGTGATGAAAAAATACCCGGATTTTCAAATTGCTATCAGCCCATTAATTACCGAGCATCCTTTGTTTTTAACTATTTTGAAGAAACGCCTTGAAGAGAGGATTTAACTGAACAATGCTATTTAATACAGAGGATATTGAAAATTTGGAGAGCCGTAATAGAGCTCTGTTTATCAATTCTCTAAGCGGATTTAAAAGTGCGAATTTAATCGGTACCTGTGATGATCAGCGTAATAGCAATCTTGCTATTATTTCATCAGTGGTACATATCGGTTCGCATCCACCTTTACTGGCTATGATTATTCGCCCTCATTCTGTTGCCAGGCATACACTGGAAAATATTCTTGATACTCAGTTTTACACTATTAATCATATCAATGAAAGTATTTATCAACAGGCACACCAAACATCAGCACGTTATGAAGCACACATATCAGAATTCAAAGCTGTTGGGTTACAGGAACTATGGCTGGAAAATTTTGCAGCACCGTTTGTTGAAGAAAGCCGCATTAAAATGGGGATGAAATTACGTGAGCACCATCATCTTTCAATTAATCAAACTGAGCTGATCATTGGAGAAATCATTCAGGTGCACGTTGCAGACGAATTTTTACATGAGGATGGTTTTGTTGATATTGAACAGGCAGGAACTGTAGCAGTGTGTAGCCTGGATAGTTATCATTTAACCTCACTTTTATCTCGGCTTGCCTATGCAAAACCCTCCATGCCAACGATTAAGTTGATTCGTAAGCCTTAATGACTCGTTAATATCCGTTTCTAACTTCAGGACAGCTAAAATTTCTAATTGGCCAAGGATCTTCTTTGTTTTGCATTGAGTAATATTTTTAAACGCGCCTGATTATCAATCGAAGCCCAGATTGTAATTTCATCAATACTTCTATAGCAGCCCATACAAATATCGTGTTCATTCAGACCACAATGTCGGATGCATGGAGAATTTACTGTTGCTGGTGTTTTCATCGTCATTCCGAGTTTAAAGGGAATTTAACAACATGAGTTCTTTAGGGTGAGGGTTTATAAAATATGAATCAGAAATATACTCATCAGGATGTTTCATAAAATGGTGCTTTAATAAAGTTATTGGAACTATTAAAGGTAAAAAACCCAGTCTGTATTGTTCTATAACGCTGCACAGTTCAATTTTATCTTCTTTATCCAGGTGGTTTTTTAGATAACCCTGAATATGCTGTAATACATTCACATTATTTTTTCGTGTCGCTTTGATTTTGAGCAGTTCCATTAACTCTGTTTCGTATTGCTGCGCAAAAGTACTAATCGAAGCAGCACTAATTTCAGAAAGCTTTCTGCCTAAATCTCTGGCTTTGTTTTGATCGTGACTCATGAAGATTAATTTATGTTGAGCATGAAATCGTGTCAGAGAAGCGATGGTTAATTTGCTTTGACACAGCTGATGCCAGCGTTCATAAATAAAAACCCGTTTGATGAAATTTTCTCTTAATACCGGATCCCCCAGGCGGCCTTCCTCTTCAACCGGCAGATTGGGAAAATTTTTCATTAATTGCTGCGCATAGAGGCCTTTTCCCGAACGTTCAGGGTGATTATTTTTATACACTTTAACTCGCTCCATGCCACAACTTGGCGAGTCTTTTTTCAATATGTAGCCGTATATTCTGGCGTGCCAGTGTTTTTGTTGATCAGCACATGCAGTCAGCTTTGCGGTGACGTTGAGGGCCACTGTTCTGGTACCAACACATTGAATTTTATTATTTTCTTCAATAAGACGAATGGGTTCTCTGGGAATACCCAGGCCTATCGAGACTTCGGGGCAGAAGGATTTGAATTCAAAATAGTTGCCCAGAGTACCGGTGATGTAAGAATTGTTTTTATGGCCGCTATCAAATCTAACTTCTTCTCCCAACAGGCAGCTGCTAATGCCAACGGGTATTTTTTTTTCGGAAGGTGTTTTTGTCATGGGTAATGTTTGCTTTAAATTTGGGTTGTAAACAATAGCTTTAATGAAAAGGCTATACCAATAGACAATCATAATACAGAAAACTGTGAGGATGGCAATTTACGCATGAGCAGCAATTTTTGTGTCAACCGATTCAACGAGCAAGGATGCTGGCCATTTTGGAAAATGCTCATTGTCGCTGTTGCTGAAAATTAAACTATCCATTGAGATAAAAACGTTCATCTGTCAAAAGTCTCTGCTTTATGATATTAACCGGAAAATAAGATAAATCTTCATGAAGTATTTTATTCTCGCCCTTTAAAATCTGGCGCAGAAGTGCAAATCTGTTTGATTTTAAAAGGCTCAGATTGGCATTCTGCCAGTGACTGAACTTCCCTGTGGCGTATTTTTAACCTGACAATTATTGTTTATTGCTGAGTTGATAATAGTACTTTCATAGCTTCATTTGTACGCATTCAATTCGGTAAAAAATCCAGAAAACAATAATTAAATAATAAATGTCCTAGACAAAAATATATTTTGTACTATAATAAATTACACAAGACAAATCAATTGATATTTTTCATCAATATAAATAAGCCTGTTTTTTGACATGACTCATTTATTTACCATATTACAGGGGCAGTACGCATGGCTATTGAAAATAGAGTGAAAACATCCCGACTCGGTCGATTATCCTTAATGGGTCAACTTGCCGGAGGTATTGTCGGTGGTGCCCTGAACGAAGGGGTAAGTCAGCTCTTAAACGGACGGCGTCCCTCTCTAAAAGATGTGCTTCTAACCCCTGAGAACGCTAAACGGGTAAGCCATCGACTTTCGCAAATGCGCGGTGCAGCCATGAAAGTAGGGCAGCTGATGTCCATGGATAGTGGACAAATATTACCGGCTGAATTCAGTCAGGTACTGGCCCAACTTAGAGATGATGCACATGTTATGCCTCTTGGCCAGATTGCACAGGTATTAAACAAGTCCCTTGGAGAAGGCTGGGAACAGCAATTCGAGCAATTCAACTTTACACCCATTGCAGCAGCGTCAATTGGCCAGGTGCACAAGGCCATATTAAAAGATGGCCGTACAGTGGCCATTAAAATTCAATACCCGGGCATAAAACAAAGCATTGACAGTGATGTGGATAATGTTGCCGGGCTATTAAAAATAGTTAGATTATTGCCAGAACACCTGAATGTCAAACCGCTGCTAGAAGAAGCAAAGCTGCAGTTACACTCGGAAGCTGACTATCTAAGAGAAGCTGATTTATTGAATCAATTTGCTCAATATATAGGTTCTGATGAACGATTTGCCGTGCCGGAGATTGTGCAAGAATTAACCCGGAAAGAAGTTCTGACTATGACTTACATGAGCGGTCAGCCGATTGAATCCGTTATACATCGCTCCAGTGCAGAGCGGAATAGAATTGCCAGCAATATGCTGGAACTTAATCTTAACGAGGTTTTTCAGTGGGGACTGGTACAAACCGATCCCAATTTCGCCAACTACCGCTATCAGAGTCAGACTGATGTTATTGAATTACTTGATTTTGGAGCCACTCGAAATTACGAGCAGGATCAGATAAAACTTTATCAAATGCTGATGAAGGCAAGTATTGAAGGCGACAACATGGATATCATTCGTTGTGCAGAAACCATCGGATATCTGCAAGGCAATGAACCAGGCAGTTATAAAAATAACCTGATTGAGCTGTTACGCATGGTAACCGAACCTCTGAGAGTCAAACAAAGCTATGATTTTGGACAATCTGATCTAGCTATACGCATGCAACATAGTTTTTTGCAAATGCGGCTAAACAGCAATTATGGAACCTTGCCGCCTGTTGAGGTATTGTTTTTACATCGAAAATTGGCCGGAGTTTACCTGTTGCTAACACAATTACGTGCGAATATATCAATCAGAGACATTACTCTGGTAAAAAAATTAATCTATTAGGTGGAAAGAGAAAAATGATATTCCAAAAAGTTGAAAGAACAGCGCGTATACCGAATTTGGTTACTCATCTTGGTTACGCAGGGTTAATACCTTTTGTGACACTTGCTGTGGTACTATGGAACGCACCAGAAATCTACTTAGAGCAAATACACCAGGCGTTACTCTCCTATGCCGCGATTATTTTGAGTTTTATGGGAGCCGTTCATTGGGGCATGGCTATGGCCCAGAAAGATCAAAGCATAAAGCCATTTCAGCTTGCTGTCAGTGTTATACCAGCTCTTATCGCCTGGTTTTCAAGTATGACATCCCCCATATGGAACTATTCAATTCTAATATTCACGTTTATTTTACTCTGTCTGATCGATAGTTTTTTTGTCAAGCAAGAGGATGCACCAGACTGGTACCTGCTGCTGCGCATTCCTCTAACAGTGGTAGTGGTTATTTCTCTTATTATCGCTCAGCTTTCACTGTTATGAAAACGCAATGGCTAAGTCATACGAATTATTTTACAAAAGCGACTGATATTAAAATTTTTTAACTATTCAGCATGTTTTTATTAAGTCGCAAGTTATTGATATCAGGTGTTTGTGGAAGGCAGATAATTGCTCCTGCATAATCGGCATTCACTACATCCCTGTAGTTCAAGTTTATATAGCCATGGATGGCTATATAAATCCTGCATGGCAAAAACTGGCGTTCCCAGTGGTATATGAAAGCATTCAATTGTATTTTGAAGATAGGAAAAATAATCATTCGAGTGTGCATTTTGGCGGTATTATTCGTGATCAACATAACCGGATTAATGTTATACGCTATTAGCACCGATATATGTGTCGTTCAATTGTAGTTAATGCTCATGTTATGTATAGGAGAATAAATATGTTAAAGCATATAATAAGAAATTCGTGCAGTGTATTGATTGTTATCGGTATCCTGCTAAGCGGGATGTTTTTTCCTTCACTGGTATTTTCAGCGGGTAAAAATAGTCAGATCTGCGACCCGCAAAATGAATACCTTGTGCGCCGTCTGGCCAGTGAACAGGAGGATAAATTCTGTGAGGTTTACAAGGGACAGTTGCTGCTGGTGGTTAATACAGCCAGTCGCTGTGGGTATACGGATCAGTATGACGAACTGGAAAAGCTTTATGCCGAATACAGGGATCGCGGTCTGGTTGTAATCGGCTTTCCTTCCAATGATTTTGGCAATCAGGAACCCGGAAATGAACAAAAAATAAAAAACTTTTGTCGCTTAACCTACGGCGTTGAATTTCCAATGTATGCCAAGACACGAGTTAAAGGCAGTAACGCCGATCCTTTATATAAAAAGCTGTCTGAGGTATCTGGTCAGACACCACAATGGAATTTTCATAAATATTTAATAAACCGTAACGGTGAGCTGGTTGGCAGCTACAGAAGCAGCATCAACCCATACAATAACAAAATCATTCAGGAAATTGAAAAAAATTTATAATCGCTGCTGTTACATCCTGAAACAACCGCAATATATAAACCCGGCAAAAATAGTTGTCAGGTTTATAATACGTTACAGGAATGTGCGAGTCTCATAAAATCAAGCAGATTCGTATATCTGCGCCTGATTTTTAAAGGGCGATAAAAAATAGTTCAGCGAGAGCTATTTTATGGCCAGGTTAATAGTGCGGACTATAATGCTGTAATGATTTGATATAACAGCTGCATGCGTGGCGTGTTTACAGGGGAGATACATTTGGAAAAGCTGCATTATAATAGTGATGATTATTTAATTAAACAGGAACCCTTTTATCAGCCTGTCGGCAATGAAATTGATATTTTTAATACCGCGAGTAACAATGGCTTGCCAATTCTAATAAAAGGCCCGACTGGATGTGGAAAAACGCGTTTTGTTGAATTTATGGCATGGCGATTAAATAAACCATTGATTGGTGTATCCTGCCATGATGACTTAACCACCTCAGATATGTTGGGACGTTATCTGGTTCGAGGAGGAGAAACAGTCTGGATCGATGGTCCGCTTACTTCTGCAGTAAGGGCCGGTGGGATATGTTATCTGGATGAATTTGTTGAGGCGAGAAAAGACACAACAGTTGTCATTCACTCCCTACGTGATGGTATTCATCCATTTTGTATTACCATCGATAAAGAGGGTGAGGATTATTTACCTCATATGTATGGCGCAGTTAACTATACCATTATTGATGATGTGCGAAAGTTGCCGGTTAAGGTGTCAGATATTTATCGCAGGCTCACAGCCTGAAATGAATTAGCGCATTGCAAAGTGTATCATCATTTTCCAGGGAGAGCATAAATGAGAATTGATGTAATTGTTATTTCAACCTTGATGAGTTGGTTTTGTTGTATGAATGTAAACGCAAAAGATATGATCATTGATGACCGCAGCACAGGTTCTAGCGTATCAAACCTGGGAGGTGAATGGCGGCTTATTACCGATCAGGTAATGGGCGGCGTGTCTACAGGCAGTTTGACATTGGATGGCTATCTTGGACGCGAATGCCTGAGAATAAAAGGCCAGGTTTCTACCCGAAATAATGGCGGCTTTGTACAGATTGCGCTGGATTTAAACGCAGATAAATCATTTGATGCTTCGGCTTATGAGGGTATCATGCTGGACGTCGCCGGAAATAATGAACAATACAACCTGCATTTACGCACCAGCGGCCTTTGGCTTCCCTGGCAATCTTACCGTGCAGGCTTTAAAGCCATGGATCAGTGGAACACAATAAAAATTCCTTTTGCACAGATTAAACCTTATCGTACTACTCGTGCCTTGCGAACAGATAAAATTAAACGGCTTGGATTAGTGGCGATTGGACGGGAGTTTAATGCTGATTTATGCGTCGGTTCAGTAAAATTTTATGGGACAGCAGACAATGAAAAATAAAAAATTTTTAATTACAGGAGGTTCAGGATTTATTGGTTCTCGACTGATTCCTCAGTTGCTAGCAACGGGAAATGAGATTACGCTGTTAAGCCGTAGCCCAATACAAACGGCACAAAAATTTAATCAGGCTGTAAAAGTCATAGACCAGCTGCATAAATTAGAAGACAACGCAAATTTTGATATTGTTATCAACCTTGCGGGTCAGGGTATTGCGGATAAAAGATGGACGGATAAGGTCAAGCAGCAATTGCGTGACAGCAGACTCAAAATAACACATTCACTCGTTTCCTGTCTTGCGCGGTTGGAGCAAAAACCAGAATGTATGATTAGTGGTTCCGCCATCGGTTTTTATGGTGCTCGCAATGATGAAATCATTGATGAATCGTTTCATCAGGACAACGACCATAACTTTTCCCAACAACTTTGTATGGACTGGGAACGAGAAGCCAGTCATGCGGAAATGCTTGGGATCCGAACCTGCTATCTTAGAACAGGCATTGTGTTAGGGGCCGGCGGCGGTGCATTAGCCAAAATGCTGCCACCGTTTAAAATGGGTTTGGGTGGCCCCATAGGCGATGGTCATCAATGGATGTCGTGGGTACATATTGATGATTTAATTGGTATTATGCTGTATGCCATGCAGCACAAAGATATTCGCGGACCGCTCAATGGCACTGCGCCAAATCCTGTAACCAATAAAGAATTTTCCACAAAACTTGGTCAAAGATTAAATCGCCCGGCATTTCTTCCCCTGCCGACGTTTGCTGTCAGCTTACTAATGGGACAGATGGGCGAAGAATTACTGTCTTCAGGACAGCGTGTTATCCCCAAAAAAATTATGGATGCAGGATATGTATTTCAATTTAAACATCTTGAAAGCGCTTTGTCTGATGTGATTGCATGAATCACATTTACCAGGTGGGGGTTGGTGGTTCTAATCTACTTGCGCCTATAGCTAACTTGAATATAATCAGTAATTTAGTGGTCTTAAAATTACCTGCTAATTTAGTAAGAATTTAACTTGAAACATTTGTAAAACATTACTGAATCATTTTTTGTGGATTTTCTATCATCCATTCAGTAATCTAAACCGCAAAATGTGCCATTTTCTCGATTTATTGATTGAAAAGTGCCATTGAATTTCCTGTCCTTCGCTCCAGGTAGCGTTAAACCGTTGGATTATGCAGGAATAAAACGTTACAGACCAGATACAGTGGGGCAAACACCCTGGCAAAGAATAAAATAGTATTTGGGATCAGAGGAAAAAATTATGGATTGAATCTGAAGACCAGGAAATAGTTTATACTCTGGCGCTGGCTATCCTTACCCTGATTATTCTTACAAGAGAGCAAAAGAGTCTGACCCTTTTGGTCTAAACAAGACAGTATTCTCTGCCAAAGTACCTGAATATCTGGACGATTATTTCTCCGAATCCTGTGCTCTTGCTACGCCGATAAATTTAAGTACTCTTGATTCAATGAACGGATAGAAGGGGTTCCACCGCAGTCGCAGCATATCGGAAGCAGAAATCTGCAGCACACCGCGCTCTCCGCGCAGTGCGAGGTTGCCCAGGTGAAGTTCCGTGGTTTTTTCTTCTGGACGACCGCCATAAAGAGAATCATCTGCTGGAAATGGCAAAGCAACATGAGACAGTGAGTAAACCCCTCTGGGCCAGGACAGATTAAGTTTTGATTCGGTTGGAGCAGCTTCTCCAGGTTTTTTTGTACGCAAGACGACTTCCTGACTGCTGGTATTTTTATTCACCACTGCGCTCAGGGTGTAGTTTCGTTCCGGACGTGTCTGCAGTGTCTGGATAACTGCAGATGGATTTGATTTCATAAGCGATTCCAGACCCGCCCTGCGGTTAATGTCAAACAGCACCAATTCATGCCCGCCGGCCGGCAGGCGCATAAAAAGTCCTTTAACCAGAGCTGGAGCAGACACCGTGGCATCAACAATGGAAGAAAAGGCTAGAATCGGTGGTACTTTATCAAGTTTATGCTCCTTTTCCAGAGCAGCGAGAAGATCCTGTATTTCACTGGTTAACTGATAGGCAACGTTACCGGCATTCACTGCAAAGGAACCATATTTAAAAGGATCGTACTCCGGCAGAATGTCATTCCAGGCAAGCTTATCCAGTCCGAGCAGGTGTCCCAGCCGCGCTTGCCAGACGGCCAGCTTCGCCACTGGGGTGACTCCAATCTCGGGCGACAGGATGGCCATGCGAGCGATCTGCGGCAGTGTTTCGTCTTCCAAAGCGGTCAGCACATAGTGCACGGCAAGTGCACCGCCATTGGAGTAACCCACAAGGTAAAGCGGGCGTCCATTCGCCTGTTGTGCCAGATGATGTACTGCCAGACGTACGGCCGCCGTCATATCCTGCCAGGCAACATCAACCAGGCCAGATGGGGCTGTGCCATGACCAGGTATTCGCAGTCCCAGCACGTGTGCGCCGCCTGCATGTAAGCTCTCGGCCAGATGGCGCAGACTGTAAGGCGAATCAGACATCCCATGCAATAACAACACATAGGCTTGCGCGGATTCTGCCTGCATCTCATAACTGCGATTCCAGTTAGGCGTCCAGCGCTGCGGATCAGACAGACTGCCTCTTGCGTAGCGATTAATATCGCTGCCTTCCTGCGGCTTGACTCTGGCGTAAACACGCTCGTCCAGCTGCCTGAAAAGCCGCTCCTCGAGTGCCAGATAATCTGCGAAACTTGTAACATCAGAATGGGAGGTAAATTCTTCATCGAGTCTGGCCTGGTGCCAGATACTGAGATCTTCACGACTATTCAGATAGAGGATAAACCCAACCACCAGCACCACCGTTGCTCCCAGCGCACTATAGGCCAATGCTCTGAGCGTATGACGAACCATCCCCTTTAATCTATATAACATAACTTGTTCTCGTTAAACGCAGTGAAGATAACACCTGTCAGTAAAATTTTACTAAAGCAATTGTATATCAGTTTTCGGGCTGTGTACTGCCGCCCAGGTCGGTCAGTAACCGCTGAAACTCCTGATTGTCATATAACAGTTCTCTTCCCGTTTCGACCAGATGATCGACTGTTTCCTGACTCAGCGAAAAGCTGGTGGGGATCTGATTTAAATAATCCATCCTTTCAAAGGGTGTCCGAATACTGCTCAGCTCAAGATCTATAAAGTAGGGCTTGACCGGGTGCTCTGGTGTGGAAAGCTCTTCAGCCCACTCATTCAGGCTGCGTTTCATCAATTTCAGGGTGGCCGTATTGTAACGGTGCAGCTGCACATCGCTCATGGCGCCAATCGTCTCAGCAATGGACGGCTCTTTGTTACTCAGGTCCATGTCCTGTTTCGGTTCTGTGGAGGAGTTGACCGAAATTATCACGATATGGCTGGGCGGTTTCAGGTTAAATCTTCGCACCGATTTACTGGCACCACCAGCCAGCGTCACAATATCATACAGCGCGTGTAACCCGAGATTGTCAGTAATACCGCCGTCAACCAGATGGATGTAGCGGCGATCATCTTTTGCCAATAAGCTTTCTATTCCATCAATGATTTCGGTCAACAGCGGATCCTTTTCAGCCCTGGCCCGGGCCTTAACATCCTTCAGCCAATCAGTTTCTGTCACGCCGCAGTCGGAATATTTCTCAAGCACCACGGGCAGGAAAACCAGTGGTACAGCCGATGATGCAGCCACCGCTTTGGCTACCGGTAAGTTGTTTATATCGGAGCAGATCAGGTTGAAATATTCCTGCATGAACGTGAAACGCATCCCGCGCCCCAGGTCCGAGGCATTAATGAGGATCATCGGCCCTGTTTTGAGGTTGATTTCACTGAAGGTTGCATCGTGAAAGAGGGTGTCATTGTAATAGCGGATGGCCTGCTCTGTCCGCCCGCCTGGACGAAACCATTCGATGGGGTTGAACAAACCCCATATCAGGTGTTTCTCCACGTTGCGCAGCAGGAACGCCTCTTCGAAGGTATCGAAAATCCCATCGCCATGCAGGCCATAGTAAGCTGCAGTAAAGCTGCCGCCGGAAACCGAGCTGATGTAATCCACCTGGTCGAGTAAGCGCACCGGTTTCCCGTCAATCTGTATCGTGCTATCTCTGAGCCCCTGCAGCACACCGTAGGACAGTGCCGCAGCCCGGGTGCCGCCGCCAGAGAAACTAAGCATCACATCGATGTCATGATTATGGTCACTTTTAGTCCACTCTCTCCAGGAGTAGGCGGGTCTATCAACATCTACTGTCTTTATTGGAGCGTTGTTGATGACGCCGTAACTGTTACAGCCAGAGAGTACCAGCATTGAGAATACGAGGTAAAAATAGTGTCTTATAATCATGCTCATTATTTCAGGTTTCCATATGTGTTGTTTAGTATGCAATAAATATTCTTGATATAAAAGCTGTGGGTTGATGCTCGATCACTCGCAAGCTCTTATTCATTTATTCTATAAACAACAGATATTGAAACTTAACCTCATAGCGGCTTTTAGTCTTTGCTTGCTGCTTTGCTGTGAAACTGATCAAGAAGCTGACGCAGCAACTGTGCCCAGCCATGTATAGCCTGCCTGGTGTAGTCTCAACCTTTTCTCAATCTGTCGAATTACGTTTTCTCATTTTTTAAACATTTACAGATACAAAAAACTGTGATTATTATCAAAGACCATTATATAATTCAGCGCCCAGTCATTGACGAAGTAGCTTCTAGCATCTTATCACGTAACATTTAACATAACCTGATGTAGAATAAAATGTGTCTTGAACAGTCATATCGTAGATTCAAAAAGCCACATTTCAACTGGAATTAATTTTTAAAAGGAGAATCTGACGCCGGCAAAAGGGCCATCGATGGTGAGATCATCGAAGACATCATTATCATTAAACTTCCACTTCAGATAGCGATAACTCAGGACAGCATCCACTTTTTTTAAACTTATAGCCCACCGATGCCAGACCCTGCCAGGTATAGTCACTCTGTCCGGTGCCCACATCAAGATAGCCCGTCGCAAACCATTTTTCTGAGAGATCCGGTTGTCCTCTGGCACCCACGATACCATCCCAGTTATCACCACTTTCAGAAGCTTTAATTTTTCTGGATCCATGGGGATCGGTCGTTTCTAACTTAAGGTTGGTTTCCATCCATAAATACCGGGCCCCTGCCGTCAGATCAAGGCGGGACTTTTGATTTTCATAAACCTGGTAGCCGACCATTGGCTGCACAATCCAGGATTTGAGATTGACATCCAATTCAGTGCCAATAGTTATGCCGGAACCAACAGGCAAAGTGAACGAACCTTTCTTATCATCCGACACATCCAGATAGATAATATCAGCCAGCAAAGTCCACTTATTTTTGTGTGCGCCGATAGTGCCCATAAAGGCCATATCAAGATTGTGAATGAGATCATTGAAACTGATATCGATATCATTCCCGGTGGCCGTTGTTGCTCAGATTGAGGCCCCCCATAGATAAATTTCTCCGATATATTGCCACTCGCTACTGTGAGTCGATTCCTCTGCGTTAACAACACCGAAGGGCAGTATGATTGTCAATAGCAATCCCATGCCAATAAATAATTTCGAAAAAAACTTATGTTGACGGTAATGTATCATCTGTTTGTCTCCCATAAAGGCATGTTTGTAAACTCTTTATCCTTGAAAATGCCGGTTCATTACCGTCATTAAATGTTTCCTTCACTGAATTTTTTATATACAAATGCCATTATGTTCCTGTTCTGTGGTGAAATTCATGTCATTTCACGCCAGTTTTCATTTCAGGCACAGATTTATTTTTAGCGGGCTTCATAGTTATCGAAAGACTTATTAAACCCTGTGATTTAAAGCATTCATACTAACTAGCACTTATTACCATCCCCCTCAGGATAGGTTTATACCCCGGGCTCGAATGGTTTTTTTAATTGCATCCTGAAATGCAGCCATCAATACAGCAGTTGACACGCCGATCATCAATACGCCGTTTATGGCCTGTAGCGGGCCGAGCAGTTTATACTTATCAGTCATGATAATATCACCGTAACCCAGTGTGGCGAAGTTAACCGCTGAGTGATAAAAGGCCTCGCTAAATTGTTCAAACTCTCCTAACCCCTGGAACAGCATAGCCCAGATGGCTATTTGTATAATATTGCCTAAGACCAGCAACAGCATCACGCCTGTGATAACGAGCAGGCTTTTCCAGAATAATGGAGTTTCCACCAGGTATTCATTAACGGAGTAATAGTGTATAACTAAAATAATTAACACTGACATCAACATCAGGCAGATTGTCATAGTCAGCAGGCCAAACAAAAGATTTGATAACATCATGGCTCCATGGGATTGACTGAGTTTTCTATATCGAGGAGAAAACCCATCCATTATAGCAGTTCTCTTTCTCAGACTTGAAAGTTTTGTTATCTATAACTCAACTATTTCTTTGCTGATCCTAAAGCGCTGGTTACGACGCCGAGCAACGGACCAATCGCACCGAACAGCAGCCAACTTATTTCTCTCCATTTAATGTTCTAATTGCTCAGATTCTGATGAAGCAATGCTGAGTTTTTTCAATGACACTTCGGTTTCCGGTACCGTATCGGCAATTTATGCTGGCTGAGCCCATACTCTAAAGGCACTATTTGAATATGGCTGCCTGTTTCTTACTCATTGGTGAACGGAAGTAAGGATCTTTCTTTTGATAAGATGCTGTTACATTATTGAAATGCTCGTAAGGCATCTTGGCTTGCAAACGTTCAATCAATGTGGTTTTAAAAATACCGATGTTATCAAGCAGAACAAATTACGTTCTCAGTTCTTTACAATTAGGAGAGCTTTTTGATAACAAAAAATCTCTGTTATAACACTGGCGGTTTACCTTTTGCAGCTGTTTCAGCTTCTGCGGGTCTAAAGCGGAGTTCAATGAATTTCCAATAAGGCGCGTCAACCATCTCGGTTCTTATAGATTCTTTCGATTGATAACGTATTAATAATTGATCTGGAAATTCAATGGCTTCAGTCTTCAAGACGGTGCCAGTCAAATTTTCCGTTTCGCGCAAAACTGGGCGTCTTCGTCGAGTTCAACCACCCGGTAACGCTCGGGAAAGCTGTTGTCTTGCTCGTTGTGAGTAAATATATACTGTGGCATTGGCAGTTAGCCTCTATGAGTAAAATAATTTTAAGAATAATAAATTCAATGGCTCTTTTCAATCTATATGAACCTAACCCAGTTTCCAAGAAAGTTTATCTTAGGAAATAATATGTGATATTGGTATAGGAACACTTCTGCATTACTTTTATCATATCAACTAAAATTTTACTGAATTACTGACCGAGCTTTAACATTTCTACATGATTGTTATTATTATCTTGAATATAAACTGATTGGGTACCATCTCGGTGTTCAACCGCCTTACCATAGGGTGAGAGATCATTTTGTACAATGGCAAAATGATAAGGATGTTGTTCTGGGAGCACCAAAGCGATTGACGTATTATCAAATTTTAACATTCCCCAGGTTTCATCCTGATACTCAATTTCACAGTTAAAATGATTGCGATACCACGATATGGCTTCAGCAATATTATTCACTTGTATTGCTATATGATGTATAGAATCCAGTTTAGTTTTCATAGCTTTTCCTTATGCTAAAACCTCATAAAAGAATAAAGTTTCATTGTATGTTCTTATTATTCATTAAGATTAATCATTCTTGTTTCGCCAAGCATCATAATGCTAAATTCATTTGGGTGCAGATCTTCTAAAACGATGAAATTAAGGTTTAAATTCAATGAGTAACGCTTGAAAATTAAAGAAAGAGAGATCAAAATGTTGGCTTATAAGTCTCTTACCTTCATAACCCAACAAAAAGCTCTCTCTTATGAACATAGCATACCTGAACTCAAACGATTTTCTTTTTTTTCTGGTGCACAGGAACAACTTGACCTGTTAATCAAGCAACTACAATCAGATGAACAGGCAAATCGCGAACATGGCGATATTGAAAGTTTTATTAACAACAAAGGCCAGGAAATTTTAAGGCGACTACTCCAGGGTTGGCTTGATTTGAAAGCAGCCAATGAAGAAAAAAAATCCTGTATTAAGTTGGCTTCGGGGGACAAATTAAATCATGCCCGAGTGGATACTCATCGTCCACTGAACAGCTTGTTTGGTCAGGTTACTGTCACCAGAACCGGTTACAGTCAAATAAATATAGACAGTGTATTTCCTGTTGATGCTGAGCTGAATTTATCGACGAACAGTTATAGTGATGGCATTTATTTCAGGGTATCTAATGAGGCGGTCAGAGGCTCTTTTGATAATGTTGTTGAAAGCATTGACGCAACAACCGGCGGTCATATTCCTAAAAGACAATGTCTCAATATAGTAAAGGATGTTGCCGTGAACTTTGAAAGCTTTTACCAGAAAAAACGGTTTATTAAACCAGAAAATACATCCGATTTACTGGTATTGATCTTTGATGGTACCAAAAGTAGGCTCCACGAGGAAAAGGGATAGTCATGCGACCTGATGGTTTAAGAGAATGTACAAAGAAAAATGCTCAGAAGAGTAAAAAGCTCAAAAGCCGACTGAGTCGGGGAGAGAAAAAAGACAGGAAACGTATGGCACAAGTAGCTGCTGTTTATACTGTGCAGCCTCATATCCGTACTGCTGAGTCTATTATGAAAGTATCGGAAGATGATAATGTCGTCCCTTTTCAAACCCCCATAAGAAATAAGCGGGTTTGGGCAAGTGTTGAGCGGGAAGCAGAGACAGTTATTGAAGAAGCATTTCAGGAAGCACTACAAAGAGATCCAAAACAAAAGAGAGAATGGGTTATTTTAATTGATGGCCTAGCTCACCAAATTAAGCTCATCAAAAAAGTGATGAAGCGATTGAATGTCAAAGCCACCCTTGTCATGGACTTCATTCATGTTCTTGAATATCTCTGGAAAGCGGCATGGTGTTTCTTTGATAAAGGTGATGAAGCGGTTGAACAATGGATAGCAGAAAAATCGGTCAACATTCTTAACGGACAGTGTTCTCAGGTGGCAAAAGGCTTGCGGATCAGTGCCACCAAAGGAAAAATAGCCGATAGAGAAAATATTGATAAGTGTGCTGACTACCTGCTGAACAATAAAGAACGATTACAGTATGGTAAAGCATTGGGAACCGGCTTTCCTATTGCCAGCGGTGTCATTGAAGGCGCATGTCGTCATCTCATTAATGACCGACTTGATATTACAGGTGCACGTTGGAGTCTGCAAGGAGCAGAAGCGGTATTGAAACTGCGTTCACTGAAATCCAGTGGTGACTTTGAAAAATATTGGAAGTTTTATAAGAAAATGTCAAAGAAAAGAAATTATGATTTTTAGAGGTGAACAATTTTGGGTAATGAATTTCGTCGTTTTAAAGGAACTACACCCAATTCATTTTCTATAAGAGCGGCTTTAGTTAATTATCTGAGTGTTTAAAGGTGCAACATTATTTAATAATATATCAGTAAATAATAGTGTACGAGCGGTTAACGTATTTGCTTCCAATAAATTTTGCTTATCTTCCACATTTAAATCAACGACTAAAACCAGATTATTAATCAGCTTTTCAATTGGTTGTTTATCAAGGACCGACCAATCCACTTGCATTCTATTTCTGTCAAAATAGCTTTTTAATTCTTTTATAAAATCATCAATAATGGTTTGTTCAACGGTTTCATTTTCGTAGTCATTTTTATAAGTGCTCCAATCGACATTGGCTTTAATATAACCACCCTTTTGAACTTCTTCGGAGATAATCTTAAAACGACAAACACCTGTCAACATCACATTTAATCGACCATCACTTCGTTCACGATATTGTCTTATCCTTCCTGCACAACCGATATCATATCCGCTGTTATCATGAGTTTCCTTTTTCGGTTGTCTTAACCCTATCAATTGATGTGAACGAATGGCATCAAAAAATAATGCCAAATCGATCTGACTGGTAAGTTCTAAGGGCAGTTCTCCACCAGCAAGTAAGGCATTACCCAGAGTATAAATCGGTAGTTCATCAGGTAGTTGATCAAAAGTCTGGATAAAGGGCGTTCTTGGTATCATATTTATAATTTCCAGTAAAATTAATATATCACTAAAACTCTGTTTTTGAAATATATCTGCAAAAGCAAATACTATCTACTGCATGAAATATAAATTGCAAATTTGCACTTCATACCATCAATAGTATGGATAATTTCTTAAAATTAAATGCTTGGCATGATTATTATTCAGTGTTTCTTTTATAAATTAACAAAAGATGCAATATTCTGACACTGTAACGGCACATTTTTCTTGAGCACTTTTATATTTAACTTGAAAATCATCTTTGCAATGCCTAAGTTTGAACAAACATACTTAACTCATTAACCACAGATTTACTTGAAAGGAATAATTTATGATTAAGTGTTATTCCCAGCGAATATTAAATCCTTATTCCGGTCATGTACAAATTGCCGAGTCCGATCATGCAAGAGCCGTTTCCATGGACGGTGAACATTGGGAGTTTCATTTTCTTAGAAACATTTCAACTCAGCCTTCTCCCACCAATAAACCTTCTCCCACCAATAAACCTTCTCCTAAGGGGGTAATCTCACGTATTAGTTATTTCTTTAAACCAATTAAACCCATGGAACCTATTGAAGAACCACCTGAGTCAATACGGCGAGTATTTGCTCGTGTTGGACAAATTAATCAAAGCGATTTTGAAGAGATTTTGTCTCAAGAAAATAAACAAACGGATGAGCGGATTATTGAACTGATTAAATTTCTATTAGCAACTGATTTACCTTTTCCTGCAAACGACATATTTGAATATTGGTTGCTCGATTCAAAAAACGAATCTCCATTGGCACTTATTTACACATGTTCCAGCGTAGAAGAACAAAGCAATTTTCCAAAGATGAATGAATGGACGGCACTTCCTGCTGCTATAATGCCAATTTCCAAAATGGAAAATGAACAAAATGATCAGACTCCTCCCGTTAATTATCGCTTTGAAAGACTGGTCGCAGATTATGCCGGTTTTAATGCCAAAGCAAACTGGTTCGAACGCCATGCTGAAGAAACTGAAAAATTTCCCCCGCTATTGGTAAAAGAAGACTGGAAAAATGAAAAAGACTATGAATTATGTCAGCGTTATTTAAACAGACAATCGCCACGATTATTGATGCTTCAGGGATTAAGCAAAGAAGATCGCCAGCGCATGGAACACGCAGCTAAAGTCCATTCTTTAGAAGTTGCAAAATACTACCCACAGTATCCAGATGTTAGCGATAAAAAAATCATGAATAGTATCCGCATTGAAGCACAACTAAGACAATCCAAAGGTGAGAAAGTGCATGATATCCAATATCGATGGAATTAATGCATTACGGTAAGAAGTCATTTTAGCGGATGATCCTTGCTTAATACTTTTGCCAGGGTTAGCAGCATTGTTTTGGGAATGATGGGTTTATCAATATGTTAATTAATCTTTGGTTCAGACCAGTTTGAGACGCTATGTACCAATTTTATCTATTAGCAAGCTGAAGAAAGCTGTCGTTCTTTGAAGTAGAAACTCTACAACAGGTTTTCTCCTATAGCGGACACCCATTAGGACAATTGTACGAAGGTAT
>CAWIHS010000004.1:0-638289 GCA_963836005.1 uncultured Gammaproteobacteria bacterium | reverse complement strand
TGCAGACTAGCCGAGCCGCTTTCCTTTTGCCAGCGGCGCAGCTGTCTTGGGCAGTTTTGCAGTGGTTCTCATCTGCCACTCGTCTTCAAGCAATTCTCGCGCGGCCTGCTCCAGGAACTCCGGCGCGGCCCACTCGTTCACGTCGAAGTCCTTTTTGATGTAGCCATGGCTGAACATGAAGTCCTTGCCGATCTCAACGGAGACCATGTTCTGGGGCGACAGGTTGGGCACGATGTCCATGTTCTTGATGCCTCGGTAGGTATGCTCGACGTCCAGGTAGAACGTCTGTCGGTCGAGGATGGCCGCCGCGGCGTGCTTGTGCTCGTTGGCCCAGCGTCCCACCCTGATCATGCCTTTCATATAGGCAACGACGAGTTCGGGATGTTTTTCGGCCATCTCCTCGGTACAGGTGATGGCGGCAGGGATGTTGGCTACCTGCAGGGTCCAGTCCGGATACTTTGACAGGTCTTCGATGGCCTTGAACTTGCCCGTCGCCTCCGAGAGCTGCTGCAAGGGCTTGCTCTGAGTATAGCAGGCATCGATGAGGCCCTGTTCCAGTGCGGTCTCCAAGGGACGAAAGGCCAGGTCGCGCTTGTGGTCACGCTGCAGCCACAAGTCAGACGGATTAACCAGGGGGTCGAGCATCTTGGGATCGTTGTACCAGTCATCCGGGTAGGGGAACTCGACGAGTTCGATGTCGTCCATAGTCATGTCGTTCAACCGCAGCATCAGTTCGATGCCCTGGTGCTCCTGGACGCGCCACCAGTCGTTCTTGATCTGGTTTAAACTTTTGGACAGCCCTATCTTTTTGCCTTTCAAATCACTCATGCGATAGATGTCGTCCCGGGAGCGCACCAGCATGCAACCGCCCTCGTGTGGGGCGTGCGTCACTCCGAGCAGCCGCATCTTGCGAATGTCCGCGTGAACCTGGATGGCCGGAAACAGGCCGCCAAAGCGGATAAGATTGTCGAGATTATGGATATAGTGGGGGTAGAAGTCGTTCTCACGGGTGTTTCGGAAATATTCATATTTCACGCCGAGCTTTTTGAACTCCTCCCGGGTCCAACCCAACTCCTGGTCGACGTTGCTGGCGGAAATGAGTGGGCAATTCGTGTACCACACCTCTTTCCAGTTCAATTTTACCGTGTTCAGTTTTGTATTTTTTAAAGTTGTAGTTTTCATTGCTTTGGTGGAAGCCGCAGCTTTTTTTGCTGCACTGGCCTTAGGCTTCGCTTCTTCTTTCTTAGGGGACTTGCCAGCAACCAGCTCAGCAATTTCACCAAGGTCCTCTTTCAAGTGAGGTTTATCCGCTAGTAGCTGAGCAATCAGCGCCAGCCCGTCTGTCAAGTTCATCTGAGCTGAAACGTCTGCTGCCGTCTTTTTTGTGCTCGTTTTCTTTTTTGATGTAGCCATGTTTTATACTCTCTTATATTATCTTCATTTCTCATAGATCATCATCTTGCGATGAAGATGACTATTCTCGAATAGCGGCTCTGGGTAAACCTTATTCACTGCACGGGGGCGTCACCAGCTCAATAGCATGGCCGGATATAAATCCACGCGTACCTCACTTCTACTATTGTGTTTGCTTGGTTGCGTATTCTTTGAGGATGATTTTCTCTGGATCAATGTCATAGACCCAGGGGACCGAGTTTTTCCAGCCATTCCTCATCCTCTTCCCGTTAAAGACGCTTTCTGGGTCCTTCACCTTATCGCCTTCAAATCCATCAGTGATAGTGTAGGCGTTTTTAAATCCGGCTGCTGCGAGATCGTTGACTGCCTTGGCACTGCGGTCACCTGACCGGCACATGACCAGCAGGGTGTCGGTCAGCCCGGCCAGTTTTTTGACCTCGGCAACAAAGTCCGGATTCATCTTCGGGCCGTATTCGGTTTTGCCGCCCTTTCTCTGATAGGTCACAAAAGCAAAGGGGATGTTCAACGCCATCTCCGGGTGGCCAACGAAGGCATATTCCTCAGGTGTCCGCACGTCGATGATCGTCACCTTGTCCGGTGTGGCTGTCCACTTTTCGTAGGCCTGCGCGGCGGTCATATAGAGACCAAGGGTGGTTTGTTTGCGTTCGGGAAGTTGACTGTGCCCGGGTGCAGCGAGTGTCATCGTAGAAGCTAGCAGGATGGTGGCAACGGTGAGGCTCGACAGCCATTTTGTGTTCATTGTTGGTTCCTCTTATCAATTTAAGGCATCCTAAATCACGCAAGGATGCACGAGTGTCACGCTGCTTCGTATAAAATGATAGGCAATGCAATGATATTTTACAACCTATAAATCAAAATCGACTTAGTTTGTTGATTAAGATCATGCACAATAGACCGGATTATTTCAGAAAACACTACTCAATTGCGTATTCTGCTGATGGTGAACACCGATTTTGATCCATCATGAACACCTGAACTTGTCCACACATTGGCGTATCGTCTTTTTACCCTAAGTGTTCACCCTAAAATCATCAGTTAAACCTGCCATGACGTTCAGTCCAGCATAAAATCACCTCAATTCTCGGTAATTTTCGTGCTACGCAGATGCAGGCAATTCCATAAACTTATCGCACCTCAAATTAACCTTAAATTTCTCCATTGCTTTAGCTAAAATATGACTCCAACATTCATAAGAACTTAACTGCGGCGCATTCATTTTCATTTCATCAAAATTATTTTCACAGTCTGCCCGGTCACGGTAATGATGAAAAATGGTGACCAGATCGTCTTCTAAGTCAGTGATCAGAACAGAGTATTCATAAGCTCTTATGTCTTCAGGTCCATCAACCAATGCCAGCTGTTGTTGCAATTGATTTTGAGATTCAAAGCCAATAATATTGTCACTGGATAAGCGTCTTCTGACAATAACTACACGGCGTTCTTTTTCCCAGCCCTGCAACTGTATGTCATCCTCTTTTGCTTCCCATTCCTTATTCAGGTAATACCATTCACCTAAACAATGATGCTTGTATATGAGCTCCTTAACATTTTTTGATTTTTTTAGTTTGAACAAATAATTTTGTTCGAGCTCTTCCAGTTGCGTCATTACGTTATCAGTTCCCCAGGCACTATCTCCTCGCACAAAGGCCGGTTTTCCATTAGCAGGTAATCGATGCAGCACAGAAATTAAACCGGGCATAGAATGACATGAATTCGATTGATCAACTGATTGCACTTCAACCTCTAACACCAGACGTAAGTTGGACATCATGTAAGTATGATAGGTATGAGAAGGCTTTCCGGGTTTTTGTGGGTTATAACCCATCTTTGCTCCCTGCTGGTGACCATAAAGTGGTTTTACTGTGACATCAACATCTAATATCCAGGGCGTTGTTAATAACGGTTCATAACAGGATTGTAAATGGTTTTGTAACCACTCTATGCCTGCTTTTTCATCAATCTTTTGTAAGCCTCTGCGAGCAGAATCATCACTGACTACTTTGGATACCCAGTAACCTGGAATTTACCTGGTCACTCATCAGACTCGTGATATGGGCATAGCGTTTGTGCCCTGATAAAATTGACAGAAAGAGTGAACCCAGGATATTGACTTTTTTAGGGGCGTTATTACTTAGATAAGACAATGGACAATCTCTGACCCAAGGATCAAAACGGCCTCCTAACTTCAAAAACTGGATAAAAAATGGCAGCTGGCCCATGGGAGTTACTGTGGCATTGGGATCCCACTCAATATGGAGTTTTCCGGCAAAAGTATCCACTTCAACTGCTTCAGACAGTGGATTTCTGGTTGCAGGGAGTTGTTCACCCGTTGGGTGATTGGATTTTTGTGGAAGTACCATCAATTGGTCCTTCATACGTAGGTACTTAAGGATAATTGAGTGTTTGTGGAAGACAGATGATTGCTCCTGCATAATCTGCATTCCCTACATCCATGTAGGTCAAGTTTTTATAGCCATGGACGGCTATAAAAAGCCTACATGGAAGTATTTACGGCGTCTTCTGGGCAGGTAATTGCTCCATGCATAACCTGCATTTCCCACTTGACCACCATGGATGGTGGAAATGCATGCGAGAGGCAGGAGCCGAAGTCGTCCATGTGGGTCAACAAATACTCGATTATCCGCACCTGATTTTGCTTAAGTACCTACCTATAATACATTTTTAGCTTTTTTAATCTTCATACTCAGGATATTGCTCAGGGTTAACTCCTGTCGATTCAATTATCAGCGGATATTTTATTTTTTTGTTTTCTATTTTTTTCTTTCTGGATTTTTTTATTTCAAATAACCAGCTATCCCCAAAATCAAATAGATAATATAGTTTATAGCCCTTTAACGGATATATCTCATTCAGTTGAGTTCTTTTTGGAACTGAAGATGCTCTATTTCTAGGGGTTTTACCTATAAAAAACTCATACAGATGGTCATCATCAAATTCTACAATGGCTTGAATATATTTATGTAGTTTTACTAATGTGAAATCTTCTTTAACCTCAATGGTTCTAGACCAAGGCTGTTCATCTTCATCGTAAGGGAATGAAATAGTTAATGTGTATATTTCCATCTTTCTTTTTTTATAAAGCTAACGCCACCAATAGTCGGAGTTTTAAAGCCACATAGCACAGCGGCGTGGCTTTAAAATGTCCGTGTTAATTGGCCTTGTTAGGTTGCTATGCCTTTTTTATTATGCCGACAATGAATAGCAATAAGGCCGCGCCAGCAGTCGCTGTAACGATTGATCCAATTAATCCTCCCGCTGAGATACCTAGCAGACTAAATACAAAGCCACCTAATACTGCACCTATTACACCAATAACAATGTTACCGACTAGACCAAAACCACCACCTTTCATCAAAGTTCCAGCCAACCATCCTGCTATGGCACCAATTGCCAAAAATATAATTAATCCTGTTATCTCCATAATGTCACCTCTATTATAAAAATCATTAAACCTATCGCAACCTAACAGTGTTATTAACGAGACCTTTCGTCCCGTTATACATTTATAATTGAGTTCTTTTTATAGCTTAAATCATATTTAAATTCAATAATATAGAAATTATTTTCGTAACTTCTCAATAAGTCCGTGCAGTTCAAGTTCCTTCCCCTTTTAAGGGGGAAGGCCAGGATGGGGGTAATGTGTTTAATCAAGAACTTAACCCCCACCCTAACCCTCCCCCTGATAGAGGGAGGGGATTTTGCACGGACTTATTGAGAAGTTACGTTTTTAAGGGTTGACTAGCCTATATATTGAGTTTGTATGATATCCTTTGATATAGATAATACTACTCAAGGCTTGCTGTGACAATGTTTCTGCCAGGGTTTTAGGTTAAATGATATGGATGTGTTTTTCATGAGTTAAAAAATGCACTTATATTGATATATGATGCCTGTGGGTAATTTTATGCTGTTTATTTGCACAATTAATAACCCAGTTATAGTCATTTCTACAGCTTAAATTTGACACAAAGCGAAGGCATAATTTAGCGATCAAAAAGCTAATGGAACGTAATTTTATCCTGAATTCTTGTGATAATGAAAAAAAAGACTAAAGTTATAGATGAGTATAACTTTAATTATATAACAAAGAGGAAATGATCAATGAAAATTAACCTATTAGTTTTTAGCTTTTTAACGGCATTATTTAGTAATTTTGCCTATTCAGAGACCAAGATCAGCTATGGAGATTCAGTCACACTCCAGGAACAACTGGAAGTTATTTACGTTGACCATGAAAAACACTGGGTAAGACTTAAAGACAAGAATGGCTATGCAAGAAAAATTGATGTACCCAAAGATGTCCAAAATTTTGATCAGGTTGAACTGGGTGACACCGTCACATTAACCTATGCTGAAGGTATTCATGTGGCCGCTTATGCTCCAGGTACGCATGATGCTGAAAATATGGTTGAAGCGGCATTTGGTGAAGCAGACCAGGGTCAAAAACCTGGTGCTATGTATGCAAATAGAATAGTTTTTGTGTCAACTATTGAAGCGATTGATTTAACCAACAATACGGTTACTCTGAAAGATGCTGATGGTGATACAGAAGTCTTTCCTGCTAAATATCCCGAAAATTTGAGAATGGTTAAGGTCGGGGACAAGGTTGTGATCACACATACTGAAGCAACCGCAATCACTGTTACAGGTAAAAAGTCTGCACAATAATTTTTTACATGCAAGGTTATTTGCAGGTATATCTAGTTGTGCTAACCAGGCATTCTGTCACTCGGTGTCACCACTTCGAATTAGTGCTATCTCCAAAATTGACAATTTACACTGATTCATTAACACCCCGTTTGCAGCAGTAAGGTGTTCCCTCTTACGCTACAAGCGGTCGTTAACTGGCGAATGCCCTGTTTAAGCAGCTCAATCTCACCCGGCTTCCACGTTTTATCAAACATGGCCCAAGTGGACCGTAGAGGCAAAGGATCATGAACCAGCCTTTGCCGGAGTTCGTCTGTAGCCAATTGTTTTCTTACCTTCCGGAGCGCTGGGCCCGAAGTAAATATCTACCGAGCCGTCCTTGTTGAGGAGCAGATCCCTGGTCTGGCTGCTGACGCTGGGGAACGGCTGATCGGTCTGGACCATCGAGCGAGTCTGGTTGTCATAGACGATGACTGGCCAGGTTTTCTACAACTTATACGCTCACCCTACCCAGCTGGCCAACTGCCGCCCGTGAATGCTTTGTGGTCTGTGACCATTTACGACGGCAAAACGCAGCTCCTGAACAAGAATCCTATCAATCGTTACCTCATCTACCCACCGATGCTGCCAAAGATGAACAAGAACGAAGACGGTTCGCTGACACTCTACATTCAGAAAGATTCGCCCGGTAAAGAGAAGGAAGCGAATGGTCTGCCGGCACCAAACGCGCCTATTTACCTCGTGATGCGCCTCTATTGGCCGAAGACACAAACACCGTCCATTCTCCCGGCCGGTGAAGGCAATGCTTTAAAAAAATCAACATCGATCATTAACAAGCTAAGAGGATATGCGTCACGTTGAGCACGATGCCACTCTTCCAGTAGTCTTTTATCAAAGCCCCTGCAGTGCTTTCTTGTATACCTTGTTCAAAGGAAAACAGGTTTTGACGTTCCCAGCCATCAGGTTTATTTTCAGGGCGAATAGGGTTAAAACTGGTAATGTGAAATTGTACGCCATTGTGCTGTGTGGCTAGTTCAGATAGTTGTCGGGTCATATAGGCGGGATTTATTTTTGTCAGTTGGCTACCACTATTGGTTGTTACATCTCGGTCAGGTACTTTAAGATAGGGGTTGGGCTGGTTTTTTTGACTAACAGGAGCATACAGACCACCATGGTTGGCATTCCATAAACGTGTTATTTCAATCAGGCGAAAAAATGACTGACCTCGTTCATTAGCTAAAATTAGGATATTCTGCTCAATAATAGAAAGATTTATAAAAAGTGAACCTAAAACGAGTATGATCCATAAACTGCCCACAATAAGAGCGGGTAACGACAGGAATTCAATTTTGTTAACCATGGGTAGTAGTCGTTTCACAAGGTATTAAGATGTAGTTAGTGTCCATCCGTTTTTAGAGGAACACTGGTAGCACAGGGATGTGCTACTATTTTTATCAAATCATTGAAAATGTCGCAAAAGAAAAATCACACTTTTTCTTTTGCGTTCCATAATATAGCCAGGGTGGCTATTTATGGATGAAAACTAGATAAATTCAATGACGCATAAATATTTTTGCAGTCATCTGCCATCATAACAATAATGAATTTTTTGTAAAACTAATCCATTAGCGAATGCTAAAAGTCTGTAAATACAAATGAATTGCCAATTGTGCAGAAAAATGAACCTCTGTTATGCCGTTATACCCATGAAAGTTAAATCGCCATGAACTACTGAAAATACAGTCCGCACAGAAACGTTGCTGTTTAATATAGAAATGGCCCATTTGACCCTGAACTGATTAATAAATGTATATTTAGATAAATGATGTATCCCGATACTCCCATTTATCTATTAGCCTGTACCAGCCAGGTTTGTTCAAACAGGTATCGATCCTTTTCAGCAATATTAGCCATTTCTTTATTCAGTCGCTATCCTCCAAAACCAGAGATTTAGAACAAATATATTTTTGTTTTTGTGTGAACTGTAAAAGCAAACCAATAATGTCGAAGTAATGAATAAGTAATGCTACGTATATCGGCTTGAGATATGTAATGTTAGTATGCTTTAATAGTTATCATTCCAGGACTCATTTTGTTAGTTCATTTTAGACACAAGACATCATTTTTCGGACGTACTCTCCTCGGTATACTGATGTTCGTCTGGATATCTATGGCCATTGCACCCTGTGTTATGGCTAATGAACTGGCAGCATTTGATACTGATATCAGTATTTCTGTGGTTCATGAAAAAATGGATAATTGTGCTTATTGTCCTGAAGTAATGAATGGCATGGCAGATTTTACACTTTGTCAGCACCATCAGGGTTATACACCGGATAATCTTGTCCAGGCCGCTGCTTCCATTGATGCTGAGTCTTTTGTTTTATTTGAGCTTCCAGTTGCACCTGTATTATTACACACACTTATGATGATGGGGCCTGCTGGCCTTGAACGCACTTCTGACGTTACATTCCTTTCTCCACTGATACTCACCGGTATTTTACGTATTTAAGTCCTGTATGATCCTTTCGGATCTCGTTTTTTATTCATTTTAATTCAATTCTGACATTTATGTCGGGTCGTTTAATAGTGGGGAAAATTATGTGGAAATGGTCAATTCTAATTATTGCGGGTCTTGCTCTAATTACAGGCAGCGTAAAACATAAAACAGAACTCTTAGGGTATTATCAAAATTTTGTTACTGGAGCAATGACTGCTGACAAGTCGCAGCAGACGGCTATGGAGCATGCTCAAATGCATCTGGATCCAAGCTATGTCTGCCCCATGCATCCGCAAATTGTCAAAAACGAACCAGGCAGTTGCCCTATTTGTGGCATGGATCTGGTTGAGCAAACACCTGAACCAGGCACAATAAAATCTATTTCTGAAGAGAAGAAAATTCTATATTGGGTTGCACCCATGGATGCAGATTATCGCCGAGACCAACCGGGTAAATCACCTATGGGAATGGATCTTGTTCCTGTCTATACAGAAGAAAATCAATTATCATCGTCAGCAACTGTAAGCATTTCCCCGTCGGTTGAGCAAAATATCGGGGTTAAAACCGTAAAAGTCCAGCGAGGAGATTTATGGCGTAAAGTTAGAACAGTCGGTTATGTTGAATATGATGAAGATTCCATCTCCCATATCCATGTGCGAACTGAAGGCTGGGTTGAAAAATTAATGGTTCGTGCAGTGGGTGACCGAGTTACGAAAGGTCAATTATTGTTGGAAATTTATTCTCCGCAACTAATTCGTGCGCAGCAGGACTTTATTCGGGTCGCTACAAAAGATGGTGCGTCTTTGACCAAAGCCGCAGAAAGCAATTTGATGGCTCTTGGGATGAGTCGTCGCCAGATGGCACGCTTAAGAAAAACTCGTAAGGTTAGCCAAACTATCAAGATATATGCGCCTCAGGATGGCATCATTGATAGCATGATGGTGCGTGATGGCATGTATGTGACACCTAGTGATGAGTTAATCAGCCTGGTTAATCTGTCTGAAATGTGGATTCAGGCCAATGTTTTTGAAAGGCAGGCTAAATGGATCAAAGAAGGTCAGGAAATAAGGGCGATTTTGAATGCTTTTCCTGCACGCCAATGGGTTGGTAAAGTGGATTATATCTACCCTGCACTGGATTCAGTGACTCGCAGTTTGAAAGTTCGTTTACGAATTCCTAATACCGATCAAGAACTGAAAAAAGACATGTATGCGGAAGTCTTTATTAATGCTGGGCAAATAAATGAGGCATTGATTATCCCCAAATATGCCGTGATCAGAGATGGAAAAGATGAACGGGTCATTCTTGCTCTGGGCAAGGGTAAATTTCAGGCTAAAACAATTAAAACAGATACTGAAATAGATGATCAGGTGACGGTCTTGTCTGGCTTACAGGAAGGTGATGAAGTAGTGACTTCAGCACAGTTTTTGATTGATTCTGAAGCCAGTCTAAAAGCCAGCTTCTCCAGGATGCAGTAATTGGGAGTTGACTGAAAATGATAGAAAGCATAATCGAATGGTCTATAAAAAACAGAATTTTGGTTCTGATGGTGTCTATCATGTTAACTATAGGTGGTTTTGTTTCAATAAAAAACACACCGGTTGATGCCATCCCTGATCTTTCGGATGTTCAGGTGATTATCAAAACATCTTTTCCTGGTCAGGCGCCCCAGGTGGTAGAAGACCAGATCACCTACCCATTAACAACCGCTATGCTGGCCGTTCCCGGGGCGACCACTGTTCGTGGTTACTCTTTCTTTGGTGATTCCTATGTATATATTCTTTTTGAAGATGGAACGGATCTCTATTGGGCCCGATCCAGGGTGCTGGAATACCTCAATCAGGTTGCTGCCACCTTACCAGCGTCTGCGAAAACACAATTGGGCCCCGATGCCAGTGGTGTTGGCTGGGTGTATGAATATGCACTGGTGGACCGAACCGGTAAAAGAGATTTAGCAGAACTTCGAAGTATACAGGACTGGTTCCTGAAATATGAACTGCAATCGGTCCAGGGAGTTTCAGAAGTCGCCACAATCGGTGGTTTTGTCAAACAATATCAGGTCGTCATCGATCCTTATAAACTTCGCGCCTACGACTTGCCCTTGGAACAGGTTATCCAGGCTATCCAGTCGGCTAATAGTGAAGTTGGTGGCTCAGTTATTGAACTGGCTGAAGCGGAATATATGGTGCGCAGTAAAGGCTATATTTCCAGTGTCATCGATCTGGAAGAAGTCCTGATTCAGGTAAATACAAAAGGCATTCCGCTCTTACTCCGAGATATTGCTGAAATTCGTCTCGGGCCGCAAATGCGGCGTGGTATTGCAGAGCTGGATGGTGAAGGAGAAACCGTTGGTGGTATTGTGGTAATGCGCTTCGGTGAAAATGCTCTGGATGTTATTGAGGCAACAAAAAATAAAATTGATTCACTGCGTCAGGGGTTACCTCAAGGGGTCGAAATCATTGAAACCTATGATCGTTCCACATTAATAAAAAATGCGGTAGACAATTTAAAACATAAACTCATAGAAGAATTTATTGTCGTGGCTCTGGTCTGCCTGATTTTTTTATTTCATATTCGCTCCGTGTTTGTCGTGGTGATCAGTTTACCTATTGGAATTCTGACGGCCTTTATGATCATGAATGCCCAGGGAATTACTGCCAATATAATGTCTCTGGGCGGTATTGCAATTGCCATTGGTGCTATGGTGGATGCCACGATTGTAATGCTGGAAAATGTTCACAAACACCTTGAAAAGCAGGATGAAACAAAAAAACTTAGTAATAGTGATCGTTGGCAAATTATTGCTCAGGCTTCAAAAGAAGTGGGTCCACCGCTGTTTTTTTCCTTGCTGATTATTACCGTCAGTTTTGTACCCGTGTTCGCCTTGCAGGCTCAGGAAGGCAAATTGTTTTCGCCGCTGGCTTATACCAAAACCTATGCCATGGCAGCGGCGGCAGCACTCTCTATTACCCTGGTTCCTGTGTTAATGGGGTATTTTGTTCGTGGTAATATCATTAAAGAATCCAGTAATCCGGTAAATCGTGTACTTATTGGCGTCTATAAACCTTTTATCCGACTGGTGTTGAGATTGCCAGTTAGCGTGCTGCTATTTTCTATTTTGATCAGCCTATCTGCATTATGGCCGATTATGGGGTGGCCCCCCTTAAATCACAAAATCGGTAGTGAATTTATGCCGGATCTGGATGAAGGGGACTTGATGTATATGCCCACAACGTTTCCTGGCCTGTCTATTGGAAAAGCAAAAGAATTATTGCAACAGACCAACAAACTGATTATGACCGTCCCGGAAGTCAAACAGGTTTTCGGTAAAATCGGGCGTGCAGAAACAGCTACGGATCCAGCACCACTGACCATGATTGAAACCTTGATCCGTTTAAAGCCAAAAGAACAATGGCGGGAAGGCATGGATCTGGACAGATTGAAAAAAGAACTTAATCAGGCTGTTAAAATACCCAGTCTGAGTAATGCCTGGGTAATGCCCATTAAAACGCGTATAGATATGCTATCAACCGGCATCAAAACCCCCATAGGTATTAAAATTTCTGGTGCAGAATTGTCTGTCATTGAATCTATTGGCATTGAAATTGAACGTATTTTGGCTAATGTGCCTGGTACCTTATCGGTGTTTGCTGACAAAGCTAATAATGGGCGTTATATCACCGTTGATATCAATCGTATCAAAGCCGCTCGGCTAGGCTTAAGTGTGAAAAATATTCAAAGTGTGGTAGGCAGTGCTATTGGTGGTTTGAATATCAGTGAAAGTGTGGAAGGTTTGGAACGCTATCCCATCAATATTCGCTATCCACAGGAGTCTCGTAACTCAGTTGAAGCCATTAAATTGCTGCCAGTTATTGCTAAAAATGGCGCTCACATTCCACTGGGTGATGTGGCGGAGATTCACTATGAGTCGGGTCCTCCGATGATTAAAAGTGAAAATGCCCGCCTCAATGGCTGGGTATTTGTTGACATCAGAGAGCGAGATATTGGCTCTTATGTGGAAGAGGCAAAACTCTATTTACAAAATAATCTAAGTTTACCTGCGGGGTATTCGCTTGCATGGTCTGGGCAGTTTGAATATTTGCTGCGGGCGAAGGAGCGCATGAGTGTGGTAGTGCCTTTGACACTGATGATAATCATAGTTCTATTGTATCTGAATTTCAAAAACTTTGCCGATATCCTGATGATATTGGGGGCTTTACCAATGGCTTTGGTCGGTGGGATATGGTTGTTGTTTCTTCTGGATTTCAACTTTTCTGTAGCGGTCTGGATAGGCTTTATTGCATTAGCGGGTGTGGCCACAGAAACGGGAGTGATTATGCTGGTGTATTTGAAAAATGCCTGGGAATGCCGGCTCTGTTCTGCACATAGTGTGAATCGTGAGGCCACCTATGAAGAGCTGGTGGACGCTATTATTGAAGGAGCCTTATTAAGAATTCGACCCAAAGTTATGACTGTGGCTGCAATTATTTCTGGGCTACTGCCAATTATGTTAACCGTTGGTACAGGGTCAGAAGTCATGCAACGTATTGCTGCACCAATGATTGGAGGGATGATCAGTGCCATGTTTCTTACACTATTAATAATTCCAGCAATATTTCTGTTGTATCACCGTCGGAACTTGAGAAAAAACAGCTCAAAATATCCACAAGCAATAAAGCAGGATTGGTAGGCAGAGCAGTCGCTCGACTAAACAGACTAATTATCAGATTTGTTCGTTTTCTGTTTACCGATTTGTGAGCTCAGATTTTTGTCATCACATGTTACCTCTCTTACGCTGACAATTCCTGGTTATGTCTGCCTGAATGCAGGTCGATTTTTAAACAGCCAATAAGCACAGATTCATTGTCAAAGACCTGGGCCTGGTCACTGATAACTGAAGATGTTTCCATTTCCGTTTTCGTGTCAGTTTTCAGCACAGCTGTCTCATTATCACGCTGCAATTCAATGCTGGGGGCAGGCTATGTGTCTGCTACAGGCATCGGCACAGTGATGGAAAAATTCATCGGTTTGGGCTACTTATATTGCGTATAGAACACCGCTGTGGTAATCATGCCCAGCGTCAGCCCCATCTCTAGCGTGCCGAAAAACGTTTGTGACGGATGATTAAATAAATGTTCTTAAAAGGTGTCCTTTTCGCACCAGAACCTGTGATGTATCATTTCGGGATTTGATGCTAATATGAGCGAAATGATACATCACAGGGTCTTGCGCGATGACTCAACACTATGGCCACTATTTCCGAACAGCTATTTAAAGTGCATAACAAACGTATAAATATACATGCCCATAGATATCGTAATACGTATAGTCTGGGTATCGATATCGGCACTTCGGGGATCCGCGGTGTGATCATGAATTCAAACCAGCAAATCCAGGCTCAGGCCGCTGTATCCTTGCCTGCCGGTGATAATAAACACTCAGACAGCACAAAGTTCGACGTACATGCTCAGACAGCTGAGCTCTGGTGGACAAATCTGCAACGACTATTGAAGCAGCTCGGTAAGCTGTTTGATCTACAGCAAATATCTCACCTGGCCCTTGATGGTACTTCCGGTACGGTACTGCTGGCTGACGACGATGGAAACCCTCTCACCCCTGCATTGATGTATAATGATCAGCGGGCTGTAAAGGAAGCACAATTGATTGACGCTTTCGCCCCTGATAATACTGCAGCCATAGGCCCTGCTTCGGGTCTGGCAAAGGTATTATGGCTGTGCCGGGATCTTGCTGCCCGCAGCAATAATACTTCTTGTCGTTATATACTGAATCAGACGGACTGGCTGCTGGGGAAGCTGTCAGGGCAATTCGGTCTGAGTGATCCCAATAACTGTGCCAAAATGGGTTATGATGCGTTCAACCATTGCTGGCCGGACTGGCTGTCTGAGCTTGATTTTCCCGTACAATATTTACCCCGTGTTTTACCCCGGGACAGGTCGTTGCCAATATTTCCGCCAGGGCTGCACAGAACTTTGGTTTCAATACCGCTTTAAAACTGTGTGCCGGCACCACAGACAGTACTGCGGCAATTATTGCATCCGGAGCCGCGCTGCCCGGAGAAGCAGTTACCTCAATGGGTTCGACGCTGGTGATGAAAGTGATTAGTGAAAAGCCGGTATTTAATCAGCACTATGGGGTTTACAGCCAGCCGCTGCATGACTACTGGCTGGTTGGCGGGGCTTCTAACAGCGGCGGAGCCGTGCTCAAGTCTTTTTTTTCCATGGCGCAAATGGAACAGATGAGCAGTCAGATAATGAACGAGATGGAAGCAGGCAAATTTTCCTATCTGGATCTTGATTATTATCCTTTATTGAGAAGAGGTGAACGCTTCCCCATACTTGATCCCCTGCTCTGCCCAAAGCTGCAACCACGAGCTGATAACGATACTCATTTTTTTCAGGCTCTGCTGGAAGGCATGGCGGCTATTGAGGCGGCTGCATATCAGCGCCTGCTTGAATTAGGCGCCCCTTATCCCAAAATAATCAGAAGCACGGGCGGCGGATTACATAACTCTGTCTGGAACAAGATGCGTGAAAATAAATGCGGCGTTCCAGTCACCGCCGCAGCCTTTGACGAGGCTGCGGCGGGTACAGCCATACTGGCCCAGACTGAGTGGCATTAGTTCAATCACTTAAGTTCAAACACTTAATGCACATTTACACACCAAGGAAATAAGATGGCGCAATCAAACAATCCCCTGCTGGGTGTTTCGACCCTGTTCAAGGCTTTGCCATTATTAACCAGACCGGGTATTAAATCTTATGTATTTATTCCTCTGATGATTAATATTCTGATTTTTTCTGTCGGCATCTATTTTGGATTTCTCTACTTTGATGACTATATGGAACGTGCTCTGGATACCAGCAACATGTGGGGCTGGGTTGCTTCACTGGTTGAGATGTTCAAGCCGGTCCTCTATGTACTGTTTGCTTTGACCCTGCTGGTAGTTGTCTTCTATACTTTTTCCATACTCGCTAACCTGATTGCCGCCCCGTTTAATTCCCTGCTAGCCGAAGCAACCGAAAAATATCTGACCGGTTCTGCACTCAATGACTCCGGCGGATTAAAGCAGCTGATGAAGGACATCGTGCCGACTGTTATGATGGAAGTGCGCAAACTGCTGTATATGATATTCTGGTCAATTCCCTTTTTAGTGCTACTTTTTGTGATACCTATCTTTGGGCCGATCATCTGGTTTTTATTTACTGCGTGGATGATGTCATTGCAGTATATGGATTACCCGATGGGCAACCACAAGCTGAAATTCAAACAGCAGCGCGGTCTGCAGTCAAAAAGCCGATTGTTAGCCCTGGGGTTTGGCGCTATGACCATGGGTGCATCCATGATCCCACTGGTTAATTTTATTGTTATGCCAACTGCCGTAATTGCCGCGACCATTTTATGGGTAGAACAATACCAGCACTCTGCACGTTAAAAGCCTGCCCGGTGCACAACCTGAAATGTTGAATAATCAAATCTGAGCAGATATTCACTGGGTTTCGCATTTAAGAAGAAATTGCTCGATTGGGCATATTCATGACTCCGGCAGGAAGAGCAAGTTCTGCCCCGGTACCTTTTATAATCTCCAGAATACGTAAATTCAGGTCTTCAATAACACTCAGGTATAGATTGAAGTCACTGGTTTTTATATATGCGAATATTTCCAGATCCAGAGAATGTTCTCCGTAGCGGGTAAAGCGGATCCGCGCGGGTTCTGGATCAACCTCTTTATGAGCTTTAAACATACTGTTTACATTTTCAAGTACAGTGCGTATTTGCTCTGGCGTGGTATCATTGCGCAGACGTATGGTATGACGGTAGAGGATTTTGTCTCTTTCGCTCAGATTTTCAATATCCAGATTGGCAAAGTTTGCATTCGGTATGGTAACCAGTGTTCTATCGAGAGTACGCATGGTTGTAGAACGCAGTCCAATTTCTTCAATCACTCCCAGGGTATTGCCAGCCTTGCAAAAATCGCCAATCCGTACTGGTTGAGCGGCATATAAGGTAATTGCGCCAATCAGATTTTCGATGGACTTCTGAGCTGCCAGGCCCACAGCAATACCTCCTACACCGAGACCTGCCAACATTGTGGTGACATTGAAACCCAGATTGTCAAGCCAGGAGATAATAGCAATTAAAAAGACTATTATTTTTATCAGCGTTGCCGCAGGTCTCAGTAATACCGTTGCTTGTTCATTTTGATTTTTCTTTAAATGATCACTGAGCCGACCAAAACCCAGTTCGATTAGTCCGGTGATCAGCCATGCAACCGCGATGATAAAGAAGGTCCTGGCCTCAAAAATAGCTTCGAAAGCATAAGAAGCCGAAATAAAGTCAAAGTTCTCTCTAATGATTAGAACAAACAGTATAAACCTCACCGGTCCGGAGATAAAAACCTCTATTCTTTTATGCTTATCCGGCTTAATTTTTCTGTATAGTAAATTTAAAAGACTGGAAACAAACCAGCTGATAACATAGGCAATAATGATAATGCTGAAAAGCATCACCCATTGCCAAAGTAGCAGCCCGAAGAATTCATATTCCGGCAGTATGCGTGACAATTTATCACCCCATTCGCCATAGCCGTAGTGTTTGTAGAGCAGAGGGATTTCGGCCATAGTTCGATTGGACAACTTCCAGACATATTTTCCTTTACCATCAGAGACTCTTTGCAAAAGAATATCGACCATTTGTTCAGGTGTCTTGACTCTTGCGATGATATCCTGATGACCTGGCAGACCATCATCATTATGCCCCAGCGGATCATCACTGACGGTTTCTATATCAACCCACAACGTACGATCGGCAATAATTTTTAATTCACGGGCCAGTTCCTCTGCATTATTGGCCAGATTGATGGGCAGATTACGCATGTCAAAATAGTTCAGTGCACGCTGATAATCACGTTGATGCAGGGTTTTTGATAATGCCATTACACTGCTTCTGGGTGTACCGCGCTCAAATTCATCCTGAGGAATAACCTTGCTCACTACTTCAGTGCCAGTGTTCTGTTCTGTTTCAGAATTATCCTGAATAAGATCTTTTACTGTAGGTGCTTTAGCTGATTCAGCAGCAAGGCTAACAGGCATTATTAAACCAGCAAGCAATACAGTGATTAATAACATTATGATACCGAATAGCGTCTGCAAATAAGGGGGTTGGAGTAAATTTTTCATCTGTATTTAACGCTTAAATGATGCAGCATTTTAAATCTACTCTGAGTAGAGATATGATCAGTAATTTTGCAGATATCTGCAATTAAGATGAGTTATAAAATACTCTGCCTGAAGTGTTTCACCCGTTGCATGCTGCATTAATTCATCTATGCTATAGAAACTGCCCTGTGACCAGATGTGGGCTCTTTGCCATTGGTTTAAGGCGTCAAAATCACCCTGTGATATTTGCTGTTGCAGATCAGGGATTGACTGTTTTACCGCATGATAAATTTGCGCAGCATTCATGGCGCCCAATGTGTAAGTTGGGAAATACCCAAGGCTGCCGTCGCTCCAGTGGATATCCTGCATACAGCCGTCTTTATAATTACCCCGGGTTGAAAGCCCGAGATATTGCTGCATTTTATCATCCCAGACGTCTGGCAGATCAGCTACCCTGATTGTTTCTTCAATCAGATCTTTTTCTATTTCATAGCGTAAAATAACGTGCAATGGATAGGTCACTTCATCTGCATTAATTCGAATATAATCTGCTTTAACCCGGTTATTCAGCAGATAAAGATTCTCGGCGCTCCACTGCTGTTCATGCTTCTGTTCCTGTGGGGCGAGTGCTTCGCGAATATGCGGTGCAGCATATTCAATAAATGCTCGACTGCGGGAAACCTGCATTTCCTGAAACAAACTCTGACTTTCATGCATCCCCATACCCCTGGCCTCACCGACAGGCTGGGACAGCCAGTCAGCAGGCAGGCCCTGTTCATACTTTGCATGTCCAGTTTCATGCAAAACACCCATCATGGATTCAGTAAAATTATGCTCGCTGTAACGTGTCGTAATACGAACATCTTCGGGTACTCCGCCGCAAAATGGATGGTGACTGACATCCAGTCGTCCATGGTTAAAATCAAAGCCGACCTGATGCATTAATTTCAACCCAAGTTGTTTTTGCTGTTCGATTGTAAATGGGCCCGTTACAGGAAGTACTGTTTCCTCAGCCTGCATAGCCTCTACCTGAATAATAAATTCAGGCAGAAATTCTTTCAGCTGAACAAAGATCTTATCAATAGCGGTGCTGCTTTGGCCCGGTTCATAGAGATTGAGTAAAGCATCATACGGTTTCAGCCCTAACACTTCGCTGCGCTGCTGAGCTTCTTCGATAGTCAGTTTAATCACCTGTTCGAGCAAAGGCTGAAAATCACTCCAGTTATTTTCAGCACGCAGGGTACGCCAGGCAATTTCACACTGAGAGCCGGCCAGGGTTTTTTCTTTAATCAATTGACTATAGACACTGGTAGCATTTTGCCACTTGCGTTTCATCTCGCGCAGATTCGCTTGCTGCCATGCAGATAAATTATCACTGCCTGCTTCTGCTGCATGAATCAGGTCTGCGGTTTCAGTTTCACTGAGCAGATTATTCATCATCAGATTAACTTCAGCCAGTGCATTGGCGCGAGCTTCACTGCCGCTAGATGGCATCATGGTTGCCATATCCCAATGTGCCATGGAACAAAGGTGACGCAATTGGTAGAGACGCTCGAATTTTTCTTCTAAGCGTTGATAGGCAGTTTTATGATTCATCACATCTAATACATTTCTAGTCATTGGCAGGGAACAAAAATCATCTATTATCGCCCTTTAAGAGCTGCTGCAGATATGCGAATCTGCTTGATGTTAAAGGACTCGCACCGGCATTCTGCCTGTGACATTAATTTCCTCTGGCGTATTGTTAACTTAACCAATATTGCCGTATTTAACAGCGGATTATATCTATTATGACTTAAACAGCAGCTGCAGAAATGTATGCATTGCTTGCCATGAATTTTCATCGGCATATTTATCATATTTCAATGCGGGAATGCCTCTGCTGTCAGCTTTAGGATTAGTAAAACTATGTTTTGTATTACCATAAGTGATCATCTCCCATTTAGCCTGTGCTTGATCCAGTGCTAGCTGAAACTGATTGACGATATCGCGCGACACAAAACCATCCGCATTGCCATGTAAAACCAGGATTCTGGGTTTGATTTTTCCAAAGCTTTCCTCTTCAGCAACAGGTAACGAACCATGAAAACTGACGACCCCTTTTACATCAGCTCCGCCGTATGCCATTTGCAGAACAGTACCACCGCCAAAACAGTAACCTATGGCTGCAACTTTATCAGCGTCAACAAGACTATGGTTTTTTAATACATTTAGCCCCAGCAGCGCTCTCTCACGCCACCAGTCAATATCTGTTGTGACTTCCTGCATCCAGGCTTTTGCCTGTTCAGCTTTATCGGTCAGTTTGCCTTTACCATACATATCTACAACAAATGCGGTATAACCCAGTTCAGCCAGCATATGCGCACGGCGTTTTTCATAATCACTTAATCCCCACCATTCATGAACCACCAGCACACCTGGGCGTTTGCCAGTAATACTGTCATCAAAAGCCAGATAACCGCTAAATGTCTGATCACCCTCTTTATATTCAATAGTTTCAGTTTTTACCGCGGCCTGAACCAGGCTGGAGATAAAGAGCAAGAAAAGTAAAGTAAATATATGTTTCATAATTGTTCCTGTAGGCTAGATGTTGTTATGACTCTGGTAAAGCATTAATGTTCCCTGGTGGCCTGAAACTTGATTTCAGGCCAGCGCTCCATTGCCAGATCGAGATTAACACGGGTTGGGGCAATATAGGCCAGATCTCCGCCGCCATCAATCGCCAGATTGTTACTCAGTTTATTTTTGAATTCAGTGAGTTTTTTTTCATCTTCACAGATGACCCATCGGGCTGTCTGTACATTGACATTTTCAAACACGCAATCTACCTTGTATTCAGTTTTCAAGCGCTCTTTAACTACATCAAACTGCAGTATACCCACGGCACCCAGGATCAAATCGTTATTATTTAGCGGCTTGAAAAGTTGAGTCGCACCCTCTTCGCTAAGCTGTTCCAGACCCTTCAACAGAGCTTTCATACGCAGAGGATCTTTAAGCCGGGCACGGCGGAATAATTCAGGTGCAAAATTGGGAATCCCGGTAAACTTTAATTCTTCACCCTGGGTAAAAGTATCTCCGATACGAATGGTGCCATGATTATGCAGACCAATAATGTCTCCGGCAAAAGCTGTTTCAACATGCGAACGATCCTGTGCCATAAAAGTAATGGCATTGGCAATCTGAATATCTTTGCCAATACGCACCTGACGCATTTTCATACCTTTGTTATACTGACCTGAACAAATGCGCATAAAGGCCACGCGATCGCGGTGCTGAGGATCCATATTCGCCTGAATTTTAAATACAAATCCAGTCATTTTTTCTTCCTTAGCATGCACCAGGCGAGTGAGCGTTTGACGATTCTGCGGAGCAGGAGCATATTCAGTAAAAGCATCAAGCATTTCATCGACACCAAAATTGTTAATAGCGGAACCAAAAAACACCGGTGTTATTTCACCTGCCAGAAACAATTCCAGATCAAATTCATTACTGGCGCCGCGAACCAGATCAATCTCATCCCTTAATTCTTCAGCCTGATCACCGAGTAATTCATCCAGACGCGGATTATCCAGGCCCTGGACCATTTCACCTGTCTGTATTTTTCCGCCATGGCTGGCACTGAAGAAATGGATTTGATCATTATACAGATGATAAACACCCTTAAAGCTACGGCCCATTCCTATGGGCCATGTGATAGGTGCACAGGCTATATTCAGTATGGTTTCTACTTCATCCATTAATTCAATAGCATCACGTCCTTCCCGATCCAGTTTGTTGATAAAGGTTAATATGGGAGTATCACGTAAACGGCATACTTCCATGAGTTTAATGGTACGCTGTTCAACACCCTTGGCGACATCAATAACCATCAATGCAGAATCAACCGCAGTCAGGGTCCGGTAGGTATCTTCCGAAAAGTCCTCGTGTCCCGGGGTATCCAGGAGATTAATAATGCAATTTTTGTAAGGAAACTGCATCACAGAAGAAGTGACTGAAATGCCTCTTTCCTTCTCCATTTCCATCCAGTCTGAAGTTACATGTCTGGCAGCTTTTCTACCTTTAACCGTTCCTGCCATCTGAATTGCGCCTCCATACAGCAGCAGTTTTTCTGTCAGCGTAGTTTTACCTGCATCCGGGTGAGAAATAATGGCAAAGGTTCTTCGCCTGTTTATTTCAGCTAAAAAATCACTCATATTGAATCCAATAAATTAACAGTTTAAACAAGTTCACAGGCAAAAATCTGGGCGTCCTCTCTGCCTTTTCTGGCTGGATAATAATTTTCTCTCACGCCAATTTCATTAAAGCCCATTGCTTGATATAAATGTATGGCGGACCTGTTAGACATTCTGACTTCAAGGTACAGTGTCCTGACTTTACGTGTTCGGGTAAAGTCCATCAGATAGTTCATCAGGGTTAAACCCAGCCCCTGATTCTGAAACTCAGGGGCGACACAAATATTGAGCAGATGCGCTTCATCCAGCACAATACTTAAAATCGCATAAGCACGGATTTCACTATCCACTTCGTAGACAAAACAGTGGTAGCCAACGCGCAGGCAATCCGTCATAATGCCTTCTGTCCAGGGAAATTCATAAGCCTGCATTTCGATTGCCATGACTGGAGGGATGTCAAATCTTGTCATCGGCCGCATATGCTGAGCCAATGTTGCAGTATTGCGGGTTTTTATCTCCATCATGGATATTCAACTACCGGCGTGCGGAAATTAACTGCTTTATCAGCAGTAAATCACGTAGACTCTGTTTTTTATATTGCGGATTACGCAGCAAAAAGCCTGGATGACAACTAACGATTAAAGGGTAGCTAGCACCTGCAATTTCAACTTCATGAACCTGATTAATCAATTCGTTAAAACTTTGCTTCGTGTGCAGTAAATATTGTGCCGGTAAACGCCCGAAAGACACCAGCAGCTTTGGTTTCAAGATACTGATCTGGGACGCTAAAAATGAAAAACATTGCTTGATTTCATCTTCACCTGCGACAAATTGCTGCATACTATGACACTTTAATAATCCGCTAATATAGTAGTGATCGCTTAAGTCAACACTTTGCAGCATTGCCTGACTTAAAATACCTGCCCGATCGGGAAAGTAAACCCCGATTCTGTCTTCTTCGGCGGAAGGAGGTTCGGTAATAAAAAAAACATCCGCCTTATGCTGTTGACCTTGCCCAGCAAGCGCCTGAAGACGACTGTTACGTTTTGGACATTTATTACATTTAGTGACTGCAGCAGTAATTTCTTCAAGTGCAGAATTTTTTGTCTGAGATGTATTTTCCGCAACCTTGTCTGTGATTAGCTGTTCAGCATTTTGAACAGCTGATTTCAGCTGTTTGCTCTGTTGCGAGGCAGCAATGTGCTGCAGACTATTAGATCGAACATGAGATTCATGCGTTGGCTTAACATTTTTGAAGTTTGTGGTTTTCACTGCATCTTGCAGTGGTTGTTGCTGAGCAGTGCTCTTTAGCTGTGCTGACACTATAATCGATGCTGGTTCTGTCAGCCCGGAGCTGGATTTTAACACCCAGGTCTGTACGCCAATGGCATCCAGGTAATGCTGTCGAAGGAAGTTTGCACGTGTCATTTTATACAGAAATACGGGTTACAGTTGCGGATGTGCTCTTTCATTGGGTTGAATTAATTTATTCAGGGCATGCAGATAGGCCTTTACGGAGGCAATGACAATGTCTGTATCTGCTCCCTGTCCATTGACTATACGTCCAGCTTTTTCGAGTCTGACGGTCACATCACCCTGCGCATCTGTACCACTGGTAATGGCATTGACTGAATATAATCGCAGCGCTGAACCGCTTTCGACAATTTTTTCTATAGCCCTGAAAGCAGCATCAACCGGACCGCCTCCTTCTGCTACTGTGGCTAATTCATCATCATCAACACTCAGAGTTAATGCAGCCGATGGTACCTCTCCTGTTTCGGAACATACTTTTAATGAAACCAGCTTGATGTGTTCATGATTGTAGGAAGCTGTGGTTTCTGATACCAGAACCTGTAAATCTTCGTCAAAAATTTCGTGTTTCTTATCCGCAAGATCTTTAAATCTGGCAAATGCCTGATTCAGACTTTCTTCTGATTTGAATTCAATACCCAGATCTTTCAAGCGACTTTTCAGCGCATTTCGGCCTGAGTGCTTACCCAGAACAATACGGTTTTCACCCCAGCCTACATCCTCAGCACGCATGATTTCGTAGGTCTCACGATTTTTTAAAACACCATCCTGATGAATTCCAGATTCATGCGCAAAGGCATTTGCTCCAACAATGGCTTTGTTGGGCTGTACCGGGAATCCGGTAATATTGGAAACCAGACGCGATGCGGGCACTATTTGCGTCGTATCCAGAGTCGTATCACAGGGGAATACATCCTGACGAGTCCGCACTGTCATGACTATTTCTTCCAGAGCAGCATTACCTGCACGTTCACCCAGACCATTAATCGTACATTCAACCTGTCTGGCTCCATTTAAAACCGCAGATAGTGAGTTAGCGACTGCAAGCCCCAGATCATTGTGACAATGGACAGAAAAAATCGCTTTGTCAGCGTTAGGGATCCGTTCTATGAGATTTTTTATCAAAGCGCCAAATTGATGAGGTATATTGTAGCCGACGGTATCAGGAATATTAATGGTAGACGCACCAGCGTCAATCACAGACTCAATGATCCGGCACAGAAAATCAGTTTCCGAACGGCCCGCATCTTCAGGGGAAAATTCAACATTATCAGTGTAGCGTCTGGCTCTTTTTACCGCCGCGACAGCCTGCTCTACTACAGCATCAGGCGACATGCGCAATTTTTTTTCCATGTGTATTGGCGAGGTGGCAATAAAGGTATGGATCCTTGCTGAATTCGCCTTAGCTAACGCTTCACCTGCGCGGTCTATGTCTCGATCCAGAGCGCGTGCCAGACCACAGACCGTGCTATCCTTAATGCTCTCAGCAACCGCCTGTACCGACTCAAAATCACCCGGGCTGGCAACAGGAAACCCTGCCTCAATCACATCCACGCGCATCCGTTCGAGGTTTTTTGCGATACGAATTTTTTCCTCGCGGGTCATCGAGGCACCGGGGCTTTGCTCCCCGTCACGCAGGGTTGTATCAAAAATAATTAATTTGTCAGTCATTAATAAACTCCACACAGACTCTCAATTCTAGCATACCTGTCAGCAAAGCAGTGATAGCTGCATTTAAGGAAAATGAAAATTTCCGTTTGGCTACTGCCAGCTCTGACATCAAGCCACCTGCTTTTTCTTCAGCAGTCTCAGGAAATACACTAACACTGCAATTAAAGTATAGCCCCCGAAGCCTGCAAACAAAACACTGGGAGGCTGATAAACTATCGCGATAAATATCAGTACCATGATTAGTATGGTGACAAAAGGCACCTTGTTTTTCAAATCCAGATCCTTGAAACTTCGATATTTAACACCGCTGACCATTAATACACCCGCAGCCACAGTAATTAGAAAAGTCAGATACCTGACACTATCACCGGTTATCCCATAATCGACACATAACCAGACAAATCCAACCGTAAAACCGGCTGCTGATGGACTGGGCAGACCAATAAAATAGCGCTTGTCGGCATGACCTATGCTCGTATTAAAACGGGCCAGTCGTAGAGCGGCTCCGACAACATAGATAAAGGCCGCAATCCAGCCCAGTTTGCCCATTATTGAAAGCGACCAGGTGTACATCACCAGCGCAGGAGCAACACCGAAAGAAATCATATCCGCGAGACTGTCATATTCTGCCCCAAAGTCACTTTGCGTATTGGTCATTCGGGCAACACGCCCATCCAGCCCATCAAGTATCATGGCAATAAATATAGCCACAGCTGCCGCTTCAAATTTGCCATGCATAGCCGCTATCACCGCATAAAATCCGCCAAATAATGCAGCTGTGGTAAACAAATTAGGCAGCAAATAGATTCCCCGGCTTCTTTTCTTGCCGTGCTTGAGTGAATTTTCTTCAATTATGTCATTGTTTTTATTCGTATATGTTTCATTAGTTTTAGCATTACTAATTTTCTCGTCATCGGTATTCTTCTGAACGGAATTTTGCTTTTTTTCCATTACCCTTATCTCGCTAGTGACAGACCACTATTCTAACACTATATATATAAGATGATAGCGCTTCTGAGGATGATGCGGTCAGGTTGTTATATTTCCAGAGCGGCGGAATAAGATCTAAAACATATGCTCAGCTGTTGTTTTAAAACGGCTTGATTAGAATGATTTTAACAGCTATGGTTAATGATAATTCTTATACTGATTTTCCGGAGATATGGCTCATGGCTATTGAACAACAACGCGTGAATGTTAAGAGTGTAATTGCAGAAAAGCACATTGGTCATCGCTTCGGCAATGTATGGTGGTCATTTCTTTTCAGGGGATTGCTCGCTCTGGCGCTGGGTGTCGCTGCATTGTTCTGGCCTGATAAAACACTCTCAGTACTGGTACGACTGGTCGGCCTGTTTGCTCTGCTTGACGGTATTACCAGCCTGGTCAGCATTATGCGCGCCCGTGAATCTAATGCATACCTGACATCAGGATTAATCAGTCTGGCCGTGGGTGCGATCCTGATATTCTGGCCTGGGGTGACGGTAAAATTAATGATGATCATCCTCGGTGTATGGGCGCTGTTGCAGGGGATCAGCCTGATAATAGCCGCGCGGCAATCCACTGAAGTTGATCCCGACAGGAATCTTATAATAAGCATTGGAGCCATCGCTGCGGTTATTGGTCTGGTGCTGATCGTCTGGCCGGCTTCAGGGGCTGTTACGATATCCTGGATCATTGCTATTAGCGCATTTATTGCCGCAGCCCTACTCATCTCACTGGCCCTTAGATTGCGACGGGTTAAACAAACAGTAAACAATCTGATCTCAGGATAAATATATTTCCTGCAGGCCATAAAAAAGCAGCTCAATTGCTGCTTTTTTATGGCCTGGACAAATCAATACGATACAAGCATGCAACATTTCAATATTGCTTTTGTGTAGCTAAATTTGTTCTAAGTATTAGTTTTTACTTTTATCAACCAGTGCATTAGCAGTAATCCACGGCATCATCTCACGCAATTTACCTCCGACAACTTCAATAGGATGGGCTGCATTGTTTCTGCGCCAGGCAGTCATTTCCGGGTAATTGGTTTGACCTTCCATAATAAAACGCTTGGCATATTCACCGTTCTGGATATTATTCAGGGCTTCCTGCATTGCTTTACGGCTTTGATCATTAATAACCTTTGGACCCGTCACATATTCGCCATATTCTGCATTGTTGGAAATGGAATAATTCATGTTAGCGATACCGCCTTCATACATTAAATCAACGATAAGTTTTAATTCATGCAGGCATTCAAAATAGGCCATTTCAGGCGCATAACCTGCTTCGGTCAGTGTTTCAAAACCGGCCTTAACCAGTTCAACTGCGCCACCGCAAAGAACAGCCTGTTCACCGAACAGATCGGTTTCTGTCTCATCTTTAAACGTTGTTTCAATAATACCAGTGCGCCCGCCCCCAATTCCAGAAGCATAAGAAAGGGCAACTTCTTTGGCCTTACCACTGGCATCCTGATAAACGGCAATCAAATCCGGGATACCGCCGCCTTTAACAAATTCAGAACGAACAGTATGACCGGGCGCCTTAGGAGCCACCATTATTACATCCAGATCTGAGCGTGGAAGAATCTGATTATAATGAATACTAAAACCATGTGCGAAAGCCAGGGTTGCGCCCTGTTTGATATTAGGTTCAATTTCTGACTTGTATAATTGAGACTGAAACTCATCAGGGGTTAAAACCATGACCAGATCAGCATCTCTGATTGCTTCGGCACCACTCTTTACTGTCAGTCCGGCGCTTTGAGCTTTAGCCGCAGAAGCAGAACCAGCACGCAATGCAATGGTCACATCTACACCTGAATCTTGCAGATTGTTTGCGTGCGCATGTCCTTGAGAACCATAACCAATAATGGTTACTTTCATGGCTTTGATGATAGAAAGATCGCAATCTTTATCATAGTAAATATTCATTCTTAAACCTTATGTTATAGTTAATGCTAAAAAACTTAAAAGCCGAAATTTTTTTCGAAAAACCGCTGCCAATCCATAATCAACTGGATGAACGAAGAAAATCAAACATGCAGGGAATTGCCGCCCCTGGCGATACCCATCACCCCTGAACGCACAGTTTCCAAAATTGTATCGCAATCCAGAGCAGCAATGAATGCGTCCAGCTTTTCACTGGTACCGGTTAATTCAACGGTATAGGAAGCATCAGATACATCGATGATATTACCTCTGAAGATTTGCACCATACGCATAATTTCGTCGCGTACTGCCGGCGGTGCAGACAGTTTGATTAACATCATTTCACGTTCAATGTGATTGACACTATTAACATTCAAATCATTAAGCTTTACCACATCCACCAGCTTATTTAACTGTTTTGTGATTTGTTCAATTATTTCAATGGAACCCGTGGTCACCAGTGTCATACGAGACAGGGTTGGATCTTCAGTAGGCGCAACTGTCAGAGATTCAATGTTATAAGCACGTGCGGTAAAAAGACCAGCAACTCTGGACAATGCTCCTGATTCATTTTCCATTAAAATAGAAATTATATGACGCATTTTTAAACTCTTTTTTAAATATTCAAATACACTGAATAAGCATATTAATTCAGGTCATTTAAATCAATTCACTATCAGGAGAGAGTTCCATTTCATGATGTCCCTTACCTGCAGCAATCATCGGATAAACATTTTCTTCTCTATCCGTATTGAAATCAAGAAATACCAGTTTATCCTTGAGTGAAAAGGCTTCTTTCAAAGCAGATTCCACATCACCGGGCTTTTCAATCAGCATTCCGACATGACCATAACTTTCAGCCAGCTTGACAAAATCAGGAATAGAGTCCATATAGGACATGGCGTATCGACCTTCGTAGAAAAACTCCTGCCATTGACGTACCATGCCCAGATAGCGGTTATTCAAGTTAACAATTTTTATCGGCAGTCCATATTGCAGGCAAGTGGCCAGTTCTTGAATATTCATCTGGATGCTGCCTTCACCTGTTACACAGGCAACCTGTGATTCAGGAAAAGCCAGTTGTACTCCCATGGCTGCTGGCAAACCAAATCCCATAGTTCCAAGACCGCCCGAGTTAATCCAGCGTCGAGGTTTATCAAACGTATAGTATTGTGCAGCAAACATCTGATGCTGACCAACATCGGATGTCACATAGGCATCGCCCTTAGTAACCTCATAAAGTTTCTCTATAACATATTGAGGTTTGATTATTTTGGATTTTTTATTGTAACTCAGGCATTTCTTCTTACGCCATTTGCTGATCTGTTTCCACCAGTCATCAAGATCTTCCGGATCCGGCTTAGAATCAAATGTTTTGCTGATTTCAAGAATATCAGTCAATACCTGATCGACATCACCCACAATAGGGATATCAACACGTACATTTTTAGATATAGAGGAGGGATCTATATCAATATGAATAATTTTTGCATTAGGACAGAATTGATCCAGCAAACCTGTTACCCGGTCATCAAATCGGGCACCAATAGCGATCAGAACATCGGTTTCATGCATCGCCATATTGGCTTCATAGGTACCATGCATACCTAACATGCCAAGAAACTGCTCATCCGTACCGGGATAAGCCCCCAGCCCCATAAGCGTACTGGTGATAGGAAGTTTCATATCACGTACAAAACTGGTCAATGACTGTTCAGCATTGGACAAGATCACCCCCCCGCCAGAGTAAATGACCGGTTTTTTTGCAGTCTTAATTAATTGCAGGGCTTTTTTTATCTGCCCGGGATGACCTTTTATAACCGGATTATAAGATCGCATCTGTACAGATTCTATGTAACTGTAAGGTATTTTTTTATTTGGATCAGTAATATCTTTAGGAATATCTACAACAACAGGCCCCGGACGACCGGTTGAAGCTATATAAAAAGCCTTTTTAAGCGTTTCTGCCAGAACTCTAACGTCCTTGACCAAAAAATTATGTTTAACGCAGGGACGTGAAATACCCACAGAGTCAACTTCCTGAAAAGCATCACTACCAATAAATGCTGTAGGTACCTGACCTGTAAGAACAACCAGAGGTATAGAGTCAAGGTGTGCCGTTGCAATTCCCGTAACCGCATTCGTCATACCCGGACCTGACGTCACCAGGACAACTCCGGGTTTACCCGTTGAGCGCGCATAACCGTCTGCAGCATGTACCGCAGCCTGTTCATGCCTGACAAGAATGTGCTTTAATTTTTCTGTTTTAAAAAGCGCATCATAGATATGCAGTACTGCACCACCTGGATAGCCAAATATATACTCAACACCCTCATCTTCGAGGAATTGTGCAATAATTTCGGAACCCGATAATTCCACAATTATACTCCCGTATAGCCACACATAATGTATTGGATTAAAATAAAATCAATTTTTTACGAATAAAACCGACGAAACTGTTAAAACTAACGATTTTACAGCTTGTGGTCAAGTATTATTAGCATTTTAATAAAAAAAGTTTCATCCTAATCAGCGGATTAATTTTACTCCCCGTTTTTCCTTAATGATTCAGGGACGTATTACTTTACTGTATTAGTAGGTTATTTTAGGGCTTGAATTCATTGAAATCAACTGTTATTTTTTATTGTTTGATATATGCAGTCAATTTAAATATCAAACATCAGGAATTCTTAATGACAATTGTCAATATACTCGAGAGTATATTTTTAAATGCTGATTTATCAATGAGCCCGAGCGAATAACTTAAAAATGTAACTGGGATTTTTCATCTTTTCAGTTTTGCAAATGCTGCGGCCATAGCATTATTTTGCAACGGTTTAGCCTGTTTATTGTGTTTCACGGCTACCGGGCGGCGTTGGTGCTGATTTTTTTCTGCTGATTTATCCAGCGCTTCAATTTTGTCGTTTAAACGCATGCTCAGTGAAATTCGATGACGCTTGATATCAACATCCACTACTTTGGTCCTGACGATATCACCGGTCTTGACGACATCACGCGGATCCTTTACAAACTTGTCAGCCAGTTGTGAAATATGTACCAGGCCGTCCTGATGCACTCCGATATCAACAAAAGCCCCAAAATTCGTTACATTGGTCACGACACCTTCCAGGATCATACCTTGATGCAAATCCTGGGGCTTCTCTATTCCCTCTTTGAATAAGGCAGCCTTGAATTGCGGTCGAGGATCACGACCGGGCTTTTCCAGTTCACCGATAATATCTCTGACCGTAGGGACACCAAAATTTTCATCCGTAAAATCTGCCGGGTTAAGGGATGAGAGAAACTGACTGTCCCCTATCAGGTGACGAATATCTTTACTGGTTTGAGATACAATCTTTTCAACCAGCGGGTAGGCTTCAGGATGTACAGCCGACGCATCAAGGGGGTTGTCACCCTTATTTACGCGCAAAAATCCGGCGGCCTGTTCAAAAGCTTTTTCGCCCAGTCGGGAAACATTCAGCAGTTCATTGCGATTTTTAAATGCCCCATGGTTTTCGCGATAAGCAATGATATTAGAGGCAAGTGTACGGGACAGGCCTGAGACTTTGGTCAATAAAGGGGCGGAGGCAGTGTTAAGATCAACCCCTACGCCATTGACACAGTCCTCGACTATAGCTTCGAGTTTACTCATCAGCTGTGTCTGGCTGACGTCATGCTGATATTGACCGACGCCGATGGATTTAGGATCTATTTTTACCAGTTCTGCTAAAGGATCCTGTAAGCGGCGTGCAATGGAGACTGCACCGCGATATGAAACATCCAGTTCCGGAAATTCTCTTGAAGCCAGTTCAGATGCTGAATAGACCGAGGCACCTGCTTCTGAGACAACGACTCTGGTCAAACCTGGCTGTGGATGTTTTTTAATTAGCTCGCCCGCCAGCTTATCTGTTTCCCTTGATGCAGTCCCGTTACCAATACTGATCAGTTCAACCTGATAATTTTTAACCAGTTGTGCCAGTATTTCGATGGATTGTTCCCATTGATTCCTTGGTGCATGAGGAAAAATGGTCGCACTGTCAAGAAATTTTCCGGTGTTATCAACGACAATAACTTTGACTCCGGTCCTTAAGCCTGGATCCAGTCCCATGGTCACTTTTTGCCCTGCTGGAGCTGCCAGCAGCAAATCTTTAAGATTAGTACCAAAAACTTCAATGGCACTTTCTTCTGCAGCTTTCCGCAGACGTTTTTTCAGATCCATATCCAGCGTAGTCTTAACTTTGACTCGCCAGGTCCATTTGACGACTTCCAGCAGCCACGCGTCAGCAGCACGATTTTGATTTTCAATGGAGAAATGCTGCGCCAGCATATGTTCCATAATAGATAATTGGCCAGGCTCAGGTTTTTCTTCATTGATATCAATGGTAATTGTTAAATAGCCTTCTTTTCTACCACGAAACAGGGCCAGAGCACGATGAGAAGGTACCTGCCTGAGCTGCTCTCTGGCATCAAAATAATCTGCAAATTTTTCTCCCGCAGTATCCTGTCCTGCCACGACTTTAGAAATAATGACACCATTTTCCCACAAATATTCTCGCAAATGGCCGATCAATTCTGCATCTTCAGCAAATTGTTCCATCAGGATCTGTCTGGCACCATCCAGAGCGTCCTTGACATTGAGTATGGATTTTTCATCATGCAGATATTTTTCTGCTTCCCTTTCAGGAGTTATGGATGGATTTTCCAGCAGTGCCTGAGCCAATGGCTGCAAACCAGCCTCTCTGGCAATTTGCGCCTTGGTTCGTCTTTTCACCACATAGGGTTTATACAAATCTTCCAGACGAGTTTTAGTTTCAGCATCGAGAATACTGCTTTTTAATTCAGTGGTCAGTTTTCCCTGTTCATCGATGGTTTTGATAATAACCTGCCTGCGATCGTCCAGTTCCCTGAGATAAGAAAGGCGTTCATCCAGTAGCCGCAGCTGACTGTCATCCAGGCTGCCAGTGACTTCTTTTCGGTAACGAGCAATGAAAGGAACACTATCTCCGCCATCCAGAAGCTGGATGGCTGCATCCACCTGAGACTGATTTACATTAAGTTCTGAAGCAATGATTTTACTTATTGTTGACATGCGAAAAAGTGTTCCTGAAATAAGGGGCTGGTATGAATAAACTGAAAAAAGAATAACTGGGTCAAAAAAAAGCCACTGCTAGCAAAAAGTAGTGGCTTTTGAATCATTATAGTTAGATTTTCCAGGATTGAAGTTTATTGCAGGCACAAGTTTAAAGAACGTTTAAGAAAATGTAAATCTGCCATTACCAATTTTGTTTCATTGGCATAAATATCCCAGCTTAATCGAGGTTTGATGTCCCTTTATACCAGAGCTGCATAAACGCCCAGAGCAGAAACAACGCCTACTCCTGCTGCTACTAGACTCATGATAGTCATGCGTCTGGCAATCCTGGTATTGGCTATATTAACAGCGTCTGACATGGTTAGAATGGCGTCATGTGCCACACTATTGGCAGTTTCTCTTGATGCTTCGATGGCTTTGTTGGTTGAGGAGAGTCGAGCAACGCTTTTGATTTCTTCCATGATTTTAGGATCGATCCTGCTTACCATATCCAGATCTGTCTTTTTTAGTTTCTCAGTCATTTCATCCATATAATGGTTGATTTGCTGTGAAATATTGTCTGAGTATGTAGTCATTCGAGCATCAAAAATATTTTCGGCAATGCGGGTAGCCATCTTATCATCACATATTTTTAATTCTGTCCGGAACCTGGATAATTCCTGTGCCATAGCGCCAATCACCTGGTATCTTACTGCCGCTGATACAGCAGCTTCAGCGGTCTGACGCACTATCTTGTCGATATCATCCGTAGACAAATGATTGGAATCATTACTTGCTTCCTGGGCGAGTCCAATCTGATGGATTGGTATTTCAGGCAGTTTATTCAGTTTACGCACTACAGTAGAAAGATTATCTGGTGATGCGGGTTTGGCTAAAATATCTATCACGCCATACGATATGACATTTTTTTTATAATCTTCGCCGTCCTGTGAAGTATACATTATTACTGGTATTACAGAAGTCTGGGGATTATCCTTGATTTGCTTTACAGTTTCCAGACCGTTCAGACCGGGCATCATATGATCCATGAAAATAGCATCAGGCCGATTATTTTTTAAATAATCTAATGCTTCCTTGCCAGATTCAGCCAGATCAGCTGTTAAGTTCATTTTACCCAGCATCTTACGCAGCATGTATCTGGCCGACTTTGAGTCATCTACAACTAAAACATGTTTAACTGACATTGAATCTTTACCTATAATGACCTGGTGAACGCCCTAAAAGTATCTTCTTTAGTAAAAAGGCGCAGGGATAATCACACATTTCCACCGTCCATGCCGGTCATGTGGAAAATGCTGGTTATACACGCAGCAATGACCTGCCCGAAAACGCTGTAAATACATCCATCTATGGAATACAGATAAAGTCGCAGCAAATACCTGAATTCTATCTGTGCACGATTAAACTCAATACATACTAATGAGTGAGCACGATTGCTTGCACAAACCAATAAAGATTATTCACTCTATTTAGAGTAAGTTGATTCAACCCTGAACTTATCGTTCTGCGCTTGCCAGCCATGCTGTAAAATGCCTGAACCAACAGATCATATATGCACAAATAAAGTTATATAAAATAAACTGGTTTTCGTTTTATTTGTTATCCGATTGTATAGTATGCTTTGTTCTTAATGCACGTAGCGGCTCACATTCTAATTCCCCAATTGGGATTTATTGCATAAAATGTGAAACAGCACCCATTTTAAAGTTCAATAAAATACCTCATGAGCAAATGCAAAAAAAAAACCCATTATGTTAGAATTTACATGTGTTAAATGAAAAACTGAAAACAAGCATTCAGGCGGCTTACTCCAGGATTCTGGAAAGCAGACAGCTTAAACCTCGTTATGGTCAACGATTGATGATTGCTGACATCGCCCGGACATTAGGCAATATTGATAAAAATGATCCGGAAAAACCCCATATTTGTACTCTCGAAGCCGGCACCGGAACCGGAAAAACGATCGCCTATTGTGTGGCAGCCTTGCCCATCGCCAGAGAACAGCAAAAAAAACTCATCATTTCAACAGCGACTATCGCGTTGCAGGAACAAATATTACTCAAAGACCTGCCGGAAATACAAAGTCATAGTGGACTTAATTTTAGTTTTACCCTGGCTAAAGGACGTAAGCGTTATGTCTGTTTGCATCATTTGCATAATTTTGTCAGTCACAAAGACAGCAACAATATGTCTTTGTTTTCTGCCGAAGAAGAACATCGCTTCGTAAACAGTAAAAATGACATTATTCTTTATGAAAACCTGTATCAGGCATACAAGGCTCATAAATGGGATGGAGAAAGAGACAGCTGGAAAGATACTATTGATGAAAACAGCTGGTTTCCCTTAACATCTGACCAGCATCAGTGCTCAGGCAAACGATGTTCATTCTATAATGATTGTGTTTTCTTTAAAGCACGCGAAGCTGTGTTCAAAGTTGACTGTATCGTTGCAAATCACGATCTGGTTCTCAGTGATTTAAATATGGGCGGAGGATTTATTCTGCCAGCCCCCGACGAATGTATCTATATTTTTGATGAAGGTCATCATTTGCCGGGAAAGGCCATAAATCATTTTCACTTTAGTTTAAAAATCAACGCAACCCGGCTATGGCTTGAGCAAATCACCAAAACCCTGAATAGTTTCGTGGAACTGGCTAAACCAACTGGACAAATTCCACATATTGTCAAGCAATTTTCTCCGCTGATCAAAGATACCAATACAGAACTGGAGCAGTTAAAAACATTATTAGAACAGTTTGATTTTCCCCCTGAACACATCTCGAACAGCTTCAATCATCAGCCGCGGGATAATGTATATCGCTTCAAGCTCGGTATCATACCCCAAAAGCTACAGCAGCACTGCGAGTTGCTCAAGCAGCTGTTTGGCAAACTATTACAACAGCTCGATGCAATTACCATGAATCTAAACGACAGTATCGATGGTGAAATAACGGGTATTAAGTCAGAATATGCGGAACAGTGGTTACCCTTGATGGTACCATTACAGAACAGAGCCGAAGTTGCTGTCGCCCTGCTTGCGCTTTATACCAGCAGTGACGAAAAAGGCAAACCGCCTCACGCCCGCTGGTTGAAAAAATCAGTCAATCAGGACGACACCGATATTGAAATTGCCTGCAGCCCCATTCTGGCGGCAGAATCGCTGCAGCATATTCTCTGGACACAATGTTATGGAGCTGTTGTTACTTCAGCTACCATGACTGCACTGGGAAAATTTGATCGTTATATTCTTGACAGTGGTGTTCCGGGTGAGTTTGATATACTGCCCAGTCCATTTGATTATCAACAGAATGTTGAGTTTGTTGTACCTAAAATGGACAGTGAAGCTAATCAATATCAGGCTCATACTGATGAGATCATTAAACTGTTGCCGGAAATTGTTAACTGTGATCAGGGAACTTTAGTACTTTTTTCATCACGTCGACAAATGACTGATGTTGAGTATGAATTATTCAGGCTGAATAAGAAATGGAAGGATCTGATCCTGACTCAGGGACAAAGTAATAAACAGGCGATCATTAAGGAACACAGGAAAAAAATCGATAAGGGTAAAGGGAGTATTATCTTTGGTCTGGCAAGTTTTGCAGAAGGAATCGATTTGCCAGGAAATTACTGTGAACATGTAATTATAGCAAAATTGCCATTTTCCGTGCCTGATGATCCTGTAGATGCTTCTCTGACTGAGTGGTTAGAATCTCAGGGCAGAAACGCTTTTATGGAAATAACTGTCCCCGATGCTTCGATCAAGCTGATCCAGGCTTGTGGGCGCTTAATTCGCAAGGAAACAGATAAGGGCAAAATTACCCTGATGGATAAACGCATCATCACAAAATTCTATGGCCAACAAATATTGAATGCTTTACCGCCGTATAAAAAAATTCTTAATCAGAGTTAAAAGTAAACGGATCATTTGTTGAAAAATATAAAGGATGTTATATCCTTAGTTTTGTTATGACTTTATCTTTTGTAACTATTCAGCGTATATTAGATTTATACGTAAGTTCTTGATATCAGGTGTTTGCGTAAGAAGTGTATGTGGCATGGATGCCACATTCAAGCCTACGATGTACAGGGAAGTACAAGTGTCGTGTGAGGCAGGATGCCGGGAACGACCATGGACGTATTTACGGCGTCTTCTGGAGCAAATTCCTGGTGTCAAGGACGTTTTCAAAATTACGCTGAATAGTTACTATCTTTTTAGCTTTATAATCATATTTAAAATGTACCTACTCAGCGTATCTGGAATAACTCACTAGAGTGAAGTAATGAAAACATCCGATTTAATGGTTAAAGCCCTTGAGAATGAACAGGTTGAATATATATTTGGCATCCCTGGAGAAGAAAATCTTGATTTTCTTAATTCCCTGAACGGCTCTAAAATTCAATTGATTTTAACCCGCCATGAACAGGGTGCCGGTTTTATGGCAGCAACTTACGGTCGGCTGACCGGTAAGCCTGGTGTGTGCCTGTCAACGCTGGGACCGGGTGCCACAAATCTGGTGACCCCAGCAGCCTATGCGCAATTAGGCGGTATGCCGATGTTAATGCTCACCGGACAAAAACCCATCAAGGACAGCAAACAGGGTCAATTTCAAATTGTTGATGTGGTTCAAATGATGAAACCAATCACCAAATACACGATCCAGATAGTCAACGGTAACAATGTACCTGCCTGCATCAGAGAAGCATTTCGTATTGCTAAAGAAGAAAGACCCGGGGCGGTGCATATTGAATTACCGGAAGATATTGCTGAAGAAGAAGTGCAGGAACGACTTTTTAATGTCGTCAGTTACCATCGTCCCGATGCCGATGAAGGCGCTATTCTTGCAGCAGCAAAAATGATTGAATCCTCCAAAATGCCATTATTGCTGATTGGCGCCGGAGCTAACAGAAAAAAGACCCAGCAGGCACTCACCTATTTCATTGAATCCACTGGAATAAGGTTTTTCAGTACCCAGATGGGAAAAGGAGTCGTGGATGAACGCCATGCTCAGTTCCTGGGTACAGCAGCTTTATCGAATCATGATTTTTTGCATTGTGCTATAGACCGAGCTGACTTGATCATTAATGTAGGTCATGAAATTATGGAAAAACCGCCTTTTTTAATGGCAGAAGGTGGAAAAAAAGTCATCCATGTTAATTTTTTCCCCAATCGGGTAGATAATGTCTATTTTCCCCAGCTTAATGTGGTGGGTGATATTTCTACCTCGGTAAAACGTATTGCAGAGAATATTACAGATAATAGCAACTGGGAACTGGCTTATTTTAATAGTATAAAAAAAGAAGTGGATATGCATTTATCCCGCTATGCCAGGGATAATCGTTTCCCGGTTTTACCTCAGCGGGTAGTTAATATTATCCGCGAGCAAATGCCTGATGACGGCATCGTGACGCTGGATAATGGCGTGTATAAAATCTGGTTTGCCCGCAACTATCTTTGCTATCAACCCAATACCCTTCTGCTTGATAACGCGCTGGCCAGTATGGGTGCAGGATTGCCGTCCGCAATGGCTGCAAAATTAATCAATCCGGATAAAAAGGTCATTGCAGTGTGCGGTGACGGCGGCTTTATGATGAATTCCCAGGAAATGGAAACCGCTGTTCGCCTTAATTTAAATCTTACCGTCATTATCCTCAACGATAACGCTTACGGGATGATCAAATGGAAGCAGCAAGGCATGGGGTTCGAAAATTTTGGTCTTGATTTCAACAACCCGGATTTTGTTAAATATGCTGAAAGCTACGGAGCACTTGGCTATAGACCAGATAGTGCAGAAAAGTTCTGCACTGTGTTACAGCACTGTCTGCAAACAGACGGCGTACACTTGATTGATCTGGCTGTAGATTATTCATTAAACCACGCCATTCTAAACATTAAGCTACAGGAAAAAACCTGTATATTGTAATGAAATGGTATGCTTCAACGTATGCTGTTCGTGAAGTTAAACACTGAAGAAACTTTCACGGGTGAACAAAATGTGCTCACCCGCAAATTAAGTTTTTATAAGCGGCTGGAAATCAGCCGATGCAGCAACTTTTTATGCCACAATATGCTTATGCCACAATATGCCGCAAGGCTGTTATGCCACAACCTGAGGACCGGCCACATTTCTGACTAAGGGATAAAAGTTTTCAGTTTCATCAAGAGCACGCTCCTGAACCATATCAAACATATCCCTGGTATCTTTTACAAACTGATCATGATCCTTAATACGCAGTTCTTTATTGCGGCACCATTTTTTCAAATAGCTTTTGAATACACGTTTGAGATCAGCTGAACCGGACAAATATTTGGTGGCCGTATTTTTGACTTCAGCATCACTATGAGTCAGTAATTGTTTGTATAACTCACGCTCTTCCCTGTCAAGATGGTCTTTAACTTCCTTGACGTAACTGAAAAACAGATCGCAGGTTATGTCTGTATCGCACATAGAACGATCCTGTATCATATAAAGTATAACTTTTGAAAGTTCTGCAATCTTATGATTTTGCTCATTTAATTCATTGAATGATATCACTGGTACATCCTCCTAAAATATAAGTTCCATAAAGGAATAATATGCTAAATTAACATTAGTCTTCATAAGCTCATTGTTGGTGATGTTTGGCTTAAAGTCAAGCAGGAAAAGAATATTGGAGGAGAATAATTAGCCAGAGTTAAATTGAAGCTGGCTGCTTTTTAACCGCTACTTTATTGCTTAAATACTTAAATGCTTAAATACTTAAATACTTAAATACTTAAATACTTAAATACTTAAATACTTAAATGCTTAAATACTTAAATGCTTAAATACTTAAATGCTTAAATACTTATTTCTGGGGGAAACAATAAATGACTTTCCTCAGGCACAGACTAAGTAATCTGTGTATATTCTTTAGCGGTTACCCGGCAGTATAAAATTTTATTTTACTGATTTTTCATACCTCTGCGCGGCATTATTCATTTAGCAGAAGAACATTTTGTTGGGCAATTTGTGTCAGGATGCAGGTAGTGATTAATTAAAAAATCAGGTATTTGTTTATACTTTCTTTCTGATATTGCCATATTAATCTAGCTCAAAGAGGTTTAAATTTGGCTAATAGAACTTGCATGCTTTGCTACAAAGCAGATTAATTGATTGCGGTAATTTTTGCTAAAAACTCTGGATAAATGAAAACCAATGCAATCAAAGCCGGAAGAAGCACAAAATAAGATAAAACAGAATAACGGATCACCGGCATCGCCCGGCGAAGTCCCATTAATTCATCGACCACAAAACACCCTTTTACTAAGATGATCAGACAAATAATAATCACGATGGCATTGCCTGGTTCTGCTTTTTCAGCAATGGCTGCACTGAACAGGGTCAATATCATTAACACTAACCATGTCAGGTTTATGCGTGTATTTAAAGTCATTATTTTCACCTCAATACATAGAGTAATGGGAATATAACAATCCAGACCAGATCAATCATATGCCAGTACAAACCGGCGCTTTCCATGGTGGCATGGTGGTTTGCATTGTAAAACCCCAGATGCATCCCAACGGTAATCCATAAAATAACGGCCATGCCCATTAATACATGTAAAAAATGGTTAAAGGTCAGATAATAATAAACCCCAAAAAAGTAATTGGTGGTTGAATCAAAACCCGACTTGATATTCCAATTGTATTCCCATAATTTGACAATACAATATGCCGTACCCATGAAAAGCGTCAGCCAGAGAAAGATCAGTGTTTTTTTTCTCTCATCCTGCTGAATAGCTGAAATAGAGCGCGCTACAAAAAAACTACCGGTGATAAGAAAAATAGTATTCAGTGTTCCTGCCGGGGTATTGAGTTGTGTTGGGCCAGCATAGAAGATGTCGGGATAATGGCTTTTACCAATTAAAAACACCACAAAAAAAAAGGCAAATTCGGTCATTTCTGCATAGATAAGAAACCAGATAGCGAAATTACCCAGTTTGTGGTATTTTGCAGTCCTGTTTGATGCTGAGACGGTTGGGATGTGTTTCATCGCTATCGAGTCAGTCACACTATTCCTTGAATGAACCCCTTATCCTGAATAAATCGATTAAATCTGCTTTGAGTGTCCAGGGTTCTGAAGTTGTCTATTAATTGGCTAATGGCTATTGATTGGCTAATGGCTATTGATTGGCTAATGGCTATTGATTGGCTAATGGCTCTTGATTGGCAAAAGGCTCTTGTTCAGCACATTTTGAGCCACCCGCGGGTGACTTACGAATAAACCAGAATACGCTGTAAAATAATGCGCTGTCAGCACCGTGATCGCTCTCGTTACGATTTAACTGAGTTATTTAAGCTTATTGACTAGCATCCTGTCTGCATCATATAGCTGACCGCTGTTTTCAGGCAATATACATAATTCTCTCATAGAAAAATAGTTATCCGGTTTTTTTTCTTGTCCTATATCAAGAACCAGTTACAGTTTCACTTAAAGTCTTAACTATTATTTGACAGGGATATATTTCAGCAGATTTGGTGTACAATTAATTTATCGATTATTGCATTATCAAGGCTATGCCATTTGGCTATCATTTTTTCAATCCAGTCTAGCATGTAGCGAAGAGAGATCTATGGAATTAACCCCCAGGGAAACCATTATCGGAGCAATTTTCATTTTTTTTCTGGGCAAATATCTTAACCGGAAAATAGCCTTCTTTCGTGACTATAATATCCCGGAGCCGGTCACTGGCGGAATTCTGGCCGCCCTGATGTTCTGGTGCGTCCACCAGGTATTTGGCTTCTCATTTATTTTTCATATGGAAACCCGCGATATCCTGCTGATCACTTTTTTTACCACTATTGGCCTCTCTGCACGTTTTAATACTCTTAAAGAAGGCGGTAAAGCGCTGCTGATATTATTAACTCTCTCTGTGATCTATCTTTTTATACAGAATTTTATCGGTATTTCAATTGCTCATAATCTTGGTCTGGATAAGGTAGTCGGCTTGCTGGGGGGTAGTGTTTCTCTTAGCGGGGGTCATGGTACGACCATAGCCTGGGCACCCCGCTTTATTGAGGATTATGGAATATACAATGCAATGGAGATTGGGGTTGCCTGCGCCACCTTCGGACTGGTGATTGGCGGATTGATCGGCGGGCCTATTGCTAAATTGCTGATCAAGCGTCATAACCTGCATTCTCAAAGTCATGATCCCCTGGTGGTTGGCTTTCCTTATGAAAAAGAGCATCCTAAGGTTGATGTGGATACCATGTTGATCTCTATTTTAAGTATTGCTCTGGCTATTGGGCTGGCTATTCAAATTAAGCCCCTACTAGTGAATTGGGGTTTAGAACTGCCGGATTTTGTATTATGTCTTTTTTCAGGGATAATTCTCACTAACACCTTGCCCAAACTGCTGCCCATCATGCAATGGCCTGAAGGCACAGCTTCTCTGGCATTAATTTCTGATTTGAGTCTGGGGCTTTTTCTGACGATGTCCTTAATGAGTTTACAGCTTTGGACATTATTAGAGCTGGCAATACCCATTCTCAGTATTTTACTGATACAAATGCTGGCAATAAGCCTTTTCTCTATTTTTATAGTGTTCAGACTGCTGGGAAAAAACTACGATGCAGCGGTGATGACATCAGGTTATGCCGGCCTTGTTATGGGAGCGACACCTACCGCCGTAGCCAATATGACTGCAGTAACAGAAAGGTTCGGCCCATCTCCGCGTGCTTTTATTGTCGTGCCATTGGTAGGTGCATTTTTTATTGATATTGCTAATGCAGGGATTATTGAGTTTTTATTGTACTGGATCGCCTAACTCTTAAAATCAATGCAATTCTTCACGCCGCCGCGCACACACATGGGTATAAAAAGGTGATTGCAATAATCTTCAAAAAGTATATTCATCCAGAATTTTTTGATAGCTGCCATCTTTTTTCATAGCTGCCAGAGCTTTATTGAAATTGTCAATAATGGTTTTGCTGTCGGGGTTAGTTTTAGGAGCAGCTATATACAAATGGCGATTGGCTAATGGTTTGCTAAGAAAACGAAAATTCTGCCGATCATTAGGCATATAAGTTTTTAATTCATACATAGCCAGACGTTTATCAGCGACTGCAAGATCAAGCTTACCATTTTGAACAGCCAGTAAATTTTGTATCAGGCGGTCTGCTTCAAACTTTAATATTCTGCGATCATTATTGAATTTTTCGTCGTAGGCATAATCTTTAAGTACGCCAATTAACAAGCCATAAAGATCGCTGTAGGTATTGTATTCAAAGACAGTGTCACTTTTAGCAATAAAAACGATATTATTTTTCAGGTAGGGATCACTGAACAATAATTTTTCTTCCCGAGCTTTGCTTTTCCAGATAGCAGCGACGACTTCATAAACGCCAAGATCCGTTCCCTCCAGGGCTCGTTGCCATTTTTCCAGGCGCCCTTTTGGCGTATAACCTGCCCGCTGCAAAGCCTCTTTTACAATCAGAACGGCCAGACCATTGCCGGGTAACGCCGTATCCACATAAGGTGGCCAGATATTGGCTACTATGGTTATTTCCTGAGCTTTGGCATTGACATTGACAGTAGCGAAGACTAGCAAACTGATTAGGAAAAAAACTGTTTTATTCATATTATTTCTCTGCAGGGAAATTTTACACAGGCTTCAGAACCAGCAAATATATTACATGTTTGCGTAGAGGATTTTCACTGACTATACGTATGCAGTGAAGATACAAACCGTGATTGATATCAGCTGCGCAATAAGTTACGATTATTTGTAAAGTTTCCAGTCATTATCTATTTTACAAAATGTAAAAACTGATTCTGCGTATTGATTATTTGCCTGGTTTATAAATTTTACTTTACGACAGGGTTTACCATCAATGGTCTCAGTGCTGAGAGGCGTAATCGAACCTGAATTACTGGTTTCAGGATTCTTCCAGCTAGAAGCTTGTCCATCGGTATTTTTTTCTAACGCGCTGTTGCCAGCAGTATCCATCATTTCAAAATCTGCCGCTGTAAACTGGCTGACGGGACTATATCTTAAAAACTGCAGATTTGCAGCAGGAATATTCGAAACAGGAACAAACGCAAATAAAACAATAAATAACAGAGACTTTCTAATCATAATACGTCCTCAAAGGGATTCATAAAGGCATTAAAAGCGCAACAGCTATCATAAGCTGGCAACAAAATCATATCAAGCTGATATAGCAGGTAATAAGAGCAGTCATATTAAGCTCAGTTTTGTACACCTGGCGGAAATTCAGATAAAATTTCATGCACCACTTCCTGCACAATCTTATTATTACTTTCCGGTGTTGTCCCTGCCCTGTTCAATCGACGGCTGGTTGAACCTCGCCAGACCAGTGTTTTATCTGCTGGTTCCAGAATGTCAATGGTTAACGTCCCCCGGTCATAGGTGGAAATATTATACTCAGGGAAACCATAGCGCATGCCGATTCCCCCTCTTCTACCCCAGCTGCCATAACCTACTGAAACGCCACTATTTCTAGTTTCAATCTCCTGCTTGACCTGGAGAAAATAAGTTACAAAAAAATCCGCTTCATCAGACAATTCATAACCGCGGGCCTGCAACTGATCATGCAAAGCAGATTCTATTCGTTCTCTAACAAGTGAATTATCTACTTCAGGATTTTTATTACTCAGGTTTTTAGCATTATCAGGTTTAATCAACTGGTAAGTTTTATAGTTAGCAAAGGAAATGTTTTCATTATAGTCAATGCTGACATTCGAAGCGCAACCACTGACATATAAAAGAGTAATTACTAATAAAAATTTAAATTTCATAGAATCTTCCTGGGAAGAAAAAAATACTTGAACGCTATCAAAGATAACAACTGAATTACAATGGGTTAGTTATCCATGTATTATTCTAATAAATTGAACTGAATGTATTCTCCCACCGCAGCCTGCATTTCTTCGAGGGTTGGTAACTCAGCCATAAAGGGGGTATCCTGGACGCCACGGCAAATAACTGCTCTGAGCAGAGGTTGTGATTCTGCCTCCAGCCGGAAAGTGTAAAATTTTTTAATATCTACGGGCGAACTTTGATACCCCCAGCCAAACCCAAGAGCGGCATACATTACCGGCTGCAAGGATACAATCGGACTTTGATCCTGGATTATCTTTATAATTCTAAATGTTCCAGGCTGAACAGTCTGTGGTTTTTCGAGTACTGTATTGATCTGAAGCTCACAATCAACTTCATACAAATTGAGCTGTGCATCAGGAATTAATTCTCCACCCTGAAAAAAGGCTCTGGCAGAGTTAGGAGGAACAACAACAGATTTGGTTAATACTAAATAAGCATCACTGCTGCCTGGTTGATATTTCCCTGCTGATTTTATTAACGTCGGCTGACAACCAGTCAGAAAGAATAAAACCAGAAAAATTAAACATAGAAATGAATTTTTCACGAGATTTCCTGTGATTAATAAATTTTCCGGGAATACTGAATGGTTTGTGCCCATTCAGGGCGATTATGAAACAGGTGTTCATTAAGGCTAACACAGTGCTGCTGCTCAGACAAAAACATCGACGTGAGCGCAGTTTTATTGCTTACAAAGACAACATAATGGCTATCACGACTGCTTTTATCTTAGTTGTTGAATGCTTAAACTTATTCAATAAATTCCAGTCTATCCATATATTTTTCCAGGCCTTTTTTTGCACACTCTTCATCTTTATCGCCACCTGGTGCTCCACTCACACCGATCGCTCCCAGACGATAACCGGCAGCATTAATGGCAATTCCCCCCTGCATCATGATTAAGCCTGTGATGTGATTAAGTTCTGGTCTGATATCCTGCCTGGCTTTAACAAATGCACCTGAATCCATACCTGACATAATTACAGTATTGGCTTTTTCTTCAGCAATTTGCAGGGTAAAACTAGCAGCCAGATCATCTCTTAATGCTGCTCTTACCAGCCCGTTACGATCAACCACCACTGCGCTCACCTGATAACCCTGTTTACGGCAAGCCAGTACAGTTGCCATAGCTATGTCCTGGGCTAGCTCCAGGCCAATACTTTTCGAGGCAATAACATCATCGGCCAAACCAGTGGGACTATACAAAACAAACAGAACAAAAAACAGATATAAACGATTTTTCATTAAATAATTCACCTGAACACTTTAACTGACTTATTAAGCTTAAGGCATCAATGTTTCAAATAGTTAAAAAAACAACCATTTGTTACGGCCTAGATCTTTTTTACAGGTCTGATACTGACTGCTGTAGCTTTTGGCACGCTTATCAACTTTGTTTGCTACATTCATCAGCCATTTTTTCTTTTTATAGGTTTTTTTCTTAAATCCTCCCCAACCTTCATGATAATTGAGATATTGATTATAGGCATCCCATTTGGAAATACCGTTTATTTTGTGCGTTTTATTGATGTACCAGCCGATAAAATCCATCGCATCATCAAAATCGTCCCGACTGCTCCAGCTATTGCCGGTTTCACGGATATAATCATTCCAGGTCATATTTTTAGCCTGTGAATAGCCATAAGCGGTGCTTGCACGCCCTGTTGGTACAAACCCGAGAAAATACTGCATCGGCGGTTGAGCATCATCAACAAAAGCACTCTCCTGATAGATAATAGCCAATGGGATATGTACTGGAACACCCCATTTCTTTTGCGTTTCCAGTGCGGCATCATGCCAGTCGTGTTTTTCCTTAAAGATTGAGCAAAGATTATTCGGTTGAGCAGGCGGTGATGTACTGCACCCAACAAGGTTTAAGAGCATGACGATGACAGGGAATACAAAGTATATTTTATTCAAGATCAATGTTTAAGCAATGAGTTATTCTTAATAGTTATTTTTATTGCTAAATATACATAACAGGTAACTGTTTTACCGTAGTTACTTATTTATTCTTTAAAATATGCTGAACAGTTACAAATAATATAGATAATAAATCAAAACCGAAGATATTTAAACATGCAATTTTATATTTCAGAAAGATTAAAACAGAGCAAGACAAAAAGCTGCCTTCCCTACATGGATGTATTCACGGCGCCTTCTGGGCCAGTGATTGCTCCATGCATAACCTGCATTTCCCACATGACCACCATGGATGGTGGAAATGCATGCGAGAGGCAGGGGCCGAAGTCGTCCATGTGGGTCAATAAATACCTACTATCAAACACAATCTTAGATATACGCTGAATAGTTACAATTTTTGTAACTATTCAGCGTATTTGAAATATTGCACTAAGTGCTTGATATCAGGTACTTGTGGAAGAAGTGTTTGTGGCATGGATGCCACATTCAAGCCTACAGGGATGTATTTACGGCGTCTTCTGGAATAAATACCTGACAGCAAGCACGATCTTATAGATACGCTAAGTAGATACCAATTTTTATTTATATTTTTTTAATAAAATATTTTTGGCTTTATTATAGTCGTCTTGCGAAATCGCACCCGCTTTATAGCTTGCTTCCAGATCTGCCATCTGTTGCCCCATGGTGGCGGTAGAATCAAAAGTCTCAACATTGGCACTGCAACCCAGCATTGAAACAGAAACGATCAGAACAAATACCCAGCTAATTAGTTTCATTTAAATAAACCTTAAAAAATGCTAAGAAAAGGTGCAAATTTAGTTTTCATAACGCTTCATAATATCTTTTTTAGCCTGGTTATACTGCTTTTCAGTAATAAGGCCCTGTTTATAGCTGGAATCCAGATCCATCAATTCCTGTCCCATCGTCGTATTCGTGGTTGTAGTCTGAACCTTGGCACCGCCGCCGCCACATCCAGTCAACAGAGTCGCTGTAATTATAGCTACTGCAAAAATTTTTAATGATTTCAATTGCATATTGTTTTCCTTTTTTTTATATATTAAATATATATCGTCTAAAACTGGCATAACTGTTCAGTATATATAGTTACTGCTCAGTATGCCTGGCAGGCAGTAACAACGATCTTATAGATACGCTGAGTAGTTACAATTATCTTACCATAACTAATAATTATTTTAACCAGCTGCTACTACTCCATATCTATCTTTAGATTTCTTCTGGAACCATCGTTATTGCACCACAGGGACACTCTTCGGCACACATACCGCATCCCTTGCAATAGTCATATTTGTATTCAAAACCCTTACCAGGCCCCAGTTTGATAATCGCATTATCCGGGCAAATCCCGTAACAGTTATCGCATTCAAAACAGTTGCCGCATGACATACAGCGCCTGGCTTCAAACCTGGCGTTTTCGAGATCCAGATCGCCTACGATTTCGGCAAATCCACTTTTTCGTCTCACAGAATCCAGCATCGGTTGTATCGTTCTAGGTGCATCAGTGTAATACCAGGGTTCCATTTTATCAAAACTGGCAACTTCATTTTGCGGGGCAGGCCTGTAAGTTTCGCCGGACAGGTAAGCATTGATATAACGGGCGGCCTTTTTACCATGCCCTAGTGCCGTGGTCACAGAACGTTGAGAAGGTACTGCATCACCGGCCGCAAAAATACCCGGGTGACCTGTCTGCATACCTTCGTTTACAACAATGGTATTGTTTTCAACCAGGACGTTATTCATATCTGCAAGGATAGCGGTATCGACCTCCTGGCCGATTGCCAGGACCAATGTATCAGCATCAATACGCTCAAATTCTCCTGTCGGGACTACCCTGGTCTTGCCAGAGTGATGTTCTTCGCTGGTTTTTAGTTTTTCCAGAATCAGAGTGTTTTTTTCAATCGAATGAATGGCTCTAAGGTTAAATAAAGTGGTTCCTTCTTCTTTGGCCTCTTTTATCTCAAAAGGATGTGCAGACATATTTTGCTCTTCATCACGACTGATGACAGTGACGTCCTGAGCACCCAGCCGGACAGCAGAGCGTGCGACATCCATAGCAGAATTACCACCGCCATAAACAATGACTCTGCCTTTTAACCGATTGGGACGCTCTTCTTCTATATCTCGTAACACGCTAAGCGCATCGTATATCAACAGGTCCTGCGCTCCTGTGAAATCCAGTTTGCGTGAGTGTTGAGCACCAATCGCCAGCAAGACCGCATCAAATCCGCCAGCTTCTTTGGTTTCGAGGATATTTTCTACTTTATGGTTCAGTTTTATTTCCACACCCAGTGCTTCAATGCGATAGATTTCAGCTATCAGTTTCTCTCTTGGTAAACGGTATTTGGGGATCCCGTAACGCATCATTCCACCAGGTTTTGCTGACGCTTCAAAGATAGTCACCTGATGTCCCATGCGGCGTAAATGATAAGCTGTTGCAAGCCCCCCGGGGCCAGCACCAATGATCATGACTTTTTTACCGCTGTCTTCACCAGGGTTAAAGTGCCAGTCATTTGCCATCCCCTGATCGCCGAGAAAGCGTTCGACTGAATTAATTCCAACCGGAAGGTCCAGTTGTCCCCGGTTACAGGAATTCTCACAGGGATGATAACAAACTCGTCCCATAATAGCCGGAAAGGGATTATCTCTGGTGAGGGTTTCCCAGGCCTGGTGGTATTTTTCTTCTTCAGTCAGTGACAGCCAGAGTTGAATGTTTTCACCGGTGGGACAGGCTTTATTACATGGCGGTAAACGATTGACATATACAGGACGTTCAGTACGCCAGCTTCCTGTTTTATTTAAGTGGCTGCTGCCGACATCCAGCGTTATCGCATAAGGTTTGTGTTGTGCCGTCATAGTGCTATTTCAGAGTTATTAAATAAGGTTAGTACTTGAGCAAAAAGGTGCATGAAGGTTATTTAAAGAAGCTTGTATTTCTTTATGTTTTTTTCAGCGATGGCTCGAATTGCTTCCAGTTCATGAGAATTTTCCGGTTTTAACACATGCGCAAAGCGGCGCTGAAGTTTTAGATATTCTTCCACAGGGATCTGATAACGTATTTTTGTTGTATGAGTCAATTCACCGTTCTCGGCTTCAAATAAAGGCACCAGGCCGCATTCCGAAGCCAGACGAGCCAACTTTATGGTATGCGCCGGCTGACTGCCCCAGCCTAAAGGACAAGGTACATTAATCTGAATATATCGGGCGCCACGGAAGCTCATCGCTTTTTCAATTTTATATTCCAGATCATGCAGATCATGCACCGAAGCCGTTGCGACGTAGGGGATCTCATGAGCCATCGCAATTGCAGGAAGATATTTACCCGTATTAAAGGAACTTCCAGGGTTTTTACCTACGGGCATGGTGGTAGCTGTTCTGGCTCCGCCTGGCGTAGCACTGGAACGCTGCACACCGGTATTCATATAACCGCCGTTATCGTAACAGATATAAAGTACATCATCATTGCGATCAAACATTCCGGAAAGACAGGCAAAACCAATATCAGTAGTTCCTCCATCACCTCCCTGAGCGATTACTCTGGTTTCTGTATCCCCCTGAGCATTCAATTTTGCGGCTATTCCAGCACCTACCGAAGCCGCATTACCGAACAATGAATGTATCCATGGAATGGACCAGGCAGTTTCCGGGTATGGTGTAGTAAATACTTCAAGGCAACCAGTAGCATTGGCAGCGATAATCTTATTACCCGTCGCCCGCATGGCTGCATCCAGCGCATAGCGAGCACCGAGGGCCTGACCGCACCCCTGGCAGGCTCGATGACCAGAGTCAATAGAATTGGAACGTTCAGTCGTGCCCTGAACAGTGCGAAAACGATCATCGAGCAGCCTGTTGCCAACCGTAAAAGTGCCTGTCTGATAAAACTTTACACGCTGTTCGTAATTGGTTTCTGGTAAATTTTCACTCATTTATCTGTTCCAAATTAATTTTTTTGGCTGTTTAATAACACTAATCAGTTTTATAGTGTTTTAGCTGCGGCTACGACACCCATGTCTCTGAGTATATTTTCTGCAACTGAGCCAGACGCCTGAGCTTCATCCTGGCGTTTAATTTCACGGTTAACCGTTTCTATTTCAAGATCCATAAACACTTCATGCTCAAGTTCATTTTGCATTGCTCTTTGAATAATTTTTCGCAGGGATTTTGCAGTAATTGTTCGGCCGCCTAAACCGCCGATAACAGAATGAATGCTCACAGAAAGTCCCTGCATTGCCATATGAATTTCACTGGCCAGAATCCCCCCCATACCTACGGCAAAGCTTTTCTCAAACACAATGATTTTTTTAGCCTGATGCAGACTGTGACGAATCGCCTGTTCAGGAAAAGGCCGGAAAGAACGCAGACTCAAAATACCCAAAGAGTGCCCCTCTTCGCGCATTTGTCTTACCAGTTCACGTAAAGTTCCAATCACCGAACCCATTGCCACTATCACAATATCGGCATCTTCTGCAGCATAAGATTTGACCAGACCGCCCGAATCCCTGCCAAATAAATGTTGAAACTCCTGTGCCTGCTGTTCAATAATATTCAACGCCTGCTTCTGTTTATGATGGGCTAAATAACGCACTTCGGTAAAAGCTTCAGGACCTACCATGGCACCAATTGAAAAAGGTGAATCGGTATCCAGTTTTTGCCGTGGGACAAAAGGAGGCAAAAACTGATCGACCCGTGCTTGATCAGGTAAATCAATCCGGGTAATAGCGTGAGTTAAAATAAAACCGTCCATATTCACCATAACCGGCAAACTCAATGATTCTGCCAGCCTGAAGGCCTGAATATGAACATCTACTGCCTGCTGATTGCCTTCTACAAATAATTGTATCCAGCCGGCATCTCTGACTGACATCGCATCTGAATGATCATTCCAGATATTGATTGGAGCTCCAATAGCTCTATTCCCCAAAGTCATTACGATTGGCAGCCCTAAACCAGAGGCATTGTAAACCGCTTCTATCATATACAGCAAACCCTGACTGGCAGTTGCCGTGTATGTTCGTGCTCCGGCTGCAGAAGCTCCGATACAAAAACTCATGGAAGCAAATTCGGATTCAACATTTTCATAACTGCAGCCTGTTAATTTACCACTTTTAACCAGAAAACTTAAATGTTCGACAATATGAGTCTGAGGGGTAATCGGGTAACAGGGAATCACTTCAGGCCTGCATAATGCCACCGCTTTAGCCACCGCAATAGAACCGCTCATTTGATTTAACATTTTACTTTAGCCCCCTTGCTGCTGTTCCAGCATCTGTTTAACCAGATTATAACCTGCTGACATCGCCACGATATTAACCTCGGCAATCTTGCCACTGAATTTGTCTTTAAAAGCTTTTTCAAGCGCCGGAGTATGCACCATTTGAGTCAATGCAGCAAACGCTCCCAGCAGCACCGTATTTGGTTTAGCTTGTTTAATGTATTTTAAGGCCAGTTCTGTGGCAGGAATAGTGACGGCGTGATTAGCCGGAAATTTATTCACAACCTCGTCTATACCCAGTTCGTCAGGTGTGCGGGAACTGTTGATTAACAGGTACCCTTTGGGATTTACTCCATCAAAGACATTAATCGCATTGAAAAGAGTTGGATCCTGGATAATGAGCATGTCCGGTTCCATCACCGGCTCCCTGAGTGTAATGGGTTTGTCATCAATGCGGGCGAAAGCCTGCACTGGAGCCCCCATTCGTTCTGAACCAAAACTGGGAAAAGATTGTGAATATTTGCCCTCTTCAAAGGCTGCAACTGACAATAATTCAGATGCTGAAACAACGCCCTGACCACCTCTTCCATGAATTCGAATCTGGAACATAATTTTACCTGTCTGATAAAGAATTGCCATTAGTAAAACACAAATTTTTCAGATTGACAATTTGAAAATTTAATCCAGTGAAATCTGACTAGATACGAGTATAATTGCATTTCCGGCAGGCATAAGAAACGAAAAAAAGACCCGCTAACTAGAGTCCATCCGTTTTTTTCATGGACATTTGTGGCACAGGGATGTGCTGCCATTTTTAATGATGACAAATCATTGAAAATGCAGCAAAAGAAAAATCACACTTTTTCTTTTGCCTTCCAAAATATAGCCAGGATGGCTATTTATGGATGGACACTAACTAAGTTATCCTCATACGTAGGTACTTAAGGATAATTGAGTGTTTGTGGAAGGCAGATAATCCTAAAATAATCAGTTCAATCGTAGCGAGAGCGATTAAGGTGCTGAAGATTCAATAATTTACAGGTTATTTTGGACTTATTCGTAGCCACCCTACGGGTGAGTTCAAAATGTTCTGGAAAGTCTTGAAGATTCAGTGTATTAGACGCTTGCAGTAGGTTTAACTGATTTTTTTAGGATAATTGCTCCTGCGTGATCTGCATTCCCTACATGACCACCATGGATGGTGGAAATGCATGCGGGAGGCAGGAGCCGAAGTCGTCCTTGCAGGTCAAGTTTTTATAGCCATGGACGGCTATAAAAAGCCTACATGGAAGTATTTACGGCGTCTTCTGGAACAAATACTCGATTATCCGCACCTGATTTTGCTTAAGTACCTACCTATGAAGTTATCCTGACTATTCTATCTCAATGGTATAGAGAATTTTACCGCCACTTTTTTCAGCACTGCTGGTTGCCTCTACATGGATATTGGGTCGAAGTTTATAGCGGGCGACAAATTCACTGCCTTCATCTCCGCCTCCGGCATTGACTCCGACGCTTAAGTTCGGAGTTACATCTCGGCCAGCATAAAAACGGGCTTTATCGGCATTTTCCACTGTTTGCCCTGTCAACAGCAGAGATACCGTGTCCGATGTCGTCATACCTGGTTCCGAAGAAAAGGTGGTGAGTTTCGGCGATTGCAGCGTACCCGACATACTCACACCGACGTTAGTGTCCTTTACCTCACGGCTGGCGCGAAAATTTAACCCCGGATTATCCAGCAAACCACCAGCATAAAATAAACGTCCCTCATTGATGGTCAGATTTTGCCCCAAAGCCCGGTAAGTGCCGGAGACAATTTTCATTTCACCATTGGCAGTAGGCAGTTGCTGAGGCTTTTGCGTTACTGTCATTTGGCCCACAAGAAAAGCATTTAAACCCAAACCTTTGATATGCACATTCTCACCCAGCAAAACTTTCACTTTGGCATCGATGACAGCCGATGCCCGAACTTCCCCGGTTGGATTTTTATCACTGATAATAACCACATCCGATGAGATATCATAAGATCCTTCGGGAATCGTGCGCGGAGTAATTTCAGCTCGTGGAATGACGATCTGACCTCTGATAACCAGACCCTGTTCAGAATACTTTAATTCCATATCTGGAGACAGCTGGATCTGCGCTTGCGGCAAATTCACAGCGAGAAACTTATCTCCGCTCAAAGCTAAACTAATAGGCCAGTGTTGTTCGGCATCCAGAACCAGCTTACCCTGCAAATTAATCACACCGTCACCGGAATGCGATTGACCGGTTATTGAAACAACTGGACTTCCAGTTGCAATAAATTCAAAATGCGTTTTGTTGAGATGAATACCGGCTTCTGGAATATATGCATGATTGGAAGTTAAGGTTGCGTGGCCTGAAATTCGGGGTTCAGCTATAACCCCCTGAATTTTCAGCTGAGCTAAAATATCACCATCTACTTCCCTGATCTGGGGCACAAATGCAGTCAGCAATCCCAATTCTTTAACATGCACAAAAATGTCACCACTCAACGGTGCTTTGGCGGCTTCCTGTTGCAGAGATTTTCTCGGCAGGGAAACCTTGCCATTCGCACCATTATCGCCGACAGACAATTTAAATTCTGCAGCCAGTTCACTCTCATCCAGTAGTGCTTTGATATATCCTCCCTGATGGCGCAACCGTACCTGATGAGTTTCATCCGCCAGATAAGTTAAGTTGCCTGCCTCAAGCAGCACATTTACATCGGCGTTTAAGGTCTGACCAAAATCCAGTTTTATATCAGCATCCACTGCTCCATCAAGTTGAGTAATATCTTGCGGTAAATAGGGTTGAAGCCGAGCCAAAGAAAAATTTTTCAACTGGATGTCAGCTCGACCTTTACTCTGGTAGAGATCTATATTTGAACAGAGTTCCGTGCGCTGTTCCTTAAGGCATAAAGGAGCCAGTTTTACTGTTTCCCGAGACAGCACAAGCTTTGCTGGTGTGACTGATTTCCACACCCCGAACTGGCTGCCAGAAAGTTCTAATTTTTGCACATTGCCCTGCCAGGAGGATGTGTTTGCTGCAGGATCATTAGGCAATGTTTTAATATAGCCGCCCTTGGCCAATAGCTGTAGTTTGCCCAGTTCATGTTCTGCAGAAAATTCAATAACATGTCTATCAATCGGCCCCCTGAGCTGGAAATCTATAGCGCGAATTGTTTCTTTATCTAAAATAACGGTGTTTGCAGCAGCAGTTATGTTAGATTGCTGCCCGGGATCAGTATTAATATCAAAATCAATATTTAACGTCTGCGTCGAGTAGCTTTGATAGTTAAGCTGACTGCCCTTTAATTGTCCTATCATAACAGGAACTGCAGCAGTTCCTTTAATATTTCCCTGACCCTGAATAATTCCCCTGGCACCTGGTAATAAAGCATCCAAATCAGGAATATCCAGGTCCCATTTCAGAGTGTAATTTTCTCCCAGCTCACCATGAATATTAGCCCTGTTTTTACCGCTGGCTAAAGCGATCTGCTCAAAAAACATTTTCTCGTCAATCATTTTAAATTTGCCACTGCCGGTCACAGGCTGCTCGCTCAATGTTCCGGAAAGTTGCTGTAAATTAATCAACAATTGCAGTTGATCATCTTGCCATTGGCCGTCCACCCTGCCGCGTAAATCAATATTACCTGGAAATTCTGCATGATAACCGGCAGGATCAATTCCCCTGGCAGTCACGCTAGTTTGCCAGGCCAAAGGTGAATAGGTTAATTGTCCATCCAGATCAACACTGCCTTTAAAAATAGTTCCCTTCAGGTTTTTAAGCTGCAATTGTGTAAGATCACCGTCAATATCCGTAGTAAGATTGAATTTTTCTGTAGAATCAGTGACCCATAGACCCAGTGGAAATTGTCTGATGTCAAGTCGGGAACGCCAGTGCAGATCTGATAATAGATCAGTGAACTGCGCCTCTACATCCACATACAGTGATTTTTCGTCGTTATCAATGCTTCGTTGCTTGATGCTCAGTAGCTGCAAATCTCCCTTAACCGTTCCAGTGGTTGTTAATTCAGGTATATCATTGAATGCTGCATGCAGTTCAAGCTCAAAATCCATAGGCCACTGCCCGAAGGTATGGACAGCGCCCGAAGATTGCGAGGCATATTCTGGTGCGCGGACATGCAACTTGTGAACCTCAAGTAACGTCTGGTACCAGTGAGCAGACAGAGTGATTTCATTGATCACAGTCAGCTCAGCACCCGGCTGTGTTTCCATTACAGTTGCGATTTCAATATTCTGCACCAAAAACTGGTCCAGTTTAATAATCAAAGGCAGGTTTATTTCAGCCAGAGTATCTTTGCTTGAAGATTGTTCATGCTCTTCTGGCTCGGGGTTCTGGTTAAGCGGTTTAAAATAGACGTTTTGCAGTTGAAAAGTGTTTATTTCCAGCGTCTTTTGCAGTAAAGCCCTGGGCTTCCAGATGAATAGCGCCTTATCAATGCGTAATTTCAGATCATTATTTTGATAATGCAGCCCGGCCAGTTCAAGGTGACCTGCAAGATCGCCTGTTATCTGTTTAATTGTCAGTGTTCCAGGTATCCATGTATGGCTAGATGCTACCAGCCATTGCAGACCGCTGTGAGTTCCTAATAACCACCCGGCAAATACACCCAGCAGCAGTGTCAGAATAAATACTGTTTTGAGCAGACGTGAAAAAAAATTCAGCAGCCATTTTTTCACAACATGACCTCAAAACCAAAATGTATTCTCAGCGATGAAAATGTCAAATCTTCATCATCCTGATCCAGCGGCCAGGCAAAATCCATCCGTACACTGCCAATAGGAGACAGCCATCTGACACCGACACCTGCCCCGGTATATATCTTGTCCAGATTATCATTAAAGGCATTACCCGCATCCATAAAAACCGCACCTACCCAATCTTCAAGTATTCTATGATCATATTCTATACTGGCAGTAACAACGTTCTTACCGCCGATGACTTCACCGCTGCTATCTTCTGGCCCTAAAGATTTCCATTCATAACCACGTACACTGGTATCTCCTCCGGCAAAAAACCGTAATGAATTGGGATACTTATCAAAATTGCTAACCGCAGCCAGGCCCAGTTCTCCACGCAGATTGAAGCGCCCTTTATCTCCCAGAGGAAAATATAAAATGGATTTAAAATGGGAGCGAAAATAACTGGTGTCTGATAAGAATGTACCCGGGGAGCCTCTGATTTCAGCAAAAAGTCCCCAGCCTTTGCGCGGAAAAACATTTTTTTCAAACACGGATTTTTTCGTAAGCACGCCGACACTGAGTAATTTGGTGGTTGTTTCAGGCTCAGATCCAGAGACAAATCGTTCAAATTTATATTCTGTAAACAGTTTCGATGCCCAATTCTTCCAGACGAATACATACGCCCCTTCAATATCCAGAGTATCTCTATCCGTACTTTCCGTTTCTTCAGTTTCAAATTTGGTGATCAAACCAAATTTATCGCTATGAGGGAAATATCCCGGTATCCAGTAACTGCCCCTTAAAGTACTTTTTCTTTGCGCAAGTTTAAGCAAAACATCAGAATTATGCCCCCGACTGTTTAAACGTCTATTTTGCCAGCGTGCTGTTCCATTGAACTGAATATCCGTATCATAGCCCAGACCCAATGAAAACCGATGTCGTTTGGCTGCACTGACATCTACCTCGATAGGCACCTGATGCTCTTTGGCTTCAGCAAACTTTGGGTTGACGTCTACAATTGAAAAATAACCTGAAGTCGCCAATGCCTGTTGAAGCTCAAGCAGTGTTTCCTGAGAATAAGGATCACCGGGATGGATATTCCTGATATATCGATGAATAAGTTTTGGCGATAAAATATTCTGATCTATTCTGATTTCGCCAATATAAAACTGGTCGCCGGTATCAAGATGTAAATGGATCTCTGCGGTCTGCTTCACTGGATCCACAAGGACTTTTTTCTCTATGGTTTTAACTTCAGGATATCCCAGCAAAGCTGCCCGTTTTAATAACCTGGATTTTTCATCTTCGTATAATCGATGATTTAACGGATCGCCTTTTTTAATAGGGAAGTCTTGCAATAACAGTTGTAATTCGGGTTCCGCAGCACCGCTGCCCTGCCATTGAATATCAATTTCGGAGATCCTGACCTGCGGGCCTGGTGACACTTTATAGACGGCCTCCCAGACTCCTTTATCGTCCTGGTTCAAGCTGGACTGAACCTCAACCTGATAATAACCAAAGGGCTGCAGTGCTTTACGTATATCCTCTTTACCCTGTTTATAGAGCTTATGAATCCAGTCTGTGGTTAAATTTGGATCATCTTTTTCTTCTAATAGCTGCAGATAGACTCTGGCATTTTTTAATAAATCATCCTTGATACCTTCTATCTCAACCTTAACTTTTGGCTGGGCAAACAGGCCCTCTGAAAATAACAAAAGCATGCAGACAATAAAAATACCACAGTGCTTTTGCGTATTATAGTAAGTGTTCATTAATCTGTATTATTAGTCTGTTTATCGGCTCTATTCGCCCGGGTCATATTTCTTATCAGGTCAATATGCACCTGTAAATTATATAACTCGTCAGCATAAGACAAGGGTGTATCAACTTTACGGGTCTGGATACAGATTTCATCGAGTTTGTCATTCACTTGTTTAAATTCTGCTTCGCTCAATTGCCGGCCAATGACATAGTCGTCTACTTTTTGTAATTCTCTATACCAGCAATAAATTTTTGAACGTATACGCCAACGGTACAACGGCGGCAAAATTTTTATCAACGGCAGAATAATGACAAATAAAGGCAGGATCATGACTATCATTCTGTCTACAAACGTTGCCGCCCAGAATGGTAAATATTTCATCAGAAAAGGCGGGCCGTTTTTATAAAAACGCTGTGCAACATCAGTTACCGGGAATGCACTTAACTCGGGGTTAGGAAAAAACTGCGGAACAGAAAAAAAGGCAGTCTCTCCATGGTTTTCTTGCATGGCCTGAAGTAATAATATGCTGAGGGGTTTATTGAAATCTTCATCTACAACCAGATTGGCAGTAGACGCTAATAAAGTCACTGATTCCTCAGGTATATTTTCATTAAAAGACAGGATACCCTGATGCAATATTATCGCGGATAAAGCAGGGAAAACCCGGGTGTAAGCCGCAGCTCTTTGAATGTCAAAGAGTTTAATATCCGGAACTGAAAAAAGTGGTTTAATGGTAGAGGAATTTATCGCAGTAACAAAAAATGCGACATCAATATCCCCCTGCATTAGTTGGCTCACTGCTTCCTGGTTAGTTAGTGAGAGAAACTTTGTATTGTTAGCGTTTACATGATTAATTTGTAATAATTGCTGAGCTAAAATTCGTGTGCCGCTGCCCTCTTCACCAATAGAAATTTTCAAACTCTTCAAATCAGACAGGTAACGCACAGCCAGTCCCCGCTTATAAAATATCAATAAAGGCTCATAATACAGACTTCCCAAAGAATATAACGGCTCATCCTTAAATTCAGTTCCTCCCTGTACAAAGGCAATATCTACTTCTTCATTCAAAAGCCGTTGAATGTTTTCTCGTGAACCTGTGGATTTTAATACCTTAAGCTCTATATCTTCATTTTTCAGGGCATCACTGTATTTGTTTGCAAATTCATAATAACTGCCATCAGCTGGTCCTGCTGAAATGGTTATATTTCGAGAGGGTGCCGGGGAAACAAATTGATAAGCTGCATAAAATGCTAGGAAGATCAGCAGGACAGCCGGAATCAAAAATTTTAGCAGTTCATTATAGGAAGGTTTTCTACTGTTTAGCATAAAAAGACTACCAGATGAATAAATATAACTACCACATACATAGGTACTTAAGGAGAATCGGGTATTTGTGGAAGACAGATGATTGCTCCTGCATCATCTGCATTCCCTGCATAACCACCATGGATGGTGGAAATGCATGCGAGAGGCAGGAGCCGAAGTCTCGTCCATGTAGGTCAAGTTTCTATAGCCAGGGATGGCTATAGAAAGCCTATAGGGATATATTTACGGCGTCTTCTGGAACAAATACCCGATTATTCATCCACATTTTTGCTTAAGAACTAACCTATGATAACTACCCTGTGATTAAGCTTATAGTATAACCCCATTATGACTAAATTCTTAATACACCGATATAATAACTCATTTTTCTATCAAACCACAGCCGAACCAACCAAATTATATTATAAAATCAATGTGTTACGATTTTATTCAAGGTATCTATCAGTTTCTATACTGCAAGACCGCAGCAACTGACTGGAAACAGAGAAACAGCAATAAAAAGCTGTCATTGCTTTAAGTCTTATAAGCTGATAGATCTGCGCTTGGGGATGTATATCGATCTTGCAGATAGTTCTATATACATCAGTCTTAAAAAATGCTTTAGAGTAATAAATGATTATATCTATGCGCACTGATCAACGACATCAGGCGGATAGCCGAAAAAATTCTATTTATTTAGTAACTACTCAGCAAATCAAGCCGCAGGAAGGCTAACCGTCAAAAAGTTACAAACATATAAAATTCAAAGACTTATATTTTTGTAACTTAGAAGCGTATTTGAAATATTGCACTAAGTGCTTGATATCAGGTATTTGTGGAAGAAGTGTTTGTGGCATGGATGCTACATTCAAGCCTACGACATACATGGAAGTATAAGTGCCGTGGGAGGCAGGAAGCCGGGAACGACCAGGGATGTATTTACGGCGTCTTCTGGAATAAATACCTGACAGCAAGCACGATCTTATAGATACGCTGAGTAGTTACTTTATTTATTGATACAGACATAGATATGAGATAAAAAATGGGATTGCATCTCTTCAGTCGAGGATAATGATCCCGTCGGCCGTTTCCAAAAGACAAATTAATCAATCAGGGCAATGAAACATATCAACTAACCTTTGGCGCAGACTGAAATTGAGTCTTTTACTGTGAAGATTAACCATACTGAAGCCTTGTTAGCGACCTGCAACAGTATGGATAAATCGACAGGCCCGGCTTATTTATTGAACTGTAAAAATTAGCACTGCGGGACTGGCAACGATGCCTCCGGTTTCAAACTGATAACCAAAATGTATTTTAAATACACCGGAAATTAACTCGCCTTCAAGCGCCATGATCTGATGCACTTCCCCCAGTTGACAATTTGCACCGGTCAATTCATCGAGTTTGCCGCCCCAGACTTCCCAGCTATTATCGGTCAGCATGAATGTCTGTTCTTCTGCATCTTCATGGGTTTTATATTGGACCACAACCAGACATTCAACTGTTTTGCCGACATCTTCATTATCAACACTCAATTCTGAACCCAGTTGCACCTGGTCTCCCTGGTAAAGGCCACCGTTCTCAATAACATTCTCGACGGTAGCAAGCCAGGCTCGGAAATATGTCTGAGTTTCTACAGGTTGCAGGTTCTCATCCACAGCCACACCCAGGCTGGATTGAGGTTCCTCATACAGATACTCATAGATATCCTCACTTCCTTCGTCACTCGTTCCGGTCTGGTCACCGTCCTGAAGTCTGTCCAGATCCGGGTCATCAGACTGGAACCTGTCCTGGTCAGGGTCATCAGGCTGGATCCTGTCCAGATCCGCATCTTCAGACTGGTTCAAGCCGATATTATCAGCCGTATCGTTTACAGCTTCATACGCAACAGCATTAGTGTAAAATACACATAGGGCAACAGCCAGGGCGAGAGAAATTGCAGGTTTAAATAAATGTTTCATTTCATATCTCCTGTTGAAACGACTGAGTACCATCTTTGAAAAAGGTTTAATCCTGCAATGAACAAAATTATTATCCCCTTCAGGTCTTAAACTCTTGCATAATTCTTTCTCTTTTGTTGTCAAGTATAGCACTGGATTGTGTCTGAATTATTTCTACTGAAGCGCTCTGTTGCAAATTGTTACAGCTGTTTAGCCTACTTCTTTTACCCCAGTCGTTGTTTACCCCTGGGGTTTGTAGCAATTTCAGGTTGTCCTTTTTTTCTCCCCCTCGCGCAACTTAAAGCACGAATTTTTGTAACTACTCAGCATCCCAGCCCGTGCCGGCCAACCATCTACAAGTAACATGGGGTAGGTATTACAGAATATTCGGCTATATTTAAAAGGCATGTCTGAACATAAAGCTCGAAAGCGCACTGAAGTTCACGACTCGATACTCAGCATGAGCACAGATAAACGACTCCATCATTGGTGGCGCATAGCGACCCCGTTTAGAAGAATGTAGTTTTACCGATTATCTGACGTTCAGACATGCTTAATTTAAGCATGGAAGATTTTTCAGTGAAACTCAAGAAGAATACTAAAACAAATAAAAAAAGGATCCAAAAACATTTAGAGCAAATTAATTTATTTGCCGCAGGCATTGATATTGGCTCACATGAACATTATGTTGCCGTACCTGCATCATTAGATGAAAATCCAGTTAGACGCTTTAGTTGTTTTACCCGTGATTTAGAAGCCATGGCAGACTGGTTGGTGAGGACAGGGATCACAACCGTTGCAATGGAGTCCACTGGAATTTACTGGATCCCTGTATTTGAAATACTTGAGAGCAGAGGATTGGAAGTGATTTTGGTGAATGCCCATCATGTTAAGAATGTATCGGGCCGAAAAACTGACGTGAAGGATTGTCAATGAATCCAACAACTCCATACCTATGGTCTACTGGCCGGTGCTTTTCGCCCGGAAGATGACTATTGTGTACTTCGAGCGTATATGCGGCAGAGGGAGATACTTGTTTCTACTATCGCAACGCACATTCAACACATGCAAAAATCATTGAGACAGATGAATTTATTACTCGACAATGTAGTGACTGATATTACCCGTCTGACAGGCATGAGAATTATTCGAGCCATATTATCAGGTGAGCGAGATGCGATAGTATTAGCTAACCATCGCGATGGTCGTTGCAAAAATAGTTGTGAGGTTATTGCCCAGTCTTTGATGGGCAACTATCGCCAGGAACATCTGTTTACTTTAAAGCAAGCGGTAGAACTTTATGATTTTTATCATGAAACGTTGCGAGATTGCGATATAGCAATAGAGGATTGTCTTTCTCAATTAAAAAAGCAACCACCTGAGTCACCTTTGTCGAGTAAAAAACGTCGGAAGAAAAACAACAAAAATGCGATGAATTTTAATGTCACCCATTATCTCCATGAATTATGTGGAACAGATTTAACTGAAATTGATGGTTTGGATGAACACAGTATTCTCAAAATATTATCTGAAACAGGTATCAATATGGACAAATGGTAAACGGCAAAGCACTTTGTTTCCTGGATGGGGTTGAGTCCAAATAATAAAATTTCGGGTGGTAAAATACTCAGCAGTAAAACCATCAAAACTCAGAATCGGGCGAAACATGTCTTTAACCTAAAAAAGTGGTTTAGGGGCTTTTTACAGAAGATTACGCGCACGACTGGGTGCCCCAAAAGCAATCAATGCCACTGCGAGAAAAGTGGCTATCATTTTTTATAATATGATCAAACATAAAACAGCATACAAAGCTCAAAGCCAGGAAGAATATAATGAGGCTCATAAAAATCGAATGGTAAAAAATCTTAAGCAGAAAGCAAAACAATTTGGATTAGAACTCGTGCCTATTGCTGTTTGATAAAATACTGTAAAAACAGCAGGTTAAGAATTTGTTACTTAGAAGCGTATTTAAGATTTGTAACTTCTCAATAAGTCCGTGCAGTTAAAGTTCCTTCCCCCTTCGAGGGGGAAGGCCAGGATGGGGGTTGCTTGTATCATCAAGCACTTAACCCCCACCCTAACCCTCCCCCTGATAGGGGGAGAGTATCTTGCACGGACTTATTGAGAAATTACTAAGATTTTCACTAAGTGATTGATATCAGGTGTTTGTGGAAGAAGCTTATATAGCCAGGGATGGCTATATAGAGCCTACATGGATGTATTAACGGCGTCTTGTGTAACAAATTCCTGGTATCAATGACGTTTTAGAAATTACGCTTCTAAGTTACAAAAATATAAGTCTTTGAATTTTATATGTTTGTAACTTTTTGATGGTTAGCCTTCCTGCGGCTTGATTTGCTGAGTAGTTACGAATTTTTTTGCCTGCAAACAAGGATGTAATGTTTTCATGTGCCTGTTACAGCACATCAAAATACACTGAAATTGTGTCACCCCGTTTTCAGCATTTCAATCAATACATGCAAAGAAAAGTGAGTTCATCGTTTAGAAACTGAAGTTTTAATAAAAAAAGTATTATGAACTGGTTATTAATCTTTATTTTAAGTTGCCGGCAACCTAAAATGAAATACGTTGATTATTGAAATGATTCAGCATATTAAAGATTTTACACTGAGAAGTTACTGATTATTTAGATATTGGGTATTTTACATGTCTGCAAAAATATTACCGGGAAGTATACACGAGTTTCTCAAGCTAGAATCAGCAAGTGGTATTTTACTAATTATCGCGGCTATTGTCGCCATCATTTTGGCTAACTCACCATTATCCTGGCTTTATTATGATAAATTCCTCGAAATGCCGCTTGAAATTCGTATCGGTGCGTTGCAGCTTGCAAAACCCTTATTACTCTGGATAAATGACGGACTAATGGCAGTCTTTTTCTTCTTAATCGGCCTGGAACTTAAACGGGAAATAGTAGAAGGCGAGCTGTCCAATCCCAGAAAAATCATACTTCCCGCCTTTGCCGCTGTTGGCGGTATGGTAGTGCCAGCCCTGATCTATGTGGCCCTCAATTACAACGACCCCGTTGCAATCAGGGGCTGGGCAATCCCGGCAGCAACCGATATTGCTTTCGCTCTGGGTATTCTGGCTTTACTGGGCAGCCGAGTGCCCCTTGCACTGAAAGTCTTTCTGGTATCATTGGCTATTATGGATGATATGGGTGCTATCGTGATCATTGCCCTGTTTTATACTGCCGAGTTATCGACCAATTCATTAATTGTTGCAGCCGTATCGCTTATCTTACTGACTGTACTCAATTTAAAAAATACCAGAACCTTTGCTCCCTATCTGCTGCTTGGTGTTATTTTGTGGATTGCTGTTTTAAAATCTGGTGTACATGCCACTCTGGCCGGTGTTGCTCTGGCTTTCTTTATTCCCATCAAAACGGAAAATGAAGGCGAAGTTTCGTTAGCTAAACAACTTGAACATGATCTGCATGGAACCGTCTCATTTATTATTTTACCCCTTTTCGCTTTCGCAAATGCCGGAATATCTCTAAAGGGTGTAAGTCCTGGTTCTTTGTATCAATCTGTTCCTCTAGGCATAACTCTGGGTCTTTTTATCGGTAAACAGGTCGGTGTTTTAACTTTTAGTTTTGCGGCTGTAAAGCTCGGTATTGCCTCTTTGCCTGAAAAGGTCAACTGGAAACAGCTCTACGGTGTTTCAATACTTTGTGGTGTAGGTTTTACCATGAGTTTATTTATTGGTTCGCTGGCCTTTGATGAAGCAGGTATCCAGACAGACATGAATGATAAACTAGGGATATTGGCAGGTTCTGTATTGTCTGCTATTGCCGGGTATTTTTATCTGAATAGAGTTTTAAGCAGATAAAATCACAGGTATAAGGTCATCTACTCTGGTCAGACAATATTCCAGGCCAGGCATAGATATCGACAGGCCTGTCAATCCACCGCGAACTTGAAAACTTCCAGCTCCCAGTTATCATCATTGACACTCAATACCAGGCATGAAGGCCCACCTTTATTACGCGTCGCACCAGAAGCACCAGGATTTACAACCCACTGGCCGGTATGCTCTTTGTCAATGACCTGGATATGGGTGTGTCCATAAACGATTAAGCGGGCTTCAGGATGGGCCTGTCGTAAATCATCATGTGACGGCTTATACATATCATGCAGATGACCATGTTCAACGGCAATCAAACCGCCTTTAACCGATAGATTAATACTTGCTGGTAAATTATTAACAATATCCCATTCGGAGAAATCCCACAAATAAGGTTTATCGTTATTCCCTGCAACTGCAATCACATGACCAAGTCTGGGTTTCATGGCTTCCAGCACAGCATGACATCCAATATCGCCCGCATGAATCGCTATATCACATTGTTTAACTACATTTGCAATATTTTCATCCAGTACTTCATGAGTATCGGAGACAATGGCGATGGTTTTCGCTGATGATGAGAAATTAGTTTCTTGATTTAACATGGGTTTACTTTTTATTGTCTTCCTGAGTTTTTAATTTTCCATCTCCCATGGCTTCATCACCCATAACTTCAGGATCATAGCGAGGGTCATTCAATTGAGCTATCTGCATTTCGGCCTCATGACGGGCTTTCCAGTGATCTTTTCGCACATCAGATCGTTTTTTAACTGCATCCTGTTTGAGTTCAATGGTTTTTTCACCAAACAGAATCTGAAATAAAAAGCGATAGCCAAACTTTAACAAGGCAATATCATCATTTTCTATTTGATGATAAACTTCGTCGCTGACATCGTAGACTGATTTAAAATTTGCACTGGTAATAAAACGTTTAAACCGGTCCAGATCATAGGTGGCCATAAACATAATTTGCAGACTTTCCGGAGATGGTTTTCCAACCGATGGGCCTGCTGATTTTTTCTTAAGTAATAATCGAATCCAGTCCAGATTATACTCATCATATTCTTCCACACCCTGTGATTTGCGATATTCACCTAACGTAATTTCTTTGGTTTCAGGCAAAAAATTCTCAGCAAGATGACCTTTACAATGTTCCTCTTCAATTCTGAAATAATTCTGTTCATCTGTTTTAGCTTCTGAATGCTTAACACCCATCAGTCCAAAGGGGTAATAGCGACAGGCTGCGGGACGTTCTTCATAGACACTGCAGCCCGCTTCGGTCATCAACAGACAATGCTTTTCTTCATTCGTTTTCAGTTTGACGCCAATAATACCATCACTGTCAATTTCCCAGGGTACAGTGTACTCTTTTAAAAATTCTTCTGAGCTCATACCCAGCTTTTGTTTCAGGCGAATCACATCATAAGGCGCTAACATTACATCTGCCTGCTTGCAGCAGGCATTAAAGCATGAAACGCCAGGATGACAGGCAAATTTAATGGTGTGTTCTTCAGTGAGAATTTCCGGTACAAATGAGCTTTGATATGGAAGATGTGATACTTTTGGTTTGCTCATAATTATTAACCAAGCCGATGTGATTGATTCAAGTAACAGAGAATTTTACTATATATAAATTAATATGTCAGTATGTGTTGGTGGGGCCGGCCTATAATTATTTCAAGCTAAATGACTCTGTTTAACCGCAACAAGAGCGAAGAAGCTGCTGAAGAAACATGTCTTTAGAAGTTATTTTGTGTGGTTATGCATACCCCTGCGGGTGTATCTACAATGCTCTACATAATCATTATGCTTCAAAGGGGTGCTCTGATTAAGTTATAAAGGGTTTATTTAGGTTCAGGTTGAGGCCAATTTTACGGCCCTGCTGAATAAGCCGTTAACTGAACAAACCCGGTGTTTTAGCATTTCTTCATAGTTTACATTAATAATGTGTTCAGGTTGATTAATAAAAAGCCCGCAAACCCTCCGGATTGCGGGCTTTTTTACGTCATGCTGTCAGCGTCCCCGCGGCCGCACCTGATCGGTCCATCATTTATGTCTTCACCGCATGCTTCAATCCATGGGCCCAGCTCGTAAGCCGCTCCACAGGCACCCATGCCTCCACCTATTAACAGGATATCGACTGATTCTTCGATGATTTCTGGATTTTCAAATGTTCCTGACATTTGTACACCTCAAAAGTTTTTGAACACTAACAAATTTGCCTGATATAGCAATTACAGGATAATGCTTTAACCTAATATAATCAGTTCAATCGTAGCGAGAGCGATTAAGGTGCTGAAGATTCAATAATTTACAGGTTATTTTGGACTTATTCGTAGCTACCCTACGGGTGAGTTCAAAATGTTCTGGAAAGTCTTGAAGATTCAGTGTATTAGACGCTTGCAGTAGGTTTAACTGATTTTTTTAGGTTTAAGCAACAAATACTATTGATATGTCGGGAACGAGCTCGGATTTATTCACAAGGTCTTGCGGGCAGATAAATGCTCCATGTGTAACCTGTATTCATCACATGAACACCACCGATGATGAAAATGCATTCCAAGAGGCAGAGGCCGAAGGTGTCCACGCAGGTCTGGAAATGAATCATAATCATCCATTGGTGTAGAATATGAGCGACCTTAACATCAGTTAAGGTTAACGGTATGAAGAAGGTGACATATATCCCGGCATGGAAAAAGGACTGGCAGATGGCCAGATGCCGCTGTTATAAGGAAAAGTTGATATATTAGGAAAGCTGTTCACGCCGGGGAAATGACCGAAACCTGTACCCGGAATAAAAGATCCCCAGGGGTTATAACTGGGGTTTGGGGAAAGATGACTATACCCGGGTACCATGTAATTAGGCGTCACCACACCCGGCACCGTGCCTGGGAGCGTACCCGGAACGGTCATTACAGGCACCTGAATTATTTGTGGCGGATACTGCCGTGGATATTGAGAATACGTTGACGTGTTATATGACTCAGGTAAATAAGGTTTTGTGCGAGACGGAGGGTACTGTGGTGCGCCGTCAATCTCCTGCAAAAAAGAATATTGTCTATGATCTGGTGACCCGTTACTGCGCATACCTCGCTGAATTTCTATCTGCTCCATATTATACTGATTGCGGTTAATATGATCCTGTAATGAATCTTCCAAATCTGTCACATAGGTATATCTATTATACTCCGGCATTGCTGCAGACATGCTTTTATTAGACTCTCTGCTGTTATCACTTTCAACGGGGGGGTAGGAATACTGAGAATAATTCATTTGCAGCGGAGATGGCTGAATATCTTCAGAATTTTCAGGATAACTGTAATGTGTAACAGGATAACCTGGATCGCCGCTGAACTGGTAATGATTGTCGTTATCGTAGTTAGCATGATTCTGCTCTAAATCGTCAGCAAAATCACCGGGAAAGAGTAAACCAGAATTACCCGCGAAAACTAAAACAGGACAGTTAATGAAAATAATTATCAGGAAACGTCTTGTAAACTCAACAATAGCCATATTACCTTGATTATTCAATTGCACTAAATCCTCTAACATCCATTACGTTTTTTTGCCAACTTGTAATTTATTGCCTCATGCCTGCCAATTAGAATCCTGAACAGTTGGTTAGCCCTTTATTTATCCGGATATTTCTTATACAGCCAGTCCCAGACATAACCTCCGGGCAATTCAACACCGGTGCGGATATAGTTGTAAATATTATAATTACTTACGCTCCACAATAATAGCTCCTGGGCTTCTAAACTGCCGCAAAAAAGTAGTTTATCACCTTCAATAATTTCCATTGATTTATCGGGTATTAAATGATCTATTTTATTTCTGCGGATCAATAGCACCATACAGTTTAAATTCCGAGTTCTGTCCCTGGGGCTTTTTAATAGTTCGCTTAGTTTGACCCGACGATTACGACTAAATTCAATCATAATGGCCGGAGTTTGTGCATCACATATTTCCAGCATCCACGTGTCAGGTACTTCATTCTCAACGAATCCGATAATGCGGCTTATTAACATGTTGGCCCAAGCGGCTTTTTCTCTTCTTGCCAGGATTAAGAAATTTGCCAGTAAGGGCGTTTTAATAATTGAGAGTATCTCGCCAGCAATAATGCTTGCCGGCTGCATAATAAAATCGAGCTTAGCAGCCTCAAACACATGGCTATTGCGGTTTGAATTTTGTCGTGCAACAGTAAACAGATTACATTCGGTCTGGCCTGTTTGCTGAAGTTCCTTTCTGGTTTCATCCTGTGCAGTCACGATGATGGAGAGATTATTGGAGTCTTTGTCGGTTGCAGCTACAATCGCAGACGCTTCATGTATTTTTGCCTCTCTTAAAGTTACGGCTTCAGTTCCCCGCCCTACTATCGTTTTTCCCGGTGCCGAAGTGCCCACAGGGTCAGCCTCTATAATCACCGTTTGTATACCTTCATAGGCCAGATAACGACTGACGGCTTTACCAAAACGTCCATAACCACATATTACCCAGGTGCCCCTGGGGGGTACAACGGGTTCATCTCGCAGTTTATGATTGGGATTAGTCAGCCATTCATAGATGAGGTACGCACTGGATGAGCGAACAGACAGAGCCAGACGTTTAGCATAAATATCAAAAGGATTAATGATATAGGTTGTACCAAATGAAGCCATATTGATTTCAGTTTCTTTGCTTTCAGCACGGCAAATAACGGTCAGATTTTTGCTTAACAGTCGCGCAGTAATAGCAATATGCAAATTGACTTCATCCTGATCTGTCAGGGCAATAATCCCCTTACAGAACTTGTGAGTCAGACCGGCAGTTTCAAGTATACGTGGATTAGAGGCGTCTGCGCATAAGGCAGGTATTTCAACATTCGGCTCATAAACCTGCAGTATATCGACACGTTCCTGTTTAATGTCCAGCACAACTGACAGTATATGACTGTCAGCTAACTCATGAGCCAGTAAACGGCCAGTATCCCCATATCCACATACCAGGTAAAATGGCTCACAGATCTGTTGAATATTTTTTCTAAAGCGATGTTCCCTTAATACTCGTCTAAAGGCCGGATCCTGTAATGTTGCCAGCACCGTACCAATACTATAAATCCATGTAATTACGGTTAAGTAGATACCTATAAGGGTCCAAAGTCGCTGGGCATCAGTAAATTCATAAGGGATTTCACCAAAACCAATAGTCGAACCCATAAAACTGACAAAGTAAAAAGCATGAAAGAAACTCATGTACCAGAGATTTCCCTGATCATCCCTGCCCGGTATCAAAGTAAGACCTAGAACGACGATAGCATAACAACTTACCAGCAAAACCAGCGGCAAGCGTATACGTTTAAGAAATAAAAAAATCAGGCTAGACATCAGATTTGTTGCTGAATACTCAATAGTCTATGTACATGAAGTCACTGGATAACTGATAATGATTGAAAATATCGGCACATGCTAGCGCCATAACTTAAGTGCCCGCCATTTATGGATGGGCAGTGACTACCTCCGCACTATAACTGTTTCTACAACCAATAGAACCACAGATGTAATGTTAGCAACCAATGCACCGCCAGACACTGATACCACGGTGCTTATGACTTCAGCTGTGACCCCTGTTTCTGTCATATGCTCTGCTATTCCCCAGATTAAAGCTGCTGCAAGCAGGTGTAAATCAGCAACCAGGCTAGTAGCTAATAAAACGGCTCCAATATGTGTTCTGTCACCTAATTTTATAATAGTGGCAATAAGATTTATCACTATTGCAGCAAATAACTCATAAACATGATGATGCTGTGGATTGGATAAATCTCCAACAAAAAAACCAAAATTAAGGGTTAAAGCCAGAACTATAAAGAACGCAAATATGACTTTTTCATGATTCATAGGGTTCACTCCTGAACAGACAGGTTATTTAAACTATAGCAATAAATTTGTAATATTATTCGTAACTATTCAGCTTAGTATTAAGAGCGTGATTACTAGCAGGAATTTATTGACCCACATAGACGACTTCGGCTCCTGCCTCTCGCATGCATTTCCATCATCCATGGTGGTCAAGTGGGAAATGCAGGTTATGCATGGAGCAATTACCTGTCCAGAAAACGCCGTAAATACATCATCCATGGTCATTCCCGGCATCCTGCCTCACAGCACACTTGTACTTCCCTGTACATCGTAGGCTTGGATGTGGCATCCTTGCCACAAACACCTGACAGCAACCACTTAATATAGAATCTTAGATACGCTGAATAGTTACTATTATTCTTTTATCGGTATTGAATAACAGCTTGAAAAACTGATTGACGGGTGTAAATTTCGTTGTATAAAAATCTGAATAAGTTACAAAGCAGATAAAAAAAGCGATACATTTGCATCGCTTTTTTATCTGCGTAACGAAATAACACCAGGATTTTCTAGCATCCCAGCGGGTTTAAGCTTGCGTTTTAGTCTCTTCCCGCTGTTCTTGCAGAGATTTGCTTTGTTGATCTTCACGTCTTCCCAGTGGATCCGCATAGTTGTCATTCAGAGATTTAACGAAAGCATCTGCTTCATTTCTAACCCTGGAGATGGCGTTGATTGATCTTCTCCCCCATCCTTTAGGTTTTAAAGCAAAAACACTGTGCAAAAAGTGGGTGTTTTTCACGAAGGCTGCAGCGATATTTCCCGGCCCGTCAGAAGTTTCCAGTTTTTTCGCCACACGTTTGGCAATAATCTTTCGTGACCAGAAATGAATGCCGACAATAATCGCTAAAGCAATACCTCCGGTAACATATTGCATGTTTCTGTTTGCTTTAAATGCTTCCCACCATGGCGGCTGGAAAGACCAGCCATTCCAGTAACCTGCATAAATGGTCGCTCCCAGGAGCAGCGCAAATAGCAACAAATACAGAAAAACATCCAGTTTCATCACACCGCGATACCATTGCTCCATGGCAGTTTTTACTTTAGGAATGGATTCACTTTCAATCTTGTTGGCAGTATTTTCCAGTGAACCAATAATACGATAAACACGTTCCACACTTACTTCCTGCATACGATGCAAAATTTCACTCATATCATCATCAAGTTTTCGTTTATAACGTGCTCTCAGTTGTTCATCTTCGATTTCAGGAGCAATTTGTTCATTATAAATACAATAAAAACGTCCCGTTGATAAACCTGTCTGAACCATGGCTCGTTGCCATGCAGCCACAACCTGTTCAGCATTGTCTTCTTTAACTGTTGAATCCATTTGATTCAGGATAAACAGAAATTTACCTGCATCATTACGCCTGATCGTTCCCTCAACCAAATGCTCCAATGTGTCCTTCATCGCTCCAGGTTCAGGATGCCTGGCATCAAATAATACCAGTACCAGATCAGCAAGATCAATAATATGATCAGTTATTCTCAGGGTTGAATTTCTTTGCTCGTCTGCATCAAACCCCGGAGAATCAATAAGGATTTTACCCTTCAGGGCTTCACTCTTGATGGTTTTTAATTGCAGATAGCTGTCAATCCGGCTACCTTCACCTGTTGCAACTTTTTCAATTTCTTCACTGATTTGATAAAAAGGCAGGCGAGGATCAGCATCCAGTGCCAGTCCCGGTAAAACTCTGACTTTATCATCCTGGCTATAGGAAATAACGGTAAAACGATCATCGACTGCCTGATTTCCAGTCAATTGCAGATTGACACCAAGATAACTATTAATAAAAGAAGATTTACCTGCCGAAAATGTTCCTAAAACAGCAATCAGTGGCCACCAGGATATAGTCGTTGCGAAAGACTCTTCATTATCAAGCAGCCCGGTACGATAGGCTACTTTATCAAGTTCTTTAAAAGAATCAACGGCTTCAACCAGGATTGGGTTTTCAGCTGCAAGATTATCCTGCAAACTTTTTAATCGTGACTGTATTAATTTGCTCGGACCTTCAAACATGCTAACTCCAAAATAATTATAAAAATGAATATAAATTAACGCATTGGCCGAGGAAAGGCCATAGGTCCAGGCGACCCTCTGTTGCTCCCCCAGGGCATCATACCTTCCATCATCCCCTCAACCGGATTGGACATGGTTTCATTGATACTCCAGACATCACGCTGCATACCTACAATGCCGCTGCTCATCGACTGAATATTGGCGCTCATCGCATCTATTCGGTGACTTACGTTAACGGCTGTTTTAGTCATAGTCGTGGTATTTGCATTCATGTTATCAATATTATTTGACATAATTGGCATCGTTTCAGATATCGTGCCTGCCAATAAGCCGGTGCTATCCTGCATCAGTTCCATGTTTTTAGCGATAATGGACATATTTTCTTCAACACTTAGGGTCATTTTATTCACCGACCGTGTCATTGCTGTCACATCATTTGATAGTGAATGAACATCATGTGTCAGGTTGAAAATCAGGTAGTAACCATAAGCAGCCAGGACAATAAATGCAAATAATGCTGTATAAACGAGAAGTTGTAATCTTTGAGCTTTAACATCAACTTCCCTTTGACGTTCATTATATGTTTCAGAATCAAAGCCGGATGAATCTGCTTCTTCGCTGGTTAATTTATGGTACAGCCTTTTGATAGCCATAATTCTCTCCTAATCAATTAGCCACCCCTTATTTATTATTCTAACTCTACTGAGATGAAACCATTAGAATATTTGCAGGACCTCAAAAAATTTAAATTTATTACGATCCTGTCTGAATTGTAATAATAATCAGCTAAAATATTCTTGCAATAGTCTTACACATTCAGTTATATTACAATATTAGCATTATATTATTTACAATTAAACAAAATTTATCCGTCTTGCGGCTAATACTTTATTTTATTAACCGGGTTGTAATTATTGAATTCGAGATTCAATGATCTTTATCTGCCTGTCAGCCGAATCAGTACTTATCTTAAGTGTCGTTTTAACAACATCCCAGGCTTCCTGAAATCGATTATGATTTGCGAGCCTGCGGACTAATTGATCGTTGGTTTGCAAGTAGTCATTCATTTTCCCCTGAACTTTATAAACCTGCGCCAACTCAGCTAAAACATCAGGTAACTCCGGAAGTTCATCAGCTAACAAATGGTATAAATTTTCAGCCTGTGCATAGTCACCTTGCTCGGATGCATTTCTCGCTGAACTCAGCAGCCTGTATTGCTCCGGAGTATCTATCTTCGGCTGAACGGGTGGCAACATCGACTGATCTAATTTTAACCAAAACTCAGCATTTCGCTCTTTTATATTTAGAGCCGAAGTAGTTAGAATCGGAGTCTGAGCCGGTTTGATCGGTTCGTGAGAGCTCTCAATTACATTCGATGTTATTGCATCAGGATTGGGGTTGTTGCTGGATTTTTGCTCTATAACTGTATTAACAGGCGGCTGATTATCTTTATCTGTGAACTTTGATGGTTGTCGAATGCCATCAGTTTTTACCGTGGAAGATTGAACCAGTTTATTTTCAAGCTCCGGATATTGCAGCTCCGTATCGAGCGGATCGGGCTGAAACAGCTCACTTTTGAATATGAGCAAATAGATAACAATTGCAAATACAAGAATAAGCAGCAGATGACCCATGAACCAACGTATAATATTCATAGAATATGATCGCTCTGCCAGTAATTAGATAGTATAAACAAGACTTGCAAACTTGTTAACCTCAGCTGCGGCCTTGCCTTTGGGTTCCAGTTCAAACACCGCCAGACCTTCACTGAACGAGCGCCTGTAAGTCGTTCGCTGATAAAGTCGGGCAGGGATCAAATCAATATTGGGTAACATATTTAAAGCTTCTTCAGCCTCTCTGGTCTCCCTGACACCAATATGTGTGTCTGCACGATTAACAAACCCTAACAATTGCGGTAATTTGCTCTTACTGCAAACTTCAGACACCATTTTCAGAAAGCGTTGTGTTGACCAGATATCTGCCTGACTCGGCGGCACTGGAACAATAATACGATCAGCCAGAGAAATAGCTTGTCGCATGGCATTAGTGTCGGCAGTACCTATATCTATTAAGGTTTCGTCAGCTTTAGATGTTTTTATCGCTTCTACATCATTGCTGATTGGCAAGGAAGGTTCATATTCATCTTCATCACGAATATCAATCACATCACTCAATGTTGCCTGCGGATCAAGATCAAAAATTTCTACTTTGTAATCATTTATAGCAAGCCATACGGCCAGATTAAAGGCAACCGTACTTTTACCCGTGCCCCCTTTCAGATTACCAACGACAGTTATCATTCTTGTTGTCCTGGATAAAAAGAACGCACATAGATAAATGCCTATCTATGTGCTTAAACAATGTCTGCCGGGCTTATTTTGCTGCAGGAGCAGGTGCCTGGACAGAACCTCTAGGCCCCTGAACTGCAGGCGCAGGCATTGGAGGACGAGCACCATAACCACCAGGAGCTCCGCCATAACCATAAGGAGCACCGCCATAACCACCAGGAGCACCGCCATAACCATAAGGAGCTCCGCCATAACCATAAGGAGCACCGCCATAACCACGTCCGCCATAGCCATCACTGCTATAGTAACGGTTATCCCAACGGTTGTCCCAACGATTATCCCAGTTATTGCTGCCATCACCATAACCGCTGCCATAAGCGGAAGCACTGGTGTTACCACGACCACGGCCTCGGCCTCGGCCTTTGAAATTGAACTCTACATCACCGTCCATATCAGCATCACCGGAACCATCACCCCAGCCACTGCCGTAGCCGCTGGCAGATGCATCGTTGCGCCAGTCATTGTTCCAGTTGTTACGCATGTCGTTGTTGAAGTCACTATTGTCGCTGTCACCCCACCAGGCGTTGGCCTGAAGAGGTAAAATAGCGGCGGCGACTACTGCTGCAGCTAAAGCTTTAGATACAAATTTCATACTACTCTCCATTTGATTCTTATGAGCCCAAAAGATAGTTCAAAGTTGAATGCAGCGGACTCTCATACATCAACTTGTCATTATCCACCAACAGTTTTATATTATATACCACTGTCAGGGAAAATTTATTTATCCGAGTCCAGATCATCTTTTAACTGTATACCGCGACGACCTTTTTTCTTAACCGCTTTTTTCTTCACAGCTTTTTTCTTCACAGCTTTTTTCTCTGCATTGTCAGTTTTTGAAATTGCAGCTTCATTAGCAGACGCTGGTTCAATTTCTGAGCTCCCACCATCTTCAGTTTTTTGTGGAACTGTTTTTTTATTCACAGAAACCTTTTTTACCGATTTTTTCCTGACCGCAGTTTTCTTTTTAGCAGCTGGCCGGGCAACAGCCGCTTTTGGTTTATTTGCAGAGCTGGTGTTTTTTTCAGGCTCAGGGCTGCTTTCTGGCTCAGGGCTGCTTTCTGGCTCAGGGCTGCTTTCTGGCTCAGGGCTGCTTTCTGGCTCAGGGCTGCTGTTGACAGCAGGCACGGGGATTGACGGGGCAGATGCCACAGAAGCAGTCGATTTTGCAGCAGGAGGCTTGTTACGTTTAAAAATTAATTTGTAAAGTCCCTGTAACACCAGCCAGGTCATTTCTATGGTAGTCACAATTACATTGTAAATTGTGAAAGCAATTTTCCCTATCAAAGAGAAAGAGCCCTTATCTGATTTTTTCTTCTCAATGCCTGAAATTACTTCTTCTTCACACATTTTCCTGTCTGGGTGATCGTCCGCCATATGCTCACAAAAAGCAGCCCGACCACTATAACACCCCAGGGGGATAACAATTAAAGTTAACACGGTAGATACTAATACACCAAACATCAGTGATATGGCCATACCCTGGAAAATAGGGTCAACCAGAATGGCACTGGAACCGACAACAAGGGCCAGTGCAGTAATAATAATGGGCCGGGTACGAGTAATACAGGCCATGACAATTGCTTCCCTGATTTCTACCCCTTTACGAATTTCCTGACGAGAATAATCAACCAGAAGAATCGAGTTTCTGACAATGATACCGGCCAGAGCAATAAAACCAATCATTGAGGTCGCCGTGAAATCGGCTCCTAATAAAGCATGGCCAGGTATAATACCGACCAGGGTTAAGGGAATAGGTGAGATGATCACTGCGGGCAGAATGAAATTACCAAATTCCCAGACCACTAACATATAAATCAGAATTATAGCCACGCCGAAGGCCAAACCCATATCTCTGAAAGTTTCATAAGTCACAGTCCATTCACCGGTCCATTCAAATCCTGAATGTTTATGCATGAGTGAAGGATCCGGGGGGCCTAACATAGTGCCGGTTATTTGTTCATTTCGCGGTCCACGATTTTCTTCAAGCTTAAGCAGATCTTCCACTTCAAACATACCATAAATGGGTGAAGCAAATTCTCCCACTGATTCTCCAACAACGTATTCCATTTCCCGCAGGTCTTTGTGAAAGATAACGGGTTCTTTTTTTCCTTTGACAAAAGCTCCCAGCTCGGCTAGCGGTACGCTTCCGCCATTCATGGTTGGTATTGGCAGCTGGCTCAAATTACTAAAATTGGCACGGATATCCAGAGGGATTTGCAGAACAATCATCGTAGCTTCAAGGATGGAACCATCCTTCACATCACCCAAGATATAATCACCCATAGCCATTTCAAGCGCCTTGTTAGCCTCGTCTACACTGACGCCAGCTCTGATAGCTTTTTCCCGGTTGACTCGAAAGTTCCAGATTTCATAAGGAGTGGTCAGGTAGTTATCTACGTCAGCAATCGAAGGCGCCTGCTCAAATAGCTCTGTTAGCATTTCTGCAACCTGAATGCGTTCTCCCTGACTTGGCCCATAAATTTCTGCAACCACTGTCTGCATGACTGGTGGTCCCGGCGGCATCTCTACAACCTGTATTCGGGGATAATTATTCTTGCTGTAATCACCTCTTGCGACTTTTTGCTGAATAAATTCAGTCAATGTTTTACGCACTTCAGTGGCAATTTCATGACTGGTTCGATCACGCTCATGTTTCTCTAATAATTGCACATTAAGATCGGCCTGCCAGGGCTGTTGCCGCAAATAGTAATGTCTGACCAGTCCGTTAAAATCAAAGGGGGATGCAGTACCTACGTAGGATTGAATAGCAGTGACTTCAGGTATCGTTCTTACTTGTTGAGCCAATTGACGTGTCAGGTTTGCAGTTATAGGTAAGGAGGTTCCTTCAGGGAAGTTGATAACAACATTAAAGACCGTCTTGTTATCTAAAGGCATCATTTTGACTTTAACGGCTTTGAAATAAAACAGACTGCAGCAAATGAAAAATATGACAAACAAGCTGATTAAAAAGCTCATGCCGATAAACTTATTGTCTATTAACGGATTAAGGATCTTTCGATAGAAGCCATCCAGACGCTGAACCGTTTTATGTTCAGACTCTTCCAGTTTTTCAAGAGCAGTCATCGAAGGCTTGAAGCGCTGTGCAAGATAAGGTGTAAAAACAAAAGCCGCTAACAGGGAATAAAGCATAGCCACTGAACCCAGAGCAGGTATAGGAGCCATATAAGGCCCCATCATTCCTCTCACAGCCGCCATGGGCAATAAAGCGGCTATTACTGTAAAAGTAGCAAGAATGGTTGGATTTCCGACTTCACGAACTGCATCAATAGAGGTGCTGTCTGAAATTTCCCCATCCATTGCCCAGCGCCGATACATGTTTTCCACAACCACAATGGCATCATCAACCAGAATACCAATCGCAAAAATCAACGCAAATAAACTCACCCGGTCAATGGTAAAACCAGTGACCAAGGCTACAAAAATGGTCACCAAAATCACATTGGGTATAACGATAAAACAGACCAGTGCTGCACGCCAGTTCAGAAACCACCAGATCAATAATGAGACGGCAAGTGTAACCACTACCAACTTGAACAATAACTCGTTAACTTTATCCTGCGCCGATTTTCCATAGTTTCGTGTAACCTCAATATAGACATTACTGGGTATTAAACGACCCTGCATACTTTCAATTCTATCGAGGATATTTTCTACAACTGAAACACCATTGCTACCACTTTTTTTAGCGATCGCCAACGTGACCGCGGGTGAACCATTAGCCGTTTTTTCGCTGTCAGAACCTGCACCCGTATAATAATTAACCAGTCTATGAGATTCTCCAGGACCGTGAATAACGTTTGCAATATCGCGAATATAGACCGGATTTCCTTCATACATGGCGACAACCAGACGTTCGATATCATCAGCGTTGCGTAAAAATGAACCCGTATAAAGCTGAAAATTACTGTCTCCGGATTCAATATTTCCTACGGTCTTTTCACTATTGGCAGTAACAATGGTTCCAGCTATTTGTTCCAGAGTAATACCGTAACCTGCCAGACGTTCAGGTTTAACTTCAATTCTTAGCTGCTCCTGCCGGCCGCTGACGACAAAGCTCTGACTGGTTTCACGAATTTCTTTCAACTCCTGCATGACATCCAGGGCAATTAAGCGTAACGCTGCATCATCTACACTATTGGACCATAAAGTCAGAGTTAAAATTGGTACATCATCAACACCTTTCGGCTTCACTAGCGGTGGAGACACACCGGGTGGTATTTTATCCATGTTTGACTGCAATTTATCATACAGTTTAACCAGTGAGGGTCCCATTTCTTCGCCCACTTCAAACTCGACGGTAACAACGGCCTGATCGCGTTCGGAGGCAGAATATACATGTTTAACCCCGGCAATTTCACTCATGATCCGTTCCAGCGGATCGGCAACCAGAGAGGCTACCTGTTCAGTAGAAGCACCGGGGTATTTGACAAAAATATCAACCATAGGTACAGAAATTTGCGGGTCTTCCTGACGAGGCGTCAGGATAAATCCGGCAAAACCAATCGCAAAAGTAGCAATTAACACCAGCAGTGTTAATGGAGAGTGCATAAAGGAGCGGGTGAGATTACCAGCCAAACCCAGCTGTTGTGTGTGTTTAGAATTATCCATCTGGTTTATTTCTCGTTGGTTTTATAATGGTACTGGCACAGTTCGGCTATGCATGTTGATGTACTTAATTGGAACCTGGGTTCCCTATATCAGTATTGTCTCGCATCATCACCTGGCATCCATCCTTGAGATACGTTCTTAGGCGGGTTATTAATGATGCGATCGCCTGCTCTTAAACCAGATAGAACAGTAAAATACTTCCCTCCATCAATTTTTTTACCCAGGCGCACCACATGCAGTTCTGATATATTTTCATCATTGACAACCAGAACAGCTGGAAGGCTGCCCATATTATTTAGAATACTGCTTCTGGGGATAACAATAGAGGTTGTTGCCTGCGAATTTTTAACCGGAATGGCAACTTCGGCATACATTCCGGGTACACCCTGGGTTCCAATAGGAAGGTCAAATTTTACCGTAACCGTATGTTTGTTTCTATCCGCCTGTGGGTATATTTGTGCTACTTTAACCGGTATCATGATGCCGCTGACATCAAGATAAGCACGAATGGTATCACCTACACTCAGATAAGGTATCAAACGAACAGGAACTTCTGTCCTGATGCGCAGGTATTCAGTGTTAGCAAACTGCAGTAACGGCATACCCGGTTGAACCGTGTCGCCAACTTCAACCAATTTTTTTACGATAGTTCCCTTGAAAGGCGCAATAGAACGCGAGTCACGGATGCTGGCTTCAATTTCCTTGAGTGCAGCTTCAGCACTGCGGACTCCAGACTGTGCCTGATTAACTGAGGCGCCCGTATTGTAGAGATCGGCCTGTCGCTGCACATCAGAATCATAATCGGTACCCATTACATCACCCATTTCTTTGGTGAACATATTATCAAACATGGCGGGCACTCCCATACCCGGCATGCGATTGATGTTTTCTGACTGGGGAGACCATAATTCACGATTATACTGCACCTGGGAATTTTGCAATCCAGCAACTGCCTGATCATAACGCGCCAGAGCAGAATTACGTTTGGCTAATAAATTGGCATCACTAAGACTAATTAAAAGCTTGCCTTTCTCGAATGAGTCACCCTCATCACCGGCGATAAATTCCACCCGGCCGGGCACTTGAGCAGAAAGTGCAACTTCTTTGTAAGGAACGACTGTACCCCCAAGGTACACGTGTTCCTGATCCTTCTGCGCAGTGACTGTAATTATCTCGCTCGCCAGGGAATTCCCTCCTAGAATTAATCCGATACAACAAACGGCTGTGCTGCTGAAACTCCTTACCATCATTTAACACCTATATTTTAATAATAATGTTTTCAAATCTACAGCGGATCAATGACTTAATCCAATTTTGTCATTAAATGCTTTTTAAAAGTCTTTTATTACCGATTCAGGAGAAAACCCAGAATTAGAAGATTTTATAGTATAAATCTTTACACCCTCAATGGTAAACCTAATTCTTATATTTGTTCATACGCAGGTACTTAAAAGAATCGGGTAGTTGTGGAAGGCAGATAATTGTTCCTGCATGAACTGCATTCCCTATATGACCACCATGGATGGTGGAAATGCATGCGAGAGGCAGGAGCCGAAGTCGTCCTTGTAGGTCAAGTTTTTATAGCCATGGACGGCTATAAAAAGCTTACATGGAAGTATTTACGGCGTCTTCTGCAACAAATACTCGATTATCCGCACCTGATTTTGCTTAAGTACCTGCCTATGTATGGATATTTGTTATTTGTGTTCTTGTAAAAATCATGCGTTGAACTATTTAGACCTGCTAAAGTTTTCCAACGCGTATGAACAGCAAATCGTCGTATTGATAAAATTCCAATGACATAGATTCATAGTAACAAAGATTCCTAATGACTTAAGCATAGAATTTTTATTTAGCATGTGAAGTCAATAATTTAATAGACATTAACTGTCATTATTGGCTAAATAGCAGCTAACATAGCTGAAAACCAAGGAATATAACATGCCCTGTATCAAGATTATGACCAATAAGACGATTAAGAGTGAGTTAAAACAGCATTTGCTATCATCACTCTCCATGCTAACTGCTGAATTACTCTCCAAACCGGAGCAGTATGTCATGGTCCTGATAGAAGATAACATTTCCATGAGCATGTCTGCCACTACAGAGACTGCCGCGTATGTGGAATTTAAGAGTATCAACTTACCCGAAAATAAAACCCAGCTGCTTTCAGCTGCAATATGTAACCATTTATCTGCAAAACTCGATATCGCAGGGGAACGTATCTATATAGAGTTTTGTAATGCTGAAAGACATTTATGGGGCTGGAATGAAAGCACTTTTTAATTTTACCCCGCCCCTGGCATATCATCTTATTTAACTGTAGTTGACAGAAAAAAAGAGCCGTAGTGATGATTTTGCTCAGCACGTCACATGCTTAACTTTATCGAAGTACTATTTACCGTTAAAATAATATTTGCTGCCAGTCTTAACTTTAGTTGCCAGTTCTTAAAATAAAATCTGATTTCTGGAATATTTTTTAATTTGCAATATTTCATACGTAGGTACTTAAGGATAATTGAGTGTTTGTGGAAGGCAGATAATTGCTCCTGCGTGATCTGCATTCCCTACATGACCACCATGATGGTGGAAATGCATGCGAGAGGCAGGAGCCGAAGTCGTCCTTGTAGGTCAAGTTTTTATAGCCATGGACGGCTATAAAAAGCCTACATGGAAGTATATACGGCGTCTTCTGGAACAAATACTCGATTATCCGCACCTGATGTTGCTTAAGTACCTACCTATGTGCAATATTTAGAAATTCCAGCAACATTAGTATTGCGCTCGTTATTAAAGCAAAAATTGGCTAAAAAAACACTATTATCACTGACTCAATGAGTATTTTGAGTTGATTTTTAATACAGGCAGGAAGCTTAATGAGCATTTTTCAGGGCTCCTTTTTTACTTAACTATCATTAATTTTTAAAAACCTAATCATTATTATGCGCACATCAAAACTCTTAATGCCTACGTTGAAAGAAACCCCAGCCGATGCCGAAATTATAAGTCATCAATTAATGCTGCGGGCAGGCATGATCCGCAAACTGGCATCAGGTTTATATTCCTGGCTGCCTCTTGGCCTTAAAGTATTACGTAAGGCGGAGAAAATCATTCGTGAAGAAATGGATCTCGCCGATGCCCAGGAATTATTGATGCCTGCGGTACAGCCTGCCGAACTATGGCAGGAAACAGGCAGATGGCAGCAGTATGGTCCAGAGCTACTGCGTGTGACAGACAGACACCAGCGGGAATTCTGTATCGGACCAACCCATGAAGAAGTGATTACCGATCTGCTCCGCTATGAATTGAAAAGCTACAAACAATTACCGGCTATTTTTTATCAAATTCAAACCAAATTTCGTGATGAAATCAGGCCTCGCTTTGGCATCATGCGTTCACGTGAATTTATTATGAAGGATGCCTATTCTTTTCATACCAGTCAGGAGTCCTTGCAGTTAACTTATGATCAGATGTATGCCTGTTATTCGCGTATCTTTTCCCGAATGGGTCTGGAATTTCGCGCCGTGCAGGCTGACACCGGTTCTATTGGTGGAAACGCCTCCCATGAATTTCATGTACTGGCCGAATCCGGTGAAGACGCCATTGCATTTAGCAGTGAAAGCGAATATGCAGCCAATATAGAACTGGCAGAGGCCGCTGCTCCCAGAACACGTGCGGAGCCTTCTGAAACGATGCAAACCGTGTCTACGCCTGGTATACATAGCATCGAAGAAATCTCCAGTTTTCTGCAAATAGAAGCCTCACAAACGGTTAAAACTCTACTAGTCAAAGCCAGTGAAGAGGTGGATGCGGATATTGTCGCACTGGTACTGCGAGGCGATCATGATCTCAATGTACTAAAAGCTGAAAAATTACCCCAGATCGCAGTACCTCTTACGTTTGCAGAGGAGAGTCAGATCAAACACAGCGTTGGCTGCGAAGCAGGATCGATTGGCCCGGCAGGATTAAAGATCCCCCTCATTGTCGATAGAAGTGCAGCTGCATCTTCTGACTTTGTTTGCGGTGCCAACATGACTGGCAAACATCTAACCGGTGTAAACTGGGATAGAGATGTTGCGCTCGAAAGCGTGGCCGATCTTCGAAATGTCGTTAATGGTGATCCCAGTCCCGACGGTCGTGGGATACTGAATATTAAGCGCGGTATCGAAGTAGGCCATATTTTCCAGCTGGGGAAAAAATATACTCAGGCCATGAATGCATCTGTTCTGTCTGAAAACGGCAAAGCTGAAATTATGAGTATGGGTTGTTATGGGATCGGTGTCTCACGGGTAGTTGCCTCTGCCATAGAACAAAATCATGATAAAAATGGCATTATCTGGCCGCTCGGATTAGCACCTTATAGTATCTGCATCGTGCCGATGAACATGCATAAAAGCAAACGTGTTCAAAATGTAGCAGAACAGATCTACAATGAATTATCGGCAGCAGGTATTGAAGTCCTGTTCGATGACCGCAAGGAACGTCCAGGAGTCATGTTTGCCAACATGGAACTGATCGGTATCCCCTATCGTATTATAATCGGGGAACGCAGTCTGGATAAGGGCGTGCTTGAATTCAAGGGTCGAACAGATAACGAGGCCCGGGAAATTGCTACTGATGATATAGTTGATTATATCCTGCAATTATTATGAAGTCTTATAAAGCTCTACAGACAGGCATCTATGTCCTTATAGTAATATTTTATGTAACTCCACTTGCTCATGCCAGTGTCTACAAAACAAAAGTAGACGCCCGTCTTAAAGAACTTCTTATCGAAGCATTTGCAGATACATCCGGATTTGAAGATCGGTTTGAAGCGGAAGTCTGGATGCTGGACATGTCTACCCGGCTGGAAAAGCAGGTTCCTCATCCTGAAGAACGTCTAAACATTCTTAAACATGTTCATCAGGAAGCCACGCGTGCGGGGCTTCAACCTGAGGTGGTACTGTCGGTAATCCAGGTAGAAAGTAATTTTGATCGTTTTGCAATTTCCAGTGTAGGTGCACGGGGTCTAATGCAGATCATGCCGTTCTGGTTAAAGGAAATCGGTCGTCCCAGGGACAACCTGTTTGATATCCAGACCAATCTGCGTTTCGGGTGTACTATCCTTAGCTATTACATGAAAATTGAAAAAGACGATCTGACCAGGGCTCTGGCACGCTACAACGGCAGTGTCGGGCGGGATGTCTATCCACGCAAGGTGTTTAAAGCCTTCCACAGCCAGTGGTATATTCAATAGGTGTATGGATGTATTTATAGATAAAACCTGATTAGTAACAGCTGAGATTGAAAAATTATCGCAACCATCGCGCCCCTCATTATTTTTGATAATGTGTAATCATTTTATCCAGCGAACGCGCATCGACCATACCGGTAATACGTTTGGCAATATCACCTTCCGGACTGATAATAATAGTTGTTGGTAAGCCTCGGGGTTCTCCAAGTACTTTGATAATATCGTCATTAACCTTTGTGACCGGATAGCTGATCAGATAAAGATCAACAAATTTTTTTAATTTTTCATCCCTAACACCAGGCTCATAATTAACACCAATAACAACAGCGTCTTCGTGTTCCAGATGATACTCTGAAAGTTCAGGTAATTCATGACGGCACGGGGGACACCAGGTCGCCCAGAAATTCACAATCACCCATTTGCCTTTGTAGTCTGACAATTTTTGTTCATCGCCGCTGAGATTTTTAAAATCAAAATCAACAGCATATGAAGGAACAGCTATGATCAGCCAGCAGAAACCCGCTAAGACAGCTAAAATGGTTCTGATTTTCCTGAATAAACTATTTTTCATACAAAAAACATCATCCTCTGGATAGAAATTAGAGTCTGTATCGACTCTGTGTATTTATAAAATCCTGCTAGTTATCAGTCTAATGTTTCAGATATGCTGAGTTGTTTCCAGGGTCTTTGATCATTTACCAAAAGATGCATACCTCACTCATCCTGAAAGATTGAAAGCACAGAATTCAATCATAAACAGCATTAAATATCATTCTTATATAATTGTTTTAATGGAACATTTAATTTTTCTTTAATGGCATAACTGGTGCTGTCAATAATCTCTGCCAACTCCATTTCGGATGTTGACTGAGGTAATGCATAGGGAAGATCTTTATACAAGTCCCATAGAGTCAGTGTGGACAAATCCCTTGATAAAGCCCAATCACCATTATCTGTTTTATGGATCCAGAACCGGGTTTGCAAATCAAGCAGAATTTCATCCAGATCTTTTTCATGGCTCAGCCTGGGTGATAAATGTACGCTATCTTCACTCAAACCAAAGCCTTCCTGATTCGCCTCTGAAAGTACGCCGAGCAGGTGAAACGCTGAAACAAATTTATCTGAAGTGTAATTTTGTTCATTTACCGCTGAAAAGTCAAACAGATCCATACAACGGGTCGTAACAGCCCCCCATAAAGTAACCAGCCATGAAAGGTATAGCCAGATCAAAAAAATCGGAACTGTGGCCAATGCACCATACAAACTGGCATAGGTTGTGTTCTGAGAGACATAAATAGCAAATGCTTTCTTGGCAATTTCAAATAAAAAGGTCGCTGTAATACCGCCGATCAGGGCATGCATCAGACGAACCTGTGCATTTGGAATAATAAGATAAATCAGAGTAAAACTGATCAGGGTAAGTATGCTGGGCACAGCACTCAAAAACACCGCTTTTACGCCTAAAAGTTCAGCCGTGTCGTTAATTAAAAGCAGAGAAGTCAAATAGGAGGTAACAATTACGCTTGCACCGATTAACACTGGTCCCAGGGTTAGCACTGCCCAGTATGTCAGAAAAACACGCAGATAATTGGTGTTCATTTTAGTGCCCCAGATATTGTTTAATGATTCATCAATACGCCAGAGTAACATTAAAGCGATCACAAACAGACTTAATAAACCAACCAGCGTCAATCGGTAAGCTTTACCAACAAATTCAGTTAAATATTGCTGTATGAGCTCGCTGGATGAAGGAATGAAATTTTTGAATACAAATTCCTGTATGCTGTCAAAAAGTTCCTGAAAAACAGGAAAAGTAGAAAAGCCGGCAAATAAAACGGCCATCAAGGGAACCAGTGAAAGCAGGGAAGTATAACTTAGTGAAGCAGCCACTTCAGTACAGCGCTGCTGCTGGAACTTGTTGTAAGTAAAAAGAAAAAAATTTCTCAGTGCTTTCGCTCGATGAATAATAGACATAACCAGCTAATTCCCAACTGATTCAGGTACATGCAAGACACATAAAAAAAGGGCCTTACAGCCCTTTTTTTATGCTGGGATATACTGTTAATAAAATTACTTGAAACGTTCCTTAACAGCAACCTCCTGTTCAGCTTTTTGTATTTTAGCCAGTTCAGACTGTTCCAGTGCTTTATTACTGAGCCCGGAAGCTTTTTCAAGCTCACCGGCAGCAGCGGCCTCTTCTGCCTGTTTGATGAATTTCCCTGTATCACGCCAGGCATAACCACCCTGCTCTGCTTCTTTTAATGCCGCTTTAGCATTAGCAATGGATGTTTCAACAGATGCAGATGTGATATTAGCTGCAGCTGCCTTATCTTCAGTTGATGTTGCACAACCTGCTGCAAGGCTGACCACTAATGTAACCACCCCCAGATACATAGCAGTTTTCTTTAATTTCATGTTAATTATAACTCCTGATAATAATTTGCACGTGACTATTCATAATGCTCATAAAGTTCAAAAAGATGAATCAGTAAACAATGGCGCTTAAACCGGCAGAAATAGTTACTTAATAAGGTTTTAATGTAATTTATTGCCAAACTCGGTAAAAAATAACGTGTATCTCTGTGTCTGTCAAGTATTATATAATTAGCCAGGAGACGAAAACGAAGTTACATTTAAAAAAACCATCATTGATTTGACCTGTATCAGCTTTTTTAGTTAAAAAAATACCGTGTTTAAATAAAAACGAATACAAATTCTAGTATAATTCATAAAACATCCTTCACTCAAACGGATACTAAAAATGTCGCAGATACTCGTATTATACTACTCACGCCATGGAGCAACAGCTGATATGGCGCAACTCATTGCCCGAGGAGTTGAAAAAATTGACGGCATATCTGCCCTGATACGGACAGTTCCTGAAGTTTCCAGCGTCTGTGAGACGCTCGAAAGCAGTGTGCCCGAACAAGGTGCTCCATATGTTAGCACCCATGATCTGGCAAACTGCAACGGTCTGGTATTAGGCAGTCCGACCCGTTTTGGAAATATGGCCGCAGCGATGAAACACTTCATCGATTCAACTTCCGCCAGCTGGATGGCAGGTCAGCTGGCAGGTAAACCTGCAGGTCTGTTCACTTCTGCATCCAGTTTACATGGCGGTCATGAATCGACCCTGCTATCCATGATGCTGCCTTTACTTCACCACGGTATGCTGATCGTCGGCATTCCCTATAGTGAACCTGAACTGATTTCAACCAGTACCGGCGGTACGCCTTATGGCGTCAGTCATATGGCAGGTAAAGAAAGTGACATGCCCATCAGTCAGGATGAAAAAAAATTATGTCTGGCTCTGGGCAGAAGAGTCGCCCAGGCCGCAATAAAATTAGCTGATGCCCAGCATGGGAGCTGATTTTACAGGTCAGTTTCGCGGACAATGAATCTATGAGTCAGAGCCTATCAGCGAAAAAAAATGCCGCACAAAAACTGGCTTTGGCTGGTTATTTTATACTCATGAGCATTCTGCTTATAAACATTATCTGGCTCATCCCCTCCAGACAGTTTCCTACTGCTCTGGTACTGATCATACTGGTTGTGCCACTGTTATTTCCATTGCGGGGTTTGCTTTATGCGCGCGTCTACACATACCAGTGGGCTAGTTTTCTGGCGCTGGCCTACTTCGCCCATGGAATCAGCGAAATGGCCGCCTATCCAGATTTGCGGCTGGCGGGTTTTGTGGAAACTGCTGCCAGTGTCATGATGTATACAGGTTGCATCATGTATGCAGGTTATTATAAACAGGAAAAAATACCCTGATAAAAAATGCCCAACAACAATCCTGACTGGGACATTCAAGCTAAATAAACTTGTAACTATTCAGCGTATTTTAGATTTATACGTAAGTTCTTGATATCAGGTGTTTGCGTAAGGCAGATAATTGCTCCTGTATAATCTGCATTCCCTACATGACCGCCATGGATGGTGGAAATGCATGCGAGAGGCAGGAGCCGAAGTCGTCCCTGCAGGTCAAGTGTATGTGGCATGGATGCCACATTCAAGCCTACGACATACATGGAAGTATAAGTGCCGTGGGAGGCAGGAAGCCGGGAACGACCCTGGACGTATTTACGGCGTCTTCTGGGCAGGTAATCGCTCCATGCATAACCTGCATTTCCCACATCCATGTGGGTCAGCAAATTCCTGATGTCAAGGACGTTTTCAAAATTACGCTGAATAGTTACATAAACTTTTTTATAAAAGGAATGGTCAACTTTCTCTGTTGTGCCAAAGTCGCATAATCAAGCTGTTGCAGCAATTCCATCAGTTCCGACATATCTCGAGTTGCCCTGCTAAGTAAATACGCGGCCACCTCATCACTCAAATCAAATCCGCGCTGTTGTGCTCTAAGCTTAAGAACTGATATCTTTTGCTGATCATCCAGGGGTAGTAGGTGATAGGTTAATCCCCAACTGAGGCGTGACTTTAAATCAGCTAATTGAATATTCAGATTGAGTGCACTATTATCCGCAGCCAGAACAAGCTTGTTGCCCTTTTCTCTGATTCTGTTGAAAAAATGAAAAAGACCCAGTTCCCAATCCTGTTGGCCTCCAGCAACGTTTACATCATCCAGGCATACCAATTGAGTGTCTTCAAGCCCCTGCAGCATTTCAGGCAGAACATAGTCCCTGTCTGCAAGAGAAAAATAGATTGCATCCCCTCCCTGCTGCTGTTGCTGCCAGGTCAAAGCCTGTAACAAATGTGTCTTCCCGGCATTTTTTTCACCCCAAAGAAAAACGAGTTTTTCTTCGGGGGCATTGAGGGAATAGATCAGCTGACTGTTATTTCCCGATAGAAAATTTGCAAAGCTATAATGCTCAGGCGGGTGAAATGAAAATGGCAACTGACTTTTCATTTAAATCATTATCTTGCTTAAAATAAAACCATAGTTTAACGCAACCCGACCTTAACTAACAAAAGTTAATCTATCTATTTACAACAATATTCAACAGATATCTTATGAAGATGAGTGCATAGCATGCCAGGAAAAAAGCCAATATTCTCTCTGGCCGATAAATTAACCTAGAAACTTAATCCATTCTCATGAACACTAGTGATGATTACTTTCTGACCATAATAACATTCAATGTTACTAAATAATTGCTCTTAAAAGGTGTCCATTGAGCACCAGAACCTGTGATGTATCATTTCGGGATATGATGCTAATATGAGCGAAATGATGTATTACAGGGTCTGGTGCGATACCTCAATACTATGGCCACTATTTCCGAACAGCTATTTAGCCAATACAGTATGAATTTGATTCATTTGCTGCATACTAGCGGAAGTTTTTAATCATTTTAAGTTGTAACTCATCAACGTATCTAATATGCTGTTTTGCTACCGGTGTGATTGTCATCTTTTCACAGTTGCGAGACTCAGTTAAAATAAAATCTTAAATCCGCTATGTCCCGCACAGAATAACAATTTTATTACTCAACTTCATCTATGCTTTCGGTGTAAACACAATTATGGAACTCTCACACAGAATTCGTCATTTATTTCCAGATATCGATAAGTCTATAAATTCAAAAGATCAGAATATTCTGGATCTATCGCAGCAAATGACCATACCGGCAGAGACGACCCTGTTTCATCAGGGAGATGCCTGCCAGAACTATTTACTGGTGGTATCAGGTTCTGTCAAGGTATTTACCCGCGCAGAAAATGGACGAGAGATAGTCCTGTATCATATTTCCAGTGGCGGTTCCTGCGTCTTAACAACCAGTTGTATCCTGTCTTCAGAGTACTATCCCGCAGAAGGTATTACTGAAACAGATATTGTTGCCCTGGCCATACCTAAAACAGCTTTTGAACAGTTTCTGGCAGAATCTTCGCATTTTCGCCATCTCGTTTTTAGCTCATATGGAGAAAGATTAATTAAACTCATCAGGCTGGTCGAAGAAATCAGTTTTTCCAAACTGGACATTAGACTTGCCAAATATCTTCTGGAAAACGGTTCGGTAAATACTCCCATACTTACGACTCACCAGATCCTCGCCACTGAACTGGGTTCGGCCAGAGAAGTCATTAGCCGTCAATTAAAAGAATTTGAAAACCGCGGCTGGGTAAAACTGAGCCGAGGAAAAATTGACATCACCAACCATGATTCTCTTGAACGTCTGCTGCCCTGAAAGCGGGTTATAATCCTGGCTCTTGAGTAAGCTGGAAGAGTCAATTTTCATTTATAAGTGACATTATCACTTACAAGTTAAGGACTCTCTGAAATAATGACTCTATCAGAAACGACACTGTTTTAATTTTAACCGAGGGTATAGTATGAAAAATGTAGGTAGTATCGATAGAATTTTACGTATTATTGTTGGGGCTGCTTTAATTGCTTTGGTATTTATCTTGCCTGAAACATTCAAACCATGGGGCTGGATTGGTGTGGTACCATTATTAACAGGCCTGTTTAACTTTTGCCCGTTATATTCTTTGCTTGGAATTAATACCTCCAGAAAAGATGTTCTCTGATTTTCAATAATGCGTCGAAAATGAGAGCCAGGTATTGAAGGTGAGGAGTCCCAGCTTCTCGCATTTCAGACATTGGTTTAAAATATAATCAGTGAACTTAGCAGTAGAAATCATAAGCCGTACCCTGTTGCAGAGAAAATGTTGCAGGGAAAATATTTACCTTAAAGAGTATATGCAAACCTCCCCCCCATTGCATACCATTTAAAATAATATTTTTCACGATTTTACGTGCCGATTTGTGGTTTCTACTGCTCAGTCTTTTGATATTTTCAACATGTTTGTTTTGTTGCTCTATCTTACTGAATCAATCATTAAGCCTGTTCGGCAACTGCACCTGCGTCACTTAATGTTGCGTTTTATAAATGGCCTTATGAATGGAAACTATTTAAATTAAAGCATTTTGCTCTCTGGCAGCCCAATAATCGGGACCATAATCTATAAAGATCTCCTCACCGGGTTTTATTTGCCTGATAACTTCAATTCTTGCTTTTTTCCAACGAGTTGATGTGACTATTCTACTATTGGGTTCAGCGCTATGATTGATATAACGGGTATGGTTGGCCAGCGGTCCCTCACCTAAAATATTATGATCAGTGCAGACCCATAGAATATAGTCAGAATCCACATAGGGTTCAGAATTGGTTTGCTCATCGGTGAGAATTTCACCGGTATATTCTCCTATAGTATCTCCAGGCTGTAAATTAACTTTACTGAACAAACCATTTCCCGCATTCTTGATGGTAGAAGGCAAAACTTGAAAGTGTTCAGTTTTCCATATAATGCTCTTGGCCACAAAATATTCCCGTATAAATAATATCAATATATTATCACTGAAGCGGATGTCAATAAAAGACGGCTTAATGCTAATCGCTTGCAAAAAAACGGGCATTATGAATTTAATCAGCAGACTTAACACGCAGCTAACAGGATTATTATTCAATCTTAAAAAACATAAATATTAATATCATAGCTGTTGATTTAAAAATATTTTGTACACACTAAGACAAAAACAGTAAAATGCATAGTGGAAAATATTTGAGACAAACCAACTGATGAAATCTGGACAAGTTCTGGTCACTAGCCACCCGATCAAAAAACGATTAATGCGTGATTTGATCATCCTTAATCTGATCCTGATTTCTGCATTTATACTTTTAGCTTATCTGTATTCCAAACAGATACAAAACAAAATTACCCTTGCCGTGATTGATTCCGCCAGGCAGCTGGTCATCGATAAAAATGAGCGATTTTTTTCTCCTGTCATCAATAATCTTAATATTTCAAAAAAATGGGTTGCACGAGAAGCCCTCTCTCCCGGCGATCATGAAAGAATAAATAAACGTTTTATTCCCATCCTGGAAACCTTACCACAGATTTCTTCAGTCATTATAGCCCGCGCTGACGGTGCCGAATATTTTTTTACTCGCAAGGATAATAACTGGTTATCACGCTATATAGATCCGTCTGCAGATAACGATAGACGGGCGCTTTGGCAATTGTGGAGTGCCAATAATCACTTACTGAAACAATGGCGAGAAAAAATTGACTATCGTTCTCAGGAACGCCCCTGGTATCAACTGGGTATAAAAGCAGCCACTGACACTCAGGTCAGCTGGACCAAGCCCTATATTTTCTATTCCACCAATGAGCCTGGTTTAACCGGAGTGACTCGCTGGAAAAATCCTGACGGCCTTGATAATTTACTGGCTTTCGATATATCTCTTGGAAATATAACAACATCTTTGTCTCAAATCAAAGTCAGCAAAAATGATTTATCTTTCCTGGTTGGCAAGAAGGAAGGTAAAATTATCTTACCTCCTGGTAATAAACATGTTGTCTTAGGCAACACAGAAAAAGGCATTCTCTATGCTCCGGATAAAGACATCGATAATTATATCAAGTTTGATGCAGTCAACGAATGGAGTCAAACTGGCCGCAAACTGGATCAACCTTTTCGAATGACCTATAACAATCAATACTGGTGGTTTCAGTTTTTCCCTCTGGCTGAATTCAACCAGGAACTATATGCCGGTGTCGGTGTTTCTGAAAAAGAGCTCACTGATGTCATCAGTGAAAACCGCAAATATCTGTTAGTTGGTATTTTACTGCTGATATTATTTTCCATTTCAACAGCTTATTTTCTGGTAGGTAAATACAGTCATCAATTAAAAGACCTGCCCATTACCAGTATTTCAATGAATAATTTCCAGGATGAACTTTACAAGCTATTACGCCTGGGAGAAAGTGAGTTTCTGGAGCTAAAATCTACTATGCGAAAAAATCTTAAATCGGGTAAAAATGGTAAAGAAATCGAAATTGCCTGGCTCAAAGGTGTTGTTGGTTTCTTAAATACCGAAGGCGGTATACTACTGATTGGCGTAGATGATGATGGGAATATTCTGGGTATCGAAGCTGATGAATTTGAAAATGATGATAAGATCATGCTGCATTTTAAAAATCTCGTCAGCCAACATATTGGATTGGAGTTTTCAGGCTATCTCAAGATGTGTATCAAAAAAATTGAACAGCAAAAAATTATCGTTATAGAATGTGAGAGGGCTAATGAACCTGCCTTTCTTTATCATAAAAATGATGAAGAATTTTATATTCGTAGCGGGCCGGCCAGTGTAAAATTAAGTATCAGTCAGGCATTAAAATATATTCAAAATCGGTTCTAACTGACTTTTGAGCTATCATCCCATAGCATTGCTCTTAATGAATGAATTCTTATGGATGTTCCAGCAAAAGCACCATAACAGGGTTTATGTATCTGGATTAGTCTCATCGAACTCCATTTGTATCCCGACAGCCATGCCGGCACGTAAAAATTTGTTCTGGTATTTTTTTGCCTGAGCCATATCACTGGTTTTTTTTATTACTACATTGCCTGTATTAAAAAATTTTTCTTCGGCTTCATTATTGCTCAGCCGGGTTATTCTACACAGATTATCTAATACCTGACCTTTATTAAAACCTGTTATAATTTCACCAAAGAAAATTACCGAATAGTTAACGATTTGATCCTCCACCGACATTATACATCTCCTGAAATATTAAGACAAAGCCTGTTGGAACTTGCAAAGTTAATAATTTTGTAAGAACCCTGCATGAAGTTATTATAAATAATGCTAATCAGTGTTTTTGTGAGAGCTTCAGCAAAATAATCATTAGCTTAAAGGAGCAATGACTTAAACTGTGTCATAATTATTGATCCGCATTCTGTCATGTTCCTGAAGCGGCTGATAGCCAATGTTATTTGCATGTTTGTTAGTATTCCTGCATGATTCACCTGCTGTGTACAATGCAGACGAAAAGGCACGAAGTTTCTGGCGTTTTTTTTAAAAAACTGTAACTATTCAGCGTATTTTAGATTTATACGTAAGTTCTTGACACCAGGAATTTGCTGAATAGTTACACTTAAACTTAAATTATAAACTTAATTAGTATACTCACAGGAACACCTATGCCGCCATTAGAAGGAATCCCCCGCTCTGCTGCTCTGCTTATTATACTCGATGGCTGGGGAGTAAACCCCTGTAAACTGAATAATGGCATCGAACTGGCCAACACTCCCAGACTGGATGAATATTATTCTACCAACCCTCATACTGTCATACAGGCGTCGGGAGCAGCGTGCGGTCTACCCGACGGACAGATGGGTAATTCTGAAGTCGGTCATATGACCATGGGTTGCGGTGAAATCGTTCGCCAGGATCTGGTAAAAATTAATGAAGCCATAGAAGATGGCAGCTTCAAGAACAATGAGGTTTTACTTGCAGCACTGCAGCAGGCGGAAAATTCTACAAAACAGATGCATTTGATCGGACTCGTATCAGATGGAGGAGTTCATAGTCATATCAATCATTTATTAGCACTGATAAAATTATGCCATTCCCATGGCGTGACTCCCGTCGTGCATATGATCACCGACGGACGCGATACACCGCCGCGTTCAGCGGAAAAATTCATTCCTTCCCTTGAAGCCGCATTGTCTGCTGCCGGCGGTCATATAGCCACAGTCAGCGGGCGCTATTATGCGATGGACAGAGACAACCGCTGGGAACGTATCCAGTTTGCCTGGAATGCCATGGTAAAAGGAGAAGGAAAACATGCTGACAGCGCCATTGATGCAATACAACAGGCCTACCAGCGTGGGGAAGATGACGAATTTATATTACCCACGATCATCCACCATGCTCAAGCCATTGATAATGATGATAACTTGATTTTTTTCAACTTCCGTAAAGACAGGCCCCGAGAACTGGCCACCGCATTATTTAATGATGATTTTAATGAATTTGATCGCGGTACCTTCCACAGCGCGAAAATAACCTGTTTTACCGAATATGACCAATGGTTTAAACTGCCTTATATCTTTGAACATGATAAGCCAAAAAACACACTGGCCGAGATTGTCAGTAATGCAGGACTTAAACAATTTCACTGTGCAGAAACAGAAAAATACGCTCATGTAACCTTTTTCTTCAATGGCGGTATCGGGGATGCATTCCCGGGTGAAGAACGCTGCCTGGTGCCTTCGCCTAAAGTTGCAACCTACGATTTGCAGCCGGCAATGAGTGCTCCAGGAGTCACTGATAAAGTTATTGAGGCTCTGTCCTCAGAAGATTATGCCTTAATCGTAGTTAATTATGCCAATGGAGACATGGTGGGCCACACTGCAGTAAGAGAAGCTGTTATTGAAGCAGTTGAGGTCCTGGATCATGAAGTTGGACGGCTAATGGATTTTGCCAGAGAAAAAGGCTATTCCATCCTGCTCACGTCAGATCATGGTAATTGCGATGAGATCGTCGACCCCCTGACGGGAGAACCTCATACACGACATACCACCTTTCCCGTACCCTGTCTGATTGTTGATGATATTCCCTGGGTCCTGTCAACAAAAGGCGAATTAAAACACATTACGCCGACTATTCTGCATTTAATGGGACTGCCCAAACCCAGTAAAATGAAAGCCAAATCATTACTGCTGGGTCCTGCAAAACTTTAAAACAGACCTGTTCAAAAGACTGCCCAGTAAAAGGTCTTTGTAAAAAAAGGCCAATGATAGTTAGATCAGTTTAGCGGGGAAATCCATGCAGCAACTATAGCGAACCCCGACAATTTCTCCAGGATGTGCTCGGGTCAGAGCTAAAAATACCTGACATATTGTTGAAACAAAAACAATCTGGCGCTTGCCAACTAAAAGTGACGTCGTTAAACTCATAAGACAAACAGGTTAACTAACAATATATAATTCACTCATGACGCCTGACGAGTATTGCCAGCAAAAAACCCAGCAGAGCGGTTCCAGTTTCTATTACAGTTTTCTGTTTCTTGATAGACCCCAGAAACAGGCTATGACGGCATTGTATGCGTTTTGCCGCGAAGTTGATGATATCGCTGATGAGTGTACTGATCCGCTGGTAGCCGAACGCAAACTGCAATGGTGGCGCGAAGAAATAGCACATCTCTATAACGGAAAATCGAACCATCCGGTTTGTCTTGCATTAGAGGAAGCATTGCTAAACTACCCATTACAACAACAGTATTTTCTGCAACTGATTGACGGGATGGAGATGGATCTCTACTGCAGCAACTATAGCAGCTTTGATAAATTGTCAGTCTATTGTTACCGGGCTGCCAGTGTCGTAGGTTTATTATCCATTGAAATTTTTGGTTATCAACATGATTCCACGCGGCAATACGCCCATGATCTGGGTCTCGCCCTGCAGTTAATTAATATCCTCAGGGATGTCAGGGAAGATGCCAGGCGCGGTCGCATTTATATTCCTGCGGATGAAATGGAACGCTTTCAGGTAACTCGAGAAATGTTGCTTAACGGGCAGGATACTTCTCAGACCCGTGACCTTTTTGCCTATCAGGCTGACAGAGCACGCCGGATATATCAGCAGGCCTTTGCACAACTACATCAGGAAGACCGTTATGCCCAGAAAACCGGCATTATCATGGCTGAAATTTATGCTGCTCTGCTGGATAAAATTATCCACTTAAATTATCCGCTACTGCAGCAAAGGGTTAAACTGGCAAAACTGAAAAAACTCTGGATAGCCTGGAGTACCGCACGTCGCGAGTTCTATAATCAAAAGAAAACAGGCTAATAAACTGAAATATCCTTCTTCGGTAAAAATATGTCAGTAAAAGAAAATACCGCAACGAATACGCTGCCTGCTGTAGTGGTCATCGGCGGCGGCTGGAGCGGACTGTCATGTGCTGTTTCACTGGCAGCAAACAATATTCCTGTGCTGTTATTAGAATCTGCTCGCCAGTTAGGCGGCCGGGCCCGTGGTGTAAAATTAAAACATTTTTTACTTCACCCACCTGAGCAGCGGGTTGATGCTGGCTATTATTCAGATAACGGCCATCACATTATGCTCGGTGCCTACCGTTATGTACTGGAATTACTAAAACTGCTATCCATCAATGAACAGGATGTATTACTGCGTAAACCGCTGGAACTTATTCTTTATGCTGAGGGGCAGAAAAAATATTCTCTCAAAGCCCCGCGAGTGCCAGCTCCGCTGCATTTAATTTTTGCCCTGTTACGAACAAACGGTTTTAAACTCAGCGAGCGCATCAAAGCCCTTAATATGCTTATTCGTCTGGCGGCAACACACTATACTTTAACGCAGGATATCAGTGTTAAAGAGCTAATGCACCGCTATTCCCAGACACCGCAGTTGCTCAAGGGCTTATGGGAACCGCTTTGCCTTGCAGCGCTCAATACCCCCATTGACAAAGCCTCGGCACAGGTTTTTCTGCTGGTTCTGCGTGATAGTTTTAGCCGCTATCGCAGTGATTCAGATGTTCTATTATTCAAAACCAGTTTATCACATTTTTTACCTCTGCCAGCCAGCGATTTCATACAGCAGCATGGTGGAAAAATTCGTCTCGCCAGCAGAGTATCTCGGTTACAGATAATCAATAAGCAAATTTCGCAGGTCATTGTGGATAATGAATGTCTGCCAGTCAGTCAGATCGTGCTGGCAACTCCTGCTGATATCACACATCAGTTATTAGCCTCTTCGAATCTTTCTGAACTGGTTCCCGATTTAGAGTACGAACCTATTTGCAGTGTTTATTTACAGTATCCTGAAGCTGTCAGACTGCCGGCCCTGATGTGCGGATTTATCGATGCGACCAGTCATTGGGCGTTTGAACATTCAGTGATACATCAAACGGGGAGTGAGAATATAAAAAATGCTTGCAACGCCTGCGTAATTGCCATCGTTATCAGTGGTCCGGGCAGACATATGTTACAGGACAATCACTCTCTGGCACGGCAGGTTCATGCGGAATTAGCACAGATCGTTAAGCAGCTTCCTGAGTTTATTCAGTTTCAGGTGATCCGGGAGAAAAAAGCTACTTTCAGTTGCCAGGTCAATATTCAAAACTATCGCCCCGGTTGTGTTACTCCGATTAAAGGTCTGTATCTGGCAGGTGATTATACTGACACCGGTCATCCGGCCACTCTGGAAGGTGCAGTTAAGAGCGGCTTTATCGCAGCACAGAACCTTATTGATGCAGGTATTCAATCTTTACCTCAAAACAGCTGATCACTGCTTTTTCCTGCTGATGCTGCTTTAGCTTTACCCCATAAAGGATAAACGGTAAAATTTATCTGTTTGTAACTATGAATGCACACTAAATAGTTTCCATCCATAAATAGTTACCATCTGATTTTACTTAAGAGCAACCGAATATTCAGCGTTAAAGACTGATCGAAAATTTTACGGAATCCCCATGCAGCCATACACACCACCCGAAGGTTTACTTAAAGATCGCATTATCCTTGTCACGGGAGCAGGTGATGGTATAGGCAAGGCTGCAGCTATGGCCTACGCGCAAGCAGGGGCTACCGTTATTTTACTGGGCAAGACTATCAGCAAACTGGAAGCCATATACGATCAAATTGAACAGGCAGGCGGCCCTCAGCCTGCCATATATCCCATGAACCTCGAAGGGGCTACGGGCAAAGATTATGAAGACATGCTGGTGTCACTGAACAGTGAATTTGGACGCCTGGATGGTATCTTGCATAATGCCGCACTACTTGGTTCTTTGATACCCATAGCTCAGTTTGATATGGAGCACTGGGGTAAAGTCATGCAGGTCAATCTCAACGCTCCTTACATGCTCACACGTATCATGCTACCCCTGCTGCTTAAATCACAAAGTGCTTCGGTGATTTTCACTACTGATGATGTAGGTATCCAGGGAAAAGCTTACTGGGGGGCCTATGCTATCAGCAAAGCCGCCTGTGACAATATGATGCAGATCCTGGCAGATGAAATGGAAGTAAACACTCCGGTACGTTTCAACAGCATTAACCCTGGTAAGGTTGCCACCGCATTACGCTCCAGGGCCTATCCCGCTGAAAACCCGGTTAATTTGGCTAAACCAGAGCAGATTATGGCGAACTATTTATATTTGATGGGTGATGACAGCCTTGATATTAACGGGCAAATTATTCAGGCTCAGGTGTAACAAATGACTTCTCAAAGTCACACATCATCACTGGTTTCTCAATCCCAAAGCCCTGAGCGTAATCAACGCCGATAGTATTTAAAACTTCAATTATTTTATCATTTTCAACATATTCCGCGATGGTCTGCAGACCAAGGAAGTGCCCTATTTCGTTAATTGACTTTACCATAGCCTGATCAGTCTCATTAACCGCTAAATCTTTAATGAAAACCCCGTCAATTTTCAGAAAATCGACGGGGAAATTTTTAAGGTAAGCATACGATGACATGCCGGTACCAAAATCATCCAGAGAAAATTTACATCCCATTGCCTTAATGTTCTGGATCAGCCTGTTGGTACAATCGAAATTTGCTATTGCAACCGTTTCGGTAATTTCAAAACAGATCGAGCAGGGATCAATGTCGTATTGTTTGAACTTAGCCGCTATAAAATCAATAAAATCAACTGAATTCAGAGAGTGTCCCGATAAATTTATTGCAACTGAACCCATTCTTTCAAAATGTACAGGATAACGGTGACACCATTCGAATACATTCTCTATAACCCACTGATCCACCAGGGCCATCTTGTTATAGAGCTCAGCAGCTTCTATAAACGCGGCAGGTGAGGAAAAGTTTCCTGTTTCATCTTTAACCACCAGCAACACCTCATAATGCAATGGTAATTGACTCGATAGAGGTTGAATGCGATGAAAACGGATATCCAGCTGTCGATGCGTTATCATCTGTTCAACTTTTGTCGCCCACAACTGCAGCTGCTGCCGATAATTTAATCCAGCATCATTTTCGGCAAAGAAATAAACTCTGTTGCGTCCCTGCTCTTTAGCCAGAGACATAGCTGAAGCCGCTGCATTAAGCAGCCTTTTCATCGTCGTACTACGCACATCAGCCATGGTCACGCCGATGCTTGCACTTAAACTGAAGTTCTTATCTTTCCATGCAAAATTAAATTTTTGTATCACATGGCGTAGTTGTTCTGCCTGTTGTATTAACTGTTTTTCGCTCAGATCATTGAATAAAATAATAAATTCATCTATCCCATAACGGCCAATTACGACATCTTCGGGTAATGATTTACTAATCAGCTCGGCAACTTCGGCCAGATATTGATCGCCACATTCAAAGCCAAAGGTATTATTGATCAAACTGAATCGATCGAAATTTATCATGCAAAGTGCAATATGATAATTTTGCGATTTAGCATATCTCTCATGGTCACTGAGCCTGATTGTTAAAACATGTTCAAATTCTTTTCTTAACATGAAATTTGTGATCGTATCAATCTGGGTATCTTCAGCCAGTTTTTCATGCACCTCGCCCAGGATGCTGTAAACACTTCTTTCAAGTAAAGGCAGTTCAAAATAATGACTCTGATAGAGTTTTCTTTTTTCTAGCAGGGAGACAACTTCAGAACGGCTCAATACTGCTTCCTGCTGACCGTTTCGGCCTGTCAACACTAACACATTCAAATCAGCACTTTTCCACACCAGTTGCAAGCGTACATTTTTTGTTTTTTGCTTATAAATTAAATAATCATTAATGTTGAGTGTATTGATTAAGCCAATTTGTTTCTCTTTGCTGGCGGTAGTTTGCTGAGAAAGTTGTTCAATAGCCGTTTCGTCGGTCAATGCAAAACCATTGATCAACAGTTCATATATCATCTCTTTCGACAGCATGATAGATGTTAAGGGTTCATGATTTTGTAATAAGTGCGCAATATTATCGACAATTTTTTTATTATACAGACCCGATTGGGATAATCCTTTTTTGATAATAAACAGAATAGTCTCTACGCCTACCTCATGCTCAATTAAATTCTCCTTTCGGGATATGACGCAGACATCCAGGACCTGAGAATATTGCTGCCATTCAATTGAATCTTTACCCTGTGCCTGATAAGTATTGAGCAGGATCTGTAACCAATGATAGCTGATAAAATCGGCAATGATGACAGGAATTGATTTATCTGCCAGACGGTTTGCAATATCAAGCGCAATTGTTTGCAAAGAATCCCAGTAAGCAGTAACCTTTTCAACATTGGAATTATACTGACTGGTCTGTAAATCCAGTAAATGGGTTAACACCTCCTGTACTTTTTCAAATATTGATAAATCCTTGTCAAAATCATTAACAATCATGTCAATGTAAGATTTAGCTCTCGGATAGTAATGACTGTTTTCATCTGCAAAATTAATCAAGGCCAGTTTATTAATAACCATACGAGCTGGATGAGACCATGAGGCAAAAAAATCTTTATTAATCAAAGCTACTTTTAGCAAAGGCAATTGTAATGCACTGATCAGCATTTTAGCTTCTGCAGAAAGCCATTCGTCATGAAAAATGACTGTAAACAGTCTTCCCAGTATATCCAGTGCATAATTGAGTTCATTCAGTATGGTCTCGGAATAACTTTCTTTAGCAATATGACTCATTACAAATTCATTTAAAGCCGTTGGGGTTATCTGTTTTTCAGCACAGCCAGATTGATGCAAAATGGTTAATTCATCAATCAATTTTTCAAGTTGCCGGGTGTAAGTTTCTGAAAGATAAAATTCAGCAGAATGAATGACTGTCGGGTGACCGGTCTTGAATGAGAGCAGTTCCTTAATAGTCCGGTATGCATTATTTAAATTGATAGTGTTTTCCAGCGCAGCTACTTCCGTAACATACTGGGTGCTTTTCCCTGGTTGATTATAGACATTACGGTTTGCAGCCATGTTAGCAGCTGTAGATTGAATGGGTATCTTGTTTTTCCCTGCCCTACTCGCCGATGCTTGAGCAGGTGCTAATTCAGATTGAGTTTTTGCTGCCTGTTGATGTGGTAATGCAGCAGCAGTATTTTTTTCATTTCTCTCGGGTTGTTTATCTCTGGAGCTGGTTTTTACATCAGATTTCCTGATTTCAAGTTCTTTTTTATCGATAACTGTAAGCACGCCATTATCAATAAACAGCTGATTAAGATCATCATAAGCATCAGACAACTTAACATTGACAGACTTTTCAAACTCTTTACAAAGGATTGCAGAGGTATGATTGTCGGTAAAAAAATAATGTACCGATTCGTTGAATGAATTAAAGATGGAATCAGGATAAAAGGGATTGTAATCGGGTGCTTCGGAGTCTATTGAGAGCAGAGAAACAAGACGCTGATCAATATCCGATAACTGTTGCTTATATTGCGGAACACTGCTTTTAATGATTTTATCAACCACCAGCCAGTCTTCGAAATCATTCTGTGCCAGTAAATCCAGTTCTTGAAAATTAGCTGAGGATGAATTATTCCTGGCTAAAAAATCATGGTTGCCTAGCTCGAGTTTTTCTGACAGTATCTCTATAAATTTATTCTTTAAATCAGCAGCACTGTTGTTCAAGTTATTTATTGTGTCGAAAAAAAAGTTCTGCTCCACGTTACTGCTGGCTTTTTCAGCCGCTGCAAATAAAAAATCATTGCAGAGAGGAAAAAAGGAATCCATACAGTCTGCAAGATGGGAAAGAAATTTATTTTCAAGCTCAGTATATATTTCTTTTGCTCTGGCATCACCAACAGGGTTCTGCTGCCGTTTACTGTATCGCAGCAGGGCTTCATAGGCAGGGTGATAGATAGCAATTGCCAATGAGCTGTCCAGCTTGCGAAGCACTTTGATTTTGAAGGCGTAAGACTGAGGAATATTTGCTTCTTTGAGTTCAAATTGTAAATCCAGTATATCGTCTACTTCAATGCTATCAGCCACTCCATCCTTACATGTTAAATACAGTCCATCCAGTCCGAAATCTTCTAAAATAAAATCCCAGGAACTAAAATATTTGTCAATGACTTTAACAAGTAAATGAATTGCGTACCTTGTGCGTATTCTCCGCTCCACAGTTATTAGATCCAGAAAAAGTGATAATGCTATATATCAAGTTAAATCTGCTCGGCAACTGCTAATGTGCTGCCTAAAGCACCTACTCCTGGCGTTTAAAGTACCTGCTTTTGTTGCCCGTCCAGTGCATTGGGCATTCAAACCAGCAGAACTTACTGGATTCATCCACAGGCTGACTGCGAATAAACTCAAAACACCTTCGGAAGTCATACCTCTTCAGCACTTTGATCGTTATGGTTACGATTAATCTGAATTGTTCAGGTTTACTGCTGAATATAAAGTGTGTCCGTTAAAGATGAACAGATGATTCTTTCATTGACAAATCAGGTAAAGAATATCGTCACCTTCATTCTGGATCACTAATTACACTGTAAGCTTAACAACTTCTGGGGGGTATTATTAAGAATTGGCGCACACTTTTTATCATGGGAAATTTTTCAGTCAGATTTATATCACTATAACTCGATTCAAAATGTTCTCTGAGCCTTTTTTAACCTTGAATATCAGATAGAAAGGACATTGAAGCATAGCAGTATTCAGAAGATACTTCGGACTAATCTTACATGAAATGATGTGAATCTGTAGGAGTATATGATTTTTCGGCTTTAATGGAGCATTAAATCTTCTGCTATAATATCCCTGGAATCAGGAAATTCATCCATTAAATTAAACATCAGTTTTTGCTTGGCATAGATCAGGGCTTCATTCATTTTGTCCGGTATTAACTCGGCATTTTTTTCTTTTTCGCCAATAAGATGATTCCAGAACAGAACTTCTTCTATCAGATTCATGGTTAACTCTTTCATGTGCTGGACTCTCGAATTATTCTCAATCTGTAGAATAATTTAAGCGTGAAAGACAATCTTGACTCTTGGCGACAGGTTTAATTAAAATTTGGCGTTAAATGTCAAAACATAAACTCATTATAGAATTCAGAGATACCATTTTACTAAACTCTGATGCGGATTTAACAGCATGAATGCAGCACTTTCCACTTGAAACTGAACAGGTCAAAATCATACTATGCAATTTTATGGAGCGCAAAAGAAAAAGTGTAATTTTTCTTTTGCGTCTGTTTATTTGAAACAGTTAGCTTATTTCGTTATCATCCACGAGTAGAATAATAAACCACTGCCATATGCTGGCAGATAAAGATAGGCCTTCATAAGGACAGCATGAGTAATAATAAGCCTACCGTTTTGATTGTTGATGATGAACTCATTAATGTTAAGGTTCTTAATGAGATTTTGAAACAGGACCATAATATTAAAGTGGCCACTAATGGGCAACACGCTATTAAATTGGCCCAGAGTCAACCTTTACCTGAGATGATTCTACTGGATATTCAAATGCCGGACCAGGATGGTTTTGATGTATGTAAAACTCTCAAAAATATACCCAGGACACAGGACATTCCTATTATATTCATTACAGCCAGTAATGATGAAGAAGATGAAAGTCGGGGGTTTGAAGCCGGCGCGGTAGATTTTATCACCAAACCCATTCGCCCTGTCATCGTAAGAGCGCGAATCAAAAACCACCTGTTATTGTTGCGTCAAAAACAGGAACTGTTAAAAATGCATCAGGAATTACTGGCACTTTCGATGACCGACAGTTTAACCGGGATAGCCAACAGGCGTCGTTTGAACGAGTTTGTCAACCAGGAGTGGATAAGAGCACAGCGTCTGCAAAAGCCTATTGGCGTATTATTTATAGATCTGGATTTTTTCAAGGCCTATAACGATTATTATGGGCATTCCGCTGGAGATTCATGCCTGAAAGCCGTTTCTACTGTCTTATATGACAGGATACGAGAACAGGATTTATCCGCTCGCTACGGTGGAGAAGAGTTTGTCTGTGTACTGCCAGATACGAGTATTGATGGTGTTCGAAAAGTGGGTAATAATCTCCTCCAGGAAATTCGTGCCCTGAATATACCTCATATTGAATCAACAGTGGATAACAAGGTGACCATTAGCATGGGGGGCACTGCACTGATCCCCAGCAGTGAAATATTTCCTGAAAGTCTTATTGAAGTGGCAGACAAACTTCTATATGAAGCCAAGAATAATGGCCGTGATCAATTAGTTATTCAGCCTTTTGAGCAAATTTAGCCATACCAGCCTAACTCACCAGTTTCAGCACTGACAAACTGCATAGAAAAATGCCAACTGATTTTTTCAGGCTTAACCCAGCATAATATTAACTGCAGGTGCTTTTCTGTTTGAAATCTAAACATAGATGATTAAAGCAGTAAATACATGTTTATCTGTAACTATTCAGCGTGTTTTTATTAACTCGCAAATTATTGATATCAGGTGTTTGTGAAAGAAGTTTATATAGCATGGATGCTATATAAAGCCTGCATGGACGCATTTACGGCGTCTTCTGCAACAAATTCCTGGTATCAATGACGTTTTTCAAAGTACGCTGAATAGTTACCTTTATCTATTATTAAAAAGCGGAATATAAGATAGAATTTTATGCCCCATCCACTCATGTCCATGGATACGTGAAGCTACAACATTCATCTCAACTCTGGTTAAATTCATATACGCAATGATTATTGTTGAATCAGGGTTACCCTGATTCAACATTGCAATATGATTAATTTCTCCATAAGGTGATAATAATCGCTTTACATCTGATACCTTCGCATCTTTGCAAACGTTAGAAATAACCACATTCAAGACTGTTATCCCCCAGTTCTGTGATCAGTATTAGTCAAATTTTAATTGCTTTGCCAGTCGCGGGGTTAAGCTGCTTTTTGCGGTAACCCCGGGAGATCACGGTAATTTTAAAATTTCGTCGCGCTTAGTAAATTTTTATGTACCGTTTAAAGCGCCTCCTTTAGGTACCTGAAAAACCTGTTTTCTGGCACTCACCTTCTGCGGGACTGAGAAATAAACACCATCCGTTTTAATGGACAGCTGTAAATATGTAAAGTTATGGCTGTTATTTTTCGGTGCTTATTATTCTTCACTGTAAATGATACAAAGCCAGCAGACAATCAGTACAAACCCTTCATACTTAGGTACTTAACGAGAATCGACATCTGAGGAGCAAAGATTATTGTTCCTGCAAAATCTGCATTTCCATCATGATAACTATGGATAGTGGTAATAGATGCGAAAGGCAGGTGCCGAAGTCGTCCATGCGGGTCAGCAAAACGCGATTCTTGTTGCGCATTTTTGCTTAAGAAAAAATCTGAGAAAAATCCTTATACAGTCTTTTCATTGTATAATAAATCATACACGATTAACTTTGGATAAATACAGGCGAACAGTCATGTCAACTATTGAATATTTAAACAGCGAATATGCACTTGAGGGCCAACTTCATTTTATGTACGGTGAAGGAGAGTTTCCCCTGATAGTAATTGAGAATGATCTCGCTAACGCGATAATTTCAACTTATGCCGGTCAGATATTATCATTTCAGCCTGTTGATGCTGAAGAAGATCTGTTATTTATCAGCGAGCAGGCCTATTATCAGTCCGGCAAAGCCATTAAAGGCGGTATTCCGATATGCTGGCCGTGGTTCGGCGCTGATCCTGAGAATAAAGGAAGAGCAGCCCATGGCTTTGTAAGAAATCGTCAATGGAATGTTTTAGCGACGCAAAAGCTTTCAGACGGCTCCACTCAGGTACGTCTGGGCATCAATGACAATGAAGAAACCAGAAAAATCTGGCCTTATTCTTTTCAGTTAATGATAGAAATCACTGTCGGTACTTCCCTGAGCATAAATTTGAGAACACAGAATACTGGAAATGAATCCTTTGTTATCGGCCAGGCTTTACATACTTATTTTAAAGTGGGCAATATCAACCAGGTTCAGGTACTTGGCCTGGACAATCTCTACTATTTGGACAAAGCCAACCATGGTTTACAAAAGCGCCAGCAGGGTCCTGTTCTTATTACCAGTGAAGTAGACCGTATTTATACTGATGTGAATAATGAACTGCACATAATCGATGCGTCACTCAAACGTAAAATCAGTATCACCTGTAGCGGCAGTAAAACTGCTGTAGTGTGGAATCCGTGGAAAGATATAGCTGCTTCTATGGGCGATCTTGATGACAATGATTATCAACATCTGCTCTGTGTAGAAACGGTTAACACCGAAAATGATATTGTGGAAATCCAGCCTGCAAACGAATATCAATTAAAAGTAAACTATTCAGTTTCCATCCATAAATAGTCTTTCTGGCTATATTATACAACGCAAATAAAAAGTAATTGACTAAGGATTTAACAAATTTATGCAGGACAGTTGGAAAACCAGTATTCAACAGCAACGTATTGAACTTTCTAAATTACTTTCCACACCGCTGGAAAAACTGGCTCGTGAGTGTTCACAGGTTTGGGGACATCGTGAACAACTCAACAAGGTATTGATTAAAGATTTTAAAACTATACCACATGGTGCCTTCCTGTATGTATTGCAGTCTGATGGAAAACAGATCAGCGACAATATCAGTCAGTGCGGTCTATTAACAGAACACTTTGGAAGGGACCGTTCCGATAGACCCTATATGAAAGAACTTGTCCCTGCTGAAGGCTTTTTACTGTCTGATGCCTACATCAGTCTGCGTGCTAATCGGCCATCTCTGACAGCTCTGCAGCTTGTTCGACGGGACAATGAAGCATTGGGGTTTCTCGGCGCTGACTTTGACCTGCGTGATCTCCCCATGACCACAAAATTGTATGAAGAATCTGCTTACTGGCGGCAGATAAAGGGTGATCCAGCCATTCGCAGCACCGTTTTCCAGCAACACCGAAGTGAAAGCTTGCTGGATAAAAACAGTCAGCAGGTGTTCTCCATTCTCGAAGAACTACTGACAAGAAGAGGCATGTTTCAGGGGGTTATTCATTTTTCCAGCAGCCGTGCTACTGTCTGGGTTATGAACGACCCTTTCCGTTACCGTATCCTTGATAATGAAGCACTGTCAGATGCGGATATTTGCCTTGCATACCCGCTGCACCCCTATCCTGATGATGCCCATATTCCGCAGAATTGCATCAAATCCATTCTCGAAAATATGCAGAAACTGCGCATGGCAGATGAAACTATTTATCTGCGTTCCGCTTCTATCAATATATTTAACGGATTGATCAGTTTGACCTTTTCATGTGATGGAACTCATTACATGCCGTTTAATGAGTTTCTTGAAAAAGATGCTTCATTCTGGGGGGGAGGCTCTGCACGATAAATCCTCTCAGACGGTTACAGGTACGATGGTGATATTTGTTCCAAACAGATTCAATCCAGGTCTGTGCGCTTTAACTCAAGGTCAGCCCTTGCTGACCTGGCACGTACCAGAGGCGCAAGAGTCAGGCCCTGCACCAGGACAGAAAAAACGACTATAATGTAAGTAATTGTAACCAGCGCATCTCGGGTTTCACTGACTGGTAAAGATAAGGCCAGCGCAACAGATATACCTCCTCTAAGTCCGCCCCAGGTTAGTATTGAAACAGCTCCGGGCGAGAAACTTCGAAAATGCCGCATAATGCCAATGGGGAAACCCACACTGATTAAGCGTGCAATCAGAACAAGGGGTATGCATAATATCCCTGCCAGTAGATACTCCTCACGCAGAGAAAGGACCAGAACTTCCAGACCAATGAGAACAAACAACACCGCATTAAGTACCTCATCAACAAGAGCCCAGAAAGAATCCAGATGTTCACGCGTTTGCTTTGACATTGCCATTCTGCGGCCGTAATTGCCGATGAGTAATCCGGCGATAACAATTGCAATAGGTGCAGACAGATGCAGCAGTTCTGCAAGCACATAACCGCCGGTGGTAACGGCAATTGTGATAAGTATTTCGACAGAAAAATCATTCACTTTTTTTAACATCAAAAAAGCTAAACTTCCGAGTATCAAACCATAAACAACGCCGCCGATTATTTCAAAGGCAAACAGATACAGCACACTGCTGGCAGTGACAACTTCTGTTCCTGCAGCAATTTTCATAAGCACCAGAAAAACGACTACTGCTACGCCATCATTGAACAGGGATTCCCCGGTAATTTTGGTCTCCAGACTTTTTGGCGCCCCTGCTGACTTAAGAATTCCCATTACGGCAATAGGATCTGTCGGCGAGATAAGCGCACCAAACAGCAAACAATAGATGAGCGGCATATCCAGATCGATGAGGTCGAACAGAAACCAGGCACCAAATCCAATCAGAAAAGTTGCACTGATCACACTTGCGCTGGCAAGTATGGCAATCACCCAGCGCTGCTCAGACAGATCATCGAGATTTACATGTAGTGCCCCGCTAAAAAGCAAAAAGCTCAGCATCCCATGCTGCAGGGTTTCGTCAAAATCTATGTTATTAAGCAGATGTTGCACATCCTGCTCAATGGGATATCCGAGTGGCCCCACTGCCAGCAGGCCCAGAGACATGGTCAAAGAAATAGTCATCAGTCCTATCGCTGTCGGCAGATGCAGAAATTTATAATTAAGCCAGCTGAATAACGCAGCAAGACTAATTAATATGGCAACAATATGAAACAGGTGCATTAATAATGTCCTTGTATATCAATGGAGATATCAGGCAGCAAGCAGTTACATGCCATTTTTAAATTTATCTGTATCACAGACACCGCTTTCGCGTACCTGATTTAAAGCCAGGGCATATTCTTTGAGTATTTTAAGCGACCATTGAATCCTCTCTCTCAGATAGGTATCCGAACGGATGTCATTCTCTGCATTATTCTCATTCAAGACTTTTTCTACATCGCGAATAATTACATGCTCAGGAATATAACAGAGACGACTATTCTTATAACTGCTCATACGCAGTTCAGCTACCGGATAAGTTCCCCCGGCACCCGCTGATACTGTGACAATCAAAGCAGGTTTGTGCCCAAGTTCCGGTTGACCAAACAGGAGGAAAAAGTTTTTTAATCCTGCCGGGACCTGGCCATGCCATTCCGGAGAGATAATCACAAATGCATCACTTTGTGACAGCTGCTGTTTTATCGGATCCAGCAATTCTTTCCAGGCTGGGTCTCCTTCCCACACCCCTTCATCCCACAAAGGCAGCGGATTCCCTTCCAGGCTAAATAGCCAGTTTTCACCACAAATCCCTTTTTCCAGGACACTTTGAATATACCCGGCAACCTTAAGACTTTGAGAATTTTTTCGATGACTGCCGCTTATAATGCTGATTTTCATAGATGCATAAACTCCTGACGTGACGGTAATATTATACCGAGGGATCATAGCATATTTGATTCAAATTAAGACACTGATCAGGTTTTATGTCCTTTCATTGAGAAAAAGCGTTTCTTTTACAAGATGTCAGTTGACGCCTCACAGCCTGACATAAGATTGCCTGAGTGTTCATACCCCGCTTTCCCATTAATTTTACGCCCTGATTAATCTAAAATTTTATGCGGGTATTTTGCTAGACAGATGAGGTTCCGAAGCGCGAATGGTGTGATTGAAAAAACTTCAGTAAACCCGACACGGATTCACAGCTATGTATTTATGCAGCCAAATTAAAACAATGATGGGTAAAGGACTATGGGTAAGCAACGAAAGTACAAGTATAATCATGCCGAAGTTGAGCCACATGGGCTACTTCGATTTGCCTCTGGAATACATTTCCACCATCTTTAGCGGTTATGTAGGAAGTGCAGATACGCAGCAGCCATTATCTGTTTTCCACAAGCACTTGAATACCCAAAATTACTGCGGATGTAGCCTGATTATGATTTACAGGCACTTGATATTTTTATTTAGAAGCATCATTCTTTAGCCACGCGGCAAAGGTAAAAATAAGCGCACCCAGTAAAATCAGGAGATGGTATTCAAAATGGGTAATAAATCCGGCACTTAGAGTAACCACATTTTCCATATTCTGCGGTGACTTATGTTCAATAATGCCTGCAACACCCAAAAATATTACCAGCACAGATAAAGCAAAACAGGCATAAATCAGTTTCGTAAAAAATTTATAATGGTCATTTTTAAAATAATTGATTGACTTTGGCATTGTTATCTCCTTATCAATTGACGTAATTGAATTTATACAATAACATACGATTACAGTCAAGTATTGAGTTAAAATATATTGACTTTTTATTCATACTCAATATTTATTTCCATTGAGTATGAATATTGTCACTATTTTTACCTGTGAGAACATTTAACCTCAGACGCGTTACAATATACGCTAGCATATAATTCTCAGCGTTTCTTTTGATGGAGTTTCCAGAGGAACAAAAATGTTTAACAGCCGGTCATTAATTTTTAACATCGTTCTGCTATTTTTTCTGTCCGTTGATATTGCACACACTGCACCTTCTGAAGCATTGGTAGAAACTGCGATAGTTGATCAAGGCAGTCTAAGTAACGAGCAAGCCTTTATCGGCACAGTTTATTTCAATCAGTCTTCAGTCCTGGCTTCGCAAACCCAGGGTCTGGCATTAAAGGTTAATTTTGATACGACTCAAACCGTCCAGAAAGGCGATATACTGGTTGAACTTGACCATGAAATTCTTGACTCTAAAATCAAGGCCATTAACGCCTCCCTGAAAGAATTAAGATTGCAACTGGAAAGAGCCGACAAGGATTTAAAACGTTATAATCGCCTGTTAAATCAAAAAAGTGTTTCACAGCAAAAATTCGATGAAGTTTATTATGCCAAAATTGGGCTTGATCAAAAACTGATATCGCTTGAAGCAGAACTTGATTCATTAATGATTGAGCGTGGCCAGAGTATTATTAAAGCACCTTTCGATGGAATTATCAGCAAACGTAATGTCGATGTAGGTGAGTGGGTCAGCACAGGCGGAACCATTGCGACCCTGATTAACCCTGAACAGATTGATGTACTGGTTAATATACCTGCCAGTTATGCAATTCATATTCAACCAGACAGCCCCATCAAGGTTAGCATCGCCAATAAAACTTACGACGGCACAATTAAAGGTATAATATACGACGGAGATGAAAAGAGCCGAACTTTTCCGCTGAAAATATCCATTCAGGCCATTCGCAATCATTTATTCTCGGGTATGGAAGCTCACATAAACCTGCGGACGAAAACTCCCCCAGATACGCTGCTGATCCCTAGAGATGCGGTCATTAAACGATTTGGGCAGGATGTGGTTTTTACCATCAATGAAAACAAGGCACAGATGATCCCTGTAACCGTTATTCAATATAAAAATTCAACGGCTGCTGTACAGGCAAAAGGATTAAGTAAAGGTATACCTGTCATCACCAAAGGAAATGAACGTATCTTTCCTGAACAGACTGTTCGAACCAAGCCGGGATCCTGATAAATGGCCATTATTAATGCTTCATTGCAAAAACCGGTGACGGTCGCTGTGATTGTGATACTGATAATCATGTTTGGTCTGATATCGCTAGAACAGTTACCCAAACAATTAACACCTAATGTAACAGAAGCCAAAATATCAGTGTCAACTGCCTGGCCGGGTGCTTCACCCAGAGAAATTGAACAGGATATTATTGACGAACAGGAACTGGTGTTGAAAAACACTCCAGGACTTATTGAATATGAATCAAAGTCACAGGACAATCTGGGAACCATTACACTTACCTTCAAAATTGGCACCGACATACACAAAGCCCTGCTGGATGTCAGCAATAAACTGACTGAAGTTGAGAACTACCCAGTGAATGTCAAAAAACCCATTATCAAGGCTACGGGTGAAAGCTCCTCCCCGGTTATATGGACAATGCTAAGCACCCTTCCAGAAAACCCCAATCCCGTCGATACTTACAAAACCTATCTGGAAAATGAAGTCAGGGAACATTATGAGAGGATACCAGGAGTTGCTGAACTGTTCCTGTTAAGCGGAACCAGTCAGCAGATGCAGATCATAATGGATGTCAAAGCCCTGGCAAAATATCATTTGCGCATGGATGATATTATCAGCAAAATTCAACGGAAGAACCAGGATATTTCGGCCGGATCTATCGATATTGATCGTCGTAATTACCGCATTCGCACGACTGCACAATTTCGTTCAGCTGAATCAATTCAGGAATTAATACTCCTTTCTGATGGTGATCATGAAGTAAAATTAAAAGACATTGCCAAAGTTATTTATGGTTATGCTACACCGCAAGCCGTCTCAATGGTAGATAATACCAATGGTCTGATCATTGGAGTAAAGCCCGTTAACGGTACCAACATCATTGATTTAACAAACAATGTAGAGAACATGGCAAATGAACTCAACGCCGGACAACTCAAACAGATGGGTTTAAAGATCCGCTGGCTGCACGACAAGCGTAATTATATCCAGGGTTCTATCGAACTGGTGCAGAAAAATATCCTCCTGGGCGGAATTCTGGCAGTGGTCGTATTGCTGATTTTTCTGCGCTCTATTTCATCCACCGCTGTCGTCGCTTTAGCCATCCCTATATCCATTATTGCCACGTTTATTTTACTGAATTTAATTAACCGTTCGTTAAATACAATTTCTCTCGCCGGAATATCATTTTCTGTGGGTATGCTGGTTGATTCTGCTATCGTAGTTTTGGAGAATATCGATCGCCATAAAAAAATGGGTAAACCATATATGCAAGCGGCCTTTGATGGTACCAACGAAGTCTGGGGAGCACTACTGGCATCAGGTTTAACCACCATTGCTGTTTTTGTTCCTATTATCTTTCTCGAAAATGAAGCCGGACAGCTTTTCAAGGATATTGCAATTGCAGTTACTGCAGCAGTTACGTTTTCTCTTTTCGTATCCATTTCTGTTATTCCTATGCTGTGGTACCAGTTAATGAAATTCCACCCTCATGACACTCACCAGGAAAAACAGCACCAGGGTCTGTTAGAAAAAACAGGCCAGGCGATGAACAACTTTATTATGTTTCTGGTTGGTAATATTTTGCAATCACCTGGGAAACGATGGCTGACCATAATTATTCTGTCATCAGCTTCCATCATCTGCATTTACGCTTTATTTCCAAAAATGGAATATCTGCCGGAAGGTAATCGAAATCTGATTTTTAATATTATGATACCTCCCCCTGGTTTATCCTATGAGGAAAAAAAATCCATAGGGGAAAATATATTTTCAAAACTTGAACCTCATATGAATAAGCCAATCAATGGATATCCCGGCATAGAACGTGTGTTTTATGTTGCAGGAGGAGACTTTATGATCTTCGGTGTGATCAGTGCTGAAGAAAATCGTGCCGCCGATCTAATCCCTCTGCTAAAACCCATTGTCAACAGTTTTCCAGGTATTTTTGGTATCACCAAACAGGCGGGTGTATTCGAACAGGGTATTGGTAAAGGTCGTACCATTGATATTGACATAGGTGGTCAGAGTATCGAAGCCATTGCCACAGCAGGTGCTGAATTATTTGGCCAGATTAAATCAGTAATACCGGATGCTCAGATACGTCCTGTTCCGTCCATTGAATTATTATTTCCTGAAATTCAGTTAGTCCCTGACGAATCAAGACTCAAACGACTTGGAATGGACTCCTATTCATTGGGAATTATTGCGGATGTTTTACTGGATGGTCGTAAAATCAGTGAATTCAAAAGCGATGGCGTTAACAAGGTTGATCTGATCCTGAAAGCAGATAAAAGCCACATCGAAACTCCAGAGGCGCTCTATTATTCGCTGGTAGCGACACCTGACGGTACACTGGTCAGTTTTGATACTCTGGCTGAGCTGATCCGCACCACAGGCATCAGTGAAATACGTCACTATAATGGTAAGCGCACCATAACGCTTGAAGTAACCCCATCTCAAAACATGACTCTCCAGGAAGGCATCGAACTATTTCAAAATCAATTGCTGCCTGAAATGCTAGAACAGGGAAAATTAAACAATGTCGATATTTCCCTTAGCGGTACTTCGGATAAACTTACTGAAACAGTAAATTCGATGGAACTTAATTTAATACTGGCAATTATTATTACTTATTTATTAATGTCCGCGTTATTTGCAAATTTTATTTATCCGCTGATTATTTTATTTACCCTGCCTTTGGCTGCAGCAGGAGGATTTATAGGCCTGTCAATGACCAACACATTCCTGGCTTATCAACCACTTGATGTTTTGACCATGCTGGGGTTTGTGATCCTGGTTGGTATTGTAGTCAATAACGCCATTTTAATCGTCCATCAAGCACTTAATTTGATTCGGAACGAAAATATTGAACCCGAAGTAGCGGTCTATGAATCGACTAAAAGCCGTTTACGTCCCATCTTTATGAGTTCTCTTACATCCATTTTTGGTATGCTGCCTCTGGTTTTATCACCGGGGCCTGGTTCAGAATTTTATCGTGGTTTGGGAAGCGTGATCACCGGAGGTCTGGCCTTTTCTACGCTGTTCACTATTTTCGTAATCCCTTCTCTGCTGATGTTTTTTATTGGCATGGAAAAAATTCAACCTAAATAGCTGTTCGGAAATAGTAGCCATATTATTGAGGCATTGCACAAGACCCTGTAATACATCATTTCGCTCATATTAACATCAAATCTCGAAATGATACATCACAGGTTCTGGTGCTAAATGGACACCTTTTAAGAACATTTATTTAGCTGTTCATAGTAGTTTGTTTTAGATTATTATACTTGCTAAAGATAAATAAGGCATGCTGTGTAATTAAAATTTCAGTGGATTGAAGAGGTTTTAAAGTGACATCTTGTTCAATATAATTCTGTAATTCTTACCCTTCATTATCATAATAACGTGCGGATAGCAAAGTAATATTATTTCCAGGATCGGAATTTCAGATACTCAGTGTTGTTTTCAATAACTGAGTCGCTCCACCAGAAGAATAGATATGCGATTACACAGGGACATACATAATCTGTGATTTTGTGATATTTATGCTGTAACTCGGTGCGTTGGACCTGTTTGTAATGGGTAAAGTATGAGTTATTGTTTCCAGATGATTAAATGTCAACAATGCGTAGTAAGGCTATCAGGGCATAGGTGTGAAAACTACGCAAATACTACGCAGTTTCAATCCTTTGTCCGTCAAAAACCCATATTGAAAACACCACCAGTGGTCTAATAATACTTAATGCCCGATTTACGCCGCACTATCCTAGTATTGATTTCTGTGAATTGCTCGGCCCTGGCAAACACTACATCGAGGTTTTCGTTCTGTAAGTAATCTGTGATGAGGCAGGCACGTTGTGTCTCTGTGAGGGTGAAATTATCGAGAAGTGGGAACTCTTGCACAATGTTCTTCGGGGAATTTGATATAATTTCTTCAACACCTGACTGGTGTTTAGCCCGCTTTTCCTTCCACTTCTCCTTTGAGCGGGCTATTTTATTCTTCGTTCAGCAAACCGCCGATATATAACCCCAAACCTGACAGAAACGCTTTATTGCCTGCATAGGACATAACTCTGCAGGCTGTGTGTGAGAATGGAAGAGGCGCAATAGTCCGTGACATCTTGTCTGAAAGCCTTGTGTCTGCGCCCAGAAACCGATTCGTCGTTGATAATGCCTGCGGTAATGACTGCCAAAATGTATTTTGAAATTCCAATTTTAAAAATGTTACACTACTTGAATATCAAAATCAGTGGTTTTATTTATCCTTAAAATGTCATTGACTAACTAATCTTAATGACCAATTTTTTATTATTAAGTGTCATTCTAAAACAGAATTATCCTTTGGGAGCATATATAAATGGCAACTATCGATAACAATGCAGATTTCATTAAATCTCTTGCATCTCTTTCGCTATCCGAACAACGTCAAATAGGAGCTAAATTTTTAGCCCGCGTACTTAAAATTGCACCTGATAAACGATTGGAAAATTTGATAAAAAATATAGATAAGCCTGTTAACTCGGCTGAAGAATTACATGCCGCTTATCAAACTTCACATGTAGTTTATATAGAAACACATCCTCATTCAGATTTGGGAGCACTCGATTTTAAAAAACAGAGTGTTCACCTTTTTGCCGAAGCATGCATGGCTTGTGTTGCCCCCACTTATCATGAAATATCCGTTATTCATGTGGCTCAAAAGGTTGCGATGTATTGTCGTATGGCGGTGACTTGCGCAAACATGGCGCATGACGATAATACCCCTAGCTTTGCACTGGCTGAAAATGAAGTGAAAAATGTCATTGAAGAGCAATATGCTATTTTGAACGATTTTTTAAATAAAGCCCAGCAGTAGATACAAGAGTCTTGTATTCATCTTTCTATTGACTATAAAAAGGTTCTGGGAAGTTAAACAAAAATGGTGTTTTTTCAAATCGACGCAACAGGCCCAAGACCGACAGGCTTCAGAGGTGACTGATATTGTTATTTTGGATGAAAGTTGCATTTTACCGAATGACTGGAATCACCACTAACCGGAAGTAATTTAAAGCGTTTGAGCATCATCCATTGCAGTCAGGTCTATACCCGCTTGATGCTCATAGCGGACCTTGCTAACTTGTGCCATAATGGTCTGGTCGACACTATTCATCCCGTTAATGAAGTTCAGCTTGTGCTTCACAAGAATATATACCGCCCCCCTTCCCGCTTCCTTCGAAAGACGGGAAAGTACACCTTTATTTCCTCAATGATACTACGGGCAAGGAACAAGAGATACTGGCATTTTAGACACACCATGAGAAGTATCACCGGTTTCTATATTTTTTTTTACAGTCATCATTTTAAGGTTACCAGACAAAGAAGATGTGTCTAATTCCAAATGGCCGATTCTATGATAAAAGCCATTAGAACGATAAAAGGCAAATGTATATGTGACTTCAAAATTATTGTCAATAACCTCAAGATTACCATTTATAGGTGTTGATTCACCACTTCCATCTTCCCAATTCCAGGTCCCAGCAATCTGAAAGTGGTTGTCACCCATATGTGAAACACCCAGTTTCATCATACGATTATTGCTACTTTCTTCTCCTTCAGCTAGAAAGCACAATTCGCCAATATACTCACTTGCCATAACTGGTGCAGTGAGCATGCAAATGCCGATAAATATAGAAAATACAAAGCCTAATGTTTTATCTTTCATTTCACACCTCCTATATTCAATGTTTGAAACTCATATTTAGGAACTTACTAACAATACACTCTCTCCTATTACAAGACTAAAATAATTATTAAATAATGACAATGACACAGGTCATTAAACATGTCTTATGTGATATAAATTTAAAGACTATTATTGCCCTAAACAATACCGGTTTTGCTCTTATTACTTGAATTCAGGTGTAATTAACCTGAAACCGTGACAAGATTACTCATAATCAAAACGTTGCTTAAAGTATTACCCTAATTTCAGAATAATAAGTGTCTGCCACTAAGGAATGGACACTGGTTGTAGCTGATCTTATAAAATTATATAGTTACCTGAAATTTATGCATTAGTGACTTTTACTTGACGATGACGGCAGCGGATGCTGTCTCTCCTTTTGTATCAATAAAACTAAGTATGAGTTTTTCATCCTTTTCTATTCCTTTTAGGCGAAAAGCAAGAAAAGGGTTTTTGGATACTCCAGGCCCCCATTGAGTGCTGAACAGCAATTCATCCTTTCGCAGGCAGGTAACTTCCGTTATATGGTAGGCTGGTATTGTCATACCGGTAATTTTATCTTTTCTCAGGCCGGTTTCCATAGGATGTTTGAGCAGGGCTCTAACTGTAACAATGCCATCTTTCAGTTTGGCACGTAATTTGATTTTTTCCAGGGCCATGGGAATAATCCTCTATTTTTTCATTGATTTATAAATTAACCGCCACATCCACCAGCAGTGACTTTAATTTTCTTTTTTGCCATATACAGCTGATCATCGGCTTTAACCATAGCAATAACATTTGATGTTTCACTCATGCGGACGCGAATGAAGACAAAATTGTCACAATACTGGGTTAGCGTAAATGTTGCGATCAGTGGTACAGGATTCTTTTCGACATACAAACGAATAGACTCTGCATTTTCAATGTCTGTAGAAATTTTAATCGGAACCACGGCAGCATTTTCAGCAATATCCTTGACATCGATATAGACACGATCAGATTCACTAGCGGGTGCTGTATCGCCAAGTGCAGCATTGGCAGAGCGCATATCTGTCGCTCGAAAAGCCTCTTTATTCCACACGGCCAGCAATCTGACCGGCAATAAGGCGGCAGCAGTGCTGACAACAGCCGTTATGAAACTTTCTTTTAGAAAGAACCTGCGTTTCATGAAATTCTCCTCAATCAGCATTAGTCACCTGGTAATAGCTACAGAACAACAGTTATAATGGCCTCATTCAAATGAACTTAAGGATAATCATAAGTCCTGTAACTCAGTTTTAATTTTATATTAGCCTGCTGCATTTGAAATATAAAGAAATTCGTCAAATTACCCAGGGTAATCGTTTATATTTTCTTTAATATATCCACTCTAAGGGGAATTAGAAAATTTCCATCATTAGATGCATGAGCAAGGTTATATTGCTGTTTCACTCTGGAGTAAAGCTCATCTGCCAATTGATGATCAGTATGGGTTGCACTAATGACCCTTTCAGCAAATTGTTCAAAATTTTGAAAAATTAATGGGGAATTAAAGAACAGTTCACTCTCCAATAAAAATTCTTTATCTGCAACTGCTTTTTCTATCGTTTTAAAAGCAGATTTTCTAACCGCTTCTTCATCATGAAACAGTCGTAATATTTCATTAAAATCACCAGCAAATACAGGTTCAGAGATATAGGCTATTCCTCCCTGTTTAAGTACTCGTTTAGTTTCCTGTAAAGCCTGGCGCATAAGATTTACTGGTACATGATGAAAGGACTTGAACATAAAAACAGTATCAAAGCTGCTATCACTAACGGGAATATTTTCACTGCCTGCCAGTTTGAAACTCACATTGGGCAAATCATTAATCAGTGTGTGTTTTTCATGCTGAACTTGATCGACTTCTGTAGCCGTAATTTTTCTTCCTTCACCTGTGGTCGCGATTAAACGCGTCAAAGTCGCATCACCACAGCCCAGTTCAAGGATAGTCTGGTGATTTAAGGATAAAACAGATTCGAATATTTCTGCTTCAGGGCAAGTTCTTTCTATAGTCTCAATATTTATTTTCATCTTATTTTTTCTTCTATGACCGCCATTAAATCCTTTTAATGTTCGAAACACACGTGAAATCAATGTAACATTGATGTAAGGTTTTAAAGAAATCTGCTATGGGATAACAATCTACTGGCAAGAAATCATTAGGCTGTTGAGTAATCAACAGCCTGACAATAACCATTGTGAGAAAATGGATACTCATGATCAATTCGTACCAGCAAAATCTGACTGTCTGAAAACAAGTTTAGAGCAAGACACAGAATTTGCCAGATATCATGTCAATTTTCTTACTTGCCCTGACAGAGTGGCCTGGTAACATGAAAACACTGAAACTAAGACAAGTCGCCATTGATACGTATAAAGAAAATGTTGCTTATCTGCATCGTAATTGCCCCCTCTATCACAGCGAAGGCTTTCAGGCACTGAATAAAATCGAGATCAGTGACGGAAGTGCAGCAGCGCCGATAATTGCAGTCCTGAACATTGTCGATGATGAGACCATCGTTGCGCCCGATGAACTGGGACTGAGCGAACAGACATTTTCTCAGTTTAACAATGCAGAAACTACTGCAGTCTATGTAAATCAAGCCACGCCGCCGATTTCTTTACAATCGGTACATGCAAAAATTGCCGGCAACCGGCTGGTTAAAAGTGATTTCCTTGACATTTGTGAAGATATCGTCAATCACCGTTACTCAAAAATAGAGATTTCCGCATTTTTGGTGGGATGTGCCGAGGGAGGGCTGGAACGGGATGAAATACTCTATCTGACCGAAGCCATGGTAGAAACAGGTACAAAACTCGACTGGGGTGAGCCGCTGGTCGTAGATAAACATTGTATTGGCGGTATTCCCGGCAATCGAACCACCATGCTGATAGCACCCATTGTTGCAGCACACGGCATGCTGATGCCCAAGACATCCAGCCGCGCCATCACTTCACCTGCAGGCACTGCAGACACCATGGAAGTCCTTGCCAGAGTGGATCTGCAGCCGATTGAGTTGCGGGCTATCGTTCAGCAACAGCGGAGCTTTATTGCCTGGGGCGGCACGGCCAACCTGGCTCCAGTGGATGACATACTGATTGCAGTGGAACGTCCGCTGCAACTGGATTCAAAAGGACAGATGATTGCCTCCATTTTGTCTAAAAAGATCGCTGCCGGCTCTACACATTTACTCATTGATATCCCTGTTGGCCCTACAGCGAAAGTCCGTACCCAGACGGAGGCACTCAAACTACGTAAATTATTTGAGTATGTTGGTGATCGCAGCGATCTGCAGCTGGAAGTTATCATCACAGACGGACGCCAGCCTATCGGCAACGGCATTGGTCCTGCACTGGAAGCACGAGATGTGATGCAGGTACTGCAAAACGAGCCTCTCGCACCTATAGATTTAAAGGAAAAAGCCCTGCAGTTGGCCGGGCGAATATTAGAATTTGATCCCGATATTAGAGGCGGTCAGGGTTATCACCTGGCGCGTGATCTGCTGGAATCTGGCCGGGCTCTGAAAAAAATGCAGGATATCATCGAACTGCAGGGTAAAAATACCCTGGAGCCCTCGGCAGCACAGTTTCTCTATCCAGTACTGGCGTCCAAAGCAGGTTGGGTGACTGCTATAGATAACCTACAAATCGCCCGTATTGCCAGGATGGCAGGCGCACCGATGGACAAAACGGCCGGTATTCAGCTGCACAAAAAAATTAATGACAGAGTCGAAGCTGATGAGCCCCTATATACCATTTATGCGGAATTTCCAGCAGATTTTAATTTTTCCAAACAGGCCGCGCTGCAAAACCCCGCTTATACGTTAGGAGATAAACAATGAATAGACCGCTTCCCTCATCCAGAGTGACAGGTCAAATGTAACAAAAGAATAATCATACTTTCACTTTTGTGTTCCACAATAAGAGCCAGAATGGCTCTTTATGGAAGGAAACTAAGCAGCTGAACACACTGTTTGTTGACATATCTATTTATCTAGATATACTGGATAACAAATATTTTATCGATGCAAAGATATGGATATGAGCCCGATTCAATTATTCAAAGCACTCTCTGATCCAACCCGTCTTCGATGCCTGGTGTTACTGGAAAAAGAAGCCGAGTTGTGCGTTTGTGAATTGACTCATGCTCTGGCCCTGCCTCAGCCCAAAGTCTCGCACCACCTGGCCATTTTGCGCAAGCTGGCTTTAGTCAGCGATCGCAAGCATGGTTTATGGATCTACTACCGTATTAATCCGCAAATTCCTCAATGGGTAGCTGAAATCATCCACTCAACCGTGGCAGGCATCGAACAATATGAACCTTACGCCAGTGATATGGTTGCCCTGGCTGAAATGCCTGATCGCCTGACCGGGGTCTGCAGTGCCTGATAAGCTTAGCGACAAGAAATGTTATCTCTCCTGCGGGTTGAAATCATTATCATTAATTGAAAAATTACCCTGGCGGGAACTGATTAGATCCGTCAGTAGATGAGCACAAAAAACTTAATTTGGAGACAGGAAAAATGACCGTACGTATTGGTATTAATGGCTTCGGGCGCATGGGACGACTGGGTTTACGTGCCGGCTGGAACGACCCGCAGCTAAAAATTGTGCGTATCAATGAAATCGCCACAGATGCAACAGGTTCAGCACATCTGCTCAAATTTGATTCTGTGCATGGCACCTGGGATCATGACACGGCTGCAGATGATGAGCATCTTATTGTCGATGGCGATTCAATGGACTACTCATCCAATCCTGCCATAGCAGACACTGACTGGTCAGGCTGCGACATCGTGATCGAGGCGACCGGCAAACATCATAAAAAGCCGGACAGCCTGGATAACTATTTTACCCAGGGCGTGAAAAAAGTTATTGTTGCCGCCCCTACTGAAGGTGCACTCAATATTGTTTACGGTATCAACGATCATCTGTACGATCCCGCCCAACATCATCTGCTCACTGCAGCTTCCTGCACTACTAACTGCCTGGCCCCTGTGGTCAAAGTCATGCATGAAAATATTGGTATTATACATGGCTGTATGACCACTATCCATGACATCACCAACACCCAGATCATTGTTGATAAGGGGCATAAGGATCTGCGCCGTGCACGGGCCTGCGGTCAGTCTCTTATCCCGACCTCAACCGGTTCGGCCAAGGCCATCAGCAAAATTTTCCCGGAACTAAGCGGCAAGCTCAATGGACATGCAGTGCGCGTTCCACTGCTTAATGCTTCATTAACTGATTTTGTGTTTGAAGCATCCCGCCCGGTAACTGTCGAAGAGGTAAATGGGTTCTTCCAGCAAGCGGCTGAAGGAGAACTAAAAGGTATTCTGGGTTATGAAGAACGGCCGCTGGTATCGGTCGATTATGTCAATGATCCCCGATCCTCTATTGTTGACTCACTCTCAACCATGGTGATTGACAACACGCAGGTCAAGATTTATGCCTGGTATGATAACGAATGGGGCTACGTCAACCGCATGATGGAACTGGCCAGTAAGGTGGCAGAGACTCTATAGTCATGCAACAGGGAGTGCGCAATTACCTGATCGTTACCGCCGGTTACTGGGCCTTTACCATAACCGATGGAGCCATTCGTATGCTGGTGGTGCTGTATTTCCATCTGCTTGGTTATTCACCTTTCGAAGTGGCCATGTTGTTCCTTTTCTATGAATTTTTCGGTATCGTCACCAACCTGGTCGGCGGCTGGCTGGGGGCACGCATCGGCCTCAATCTGACCATGAATATCGGCATGGGACTTCAGGTTATTGCACTGGTAGCGCTTACTGTGCCAGAAGCCTGGCTGTCTGTTCCTTATGTCATGGCAGCCCAGGCATTGTCAGGTATTGCCAAAGATCTAAACAAGATGTCAGCCAAGGCATCGGTAAAGACCATGGTGGGCGGCGACAGCAGTTCTGAACTGTTTAAATGGGTGGCCATTCTAACCGGGTCGAAAAATGCGCTCAAAGGCGCCGGTTTTTTTATCGGTGCAGCGTTGCTGCAATGGATCGGTTTTCGCGGTGCACTGACGGTATTGGCCAGTTTATTATTCATAGTGCTGCTGATAACCGCAGTTATGCTGCCCTCGGGTGTGGGTAAAATGAAATCCAAACCCAAATTCACCCAGGTGTTCTCCAAAGTTTCAGCCATTAACTGGTTATCAGCTGCACGCTTTTTCCTGTTTGGTTCCCGTGACATCTGGTTTGTCGTGGGGCTGCCGGTATTTCTATATGAAGTACTGGAATGGTCTTTTACCGATGTAGGGACTTTCCTGGCTGTGTGGATCATAGGCTACGGCTTTGTTCAGGCGATTGCCCCAAGGCTGATACGACGCAGTCATCACGGTCATGGTCCGGGCGGGAGCAGCGCACGCTGGTGGAGTTTTTTGCTGGCTCTCTTCCCTGCCGGTATTGCTCTGGGTCTGCAACAGGGCTGGCCTGCCGATATGGTACTGATCATCGGCTTAATACTATTCGGTATAGTGTTTGCTATCAATTCCGCCATTCACTCTTATCTGATCCTTGCCTATTCCGATAAAGACAAAGTGGCCATGACCGTGGGATTTTATTATATGGCCAATGCCGGCGGTCGTCTGGTGGGGACCGTTATTTCTGGCTGGGCCTATCAAACCCAGGGACTGCAAGGCTGTCTCTGGTGGTCCACGGCTTTCGTTCTGGCTGCAGCACTGCTTTCCTTTGGCTTACCGGAATTAAAAACCGAACCCGTGACCACTGAAATTAAGAATGCCTGAATCATTCGCTGATAAGCTGATCGACCCTGCTGAGAGACTCGATCCCTCCAGTCATAGCGGCGCCGCCCCGCATGTCTTGAATAAAAATTCAGTACCTGCTTTAGTCATAGGTTTTAATCATTCCGAGACACAGGCTCAGCAGTTTGCCTTTGAGGCCGCTCTCCCTTACCTCAGCCTTGAAGTGCATTCTTTCCCGGATGAGGAAAGTAAAGTGCAACTTCCGGCTACGCTGCCGGCTCAGGTGGTTTTTTACTGCAGTCTGAACAGACCTAATGACAAATTGATAGAGCTTGTGCTGGCTGCTGCAGGCGCCCGCGCCATGGGAGCCCGAACTATTACACTGGTGGCTCCCTATCTGTGCTATATGCGCCAGGATAAAGCCTTTCACTGCGGTGAAGTGGTTAGCCAGCAAGTCATTGGTCGACTGCTGGCGGGTTATTTTGACAATCTCATCACCGTAGACGCGCATTTACATCGGGTACATCACCTTGCTGATGCCGTTCCCGTCAGCCAGGCTGTGAATATTACAGCGACCGATCCTATGGCTCACTTTATTCAGCAGCATGTAGCAGAGCCTTATCTGCTGGGACCGGACAGTGAATCAGAACAATGGGTTGCTAAAATTGCCACGCATTATCAGATGGACTATGCGGTGGCATTGAAGCAACGTTATGGCGACCGGGAGGTAGAAGTCAGCCTACCAGACGACCACTATCAGGGACGCAATATGGTTTTGGTAGATGATATTGCCAGTACGGGTAAAACCCTGTTGCAAGCAGCCAGAGCATTGGCCAAATATCAGCCTGCCTCGATATCGATACTGGTCACTCATGCACTGTTTGTTGATAACGCCATGGCCCGATTAAGAGAAGCAGGCATTAGCAACATCTGGAGCTGTGATTCCATAGTACATTCCACTAACGCCGTAAAGCTGTCAAAACTTCTGGCTGTAACTTACAGAGGACTAGCAGAAAATTGATCCCTCACGCTGAATCAGGCTATTACTGTCAACTGATTGAGATGTCTTTCAATGTTTATGATCCCAGCACTATGAACAGGCATCCGGCACCGGATTGACAGCTTTGGAGACCTTAATCAGCAAACATTTCCTCAGCCAGATAGATGTTTAAAAAAACTCTCCTATACTATAGAATGATGTTTAGATATATTCATCACTTATATCCAATGTTTATATTCAACTCCGGAGACGTCAAAAATGAGCAAGACAATAACAAAAACTTTTGAACATGTAGATACTCTGAAAAATGTCAGTAATGATCTTATTTCCACAGGTATTGAGCAGGAACATATTTTCATTGATGAAGATAACAAACAAGTCAAGGTAGTTATTCCAGCAGCGATAGAGCCGGAAATACAGGAGATCCTCAGCAGACATCAACCCATAGACTAATGAGTGTTAATTCATAACTATGCATACCCCTTATGGATTATAAAGTTTAAAGAACCCGATGTGTTTGTTGCCACAACCTGACTGTTCCTTTATTCCTTATCTGCAGGGGATTGCAGAAGCAAATTAATTCCTCTTAAAACAGTCATTAATTGCTAAACAGAAATTAATTTAAGCTGTTGAAACGGCCCGGCCTATCTATAAAATCGTGCTTACTGACCATGCAGTGTCTTATGCTGTTAGAGACGATGGCATTATGCATGATTGCTTAGAGTTATTACGCAAACAGGTGTTCATCAACAGGACAAAACACATTAAATCCTGCATATTTGTTAATTTCAGGTTTAATTCCTTAAAGGCGTAGCAGATAACTGGTCCGCGCGGCAGCCCAACCATCGTGGTTGAAAGCAGTTGACCATAATAATTATAACCTTTACTGCCGGGGCTTCCCCCATAAATCGATACTCATCAGTGTATAATTTTTGCAAAACTCTGGACTGGATAACTGAATCAAAACAGGACAGCATTATCAACACAGGAGAGTGATATGAAAATTTCTTTCCATGGGGCAGATCAAGGCGTAACCGGCTCCTGTCATCTGCTGGAGTGTGCAGACAAACGCATACTGATAGATTGCGGCATGTATCAGGGCGGTCACGAACTGGTCGAGGAAAATGTCAAGCCTTTCGGTTTTGACCCAGCCTCCATTGATGTGCTGTTGCTAACGCACGCCCATCTTGATCACTGCGGCCGCATACCGCTGCTGGTAAAGCGTGGTTTTCAGGGCGAAATTATCAGCACTGCAGCTTCTCTTGAGCTGGCCCGACTGGTGCTGCTTGATTCTGCTGGACTGCAGGAAGAAGAAGCCCGTTACCGGCAGCGTAAGGCGAAACGGCATGGGAATAAAAACAGCCAAACAGCTAACCCCTTGTATACTACGTTAGATACTCTCAACAGTTTTGAGTTTTTTGGCCGCAGGACTGAATACAATAAACCTTTACAGGTCGCTCCTGGTATCACCGCCACATTTCTTGATGCCGGGCATATACTCGGCTCGGCAAGTATTTTTCTCCAGCTTGAAGAACATGATAAACATCATCGGCTCTTGTTTTCCGGAGACCTGGGTTACAGCGGGCGTGCTATCCTGCGGGATCCGGCTATACCGCCTGAAGTGGACACGGTGGTAATGGAAACCACTTACGGCGACCGTCTGCACAAACAGCTGCAACCCTCGATTGGAGAACTCTATGAGGCGATCAACAAAACCATCAGCCGTGGCGGGAATGTCATAATCCCCTCCTTTGCCCTGGAACGAGCCCAGGAGATCCTCTATTACCTGAGGGAAGGGCTGGATAAAAAACATATTGATCGTTTCATCAATGTATTCCTGGATTCCCCCATGGCCATTTCTGCCACGCAGATTTTTCAACGCCATCCGGAATGCTTCGATGCCGAGACACTCAAACTATCTAACGGCAGGGACGATCCCTTTGATCTGCCTGGATTACATTTTACTCATGAAACATCCGAGTCCATCGCCATCAACCAGATCAGCGGCGGAGCTGTCATTATTGCCGGCTCCGGTATGTGTACCGGCGGTCGGATAAGACATCATCTGAAACATAATCTGTGGGACAAACGCGCCAGCATCATGTTTGTCGGTTATGCTGCACGCGGCACGCTGGCCAGACGCATCATTGACGGCGCGAAACAGGTGCGCATTTTTGGTGAAGAGATACGGGTAAATGCAGATATTTATACCATTGGCGGATTTTCTGCCCACGCCGATCAAGCTGAACTGTTCGCCTGGCACTCCAGAACTGGCAGACCAAAGAGAACATTCCTGGTACATGGTGAAGCAGACAGTATGCAGGCTTTTGCAGCCAAACTACAGCATACCCGGGTTGAAATGCCTCGTCTACATGAATCATATACATTGGATTAAACACCGGGGCTCTACCCTCCCATACAGGAGAATACAAATGAATAATGCTAATGAATTACAGCAAACCATCGAAGATATGGTGGATGGACAGCGCGGAATTCTGGCAGCCGATGAGAGCGCGCCGACCATAAAAAGTCGTTTTGTTGACATAAACCTGGAATCCACCGAAGAAAACAGGCGCACTTACCGTTCGCTGCTGTTAACTACACCTGGGCTGGGCGAATATATCTCAGGTGTCATTATGTTTGAGGAAACGCTGGAGCAAAAAGATGACACTGAGAAATTATTGCCGGCTGTTTCCTGGTCACAAAAAATTGTTCCCGGTATCAAGGTCGATAAAGGCAAAGGGCCTCTGGCCGGGGCACCCGGAGATTTGATTACGTATGGACTGGATGGTTTGAGCCAGCGTCTTGAAACTTATAAGAACCAGGGCGCACGGTTTGCCAAGTGGCGTGAAGTCTACCCGATAAGCCAACACAACCCGACCTGCATGGGCCGACAGGCCAATGCGGAAATGCTCGCGCGTTACGCCGCTGTGTGTCAGGAAATGGGCATTGTACCCATTGTTGAACCCGAAGTATTAATGGATGGTGAACATGATATTAAGCGCTGCGCCATCGTGACTGAACAGGTGCTGCATGCTGTATTTCATGCTCTGCATTTGCATGCTGTCAGTCTTGAGCACATGATACTCAAACCCAATATGGTACTGCCGGGTAAAGGCTGTCGGCGCGCCGAACCGCGGGAAATCGCGGCCGCAACATTAAGCGTACTGCGGCGTACTGTTCCTGCGGCCGTCCCCAGCATCAATTTTCTCTCTGGCGGTCAAGGACCGGAAGAAGCTACTGCAAACCTGAATGCGATCAATCAGCTGCGCGATAATGCACCCTGGCAGCTGAGTATTTCTTATGGCCGTGCCCTGCAGCAGCCTGTATTGCACGCCTGGCAAGGTAAAGCAGAAAACAGGGCCGCCGCACAGCAGGCTTTATTGAAGCGTGCCCGTCTTAACTGTCTGGCACGACAGGGGAAATATGACCCGGCGATGGAAGCTGAAAAAGCTTAAAGCAGTTGATTATCTCTCCGGAAGCATTGCTGAAGCTAGATGGTTTGTATACATAAATAGCCTTGCTGGCTATATTATGCAACGCATGGCTGCCGAATGAGCTCGCGCCGCAATTGGCGGCACTCTGGCAGGTGCACAGGCGGGGTCAGATATTAGCCTGAAATTCAATTTTTTCGCTGCGACTGGTTATTTGTTTATACGCGCTAAATGAACTTTTTCCAGGTGTTCCATGTGTATAATAAGCCCATCAACAGTTTCCTTGAGCAAATCCAGCTCATCAATAGACAATTCATCAAGTTGTTCGAGATTGTATTCGATAGTATCTATAATTTGCTTTACCGGGCGCTCTAAGGGGCGCATAAAATAGGTAGTAATAGTTGCTACGATGGTTCCAAAAAATAGCGCAGAACCGAGAACAATCCAGATACCGCCGATAATTTTTGACCAGCCAGAGACAGGTGTATCGGCTATTCCTGCAGTGGAAAATGCAGCAGTTGACCAGTACAAAGCCTGCCCATAGGTTGTAATACTTGTACCTTCTACTCCGCGTTCAGAGAAATACAGGCTTGCAGAAAACAGCAGCCAAAGGATGACCAAAAGCGAGATAATCTTTAATAAAGGAGTATATTTCAGGATATCTTTGATAAACCTTTTCAGCCTGTGATTTTGCTTCATTTTACTGCTCTTTATGGGCTCAATAAGTTTAATATTTTACCAGAGTGAGGTATGCAAAAAAAAGTCTATCACAGGAATAGTTCCCAATAAGGGTTGAATATGAAAAATACTGTCAATCTAAAGGATAATCAGCTTTGCACCGATTCAGTTTGACGTTAATTCAGGTGCTATATCAGCAGAACGGAATACTGATTTATTCGCAATCAATCTGCACAAAAATTTTCCAGGAAACAATTGAATTTCGCGGAAATGGCTCTGAACCGCTATAACGCGTTCCCTTGATGACCAGGCCCTCCACTATCTCAATCATAGTCGAGCAAACAGCTGTTTCCCCCTCAGGGGCATCACCAAAATATTTCCAGTCACCTTTACCAAGCATTCCCAGATTTAAAGTCCCGCCTGGAGATTCTATCTGTATCTCCACTTCATGGGGATAAGTCACATCGGCAAGGCCTTCATTTTCACGAATTAATGCCCAGGCATCTTGCTGAAACTGGCTGTCAGGACCAAGAGTAAATCCATATACAGCCAGTGCATGGATCCGCATTCCCCTGCAAGTTCTGATACTTATTTTGTCGTTATATGTATCCGTTAGAAATGTCTCAGCTGTTACCGAAGTATCCTGAAAATGAGTGGCTCCTAACTGAACGATTTCAAAGCCGTCATTTGATTTCATAACGTTAATCTGGACCGTTTGATCTGGTCCCGGAGATGAAGCTGGAAAGAGTTTGACGCCTATATTATAATTGCCGCTGCCTGCATAAAAAATCCGCGGATCTGTTGCGGAAAAAACCTGTTCAAATTCTGGCCCTAATATGACATCGTCAACAGGCCGGTCACTTTCATCACCATCAAATTTCACTGTGAGTTCAATGTCCCGGCCGGCATTCTGTGCCGTAGTCGGATTCTGGATGGCGTAACGTATCAGGGCGCCGCAGGCGTCAGTCCGGCAAATATGATTTTGTTCAGCTATCAATTGAACCCTGGGAGGAGGACGACCACCTTTCCTTGCTCTGATAATGATAGTTCCCAGAGCACCAATGACGATACCGATAAACAAGCCCATTAACAAAATGAAGATGATAGACATAAGTCCCATTATGCTTCCTCCTGCAATAGAGCATAGTAAATAATCATCCAATTACAAGAAGTTCCGCAAACCTATGCTTATGCACAAGGCATTATTCAGAACGCTTTAAAGCTTATAATGAACAACAATAAACAACCGCTGCTTCAAGTTTTACATTTCACCTTAATTTCCAAGCTGTTTTATGTGATATTAACGTGTTATCAGCTGTGATATTTAAATAAAAATAGTCAGGGTGCCGGTAGCTGGCTTATACATCATGAAGGGGTGGGAATGCGCCCTCTTATTCCGAACCACAGAGACTATATGCTTACCTCCTGATAATAGATTTCAGTGTTTATCTGTTTTTAATAGCTGAACCTAATGAAATCAATGCCTCATAGATCCGATGATATTGTTCCTCCTTCAATAGTTCAACCACCAGCTTTTTCTTATCATCCTCAGATAAGTACTTGAACAATTTGCTTTTATTCAAAAGATTGTGTATTTCATCTGATTCATCCATTTTTTTTTCAAAATATTTACGGCGTTCTTTATTTAACATTTTAATTCTCCAGCGCTTATCTCTCTGATTTATCAATTGTAGTGAGTTGATAGTTTTTGACCGTTACTCACATCCGAACCGCAAGGGTTTAAATAATGTTGCTTATATCAGGATTATGACTGTGTTCTCTATAATATTGCCCTGAGCATAAATCTCTGATTTTGTAGATCATGTTTATTTAGACTCTGTAGAGATATCGTTAACATTCTTCTTCCTGACTCTTTACATTAATTCCTTGTTATAAATTAGCAGAGGAAAATAAGATTAGCCATATTTCAGTTCTGATTCTTCCATAATGATGTCAACCCCAGCGGCAATTTTTCCAATGGGGATGCTGATTTTTTTCTCATAGTGTCAATATCCTTGACTGGCATTGAGCGGTAATTGTGAAATGCAAGCTTTTTCAACCAGTGCTTAACCACTAAACAAATACTAAACATTTTTAAGGAATTGTTTAAGTGGTTGACATTTTGAGATAATCATAACAACACTCGATATGTCTTTGACATATAAAGGTTAATATCTGCAACCAACTATATCCAAATATAAGTAGATGGTAACTACTCAGCGTATTTTGATTATTGTTGCAAGTTATTGATATCAGGTGTTTGTGGAAGAAGCTTATATAGCCAGGGATGGCTATATAGAGCCTGCATGGATGTATTAACGGCGTCTTCTGTAACAAATTCCTGGTATCAATGACGTTTTAGAAATTACGCTTCTAAGTAACAAAAATATAAGTCTTTGAATTTTATATGTTTGTAACTTTTTGATGGTTAGCCTTCCTGCGGCTTGATTTGCTGAGTAGTTACAGTAGATGTAACCAAAAAACAAAATAGTTTCTTTTTGTGACATTTTATTTTACAATACGCATCTTTCAAAACAGTTGCGGGTGATTAGCTCAGCTGGTCAGAGCACCGCCCTTACAAGGCGGGGGTCAAAAGTTCAAATCTTTTATCACCCACCATCAACACCTGAAAAAATAGTATTATCACTGTAAGCGTTGCGCGTTTTTTAACTGGACATTAAATTATGCAAAAATTCGCAACAAACAGTTGAACACTATGCACATCAAAAAAATTGTATCCCAGCGTACAGGTAAAATCTCATACAGGGCTTATATCAGTTCGCCACAGGGCCAAACATCTAAAACTTTACATTGTTATCCCCCCTTTCCTGAGCTTAAATCCATAAAAAGGTGAAAAAACTTTAGCAATTATTGCTTAGGCACTAACTATAGAGGTTTAACACAGTTTTTATGGCACATTTTTTTTCAAATATGAGCCTGTCCAGCAGGATTATTGGCGGCTTGATCCTGGGTGTTCTGGTCGGACTTTTTGTAGGAGAGAGTGTTTTATCCATCCGCTGGATCGGGGAAGTCTGGATCCGTTTAATGCAGATGACCGTACTGCCTTTTGTGGTTGTTTCGCTGATAAGCGGTGTCGGTTCACTCGATAAGTCACTGGCTACATCACTGGCTATTCGCGGCGGTCTGCTATTGTTACTGTTCTGGCTTATTTCCGCTGCCATCATTTTTGCCATGCCATTTGCGTTCCCTCAGTGGCAAGACGCTTCATTTTACAGTTCAAATATCACTCAAGATATAAAACCGTTTAACCCCATTGAAATCTATATCCCCCAAAATCCTTTTTATGCCATGGCCAATAGTATTGTTCCCGCGGTTGTTTTGTTTTGTATCGCCGTAGGTGTTGCCTTAATTGGTCATAAAGACAAGTCAATAATAGTCGACAGTCTCAGGGTATTTACCGATGTTTTGGCAAAAGTCATGGGATTTATGGTTCAGCTCACCCCCATTGGAGTCTTTTCCATTGTGGCTGTATCAGCGGGTACCATGACCCTGGAGCAAGTGACTCATCTCCAGGTGTATTTTGTTATTTATATTATGGCGGCACTATTGCTGACATTTATAGTTTTGCCCTTACTCATTGTCATGCTGACCCCGTTTAAATACAAGGACATTCTTAATTTCTCCCGTTCTGCCTTGTTGACCGGATTTATTGCTCAAAATGTTTTTATTATCTTGCCCATGCTGATTGAAAACTCGAAGCAGCTTTTTAAGCATTATCAAATGGATTCAGACAAAAATAATCAACTGGTTGATATCATTATTCCAGTCACTTTCAATTTTCCTAATACCGGGCGCCTACTAGCTCTGCTCTTCATTCCGTTTGCTGCCTGGATGGCAGGTTCAGAACTTAAACTCTCACAATACCCTGAATTTATAAGCACTGGAATTTTTAGCTTTTTTGCCAAAGCACAAGTTGCTCTGCCCTTTTTACTCGATTTGTTCCAGATCCCTCATGATATGTTTAATTATTATATCCCCAGTTCAATTATCAATGGTAAATTTGACACCATGGTCAGTGTTATGAATTTGTTTGCCTTTAGTTTAATCATCAGCGCGGGTCTGACGGGCAAGCTACATTTTGATCATAAGCGTATAATCAAGAATCTATTCATGATTTGTGCTTCACTGCTAGTAACAGTATTGTTTACTCGACTGTTATTATTTGCAATCGTTGACACCCACTACACTAAAGATAACCTGATCATGAATATGTCAATGCCGGAAAATATTCCCTATGTAAATACGATTGTTTATAATAAAAGTCACTATGATAATCATAAGCCTGACATTCCAGCAGTATTAAACAATAACCTGCTGAAACAGATTAAACAGCGCGGTGTTCTAAGAGTGGGGTATATCTCAAATCGTTTACCCTTTCAGTTTCGTAACAATGCCTACGAACTGGTTGGAATGGATGTTGAACTTGTTACCTATCTGGCAAGTGACCTGGGTGTTAAACTGGATTTTTACCCTATAGAAGTCAATACTTACACAGAACAGCTCAATCGGGGAGAAATTGACATATTCACTGGAGTGGTGTTTGATACTCCGAATCTGCTCAGTCTTGAACTTTCTGCTCCCTATATCGATGGCCATATAGGAATAGTCACCCGGGATTACAGACGTCATGATTTTGCCACAGCAGAATCTATTCGTAACATGAAACAGCTTAAACTGGCCATTTTTGCATCACCGCGTATTATTAAATATTTAACTCAACGACTACAGACGGCTCTGCCTCATACTCAACTGGAAATGATTCCTGTCACCAATTATGACGAGTTTTTTATGCTTAATGATGATCAGGTTGACGGGCTGCTTGAGTTGGTTGAAGTAGGTTCTGCTTTGACGCTGCTACACCCTGAATACACTTCAGTTCTGCCCAAACCCTCTTTAACAAAATTTCCACTGAGTTATGCCGTTGCCAAAGGCGAGAAAGAATTTGCCCAATTTTTAAGCCAGTGGCTGGCAGCCAAAAAAGCGAATGGTCTTATTGATCAGGCCAAAGACTACTGGGTTGCAGGCAAGGGAGCAGAAAAAAAAGCACCAAGATGGTCAATTATGCATAATGTACTGGGCTGGTAGGATTCTTGTTTATAATATCAGATCGGAATTTTTTTACTTGCTATCTTCAGGAAATTGAATGCACTTTTTCATTTTTATCTTGATACTCTTTACTCTCCATGCACCAGCGAGTATAGCTGAAACATCCTGGTCTAACAAGCCCGTAAACTATCCAACTTTATGGAATTCAACTGATCCTGTTTTACAACAGAATCTTGAAAAACTGGTAAAGAAACAGGGCTTATGGAAACCCATTCAAAACAAAAACCTGTCCCTTGTATTGGTGGATATCAGTGATTTAAAAAAACCCAAATTAGCTCAGCTTAATGGGAATAAAATGTTCTATGCCGCCAGCCTGCCAAAAATTGCGATCCTGTTGGGAGCATTTGTGGAGATTGAATTGGGACATCTGCAAGAAAGTGATGAACTATATGAGCAAATGATACAAATGATCCGTTACTCTGACAATGGTTCAGCCAGTTATGTACTGTCGCTCGTTGGCGGGGAACGTATTATAGAAATCATTCAGACACCAGATTTTGCTCTCTACGATCCTGAACACAATGGCGGGCTCTGGCTGGGAAAAGCTTATTCCAAAGGATCTGCTTATCAAAGAGATCCACTTTACAATCTGTCCCATGGCGCAACCGCAATTCAGGCCGCACGGTTTTACTACTTACTGGAAACTAATCAGCTATTACGCCCTGAATATTCAAAAAAAATGAAATCAATCCTCAGCAAACCGGGAATTAAACATAAATTTGTGAGAGGTCTGGAATCTATTCCGGATATTGAAATTTACCGAAAATCCGGTTCATGGAAAAACTTCCATGCTGATAGCGCATTGATTGAGCACAAAGACTATAAATACATTGTAATCGGGCTGTCAGATTCGGCAACCGGCGGAAAATGGCTGGAAAAATTAGCTCTGCCCATTCATCAACTGGTAGCAGGGAATAAATAATTGAACAATTATCACCTATTTTTCTGCAACCGGATGCGCTTTTTGCATTAAACGATGAATTCTTGTCGCTAAAGTCTGATGTTCAACGGCTGAGTTTTTCCTCAATACATTGGAGATAACAACCACCATATAATAAAGATTGCCTTCATCAGGCGGACTCTCAATAATCGCAACCGAATTCATATAATTGCGCACATTCCCCTTATAAGCACCACATTTAAAGTTTTCTTCTTTTTTGCATGAATATAAGGAACCTGATTTATAGTAAACCGCCGAATTTTTCAGTGCCGGTGATGAAGCATAACGTATACGGCGCTCGGTTAAATACAGCAGACGTTTTAGCTGACGGGAGGAAAATTCATCCACCAACTCACCTTTTTCCATTTTAACCAGTAATTCAAGCAATTGGTTGGCTGTTGCATAGCTATTACCCCCGCCATTAACCAGCCGCTTACCCTGGTGAGTAAAAAAGCTTCCCTGACGTATTTGCTCTAAATCCAGACCATTGCGGGTAACCGGTTCCCAGAACGTTTTTTGATACAGCGCTGTTTTCTCGACTGCCGGGGTTTCTTTGAAAAAGCGTTTTATTTCCGTTTCTGAAGGCTGAAAATCCATCCCGTATTGAGTCATTAACATGCCCTGACGCTGGTTCATTGCCGCTGCCGAATTTGAACTGACAGAGAGCATCCAGTCTAGAAACTCCCATTGCGACCCCTGATCACCTATTTTCATGGGTCTGCGAGTTAAGGTTTTATTTTCCAGATCAAAAATGCGGATCGTATGGTGATCAGATTGACTGAACTGGTCCGCTGTCACTAGCGTGTTTTTTAACACCTCTATGCGTTTAGCATCCTCACCTGGCCAGGTATCAGCCATGGCCTGAAAAACCCCCAAAGCAACCAGAATCTTGCCGACACTGCCGACATTTTGCTTATATTCACCGCGATGCATCGCATAACGAGGTTGATCAATATCGGTCAGATCCAGCACCGCAATGCCGTACTCTTGCGCTTGATTTCCCAGTAAGTTTGTGAGCTGAGCGGATAATTGCGGATCAGCTTGCGGTATCTGAAAATCCTTGTGTTCCAGCAACCGGATATCCACCTGTTCGGTTGATAACATGGCCCCCGGCGGTTGTTTTATATCTTTGATAATCCCTTCATTGGCCAGACGTGCCCCTTCAGTACGCCTTATGCCGGTATCATTGTAACCATCCAGCGGGTAACCATGAGCTATTATGGCTGAGAGTATCATAAAGATAAGAATCGCTGTAATGAAAATTTTCATTATTCTGGTACTCCATTCATATCCACTTTGACCGTTGATGAACTATTCAGTGACTTATCCATATTAATCAAATAAGCCATTCCCTGTACATTCTGATTATCTAAAAACGGACGTATCTGGAATAAATTCAATGCTCCATCAACAAAGCCGAATTCCACATCAGCCGGAGCAGGATTGCCTGCATCGTTCACAATGGAAGGAAACTTGTCAGGCAACTCCCTGGCAAACTGAATTAATTGTTTGATTTCAGCCGGCTGCAAAATTGTGTCTGCACCGCTGACAGGTAACTCAACCAGCCCGCCCTGGGGTGATGGCAGGCGTCTTGTCGGTGCGGTTGCGGTCGCCAACACTCTGACTGACGCATCCGTCATATTGACGCGTAATGATTCAGCTGATTGACCATCCACTGCTCCACCAACCCCTTCATTCACTGCAATGGACAAAACGCCTTTATCACCCGTTGAAATGTCTTCTGTAACCATGACACCTGATTTATCACTGGCCACAGAACGTAAGAGTAAAATGGAAGGATAAACATATTGCGGCTGTTCCATATGCGATTGACGCCAGGCAAAAGCTCGTTTCGTAAAGGGTGATGCCCAGACCTGATTAATCGCCGTCACTAAATGATCAAAGCCTATGACATTGGGCAGAGTTAAATTTAAACCGGCACCGGTAAAGCCTGGCAAATCCTCGACATTGGTATCAGAACGTACAAATACGCCCAGATCAGCAGTGCCGAAAGTGGCTGTTAACGCCTGGCGCAAAGACTGGATAAATTTTGCATCGATTTCAGCATTGATAATGATATCATATAATTCCGCTCTGAACGTTTCGCTCACTGTCTGATGCTTGAACGGATCCGATTCCAGCGAGCGAATAATTGCATATTGTTCCAGCATCCACTCATAAACGGTTTGCGAACTGTTGTTATAAGGTTTGTCTAACACCACTTGACGGAAAATCCCAAACGGAATAGCCAGCCCATTGGCCACCTTATCCGGGTAAATATGTTTTAGTTCACCCAATTTGGCGGCTTTCGGTCCCACTATCCGCCCAGAGTCTTTGGCACGCAATTGCGTCAAATCAATAAATTCACGATAATTAATATCCAGCTTTTCAAGATCAGGGCGAATAACAATATTCTCCTGATTTTTATTAGCACCAAAAAAGTTACGCCATTTTTCACTGTCATGATTGAGTTCCACCAGACCTGATGGAGAAACGGCCATGACAATCGTTTGACTATTGTGTTTTTGTAATTCAGGGATAAGCTCTTCATTAACAGTCACATTTGGAATACCCAGATTGCGTGCCAATAATTGCACATGCGAAAGCGGATTACCTTCTCCTGCAGTAATAATTCCAGATAATGGCGGCAGATCTGAAACCGTTTCAGGCAAGACATAAATACCATCAGGTTTTATGGATGCAATATTTTCAATAGTCACATCAGTATGCAGAGTCCCTCTGACCAGTCCGGGATTAAGTGCATGAAATCCGACACCTATTTTTTTGCCAAATAAACTGTGCTTGACACCTGACAGTTGATTGACATCAATAGCCAGCTCATTGAGCACCTGTGAGAAAAACAATAATGGGCTGCCGCGTAGTTGATCCTGAATAAAATGATAGCTCAGAGGCTCAATTTCACCCAGTTTTTGCATGGAGCCGTAAAAATGAAAACGCATTGCCTGAGTCCCCCAACCCGGCACACGTCCCAGATAATTCAGCACATAGATATACTCTTTTAATAACACTTCATTTTTATTCACAGATGCAATACTATGCTCAATTTGCTCTAAACTTCTTTTGTTGATAGCTCCTGTTCCATATGCCGCCAGCGCAGCTTGCTGCAATAGATCAATGCGTTGTTTTCTGGAGAATTGCTGAATTTCTTTACGTAACTCGGTACTGGCTTTAAAATTGACAGCTTCAACATTCAAACTTATATCCAGCAAGCGCAGACGGGCACTGTAATTTCTGACTTTTGGCATAAAATCACGCAAATCAGCCAGTGCTTTCGCCGTTGTGGAGAATTGATGGTATGGGCTTTTGTTCTCTTCCAGTGATTTCGCAAGCTTATTTAAATACGATTGCAGCCAGGGCCCCCTGGTGAATATTTTTGCATTGGCTCGCAATAATTCTGCTAATGCCGGATCTTTATAGACCCTGTCAATCTCATCAGCCAGGGTAAGATACTGACTATTGTCGGCATTTTTGCTGACTTTGGTTTTTGCGTATTCCCTCACCATTTGGGCGTCACCTGCATCCGGTGAACCATGAATTTTAACGCGCAGTTTTTTAAAGCCACTGTCTTTTTCTGCCAGAGAAGCAGCCATTTGTCTTATTTTTTGTACCGAGGCAGTATCTTCACCATGGGACAGCAGACGTGCACCTGTACGTAATCCAAGATAACGATAGCTAATCCATTCTTGTTCACCGCATAATTTGATGAGCAGATTTCTGGCTCCCTTGCGTTCGTCTTCCTCCTGAATGGCACCACGATAAAATTGCGCTTTTCTCATGATCCAGCCATCATCAATCTGGATCAGAAATTTTTCCAGTAATATCTGGTTATATTGATCGATAAAATCAGGGTCCTGCATGGCCTGTTCAGCATCAAAACCTGCCAGAATGTTAGCAACATAATAACCATTACTGCGTAAAATGCTGGTGTTTTCAGCATAATTGCCGTGCTGATAGCCTCCCCCATGCTCTACGCAGGCATAGGCTTTGGGAGGCAACACACTGCCGTCATTACAAAACCACTTCACATCTTTAAACGGGCCGCGAGTAGCGGTTTTCATTTCCACAATCCAGTCGATGTATTCCTTATTGCTGATATTTTCATGCTGATTACTGGCCCAAAGAGTAACAGGCAATGTCAGTGTCCATAGCATTATCATAAAAAGTGATTTCATCTTTAACCCTGTATAAGTTGTCATCATGCAGGCATTCTATATTAAATTGAATTGATGTTCATCATCTTTAAAGCCGCTGGTGTGCAGGGTGAGATTTTGGAAAACATTACACAAACAAATACCTTAAAGCGTTCTGTTTTTATAATCTACCTGTCTATAAGGTTGGGACTCAAAATATAAAACAGGCTGAACAGGTTTTATTTTAATTTATTCCAGAAAGAGAACATCCCCAATATAAGAGGATATTTTTAAACTGAGTTATAAGATTAACTAAAGATAAAATGTAACTATTCAGTGTATTTAAGATTTTCACTAAGTGATTGATATCAGGTGTTTGCGTAAGGCAGATAATTGCTCCTGCGTGATCTGCATTCCCTACATCCTTGTAGGTCAAGTGTATGTGGCATGGACGATTTCGACTCCTGTCTCTCACATGCATTCCCACCATCCCTGGTGGTCATGCCACATTCAAGCCTACAGGGATGTATTCACGGCGTCTTCTGGAATAAATTCCTAGTGTCAAAGACGTTTTCAAAATTACGCTGAATAGTTACGATTAAATAAAGATAAAATAACCATTTACAGTTTATACGTTGTAAAGTATCGTTGAATTTAATATCCTTTAAAATTAATGCCATATACTCAGCGGCAGACCCCGATATCTTCATGCACAGCCTTAGACACGGGTATCGTTATTGTGCCCAAATAACTGGACAGTGCTTTTAGTGGGCGTTCACAGACGGACAGCGGCTAATTTTATTTCACACCCTATCTGACAGATTCCAGGTGATGCTCCTGACCAGGAAGTTCATGAAACTCCGGGTATCCTGGCATTTATTTAATCCCCGCTTGAGTTTACGGTATCTGATAACTCCGGTGATAAACGACTTTAATCTTCCTGCAGAGTTACGAGCAAACTCAGTCAACTATAATCAACCGTACGGGACATATAATGAGTAAAATATTACTGCTTGAAGACAGTGAAATGAACCGTGACATGCTATAGCGCAGATTGGAGCGTAAAGACTTCGAAGTGGTCATGGGCAGCAGTGGTTGACCAGCGACATGGCCGCCCGTAGATGGAGAAAAGGCATGTGCGAGGCAGGAGCCAAAGACGTCAATGAGGGTCAATTAATACCTGACAGCAAGCACGATCTAATAGAGACAAAGAGCCCTCACGATCCTTTATTTCACACGTTTATATTGCACCGGCCAACCCGTAAAAGATAAATATTATGCAACTTACCCGAACAGAACGGTTCCTGCAGCTTTTTACAAAAGTTAAACCTGGAGAAGGTTCAACGGCAATGCTGATGTTTGCCAATGTCTTTCTAATCCTTTGTGCTTATTATTTTATTAAACCTTTACGCGAGGGATGGATTGCAGTATCGGATATATCCGGATTAACCAAGATGGAAGTCAAAGCCTATTCCAGTTTTGTTCAGGCTATTTTTTTACTCCTGATAGTTGGCTGGTACGGACGCCTGTCAGAAAAATGGGATCGGTCGATGCTCATCACCCGCTCCACTTTATTTTGTATTTCCAATATGGTAATTTTCTGGTTTCTCCAGCCAGGATTATTTTTTGGAGCGCTGCCGCTGGCGGGCATCTTTTTTTATCTGTGGGTCGGTATGTTTGGTGTGTTTGTAGTTGCACAGTTCTGGACCTTTTGCGCTGACATCTATACTGACGAAACAGGCAAACGCTTACTGCCGTTAATTGCCATTGGTGCCACGTCCGGAGCGGCCTTTGGTTCCCAGATTGTTGATCTGCTGGTGGGCAATGGCCTGATTCCAACAGAGGCATTATTACTGGCCGGGACAATACCTTTGTTTGCCTCAATCATACTGACGCGTATTGTTGATAAGCGCCAGCGTCAGAACAATGAATTGATGACTCTCTCTACAGAAAAATTACACACTAATATGCAGGCAGACCCAGACTTATCAGATGCGAGCAGTACATCTGGTAAGGATAAACAACAGGGATTCAGCTTTCTTTTAAATGGTGCCAAGTTAATTTTTAAAAGCCGTTTTCTGTTTGCGATTGCGTTGCTGACCTTATTAAATAACTGGGTGAATACCAATGGTGAAAATCTATTGTTCCAGGTTGTACAGGACAATCTAGCCTTACAGGCGGCTCAAGGAGGCATCGTTGAAAGTAATGCGATACTAGAGTTTACCAGAAATGCCACCACAGTCTTTTATGGCAATTTTTTCTTTTGGGTTAATGTGGTTGCACTAATATTGCAATCTCTGGTCGCATCCAGACTGCTCAAATATGGCGGCTTTGGAACGATTATATTGGTTCTTCCGGTTATAGCCATGGTGTCATACACCGTTATGGCACTGGTGCCGATACTTATTATCGTAAAAATAATGAAAATTGCCGAAAACTCCACTGATTACTCCATCAATAATACAGCTCGTCATGTACTCTGGCTGCCGGTAGATTCTGCCAGTAAATTTCACGGCAAACCGGCCATTGATACTTTGTATGTCCGCATGGGTGACGGCCTGGCCGCTCTCACTGTTCTGGTGGGCGTGCAATTGCTTGCCTTATCTACAAAGCAGTTTTTTATTTTTAATGTCCTGCTGGTTTTCTTATGGCTGATTTTTGCCGTGATGCTGATACGGGAACGGCGCAAGCTTATCTAGAGTTCGGTGACAATCACCTGCCAGCAGAAACAGTTAATGTTCATACGTAGATATCTAAGGAGAATCGGGTATTTGTGGAAGAAAGATGATTGCTCCTGCATAATCTGCATTTCCTACATGACCACCATGGATGGTGGAAATGCATGCGAAAGGCAGGAGCCAAAGTCGTCCATCTGGGTCAACAAATACCCGATTCTTCATGCATATTTTTGTTTAACAACTAACCTATGAGTTAATGTTATGTGCGGGATCATTAAAAACCTGAGGAGAGAGATGAGCAAACATATAGTGCCTGTATGCTTATGTATATCATTAATTATTTCTGGCTGTACTGCCAACAGGGAGACCTATGAATCTCTCAATGGAGTGCTATGGGCTCAGACTTCTGTTGAATTTCAGGTTTCTCTTATTCAAGCCTTTAATAGCGCAAAAGAATCTATAGAAAAAGCGCTAAAAGATCCACAATGGACTGCGGCTTTGGAACAAACAGATAGCTATCAAGGGCTGAAACCTGCAGTCATTATTGATGTGGATGAAGCGGTTCTTGATAATTCTCCTTTTGAGGCAAGCCTGCTAAAAGATGGCAGAAATTTTGACGACAAATTATGGCAGGCTTGGGTTACTCAAGCAAAAGCAGATGCCCTGCCGGGCGCCAAATCATTTATACAGTATTTAAAAGCCAAAAATATAAAAATATTTTATGTCACCAACAGGATCCTGGAAGCAGCAACAGTTAAAAATATTAAACAGGCGATTGATCCGGAGGTTACACCCGATGACGTGCTTTGTAAATATGAGCATGCTGATTGGGGTTCTGATAAAACCTCACGCAGAGTTTTTATCGCCAGGGAATATCGAATACTTCTATTGCTTGGTGATGATTACAATGATTTCATTTTTCTGGGAAAGGTGAGCCCGGAGGAAAGAATTGTTAAGTCCAGAAATCATCAGCAATATTGGGGAAAAAAGTGGATCCTTATTAGTAATCCTGTGTATGGCCATTGGGAAAGGGCTTTATATAATTATGACGATAAATTGTCTGCTGAAGATAAATTAAAGTCCAAAATCAATTACTTAAAAACCCCATAAGTAACATCTCAATAAGTCCATGCAGTTTAAGTTCCTTCACCCTATCAGGGGAAGGCCAGGATGGGGGTAGTGTATATAATCAAGCACTTAACCCCCACCCTAACCCTCCCCCTGATAGGGGGAGGGGATCTTACACGGACTTATTGAGAAGTTACCCCAATAAACAATCAAAAAAGTGTTACTATTCAGCGCATCTAAGATTCTACATAAGTTCACCAATCAATCAGGCTCGGGCAGTAAATTTACCGGTGGCGGTATTGATCTTTATGCTTTCGCCCGGTGCCAGATATTCCGGGACCTGCACGCTTAGCCCGGTATTCAGAATAGCCGGCTTGGTTCTGGCTGAAGCCGATGCGCCTTTAATGGCCGGAGCAGTATCAACAATGGTCAATGCCACCGATGCGGGAAGCTCTATGCCTATCAGATGACCCTCGTGGATCATTCCCAGAATATTTTCCAGACCGTCAGCCAGGTAATATGCTTGATCGTCCAGATCATCCGGGGTCAGGGTGTATTGATTATAATCTTCATTGTCCATGAAAGTATAAAACTGCTCGTCTTTGTAGAGGTATTGCAGCATCCGGCGCATATAATCTGCCTGCTTGATAAAATCTGTACCGGTGAACGTCTGTTCATATTTCTGCTTTTTCTGTACATGTATAAATTTCACTTTATATAGCGTATTGGCACCCCGGGAAGATGGACTTCTGACATTTATTTCTCTAGTCAGATATAGTTGATCATCAATTTCAACGATATCGCCTTTTTTTAAATCAGCAGCTTTTGGCATTCGAATTGTTCCTGTTATTTATCAAAAATCACTATACAACGGTTAATTTTTAAACATCTCGATAATGATACCATCAAAAAAAAGTAATGTTTGTAAGTGCAGAAATGATTGCTTAATTGGATTTCACCGCAGCAAAGACATTAGTGGGTTTCTATTGAGGATTCAAACATACCGAGCCTGTTTGAATCCTGATGCATAAAAAATTTAGTAACTTCTCAATAAGTCCATGCAGTTTAAGTTCCTTCCCCCTGTCAGGGGGAAGGCCAGGATGGGAGTTGTGTCTATAATCAAACACTTAACCCCCACCCTAACCCTCCCCCTGACAGGGGGAGGGGATCTTGCACGGACTTATTGAGATGTTACAAAATTTACTATTATCTTACTGAAAAACAGTGTATATTTCCCACTTTCACTTTTTCGGGTCGATTTTAATAAATCTTCCATTTTATCACTTTATTCTACTTCAGGAGTCATAATGAAACTTATTCTGTTAGGTGCGCCCGGCGCAGGTAAAGGTACTGTTGCCAAACTGTTAACCCAAATTGATGGTTCTGTACAGATTTCAACCGGCGATATTTTACGTGCTGCGGTCGCTGCAGGCAGTGATCTGGGTAAACAGGCAGAAGCTGCAATGAAAGCCGGCGATCTGGTCTCTGATGATCTGATCATGGGTATTATGGGTGAGCGTCTTAAAGAAGACGACTGTAAAAATGGCTACCTGCTGGACGGTTTTCCGCGTACCATTCCTCAAGCTGAAGCATTAAAAAAATTACTCGCTGATATGGGTGAAGAACTGGATGCTGTGGTAAATATTGATGTTCCGCGCGAAGTAATTCTGGATCGTCTGACCACACGCCGCACCTGTACTGACTGCGGTGAAATATACAATGTCAAATCCAACCCGCCTAAAGCAGAAGGGGTCTGCGACAAATGTGGTGGTGCTGTTGTCCAGCGAGATGATGAAACTGAAGAAGCCATCAGTAATCGTCTGGATGTATATAATGAAAAGACTGCTCCACTGGCAGGATTTTATGATAAAGAAGGCATGCTGCTTACTGTGGAAGCGACTTCCAGCGATGCAGTGATTAATGCTATCAAGGAAAAACTGGCATCCTGATCACTGTCTCGCTGGAGCATTTTTAATGCCTTAAATAGTTATGTTGTTTCAGGGGCTGTGGGTAAGAGGTGTTGTGTAAAAAGATGCTACAACCCTGATCCTCAGCCACCTGCTCTGCGTTTAACACCTGGCAATAAAAAACAACCTTGCACCTGTGTCTGAAAATTCTGTATTAAATGCTTTCCCCTGCTATCCTTCAGTAGCCTGCTAACAGGGCATTTCAGCCTGACTTTTACTGTTAAAACCTCTTAACTGCAGCAATTTCAGTGCCCCATTATGCTTTATATTCCAGAAAGTCGGCTTGTTCATGCTCTCCGGGATAAGGTTGGATTGATAGCGGACTGATTTTCCATTCCTGCAAGTCACTTTTTTGATTGGCTTCGCAAAACTTCTTAGCATATGCAAAAGCGCGCAAAAATCCCTCCCGGTCCTGCATTTCAAGGACTAATACTTGCTGACTCACTGTCAAGTTAAACTCCTCTATATCATCTAAAATGCTCATTGCATCACCTCAATTTAAACTTTTAGAAGTATATATATAAAACTGGAAAATTAATAGGGTTTTCACTTATACAGGACAGGAATATACTTAGTAATTTAAGATTATGCTACGGGAAAGCCTGACTGCTCTGTCAATGAATAGCTGACTGCCAGACATAATGGATACAAATATGCAGAGTTAATGTGGTATGCGTGAAGGCTTCTGGAAGACTAAACCAAACGGCTTTAATTCGATATTTAGATAATGAATAAATCTGTCAGAACAGGATCCAAATATCACTGACAGGTGTGAATTGTTGTTCTAAATGCAGTTCACTCCCAGGCTGGCCTAAAAACTTTCAATACATTCCAGTAAAGAAGTTTCTATTAGATTCCAGTCCTGATCCAGCGGTTCAATAATTTCTACTCTGCTGTCAACATTATAATCCGTCGGCTGATTGCTGATCAGCCCATCAACACGATTGAATACGCGCCAGTCATTGGTCGTATGAAAAAATCCTTTAATTCTGCTCAGCTTTTGTGATTTAAACCACTGCTCAAGGCTGCTTTCATTAAATAAAACCCTGTGGTTGAAAATCCACCCGCATCCAAAATAATCACTGCTGTTATTTTCAAAGCGTTTCCAGTCACATTGAACATTACTGGTCTGAGTTATTAAATCTGCTGAGGAGTTATGGTTGTGAGCTTTGCGCTGATGTTTAATCTCGGGATGTGCTTGGGGAAAGCTCACTACTCGCTCGACATCGCGCTCGATATCAAGCAAATGCAGTGAGAAGCGGCCAAATTCAATAACTTCAATATGCGTCTTGGGTAAGTATAAAGAGTTTGCAAACTGGGTAAAGTAATGGATATCTTCCAGACTGGCTTTATCCGCTTTATTAGCCAGTAGCACATCCGCGATATTCATTTGATCAACAAAGCTCTGGTTGCTGTTAACCTGCCGATCAGTAAGTTTTTCTGGATCTACCAGACAAATGCTTGCCCTGACATCCAGAACATCTTTATAGTATGGGCCAGTCAGCATCTGCATAACTTTTTCAGGATGACCTACCCCGCTAAGTTCAATCAGCAGACGCTGCGGATTGGCTTGCTTGATCAATAAATTCAGGGCCATCTGGAATGGCAGTCCAGCCGCACAGCAAATACAGCCTCCGGGTACTTCTTTAATGAAACTGCCTGTAGCGGGATTCTGTTCTTCCAGCAAAGCGCCATCAATACCAACCTCACCAAACTCATTCACTAACACGGCCCAGTTGCTATTAGCGGGTTTATTTTTTAACACCTGCAATATCGCAGTAGTTTTGCCGCTGCCTAAAAAACCGGTGATTAAATTGGTTGGAATTTGTGTATATTTTTTAGTCATCAGAACTTTTAATCCCGTTGACTGACAGAAAAGTGATAATAACTCTGGTTGAGAAACAGGGTTACGGCTATGATTTCTTCCTCTCCCCAATTCAACACCTGATTGTTGGCGCGAACACTTACCATTGCTGTTAACTCGGATAACGATTTAATTTGTCGATTCGAACGGATATACAACTGACTTTCGTGGCACCCCAGACAGTGGTTTTCATATAACATCTGACCATAGGAAGAGTCGGTTCTGAACAGTTCATTGTTATTCGCGTCTTTTTCAATGACTGTTTTTTCCATTTTAGTTTCCAGATTAGCTTCCGCATTCGTTTCCAGATTGATATCATCATCTATACCAGGCTTGACCTTAGCGATAGAAAAATGAGTTATCAGAATAAACCCAATAAAAATAACAACTAATATTAACTTCATGTCAATATGCCTTAATCTGCATTAATAAATAGACTTACTAATAAATGTACATAGGTAGGTACTTAAACAAAATCAGGTGCGGATAATCGAGTATTTGTTCCAGAAGACGCCGTAAATACTTCCATGTAGGCTTTTTATAGCCGTCCATGGCTATAAAAACTTGACCTGCAAGGACGACTTCGGCTCCTGCCTCTCGCATGCATTTCCACCATCCATGGTAGTCATGTAGGGAATGCAGATCACGCAGGAGCAATTATCTGCCTTCCACAAACACTCAATTATCCTTAAGTACCTACGTATGAATAAATGTAGTGTAATTCTATTCGATATTAAAGGAACTGCTCAAAAATAGATTAATTCTGTTTATGCGGATTTGTTTCACAAATGTGATCTGTTCTGCTACATCCATAGCATGAAATTACTATAATAAATAGTAAAAATCAGCACTTAATTCATTTGGCAAACCGCTTCTGCCTAGAAAAATGGTTTTATCCAGATTCTTTAATCATAATGACATAATGGATGTGACTAAATTATGATATCAGCCCCGAAACCACAGTTATTAATTCCTCTTGCCTTTTTTACCGTAAATTCACATGCTCTAAGTCTGGGTGAACTGAAAGTATATTCAAGGATAAATGAACCTCTGAATGCACAGATTCAATTGATAGATAAAGGCTCAGTAAACTGGGACGATGTATCCGTTCGCAATGCTCATAAAAATATTTACCATAAACTGAACCTGCAGATGCCGAAGGCGATGAAACAGATCAGATTTAAACTGAAAAAGATTTCAGCCCGCACTGCTGTCATTGAATTGAGCAGCAAAAAAGTCATCCGGGAACCCTTTATCAGCTTTATTACCGATTTGCACTGGCGTCATGGTCATATAAATAAGGCTTATAACCTGTTACTCGATCCGCCAGAGATTATTCAAAAAGCAGCGTATCAGCATAACAAAGCTCAAAAAAGTTTTCCTCAAACAGTTACCCAGACTAAAATCAGTTCAGCTAAACCTGGGCATATTACACCAGCCAGGCAAATAAAAACCAGGACTATCACTATGCACAGCGCAGCAGTTTCACATGCCGGTGCTAAAACTTATACAACCCGGCGAGCCGACACTCTATGGAAAATTTCCGGCCAGTTTCGACCCGATAAAAATGTAACAAGGCAGCAGATGATGCAGGCATTATTTGCTCTCAATCCGGATGCATTTATCAATTCCAATATTAACCTGCTGAAAACAGGTGTTACACTGCATATTCCCACTATTGCGGAGATTAGAGGAATAAACGACCTGAAATCGATAGAATCTGTTGCAAAAGCTACCAGATTACGAAAAAATCTACCAGAATCCAGACAGATGGACAAACAGCTATCAGGCAGTCAAAAAGTTGCTTCTGAAAGAGCTGTTGCAAAAATAGATACTGCAAATAAAACTCTGCCCGTCAATAAAAATGCCGCCAGGCTCAATATATTACCGCCTGTTCCTGTTAAGTCATCCGCTTCATCAGCAAATATCGATTCAGGTGTTGCCATGCAGAAAATGCTGGATACATCCAGACAGAAGATTAAGTCACTTGACGCTGATAAGAAAGCACTGGAAGCCAGAATTTCAGCTCTAAACATGCAAATGAAACACCTGGATTTCCAGGAAAAACACTTAAACAAGCAGTTATCAACTTTTAAATCGCCACTACCCTCAACACCGCGAGGCGATATGCAAAACCTGTTTCGATCAGAAAACATCCAGCAGACCAGCAAGACTATATCTGCCGTCAGGACAGAATCTACTTTAAGCAGTGTAAAACAACCACCTGGCTCAGCTGTAGAAAAATTTATATTTAATCCATTTATAGCTTTAATTGCTGGATCAATTAGCCTGCTGCTTTTGATCTTTAGCTATCTAGGTATTCGTCAGTATAAAAATAAAATCCAGCAACAGCTATCTGCTGAACCTGCATTAAATGAACAATCAAATAAAGCATCCTCTGACCAACTTAATGATGACATGAATTTTCTGGAATATTTTGAAAATCATATTAATCATCAGCGGGAGAATGGACTGGACAATAATCCCCATGAGAAAAAAGAGAATATTAAACTGGTCAGAACAAATAATCCTGAAATAGAAATCACTGATACGCTACAGTCAGGCTTCCATGCTGAAAATTACCGGAATTTAAGCTGGGAAAGCACTTTGCATGCTGCTGATTCAGACATGCCATATGATTCAGATCTGCCTGAATTTGATGATGAGCCTGAAACAGGCACAACAACCAAGCTCAGAAAGCATAATCAAATATTAAGTGAAATAAATACTTATCTGGCTTATGGAAGTTATGACAGGGCTGAAGTTTTATTAAAGCAGCTCTTCATTAATGAGCCGGATAATACCTCTTTTATTTTCAAATTACTCGAATGTTATGCAAAAACTGACAACAAAACTGAATATACTCAGCTGGCAAGCAGTGCTTTAACGCAGCTGCAAGCTGATACAAGCTTTAAAACCTGGGTTGAAAACCTGTACTATGAAACATGGGATGAGACACTAACGCCTGAATCTGCAGATAAAGACGTTTCTTTTAATACTCCCAAAAGAGCTATTGTAAACTGAATATGTCCATGCGTATTAGTTTGACACATGCGGCACAGTTATGTAGTGCCATTTTTATTCATCGTAAATACAGTAAAAAAAAATCAAACTTTTTCTTTTGCATTTCATTATAGAGCCAGGTTAACTATTTATGGATATAAAGGTGAAAACTATCAATAAAAAAAACAGCACATTTTCTTTGCTGACAGTGTCTCTATTTCTCTCTCTGCGATAATTTACGATAAAGTGATCTTTCACTGATCCCAAGAACCTTCGCCAGTGCTTTATTGTCACCGGTGAAGTAATGGCTGGCCCATTGTAAATAATCCGCTTCTGCCTGCTCAAGTGTTTGAAGTTGATAGATTTTCTTATTCTCGGCATCTAACTCATTTGCAGAATTTAAGATTATTTCTGCAGCGAAGTGTTCAATATCGATGTTCTTATCATCAGCCATTACCAGACTGCGTTCCAGCAGATTTCTTAATTCCCGAATATTTCCCGGAAAATCATATCGCTTAAAAAGAAGCCATACACGGTCAGATACCTGAACCTCACGTGAGGGACAGATCTGTTTAAGAAACGTATCAATCAGCAGCGGTATGTCTTCTTTACGTTCACGCAAAGGAGGTAGCCTAATTGGGAAAGTGCTGATACGGTAATAAAGATCTTCTCTAAACTGCCCCTGCCTGACCAGTTCCTTTAAGTTCTTGTGAGTAGCACAAATCAGTCGGAAGTCGACCTGGTGAAGTTCAATACCTCCCACCCTGCGATAGGTTCTGGTTTCAATCAGGCGAAGTAATTTAATCTGCAAAGACAACGGTACATCACCAATTTCATCCAGAAAAAGAGTCCCTCCATGAGACTCTTCGACCAGGCCCTTCTTTTTATAAATAGCACCGGTAAAGGCACCTTTTTCATGTCCGAATAATTCACTTTCAAAAAGTGCTTCAGACAAACCGGAACATTCTACCGTAACACAGGCAGCCAAATTACGTTTACTGGCATTGTGAATAGCCTGGGAAACCAACTCTTTACCTGTACCGGATTCACCCTGCAAAAGTACAGATATTTCATGCGGAGCGACCCGACTGATCAGTGCCAGTAGCTTATTAAATGATTCTGAATTGCCCACTAGAGCTTTATCTATAGCTCGGGGACTGGCATGCTTGATGGTAGAAATCGTTTCCAGAAAGTGAATTTGATTATCTCTGGTGTGCATGGGCGAGAGGACAATATCCACATGTTCCTGGCCGTTTTTGCTATGATGAACGTGCAAAACTCGCTGTTTTTTCCGTGTTAACAGAGCTTGCTGTAAAGGGCAGGATTCCCCTTCCCTGTCGCAGGGCTGTTTATAATTGTGGGAAATTTTATAACAATATTGACCAACAATTGAACTGTGATCATTTGGATGATGAAATACAAGAAAATAAGCTGAATTTGCCGCCAGAATAACGTAATCTTGCGAAATTAAGACCGTGGGCTCAACGTACGATTCAACCAGATCGTCAAGATTTAAGGAGAGTGATTTTTTCATTTCAATCCATCACTGATGGTTCATTGTTATTTCATATTTACGTTCAGTGTAACCAATATCACATATTCATTGTAGTCCAGACAAGATAATACATACAAAATTAATTATTTATATTTAATCCGGGAGCTAAACTTATGAAAAAATCAATCCTGTCTATCACCCTGTCTTCAATTATACTATCAGCAGGCACGTTCGCCGAAGAATTCAATACTCAGAAATTACTCAATGAAAGTCGTGCAACAAGTGTGCAATTTGGTAAATCCCTAAAAGGCGACTTAAAAGCAGCCCTGCAAGCGGGCGGGCCGATAAATGGAATAAAAACCTGTAATACAGTAGCTCCTGAGCTGGCGAAACAGGCCGGAGACAAAGCCGGTGTTGAGCTTTCACGTACCTCATTGAAACTGCGTAATCCCGAGAATGCACCGGACAAATGGGAAACCAGTGTATTGCAGCAGTTTGAGAACAGAAAAGCGAGTGGCGAGTCAGCCAAAGAAATGGAATACAGTGAAATTATTAAACAAAATGGTGATAAACAATTTCGTTATATGAAAGCGATAGCCATTGAACAAGCCTGTTTAAACTGCCACGGAGAAAAACTTCAGCCCTCAGTTGTTGAAACACTCGATAGATTGTATCCTGATGATAAGGCGCGTGGTTATAAACTGGGAGATATTCGTGGTGCATTTAGCCTGAAAAAGGCATTATAAACTTTTACATGACATAACCGTAAATCATTAATTCAACAGTTAATAAAACAACCTTTAGGAAAATAAACCCAAAAACCAAAAATATGCCCAGTCACACAGCAGCTATGATGCTACCTGGGCATAGTCTATAATTGGTTATTGTTGCTTAATACGAGGGCTCTGGTTTCTTTTGTCTCCTTCTAAGGTGAACTGCCTCAATCCTCACAGTTTATAAATCCAACTGACGGAATGCGCTGCGCAATTCTGCCCTGCCGGTATTTTACACCCCTTAGAATCGCATATTCAATGACTGATATACAAATATATAAACTGGGGGGTGTGCTATATACAGGTATTCAAATCCAATACATTGAGTTTTCCTAATCAGCCCCTGATCATGCCGGTATTTCAATTTAAAAGTTTAAAAAAAACAGAATTTTATGTTTTTTTTAAACTTTTGTGCTATTTTATCAAGATTGCTTTTTTCTAAGGCTTTTGCATAAAGTCTTATTCTGCTGTAAGTACAAACAAGGAGATATTTATTATGGCTCATGTCGTAATTATTGGCGCAGGAACAGGGGGAATGCCCTGCGCTTATGAAATTCGTGAAGCGCTGGGTGCTGAACACAAGATCACCATGGTCACTGAAAATGAAACTTTTGATTTCACTCCTTCCAACCCCTGGGTTGCAGTGGGATGGAGAGAAAGAAAAGAGATCAGTTTTAAAATCAGGCCCTACCTGGAAAAACGTAATATTAATTTTATTGCCCAGCGAGTAGATAAAATTGATCCTGAAAAAAATGAACTCACCCTGCAAAATAACGACAAGCTTAATTATGATTATCTAATCATAACCACTGGCCCAAGATTAGCTTTTGAAGAAGTCGAAGGCTCTGGTCCCGATCATCATAGTCAGTCAGTCTGCACGCTATCTCATGCCGAAACTTCATTTGATAACTTCAATCAACTGACCAATGATCCTGGCCCGGTTATTGTTGGAGCCATGCCATTTGCGAGCTGTTTTGGCCCTGCCTATGAATATGCTTTTATCCTTAACCGGGAACTGCAAAAGCGTAAAATCCGCGATAAAATACCCATGACCTATGTTACCTCTGAACCTTATATCGGTCATCTGGGTTTGGGCGGCGTGGGCGATTCAAAAAGTATGCTGGAATCTGAATTACGTCAACATCATATCACCTGGATCTGCAATGCCAAAACCACAAAAATTGAAGATGGTATGATGTATGTAGATGAACTAAATGAAGATGGCAGTATCAAAAAACAGCACGAATTACCCTTCAAACACGCCATGATGTTACCTGCATTCAAGGGTGTGGATGCTGTTGCCAGTGTTGAGGGATTATGTAACCCACGTGGATTTGTTATCGTCGACAAACATCAGAGAAACCCGACTTACCCAAACATTTTCTCTGCCGGTGTTTGCATTGCCATACCTCCTGTTGAAGGCACGCCCGTACCCACCGGTGCGCCAAAAACAGGTTATATGATTGAATCCATGGTAACTGCCATTGTGCATAATATTGCCGATGAACTGAAAAATATTGAATCAACTCACGAAGGAACCTGGAACGCAATATGTCTGGCTGACATGGGTAATACCGGAGCTGCATTCGTTGCTATTCCGCAGATCCCGCCACGCAACCTGGCCTGGTTCAAAAAAGGGAAATGGGTACATCTTGCCAAAATTGGTTTTGAAAAATATTTTATCCGCAAGATGAAAACCGGTTCCAGTGAACCTATCTACGAAAAATATCTGCTCAAGGCACTGGGTATTAACCGCTTGAAGTAGCAAAAAGAATGACCAGGTCAGATATTCTCAATATATAACTGGCCTGGCAGCTAATATTTTACTTCGCGGTAAAACCTCATTCTTTCTGCTCTCTTTCTGCTTTGCTCCACGAATACAGCACAAAACAAACTCAGGCATTAATTCGATAGGCCTCAACCACATTGGGTAATTGACCAATACGGTTTAGAGCCCTGCTTAATTGAGCAATACCGGCAATTTCCAGAGTCAGGCGCATTCGAGCTGAATAATCTGACTTATTGGACGAAGTATTCACTCCCAGAACATTAATTTCCAGATTAGCAAGGATCGTCGTAATATCCCGTAGTAGACCCTGTCTATCCATAGCAATGACTTCGATCATAATGGAGTAACATTGATTAACTTCAGAATTCCATTCCACGTCAATTATTCGTTCGCTGCTTTCTTCCATGGCATGCTGAACATTGTGGCAATCACTGCGGTGAATAGTAATTCCCCTCATTTTGGTAATAAAACCCACTATTTCGTCACCCGGCACCGGCTTGCAGCACTGAGCAATCTGAGTGAGCACATTATCGATGCCGTAGATAGTAATATCACCCGTCCCCTGGGGCAGCAATTCAATAGTTTGCTGTGCAGGTTCTTCATCTGGCTGCATTTGTTTCTCATGGTGACCTCCCAACACCTGAACAGCTGTTGCAATCTGGCCAGGGGTAATTTCTCCTCGACCAATCTCCACAAACAGATTGTTGGCAGATTGTAGATGAAAATGCTCAGCCATCTTTTCATGAGACAGGTTTGCTATTCCGAGGCGATGGAATTCTTTTTCCAGGATTTCACGCCCGGCGATTAAATTTTGTTCCCGATTCTGCTGTTTAAACCAGGTGCGTACCTTTGCCTTGGCACGAGATGTTTTCAGATAACCCAACTGCGGGTTAAGCCAGTCCCGACTGGGTGAACCATTCCGGGTAGTTAATATCTCTACCTGTTCTCCACTTTTCAGTTCATAGGTCAACGGCACCATACGCCCATTGGCCTTGGCACCACGGCATCTGGCTCCGACTTCAGTATGCACATAAAAAGCAAAATCCAGCGGTGTAGCACCCTGCGGCATATCAATAATTTCTCCTTCCGGAGTCATCACATAGACACGATCCTGGAACACTTCAGATTTAAAGCGATCGATAAAATCGCCTGCATCTTTTTCTTCATCCTTCCATTCAAGCAATTGTCGCAGCCAGGCAATTTTCTGATCATAATGAGAGCTGCCTTCACCTCCTTCTTTGTAGCGCCAATGTGCAGCAACACCATATTCCGCATGCTGATGCATATCAAAAGTACGGATCTGTATTTCGAGGGTTTTTCCATCAGGACCAACGACTGCGGTATGAATAGATTGATAGTTATTTTCTTTTGGCGTGGCAATATAATCATCAAATTCATAGGGTATATGCTGCCAGATGGAATGCACCACCCCCAGCGCATGATAACAGTCTTTCAGATTTTTTACATGAATGCGTACCGCACGCAGATCATAGAGTTGATGAAACCCAAGGTTTTTGCGTTTCATCTTTTTCCAGATACTGTAAATATGTTTAGAACGGCCCGTTACCTCAGCTTCAATCTGATTTTCCTGCAGATTTTTTTTGATGATAGCAACAACGTTATCGATATATTTGTCCCGATCCACCTTTCTTTCGGAGAGAAATTTAGCAATTTTCTGGTAATTTACTTCATCCAGGTAACGAAAAGACAGATCTTCCAGTTCCCATTTTAATTGCCATATTCCAAGACGATTGGCCAGTGGAGCATATATTTCTGCGGTTTCACTGGCAATTTTTTTTTGCTTGTAGTCAGGCAGCGAATCCAGGGTACGCATATTATGTAAACGATCGGCCAGTTTAATCATCACGACTCTGACATCTTTGGCCATGGCCAACAATAATTTTCTCAGGTTCTCGGCAATTAGACCCTCTTTTTTTGACCTCTCACTAGCATTGGGTTTAAAGTTAGAAAAAGCCTTCATCTTTGTCACACTGTCAACTAAAGATGCAACTTCTTCACCAAAGCGTTGTTCCAGATCTTCGAGTGTTACAGAAGTATCCTCTACAACGTCATGCAGCAAGGCTGCCATCAGTGAAGGTGTATCCAGGTTTAATGACAGTAAAATTTCGGCGACAGAAATTGTATGAAACACATAAGGTTCACCAGAAGCCCTGACCTGACCATGATGAGCTTCATTAGCGAATTCAAATGCCTCCTTTAAAGCGTCAATATAAACATGACTATAACTTTCCCTGATTTTCTCTGTCAGGGCATTAAACCTCTCGACAGGAGTATCATGTGTTTCAGAAATAGCTTCAACATAGACCATAATATGACCATTAGCCTGGTGAATTCAGGTGTTCAACAACTATAGAGATAATAATTTTGTGATACGTATAACATACACACAATAAAATACTAATTAATATAAGGATACACAAATACTTTATAAAATCTATGGTATTTTAACTTAAGTTTGAAACCGCCCATAACCAGACCATACAGGACGTTCCGGAATGTTAAAAAAATCAATACTCATATATTCTCTGCTAGTTATATTACTCTATCAGATTACACTACAGGCATCAGAGCCCAGATTACCTGCTCGCGGCTCCAGCATGGAAAAAATCGTCAGTCTGCTGGGCCAGCCTGAAAAAAAACTCGAAGCAGTAGGTCAACCGCCCATCATTCGCTGGCAGTATCCCGGCTACACAGTGTATTTTGAGAACAAGCTGTTACTTCATACAGTTGAAAATCCATAAACCGATTCTGCAGCAGATTTAGCTGTTGCCTTGCGGCTTTCTCGTGAGTGCAATCCACAGCTTGATTGCCAGCAATACAAGCGGCGCTGAATGCAGAAAAAGGTCAAAAATATCAATCGGTTTGACCAGAGTTCCAGAAAATAGCATTAGACTCTTTTCCACCAGATGAGGCTCACTGCCCAACGGTGCTATTGCCAGAAACAAGGCAATAATGATTAATACAGGAAATGGAATTTTATCAATAAATCTCAGCATTTGAACCTCATAGTAACTCTTAAAAATTCATATAATGGTTATAATACGCATAGAGTAGCATAACAAATGAAATTGCAATGTGATTTTCATGGTCTATACTGATGACTATGAAAACTTCACATCTGATCATTTGCCTTTGCTGGTTTTGCTGCCTGCTGCCGTTAAATCTGCTGGCTGATGACAAGCCACCTGCACCAAAGGCAAAGGGTGCTGAGTATATTCAACCCCCCTATGCTTCCGGTGAGCAGAAGGTATTATTTGAATTTTATCTGGATCAGCCGGAAAAAATCCACTCTGCCCTTTATTGGGTGCGTTCCTATATGAACACACTGATGGAAGAACCCTATGCCGTAGCGCCTGAATTTATGAATGTCATTGTATTGATCCACGGCACAGAAATCGTAACCGTAGCTAAAAAGAACTATAACAAATATAAATCAGCCGTAGAAAGGATGCGCTATTATGAACAGTTGGGCGTAGAGTTTCGTGTTTGTGATGATGCAGCTACTGATTACGGCTACACACTTAGTGATTTTCAGGACTTTATCAAAGTCGTTCCTAATGCTATGGCTGAACTGGCTTACTGGCCAGGTCAGGGCTATGCTGTTATTCGCCCTCTCGTATTCGAACGAAAAAAATCTATTGAAGAATTGCGTTAATCTTTTATGCTTTTGCTTTCTCTACATTACAAACCTGTACTTTACACACGCCTTCGTTGACATCAGTGGCTAACACCCGGGGTTGGGCTGAAGGAGTGTAATTCTCAGGCGTTTTTTCTAACCCATTACAATGTAACAGACAAACATTGATTAAGAAAGCTGGAGCCTCAGACACCGTTAATTGAATCACGTTTACTATAGCCTTTTCTTAATTGCACCTTAATTACTTTTAATTTCATTTTAAGTTTTTTGCGTTTTTTATTGTTGCTTTCAGAGTCTATTTTAGCCGTAACTATTCAGCATGTTTTTATTAAGTCGCAAGTTATTGATATCAGGTGTTTGTGGAAGGCAGATAATTGCTCCTGCATAATCGGCATTCACTACATATCCCTGTAGTTCAAGTTTATATAGCCATGGTTGGCTATATAAAGCCTGCATGGACGCATTTACGGCGTCTTCTGCAACAAATTCCTGATATCAATGACGTTTTTCCAATTACGCTGAATAGTTACTTTTAGCCTTGATTTTTTCCTGCTGTTTTTCCAGTGCAACAAGTAAACCATCCAATGTTTCGGCCTGAGACTCATCGATGTTATCTTTGTCAAAAATTGATTCCAGATTTTTTACGATTTTATTAAAGCCCATTTATTACTTCTTGAGGCCCTGGAGGTGGACCCTTTTTGATTCTGTGACGTACTTCTCAGTATGCTGTGTATTTGACTATATATACTATATACTACTTATAACAACCGAAGGTACAAGCGATGAATACTGAAAAGACTATTGAAATTCCTGATAAGATGGACACTGTAAGCTATCTTGGATATTGGGTTAGCGAGAAGGCTAAACTTGAGAAGATGTTAGCTAGAGCTAATGCGGAGATTGAGAGGGCAAGAGAGTCATAAAATAGCTCTGCTGTCATTTTCTTTTAAAGTTAGATTCGACCTACCCGGCTACAGAGTTTTAGTTCTGGTCTATGCTGTGTAGGTTTCATTGGTGTGATGTTAAGATTGCCATCAGAAAATATATAGTATGAAAAACTCCAGAAACCGGGATAGTGTCATCTCCTTCTTTAGGCTCCATCCCCTCGTGTACTGGTCAAGTCCTACCGGACACTTTTTACAATTGCCTTCTTGATCTTGACCGCCTGATTGCTGAACAGATCAGAGAAGGACAATGCCCTATGTGCCGTGGCAATCTGCACCAATCCCATTATCTGCGCAAACCCAGAGGTGTCCCCAAAGAGACCCATCCTGACTATCCCGTTCGTTTTAGCTATTGCTGTGGCGTCGATGGCTGCCGGAAACGTTTTACCCCGCCATCCATGCGCTTCTTATCCAGAAAGGTTTATTCCAGCAACCTGGCTAGAATCTCCATGTCAGCCCAAACCGGTCATTATCAAGATACTGAAATCGGTGGGTGAAACCACTGAACCTCCTGCAATATTAACTGCTCGAGGGCCGCCAGGCTGTGATGATCACAACCAGGATGTGCCAATTGATGATAAGGATGGGCAGTCTGTTCCTGATTATGAATTCAATCAATGTGTTTCCTGGTGAGCCATTATACAATCTTCATTTTCTGGCCATACTGCAATATTCAAAATTTGCGTGAAGGGTATTTATCGTCTCGGCATTGGGGAAATTCAGCCAAAACAGCCTATTTCAGTCGTTTGACTCAATTTTTCTGAATATTACATCCACTTCTGAACCGCTCTGAATTCACAAAGTGTGATGATTTTTAACTTATAGATTGAAAAACGTCATTGAATTTCCTATCCTTACCCTTATAACTACAGAATCTATGTCAAAGAAGAAGTTTTTGCGCCAGGATTTCTGGATAGTTTCCCATCGCTGTCTTACGAAGGATGAGAGCCCCGAATCGAGGCACAGAATCAGAAGCCTGGTGCTGGATGAGTTCAAGCGCTTGAGGCTTTCAGATGAACAAATCTATCTTCGCAGTGCATCGGTTAACCGTCTCAACGAAATGATCGGCAAGAACTTTTCTTGCGACGGGAGTCATTACATCGAACACAATGAATTCTTCAGCCGCCTGAAGGAATTCGGTAATACGGATAGATGCGATCTGGAAAAACTGGCATGCTGATAACGCGAGAATTCGTCAAGCCTGAACAACTGAACTAGAAGGGCGAACGCTCTCCAAATAATTTACTAGAGAGAACAGTCTCATGAAGATGATAGCCACATTAGGAGTAGTCTCGGCGCTGGTTGCCTGTACACTGACGGCGCTAATGACCATGAACCTGCTGTCGGGACCTTTTGAGTCGCGCGCTTGCCAAACAAGATGCGTGCAGTATTACTTTTTTTCCGCCGTTGCCACCGGCTTCGTGGCGCTAGTAACTGGACTGGTCTCAGCACTGAGTCCGAAGACAAAAGTCATCGGCATCTTAACGCTGATATTGGCGATTCCCCTCTGCACAATCTTCACCGTCTTTTTAATCGGCATGGTCGGCTAATTGCTATTGGAGATGAATTATGTTCGTGTATTCTGATTTTAGGGGGATCGATTATCAGACGGTTATTGACTAGCTTATATGATCCGATCGTTGTGGAGCATCTGCAATAAAGCTGTATTCAACACGTCGCCAGCCTTATCTGCATGCGCAACTTGCTGATGCTCGGGTCTGGTTTCCAATTTGCGTCTTCTCCGCCGGGCAGCATTTATCCGTTGTCCTCGCCGATCTCTGATTCGATCAAAGCATTTAACTTATCGTTCATCGCAATCAGCAAGTCACCGTTACCACGTCTATTCGTGGCAAGCTTATTCATCTCTTTTGGATCGCTTTCAAGATCGAACAGTTCGACATCGTTATTCGCAAACAACTCTTCAATCGATCGGGGTATATGGTGTTCCTGCGGTGAGGAATAGCGATTGAGTTTGTAGCGGCCATCGTACACACTGCGAATAGCACCACGCTTGGAGAGATCGGGACGCCAGTTCTTTTCGGGAAGCTCCGAAGGCTTACCGCCATCGCGGATGAATTGGGAAATCTTTGTCATAAAATCCCCGTCCAGGTAGGCAAACATATTGTAATTATACAACCAGGATGTGCCAATTGATGATAGGGATGGGCAGTCTGTTCCTGATTATGAATTTAATCAATGTGTTTTCTGGTGAGCCATTAAACAATCTTCATTTTCTGGCCATACTGCAATATTCAAAATTTGCGAGCAGGGTATTTATCGTCTCGGCATTGGGGAAATTCTGCCAAAACAGCCTGTTTCAGTTTTTTGACTCAATTTTTCTGAATATTTCATCCACTTCTTAGCTGATCTGAATCAACAAAACGAGAAGATTTTTAACTTATAGATTGAAAAATGTCATTGAATTTCCTATCCTTCTGGGGTGCTTGTCTGAATTACGACTATGTTAGAGCATATTACGATCGGCTAAAAAGGCAGGGACGAAAGCCTGCTGAGGCTGTGTGTATGATCGCCAGAAATCTCTTACGCATCGCCTGCCATGTAGTCACTTAGAAGATACAATTTGATCCAAATATTGCATTTGCTGAACACTAAATATTGACAAAGGCCTTTAACAGGCATTGCGAACCGCGACAGCGGCGTGGCAATCCCAGTCGGCCTTGCGTGACTACCGGGAGATTGCTTCGCTTCGCTGGCAATGACCTGAATCGTTTAGAAGACTGATCGAAACACTGTCGTGATATTCTCACGTTCATGAAACCTATAAAGTGTGTAGATTGTCGCAACAAAAAACCCGGACTGAACAGCCGGGTCAATTCCGGGAGATGCTGATTTGATGCACATTTGTCCACTGTCCTGTATTCCGATGCTTGGCCGACTGCTGATGACCGGTCTGATACTTGTATCCGGTTTCGCCTATGCCGCGCCTCCCGCGGTGACACCGGTGTTCGTCACGGAAGCAGAGCTGGCCACCATCGAAGACCGCATCGAAGCGCTGGGTACTTTGCGTGCGAATGAATCCGTTGAATTGACCACCTCGGTCACCGAGACCGTCACAGCGATCAATTTTGACGACGGCGATCGCGTCAAAGCTGGCCAGGTGCTGATCGAGATGACCGACGATGAGGAGCACGCCCTGCTGGAGGAGGCAAGTGTCACGGTGGATGAGGCGAAACGACAGTATCGGCGCATCAAGTCGTTGCGCGTGCAGCAAAGCGCTTCCGAGTCGCAGCTCGATGAACAACGACGTGTGTGGGAGGCCAGTCGTGCCCGCTTTGCCGCGATCGAATCGCGCCTCGCAGACCGGCTGGTGCTGGCGCCCTTTGCCGGCGTTGTCGGCCTGCGCAATATCAGTATCGGCACCCTGGTCGAGCCCGGTGACCTGATATCCACACTGGACGACGACAGCGTGATGAAACTCGATTTTTCGGTCCCGGCCGGCTATCTTGGCCGTCTTGCCGCGGGCATGCCGGTGACTGCCAGCACGCGTGCGTGGGAGGGCCGCGATTTTCAAGGCCTGGTGAAAAGTATCGACAGCCGTGTCGACCCGGTAACGCGCACCGTGATCGTACGCGCGCTGCTGCAGAACCCGGACCATGCGCTGAAGCCGGGTATGCTGATGCAGGTTGAACTGCAGACTGCAGTGCGACAATCCATCGTGATACCGGAAGAATGCCTGGTCGCTCAGGGCCAGAAGCAGTTCGTCTTCGTCGTCGATGCCACCGACAACACGGTCGAACGCCGCGAAGTGCGGATCGGCACGCGACGGCCGGGCCAGGTCGAGGTAGTCGATGGTCTGAGTGCTGGTGAGCGGGTGATCACCGATGGCACGCTCAAGGTTCGGCCTGGCAGCAAGGTGAGCATTCGTGCCATTGACGATGGCACCACTGGCCTGCACCAGCTGCTCGAAAAACCTGCAGTAGATCAGCAACCATGATCCTGTCAGATATCGCAATCACACGACCGGTACTGGCCGCGGTGATGTCGTTGCTGCTGGTCACCTTTGGCCTGTTATCCTTCGATCGTCTGCCGCTGCGCGAGTACCCCGATATCGATGCGCCGGTGGTGTCGATCGAGACGATCTATCCTGGCGCCGCTGCGAATGTGGTGGAGACGCGCATTACCGAACTCATCGAAGACCGTATTGCCGGTGTCGAAGGCATACGTTTTATCGATTCACAAAGTGAGGATGGCCGCTCGGTCATCAGTATCGAGTTTTCGATCAACCGCGATGTGGACGCCGCCGCCAATGACATCCGTGATCGTGTCTCTGCCGTGCTCGCTGAGCTGCCGGACGAGGCCGACCCCCCTGAAATACAGAAAGTCGACAGCAATGAAAACGTCATCATGTGGCTCAACCTGGTCAGTGACCGCCTGTCGGTGCCTGAAATAACCGACTATGCGTCGCGTTACCTGGTCGATCGTTTCTCGGTACTGGAGGGCGTCGCGCGGGTACGCGTCGGCGGTGGCCAGGTCTACGCGATGCGCATCTGGCTCGACCGACGCGCCCTGGCCGCGCGCGGCCTGACCGTGGCCGATGTCGAGGCTGCGCTGCGGGCCGAGAACATCGAGCTGCCGGCAGGCAGTATCGATTCGGAGGAACGCCAGTTTACCGTGCGCATCAAACGCAACTTCCGTTCTGCCGAGGATTTCAGCAAGCTGGTGCTCGGCCAGGGTCAGGGCGGTTATCTGGTCAGGCTCGGTGATGTCGCCCGGGTCGAACGCGGTGCGGCCGAAGACCGCTTGTTTTTCCGCGGTAATCGCGAACCCATGGTCGGTATTGGCATCATCAAGCAGTCCACGGCGAACACGCTGGCGGTGGCGCAGGCGGCCAAGGCCGAGGCCGAACGCATCAACCCCACCCTGCCCGTAGGCATGGCAATCAAGCAGAGCTATGACAGTTCGGTGTTCATCGAGGGCGCGATCCGGGAGGTGTTCAAGACACTCGCGATCGCGATCATGCTGGTGATCGGGGTGATCTACCTGTTTCTTGGCGGTGTGCGAGCGATGCTGGTGCCGGCGGTGACGGTGCCGGTATCGCTGGTCGCCAGCTTCACCGTGTTGCTGGCGCTGGGCTTCACCATCAATATCATCACCCTGCTTGCGTTGGTGCTGGCGATAGGCCTGGTGGTGGACGACGCCATCGTCGTGCTGGAGAACATACATCGACGCATGGAGGAACACGGTGAGACCCGGCTGGTCGCGGCCTTTCGCGGCACGCGCCAGGTTGGCTTTGCGGTGATCGCCACCACAGTGGTACTGGTGTTCGTGTTTATTCCGATTGCTTTCCTGCAGGGTGATCTCGGCCGCCTGTTCTCCGAGTTCGCGCTGACCATGGCCGCTGCGGTTTCGTTCTCCAGTTTTATCGCACTGACCTTGTCGGCGATGCTGGCGTCGAAGATATTGCCGCCGGTGGAACGCCAGGGCTGGCTCAGCGAAAAGATTAACAGTGGATTCAAAAAAATACGCAACGGCTATCTGAAACTATTACGCGGGGCGCTCCGGCACGCCTGGATCATGGCCGCGGCCTTTGCTGCGATTCTGGCAGGCTCGGCCTGGTTACTGCAACACATCCCGCAGGAATACGCGCCCAAGGAAGACCGCGGTGCGTTTTTTCTGCTGGTGTCGGGCCCCGAGGGTGCCTCTTACCAGTACATCGCCGAGTACATGACCGAAATCGAAACACGTATGATGCCGCTGGTCGAGAACGGTGAGATCTCGCGCCTGCTGGTGCGAGCACCGCGTGCTTTCGGCAACTATGAGATTTTCAACACCGGCATCGTGATCAACGTGCTCAGCGACTGGTCATCACGCCGTTCGGCGTGGGAGATCATGGCCGATGTGCGCAAGCGCATGGCTGACCTGCCGGGTGTACGTGCATTTCCGGTGATGAGACAGGGTTTCGGTGGGCGCTTGCAGAAACCGGTGCAGTTTGTCATCGGCGGCGGCACTTATCAGGAGCTGGCCGAATGGCGCGACATTTTGCGAAAACAGATCGAGCAGAACAATCCGGGGCTGGTCGGTCTCGACTGGGACTACAAAGAAACCAAGCCGCAACTGCAATTCGTCATCGACTATGATCGTGCCGCTGATCTCGGTGTAACCATCAACACGATTGGCCGCACACTGGAGACCATGCTGGGTTCTCGCCGGGTCACCACCTATATCGATGCGGGTGAGGAATACGATGTCATCGTCGAAGGTGAACGCAGCGCCCAGCGTACACCCACCGACCTGGAGAACCTTTACGTCCGCTCGGCGCGCACCGATGCACTGATCCCGCTATCGAACCTGGTGCGTATCGAAGAATTTGCCGATTCCATCAGCCTGAATCGCTACAATCGCGTGCGTGCAATCACGCTACAGGCGAATCTGGCCGAAGGGCTGTCTCTGGGTGAGGCACTGACCTACCTCGAAACACTGGTCGATGAACACCTGCCGGATCAGGTCATCATCGACTACAAGGGCCAGTCACAGGACTTCAAGTTTGCCGGCAGCTCGGTTCTGTTCATCATGCTGCTCGGCATCGTGGTCGTATACCTGGTGCTGGCTGCACAGTTCGAAAGCTGGCTGCACCCGCTGGTGATCATGTTGACGGTGCCCCTGGCCATGGCCGGGGCACTGCTCGGGTTGTATCTGACCGGCCAGTCGTTGAATATCTACAGTCAGATCGGTCTGATCATGCTGATCGGTCTTTCGGCCAAGAACGGTATTCTGATCGTCGAGTTCGCCAACCAGCTGCGCGACGCCGGACGGTCTTTTCATGACGCCCTGTTCGAGGCCGCCGGCGTGCGCCTGCGGCCGATCGTGATGACCGGCATCACCACGATAGCCGGTTCGATACCGCTATTGCTTTCATCAGGTGCCGGCACCGAGACCCGCCTGGTGATCGGTACCGTGATTCTCAGCGGGGTGATGGCGGCGACGCTGTTTACCCTGTTCGTGGTGCCGGTGGCTTACGACAAACTCGCGCAGAACACCGGATCGCCCGGTGACACCCGCAAGCGGCTCGACAAGGAGATGCAGGAATAAGGCAGATGATGCAGCCGCTGCACCGACTGCCATCAATAGCAAGCAACGTTCTCGCGCCATTGAGCCGCGCAAAGCGAATTACCGTATCGCGTATTGCTCTGATTCAGGAGCTTGTTTGGCATCGGGGGCGTTCGCAGAGCAACATATGCAAATCGTGGCAATATATCCTCTAAATGAAACTGTCGGTTAAATCGATAACAAAACTCGGCAACATATCGTGGCAGATGTTGTGCTTTAATCGCATGACAAGTCCCAGTGATGGCATTTTTAACATTACCTATCATAGTGTTTACCCAGGTAAACTCTTCTTTGGTCACACTTTGAAATCCGCCGGCGGTTACAATGCTTTCGTGTAGGCACGCCAGCCACTTTTACGGCTGAAAAACAAGCTAAACCATCTGATATAACCCTGCTGCCGGGCTGCAAATGCTGTTGTGACCAACTGGATATCTCACTCAATCGAAAACCTTTGACCACATTCATATTCATGGCAACTAGATTCCCCTTATCATTGGTTGATATCGCAGCAACAAATGGTATTTTATTTTGTGAACCTCTCCCTCTTGAACCACCATGGTGTTCACCACCCCAGTAAACATCATCCAGTTGAATCGTGCCTGACAGTGGTTGACTATCATCACGCTCTTTCATTACTTGCATGATTTTCTGCTTTATACTGCAGGCGGTATTATAAGAAACATTAATTTGTCGTTTCAATTCTAATGCTGACAGGCCTGTTTTTGATTACGTTATCAGATGGATAGGCCGCTATGTGAACCTACCCCAATAAGGCTTTTGCTTCAGATTTGGGAATTGTATCTTGGGCCTGTTTGCCTGTCTTTTGTGCATGATTGTTCAAACCTGGTGCAATAACCTGACTTTAAATTAAATTAAAGTGTATGCAATAAAATTTACCTTTATAGCTAATCCTGCTCAACAAACGTATTATCTGTGTGCCCAAGGTCTGAAGCTTTAGTTCCGAAAAAAAAATAATCAACTGATTTATAAGGCAAATAATTTTTAGGTGCCGTATCTGGTCCTATCAACAGAACGCTATGTGAGGAAATGTTTAACACGCTCTGTATATGAATTGGCATACTGCTTGCTGTATTACTGTTTATGCTTTGCTCATATGATGATAGTCATTATAAATATCTGACCTATTAGGTTATATTTTTACGCCAAAGCGTTTTTAGTGAAAAGAAAGTTAATAAGGCCATACCTGCAACACATATCCGTTTTATTGTTAAAAAAGGAAATAAACATGAGTAAAAATGCAGCCCGAATGCAAGCAATCAATCAAACGATTAACAGGAAAGCACTCCCCCCAAAAGAGCCTCAGCCGTTGGACAGTATATGGGCAACAGATGTCTTTAATCTGGCTAAAATGCAGGCTGGTCTGCCGAAAACCGTGTTTAAATCACTGAAAAAAACCATCCAGTCAGGTGCTGAACTTGATGCCACCGTTGCCGACATCGTTGCTTCAGCCATGAAAGACTGGGCGCTCAAAAAAGGCGCTCAGTATTTCTCGCACGTTTTCTACCCTTTGACGGGAGCAACGGCTGAGAAACACGATGGTTTTATTATCCCTGAAAGTGATGGTTCAGCCATTTCTGAGTTTACCGGTAAATTGCTGGTCAAAGGCGAACCCGACGGTTCTTCTTTTCCAAACGGCGGTATCCGCGACACCTTTGAAGCGCGTGGATATACCGCGTGGGATGTCACCAGTCCGGCCTATATAATACACACCGACAATGGTAAAACCCTGTGTATTCCAACCGTATTTATCTCCTGGACAGGAGAAGCACTGGACAAAAAAACGCCCTTATTAAGATCCAACTCGGCAATGGACAAGGCTGCCAAAAGGGTGCTCGGCCTGCTGGGTGAGACAGATATTGCTTCGCTCAACTCCAGCTGCGGAGCTGAACAGGAATACTTCCTGGTGGATACTAACTTCGCCATAAACCGTCCAGATATTTTATTAACCGGCAGGACCCTGTTTGGAAAAGCCGCCGCAAAAGGCCAGGAATTTGATGACCACTATTTTGGTGCCATTCCTGAACGTGTTCAGGTCTATATGCAGGATGTCGAAGAAAAGCTCTACCGCCTGGGTATTCCTGCCAAAACCCGTCACAATGAAGTTGCCCCCGGACAATTTGAAATAGCACCTTTTTTTGAAGCGGCAAATGTTGCAGCTGATCACCAGCAGATGTTGATGACGATTCTGAAAAGCACTGCGAAAAAGCATGGCTTCACCTGCCTATTGCATGAAAAGCCATTTGCAGGCATTAACGGTTCCGGTAAACATGTGAACTGGTCGGTAGGTAATTCAACTCAGGGCAACCTGCTGGATCCGGGTGACACACCACATAGTAACATTCAGTTTCTGGTTTTTTGTGGTGCTGTCATTCGAGGTGTCCATATGTATGGCCCTCTGCTGCGTGCTGCCATTGCCTCTGCGGGTAATGATCACAGGCTGGGTGCAAACGAAGCACCACCCGCCATCATGTCAGTTTATCTTGGTTCTCAGTTGGAAGAAGTCTATAAGCAGATCAGTGAGGGTGATCTGAAAAGTTCTGGAGCAGGCGGTATTATGGATCTGGGTCTGTCAGCAATCCCCACCTTTGTTAAGGACGCGGGCGACAGAAATCGAACCTCACCCTTTGCCTTCACTGGTAACCGCTTTGAATTCCGTGCCGTTGGCTCCAACCAGTCAGTGGCTGGCCCGCTGATCATTATGAACACTATACTGGCGGACTCACTAAACTGGATTGCAGATTCACTGGAAGCGGAACTTGACAAAGGCACTGAGCTGAATGACGCCATTCTTGCTGTGTTAAAAGTGCTTATGGATGAACATGGCAACGCCGTATTTGGTGGTGATGGCTATTCTGCCGAATGGCATCAAATGGCTGTTGAACAACGCGGCTTAAAAAATATCCCTACCACGGCAGATGCCTTGCCGGTACTCAAAGAAAGTCTTATCGAAACGCTGTTTTCAGAGACCGGAGTGCTAAGCCCCGTTGAACTGAAAAGCCGCTATGAAGTCTATGTCGAACAGTATATTCTGGCGATTATGGTTGAGGCAAAACTGGTCGTCAGCATGGCAGAAACCATGATTTACCCCGCAGCTACGCGCTATGTCTCTGAACTGGCAATGGCCCATAGTAGTGCGGCAGCAATGGGTATTGAGCTTGGCAAGGAAACGGCAGAAAAGATCGCCGATGCCATCAAGGGTATGATGGGCGCTGTTGACAAACTGAACGAGGCAATTCAAAAGGAAGATTTTGCCTCAGAAGAAGAGCATATGCAATTCTGTGCACAGACTATTTGCGGTCTAATGGACTCAGCACGCCGCTATGCCGATAACCTGGAAGGTTTAGTAGCCGATGATTTGTGGCCATTGCCAACTTATCAGGAAATGCTATTTATTAAATAATGGCCCAAAACTTTGGCTCAATAAGGCTGGAACCTTTACAAATACTAACTACATTTTAGTTGTCACACAGCCTGGACCTATTACAGCGATTGATGGAAAAAATCTTTATTGTAGTATTTCTAAAAAGCGGCCATTGACAATAATCAAAAACTTCTAGCCAGAATGTTTTTCATATGTTCGAAATGAGTACGAAGCGGCTTTTACGACATTGTTAAAAAGATGAAATTTGTGATTTGAATAAGGAGATAAAAGACCTTAACTATGATGCATAATGGTGCAAAAGGCTTAAATTATTGATTGGATAAATGATATTATGCTCTGTACTCATTGTGGGATAATAGATTTCATAATGAGCCCTACATTGTGTGACACCCTTAGTTTTAGGTGAAGGATGTAATTAACATACCTGATACAGTGTACGTGCTCGCAATAACTGGGGTTTGGTTTATTTAGCACCAGAAAATGTCTGGAATTCAAAACGCCCAATGAAGTTTTTGAAGATCTGACCGGGATCAAGCAAGAAGACTTAACCGGTGATGCACTTATGACTTGAATTCAGGATATACAAAATATGCTAAGGTTTCGGTAAAAAAGGTGTCAATGCGGTACAAATAATATATAGCGTCTTTAAGGAAATCAAATATTTGAAATTCATGAATAAATCGCAATATACTGTTCCAATTAATCGTACCAAGCTTTATCGTTCACCTGTCACTGAAGACTATATCTTCCGTGATGCTCTCTACTCCAACCTCGAACACAGCATTGAGCTACCATTAACGATTGTCTCTGCGCCTGCTGGATACCCCCTGTGTCAGTATAGGTGTTCACGATGGTTCAGAATGAGTGTTCATGATGAGCCAGAATTGGTGTTCATGATCGTCCAGAATATGCAGCTGTTGCAGATAGGGATTATTTGGCTTATCGATTGCCTGGAGTTCACCAATTCCTGTCGTTTGAGGTTAACCACAAAATTTGAATTTTTATAATTTCGAGTTGAATAAATACAATATTTGGAAACGCTCGTTACGACCCAAAGTGATTATGTTCATGGAGACGGAACGTCGCTCATAAAGCTTTTACGTATTTACAGAGAGTATTCATTTATCAATAAATGTGGGATGGCTGGGGCTTGGAAACGTGTAAAATTGCCAGTATATTTCGTAAGTTATTTATTTTCGTTTTGTTATTTCTGTTACTGGTGTAATGAGATGTTTTCGTAAAACATCTTTATTATCAATAATATATAATTTTAATCTGGTGCTTTTACGCGAATCCTTACCGTCCATCAGATTGAATTCCGGTATCAGCCACTATATTTTGTAGTCACATGAGTCAAGTGCATACCACAGATTATTTTTTTATGGTTGATTTTTTAGCAACTGATTTTTTAACTGATATTTTTTCTTTTTTAGTTTCATTTTTATTTTGTTGTGAAGATTGAGCTAACGCCTCATTGGCTTCTTTGATAGCTTTTTTTACTGGGGCTAAATCAATGTTTAATGCTTTTTTTTCTTTGAGTTTATTGAACAACTCTGATTCAGCTTGGGTTATTTTTGACTTGGCACGGTTTTGAGCTTCTGCTGTACTCGCCTGAGCTTCAGCTGTTTTGGCTTGGGAGATAGCTGTATCAGCCTGTACTCTTGCAGTATCAGCTTGTAATTTGGCTTCTTCTTGAATTTCATCCTGGATTTTTTTTAATTTCCCCTGAAAATTAGCTTCAATTTCTGCTATTTTAACCGTGTTTTCTGAATTAATTTTATTTATGTCAGCCTGTGCCGCTTCTTTTATTTTTTTTATTTCATTATCTTGCTGCTGTATTAAATTTTCTTTTTCCTTGGCAGCTCGTTGTTTTTCCTGAGCGAGTTCTGTGGAAAATTTTTCTTTGAGTGTGGTAATCTCTTGTTGATATTCTTCTACCTGGGTTTTTGCGTCAAGCAATTTCTGCTCCATTTCCCTAATATTTTCCTGAGACAAAGCGTTTTTAGCCTGAGATTCAGCCTTCACTTTCAAGGCTTCTGATTTAATTTTTACAGCTTCTGCTTTTGCTCTTGTCGTTTCAGCCTGAGCTCTTGCTTGGGCGGTAACAATTTTTTCATGAAGAACTGCAGCTTCAATTTGAGCATTTGCCGTTTCAAATTGAATTTTTGCAAGTTCTAAAAGTTTTTTGATGTCTTTTGTTGACATGAATTGGTACCTGGATGATTTAGTAAATGAGATGTAGAAATTAACTTATTTTTACTTTGTTAGGCAATTCTTAGACCTTCTTATATTATTTAAATAAAGAAAAAGTAAATTCGTTGGCTTCTAGTAAGCAACCTAACATCTTTATAGAGCTTTATATCTTATAGTCCAACTTGATTCTTTTTACAACCAATTGTATGAAATATTTTTAACGAGACAGCATTAGATGATAGGTAATATATTATAAGTATGATAGCCATATCTGGGTAAAATTCAGTGAATGGCAGTTATGTCACTATAGCGGCTATTACGAGTTAGAGCAGTTCTCCGCCTTACCTCTAGATAGCGGACATTTCCAATTGTTCAAAATTGAATGCAAGAAAATTTTCTAACCCGACAGCATTCGACCCTTCTGACAATTTAACAATAATTATAATTGACGGGAGCATTACGAAAGATCAATGTGAATTGATGATCAAGCCAGACAAAATGACTGATAATTTCTTTCGGATAACGATGGCCTGAATAAATAGTTTTTGGTTTCATTGGAAAAATATGGCATCATTTATCTTTCATAGCCAATTAACTTGACAGTACCCTTTCTGACTATTGGAAAATTTTCCCTTGATTGGATCGTTATTGATTAATCACCCTTAAATTAGGAAGGTTCTTTGTGACGAATAATGATGTCTTGCGTCGAGTGCGCTATATCTTTGATTTTAATGATGCAAAAATGATTACGATCTTTGCCTTTGCCGATCATACGGTCACACGAGCACAGATCAGTGGTTGGTTAAAAAAAGAGGAGGATCCTGACTGTCTGAAATTGTCTGATAGTGAACTGGCAACCTTTTTAAATGGTTTGATTAATGATAATCGAGGTAAAAAAGATGGCCAGCAACGCGCACCAGAAAAACATTTAAGCAACAACCTTATTTTTATGAAATTAAAAATCGCCCTGAATTTAAAGGCTGAAGATGTTCTGGCTATAATGGCTTTAGCTGACTTTGAGATGAGCAAACATGAACTCAGTGCCTTTTTCCGCAAACCCGGTCATAAGCACTATCGTGAGTGCAAGGATCAAATTTTGCGTCATTTTTTAAAAGGATTACAGCTTGAATATCGCAATAGAAGGTAAAGCCAAATCTGTGTTCAAATGGAAGTAGAAAATAATAAAGTTTCCTGACATGCTTTATTTTGACTCTGATTTTTTAACACGCAGACGATGGCCTGCAATCTCTTTTCCATTAAGACTCTTCATTGCAGCTTTGGCTTCACCTGGTTTGGGCATTTCTACAAAAGCAAAACCCTTGGAGCTGTTGGTCTGTTTGTCCAAAATCAGGTGACAGGATTGTACTTTGCCGTGAGCTTCAAACATCGCCAAAATTTCTGTTTCTGTAATGCTGCGTGCAAGATTACGTACCAGTAATTTCATGAGAACATCAAACTCTTTTCAGGTAAATGTCTTTGTTGACAGAATAATGATTACCATGCTAACAGAAATTTGCCTTTGACCCAACCATCGAGTTTATTTGATCGATATAAAAAACAGGATGTTTTTGTAAGGATGCGCTCAGTCAATAGAACCAGAACAAAGCAATGAAATACAGCATTCGGCGGCATCATGAGTTTGATCATTGATTCTTTGAATTCTTCGAAATAGTATCGCATCTCATTTTTCTCTGCCCCTTCTGTTAAATTAAAAAATTAAGGGCGACAACTATCCTGACACAGGGGGCAAGCAAGCAGTGCCGGTCATACCGAGAAAACTGAATTCCAGGATGGCTAATGAGGATATAGACGGCTGTTTATACAAATATCGGCATTTGCTCGAAAATACCTTTGCCAGGTTAAAGCATTACCGTGCAATAGCAACTCGCTATGACAAACTGGAAAGAAATTATGCCAGCACAGTGGCTTAGGCTGTTGTTTAATGTGGCTTCCCATGTAAGGTGATTAAATTATAAACACAAAAGATCAACAGCCCCTAGTGAGCTAGAATTTTAATTGAGGTATAAATGATCTATGCATCAATAATGATTAAATGAGAGTACTTCAGCGCTGGGTTCAGCTAATTTTTCTTCTGGCGTTTGTCCATCCAATGTATTGTTAAGAGCTATAAAATGAAATATGGTATTTTGTGATAGAATTGTTTCTGAATGTTATTCTCTCACAATAATTGATTAAATACCGCACAAACAAAGGATAACACCCCTTGAGCCAGACTGATTTTTCATCCATAAATGTACATCCAGCCCTGCTTGATAATCTCTCGACTTTGGGATACAAGTCACTGACTCACATTCAGGAACAAAGTCTGCCGCATATTCTAAAGGGAAAAGACGTTATTGCCCAAGGGCAAACCGGCTCAGGAAAAACGGCGGCCTTCGGTTTGGGATTATTAGAAAAGCTCAATGTGAAGCGCTTTCGAATTCAGTCCTTAATACTCTGCCCTACTCGCGAACTGGCCGATCAGGTGGCCAAAGAGATCCGTAAGCTGGGGCGTTCCATTCATAATATCAAAGTATTAACACTTTGTGGTGGAATGCCGTTTGGCCCTCAAGTTGGATCATTAGAGCACGGCGCTCATATTATTGTCGGTACGCCAGGTCGAATTGAAGATCATCTGCGTAAAGGGACTCTTAAACTAGACGATGTGAATCTTCTGGTTCTTGATGAAGCCGATCGTATGTTGGAGATGGGCTTCCAATCCCAATTGGATAATATCATTGATCGAATATCAAGAGACCGACAAACATTAATGTTTAGCGCGACTTTTCCTGATCAAATAAAAGCGATTGCTAAACGTATTATGAAACAACCTGTCACTGTTCAGGTTAAATCAACTCATGATAATTCTACGATTCAGCAACATTTATTCAAAGCAGATGACAATGCGCATCGTCTGACCGTATTACGACTATTATTGCAAAACTATCAGCCGGAATCAGCCGTTGTCTTTTGTAATACCAAGATTGAAACTCAAAAAGTAGCTGATGAACTCAGCTACTTTGGGTTCAGTGTGATGGCTTTGCATGGTGATCTGGAACAACGAGATCGTGATCAAACACTGGTTCGCTTTGTGAATAAGAGTATTTCAATTCTTGTTGCGACCGATGTTGCCGCTCGGGGGCTGGATATTGAGTCTCTGGATGCCGTTATTAATTATCAAATAGCCCGTGAGATTGAGGTGCATGTGCATCGTATTGGTCGCACAGGAAGAGCAGGTAACAAAGGTATTGCTCTGACCATTATTACAGAGAAAGAAAGTTTTAAGTTAGCAAAATTGGAAGATTATTTAGAGCAAACTATTGAGCCTGAGTCACTTCCTCCAATTAATTTACTGGATAAGCCAACCTATCAACCACTTATGGTGACTTTGCAAATTGATGGCGGAAAAAAACAGAAATTAAGACCGGGGGACATTTTAGGTGCTTTGACCGGAGCAAATGGTATTGCAGGTAAACAAGTCGGTAAAATTCAATTATTTCCTAATAAAGCTTATGTTGCTGTGAATCGTGATGTTGCTGAATATGCACTGAGAAAAATAAGTGAGGGAAAACTAAAAGGGCGAATATTCCGAGTCAGAAAAATTTAAGTCTGCTGTTTTTTTATCACAAGATGTGGAATTACAAAATAGAATCTAACGTTCCCATTTGTATTAGATGGGCATTTTTACCGGACGGCAGTGGGGGGCGGACCAGCACAACACATTGATTTCTATGCAATCTTTCTCGATTAAGCTCTGTTATTTCCCCTTAAACAGACCATTTCGCCCATAAAAACAGCCTCGTAAGTTGCTGGAGCTTCTTTGAGTACATGACTCCTTTCGGTTTCAACTGACTCGCGGTGCATTCCAGGCACACCTAATCCTACCTAATCTCATCGACTAACTCAGATCCACCTATAGCAAAACTTTCTGACCATTCGCCATTTCGAATGTGTTGTTCAGATTCTAAACTCACTTCAACCCATTCCCGACACGCCTGGCGAAGTTGTATGGGATCCCTGAAACCAAATACGTCCCGCAATGCGGATTGATCTATCACCGCATAGCGTACTGGCGGACTTTGTATCTCATGATAACCGCTCATAAGCCATTCGCCGGGATGGCGTACCACTCCCGCCCGTACCATGTTCAAATCAATATACGTCATACATCGGGACAGATAGTTTTCTGTGTCTACTGCCGTGGCCTGATAGCGATCTTCCCGGAAGGCCCCTTTTCTTGTTTTACGCCTGTTAAATTCCTGCGCCGTGCGTCCCGCAATCAACTGCATGCTCCTGGCGATCTCCCCGTCCCCACGATCTTTCACCAGCAGAGGCATGTGATTGGATGTCACTATGTAATTCAGAACACAAAGGTTGTATCGCTTTTTGGCTTCAAAAAGCCAGTATCGCCAACGCCGGCGATCACGTGCAAACTTGAGTAGAAATTCTTTTTTGTGACAACGGTGCGTGATGTGCCAAACTTAGTTTGGCATAAAATATCGGTTGGCTCTTGGCATAGCACTTTTTCCTTAAAGTATTCATTTCGTCCTTGAAAATAGCCTTTTAAGCGTTATTTAATCATTGTTTTGGGTTGTTTTGCTCTTTAATTCAGTGAGTTACTCAGGTCCGACCCCAGTAATCCGCCCCGAGGTGAGAGTTATCGGTTAAAAAATAAACTCAATCGTTAAAAAAATTTGTCTGAGGTGGATCACTTTTATTGGCCATTGACAGAATGACAGCAGGGAACCACCGGGTATCCAGGCGGAGAAACAATAGGGTAGCCAGTCCAAGTACCGTGCTGAGCATTGATTGAGCGCGGCTTTTGCGCCACTACGTGCTGGGCTGTGGACCCGGGTCGATAGAGATGCGCAATGGCTTCTCGCTGTCCAGGTGCACGTCGCGCTGTGGGAACGAGATGACGATGCCGGCTTCTTCGAAACGTCGGTAGATTTCCAGGTGCAGCGCTGTCTTCACGGGCCACATGTTATCGACATTGTCGATATAGAAGCGGCAGACCATGTTCAGGGAACTCTCGCCGAAGTCGCTGAAGATAATAGATGGCGCAGGATCCTTAAGGATCCGCTCGTCATCTGCAACCGTTTCAGCCAGGATCTTGAGCGCCAGCGCGGCATCACTGCCGTAGGCGAGACCTACCGGCACTGTAAGTCGCAGCCGGGTATCCGTGAGCGACCAGTTGAGCAGGCGGCCGGTGATGATTTCCTTATTGGGTATCACCAGTTCCTTGTTATCCCAGTCGCGTATAGTGGTCGCCCGGATGCGAATCCGGGTTACGACGCCATCCTGGTCACCCACGGTGATAATGTCACCGACACTGATCGGCCGTTCAAACAGGATAATCAGCCCGCAAATAAAATTGGCAACGATTTCCTGTAAGCCGAACCCGATACCGACACCCAGCGCGGCTACCAGCCATTGTAGCTTCGACCAGTCCAGGCCAAGTTTGGACAGAGCCACCAGGATACCAACGCCAAGAATGATGTAATTCAAGAGGGTGCTGACGGTATAGCGCGTGCCAGCCGCAACGTTCGTGCGCGAACGTAATACCAACTCCACCAACGCCGGCAGTTTGTGCGCGGCGTATATGGTAACGCCTAACATCAGGGTGGCGAAGACGACAATTGCCAGTGTGATACGGTGGACGGTGGCCACGCCTTCAACTATGACGGTGGAGGTCCATAGGGTAACCGCAGACATCGCATCAAACACGGGCAGAATAGGAGCCCACAGGTAAAACAGCACCGACAGGGCGACAACGATAGCCGCCGCATTCAGTAACTCCCTGGTTTCCTCGCCGAGTTCGGCAAGGTTTTCCTGGTCTTCGTCGACGACTCCCAACTCTGAAAGAGGCTGCTCTGATTGAGCCTCCCGCGCCTGTAGCAGTTCCTCAAAGCGGAGGCGGCGGCGCGCAAGCTGCAACCAATGCAGCAAAAAGCTGTAGCCGATTGCCAGCGCGATACCGGCCTGGAGGGTATCCATAACCGTGTTAATTACGAAAATCACTGACAAGCGCAATCCGAACACAACGCCGATAGACGCGGCAAAGAAAAACAGCGCCAGTGTGAGTTGAAAGCGGCCATTGAAGGTCGACAGTATTTCCCTGACCGTTGGCCTTTACTGCGTGGATGAGCGCGCGCGCAATATGTATAGCAATCCAGAGAGTAATGGCCAACATCGCCAGGCGACCCATTAGTGGTGCAGTGCCATGCAGGCGATACAGGACCGCAGCCACCGCGAGGCCGGGCAGCAACCAGCGTAAAAACCACTGGGTTTCACGCTTCAAGCGATCACATAGCTGTGCGTTCCATTGAAAATGTTTACGCGCTACCCCGTCCTGTTCACATAGCATGCCCAGGAGCTTCGCAGTAAATAGCCAGGCAGCGACGCTATACAGAACAGCGGTCAAGGCCACAGAGAGTATGTCTTTGTCCGCGGAGAACAGTGATGCCAGTGCCGCCACCATCAGCGCTGCTGGCAGCGCGCGCAGAGCAGTGGCGATCATTGCCAGCACGGTAAAGCGGATAGATGCGTCGCGCGGTCGCGATATCAGTTGATTCTGGCGGTGCTGGTATTCGCGCAGCCGGGTATGCAATAGCAGCAGGATCAGCGCCAGAAACAAAAACCCGAAAAAGCGAGCCTGGTAAGCAACTTCGACTTCTGTCGCCGCTTGCAATAGAACCGCCATTTCCTCGGGTATGTGTTTGAAGTCGGTTTTCCACAAGCGCGAGCCGCTGGGTTCCCAAAGTACCAGCGGGTCGAGGAAACGCTTGTACTCTGCAATAGTTTGCGAATGCTCCTCGTAACCTGCCTGAAGCTCGCTCAGCATATCAATGACATCGGACTCGATCGAGATGGTACTGCGCAGCAGCTCGCGCCTTGTTAGCAAAATCTCGAGCAGGACTTCGCGCTCCGCTCGCGACACCCTCACCGGATTCAGCCCCGCATCGCTGAGAGCGTTATTCAGGTAGGCAGTTGCGCTGACCATATCCGCGAGACTCTCCTCATGATGGATGCGGCTCAAAACGCTATCCCCTACCTGACGGGAAATCCCTTGCCGCCGCTGTTGCAGCCGCAGCCTGTTGAGTTCCTCCCAGTAAGCCACCAGCGCTTCACCCAGATCGTCGCTTTCGTGGGCAAATTCCACCACTCGCCGCGCACTTGCATAACGTTCGTTTAGTATGCGATTGGCACGCCGCAATACTTGCCGCTCAGCGCTGAGATTCGTGAAATCCAACTCCAGTTTCAGCCGCTGGTCACGAAGAATCACGTTTTCCGCCTGGTACTCCTGTGCGAACCCATAGACCGGGCTATCGCTTGCCAGGTTCAGCGAGTCTTGTGCAGATGTGGTCAGACGCTCATCTTGCAATCGCTTTGACAATAGTCTGGTGCGCTGCACCAGTCTATCGATCTTTGCTTGCAGTTCCGCGCGCTCAACGGTCATGGCGCTGTAACGAACAGGCTGGCTGTCAAGTTGCGCCGACAGTGCCAGCCGCTCCTCCCGCAATGACGCCTGTTCCGCTCGCACCAGCCATTGGCTTGCCTCGGCGAACGACGGCGCGGCGGCAGGGTCGACAACTCCGCCATATGTCGTCATAGCCTCCAGACGACTGGCGATTTCATCCAGACGTTCGCGTATAGAATCTCTCTTGCTCTCCCTCGCCGCCAGTTGCCGGACCAGGATGTCCCGTGCCACCCTTGCATCACGCGTGGCGCTCTGGGTCAGGAGCAGTTCTGCTTCCAGCTCCTGCACCGACAGAGTGGCGAGGTCCTCGTGCTCGTCCTGCACAGACTCCATGGCATCGAGACGCGCCTGTATCCTGGCCTCACGTCGCGGTGCCTCAGTCAGTTCCCCGATATACCTGGCCGCATTGCTTTTATGCAATTGGGTACTGCTAAGCCAGAGATCTATGGATTGATAGGTCTTCAGGGTCTCATCTGAATCGGTGGCACCCTCCTGGCGCAGGGAAGCTATGCGCTGGTCAATAAGTGTGCTGGTCAGGTCGGGACCGTCCAGGGCAAACAGCGGCATCGCCAGGAAGAGCAGGTATAATGTGAGAGCGGATGTTATTACAGCTGGCACACTCGCGGATTTTCGCCAGACCTTCCGATTTACGCGGTACCACAACAATCCTTCGCCCACTGGTTTTCTCCACTCTGCAGATTATTAACGTTACCGGCCTCAGTAAACGAGTTTCGCCAGGCTACAACAGGTTTAATTCCGAATATTGCAACGAAGATCATACGCAGGCAGGCCACATTTTCCCATACGGGCGTTGGTCATGATTTATGTAAAAGCGGCCACGAAGAACAACTTCGCACCGGTGTACAAACTTTCTGGCCAATATTTGATCAGAACAATTTCAATGCCTGCCGAGTCTTCCGCCGATCTACTCGGAGCGGGTATTTTCCGAGAAGATCGATGTGATTTCGCCGATAGGGAGCCAACGCGGACAGCATCTCATCTGTGATCTCAAGGCCTTCTTTATTCAGTTTTCGAATGACCTTCGTCATGGTGTTGACGCTATGATGTATCATGAGATTCGCGACCAGATAGTAAATGATAGAAAATTCAATGATATTTTTCAATCCATAAATCAAAAATCGACCTGGTTTGTTGATTAAGAACATGCAAAATAGACCGAATTATTTCAGAGAACACCATCCAATTGCCTCTCATGCTCGCTTGTAACTGAACTTTCCCAGTATCGAGACGTAAAATACCCTACTCGCAGAACATTAAAGTATGGCCAGAAAATGAAGATTGTTTAATGGCTCACCAGGAAAGACATTGATTGAATTCATAATCAGGAACAGGCAGTCCATCCCTATCATCTGGCAGTGGGTGGCAGTGGGGGTCGGACCAGCACAACACGTTGATTTCTATGCAATCTTTCTCGATTAAGCTCTGTTATTTCCCCTTAAACAGACCATTTCGCCCATAAAAACAGCCTCATAAGTTGCCGGAGGTTCTTTGAGTACATGTCCCCTTTCGGTTTCAACTGACTCGCGCTGCATTCCAGGCACACCTAATCCTATCTTTATCTCATCGACAAACTCAGATCCACCTATAGCAAAACTTTCTGTCCATTCGCCGGGATGGCGTACCACTCCCGCCCGTACCATGTTCAAATCAATATACGTCATACATCGGGCCAGATAGTTTTCTGTGTCTACTGCCGTGGCCTGATAGCGATCTTCCCGGAAGGCCCCTTTTCTTGTTTTACGCCTGTTAAATTCCTGCGCCGTGCGTCCCGCAATCAGCTGCATGCTCCTGGCGATCTCCCCGTCCCCACGATCTTTCACCAGCAGAGGCATGTGATTGGATGTCACTATGAAATTCAGAACACAAAGGTTGTATCGCTTTTTGGCTTCAAAAAGCCAGTATCGCCAACGCCGGCGATCACATGCAAACTTGAGTAGAAATTCTTTTTTGTGACAATGGTGCTGGGTGTGCCAAACATAGTTTGGCATAAAATATCGGTTGGCTCTTGGCATAGCACTTTTTCCTTAAAGTATTCATTTTGTCCTTGAAAATAACCTTTTAAGCGTTACTTAATCATTGTTTTGGGTTGTTTTGCTCTTTATTTCAGTGAGTTACTCAGGTCCGACCCCAGTAATCCGCTGCTTCATGAAAGCGTCTTTTGAGTGTGGTGGGATCATTTATGTCTCCAGATTGCGAATTGAAGATCATAGTCTGACCTGGCTGACGCTCATTGTGAATGTGGGTTTTAATTGACGTGACGTTTACATATGAATAAAGATGCTGCGGCTTACATGAGGTATTACAACCTTGAGAGGCTGCATACTACGAATGGTGATCAGTCACCAATAAACTATGAAAATTCTCTGAAAAAAGTGTCCGGTAGGACTTGACCACTTCACTCGCTTCGGTTTCAATAATCAAAGAACATAGAGACTATGATTTGTCTTTTGAAGATGGCGTAGTTCGCCTGCATGTTCCCATCAAAACAAATTCAGGAGTTGAATTTTACCTAAATAACGAGCGCATCCTCATGAGGGAAAGTGAGTGTTGGTACTTACGTCTATCCGAGCCACACAGGGTTATAAATGCGGGAAAGTCAGATAGGGTACATTTAGTTATTAACGCAGAAGTGGATGATTGGATGCGAAATATTCTATCAATTGATGAGACATAATTGTTTTAAAATATAGTTAAAATCTGATTCAATGTCGATCATAAAAAATCAAATAAAACTTCGGCCTGTACGTGCAAACGATCAAGCATTTGTTGTTAGTGTTTTTGCTAGCTCACGTGCTGAGCGTTTCGCAAACGCAGAGCTTGAGCAACCTCAGCTTCAGCAGATTCTGGAGATGCAGTTTAATGCCCAGAAATTACAGTACCAGACGCAATATCCTAACGCTGATTTTAGTCTGGTCATCTTCAATGACAGACCAATTGGTTACTTTTATGTGGATAGGGGAACGGACTGCTTTGTCTTGATCGATATTGCACTTTTAGCGGAGAAGACTGGTAGAGGAATAGGCACACACATTGTCAGTACTTTAAAAACAGAAGCGTTCAAAGAGAATAAATCCATTTTAGCTCACGTGGACAAACGCAACGTCCAGGCATGGAGTCTATGGCAGCGACTGGGATTTCAGGTGGTCGCCGATAACGGGATCTATCTCGAAATCGAGTGCCGAGCAAAAGCATTCCTATTGCCTTGAAGCACTGTGATCCGCTCACAAGGCGTTGAAGGAATGATCAATCAATTAGGTAAACATACTGAAGTAAGTTACATAATGGCCTGTCTCTGTATCCGATGACGCAAGGTGAAGGAGTGTTGTTCCGGTTTCAGGATGATAGAGTTGATAGAGGCCGTCTTGCAAGTGTCCGCTTCCCGCACCAGCCCCCTCTTTAAACACAAGTGAAAACTGTTCGAGTCCAGGCATCAGTGGACCATCACGAACTTCGGACAACTCAAGTTTTATTACACCACCTTTACCATCCATACAACGAAAAACATGGTGATGAAGGAGTTGGAATGTTGCTTTCGACAGACCAGCATTACTACTGCCTGCAGCCACCCAGCCAAAGGGGGCCATGACTGCGGCGCTACCAACAGCGCATGTTCTCAGAAAGTCACGTCGCTTAAACATAATATTTCTCCATTATAGGAATTATTTTCTGTTGAATTTTTGTAACTATTCAGCGTATTTTAGATTTATACGTAAGTTCTTGATATCAGGTGTTTGCATAAGAAGTGTATGTGGCATGGATGCCACATTCAAGCCTACATGGACGTATTTACGGCGTCTTCTGGAGCAAATTCCTGGTGTCAAGGACGTTTTCAAAATTACGCTGAATAGTTACGAATTTTTCAACTTCTCAAGTGGTTTGGTATTATTTCGCACTAAAGCTTAGTTTCGTGACGGATATATACCCGTTAGCGCAATGATATAATTCACGCATTGAAATGGCTGGACATTATCATGCGATTGTCCTCCGCCAGTATTACCTATCGCATTGGGATTCATCTGATTGGTGGCTGGCCCGCTATGGTAAGTGCCTGACGATACACCTGCATCATCGGCCCAAAAGTTATTTACCGCATCATTAGTATTGCCGGCAGGAACAACACAGTTCGCAGCATGGTTGTGTGACGGAATTTGAGTTTCAGATAACGTAACAGCCTCGACACCCCCCTTTTGACCGAGCCTGCGATTTGACAAGCCAGGGCCGTTTCCCTGATGCATGGCAACACGACCACGCAGATCGGGCAGACCAAAAGTGGTTCTGCCATCACCACCGTATGTAGTTCCGAGAATGGAGAATAAAGCTGTATTTGAGGCAATAGACAAAAGTTGCCCATCACACAAGGCCCAGCCGCGTGGCGCGAAGTTGCCACCGAACATTATAATTTCGCCAATAAAAGGGTCAGACATGGTATTGCTCCTTTTTAAATCTAATAATAAGCGCTAAAATTAGTTCAATTTTTTTCTTATCTCAACAGCAGTTTAAGTTAACTATTGTTCAGCCTTCCCTTTACAGTGTAAATACAAAATTGAATGTGTCAATAAAATTTACAGATTGCTGATCAATCTTGCTTAAGTTATTGATTGCACATAGGGTACAAAATTTGCATACTTAAGATAATTAAGCGGTTTATTTGCTTCTTTGGTAAGTTAAGAAGCCTTAAAATATACTAGACACAACAAGGAGTTCACTTTATGAATAAGATATGGATTGGCGGTACAGTACTGTTACTATTAATGGGATTGCTGGGTCTAACCGGTATAGCTCAGGCAACGGTTATCACCAGCACGCTGGGCAATTCAACCCCAGGTTTTAACGATGGTGATACGCCCGCCGTCTTCTTAGTAGGGGCTGCACAGAGTGGGCAGCCGGCACCGTTCGACCAAAGTTATGGTAACGATATTCTACCATCTGACTTCTTCAATGTATCATGGAACCATAGTTATGTTCCCATCGTTGATACGATACTTTCTGCAATCATTACCTTCGGTATTGTAGATCATGATTCTTCAGCTTCAGGTAATCAACTTGATTCCTTTATTTTTGATGGAACTGACTTGACGACTGACCTGAACCTATTGTTTGAGGCCGCTGGTGAGGGAGCAGATGGACAATACGACATTTACTCTCTGGCATTACCCAATATTATCTTTGCTGATTTGACAGACGGCCTGGCCACTGTCGCATTAAGCCTGCAGGAACCAGGTCTAGTAACCCCTCTGTTCCCATTACCCGGACCTAATCCTCCAATCGAGTCGATTAGTAATGGAGCAAACCTTATCTTTTCTAGCCTTGAAATCACTACCCGGGAAGCTACACCTGTTCCTGAGCCTTCAGCTCTGGCACTATCTCTATTGGGCCTGGGAATACTCTTCTGGCAACAGTACCGTCGTAGAGTTTGATAGCAGACTGAACCAAAATAGAGAAAAGCCATTAAAATCTGGCTTTTCTCTATTTTATTCTAGTGCCTGGATTTGTATACGGTGATGTAGATGACTTCAGAAACGAGTGTAAACTGCAATAACTTTATAGGCATCATCAAAATAAAATTAAAGCAGCTATTTTTTATAATTTCTATCGTGTGTCTCGTTTGGGCAATATTCACCTTCAATCACGATGTTAAGCAAGACATATCCATTACTCGGCCATCCAATACTACTGCACCCATCGAGAACACTTACCCATTCCCTGCGACTACTTCTATGATAAACCAAGCTGTTGTTGAGGCAGTGGTCCATGAATTAAAAATGCCCAGTAAATGGCACATAAGAGATGCAGAAGCTAAGAAAGCAATTAAGTCTTGCGCTGATGATAACATCAAACCCGGGATAGTTAGATGGAACATTCCTGAAGATGAAATTCTGGAAGAACTGGAACATTCAGATCCTGGAAACCGAATTAATGCCATCCATAACTTACACCAGCTTTATCAATCAGAATCAATCGCCCTTCTCAGAGAAATTTTGTTGCAGGATGAGGATACAGATGTCAGAAGAGAGGCCATCACTGTACTAGCCAGCATTGAAGGAGAGGAAGCATTTACAGCCCTTGAGACTGCTTTAGGCGATGAAGATAGCTCGGTTCGGTATCATGTTATTCAGGCACTTGCTGAAACTGGAAGCAAATCAATCCCACTGCTTGGTCAGGTATTATTCAGCGAACAAGATCCCGAACTGCGTCGCCTGGCAGTTGAACTTATTACTTTTCAGGAAGAACCAGCGGCTCAGGCGTTAATCTCTATAGCTCTCCAGGATCCAGATGAATATGTCAGACAGCAAGCCAAAGTCTGGGACTTTGAGCCCGAGATGGCAACCACAACTGGAAGTAATAGTTACCCTACACATGGCGCAGCTGCTGAATTCGCACCTAACAACCAGTTCTTTGAAGAATTCATGGCACTGGATCCCGAGGATCAGACCGTTAGCATTCATGAATTATATGAATTTGATCCAAAAGACGCAGTACCTATTTTAAATTCGCTACTACCTATGTTGGTAGATATAAATGTCAGAAGAGAGGCCATCAGCGTGCTAGCCAGCATTGAAGGAGAAGAAGCATTTACAGCCCTGGCGACAGCTTTGGGCGATGAAGACACCTCGGTTCGGTATCATGTTATTCAGACACTTGGTGAAGCTGGAAGCAAATCAATCCCGCTGCTTGGTCAGGTATTATTCAGCGAAAAAGATCCCGAACTGCGTCGCCTGGCATTTGAACTCATTGCTTCTCAAGAAGAACCAGCGGCTCAGGCGCTAATGTATATAGCTATCCAGGAGCTGGATAATGGCGTCAGCCTGACAGATAGTCAATTCTCTTATTAGCTGTCTGGACTGGACCTTAAGGGAAAAGTATAGGGTAAAAAGTTACCCTAAGAAGCTCCTTATACAGGATTAAGTCCCCGTTTAGAGAGCCCCGTTTTATTATCACTTTTAATGCGATTCCGCCTGTCATTAGAAGAAACATAAACGGTAAGATTACGTGTCATGGCAGCAATTTCACGCTTAAATTGTTCATTAAAATCATCGTTGCCGACATCCGCTGCGGTTAATATGACATCCTCAAGTTCTATGTCAGCATCTGCAAATTCAGGATTTTTATACAGATGACTGAATGCATCTGCCACAACCTGCCCGCCCATGCTATTTGCAATCAGCCAGAGCTTGTCGGGTTTAACTTCTCGGTTAATCAGTTCGAGTGTTTTCGCTAGCTCAGCACCTGACTGGATTGCTATATTACGGGCACGGCGATAGCCTCTCAGCGCTGCCCCCTGGTTTCCCGGCCAGTCAAACACTAAAATGGGTGAGTTGATATCCAGGATATGCCCCAGAAAGGCTGTTTTCCTCAGGGCAGAAGGGAAAGCTTCCTTGAAACCATGTACCACCACCAGCAGAGATTTTCTTGGGGAATCCTGTACCAGCTTGCGCATTTTTTGTATAAAAGAGGACTCATCCAGTGTTTCCATCCGCTTTATCTTGATTTCTTCATTCTGAAACCATTCAGTGGGATTGATGAACATGCCAAGACAGACATTGGGCTCCACCCGGGTATCGAAAAAACCGAACTTCAGTTCTGATTCTCGCTGGTTGCCAAAACGGTTGATTAAACTATCATTTTCTCCCGTTTCATTCAATTGCCGATTAGAAGCAAAGAAGTAACGCATACTTCTCTGCTCCCCCAGTTGTGCCACCGTCATACGGTTAAATATAAATGATTCAGCTCGCTGCAATGCCGATCCTGATGAACGGTAGACGGTATGGTATATCCAGACACCAGAAACAACCAATAAGAAAAGCACTAACAACAGCTTGAATTTTGTACGTGATTTAATCAATGCTATTGAGTCATTCCAGGTAAAATTGATGTTTATTATAAAGTTGTTGATATTTTATTCATTATTTGATGATTGTACGTCACCAAAGAAAGTTTGAAAAACAGACCTTGGATTCAAGACAGTTTAGTTCATTACGTTTGTCACTGGATGGCGCTTCAACATGAGACTGATTTCCTTAAAAAAAGATTTTGCTGCTAAGAACAGGGCAATTAAAATTTCTTTGCAATGAAGAATAGGGAATTTAATGGCACTTTTTCAATTTAGATCTTGCAAGATACCATTAAATTACTTATCTTTTGTAACAAATGAGATCATCAAAATGCTCATCTATTGACTTAGACATTTATGGAGTAATTCTGAGGAAGAACATTTTTCCAATATTGCCCTAACGAGAATTTTATGCCAAGGATCCATAAACTATCCTTAAGACAACGCATTATAATTCTTTCCTGCTTACTATTAGCTGGATTGATTGGTCTTCTGTTTATGGAACCCATTGCACAGGATCCCGGATACCATCTGTTCGCAGATACACGCTGGTTGTTTGGCATCCCAAATTTCAACGACGTGGTGTCGAATGCCGGCTTTGCTTTGGTCGGTATACTTGGAATTATTGTTGTCCTGGGGGTAAATCGCCACGAAATTTTTGTATTATCGGGGGATGCCAGGCCCTATGTCATTTTTTTTATTGGGGTTGCGCTGGTCAGTTTAGGATCAGCCTATTATCACTGGGAACCCTCCAATGAACGTCTTTTGTGGGATAGACTGCCTATGTCGATTGCGTTTATGGCATTTACTTCAGCTGTCATCGCCGATCGTATTAATGCTAGCGCCGGTAACGGTTGGCTGTTGCTGGTGCTTATTCTTGTTGGAATATTAAGTCTTATTTACTGGAATTATACTGAACAATTACAGCGGGGAGACCTCAGGTTTTACACATTTGTACAATTTTATCCAGTCATTATGCTGCCTTTTATCTTATATCTGTTCCCCAACTATCACTACATATCTGGACATTATATTGTATGGGTATTGTTCTGGTATGGCATGTCAAAGTTACTCGAATATTTTGATGCAGAAGTCTTCGAAATACTGAATGATGTTATCAGCGGCCACACATTGAAGCATCTGGCCGCGGCGAGCAGTGCCTTTGTTGTTTTACGAATGCTGTTGTCATATCAACAAAACAACAACAAAAATATTTACTAAAAAAGAGGAAACATCATCCAATGAAAAAATTAACCTGTCACTGTTGTTTATTCATTATGATCACAACCATGATCACGATGCTTACTGCCTGTCAGACCACTCAACCCCATACTGGTCAGTCGATGAGTATTCAAACGGGACGTGTTGTGCAGGCTCAGCCGGTTAATCTTCAATCCCGAGCTGGAAGCGGTGCCGCCATTGGGGGTATCCTTGGTTATGCGACTACTTCCAGCCGGCACAGTTCATCCCGCAGGGTACGAAATACACTGATTGGTGCTGCAGCGGGCGGTATTATTGCATCCTCAGCAGAAGGCAGTCTCAACGGAATGTCATATACCGTGGAAGTTAATTCAGGTGCACGTATTCAGGTTGTTACTGATCAAACTCAAATTCAAGTCGGTGACTGTGTCAATGTCGAGCAGGCCGGCAGAGGTACAGCAAACGTAAGACGCGTCTCTTACGCACTGTGTGAAGCCGTTGCCAATAACACGCTAGATAGCGATATTCAAGCAGAAATTTCAAACTATGCAGAGAGGTGCCTGGCTGCTAAAGATCGCCTTATGGATGCAGAAACTGAGTCACAGATAGAAGCCGCCATCCGGCGTGTTAAAATACTTTGTGATGATTGACCTATTCAGTTAGTTTCTAACATCAACTGCTATTGGAGATATTGATTAGCGCCGATGTGGGCTGTTAAAATACTGTATACTCAGAATATTAAAGTGGTGTGTAGCTAAATCTGGCCCCGCCTACACTTGCTTCATACATTAGCCCGCCCCGGGTAACAGTAAATATCGCCAATCCCCTGTTATACCCACCGACAGTCGTTGCATCGCTCCTTCCTCCGCTGGCGCCTGCAGAACTGCCGGTAGTAGAAGCCGTAGCAGATGCCCCGGCAGTGATAGCAACAGCTTTAGCTTGCGCACTGAACGAGAAACTTCCACTGCTGAATTCTTTGAAAGCGCGTTCATCTTCGAAGAAGACAATCATACTGTAGCCTTGAGCTCCCAGTTGTAGCCCGACTGTTAATTGTGTCATGGTGGTATTGGCTACGTGCTTGCCGTTGACATACACTCGTCCGTTGCCTCTGGCGCCACCAATGCCAATGCCTGCTCTGCCTACAGTCGGAAAAACAGCATATCCATAACTATTATTAAAAAAATTGCCGCTCTCACCGGCGTTTCTGAAGACCTCAATGGTATCCTGAAAACTGTCTGACCAAGCGCTGTTAGACGTTAGGGCAAGAACAAGTGAGATGATTGTGCTAACTAGATATTTATTCATCGTTAACTCCTGATAATTTAACTGTTATATATGCCAATAATGAAAATACATTCACAAAATAGATAACAGTGAGTTTAAAGTTAATTTTAACCTTTGTATTAAGTCTAGTGTTGAAATGAGAAAAATCAAATCTTGATTCGGCATTCATTTTTTCAAATTACGTTTTGATTGCCCTGGATAAATCACACAGCTGCATTGCATCAATGATACTGACACAAGTTATGCTACCCGTTGTCATTGAACGGTTTTCTAAAAACTGACAGCCAATCCAATGGAGAACCCTGTAATATTTTTTCCCAAGAGATATCGACCGACCAATCTGGTTCTGCTGATGAAGATATCATAAGCGCTGGAATCAAGCTCAAGTCCCAATCCCACTGAGGTTAAATGATTAAACCCAAGCACTCCGGCCTGATCACCAAAAAATGTGGTATGTGCTCCTTCCAGAACATAACGTAGTGGCCGATGTAGTAATTTATAACGGCTGGGGACCCGCCAGCGAGCCCACAGATTGGTGCTGATGGCATCAGCTTTACCTGTCACAAACTCGGACGTGCTGCCGTAACTCTTGAGTATCACATTAGTAAACCGCCATTCAACATCAATATCTCTTTCCGGTGCGTAGTCTTCATAGTCAAACATGACCGAACCGCCATAACCAACCACATTAAGTCGTCCATTATCAAGAAAATCGATTTCCTTGTCTGCCTCCTTATACGATTGACTGTTTGTTCGTCTATCCAGAATATCATTTAAAAAAGACAGATCACTACTGACATGGCCCAATGAAAAATTAAAGATAGGGCGAATGCTGAGTTTAGTGGATAAAGGAAAATCCCAACCCACGCCTCCGCTGAGCATCAGGCTGTCCCATTCAACCGGCAGCAATCGTTCATCACGACCCTCTTCAGCAATAAATGTGGGGTCATACTGACTGTAAGCAATACCTCCTTCAAGATAGAGCGGTACTGAACGGTTAAGAGTAAAACCACCAGCTAACTGTGCCATAGCAAAACCTGGATTGCCAGTATTGTTATTGGATATGGACAATGAACTGGTGGTAATATCTGGCACCACTGAATATGCCATTAAAGCCAGGACAGCATTAGCCTGCTGCCTTATATCTTCGTCCTTAAGATCAATCGTATCGGACTCCAGTGCATAAACTTCTGCTTGCCACAGTTTAGTAATAACCGCCATGGACATCAGAATTACGACTGTTAATAATTTAATAACCAAATTATATTAGCATCAACCTTAATAATATTCTCAATAATTGTCGCTTATGTACAAGTCAAGTATAGGCGATTCAATAATTTCTTTCATTACATCTATGTCCGCTTTAGCTTGTGTTAATCTTCCCGCTTATCAAAATCTATAGGATGGAGACAAATCACCTTGATGAAATACCCACTGCAAAAGGCTTGATACAAACCTATGGGGGCCCGGATTGCTGCTCCTTACTAAGAGGGCGTTTTCTGTCTCCGGCCAGGTAAAGAGTTTGTGTAGGAAAGGCGAAGTCAATGCCCTCGGCGTTGAAACGTTCCATGATCTGCATGTTGACGCGGTGTGCAAACTCCAGACTAAGCCATGGATTTGGAGGGTGAAACCAGTAAATAACCAACAGATTGAGTGAATCCGCGTTGAGTTCATTGAAGAAGACCCTGGGCGGGAAACCCGCCTGATTGACTGCTTCATTGGGATGCACCTGCTGCTCCTTACTGCAGCAGTACTGATCACACCTGCAGCAATCGCTACAGACAGTTCTGATGATTTCATGGAGCAGTGGCAGTTAAACAAGGCATGGAAAGGTGATTTCGACGGCATGGTCGAGCGACGCAAGATCCGCGTGCTCGTAGTGGACAACCCGTTACTGTTTTTTTTCGACAAGGCGCAGATCAGGGGTGTGTCATACGATGCGCTTCTCGAGTTCGAAAAATACATCAACAAGAAACTGAAGACCGGCACACGCAAGATAAAGGTCGTCTATCTGCCCGTACCCCGGGACAAACTCCTGCCCTGGCTGATCGAAGGCCGCGGTGACATCGCGGCTGCAAATCTTTCGATCACCGAGGAACGAAAAAAAACGGTCGATTTCAGCCACCCGTCCTACAAGAACGTCAGTGAGATCCTCATCAGCGGATTCGGCGCCCCAGCCGTTAATAATCCCGAAGACCTCTCCGGTAAAGAAGTTTACGTGCGCACCTCGAGCAGTTACCACGAGCATCTCATCAGGCTAAACCGGTCTTTCGAGAAAAAAGGCATAACACCGGTCAAGATCATCGAAGCCAGTGAATACCTGGAAGATGCGGACCTGCTGGAAATGGTGAATGCCGGCCTGATCTCGATGACGTTTGTCGACGACCACAAGGCAAAATTATGGGCTCAGATCTTCGACAAGATCAAACTGCATCCCGAGATCACCATCAACAGCGGTGGCAATATCGGCTGGGCCTTCCGCAAGAACAGCCCGAAACTGAAGAAGATCGTCGACGAGTTCGTCAGAAAACACCAGAAGGGCACCATGCTGGGCAACATCCTGTTCAAGCGTTACCTGGTAAATAACAAGTGGGCGAGGAATGCGCTCAGCCCTGCAGAGCAGGAAAAGTTTCAGGCGTTATCGGGCCTGTTTGAAAAATATTCTGAGCAGTACGATTTCGACTACCTGATGATGGCAGCGCTGGCCTACCAGGAATCACAGCTCGACCACAGCAGCAGAAGCCATGTCGGTGCCGTCGGCATCATGCAGATACTGCCGAGCACCGCGGCAGACAAGAATGTCGGCATCCCGGATATCGAAGACCTGGAGAACAATATTCACGCCGGCATTAAATACCTGCGCTTCCTGCAGGGCCGTTACTTCAGTGATCCTGCAATCGATCCGTTAAACCAGACCCTGTTTGCGTTTGCCGCCTATAATGCCGGACCGGCCAAAGTTCGACGCCTGCGCAAAGAAACAAAAGAAATGGGGCTTGATCCCAATGTCTGGTTCAGCAACGTCGAGGTCGTCGCCGCAAAAAGGATCGGCCGTGAAACCGTTCAATATGTGAGCAACATCTATAAATACTATATCGCTTATCGCCTGACCCGTGATAAGCGACTCGCCAAAAAGAACCAGTAAACTGACCGGCGACTCACAGTAACGGTGATGCAAGACGGGCCATATTTGCAGCAACACGTACATACAGGGGCTTATCGTAAAAATGTTCACATCGTACCGGGTCGCTGTTATCAAGGTCCGCTATCAGCATAGTCTCTACCTGCTTGATAAAGGCATCATCAGCCACTAACGCGGTCGCCTCGAAGTTAAGATAGAGCGACCGGTTATCCAGGTTGACCGTACCGACACCAGCGACTGTGTCGTCTACCAGTATCACTTTCTGATGCATGAACTGCTCTCGGTAACGGAACAGTCGTACACCATTATTTAACATATCGTCATAATAGGTATAGGAAGCAAGTGTGACCAGAAGCTGGTCTGGCTTACCCGGCAATATTATCCTGACATCTACCCCTCTTAAGGCGGCTGCCTGCAACATTCGCACCATGGCATCATCTGGCACGAAGTACGGACTGGTAATCCACAGACGCGAACGCGCACTACTGACCAGGCTAGAAAACAGGATGCTGCAGGCAGGCGTTTCATCTGCCGGGCCGGTATTCACGATAGCCACGGCCTGGTCAGATGTTTCAGCGGCTACGATTTCAGTACTGACCGGGACTATCTGCGCGGTTGCCCAGTACCAGTCCTTGATAAAAGAAAACTGGATATGCTGCACCGCGGTACCCTCTATCTTGATATGTGTGTCCCGGTATTTCAGATACTCCTCGCCCAGGTTATTACCGCCGATAAAACCGGTCTTACCGTCGACGACCAGCAGTTTGCGATGATTACGAAAATTGATCTGGAAACGGTTGCTTCGTCCTTTTGTGGTTTTAAAACCGGATACCTCGATACCGTTATCACCCATCACCTCAAGGTACGTTTCCGGTAATTTAATACAGCCGATCTCGTCGTATAGAAAGTACACTCGCACACCACTCTGCACTTTGGCGATGAGTGCATCACGTAAACGCCTGCCCGTGACATCATCACGCACGATATAAAACTGCACCAGCACATAGGATTCGGCTGACTCTATGGCGTTGATCATCGAATCGTAGGTCGCCCTGCCATCCACCAGCAGTTCAACGTGATTAGCGCGTAAAAAAGGAATATGGGTAAGCCTGTGAGTGAGGAGCTCGATGACTTCGAGTCCAGTACGCGGATCTGCCGCCATCAGGTTCATCTGATCTGCCCAGGTGCGCACGCGATCACCAACGCTTGCTTCAGCTTCACGTAAAGCTTCCGTATAACCAAGAAAACGTGTGCGGCCAAAGACCGCATATAAAGGAACAGAGATAACAGGAAATGTGATCAGAGCGATGAACCAGGCAGTAGCACCCTGCGATGACCGCGGCTGCATCACCGCATGTACCGCAGTCATGATACCGATAATCTCTGCAATGATCAGCACGAAGCCGAGTATGGTCAAACCCTGAAAATCTAGCATATGTTATCGCTGGCTTTAGTTAGAGTATTTCGTGTGATCCAATGTTAGCATGGCAGGTAAATGCCGAAGCTTGTTTTTAGCACCCGCCAACACGGCAAAACATGATTACCAGAGAAAGTATTTTCCAATACTGAAATGAGTCAGAACGAGGTGTAATTCTGATCTCGGTAGTAGCCTTATCCACATATCCCCAGGTCTGCCCCTTACGGAGAGACGCTTGCGTTTAATTCTCGTTCATCGATAGTTTTAAACAGTGACTGACGAACTTTCTGAAGCCTATCAGCCGATTGATTATCGGTCATTGGAAAAGCCATTTTTTCCATTATTTCAAAAGTCACTCCCTCCTTCAAATATTTTTCACTTTCAGGCAAAGATTTTAATTTATCATAGGGTCTCATCATGGATTTGTAAGGATACTTTTTTTGTTGTTTCCCTCTTATATCCGTGACAACTTACAGACAGAAACAGGGCCTATGGTCATTAACGTGTGGATTAAGATGTTGCTTGTTGAATTCATTAATGAGTCCCGCCCACTTTTGAGGAATATGTCTATATCCAATCACTTTCCTGACGACAGAAGCGTTTTTACTTTCTGCCAATGCGTTGTCATTTGAATGTCGAGAACGTGATTTTGTAATCTCAACAAGTAACTTCTTTAATAACTTTGCGACGTTTTGATTAATGTATTCACTGTCATTGTCAGAATGAAAACTAATGATCTTAAATGGGAACGTTTCGAGCATTTGTTCCAGTATTGGAATGAGGTATTGTTCGCTGATTTTTTCTACCGTACCGACCACTTCAAACTGTGTTTCTTCATCCATCGCATTGATATGATAAACGCCTTTTTTATTATCCAGATCGCCCTGATGAACCGTATCAATACGAATATAACCAGGCTGTCCATTGGGTTGCGGTTTGCGTCGTTCGCCAATCGTTGAGATTTGGGTCTGGAACGTCTGTTACGATATTGTGCCCGGAATGTGAAGCAGAAATGCAGGTCATAGCCGTCATTCAGGACAAACCGGTTATCAACAAAATTTTGGGAGCGGTAGGAGAAGCAACCGAGCCACCTTCCTTATCGCCAGCGCGAGGGCCACCGAGCTGGGATGATTACAACCAGGATGCATCTGTTAATGACAGCAAACAATCTATGCCAGATTTCGAGTTCAATCAATGTGTATCATGGTGAATATTCCAATACCGCACCAATTTTAAACCATACTAAAATTTTCTGAATTTGTGAGTAGGCTCTTTATAACTCAAAATCAGGGAAATGCTCCCAAAACGACCTTTTTCAGCTATTTGAGTTATTTTCTCTGGACTTTATAGCACCCATTCACTAATCCAAAATACAAAAAAATGCTATATCTCCGATTTATTGATTGAAAAGTGCCGTTGAATTTCCTATCCTTGATACACCAGTTTCATGTTATAGGAGTTGGGATAGATGGAGTCTGAGGAAATTTTGGGCCCACAATTCACCGGTTCCGGATCAACCTGCTCCCTAATCCCTGGAAAGCGATTTCCTATCACCCAATGCAGAGAGGACGTCATGGACATGCGGCCCCGTTTCCGAATATCGCTGGCAGCTGCGGCGGCTCTTATTGCCGCCTGGACATCTTTGGTTCTTGGAGCCATGCCGGTTCCCGGCACTTCACAGATGGTTGAATACGAAGCACTGAAACTGCCCTTGCTGTCGGATGATCCGTCTCAGGCCCGGCCCGTGACGGTGGGCAAGGTTGCCGAAGGAGGCGACAACTTCAACCTCCACATCGGACTGCATGAATGCGATGATCCCGTGGACGTCTATCTCGGGCTTCAGGCCTCCTTCGTCCCCGGGGAGCTGTTTATGTTCACATCAGACGGAGGGCTGTACCCTGTCTCTCAGGCAGGGATTCTGCCGTGGAAAGTCGAGGTTTCCGTCCCCGTAGAGGAGAACTTTTTTGAGGGCGGAATTCCTGTTGCCGCACTTCCTCCTGGAGTGTACACGCTCTATCTGGCGGTGACCCCTGCGAACAGCCTCGAAGCCGTCTACCTGTGGGTGACGAGTTTCCTGGTACCCGGCTTGAGCCTCCAGGAAGTGGAGGCCGGAATAATTGGCACCCTGGGTCAGGACCAGGGATTCCAGGCGCTCTGGCTGGCGCTCGATAAGGGCTACTCCCTGGAACAGATCGTGGCGGCGTCCATGGCCGGACACCTTCGGGGCAACGGCGCCATATACGGATTTCTGGAGGGGCTTATTGAGCCGGCAGGTCCATCCCCGGATATCTTCACTGGCCTGGAACTGGAAGAGGTCGAGACCATGGCCTTGCTATTGAAAATTGAGGATCCCACAGGTGACGAACTGGCTCGAATCCTTGCACTCATTGAGAGAATAAAGACGGCGGTAGGAAAGGCGGACACACTAGAGAAAAGGGCAGACTTAAACAACTTGTCCCTTGTGCTGAGTTTACTGGTAACCGGCTATTCCCCTCGCCAGATTGCAGAACATCTCGTTGTGTATGGTAAAGATGGTGTCTATTGGATCATGGTTGAATCACTGCAGAAGATCGTTCCGGTGTTACGCTATCCGGACAATGAAAAGTCGGTGATCGCACCGGCGGGTCCTATCGGGCAAATCTGCAACCTGAAAAAGAGCCTCTCGCCGATGAAAGTGGAACTCAGCGCCGACGCCACGGTCAAGCACAAGGCTGTAGTCTCGGCACGGTCCCTGGACCTGGAGCGGAGCTTTACCGCCCTGGTCACCGACGGAACCGGGCCTTTTGACTTTTACTTTTACTGGGGGGATCTCCCGCCCCCGGAACTCTTTGCCAATGTCCTGGGATCCTCCCAGTCCGCCGAGCACAGTTTCACCGAGCCGAAGACCTACCAGCTTATCGCCCGGGTTGTGGACAGAAGCAATGGAACCCATGCTAACTCAAGTCCCCTCGACATTCAGATCGAGCCCGGTCCTGCGTATGCCTGTTGGGTGGGCCTCGAGCACGTTTCTGCAACCTACATGTACGCAGACCCCAATCTTCCCCCGGTGATCTACGGCGACAGTTATTCCTTTGTGGCGAGGGGAACCCTGGACGGCACCCAGTTGACGGGCAGCATTGATGATTCGGCCTACACCCCGGCTGATGATACCTTTACCGGGCATTTGAATATGCGGATCGACCCTGATTCGCTGACGGCGTCGGACATCGATGCATCTCTTTCGCACAGTCGGGGCGGGGTCACTCTTCGGGCCATGACCGGCGGCCACGACAGTATTCCCTTGGAGAGGGATCAATTTACCGAAATCATCAGCGGACGGTCTGAAGAAGGCACGGCCGCATGCCGCCTCATCGATTCCCTGGTCGCAAGCAGACCTACCGAGGGACTGACCTGGGTCGGTTACGATTGTAATGAATTTACGTATCTCTCCATCTCATGCCAGGAACAGTAGGGGCCGGAGCGGCCGTATTCTGAGAAAACAGCAGGAAAGGAAAGCGCAAGTTGAGCCGGCATGGCCCTCTTGCTGGCGATAAGGAAGGTGGCTCGGTTGCTTCACCCATAGATCTCAGTATCTTGTTGATAACCGGTTTGTCCTGAATGACAGCGATAACACGCATTTCGGCACCACACTCAGGACATAACAAAGGAAACAGGTGATAGATTCTGGCCAGAAGCATTGCCCATAAATATCGATTCGGTGGGCGCTTTGGCTTATTCTCTATGGTAAGCGCCCTAGAATCGACATCTTTTATTCATTTCTTACCTGGTCAATATACTTTCTCCATTGTAAACCCACAGGAGAAAAACATGACAAACAAAGCTGAATCAGAAGCCCTGGGCGCCTACTGGCAGGAGCAAATCAAGAACTGGGAAACATCTGGCCAAACCCGCACAGCCTGTTGTGAGCAGCATGCATTAAATTATCACCGTTTTGGTTACTGGTATCAGAAATTTCAGCAGCAGGCGCAAGAGTCATCAACGGCAGAACGTGCAAACTTTATCCCGGTCAGTGTGCAACGCCAGCCAGGAGCAACGGGCCTGTCAATACCTCATTGCCGTCGTCACCCTCGCTGATACTGGACACCAGACGCATGATAACAGCGGATTTATCCAATTTAATGGAAGATAATTCGTAACTATTCAGCGTAATTTTGAAAACGTCCTTGACACCAGGAATTTGCTGCCCCACATGGATGTGGGAAATGCAGGTTATGCATGGAGCTATTACCTGCCCAGAAGACGCCGTAAATACGTCCATGCAGGCTTGAATGTGGCATCCATGCCACATACACTTGACCTACAGGGACGACTTCGGCTCCTGCCTCTCGCATGCATTTCCACCATCCATGGCGGTCATGTAGGGAATGCAGATTATACAGAAGCAATTATCTGCCTTACGCAAACACCTGATATCAAGAACTTACGTATAAATCTAAAATACGCTGAATAGTTACGATAATTCAATATTTTCAATTAAACCTTCAGCAAACAAGCCCTGATGCGTGGCTTCCTGTTTTAAGATGGTTTTCCAGAGGCTGATGCGGAGGGATTGTATTCGCTCTTCGACTAATTCAAGCGGGACTCTATGCCGTTTCAGATAGCCGTAAACTATCGGCAGGGCTTTTTCTATGCGAAGACTCATTTCATCCATGCAATATTATAGCACCAAAAAAAATGATTCAGTAATGTTTTACAAATATTTTAAGTTAAATTCCTACTGGATTACTAGGGGATCTGAAGGCCAATAACTTGTTGTTTTTGCTTAAGTTATTGGTAGGCGCGAGTAGATTCGAACTACCGACCCCCACCATGTCAAGGTGGTGCTCTAACCAACTGAGCTACGCGCCTAAATTGAAATGACAACTTTTGAAATCATTAATAGATGTTAAAAAGTTGTGCGTATGATACAAAGTAAGCTGCATTTTGGCAAGCATTTTATGGCGATTTTAGTTTTTTATTTGACCCATAGCAGGTTTTTCTGACTAATCTGCTACAAATAATCAGAGCTGCAGATAGCGATCCTGCAGACTTTTAATCTCATCTCTGAGTCTGGCAGCTTCTTCAAATTCCATATTTTGTGCATGCGTATACATTTGGTGTTCCATTTCCTGAATTTTTTTCTCCAGCTCTTTGGGTGACAGGGTGATGTATTTTCCTGTATCTTCTGCAATTCTTCTTCTTGCAGCAACCGCTCTTCCCGCACCAGGGATGCTGGCCTCAAGAATATCTTTAACTGATTTCTTGATCCCTCTGGGTGTGATGCCATGGGCTTCATTAAAGGCCAGCTGTTTGTGACGCCTGCGTTCAGTTTCCTTTATCGCTCGCTGCATCGAACCAGTGATTTTATCTGCATAGAGTACTGCCCTGCCCTGAATGTTTCTGGCCGCACGGCCAATGGTCTGGATCAGAGAACGTTCTGAACGAAGAAAGCCCTCTTTATCTGCATCAAGAATGGCCACCAATGAAACTTCCGGTATATCAAGTCCTTCTCGCAACAGATTGATTCCTACCAGTACATCAAATTCTCCCAGGCGCAGATCGCGGATAATTTCTACCCGTTCAACAGTATCGATGTCAGAATGTAGATATCGCACCTGTACTCCATGCTCAAGATAAAAGTCGGTTAGATCTTCAGCCATACGTTTGGTCAGAGTGGTCACCAGCACACGATCTTTATTTTCTACCCGTCTTCTGATTTCTGACAGTAAATCGTCTACCTGCGTGCTGGCAGGACGGATTTCAATGATCGGATCAATGAGCCCGGTAGGCCTGACAACCTGTTCAGCCACCTGCCCGGAATGTTCTTTTTCATAGTTGCTGGGAGTCGCTGAAATATAAATTGATTGTGGCGCCAGACGTTCAAATTCTGCAAATTTCAGGGGTCGATTATCCATTGCAGACGGCAGCCTGAAACCATACTCGACCAAATTTTGTTTGCGCGAGCGATCACCTTTATACATGGCACCGATCTGAGGTATAGTAACATGACTTTCATCAATGAACAGTAACGCATCATCAGGCAAGTAGTCAAAAAATGTTGGCGGGGCTTCACCCTCGTTTCTACCAGATAAATAACGTGAATAATTTTCAATGCCGGAGCAATAACCCAATTCAAGTATCATCTCCAGATCCAGCTGGGTTCTCTGCTCCAATCGTTGTGCTTCCACCAGTTTATCCAGTGAACGCAGCTGCTCCAGACGTTCTTTTAACTCCCCTTTAATATGTTCTACGGCATTAAGCAGAGTTTCTCTGGGAGTCACGTAATGGGTTTTGGGGTAAATCGTCAGTCTGGGAACTCGACGCAGAACTTCGCCAGTCAGTGGATCAAAATAACTCAGCGAATCGACCTCATCATCAAACAATTCGATCCTGACCGCTTCACTGTCAGAGTCAGCGGGATAGATATCAATGACGTCGCCACGAACCCGATAGGTGGCGCGATGCAACTCGACATCATTGCGCTTATATTGAAGTTCTGCCAGACGCCTTAAAATAGTGCGTTGATCAATGATATCCCCTTTAACAACATGTAAAAGCATTTTCAGGTAGGACTCGGGATCACCCAAACCGTAGATACAGGAAACCGATGCCACGATAATGGTGTCCTTGCGTTCAAACAGAGCTTTGGTTGCCGACAAACGCATTTGTTCGATATGTTCGTTTATGGATGCATCTTTCTCAATATAAGTATCCGAAGCGGCAACATAAGCTTCAGGCTGATAGTAGTCATAATAGGAAACAAAATACTCAACCGAATTGAATGGAAAAAATTCCTTCATTTCACCATAAAGCTGAGCTGCGAGTGTTTTATTCGGTGCCAGAATAAGTGTCGGACGTTGCAGCTTACTGATAACATTGGCCATGGTAAAAGTTTTACCTGAACCCGTAACACCCAGCAGGGTCATGGCAGCTTCACCGTGATCGACACCTTCGATCAATGTCCTGATGGCTTCAGGCTGATCGCCCGCAGGTTTGAATGACGAGACCAGTTCAAATTGCTTGGTCATGTAAATTTAATCCTTTGTATGACTTTTCTCTACTGTCCTTAAGCCGTTAATATGCTAATATTGACCGCTAATAACACTAATATGGATTGAATCCGAATTTCTAAGCTTGAGGCACTTCACTTGGCTATACAACTATCACATCGAGTACAGGCAATTAAACCTTCTGCAACTCTGGCAATTACTGCCAGGGCAAAAGCATTACGTGCTGAAGGCAAAGATATTATTGGCCTTGGAGCCGGCGAGCCTGATTTTGACACACCGGATCATATCAAAGCTGCAGCAATCGAGGCAATTAACAGTGGCTTCACCAAATACACTGCAGTTGCAGGTACTCCGGAATTAAGACAGGCTATATGTGCCAAGTTTAAACGGGATAACAAGCTGCACTATTCAGCGGAACAGGTACTGGTATCCAGTGGCGGCAAGCAAAGTTTCTATAACCTCTGCCAGGCAATGTTAAATGAGGGTGACGAGGTGATCATCCCTGCCCCCTATTGGGTTTCTTATCCAGATATGGTCATACTGGCTGATGCCACACCCGTTATCATTGAAACAGGCATTGAGCAAAACTTCAAGGTAACGCCGGATCAATTAACTGCCAGCATTACCAAAAACACTCGCTTGCTGGTTCTGAACAGCCCTTCAAATCCTACCGGGGTCACCTACAGCCGTGCAGAATTAGAAGCTTTAGGTGATGTGCTGAAAAATTATCCGCAGATCATTATCGCCAGCGATGACATGTATGAACATATCATCTGGTCAGCTGAGCCTTTTTGCACCCTGGCTGAAGTCTGCCCGCAATTATACGACCAGATAGTGACCATGAACGGTGTCAGCAAGGCTTATTCCATGACTGGCTGGCGGATCGGATATGCAGCAGGGCCGCAGACGCTAATTGCAGCGATGACCAAAATACAGTCGCAAAGTACATCTAATCCCTGTTCTATTTCGCAGGCAGCGACCATAGAAGCGCTCAATGGCGATCAAAACTGTATTCAAACCATGTTAAAAGCCTTCAAACAGCGCCATGATTATGTCGTTGCAACACTTAACAGTATTCCCGGCTGCAATGCCCTGCCTTCTCAGGGAGCATTTTATAGTTTCCCAAACGTGCAGAAAATCATTGATCGGATGGAACACATCAAAAATGATGTAGATCTTTGTGATTATATTCTCAGTGAAGCTGAAGTCGCGCTGGTACCGGGTTCTGCATTCGGCGCTCCGGGCTATATGCGCCTGTCGTTTGCGACCAGTATGGAAAACCTGCGCGAAGCTCTGACGCGTCTGCAAAAACTTTTTGCCTGAAGATTTAACAAAAGGGACCCTGCTTATTTGCTCACGGTGTATTCGCCGCTAAAGTTTTACCGCTTAAACGAAGTTACACCGTGAAAGCATGATTCTCAAATCCCATGACTATTTTCGCTGCCCGCAACGATCGGATAAATCCTACCTGATTTACCGCTATATTCCTACAGCATCTTAAAACCGTCCTTGCAGTTCTTTATGCGCTAATTATCTATGCTGTACAGCACGGATTTAAATATCAAGTGCAAAAGGAATTTGCCGCATGTTTGCTAAAAACGCCACAAAAAAGAACGGTTTTACTCTGTTTGAACTGGTCATAACCCTGACCATTGCAGCTATACTGGTCACTATAGCCATTCCTGCATTCTCCCGTACTATCGCTAAAACCAGACTGCGTTCTCAACTGCAGATTGTTTTCACACATCATCAACTGGCGCGTTCTGAGGCCATAAAAACCAGTCAGCGAGTGACGCTCTGCAAAAGTGATAATGGAACCCAATGCACCTCCGAAGCCAGTTGGTCTGAGGGGTGGATCGTATTTTCCGACCCTGATCTGGATAAAACGGTAAATAACTCTGATCGTATTATTGTGGTCCAGCAAGCACTGGCCTCAAGTCTGTCATTAAACTACAGGGGATTTGGTTCTCCCAATTATATTTCGTATTTTGCAGATGGACGCAGTACTTCCAATGGGACCTTTACGCTGTGTGATCAATATGGGGCACCAGATGCAAAAAGTGTCATAATTTCACGCACCGGACGTGCCCGAATAGACAGCAAAACGGCCAGCGGCAAAGCTCTGGATTGCGATTAGCCGCTCTATCAGTCAGATAGGTGGTATTTTTAATAAAATTTTACTTTGCCCTTGACTTTAAAGCCAAAACACCTAAAATATGCAACGTTGTTGAAACAAGCAACTCTTCCCCAATAGCTCAGCGGTAGAGTAGGTGACTGTTAATCACTTGGTCGTATGTTCGAATCATACTTGGGGAGCCATATAACATAAGGCTTTGAGAGATTTTATCCTCAAAGCCTTTTTTAATTTAAACAGATTTGTAGGCCCGTATTGGAAGCTTTTTCTTCCCTTACGCTAGAAACAAATACCAACAATATTATTTGAAATAACATAAAGAAAGCTAAATGACAAAGACTCTGACAATTATTAAATCAATCACCCTGCTCTCTGCGGCTTTGATCGCCCTGCTTGCTATTGGTTTGCTATTCAATATCACCATTTAATAATATTGTTACTTATAAATCATTGACTTAAATGATTTAGTATAAATTATGTCTGGTAAGTTGACCCTGCAAGTGTGTAATGAGAATGCAAACAATTATCTTCAATCACCCTGAAACTACTCAGCCAGGCGGTCAAATAATAGACCCTTCCCATCTACACTGGATTGACCTGGAAAGAAAAGCAGATCTATCATCAACAGACTTACCTGCCTTTGTATCCAGTATATTGCATGAGCATCATCTCAAAGATTTATCCAACAGCCTGCATCCACCTGATTATGAATGTACCGATAATTATGAAGTGCTTATTTTCAGGGGGATTGATAAAAGATTTGAAATCATTGAGCCTCGAACCCGTTCAACTGTCTTTCTGCTCGTCGAGAACACGATTATAACCATACATGATGAAGATGATAAAACCCTGTCTAAACTGCAGATGAAATGGTTGGCAAGCCGCAGCAAGCACCCTAAAGATCTTCTATCTCTTCTTCATTCCCTGCTGGATGAAATAGGCGATGATTATCTTAACTTGAGAGAACCGCTAAATAGCCTCATACAGGAATGGCAGCAAAAATTGCTTGACCCGAATGACCCTTTCAGTGACTGGCAGGTACTTGTGAAGGCAAAGTCTGGGCTGAGATGGTTGTATATCAATTTAGACTTACAGCGTGATATTTTACAAAAATGGCGCGATGAAACTCATTACGAATTCACTCAATCACACCTTATACACTTTAATGACCTTGACAACCACCTTGGCCGCATTGAACGACTTTCTGAAGGAATAAGGACAGATATTGATTCTCTAACTGACACTTACTTCGCCTCTACAGGGCAAAAGACCAACACTATTGTGCAATTTCTTGCCGTGATATCTGCGATATTTCTTCCTTTAAACCTGATAGCAGGTATGTTCGGTATGAATTTCGAGCATTTGCCATTTTTACGTGCCCCCTGGGGGCCCGCACTTGTTATTCTGCTAATGATTTTATTATCAACAGTGCTTTTACTGTGGTTTAAAAAACATCGATGGTTTTAGCTATTACTGCGGTTAAAATCACACTTGTAATAATTTCCGTAACTCTAAGTAGTTATAAAATCTGCTCCTTCCCCCCGGGCAGGAAGAAGGCTGAGATGGCGTTTATAGACCTGTTTCATGTTTTAAAAAAGGAACTCAGCGTCGGGGTCATCAACGGCATCGTGTTTGGCATCCTGATTGGCATAGCGGCCTGGATATGGAAAGGTAATGGCTATCTTGGCCTGGTAATTGGACTCGCGCTGTGCGTTAACACCCTGATTTCAGTATCAATTGGCGGCACAGTACCTCTGATACTCAAACATTTCGGAATTGACCCGGCTGTTGCCTCCGGTCCTTTGTTAACTAGGATTACCGCAACTTCTCAATAAGTCCGTGCAAAATCCCCTCCCTCTATCAGGGGGAGGGTTAGGGTGGGGGTTAAGTTCTTGATTAAATACATTACCCCCATCCTGGCCTTCCCCCTTAAAAGGGGAAGGAACTTGAACTGCACGGACTTATTGAGAAGTTACCGATTACCGACATGGCGGGTTTTTTTCTTGTGTTAAGCCTGGCTGCTTTTTTTATGCCCCAATTACTGGCCTAACCGAAAGTAATAATCCGAAAGTAAAACAATCAGTATGTGCAGAAATATTTTCAGTGCAGGAAAGGTTAAAGCCAGTCGGTGAATTTTATCCCAATGCCAATCGTATTTACATTATGATTATAATCAATCAGGCTTTCTCCATAGCCGTTAAACCATTGCACATAACCTTTGAAATTACGATGCAAAGGAAATGTCCAGTCCAGTTGTAAAGCCCCCCGATTTTTTTCAGACTGCAGATTGTTTCTGAACATGATCCCAAAATTTTGATCATTCTTTCTATAAATTCCGTGAAACTCAAAATTCCCCATGTAGTCTTCAATGTCCGGATTGTCATCGTTTGCTTCGTCTTCGTTAACGCGATACCAGGGTTTTATAGCAAACACAAAATCATTTTTTTGCATAACGAATGTGGCGTATATTCGATTCCAGCTGCGTGAAAGAATCCCGCTATTACCATTGGATTGATGCACAAAGCCCAAATTGATAAGTGAACTCCGAAACCCTAAAAATTCATAACCGGTTCTAAACGATAGCCAGGCTTCCGGCTCATGATCAATCTCTCTAAAGGGCGAAGATATATCATGATTGAACGCTTGCCAGAATGAACGATTGGTATAGCCAACATACAAATTTCCATGCTTACCGAATAGTTCTTCAGCAATTAAAAACTTGGCACTTATTTGGGATTTTAGTGAGATTTTAGAAAATTCAATATCATTATCAGCATATTGTTCTCGAAATAGTGTGGGATCGGGAGCGTTCTGATAATACCCCACAATAAAATAGTTGGGTTTATGGCCTGTCAATACATAAGGATTGTTATAGAGCTGATATTCATCTTCAAGGCGCTTTTCTACGAGGAGCTCATCTTTTGCTGCAAGATGTTCATCTTTAGTCGAATCAGCTTCATTAAAATCAGTTTTAGGCTGCTTAGAGGGGGTAAAGGCAATACATGCGGTCTTCAGTTCTGCAACTGTAACATTATCGGATGCATTATCAAGAGCCTGCATAATGCAATGTTCATAGTCATTACTGGCCAGACTTACTTCCATTAACAGCAGAGATAATAAACAGCGTAAATTAATTGTATAAAAACGAAAGCGGACTGACTTTGAACGGTATTGCATAGATACCTCTATATGACTTCTAAACGTGTTTGACCTAATCTAATGGATTATAACAAGATCAGGGGCAGTAGAACTTTTGTGTTCATAATTTACGCACTTTACATGGGAAGCCACATTAAAAAAGCCAGGAGCCAATCATTTTAACGGGATGCCACGCTATGCCAAAATTAATCACAAAAGATTACAGCTCTCAGGCCAATATAGTCAATTTTAAACACTCAAGCATATAACATCCTTATTTGTTGAATAGCAGAAATGAATGAAATTATATAGCTGCATTTTCTATTGTTTCATGCCGATTTATCTGACTCAGAAAATCAAATAAGTTGTTTTTTTATTGTCAAAGAACAAAATACTCCGTAGAAACGATATTTATAAAAACTATTACCTTCTTTAATTCACTCAAATGCTCATTAAGATCGCCATTGTGTCTACAAATAAACTGTTTTAACAATTCAGGAGGCAGTTGCAAAAAATCATTATAAAATAACTGGATATTACTATCAGTTGAATATTTTTTTAAAATTAAATAATATCTATATGATTTATTTAATTTTTATTTGATATGGATTTTGTGATTATTTTATAATCAAAATGTCATAAAGCTATATATATTAACAGATGAGACATTTTTACCATGTTTATTCACACAGTTATCCACAGTTCGTGTGTATAACAATCTGTAACAGATTTAAAACAATTATTTGAGGCATAAATGCAAAAACACAAAGCATAATCCATTACCGGGCTATTTTTAGGCATGATAAATTAATTTTATGGAAATAAAGTCATATAAAAACGCCGTAGAAACTTTTTCTGTCATTTTTATCTTCTGGCAGGCTTTCTCATACAGAGAACAGAGAAAAAAATACCCATAAAAATATTCATCATAGATAGAACGCCTGCCTCGAAATAGTGATTCTTTAGCAGTTTCCATTGCCGATTATGATCAATGCAAGTAAGCCTGAAGTACAATGAAGCTATGAATATTTGAAATTGACCTGACAAACCTTCTGGATATTGCATCTTGCTATCAATTCAGTCCAGGTAATAGCTTCAGAAATTCTAAAAAGGACTGGCCTAGATTAACCGAAAAGCGTATAGTTGATAAGGTTAAATGAAGTAGATAATCCTGAAATGCGTGGTAAAAGTGAGCAGGGTAAAGCAGCAACCCGAAAAGCCAACCACCTGCAGTTACTCTGCCCAAAACTGACGAGATCATTATGCTAAAACAAAAGACTTTTAGCATAAATAGCCGTCTTTTAAGGAACATCCATTCATGATTCTCCAAAATTAATAAAAAGGAAGGTGTGAAGTGAATTTAAATATGTTTAAAGAAATGGAAGATGCAGCGGAATCCAGTAGAGCTGATTTTCTTAAGTTTGGTATTGTAATTATTTTTATGATATCAGTGCTTGTGTTGAGCTATAATTCAACGGGTGAATTGCCGAGTAATATATTTTTGGTCATAGCTGCCCTTTTTGGTGCATATATGGCTATGAATATTGGCGCCAATGATGTTGCGAATAATGTGGGGCCGGCAGTTGGTTCAAAGGCTTTGACCTTAGGTGGGGCCATCATTATAGCGGGAATATTTGAAGCTAGCGGTGCTTTTATTGCTGGCGGCGATGTTGTGGGTACGATAAAAAAAGGTATTATTGATATCGATGCTTTTGGAGGTAATACTGACAGCTTTATCTGGGCCATGATGTCAGCACTTCTGGCTGCTGGATTATGGCTGAATCTAGCGACTAAATTTAAAGCACCGGTTTCCACAACTCACGCAATTGTTGGCGGTGTTATGGGTTCTGGTATTGCTGCTGGCGGCTTTTCAATTGTTTCCTGGGCAACAATGGGTAAAATCGCAGCTTCATGGGTCATATCTCCTGTGCTGGGGGGTATAATTGCCGCAATTTTCCTGTTTTCTATAAAGAAAAACATCGTCTTTAAGGAAGATAAAGTAAGTGCTGGAAAATTATGGGTTCCAATTTATGTTGCTATTATGACCTGGGCATTTACTACCTATCTTACCTTAAAAGGTCTCAAGAAAATCTGGCCTCATATCGTAGATATACTGACTTTTTTACCTGATGAGAAAAAACCCAGTTTTCTGATAGCTTCAATATTCGGTCTAATACTTGCTGCGATTGTTTATTTGATTGTTTTTAAAACTGTTTCAAACAAAGACAATTTAACCAATGACAGAGGGAGTATCAATCGTTTATTTACCATTCCACTTATTTTTGCCGCTGCACTTTTGAGTTTTGCTCATGGCGCTAATGATGTGGCCAATGCTATCGGTCCGTTAGCGGCCATTAGTGATGCGGTCACAACGGGTGGTATTTCAGCAAAAGCCAGTATTCCAGTCTGGGTTATGGCCATTGGAGCCTTTGGTATCGTGATTGGTCTTGCATTATATGGTCCAAAATTAATCAAAACAGTGGGTTCTGAAATTACTGAACTTGATCAGATGAGAGCTTTTTCTATAGCGATGGCCGCTGCTATTACTGTCATCATTGCGAGTCAATTAGGACTTCCTGTGAGTTCCACTCATATTGCAATTGGTGGCGTTTTTGGTGTTGGTTTCTTAAGGGAATATTTACAGGACCATAAACAAGTCATTAAACTGGAAGATGAAGAACAAAAAGTAAAGAAAGAAGAAAGTAAAATTGAAGAGTTCAGAGCGAATCTTGAAGAACTTTTAGAACTTCCCGAAGACAAGAAAGATAAAAAAATCTACAAGGAAATCGGTAAACTTTATGAACTTGTTGAAAACGAAGAAAAAATACTTGAAGAGGAAAAAATACTCAGAGATACTTTAAAAAGGAAAAAATATGTAAAAAGGGATGCATTTAGAAAGATTATTGCTGCCTGGATCATCACAGTACCCATTGCTGCAATTCTTTCTGCCAGTCTGTATTTTATGATTAGAGGTATGATGCTTTAATTGTAGGATATAAGTTGTAGTTGCTCAGACCTGCTCTGATCGTGAGCGTTTTTGCTAAAGGTCTCTGCTCATTTAGATTTGGGCAACTACAGCTCGCCCTTACCAAATTGCTTAACCAGATGTTCATTTGCACTGGATTTATATCCTGCTAAGCCTGATCTCAGCTAATACCATAATTACCGACTAATATTAACTAAAGCAACCTTCATTTCATTTCCGTCATTGCGGCTTCTCTGAATCCGGCGTATTTTGATGATAGAGGTGAATTAATATTCTAAATGGGCGATTAAGATCATGAAAAAATTTATCTTTTTGTTCTTCTTGATGTTTTCTGTTTCCTCTTCAACAGCTTTTGCTCAGGGAGAATATGACGGCATCTGGAATGCCCCATTTGGATATGCCGCTATAAATGAAAACTACGGTGTCATTGGACTGCAAATCCTCACACCTGTATATGAAGAAGATGTAGACGGGTATGTTGGAATGGGATGGTCAATTTATGCTGGTTAATTACAGGGCAATGAAGTACAAATCACGACTGTTTCTGTTTTAAAAGAAACGGATATTTCAAAGATCGATATCATTTTTGACAGTGATACCACCTTCCGGGCAATCTTTCGTTCCTGTGAACCCGAAGAATTATGCCACGATATATTACCCCTTCTTAATCAGGAGTTTAGTGGTGAAAAATTCTGGTAGTGAGTGGTTTTGTTAAATTGTCCTGTGCTTATGAACAAAAAGTTCAATCATTATGTTCATAAGCTGTTTTACTACACACCTTGAGAAATCCGATTTATTTGAGCCTGCACTGAATGACAGGCAATTGATTAACCAAATGGTTCTATTCTGGAACGGCAGTTCGGATCTTTGCAACTATCCAGGTTTTTGATGGTGGATTAGGTTATAACTGTTCAACAACCCGTTATACACTAATCGTGACCCATACGTAGGTACTTAAGGAGAATCGGGTATTTGTGGAAGAAGTTTCTATAGCCAGGGATGGCTATAGAAAGCCTACGACATACATGGAAGTATAAGTGTCGTGTGAGGCAGGATGCCGGGAACGACTGGATATATTTACGGCGCCTTCTGGGCCGGTAATTGCTCCATGCATAACCTGCATTTTCCACTTCCATGTGGGTCAACAAATACCCGATTCTTCATCCACATTTTTAGCTTAAGAACTAACCTATGAATCGTGACCAGACATTTTAGCGTCTCAAATAGGGGTCATAAAACCCCATCCTTTTAGGCGGTCATACTTTTTCTCTTCTCCCTCCCCTATGAGTGAGAGAGTTGGAATGAGGGCGAAAAAGTTGAAAAAATAAAATAGCCAAAATATTGCCAATCGATTTTAGCCGATCAATCCGGCTTTCAGCCGTAACCTGAAACCACCAGCTTTAGCCGGTGGAGTATTCATTTTCTGAAATAAGTGTGATTCTGTTAAATCTATCCGTGGGAAAATCTTATGCCTTTGAAGTATCATTAAAAGCAGATATATAATTATTTTATAAATTAACAATATGCTGATTTAAATCATTGAAGTAACAATAAAAAAAGCGAATAATTACACTCAGGACACTTTTAAAACGCACCATGCACCTTGACTGAATATCCCGTATACATTGAGCACCAGAAAATTGAACAACTCAATATCCTTAACCCGCAGAACGGCGATCGCTTTTGCTCTGATTGCGGGTGTAGCTTTTGCAGGATTTATGGGATTTTTAATGTATAAGATGGTTTCCCTGATGCAGGAGATGACGGGGCATATTTCCAATATGTCCACCAATATGACTTCCATGTCTCATGTCATTTACAGCATGGGCGAGGACATGCATCTTATTAAGGATGAAATGACAGACATATCCTTAAGGATTAAGGTTATGGATGGACACATGTACATGATGAACCGAAGTATATCAGCGATCCAGACACGGCTGACGGATAATATGGGCCATATGGCAGAAGATATGGATTCGATGGTAGGTGATATCCATAATTTAACTAATTTTATAGGGGTTTTGTCCACCGATGTACATAGTATGAATTTACTCATGCATCATCTGGGATATGATATATATCGGGTGAGCGGTTCATATACTTCCCCGCCTACATTTTTACGCAATATGATGAACCCTCAATAATAAATGTCAGTTAGCTAGTGAAAAAAAAAATGAAATTCTCTCTAAGTAAACCCATGTTTGCCTGTCTATTAGCCCTGTTGATACTTTTGTGTGCTAACCCGCTGCAGGCGCAAGAGCCAAAACTTGATGAATTTGCCAGACAAAGCCGTAATATCACCACTAATTTCATGGCCTCTTTGATCCGCACCTGCGAATTCGAAGTTGAGAGCATTGGCCTTTATGCGGCGGCTGAAGTATGCAGAATTACCGCACCGCAAGTCTATTATGAATATTCAATCAAACATAATATTATTTTGAACCTTGTCAGTCTTAATCCGCGTAATGTCGTTACCGGCCATGCTGATGCATGGGAGCAGGCCGGACTGCTTAAAATGCAGAAAATGCTAAAAAAGGGTCATCAACCCGATGAGTTAGAAATCGTTGAGCTGGTTCAGGAACCGGCAGAGAGATACTATCGTTACATGAAACCCATGATTGCAACCCCTTTTTGTCTGAAATGTCATGGCACAAAAAAAGATATAGACAGTGAAGTGGTTAACTCAATCAAGTTCTTTTATCCGCAGGATAAATCTTTTGGTTATCTACTGGGTGACCTGATGGGAGCAGTTTCTATCAAAAAGGTATATTCTCCACTGGCCGAACAATAAATCGTATTTTACAGATTGGCGGCAATTTCTCTTTGAAAATAAGAGGAGCGTATAAGTGACAAATGTTGATTGTAAAAATTGCGGCGAAGAAATTTCCATCGAAGCCTCACATTGCCCAAAGTGCGGGCACCCTAACAGGAAAGTTTTTTGCTTGTCAGTAAGTCAACTGCTCCTCTATTTAATAGTTATTATAGGTATTCTCTGGGTTGTAGTGATGGGACTGGAAAGGCATTTTGCAAATAAAAGTTCCGACAATCATGAGCAGGTGGCGGCAGAAGCAGTTGAGCAGTATCAGTTAGCCAGGCAAGCAGGAGACCATGCTAAAACATGCCTGCATGCACGAATAGTCACGGCTATCTATCTGCAGGCGAATGACAATGCTAATTATCAACACTGGAAAGCAATCCAGGAGCAGGAATGCAGCTTATAAAATGTACACATTTGCGTTAATGATCAGCCAATGAATTTCCCTTTTAACCGCTAAAAACATTCACCATTCAACTAAAATTCCTTAAAGTCACTATTAAATCAATCAGACGTTATCTAAATCGCTACTCTTGCAGGAAATCATAAATCAGCTGAGCTGCCTTCAGCAAAACAATGCCGGGATGCCCTGTTTCCGGCACAAAACTGGCAGAAAATATTTCGTCGAATAGCGTTGCAAACGTTAAGCCCGAAAGCTGTAAATATGGAAATAAAAAAATCCATAAAAAGTGGGCCCAGTATGAAGCAAATTGCCTGCAGCAGTTACCATAATCTGCCCTGAAGGCGAAGTCAAAGGCATCAGTGGAGATGCGCCTTATATCAAAATTTTCAATCCTGAACATCTTAATCAACCGCTCTGAACAGGGCAAAACCATAGCAGGAAATATTTTCACCATGTGTCCCTCCACCCTTTTCAGGGGAGTTAAGAGCGGGTTAAAATATTTAATTCAGTATTGTCCATTAAGATTTGCCCCCCATCCCAGCCTTCTCACTGCGAGGGGAAAGGCGTAGATTTTATAATGATTTAAATTATTGGGTAAATATTACAGGTACATACGTAGGCACTTAAGGATAGTTGAGTGTTTGTGGAAGGCAGATAATTGCTCCTGCGTGATCTGCATTCCCTACATGACCACCATGGATGGTGGAAATGCATGCGAGAGGCAGGAGCCGAAGTCGTCCTTGCAGGTCAAGTGTATGTGGCATGGATGCCACATTCAAGCCTACGACATACATGGAAGTATAAGTGCCGTGGGAGGCAGGAAGCCGGGAACGACCATGGAAGTATTTACGGCGTCTTCTGGAACAAATACTCGATTATCCGCACCTGATTTTGCTTAAGTACCTACCTATGATTACAGGTAAGATTTTACTCAAACGGTTGGGGTTTTGGCGTACTGTCAACTGAAGGCGGTAAAATCGGCAATGCAAAGGATGGCTGATCACCGGTCAATGTTTTTAGAAAAGCAACAATCTGAGCATTCTCGGCATCAGTAAACTGTTTGCCTAACTGTAATTTACCCATGATATCAACAGCCTCCGTCAGTGTTGCGGCTTCACCATCATGAAAATACGGGTAGGTCAATTCCACATTACGCAAAGTAGGCACTTTGAATTTAAAACGATCGGCATCTTTTCCGGTGACCCCGACAAGACCTTCAGCCTTATTATCTGTGTTATAGGGTTCCACCAGACCCATTTTCTGGAATGATGAACCGCCTACAGCCTGGCCATTATGACATGCAGTACAACCGGCCTGTTTAAATAATGTATAACCTGCCAGTTCGTTTTCATTAATGGCGTTTTTATCTCCAAGCAGCCACTGATCAAAGCGTGAATTTGGCGTCACCAGGGTTTTTTCAAATTCTGCAATGGCCTGGGTCACCTCATCAATATTGATTTCCTCAGTGCCGAAGACCTGTTTGAATTCTATGACATATTCAGGTATAGACTGCAGTACATCCAGCGCAAGTGTATGGGTTGACGCCATTTCTCCAGGATTTGCAATCGGCCCTCCAGCCTGTGCTTTTAAATCAGCCGCGCGGCCATCCCAAAATTGTGCTATGTTAAGGCTTGAATTTAACACTGTGGGTGAGTTGATTGGCCCCTCCTGCCAGTTATGGCCAATGGACGTTTGCAGGTTATCGGTTCCCCCCATGCTCAGATTATGACAGGAGTTACAGGAAATAAAGCCGGATTTAGACAGGCGCGGATCAAAAAACAACTTTTTGCCTAACTCTACCTGGGCCAGATTGATTTCCTGAACCGGTGTAATGGGCTTTATTGGCTCTTCAGCTGCGGCAGCTCCGCCCAGAACAGATCCCGATAAGAGCAACGCAACAACAGGTGCTTTGATATTCATGAACTTATCCATATATATAAAGAAATTTAATAAAAATCTGTAAATAAAATTAATAGTAACTATTCAGCGTATCTAAGATTCTGTATAAGTGTTTGCTATCAGGTGTTTGTGGAAGGCAGATAATTGCTCCTGTATAATCTGCATTCCCTGCATCCCTGTAGGTCAAGTGTATGTGGCAAGGACGATTACGACTCCTGTCTCTCACATGCATTCCCACCATCCATGGGGTGGTCATGGCACATCCAGGCCTACGGATATACAGGGAAGTACAAGTGTCGTGTGAGGCAGGAATGCCGGGAACGACCATGGATGTATTCACGGCGTCTTCTGGGCAGGTAATTGCTCCATGCATAACCTGCATTTCCCACATCCATGTGGGTCAATAAATACCGGATGGCAATCACGATCTTAAAATACGCTGAATAGTGGCAATTAATATAGACAATTTACTTACAATCCTCAATGATAAATGTCACTCAAGCTAGACTAAACAGCTGTTCGGAAATAGTGGCCATAGTATTGAGACATCGCACCAGACCCTGTAATACATCATTTCGCTCATATTAGCATCAAATCCCGAAATGATACATCACAGGTTCCGGTGCTAAATGAACACCTTTTAAGAACATTTATTTAGGCTGTAACAATCGAGAATTAACATGCCACACTACCCATTGATCATTGAACCAGCAGATTTGCAACAACATCTGCAGGATAAAAATTTACTCATCGTTGATCTTTGTAAGCGGGATCTCTATCCCCGCTCTTATATTCCTGGTGCTATTCACCTGGATTATGCAAAAATTATAAAGATTGAAAAACCGGTTATGGGCCTGGTCCCAGAAAAAGCTCAATTAATCAGCATCTTTTCGGCTTTGGGTATTACGCCAAACACTCATGTGATTGCCTATGACGATGAAGGCGGCGGTAAAGCCTGTCGTCTTCTCTGGACCCTGCAACTGGCGGGTCACCATAAAGTTTCTTTACTCAATGGCGGCCTGTTCGCCTGGGCAAATGAAGGCCATCCGTTATCACAGGATGAAACTCACCCCGTGTCAAGCACATTTGAATATCATCATGATGAAACAGTCATAGCCTCACTGGATTATGTACAGCAGCACCTCAATGATAACAACACTCAGTTGCTGGATGCACGTTCACTGGCCGAATACAACGGCCACAAAGCTTTTGCCGGCAAGGCCGGACATATTCCCGGCGCCATTCACTATGAATGGACCAACGCCATGGACAAAGCAAAAAACCTGCGTATGCTCCCCATGGATGAAATAAAATCAGCCTTGGCTGAAAAAGGATTAAATAAAGATCACAACATTATCGTCTACTGCCATAGTCACCACCGCTCCTCATATTCCTATTACGTTTTACGGGCGGCAGGATTTAACAAAGTCAAAGGCTATGCAGGCTCCTGGTCTGAATGGGGTAATCATCCAGATACACCGGTAGAGGTTTGAAGTGAAAATCTATTAAGTGCTGGGTCAATTAATGTCCATGCGTTTTTAGATGGACACTTGTGGCACAGGGATGTGTCGTAATTTTAACGATGGCATATCATTGCAAACGCAGTAAAAGAAAAATCGTAACTATTCAGGGTATTTTAAAGATCGTGGTTACTATCAGGTATTTATTGACTCACATGGATGTGGGAAATGCAGGTTATGCATGGAGCAATTATCTGCCTTTCACAAACACCTGACAGCAACCGCATACTACAGAATCTTAGACACGCTGAATAGTTACGAAAAATCACACTTTTTTTGTGTTTCATGATATAGCCAGGAAGGCTATTTAAAGTTGGAAACGAATTAGTTAAATCCTTTACTCATTTGAGTGATTTTCTGAGGTTCATTTTCTCTGCGCAAGCATTATTCATTTCACACCCTGCTGCTCAAAGAAGGGACGATATTTCATGTCTTCTTGAAGAATATGTTGAATCCACCAGTTTTTAAGAAATTCCAGCAGCTCAGTTGAAATATCGTTATTCAGGGCCATTACTTCAAAAGAAAACTCAGCCACCCGTTCCAGATAGGCTACATGAATCGCAGCATGCTGCATCAATTCAGGATATTCGTATTTTTCCAATAGTTTTTCTTCATCATCAAGGTGCTTTTGGGCATATTTCATCATTTCCTGCAGCACATTAAAAACAGTATCAGAATCAGCAGTGTCATTATGATGTTCAATCAGGATGTTAATCAGTTCGATTATTTTCCTGTGTTGAATATCTATAGAGTTAACGCCGACACTATACTTATCAGTCCAAACTATTTTTTTCATCGTGTGAATACCAATTTTCTGGTTCAATTTTATGTTAATCTAGCGAATAATATAACTGTTTTGGATCTAATTTGCCATGAGAGACAGCCATAGCCTAACATTGCCTAATGCTGTCATTCAGCTGGTTTTAGCTGATGAACTTTTTAGGCCTGGCACGCGCTTTTGAAGTTTCTGCGGTTTGCACATAAGACTTCAAAATTGCAGCTCCAGGACGTATACCATTATAACATTATATAACCAGATCTTGATATAATACTTTAAGCAATGTCCTGATTTTTTTGTTTATGCAGCTGGCCAGGAAACTGATTAATTATATATTGGAACTAATCATAGCAGGAAAAGCGATTCATAAAGTGAAACAGGATTCATTACTAAACGATAAACGGATAGGATATCAGGTCCATGAGCGCTTTATTCTTTACAAGCTGAAGATGATCTAAAATGGGATAAAACAGGCCGTCAAAAGTGTTTCTGACATACCCTTTTAACGGCCTTATTTTGTGATGGCCGGGATTTTAGTGATAAGCAGAGCCATAGAGGGTTAATACCAGCTTCAATTAATATATTAATAAATCATTAACTTATATGACAAAAGCTAGCAAAAACTTAGATTCTGAAAATTCTCATACACCGATGATGCAGCAATATCTGAAAATTAAGGCAGAATTCCCTCATATGCTGCTATTTTATCGTATGGGAGATTTTTATGAGCTTTTTTTTGAAGATGCCCGGAGAGCTTCTCAGCTGCTGGATCTCTCTTTAACCGCGCGTGGCCGGTCTGCGGGTGAACCAATTCCAATGGCCGGCCTGCCCTATCATGCAGTGGATAATTATCTGAGCAAGCTGGTAAAACTCAATCAATCTGTAGCTATCTGTGAGCAGATAGGCGATCCGGCCACTTCTAAAGGACCGGTTGAACGTAAAGTCTTACGAATCATTACTCCGGGTACACTCACTGAAGACAGCCTGCTGCAAGAGCGTGAAGATAATTTACTCGCGGCCGTCTATGAGGCCAAACACACATTTGGCCTGTCAATACTGGATATAGCCAGCGGACGCTTCAGTATTTGTGAATTAAATACACTGGAGGCCTTACAGTCAGAGCTGGAAAGACATAAGCCGGCAGAGTTGCTTCTGTCGGAAGAAACACAGCTGCGTTCATTACTGCAGCAACAGCTGGGTAAAAACACCGCTTTTAGTGAACAGCCACCCTGGTGGTTTGATGAACAAACGGCCAGAAGGCTGCTCAACCAACAATTCGGCACACAGGATCTGCAGGGTTTTGGTTGTGAAGAGTATGCCAGGGCCATTGCCGCTGCAGGCTGTCTGCTGCAATATGTGCAAAACACTCAGCGCATGTTTCTGCCGCATATTCGCAGCCTGTCTCTTGAACAACATGATACTGCTATCATTTTAGATACCGTCAGCCGCCGTAATCTGGAAATCACACATGCTATCAGCGGCCATAAAGAGCACACACTGGCGAGTATACTTGACCAGACGTCCACCCCCATGGGCAGCCGTCTGTTAAGACGCTGGCTGAACCGCCCATTGCGTGATCAGAAAACCCTGCAAAAACGCTACCACTGTGTAGAGACATTACTGCTGAACAATGCCTACGAAGCTATACAGCCGCTGCTAAAACAGATTGGTGATATTGAACGGGTACTAACACGTATTGCGCTGAAAACAGCCAGACCCAGGGATTTTGAACGTTTGAAAAATGCGCTGAGTATATTTCCGCAGCTGGAAAAAGATCTGCTGAGCATAGACGATCCGCTGGTGCAGTATTTCAGGCAGCAAATTTCAACCTATCCTCAGCTGCATGAGCTGCTCAGTAAAGCCATTATTGAGAATCCACCAATTTTGATCCGAGACGGCGGTGTTATTGCCGACGGCTATGATCCCGCACTGGATGAACTGCGCAATATCCAGAAAAACGCTCAGCAGTTTTTAATCGATCTCGAAAACAGGGAAAAAGAACGCAGCGGGATCAATAATCTGAAACTCAACTATAACAGAGTACATGGCTACTATATAGAAGTAAGCAGACTGCATTCAGAGCGGGTGCCGGAAAACTATCAGCGCCGCCAGACCCTCAAAGCCAGTGAACGCTATATCACACCCGAGCTTAAGGAGTTTGAAGAAAAAGTTCTCAGTGCAAATGAGAAAGCCCTGGCACTGGAAAAATCTCTGTATGAGGAACTGTTTAATCGCCTTAAACCCTACCTGGGTGCTCTACAGGAGAGCGCCACTGCTCTTTCGGAACTGGATGTTCTGCTCAACTTTGCTGAACGTGCCTGTACCTTGCAATGGTGTCAGCCGGCACTGAGCCAGGAAAGGATCCTGACTATTAAACAGGGTCGTCATCCTGTGGTGGAACAGTACCAGGAAGCTCCTTTTGTTCCCAATGATATCCATATGCATGCACAGCGCAGCATGTTATTGATCACCGGCCCAAATATGGGAGGCAAATCCACCTATATGCGTCAGATTGCCCAAATCACACTGCTGGCTCATATTGGTAGTTTTGTTCCCGCCGAGAGCGCATGTTTTGGCCCTGTTGATCGGATTTTTACCCGCATAGGCGCGTCAGATGATCTCGCAGGCGGACGATCTACTTTTATGGTTGAAATGACTGAAACTGCCAATATTTTACATAATGCCACACCTGACAGTCTGGTGCTGATGGATGAAATAGGACGAGGCACCAGTACCTATGACGGATTGTCCCTGGCATATGCAGCGGCTCATCATCTGGCGAGTCACTCGAAAGCATTTACCCTGTTTGCAACCCATTATTTCGAGCTGACACAACTGCCTGATGAATTTTCACATATTGTTAATGTTCATTTTGATGCAGTGGAGCATGGGGAAAAGATTGTTTTTCTGCATCAGGTACAGGATGGCAGCGCTTCCAGAAGTTATGGAATACAGGTGGCAGCCCTGGCGGGCATCCCTCAGGAAGTGATTAAACTGGCCCGCAGCAAACTTGCCTCTCTGGAGCAGGAACATTCTCCGTCAAAGAGTTCCGACAAAGAATTAACGCCTGCAGCAAAGGATAACAATCAGTCCCTGTTTAACAACGAGCTCTCCGGCAGATTAATTGATATTATTAATCATCTTGATCCTGATACACTTTCAGCTAAACAGGCGCTTGACTGGGTTTATCAATTAAAAGCCATCTGCAATCAGGAGCCATAAAATACTCCGGCTTCAATGTTCAGGCCTTGTTCGCTAAACATCTGAAGAATATCTATATGCAGTGGCTGCAGGTACTAAACATTCATCGCTTTAAGTGCAGACGTTTCCAGACGGCTGTTTGGTAAACATACTTGTAACTACTCAGCAAATCAAGCCGCAGGAAGGCTAACCATCAAAAAGTTACAAACATATAAAATTCAAAGACTTATATTTTTGTAACTTAGAAGCGTATTTTAGATTTATACGTAAGTTCTTGATATCAGGTGTTTGCGTAAGGCAGATAATTGCTCCTGTATAATCTGCATTCCCTACATGACCACCATGGATGGTGGAAATGCATGCGAGAGGCAGGAAGCCGGGAACGACCATGGACGTATTTACGGCGTCTTCTGGGCAGGTAATAGCTCCATGCATAACCTGCATTTCCCACATCCATGTGGGTCAGCAAATTCCTGGTGTCAAGGACATTTTCAAAATTACGCTGAATAGTTACACATACTTTAGGTAAAATTAGTAACGACTCAATGTAAAATCTTAAGTATGCTGAGTCGTTACTAAAATTATTGAAAACAGGAATATAAAATGAGTGATTTTCAAAGCCACACAGAAGATTCTTTACCACCGACTGAAGGATCTGCATTTATCATTAATATCCAGAGCGCAGAACAATATCAGCAGCAGGTTATTGAGGCATCTCAACATCAACCTGTACTGGTTGATTTTTGGGCTGACTGGTGCCAGCCCTGTCAAATTCTGATCCCCTTACTGAGCAAACTGGCAGTTGAGTATAATGGCGCCTTTGTGCTCGCAAAAGTTAATAGCGATGAACAACAGCAATTAGCAGCCGCCAACGGCATACGCAGCCTGCCCAGTGTGAAATTATATAAAGACGGCCAGGTGATTGATGAATTCATGGGCGCGAAAACCGAAAGTGACATTAGACAGTTTCTTGAGCAACACATCATCAGTGAAGCAGACCGGCAAATCAGTCAGGCCCTGGAGTTAGCAGAAAATGGCCATTATGATCAGGCGATACCCCTGTTAAAAACACTTAATCAACAGGATCCAGGCAACGTCAGGGTTTATACCGCTATTGCACGCGTTTATCTTCTGGCCGATGATCTTGAAAACTGCTCTGCTGTTATCAAGGCCCTGCCCGTCAATCTGCAAACTGAAAAGGAAGTACTAAAACTAAAATCTGAACTGGAACTGATACTGGCCGCAGCAGATGCCCCTGCGATGGATGAATTAATAAAACAGTTGGAGAAAGAACCTGACAATCAGGAATTACAATTGCAATTAGCAAATCAGTATACGGCCAACAAAAATTACGCGCAGGCTCTGCAAACGTTGCTGGGAATTTTATCCAGAGATATTGATTTCAAGGAAGGTAAGGCCAAACAAGCCATATTGAAAATCTTTGAAATTCTGGGAGACCAGGATCCGCTGACAAGAAAATATCGTTCCCGTCTTGCCAGTTTATTGTATTAACCGGTTCGAATCAGCAACTCACTGGCAGACAATGTACATAAAGTAGATTGTTTGCCAGTGAGTATTGCTGATGGTTATTTGTAACTCCTCAGCGTATCTATAAGATCGTGCAATATTTCAAATAGGCTGAGTAGTTACGGTTATTTTTTTATAGCTTCAGCGAGTTGCTTGGCCGGCACATAACCCGGCAGGCTGGTACCATCTTCCAGATACATGGCTGGAGTTCCCTGCACACCTAAAGCCTGCCCCAGTTGAAACTGCTGTGCTACGGGATTATCACAGGTTTTGTCGGCCAGTTTGTTACCCTCTTTAGCATCCGTCATTGCTTTGGCTTTATCATCTGCGCACCACACGTTAACCATTTTTTTGTAGGAATTAGAACCTATACCCGCCCGAGGATAAGCCATATACTGTATAGTGATGCCTGCATCATTGTACTTTTGCATATCACGATGCAGTTTTACGCAATAAGGACAATCAATATCAGTAAATACGGTGACCTTGTGTTTTTCATTTTTTGCAGGAAAAACTATCATCTTGCTTTCATCCATCTGACTGATGAGTTTACCTCTGGCTTCCCCGCGCTTTTGTTCAGTTAAATTGACACGATTTTTTACATCAATCAGATCACCGCGCAGCATCATGGAGGCATCTTTATTAAAGTAGAATATGGTGGAATCGTAACTGACCTCGTAAATCCCGGGCATAGCCGTCTCTTCAATACTGCTAGGCTTACTTCCGGGCAGCAGCTGTTCCAGTGCCTGATCAAGTTCGGGGGTTGATTTTGCCTGCGCAGTAGCGAAAAGAATTTGGCTTGAAACAACCAGTGCGGTTAAAGCAACAGGGGAAAATCTTTTTACCCGTTTAAATAGTGTTTTTATATCCTGACTCATTAATTATTTTCTCGTTTTTTAATCTCTAAAATTATTAAACTGCAGTGGTACTGAAAAATCCTGTTTTTTCAACATCGCCATTACCGCCTGTAGTTCATCGCGTTTTTTACCTGTGACACGAACCTGCTCACCCTGAATGGCAGCCTGGACCTTATACTTGTTTGATTTTATCAATTTAACGATGTCCCTGGCTGTATCCTTATCAATCCCCTGCTGAACCAGCAGTTTCTGCTCAACCAGTTTGCCATTGGGTTTCACATCACCCGCTTCGAGGCTTTTTATATCCACCTGGCGCCGCACCATTTCCTTATGCATAATATCCAGCAACTGAGCAACCTGAAAATCACTTTCACTGATGAGTGTCACTTCACTTTTTGACTGCTCAACCCGTGTTTCAGTTCCCTTAAAGTCGAATCTTTGGGCAATGGCACGGTTGGCATTGCCCACTGCATTGGTCAATTCATGTAAATTAACTTCAGATACAATATCAAATGAAGGCATAAAAATTGTATTTCCCTGTGGATCAATCCTTCACCTATTTTAGTAGCCAATTTAAAATTGTCAATTGAGTTTCTCTCAACCTCTCGGATGGTGCATCGCATGTAAATTTTTTAAACGTTCCCTGGCCACGTGAGTATAAATTTGCGTAGTTGAAAGATCACTATGTCCCAGCAGCATCTGTACCACACGCAGATCAGCGCCATGATTTAACAAGTGGGTTGCAAAAGCATGCCTCAGCATGTGTGGAGAGAGAGTCACCGGGATCCCTGCCTGTACGGAATAGCGTTTGATCAGATACCAGAAGGCCTGACGGGTCATTCCACTACCCCGCCTGGTGACAAACAGCGTGTCAGAGAGTGAACCGCCGAGTATTAACTGTCTCGACTGACGTAAATACTGCTCTACCCAGTTCAGAGCCTCTTCGCCCATGGGTACCAGCCTTTCCTTACTGCCTTTACCCAGGACTCTGACCACACCCTGCTGTAAATTAATTCCTGTCATAGCCAGGCTCACCAGCTCTGAGACCCTCAGACCCGTTGCGTACAGCAGTTCAAGCATCGCCCGATCTCTCAGTCCCAGCAGATCGTTGCAATCAGGTGCCTGTAATAAACATTCCACTTCCTGCTCACTGAGTGTTTTTGGCAAAGACCGGCCCAGCTTTGGAGATTCCAGCAATGCGCTGGGATCTTCCGAAAGCTGGTTTTCCCTGATGAGATATTGATAAAATCGTCTAATAGTTGACAGCAGCCGTGCTACAGATCTTGCCTTGATTCCCTGTGCATGACGCGCAGCAAGATAGGCAAAGAGATCTGCTTTATTCAATGTCTGCAAAGTTCCGGCATGACCAGCAGCACTCCATTTTGACAGCCCCCTGAGATCGGTACGGTAAGCATTAAGAGTATGTTTGCTCAAGCCCTGCTCAACCCATAGCGTGTCCAGGAAAAGCTCAATCAGAGCTTCGTCCTGCTCCAGCTGCTGTTCATTTAAAACTTTCTTTTTCATGCTTTAGCAGCCAGCGCTTAATGGCGATATAATCGATATTGCCTTTTTGATTTGTCTGTGAATCTCCTGCATAACCGCCAATTCCGGAAGCCGCAATAACCCGATGACAGGGAATAATAATGGGAACTCGATTGGCTCTGCAGGCATTACCGACAGCCCTGGGGCTGCTGTCCAAATGTGCTGCCAGCTGGGCATAAGTTTTTACTTCACCACTGGGTATTTCCTTCAGTGCTTGCCATACTCGCTGCTGAAAGGCTGTTGCTCCCTCCAGCTCACAGGAGAGGCTAAACTCATGAGCAGGATCCTTAAAATAGCTGCTAAATTCATCACGGATCTGTGTTTCAGGATGAGAGGCGGTTTTTTTCTGATGGGACACAGGAATGGAAAAGATGTAATCAATAGTGGTGATACTTTCACCCTGCAAGGTGATTTCAAGTGATAACTTTGTATCCGCAGGAAATGGAATAATCAGCCGCATTTACTTATCCAGATCAGTTGCATTAGCAATTTTGTAGACTCAAAGATCTGTTGCAGCGCAGCACCAACAAAAAACGGGACTCAAAAGAATCCCGTTTATTAACTCTCGAAAGACGCTCAAGTCAGATTTAGCTGAGCTTTTCTTTGATGCGAGCTGCTTTACCCTGACGTTCACGCAGATAATACAGTTTGGCTCTGCGTACATCGCCACGGCGCTTGACTGTAATACTGTCAACCATGGGGCTGTAAGTCTGAAATACACGTTCTACACCTTCACCATAGGAAATCTTGCGCACGGTGAATGCTGAATTCAGGCCGCGATTACGTATTCCTATCACAACGCCTTCAAAAGCCTGTATACGTTCACGCTCACCTTCTTTAACCTTTACATTCACAACCACTGTATCGCCAGGGCCGAAATCAGGTACATCACGTTCCATCTGCTCTGCATTCAATTCATCAATAATATTGCTCATTCTTTTGCTCCAATAACCTACTGCTTAAAGGGGTTTCCTTATGTTCCATGCCAAGATTGAACAGGACCCTGATTATATTAAATTTTTTTTTCAATGAAAGCCTGCAATAATTGTTGCTGCTGTTCATTTAAATCCAGATTATCGAGTAAATCCGGACGTTTTTTCCATGTACGCCCCAGAGCCTGCATAAGTCTCCATTGGGCTATTTTTTTGTGATCGCCGCTTAATAAAACCGCTGGTACACTTGCCCCCTCAAAGGTTTCCGGACGTGTGTAATGAGGGCAATCCAGCAGTCCAGAATAAAACGAATCATTCATAGCTGATTCACTATGCCCTAGTGCGCCTGGAATTAGCCGAATCAGTGCATCAATTAATACCATGGCGGGCAACTCACCACCACTTAACACATAGTCACCAATTGAACATTCACAATCAACGTAATGTTCAATAATTCTCTCATCAATGCCCTCATAACGCCCTGCTATGAGGAGCAAATGTTGCAGCTCACTAAACTCGTTAATCATCGATTGAGTCAGTGGTTCACCTTGCGGCGAAAGATAAATAACTTTGCAGGGGTTAATATTATGCTTCGCATCAACGTCAGATCTGACAGATTCGATGGCATCCCTTAAAGGCTCGACCTTCATCAGCATTCCAGGGCCCCCGCCGTAGGGTCTGTCATCTACGGTTCGATGTTTATCATGGGTAAAATCTCTGGGATTAACAATACCCAGCTGCAGCAAGCCTTTTTCTATTGCTCTGCCGGAAATACCTGACTGCAAAGCAGTAAACATTTCTGGAAACAGGCTGATAACATCAATACGTTTTACCACAGCATCTTATCTCAAACCTGCTATACTTAAGCCGCAATACTGAACTGATGTCTATTTATGTCTTTATAGCGCTATTCGCCGTTGTTCCATTCAGGCTGCCAGTCAACCTGGATTAATCCTGTTTCAAGATCGACATGATCCACGAACTTTCCAGGAACATATGGAATCAGTATTTCATCTTCCGGTTTGGTGTTAGAGTGCTGCTCAGGCTGCACCACCAGTACATCATGTGCTGCTGTTTCGATAAGCCGTTTGACCTTACCCAGCAACAATTCCTGACGATTTTTTACTTGCAGATCGATTAAATCATGCCAGTAATAATCATTCTCAGCTAATGGTTTAAGATCAGCCTGCATAACGGCCAGCTGAGCACCCAACAAACTGGCTGTTTGTTCACGAGTATCATAACCGCTAAAATGTGCTATCACACCTTTGCCATGCATCTTACCCGTATCAAGGGTTATATTCTGCCAGTCACCATTAAGGTTTACCTGCATTGAGCCGTAGCGAAGAATATTGTCCCTTGGATCAGTATAAGAATAAAGTTTTACCCAACCTCTTACACCGTAATAGCCTGTCACTTTTGCCAGAATAATTCTTTTTCCCTGCTCAGAGGCAGACCGGTTTACTGACATAAGCTATAGCATTAAGCAGATGTCCCGGCCAACTCTTTAACCAGTGTTGCTACACGCTCAGAAGTCTGAGCTCCTTTGTCGACCCAGTGATCAATACGTTCTTTTTTCATTTCCAGACGTACTTCCTTACCGCGGGCCATTGGATTGAAAAAACCAACTTTCTCGATAAAACGACCATCACGTGCTGAACGACTGTCAGTAACAACGATCTGATAAAATGGACGTTTTTTAGAACCGCCTCGTGCTAAACGAATCGTGACCATTTGACTGTTTTTCCTCTATTAAACATTTACATCCAGGCCTGGCCGCTAAACTTCAACAACCCTGATTTACGTCCACCCAGAAAAAACGGGCATTTTACGCTAATTCTGCGCATAGATAAAGAGAAATTTAAATATTTTGCTGCTATTTCAGGCAGGCTGAGCAGGTGCTGCGAATAACTACCAGCGTGCAGGAATCTTTTTCTGCACAAGTCCACAGCCTGGGTGATAAAGCTGTGAAAATTACGCCGGCAATGATTTTCGCCAGCGCTTGTGTGAAAATCTAAAAAGGCATGCCGCCGCCCATACCGCCAACGCCAGGCGGCATTTTTCCCTTTAGACCGCGCATCATATTTTTGATCCCGCCGTTGGAAAACTTTTTCATCATTTTTTGCATCTGTTTAAATTGTTTCAATAAACGATTCAGATCCTGAACCTGCATGCCGGCGCCATTGACAATACGTTTTTTCCGTGAACCTTTAATCAGATCAGGACGCTCTCGTTCTTTCGGCGTCATGGAATTGATCAATGCTTCGATTTTAACCAGTTCTTTATCATTGACCTGGTTCTTGACATTAGCGGGAATATCACCCATGCCGGGCAGTTTATCCATCAACCCCGTTAAACCGCCCATATTTTTCATTTGCAGGATTTGATCGCGAAAATCTTCAAGATCAAAATTCTTACCTTTCTTGAGCTTTTTGTGCAGTCTGGCTGCTTTTTTGTGATCAACTTTCTGCTGTGCCTCTTCAACCAGAGAAAGCACATCACCCATGCCCAGGATCCGTGAAGCCAGTCTATCTGGGTGAAAAGCTTCCAGCGCTGTAGTTTTTTCCCCCACACCTAAAAATTTAATCGGTTTACCCGTGATCTGACGAATAGACAGGGCGGCTCCGCCGCGGGCATCGCCATCGGTTTTCGTCAGGATAACACCGGTTAATTCCAGTGCTTCATTAAACGCCTTGGCAGTATTGGCAGCGTCCTGACCAGTCATGCTGTCAACTACAAACAGAGTTTCAATCGGATTGACAGCACTGTGCAGGTTTTTAATTTCGCTCATCATTTCATTGTCTATATGCAATCTACCGGCAGTATCGACAATAACTACATCAAAAAACTTTTTCCGCGCATAAGAAATGGCTTCCGAGGCAATCTCAACCGGATCCTGTGATGAATCACTGGGAAAGAAATCTACTTCAACTTCTTTAGCCAGGGTTTCCAATTGCTTGATGGCCGCTGGACGGTAAACATCGGCGGAAGTCACCAGAACTGATTTTTTCTCCTGTTTCAGGCGGCGGCCCAGCTTGGCAACACTGGTGGTCTTACCCGAACCCTGCAGACCGGCCATCAGAATTACCGCAGGCGGCTGAGTAGTTAAATTCAGGGAGTCATTGGTGACGCCCATCATATTGATCAGCTCATCATTAACAACTTTGATGAAGGCCTGACCCGGAGTGATACTTTCAATAACTTCCTTGCCAACAGCCCTTTGTCTGACATGTTCAATAAAGTCTTTAACGACAGGCAACGCCACATCGGCTTCCAGCAAAGCCATGCGGACTTCACGTAAAGTATCTTTAATATTCTCTTCAGTTAAGCGTCCCTGACCGCGCAGGTTTTTAACCGTTTTAGCAAGGCGTTCCGTTAATCCATCGAACATGGTAATGATGTACCTTTAAATTGGAAAACAAATAAACAGCTATTATAAGGGGAAAGAGTGAGACTGTCAGCCTGAATTTATTCTCAGAACATCCCGGAAGGTCTTCCGCACCTGCTTAACCATGCAGATGCAGGCCTGATGCAAAATCACGAGCGGATTAAAGGTTAAACCTGAGTTAAATTGTAAAACCTGCTGCGAGCATCCTGAGTAGTGAATCTTTACAACTTTTCAGAAGATGTTGGATTCACCCGAATGGTGGCTACGAATAAATCCAAAATAGCCTCTAAAATCATGAATCCTGCGTACCTTGATCGCTCTCGGTACGATTTAAATGATTAGTTCAGGTTAAAGGATGAACCACCCACCAATCGATGAACTTTGCGATCCTTTATCGCCGCAACACACTGCTCAAAGATCAAACGTTCTGTTCCTGGCTTATTGTGACTAATATAAATCTCTGGCCGGTGATGCAGTTTGGTTAGATCTTGCGCCAGCAAATCAGGGCAATAATGCTTGGCTTTGATAGATAATTCGATTTCCTCATTGGGGAAAGCCGCCTCGACAATCAGTAAATCAAGCCGGGAATAAGCATTCAATGCATTCCAGAGGCTGTTATTGGTCGTTGTATCACCGCTAAAGGCAAAGGCTTTACCCTGGTTTTCGATGCGGTAAGCAACCGCAGGCACGGTATGATTGACTTCAATCATATTTATCATACGCTCACCCAGTTGCAGATGTTCACCGGCTTCCATCGTATGAAAGCTTAATACCGGCTCATGCTGACTGGGCAGGGAAGTAAAATCAGGCCAGATAACATGATTGAAGATGTGTTTTTGCAGAGCTTCAAGGGTTTTCTTACTGGCATGCAGTTGAATCGGCTCTTCAATTGAGTCGAAAATGCTATCCAGAAGTAAGGGGATACAGCAGATATGATCCAGGTGGGAATGGGTTAAAAAAATATGTTTGATACGGGACATTTGCGCTAAAGTCAGCTCTCCAACTCCGCTACCCGCGTCAATCAGGATATCATCATCGATTAACAGAGCAGTCGTTCTAAGACCAGAACCTACACCACCACTGCAACCCAATACGTTTATTTCCATCAGACTTTATTTGAATTCTTTGACAATAAAGAGGCTCATAGTTGCTCAGCTAATTAATTCAACTTACATTTGCGTGATGACCTAGTCTCAATTAAGACCATCCTGTTACTCCATTTCGTCCAGTCGCAGTATTTAAAAGCGTTCAAGCAACGGTGTAGAAAATACAGTAATGTTTAAAACATAATCCTGAATATGTTAATAAATAATTTGCTGCAGTGTGATCATAAAAAGAATGCAGCACCAAATAAAGGACTTCAATCACAGAATTGAAGGTTAAAAGAGTCTGTTAATTTTCAGCATAACCGATCACGGAGGTTCTGTTAAGAGCAAATAAGATGAATTTCCCCCGCTTCACAGAATATTTGCTGTTTTTATTAAGTTATTTGATTGCCATCGAATTGAAAGCATTTTATCATTACAGTTCTACTTAATCATTGATGACTATTATTTATGTTTGGCCTGGAAATAATCACTGGTTCGATCTATCTGCTCTGCGGGAGCTGGCTGATTTATAACCTTTTCAATGAAAAAGTTATTCAGAATCAACCCCATAAACTGATACTGACCTGCGGAATAATCGCAGCTTTAATGCACACTGCAATCCTGTTTACGGACACTTTTACTCCTGCCGGTTTAAACCCTTCTATTTTTAACAGTTTCTCGATTGTTGCCTGGTTCACAGTAGTTTTTTATCTTACAGCTCAATTACATAAGCCTCTCGAAGTTCTGGGAGTTTTTGTCTATCCTGTGGCTTCTGCCGCAGTCTTCTTACAGCTTTTCTGGCCTCAGAGCATGCGTTTATCAGAACTGTCTTTTGAACTTCAACTACATATCCTGCTATCTCTGCTTGCCTACGGCCTGCTGGCGGTGGCTGCAGCCCAGTCCATTTTACTGGCAGTGCAAACTTATTTTCTCAAGAGCAGGCAACCCGGAGGATTTATTCGTTCAATGCCTCCTCTGGAAAGCATGGAAACGGTCATGTTCCAAATGATATATGCCGGCTTTATTTTCCTCACTCTGGCATTGTTAAGCGGTTTCATTTTTATTGATAATATTTTTGCCCAGCACCTGGCACATAAAACCTTACTTTCTATTATTGCCTGGATATTATTTGCGGTATTAATCTGGGGTCGCTGGCATTATGGCTGGCGTGGTAACAAAGCTGTAAAATTCACTATTTCTGGATTCGTTTTTCTGATGCTGGCATACTTTGGCAGTAAAGCCGTGCTGGAAATTATTTTACAAACAAACTGACTCTCCCTTTAAAAGACAACCATTCTCGTTTATTTCGACTTGATAGATTAATGACATTCCCAGTACTGAGGCATCATCTTTTTTGAACGACATTTCAACCGGGGTTCTTTTTGCAGTTTTAGGCATCCTGATCATTATCTCTGGTTTCTTTTCAGGTTCAGAAACTGCGCTGGTCAGCTTGAATCGATACAGGCTCAAGCATCTAGTCAATTTGGGTCATAAAGGGGCTCGGATAGCCAGCAAGTTACTGGATCGACCGGACAGACTGATCGGATTGATCCTTATTTTCAACAATTTTGTCAATATCCTGGCTTCTTCCATAGCCACCATAATCGGTTTGAGATTGTTCGGTGAAGCCGGCATTGCCATTGCGACCGGATTATTAACTTTTGTAATCCTTATTTTTGCTGAAGTCAGTCCGAAGACCATGGCTGCTCTGCATCCTGAGAGATTCGCCTTTCCGGCATCCTATGTGCTGAAAGTTCTGCTGTTTTTATTCTATCCGCTGGTTTATTTCATAAATGCCATTACTAACAGTTTACTCAAGCTTTCAGGTATCCATACCAATCATCAGGGAGATGCCCTGACCCAGGAAGAGTTAAAAACAGTGGTCAATGAAACAGGCGCCCTGATTTCAGGAAAAAACCGCAAAATGCTGGTTAATATACTGGATCTGGACAGTGTCAGCGTTGAAGATATTATGATCCCCCGCAATGAGATTATCGGCATCGATCTCGATGATGACTGGGCGGATATTTTGGAACAAATCACCCATAGCCTGCACACCCGCCTGCCTGTTTTTCACACTGATATAAACAATACGGTGGGTATTATCCATCTTCGCAGCGCTCTGGCAATTGTTTCAAAAGAGAGTGCTGATAAAGATGATCTTAAATCAATTATGGCTGAAAGCTATTTTATTCCTGAAGCAACTCCGCTGAACCGCCAGTTACTCAGCTTTCAAAAAAACAAGCGTCGAACAGCCCTGGTCGTAGATGAATATGGAGATATCCAGGGACTGGTAACCCTGGACGATATTCTGGAAGAGATAGTGGGAGAATTCACAACAGATCCTGCTGATACACTATTAAAAGAAATTCACCCACAGAACGATAACACCTTTCTGGTAGACGGTAGCGCCAATATTCGTGAACTGAATCGAATCATGGACTGGGAACTGCCTACTCAGGGAGCCAAAACTTTTAATGGATTGATCCTCGAATTTCTCGAATCCATCCCAACGCCAGGCACCAGTATCTTGCTGGCTGACTACCCTATAGAAATAATCCAGGTCGCTAATAATACGGTTAAGACGGTCAAAGTATCACCGCGAATTTCCAGTAAATCCGTTAAACCGCAGGCCCTGCTTTAAGCATGTGTTGATATCAGATTGCTTCTATTCTTAACTTCATAAATCTACAAACAATGCCATACGCTTTGATGTGTGATCTGGTTCATGAATTAATTTGCCAGATTAGATATAGTTATTTTGAAGAATTTGAATATTATTCTCCTGCACTCTCTATCTGCATTAAAATTCAGCTCAAAACGCTCATTTACGCTGTGTAAATGCGGCTTTTTAACTGATTGTGCCTCGCTATGAAACAGCATCATTCATTTTGCAGCAATGTCATTGTGATTAAAAAGGAATCGTAACACGTGTCAAAATTAAGTCTTTTATTCAAAGATCGTATTTTGAGTATCCATGAACTGGATCAGCGGCAAACATTTATGATCGGTCACGAACCGCATTGTCATATTCATATTGACAGTCTGGCGGTTAAACCCGAGCATGCGTGTATCTCTTTCAGTAATAATCAATATAGCATCACCCCAGAACAAAACGATGCTGATATTTTTATCAATGGAATCCCCATTTATGAAAATACGCTACTCACCGATGGTGATAAGATCAGGCTTGGAAAACATACCCTGATTTTTAGCTTCAATGAAACTGAAAAATCATTAACCGCTGAACACCTGCAAAGTGCCAGACCACGCGCAGCCTGGATTCAGTTTCTCAATGGCTCGGATATGGGTAAAACTATGCCGATTAATAAAAGTATGACCAATATTAACCATCAGAACGAATATATCGCCCTGATTGCCAACCGCAAAGACGGCTTCTACCTGTCCCATTTAAAAGGCAGCCATCCGCCTCAGGTTAATCAACTGGACATCGGCGATAGAAGTTTCTGTCTGGAAGATAAAAGTCATATCAGCATTGGGTCACTGAATATGATGTTCTACATCGATGAAAGGTTATAGCCAGCATCAGTTGTGGCCAATGTATATGGAGGCTAAAGCGTTGTCTACATGATTACAAAACCGCCAGAGCTTCGCTTAGATTTTTTACCGCAATGATTTCCATATCACCCGGCTTGCTTTTAGGGTTGTTGGCCACAGGGATAATGGCTCGCTTAAAGCCATGCTTGGCCGCTTCATAAAGTCTTTCCTGGCCACTGGGAACCGGCCTGATTTCTCCAGAAAGTCCCACTTCACCGAAAACAACCAATTCCGGTGACAGCACCCTGTTTCGAAAGCTTGATGCTATCGCCAGCAACAGCGCCAGATCGGCACTGGTTTCGTTGACTTTAACACCACCTACAACATTTACAAATACATCCTGATCTCCCACCTGCAGACCACCATGACGATGCAGTACAGCTAGCAACATAGCCAGCCTGTTCTGATCCAGACCCACTGCTACACGTCTAGGGTAACTTAACTGGGTGTCATCCACCAGGGCCTGAATCTCGACCAGTAATGGCCTGGTCCCTTCCCAGATGACCATCACCAGACTGCCTGCGCTGACCTCTTCACTACGCGACAAAAAAATAGCCGAAGGATTTTTTACTTCCAGCAGGCCCTTGTCTGTCATGGCAAAAACACCTAATTCATTGACTGCGCCAAACCGGTTTTTCTTGCCGCGCAGGGTTCTGAAACGGCTGTCATTATTACCTTCCAGCATGATTGAACAATCTATCATGTGTTCCAGTACCTTGGGTCCCGCAAGAGTTCCATCCTTGGTTACATGACCAATCAGAAAAACAGCTGTGTGAGTCTGTTTTGCAAATCGAGTCAAATAAGCGGCACTTTCCCGCACCTGTGCAACGCCTCCGGGAGCTGACTGAATATCCTCTACATGCACAACCTGTATAGAATCGACGACCAGTATTTTAGGCTGAAGTCGCTGTGCAGTCTGGCAGATGATTTCCACGCTGGTTTCAGACAGTAGCTGCAATTTTTTATCCGGCAGTCCCAGGCGTCTGGCACGCAGTGCAACCTGCTGCAGAGATTCTTCCCCGGTAACGTAGAGAGCAGGCATACGTTCAGCCAAATCACATAGAATCTGTAATAATAAGGTGCTTTTGCCAGCGCCGGGATTCCCTCCTACAAGAATAGCCGAACCGGCCACCACTCCGCCACCAAGTACTCTGTCAAGTTCCTGTGAACCGGTATGGATCCGCGGGATACTCGACAAACTAATTTGATCCAGCGTCTGCACAGCAGATAGTTCACCTGCATAACCCGGAAAACGAACATTTCTGGCAGGTTGAACAGTGGCTTTCGTAAGCAGGGTTTCCACCAGGCAATTCCAGTTGCCGCAGTCACTACACTGACCCTGCCATTTAATATGTTCTGCGCCACAGTCTGAACAGACAAATGCAGTTTTACTTTTTGCCATAAAAATCCTGTCACTCATAACACTGATTACTTCAGCTTGAGAGTTTTACCATTATAGGGTTAAGCTTCAAATAAATTCTAACGTCCAGGCGGTGATAAGTTAACCCGCCTGAGAGTGGAAGTTATCCTACAGGCTTTTACTCACAATTTCATAGACATCTCTGGACAGCTCTGCCTGCAACGCACGATCAAGTTCAGCTTTCATTAATTGCTGCCGTGACAGATCAAAACGTTTCCAGCGACTGAACACTTTGACCAGACGTGCTGCCATTTGTGGATTGAATTTATCCAGCGCCAGCACCTGATCCATGATAAAACCATAACCCTGGCCATTAATATTATGAAAGGCTCTGAGGTTCATAGTTGCAAAAGCACTGATTAGCGAGCGTACTTTATTGGGGTTGGTAAATTCAAACGCTGGATGCTGCATCAACTGCTGTATCCGAGTTAGCACATTATCATGCTGAGAAACAGCCTGAATGCTGAACCATTTATCCATCACCAGAGCATCATCCCGCCAGCGTTTTTCAAAATCATCCAGCGCCTGTTGCGAATAGCTGCCATCAATATGAACCAGTTGTGATAGCGCGGCTATTGAATCGGTCATATTATTGGCTTGAGTAAAGTGTGTAAACCCCAGTTTTGCTGCCGATTCATCAAGTTCAGTCATTAAATACCCCAGTATCACATTGCGCAAACTACGCCGACCCGCATCACGGGCATTAAACTGATATGCTCCGGCGACATTTAACGCCTGATACAACGATATCAGTAAGGGCTGTAGCTGCTGAGCCAAAAGCTGTTTCAATCTCAGCCTGATAAAATAAACAGCATCGACATCAGCCACATCCAGCTGATCCAGCAACCAGGATTCAGCAGGTAAAGTAATCGCTTGAGCTTTTAGTGCATCATCGAGACTCTGATCCTGCAGTAAGGACTGACAGGCATCGATATAAAGCTGCAGGATGGTTTCATCAAAATGTAAGTCAGCAGCTTTTTGATAACCTGCAACAGCACCCAGTATTAATTCTGCAGCCAGCTGCTGCCCAGCCTCCCAGCGATTAAAAGGATCGCTGTCATTAGCCATTAAAAACGCCAGGTTTTCAGTTCGCTCAGCGGCACTCAGGTCTGATTCCAGGATCACTGGCGCTGAAAAATTTCTCAGCATGGACAGTACAGGTTTTTCCTCGATGCAGGAAAAAGCAAATTTTTGGCTGCTTTCTGTCAATATCAGAGTTTGCTCAAGGATCTGTTCTCCGCGAGAATTAAGCAGGCCCATGCTCAGCGGAATAAAAAAAGGTCGTTTACTGTCATTCTCCGGAGTGGCAGGACAGCTTTGCTCCAGTTCAATCATGAAAGTTTTATCTTTGTTGTTATAATCACTGCTTACCTTGATTCCTGGTGTGCCCGCCTGATCATACCAGGTTTGAAACTGACTCAAATCGACATTACTGGCGTCACTCATCGCCGCCAGAAAATCTTCCGTAGTCACAGCCTGCCCGTCGTGGCGCTGAAAATAAAGATCCATTCCCTTGCGGAAATTTTTCTGACCCAAAATTGTATGGATCATACGGATCACTTCCGCACCCTTATTATAGACGGTGACTGTATAAAAATTATTGATTTCCATGTATTGTGCCGGACGGATTGGGTGCGCCATCGGACTGGCATCTTCAGCGAACTGATAGGAACGTAAAACTCTCACATCATTGATACGTTTGACCGCCCGGGATTGCATATCAGAAGTAAATTCCTGATCTCTAAATACCGTAAGTCCTTCTTTCAGGCTGAGCTGAAACCAGTCACGGCAGGTCACCCGATTGCCTGTCCAGTTATGAAAATATTCATGCCCTATTACGCCTTCAATACCTTCATAATCTGCATCCGTAGCGCTGGCTGGGTCGGCCAGAACATATTTGGCATTGAAAATGTTCAGCCCCTTGTTTTCCATCGCTCCCATATTGAAGTCTTCAACCGCAACAATCATGTAAATATCCAGATCATATTCAAGGCCGAAGGTCTGTTCATCCCAGCGCATGGATTTTTTCAGCGAATTCATGGCATGTTCACATTTTGAGCCATTTTTCTCTTCTACATAGAGATGCAGCTGGATGTCCCGTCCTGACAGAGTGGTATAAGTATCTGCTATTTTCAGCAGATCACCGGCCACCAGCGCAAATAGATAACATGGCTTGTTAAAAGGATCATGCCATACAGCAGAGTGTCTGCCATGATCCAGATCAGCCTTCTCTATCAGATTTCCATTGGATAACAGTACCGGGTAACGGGATTTGTCGGCAATAATTCTGGTTGTGAAACTGGACATGACATCGGGCCGATCCAGATAGTAAGTAATACGGCGAAATCCTTCGGCCTCGCACTGGGTGCAGAAGTTTCCACTGGATTGATACAAGCCTTCCAGCGCCTTGTTTTCTTCAGGTTTTAGCCAGGTCTCAATGGCCAGTACGAATTCTTCTGGAACAACATCAATGCTCAGGTATTCATCATTGGTCTGGTAAGCATCTGCGGATAAACAGATCCCGTCAATAGCAACAGATTTTAAAATAAAATGTTGCCCATGCAGTTTTAATGCTTTAGGAGTGCGTGGCTCTTTCTCAGAATTCCTGGCTATCTCCAGTTTGCTTTTAACAATAGTATATTGAGTCCCCTCCCGTTCAACATCCAGTTCAAAAGTCAGATCGGTTTTCTTGATCCAGTAGTCAGGTTGTTGGTAGTCTTTTAAATAAATGGTTTTATCAGTATCGTTATTTTTCATAGTAATAGTCAGAAATTATTGAAACAATTCATAGAAATAAAAAAATTTACACTGCGTAATGATGCCAGATAAATGCTGGAAGCAGATGATCAAGTCGTCCATTCAAACCAATCAACACCTGATATTAATTGCGCTTTTCAGCTACATGCTTGAATAATATAAACACACTTTAGTTTTTCAAGTAGTTACTTCAAGTATTGATATACTCAAATTCGACACGTCGGGTTAACTGACACAATAATTCATAAGCAATGGTAGAGGCTTTACTGGCCACCCATTCAACCGGCAGACCGCCTCCCCACAGGATCACATCATCACCCACAGATACGGTCTTTGATGAACGCCTGAAGGCCCGCAGATCAACGGTGATCATATCCATTGAAACACGTCCCACCAGCGGCACCTGTACGCCATTGATCAGCACCGGCGTGCCGCTCTGCGCATAACGTGGGTAACCATCACCATAACCAGCAGCAACCACTGCAATACTCATGTCGGCAGGACACCTCCAGATTGCCCCGTAGCCTATGCTATCCCCTTTACGTAATTTTTTGATTGCAATAACTTTTGAACGCAATGTCATAACAGGTTTAAGTCCTTCATTTAAACCAGTGCCAGTGTTGAATGGTGACACTCCGTATAACATTATGCCGGGTCTTACCCAATCATAGGACGCTTCTGGCATAGCGATGATGGCAGCCGAATTTGCCATACTTTTTTGGGCCCGGGAAAACTCCGGGTATTGAATTAATTTGTTAAAATCGCTCAACTGCTGCTGATTTAGAGGATTATTTTTTTCATCAGCGCAGGCAAAATGCGACATTACGACGCTGATCCCGGCAAGTCTTTTGATCGATCTGAGCTTCGCCAATACGCTATTTATCTGTTCCAGTTTGAAACCCAGGCGGTGCATGCCTGTATCCACTTTTAACCAGTATTGCAAATGTAAGACTTTGTCAGGATAACGTCCCGCAAATGCATGCAAACTCTCTAGCTGTTCAATAGTATTCAGGGCAGGAATAAAACCATAATCAACACAGAGCCCGAAGTGCGCCTCAGCTTGCTGAGGAAATAACACCCCCTCAAGCAAAATTATGGGTTTTGAGATCCCGTGAGTTCTAAGCTTCAAGGCTTCATCAATACGCGCCACAGCAAAGGCATCACTCTGTTCTAATGCATTTGCCGCCTGTACTATACCGTGGCCGTAGGCATTAGCCTTGATAACACTGATGATTTTGCAGTGCGGAACCCGTTGTTTCACACAGTACAGGTTGTGCCGTAAAGCTTGACAGTCAATCGACGCTGTTACCGTGCCGGGAACAATATTACAACTCATGAATCAACCAGTTAGTAATCTTCGAATTCAATTGATGCGTGATTCTCAAAACGAGTAAATTGCCCCAGAAAGGTCAACCGGGAAGTGCCCAGAGGGCCATTTCGCTGTTTACCAATAATAATTTCTGCAGTACCTTTATCCGCACTGTCTTCATGGTATACTTCATCCCGGTAGATAAAGACGATTAAATCTGCATCCTGCTCGATAGCACCGGAATTATGACTGACTATACCGTCGGCAAGCCAGTTTTCATAACCGGGGACGGTAAGATCGTAGACATTTTCTTCACCATCCTCCTCTATTGAGACCACATTATCCCAAATAATATCATTCTCTGGCTGCTGAGTTATTTCAGCCTTTGAGTGTTCTTCAACTGGTGCAGGTAAGTTCAAGACCAAAGCTATTCGGCTGTCAGTATTGATCTCGCTGACAGTTTTCCAGCCAGAATCCGCCATCAGGCGATGTTCTGCCGTTGCCCTTATGAAACGCCCACCGGCAAGCCGGACCTTATAAACCTTCCTTTGCCCCACACACCAAATTTTGTCACTATGGGTCGTCACCAGGCAGTTATTTTGATCAATTGCAAAAAGCTCCGTTGTTTTACCGACCAGCTCCTCAATGGGAATGCGCTGACCGCTGCTTAAAATAACGTTTGTATCGCCGCTTACACATTCACGCAGATCAGACATAATAGGCCGTTTATTAGGACGCTGTTCCAGACCGCGATTTAACTGTGAAAGAGCAATCACTGGAACATTCATCTCTTTTGCCAGGGCTTTCAATCCGCGTGAAATCTCTGATATTTCATTAACGCGATTTTCAGACCCGCCTTTGACCTGCATCAGCTGCAGATAATCCACGACGATAAGACCAATATTGTGTTTGCGTTTTAAACGCCTGATCCGTGAGCGCATTTCTGTAGGTGAAAGCGCCGGGGTATCGTCGATAAAAATATTTGCTTCATTGAGAATAGACACCGCAGAAGTCAAACGCGGCCAGTCATCATCATCCAGCTGCCCTGAGCGAACGCGGGTCTGATTAATGCGCCCCAGAGATGACAGCATACGCAGGGTCAATGAATCCGCAGGCATTTCCATACTGAATACTGCAACGCCCACATTGGCATCAATCGCTGCATTCTCGGCGATATTCATAGCGAACGTGGTTTTGCCCATGGATGGCCTGCCGGCGACTATCACCAGATCTGCGGGCTGCAGCCCGGATGTCAATTTGTCGAAATCATTAAAGCCGCTGGGAATACCGGTAAAGGAACCACCTTGCTGATAGAGTTCATCAATACGATCTACTGTTTTTTTCAGCAAATCAGTCATGCCTTGAAAATCATTACCCGCGCTGGCTCCTTTATCAGCAATTTCAAACACGGTTTTTTCAGCGGCTTCCAGAATATCAGCGCTTTTACGCCCTTCAGGATTATAAGCATTCTCTGCAATATGATTGCCAACCCAAATCAGCTGGCGCAGTACTGATCGCTCACGTACGATTTCCGCATAAGCGCGGATATTGGCGGCACTGGGTGTATTGTTGACCAGATTGCCCAGGTAGGAAAGACCACCTGCCTCGTCAATATTATTTTGACTGTCAAGACGTTCAGACAAAGTCACTACATCGCAGGGTTTACCTGCTTCTATCTGCTCACGAATAGCACGATAAATCAGGCGGTGATCACGTCGATAAAAATCGTCTTCCACCAAAATACTGATTACCTGATCCCAGGCATCATTATTTAACAATAAACCGCCTAGCACAGATTGTTCTGCATCGATAGAATGAGGGGGGACTTTAAGCGCTTGAGTTACTTCATCCATTAAAATATTTACTCTATCAGTTCAATTCGGTTCCACATGGCCATATGTACCACATGTTTAAAGGGAAACAGGAATATGGCAAAGCTATTACCTGATTGCCTGTAACTTATAACTATAATTCAACGGACTGACCAGGTATGGTCAGGCAAATATTGGCGTAATCCGACACAGATAATCCTCGGGTTACGCTGCGTTTACCCGATTCTCCTTAAGTACCTACGTTATGAAGCTATGTTATGTGTGTAATTTGCAGGCAATCAGGACATATTATAACAACTCAATATTATAAAAGTTACTCAGGGGATGATTTAAATTAAAATCGTAACTACTCAGCGTATTTGAAATATTGTAACATCTCAATAAGTCCGTGCAGTTTAAGTTCCTTCTCCCTGATATGGGGAAGGCCAGGATGGGGGTTGTGTCTATAATCAAACACTTAACCCCCACCCTAACCCTCCCCCTGACAGGGGGAGGGGATCTTGCATGGACTTATTGAGAAGTTACGAAATATTGCACTAAGTGCTTGATATCAGGTATTTGTGGCATGGATGCCACATTCAAGCCTACGACATACATGGAAGTATAAGTGCCGTGGGAGGCAGGAAGCCGGGAACGACCCTGGATGTATTTACGGCGTCTTCTGGAATAAATACCTGACAGCAAGCACGATCTTATAGATACGCTGAGTAGTTACTTAAAATCTAAGCATGTTTTAAATATCTGACAGAGATGACACAAATATTAGAATTCACTAATATATGTGCTTAAAAAAAACCCTGCACAAAATGCGCAGGGATTAAAGTTTCAAATATAACGGAATTGAATGATTTAAACTTTTCTCAACAGCCAGTCAGGCAATGGTGCATTAGCAAATCGTGACAGTCGCTGTGATAAAGAAGATTTACTGTCTGAGGTTGCGGCTATATCATTGTAGTCATCCAGGAGTTCGCTAGACTTATCCTGCTCGTGCAATGATATAATTGATAGTATCTCTTCTGATGATCTCTCTTTTACTTTATAATCCTCGTCTATTTCAATAAAAGAGTACATAACGAAATCCTTAAAGTAAAGCTGTCTGTCTATCTATCTATCTATCTGTTTATAAGTATAATTATTTTTGAAGATTTGAAAATCAGCTATATCCTACATAGTCTCCATCCGTTTTTAGATGGACACTGATAGCACAGGGATGTGCTGCATAATATAGCCAGGATGGCTATTTATGGATATTAACTACATAGTCAAAAAATTATCAGTTTGAGGAAAATTTAATGCAGCAGTATCTATCCATTCATGTTGAAAACTAACTAATATCTGCTGTTTTACTACTTCGAGTAATGAGATAGAGACCTATACTGATCAGTACAATACCCAGCAATCGTATCAAAGATACAGACTCATGCAGCACTGGAAGAAGAACAGCCCCAAGATACACTATAATGTAACTAAGGCTCAAAAATGGGTATGCAATGCTGAGTTCTATGCGTGTCAAAACACCTATCCAGGCTATCATGGATAAGCCATAACAACACAAACCGCCTAAAACGAAACCGAGCGGGATTATTTTATCTGCTGAAAATAACTGCTCTGCAAAAGTCCAGCTAAAGGACAATTCCCCAACTCCCAGCATCCCGCTTTTCATCATCAACTGGGCTATGGAAGTTAGAAAAATACTTGCAGCAAGTAATAGGAAAGCTCTCCTTTTTTCCATTTTATACACAGTGATAACTCGCTCAGACAGGCGTTAATCAATGACCAAAAATATCAATAACCGCTCCTGTTGTTGCACCAACGGCCGCACCCATTTTTGCATCACCCGCTATAGCACCAATACCGGCACCCACTACTCCACCGCCGATGGTTGCACATCCGCTTATTACTAACCATATGGCAGTGACTAAAAGCATCTTTGATGATTTTTTCATTCTAATTTCTCCAGTATGTAAAAGGACGACTATTTCGGTTCAACCATATCAACCCAGATCACATCAATCACCGCCTTGTTCAGCTTGTCCGGATGTTTTTGGTACCATTGATCAATACGTTTTCTCGTTTCATCCAGTGATAAATCATCTATGTCTTCATAGAAACGGGGAATAATACTCTGCTCATTTGTCAGCGGTTTTTTACTGGCTTTTTGGTAGCCATATTCAATAGCCAGCAAATTGCTCACGCCAATCAGGTAACTGTGTTTGTTGTCAAGGCTGGATTTTGACCAGAGCTTACCATCAACCAGGGGAACATCTTCTGCCACACTAATGGACATAAATGATATTGAAAACATCATTATGAGTAATAATTTTACTATAAATTTCCGGCTTTTATTGTAGTTCATATTATTGCTCCTTTATGAGATAGAAATTTTTTCATGCAGTGCATGGTTTATATAGAAAGCATAGCACAAAAATCTGTTTTTTAAGGGCTTTTTACACTCCCGCTATAAAAAGGCGTTTTGCAACGCCCTAATATTGGGTCAGTAACTGTGGAGAGAACCGAAGTAATCGGATTAATCACTCCTTTCACCAACAGATTGACTTCCTGAGCCCTGGGAACATCAAACGTACCGGTTATCGATTCCTCATATAAGGCGCATCCCTTTTCATCCACCGTGGCCACCAGAAAATTTTTAAACGAACGCTGCTTGAGATCGACTTCCCCTTTAAAAGCCAGACGATGTTTTGTCGTGGCCAGGGCGACATCTTCCATTCTGACAATACTTTGCCTGATACGCAGATGTGTCCTGATCTGGCTGATATGGCTACTGCCTTTTGCTTCGACACTACTGGTCAGTTGCAGATAATCATTACCTTTGTTCACCAGCATACCTGCCGGACCCAGCAGAGCATAAGCCCCCACATCCATCAATCCGACACTCTGGGAGTTGGTAAATTCATCTATAATGACATCCATGTCAAAACCTCTTATCTGAATATTACGTCCACTGACATCCACTTCTCCATCAACCAGCTTGAATTCTGAACTCAGTCCCCTGCCTGCAAAATGATTAGCCACATCGACCTGACCTGACAAACCGGCATCATGCATTCCAAACAGGTTGCTCACTGCTTCCATATTAACCTGTTTGCCCTGTACCTGAAACTTCCATTCGGGCATTTTGTTTGTTAAATCAAGATAGCCTTTGCCTTTGATTGGAGCACCTGAAAAATTTAATGTAAAGGGTAAAAGTTCTATTCGTTCTTTTTTACCCACTAGCTGCAGCTCAATATTGGTAAATTCATGCGGCTGGTATTCGACTTTTTTACTGTTCAATTTAACAGTCCCTTTTTGAGCAAAGTGCCGCAATATCCCGGCAAGTGTAAAATCAGTCTGCTGCGCTTTTGTAAATACAGGCACATCGAAGTTAATGGACAGTTCGCTCAGCTGATAATGATTCAATGTGCCTGGAGTAATATCAAGTGTATTGACCTTGAAGGAGCCTTCATAACTATATTGGGTCAGCCCCCGGGGGTCATCGGCGAGCAGATCCTGCTGCTCCCTAACGGGGAAGGCTGATAAAGAAGCTTTGAGTTGATTAAAATCCAGGACCCATGAGGCTGCTTCATCTTCTACAAGCAATTTCTCGATATGGATATGAATTTCTTCGATAGAAAGATCATTGACGGGCATGTCCGAAGAACTGTTTGGTGAAACTTGAGTGGGCAAAAAATTGTAATTGCCCTGCTTATCCCTTTTGACTTTTAATTCACGTACATCCAAAGTAAGTGTATTAATCACAGGCTGTTTATTAAGCAGAGTCCTTAATTCCAGCCCCAATTCAATTCGCGCAATATCAGCAATTGTTTTTTGTTGTGATGAAATAGCGACATCTTGCGTAGTAAATTTAACACCCTTGATAACAGACAGTTTTAAATCACCGACGATATTCAAATCCAGGCCGCTTTCGGCTTTCACCAGCTGTTCAATCTCTTTTTTATAATGGTTAATATCTACAAAGAAATAAATCCCCAGGGCTAATAATAAAAATAAACCAGTAATGATCCCTGTAACAGCTAACAACCATTTAAATAATTTATTCATTTATTGTTATTCTGCAAATCAATTAGTAATGCACGTAATTCAGCCACTCAGGACGAGGAGGCTATCCATATACAAATCACTGTGTATTTTATTTAGGAAACAGGAACTGGAATTGGAAACTGACCGAATAATCAGGCGCACCATCGGGTTTTTCAACATTGTAATAAGCCTCAAGCCGTGCATTAACTGCCTGATTTCCAATCTTGAAAAGTTTGCCTGCACCACCACCGACAGGCACCGTCCAACGATTTGAATTATTAGCCTCCCAGTTAGCGGTAATGACCATATCGGTGAGAAGATACCAGCCGTTATTCAGATTGTAATTCAAGAAAGGTTCGATTAGCGTTTGATTGACATCGCTGCGTTTTGAGGATCCGGCAAATGACCATAGCTGACGCCCGAGAATACCCAGACTTCCCCATTTGGGCTGTGTGAGTGCGACACCGCTGATTCCCGCGCTCCATTTACCGCTACCCAGTTGATCATCAGATGCTGTCGGCAGATTGAGGGAAGGGCCGACCCCCCATATAACCTTGCCATACTTGACTGGAGAAAAGTAGACCGAGTAATTGATGTCCCCGAGGCCACTGGCGGAACTGCTTCCGCCTAGGGGACTCGGATTATTCGGACCCAGTATCGCGCCATCAACATGAGCTAGTGGTATCAGGGCACGGTGGACCAGATTCCAGTCTCCCACTGTCACCGGTACTACCGGATTGATGTTCAGTATCAATCCATCACCATTTTGTGCTCCATTATCATAAGTCAGCTTAAGCGGCAGGCTTATCAAAGAACTGATGGGGTTCTGCACGGCAGAACGTAAATCATCCCCTGCAAAGACCATTGGGGGTATCATCAGCAGGGATGAAGTCAGGACTGTTAGAGGGGCAACGCCTTGAAGCTTTCTCATAATTGTTTCTCCGGAAGTATCCAATAAATATACAGCGACTCTGTTGTCAGCATGGCCAATTCAAGCAGCGCAATGACTGCCGCACTGAAACCCATCAACACAGACAGAAGATAGACGCTAACGCTGCGATCCCTGATCCAGAATATCAGATGTATCATTCCAAGCATCAGACACATAGCTGCACACATGGACCAGGTAACGACCAGTGGACTCATTTTCTGATCTCAACCTAACATCCCAGAACTTCTTAAAACTACTGCAAGTGTGACTACTCCCCAGCTTGCCATCAATCCGTAACGTTGAATTGTTTCATCAGATTTAGCCATCAATACAAGGGCAATCAGCATCAAGGCAACATTTAACAGACTATTCTCAATGATGCTTTTTCCTAACATGATATCTACCGTGATGATCCAGCCTTGAAGCAGCAGAAAAATAGTGAAAAAACGGGGCTTTATCTGTGTTTTTCTCGTCTCATCTTCACTCTTTGTTGCAATCAGAATCGATGTTGCAAAATAGATCAACATTGGTCCTGCCATCATATACAAAAAGCCCGGGAAACCCCATTTGTCGATCGAAAGCAAATCAATCGTATGCCAGAACATGTTGAAATATGAGAGCAGAAGCAGTCCTATCCAACCAATCTGAAGCCGGCCGTATCCTGATGCATTGCCTTTTTCCACAATCTCCGATAGGGTGTTGACTGCATTGCCGATACCCAGTGACAGCAGTGTGACGAACATTAATGCGACCAAAAGCGATGTAGAGACTTCCATAAAAAATGTCCAGATCAAATATTAAAAAGTATAAATCAATGTGGCTCGTTTTTGTACTTTCCTGAATTCAGGTTTAACTAACTTTGGCTGATCAGAGAAATCCCGGCCATAATAAACAGAACACCCAGCCAGCGTTGTAAGGGTATACTTTCCCTGAAATAATAACGCGCCAGCAGCAGCATTAAAATAAAATTAAAACTGAGCAGCGGATAAGCCTTGCTGACCTCCATAGAGGACAATACCAGCAGCCAGCACAGTGCACCTGCGCCCAAAAACAAAACCCCCATAAAAATTTCAGGCAGCAGTAATATAGACATCAGAGCGTTTTCAGGCGGCATTGTCTTTATTCTGTCTGCGCCCAGTTTTTGCATAAACTGTCCCAGAGTGGTAAAAACACAGGATAACAGCAGCAGAAAATATTCCATGTAATGCGTGCTCACTGATGCGAGAGTTATGACTGAAAACTAAGCCAGCCTTCCCTGCCCGGCAGGCTTCGGTTGACGATTTTTCCTTGCGGTAAATAACTGACATCAATTTCATCGAGCAGCTCACCCAGCGGAACAAAGTGTATATGCTGCTGCTTCGCCTGAGATATCATATCCTTAAACAGGTCAGCACAAATTATACCTTCTACTTCGGCATGTATAGTGTAAACATTTAGTTGCCCAGGCTTTATTAGCGCCAGAATGGTTTGATTATAATTTTCATCAGTGACTCCCTGCTGACCGATTATTTCGTCATAGGTGGGCAAAGTCACCGGTATTTGCGGTGTCAGGACATTTGAGTCCAGGACCGGTCTAAAAATGGACACTCCGCGACAATCACTGTTATAACGATAGCCCAATGCTTCTTTTTCCATCAGTGTACGGTCATTGCAACGCCAGCCGGCCACAGCCGAACATACCGGGGCAGCTCCGGTAATACGGCTCAGGCTGTCATACCCCTTGTGCAAGGACTCAGCAATTTGTGTATGCGTAAAGGTATTGGTATGAGCCTGCCAGGCATGATGATCCCAGGCATGGAAGCCGATTTCATGACCGGCCTCTGCGGCCGCTTTGATATTCGCAGCAAGTTTTTTACCTATTTCAACCCCCGGCCAGAATGTCCCTCTAAGTAGGATATCCCAGCCGTATAAGCTGGCCGCATTGGAACGCAGCATTTTTAACAGAAATGCAGGTTTTAATAACCGCCACAGATGACGCCCCATATTATCTGGCCCGACGGAAAAGAAAAATGTGGCTTTGATTTGTTCAGCGTGTAAAATTTCCAGTAATTTCGGCACACCGAGACGGGTGCCCCTAAAGGTATCCACATCAATGCGCAATCCGGTTTTTATAGCTAACGGCTTTGGTTGCATTTTTTACTGCCATCCCCGCTTACGGGTTATCCCCTGCTTGCTGATCAGCCATGGCTGCAATCGCTTCATCCAGAAAAAAGTTCAGTGTCTCATCAATAGTCTGATGCATGGAAATTTGGGGATGCCAGTCCAGTAAGCGTCTGGCATTTTCAATGCTGGGGCGCCGGTGCTGAACATCCTGATAGCCTGCGCCATAATATGCACTGCTTTCAATTTTATGCATACCCGCAAAAGGAGGAAACATCTCCCGATGAGGATGTTTTTCAAATTTCTCCAGCAAAACTTCCGCCATTTCTCGAATACTGTATTCATTATCAGGGTTACCAATATTGATAATCTGAGAATCACAAATATGCTCGTGATTTTCAATAATTTTAAACAGCGCTTCAATGCCATCAGCAATATCAGTAAAACAGCGTTTCTGCTCACCGCCATCGATTAACTGAATGGGAGTACCTTCAACCAGATTCAATATAAGTTGTGTAATGGCTCGCGAGCTGCCGATTCGTGCTGAATTCAAGCTATCCAGACGAGGTCCCATCCAGTTAAATGGTCTGAACAGGGTAAATTTCAGTCCTTTCTGTCCGTAAGCCCAGATAACCCGATCCAGTAACTGCTTACTGGTGGAATAAATCCAGCGCTGCTTATTGATAGGTCCGGTGATCAGATTGGATTTGTCCTCATCAAAATAGGGATCCTGCGACATGCCATAAACTTCGGACGTTGATGGAAAAATTATCCGTTTATTATATTTAACACAGTAACGGACAATTTTCAGGTTTTCTTCAAAATCCAGCTCAAATACACGCAGCGGATTGCGCGTATATTCAATGGGTGTTGCAATCGCAACCAGTGGAAGAACGATATCGCATTTTTTAACGTGATATTCTATCCATTCACTGTGTATACTGATATCCCCTTCGACAAAGTGAAAGTGCTCATGACCCATCAAACGGCTAATCGCACTGGAACTGATATCCATGCCATAGATTTCATAGCGGCCAGAGGCCAGCAGCCTTTCGCTCAGGTGATTGCCAATGAAACCATTGACACCCAGGATAAGAATTTTGGATATTTGTTGTTTATCCAGTTCTACTGAGGCCTGCGACCCCAGACGCATGCCGCTGATCAGACTCATATCCGCAGCCAGTTGGGTCCCATTGGAATACAGACCGCCCTCACTCTGACCATAATTGACCTGCAGCTGTCCCTGTTTGCAGGCAATGGTCAGCGGAGAATCAGAGGTAATGGTTCCAGCACGGACTGCAGCGGTTTCAGCAATCACCGTGGCTGACCAGATAATGATTTTTCGATCACCGGTAAAAGTAAATGCGCCAGGGTATGGCTGGGTCACGGCGCGGACCAGATTATATACCTCGGCAGCACTGCCATTCCAGCTGATTTCACCATCGGCTGGTGTACGTTTGCCAAAAGTTGTTGCCAGGGCTTCCTGTTGGGTTATACGCCCGGACTTGCCGGCTTTTATATCAACCAGAGCCTGATCCAGCAGATTGGCCGCCAGAGCAGATAATTTGTTATTCAGTGTCAGTGCTGTATCTGCATGTTCAATTGACAGCTTTTCCTGAGCAATGATGTCGCCGGCATCGGCACGGGAGATCATATAATGTAGAGTCACCCCGGTCTCGCTTTCGCCATTGATCAAGACCCAGTTAACAGGCGCTCTTCCCCGATATAAAGGCAATAATGAACCATGCAGATTCATGGCGCCGTGGGGAGAAATATCCAGTAGTTCCTGACAGAGCAGGTGACGATAATAAAAGGAGAAAATCACATCCGGTGACAGTTGTCTGATTTGTTCAACCCAGAGCGGGTGATTGACATTTTCTGGAGCATAAACAGGAATATCATGCTCGGCAGCCAGCCTGGCCACAGAATCAAAGAAGATGTTTTCACCCGGATCATCCGTATGGGTAAATACAGCAGTAATCTCATATCCATGCTGGATCAATTTCTCAATTCCGACACAGCCCATATTGTGGTAGGCAAAAACAACTGTTTTCATTGTTACTCCAATGATTTAGATTAATCGTAGTTTTGGGCTGCATATTGTATGCATTTATACAGAGCTACTGAACAATTATCCAGGATGCAACGTCAAGGATCACGGCCAATGATTTCATGGATAAAATAACGTGGTCTGGCCCTGACATCATGGTATATCCGTCCAATATATTCTCCCAGTAATCCAATGCCGATAAACTGGGCGCCAATAAAAATAAACAGAATGGCAAATAAAGGAAAAACCCCGTCCACCCCCCAGTCAGAGCCATATATCAGTCGCAGTACCAGCAGGATAATAGCAAACAAAAAACCCACTAGCGCAATGGTGCCGCCCATAAAACTCAATAAACGCAATGGCACTGTAGTCATACTGGTGAGCAGATCAAACTGCAGGTTTATCAGGTTAAATAGACTGTATTTAGATTCGCCCAGGGTCCGTTCAGCATGGGCTACAGGTATTTCGCTGCTATTTCGCGCAAAACTGTTAGCCAACACGGGGATAAAGGTACTGCGTTCATGACACTGCAGCATGGCATTGACCACATCACGATGATAACCTCGCAGCATGCAGCCATAATCTGACATATTTACACCGGTAAACTGCTGCACCATTTTATTCACCAGTCTGGATGCATAACGTCTGAAAAAGCTGTCCTGCCGATTTTGGCGAACCGTCCCGACCACATCATGTCCTTGATCGAATTCAGCGATAATATTGGGAATTTCTTCCGGCGGATTTTGCAGATCAGCATCCAGAGTTATAATATACTCCCCTCTGACATTGGCAAAACCGGCCATAATAGCCGCATGCTGCCCATAATTACGGTTCAGCATGATGCCAATGACATCACCATGATGTTCGCTGCCGGCTTCAGTGGCTGCCTGCCTGATGATGTCTGGCGAACGGTCTTTACTGCCATCATCCACAAGCAGTAATTCGAATTCCCGATCCATGTCGCTAACCGTAGCCAGAGTACGCCGGATCAATTCGTCCAGAGACTCCTGCTCATTGTACACAGGGACAACGATGGAAATCATCCCGGAGATAAGGCTTTTATCATTTTGTTTATTCATATAATGCGCGCTATGGCTTCAATAACCTGATTTACCTGACTGTCCTGCATGGATGGAAACAGCGGCAGGGAACAGATACGTTGCGAATTATAGTCGGTATTGGGCAAATTTTCAGCCTCACCCGGCATATGTTCACGGTAATATTTTTGCTCATGCACAGCGCGAAAATGCAGGCCGGTGCCGATATTTTGCTCTTTCAGGCGCTGCATAAATTCATCCCGGTTCATACCGACCTGCTCTTCAAGTATACGCACAATAAACAGATGCCAGCTATGTTGCATGGGATAATCTGGAACGAGCAGAGGTTCAATACCTTTAAATTCCCTGAACGCATTGGCATATTGGTTGGCAATTCGGGTCCGGACCTGATTAAAGCCCGGCAGTTGTTTCAGCTGCCCCAGCCCCAGCACAGCAGCCATATCCGTGAGATTATATTTGAATCCAGGTTCCTGCACTTCAGCCTGAGGAGAACGTCCCTGAGTATGTCGATCAAACGCATCAACCCCCAGCCCATGAAACTTCAGGCGGCGTATTTTTTCTGCCAGCACTTCATCATTGGTACAGAACATACCACCTTCACCCGTGGTCATATTTTTTATCGGATGAAATGAGTAAATCGCTGTGCCCCGACTGCCGACATGCTTTTGTTTATAATACGTTCCTGCTGCATGGGCAGCATCTTCTACAATTGGTATGTTATATTTTTCTCCCAGGGCATACAGGGCATCCAGATCCAGCGCGGCCCCGGCAAAATGGACCGGAATAATCAGTTTGGTATTTTCGGTGATCAGCGGTTCAATCAACTGCGCTGTCGTCATCAGGGTATCTTTGTCTATATCGACAAACACCGGCCTGGCACCGCATAAAGTGATCAGGTTTACCGTTGACACCCAGGTCATTGAGGGTGTAATAACCTCATCTCCGGATCCGATACCATAAGCCTGCAGGAGTAGATGCATGCCTGCTGTTGCTGAAGACAGCGCTATAGCGTGCTGATTGCCGGTAAAGCAGGCAAACTGTTTTTCAAATTCTGCAGTGTTGGCTCCAGTGGTGATCCAGCCCGATCGTAAAACCCCAGCAACAGCATCAATTTCCTGCTCGCTGATAGACGGTCTGGAAAAAGGCAAAAAGTTATCTGTCATATGACCTACTCGTTATTAACCAAAGTTTGAAATAAAACATTGTTGTAAAATAATAGACCTATTGAGAAACCACAACCGCTCATCTCATACAACATTTGCTGATAATTAACGACAATAGTCACGAATTTCCCGATTTAATTCCTGTGTCATAAAAGCATAGGGATAATCCAGGTAATCATCATAGCCACCAGGGTAAAACGGCCTTTGCGGATAAAAAAAAGCTCCCGGCGAATAATAGTTATCCAGGTAATAATAAGTTCTGCTGTCTCTTAATTGAGCTTCTGTCAGTATGTTACGCAGCTTTCTGCAATGATTTTCATTTTTTTTATTTTGCAGTCTGATATACTCTGCGGCGGCTTTTTTCTGTTTATTTATAAAATTCGACTGCTTAATCTGCTGCTTTTTTCTCAGCATCGCTTGCTGTTTTTGCTGCTCAGTAAATTCCTGCTGCAGCGGAAGCTCGGTCAATTCAGAAATCATCGAACCCGATACTGGCGTTTTGCTGTACTTGACCTGTCCCCATGGATCTGTCCACTGATAGATCACATCCGCCGCAGCCGGAAGTGAGCATAAAAATATCCAGCCGTAGCGCAGCAAAATCATCAGGCCCTGTACATAAGTCATGGTATCAGCACAGCCTGCGGGCTGATTCTTTGATACAGGGAAAAGGTTTTTTGATCGCCCGGCCGATGCCCCTGCCAGATTTCCTGCCAGCCTTCACTGAGCTTATCAACATATTTACTGCGCATAAATAAAAGATCGCAATAACGCTGTCGAGAAGCATCACTAAATTCAAACATTTTTTCTTCGGCATAATAATGCATCAGCGCACGGTATTCTTCTGCCTGATCATAGCTCATAATGCAGTCATACTCTGCTGGTAGCCTGTCTTTGACTGCCAGCATCATGTTTTTGTATGACATGCCGTAATTAATATACGGCAGCAGCAGCGTAGAGAGGATCACCCAGATAGCCAGAACACCGCTGCACCAGGTCAATACAAGTTGGGTAGAAAAATAGTTCATGCGGATGACACGCCACCACAGGTAACTGGTCAGCAATGCAGGTAAAAGCGACCAGAAAGAGAAAACATTAACAAAACCGGGACGGTTATGCAGCAGATACTCTCCCAATACAGGAAAACCAGGGAACATTATGGCTATCCAGACCAGCCAGAAGAACCCTAATAGCAAAGACAGCAATATTACTCCGGCCGAATTGACCAGCCTGTTTAAAGCCGGGGAATCATCTTCAAAATAGGCGCTTGCCATCAGCGCCAGAGGCAATAATAAAGGCAGCGCGTAAAGTTCTCTGGCTTTGGAAGATAAGCTCAACACCGCCAGTAATACGGTGAAATAATGCAGCGGGATCAAAAACCTGTCCTGCTCTTCACTGCGATGACAGGCAAGAATAAATAAGCCCATCACCAGCGGCATAGCATACAATTGATGGTAGGCGGTTAGCAGTAGAATGACCGTAGCAATCAACACACTGAGAAAAATGATCAGGCGGTACTTGAGTGCATGAGACTTTTTCCACCAGTAATACAAGGTCAGCGGCAGTACCGGCATGGCATACCAGGGCAGCAGGGTAAAATAAAAACCTTTAGTAGGCGTGGGGCCATGCTCAGTGGCCCCCAGAAATCGGGCCAGATTATTATCCCAGAACCAGAGTGTAAACAGCTCACTGGAATGCAGATACAGGCTAACTGGCCAGATCAGCAGCCAGGGAGAACAGGCCAGTAAGGAAATTAAAAAGGCATAAACAATATTTTTCTGCCGATAACAGGGATGTATAAATAATGACAGACAAATTGTACCAATAATGCCCGGCGCAATGATCCCTTTGGACATAAAACCCAGTCCCACGCCGGTTCCCAGCAAGAGACCGGCCAGGACAAAACGGCTATGCAGTAACGTCAGTGCATACAGTGACATGGCAAAACCGCTCAGCAAAGCCACATCGGTGATCATCAAATGTACCCGGTATACCAGTCCTAAACAGCCCATAAACAATAAGACGGCAATATAAAAGGTATCCCTGTAATGATTTTCACGCTGATACAGCTGACTGGCTGACAGGCCCACAAACAAAAATGTTAACAGCAGAAACAGACTATTCGTCAGTCGTGCTCCATCTGGATAATCAAGCCAGGGATAAAACCATTGAGCGCTATTAGAGGCAAGCAAATAGAAAAACGGAGGCTTTTCCATAAAAGGTACATCAGCAATGGTGGGGATCAACCAGTCCCCGCCCTGAATATAATGCCAGACCATACCAAAACTATAGGCCTCATCAGGCTTCCAGGGATCATGCCCCAACAGCCCGGAAAAAACCCATATTAGACAGATCAACCAGAACAAGCCCTGAAAAAGCGGTGTTAATGATGAAGCGGCTATTGAATGATGCAGATAATATTGTCTGTTTATTTCCATAAATGTATGCTTACTGATTTTAGTCCTGACATTAACCCGATGAATAAAAATACCAGCCACAGCAGCGGATCCAGCAAATAATCCCAGAGGTTATTTGACTCCAGTATTCTCAGTGTATAACTTAGACTCACCGTGGTTAGCACAAACACCAGAAAGTAATACTGCTTATACCAAAAATAGACTGCGGCACAAAACAGCACAGACAATAACAACTGCGGCATATACCCCAGCCGATAAGGATCAAATTGTCCGATACCCAGCGCAAAAGGGTATAAAAACAGTCCGCCAGACAGCACCAGCAGTATAAAATATTTTTTTTCACCGGCCTGGTAAACTGCCCTGCCCCATCCTTTATGAAGAATAAACGCCATAAAAAAAAGTGTGCTGGAAATACTCAAATCACCCATATAACCGCGTAGAAAATAAAACACCGGTTGGCCACTGACAGGCACTAGCAATATCGTTGTCGCGAGGGGAAATAACAACAGCGAATAAACAGCTTTATTTCTCACTGACGGCTTTAAACAAAGAAACAGGATAGCGGTCATAAAAATAACCATCGAAGCAAAAGCATATATCAGGCTTACGGACAGCTGCATTACCTGACTTCCTGATCAAATGGATGGGTATCTATAGGGCGATCAGCAATCATGCTATCCAGCGCGGCACGATTAAAATAGACATGCTTGATGTATTGTCTTTTCCAGCTGTAAAAAAGGTGAAAATGACCGTCAAGAGTTTTAATTAAAAATGGATAAGAATAAGGATTGTGCTCCTCCTGCTTCAGATGTTCGCCTCTGGCTGCATTTTCAAATTCATAAATAATCTGCCATCGTTGTGGTTTATCTGGCTCGTATTCAGGGCTGTACGCCAGGGTTAAATCACTGCGTTCTTTTTCATCATTATTAAATACCAGCAAAAGTTCATTGGGTTTGTCGAGGGAAACACTACTGACAGCGGCATCAGGATTAGGTAAAGACAGATCCGACAGGGGCTGCCAGTGCTCAACTCCGTCAATGCTCTGACTGGTTAATATTCTATGTGTTCCGTGTTCACTGACATTACGCAAAAAGACAATCGCCCGGTCCCGGCTCTGGGGTAAAAGAATAGGCTGAATAGCTTGCCGTCCATGACTGATACGAAATTTATCGATCACTTTACCCTGCGTGTCAATACGCAGTATTTCAGCAAACTTGCCGATAAACTCATGATAGACCGGCAGTAAAATACTGCCGTCGGCTGCAATCACCGCCCGTTCCTTCACCAGAGTGCTGATATTGAGAAACGGCGAAGAGATCAGTCTTTGAGGTTTGCTCCAGGTCTTACCGCTATCACTGGACTGGATGAAATTCACAGCGCTGCCGGCCCATCCGCCTAGCGAAACAGTCACATAAAAAAGCCAGAGTTTATCCTGATAATATAAAGCCAGCGGATTGCCTACTTTTCGAATATACCGATGAACACCATCCATGCTGCCCGTACGGTCAATGACCTGACGAATGTCTGACCAGGAATCGGGCTTATTTTCAGAATTTTGCCGATGTAAAAAACGACTGAAAATAGCGACATCACTGCTGCCCTCACGGGTGCCGGCATACCAGAATACTCCAATATCACCATTCGGCAGTTTAACGGCCGTTGCACTATGAACTTCCTGGGTCAGGCCGCCGGAAATAAATTCAGACTGCATAAGCGGTTTGCCATGGGCAGGCTGTGGAGTTTGATTCTCTAAGGAAAATTGCGGTATTTGAAATTGCACAGGCCGGTGCTGCTTTAACATTAACCAGGCAGCAGCAAAACCAGCCAGTAAATAAATCAGCCAGCCGACCCGCTTATTGAACATTGGCACCAGGCACTGCTGATTTCAGGGTGGAACCGCTATCATGTCCAGGCTGGTTTTTTGAACCATTATTATAACGAATATAACGAATGCTCTCATAATAAGCCTGCGCCAATACAGCTAATTGATCTGCCAGCTGCGGCAATGATTGGCTGAGATTTTTTTTCGGGGTAGCAGAATGGATATTATATAATTCCCTGTGTGTATCACCGTCACGCATTTTAAAATAATATTTATCGCCGATTAATCCCAGTATCGGCGGCTGGATTCTGTCAAAGGTAAAAGCATAGCGTTTAGCATCAAATTCGGGGTTAAATAAATCCCTGCCAAAGGTCGTATTGGTGTAGGATAATCCGGCCAGACTCGCAGTCGTAGGCAGCACATCGACCTCACTGGCGACAGTGGATATCACTTTAGCCTGTTTTATTAATCCAGGTGCATAAAAAACCAGTGGAACATGATACTCGGTCAACATCAGCTGCTCTTCACCTGGAAACATGTGCTTGGCTTCTCTGTCATTACCATGATCACCAAAAAAGACGAAGATGGTATTCTGTGCATATGGCTCTTTTTCCAGTTGCTGCAGAAAGACTCCCAGACTGTGGTCCATAAAACGAAAAGAATTATAATCACCTACCGATCTAAATCCATAGGGAGCCACGTCTTCGGCTTTTACGTCATTCACTTTAAAGCCGCGGTTATCCTCAGGAATAGTATACGGTCTGTGATTACCGGACGTCTGGATAATAGCAAAAAATGGCTTTTTACTTTCTCGCAGAACCACGTTGACTTCTTCAAACAGGTTCAGGTCATTGATCCCCCACACATCCTCACGCGGTGATTTATAACTACCTTCACCATAAATTTTTAAATCCGGGATATTTCCTGCCAGCAGTCCGCGGATATTTCCCCAGCTGACACTGCCGCCCAGAAAATAGAATTTTTCATAGCCGGTAAATGAATTAATAATGCTATGCTGATCTACGAGCATGGGATTTCGTGTCGAGGTTTTTACCGTCTCTATATCAGGGATTCCCGTCACCAGGGTAAACACTGACCGTGCAGTACCGCCATGGGGGACATAAAATCTGTCAAATAATATGCCCTGCTTTGCCATGGCATCAAAATGGGGTGTCGGATCCAGCGGATTACCCGATAATCCGGTTTTGTAAAAGCCAAATGATTCAAGGAATACCAGCACTATATTTGGCTTATCTACATTGAGTGGAGAATGACTTTTTTCCATCCGGGTAAAATGAATCTTTGCTGCACCCGGACTGGTATTTTCAGTCAGCTTATTCTTCTGATCAATCCCCAGGTATTCAGCCGTGACGGGATAATATTTTTTTGCTTTTTCAATATCAAAACCGGATTCCTTGTTTTTCAGCGTTTCGTAGAAATACAATACCGGGTTACTGCTTAATGCAGAAATAAAACTATTGGTGGAAAAAAACGCGTCGCTCCAACGCAGAGGGTAGTACGAAAATTTACCGTAAATTCCGCCCAGAAAGACAATAAAGGCGATTAAAGCCAGGGTGTACTTCTTCTTGCCCTGATAATCAGTCACTGGATAATGCGCTGACAGTTGCAGTAAGTAATGGAAAACCCAGCCAAGCAGCAACAGTAATATGGCATAAGCGCTCAAAATTGCAGCCACTGGATAGCTCTCACCTACCATCTGTTGTGAAATAGCCAGATCCTGCAGAAAACGTACCACCGAGACATCCACCCGCACGCGTAAATAATCGTAATGTCCCAGATCAATAAAATACACAAAGACGATGATACTGTGGACCAGCAGCAGGTAAACCAGCCAGAAATTACGTGAAGCGGAACTCTTTACGGCATTGAAGGGTTTAAACCAGCCCAACAGAAAAATCGGCAGATTGATCAGTAAGGCAAGTTTAAGGTCGAATTTAAACCCCAGATAAAACGCATCCAGCAGCATCGGTTGAGTAATGCTGCTGTCCAGAACGCTAAACCATTTATAAAAAACAACCCGAAACAACCCAAACAGCACTACATCAACAAGTACCAGAGTCATCAATAAGCGTAAATGTGGGGGGGTCTTATTTAACATGCAGTAACCGCAAAATTTGCTACAATGAATCAAACTAGTAATTATAACATAAGGATTTAATTCCTATCCATCCACAAACAGAATCAATTATTGATCCGGGGATCAATAATTGATTCTGTTTGTGGATAATGTATAAAAATGATGCTCTTCGTTGTGGTACAATTTTTATCTGTATTCATCAATAATTAATCTTTAAAGGCTTATCATGCAACGTTTATTTTTAATCTCAGCTGCTTGTCTAAGTATCAACTTTTATATAACACCGGCTTTTGCCGGCAATACTTTAATTACCGAAACCATGATCGAACCCATTTATACCAAATCTGCCAGGGTCTATAGCAGTCTGGTTTTTGACGCCTATGTTGAATATTATAGAGGCCGGATGTTTGAAGAAATAGAGGATGTCGATGCCACTGAACTGCGAGTCGATCTGTCCTTCCCCATTTTTAATCGGGCGCAATTACGCCTTTCTTTACCTTTTTATACCAGCGGTGAGGGTGTGCAGGTCGAAAACGGTGAAAAAACTGATCTGGACGGCAATGGGGGTACTTTCAACTTTGCTTCCATCGGTTTTGAATACCAGTTTCTGGATGCGTCTCAAAGCAGCATGGATTTACTGGGCTATGTGTCCATAGCTCAACGCACCAACAGGCTTGAAACTTCTCATGGTGATTACATGAACCACCGGGGTAAAAATGCCAAGCTGGGGGCCAGGCTGGACACTGACATCAATCCATCTTTACGGTTTATGACTGATGTCGGATTTCAGTATTATTTTGATTCAGATGATCTGAACCCGTCCAGAAATGGAGACAGCTTCGGTAATCTGGTAGCCTCGGCGGCTATCATCAAGCATAATCGCAATTTGAAACCCGTGCTGGAACTGACCTATCGGGGTGATTTCAGTGACTACAATAATCTGGCCATTGTTCCTGAACTTATCTATTCCTTCAGCTCTGCAGATCTGAAACTAGGTGTACCCGTTGGTATCACCAGCGATGCAGATGACTATGGTGTGACGCTGGGTTTCACCTATCGCATGTAAACAGTCAATCTGGTTACTATTGTTCCCATCCATCATTAACCTTTCTGGATATATTATGGAGCAGTGGTGTTCTTTAGTTGCCCGATAACATTGCATGCTAGTATTACCAGGTTTCTCATATGCAAAGAGATCATGCTTTTCGAGACAGATATCATCATATTGAAATACCGCTGTTGTCAGTCGAACCCAGAGTAAGGTTACAAATCATCGAAGCAGGTTAAGCATACCAATAAATTACAGATTTTATTGAATAAGTCTAGCCAGATTGTTACTATCCGAGAATAATCATTTTTATAAGGAATATTATGCCTATTGTTACCTGGGTCGATGAATATAGCGTAAACGTCAAAGAAATAGATACTCAGCATAAAAAGATTCTTGAACTTGTCAATAATCTTCATTCTTCAGTGGAAAACTGTCTTGATAAACAAGAACTGGCAAGTATGCTGATTGAGCTGGTTGAATTTACTCGTATGCATTTCACAACAGAAGAGCAGTTGATGAAAAAATATGATTATCCTGAATTAATGAAGCACAAGAAAGAACACGATTTATTACTCCAGCACATGGATAATCTGGTAGCTGCAGTTTCACGTGGAAAATATCCAACTTTCTACTCAGATTATGATGTTTCCTCTGATTGGGCGCTCATTCATATATCTGAATCTGATAAGCGTCTGGGCGCTTTTCTCAATTCCAAAAACATTTATTAATCTATTTGCACGAATGACAATCATGTTACTGCTAGAAACGAATTAATCATTGATTTCGCAATGACTGAAATATGCCCTTGAACAGCGGTTCCACATTCAAACAGCCTGGCCCATAGAATGAGTAATGTTCAACAATGTGAGACAGATTGCTAACATCGTTAGATTCTCTTTAGCAAAAAAAGTAAACGATAAAAATCTAAGTGCATGGTAATAAAGCTATTTTCTAAAAAGAATGATTCAAAGTCATTCGCAACAGGAAACTGTTCGTAAAACTCAACTCTCTATAGTTTTATAAATTATTTATAGCCTGCCAGGGTTAGAGCCGCACTATCAACCAAAACAAGCTCATTTTCGTTATTTACGGTGTAATACTCAATCAATCCATTCCCATCGTAATTCAGTGAAATTTGCAGCAAATCCAAACCGATCGTTGCTTGTATCAACAATCCATTACCCATATCGAAACCGGTGCCATTTATTAATTGAATACCACCATTCGTATATCCAGCTAATCCATTCACCTGAATAAAACGTTTGATTATAGTTGCGTCAATTTCTAGATAATTTATTTCAGAACTGCTTACGCTTTGAGATACTTTTAGAGAGTCGATTTCCCAGCCAATATTGAAAGCCTCACTTGAATATACAGTGCCGCTGAAAAAAACGAAACAGAATAGCGCTACTGATAAGAAATTTTTAAATATTGATACTGAGTTTCTATTATTCATGATATTCACCTCAATTTAGTCAATTTAATGGATATAAATACATCATTATCATACTTTTAATTTGTAACTTCTCAATAAGTCCGTGCAAGATACTCTCCCCCTATCAGGGGGAGGGTTAGGGTGGGGGTTAAGTGCTTGATGATACAAGCAACCCCCATCCTGGCCTTCCCCCTCGAAGGGGGAAGGAACTTTAACTGCACGGACTTATTGAGAAGTTACTTTAATTTAACATAAGATATTGTTTTAACAATATGATTCACATCAACAATAAGTAACAACAGATAGCCCCCAGCAGAGTTGGTTGTTGTTACTTATTTTCAAACCAAGCGTTAAGTCATAATGTTGCTTCATTCGTATGTACTTAAGGATAATCATGTGTTTGTGGAAGGCAGATAATTGCTCCTGCGTGATCTGCATTCCCTACATGGACGTATTTACGGCGTCTTCTGGAATAAACACATTATTATCCTTACTCATTTTTGCTTAAGTACATACCTATGAATGGTGCTTAACAAGCGTATAAACCTGCGTGTCTATAGATGTTATGGTACTTAATGCGCAGATACCATTTTTAGCCCAACAATCCCCGCAACAATCAAGCCGACAAAGAAAAAGCGCCAAAAAGAAGCAGAATCACCAAAGAACATAACGCCTATCAGAAAGGTGCCCACTGCTCCAATACCGGTCCAGACAGCATAGGCCGTGCCGATTGGTATCGTCTTTTGGGCAATCAACAGTAAAACACCACTGCATGCCATGGAAACAATCGCAAGGGTTATCCAGCCGTAATGAGCCCCTTCATCCGTCCAGCCCAGCTTAAGACCCACTGGCCAGCCCCATTCAAAGATCCCTGCAATAATAAGATATACCCAGGCCATGCTTGTTCTCCTGATTTTAAATAGTAGTGAGTCATGATTAAAAATGGCAGCACAACCGTGTACCGCAAGTGTCCATCAAAAACAGATGAAAACTAATTATTGTCCTGCAAAAAGAATAGTTTAAATCCCGTAATAGATAAAGCGGGTTGTTTTTTAAAAAATTGATGAGCGGATTTGAAAGATTACCACTCATAACCCATCTTGATACGATAAGTCGTATCGGTCGTACCAATACCGGCATTGGGCTGGCTGTCATAATCAGCTTCCAGTTCCACACTGGCGACTATATTACCAAAAAATCCATGCACCAGAGGGAAACGAAAACCTGTCCAGCTCTTTAAAATAACCCGCTGCGTGTCCTCCAGATTCCACCGTCCCAGCTGTCTATGATAAAACTGGGTAAACTCATCAAACATAAAGTTATCATATTCCAGCGACCATACACCTGCCAAATAACGGTCATCAGCTGCAGAATAATTATTTTCATAGACATACGCAAGCCCAACGGATGCATCAAGATTGAGATCCTTGCTTTTATAAAATTCCTGGCCAAGATGCAAACCTGCGATTGATCTTAACTGCAGATCGGTAAACCGGTCATGATCCAGAGAGAGAAAACCGCCGCGATAACGCCTTTTTTCATAAAACCTGTCATAGCGAGAAAGTAACAACCAGTTGTCAGCTGTCTGAGAACTATAGTTAGTATCATGTTCAAGCTCACCGGTAAATTGTAAACGATCATCCACCCTGCGAAACTCAGTCCTTCCATCCAGATCCAGTTCTTCCTTAACGGTATTACCGTGTTGGGACTTGAGTGCAAAATTAAAGCGCCCGCTAAACTTGTAGCCAATTCCCTGCTTCCATTGCGGGGGGTTGATATAGGCTTTATCCAGCGAACTCATGGTCGTCGTTGACTGATTTTCGTCAAGTTTTATTGTTACCTGTTTTTCATTATTACTAATACTATTAGCCTGAATAATATGCTTATTGTCCAGTAAAATTTTAACCGGTTTATCAACATGAAGTTTTTTCACCTGTGCCCATTTAATCCTCAGCGTCCCTGCAAAATTAGTTTTGAACTGTAAAACATCTGTTTCTTTTTCAACCACTTCACCCTTTAAATGTGATCCATCGATTAATATCACTTCATCCGCATAAGCCAAAGATAAGCAAATCAGATATAACCAGGGATATAAGATAAGATAACGTATATGATTTATGGCGTAATTGAGCAACATTTTGCGATGATATGTTAATATTTTAATTTTTAATTTTTTTATGCATAATGCAGAACTGGATGAATTTTTTAGTCCAATCAGAAAACCCCGACGTCAAAGATATGACTTAAAATTCAGTTTATATGATAGCTCAAAAAATCATCTGAACATACTTATGAAAATTGAAACTGCTATAGTTTTAGAATGATATTTCAATTTAGCTGACTATGAATTTCCCTCGCTAACTGAGCGACTGAAATTATAATAGAACATTAAATGAAAATAATTTTTTGCCCGCTAATAAATATCGTAGATTCAACTTGCAGGAAATCTCACCTGTTTTTTGTAGGAATTCTCTTAAAACGAGACGGCTCTGCCTCTTGAATCAACATTCTTCCTCCAAATACATATTTACATCTAGTGTCTAATAAGTTTAATCTAAACATATCTATTCCAAATGCCTTACTTCTTGAGCAAATATGCCGTTGGTTGATAATGAATCCAGGAATTGGCAAAATTTTATAAGTCCCCCGGACATCCGGGTGCAGCTTTTGTCATTATAAATGCGATTTGGAATCCTTTCTGGTCAGGATGAAATCATATTTAATTCATTTAGCCTGGCCAACAGTAAAATATTAACAGGAGATTGACATGAAAAATCAAACCCTGATCATCATTATAAGTTTTGCCCTGCTGATCACCTGTCCGGCTCTGTCTTTTGAGCAGTCAGTTTTACCCTTGATAACCCCTGATCCATCACAGCCGCAGACAGATGATGCTGAAAGCAATTTTGACCCCCAACTGTTTGACGCGGAATTTTTCGGCCAAATCGATATTCTGGCATTTTTCAATAAATTTACCGACGAAGACATTCAGAAGATACCACCGGAAGCTTTTGCCGGTTTACAAGCTGAACAGCTACAAGCACTGCCGCCGAATGTTTTTGACAGTATTTCACCCTCTCAATTTATACATTTACTTCCTGAAGTACTAACCGGGATGGATCGAGAGCGCTTTAAATTTTTAGTCCCTGAAATCATGAGCGCTCTCACACGTGAGCAGGCGGGCCATCTGCCACGTCAAGCTATAAGCGGTATGACAGAAGAACAGTTCAAAGGGGCACGCATCGGTGATTTTCTGAAGGGTCTGATGGCTAACAATATGGGTGGACTGTCGCCGCAAATAATTGATAAATTTGCTGCCTCAGATTTTGCCCAACTGGATAAAGACCAATGTCGGCAAATGCATTCTCAAGATTTGCTAAAACTTTTAACCAACCTTAATCAAAACCATTTTTCCCCAGCCGATGTTAAGGAATGTCTGCCTTCTGACTGGACTCTGGATGAAAGCAACGGCACACTGACACCGCCACTGAATTCTCGTATATTCCTGGACATATTCACCAAACCCGCCAACACACCTGCCGAACTTAAGCTTCCGGATATTTTCAATATGAATAGCGGTCTGGCTGTAGCAGGACGCAGTGGCAACGGCAATGCACTGGAAGGCTTGAACTTGGTTATCGAAAAACTGGGACTGGCCGGTCAGTTTGCCTTTAACCAGCAGGCTGAGAATAGCGGTATTTTAACTCTCGAAGGCGAGGGTGAATTTCAGGGACTTGAGTTTGCATTCATCCCTGATCCAAGGCGGGCAAAATATGTGGGAACGGATCATCCGGCAGCCCAAACAGGATTTACTCAAGATCAGGAAAATGGTGCTTTTACCTTTATGACTGAAACCGGGATGAGTTTCCCATTACTTCCCGCACCTAAAAACCCTCTCAAAATCATAGAAGCACTTAAATCCCAGGGCAGTCGAGGCGAGGTGGAGATGGGTGATAACGGTGTGATCATTGTACCTGAGCTGCCGGCTATACCCTATCCGGTTGCTTTCATATGCGATATGCTTGTCAGTTCCGATCCAGGTGTAGGCCCCGGGTTGCATATAAACCCGTTGGCTGATGCCTTGAACTGGCTGGTTGATGCTCAAGGCAACGCGCAGATCGTATATCCGGCGCTGCCAAAACCGGAAGAACTAGAAGATCTGGGCCAGTTATTTGGTGTTGATATACATCAACAAACTGACGGCAGTTTTGCTGTACTGCTAGCTAACCTTGATAAATATATTCTAAGGCCCACATTTGACGTGGAAGCACGCCCGCTTGCTGATGGAGAACAGGTGATTCCAGGTTTTGGTACAAATTCCAAAGGGGAAATGGCTTTTATTACCGCAAAAGACCAGATAATGATGATTATCCGCTTGATTGCGATAGATCCTGACGGAAACACACTGGAACTATAAGCAAAGGAAAAGTGCTGACACAAAGTAGTATTACTGATATTCCTCGGGCTGAAGGCGGAACTCCGAGAGTGCAGGATTTGGATACGCGGTGTTAGTTAAGCCTCCCGCAAAATTTAGTCTGCGTCGCCAATACCTGCATTAGAATACACTTCAATATTCCCATGTTGCGTCTATTCTATATGCCCCATCGCAGGCTAACAGCTTGATTGCGAGCAGACTCAGAAGTGTTTTCTACGCTGTTAGCACATGGACCATTTGTCCCCGACCAGATCTATATTGTCAGCAGAACTTTTCTGCGTAGCATAATTGAATAATTGGCTATAAATGGTCATTTTTCAGGCCACTCAGCAAATGGAAATGGTTTTTCTTCACTGTTAAAAGTAAAAAACTGCATGATCTGATAAACAAAAGTACTCAGACTTTGCCCAAACTTCAGTAATCTTTCATTTTTTGAACCCGTGATCAACACGGTCAAAAACTGCCCGGCTGCAACCAGAGCAATAACCACTTCAGTAACACTATAGATTATACTAAACAACAGCATATACAAGGCACGTATCCAAATAGCTCTGCCGGGGTTTACTGGTTTAAGTTCCTGGTTCAATTTATTGTTTCCTCTGGTTATTCATGGTGTTTTGGGTAATTAAGCCATTTTTCCTGCATCTAGAAACCCCTGTGTAAATGACGGGTAGTCACCCTGCAAGCAGGCTTTTTCTCGCATGTAACTGGATATTAATAACACGAATCGTGGCACTGATTGCAGCTAAAACCTGATTAGCATTCACGCCCCGGGTTTTTATCGGTTTTCCATCGATATCCCATGTGATAATACATTCAGTTAACGCACTGGTATTACCTCCTTTGGGTATGCGTACTTCAAAATCACTTAAGGGGGGTAATTGATAGTCGTATAACTTTAAAAGTTTGGAAATTGAATCAATAAAAGCATCAAAACCACCATTGCCGGAGCCCGCAGCGCGAAGAGTTTTACCTTCTATTTCAACCATAATGCTTACCGTTGATTCAAGTTTTAAGCTACTGTTTATAGAGCAATCTAACAATTTAACATGGTGGTAGTCATTACTTTCCATCACATCGGAAATAATAAAGGGTAGATCATCCAGAGTAATCCGTTGTTTCGAATCACCTAATTTTTTGATTCTTTTCAGAACTCTGGCCTGATTTTCATCCGACAAGGACAAGCCTAATTCTTGCAGATTTTTTGCCAGTGACGCTTTGCCGCTCATTTTCCCCAGAGCATATCTACGCTTGCGGGCGAAACGCTCAGGACTAAGATGAGTTTCATACAAACCGCCTTTTTGGTCCCCGTCTGCATGAATACCAGCGGTTTGAGTAAACACATCTGCACCAACGATGGGGGCGTTCGCTGAAACCCATTTGCCGGAAAAATTTTCCACCATGTTGCTCACCCGTACAATATTGCTTTCGTCAATAGACGTGTGCATATTCATTTTATCTCGCAATACAACTTCTACTTCTGCCAATGAGACATTGCCTGTCCTTTCTCCCAAACAGTTAACCGTACAATGGATACAACTAACACCTGCCTTAACCGCAGCCATGGCATTGGCAACTGCCAGCCCGTAATCATTATGCGGGTGAAAATCAAACTGCACATGCGGATAGCGGCCAGTCATATCTTTGATGCTGTCATAGACCTCATCTGGAGACATCACCCCGAGAGTATCCGGTAACATAAAATGACTAATATTCAAATTTTTCAGCTCATCCATTAAGCCGAAAACATAATCCCGGCTATCGTGATAACCATTAGACCAGTCCTCCAGATAAACGTTAACCTTAAGATCATGGGCAAAAGCATGGTCCAGAGTTTGTTTGATATCACTCACATGCTCAGACAGGGTTTTACCTAACTGTTCATGACAATGCCTGGCGCTGCCTTTGGTCAACAGGTTCATTACCCGCCCGCCAGATTCCAGGATCCAGTCAACACTTTTAGTATGATCAACAAATCCAAGAACCTCAATACGATCATTATAGCCCTGTTCATCGGCCCATTTATTAATACTAATCAGCCCTTCTTTTTCACGGTCTGAGACTCGTGCAGAAGCGACTTCAATGCGATCTACGTGTAAAGCGCCCAATAATGCCTTAACAATTTGAACTTTCTCTTCAGGTGAAAAACTAACACCCTGTGTCTGTTCACCATCGCGTAAGGTGGTATCCATAAGCTGAATATGTCGTGTAGTGACTTCCATACTAAAACCCTGAACTATTCTCCTGTTGGTTGTTAAGAGTATACGCTAAAGCCAGTATTTTTGTGTGTTTTCAAAGGCTTCGATTTTACCCTTAAATCCAAAAAAAATGTCAATATCATTACAGACAGGTTAGCTGGCTGTTGTTACGCAAAGAATAAAATGAGCATCCATATATTTAATGCATTGTTTTTCATAGCAAGTGGAATCTAATCAAGCCCAAAAGTGACACTGGCTTTTCATTATATTACATTTATGTCTGTGTCGTTAATACAATGTCAGAACACCTTTGCAGAAAAAATATTCATCTGCTCCAGGTTTCGGTGAGGCATTAATTTTCTACAATGGTTGGTACGAAGTATACGAAATACAGGAACGAATATTCAATATTGGTATCTTTTATAAATCCACAGCTGAAATTTTTAAAATTATTAATACTCCAGTTTGATTCAAAACGAAATGCGATACAGTTCATACTTTATACATCTTCCTTCCAGATATCAGAATTTAAGACACCGCTACTTTGTAATAAAACAGGAAAAATGCTAGCATTTTTGTAACTATTCAGCGTATCTAAGATTCTGCATAAGTGATTGCTGTCAGGTGATTGTGGAAGGCAGATAATTGCTCCTGTATAATCTGCATTCCCTGCATCCAAGCCTACGATGTACAGGGAAATACAAGTGTCGTGTGAGGCAGGATGCCGGGAACGACCATGGATGTATTTACGGCGCCTTCTGGAATAAATACCTGACAGTAATCACAACCTGATAAACACGCTGAATAGTTACGCATTTTTTTAATAAAAATAACAGACTGCAGACTATGGATAGTTAAACGTGGAAAACCAAACACACTATGAAACCCTGGAAATCGATGAAAATGCTTCCCCAGAGATAATAGCATCTGCTTATCAGCGACTGCTTAAAGATGCAAAGGATAAACTACAGGACTCACCCTTATACTATACAAAAGAAAAAAAGCTCTACAATGCTTACGAGGTCTTGTCCAACCCGACACTTCGGCATGCTTACAATAACAAGTTGATTCGTGAACGTGCCAGTTCAATCAATAACACATATACACCTTCTGACACATTTAACGTAACAGAATTTTTGGGAGGGCTAATTTTCTCCAGAGCTTTTCTCGGCTCGGTTGTTTTAGTCATTATCCTGCTGGTTCTAATCCCCAGCGGCGAAGAAAGAATAGTCAAAGAAGTATTTAGTAAACAATTTGATTATGAATACGATATCCGCAATCAGCAAATGGAACTGAATCGTCAGAGAGAGCTACGAAACTCTTCAACTCAGGAATATACTGAACTTCTCGCCCTACGTGAACAGGAGAGAAGAGAAACTGCGGAAACACGTCGATTAGAAATGCAAGCGCGCCGCCTGGATTTGGAAGAACAAAGAGAAATGAAAAGAATAGACAGGGAAGAACGCCTCCTGCTCATGCAGGAGGAAAAAGCAGCCAGGCAAGCTGAATATGAAAAACAACAACAAAAAGAACGCGAGAAAAGAGAGCAAAAAAGCAGAAGGCAGCAAGAAGCTTATGCAGCCAAAAGGCGTGCACGTGAGCTTATCGAAAGCCAGAAGCAAACAACCAGACCACAACAGCATTTCATAACCACTAAATCAGGCTATAATTAACTGACCAGCAAAATAAGTTAAATGAATCAGTTTAGTAAACGGGGGAATTATTACCCCAGTTTATCATCTGCTACACGGTACCTGGGATCTTCAATGACATTAACTTCACACAGATCACCAGCCTTGGTTAATAGTTCCCTGCAATCAGGGCTCAGATGTCTTAGATGAAGGCGTTTATGGAGGTTAAGGTAACGTTCTGCCAGATTATCAATAGCTTCGATACCGGAATGATCAGATACATGCGAATGCCTGAATTCTACGACCACATCATCGGGATCATTTTTGGGATCAAATAGCTGCTGAAAATGATGCACCGAACCAAAAAATAAGGGCCCATGCAGCTCATAAACCTTTGAATCTTCATTATCACGCGTGATCACTACTGAAATATGCTTGGCATGATTCCAGGCAAATACTACTGCGGCAATGATCACACCGATAAAAACAGCGATGGCCAGATTGTCTGTAATAACCGTAATTGCTGATACTGAGATAAGAATAAATGCATCAGATTTAGGAATCTTGCCGAGAATTCGGAAACTGGACCATTCAAAGGTGCCGAGTACCACCATAAACATTACCCCTACCAGAGCAGCCAGAGGAATTTTAGAGATCAGCTCAGAGGCAAACAGGACAAAACTGAGTAAAAACAATGCAGCAGCGATACCGGATATACGCCCTCGACCGCCGGAATTCACATTAATCATAGATTGACCAATCATGGCACATCCACCCATACCGCCAAAAAAACCGCAGGTAACATTGGCAACACCCTGCCCTACACATTCCTTATTGCCTCGTCCGCGGCTTTCAGTCATTTCATCTATCACTGCCAGTGTCAGCAAAGACTCGGTTAAACCGATAGCAGCGAATGCCAGAGAATAAGGAAAAATAATGATTAGAGTATCGAACAACTCCTGCATAGAGGACAGAGGCACCATAGGAATATGAAAATCCGGTAAGCCTCCGGCGATGGAGGCGATATCACCCACACTACGAGTCGGCAGACCAAATACAATCACAATCACAGAGACGACCAGAATAGCCGCCAGTGGGGCTGGAATCGCTCTGGTATATTTGGGCAGAAAGTGAATAATAGCCATAGTCAGTGCAATCAGTGCTAACATGGTCCATAACATACTGCCTTGCATCCAGACCATAGCACCGTCCTGAGAATCAGGGATCTTGAACTGGCCAATCTGAGCAAGAAAAATCACGATAGCCAGTCCATTAACAAAACCCAGCATCACGGGATGAGGCACAAGACGCATAAATTTCCCCAAGCGCAAGACTCCGAACAGAATTTGTATAAATCCCATTAAAACCACAGCGGCAAACAGATATTCTATGCCATGCAGCACAACCAGCCCCGTCATGATCACGGCCAATGCACCGGTTGCCCCGGAAATCATGCCCGGACGTCCACCAAGGATTGCAGTGATCAGACCGACAATAAACGCTGCATATAAACCCACCAGCGGATCGACATGAGCTACAAAGGCAAATGCTATTGCCTCAGGAACCAGTGCCAGAGCTACCGTCAAACCTGACAGAATTTCAGTTTTAAAATTACAGGGTTGATCTTTAGGGCACAGGTCAATCATAACAGATCCAGCTTAAATTCAGACAGACATTAGTTTATTAGCAATAACTAAATTTTCTTAAAAGGTGCTGAATTATACATGGATTATGCCCATTGATCCAGTTCAATAAGCATCTAAAAGTTCGCTCTGATGCAGATCAAATGTTGCTTTCAGGATTATTTTTGCTCTGACTGATGGATTAGTACTTGCCATCTGATAATCTTTAGAGACATAATGTTTTCATTTGGATTAATGCTAGCTTACAGCAATAGCTCATGTCATATGATAAGCTTTTATCCACCATTTCAGGTATCTCATTGTCATTCAGCTATTAAAACTAATTAAAATGCCAGTACCATTCAAGTGTTCCCGGATTTAAAATATTTTAAATAAATCAAACTTATAATTTGCTTTTCTCAATTGAACACAAGTTTTATCGTGACAGTTACCTTAACTGTACGAAGGTTCAAAAAGAAATACTCGATGCAGAAAAATCTAAAATCTAATCACATTATTTTTTACAACCTTCTATTTACTGCTGTTTTATGTATGTTTTTCAGTACCCTTGCCATTGCTGAAACATCCTCAGATTTCAACTCCCCTGTAGCAGCAGTTATTAATGCAGATAACCAACAAACGGCTATCAGTCGCAATGGTTTAAGCGCTATTTTTAAAATGCGTCTTCTTCAGTGGAATGACGGAACTCCTGTCACTGTGTTTGTTCTTGCTGACGATAACCCTTTACATAGACAATTCTGCAAACAAGTTCTTCATGTATTCCCTCACCAAATGCAACGCATTTGGTATAAAGCAGTTTTCAGCGGTTCAGGTCAGACCCCTGTAACCTTAAAAAGTGTTGAAGAAATGAAAAAAAAGATAGCGACTACACCAGGTGCTATCGGATATCTAAGAGTAAATGATCTAGATGATGCTATTAAAAAGCTAGAGATTCGATGACTACACATATGATAAATAATAGAATTGAATATAAATATATGGGTAGTAAGTTGAACATTTTATATAAATTGTTTACTACCATATGTGCTATCTGTTTTAGCCAGCTCTTGATAAGCAGTTCAGCGATTGCAGATTCAACAATTAAGGATCAGTATGTCAATAAAGATGGAGCCTGGCTTGACTTCAACTGGTTAGCTCAAACAGTTCAGTTCCATGGATTCCTGTCACAGGGATTTGTACATACTTCTGACAATAATTTCTTTGGCGATAGTGCTAATAGAGTCTCCACAGATTATCGTGAGGCAGGTATAAACGGCTCCTGGAGAGTTGTACCAGAATTACAATTATCAATGCAATTGGTTTATCGCGATGCAGGTTTAACGGATGATCAGGGGGTGCGCGTAGATTACGCTTTGGCCGATTACAGTTTTTATTCAACTGAGAACAAACTACTCGGCATCAAAGCAGGCAGGATCCCTACTCCGCTTGGTTTTTACAATGAAACACGTGATGTTCTATCCACCAGACCTACTATCCTGCTTCCACAGTCTATTTATTTTGATAGAAACAGAAATATTGCCTTATCTGCAGACGGCGGTTACCTGTATGGTGAACAGCGATCAAACTTTGGAGATGTCTTTTTCGATATAGGGGTTGTAACCCCACGCACTAATGATCCTGATGCCAAATATTCTCTTGCTGGAGATTTAGCGGGGGATTTTGATGGTAAAACTTCCTGGGTTGGTCGTCTGGCTTATGAATGGCAAAGTGGAAAAGTACGCCTGCAGGCTACTTATGCAGATTTTCACACAAAATATGATCCTGATTCAACGATGTATGGTCTCCTTCCAGGAACCATAAAATTTAATCCCCTGGTCTTTTCAGCCCAATATAATGGAGAAAACTGGTCTTTAACCAGTGAATACGAGTTTAATAGAAAAAAGTTTGATGACTTTGGATTAATACCTGATTCAGATAGCACCGGTAACGGATTTTATATTCAGGGCACCTATAACTTTGCGTCCTGGTTAGAAGGCGTTTTACGTTATGATGATCTGGTCATAGATCAAAATGATAAAAACGGCAAAGAATTTGCCGATTTAACCGGCCTGCCCGCCCATTCAAGATATGCCAAAGACTGGACAGTTGGCTTGCGTTTCACAGTCATCCCTAAACTTATCATCAGTGCCGAGTATCATCACGTAAAAGGGACCGCGTGGCTGGCAAACATAGAAAATAAAGATCCTGCTGAGACTAAGGAGCGCTGGGATATGTTTCTAATGATGATTTCATTCGATTTTTAGGATCTCTTCTGAGTAGCGAAAAATTTCTACAGGTATTTACTATACCAGCCACTGCTAATTTTCTAGTCCCATTTTATGAAATTCCAGGAAAGACATGGGTTTACCTATGGCAAAACCCTGAGCATAATCAACGCCAATATAACGTAGAGCTTCATATATTTGCTCATTCTCAACATACTCTGCTATTGTTTTCAGCCCCATGCCCCGCCCTACATTATTGATAGCTTGAACAAACAACTTATCTTCATGGTCTAAATGCAGATTTTTCACAAACCCGCCGTCAATTTTCAGATACTGAACGGGTAACTGTTTCAGATAACTCATCGAAGAAAATCCGACACCAAAGTCATCCAGAGCAAAGTGACCTCCTATTTCATTTATCTGGCGCATAAAATTTTGTGCGGCAAACAGGTTGGTAACGGCTTGAGACTCAGTTACCTCAAAAATAAATTTTGCAGCAGGTACATTGTATTTTTCTAACAGTTTCAGAACAATCTCAAATGACCTAGGGTTAGATATTAATTCGCCGGATAAATTCACCGATAAAATGATGTCCAGATTTTCTTTAATTAAGCCTGCCTGATATTGAAATGCCAGTTCCAGAACTCTTCTGTCTATCAAGCTCATTAACCCAGTCTGCTCTGCAACATTTAAAAACAACCCCGGTGACACTATATCTCCGGTTTCATCTCTCATTCTCAGCAAACATTCATAATGAATGATAGAATTGTCTGCAATACACTTAATAGGCTGAAAATACAGTAAAAATTGTTCATCTTCCAATGCTTGCTGAATATTGAATTTCCAGTTAACCCTGGTCAGGATTTCTTCCCTGTTCAAATCCTCGATGGACGCCAGGCACCAGCTGCCTCTATTCGTCTGTTTTGCTTTATACATCGCCAGATCCACACTGGCGAGCATGTCCTGTTCTGAATAACCCTGTATTGGAAAAAGCAATAAACCAGCACTTATAGACACTCGATGCACGCTCTGATCTTTACTGATTTCAATGGTATTCATTTCCAGACAAATTTTTTCAACTAATTCCTGAGCATGTTCAATCGTTATATAGGGTGCAAGCACAATAAACTCATCTCCGCCAAGACGGGCAATTAAATCACTTTCCCTTGTAACCAGTTTCAGTTTATTTGACACTTTGACCAGCAGCTCGTCTCCTACTTTATGACCACTGCTATCATTAACAAACTTGAATTGATCGATATCGAAATAGATCAAAGCTCCAGGTTGGTTATATCGAGCAGCCAGAGAAAGTGTTCTTTTAAATTCATGTTCAAATCGGCGACGATTATATAAATTAGTTAGGGGATCATGATCAGCCAGCCAGGTAAGTTGAGATTCAATATGGTTTCGTTCAGTTAAATCCAGACCAACCACCAGGATCTCAGAGGTATTATCCGGGCTTTTTATATGCGTGAAATACCAGGAAATAAATAATTTATCTTTACTTGCAGAAGCAATTTTACATTCATAATGAAAACTTTCTTTCTGGTTTTCAGAGAGATGATTTAAAGCTGTTGAAATTTCTTCAAAATCAAGTGGATCTAAAATTAGATCTGTAAATAAAATAAATTCTGTTTCAGAATTGTTTAATCCAATCAGTTTTTCACCGTACTTATTAAACGAAATTATTTTTTCATTCTCATCCAGTGTCATGATAATAACCTGTGCTGTATTCAGGATATTCGACACAAAATTCTTTTCTTTTTGAAGTTCAATGGTTTTCTTCGATAAATTTTCAGTCCTTTTCTCAACTTCAGAATCCAGATGTTTGAGTGCAAGCATCAGATTATGAGTGGCTTCATCAAGCACATTGATTTCATCTTTCAAAAAAGATGTTGTTAACCTTTCTGGTAATAGTTTAACAACTTCCTGATAACGTTTTTCAGCAATCAGTGGCAGTGCATTGATAAGCATCCTCAACCTTCTGGTTGGACCAATCAGTAATACTAACAGTATTCCTCCAGACAGAAGCAAGCTTAATAAGCCATTTGCTGCATATAGACTGGCTGCTTTTTGTACATCTGTCAGCTCATCAGTAATATCATCAATAATAATAAGTTCGGCTGATTCTTTTCCTTTAACAAAGGGAATTAGTGAAATTTCATAGTTTTTCTGTTCATAATCAAAGAGCAGGATGTTCCTGAGTTGTTCTATAGTGGTCTCTTTCATTAACGTCGTGAGCATAGGTAAATTCTTTTTACGGTTAGTTAATGCAACCACACTGGCAGAAAATTTATCGAGATAAGGTAGACTGGAATTAACCGCATTGGTATTTTTTACCAGAATGCCAACGTCTGAACCCGTTATTCTCTGCATTTGAATTACTGTTTCAGTCATATCAAGCGAGAAGATAAAGACACCAATAAATTCTCCATTATGCAGAAATGGGGATACATAGATTTGCGTGCATACCTGGGTGCAGAATATATGTTCAACCGGCTCCTCTTTCTCGACTGCCTGATTGAATATATCAGAAAAGACTTCAGTAGCATCAACGGATGTACCCCAATGGCCTATAAGCTCACCTTCTCTGGAAAACAGATAGACAGATTCAATATCCGATTCAAGACCAATTTTGAACCAGTTAACTTCTATCAGTTCTTTCAGTTTTGTCAGTGCCGCGCGAGAAGATAATTGAGGTTCAACAAGTGAAGGTATTAACCAGCTAAGGGCCATATCTTCACCTTTAAATCTGTGTAAGATACTATGAAATGCGTGCTTATATAAATCGCGGTCTCTTTGTCTTTCCTGGGCATATAATTTATCCAGGGTAATTTTTCCAAAAATATAGACACTGGCAGAAGCTGCAAGTGTTGCAAAGCTTACTGCCAGCACCGTCTTCCAGACCAGGCTAAAAAAATTTCCTTTATATATATATCTGTTCGGCATTAACAATTGAAGAGCTATTGGAGGTTAATTCATTTTCAATAAGTTTATACAGTTGCTTGAATTCAGGGCTTAAATTATTATAAGTTTCCTGGCAAAACAAATAGGGAGTCCTTATCCCGTTCAGATTTACTGAATGACCAATCTGTTCATATACCACACCATATTTTTTTAACAAAACCACAAGCCTTTTTTCCATTAAAGCAACCGAATACAGCAGATCATTATCTCTCATTATTATCATTGTCGCCAGCACCAGACATATAGGCAAATAATTAATGCTAAAGCGGTTATCGGAAGGATTTTGAGGTATTTTGAACTGATAAGATTGATCACTGTTGCGTCTTCTGAAGGCAGGAATAATTGATAAACGTGATACCTCTCCGACAGCAGCGTTTCTTATTTGTTTTAGGGTCTGCCGGTTAAAATCAATGCCAAAACTTTCAATGGGTAATAACATGCCGCTTTTTTCATTGTAAGGAATTACCCTCACATAAGCGATTGGTTTATTAGTATGTTTATGGAAAACTAAACAGTGCCGAGCATGTTTATCATAAACATCCTTTTCTATTCTATCTTTTGCGTATGGATTGTGAAATTTATAACCACAACCTTTAAAATAAACTTCGTATCTTAACCTGAAAGCCTGTTCCAGTAGTTCCGAAGTATCTGCTTTAATAAAATAAAAATACTTAAGATAATGCTCTGTCAAATCCATAGAAAGACCCATAGTTTATGCTTTCAAAATGTTACTTTCAAAATAGATATTTCAATATAATATTGCCTTATCTATATTCTACTCTGGAATGAAAAAAGCGGTCATTCCATTCACAACTGAGCAGTATTTACATAAAATCAGCCTTTTAGCCTTGTATAAACACACCTTAACAAAACAATACTATTAGCCTGCTTTATATTATATGTTGGAGCGTTAAGAAACTGAAATAATATTAATTACCACTTGCAAAATAGCACAAAGTTCGTATAATACCCTCCATCAGTTGCGGGGTGGAGCAGTCTGGTAGCTCGTCGGGCTCATAACCCGAAGGTCGTTAGTTCAAATCTAGCCCCCGCTACCAAACAATAAAAGCTTGATTTTCAGACACTTAAAGGTGAATGGAATCAGGCTTTTTTATTGCCCAAATTTACCTGTGTGGGAAAAATTGTGGGTACGTTGGTTCGGGTTTTATTGACATATTTAAGAAGATGCTGATGTGAAAAATGGGCATACCGCTGCACCATTTTAAAGTCAGACCATCCACCTAATTCTTGAAGGACCTCCAAAGGCGTATCTCGCTGTACATGCCATGTTGCCCAGGTATGACGTAAATCATGCCAGCGAAGGTTGTCGATCCCTGCTCTAGCACAGGCATTTTTAAAAGACTTCGTATTGGCCCGCCGAACAGGTTTGCCTTTATAGGTAAATACGTTCGTGGGGTGTTTGCCCACCTGTCTTTTGATCACATCAACGGCTGTCTCAGATAACGGCACCACAAAGGCTTTATCACTTTTTAAAATGTCATCGCCTTCAATGTAGACAATACGCTGTGAGAGATCGACCTGCTCCCAGCGAAGTAGGGTGACATTCGATTCCCTGAGTCCAGTTTCCAATGAAAAACGAGCCATATCAGCTAAATGTGGCGATAAGGCCATGATGAGCCGATGTGCCTCTATTTCTGTCAGCCAGTGAACACGCTTTTTAGGCTCCTTCAAGAGTTTGATATAGGGAGGATCGCATTTAACCTCCCATTCTTTGTGTGCTTTGTTGAGTACCGTTCTAAGTTTCTGAAGCAAACGATTGACGGTGGCATGGCTGACGCCTTCATTCAAACGCTGTTGAATAATGGTATCAATATGCATCCGCCGGATTTCATCCAGGTGCAGATCTCCGAAATAAGAGTCGAGGTATTTAAAAATACTGATCTCATTGACTCGATCTTTGTTCTGCTTTTCCCGCATGAAGCGAAGCACGGCTTCTTTCCAGAGCAGACGAGGCTTTTCGCCTAAATAATGCACTCGCCATAGATCGGATTTCAGCTTGACTTCAAATTCGACGACATCTTCTCTGACTTCAGTCCCAGTAGAGCGTTGTATTCTTCTTCCATCTGGTCCGGTGAATTCAACCCACCAGAGGGTATTTCGTTTGTATATTGACATAAGGAATTTTCTCCTGTTCTGTCAACAACTTGCACAACACTCTCCTGATCAGCATATTGCTTTCTGACGAAGTGTGCAAGATCCTGTTGAATAAAGACCCATTTTCTGCCAATTTTAGCAGCCGGAATTTGCTTGGATTTGGCCAACCTTCTGACAGTTTCCGGATTGCATTGTAAATACTCACTGGCTTGTTGCAGTGTCAGCATCGTTGCCTTATTGCCCATCGTCTTGCCTTTGTCGCCTAATACCATTGAACGTTATTTGCAGCGATACCGTCAGCTCGGTATTCAGTTTGTTATTCATGGTAATACCGGCCATGAACCTGTGAATAAAATACCCAATACACTCAAGCATCAGGTACAAAAACTGATCCGAGAAAAATATTATGACGTCAATCTTCTGCATTTAGGGGAACTGCTCAATTCCAATCAACAGATCAATGTAAAGCGAGAGACGCTCAGGAAATGGGCACACGATATTCATCCTGGACCAGGATGAGAATATACGATTTGTGACAGTGGGTTACACGTCGAGCTTGGGGCTGCGCGTACGGCTTTGGCTGGCGGACGGGGGCTAAGGGCAGCGGAAAGAACGTTGCTTTTCCGCGGTACCGATGATTCACCCCGGGAAGGTGATCAGAATTTTACGTTGACTGCTACTCCTACCACGTGTTGGCTGTAATCCAGCCGATCTTCACCCAATAGGAGAAACTGTTGCACGCTATTGACATCCACGTCGTCCACAGTCCAGTCTTCGCTATTGTAATTTTCGTACCAGTAACTGAATTTGTAGGCGATCTTGTCATTATACTGGTAGCTGGCCCACAGTTGCAGACTGTTGAGTTCTGTCTTTAGGTCGGGAAACTGGTCAGCATCGATAGGTTGGTCCTGGTAATTATAGTTACGAGGATCTGACTCAGGAACCCATTTGGATTCGAGACCTGACATATAGGTCTCACCACGACTTCTGGTATAGACCCAATCCACGCCAACATCCCATTTGTCAGCCAAATCTTCGAAGCTAAGCCCAAGACCAAAACTGTCGATGCTGTCTTTCAGGTCCGCTTCCCAGTAATCAAACTCGCCTTTTTCTACTTCCAGGTTTTCATTGGCGTTATTGGAGGAGTACTCTTGATAGTTATAGAAGGCATGTGCATTGATCTTGTTCGTGATCTGATAGTTGACATTGAATAGTGCGTTAGTCTGTTTGGACTCCGTGAGACCAAGCTCGGATTCGGTATAGTCGTTCTTCAGGTATTCAGTGGTCAGGCCAAAGCTCAAACGGTCGGTAGGCATGTAGCCAAGGTATACACCTGTTTTGGTTCGCTCTACGTCTGCCAGATAGTAGACCCGCAAATTGGGATTTTCATTGAGCCGGGTGTGGTAGGTGCTGCCGGTCCGTTTGCCGGCCTCGCCATACAGGTCCAGATTCAGTGTCGAATGAGGTTTGATCTTGAACTTGGCATACAAGGTATGATCTTCGGTTATATACCGTGCCTGGTCCGTCGATTCACGTTTCGTATGCTTATAGCGGTAATCGCCACGCAGACTCAACCATGAGGTAAAGCGATAGTTACCGGTCAGATCGACCTTGTTCTTCTGGTAACTCAGGGGGTTGTTTGCCCGTGGATTGATCTCACCTTTAATTGGTTCATCATCTTTAAAGTTAATCCCATCTGCCAGGATATAGTTATAGTCGGTAACGGGTGTTTTATTGTCCCGTTCATCGAAGCTGTATTGCGCGCTCAGGCGGAGTTTTGGCAGCGGTCGACCGATCCACTTGAGCTGTGCATTGTATAACCAGACCTCCGCATCTGCTGAAGTACGTGGCAAGGAGTCTGTCGTATCAAACACACTGTAGGGAAGAAAATCTTCATCCTGAGTCATCAGCGCTACTGAGGCTACCCCAGTCAGGCGGTTGGCCGGTGAAAACGAATGGCCCAGGGTGGCAGAGAGTTGCTGGTACTGATTGTCGGGTTCCAACGACTGGCGGTGAGTTCTGTCCTCAACCTTGTTAATCTGATTACCATTAGAATCAAGAAAAATGGGCTGATCCCAGCTCAATGAATCATTGGCGTTATAAAATAGTGAAGCGTTGTAGGCAAACTCCAGCTGGGTCTTTTTGTCATTATAATTCAAGGCAAAATTGAACTTATTGGTCTCTTGGTCCACCGGCTCGGGTAAGAGCGCCCCATAGGTCCACTTGAAGATGTTGTCTAATCTGTCTGGCCCCATGGCGCCGCCTATCCAGTCAGTTCCATCCTTGGTTTCATGAGAGAACTTGGTGGTAAAGTTCCAACGCTGCTTGAAGAATAATTTGCCGCCAACTCTCAGTCGTTTGCGTTCGGTTTGCTGTTCGAAGGGCTGCAGATAGTCTTCAACATTGCCCGAATCCATCCCTGGCAATAATCTCAGGTCGGTGCTTCCTTCACCCAGAAAAGGTGTCTTACCCGTGTCGTTTTCGTAGTCGGGTAGTTGGTCGTATTGGATGAAATAGGTTTTATTTCCCTGCACTCCGGCATCAAAACGCAGATAACGGGAGTCCAGTCCCAGGTTGGTGCCACGCAGTCGCCAGAAGTCCCCGCGCTCGCCATACTTTTTCGCCTTGACATCACCAATGGCATAGGGTCCCTTTTCGAACATACCGTTATAACGACCAAAGTAGTAGGAATCATCACTAATATAGCCTATGCCCAGTTCCAATTCATTGACCGGGGGTTCTGCCTCAACGAATACCAGTTCTTCAGTCTCAGTTTCTGCAAGCGCCAGTCCTGAACTACTACCCAGGGCGTTTAAGGCGGCAATCAGCAATGGTGTTTTTGTTTTAAACATAATGCGCCTCTTTTATCTGTCTGACTAACGCAGGAGGTTGACTCCTGATGGATGATTCGAGCCATGTACCTTGTGACAATTAGCACAGTTACGGCCTAAGGTCACACGTCCACGTTTGGGGTCCTTATCATAGTAATCACTGAAGGCGCGCACATGGCCTGTACCGTCCGGGGCGATCTGGGCGTGACACTGTTGGCAGAGCTGCGGGCCCTGTACGGTCAGCAGGAAGGGGTGATTCGAACCATGGGTGCGGTGGCACAGGCTGCAGTCCTCGGTAACCGGATTGTGCTCCCACAGATAGGGACCACGTTTTTCCGCATGACAGTCGTAACAGTTTTCATTCAGGGTTAGCTGTTTGAGAGCAAAGGGACCATTGGAACCATGTGATGCATGGCAGTCGCTGCAGATCACCTTGGCTACCCGGATGGGATGAGTGGATCGCTGGTAGGTCAGGGCGCGTATGTCGTTATGGCAGGTATAGCAGACCTCAGCTTCGGTGGTGCGATCCATGGAGAGGTCGGGCTTATGCATACTGTGGCAGGCAGAGCAGGCAATGTTCTCAGTTTCATGCAGGCTGGAATGCCATTGGGTCATGGAACCGCCCTGATGACACTGGACACACATATTGTTCTGCGTTTCGATGGGTGATGGATTTTCTCCCGCAAAGGCGACCAGCCCCCCTTTTATGATGCCGACATGTTTTTCTCCGGGGCCATGGCAGCTCTCACAGCTATTGGCCGCAAAGGGAGTGCGTGCGTCACTCGCCTGACCATGGGATTCCTGGGTGATCTGATCATGCTGGGTTGGATGACAGGACTTGCAGACCTCCTCCCCCATATAGGCACCACCGGTCTCTATGATGGCCTGCAGACTCTGGCCCTCCTGCTCGGTGGCAAAGACAGCCAGGCCATTAAAAAACAGGCATAGCAATAGGATTAGATACGCGAAGATGCGTAACGTGAGATACATGCGAGGTCTCCTCCGGCTTTATAATTATTTTATCAGCTGTTTGGTGCCACACCGGCAGTGTACCAAGACACTTAAACTTTTTTATCAATTTTTATTCAGAAAGGAGGTGGTGGATCAAGTTGGATCTTGAGCCTTCTATGCTTCCCCTCTTTGCAAATCACCGGCTGCGCGGCAATTTTGTGATCGTGCCACCTGAATAGACTATAAACTCGCTTGTTTAGTATTTTTTATTCCCGACTTTTTAATCTTCATAACTAAAAAATCATGCAATGAGGCTATAGAAATTATGACACAAATAGATTTTTTTATGATAGGGAATTCAATGACAATTTTCAATCTACAAATCAAAAATCTATTCGGTTTATTGATTTAGATCAAGTAAATTATAAACAGGATTATTTCAGAGATAATCACTTAATAGCCTCTAATGCTCTGTTTATTTGGTTTTTCCCAGTAACGAGACGAGAAACCACTTACTTTTTAAAAAATATAAATTCCGTAATAGTTTGCATGGAGTTAATACACAAAAGGCTACTTTACAGGAGTCATTGATCTGGGCCAGCTTGATAGTCATGACATTGAAGTGATTTATTACCCGTTGTATCGAACAACTATTTTTATTTTAAGTTGAGATGTCCACCAGGATGGTGTCAAAGATGACGGTTGTCTGATGGTATGGCGTACTGAAGGGTATTTGCATGAAAGGCCAGATACACTGGCTCACTAAACCGTGTGATTTTTTAAAAAGAAAATACCAAGCGGTCAGATCTAGAACGTGACCGGCAGACAGGCATCTTGCAAGATGCATTAGAACCGGCATTTTATGCCGAGATTCTATAAAAAGGTGAAGATATTTGCATAAAATGTGTCGATAATTTCCTTAAGTACTTACGTATGGACAAAGGGTATTAAAGGATCCGCAAAAACAGACACTGGAATCTTTACAGAATAGAATGCAGCACCTCTTCGATAAATTCTAGATCAGATGAACTAACACTGTTACCTGAAGGGTCAGTTATAATTATAAAAGGCTATGTTCCCGTTAAGTGTTGTTATTTATCCAGCCATTTGATTTAGTGTTATATATTTTGAAGCTCAACAAAACTGTATACATATACGATGAGATTGAAAATTCAGTATTTCTGATTGAAACGTAATTTTTATGGGTCTTCTGAAAAATGAGTGAGTCATTTTACCCCAAAACTGTTAAAAAGTGAGATTGAATTGCAACACCGCTTTATTGAGAATGAATGAATTTGAGTTCTTTATTACACAAGAGAAGCAGGCAATAACAGGATACCATTGACGGGATAATACCATCAGAAAAAGTTGAAACGCACCAGATTTTTGTACATGATTAAATCGACCAAGACATAATCCGAACAAAAAATCTGATGCGAATACGAACATGACTAAACAAATTTGAGTATCTCAAGTCTTTTGTGTATGAAAAAGAATATATTGAGGAAAAAGATCAGCAAGAAATGCTGATCATTGAAATATCAGCCAGAAAAAATGGCAAACCTATCTGTTCTGTTTGTGGTGAGCATCATAGTATTTATGATCACAAAGCAAGCTCCAGAGATTTTGAATTTGTGCCATTGTGGGGTATGTCTACATTTTTTAGATATCGGATGAGGCGGGTCAATTGTCCAGACTGCGGTGTTCGAATTGAACAAATTCCCTGGGCACAGGGAAAAAGTCAGATAACCAATACCTATGGACAATTTTTAGCACATTGGGCGAAAAAACTATCCTGGAGTGAGGTTGCTGGATCTTTTAAAACCTCCTGGCATAATGTTTTTACCGCGGTTAAACAAATGGGTGAGTATGGGCTGGCTCATCGTGATTTAAGCCAGATTGAGGCCATTGGTGTTGATGAAATTCAATATGGCAAAGGGCATCAGTATTTAACCCTGATGTATCAGCTTGACCTGAATGAAAAACGACGACTGTTTGTTGAAAAAAAGAGAACGGTTAAGAGTTTATTGAAATGCTTCAGGGAATGGGGAAAGGAAAACGGTCAAAACATAAAGTTTGTCTGCTCTGACCTGTGGAAACCTTACCTCAAAGTGATAAAAAAGCCTATTCTTCGGGTGCTGTGGAAGGTTTAAACCGTAAAATAAATCTGGTCACGAGAAGATCTTATGGATTTAAGAACTACGATATACTTAAAATCGCCTTGTTTCATACGATGGTGAAGCTTCCAGAACCAGAAAGAACCCACTCAATTATTTGGAGAATATGACTGGATTAAAGCCTTTTCAAGCGATCTGGTAAATGAATTAGTAAAACTGGAAGAAAGGCCATGGTGCGAATGGAAAAAAGGGAAACCACTGACTCAAAATAGCCTGGCAAAGATTTTGAAAACTTTTCACATTCATTCCAAAACAATCAGGATCACATATGAAAGAGCGAAAGGTTACGAATTGGATCAATTCTCAGACTCTTTATATGCGCTATATCCCCGAAACTAGCATTTCAAAGCGTGACAAAAAGAAAATGTCACGTTTCAAAAACCTCTGAAACCCGCACAACAAACTCATTGTCACGGAGTCACGTGTAAAAATCACGAATCTAAGGACAAAGGTAAAAAGGAGTATAACAGGGTATATCTTAGTGATTTGCTAAGGTATTATTAGTGTCATTGTTAATGGTGATCACTCTGTGACAGTTACTGACACAAACCATGTCGGAAAAATTGTTGAAGGTGCCCATTGGGTCTCTTACGTTCCACGACAAAATTGATTTGATCAAATTCTGAACACACAAAGAGAAAGTGAATTACTTCTTTTCTATCTGGTGATAGCCTAGTTCAAATTACTCAAATTGCAGCAATGCTACAAAATGCAGTAATTTTAGACTGAGTGTAACTTCTCAATAAGTCCATGCAGTTTAAGTTCCTTCCCCCTGATATGGGGAGGGGATCTTGCACGGAGTTATTGAGATGTTACGACTGAGTTTTATAAATGATTGAAATTTCTGCTCAGGGATGTCAAGACTAATTCGAAGTGCTGGCAATGATCGGCAGCAATGAGCATTAAGCGGGTATAGACTTACACTGCGATGAGTAATATTCAGAATATTTTTATATGACTTCCGGTTTGTGGTAATTGCAGTCATTTCAGTAATCAGGCTAGCAACGCCAAGTTGGTCTAAACCGGCCATTAACAAGATACTGAAATCGGTGGGTTAAACCACTGAACCTCCTGCAATATTAACTGCTCGAGGACCGCCAGGCTGGGATGATTACATTGAGGAACCATTGAGTGATGAGGTGGACGAACAGTCCATAGCAGATGTTGAGTTCAATCAATGTGTTTCCAGGTGAGTGTTTCAATACATACACCCTTTTTTTTGACCGTACTGAAATGTTCCGAATTTGTGAGTAGAAACTTTTTCCCCCAAAAATCGGGAGAATTAAGCCAAAATAGTCTATCTCAGTTTTTTGACTCACTTTTTCTGGATTTTCTGTCACCAATTACCTAATTTAAAACATCAAAATGTTACAATTTTAGATTTATTGATTGAAAAGCGTCATTGATTTGCCTATCCTTAACGCTTAACGACTAATTATTGAGAGGTCATGTCATGAGAAAGTTATTAGCGGCAATTCTTATCACAACTGTCTTAATGTGGTCCGCAGGCACCGCCTTTGCAAAAGGCTCCGGCGGAGGCAAAGGTGGTGACGGAGGTAAAGGCAACCAGTCAATGCAGAAACAGGGTCAGTCCGGTCAGCAGCAAGAACAAAAAAAAGAACGCAATAGGGTTCGAAATGAAACCGGCCAGGGTCAAATGAACCGGAATCAGAATGAAGGTGGAAAAAAACAACAGGGTATGGGTGGCGGTAAGGGCCAGGGTAAAGGCCAAAGGTAAAGAACAGGGCATTGGCTTGGGGCAAGGTTTTTATCAACTGAATAAACCTTAAGCTGTTCTGAACCAGTTTAAACCTGACAGTTACCAGTTTTCAGGAAATGACTGTTTGTTAAGGGTTATAAAGTATCTGTGATTTTTTGATACTGAGGTTTGCTCCTTGCATAGGTGTTAATCAATTTTCTACCGGGTTACCACTTGCGTTGTTTGCTTACTATGATTGTATTCATAAAAAAAAGCCTCATAGGTCTCTAACCTACAAGGCTTTAATAATGTGTACGCCTAATCCCGTCGTGACGTGCGCCGCGACACCCCGGCAACACTCACCGGTGTCAGTGGGCGCCCAACCACGGCTTCAGCCGTCGGTATGACACTGTGAAACCCCGGGAACGCCATCCCCTCTCCAAATTCAGATCCGAAAATTACGATTATCCCAGTAATCACCTGGATAGCCCGTTGTTTAAAAATATTCATTTAGATTCTCCCATCTTAAAATGCTCTGGCAAATCATCCGTACCCTTAAGATCCTTCAGCTCAACCTTTTTGGCCTTGGTTGTGTTCTTGAAGCTGAAATCAGCCGCTACCTCATCTCCAGTCTTCCAGTTCCTGGTCTGAATGGTGTATTGAGGTCCACTGATCATGTGCTTGGATGTGATGGTATATCGGCAAAGATAAGGGCGTTCCCCTTGTGCGATCCATATCTGCCAGTCAACCTCTTTATTTCGAAAAGCCAGGTAATCGCATTCAACGCCGCCAATTACGCCGCTGCCAAGATCCTTTACGTCGACGACATCAAGCATCAGCGCATCGTAGGAGTTAGTCAACAGCAAATCCGCAGCAGGTAAAGGCCTGTTATATTGGGTCTTCAACTCATCAACCAGGTTATCGACCGTGCCCGGCACATCAACCTGCGAATAGACATTCAGATTTTTGCCCAGTAAAGTCAGTGTTTTCCCGTCAAAGGACATCTCAACATCCGCAAATCCGCCTGAGCGCATGGTGCTGATCTTGTCGGGCCGCTTGAGAGTGACGCTGCCGGAACTCACCAGTGCGAGTTTTTGCTCATCCTTGGTGACAATCTCGAAGGCGTTTTTTGAGGCAAGGTAATCTGACATGCCCTTGAGTAGCTTCCTGGCATCGGCCTCATCGGCTCTCACCGTCATGGACGTCCCAAAAATAACTGTCAAGGACAGCGCCACAACGGACATATTGCGAAACGTTGGTGACTGCTCTGGAAGTGGCGTCCGTTACCAAAGCGGCGGAAATGTTAGGTGTAATCCTGTCGGCGGTTAGCCATACTCTCGGGATGTGTACCTCATCAAGCCATGATATCAATGCTTCATGTTCTCCCTCTTTATTCCAGCAGTCAGGGTGGCTGATGTTGATATCAGTGTCTGGTTTTAAATCCGAGAAGTAGCGTTGTACTGTAAAACACAGTCTCTTGCTGATAAGCGGTCATTTCTAGGTTATTGACTCATCAATTTTCAATTTATAGATTGAAAAGTTCCATTGAATTTCCTATCCTTAGGAAATAGCATGTGACGACGGAGATAAAATCCGATTCGAACGATAATCGAAAAACATGCCGGGATTCGACTGATGAATAGATACCTAAGACTGACCACGTTCTTCTTAATGTTTGCATGTCCCTTGGCAGGTGCCTGGGCAGATAATTTTCAAGACACCGTCAACGTTTTCCGAAACACCGGTGAAAGCAATACTTTTTTCGATCGCAGCTACGGTTATGCCGTCTTTCCATCAGTCGGACGGGCTGGTATTGGCGGTGCGCAGGGATGGCACTGAGCTTCAATCAGGGCTACTGGCACACGCCGCCTGCCGATGCCGTATTCCTGCACCGCAAGCTGGGTGGACTGTACCTGCTGGCTGCACGCCTGCATGCAAGGGTCGACGTGCGCACTATCCTCGAAAGGTATCCGTATCAATGAGTAATTCCGGAAAGACCTCTACCCGTCAGCAACTTAGAGTGCATATCAGCTTCACCCTGGCAGCTGTGCTATCGCTGGCCGGTTGCAGCAACTCACCCAGCAAACCACAAAACCCACATGTATTGCCGGAATGCGGTTGGTTACCTAATTGCATTAACAGCCAATCCGGTCGTGGTGCACAGGCCAGCGAACCGATCAGGGCAAACGCCGAACAATGGCAGAAACTTAAGGCATGGATTGCCCTGCAGGAAGACTGGGAGATAATCGTTGATGACGGCAACTTCATGCAGGCGATTGTCACCACACCGCTGATGAATTTCCGGGATGACGTTCAATTGCTGTTTCTTGCTGATGACCAGTTAATTCAGGTGCGGTCTTCTTCCCAACTCGGCTTGAGCGATCTGGGCACCAATGCAAGACGCGTCGAAACACTTCGAGACCAACTCAAACCATGAACCAGACGCTGTCAGGTTAGTGGACTCTACTTACAGAAAGCAGGCGAAACATGGATTCGGTCGTTGGCATGTCACGACACAGCAAACGTCCATGTACAGGAAGCAACTTTATGAACAGCAGTCATGGATTTCCCCTGAATTTTAAAACACATTCGCCTATACTGGAGAAAGTACGATGAGCGCTCAGACCCATATATCGCCCCAGAATTCCGATACAGCCCGCCCGAGGGTATTCTACGATGGTGACTGCCCGTTGTGTCGTCGCGAGATCGCCCACTATCGCCGCATGGACAGCGCGAAGAGGTTGCACTGGGTGGACGCTGTGAACGAACCCGAGACCCTCGCCGAGCATGGCCTCTCGCTTGAACGGGCAATGGCTGAACTGCACGTGCTGGACGCGGCCGGTCGCTGGCAATGCGGCGTCGATGCGTTTCTGGTCATCTGGCAGCATTTGCCGGCATACCGATGGCTGGCGAAGCTGGTGACCGTCCTCGGTTTACGTCGCCCTCTTGGATTTGTCTACCGCCACTTCGCGGGATGGCGCTATCGCCAGCGCTGTGAAACCGGCAGCTGCACAACCAGGACCGGGGTGAGGGATCGCTGATGCGTTGCTACACCCTGCAGAGGCAACAATGGGTGGCATCACCGCTGCAGCGAATCTTCCCGTTTTTCGCCCAACCCGAGAACCTTGCCTTGATCACACCACCGAGCCTCGGTTTTCGGCTGCTAACACCACTACCGGTGGACATGGAGAAGGGTCGTATCATCGACTACACCATTCGCGTCATGGGACTGCCAGTCCGTTGGCGAACGCTAATTACAACATACGAGCCACCCCGATGCTTTGTCGATGAACAGATATCCGGGCCCTATTCCTTTTGGCATCACACTCACAGATTTGAACCTCGAGACGGGGGAACCCTGCTGTACGATGAGGTGCGTTACGTTCTGCCTATGGCGCTGATCGTTCCCGTCAGAGACCTGGCCCACACGCTCTATGTACGGCCATCTCTGGAGCACATCTTCGATTATCGGGAGCAGGTATTCACCCGGCTGTTCGGCGGTAAACCGAAAACCAGCATACATGCATCCCATGCGCTGGCGAGAGAGGAGAACACGGCATGAAAGTTACAGTCTTCGGCGGTACCGGCTATGTTGGCGGTTACCTGATCGATGAGTTGCTCGACAAGGGACACCACCCGGTCCTGCTGGTAAGGCCTGAAAGCCGTTACAAGGTCAGGCACCATGAGCGTTGCACGCTGCTCGATGGCGACATCGCCAGTCCGGACTCAATACGGGCAGCCTTATCCGGCGCGGATGCCGCCATATACAATATTGGTATTCTGCGTGAGTTCCCGTCCAGCAAAGTGACCTACGAGGCGCTGCATTTCGAGGGCGCAAAGCGCGCCATGGATACCGCCAAAGAGGCCGGGGTGAGCCGCTTTTTGTTGATGAGCGCCAATGGCGTAAAGGCAGACGGTACCGGGTACCAGCGCACCAAGTACATGGCAGAGCAGTACCTTAAAAGCACCGGCCTGGACTGGACGGTGTTTCGGCCGTCGGTGCTGTTTGGCGAGCCGCGCGGTCGAATGGAGTTCGCCACACAGCTGTACCGGGACATCGTGCGCTCGCCACTCCCGGCACCCCTGTTCTACGAGGGGCTGCTGCCGCTCAATGCCGGAGAGTTTCGCATGTCACCGGTGCACGTCAAGGATGTTGCCTCGGTCTTCGTACAGGCCCTGGACATGCCGGAGACGGGAGGACAGATATTCGCATTGTGCGGACCGGTGTCGTTGTCGTGGAAAGAGATACTCAAGACGATTGCCGCTGCAGCCGGAACTACCAAGCGCGCGTTTCCGGCACCGGTATTGCTACTCAAAGGTCTCGCAGCGGCCCTGGATCAGTTTGAATTTTTCCCAGTCACCCGCGACCAGCTGACGATGCTCATGGAGGGTAATACCTGTGATGGACACAATGCATTCCAGACCTTCGACCTGGAACCGGAACCCTTCGACACAACGAGGTTGTCTTACCTTCAGCATGAAGGCTAGATAGTATGACTGCATCACCGCTCAGACGAATAGAGTATTAACGTAGGGCTGCCATGACCCGGCATTGATTCCAAACTGACCTGCCCTATTGACTTGCTCAAGCAGGTTAAAAGGCGTATCTGAAATCCTGGTGTAGCCGAAGTTTACCAGTATAGCGGCAACAGTTGAACAGAAAGCAGTTTTCAAACCTGCTTTCTGTGGTGCGGAACTCAATGAGCGGCAGGCAGGCATAATTTTGCATCCTGACACATTTGGCTTTTTAACCGCAAAGGGTTAACCGCAACATAGAGCGTTCTAGAGCTTTCGTTCCACCATTGCTAACATTCAAATTGTTACCCAAGCGAGGTACATGTCATCGGCGATATAATCCTGCAATGGATAGAAAAACACCAGGAGTACGCACTGTTCATTGTGCCAACAATCGCATTCCTGGAAGCATGCCCCGGCATCGGCGTTTTTATCTCGGGCGCCATACTGCTCAGTGTTTGTACCGTGCTTTACACCCAGGGCATTGCGACCCTGCAGCAAATGTTGCCGCTGGCATTTTTGGGCGCCGCCATTGCCGATCACAGCGGATATTACATAGGCAGATGGATTGGTCCCAGATTTCACCACATTGAATTCGTCACCAGGCGCAAGGCCATCTTCGACAAGACAGAGGCAATGCTGGTAAAGCACGGGGAAATAGCCATCATAATCGGTCGCCTGATGACAGCGATTCGAAGCGTGGTACCTCTGCTCACAGGCATCAGCGGATTGTCACCCGCCAAGTACACACTATATGACCTGATTGCCTGTGCCATATGGACAACAGGACTCGGATTACTGGTCATCGGCCTTGATGGACTGCTGGACTAGTTAATCCTTGAGGTTTAAGCCCTGTCTGTGGTAAATCGTCAGGCTCTTCGAAAGAACTAGTATATGGAGTCTGCTTCTTTAACCCTGCGTTTGACTGGCCACATGATTAGACCACAAGGGGGACATCGTAACTGGTTATTTGCCGATACCCAGCGAGGTGCCAAAGCCAGCGCCAGTTGTTACAGTCTAATCGAGACGGCTAAAGCCAATAATCTGGAGCCGTATAAATATATTTATTATGTGGCTTGACTTTCAACATTATTAATCTATAGTAAAAAAAACCTATAGTATCATGATTATGATTCTCAATTAGATTTTCATATCAATGACATGCCAACTGATTTAAAAAGGATTAATACATGAATATGCGTCAATTATTAGTACTCTTGTTTATTTTAATGTTATCAGGCCAGATCCTGGCTTCCCCGAATATTTCGATCTCGCAATCAAAACCCATCGCCAATGAAACGTTTAGAATAACCGTAAGCGATGATACTTACCCTAATGGTTGTGTTCCCGATGAAATATTTAGTATAAGGCTCCGCAGCGGCAACAGAGTTGAAGTAACTGCCTTGCCAAATGATGAGGGAGTAATTTGTACGCAAGCTCTCAGCAGCTACAGCCTAAATAGAAACCATACCATCAGTAATCCGGGTAACTATACACTGGAATATTATCTCGGATTTAATACACGACTTCTGGCGTCAAAACAAATCACCGTGTTGCCAGAACCGAGTGAAACAAATGAGGACGAATACACCCAAGGATGGAAGGATTCATCGATTAACTGTCTGTTTCATCCAGAAACTTGCGGTATTGGGGATAGCTCAGCCTCTTTCCATGGTACAGAGCTTGATATACCGTTATTGAAAGTTCCCGGGCCGTTTGGTGTTGTGGTGAACAAGTTTGCTGTTGTATTAGAATATGTTCCTTTTACGGATCCTGTAAGGTTTGAACTAAAATCAGTTAAGTTACTGGATGAACCAGAGGAGAAATAAATTGTTTGATAACTGTCAATTTCGGGATAATCCGGGATAGATTGTAACAGAGCGAAAAACAAGGTAGTCAATAAACCTTCTCTCTCGTACAAAGCTGCAGAATTTTAACCATAGCAGCTTTGTACGAAAATTCTCAAATACCCCAGATTATAGATCAAGCTTTTCCAAAAGGCACTGATTTATCGGTATACTCACAAGCTAAACTCAGCGCAGCAGCACGTCAGTTAAACGAACGTCCAAGCAAGATGCTAAACTTTGAAACACCAGCAGAGAGATTTAATTTAATGCATGTGTTGCATCGATCAGTTGAGCTGACAGCCAGAAGCGGCCTTTCCGTATTGAGATCAGATAACGTCTAAGTTATCCTTTGGTTCTGTCGCGGACGGCAGGTCAGGAGGCAGGAACGTCGGGTGGAACGCCTTACCTGTATTTCATGATACGTAGGTACTTAAAAAGGAGCGGATATTTGTGGAAAACAGATGATTGCTCCTGCATATTCTGCTTTCCCTAGATGGACCACCATGGATGGTGGAAATGCATGCGAGAGGCAGGAACCGAAGTCGTCCATGTGGGTCAATAAAGACTCGATTCTTCATGTGTATTTTGCTTAAGAACTGACCTATGTGTATTTCATTTTGATAGCGGGTGTAATCGACAAAGCATGCCCAGGCAGTGTGACTACCTTTTTCGTATGTTTCCATAACCTGTGCATATCACAACGTCGGTTTATCCGTCGCCTAAAGGCGAGTCGTTTACGAACCCCCTATTCGGGGTCCCTAAATAATTTTATTATTAGTTTATATAATGAAGCTCTTGTAACTCATGTATAATTCTCATACCATTCATGCTTATTGGTTAATTACTGGATCTATCTCATAGATAGTGTCCATCCGTTTTTGATGGACACCGGTAGCACAGGGATGTGCTACCATTTTTAATGATGACAAATCATTGAAAATGCAGCAAAAGTAAAAGCACACTTTTTCTTTTGCGTTGCATAATATAGCCATGATGGCTATTTATGGATAAAAACGAGTTAGTCAATAAATTTATTCAAAATAAGGAGTCTAAAAATGGCAAAAGTAACATTAAAAGAAACCATTACGTCAGATACATCTGGTGATTTGCCAGCAGTTGGTAGCAGCGCAAAAGATTTTACATTGGTGGCTGGTGACCTGAGTGAAAAAAACTTGTCCAGCTACGAAGGAAAAAGAAAAATATTAAATATAGTTCCTAGTTTAGATACACCTGTTTGTGCAAGTTCAGCGAGAAAGTTTAATGAAGCTGCTGCAAACCTTAATAATACAGTTGTCTTAGTTATTTCTGCTGACCTGCCTTTTGCTCAGGGTCGTTTTTGTGAAACGGAAGGTTTAAAAGATGTTGATACGCTATCTACTTTCAGAAGTAGCTTTGCACAAGATTATCAATTGGATATTGTTGCAGGTCCATTGGCAGGACTTTGTTCTCGTGCTGTTATTGTATTAAATGAAAACAATGAAGTAATTTATACTGAACAAGTACCAGAAATAACTCAAGAGCCTAATTACGAAAGTGCTTTGGCTTCATTAAGCTGATAAACGCAAAAAAAGTCCATGTTTGAATCATCGACGTGGACTTTTAATATCATTTGTTTTGATTTTCTTCAGAAAAAATTATTTTAAGGACTTTCCTTCATTTTACGCTCCCTTTTCCCTTCATTTAGCTTGATATATTTTTTATCTGCATGATGATGTAATGCTTCTGATTTGAGCCCATTAACTAAACAGTCACTTAAATTACAGAACAGCAATTACAGTTCACACAAGTTGATCTTACCCCGGTTTCACAGGCATTCTAAATCAGGAGGTAATATGTGAAACCGGGGTAAGAACAAAATTGATTAACCGACTTCCTGGTGTTCAACAGTCCCGGTCATAGGAGAGTGCTCCAGGCAAATTCAATTTGCATAAATACATAATATTTATGGCCTTGAACGACCCAACTATCATTTTATTAAAAAAGCTATGACAGCAAAGGAACTTCCCTGCCATAAAAAAATGGAAAATCGGTGACTGTAATCTGTTAGTTGCTCACAAGGCATATAGTGACCTGATATTGGAATATTCTCGTACTTCAATCTATACTCAAATTATTTATAATGTTCAGTGAGAAAACTGATTGAGTCATGTTTATAATTGCAAACTATCAGCGTCTGAAACAAACATACCAAAGAAAAAGACCATGAGAGACCCTCAGAGCGGCAACCTTGAGCGTATTCAAATTCATCAAGGACTGTGCTGGAACCCCGTAGCAAAGAGCATGAGCAAGTCTATGATGTGGTTTGGGGTAATGCAGACAAGACGCCCGCTGACTGCGAATAGAAATGTGCCTGCGGTCGGCAAATCCCTGTATTTGCTGATGTGACTGTTAATATCATACAGATACCAGGGATTGCAGAGACTATTTTTAAAAACAGTCGATTAGCTATTGATGCCGTTCTGCCCTATAGCCATGTGAGCGTTGCGGCCGATGCCACGGCATCTATTGTATATTAATAAACCTATTTCGGGCTTTAGCAATTGCCTGACCACTTTGTTTAAGAGGATTGAAGATGGAGACCACTGCGTATACCGGCAGCACCCGATGGAACGAGCTTGTCGTGAATAAAATTAGCCTTTCCCAGCCTTTCGAATGGCTCTCGAAAGGCTGGAAGGATATGCGCGATGCAGGACGATACAGCTTCGGTTATGGTGCTATTATCGTGCTGATCAGCGGCCTGATGACGTTGGGCATGGTAGCAACAGGAAGTCTGTTTCTCTTGCCCTTCCTTGTCGCTGGCTTCTTTCTCGTTGCGCCGGCCATAGGTATAGGCCTGTACCAAATGAGTGCGCATCTGGAGCGGGGAGAGCCGCTCAAGGCCTGTAACGCCCTGGAGGCCTGGAAGAGCAATCAGGCCCAGATCAGCATCGTCACCGGCGGGTTCTTCATCATCATGCAACTCTGGATAGCCGTGAATTTCGTACTTTTTGCCCTGCTCTACAGCGGCATTTCTCCTCCGCTCGACAACTTCTTCAGCAACGTGTTCCTGTCTGAACAAGGCAGGGTTTTCGCGATTGCAAGTATCGCGGTTGGCTTCGTCTTCGCATGGTGCGCCTACGCGATCAGTGTTGTAACCGTGCCCATGCTGCTCGATCGCAAGGTGGATGGATTCACGGCTATCCGCATCAGCATCAAGGCCGTGTTACAGAACATGCCTGCCATGATGCTGTGGGCATTTCTGATTGTACTGATCGTCGGCCTTGGACTCATCACCTTCTACGTAGGGCTGCTTATTGCCCTGCCCCTGATCGGTCACGGAACCTGGCATGCCTATCGGGCGCTGGTGCCGTCAACGGAATAAGGACGCTTCGCAGGCAAAGACGTCTGCCTGTCACTGAACGTCAAAGCGATCCAGGTTCATTACCTTGGTCCACGCTTTCACAAAATCCTCGACAAACTTCTCTGCGGAGTCCGTGGTTGCATAGACCTCAGCCAGGGCCCGCAGCTCGGAGTTTGAACCGAAGATCAGATCGACACGGGTACCGGACCACTTTGCTTCACCCGTCTTGCGATCGTGTCCCTCAAACAGATCTTCATCCTTGGAGACAGCTTTCCAGGTGGTGCTCATATCTAGCAGGTTCACGAAGAAGTCGTTGGTCAGCGCCTCTGTATGATCTGTGAAGACACCGTGCTGGGTCTGACCAAAATTGGTGTTCAGAACGCGCATGCCGCCAACCAGCACTGTCAACTCAGGCGGGGTCAGCGTCAGCAGTTGTGCCCGATCCAGCAGCATCTCCTCGGCCGAGCAGGCGTAATTCGCCTTCTGGTAATTACGGAAGCCATCGGCAATGGGTTCAAGCACGTCGAAGGTTTCCACGTCGGTTTGCTCCTGCGAGGCATCCATGCGGCCAGGCGTGAAGGGGACGGTCACATCATGACCGGCATTTTTTGCCGCTTGTTCAACGCCTGCGCAACCCGCCAGCACGATCAGGTCTGCCAGAGACACCTTCTTGCCGCCAGACTGTGAACTATTGAATTCTCTCTGAACACCCTCTAGAGCCTGCAACACCTTCGTCAGTTGATCGGGCTGGTTGACCTCCCAATCTTTCTGGGGTGCCAGCCGGATGCGGGCACCGTTTGCGCCGCCGCGCATGTCAGATCCGCGAAAGGAAGAAGCAGATGCCCAGGCGGTTGAAACCAGTTCAGAGACTGGCAGACCAGTATCAAGGATCAAGCTCTTCAGGCTCGCAATCTCCTTATCATCAATTAATTCATGATCAATTTCAGGGATCGGGTCTTGCCAAACCAGCTCTTCGGCAGGCACATCCGGGCCGAGATAGCGTGAGCGCGGGCCCATGTCACGGTGGGTAAGCTTGAACCACGCACGGGCAAATGCGTCGGCGAACTCTTCCGGGTGCTCATGAAAACGCCGCGCAATCGGTTCATAGATCGGATCCATACGCATCGACATGTCTGCGGTGGTCATGATGATCGGTCGTTTTAGCGATGCATCTTCAGCGGCCGGTGCCTGGTTGCTGTCGGTCACAGCCTTCGGCGTCCACTGCCAGGCGCCCGCCGGACTCTTGGTCAGCTCCCACTCGTTGCCGAACAACATGTCCAGATAGGTCATGTCCCATTGAGTCGGGGTCGGCGTCCATGCGCCTTCCAGACCGCTACCGATCTGGTCACCACCCTTACCGCTGCCATAACTGCTCTTCCAGCCCAGGCCCTGCTCCTCAATACCGGCAGCCTCTGGTTCAGGTCCGACCAGCGCCGCGTCGCCGGCGCCATGGCATTTTCCAAAGGTATGTCCGCCACAGGTAAGCGCAACTGTCTCCTCGTCGTTCATTGCCATGCGTGCGAACGTCTCCCGGACGTCTCGGCCGGACGCGATCGGGTCCGGCTCGCCGTTCGGCCCTTCCGGATTCACGTAAATCAGCCCCATCTGAACGGCTGCGAGCGGATTTTCGAGTTCCTCGTGGTCACCGGAATAACGCTTGTCATCCAGCCAGGCATCCTCATTACCCCAGTAGATATCTTTTTCCGGCTCCCAGATGTCCTCACGCCCGCCGGCAAAACCGAAGGTCTTGAATCCCATCGATTCCAGCGCGACGTTGCCGGTTAGAATCAGCAGGTCGGCCCAGGAAATTTTATTGCCATACTTCTGCTTGATCGGCCAAAGCAGCCTGCGCGCCTTATCGAGATTGACGTTGTCAGGCCAACTGTTGACGGGGGCAAAACGCTGGTTACCCGTACCTGCGCCGCCACGCCCGTCGCTGGTGCGGTAAGTCCCCGCACTGTGCCACGCCATGCGAATAAAGAAAGGTCCGTAGTGGCCATAATCCGCAGGCCACCAGTCCTGTGAATCGGTCATCAACTCATGGAGGTCTTTTTTTACCGCATCGAGGTCCAGACTCTTGAATGTTTCAGCGTAGTTGAAAGCCTCGTCCAGCGGATTGGACCTGGAGGAATGCTGGCGCAAGATATCCAGATTCAACCGCTTGGGCCACCAGTCCCGATTTGACATTCCGCCGCCGGCTGTGTGATGGAATGGGCATTTGCTATCAGTCATAATGATGTCTCCTGTCATGATCAGATTTGATACATGTTTTAAGTTGTTATACTAGTTTGGTAATGTTTTTACCAATTTATATTAGCGAACGTTGCGATAGATTTTATATATAGTTATTTTGTAACTACTCAGCGTATCTGGAATAACTCACTAAGTGCTTGATATCAGGTATTTGTGGAAGAAGCGTATGTGGCATGGATGCCACATTCAAGCCTACGACATACATGGAAGTATAAGTGCCGTGGGAGGCAGGAAGCCGGGAACGACCCTGGATGTATTTACGGCGTCTTCTGGAATAAATACCTGACAGCGAGCACGATCTTATAGATACGCTGAGTAGTTACGTTATTTTTTAAAGATATTTACAAAAAGCAGTGCGTTATTCACTTACAGAATGCAAACTCTGTGGTAGACGGTTTGTCTTAAAAGATCACTCGGTTTTTGTTTAGAAAGGACGATGATAATAAGGGTTTAAAATCTGAACAGTAAACGTCATAAACGCTTCATATCATCGGCCTGGCATAGCAATGAAAGGAGCGATGCTTTCGCTGGTCAACTGAAGTGCCATTTTAGGCGATATTTGAATCATCGATTGCGATAGCCTGAATGACGGGCCACGCATGCAGAAGTAACCTCAGAAAGGACATTTTATGCTGACAATACTTCTAATACTTCTCCTTCTTGAGCCTTTAGTGCGAAGCGGCTTGCTGCCCTATGCATACCTGTACCAGCCTGTTGCATACCTTCCGGCATGAACCTGGCCATAAGACTTGCTCCATGCGATTTTAATGAACTCATTCCCAGGCGTGACTCTGCAAAATCTACTGCCTGTTCTAGTTGACCATTTGTCATATTTATTAGTATTTTATTTATAGATACTGGACGATCACGCATATTTGACAGCATGTGCTGCTGCATCATTTCTAGCAGCTTAACAAGCTGCCTTGAATCATCATCAGCAATTGTGATGTTGCTTGCGAACACTAAATAAATGTTCTTAAAAGGTCTCCATTTAGCACCAGAACCTGTGATGTATCATTTCGGGATTTGATGCTAATATGAGCGAAATGATGTATTACAAGGTCTGCTGCGATGACTCAATACTATGGCCACTATTTCCACACAGCTATTCAGAAAGATCGGTGCAATGATATGAAGTCATTTATTCATTGTGTACTCTCTTCGTGGCTAACGCCCGCATAAAGAGCGTAAGGCACGAGCATCGACTTTGATATGATTGTTATATGCTTGTTTGCACATTACTATTCATTTCGGCTAGCTGCTCGTTTGACGAAAAAGAGGTGTCCAAATCTTTTAGGATTCCATTTTCAATTCCATAAACCCATCCATGAACTGAAAGTTCCATGCCATTTTTCCAGGCATTCTGCACTATAGTAGAATTACACACATTGGTTACCTGCTCTATGACATTTAGCTCGCAAAGCAAATCAAGTTTTTTATCATGTCTTAATCCGTTTAACTTTCCGGCATTGAAACGACTTACATCCTTAATATGACGAAGCCAATTATCAATAAGACCATGCTCTTCATTTTCCATTGCTGCCTTAATTCCAGCACACCCATAATGGCCGCAGACGATAATATGTTTTACTTTTAGTACTTCAACTGCAAACTGTATAACAGAAAGACAATTCAGGTCTGTGTGCACAACAACGTTTGCAATATTGCGATGAACAAATACATCCCCTGGAGGTAAATTTATTATCTGATTTGCAGGCACTCTACTATCTGAACAGCCAATCCATAAATATTCTGGGGCCTGCTGCCTAGATAGCTGTGAGAAAAAATCAGGGTTCTTCTGCTTGATTTTGTTAGCCCACGCTAAATTTCGATCAAAGAGATGCTGCAATATTTTCAAAATGAGATTACCCCTATACTTGATTTTTCATATAACGACCATATTCACGGGATTTTGCCAAGCGCATAGTAGCAAAAATTCCGCTACAGCGTGTTATTCTAGAAAGCCGTTTCGCGATAGAAATCGACTTCCTCCCAATTATTTAGTGTAACCTCATTAATTATCGCTAATATTAATAAGCAGGAAAATGTTATCTCTCAAAATAACAGAGATTACAATGTAATGTAAACACCAAATAATGATGAATTCAAGCAATATTATAACTAAACACGGCAATCATTTAAGGCTAAAAGGTCTACAACGCAAAACTATTGAGGCCTGTTCGTGTGCTTATACTCAACCGCTAAATAACGCCGGCCTGACTGAATCCACAGGCAGGTCATATCTCTCACCCATTTGTCATCAGGTTGATAGTCCATAAAATTTTGCGCGGGCAAATTAGTGTCCATCCGTTTTTAGATGGACACTGGTAGCACAGGGATGTGCAACCATTTTTAATGATGACAAATCATACAAAAGGCAGTAAAAGAAAAATCTCACTTTTTCTTTTGCGTTCCATATATAGCCATCCTGGCTATATATGGATGGAAGCAAATTAGTTACTGGCTGTTTAATATGAGGACAATCGGTCGTCTTTTTATATGCCTTGATATCAATGCATAAATGACTGAGTGGACAGAACCTGCGGTCTATAATTTAAGGCAGAAGTGTTTATTTTATATTTTATTTTTTCTGCACTGTTTCTGTGCATATAGCTATTAACTGTAACATTAATGTACTAATACGGCGAAACAATCAGAAAAAACGCCTTTCTGATAAAAACAGAATTATAAAACATCGACTACATGCCATTGTTTTATAAGTGTATATTTATTATATACATTGTTCTTGGCGTGGTATATGCATAATAAATATTCATTTGAATTGTTATGAATTATTACAGTAAGAGATGTTATTTTTACTTCGAAAATATCAAGCTATGTCACCGTAATTTTTGTATCGATTATCATCATCTACGCATGGAAATCTGAATGTGGAATTTTTTGGCTGTCAACATGAAATTACGGTTTAACTGTAAAGTCAATAACCACTTAAATTATTAAATATTAGGAATTTTTGATATGGATTTAGTAAAATCCCTGGGCCTACATGAAAAAAAACTCAATGCTGAGGAAGAAAAGCGGCGTATCCAGCGTTATATCAACCTCAAATTATATTCCTCAGGCCAACCCTCCTGTATTCCAGAATGTGATGATGAATTTTTCTCCGTGGTGCATGATTTACTGCAAAGCTATCGGGAAAAATCACGTTTACTGGCCGATCACCTGTGTCCTGCTGATCAACGGATCCAGGATTTTATTAACAGCTATCTGGCAGATGCCGGGCTTGATATCACTCCCACGCTGCCATCCAATACCTTCATTCTGGATCAGCATGGAGTCGCCAGAGAACTGGCCATTCCAGTAGATGAAAACCACTTTGAATCTGACTATGTCAAAAGCTACCGCGTACACCAGGGCGTGTTGCACAATACGGTTCGGGACAGACGCACCACCGCAGGCTCCTTTCATATTGCCGAAGGCGGACTGCCGATCCCCGGTGATAAAAAAGCCGTTCCCAAAGAAACCTATGCCAAAATGCTTCTGGCTGCCCTTAACCCGCCTCATGAACTCTTAACGCTGCCTTATACCTCCAGGCAGGATAAGAAAGCCAAATTATTCGTTTCACTGCTGCTGCGCCCCCTCGTGTGTCCTGAAATACCGGGCTTTGAAGCTGAAAAGTCCATGGAAATACGATTTTTTGTGCCTGCAACCCTGGTCAGTAATCTGGATTTTGTTGAAAGCATCTTTGGCAATGCCGGCAATCCGGCCCTGGCGGAAAATGATGCCGGTCTGGATATTGAGCACTGGAGCGGCCATTCGGGCTGCGTCATTCTTGCGCCTCACCTGGTTAAACTGACCAAAAAGGAACTGGGACTGCCGCACATTGAGCAGGCTACAGAAAAACAACGCCAGGATCTGATGTGCTGGGAAAATGACGATGAACGCTACAATAACGGCCAGCCTTTTAAACTCACTGCTCGTGATAAACAGGGCGTGATTGTCACTCTCATCGCGGATAATTATTTCGGCTACTGCAAAAAGGAAGTCAAAACCCAGATCAGTTATGCGGCCAATCTGTTTGGACTGGCGGAGGAAGAACACGCCGGTGGCGCACTGGCTTTTCCCCGCCACAATCATGGCGAAGCATTTGGCAAGGACAGCAGAACCAAAAACACCGCCTACAAATTTTCTGAAGTAGTGAAAAATTATGCTGAACTGATGGAACTGCAGCCTGAAGGCTATGGCATTGATAAATCTTTCCCGCAAATATTCTATATGCCCGAAAACCTGCAGATGGACCTGCCCAGCCAGACCGTGACCTGGCAGGCAAATGGGCAACAACATACGCTGAAACTGAAACCTGATATTATTTATGTTCATCCCAGCGGTTATAAAATCAGCATGGAAAAACATCCCCGCGCACCCAGCTGGAGAATAGTGGGTACGGAAGCGGAAGGTACTTTTTGTCATAAGCCCTGTACCGTTTCAGGCGGCGGCAAATCGGAAATTTCCAAAGCCATTGACGATGCCGTCATTTACGCGCCCTTATTTATCAATAACCTTGAAGAAGATCTCAATCAGGTTCAAGCCATCTTTGAGCATGATTATTCAAAACGCTATAAAGCTGAATTTCAGCCTGACTATAGCAAGGATCCTCACCGACCTCTGTTGAACATGAACCGGAGTCTGGGCTCGGTTATTAAAATGCTCACGCCATCGAGGGAAAAATTTACCGATGAATATAATGACTGGCTGGAGGGGATCCCGGATCATATCAAAGCCCTGGTCTTTGTGATCAAGCGCTTTTATAAAAGTGAATGGGGCAGTCACTGGAAAAAACGTTTTACTGTGGATTTAATCAATGGTGAGCCGGGGCACGAACTAAAATACCTGAACAGACAGCTGATCATGTCCTATTTGCGGGTCGGTTTTGATCCTAAAGGCTCATGGCGGATCTACAAGATGCGTCAGGACTATATCGTCGCGGAAAAACTGCAAATGGAAGATGATATCACTGTCTCCGTGATCGTACCGGCCAACATGTTACTGAATAAACCGGAGAAAAATAATTTTCCCTGCGTCAAGCTGGTCAAAAACTGTGAATACCGTCTGTTTCAACGTCCTGATGATGCGGTGATCAGAGGCTTTGATAAACAGGCTGAAAAAGACATGTCACAGCCGGGCACATTTACGGCTAATTATCAGCCACTGTCACCAGAAGATCTGATTGAAATTACTGAAGATATCATTACTTTCAACGAGTATACCCAACCCATGCAGGACTTTCTTCTCGAGAGTCTCGACCAACAGGCCTATGCGGTATCATCCGCTCATCCATTACTGATTGATGGTAAGCCGAGTAAAAACCCGCGTTATCTGCAACTGCGTGCCGATCAGGCTGAACCCATCAAGCGTTATCTGGCTGAAGTCAGTGCCCGTCTGCATCGCGGCACGCCGCTTGACCAGCCTGTTTGCTTTCCGGTGGATGCGGTCCTCACCGGCCGCCGAAATAATCCGCCTGATCACAAGGCGGGTGTACGTTCTCTGGCTGTTTACAATCCCATCCATTATCAGGAATTACCGGAGCTGTTTATGGATTTTATCTGCAGCCTGACAGGTAAATCACCCTCCACCACGGGCGCCGGTTCTGAAGGCGCGCTGACCAAAGGTCCATTCAATGCGCTCTACCCTACGGCGGATTTAAATAATGCCCTGGTGTCCTATATTCTCACCGGTTATTCCGGCTTCAGCAGCGCCGCTGGCTATGTGGGGCCGCACACTCAGGTCAACCATGATATCAGTCTGCTTATTCCGGAAATCTGGGCCAAACTGAAACCAGAACAGCGACAGCCCGCCTATATGATCCGCAAGGGGCAGCTGGAAGCACTTGAAGACTTTGAGTACGCTGGAGAAAAGATCCTCGCCAGCCGTCTGGGCTACCGTATCACCAACCTGTTTGTACATGGGTTTTTAGGTAAAATTTTTGACAGTCCAGATGCGGTATTTGATGAACTGATCTTACGCCCGGAGACACAGAGCATGGCCGATTTTGTGGATGGTGTAAAAAATATTGTTGAAGCACAGCAAAGGGTGGCGCAGCGTTATATCAACGACGGTTCCATCCATCAGGCCTGTCCGCCGTTGAAAGCCTTGCTGCATATCATGGCCGAAGGAAGCTATCAAGGTAAGGATGTCCATCACCCGGACATTCGTGCTTTGTTCAGCCGGGAGAATATGCTGGTCTCTGACTGGTATTTAAAACGCCTCAAATCCAAACAGCAGCGGGATATTAAATTATGGCAGCGGCATATAGAATACCTGTCCACATTTCTTGAACGTGAAAGTCATGCCGACGAGGCCCGGCGTTTGAAACTCGTCAATCAGCTGTCCATTGCCGAAGCCAAGTTAACACATATATCCAGTGACACTTATCTGCAGGCTTTAGGCGGTACTCTCGGGGCAGATCCTATGCAATGATACTATCAATATTACAAATTATAAATTATAAATGGCTGAAGTTTATGGAACGACTCTGCATGGCAAACTCTTCATTTGCTGTTTAAACACTTATAGAGGTCATAATGGACTGGCTGGAAAAAGCAATCAACAAACAGCGTTATTACATAAAAATGATTTTAGCTGAGCCTTTAAGCCAGATTGCCGCTATCTGTGCTGAACATTGGGAGCAACGCAGCAATCTGGATTTTGAACTCAGGCAATATCTGAACCAGCATGCTGGTCATCGCTGCCGTCAATTATACGCCATTGATACAGCGGGATTACAACATAGCAGCAGTATTACAGACATCAATAGTGATGACTCGATTGTTGGACGGGATCTTTCTCATCGCCCCTACCTGGAACATATCAATAACACTACTGAAAAACACATTGAACTCAGCGAAGTCTATGTGGATAAACAGACACATAAACCCTGCATTACAGCCCTACATAGTGTTATTATCAAGGATGAAATCCGGGGTTATATTGCTGCCGACTTTGGATTAAAAGATTTACCTCTTAAGCATGTCAATGAGAACCAGCAACATGAATGGCGTCAAATCAAGGGAGATCCGTCCATTCGCAGTACCCTATTCCAACAAACGCGCACACTCAGTGAAATGGACAAACAGATTGATGAAGTGCTTGATGTAATTGAATCCCTGATAACTGAACAGGGTATTTTTCATGCCAAACTGCATTTTTCCAGCTCGCGGGCTACCCTCTGGCCCTATAATGATCCCTATCGTTATCGTTTACATGTTCTGCATGAAATTATCAATCCACAGGTCTGCCTGGTGTATGCTAAAACGCCTTATCCCAGTCATGCCTGTGTTTCAGCTGATATTGTTCCTAAGGTGTTAAAATCATTTAAATCGCTACGCGAAGCCGATGATACGATTTATTTACGCGCAGCCTCACTCAATATCATGAATGGATTTGTCGGTCTAAATTTCTCCTGTGATGGTTCACATTATATGTTTGCCGAGGATTTTCTAAAAAAAGAGCTTAATTTCTGGTTTGGAGAAAGTACACAGAATATGTGTACTCGTTCTGACAAAAAAATTAATTAGTGATGTTCATACGTTTAATGTTTTACTCTGACTCGGTACTGTGACGCTGCACTAAAATCAGGCCGTATATATCATTACCGGTTTGGCTATCATTTATGCATTGCTGATCAATACTGGTGCATTTTAATGTCAAAAATTTGAATACAAAAATCTAGTGGCTTGATTTGTAATGCATTTAATTTTTTGGTCAATAAATTGCATATTTTTAAAAAGAGAATAACAAAGAGTCAACATTTTACATTGCAATTCTCCTTTATCTCCCAGCACATCTCGGGATAATTCTTATTTTTATTCAACCAACAGGAATGATACGGTATGAATTCTCTCTCCTACAAACGCCATGGGGATAAAAAAAATTCAGCATTTTTCGAAGAGTACCTGCAGTCACTACTCATGGAACGTGATCGTGTTGGGCTGACAGATATGATTGGTCAGATTGAAGCTCTGATGATCACCGTCGATCCTGATCAATCGATCCATTATGTCGGTGAACTCTGCTTCATGACCCCCTATCACTATCTGGTTACACTGGAGAGTGAATCGCACTGGACCCACATATTGCGTATAGATATGAATTCACCCGATCTGCTGATCAGAGAAGTGAAAGATCCACAGGCTCATGGCATTTTTCGCAGTCTAAACGAAATCTATCCGATTGGAGCTCACAAGCCCAATAGCCGTTATATGGGCGAAATTCTGCGCGTAGAAAATATGAGTGAAGTTACCCGACTACAACAGGAACGGGAGTTTCGATTCTTTACCCAGGATGATCTGCGTTATCTTGAATTACCAGGAAATCTGGCAGTTAGCAAACCTTCCCCGTACACGCACAATATTGTTGCATATATGGAAAGACCAATCGATCAAAACAGAGTCTACTCACTCGGGTTATCGACTATCCGATACGATGTCCAGGAAGCCTATCTCACTGCTAAGGCGTTGCAGGAACAACACGGTATTGATACTCTGTTAACGCCAATAGACCATCTGGCAACACGAATCTATAGCCAGAATAGAGAAACAGCCATTCTGGAGTGGCTCTCTCTTACCAGCTACTATTATTGGGGATCCTACAATATAAAAGATCAAAACTCATCAACCAATGTGACCAAAAGTGTCCACTTTCCTGATGAGATTAACAGCCCGGCAAAAGTGTTCACTGCCAATAATACGCCGTATTTCGTTAATCACCTGGAACGACTACCCTCGCCAACGGAAACATTTGTACGCAATTATGGCCCCAGACTTCATCATCTGGCAATTGGTGTAAAAGACGGAGAGTATAATGGCGTGGAAAATATCGACTATGTCGTTGATGTCATTGCCCGTCAGGGAAAAAAGTTTCTGTTAGATGTTATCGGTTCCAGGGAAGAAGGGATCAAGCAAATTTTTTCCAGCGCATCAGAACATTCTTCACTTATCATTGAATATGTACAACGATTTGGGGATTTTAACGGCTTTTTCACCAAGCAAAATGTGGCACAATTAACGCATGCTGCCGGTGTTGAAAACGAACTGACGAACATGCAATCGATGGCCATGTCTGACCTGACGAGTGCACCCCCTAAATCTGATAACTGAAAATCCAATCTGCATTAATGGCACTTATAGTAAAGAATAATAGTAACTACTCAGGCTTTAAACCATAGAAGTTTTTTTAATGTTATTTCCCATTTGTAAATTACATTCACTGTAATCCATCGTCTGTTCGGTATCAGAATTGGTCTCCCATTCGAAACGTGGCAAATTATTACACGCTTCCTGCAAACCTTGCATCCAGGCAGTTTCAAGTTTTTCCAGGTAATTTCCACGGTATTCAAAATAACAGCGACCGGCTAACTTATATTGCTCCATCACATAGGTCGAAAGCTCAAAAGGCGGGCCGACGGTAATATTCGAGTTGGCAGTAGAGCTGAGGGAAACCAGCGCCAGACGAGCAGCATCATTCAGGGAAAGGTCATAGTGTATCAGACGATCCAATACCGGTTTACCATACTTGGTCTCACCAATCTGGAGATAGGGAGTATTCCTTGAAGCCTCGATACAGTTACCCTGCGGATAAATCATTAACAGGCCATGGGGCCGGCCTAGAATCTGCCCCCCTAAGATCAAGGTCACCTCAGCGCTCACCCTGGCTTGATTTAATGCCTGTTGGTGTTTCTCCTGCACCTGTTGACTGATCCGCGCAATGTAGTCCGCTGCTTCAAACAGGTAACGGGCAGATAATAAATTTTCCCTGCCATCCGGATAATCAAGATCCCGCTGAATATGGTTAATGATCTCCTGAGTGATGCCAAGATTTCCTGAAGAGAGTAATACAAACAGCCGATCCGGCGCCGGCGTAAACACGTGCATTTTTGAGTAACTGGTTACATAATCAACGCCCGCATTTGTTCTTGAATCACTAGCAAATAAAAGACCGTCCTTGAGACATATACCAACACAATAAGTCATTATTCAGTTTCTTTTAGTTTTGGAAATTCTCCTATCATAAACTATTTATGCTGGAGTAGAGAAATTTTTTAAATACTTGAACTGCTATGTTTGATTCCAAAGGTTTGAATATGAGGCTGAAGTTATTTTTTGATTCACTGGCATAGAAATAGCTAGAAAAAATCAGGTACTTATATTTAGCAAATTTACCCACTAAATTTGCACCAGTTTTGCACATACCAGGATATTTTACGCACCATGTCAGTTCGAATTGTCATACATCACCGTAGCGAATACCACTATGATCGACTGGTAAATCTTTCACTTCACACCATCCGCTTAAAAGCAGCTCCTCATACCCGTAGGTTGCTGCATCATTTTTCACAAAAAGTAGAACCGGAACAAAACTATACCAACTGGCAACAAGATCATACAGGCGGACAGGTTCTCGCAGCAGAAGAGTCGTTAAATCCTGATTTCGCCTGGACGCTCAACCTTCGCTCAGCAAATAAGGTAGGTTCAAAATGAATATCAACTTGAAGGCATTTGAAGAGCATTCGTTTTATGACGAACTGATAACACTCAAAGGAAATGCCAGATCCTTTGCTCGAATATTAATTAGCTACGTTAGCAAGCTTGATAAAGATGAACTCGAAGCACGACAGGAGGCTGCGGACCTCGCAATCAAGCAAATGGGCATTACCTTTCGCGTTTACACTGAAGAGGAGGGTTCCATCGATCGTGTCTGGCCTTTCGACATCATCCCGCGCATGATCTTAAAAAAGGAATGGGATCAGATCGAGATTGGTCTGAAACAGCGAATGCAAGCACTCAACCTTTTTATCGACGATCTCTATCACCAGCAGAAAATCATTAAAGACAAGATTTTTCCAGCCGAAATCCTGGCTAAGTCTGTTAACTTTCGCGAACAGTGTATCGGTATCAACCCACCACTTGGTATCTGGGCGCATATTTGCGGATCGGATCTGGTCCGTCACACTGACGGAGAGATTTATGTGCTGGAAGACAATCTCAGGGTTCCCTCCGGGGTTTCCTATATGCTGGAAAACCGCCAGGTTATCAAACGTGTTTTTCCGGAACTGTTCGATACGTATAACCCATTACCAGTAAACCACTACACCTGTGATTTGTTCGACATGCTTGTTTCACTCTCACCACGTTCTGGTGACGCACCGGAAATTGTAGTTCTGACACCAGGTATTTATAACTCTGCCTATTTCGAACACGCATATCTTGCCCAACAGATGGGTTGTGAACTGGTGGAGGGACGGGATCTGATCGTAAATGATGATGATTGTGTCTATATGCGAAATGTTGAGGGTCTAACGCGTGTGGATGTGATTTACCGGCGCATTGATGATCTTTTTATGGATCCGGAAGCTTTTGATCCCGAATCAATGCTGGGGGTACCTGGTCTGTTACGAGCCTGGAAAGCAGGTAATGTAGCCCTGGCGAATGCACCTGGCGCAGGCGTGGCGGATGACAAAGTTGTTTATTCCTATGTTCCGGAGATTATTCGCTACTACCTGGACCAGGAACCTATGATACCCAATGTGCCTACCTGGCGATGCATGGATCCAGATTCACTGGCATATGTTCTGCAGCATTTGGATGAGCTAGTGGTGAAGCCCGCCAATGAGTCTGGGGGGTACGGTATGCTGGTGGGCCCGGCCGCCACTCGACATGAGCGGGAAGAATTTGCAAAATTGATACAGGCAGATCCAAGAAATTACATCGCTCAGCCTACTCTGGGTATATCCACAGTCCCTACTCTAGCGCGCGGAAAGCTAGAACCGAGGCATGTAGATCTGCGACCGTTTATCATCAGCGGCAAATCCATTAAAGTAACCACCGGTGGTCTGACTCGTGTAGCATTGCGCAAAGGCTCTCTGGTGGTCAACTCCTCTCAGGGAGGTGGCAGTAAGGATACCTGGATTGTTGATAGTTAAGTTAATTGATTAAATATTTATTATATCGGTGTTAAACAGGAGAAATCAAAATGCTTTCACGGGTAGCAGAAACTATCTACTGGATGGGCCGTTATCTGGAACGCGCCGAAAACACAGCTAGATTAATCAATGTCAACACCAACTTGATTATTGATTTACCCAAAGGTGTAACTCCGGGATGGGAGCCATTGATAAGGATACTTGGGGGCGAAACCGCCTATGCTGAGCGTCATGATGAGTTCACTGAACGCCGCGTGGTTAATTTTCTTATTTCAGATGAGACTAACCCCGGTTCAATTCTGTCGACTTTTGCCTATGCCCGTAAAAATGCTCGCACTATCCGAGAAATACTACCCCGAGAGGCATGGGAACAGTTAAATGCTTTCTACCAATCTGCACGTGATAACAAGCAAACCAGCTATGCGCGTCAGGGACGCCAGGAGTACCTGTCGAAGGTCATTGAGAATGTGCAGCAACACATTGGACTGATGGCAGGCACTATGAATCACAATATAGCTTATAAATTTCTTAACCTGGGAAGAAAACTGGAAAGGTCTGAAATGACCACCCGCATTCTCAATGTGCAATCCGACAACCCCGTTCCTGACGAGATGACTGAACTGGATCCTTTCCAGGATATGCTGTGGATGAGTATGCTAAAAAGTTTAAGTGCATATCAGATGTATCGTCAAAGTATGCAAACCCGGATTAACAGAATTGCTGTGTTGACATTTTTATTACATAATGAGGAATTTCCCCGTTCCCTTGCTTATTGCATTGAAAACATGGCCTATAACCTGACATGCCTGCCGAATAGTGATAAACCCTTACAAGTTTTACGATATTTTGAGCAAACAATAGATAAAGCGTCAATGAGTGAAATGGACAATGAAATTTTGCATGGATTTATTGACCAGTTACAGATCTGTCTGGGGTCTCTTCATGATACGATTGCAAAAACCTATTTTCCTGCACTCACAGAACAGCCAGCCTGAATCAATAAAAGATGAATTCTTTTTCTCAACCCCTTAACCTCAACTCATAGGTAAGTCTTTAAGGATTTTATCTTTTTTATTCAGCATGTTATCCATCAGTTTTAAACAATCACCCCGCATGGGTGCTTTGCCTGATGGCAGTGATTTTCCCAAGGTCGAATTTGATGCATTGTTATTGATCGCCGGTATTGGCTTAACCACGGCGTATGATCGCTTTTATCTTGACCTGTCCTATCAGGATTCTTCTGAGGAAGAAGACAGTTTTTCCGCTGCAAACTATGTCGAAAAATTTAACGGGGATCGCCGAGATTATTCCGCCACGCTAGGTATGAGAATACTGGATAACCGCGGTAATGTGTATTTTGGTTATAAAAATGGGAAAACAACCGGCAGTGGCGAAGCGGGAACTCAATTTACCTTTGAAGAATCGGGCTTTTTTATTGGCGCCAGTTATGGCGGGCTCATTGCCGACAAGGGCTTTTTAGCTATCAATCTTGCCTATGCCGATTTGGATGGACATTTGAAAGAAGTGCCAGGACCTCGCTATCCTCCCGGACTGTATATGGATGCGGACAGTGACGCCAATGGATTAAGCTATGGCATTTCCTGGAGTGGTAAATTTTCAGCAAAAATGGGTTATTCCATTGCCCTGGATGCCCATCAATACGACTTTGAAAATTTAAAGGATAGCTCGGCCACCAAACCCTTACCTGAACAAGTAGAAGAGACGATGTATACCGGTAAACTATCCATGTCTTACCGTTTTTAACTCAACCCGATACCACCCGCTATCATAACCATGCTATAATCGCGCAGTCAGCTAACAGCGGTTAAACCCTGCAAACATCCCCATTTCCCCTAATTAATTAAATTATCGATTTTTGATAGGCTAAAAGTCGATATGTCTTTATAGAAATCCAGCTGATGAGCTCAGTTATGTTCAATATTTAATTGCACAAGCATGGATCTTTTTTAATCCTTTTGCACTAAAAGCGCACCTGATTTTTTAGGAATAAAATAATATTTCTCTAATAATCAATGAGATATAAGTTGGCATAGTGTTTGTATAATTTTTATATCAAGTACGCAATACAGGGAAAACGAATACTGAACGGATCGTCTTAAATACCAGGTAGATAACACCTTTAAAACGTGCAGTTCAATGAGAAGATCACTTCATTTCATCAAACTGACAAAAGCATTTATTATACCTGGTGTCGACGTCCATTAGATAATTTCATTTATAAAATTTGAGGGAAAGGCTTGCCACTGATCCGTCATCACAATGGCATGCTTTATAATCAGAGTGGTGTATACCAATGCAACTCATTTTCAAATTTTATTTGCTGCTCCATTTATTATTAGTGTCAGCGCACATATTTGCGGACGAAGAAAACGAGAATGCTTATCGGAAACTGGATAAGGATGGGATCCAGGTGTATGTCTTCAAGACCAGGGATTCAGACTTTGCCACATTTAAAGCGGTGACTGTGATTAATGCCTCTCTGGACAGCATTTTGGCAGTCATGCTGGATAATAGCGCTTACACGGACTGGATCCAAAACTGTAAACAATCGTTGGTGATAGAACAGATCGATTTTTATGAACGTTATCATTATCAGGTGATCGATATCCCTTTTCCTTTTGACGATCGGGATATTATGATGCATTCTACGTTGACACAGGATCGCTTAGATCAATCCTTGACGATCACAACATCCGCCGTTACAGACTTTTGTCATGAACGGGCGTCTGCACAATGTAAAAAGATCAAACAATCAGCGCTTGTCAGGATCCATAACTCCACCGGCACCCATAAACTGGAGCCGGGTGAGAATGGCGTGAAGATCACCTGGGTTCAGCATACCGATCCCGCAGGGGAACTGCCCAGTTGGCTGGTTAATCAGTTAGTGGTTGATATCCCCTATAAGACACTGAAAAATCTAACCCGGAAAGTAAAAGAAGAGAAATATCATTATGCGAAGATAATTTACGACCACAAGGGTGAAGTGGTTGCGTTGAATATGCCAACGAAAAAGCAAAGAGCACCTTCATCGTTAGCAAAAGAACTTGCTCCCTATGCTACGTTTTAGTCAACGATCAATTTGCACCTCTAGGTGCAGGTGAACGAGCCGCTTTGACTTTCCAAAAAAACATGATATTTTTTAAAAATATAGGTTGTATCCCTAAGGAAAATAAACCTCTTTTTAAGAGCTATGATAAAAGGACAACACTATGTTATACAAAATTTTAATCTCTATCTGTTTATACGGCTTTATAAATAGCTCTGTTATTGCCGAAACGGTTTATAGTCAGATTGATGAGAGCCTGCTGTTTGAACCCGCCCCATTGCAATTAAAGCAGGAAGCCGCTGGCAAGGTGATTATTTATGACCGGGTCAGAGAACAAACTATCGATAAAGTGCTGGATAAAAACTTTGACCGCATTGAGCATATGATGTTTATTAATCCGGTGAAAGAAAAGGATATTGGGGAGTTAGAAGCAGATGATGATTGCTGATTGAACGGCCTATTTACCGCAAAGTACTTTCTTATCAAAATAGGTCTAGTTTCGTCTTTGCTTTGCCTTCACGGCACTAACCCTGGTCATTTTTTTCGCACGGGGTACGGTATTTCTCTGGCACATTGTCCGGGCAGACACCACACTGTTCATTACCGGGAACCGCAAAATCAATTTTGCGCGGATATGGCAAATCCATTGTCTCCATAATATGCACAAACTCCTCTACTGACCTGTTCTGACCCAGTCTCGGGTTACGCTGTTTTTCCTGTGCAATCGTGGTGATAAAACGTCCTTCATAATCGTGACACGGATAAACCAGCGTTTCATCGGGAAGGCTGAAGAATTTTTCATGAATACTTTGATACAGTGTAGCGGCATCACCCGACTGAAAATCTGTGCGCCCGCAGGATTCTATCAACAAAGCATCACCACTAAACAGCATCGCCTGTGTTCCATTATGAACCAGGTAGGCGTGGTGGTGGTCGGTATGACCAGGCGTGAACAAGGGATGAATATCAATATGACCAAGACGTAATACCCGGCCTTCTTCAACGCCTATATCTGCACACGGCAGCGCATCTATGGCTGGATATGCAATCTTACTGCCGGTCAATGATTTCAGCCGCTGCGCACCGCTCAGATGATCAGCGTGAATATGGGTATCCAGGCTAAAACTCAGTTTTAACCCCATCTCGTTGAGCACTAGCAAGTCACGTTCCACTGTATCCAGTACCGGATCAATCAATACCGTTTCACCTGTCTGTTCGCAGCTTAATAAATAAGTAAAGGTGGATGAATCGGGCTCCTGTAATTGCCTGAACAACATAATACCTCCGGAAAAATTGACAGCCATCAGTGATTCAACCCTAGGCTTTCAGATAAACTTCTTCATACTTTGCACTTCTTCGCCACAGCCGCTGTAGAAAACATTGTCTATGAACCTGATTATTAAATCATTGTTTAGCAAAAAAACTTAAATTTTTCTGTTTACTGTCCGACGATCGCTGTCAACCTCTTTTTACTTTATACGTAAAAAAGATAAAAAGCAGCCAGAACTCCACCCACTCCACAACCGAACATAACGGCTGAAATAATAAGATCAAATGAATTTCTGGCTTCTTCCCAGGAGCTTCCGTTATCGCATGTATTACAAATTAAAGTATTTCTGTTTTTACATTTCAGACAATGATTCATTATGCTTTCTCCTGCTTAATATGTCACCCGGGGTAATTAATTAGCCTTTGTGAATACCTTTATCGTTATCATGATTAATGATTTCATGAACACGACTATCTAATATATAAGAACTTAAGATATCATCATTCAATTTGTAGTTTTCATTTATATAAAAAACAACTTATAGTATACCAATATAGTATGTATTATTTTAACAAATACGTAATGAATTGGTCAAGTATTGTTTTAGGATGAATCGGATTGACCTAATAAAACAATACCGTATTAGTATTATTTAATATAATTGACTATAATTAGTTGAGTAGAATTATATCGGTATTTATTTGCTGGCTTTGTATACACTTTAGAGTTAATTGTTATGATTAAAATTGGAAAACTGGCTGATTATGCACTGATAATTACTAATCACCTGGCAGTAAACACAGATTCTCTGTGCACTAATCATGAATTAAGTAAAACAACTCACCTGCCAATTGCAACAGTAAGAAAACTATTAAGAAAATTGGTAGATGCAAATATTGTGACCTCATTTCGTGGCACCAAAGGCGGCTATAGACTTTCTGTTTCAGCCCAGGACATATCAATTGCTCAAGTGATTATTGCAGTGGAAGGGCCAATTGCCATTACAGAGTGTGCTTCAACCAGTGATAACTGTAGTTTTTCCGACGATTGTAACTTAAAAGAAAATTGGGGAATTGTTAATAAATTTTTTCTTAACACATTGCTCAACATTAGTCTTGCCGATATGTCAAAAACGCTATCAGAGCAGCCTGTAAAATTTTATGTTAGTTAATTTTATCTTCTTTCTTGATTGGCATATTCAATCAGGAAATTTTCAAAAAAGACGACTGCGTTTTGAGGTCGACTATGACTTGAAGACCATCAGTCAACGGCAGCAAGGGGCTATAATGTCTCTAAAATTGCTAGTCTGTTTGTGCAGCTTTCTTTTACGTCGTAAAGTCATAATTACAATGTATTTTTCTTCTCTCAGGAAAACAGTTCGTTTCTTGCTGCATCCAGAATTACCGAAACTGCAGGATGTGTGATCCTACGTTCTGCAGTTATGATGTAGAAATTTTCCTTCACTTCACTGGTACGCCCGATTTTCTCAACCTCAGACTTCTCAAGCACATCCTCCTCTACGGCAGTGGGTGTGGAAGACACGCCAGTACCACGTTCACCAAAGGCTTGATGAAATACATAGAACGCCTTCCAAAAACGAACAAAAGTTCATGTATTTTCATCTGGTTAGAAAATAAAATAATAGTAGCTATGAGTCCGTTTTCATCTATTCGAAGAATGTTTTTTCCGCCAGACGTTTTATTCAGAACGTGAAAACCTTATTCTGAGATCGCTTTTAATTAATGATATTAACACTTAAAATCATATAAGCAGCATTTCGAATGTTTTTTCAGGGCCGATGCCTGATTTAAGTTTTTCAGAGCTTTCCCTTATCAAAAGCTGTTAAAAGGATCTAAAATGATAACGAACTACCTGATGAAGCCTTCTGGTGTGATATTGCATGCACTATTCGGTGCTTTAGCAATGACGCGGCGCCAATCAGTAACGGCAAAAGAAGAGCTTGTTATACCAACCAAACCCCGCCTGATCCTGCAGATTACTGTCGATGCATTACGCGGAGATTTACCCAGCCGTTATTCCCATGTCCTGGGTGATGGCGGATTCCGCTACCTGATGAAGAAGAGTGTTAATTACACGGATGCGCATTACCAGCACGCCAACACCGAGACTATTGTTGGGCATGTCTCTCTGGCCACCGGCTCTGTGCCAGCCGCTCATGGTATGGTCGGCAACGTGTGGTTTGATTTCGAACAGGGACGCCTGGTTTATAACATTGAGGATTCAAGCTACACTCTGCTCACAGCAGGTGCCGATGTCGATAAGAAAACGCAGTTAAGTATACATTAAAAATGTGTGAGTAAAACAAATATTGACTCATAAGGCAGGCTTTTAGCTGACAATTCTTGCTTTATTTCATGCTATCTCAGGCTGGGAAATTAGATGATAAAGTTTGCAACATTTTCCCACGATTAAACAACCGTGGGAAACATAGCAAGTAAATATCATTATTTTACCATGGATTTGTAGCTTTCCCAGGTCGCATAACCAAGTACTGGAAAGACTATTACCAGTCCAACAAAAGCTGTGGCAATACCAAAAGCTGTCAGAGCAGCAATGATTAATGCCCAGACTGCCATCGCTGATTTATTATTGCTCACTGCATAATAGCTGGTTTGCATTGCAGTAATAAAATCTACATCCTTGTCCAGAATCAGCGGTACCGCAATTGCGCTTAACACGAACACTGCTGAAACCAGCAGAAAACCAATTCCGATGAAGAACAACAGCGTTACCAATCCTTCTGAACTGGCAAACAGATTTGTATATGATTCAATCGTGGGTGATACGGTGCTGAACTTGATTGCAAACAACAGTGCTGAAAAACGCACCCATGCGGCCATGACCAGTGCCAGCATGAGAGAAAAAAGAGCCAGGTAAGTTTTTCTTTCTCTGATCTGATATAGACTGGACATAATAGAAGGTTTTTTCCCCTGATCAATATCCCGACTGGCAGCGTACAGTCCAGAGGCCAGAACTGGTCCCAGGACTACGATGCCCGTTAAGTAAGCTAATGAATACCAGGGTAGATTATTCATAAGTTGGTAAGCTCCAGCCACTACTACAGCAAAAATAACGCCGTAAAGTATACTTAAGCCGGGTATGCGTTTAAAACTGCTAAACCCTTTAGATAACCACTTAAAGGGTTCTGAAGCACTGACCTTCTCAATATGATATTTAGATGCAGCATGATACTGCCCTAATGGCAACTCGGTAGTTTGTGTTGACATGAGTTTATCCTCTTTAGTTAGTTGATTTGAGTTATCAAACCATAAAAATCAAAATTATTGTGTAGCATTATTGTCTAGGACAATTAAATCTTATTACTCAAAAACAAAATTGTCAAGTTAATTTCATCATCAGCCAATTGACAGTCCTTAAAGACTTTGCCTGGCAACCTTCATATTTGATGTTAGGCATGAACGCATCAGCACATCGATAGGCTATGTAATTGAAATAAAATATTTTTATTGTTAAACCATGGCATGCGAAATATAGATTCATGCGTAGGTACTTAAGGAGAATCGGGTATTTGTAGAAGGCAGATAATTGCTCCTGTATAATCGGCCTTCCACAAATACCTGATATCAAGCACTTAGTGAGTTATTCCAGATATGCTGAGTAGTTACAACGATCCTGGATATTCGCTTCTAAGTTAAAAAAATATAAGTCTTTGAATTTTATATGTTTGTAACTTTTTGATGGTTAGCCTTCCTGCGGCTTGATTTGCTGAGTAGTTACACAATTTTTTTATAGCGCGGTTATTTTTTATAATTCTACTATAGCTCAATACGTCCTAGACAATTAACTTTATTTACTACAGTAATTTGTTTATGCCAGCACCTGATTACACTTAAGAATGTCAAACTGACCGGCGTCAATGGTGCGCAGCAAATATTTGCATCCTGGGGAGCGACCTGTTAGTGCCTCCCCTTCAATTTTTCAGGATAGCTGGCCCAGAACTTCCTGGGCTTTTTTGTATCCAAGTTCGATGATTTCAGAAGCGAGATCAAACTCTAAAATCCCGCAGGCATTTCGAGAAATTTCTATGATATGATCAGCGGGGTAAGCAGCTAGTTTCTGTCTTGCGATACAGCTTTGCATTACATCAAAAGCCTGATTGGCTATATCGTATGCTCCCCATTCATGATCATTATGTTTTACTGTTGAATCTTTAAAACTTTCTAAGAATTCAGCAATCTTCTCAGCTACTGAAGATTTATTTTTATTAATTGAATCGTTAGCTGTCGTAATTTTCTCTTTGTTGTCTAGTTTCCCGCCAAGATTAACTGCGATGGTTAAATCTGTCTCATCACTAAAGACAGGTGCTATTGGAACAGGGTTTAAAACACCACCATCAATCAGGTCGACATCTTTATATCTGAATGGAGTAAAAAAAAGCGGTAATGAAATAGATGCTCTAATTGCATCGAAAAGACTTCCTGAATTTAACCAGACTTCTTTTTCATTAACAATGTCAGCAGCAACAGCGGTATATACAATAGGTAAATCTTCAATAACTACATCACCCACAAGTTCAGTCAATTCATTAATAATTTTATCGCCTTTAACCAGACCACTTTTGTTCCATGACAAATCAAGCAAGGTGACAATATCAACCTTAGTAATTCCCCGCACCCAGCATTCAAAATCATCCAGCTTTCCAGCTGCGTAAATACCACCGATAAGTGCACCGATAGAACAACCTGAAATGGAAGTTATTTTGTAGTTATTTTCCGCAAGCCAGTGGATCACCCCGATGTGCGCTAAACCACGGGCACCTCCACTCCCCAAAACGAGGGATACTGTCTTTTCATTCTTTGCTGTCATGATTATGTTGCTTACCTATAAACTGTTTAGTTGGAAAACCTATAACGAAAGAAACACGGTTACAAGTAATAAGTGTAATTTTTTTACGCCGTGAGTTTATGCCGTTATCTAATATAAATTGCTAACAGAAAGCCTGCACTCTAAAATTGCCGGAAGCGGTCTTTAAAGCAACCGTGCTGTGCCTGAGTCTGGTGCTGCAGGTTTAGTGTACCGACAGATGAACGGTGAACTCAATTTAAATTTCAGCAAACCAATATAAGCATATCTGGATATTGTATATGTTGATCGAAAAAGCAATTGAGGATCGATATGAATACAGAGGTTTCATCCCGTCGCTAAATGCCTTGTTCGAGCATACCGACGTGAATCAGATAGTGATCGACACAATCTGTCTGTTAGCTGTATTGCTAAGTAACTTCATGCTGGCGGGAGTTCCGCAGTCGTCTTGGCAAAGTTGCATTCCTATAAATGTTCATGACGCCGCTAAATAATTGTTCTTAAAAGGTGTCCATTTAGCACCAGAACCTGTGATGTATTATTTCGGGATTTGATATTAATATGAGCGAAATGTAACTATTCAGCGTAATTTTGAAAACGTCCTTGACACCAGGAATTTATTGACCCACATGGATGTGGGAAATGCAGGTTATGCATGGAGCTATTACCTGCCCAGAAGACGCCGTGAATACATCCAGGGTCGTTCCCGGCTTCCTGCCTCCCACGGCACTTATACTTCCATGTATGTCGTAGGCTTGAATGCGGCATCCCCGCTACAAAAATACTGGCTTGACAGACACTTTTTAGCAAGGACTATCTGCCCGCTTTTCTGAGTATCTAGCAAAACAACCATTTCTTTCTAATGATGAACAGGAACAACTGTAAAAAATCTGTAAATCGTCACACCGGGATAAACTTTTTCTGTTAGTATTGTTGGCTGTCCTTATAGTGGACGTAAAGCTGAACTGGCCAGGAGAAAAATGATGACAGATAACTTGATAGATGAAAACCAGAATCCGGTGCTGATAGATTCCGTTATGGAATTACTAGACAAAGAAGATTTCAAGACGTTGTCAGAGCTTCTTGATTCACTTGAGTCTGCCGAGATCACTCATACCCTTGAATCACTTCCCGACAAGCAAAGAGCAAGACTCTGGAAGTCTGTGCCAGATGAGTTAAAAGGTGATGTGCTCAGCCATCTGGGGGAGGTAGCAAGACTATCACTGGTAGATAATATTGATCCTGTGGACGTGGTGAACGCTGCTAGCGCATTAGAAGCCAATGATCTGGCTGAAGTGATCGAGACCCTGCCTGCTGAAATTGGTGTGGAAATTCGTGAATCCCTGGACTATCGCGGCCTTCAAAAACTTGAAGCAGCACTGGCTTTCCCCGAAAATTCCGCTGGCCGATTGATGGATACAGAGGCTGTGTCGGTACGTAATGATGTCTGTCTTGAAACAGTATTACGCTTTCTTAGACGTAAGGAGTCATTGCCTAACCATACCCTGGGGCTGATGGTGGTTGATCGGGACGGTCGCTTTCTGGGTGAACTGCCTCTCTCTGCGCTGCTTACCCGTCAACCGGAAACAGAAGTTTCAGAGGTGATGAACCCTGATGCTCTGAGAATAAAACCCGATATGGATCAACACGAACTGGCGATTTTGTTTCGTGATCACGATCTGGTCTCAGTTGCTGTCGTCGACGAGGATGAAAAACTCATTGGTAGAGTAACCATTGATGATATCGTTGATGTCATGCAGGATGAGGCCGACCGCCAAATTCTGGGGGCAGCAGGTCTGGATGAAGATGAAGATCTATTTGCACCTGTGTTACCCAGCGCGAAACGCCGCGCTTTATGGTTAGGGGTAAATCTGGCCACGGCTTTTCTGGCTGCCTGGGTTATAGGCCTGTTTGAAGCAACGTTAGACAAAGTGGTTGCACTCGCAGTACTCATGCCTATTGTAGCCAGTATGGGCGGAATCGCCGGCAGCCAGACTTTGACCCTGATCATCCGTGGATTAGCACTCGGTCATATCAGTTCCAGCAATACCCGTTGGCTGGCTTATAAGGAAATTACTATCTCTATCCTCAATGGTTTCATCTGGGCAGTGGTAGTGGGGATAGTCTCTTATTTATGGTTTAATGATATACGTATCAGCAGCATACTGGGTGTTGCCATGATCATTAATTTACTGTCTGCCGCCTTTGCCGGAGTGGTTATTCCGTTGATAATGCAGAAAACGGGTATTGATCCTGCCCTTGCAGGTTCGGTGGTATTAACGACTGTCACTGATGTTGTCGGGTTTATGAGTTTTTTAGGTCTGGCCACTGTGTTCCTGCTATAAAAATTAGCCAGGCAATGCAGGAGAAAGCTGTCATCACGAACAAACTGGAGACTTTACCGACAACTATAACTGCATATGGAAAGACATAACCTGATTTTCTTGCATACGGTGAGTCAACAAACAGATAATACTTCCATTTAGCACCGGAACTTATGCTGCATTGTTTCGACTTTTATTGCTAGCCTAAGTGATGCTAAGATGAGCGAAATCAGGCATTACAGGGTCTGGTGCAATGCTTCAATACTGTGGACACTATTGCCGAACAGTTATTTAGAATTTATCATATTATATTTGTTATGGGGGCACTATACTGTGAAAGTGCAACCCAAAAGCTGCAATTATTATTTCTGGAGAACAAGCAATGATGCTTCGTTTGATGCTATTGGGTATCTTTATTATATCAACGACAACGGTCAGTGCTGGAGAGCGCTATATGATGAGTTTTACACTCACTCAGGGCGAAAAAAAAATTGAGGAGGGAAAATCCTTTGTTTCTCAGAAGCGGCATACCTGGAGCAAGGGGCTAAAACGTAGTTATCTGCAGTTAAACTGCAACCCTCGTGCTACTGTAGATGGGCGAAAATTGTTCTCAACTGTTAATCATTTTAATGGCTTGAGTATAACCCATCATTTAGAGGCAAATAATCTGAAGCTGACTGTTGTTAGAAATGTTGTTGAGCCACGCCTGAGCGACATTCGTGCATTGCCCAAGGATGAATGCAGGAACATTTCTCCGCAGGTAAATACAATAACTCAAACCTATACTTTTCCTGTCAAAAATGCCACCCCTGAACCGCGTCCCTTTGGCGAAAATATGACTCTTAAGGTCAACTTACAGCCCATAGGCAGTACCCTCTAAACATGGCAGGATAAAAGTTATGGCTTTAGAAGGTTTCATGATCAGGGTTAATCTCTTCACTAAATACTTCAAGGTGTTCAGCTGCAGTATCTACTTCTCCAAAATAAGCGATATGAAATAACGCATCACCCTCATAAATCAGGGGATTATTCACCTGGCCAATGATAATCCCATCAAAGGGAGAATAAATGATGGTTTCATCCGTACCAAACGGATCGTAGATAAAACCCAGGGTTCCTCCTTTATTGATCTGTGATCCAAGAGGGACCTGAATATGAACGATACCGCTGATAGCAGCCCGAACCCACGCACTGCCCTGAGCAATTGATGAGAGTTTTAATGCTCTTTGAGTTACTTTTGTTTTCGACAGCATACCAATTTCCCGCATAACTCTAATCACACCTCTCAGACCTGCACGTATTGACACTTCATCAAAACGTAGAGCCTCACCAGCTTCATACAGCAACATAGGTATACCGAGTTCGTTTGCTGCTTCTCTCAAAGAACCATCTCTGATACTGGAATTTAGTAATACGGGTACAGAAAATGCCCTGGCCATACGTGCAGTTTCATCATCGTCGAGGTTAGCTCGTATTTGCGGAATGTTCGAACGGTGTATTGCCCCTGTATGGAGATCTATACCATGTGTGCATTTATTCACAATTTCACGCATAAATATGTGTGCAAGACGTGCAGCAAGGGAACCTTTTTTGGAACCGGGAAAGCTCCGGTTTAAATCGCGCCTGTCCGGCAGATATCTTGATTGTTGAATAAAACCGTGAACATTCACAACCGGGATAGCAATTAAAGTGCCTTTTATTCTTTTTAGTGCTGAGGACATTAACAGTCGGCGGATTATTTCTACGCCATTGATTTCATTGCCATGAATAGCAGCACTTACAAAAAGCCTTGGGCCGGGTATTTTACCATTTACAATATGGACGGGGATATTCACAGGCGTATTGGTATAGAACTGTGTCGTTTGCAGGGCGATGGTTTTAGCTTCACCCGGCGCAATTAACTCCCCTGCAATTTCAATACTATTAATCGGGGCTTTAGCCTTTACCACGGGTTCGAGTCCTGTTAGGTTGAGCGTATTTTTCAATAAACTCAATAATCATTCCCGCAATATCTTTTCCGGTAGCCTGTTCAATACCTTCCAGTCCGGGTGATGAATTCACTTCCATCACCAGTGGCCCGTTATTAGAACGTAGAAGGTCTACGCCAGCAACATTTAAACCCATTGTTTTGGCAGCAAGCACAGCTGTTTGACGTTCCGTGGGAGTGATTTTTGTTAAGCTGGCGCTTCCGCCACGATGTAAATTCGAACGGAACTCGCCTTCAGCACCCTGTCGCTTCATCGCGGCAACCACTTTATCACCTATAACAAAGCACCGAATATCAGCACCGCCCGCTTCCTTGATATATTCCTGAACGAGGATGTTCGCATTTAATCCCATAAATGCTTCGATGACACTTTCCGCTGCTTTGTGAGTTTCTGCGAGTACAACACCTATTCCCTGAGTACCTTCAATTAACTTGATAACCAGGGGTGCTCCGCCAACCATTTTGATTAAATCCTGAACATCATCTGGTTTATTAGCAAAGCCTGTAACAGGCATTCCAATTCCTTTGCGGGAAAATAACTGCATTGAACGTAATTTATCTCGCGAACGGGAGATAGCCACAGATTCATTTAACGGGAAAACATTCATCATTTCGAACTGTCGTAACACCGCTGTACCATAAAATGTGATGGAAGCACCAATTCGAGGAATAACAGCGTCAAAAACAGGCAATTTTTTACCTTTATAGTGAATTTCGGGCCTATTGCAGGCCATATTCATATAACAGCGAAGTGAATCAATGCATTGAATCTCGTGACCACGTTGTTCAGAAGCTTCAATTAGTCGCCGTGAAGAGTAAAGTTTTGGGTTTCGTGTGAGTAATGCAATATTCAAAATAGTCTCCTAAAGACTGGATGTAGCAGCTGACAGTATTAATTAAACTTTATGATATAAAGATTGGTAACTATTCAGCGTAATTTTGAAAATGTCCTTGACACCAGGAATTTATTGACCCACATGGATGTGGGAAATGCAGGTTATGCATGGAGCTATTACCTGCCCAGAAGACGCCGTGAATACATCCAGGGTCGTTCCCGGCTTCCTGCCTCCCACGGCACTTATACTTCCATGTATGTCGTAGGCTTGAATGTGGCATCCATGCCACATACACTTGACCTACAGGGACGACTTCGGCTCCTGCCTCTCGCATGCATTTCCAGCATCCATGGCGGTCATGTAGGGAATGCAGATTATACAGGAGCAATTATCTGCCTTACGCAAACACCTGATATCAAGAACTTACGTATAAATCTAAAATACGCTTCTAAGTTACAAAAATATAAGTCTTTGAATTTTATATGTTTGTAACTTTTTGATGGTTAGCCTTCCTGCGGCTTGATTTGCTGAGTAGTTACTAAAGATTTTAAATTATAGGGTTATAAGACTATAACTATAGCAGTAAATCAATTTTATGTGGTTAATTTAATGACATTGCGGGCTGGTTAAATTCTTTGCCTGAACATCGATTAGAAAAGTTCCTTTAAGAAAACTGCGTCCAATCAGTAACTTATATTTATACGCTTTTCTATCGGTCAGGTTAACTTCAATCATCTGAGAGTGCTTGCCTAGGCAGATACCCAGATGAATAACGGGGCGTTTTTGAGGTACGTTTTCGTGGCGTTTTATTTTCGCAAACCTCTGTACAGGTTGTTCCATTTGATGTACTTTCCCAGATTGATCTTTTATATTAAATCTTACCCAGGGTCTGCTTTCGCGGATAAACTCTGTTATATCAGCGGCGTGCAGAGACGAATTATCTGCCCCTGTATCAATTTTTGCCTGTATATAAAAATCTTCTGTTATAATCTTAACTGGTTCAATCCAGCCTATGATAGATTTAGTTTCAGCAGACAGTGTAGTCGGGTGAAAAAGTAACAGTATAATCGATAACAGGTAAAACATAATTTACTACTTCTATGTGTATTTTCAGTCATTATTCGATGTTATTAACCTGGAAACAATGCTTGTCAGGTTAACAATACGGCACCGGAAAGTGCCGTCATTGCCAGCTGGTTAATAGTGACAATTTTATTCTTTTTTTATGCAGCTATACTATTTTATATTAAAAATGCCTCTTAATTAATCTGAAAAAAAATCAGTTCTCAATGTTGAACCTCACATTCAAGTCCTTATGCTTTAAACTGATAATTCTGGCTGCAATAATTGTTTCTCTGCGTTTAATTTATTTTTCGTCGGACATTGCCAGTGGTGATAAGCTATGGCAACTGACTGTTGATGCTGCATTTGAAGCGGAGAACAAAAAGAGCAATATATCTATAAGCACACCGGGTTCAACACCTTATAACCGGCTTATTCGTCAATCAATTACACATCCGGGACTTCGAATTCGCAACGATAAACCTGTCGATGACGTAAATCATGAAATACGTGCGGTGGCAATAGAAAATGGTCCGCTTTCCCTTTCAGCGGAATTTCACATACATCAGTCGTCTACTCCTTCAATCCAGATAACGAAAACAATCTTATCAACTGATCTTACAGAATTATATTTAAAAAATGATGATGCAATGGACCTTGATCATCCGGATGTAACTGCATTGGTAAATAAATTGACAGAGCGTTCTGAAGATCGAAGTGCCAGGTTATTACAAATACATGAATATTGCCGTTCACTCAAAAACACAGATAAAAACCAGCTACGCTCAGTGCGCGATATTATTAAACACAAAAAAGCCTCCGCTGAGGAACGCGTACTTGTTTTTGTTGCCCTGGCCCGAGCAATGAAATTTCCAGCAAGGATGGTAACAGGTTTTATTCTCGAAGAATCACTGGATGTGAAACCACATTACTGGGTAGAAGTTTATGATGATTCTTCCTGGCAGCCTTTTGATCCTGATTTTGGTTATCACAATGAGCTACCTCAGAATTTTATGCCTTTCAGTTACGATAGTAACACTATTGTCAGTTTAAAGAATGGGAATAATTTAAGCGTTGATTATTTTTTAGAAGCAAATCTGTATACAGTCCCGAAAACCAAACAGAACTCGCTTCAGTGGTTGAGTATTTTTGATTTACAGCAGTTAGACCTGGAAACGCGTTCAATCCTGGCAAGCTTATTATTGTTACCTTATGGTGTATTAATAACTGCCATCTTCAGACATTTTATCGGCATTCATAGTTATGGAGTTTTCACACCAACATTGCTTGCCCTGGCCACCGATTTTAATCAGTGGCAAACAACAGTAATGATACTGGCTATTATAATTCTTTTCTCTGCCATAGGCCGAAAAATTTTCCCAAAAAAACTTTCACGAACCCCTCGATTATCCATTATTTTTACATTAGTAGCGGTCAGCATGTCCTTTGCTGTATCTTTTGTGGATTATGTTATGCCCAGTTCCGATGGTTATGCCGTATTACTGCCGATTGTTATATTAACAACTTTGATCGATCGTTTTTATCAAACTATCGATACCAAAGGATTAAAAACTTCTTACATACGCCTGTTCTGGACTCTTATTATTACCCTTGTCTGTTTGCCAATTGTTCAATACAAACCTCTGGGCTTTATACTTTTAGAATTTCCTGAACTGCATTTACTCACCTTAACTGCAATATTATTCATTACTTCATACCAGGGGAAAACACTGACACATTTTATACCGCCAATATTAAAGGAACCGGTGAAAACAGTAGCTGCAGCTGTTAGTGAAAATGAGAATAAAAAAACAGAGAATTGACGAATAGTAAGTATTCATTATAAGAGTGACATGCAAATTAAGGACCTCTTAAGCAAGTTGGAAAACTCGAAAATACACTTCAGCAAGCCATCGAAATGGCCGATAAAGAACTGTTGACAGTCATTGTAGAATCAACACTCAGTCAGGATGCTTTGCCACAGCTCCCCCTGATGGATGCAGATGAGTGTAACTGGTTGATATCAATACTTGTACCGAAAATAGCAGCCTAACTGGTCGAAGACTCACCAACAAGCCGCTGCCGCCATAGTTGCAGTTGACATAATAGAAGAGGCAATTCATATAGCGATTGTGCTCTGGAAGGTATACACTAAGCAGTAAAGACCCCTATTCACTGAGCGCATCTAATTTTGCTCGATAACACGCCCATGACTTTGACTACAATTTCAGACAGTCCTGAACAAGCGAGCAATATCTCAGAGACACTGACCCAACCTTCGCAAGTCAGCGATCCCGCCATTGCCGCCATCATTAAACGTCTGCAAATGGGAAAAGCTATCCGTCGCCGGCTGCCTTCCGGCGGCTCTCTGCACCTGGATCGTCAAGTCCCCTTTCTGCTGATTTACCGACGCCCTCACAAGACCCAGGCGTCAGCGACAGAACAGCTGTTGCGCGGTGAAGCCTCCTATCTTATTGTCGAAGGTAAACGCGGATTGACCAAAAGTACTGTCGCGCTGGTTTCTGCTATCGCTGAAAGCCTCGCTGAAAGTTTCGGGGCCTTTTTGATTGTTGAAATCTGGGCTGATTGCAGCGATGAATTTACCAGTATCACCCCTGATTTTCGTCCTGCCTTTCGCATCCTGACACAACGCTCGGATGTGCTTGCGTCTTCCACGCTGACGTTAAAGACCGCCCTGTCGAAGATAAAGGTGCAGCGCAGTACGGCCATGGTCAACGTGAACGAATCCATCAAACCCTGGGCGCCAGGTCTGGCGCGTCTGGTTCCTGCCGCACTGGCCAGACGTATTGGCTGTCACTACCTGGGCATTGCTATCCGGCCGGTCTATGAAGATACCGACAGCGGTGAGAGTTTCCCGCTGATACTGCGTAACCTGCATCGAGGTCTGGGTCGCGCCCTGCGGCGTGCCATCTTCAAGTTTACCCGCGACCAGACCACGCAACGACCGCCTCATTTTCATGCGTTGGGCCCCCGCAGTCTGGTCAAACTGGTGTGGCAGGTTGATCGTGAGCTGGCTGAGATCACTGAAGATTTTGATTTTCTACTAAGTGTCACCCCCATCAATGCTGATCAAGCCTGGCGTAACTTTAAGCGCAATGCGTTTCAGAAACCCCCTCATTTTGTTTATCGCCCGTTGCCCGCTGATCCGGCCCTGCTGAAACGCCAGCTCTATAGCATCCCGATAGAAAAGATTGAAGATCCGGCACTCGAAGCCCTGTTCCGTGCACAACGCATGGAACTCGAACGCAAGCTGACCATGTTAAGTGATCGCGGAACGCCGCGTTTTCTCTATGGCAGCCTGCAGCTTTATGGACGGGTGGATGACGTTCTGCGAGAAACGGCCCAAACCATCCTGCAGCATACGCCGCTGCGGCGCAGAACCAGCTCCCGGCTCGCTATGCTTAGCGCGGCAGAATTCGCCGCCCTGGCCGAAACAGAAATCAAGCATTATCGCGCACAGGATCCACGGGTCTGGAGCCGGGTTGAGATAAGGGAGGATGTGGTAGGTGTGATGGTCTCCCATGGCAACCTGCTACTGAACAGCCGTCAGAAAATAGCAGCAAACCGGGTCGACGCATTACTTGCACATGAGATCGGCACACATATTCTGACTTTTTTCAATGGTCAGGCTCAGCCTTTTCGCACGCTGTATGCCGGGCTGCCTGATTATGAAGAACTGCAGGAAGGGCTGGCTGTGTTTGCCGAATATCTGACCGGTGGGTTAACCGGACCGCGTCTGCGGATGCTGGCGGCAAGAGTTATGGCTGCCGATATGATAACTGATGGCGCAGATTTCACTGAAGTCTTTAATGTATTATATAAGAATTACGGCTTTGCACAACGAACCGCCTTTAATATCACCTTGCGTATATTTCGCGGCGGCGGTTTATTAAAGGACATGGTCTATCTGCGGGGGCTGATCAGGGTACTGGAATACCTTGGCAGCGGCGGTGCTTTTGAACCGTTGTTATTGGGTAAGTTCGGGGCCGATCATCTGCATATTATTCGTGAACTGCAATGGCGCAAGGTTCTCACTAAAGCGTCGCTGACACCAAGATACCTCAATAGCCCTGAGGTAAAAGCAAGACTGGAAACGGTGCAACAGGGTCTCACCCTGCAAGACCTGATGAAGAGGATATAAGTTATGAGAATCGGTTTTTTTATTGATGATATCGAAACGGAAAAAGCAGGTTATACGACCCTTCGACTCGCGATGGCCGCCGCCAACCGGGGGCATGAGGTGTGGATCATCAGTGCGGGTGATCTGGCCTATGATGTGGATGAAAAGATCCGCGCCTGGGCGCGTTCAGCCGTCAGTAAAAAGTATAAAACCACTACAACCTATCTCAAAGAACTGAAAAGTGCCAAAGCGCAGGCAGAACGGATCACGGTGGACGATCTGGATATTCTGATGCTCAGGAATGATCCCGCCAAACAGACAGGCCAACGCGACTGGAGCAAGACCGCCGGTATTATCTTTGGTAATATCGCCTTGCGCAGCGGAGTGATTGTGCTGAATGATCCCACCTCACTCGCCGGTGCTCTGGACAAGATGTATATACAGATGCTGCCCCAGCATATCAGACCGAAAACACTCATTTCCTTTGACCGCCGGGAAATCAAGGCATTCATTCAGGAATTGGGCGGTATGGCGGTATTGAAAGGCTTCCAGGGCTCGGGTTCACAGGAAGTGTTTTTAGTCACCCGGGAAAACCGTGCCAATCTCAACCAGATGATCGATGCCATTGTCAGTCACGGTTATGCCATTGCACAGGAATACCTTGCCGGAGCGGCCAACGGCAGTGTGCGATTATTTCTGGTAAATGGCGAGCCATTACGTTATAAGGGAAAAGTAGCGGCCTTCCAGTGGGTACGTACGGGTGATGGTATGCGTGCCAACATCCATGCGCCGGGCTCCACCGAAGCCGTCAAACTCACCGATGCCCACTATGAAATCGCTGAAGCCGTAAGGCCACGTCTGGTGCAGGATGGTATGTTTCTCGCGGGACTTGAAATTGTGGATGACAAACTCATCGATATTGATGTCTTCAGCCCAGACGGACTGGTCACCGCCCAGGCGTTTGAAAAGGTGAATTTCAGCGATGCGGTTATGGAAGCACTGGAACGCAAGGTCGATTACATGGCTTACTATCGCCGCCGCTTCGATAATATCGATATGGCGACACTTTAAACTTTTTTTACCTTCTGCCGCGTGGGAGATTTTTTATTATGCGACTTGGACTTTTTGTAAATGATATTGCCGTAGAGCTTGCCGGTTACACCACCACCAGACTGGCCCAGACGGCAACTAATCGGGGCGACGAAGTCTGGTATTTCAGCGCCGCTGATTTTAGCTATGGGGCAGACGGTATTATCTATGCCAATGGGACTACAGTCCCCAAATCTAAATATAATTCACCGGAGGCCTATCTGCGGGATCTGCAGGGAAAAACTGCAATGAAAAAGCGCGTCACGGTGGATCATTTTGATGTGCTTATGCTACGCAGCGATCCGTCCATCGACACCGGCAATCGTATCTGGGCACAAACGGCCGGGATCACCTTCGGCCGTGTAGCCAAGCGTCGCGGCGTTATCGTAGTCAATGATCCGGATGGTCTGCTCAAGGCTATGAACAAGATGTATTTTCAGCACTTTCCTGAAGAAGTGCGTCCTAAAACGTTAATTTCGCGTAATCGCGAAGACATCAAGGCGTTTGTTTCCGAGATGGGTGGAAACGCTGTGATTAAACCCCTGCAGGGTTCAGGTGGCTCGGGTGTCTTTATGGCCAAGGTTGATGATCACTCCAATATTAATCAGATGATTGATACGCTGGTAAGAGGAGGATATGTCATTGCCCAGGAATATCTACCGGCAGCAGCCGAAGGAGATACCCGGCTGTTTATGATGAACGGCAAGCCGTTAAAATATAAAGGTAAATATGCTGCCTTTCGCAGGCTTCGTGCAGGCGACGATTTACGCAGCAATATCCATGCCGGTGGTCAAAAGGCCAAAGCAGAAATCAATGAAAGCCATCTGCGCCTGGCTGAGATAGTGCGGCCAAAACTGGTGCAGGATGGAATGTTCCTGGTCGGTCTGGATATAGTGGGTGATAAACTGATGGAGATCAATGTGTTCAGCCCGGGCGGTTTAGGTAGTGCACAGCAGTTTGAGCGGGTTAACTTCAATGAAGCGGTCGTCATCGCGCTGGAAAGAAAAATCGCCTATATGGGACATTATCACAGAAATTTCGCCAACGAGGAGATGGCGGTGCTTTAAACAGACATCCGGTAACACATCATGCTAAAACTCGAAGGGGTATGACATAAATCTGCTGTTTGCAAATATTTTAAACATAAAATAGATCTGCTGCTGCATATAACATTTAATCGTTACCCCGGTTTCTGTAGATTTAATCGAACTTGAGGGACAGTCTGTTCTGAAGTTATTCACCTGGGAGATGGTTTCAATAGTGATTAATCATAGAGTCTCTCAAGAATCCATATATCACTGACATTAGAATTATGCCAATTTCATAAAATTAATTCTATATCAATCGTAACTACTCAGCGTATTTTGATTATTGTTGCAAGTTATTGATATCAGGTGTTTGCGTAAGGCAGATAATTGCTCCGGTATAATCTGCCTTCCCTACATGACCACCATGGATGTGGGTCAATAAATTCCTGGTATCAATGACGTTTTAGAAATTACGCTTCTAAGTTACAAAAATATAAGTCTTTGAATTTTATATGTTTGTAACTTTTTGATGGATAGCCTTCCTGCGGCTTGATTTGCTGAGTAGTTACTATCAATCTTATTAAATTGAGCATCAAGCTATTGGAAACATCAAGACTACAAGTGTATGAGGTTACAACAGGTGTTTATTGGGTTGAAGCTGTTGGGAGTGGTTTACGAATTCTTTGCGGTTGTCCAGCTGAAGTCATAAAACATCTGATACGACGTGGCTATATACGAACAGAACAACGTGGTGATTGCTATTTAGAATCTGGACCCAATGCGATATTGCTATCTGATCTGCCTATTCAGAACGGCATGCTATCCAATTTGACAGAATTTCCTATTTTGCAAATGTTTTACCGACAAGGAATGTTAATCCCGAACAATCCTAATAATAACAGTACTAAACCATTATTACTTGGTTCTTCTGTTCAGATAGAACGACAACTGAGCTATATCCATCGCGGCAACTATGGATTATTGAATCAGCAGGAAATAATTGCAGCAAACATCTCTGCAGAACTTGCTGAAGAAATGATGGCTATCAAACTTTCGTTTGCTTATGGCGCCATCCGATCTCCAGAAGAAATGATTGATACAGTAGCAATCGAAGCAGATCCTGTCACCTTACCCTGTGGTCTGAGAATTCAGAGGCTCTCCTCTAACCACTTTGAATTCCAGTATCATAATGAAGTTGTCGAAGTGGATCTAAATCTGCCTTTGAATAAGTCTTATGAACTTCCTTATACTTTACAGCATCATGAAGTTGAGAGAACTTATTTCTCGATTATTCATACTGGTGAAGGAGACGGCTGGGATATAAATAGACCGTGTATGTCCAGTGTAATTATGTTTCAGGGAAATTGCTATTTGATTGATGCGCCACCCCACATCGATCAAATCCTGACTCACCTCGGTATTGATATGAGTGAAGTTGTAGGCATATTCCATACTCACTCCCATGATGATCATTTCGCAGGTTTAACAACATTAATGCGTGCCGGTCATAAAATCAAATACTATGCAAGCCATTTAGTCCGTTCAGCGGTAACAAAAAAACTCACGGCTCTTCTGGGTCAGGAAGAGCAACGATTTTCAAAATTTTTCGAAATTCATGATCTGGAATTTGATGTATGGAATGACTGTGATGGAATGGAGGTTATGCCGTTTTATTCACCTCATCCAGTGGAAAACAATCTTTTTTTATTTCGTGTGCTGGGAGGTGAAGGTTATAGAAGTTATGCTCATTGGGCTGATTTATCTTCATTTTCAGTATTAGATTCCATGACAGTTACTACATACGGCAAACATGGCTTATCACCGGAATTACTCACGAAGATAAAAGCAAACTATCTCACAGCCGCTGATATCAAAAAAATTGATATTGGTGGAGGATTAATCCATGGTTGTGCTAAGGATTTCGTTACAGATACCTCTGGTCAATTGATTCTGGCTCATACTGCACGTAATTTTACCCCTGAGGAAAGAGAAATTGGGTCTAGCGCCACATTCGGTGCAGAAGACATCCTAATCTGTAGCAACCTGGATTTCCAGCGACAGCGCGCTTATCAGTATTTATGTTCATATTTCCCTAATGCTTCAATGTATCGAATTAATGCTATCCTGAATTCACCTGTGATTAATCTCAACGCTGGAGTTATTGTATTACGGCGTGGACAAAAACCAGATTATGTAGACTTAATACTGACTGGATCATTGGAGTTTATTCTGAGTAACAGAAAGATCCGCCTTGAACTATCTACGGGTGCTTTAGTGGGTGAACAAATGCTGTTTCAGGATTTAGCATTAGAAGGTTCATACAGGACAATATCTCAATCGGTTCTATTACGCATTCCTGTGCATTTATTCCGCGCATTTTTAAAGTCTGAAGGACTCATTAATATAATGTATGAGCGATTGGAGCGCATTGCCTTTCTACGTCGTACATGGCTATTAGGTGAACGCATAGGTCATACTATTCTTAACAGAATTGCAGAGCAGGCTGAACTTGTAAAACTAAAATCAGGAGAGAAATCACCTCCAGCTTCATCACGATGTATCTGGATAATAAAAAAAGGCAGCATGGAACTATCAACTCCTGAAGGCATTGTCCTGGAGAAAATTATTGCCGGAGATTTTTCTGGTGAAATGTTTTTATTTCCTGATGATGCTCCGGAAATAGAGGCTTATGCTCTTGATGATGTAGAACTGCTCCTGCTAAGGAATTATCATTTAGAAAAGATCCCTATTGTGCTTTTTAAATTATTAGAAACTGTTGAACGCAGGAAGAATTTAACAGCGATAATGCATCAATAGAGTGATAAGCCACTTTACTATAGTTGAGATACCTGAAATATTTGCACGTTATGTCCTTCCCTCTCTGAGTGGGAAGGAGCAGCGCTTTAAAAATATCTGGCACGCAATAATGTGAAAAACCAAAGTATCCATGCGGCTAAAATCCAGTATGTTGTATACAACTCAATTCCTGATGAAAAAATGATACTGAATATAGACCCTATAACTGGTATTGGTATTAGTAAATATTTAATGTTGTGTTTAATAATGAATAAAAATATCAACGTTACTAACAAGGTGGCATCAGGTGTTAATGCAAATACTTCGAGCTGAATAAAGCTTCTTCCATCAATGAAGCCGGACAGAGGATAAATCAATAAACAGAGTATTAATATAGAGACCAGAAATTGTTTGTTGCGTTTTGTTTCCAGCCTATAGAATGAACTGCTTGGTATAAAGCTACTAATAAAAAGAAGCAATCCCTGAAGAATAAATAGATAGCCAAAGTACTGCCCTATCCAATTGATACTGGCATAGTGTTGAATAAAAAATATCCACCCTGATGTTATCCAGGCAACTCCCAGTATTTGTAAAATAAGCTGAGATGCGTATGACCTGGCTTTTATAACCAGATAGATAATATAGATAGCCAGGATAAACACGACTATATGAATGGGCCAGATTGACAGATTGTATTGCCCCACCAGTTCAAAAAGGACCGAACGGTCGTAAGGAACCATATCCTTAAATGACAAAATAAACATTACACTTGTTGTATATAGGAAATCATTTTATTGCGCACACCCTGTTCAGGAAGTTTTCCACGCAATGCCCCCATGTTTTCTATCATGTGTGGTACCTGGGTGGTAGCGGGTATGGCACAAGTTACTGCAGGATGAGAAATAATAAATTTAAGAAAAAACTGTGCCCAGTTTTGAGCATCAAATTCTTTTGCCCATGAAGGCAGTGGATGCTGTTCAAAACGGGTAAAGAGTTCTCCACCCTGAAAAGGTCGGTTTGCTATTACGGCTACACCATTGTCAAGTGCAGCGGGCAAGAGCCTGTATTCTGCCTCTCTATCCAGGATATTATAGGTCAATTGTACAAAATCAATGGGCTGAGTGTTAATAATTTGCTCAAGTTCTTTATGACGACGGCCATGAGATGTGGTTATCCCAATATATCGTATCAATCCCTGCTGCTTCATTTCCTGAAGAGTTGCCAGATGTTTTTCCCATGCCAGCAAATTGTGGATCTGAAACAGATCAAATTGTTTGACACCCCATAACTTGAAAGAATTCTGGATTTGTTTTTTTCCTATGCCTTCAAATGGAGTCCAGACTTTAGTTGCAGAAAATAATTGAGCTTGCAATTGTGAACGTTTCAAAGCATATCCAATGACCTCTTCTGAAGAGCCGTACATTGGAGAAGAATCAACCAGTCTTCCGCCCATGTTAAAGAATGTTTCAAGAATCTGACTACGGTGATCATGAAGTTCAGCATTGTTTCCAACATTAAAGCTGATCCATGTGCCCATACCAATGCCCGGTATTTTTTCTCCGCTGACAGGTATGACTTTTAATAATAGTGATGAGCCTGATGCATGACCAGCCCAGGGACAGGCTGCAGTGAGACCGAGCCACAGAGAATTCTGAAGAAATTTTCTTCTTGAATTTGAAAAGCATGATTTTGTGATATCATTTTCATGTATTTTCATTTCATCACCAGTTTTCTATTTGTTCATTAAATAAGCTGATCTAAATAGCTGTTGGGAAATAGTGGCCATAGTATTGAGGCATCGCCCAAGACCCTGTAATACAGCATTTCGCTCATATTAACATCAAATCCCGAAATGATACATCACAGGTTCTTGTGCTAAATGGACACCTTTTAAGAACATTTATTTAGAACATTGAATCAGGCAAGTTCCCGGCGTTGAACCTGGTTAGTTCAGAAAACCCTGTTACGCAAATTGAGCAGAGGCTGGGATGCTGGTGTACAGACATTATGACTTGGCTTTATAGACACTCTTATGAACGCTGTCTTTTGTAAAGTCGGTAGCGTCGCCAGGCGGTTCATATTCTAATACGCGCCATTCATGATAATCATCTTCATCTTGACTTGCCGCAAGGTCAGCCAGCTTTTTGGCTTCATCCAAATCTTCATAAATGCCGTAAATCCCGTGACAATATGCACCTACCTTCGCTACATAATACAACATTTTAATTTCCTCTTTATCTAAATAGTTTCCATCCATAAATAGCCATCCTGGCTATATTATGGAACGCAAAAGTCCCTGCAATACCTCATTCCGTTCATATTAACATCATTTTTCTTAACAAAGAATTCGCAACGATGCATCACAGATGCCTTTTGCTGAATGGACACCGTTCAGTAACACTTATTCAGCACTAACAGATATCAATAAGCATCTATCAAATTTGTTCTTTCTGTCTAAAGTATATTCATTTAAGACAATTTAAGAATCGGCTGTTTCCTACTTGAAGAACTCATTTCTCTTACAAAACCAGCTTAATTATTAAATGCTGTAAGTATATGAAATCATGAGAATACCGGGAAATTTTACACCAGGAAACTTTTTTCGAAAAGATCAGCAGGAAAACTTTACAGATGGGTCTGCGTTGACCATCACAAAGTTATTATTGGACAGTTGCGTGTCTCCTTTATTCCACTGGTAGCAAACCAGCTTTTCTTTATTGGCTACGCTATAATCCAGGCAAACCACATTATGCTTGAGTATCTCAGGTTTTCCACTAAACCAGTAATGACCAAAAAAAATTGGTTTTTCATCTTTATGATATTCTGGATTACTGATAGTTTCAGGGAGCACATCATCGGAAATAACATTTAATGCAGCGGCCTGAACCAGTGCATAATCTCTATACGTGGCGGCATCTTTTGCCCACCATTTAACACGGATATTAGTGCGTATATGGCCGCCTTTGTCCTTAAAACTATTGCCCTCAGGTAATGGTATTTCCAATCCCTTAAGCAAAGTTTCTATAGCATGAAATTCTTGCGTACCCGGTTGACTGGCTTTTATCAACAGTTCATTATTCAGGGTATTATCTGAATTTAACTGTGCTCTAATCACCTCAAGTGAATGCTTATCCCAGCAAGCATGAATTGCCCTGAAATTATCCTGCTCTAAAAAAAGCGGTAATGTTTTAAACCAGTCAATGACCTCGATAGTTTTTCCCGCCCCCAAAGAGTATTCCCTTAGAAAAGCCTCATGTTGCTTTTGATTCTTTTCAGTGTGTTCACGCAAAGGTTGTCCTGTTTCTACATCAATGGAATGGTAACAGATAGCATTGAATTCATGATTACCCATCAAGGCCAGCGCTCTTCCATTTTCGGCCAATCTCCTGACAATATCAATAACCTGGGTTTGTTCAGCCCCCCGATCAATATAATCACCCAGGAAAACAGGGATCCTGTCTGAGTGAGTATATAGACCCTGTCTGTTTTTTGTGTAACCAAGCTGTTTGAATAAGCGGATCAATGCATCTGCATGACCATGTATATCTCCGATGATGTCATAATTATCTAACGTATAGTTTGTCATCTATGATTTTCCAATGATTGTGTTTCTGGTAGATACATTTGAAGAGGACAATGATATACCCGTTTCGATTTTAACTTCTCTATTATATTATCGTTAATATTTTAGAAATAGAAAAAATGCTCATCTTTTTATTGTTTCTCCCGTTATGGGAGAAACATATTCCTGTTTTGACACGACTTAGCCTTAAATCTCTAATAAATAAACGCCATACTGACTTTTAATACGTAAAAACCGAAATTTCATGCGTGTCATTACGAACAGATCCCTGAGAATCTTTCCTTTAAACTAAGCCCATACTTAATCAAACATTAAGTCAACCATCTTAAAAGGAAACAGTATCATGAAAAAATTAACAACATTATTAACTTCTACTTTTGTCGCTTCAGTTGTATTAGCCGGTACCGCACAGGCAGAGGCACTTTCAGATGATGCCTTATATAATCTGATCCACCCTGAATCAGCCGATATTTTTAATGTCGTGGATTATAAACGTACTACAGAAGCAAGTATTTTTAGCCTCAACGATGATTACAATAAAGATTCTGTCTGGAGTTTTGAATTTGAACAATATGTTGATACTGATGATTTCAAAACAGCAGAAATTGCTGATAGCGAGGACGTCAATCAATATATAAACAGTAACCCTACTGCAGCTGGACTGAAAAGTCAGACGGTTTTTATCTATAATGAAACGGCCGGCGAATATCATCTGCAATAAAAAACAGCTACACAGAAACTACCAGAAAGGGAGGTATTAACCTCTCTTTCTGACTTTTCACCTTCAAGTACTTTTAACCTGAACTCTCAGGATTTATAGCATTTTTATGCGCTGTAAATTAATAAACCTGTACTCATAGGTAGGTACTTAAGCAAAATCAGGTGCGGATAATCGAGTATTTGTTCCAGAAGACGCCGTAAATACTTCCATGGTCGTTCCCGGCTTCCTGCCTCCCACGGCACTTATACTTCCATGTATGTCGTAGGCTTGAATGTGGCATCCATGGCTATAAAAACTTGACCTACAAGGACGACTTCGGCTCCTGCCTCTCGCATGCATTTCCACCATCCATGGTGGTCATGTAGGGAATGCAGATCACGCAGGAGCAATTATCTGCCTTCCACAAACACTCAATTATCCTTAAGTACCTGGGTATGTACCTGTACTATAAATTAATATACACAAGAAATGACAATGGAACAATGTGCAAAAACGCAGTTCAATGTCACACTTCATAATTTATTAATCGTGTATTTTTTGCTTGATAAAGTGGGTGTGCCGGCTGCCCTTTTGAGGTTATTTTAAAACACTTTAATGGTATGTCTTTGAGCAGTTTTCGAACAGCTTCATCACGCTGCAGATAAACACCCCGATTACCCCAGGCAGCCACAATAAGATCGGCCTGAGTACATTGTATTTTTATCTGTTGATTGTTTTTATAACCCACCGGGTTGGCCTGGTTTCTGAGTTCATCGGGATCCGTTGCTCGATAAGCAAACAGGTTTACAATAACACATTTTCCAAATCCCCAGTCTTTAGCAAAATTGATACATCGTCTCAGAGTTGGATCATCCTCATATTCATCAGCCGTGGAAGGATTTAGACCAATAAATGCACATGTTTTTTTATTGATATTCCATTCTCGCCACAGAACATAGCGGTATAAACGATTTCTGGATAAAATAGCGCCTTTTGTCAAGTTGAAGCCCGGTATAGGTTTTTAGATCTTAATTGTGTGACTCTCACACTATTCACAAAATTTGAGTCCTTAGTCAGCCAGAACGCCAACCAATTAATATTAACGCCATTGAAATGGTAATATTTAATGCCGATTTTACGGTTGAAAACGCGAATATTGATTTCAGAGAAAGCCTCAGCTTTGGCAAACAGTAAATCCAGGTTTTCTTTCTGTTGGTGCTCTGAGATAAGCCAGGTACGTTGACGGGGTGTAAGTGAAAAACTATCGAGAAGTGGGAACTCGCGCACAATATTTTCCAAAGAATTCAAAATAATTGTAGCAAATTTATGATATAATTTTTTAACACATGATGATGTGTAGCCCCGTTATTCCTCCTAATTCTCCTTAGAGCGGGGCTTTTTACTCTTCGATCCGTAAATCCAGCGCTATATAAACCCATACCCGAAAGACATACTTTGCTAGCTGCAAAAGTACTGACGACCCAACACCTGTTGATGTGAGCATGAATACTGCGACATCCTTGTCTGTATTAACAAGCAAATCGGAAAAACCCGGGTCAAACTTGTTTATTAAATTATTCTGCTATCAACTGTTTAATTGTATTTATCACTTCAGGATGATCGAACTCACGGCCACCAACAGCACGGTATCGGATATTCCCATTCTTGTCGATCAAATAGGTTGTTGGTAAGCCACGCACTTCATAGTCTTGCGAAACTTCGCTAGTAGGATCAAATAAGATCTCAAACGTAGGATCAACTTCTAACTGCCCGGTAAATGCGAAAACCTGATCAACGTCTTCCATCTGGTTTACCGCAATGACCTTAAAATCTTCTGCGTTTACCTGCTGATGTAAGCGCTCCATCGATGGCATCTCTCTGATGCACGGTGGACACCAGGTAGCCCAGAAATTCAATAACACGACTTTACCGCGATAATCAGAAAGTTTTACCTTCTTCTCATCCATATTCTGCAGTTCAAAATTGTTTGCCGGAATAACCTTTTTTACAACAGTCAGGTTGTGGCTCAACTCAGGCTGCTGCCAGTCTGCATTAAGTGGTAGAGGGATTGTGAACAATAGTGTTAAGAGTATTTTTTTCATAATTTTGTATATTAGCTGCTCAAGGTTATAGCTGATTTTACGCTTCGGGCGTTGGCTCTGGCAGTGTCTCAGGCGCACAACTTATATTTTCTAATGCCCCTGTATGCGTCACACCGTCTAACTGCCATTTAAAAATTAAATCGAATTCTGATTCACGCGGTAATTTGATAGTGGTAAAGCCCTGCTGCCAGTCACCAACAGAGAACTCACCGATATCGGGCAACAGGGTCCAGGAAAAAGTGATACCAAGCTTTCGCCACTCTTCCAGCCATTGTGTTTTAGTTTTAACCGGATGCTGCTTGCCGTCTTTTGTCCGATATCGCCAGTCTGATACCCGATAACTTAAATGCTGATTTGATGTGTTTTTTAAAATCGTACCAAAAACACAATACGAAGCGGCACGCTCTACCTCTTCCTTGGGAAAATTATGCTTCGCATAAATAGCACGGATGAAATCGGGCAACAGCTGAATTAACTCGATCTGAAAACCTTTATCATCTGCGGTCCATGTTAACAGGCCGCTATTTTCATTTTTATGCACACTAACCTCAGTCGCCGCAGTATGCATAGCTGTTAATATCATTAAAACCAGCATCAGTAGTGCTTTTGTATATAATTTCATATTTTGTATTCTATACACTTTATATAAAAAACGCATCATCAAACGAAACTAAGCGTTACATCATGAACTAAATTTACATATAATCTTTAGGGTATTATATGCGGATTTAACCATCAAAATAACACTAAACTCGTTCATCATCTTAATCGTCAGCGCCTTCTCAAGGATAGGCAATTCAATGACACTTTTCAATCTATAAATCAAAAATGGTAACATTTTGATGCTTCAAGTCAGGTAATTGATGACTGAAAATCGAAAAAAAATGAGTACTATTAATATAGATTTTTCATACGTAGGTACTTAAGGATAATTGAGTGTTTGTGGAAGGCAGATAATTGCTCCTGCGTGATCTGCATTCCCTACATGGAAGTATTTACGGCGTCTTCTGGAACAAATACTCGATTATCTGCACCTGATTTTGCTTAAGTACCTACCTATGATAGATTTTATCTTTGATCTGCAGAATTATTATCTTGATTTACTTTTATCTAACGCCTCAAATCTAAATCCATCTGAGTTATCAATTGACTTTGTTCAGAATCAAAGGATGAAACGCCCACGCCAAGAAGGCGTATTTTTCGCTTGCCCGCCTCGGTATTTAATAATAATTTTTCACCAACAGCATAAATCTGCTCAAAATCAGTTATCGATTGTTGAAACGTTTGACTGCGAGTAATCTGTTGAAAATTATCATATTTAACCTTCAGGGTAATTGTTTTTCCGTATAACTTTTTTGAATGACAGGCATCGGCTATTTTTTTAGACAGGCTAGCGATGTGTTTTAATAATTCGTTCATATCAACAATATCTGTAGAAAAGGTAGTTTCATTACTCATGCTCTTTCTAACCCCTCCTGATATTTTCACTTCCCTGTTATCAATACCGCGAGCGGCATTATACAAATAACTAGCCGACTGACCAAAGTGCTGAGTCAAATATTGCAATGATCTGGTTTTTAAATCTGCCCCCTTATAAATCCCTATTTGGTTCATTTTTTCTTCAGTCACTTTTCCAATACCGTAAAATTTACCGATAGGAAGCTCTGCAATAAAAGCTTCTCCCTGTTCAGGTAATATGACTTTTATGCCATTGGGTTTGTTAATGTCTGATGCTATTTTTGCTAAAAATTTATTATAGGAAACACCTGCTGATGCAGTCAGATTCGTGTGTTTGAAAATCCTGGCTCTTATTTGCCGGGCTATTATAGTCGCTGAAGCCTGAGCGACTTTATTCCGGGTCACATCTATATAGGCTTCATCCAGAGATAATGGTTCGATTAAATCACTATAATCAGAAAAAATCTGTAAAATTTGTTGCGAGACTTTTTTATACACTTCAAATCGAGGCTTTACAAAAATTGTCTGTGGGCATTTTCGATATGCCTGGGAACACGCCATTGCAGAGTGTATACCATATTTGCGAGCTTCATAGCTGGCTGCGGCGACCACGCCTCGACTGTCAGGACGACCTCCTACAACTACTGGGCGACCGTATAGCGCTGGATTATCTCTTTGCTCCACCGAAGCAAAAAAGGCATCCATATCAATATGTATTATTTTTCTCATTAAAACGGCTGACTGTTATTTAAACCGGAAGAAAAAAAGAGGAGGTATTGAATGATGAAATTATCTCACAGGCTGGGTCAACAAATAATAATCAGGAGTGAATATAGAATATGAGCGATCTTATCCCGGGCTAAGTTATATTAAAAAGGGGCTTCTGGAGAATGAGTGAGTTATTTTACCCCAAAACTGTTAAAAAGTGAGATTGAATTGCAACACCGCTTTATTGAGAATGAATGAATTTGAGTTCTTTATTACAAAAGAGAAGCAGGCAATAACAGGATACAATTGACGGGATAATACCATCAGAAAAAGTTGAAACGCACCAGATTTTTGTACATGTGTGATTACCAAGGGAAACTGACAGACAAAGTAAGATCTAATCGCATCCCATTTTGCATAAATAGTCCGCAATCGGCCATAAGCGGAGAAATGCAGAGCATGAAAAACCCCGCCAAAGCGGGGTTTGTTGGTTATTGCACTTTTTTCTACGCAGCCATCCGTTTACATACAAAACCGGCACCGGTTAGACCGAGGCCCATAAATATCCGAAACAATAAGCGTAAATTAATTTACGCTTATTGTTCTATATAATCTGCGATAGCTTCTAAATCAGAATCTGACAGATATGAAAGTTTACTCATACCACCAGTATCCGTTAATATAGCAGCACGTACTGCATTGGGAAATATTGAAGTTTCCCAAGCAGATGAGCCAACTGCATGACACGCTAAACAGCTTTCATCATAGATACTTTTACCCATGTCAACTGGATCTGATGGAGTAGAGCTAATTGTAGTTTCAATATATTCTGCAATATATTCTAAATCAGTATCATCCAGGTAACTCAAACTACCCATGCCGCCAGTATTTGTTAACATAGCTGCACGTATCCTCTTAGGATCTGATGAGCTTATACTACTTGAACCACCAATCTTATGACATAACGCGCATGTATTCTTATAGATCCTTTTACCTTTACTCACTTCATCTGATACTTTCCCAAATTCAGATAAAACCCAATATAATTTATCATCACTCGAATGTGAATAATCAAGTTTTGTCCAAAGTTCAAAAGATACTTTTGGAGTAGTATAAGTCATATAAGGAATATCTATTTCTAATGTTGGTGAAAGTGCCGGTTGTTCAGTTGATACATCTTGCTTTTTAAAAATATCAAAAATTGTTTCTGCCATTACGGAATTTGTCATTATACAAGTCAAACTTACTAGAGCTACTAGCACAAATTTAAAATTAATCATCTTTTAAGATCCTTATTTAGGAGAATTTAAAATAACTATAGAATAAAGCTATAATTTAGTCTGAATGGCATAATAAGTCCTCCTATCCTTAGGAACTTACAAACCGAATAAAGCCTTAAGCAGTTATTTCGTGTACATCGTTTGTTGTTCAGCAAATCACATGCCATAACAATTAACTTAGTGTTTTACTTGGTTATTTAGTACGTAGCGGATTACTTAATCTATCTGAACTGTAAGAATAACTGACACATGATACCTACTTTAGCCATACTCTTCAGACAAACGAAAGAAAGCTTTTGCAGTAACTATTCAGCGTATCTATAAGATCGTGCTCGATATCAGGCATTTAGTGAGTTATTCCAAATACGCTGAGTAGTTACCTTTTGCATTGTTTAACTCTTCACGAGATTCAAACTATTAATGTCTTCAATGGGTCGTGAACAGACGATTCATATGCGCCATTTGTTCAGTATAAATTGCTTAAAATTGAATCTGATTGATCTACCTCATTTGACTGCTTATGCTGATGACTTGCCGCTTCAATAGTCAAATTCAACGTCTGCTATCGGGTTGTAGGCAGCTACGCAACAGTGTATAGATGCCGCAACCTTTAATTGTTAAACTTCAGTCTGCTCTGCCATTTCTAGGGCATCATCAACATCAATTCCCAGATAACGAACAGTACTATCTGAGCCTGGAATGTCCAAGTAGCAATTGAACCGCTCTTATGTTCGTTTCTGTCCCATTATGACACCTCAATAATTGATAAATATTATCTCTTATTAAACTGTCCGGTGCTATTTGACCACTATAATTATTGCCCATCGTGAAGTTCAATTTTTACGTTCTGTTTTTTCCTGGGCATTTGCAAGAGATATCTGTCAGAGCAATCCATGCAAAGGAGTTAGATTAAACCCTGAGAAATCGAGAAAAAGACTGGTTGAACCATGGGAATATGATCTAGTCTATGATATTGCCAAGAAAATGAATTCAATTATTGCCCCTGCCATGGAATTAGCTTTTCTATGTCGTGCAAGACGCGGAGAAGTGTTTGATCTAACTCGTAGTGATATAAAAGATATTGGCCTCTATATTCATCGTACTAAAGGAAGTCTACCTGAAATCACTTTGTGGAATGACCGCCTTTATACAGCCGTAGAGTTAGCAAAATCCCATAACAAAGATGTTTTAAGCAAATATCTTATTCATCGTAAAGATGGAAGAAAGTACACTAAGAACGCCTTAGATTCGGCCTGGCAGCGAGTCATTAAAAAGGCTTTAGATAAAAAAGAGGGATTAAAAGAACGTTTTACTTTTCATGACTTAAAAGCTTATGGTGTCAGTTACCATGAAAATCATCATTCTGGCCATAAATCAGAGAAAGCAAAAGCAATTTATTTAAGACAGGTGGATCAAGTTAAACCAAGTGGTGAATAATTTTATAGATGAAGAGTGATTCAAAGAACTAGATTATTGTGGGAAAATAAAAAAAGGTTAGCAGTCATTAACTTGCTAACCCTTGGTATATGGCGCGCTCGAAGGGAGTCGAACCCCTAACCGCCTGGTTCGTAGCCAGGTACTCTATCCAGTTGAGCTACGAGCGCTTAATACAACTCACCCGTCTTTAAAAAGACGGGTGAATTATGTCGTTTTCATCCTGCTTTGTCAAGCAGCACTAAATAGTGTCCATCCATTTTTAGATGGACACTTGTGACACAGGGATGTGCTACCATTTTTAATGATGACAAGTCATTGAAAATGCAGCAAAAGAAAAATCACACTTTTTATTTTGCGTTTCATAATATAGCCAGGATGGCTATTTATAGTTAAAAACTAATTAGCGGAAACAAAAGTTAAAATAAACCTTGCTGAAAGGTCCGCTGCGCTTTTCCCTCTGACAGAGTTTATGTTTATATTATGGCGAAGAGAGGGGGATTCGAACCCCCGATGCGGGATAAACCGCATACTCCCTTAGCAGGGGAGCGCCTTCAGCCACTCGGCCACCTCTCCAAAATAAGTACGCTAGGATACCTGCACTTGAAGCTCAGGTAAAGACTTTTTTAAAATTTTTTAATTTTCCTGGACATCTTCATCCGGCGATTTTTCTCGCTGTATACGATCGTAAATCTCTTCACGATGTACTGAAACATCCTTTGGCGCATTGATACCAATTCGAACCTGATTACCTTTGACACCCAATACAGTGATATGCACATCATCACCAATTATTAATGTTTCACCAACTCGACGAGTTAATATTAGCACTGCGATCCTCCTTCACACTTAGCCGAAATAACCATCGTTATCAACGCTAAATACTTTCCAGTTATTATCAGTTTATTTCCCTTACTAGAACAATAGACTATAAAACAGAATTGTAACCCTTTTAATCCAAATCTGCTAAAAAGCTCAAATTGTTTTAGTTTACGTATAACACTTTTAAACTTCCATCTGTTCCAATTCAAATGCAGAGTGAAGTGTTCTCACTCCCAGTTCAAGGTATTTTTCATCCACAACGACTGAAATTTTAATTTCCGAAGTTGAGATCATGCTGATGTTGATACCTTCGTCAGCTAAGGCCTTGAACATCTTGGTGGCTATACCGGCATGTGAACGCATGCCTACTCCAACAAGAGAAATTTTTACGATTTTATCATCACCTGAAACTTTACGGGCTCCCAGTTCTGCCGCGATCCTGTCGAGTATTTGCCTGACTTCGTTAAAGTCATTACGATGTACGGTGAAGGTAAAATCAGTCGTTCCATCAGCGCCAATATTCTGAATAATCATGTCTATTTCAATATTATGATCACTGATAGCTCCGAGAATACTGTAAGCAACACCTGGCGTATCCGGAACACCTAAAATGGTAAATTTAGCTTCATCACGGTTAAAGGCAATACCGGAGATTAATGCCTGTTCCATTTGATCTTCCTCATAAGTGATCAGGGTACCCTGTTGTTGTTCAAAACTTGGCTCATCAAAACTTGACAGCACGCGCAGCGGAACATTATATTTCCCTGCAAATTCGACCGATCTGATTTGTAAAACCTTGGAACCTAGACTGGCCATTTCAAGCATTTCTTCAAAGGTAATACTCTTTAAGCGGCGTGCTTCGGATACAAGACGCGGATCGGTCGTATAGACCCCGTCTACATCCGTATAAATCTGACACTCATTAGCTCCGAGAGCAGCGGATAAAGCAACAGCCGTCGTATCAGAACCACCCCGCCCCAGGGTAGTAATACTGCCAAACTCATCAACACCCTGAAAACCAGCGACCACTACGACCCGGCCATTATCCAGATCTTTGCGTATTTTTTTTTCGTCAATTTCAAGTATGCGCGCTTTATTATGCGTACTGTCAGTTAATATATGTACCTGAGTGCCGGTATAGGAGCGCGCCGGAATATTGCGTTTATGCAGCGCAATACTTAACAGCGCTATGGTCACCTGTTCACCGGTAGAAACCAGTACATCATATTCTCTGGGATTGGGCTGTGCATCTATTTCGTGAGCAAGCGAGACCAGCCGGTTAGTCTCGCCACTCATCGCAGAGACAACAACAACAATATCATCGCCATGGGCACGAAACTTTGCAATCCTTTCTGCTACATTTTCGATACGCTCGACGGTCCCCACTGAGGTACCGCCATATTTTTGAACAATGAGGGCCATATATCTATCTTATTATCTGAATTTGTTTTATCAAACTATACGAGCTGCTTAAAATCAACCGCTTATTTTAACTGATTTTCAACCCAGGATGAAACAGAAGCTAAGGCTTTTTGCAGATTTTCAGGCTGATTTCCACCTGCCATGGCCATATCAGGCCGCCCTCCCCCTTTACCGCCAATCTGCCTGGCAACACTATTTACCAGGTCACCGGCTTTAATACGTTGAATGCTGTCCTTGCTGACACCGGCTGCGAGACTGACTTTATTCCCATCTACGCTAGCCAGAACAACAGCACAACTGCCCAATTTGTTTTTAAGCTGATCCATGGCTTCGCGCAATCCTTTCACATCACTACCATCCAGCAAGGCAGCCAGCACTTTAATACCCTTAATATCGACTGCTTTTTCAGTTAACTCACTGCCCTGAGAATTGGCCAGCTTGCCTTTTAACTGTTCCAGTTCTTTTTCCAGCGCCCGGTTTCGATCAATCAATGCTGAAACTTTGGTGTTAATATCGTCACGTCGGCCCTTTAACAGGTACGCTACGTCATTCATCATAAGTTCGTTGTTTTCAATCCAGCGTAAAGCATTCTCTGCGGTGACGGCCTCAATACGCCGTACCCCCGCGGCTACACCGCCCTCAGAAGTAATCTTCATCAGTCCAATATCGCCGGTACGCTGCACATGGGTGCCCCCACAGAGTTCAATGGAGAAATCACCCATTTTGAGCACACGAACTTTTTCACTGTATTTCTCGCCAAACAGCGCCATTGCTCCGCTGGATCGGGCTTCATCCAGATCCATGATACGTGTTTCTACCAGATAATTTTGACGGATCTGTTGATTCACCAGTTGTTCGACGGCCTGCAGTTGTTCACTGCTAACTGCCTCAAAATGTGAAAAATCAAAGCGTAGTTTTTCACCATCCACCAGGGACCCTTTTTGCTGTACATGATCGCCCAGAATTTGTCTCAATGCAGCATGCAGCAGATGGGTTGTAGAATGGTTGCACGCTATTTTTTGACGATCTCGATGATCAATAGCAGTATCTACTTCGTCATTGACTGCCAGGCTGCCATGGGCAAGCTGCCCGATATGTACAAAAACATCGCCCTTTTTCTGGGTATCACGAACGATAAATTCTGCAGTTTCACTACGAACAACCCCTGCATCTCCAACCTGCCCGCCGGATTCTGCGTAAAAAGGAGTTTGATCAAGCACCAGCATGACATCCTGTTCCTGGTCGATCCTGTCGACTGTTTGACCATTGACGATAAGGTTGACAATTTTACTGCCCGTATGGTCAAGCTGATCATAGCCGAGAAATTCTGTTTTGCCTTCCAGATTCATATCATCCGCATAATCCAGATCAAATGCACTGGAAGCACGAGCTCTGGCACGTTGTTCTTCCATGGCTTTATCATAACCTGCCTGATCGACTGACAACTCATGTTCACGCGCGATGTCGGCAGTTAGATCCAGAGGAAATCCATAGGTGTCATAAAGTTTGAAAACCACATTCCCGGGAATAATCTTCCCCTTGAGCTGGTTAATTTCATGTTCCAGAATGGCCATGCCCTGATCCAGGGTTTCAGCAAAACGAAGTTCTTCCTGATGCAGAACTTTAACGGCCTGAGCTTTACCGTTAACCAGTTCGGGGTAAGCCTCACCCATTTCTTCTGCCAGAACATCTACCAGCCGGTAAAAAAAGGGTTCTCTCAGTCCCAGTTTGTGCCCATGACGAATAGCCCGGCGAATGATACGCCGCAGCACATAGCCACGGCCTTCATTTGATGGGATCACACCATCAACGATAAGAAAGGAACAGGCCCGTATATGATCGGCAATCACACGTAGTGACTTGTTTTCAATATCATCAGTGCCCGCCATGTCAGCAATGACTCTGATGATACTTTGAAACAGGTCAATTTCGTAATTATTATGTACACCCTGTAAAATAGCCGCAAGTCGTTCCATGCCCATACCGGTATCAACCGAAGGATGGGGTAATGCGGACAAATGCCCCGTTTTATCCCGGTTATATTGCATAAAGACCAGGTTCCAGATCTCTATATAGCGATCGCCATCTTCATCAGGTGTCCCTGGCGGCCCCCCGGGTACATCATCACCATGGTCATAAAAAATTTCACTGCAGGGGCCGCAGGGACCCGTATCACCCATTGACCAGAAGTTATCTTTAGCGCCAATTCTGGAAAAACGCTGCGGTGAGATTTTCATCTCGTTCAGCCAGATCTCTGTAGCCTCTTCATCTTCTTCATAGACTGTAACCCACAGGCGTTCCGGTTCAAGACCTATTACTTGCGTTAAAAAGTCCCACGCATAGGCGATGGCTTCACGTTTGAAGTAATCACCAAAACTGAAATTTCCGAGCATTTCAAAAAATGTATGATGCCTTGCAGTATAGCCAACATTTTCGAGATCGTTATGTTTACCGCCTGCTCTGACACATCGTTGACTGCTGGCAGCTCTTGTGTAGCTGCGTTTGTCATGGCCTAAAAACACATCCTTGAACTGAACCATACCTGCATTGGTGAAAAGCAGGGTCGGATCATTGGCCGGAACTAATGGGCTGCTGGGAACGATCTGGTGATCATGTTTTTTAAAAAAATCAAGAAACGCAGAACGTAATTCAGCACTTGATGTGATGGAACCCTTTGCCATAAATGCATCTAATCCTAAAAAGTATGAAACTTTGCTATCAAAATAAAATATATTCGCACAAAATCAGAAAACCGGCCGAAACAGAATTTCCGGGTAGTAAAGTATTCAGTCTACCTGGGAAAAACAGCGCCTGATTTGTTCAGCATCATAGCCTCGTTGATAAAGAAAGCGTGACTGTCTGCCCTGCTCCTGGTAATCAACGGGTTTGCCGCTGCCAAAGCGTTTAATGCGTGTACGCTCAATAAGCGGCTGCCAGAACTGAAACGACGTATCCAGGTACTCATCCAGCAGATCATTACTAATACCACGCATATGCAATTCATGACGGATCTTTACCGGGCCCTGACCCTTTCTAATTCGGGCCTGAATAAAGGCTTCCGTGAAACGCTGTTCATTCAGTAAACCATCGCGGCTTAATTCATCTAAAATGATTTCTACTAATTCAAGTTGAAACTCTTTCTTGATCAACTTGGTTTTAAGTTCAAAAGTACTATGTTCTCGGCCCGCCAGAATGTTCATTGCCGAGCGTCTGATCTTTGTAAGTTCCTGCTTTAGCTGCTGCTTTAACAGCGCATCACCGCTAAGACTCACCGCTATTTCATCTCATCATTATCAAAAAGCCTGGAAAATCGAACGGCCAGTAACTTTATAAAACACTGCCCAACAGCGCAAAGATTTTAGCATAAGATGTTATTTTATAGCTATAGCAGGTCAGATTCATTATATAACAAAATTAATGGCTTGCTAGAATAGAAGGTCAATATGTCTGTCTTGACGCTCGATGCTCTACCACACAATGCGATCATAGGTCCAGTATAAACCAATCACGGCAATAATCAGGGAACCGGGAATGACAATATATTTTCTATACCAGGGTTTATTCCTGAACCAGAAGCCTACGGTTGCAAAAGCAAGCAGAATAATGCTCAGTTGTCCCAGTTCTACACCTACGTTAAAGCTGATGAGAGCAGTAACAAAGGCATTTTCCGGCATTCCAAAATCTGCCAGTACACTGGCAAACCCCATTCCATGCAGCAATCCAAACAGAAACACGATAACCAGCCGGCTCCTGTGCAAAGCAGGCGTAATGATATTTTCCACGCCGATATAAGCAATGGATAAAGCAATCAGGGGTTCAACAATATTGGCGGGCAAATTAATAATTCCATTCATGGATAAACCCAGGGTTATAGTATGAGCAATAGTAAACATGGTCACCTGCCAGAGCAGAGGACGCATTTTTACACTTAGCAGGAAAATACCCAGGATAAATAGAATATGATCCATCCCTTTAGGCAGGATATGTTCAAAACCAGCGACGATATAGGTAGCAATAATACTTGTCAGCGGTTGTTCGGTAAAAAGCTCGGTGAGAGAAAAGGGTTTGCTGGTCTGATCATTACGCAGCCATTGCCATTGCGACCAGTGCCATTTTTCATTTTTTGCATCCACCTGACGTACCCGCACTGCATTATCACCAAAACGTTCAGGATAATACCAGGTTACACTTTTAGCTGAACGCGGTGCTTTACCTTCGAGCAAAATGGTACTGATACGGGGAACCTTGGGATAACCGGGTTCAGGTATGTTGACTGAGCTTACATTAAAATCGGTCGGTAGATCATCAAAGCTCACTATGACCTGTTTTTTTAATTCATTTTTAAAGGCATCAAATTCCTGTTGCAATTGTTCTGGCAGCATGACACGTAAATCATCATAAGCCTGCGCATTAGGTGCATCCTGGGTGTTTTTGTAGCGTGCATTTATACCTGTCAGTAAAGCCTCGATACTGGCTCGCAGCTCTACCTGAAAAGTTCCATTGGTATTGACACTGATTTCTACCAGAGCTGGTTTAACTACATCAGCCAGGGTAAAACCAGGGATCGCCCAGCAAAAAATTACAAATAGGCTAAAAAATGACCATTCAGGAAAAAATATAAAAAAACGATGAGAAAAAAACAATTTCAATTCGTATACCCGGGAGTGAACAGTTAAAAATGAAAAAACTAATAATAGTTGTTGTCTGCTTGAAAATGGAAGCTATTATGCCATAATTATATAATTCGTAATTTCTTAACTAACTTAAGATAAAATACGCTTTATATTAAGGAATACCTTAATAGACATGCTTATATGTTCCAATTTTTCTTTTTCTTACGACTGTCATAATCAAAAATTAAGACAACAAACACTTAATAAGGTACATTATGCCGCTAATTGATCGCAGAGACTTCTTGAAAATTATGGGCGTTGGCGCTGCAGCAACCACAGCACCCATGCTTTTTCCTGGTAATGTTTTCAGTGCAGAAACCATGCCCAAAGGGTTTTATGACCTGCCAATGAAAGGTAACGCACGAATTTTACACATCACCGATGTCCACGGTCAATTAAACCCGGTCTACTTTAGAGAACCTAATGTGAACCTTGGTGTCGGAGATGCCTATGGCCGTCCACCCCATATTGTGGGTAAGAAGCTGCTTGAATATATGGATCTTAAAGAGGATTCATTAGAAGCTTATGCCTACTCTTATCTTAACTTTGATAATGTAGCAAAAATATATGGCAAGACCGGTGGTTTTGCGCACATCAATACTTTGCTGAAACAGTTACGTGCCCAGGCCGGCGGCCGGGAAAAGACTATTACTATTGACGGCGGTGACCTCTGGCAAGGCTCCGGAACATCCTTATGGACACGTGGTGTTGATATGGTTGAAGCATCCAATATTCTGGGTGTTGATGTCATGGTAGGACATTGGGAGTTCACCTATCGAGAAGAAGAAGTTCTCAGCAATGTAACCCTTTTCAAGGGTGATTTTATAGGTCAGAATGTCCGGGTCAAAGAAGATGCTCTAATGGGTGATGAATACCCCGCTCTGGTAGAACGTTTTGACGGTAGAGGATTGTATGATGAAGATACCGGTTATGCATTCAGACCCTATGTGATTAAAAATATCAATGGCGCCCGTATCTGTATTGTCGGGCAGGCCTTCCCACGCACGGGTAATGCCAATCCCCAGGAGTTTTTCCCTGACTGGTCGTTTGGTCTGCGCGAAGATGACATGATTGAACTGGTGAAAAATATACGTGCTGAAGAAAAGCCGGACGCCATTGTACTGCTCTCTCATAATGGCATGGATGTTGACATTAAGATGGCGCAGAATGTGCCTGGACTCAATGCTGTATTTGGCGGACACACTCATGACGGTATGCCCAAGCCGGTTGAAGTCAAGAATGTCGAAGGTCATACCTGCCTGGTCACCAACGCCGGTTCGAATGGTAAATACATAGGTGTTATGGATTTTGATATTCAGGATGGCAAACTCAAAGCCATGCACTACAATATGCTGCCCATTATCTCTGAGTGGCTGCCTGCTGATAAGGAAATGGCGGCTTATATAAAGCAAATGCGTGAAACCAAGTACACCGACAAAATTATTGAAAGCCGTTCCAAAGAGTTTTTCTATAATCCCAAACGTGTCGATAAAACTTATGAACAGATCCTCAGTGAAAAACTGGCTATAGCTGACCGCACCCTCTACCGGCGTGGTAATTTCATGGGTACCTGGGATCAGGTCTTATGTAACGCGCTGCGTCATGAATACGGGGCTGATGTGGCGATGTCTCCCGGCGTGCGCTGGGGAACCACCACATTGAAGGGTGAATGGATCACCATGGAAGATGTGATGACTCAATGTTCCATGACCTATGGTGAAACCTATGTGGCAGAAATGAAAGGCAAGGATTTAATGGCCATCCTGGAAGGTGTTGCCGATAATCTGTTTGATCCTGATCCATATCTTCAGTCCGGCGGTGATATGGTCCGTGTGGGCGGTATGGATTACACCATTGCCCCTGACAAAAAGATCAATGAGCGTATTACTGATGCGCGGCTGGATAATGGTCAGCCCATAGAAGCCGAAAAAATCTATAAAGTTGCCGGCTGGGCCAGTGTTAACCGTACCCCTAAAGGCCGTCTAATGTGGGATGTGGTACATGATTACATACTGGCTAAACGCGATAAGGAGGGTGTATTGAAACTGGATAAAATCAATGATCCCAAGCTGCTCGGTGTGAGTAAAAATCCGGGCATTGCAGATTATCAGGGCGAATTGGGTTAATTCCTGACACTCCTGAAAAAGATCTGTGTTGTTGCTGAGTTGAAGTTACTGAGTTGAAAAAGCCCCTGTTCAGGAACAGGACAAAGGGGTTTTTTAAGCTTATTCTAGTTCATCAATAGTCGATGAGAAGATGTCATTGTTATGAATATAATGAACACTTGTTCCCTGAATCACCGAACGATCATTATAATCAGAAGCACCGTAACCTGATTCTCCATCACCTGTTTCTGCCAGTAATATACCCTGCAGCGACAATGATGGCGTTTTCTTATCAATATTAAACACATAGAGCCCCGTGTGGGTCCAGTCAAAAAACTCACGCGGATCCCCTGATGGATATGAATTATAAACACTGGGAGTATCATGCAGACTGACTGGAATGGCTAATGTACTGGTCAAACTGTGCGGATGATCCAGCCAACTTACAGCATGATGATTACCAAGTGCAGCAGAATTGCTGCCACGTCTGCCCAGTATCACTGAATCAATTTCATTCAAACGGCCTGGATTACTGATATCAAACAGTGAAACTTTGACTCCCTGATACCAGGCACCGCGATCTGTAGTGCTATCAGCAATCGCTTCTTTACCTATACCGAGCAACAAATTTTCACCGACTGGGTGTAAATAATCTGAATAACCGCTAATTTCCAGTTCGCCAATTATGGCCGGAACCTGCGGTACTGAAAAGTCCAGAATATATAATGGGTCAGTCACCTTGAAAGTCACCAAAAATCCTCGATGGCCTATAAATCGGGCAGCATAAAGCCTTTCTCCCGGTTTTCCCAGATTATCAATTGCACCGATTTCATTTAACGTTTTAGTGTCTGAATCTTCCTGCAATACCGCAATACGAGTGCGAGATGTGTTATTCCAGGTATCGCCGATAGACGTTGCGACTTTGAGTATACCGTCATATTCGCCCATACGAAATGAGCGTTTATCAGCTTCCCAACCTAAATGTCCGGTCACACGTCCTGATGCCTGATAGGACAAAGAACTCCCTTTAAATGAAAATTTATGGATCTCAGTCTGATAGGATAATTCCTCATCATAAATAATAGAGTTAGCATTTAACTCATAGGGATATCGATTGCTCGCCAGGTAAATGGCTTCGCTTGAAACATAGATTGTTTCAACATTTCCGGCAATGCAGGTGGAGCTGTAATTATGCGGTTCATGCACTGGTATGGCTGTGACGCTAACGATACTGGCATCATAATAGCGAGCACTGTTTTGTGCGGTGACATAACAGTCCGTGGCCTTAACTAATGGTTTAGCCTGTTGTTTGTCAATACTGATTTCAGGCAGCAGGTTTTCGAGCGGCTGAATTTGAGCAGCTCTGTTGTCAGCCATACTGCTGACAGACCCGGTAAATGGTGTGATTGTCTCGTAAGATGGGCTGTTTCTGGATATAAGATATAAAGTATCACCGACCAGACGGCTGGAAATAAGGGCCCCATCCATGGTGATCTGAGTGAGCTTTTCTAATCTATCTGCGTTTGCTGCATTTATAAACAGAATATCAGTTTTATTGCTTTGCCAATAATAAGCGGTGTCCCAATTTGTCCAGGGAGAACCTTGAAAACTACTGTTTAACCAGATAGCCGTTCGCTGATTTTTTGCTGATGAATGATGGAGGTAAATTTCTCCTTTTTGAGCGAAATCATCTGCAACGCTTAGTTGTCCTAATGGTTTTGCGGATGCCGGGAACTCGGACATCTGATAGGTATTCAGGCATTGCCTGGAATCTTTACAGGCTTCAACTACAAATAGAGTTGAACCATCCGTTTTTAAGCTATCACTTTCATCAACCCCTGATTCCTGCAGGTTGGTAACGGAAACCTGATTACTGTTAACCGCAGAACTGGATGCAACCTCTAATGAGCCGCTAAAACTATCATCAAGGACATAGGAAACTGCCCCATCACGCAAGGCACTTAATCCCTGATTAAGATAGCTTTTAAGTAATTCAGGCTGCTGTATACGATGCAATTGCTGGTTATCTTCATCAAATACGATAAAGCTGACAATAGTCTGGTTATACTTTATAGTTTCATCACTACTCTGGTATCCAGCCACTAATAAAAATTCGCCGTCAGGTAACTGGTTGCTTGTCAGTACAGGTATAGACTCACTGCGGGCGAGGATTTTATGTTCAAAGGCCTGCAGCCCGGCAGGAGTTCCATCCCACACTTTCCATTCTCCCTGCTGGACTTTCATGTAAACCTTATTCTTATACAATACCAGCAGATATAAATGTCCCATGTGCCCAATATCAACGTCTGCAATAGTTAAATCAAAGTTCAGACTGATTTTCTCAGAAGTTAAAAAGCTATTATTGTTATGAAAACTATTCTGACTCGATAGGGTATAGCTAATCGAGGCATGCCCGAACTGGTTTTGTTGCGGAACCGGCAAGAAGCTGATTGAAAAAACACAGGAAGGAAATAAAATTAAACTGGCTAACAGGAATAAAAATCGCATAGTTAAAGACACTCTCTGTCCGTTATCAGTTTGTCAGTATTCGTCTGCCAGGGCAAATCTGTTAGTGCATAATGGAAATACGGACATATGATGTGCAGCTCTTTGCAGCAGAATATATAGCATCAATATATGCCCGTTATATACCTGACTCACTGCCAACCGGCAGAGAGTATTTACCAGCAGTCATCAGACCTCAACTGCCGGTTGCTCCTTTCTTTCTGCTGTCTTAGGTAACAGAACAGAGCGAATTTTATGATCAATTTCCTCTGCAATCTGAGGATTTTCCTGGAGGTAAGTCCTGACCTTGTCTTTGCCCTGACCTATTTTTTCCCCCTGATAACTATACCAGGCACCCGATTTGTCAATAATGTTTTCTTTTACACCCAGCGTGATCAGTTCACCTTCATAGGAAATGCCTTCGCCATAAAGAATGTCAAATTCAGTTTGCTTAAACGGCGGCGCCACCTTGTTTTTAACCACCTTGACCCTGGTCTCATTACCCAGTACCTCATCACCTTTTTTAATGGCACCGATGCGGCGGATGTCCAGGCGGACCGAAGAGTAAAATTTTAACGCATTGCCTCCTGTCGTCGTTTCAGGATTTCCAAACATAACGCCAATTTTCATCCTTAACTGATTGATAAAGATCACCAGGGTGTTGGAGCGTTTTATAATGCTGGTGAGCTTGCGTAAGGCCTGAGACATTAATCGGGCCTGCAGACCCATATGAGAATCGCCCATTTCACCATCAATTTCAGCTTTTGGTGTTAATGCGGCAACAGAGTCGATCACCAGTACATCAACTGCGCCGGAACGTACCAGCATATCGCTAATTTCCAGCGCCTGTTCACCGGTATCAGGCTGCGATACCAAAAGATTTTCCACATCAACTCCGAGTTTTTCGGCATACAGCGGATCAAGCGCATGTTCTGCATCAATAAATGCCGCTGTTCCACCTGTTTTTTGCGCAGCGGCAATAACATGCAGCGTCAAAGTTGTCTTACCCGATGATTCAGGTCCATAAATTTCAACCACACGACCTTTGGGTAATCCACCGATCCCCAGGGCTATATCAAGCCCAAGTGAGCCAGTGGAAATGGAATCTATTTGTGCGGCTCCCGAATCCCCCATCCGCATTACAGAGCCTTTGCCAAATTGTCTGTCTATTTGCGCTAACGCAGCATCAAGTGCTTTTTGCTTATTATCATCCATTCTGGTTTACCGTTACTTAATGTAGTGAATTTAAATTTGGGCTAATGGTTATTGCTATGCTCTTGCTCTATAGCAAGAGCATAGCAATAACCATTGCAGGGAACTCTAAATTTAACTGTCTTCTCAAGTCAAGTGTATTATCTAAACTGCAAATTTTCATTAATCATACAGAGCCTGTCATTTCTTTAAAATGAGCCTCACTTTAATTAAATTACGCGCTATAGACAATTGATTATCTCACACAATTAAAAATTTATAGTCAGTCTTATCTGTATTTTAGAAAAAGACAATTTTTTTGAATAAAGGACATTATTCAAAGATATCTTATCATCAGTTTAAAATCAAGTGTTAAAAGGAATGATTAGAAAAATTATCGTAACTATTCAGCTCAGCGTGTTTTTAGGTTGTGATTACTGTCAGGTATTTATTCCAGAAGGCGCCGTAAATACATCCATGCAGGCTTGGATGTGGCATCCTTGCCACATCCACTACTTCCACAATCACCTGACAGCAATCACTTATGCAGAATCCTGGATACGCTGAATAGTTACAAATTATCTATGATTTTTCAGGGTTTATAATGCCTTGCGCAAGTAGCGGCAGGGTTTTACTTATGAAACTTGTTAATCTGCCCCGCGCAGCAACGCTAATAAACCCTGCAGGGCAAACTCGGCAGCCTGACTTCTCACACAAGCCCGATCACCGCTGAAATATTCGGTGCGAGTCACTGATCTCTGCGCCTGCCTTGATAACCAGCCAAAACAGACAGTCCCTACGGGTTTTTCTTTACTTCCCCCTTGCGGGCCGGCGATACCGGTAATTGCACAGACAGCATCAGCCTGTGAATTTTTCAAAGCTCCTGTTGCCATGGCTTCTGCTACCTGCTCACTGACTGCACCCCATTTTTCCAGCGGTTCCAGGTCAATGCCCAGCATTTGCTGCTTGGCGCGATTACTATAAGTCACAAAACCACATTCAAACCATTGAGAACTGCCTGCACGGTCGGTAATCAATTTTGCCACCAATCCACCGGTGCATGATTCTGCGGTTGCAAGCCTCAAATTTCGAGCGCAACACAGCTCATTTAGTTCGTCAAGTATATCATCTAACATCTTGTATAATTATACTATTGTAAGCATTTAAAAACAGAAAAAAACAAAATAAAAGTCGTGGTTGATGGGAAATCATCAAGATTTTCGGGGGATCAATAACAACTGCGAACTTATTCGCAGCATTCTTTAAGTGAGAGACCAACGATATATTTATTTGCCAGTTGATCTTTATCGACTCTAACCACCCTGGCTCTGGCATACAGTGGTTCTTGCATTTGGACAATGGGATGAACAATAATGTCAAGCTTTTGCCCTTCAACAACTTCGTGTTCAGTAATGAATTTCACACCTTCGGCACTTAAATTCTTACCTTTGCCTGTGTATGTTTCCGAATCACCCTGCATGCTAAATTCAATACAGCAATTTACAGCCATACGATAAAAGGAACGTCTTTCATTAAAATTTATGCCCATGATGGAGCCCATACAGTGATAACAGAATATCAGTCCTGAATTGCTTCTTAAAAGCTTTTACTTACATGTAGTTGATTATATCAACGATCAAATAAAAAACAACAGCTTAGTATAGCTATTTAAAACCCTGCAAACTATCAATTTTTAAAAGCCGTGATTTACGCTCACTGGTTAGGTAAATTGTCTGTTTGTCATCTGATAAACATAAGGCTTCTGCTTGATATAACCCTTTATATTTAATGACTTGTTTTGCTTTTCTATACTTTACTTTATCTTTAGTATAAAAGGGTTGTAGGCTTTCATAAAAATGAATTCGTCCATAGGTTAAGATTAATAGCGTACGGCCATCAGCAGTAATATCCATCGCTGTAGGATGAATTACATCGCTAAATTCTGCTGTATTTTCAGCAACATAAACTTGATTGCTATTTTTTACCTGAAGCGGAACTTCATATAAGATGGCATGCGGCGTTTTTTTAGTTAACAGTAAAATTTTATTGCGCGGCACATCCACAGTAACGGCTTCTACATCATAGGATCCATGATCAGGGAATCGGTATTCAATCTGCCATAGAGGTGACTGTGCTGATAATGATCTATTTTTAATATCCGGCTCGCTAAAAATACTCAGGGTATAGGTTCGATAAATACCGAAATTATCCCCGCTGTCAGCAATCAAAATATAAGGCTGTCCGTTGAGACTAAATGATGCCATGTCTTCCCAATCACGACTTACCACATCTTCCAGAAAGAAAGTTCCTAGATCTTCCCCCTGATCTGACATGGCATAAATAATTGGCATATGACCACTATCATTATGTGTCCAAAGCACTCGCTGATATCTTTTTGAGCAGGCCAGGCCGCTTGATTCATTAATCTGACTGTTTTGTATGGCATAGCGTGACTGCTGATATTGGGTAATATCAGCTTGAACCTGTTCATGTGGCGCTAATACAGTTAGAAAAAAAAACAGTGCTGCTGTCCAACTGTTTCTATATCTATTGATAAGCCCAGGATTTGTTGCTGATACAGGTGTCATACTATTTCTGGAAAGATAAAGCGGGTATTGACTTCAAGCTGAGTTAACAGCGGCTCTTCTGCAACCGCATCATCGCTCAAAGAAAAGAGTTCTGCTGCGATTTCCGGCAGGTATTCAGGGCTGTTTCTTTGTTTGTAATGTGATATTGGAGTCATATCCGGTGCATCAGTTTCCAGCACCCAGGCATCCAGTGGCAGCTTTGTTACCATAGAGCGTAATTTGTGAGCCCTGGGATAAGTATAAGCTCCCCCAAATCCGAGCTTGAAACCCAGTTTTAAAAATTCGACGGCCTGTTCATAACTGCCGCTATAAGCATGTATAATACCTTTGAGAGCCGGGTAGGATTTTAATAATTTAATGACTTCGCTATGAGACTTCCGTGCATGGATCAAAACGGGTAAATGATATTCACTGGCGATTTCCAGCTGTTGGCTGAAATAATAGCGCTGTGTGTCCCTATCAAGGGTTTTAATATAAAAATCCAGACCTATTTCGCCAATAGCGGCCAAATTATTCTCTTTGCATAGCTGGCGCAGCAGCTGTAAATCCCTGGGCTGATGCTTTTCCTGAAAACAGGGGTGCAGTCCCAGAGCAGGAAACAAACCAGATCTTCCACACAAAGAAAGTACCCGAGACCAGTACTTTGCCTCCACGCCGGGAACGATAATGGCCTGAATATTTTTTTCATGACAGTGTTGTAGTATAAGCTCACGGTCATGATCAAAAACCGGAAAATCAAGATGACAGTGGGTATCGGTATAAAAAGCTTTCATGCATAAAGAATAATACCTTTAGCAGAAGATTACCATTTTCTTTCAATCTGTGATGGGTGAAACTGTAATGTCTTAATAGTCATGCTTAAATAACATTTTTTCGCGCATGGATAATGATGGCTACGCGCCAGGCACAAAGATAAGCCGGCAATTTCCACGACTACTGGTTAGTTTGGATTTACAGGTATACAGTTAAGAAAATTGTGTATGGATAAACATGTGATATCAATATATTGCTTATATTATTTTCAAAGTACAGGTTAAGTTAGCTTTACATACAGGTATCAGGTAGATGGGCTTATTACAGGATAAAATGGCAGATTTTGGATTTGAGTCCAACGATGACTATGAATATCAGTTACGTTGTCTGTTAAATAATCCGTTCAAAGGTATAAAGACTCTTAATATTGAAGGACATAAAGGTCGTAGAAAAACAGCCTTTGCCAATGCCCTGGCACGTGCACTGGAATACCCGCATCTTCTGTATTTCGATTTTACGCAACAGGGAACTCTCGACAGCAAGCTGATTTTGCCGCCCAGTAAAGATGAACATGGGCTTGAGGAATCACCCGTTTCCGATTTTGATCATATTTTAAGTGAAGCCTGTGCATTTAGTGAAGGAGAACCCACGGTGCTGATCATCGATCAATTACAGGCCGCAGACTTTAAAGACCATATTCGTATCTATCATTTCATTAAAGATCGCCAATGGTCATACAGCAACACGACGTTAGAAGCAAACATCCAGCACCTGCTGCTGATAATTATCAGTGAGGAGGATCTTTATCATAGTTTACAAAAGTGCAGTTTTAGAATATGGATCAATGCTGTATCCAGTGCTCGAAAAAGCTATGCTCCGGCAGATTTCGAATATCAGGATGATATTTTGCCGGTGATGGAAGCATTAGCAAGCATGTTTAGTCAATTGGAGGTATCTCCCACGTTCAGTGAATACAGGCATATTTTACATGATGTAGAATTTCATATTCATACTGAGCAACAACTGATCCATTCTTTATATGGCTGGATGGAATTAGCTGACCGAAATTTGCTTTTTTCCCCGACTTTAAAACCGCTTTTAAAGAATGTAGTTGATAACATCCATGTATATCAAGGACTTGATGAAATAGATATGCAAGCTGTTATTGATTAAACGTTGTTGGGGATTATTTTAAATATCAGACCGTATGCACTAATAGAAATGTGCTCAACTGGCAAACAGAACAAACTTGAAGCGGCTCAATATAAGAACTTGAAAAAATATTGCATTTTGCAATATCTTGCGTTATTCCAGGAAGTCTGTATGAATTGGCCAGGAGCTTCGCGATTTAGGCGAGACAGTTCTCGGTTTTTTCTTTGCCGCTAGCTTTGCGCCAGATAATTCTTTTACTGAGTATTTATCGAGGATAATGCCATCTTCAGCCAGCCTTGCTTTTGTGTCCCCGCAAGTAGTAGCGGGGACTGAAAGTAATAGCGTTGAATAAAACTGGTTTTATTCCATTGCTTTTTTTGGTTTTGCTCCAGGAACCTTTATTATTTTGTTTGCTCATCCCATGCTTTTTTGGTTTCTTCCACGGATTTTTTATTTTCTTCTTTGGTAGTATCCCAGACTTTTTCAGATCCTTCTTTGGTAGCATCCCAGGCTTTTTCAGATCCTTCTTTGGTAGCATCCCAGGCTTTTTCAGATCCTTCTTTGGTAGCATCCCAGGCTTTTTCAGATCCTTCTTTGGTTTTATCCCAGGCGCTTTCTTCCGCAGATGCTGTCATTGCCAGCATCAGGGAAATAACAAAGATTACCGAATATTTCATATAATTTCTCCTAATTAAAAATCAATCTACAATATAACCCTATCAAATGAGAGAGCTGCCACTGGCATTCTGCCAGTGGCAGCTCTTCCCAGATCAGGATTAATAATAAGAAAAATAACACAGGTTATTTTAGTGATGCACTATATCACATTAATTATAACGAAAAAAACTAGAAATAATAACTTTACCTGATTACCCACTAAGCTCCGCCTTATAGAGAAATTTTAAGTCAATTACATTCAATAAGTTACCAAAACAGCAGGTAACTTCTCAATAAGTCCGTGCAAAATCCCCTCCCTCTATCAGGGGGAGGGTTAGGGTGGGGGTTAAGTTCTTGATTAAACACATTACCCCCATCCTGGCCTTCCCCCTTAAAAGGGGAAGGAACTTGAACTGCACGGACTTATTGAGAAATTGCAACAGCATTGAATTCAGATTTCACTACAATTACCCCGTCTGCAATGACCGGTTTGGTCTAACTTGGAAATTCTGGCCTGATGACTGAAACGCCTGCAATCACCAATGAGCAGCCATATTGTCAGAATATGAACTCGCCAGCTTGCTGGCAGCATTTTGGTAACTATCCATCGTGTGCGTGCTGTGTGCATTATATCTGCACGCACCTGTTTTTATGGGTAGTTAGCTGGTCTATATTATGTTATTTTCTATATCTCATAGAATATGTAACAACATTATTTTCGTTATATGGCTGGATGGTATGAGCAGACCCAAATTTGTTTTTTTCCCCGACTTAAAAACCCCTTTTTAAAGAATGTAGTTGATAACATTCATGTATATCAAGGACTTGATGAAATACATATGCAATTTGCTATAGATTAGACGTTTTGTTTCGTCACATACAGGCTCTCTCAAGGCTCAGTAGAAAATAACAAACACCATCCTGCATAAACAGGAGCTAACAGGCTCCTGGCTTAAACAGCTATCCCGAGTTCAGGTTATTTTCGCATATGTTTACTCGGCAATCACTGACTCCAGTGCAATGCGCAGCATGTCATTAAACCTGATTTGACGATCTTCGGATGAGGCTTTCTCTCCGCTGCGGATTTGATCAGACACAGTGAGAATACACAGCGCATTGGCGCCGTATTCGGCCGCAACACCATATAAACCGGCCGCTTCCATCTCGACTCCCAGAATATTGTATTTTTCCATCATATCGAAGACATTCTCCTGTGGCGAATAAAAGAGATCGGACGAAAAGATATTCCCTACCCGGGCTTTGATTCCATGCGCTTTGGCCGACTCAACGGCTTTACGCAGCAACTCGTAACTGGCGATGGCAGCAAAATCATGGCCACTAAAACGGATACGGTTAACCTTCGAGTCAGTACTGGCTCCCATGCCGATAATGACATCAAGCAACTTAATTTTATTACTGACCGAGCCGCAGGTGCCTACTCGAATAAGATTTTTCACGCCATATTCTGTGATCAGTTCGGTTGCATAAATAGAACAGGACGGGATTCCCATTCCCGTTCCCATAACCGAAACATTTTTTCCCCTGTAGGAGCCGGTAAAACCCAGCATATTGCGTACATCGGTTACCTGCTTGGCATCTTGCAGAAAAGTTTCTGCGATAAATTTTGCACGCAGCGGATCCCCGGGCAGAAGAATTGTTTCTGCAAAATCACCCGCTTCAGCATTAATATGTGGAGTGGCCATGGTCTTTTTCCTCCAGAATATATTCAGGTTCCTGATTGACTAAGAATGCAGGGAGTCTTTTACCCACAACCTGACCTTCCCCCTGCATATATTGAAGATGCAGGAATGAATAGAGCGTATGAACAGGCTATAAATAGTTTGCACTCACAAAAAACTTATGCCGTATTCCAGTTCAGGCAAACCGTGGTAGGCAGCAATAGACTGCCCGATGTCAGCAAACGTTTTCCGCAAACCCAGCGAACCAGGCCTGATATTCTTGCCGTAAAAGATCAGCGGAATATGCTCACGGGTATGATCTGTCCCTTTCCATGTAGGATCACAACCATGATCGGCGGTCAGCACCAGTAGATCATCATCCCGCATCAGCTCAAGAATTTCCGGCAAACGCTGATCAAAATATTCCAGTCCTGACGCATAACCGGGAACATTACGGCGATGACCGAAATCAGCATCAAAATTAACAAAGTTGGTAAAGATTATACAGTCTTGTTCAGCACGATTGATTTGCTCCAGGCTGGCATCAAACAGTTTATCCAGACCTGTCGCTTTGATTGCCCGGGTGATACCCTGAGCGGCATAAATATCGGCTATTTTACCGACACTCACTACTTCGCCGCCTGATTCTTTCATTCGATCCAGCAGAGTAGGTGACGGCGGTAACACCGAATAATCATGACGATTACCCGTGCGCACATAATTGCTCGGATCGGTGCCGACAAATGGACGCGCAATAACGCGACCAATGCGGTATTTATCAACCAGTTCGCGTGTTATAGCGCATAAATCATACAGCCGCTGCAGACCAAAATATTCTTCATGACAGGCAATCTGGAAAACACTGTCAACTGAAGTATAGAAGATAGGTTTGCCCGTCCTGACATGTTCATCTCCCAATTCTTCGAGTATGCTAGTACCTGAGGCATGACAGTTTCCCAGATAACCGGGCAGGTTGCCGCGTTTCACCAGCTCATTCAGTAACTCGCGCGGAAAACTGTTCTGTTTGTCTTTAAAATAACCCCACTCAAATAATACTGGAACACCGGCAATTTCCCAGTGACCGCTGCAAGTATCTTTACCTGTTGACAGCTCCCTGGCGTGGCCATAAGCTCCAACAGGTTCAACAGATTCATCCAGACCCTGAGGAAAATAACCGGAACTTTCCTTACACGCGCGGCCAATGCCAAGTTTGTTCAGGTTTGGGATTTTCAGCGGTCCACTACGGCCATGGTCGGCTTTGCCGCTGGCACAGGCCTTAGCGATATGTCCCAGGGTGTTGGAACCAGCATCATTGAACTTATCACCCTGTTTGGTGATACCGATAAATTTATCACCATCCTCAGCTCCGCCAACTCCAAAGGAGTCGAGGAGTAGAATAATGGTACGTTTCATTTAATACCCTCCTGTAGCAGCAGAGTTTTCAGCCAGGTTCAGTTCCGCCAGCAGGCTCGCCAGCAGGCTGGAGGCACCGAAGCGAAAGTGCTTGGCATTGAGCCAGCTCTCTCCCATAATATTTCTCGCCAGATCCATATACTGCTTCGCCGCGGCGGCATTCTTCACTCCGCCAGCCGCCTTGAAACCAACCGCCGGATCACGATTTTTGATCACCTGCAACATGACTTCAGCAGCTTCAATTGTTGCATTCACAGATACTTTTCCGGTTGAAGTTTTGATAAAATTCGCCCCGGCGTCAATGCAGATTTCGCTGGCTGTACGGATCAGCTCAGCTGTTTTCAATTCACCTGATTCAATGATCACTTTGAGCAGCACATCATTACCACAGGCATCCTTACATGACCTGACCAGTTGATAACCAATCTCATAATCACCTGCCAGCAATGCCTGATAGGGAAAGACCACGTCCACTTCATCGGCGCCATAGGCGATAGCAGCACGGGTCTCGGCTAGCGCACTATCCACATCGTCACCACCCCGTGGAAAATTGCAAACCGTGGCAATTCTGATGTTATCAATCCCCTGCTCCAGTAAAGTCTTGCGTGCAATGGGAATAAAACGCGGATAGATACACACCGCAGCGGTATCACCCACCGGAGTATGGGCCGCACGGCATAAATTGATGACTTTCTGATCACTGTCATCATCATTCAGCGTAGTGAGGTCCATTAAACCAATGGCCTGACGTGCTGCTTGCTGTAAATCAGTCATTCATTTATCACCATTTCAAAAAGTAAGCCTGACCAGTCATGTTAAATGAAACTGCCCAGCATATTAATACCCTGGGTACTCAAATAGTCTTCTTGGTAGGATCGCTACAAAGTCTTTTTTGCGGGGCACCTTCATAAATTTTACTTACCCCTTGCCTAATTCCCCTTATACTACAGTGTCTCTGTCAGAGAGGCAAAGAAGATGGAATGGGGAGACCCTTTTGAAGGCAGACATAAAACTATTGCCATCAAAGACTTCAAACCTCCTGGTTCTGGCCAGTGAATTTAATAGCATGGAGATAGCAGAATCAACACTGTCGATGACAGCCAGAACACCTTGGGAAATACCTTGCAGAATATCCGTACAGAATTAGAAAAAGATCACGAAAGCGTGAATGGCTGCCTGAAGTACAAAAGCCTCTTCCAGGATACGCGGATTAATGGCTTTTCGAGTACCAGGAAAAATCACTGTAATGAGGGATAAACTACCCCGCAGCAAGCTGTCGGGGTATATAGATGAGTTGCTGGCAATTAAAGATTTCATCGCAGTACTTTTTACACACTGCATGTAGTGGGAAGTTACATTCCTGGAGGTTAAAACCTATAAAAAATGTTAACATTCGTTGTCAATCATTTCTTTGCATACCTGTTACACCGAGCACCTGAGAGTTTTAAGCAGTATAAAAATATCGACGCCAGATGAAATAAACATAATTGAAAATCTTTATTGCCTACTTTTTACGCTGAACATACTTGATTGTTACACCCACGATAGCTCCTAACGCTAACATAGGTAAAATACCTGGCTCGGGAACGGGTATAGCATCAATAACCCCCCAGGACAAACCGGGCATCATTATTAACATTATGCAATAGATTAGCTTTTGTGACTTCATTGAATTTTCCTTATATTACTGGTTCTTTTTTTCAGATATTTATGCCGCAATAGACATGCCACTTATTTAAATAATACTAAGATAATTAATATTCTGGTAAATCATCCATATCAGCTTTCTATTCAAAATAGCCTGTCTGGTATTAGATATTAATTGACTTTTATCTTAAGGAAATGCTGGATAATAACAATCAGAGCTTTCCTATGCTTGCTGTAGGAACATTTTTACATTAAAGCGCATCATCCAGATGTTAGACATCAAGAACTGGAAATAAAAAGTAAATTTTTTGCACAATACGCAGCAGAGCAACAAATCAGGACTTATGAAATAACATGTTTTACCTGATAATTCACACATGCTTAAACCACTATTTAGCATCTGCCTGAATAATTGAAGGTTTTATCAACAGCAGCAGGAACAGTCCGGGTAGAGCGACAGCCACTGTGCCGGCAAAAAATACACTCCAGCCGTATTGTTCAACCCATAGGCCGGCTATCGGCCCGACATACACACGGCCAATAGCAGACAAAGCAGAAAACAAAGCAAATTGTGTAGCAGTAAAACGATGATTACAAAGTCCCATTAATAAAGCTACAAAAGCTGCTGTCCCCATCCCTCCTGCGAGGTTTTCCAAAGCAATCACCATCGCCATAAGTAAATGACTTTTAGCCATCAGGCTCATTAAAAAAAAGCCCAGATTGGTCACTGCCTGTAAAATTCCAAACCATAACAGGGAACGGTACAGGCCTATTTTCATAAGCAGTAACCCTCCCAGAAAGATGCCTGACAGAGTAGCAGCAAAGCCAACACTTTTAGTCACCACGCCAACGTCGGTCAGGGTAAATTCTATCCCCCTGAGCAAAAAGGCTGTAGTCAAGGTGCCTGCAAAAGCATCACCCATTTTATAAATGACAATAAAGATTAGAATCATCAATGCGTTGGGGCGATTTATGAATTCCTTAAAAGGTTCAATAACCGCCTCTTTTAAAGTAACTGGTGTTTTTACATTGAGATCAATTGATGGGGAAAGTATAGTGGATATTAAACTGATAGCAATTAGCATAGCCATGATAATGAAAGTCAATTTCCATCCCCAGTAGTCTGCCATCAGCAAAGCCAGACCGCCTGACACCAACATAGCAATCCGATACCCACCCACCGACAGGGCGGCGCCCAAACCACGTTCCCTGGGTTTTAATAAATCAGCCCTGTAGGCATCTATGGAAATGTCCTGCGTTGCCGAAGCAAAAGCCAGCATCATGGCCAATACCCCCAGAGCCACTGGCGCAAGTGCAGGTGACTGGAAAGCCATACTAAACAGGATAAGAATTAAAAAACACTGACTGATTATGATCCAGCCACGACGTCTGTCAGCAAAAGGCAGTGAAAATCGGTCCAGCAATGGGGACCAGAGAAATTTATACACATAGGGCTGCCCCACCAGACTTAAAAATCCAATAGTGACGATATCAACCCCGGAATCAGTAAACCAGGCCTGTAATGTTGATCCTGAAAGCGACAGAGGAAGACCTGACGCAAAACCCAGCAACGTAACAGCAATAAGACGGCTATTAAAGTATTTGTCAATTATAACTTCAAGGTTCATATTAATTTTAATCTAACCGGCTTAAGTAATAGCTCTAAACGTCATGCTTCAATCTATTGGCCATCATAATGTGTTTGTTTTTATTGCACAAGTTCCTCTATTCTGAACAAAACATAAGTACATAGCCTCTTTTGGTGAAATTTGCTTTTTGTTAACCGGTATCTATGGGAATGCCGCTGAATATGTTATGTTCTACCAGATAACTGATTGTTTCAGTCCGTCCCCCTCCACAACAGAGAATATATTTTAAGCTACAGGAACAGCATGCAACGGTTTGTTTTATTATTCAGCCTCAGCCTTACTCTTATATCCATGCATAGCTTTGCGGAAGATAATATCTGGCTGCTGATAGATACCAAAAAACTGGTAATGGAAGTCAAACAGGGTTCTAAAACTATCGAAACCTATAACGATATTGCCATAGGACGCAATGGTTCAGCTCATAAATATAAAAGAGGTGATGATATAACCCCTAAGGGTAATTATGAAATCAGCTGGGTTAATGATGATAGTGATTATTACCGTTTTTTCGGCTTTAACTATCCTTCAGTGGAAGATGCAAAAAGAGCTCTGGAGAAGAAAATAATTAACCATCAAACCTATAAATCCATAGAAAAAGCCCACAAAGAACATCGGGTACCGCCCCAAAATACGCCTTTGGGCGGACAAATTGGTATTCATGGTCTGGGTCCAGCAGATCTTAAAATTCACCAGATGGTGAACTGGACCCATGGGTGTATTGCCTTGACCAACGAGCAGATAAATGAGCTCACCCTGCGGATAAAAAAAGGTACCCGAGTAAAAATTCAGTAAATAATATTTTTGCAACAGGGGTGAAAGATGTTTATGTTTAGGCTAAACTTTTACTAGAGAAGTTTTTTATCTATTCAGCGTATCAGAAATAATGCACTGAGTGCTTGATATCAGGTATTTGTGGAAACCAATGGCTCCTGCATAAACTCTATTCAGTATTCCCCACATAACTTTCATGGATATTGGAAATACATGCAGGCAGCAGGCGAAGTCGCACATCGGTCAATAAATACCTGACAGCAGGCACAAGCTTATAGATACATTGAGAAGTTACACGTTTTTTATCAAACCAATGGAGAACCACTATGAAAAAAACCTACATTATTGCATCGATTCTACTTTCTGCCGGACTAGCGACAGGCTGTGCCAGTAATTCCAAAGTTGACGAAATGCAGGCTGAAATTGATGGTCTGAAGACGCAGATGACTGACACTTCCAATGATGCGGCAGAAGCTAAAGCCATGGCCAGTGAAGCGCTGATGAAATCAGAAGCAGCAGAAGCTACGGCTCAGGACACTAACAGCAAGCTGGATCGCATGTTTAAACATTCCATGATGAAGTAGAAACACAAGTGTATGCCATTGATGTTACAGGCTTTATATATTTCTGGTTACATCAATGGTTACAAATAGTGCTAAAATAGCTGTATGGGCGAAATCTCAGATTGGATAGAAGCAGAGCCTATCCCTGCAGCAGTGAAACTATGTCGAGTTGAAGCAGAAATAGATATCTGTTGATATCTAATAACGACTCATAGGTAGGTACTTATGCAAAATCAGGTGCGGATAATCGAGTATTTGTTCCAGAAGACGCCGTAAATACTTCCATGGTCGTTCCCGGCTTCCTGCCTCCCACGGCACTTATACTTCCATGTATGTCGTAGGCTTGAATGTGGCATCCATGCCACATTCACTTGACCTAGAGGGACGACTTCGGCTCCTGCCTCTCGCATGCATTTCCACCATCCATGGTGGTCATGTAGGGAATGCAGCTTATACAGGAGCAATTATCTGCCTTACGCAAACACCTGATATCAAGAACTTACGTATAAATCTAAAATACGCTGAATAATTTCGTTAAATTTAACGTCCTTAAACCAACCCTGTTCTGGAAATTGTCTCCCCTATTCTGATCAATCTTTTTACTTATCGTCCTGTTTTTTCCTTTACAGTTTTGGGCGCCATCAGGCCCCTTGATTGCAGGAAACTATACGGTATCCATCATCCCTCGAGCAGCAGGTGAAGTTATCGAGGTGTAAGCGGTCGCTAATAAACCGATGAAAAAAGACGATGTTTTATTTCAGATTGATCCAGCACCTTATCAAGCTGTTGTTTCAGATGCAGAGGCATTACATTCCCAGCGGAATAACTGGGAGAGCGGCCATCTACAGTAGTAAAGGAACTTTTACACCTATTATTCGAATGATTGACTTACGTATTGAATCTATTATTAATTACATCAATCTGTTCTGATTGGGTTAAAATATTGTAGATAGATGATGACGATTCAATACCAGAATTTATCGGTGTAGTTCGGCAGGGTCTTAGATAATAGCTATTACCATTGACACCCTTTGAACTGTTTCTTGCCAGGTTTAGTTGCTGCACAGTTTTGTTTAAGCATTCAGTTTGAAAATTTCAATATTCTATCATTAAAAAGTTGCATACAGTCAGCGGTACCATCTACAGGCAATCCCTCGCCTATAAACCACTGAAGCGGTACTACAACATAAGAGGTGGCCAAGCGGATTATAGTCTGAACCACGCCGCCAGGAGAAACCCCTAGTGAATAATCTATAATCGATCCACTTATGGTGATGGGTGTGGCCAGGCTGAAAAATTGCGGCCTTTTAGGTACAGGTCTTAATAATACATCGATCCGGTTTTTGTGAAAATCTGTCTTAACATCCCCTGTAACGCGTATACGGGAAGTGTCAAGCAGCAAAGCCTCCTGGGTGAGTATGCCGTTTTCAATGTTAAATCTTCCTGCGGTGCAGTTAATCTTTGATTCATCACCCGGGTTCAAAAAAGGCAGAAGACGGCTTAACAGATTGACGGCCCAGAGATCGATTACGTCAGATCTGAGTTTCACGGGTTGTATGGAAAAATCTATAAAACCGGAAGCATTTTTCATAATGCTTTTTGCGTCCGGGCTTTCTGAAACCAACCTGGTGCGAAGGTTAAGGATGCCTGCAATGTCGGTATCCGGATTAAACCACCTGCCTGCAATGCCATAATCAATGTTGTTCACTAGAATGTCTAAATAGTAGAATCTGTTCTGAGTAGATGGTCCAATGGTAAAGTCAATTGTTACGTTGCCTCTGGGAAGATCCACTTGGAGTGGTTCAATATGTAAACTTCCATCATGTTGAGTAACTTTCAATATTCCTCGGCCCAGATGGTCTGTACCAGACGAAACATCTTTGACATTGATATTTATTACCGCGTCATAGCTATTGAGAATAACCTGATCCGTGATATTAAAAATTTCCTGTTTGGTTTCCACAGTCCTGTTTAGATTATTAGTTCTGGTACCGTCGACAGTTTCTTTTGCAATGAATTTTATTTCTTTGAAATCATCCAGTTGAATACTCTGTGCCTGTAAACCAATGCGTACATCCGGGGGGCTTGCTTTAGTATTAACAGACAGATCACCCGTGAGTGAACTGGAACCTATCTGCAATTTAATGTCATTGAGCTGGTAGCCACTGTCAATGATTCGAAAGGTACCATTCAGGTTATATGGCCCTATATCTGGTAGCTCCAGGTGCAGCAGCTCATTCAGGCTGCTGAGTCTCTCTCCGCTCAGTTTGTTACTCATCGAAACACCCACTTTTTTAAACGGCAAAGGAATGATTCCACTGAGTTCCCATTGAGTGCCGGCTACCTGAATTTTTGTAAAATGAGTCAGGTCTTTGACCAGTTCTTTTGGCTCATTACGTCGATCCTTAATGGTAGTTGAAATAAGGATAGGTATTTCATGAATCTTACCCTTTAATTTTAATTCTATAGTTTCCCCCGGCACGCCGACAATGTGGGTATGGCGAAGGGTTATGGGAACTACAGCACCGGTGTTGTCATCTTGATATTTGTAGAAACCGTCGCGAGCTTTAACTTTAAAGACGAGATTGTCAAGTAATTCCCCGAAAGTGTGTCCGCTGGTATTGAGATCAGCCTTTACATGATCAATATGCATGACAATGTCTTCAGCCAGATTATATTCCTTTAGAAATAAGCCGATGTTAAATGCATTGCTCTCAAGATAAGCTGATAATTGCGGTACACTGTTAATGCTGTCGAGTGAAAAATGACCGTGATTTACAGCGTTGCGCATGGTCACGGCAAAAGGAGCCTTGTCTATGATGCCGTCGCTCATAACAGCATCCAGTTTGACATGCTTCATTGTTTTACCCATGATGACCAGCTCATTCAGATCAAGATCAAGCCTCATGTTTTTTATTGGTAATGGATCAGGTAAAACAACATCATCACGATTGATTTTATTCTCTTCTGATGGTTCACTGATGCTGCCTGCTTGCTTTCTTAGCGGTGCTATCACAGCTTTCAGTGCATCGAGGTTTAATTTATTGCCCTGTATTGCGAAAGTATATTGGCTATTTTCTTCCTCAATATTTTTAACAGCGGCGTAAAATGTAAGATTATCAGTTCCGGGCTGCAACTGAGTAAAACCAATGGTAGAAACTTCAGGTGAAACATATAAGTAACCCTGCAGTGAAAATGGCTGAAGGAGTGAAGTATGAACGCCGAACAGGGAGACTAATTCATCAAGATCCTCACCCGACAAGGACAGATCAGCGCTTAACCTGGGATTCTCTGTGACATGGGAAATAGTACCATCGGCTATAAGAGAAACACTTTTATGTCTGAAATCAAAAGAGAAGGGCCAGGCCTGGTCAACTATTAAAAGTTCTGCAAAAGGAGCTGCTTTAAGTGAAAATGAAATTGTATTTTCGGAAAAACGACCCTGCATCTCTAACTTCATAGCTTCCTCAGGGGAGATTACAAATGTTACGTTATCGAGCATGATGCTCTGGTTTAGACCTGTGTCGACATCGTGAAATTCATAATGTCCATTGTTAGCTCTGGCAGATAGCTCAAAGTTGTCGATTAGCTGACCCACTGTTTTACCCTGGCTGCTAATATCTATCTGGACATTGTCTATATGAGAAAAAATATCATTGGCAAGTTCCAGTTTTTTAAGTAATGCCCCGATATTTAAATCACTGCTATTCAGATGCAGTGAAAACAACGGCTCCTGACTCACTTTATTGACTGAAAAATGTCCTGAGACAGCAGCCTCGTCAATCCTCAATGAGAAAGGGGCTTCATGCATTAAGCCATCTTTCATTCCGGCATTAAGGCTGAAATTGTTGATAATGTTTCCCTTGTATACCATTTCTTCCAGATTTAGCTTCAGCTTCATGTCTTTTACAGGAGGAAAATCCATAAAGAGGTCATCGTCTCGATTAATCGTTGTGTTTTCTGTTTTAATCTTATTATTTACAGTATGTTGTTCGTGCCAACTAAAAATATTCAATAAGGTATCTAGATTTAACTGTTTACCTTTTAATTCAGCCGCATATTGAGAATTTTCAGATCCTGGCTCTTTTATCGTCATGGTCAGTTGTAAATCGGTTGTCCCCGCTTGATTAGTGGTTAGATTTACGCTGGCTTCCTGAGCCGAAAATGCAGCATCTCCCTGAATGTTGAAAGCCTGATTTTTTGTACCATGCCAACCAAACAGCGATGCAAGATCGTCATTATGCTCACCGCTGATATTAATATCAGCGCGCAATTCGGGATTGGTCATAACTGATGAGAATAAACCCTTTACTTTGGCTTTAACACTTTTATGCATCAGCTGTATAGAAAATGGCCATTTAGCACCATTAACAGTCAGATTTCTCAACGGCCCCCCATTAATTTCAGTATGTAAATTATTACCGTTAATGTCAGTTTCAAGTTTTAAATATCCCGGTGATTCACTGCTAAATTCACCTGTAGCTTTGAGCACCTGCAAACTGATTGGACTGTCTGCTTCTGCGAAGCTTATATCGGCTGAGATGTTTGCTAAATCAATGGGGCCTGTCCGATTCAAGACGAAGGGGAGTTCTTTTGCACTTGAGGAAGCGAGCTCTTCGTTCTGCTCACGCTGTTGTCTCTTTACGCTAGTAACATCCAGAGCCATATCATGAAGGGAGAAATCATGCAGTGTGATCTGCTTCTTGAACAGTGACCAAAGATGCAGTGTCGTCTCTGCAGATTTGATTTCAGCCTGCAGATGGGTACTGTTTTTGTCGATCAACGCTATAAAACCGTTTTCTATAGACAACGTCGTCCAGCTGCCCGGTGTAATGTAATAATTTCCGCTTATAACCTGCTTACTGCCACTCAGGTAAGTCAGCAGGGCAGAAACGGGACCGGTCATTGATTTCAAAGGGATTTTTGGCTGAACTATAAACAGAACAATAGCTACTGCCAGTACAATCAGCAAAATACCACCAATAAAGCGAGTTACTGTTTTTATCAACAATAGAGTTCCTGGGCAGTTAAGTGAAAAATTTGGTAACTATTCAGCGTATATCTAAGATCGTGTTTGATATCAGGTATTTATTGACCCACATCCATGGTGGTCATGTAGGGAATGCAGATTATACAGGAGCAATTATCTGCCTTCCATAAACACCTGATATCAATCACTTAGTGAAAATCTTAGTAATTTCTCAATAAGTCCGTGCAAGATACTCTCCCCCTATCAGGGGGAGAGTTAGGGTGGGGGTTAAGTGCTTGATGATACAAGCAACCCCCATCCTGGCCTTCCCCCTCGAAGGGGGAAGGAACTTTAACTGCGCCGACTTATTGAGAAGTTACAAATCTTAAATACGCTGAATAGTTACAAAATTTGTTTAATCAATAATTAGTATAGATAATATACCGTCAATTCTGTAGATAGATTTGCCGTGGGGACGTGAAAACTTAAATAAACTGTTTTGGCTGAATTCTTCCGATTTTTGGGCGTGAAAATTCCTACTCACAAATTCGGAAAATTGCAGTATGATCAAAAAAGGGTGTATGTATTGAAACACTCACCAGGAAACACATTGATTGAACTCACAATCAGGTATATGCTCCTGGATGTAATCATCCCAGCACGGGAGCCCATGGTCTGATGATAGAGTTGGTGGTTCAGTTGCTCAATGCCAAGTTCTTAAATTACTGTTTCCTGACTTTAAACGTTAGCCAGTAGAAATACTGAATCGCCGTTGTGGGACGTAAACCACCAAATTGAGAAGTAGATAATCTAAATGTCTTGGGTCGATAGAACTAGCTCGTAGCAACGACAGTGAATCACCACATGAAGCGGCTATTGACCTGATTGTGTTGGGTAATATTCAGAATATTTGGCTTTTCACCGCCTTGATGAGTGAAGAAAGATACTTATACTCACGAAACCTGATGAAATATAAAGCTTCTCACAGTTTTATAAGCAATAGGAAATATAAGCATCAACATCTCTCCCACTATTCTGGGACTGAGCGGTCAGAGAGTCAATGAAATAGCGCTAAATAAACACCACATGACAGTTCATATAATCTGTCAAAGAGATAAGCGTAGAAAAGTAATCGATCCATTAACGGGGCAGCAAGGAACAGTTATTCGGTATATTCAAAGGCAAGTTCGTTATATCCCATTTAGAAGCTATCCCTGCTATCTGGAAATTGAGTTAGCTCAAGTCTTTATCAGTAAAAATGAACGACGTATAGAACACTGTAATTATGTTGACAAGGACTGTCGTTTTACCCAACGATTTTGTCATATGATTAATGGGCTTTGTCGTCATATGAGTATTCAGGCTGTTTCCAGACACCTAAATATACGTTGGGAAACCGTCAGGAATGTTACCCTTTTAGAGTCATAGATTGAAAAATGTCATTGAATTGCCTATCCTTTTAAAATCAGTCTGACATCTGAAAGATCAACAGCCCCTGGTATCAGTTAATTTATTCCAGTGCAAGTTTTCTAAATAAATTTTGGTTTCCATTCAGATCCGGAAAAACTAAGAAAAAAGGGAATGAGCATGATTATCAAATCAAACCAGAATAACCCGGATACGCCCTATTCATTGCAATATAAAAATCCAGCTCACTATCCTGCTTTTCTGTTAATAGTTTTGCTGTTCGTCGTTGCCGCATCATCAATCTATCCAGGAACGTCAGCAGCACATCACAATCCAGCTTTTGACTGGTCTATGCCGGATCGCTTACTCGAGAATCAGACTTTTCCCGGATTTAATCCAGGTTCTCCTATACCGCAATATGACCCCAATGCGATGATGCTGCCGCCTGCGGGCTGGACCGTGAATTTCAATGCCTGTGCAAGTACGGCCTCAACTATTTCCACGACGATCGTGAGCTATGAATGGTTTGTTGATAGTGTCTCTGTCGGTGTCGTCAATCAATGCACTTTCGATTATACATTTCCCCAGGAAGGCACGTATCTGATAGCACTCAAGCTGACAGATGAAAAGGGTTCCAGTGAAACGCTGGAACAGGAAATCACCGTACAGGACTGGCTAATTATCGCCCTGGGTGATTCTTATGGTTCCGGGGAAGGCAACCCGTTATTACCCGTCAGCCTGGATGCCCATGCCGAATTTAATGTGCTCGTAGAACTCGTCGACAATATTTCAGATGAGCTGGATGCCGCCTGGGTTCAGTTGCCCGGACTGGAAGAGACTGAACGGGCCGCCAATCAACTTTATCAGGACACACTTGCAACCCTTATTCAGGCTGAAAATGATCTTAATCAATTGATAAAAGATCTTGATGAGATGCTTATAATTGAGACCCGGGTCGAAAACGATCCAGTCGTAATAGCTGCACGTGATAATGTGATTAGGGCTCAACGGAATGTTGCCGACAAACGGGCCAAAGTGAATGCTGCCCAGAGAGATTATAATAACTGTACCTTCCTTAACTGTGCGGCCAGATTAGCTATTCTAACTATAGCAAAGACTGAATTAGCAGCCGCTGAAACAGATCTCATTGCTGCACAAGCAGCTCTTCTGGCTGCCCGAAGTACCGCCGTTATTTTATATTCTGCGATCGCGACTATCCAGAATTTTTCAGCATTGACTCTGGCCCTGGATGCAAAAAGGAGCGCCGTAAATCTTGCCCGGAACAGCTTCAATACGGCGAAAAATGTCTATGATAATGCGGCTGCAGCTTGGCAGCAGGCAAAAGATGCACTCGCCAGCCTGGAAAGTATTATTGCCGATCTGCAGCAGGCCTGGGAAACGGCCAAAACCAATGCCCTGACCAAGTACTTGAATACCTTACCCGTATGGACAGAAACGCCGCCATCATGGGGTACAGATGAACCAGACTTTGTTGAGATTGTGTTAAACGGTGCCGTGCCGGGTGAAGCCTTACGCTGTCATCGTTCCATGATCTCTGGACAGGCACGTGCCGCATTAGCCCTTGAGCAGGCAGATCCGCATACTTCAGTAACCTTAGTGCATTTATCCTGTTCAGGGGCAAAAATCAGTACCGGCTTGAATGATGTTCACGGTGGACAACCTATAAATGCAATTCTGGAACCTTTAATCAGATCGCTTCTTTTACCAGAACTTCCGGCTTTGCCGAAAATAACATCACAAATTAAGGCTGCCGCTGAGGTTGCTGCTGGTCGAGAGGTCGATGCTATCGTGATTTCTATTGGCGGTAATGATGTGAAGTTTTCCACGATCATTGAAAATTGTATTGTTGGTGAACCCTGTCATGATACCACGGCATTACCACCCTCAGAAGATTTTACCGATGCCCAGAAACTGGCCGTGCAGCAAAATTGCAATCCGGGATCCTTTGTCAACTTTTTATTCGGTTCATCTCTGCCTGCAGGAAAGCTTTCGTTTACTGAGCTATGCCTGTCTGTTTATGACAAAGCAGCATCAGAATCAGAGCCAGGGACTGCTTTAGTTACATTTAATGAGGCTTTAACACGCCTTCCTGGACAATGGCAAAATCTGAATGCTGAGCTAAAGAAAGACGAACACTTCCCCTCACTTGATAGCGGACGTGTTTATCTTACCGAATATCCCGACCCCACAGGGGATGATAACGGGGATTATTGCGCCTGGGACCCGTCACAGACGACAACTTTAGGTCATGAAATAAAAAACATTCCCGGCATTACATTACCTGAAATATTCTGGGCAGATACAGTTGTTGGCAGCACTTTACGAAACGAAACTGCAGCAGCGGCAGCAAAATATCAATGGAAATTTATTACTGAAACGGGTATTAATGGACAGACCATCAGCTCAGCAAGCAGAAAACATGGGTATTGCGCTGATAATCATTGGGTAGTAAGAATCCCTGAATCACTCTTAAATCAACAGGATCATCTGGGTTCGGTGCACCCTAATCGGCAAGGACAGGAAATTTATAAACAGGCCATTTATACGCAACTGGTACAAGACTTTTATCCAAATGGTTTATATGCGTCGCCTAGAGCACCCGATCCTGGTCAGGTAACGCCATTACCACTGCAATCTTTTATTGAACGGCTTTATCAGAATATTTTACGCCGTATTGCTGATAGAGACGGCCTGGCTTACTGGTTAAACATGCTGCATACACAATCTGCTGCCTATGTGGTACAGGGATTTTTTTATAGTCAGGAATTTGCAGATTTAAATCTTGATGATGCTGCCTTTATCAATATTCTTTATGAATCGATATTGGGCAGAGCAGCAGATAAGAGTGGCAGGGACTACTGGGTATCCAGACTTCAGAACGGACGGCTTAGAGATATGGTGCTCTATGGTTTTCTGAAGAGCCAGGAGTTTACTGATCTGGCCGAGCGTTTATCTATCATCGGCTTTAGCCAGGACGACCAGGCTTTATATCAACTGAAACAATTTGTGCTAAGGTTCTATCAGAAGGTATTAAAACGTAAAGCGGATGTCCAGGGGTTTGATTATTGGGTGGCGCAATTAAACAGTGGCTCTCAATCCGCAGGTGACATTGCCAGAAACTTCTTTTTCAGTAACGAGTTTAGCAGGCTAAATTACAATGACAGTAGTTTTATAGATATTGCGTACCAAACTATTCTTAATCGGGCTTCGGATCAAACGGGCAAGAACTATTGGCTGGGGCAGCTGGCCGGCGGGCTGACCAGACCTGGACTGATTAATGCTTTTATTGCCAGCCAGGAATTTAGTGACCTGGCTAATTTTTATGGAATAAGAGTAAAGTAATATTGTTTCCTAAGGGAGAAGAAGTTAAACAATACGTTAACAATGTACCAACTTTGCATTTTTCAGATTGGATTTTGTTAACGCAAGAGCATCCATGGATGCTACCAGGGGAAATGGAATATACCGCGACAAGTAGATTAAGATTTAATCAGGATGTCGAACTTCAATCTCAGCAATTTTTTGCGTTTGTCCGGTGCTATTAGACCACAACAGTCCTTCCCCCTGTCAGGGGGAAAGCCAGGATGGGGGTTGTGTCTATAATCAAACACTTAACCCCCACCCTAACCCTCCCCCTGACAGGGGGAGGGGATCTTGCACGGACTTATTGAGATGTTACTTTTTCATGAGTTAAGTTACTGACATCCTTAGACAATGTCCATTTTAAATTTGAAAAGAATAAGGGAAAATGCCTAAAGTCATGCCAATTAATATATTCTGGTCTGTCAAAAAATGTTGATTCAAATGTAATAATGATACTCACGGATGAATTAATATAGCTCATATAAGTTGATGTCTTAGTTGATGTTAAATATTTTTCTCAATATGCGCTCGAAAGCGTTTAAAGTCATCTTCAACATTCGCATTTTTCATAACGTCATAGAAGGCAAAGGTAGGGAGTGCTTCCATCCCAAAAAATCTAAAATTCATATGCATTGGGAAAAACAGATCGTCAACACTTTTACCTTGGAATAAATACTCGCTTTCATCATTGAAAGTCAGAGACAACATGTATTTTTTTCCTGTCAAAGTACCACCAGCACCATAGTTCTTTTTAGGCGCTTCATGATGCCGACCATCTCCTTTACATAATTAGCCTGCCATACCGGCGGTATAAACTTCATCCATATATTTTTTAAAAGTCCAAGGAACTCCCATCCAGTTTACGGGTGATTGTAATAAGATCGTGTCTGCCCACAGGTGGTTTTCAAGTTCATTCTCAATGCTCCAATCATTATCTATGCTGATAACTCGGGTCTTATGAACTTTGGCAGTTATTAATTCATCAGCCAATTCAACTAATTTTTTGTTTAATCGACCTTCGGAAAATGGACGGGATCAATCATCCACCATTTAAAAGATGGGCCTGTACGTTTCAATGATTTGACTAGAATGTTAGGTGGCGCAAGTAAAAAATGATCGATCAAAGGTTAAAAGAGCTTGAGTCGCGTGAAATGGTTATTCGAAAAGTTATTAGTGACCGGCCCATTGCGGTGACATATGAATTAACAGATTTTGGACGGTCTGCACTCGATATTCTTGAGACATTAAGAGAATGGTCCGAATCAAACGGCTTATAAAAATACGCCATTAATTGTTAAACGATTCTCCGGTAAAAAATCTGGAAAAAAATGTCCAGCATCTGATTTTACAATTAGTCATATTGAATGAATAAATTTTTCGTTCTGTGCGAAAAGTTAAAAATTTGTAATTGAAACATTGAATAGATTTGTAATTTCTACTTTTTCAAAATTACCGTTAGCTTTGAAATTATGCCGAATAACTATATTACTTAAGGTTTATCTGATACCTGCGAGCATAATCAGTCAGTTCAAATTACACCATTAGTGACAGGTTTATAAAAATGCCGAATTACCGTATACAATCTAGAATTTTAAAAAATCATTAAACGGAGTATTTTATTAAAAAGTATATCGTCATACTTTTGAGCTTTGCTCTTTAAACCATTGTTCCAGTTTGTTTTCATCAATTTCACCTGAAGCAAGATTTTCAAATGTAATTGCCGCATTTGCTTCTGAAGCAGTTAATTTATAATCGTTAAGTTCTAAAAATAATGTACCGATGGTAAATGCCGCTCTTTTATTGCCATCAACAAATGGATGGTTTCGGGCGATACCAAAGCTATAGGCTGCTGCTAATTCAAAAATACTGGTATCAGAATTGTAGCTAAACTTTTGCTTTGGCCGGGCCAGGGCAGATTTAAGCAGCCCTTCATCTCTAATACCACTACCACCGCCATGTTCAGATAGAAGCATAGTGTGTATTGCTAATACTATGTCTTCCAGCACCCAAACTGGTTCTTTCATTTAGCCAACTCTCGAAGTGTATTTCGATAGCGCTTCATGATTTTTTCAGCAGCCTCCATCTGATTTTCAAAATCTTCTTGATAGGGAGTCAGGGTATAACCTTCAGGGCCTTCCACCAGGTATAAAGTATCTCCTTTAGCGACTTTCATCTTATTCAGCGCCTCTTTTGGCAATAATATTCCCATGGAATTACCAATAGCTGTAACTTTCACCTTTAACATTTTTTTCCTGTTATTACATTTGTTATTACAAGTATGCGCTAATATATACGAATTTTCAATCTAATTGTATATGGCTACTAAGGCATGCAGGATAAAAATCCCTCAGAAATACTCCATAAAATCGGAACATAAACTGTTGATATTCAAGTACCTGTAACGACTTATTTCCGTAAAATGAATTAACTTAAGCACTTGATTTATAAGGGCGAGGCAATTGACTCATAATCGGCAGGTCGAGTGTTCGAGTCACCCCAGGCCCACCATTTTAAAGCCCTGTAATTCAATGAGTTACGGGGTTTTTTGGTAACTTCTCAATAAGTCCATGCAAAATCCCCTCCCTCTATCGGGGGGAGGGTGGGGGTTAAGTTCTTGATTAAACACATTACCCCCATCCTAGCCTTCCCCCTTAAAAGGGGAAGGAACTTGAACTGCACGGACTTATTGATAAGTTACGTTTTTTGTTGGCTGCTTGCATTGAAGGGGCAGCCATGGTGGCTTGACTCAAACTAAACACCCTCCGGAAAAATCGGAGCGGTTCATTATTGAATTTTCACACAGTTTGGGTCAATAAACGAATATTTACCATTAACAACCTCGCATTACTAAATAATCCATACTTTTACCCCATCAGAAGCCAATGGCTGGCAATACTAAAGGCATTTCCCTTTAGGCAGACCATCGCCATTGAGATGCATTTTGCCAGTTACATTCCTTAACAACCCTTCTTACACGTCCCCTGTCCATCAAAACTCATGGTTTGACCACTGATTGGTATATGTACTGGCATGTTGCTAGACTTAATGAATTGCTCGGTTCGGGTGTGAGGAAGCAGCTTGCCGTTTTGGGTTGTTTGTTCATTAGCATGCGATGCAATTACGGCTTTGGGTTTGACCAGTTCGTTCATCACGTATGCAGCTTCTTTGGGGCCGGTGGTAAAGGTATTACCGATATTGATCACAGCGAGTTGTACACCGTAGTGTTTACCAACCACGCTTTCCTGTTCGGCTGTGATGCCAGTATCGCCAGAAAGATAAACTTTCAGGTTATTGGAAAATGTAATGACGTAGCCAGTAGGTGGACCTGCGTATGCGGTTAGTCCGGATTTTGCGAGCAATTCACCAAGCTGGCCGCTAATCATTGCTCCTTCGATACCATTTGAATGTGCGGCGGGTACGGTGGTTATGGTAACACCGTTAATTTTTCTTGAACCACCAAAACGTACTAACTGTGATTTTTTTGGATCACCGCCAAGTGCCTTTAATTTACCGGCAAAGAACTTCGGCATCTCGCTACCGGTAACAATAGTCGCGTTATGCTTCAATGCGATATTGACACTATTGGTATTGGGTACAACTTTTACTGACATATCAGGTAAGGCACATGTCCCTGCTCCAACTTTGGTTATATGTCGATCACCGACATGGTCGCCATGCATGTGACTGACCAGTACGACATCAATCTTGCCGAGGCGTGGATCCTCTGGTCCGGCAACTGTGCGACCTGCATCATAAAGCAGGCGTGTACCATCTGGATCTTCCAGCACCATGGCACGGTCGTAACGACAGAATTCACCGTCATGACTCCCCAATGGTGTGATTTTTACCATGCCAGCGTTTGCTGGCAGCAGTCCGATTTCCTGGTAGTATTTTACAGCACCCGAATGCAGTCTTTCGGTAGGTACATATGTCACGGTATTTGTTGCCGTCGTGTATTTGCCCTGTGCCAGTCGACTGACAAGTGCATTATGTCCTTGATGAATAGCCCTTACCAGTTTATAGGCAGTTTCATCACTGAGGTCAGGCTTTACCAGAATTAATGACCACTGACCGATGGAATTGATGTCTTGTTCCTGTCCATTGTAAGTACCTGCGGGTACCGTCATGCGTTGTAGATGGGGGTATTTTTTAAGGATACGTTCGATCTGTTGTGGCGATGGTGAAATAAATCGTCCACCCGTTGGTCCATTAGCCACTTTAACAAATCCTGGCCAGCCAATGCCTGCGCCCCAAAGTGCTTCGGCCTTGCCGTCCAGTACCAACTTTGAGCCTTCTGCGGCTTTTTTGAGAATAATCTGCTGGAAATCTTTATCAGATTTCATCCCTAGGCCATCAAGCATATCATTCGCTAATATGCGTAACCCGGATGCTTTTGTGCCAAAGGCAATGGGCTGATCTTTTAAATCTTCTATGCTTTGATAATTTGAATCACCGCGTACGATAAACATGCCGGGATTGGGATACATCACTGACAGGACTTTTAGGTTTGCCGGTGGACGCCCAACACCGTCCAATACGATGCGTGCTGCATTACCTTCCACCTGACCGACATCGACTTGACCGCTTTCCAGTAGTTTAAGGTTCTGACGGCTGCCCTTGGTTGCGATGTCGTTAACCTGCAGTTTCTTGTCAGTGGCATTGATGACTTCAGCCATATTCTTACCAAATAATTGAAACCCCCCGCCTTTGGTCGCGGTTGCCCAACTAACCTCCGTTACTGGCTCCGCGAATAGCGAATTAAAATGTAACAGTGTCAATGATATTATTAGAAAGACAAACTGTTTCATGAGGCCTCCTTAGAATATTTAGTGTAATATAGCAGTTATTTTAAAGAACAGGGAATGGATATGTCGATGGTGGCCCTGATGCGTATTCTGCTGATGGTGAACACCGATTCTGATCCATCATGAACACCAATTCTGATCCATCGTGAACACCTGAACTTGTCCACACATTGGCGTATCGTCTTTTTACCCTAAGTGTTCACGATCGTCCAGAATATGCAGGTATGAACTATTTGTAAGAAATTGATGTTTGGATGTGTAGGAAATTGCAGATAAATCTAACTTTTCTAGCATGCATTCCTGCAATTAAGGCAGCTGAATACCATGTGAAGATTGTTTCTCTACCCCTTTATCTCAACAATTGTGAATGGCAGCTTTCTGGAAGTTAAATCATGAATTGAGGTATCCTTTCAATTAATACAATAGGTCAAAAGCTGTAATCTTTTATGATTCGTTCATTATTCAATCTTCTAGGTCTGGCTGCTTTTCCAGATAATCGAACACTCCGAATAAATCATTGAAGCAGTAGAACTCGTCTGTATCATCTTTATTGATGCAAAACTGGATGCGTTCATTATCATCAAGCTCAAGATAAATGTAGTAGTGTTTCTTAGTCGCTTTCTTCACGGCTCCCGCTAAATCAAATTCAGTGTATGTCTTCATATTCATGAGAGGACCTTTAGGTTGTAGTGGACCAAATCAGTAGTATTGCTGGCAATTGTGCTTTAATTGTTAGTTTATCTCGTGTTTTATTGTAACTGGTAGTCGAGTAATTGCCCATGGCTATTTTCGCCAATCGGATGACTTTTTAAGTTTATAACTAAAAGCCATATATGGGAGTTGAGCTAACATGAAGATGTTTAAAATCTTCATGTTAAAACATCTACAATTTCTTCTTTATGGAATTTAAGAGGGTGAAAATGTTTTATCTTGAATTAGTACTTTAGGTCATTTTTACCAATTTATGAATGTCTACTTGGTGGTGGAAGCCGACGATTGGGGGTTCAGTCGATGTATGAGTGCTTCAGTGACATAGGCGAGTTTGAGAAAATGCTAATATTTCTTAATATTTTTATTATAAAATTCATACCTGAGAGCTTACCAGATATCTGGTCTTAAGAAATATCTGAATGACTTAAACTCCAGTCGTTGGCTATATCTACTACTTTTGTGCGGGGTGGCGCGCACTTTAATTGCCGTCGAACCTTAGATAGTCTGAAATTTAATAGGTATCGCTTGGGTCCGAACCCAAAGTATTCCTTAAAAGCACGGTCCAGACTTCGCCAACTCAAGCATGCAGCAGCACAGATGTCCGGTATATTTGGATTGTATTGATAGTTTTTCTCTATGAATTCAACGGCCAGGAGCAGTCCCTTCTGGCGGACTTTCAGCGGCTGATTGTACAATTTCCCCGTAGACTCTGCTAGCGCAGTGATTAAGAGAACCGGCAACTCCTCATCCAGTTCCACTAGAGCAAAATGTTGTTCCTTCGGTGACCGGGCTTTGAGCAAGCGCTCGTATAAGCCGTGCAGGTATTGCCGAAATTCACCAAGTGCATAATTCTCGTCTGAAAAAAGACGTGGCAAGTTGCCATCGATAAATTGTGTCGCTGGCAGCTCTAACCGCCCAGCGATGCGCGAGAATTTTTCTCTGGAAATTGAAACTGATACTCCGCAAAAATCACTCCTGGATACGCATTCGTAACCATTCGTGCCATTGAAATTAAGCATCAACGGACGGATAATTTCCCTGCCTTCCCAGTTCAGTGGACTCTGGCACTGAATAGCCCTGTTCTCGTAGCAGAGCTACCGCCTCTTCTTTATATTCTTTAGACTATTGTTTGTATGATCGTTTCTGTCCCATTATGACACCTCAATAATTGATAAATATTATCTCTTATTAAACTGTCCGGTGCTATTAGACCACAACAGAGCGTGGACAAAATGAAAACGCTAATGGTTTATTGAGGCAGTATTTCCCTAAGTCAATGGCGTTGATTGACGTAACAAAGGAGCAGGTTTTTGATGCGGTACATAAGCTCAATAGCAGGCCCGGAAAATGTCTGGAATTCAAAACGCCCTATGAAGTTTTTGAAGATCTGACCGGGATCAAGCAAGAAGACTTAACCGGTTATGCACTTATGACTTGAATTCAGGGAATTTGATTTATGGATAATGTTTCTCAAATCTCTCGTTAGTATCCATCTAATTAATGCTTACTTTTTTCTCATTCTCTAGAGCTATTTCAATAATCTCCTTATACAGATGTATGGCTTTAGAAAGCACTTTTTTTAAATCCTCATTATCTTTAATTAGATGTTGATTTTCACGATTATCTTTCATCACTTTATTAAAAAAACTAATATCCATTTCGTTAAGTAATTCACCTTTTTTTACTTTTTTTCTGAGATCTAGTATACGAGGTAATCTTCTATTTACAAAGCGATCAAGAACTACCTGTATTAATGCATCATTTTTTGTCATAGTCATTTATCATCTCTTCTTTTTATTAAAAAATTTAGCGGTGCTTGCACAATTAAAAATTCAAGTGAGATTTTTAATTGATCAGTACCCATCCATAAATAGCCTTTTTCTATAATTTTACTGAATATATACTTTACAAGGTCATCATCATCTTCATGCTGTCTAGCGGAACCCCACTTATACGAAATTGGTACGGGGTAACCTTTATCACTCCAAGTCATCTATCATCAGTTATAATACTGTCATTATTCATGCATTAAAACACTTTTCGTGATTTCGTAAGTATTTTTAACAGTTTTGATGATCATGAAGGTCGCTTTGGGGAATTCATCTTAAAAATGTGGATTTACCCCAATGGCTGGAATAGGTCATCAAGACCAGTTCACAGGTGAAATTAAAAAATCTTTAATACAAATGTCCGTACTCGTCCCTTTTCTGCCATTCAGCATTTTTAAATAACTAACGCCCAGCGTCCCTTAGCGGAAAATTAGCATTCTCTTATCTGTGTCGCTAAGGGCGTGAAGCGGCAATTTCATGAGTCAGGAAAATATGGATTACGATTTGAAATTTTAATATTGATTAGTTCTTAACTAAGTCGCTTTTTGTACTAAGCAGCGATTGGATGATTTTTATTTCCTCAGGCTGAATGTTGGAAAGCGGCTATTTTACAATCGGTGAAATATTCCAGATTCAGGTACGAGGACCACCGGGCTGGGACGGTTACAACCAGGATATGCCTGCTGCTGAGAATGGAGCGTCTATTCCCGAATATGAATTCAATCAATGTGTTTCCTGGTGAGAACGAATAACACAACAACAATTTTCTGACTATACTGCAAAATCCAAAAATTGCGAGTAGGAGCCTTATTGTCCAAACTTGTCCAAACGGGTTCCAAACACTGGGTAAATTCAGCTAAAACGGGTGTTTCGGACTTTCGAATCATTTTTTCTGAATTCTCTGCCACAAATCACCAGATTCACCAAGAGTAGATGCTTTAGGCGAAACATCAGAAACATCACAATTTTTGATTTATAGATTGAAAAATACTATTGAATTTCCTATCCTTATCACACCCGTCTGGTTTGCTGAGTAGTTACAATTATTTCTCTTTAATACCGGTGTATTAATAATCTACGATATGATCTGTCTAATAGTTAATTAATATTATAATAAATTAATTCGATGCCTGCTTTATAGTGAATTGGAACTTATGTAGCATTGATTAACAATAACCTGTTAATCTGTGATATTAATGCCATAATGTAGTTATGCCGTCTGCCTGAAACACCTAGGTGTTATTTTGTCCAACGATAATATAATTGATTTTTCATTAAAATAAAAAGTGTCGATGAGTCAATGGAAATTTTAACCGGATATGAAGGATTTTTTTTTCCTTTAGCTATAGTCTTAACGCTTTACATGGCCTGGGGAATTGGCGCAAATGACCTGTCAAATTCTATGGGGCCAGCTGTCGGTGCGCGTGCCTTTGGCTTAAAAGAGGCTGTTATTATAGCGGCTATATTCGAACTTGCCGGTGCCTTAACTTTTGGTTCTAATGTCACAGATACAGTGGGTTTTGATATTATTAAGATACCTCCCGAATCAGAGGTCTCTGGCTCAAATAAGCTATTAATTTATGCCATGTTAGCTTCTTTACTGGCGACTTCTTTATGGTTGACTTTTGCTTCTGCTAAAGGCTGGCCTGTTTCCACGACACATTCTATCATCGGTGCTATTGTCGGCTCCAGCATTTTTGTTTATGGTACTGATGCGATTAATTGGGAAAGATTGACAGATATTTTTGCGAGTTGGCTTATTTCTCCTTTAATGGGAGCTATTTTTTCTTTTGCGTTGATGAGCTTAATATTCTTTTTGATTAAACGGAGAAAATCGCCTGTTGAAAGTGCTCGATTCTGGATGCCGATTTTTTTCTTCGCAACGGGCTTCGCTATTGGATTGATCATCATCTGCAAATTATTTCCGGCTATCAACCTGGAACTAGGCCTGTCCGAATGTCTTATTTTTTCAACAATTGCCGGGTCTGGCATGATGTTCGTTAACATCAGCACGCAAAAGATTAATCGTTCATCCGATATCGAAGTGTATTTTATTCCTTTGACTATCATTACCGGGTGTTCTATGGCATTTGCCCATGGTGCCAATGATATCGCTAACCTTATAAGCCCTTTGTCGATAATTGTTCATTCCATTAGTAATGAAGCAAGTGCCGTGCAAATTTATAATCTACCTGTTTTCTATTATTTCCTTGGCAGTCTTGGAATCATCGTCGGAATGGCTACCCTTGGATTTCGTGTCGTAAAAACAGTGGGGACTCATATTACAACGCTGACTCCAAGCAAAGCGTTCTGTGCTTCTTTAGCAGCATCAGGTACCGTTGTCACTTCCACCCAGCTTGGTTTGCCTGTTTCTACCACTCACACACTGGTGGGTGCTCTTATTGGTGTTGGTATTGCCAGCGGTATACAATCAATCAGTGTGCAGACAGTCAAGCGAATCATCGTTGCCTGGTTGATTACATTGCCTGTAACCAGCATGCTGGCGGCCCTGTTGATCATTATCTTACCTGTTTTTATTTAATTCTCAATTTTGTAAACTAATCAATCCGAAATAATGGTCTGTTTGACCTGATCGAGCCAAGTGTACAACGTCAGCACTATGGGATTATGCTGATAGACGGTACTGGTGATATTCCTGGTAACAATAACCTGGGAATGTTGGTATCGCTAACGCTCTTCAATGATCTGATGATCCAGTTTGTCCGTTTTGATTTTCCGGCAGGAATTATGTCAGTGATCGAAGAAATTGCATTGGAATCAATGCACGATCAAATTGCTCTGACAGTTGACAAGACGACATCTACTTCGAATGAGATTACTGCTTCATTTGCTTATGTTGATGGTGGGAGTTTCGGCGCAATCACACTCTTTGCGACAAAAGATACAATCTTTGATAGAGAGAATTTTAGTCGCGCCCAATTCTTTGCTGCAACGCCAGTTCCCACTCCTGCAACCTTGTCGCTATTCGTTTTAGCTCTTGGTTTGATGTTTTTTTTCAGTTGTTAATGGCCAGTTAAACTAATCCAGTCTTGGCCAATAAAAGTGATCCACCCAGGATTAAGGTTATTGGTTAAAACATGTACACTCCCCGCCTTGCTAACAACAAGGTGCGGGAGTTCAATGAAGGACTGGAACATGATCCATAAAATAAAAAGCCTGTTTGATAATGGTAACGGCCTGAGCCGCCGTAAAATCGCTGAACAATTAGATATCTCACGCCGCACGGCCAACAAATATCTATCGATGAACGAAGATGAGATCACCGCTTATCTCGCTGATCGCAGTCGAGAGAAACAGCTCGATCCCTATAAAGATTATCTGACATCTGTCTGTTCTTTGAGTGAGTACTGAGAAGCAAATTTGTGCGGTGACAGAGGCCAAAGAATCCTAAGTCGAAGCAGACCCTCATCATCAGCAGACCCTCATCATCAGGTTATAAGCGTCTGCTTTGCGACTGTTTCAAATTACTGGAGCATTCTGATTACTTGCCACATAACGCCTCAAATCACCGGAAAATAAAGTTGCAGAGCAAAGAGGAGCGGCTTTATTTTGTCTGAGTGCATTTGCTTTGTTAGCTGTTGTTCATGCTTCCGCTGGGGCGCCTTGTCAGGTGCGCTTTGGCATCTATTAAGATTCTAGTGCCCATTCGGGAACGCTTCTTTTGGTCCATTTAGCAAACTTCATCTTTTCTCCCACGTAAAACTGCCGGTATGCTTTAACAGCATCTCGCGCAATCTTATATTTATCTGGCATTGCTTGAGCGAACTCAGTAAGCCCTCGATTATCGTAGTCGAAGCTTGAAATCTCATTGATGACAGAAATTGATTTATGATCGGTATCCTTTTCAAATCTGAACCGATATTCTGTATTTAACGCGAAAGCAAGAATTTTTAGCCATGTAAAATTCTCATAAGATTCTTCTACCCAGAGAACGCAAGGGTGTTTTACGTGAGTAGATTTATACGGCGTCGTATATCCTTTTTTATTTAATGCTGTGCATAACATCTGTGCGCTCTCAAGTATCATTTTTACTACGTGTTGGTCACAGTGATACTGTGCGCATTTTTCTATATCTTTATCTAATATAAAAATATTCATCTCGCTAGTTTTAACCCACTTAATGTTTGAGCTAACAGGCTCGAGTTGTTTGCGCGTTCTGGATAGGCTTGTTTTGCATCATTAAGACTTTTATTTTTATCTGCAACCAAATCTGACAATACCTGACTCATGTTTTCCATTGCCCGCAAGTGCCCTCTATCGGGAATAAATTTAGCCTTACAATTTGGTAACTACTCAGCGTAATTTCTAAAACGTCATTGATACCAGGAATTTGTTACAGAAGACGCCGTTAATACATCCATGTAGGCTCTATATAGCCATCCCTGGCTATATAAGCTTCTTCCACAAACACCTGGTATCAATAACTTGCAACAATAATCAAAATACGCTTCTAAGTTTCAAAAATATAAGTCTTTGAATTTTATATGTTTGTAACTTTTTGATGGTTAGCCTTCCTGCGGCTTGATTTGCTGAGTAGTTACACAATTTGGTATTTTGTTGGCCAAATACCGGGAATTGTCGCATCATAAGCAGAACCAATTCCATTCTGTCGGTAGGCTTCTGGAAAATCGTGAATGAATATTCTTTGAATTTCAGGTTTATCGAAAACTTCTTTATCTTGGTCTGAGAGCTCGAGATCTCTAAGTTGCTTCATTAATTTTTCAGGATTTTTTTTTGCGACCATTTCCATAAACCTCATTTGCAACTTAACTAGCCAAAAAAACGGTTTGGCCACTTTCCATAGGACACGAAGTGACTTGATGACACCTTTTACAGCTTCAGGCTTATTGGGTCCCACACTGCCAAGTAATCCCACTGAATAAAGGCGATCAGGAATTTTCCAAGCGCAAGCCAAAGCATAAGGGCCACCACCAGAAACACCTAAGACAGAAAATTTTTCAATTCCCAGATGGTCGGCGAGTTTACATATATCATCTGGCCAACTTTCTAATGCATTTTCTTTGAAATCAGATAGCCCATAACCAGGTCTATCAGGAGCGATAATTCGAATTTCACCTATAAAAAGACAGTCTGGAAAATAACCCCAAGATAATCTTGAACCAGGATTTCCATGAAAAATGAATACTGGTAAACCGTTACCCACACCGTATTCCGCGTACCCTAATGGCCTTTTATCTGGTAACAAAAATGTATTGTTATTATTTAGTGAGACTATATAACCTAAGCGAAAGCCTCGCGGAGGTCGTCGGACTTGGGGAGGAGGAACACACCTCGCTCAGTCTACCCAACAAGTAATTGACTAGTTTTCGTTTAATTATGCCTCAATTCTGATTCTAGCTCAATAAAGATATTTTCAGCTCTCAATTCCTTTCTGGATAACACGCAACTTATTATGAACATCGGTTTCTGGATAGAATTCATGTAAAAAATACTGGAAGAAATACTACATTCCTAACTTTAAGATATTTTGTATATCAATGATATCACTGGGGTCGGATCTGAGTAACTCACTGAAAAAAAAAGCAATATAATCTAAAACGATGATAGAATAACGCTTATAATGGTATTTTTAAGGACAAAATTAATACTTTAATACCCATGATCTTTGAAAGTGCTTGATTTTTTCATTAGAGAAGATCAGACTTCAGCAATGAGTAAAATCAATTTAACAGCGGAGCCAAAAACAGAATTAGAGTCGCGGCATAAACATGCACGGGATAGCCGTGAAAGTGATTGAATTAAAGCTATCCTGCTAAGAGCAGAAGGATGGCAATTAGTTTAGATAGCCCAAGCATCGATGCTTTCATAGTGCTAAAGATTTTCGACAGAAAATTGATGAGTTTTTTGAAGAAATTTTGCCCGACATTGGTGATTCTTTAGATACCAGAATCAACGATAATTTTCAGATGTTTGTGGCCGCACTTTCAGGTTAATCGGGTAAAGGAGAAAGTGCTATGCCAAGAGCCAACCGATATTTTATGTTAAATTATGTTTGGCACATCACGCACTGTTGTCACAAGAAAGAATTTCTACTCAAGTTTGCACGTGATCGTCGGTGTTGGCGATACTGGCTTTTTGAAGCCAAAAAGTGATACAACCTTTGTGTTCTGAATTACAGGGTGATATCCAATCACATACATCTGCTGGTGAAAGATCGTGGGGACGGGGAGATCGCTAAGAGCATGCAGCTGATTGCGGGACGTATTTGGTTTCAGGGATCCCATTCAACTTCGCCAGGCCTGTCGGCAATGGGTTGAAGCGAGTTTACAATCCGGACAACACATTCGAAATGGCGAATGGCCAGAAAGTCTTGCTATAGGTGGCTCTGAGTTTGTCGATGAGATAAAGGCAGGATTAGGTGTGCATGGAATGCACCGCGAGTCAGTTGAAACCGAAGGCGGTCATGTACTTAAAGAACCCCCAGCAACTTACAAGGCTGATTTTATGGGCAAAATGGTCTGTTTAAGGGGAAATAACAGAGATTAATCGAGAAAGATTGCATAGAAATCAACGTGTTGTGCTGGTCCGACCCCCACTGCTCCTGTTTAAATTTGAAACAGGATGAAAATTACTGCTCCCGTCCGAGCCTGTGTGAAAACTCTGATTTAAAAAATTGAGTGGTAGAATTTTCCATTTATCATTCAAATAAAAGTCTTTTGTGGAAAACAAGTAAGCTATAACAAGCATTATAGCTACCCTAGTGTAGCACTGTCCCAATAAGAGTTTTAAACTTTTAGTCTTCACACAGGCTGATCCCACAACAGCTATTCGGCATTTATCCGAGGCTAACGCTCAACATGAAAAAGCTGCCATTTAAACAGCAGTTTTCTGGCTGTATGCAATACCTGCTGTTCAGCAATACCTGCCGTTCAAGAGCAAAATTATGGAAGCCAATCTATGTAATTAAATTTCCATTAAGCACAATGTTTCAATATGCCGCTTTCAGCACTAACCGGGCAATTGGAACTTATAAAATCATATGCAGTACAGTCATTTAGTTGCTCTCTATTGCTTAACCTTAAAGGAAAAGACTCTATTCGCGTTCTATGTTGAGAGAGAACATCTGATAATTCTTAAGGATTTCTAAGAAAGTAATGAAACAATACTTATAGGAAAGCCCCAACCCAGGAAATTGGGAAGGGGCTAAATTTTTCTAAAAGTCGTGACATTTAAGAAGGTTTTTCTACAGCTTCAACGCCCCGGTTTAGCGGCGACATCGCCGTCGAGCAGGCCATCACACGGAGCCGGGATCTCTTAAAACCAGTGTTCTGATTACTCCAGGAGCCGGTATTGAAGAAGTAGGAGTACTATGCAGGGCCAGGGTCGGGCGCGAATTCCGTACCAGACCGGTAATAATTGGTCCCGAGATTGATGAATAAATTCAGTTGTGCACCATCGACGTTGGATAAATGTCCCATTTCGCTGCCGGTACAATCTTTACCTCACCATAGTTCCACGAAGGCAACGGATCAGCTTGCGCGGGCACCGGCAAAATCAGGAAAAGAAGGGTTTACGGCGCAATTGCACGGGTGAAAATTGCGCATGCGAAGGAACTATTAGCTTTCTTACTTCAAGTCCTCATATTGAAAAAAAACGGGCGACCCTTTCAGGCCGCCCGCTGTATTACTGCTAAATTACATCCTTTAACGGATTGGTTAGTGACCCGCGTGGCTGATGTGTGATGCATCCTGCATCGCCTTGATTACGTTATCCAGGTTGTAGCTTGCCGGAGTCTGCAGTGACGGGAAGTTCCTGTATGTCTCGAGTTCCTTCAGCCACAGCAGCTGCCCAATCGGCAGCAGGTTCCAGTCATAGATGAACGCGGTGCTCGGCGCAGCCAGTGCGCCACCGTAGCCCATGAGGGTACCATCAACCGTCGCGACCGACCTCTCGAAGGGATCGCGCTTGAGGTTGTTGACCTGGGTCCAGTGATAAGTCACCGGGTTGCTGAACGCATCCTGCGCATTGGAAGAAACCATCGTGTAGTAAAACTTCCAGTTCTTGTGCCGCACCGCCGAAGGCTGTGCACCGGTGTAGTAGAAGAACGTGTCGCGTGCCGAATCTGCCTTGCCCTCAAGATAGTCCCGCTGGTCGACACCGTCGAGCGTGGTCTTGACGATGCCGGGGTACTTGCCGGCCTCAATCTGCTTCTTCAGGCCATCACCCTTAGGCCCGCCGGCGATATTGACCAGCGTTGGCACCCAGTCCAGAGAGGAAAATATCTGGTCCGGATTCGTTCCAGCCTTGACGTGCCCCGGCCAGCGAATGACCATCGGAGCCCGCATACCACCTTCCCAGGTGGTGAGCTTGCCGCCCCTGAAGGGCGTGATCCCGCCGTCCGGGTAGGTGATCCCCTCAGCGCCGTTGTCGGTGGTAAAGACGACGATGGTGTTGTCGAGCTCGCCCATGTCCTCGAGCTTTTTCAGCACATAGCCGATGTTGTCGTCCATCTGCTTCATGCCGGCTTCGTTGATGCCCCAGTCCTTACCGCCTTTCTCGCCCAGCGTATCCAGATACTCGTCCGAGAGCATGGTGGTGACGTGCATGCGCGCCGGGTTATACCAGACGAAAAACGGCTTGCCGGTTTTCTCGGGGTCGTTGCGGTCGAGGTAGTCGATGACCTTGGCGGATATCTCCTCGTCCACGGTCTTCGAACGTTCCAGCGTCAACGGCCCTTCGTCCTTGCAGCTCTGGTTCTGCTCAGTGCCGTCCGAAGAAGTACAGTGGAGGACCGGCCGTGGCGGGGTCATACAGAGCGTGGTCATCGGATCCACGGCACCGGCGACCTCTGGGAGACCCTTAACCGGGGTATTCTTACAGGGCGGAACAATGCTCTGATCGGTCGGCGACTTGTTGATGTCGGGGAAGCTCACCCCCTGCATGGCGTCGAGGTGATACAGGTAGCCCCAGAACTCCTGGAAGCCGTGTGCCGTTGGCAGCGACGCCGATTTATCGCCGAGGTGGTTCTTGCCGAATTCGCCGGTGTTGTAGCCGAGATCCAGCAGGAATTTTGCCAGCGCGGGCGTGCCCGGCAACAGCGAACTGCTGGCACCCGGAAGCTGCGGCATGACCATGCCCGCCCGCAACGGATGCATGCCGGTGGAGAAGGCGGTGCGGCCGGCCGTGCAGCTCTGCTCGGCATAATAGGTCATAAACCTCGCGCCTTCATTCGCGAGGCGGTCGATGTTGGGCGTCTCCCCGACCATGAGACCCTGATGGTAGGCACCCACGTTCATGATGCCGATGTCATCGCCCATGATGAAAAGAATATTGGGTTTGTCGGCGGCAATGGCAGGAACTGACAGGACGGATACCACTATCAACAAACTCAAAACGTGGGAAATATTCTTAATTAAACATCTCATCGAGAGGAACCTCCAGTAAATTTAGTTTTGTTTAAGTAGCACGGGTGTGACCGACAGGCCGCGCCTATAAATATTTGAAATTACAAGATAGATCAAACCCTAATATGAAAAAAAGGTTCCATCAGTTATAGTTTTTTTGCTGAAAAAATAAATAACTGAAAAAAGGAACCTTCAATGGAAAAGATAGCCTACCTGAGTCATTTTTGCAACAAAAAATGTTAATGGATGAAGCAGAGCTTCTGCTTGATTATATTTTCGAACAGGCAAAACAAGGAACAGCGGTTCATAAGGTCAAACAAGATATTTTTTCTAAATTATTATCAATGGGTCATCAAGCACTGGGTCAATTTATTGTATTACAAGGTGATGGCGATATGGGTGATCAAATTGAATTGTCATCAGGAAGCACAGTAAAGCGTTTACCTAAGCCACAAACCTAAAAAAGGCCCGAAACCCGATAAAAAGAAAATGGCGGTCGTTGGCAGTCTATATTCAAGTGCAGCTAATAAACGGACACCAGAGGATGTTGTTAATTCTTTGTTCCGGAACACATCAGAGTCACAGGACAATACGCCTCGAATCAAACCCATGAACAAACGTGTCAGAGCCAGTTTAAAACGGACTGAAAAGGGTCAGGAAGTTAATGCAACAGAGGAAATTTTTACCTGGTTTGTGACTGAAAATGAGCAACCTAACCCTAACAACATCAAACCCGTTGTTATTATCATGGATGGCCAGCCTTCCTTATAGACAGCGGCTGAAAAACTGCCTGAGAACCGCATTGAAGTATTAGATTTACTACATGCAACACCACGAATTCGGGATGCTGCAGGACTTTTTTTAAATATTTTTCTCCCTATGGGGTGGGTAGTTACGGCAAAGGTCATTGAGCCTGAAGCAAATAAAATTCTAAAACAGATGAGTAACTATTTGTCAGTTACTCAACAATTTGAAGTCACTGCGCTGGCTACTATTGAAAGCATGCTGGATTCCGGGCAGAAAATTATGATGCATCATAATGTTAAAATCCTGGTCAGAAGCCCCAATAAACTCTATGTCACTCGCACCGGGGACACGGGTGAAAAAAGCCTGTATTATGATGGTAAATCCTTAACCCTGTACAGTGCCCCACATCATTATTATGCGCGAGTCGATGATGCGCCAGCGGATCTTTCTGAAGCCTTGGACATGGCAAATGCGCGATTTGATATTATTACGCCGGGGGCCGTCCTTATATATGAGAATAATTATGCCAGACTTTCTAATGGCCTGTTGTCCGGCTTTTATGTCGGTAAATCCATCATTGATAGCGTGGAATGTCATCACCTGGCCTTTCGCAATACCGAGGTCGATTGGCAAATCTGGATACAAACCGGTGATAATCCCCTGCCCAAACGCTATGTGATCACCTCCCGATGGACCACGGGTAGTCCTCAATACAGTTTATTGATGGATTGGGAAGTTAAACCAGCATTTTCAGATGATGTTTTCAATTTTGTCGTACCCAAACAGGCTGAGAAAATTCAATTACTCGATAAATCTCATACAATGAAATAAATGGAGCTATTATGAAAACTCTGTTAAAAAAAATAACACCACTGTTTTTCTTTAGTGGTTGCAGCATCTGTGGCCGTTGGTACACCCGTTGCTACGTTGCCGTCAGGGTGTACCAACGTTAATTCCGCAGGTGTAACTTATTTTTCCTGTGGTGGAGTCTATTACAAACCTGCTTTTTCGGGTAGTTCAGTGACTTATATTGTAGTGGATGCACCATAAATTCAGCTTATTGGGTAATAATTTATGCAGGAGAAAATTATGAAATTCCATAGAGTGTTAACGACTCGGGTAGTCTGGAGAGCGCTCAGTTTATTAAGAAATCATGTATCGAAGACGACGCATTGAGTAGAAGATAACGTATTGAATTAGTTAAGGATCAAGTATGGATTTAGCAACCGCCAGCGACAAAATAACGACTGAAGACACATTTAAACAATTTCTACTGGCACATGGAGGTCCTTTTTATGAACTGCAGCGGCAACTGGGCCTATTGCATGAACATGCGCTTCATGCCGGTTGGCGTGCGCTGTTGTTTATTGGGCTGTGCTGGGGGGTACCGCTGTTAATGACACTGTTCTCCGGTACAGCCTCTGGTTCAGCTGCATCAGGCGCTTATCTGCTTGATCTCAATGCGTGGGCCAGGTTTTTTATTGCTGCCAGTTTATTCATTTTAATGGAACGACAGGTTGAAAGGCGATTGAATCGCTACCTGTTACAGTTTGTTCGGGCTCCCCTGCTCGCACCTGAGTCATTTCAGGGTGCAGCCAATGCTGTATCACGTGCATTACGCCGTCGTGACAACTTTGTTGCAGAAGCGGTTTGTCTTATTATCGGGTACCTGATTTCAATATTCTTTCTCTATGGACATTTTCTGGTTCAGGACACAACAAGCTGGTCGGTACAGATCACTAATGAAAGCCGTTCTCTGACGCTGGCAGGTTGGTGGGTCATCATTGTCAGCAACCCTATCTATGTATTCTTAATGTTTCGCTGGTTTTGGCGAATGATGGTATGGGGCATGCTGCTTCGTGAGTTAGCCCGGCTCGAACTGAATCTGGTGGCGACCCATCCCGATGGTAACGGGGGACTCGCCTTCATCAGTCAATATCCCAATGCGTATTCCATGTTCGTATTTGCCATAAGTTGTGTCTTGGGTGCTGCAGTGGCAAATGCATTGATGAGTAACGAAATGACAACCACCACGTATGGTTTTATCATGCCTGTCTGGCTAGTGCTGGTACTGGGTGTGTTCGCATTACCGTTACTGGCATTTAATAAGCCATTGAGAACACTCAAAGATCAGACACTGTTAGCTTATGATACACTGGCTACGTGTCATAACCGTGCTAAAGAGCGTGAAACGATAGGGCGAAATATTATGGCTGATTCAGATGAAAAGGCAGAAACCAGCGAGCAGTGTCCCGATCCAGCCAAAGATTATGCACTAACCCAAAAACTATCGACCCTGCTTTTTAGCCGAGCCACCTTATTACCGTTATCAGCAGCTTCTCTATTGCCATTAGTTGTCGCAGGTACAAGTCAGCTACCGCTAAAAGAAATTATTAAATCCTTAAAACCCTTGCTGCTTTTATAACCTATTCATATTGCACTTATTTATCTCTTCATAGGTAGGTACTTAAGCAAAATCAGGTGCGGATAATCGAGTATTTGTTCCAGAAGACGCCGTAAATACTTCCATGCAGGAGCAATTATCTGCCTTCCACAAACACTCAATTATCCTTAAGTACCTACGTATGTTTATCTCTTAGTAGTTTCTTCCTGGATTAATCGTTCTGACAGTTAAGTCTAGATATGTCAGATAATGTTTTCACAAATGTAGTCCATCATTAAAGAAAGATTCAGGCAGTTCCGGTACGTGTACGTCTGTGAATACCCTATATTTCATTTTCCAATTGTCTGGAATGTCACTGAAGCGGGTATACAGCAACTGATGCCCAAATTGTCCGCTGTGGGTCGTTTGCTGCCGGATTAGAAAATCATCCTACATCCAATTATTAACATTTGTAAATGTCCGCTATCTGGAATTCAAACAGTAAATTATATTTAGCCTCAAATTATCGCTATAGGTCAACACTACCATATTATCTACAGTTGTAAGATCATTGAAAGGAACTCATTCCGCCAGGTTGTTGCATTAATCTGAATAGCCGGTATCTGGGTTGATACCCTATAGCTATATTCCACATGCTCCACCAGGACAGCAACCACCAGAGGCACAGGGTGGCTCATTACCGCTGTTTAGGCTGTTGCTGGTTACAACGTTGCCGCCCGTTGCAAGGCGTTCTACAGGGCTGTCCAGTGGTGTATCTTCTGGGTTAATAGACGCCATATCACAGAGCTGCCCCCAGGTAGTGGCTTTTTCTGCCATACGATGTTTGACTTCAACAACACGTCCATTACTTGGGCAACGATAATCATAAGTTGGCATAAATAAATCTCCCGCATGACATTAAGAAAGTAATCCTCATAGACAACCATTATACTGCAAACTTTGAAAATTTATAAATGACAATAAACAGTGTTTAATTGTCGTTACATAACATTCAGAATATGAAGCATCGTAGATAAAATACATTAAGATTCCTGTTTCATACTTTATTAACCATTCAATAAAGGAGAAACAAACAATGACAACACTTACTTTAACTCAGAAAAAAAGGGTCCCTTGGAATAAAAGTAGAATTATTGGTTAAAAACCTGCCTTAAAACTAAAGTAAATATGGGAAATACGTATTCGACTTAAGATGGAAAAAAATATCCGAGAGCTTGCCTCATTCAATATGGCAATTGACAGTAAACTACGTGGTTGTGACCTGGTGAATCTTCGGGTAAGTGATGTGATGCCTGGTGGTAAATTTCTTAATAGAACCATTATAAACCAGCAAAAAACAATGCAACCGGTTCATTTTGAAATTACAGAACAAACCCGTGATTCATTGAGTCATTTAATCAGTGAATATCAGCTGAGTCATCATGATTACTTTTTAAAAGTCGATTTAAAAAGTCTGAGCATCTATCCACAAGTCAATATGCTTTGATCGTTAAAAAATGGCTTGCATCCATTGGTCTAGATCCCATGGAATATGGAACTCATATCATGCGACAAACAAAAGCGGCTTTCATTTATCAAAAAACTAAGAATTTGAGAGCTGTTCAGCTATTCCCTGGCCATAGCAAGCTGGAAAGTACAGTCCGTTATTTGGGGGTTGAAGTGGCTGATGCATTAGAGATTTCAGAACAAATGGAAGTATAAATTCTCAGTGCCTATTCTTTGGGTAGGCACTTTTTTTAAATTCAAAAAAGCCCCTGAGCTGCTATTGAAGAATTTTCCCAGGAAAATATTTATAGGAAAAAAGCAGCCATTTCAAATAGTGAAATATTTACGGTGAAGGAGATTCAGGCCATGTAGCATGATGATCATCGATGACATATGCATGTGAGTGGCGCACTGACCGATGCCGATGTGGGTGAGAGTGTGGTTCAGGGCCTTCCCAACCTTGATGATTGTGATTATGGTGAGAATCGTGGATATGCTTGTGATCGTGGATCTTCTCTGAGTGGACATGAACAAGAACAGCTTGATCATCTTTTGGCCACAATATGGCCGCTAGAGCAACAAATACTAAAATACTCATACTTAGAAAAAAGGCTGTTATTTCCACACCAAATCGAGTGCTAATAAATCCCACCATCAGATAAAATATCAGCCAGCAAGCATGGGAAAGTGCAAATTGGGCAGAAAAATAAGCAGCCCTATCAGCAGGCGATGAGGAACGATTTATCACACGTCCTGCTGGTGTCTGCACTAATGACCAGCCCAATCCAATCAGGAACCATATAGGTAATACTTCAAAAAATGACGGGCTGCTAGAAATAAGTCCCAGCCCGATTGCCATCATTACTGCCCCGAATAACATCACAGGGCGATCCTGAACACGATCAAGTACCTTTGGTAGACTGATTGCTGTAATCATTGAACCCAATCCCGCTGCACTTAACGCCAATGCAACATCAGAATTACTACCCCCTAAGTTATCTCGAATGTAAATCACTGTATTAACGATGATCATGGCACTTGCGCCAGCCACTCCCATATAGAGGGCTAGCAAGCCACGCAGCCTGGGGGTTTTCAGGTAAGAACGAATTCCAAAACTAACTTCATTCCACACAGTCCCCTGCCTATAAACTTCCTGAACTGATGGCAGTACCGTTGACATAATCAGCATGGCAGAAATTAGAAATGCCACAGAATTAGCAATGAACAGCCCCGTATAAGTGAAGAATAGTAGAGCAAGTCCCGCCAAAACAGGACTTAAAAGGTTCTCCAAATCATAGGCCAGGCGTGACAAAGAAAGGGCTCGTATATACAGTCTTTCTTCGGTAAAAATATCAGGAATGGTTGCGGAAAATACGGGTTTGAAGCCAGCAGAAAAAACATTCAGCAAGAAAATCAGCAGATATATTTGCCACACCTGTGTCACGAATGGTATGAGTAAAATAATTCCTGCTCGAATCACATCCATGCTAATAAGAAAAGGTTTCCGTAGAAAGCGGTGGGAAATTCCTCCCACGATGGGGGCAAAAAAAACATAAGCGACCATTTTGAACGCCAGAGCAATGCCAAGTACTAATGCTGCATTTTTACCAGCCAGATCATAAGCCAGTAGTGTTAATGCCACTGTGCTTAATCCTGTTCCAACCAGGGCTATCACCTGGGCAGCAAACAACTTGCGAAAAGTGGCATTGTGAAGTGGGGATACCTGGTTCATCGAGGACTGTTCCCTAAATCGGTAAAACCAGTAATAGATATATGGATGTTTGTTCTAAACATATCATTTGAAAATAGGCTATTTTACTTTATGTTTCCACATTGCATGACATGAAATACACGAATTCATTAACTCATTTGCTGCCTGAGCCTTATCCTTACCAAACTTGCATCCAATTTTTAATAATTGTAAATGTCCGCTATCTGGAAGTGAGGCCATGAACTGCTCTAACTCTTCAACTATCGCAATAGGTCATCAAAACCAATCAGCGTTGACAATGAAGCTATTTTTTTAAATACTGATATTGTTACTGATATACCTGGTTTCTACTTCAGTTTTTTTAATTGATTTACGGGATATTAAAACCGATACGAAAATAGAAACAAACAGCTCCGTTACTATACTCGAAATCATTGGAAATGCAGGGAAGCCGTCAAGTTCTGAAGTCCATGAGTGTATGAATAATACATGATTGGGCTGAAGGGCGCAGACAATGAACCTGCATTTTCAAGGATAATGAGTATATTAACCATTTTGAAAAACTCATTACCTGGAAATCCAGACTCCTCAAGGTGTTTTACAAAAGCATTTTCCCTTCAACGAATATCCAGTATAGAAAAGAGATCGAACAAATTAAGATAATATGCTTTTATTCTTTTGTAGAAAAATATAATCGGTGTGATCTATGGGTATGTTACCCAGATGTTGACCTAATATGCTAAGCGTCTCTTCCCATGCTTTTTTAGCCGCTTCTTCTGATTCAACGAAGTAGGTGTTCAGATAAATCGTACAGGTATAACCCGTAACGCTTTTATCGATAAATGTTGCTGGCTGAATCGACCAGTTAAACTCGACCTTGACGGCGAAATCACTCTTTTCAAGTAAACGATCGAAATTAAAAAATAGCGGAAAATAATGACCAGCATCCGCTATGTATGATTTTGAATTAAATGAGAATTCGACATAACCTGAATGACGGAATTGATTTTTATCTTCATAGCGATCACTGACGCAGCCTATTGAAAAGATTCCAGTTTTCGGAGTATTGATAACCCGAACTAGTGCCATGAGTGCTGGGTCATGTTTCAGCTCAGGTATTGTATCGAGAAGTCTGTTATTGCCTTTTATATCTTTGAAGCCATAATTCGCATCGCCATCTTTGCGTATTTTGCCGACACCTCCATATGGAATAGTCTTATGTTCGTGCTTCAACGATAGATAGTTTCTGTGACCTGCTGGCATATTGGGTACTCAAGAGATAAGAGTCTAAAGTCTGAATATTTTAACCTGAGTATACCCGCTTTTGCTCAACGGCACATTTTCTCTATCAGGAATGGCCGCTTTATGGAATTTGGAGAGTATAGATGATTGATACAAAATTGGTGCTTTAGGTCATTTTCACCAATTTATTAATGTCTGCTCTGAGCATAAAGAGACCTTCAAGACGCTGTCCTCGACTGGCTGTTTTGGTTCGTTACCGGTCTCCAAGTTACGCGCCTTTTTAAAAATCTGTATCTTTTTGTGTTGGATTTCAGTCAATACTTTTACATTGTTTTTCTCGTTGGAAAATCCTCAATTAGTTAGTTAATTCTTAAAAAATCCAAATTCATTGGTCAGGCATACGCCTGCTTCTGCTAGATAAAATTTTCAGTGCAGATATATCACTTTTTCGGGATGTGGCATCCAGTTCACCCACCTCGCAGATCCAGTTGCCAGTGGCCTGCCCACGGCTATCTTTGTCTGTTGGATCAAGCAAAACGCCATCTTTAAAATATTGAGTTAAAACTGGCGGAACAATGCTATTAAAAAACAGTGGCTTAGAAACAGTGACGGTAACTTCTCAATAAGTCCATGCAAGATCCCCTCCCCATATCAGGGGGAGGGTTAGGGTGGGGGTTAAGTGTTTGATTATAGACACAACCCCCATCCTGGCCTTCCCCCTGACAGGGGGAAGGAACTTAAACTGCATGGACTTATTGAGATGTTACCAGTGACGGGTAACTATGGACAGTAATTTATATCATGATGAAGTAGCATGCTATAAACCGGGGTTCATGAGCTTTCATAAACCCCGGTTATTTTTGTAACTGCGGTAGCCTGGTTACTACCTTAGAACAACTGTTCATCCAGCTGTTCTTCTCTGCCCCGAAGCTGGCGTCTGGAAATTGCTGTGGGTACGCCATTTTCCTGTTCCAATGCCTGTCGTAATGCATCCGCATCAATAGCTGATAGCTGAGTACTATAAGCCTTTTTGATTAAGTTTAAGGCCTCTTCCAGACTGTGTTCATAACTCAATTCATGACCTTCCATTTGCGGGTGAACTTCAATATATAATGTATCATCCAGCCAGCCTATTTTAACCGGCTGATTAACAATATAAACTGGTAATCCGACTTTAACCTCAGGAAAAAGCTGTTCAATATCTTCCGGGTACATACGTACACAGCCATGACTTACCCTCATCCCGACGCCATAGGGCTTATTGGTACCATGTATCAGATAGCCCGGTATTCCAAGGCGCATTGCATACAGGCCAAGAGGATTATCCGGACCTGCAGGAACTACATCAGGTAAAATATCACCTTTTGCAGCATGTTCCTCTTTGATGGATTTAGGCGGAGTCCAGGTGGGATTTTCTTTTTTACTGCTAACAGTGGTTCGTCCCAGAGGAGTATCCCAGTCCTGGCGGCCAATACTGATCGGGTAGGTAGTTACCGTCTGTGGTCTGTCAGTCCCCTGATTGGAATAATAGTATAAACGAAATTCAGGCAGGTTAAGAGTTATTCCCTCTCTGGGGGTATCCGGCAGAATACGGCTATTGGTGATCCTGATTTTCGCACTGGTACCGGGCAGCCACCGGTCCACCTCAGGGTTGAGCAGAAGGATCTCATTTTGACCAAGATCATTGCGCCGTGCAACATCCAGCAAAGTATCTTCCTCGTTCGCATAAGTATACAAAGGCTGTTGAGGATTTTCTCCAACCAGACTGTCATTTGGATTCAACGGTAATAAATAACTGGTTGCAATCGCAGCACGCCCCGTCAGCAGAGCCAGCGTTGATGACAGGATCATAGTGAATATTAATTTCTGCACAATAATGGGAGCCCATAGATTAAAGTTTCTGAAAATCGGTAAAGCAATATGTTACTATGATAGTGAGTAAAAATTGCCCTCCCTGTGCATATTATTAGCAAATTGTCTGGTTTATTTACACAAAAAGCACTATCTTTACAGCCAAAATTTAGTTTAGTAAAGTTTTGCACTAATCAAATTGATCATTAGGAGTAATAGAACATATAAAAAACAAAGGAATAAAGTAAACATTAATTTTGCAGGCAATAGCTATAGCAGGCTCATACGTAGGTACTTAAGGATAATTGAGTGTTTGTGGAAGAAGTTTTTATAGTCATGGACGGCTATAAAAAGCCTACATGGAAGTATTTACGGCGTCTTCTGGAACAAATACTCGATTATCCGCACCTGATTTTGCTTAAGTACCTACCTATGATAGCAGGCTATAACTGCAGCATATAGTTTACTGTGAGATTTGTGAGGAAAATGCCAGATGAGTGATGCAGGGATAGATGTTGGGCACACCTACCCCCAGAGTCAATGATGAACTGATATTATTGTTTCGGCGTGTACTTAAACTTTTGACCTGCAACACTGGCCTCGTACATTAAACCGCCTTTGGCGACAGTAAAGGTAGCCATACCCTTGTTATATTTCCCCACAGTAGTCGCATCTTTTTTACCACCGCTGGCACCCGCAGAACTTCCTGCAGAGGAAGCCGTAGCCCCGGCAGAAGCCGTCAGTGCAGTTGCTGAAGCATTGGCGCTGAATTCAAAGTTTCCTGAAGTAAACTCATTGAATGCGCGCTCGTCTTCAAAAAAGATGACCTGACTATACGCCTCTCCTCCAAGCTGCCAGCCAATACTTAGCTGTGTCATCGAGGTGTCTCCAACATAGGCTCCCTGCTTATATACTCTACCCTTTCCATATGCGCCTCCAATACCTATACCCCCTTTACCAATAGTAGGAAATACCGCATATCCATAACTTTTACCAAAAAAGGTACCACTTTCACCGGCATTTTTGAAGATATTAATAGTTGAGGTATACTCGTCTGCGTCGGGTTTAGCCGAGACAATAGCAAAAGGAAATGTAAATAATAAAAATATTAAGAAGCTACGCATTTGAAGATTCATAAAATTTATCCTGGACTTTAAGAAAATTAAGTGTTTAATCATAGCCTGACACAGTACCACATTTGCCAGACCGGCAAAAGAAAAACATGTTAGATCATAGACTAGAATAACTTAACATTCCAACTTTATAAGAAAATAAATCTCTTTTTATAAATAAAGGGGTGTTGAATTTAATATACTTCGAAAATCAATTAGAATTAAAATCTGTATATTATAAGTTGAGTATATTAAATGAAAGCCAGAATTGGAATTATTACAGCTTCTGATCGCGCCAGCGCTGGTGTCTATGAAGATCTGTCAGGCAAAGCCATTATTGATAGCATAAATGACTATTTACTGTCAGAATGGGAGCCGGTTTATCGCATCATCCCCGATGAACAGGACGATATAGAAAAAACCATGATTGAGCTGGCGGACACTGAGGGCTGCTGCTTGATTGTTACCACCGGCGGAACCGGACCTGCCAGCCGGGACGTAACACCAGAAGCTACAGAAAACGTTAGTGATAAATTAATGCCCGGATTCGGGGAATTGATGCGTCAGGTCAGTCTGCAGTATGTTCCGACAGCAATTTTATCACGCCAGACTGCCGGTATCAGAGGTAAGTCCCTGATTGTTAACTTGCCGGGCAAACCCAAATCCATCAGGGAATGCCTTGATGCAGTTTTTCCGGCTATCCCCTATTGTATTGATTTAATCGATGGGCCTTATCTGCAATGCAATGACAGTGTGATTAAGGCATTTAGGCCTAAAAAATAATTTTTATTTTAATGAATTAAAAGCAGCGGTAAAACCTGACAGAGAAAAAGGTATTTCTAATACCTGATTTTGTACAGAGGCAAATTTCACTTTACCCTTGTCACCTGATTTAAGCTTGTTAACCATCTCCTTTTCAAGGATTAGTCCTGCAGTACATCCATTGGGCGTACAGACACTATACGGTATGCGAACTGGTTTCATCGTTCCTCCAGAAAACTCGAGCCCAGGAACAAGCATGACACCCAAAGGCAAGGTAATCAGTACCTGCGGGTTATTCTGACCAGGCAGGTACCCCACTGCAACCTGCATTACAGGCTTCTTACTTTCTTTGTTAGTAACATTCAGAAAGGTGTGGCACAGTTGTTTTTTTGAAGACTCATCGAGTTTTTCACAACCTATTGTCCAATCTTTGTATTTTTTACCGCTCACGGGTGCGGCGAAAGTTGCTGTACTTATGGTAAAACTCAATATCAGAAAAAAACTGCTTACAGGTAATAATAGACGAAACATAGACGACTCCATATCATTTTTATAATGTTCGGCCATCTTAACATGCCGGAATTTGAAAAAAAAACATTTTCTAACAGGTGTTTCTAATAAGATTGTTGATCTGCATGATTTTATTAGATCAATTCAGTCACTTAATATCAGAGAATTTACCCATGGCTAGCTAGTGTCCATCCATTTTTAGATGGACACTTGTGGCACGGCGATGTGCTAAATAAATGTTCTTAATAGGTGTCCATTCAGCACACATGGAAGTATTTACGGCGTCTTCTGGAACAAATACTCGATTATCCGCACCTGATTTTGCTTAAGTACCTACCTATGAATGATGACAAGTCATTTAAAATGCAGAAAAAAGAAAAATCACACTTTTTCTTTTGCGTTCCATAATATAGCCAGGATGACTATATTATAGATGGGAACTCGTTAAGTATATGACACTATTCTTAACACCACTGACAGACATCAGATGTATAGTACCAATCCCTGAAAAACTGCTCGTTTAAGCAATACATTTCTCATTGTATTGCTACAAGCTCACGTAATACTGAGGTTGCATATGATCCTGCTGGAAGGTTAAAAGATAAGTATAAATTATGCTCATCAAACTTGTAGACCAGATCCTGGGGCACAACTCTGATCGCACGGCGTTGCTGCTTCAGACCTCTATTTTCAAGAGCCTGACACCAGAAAGACCAGTCGGCGGATAAACGCTGTTCAATGTCCAGAAGCTGTAACTGAGACTGAGGCTTGCCCTTACCCCACAAGGGCGCGGTGGGATGGATATCACCCTTTTCATAGCGATGCCTGATATCCTCTTCAATAGCTTGCAGGTTAAAAATTGAATGGGAATTATTGATATTCATCACTTCGCCCTCCAGCAGGTTATTCCACCCAACACTGGAAATACGATTTGTCAGCGCGATATTAAATAACATTGAACGCACTGCAGATAAAATCAGGGACTTGTCATCACGTTTATGGATTTTTTTTTGTCCACTGAACCAGGCAATTGCCTGATGTAAATTATTATGTTCATGGCCAAAACGTTGCAGGGAAAAATAATTTGGCACACCCTCATGCTCGATTAATTCTAGTCGCTGTTTAATGTCGCTGCTATTTTTTGAGCGGATATCACGTAACAAAATTTCAAAATGGTTATATTTGACAGTGCCTCGTTTCAATTTCTTTTGGTGGTAAGTTTTTGACAGAATTTTGGCGCCTTGCAGTTTGAATGCGTCCCACTCGGGCTCCATAGTCACTTCCAGATTGACACTAAACCATTGCTGACTGACGGACTTTCGATCCTTCAAACCGGCATAACCTATTTCTTTACTGGCAACATTTGCAAAACGAGCCAGCTGTTTCGCCAGCCATTGAGTATTCAGATCTTTTTTCTCAATATAGAGATAAGCATGAGTTCCATTATTTGCAGGTGTAAAGCTTAACTCTTCCTGTACAAGAAAATCTTCGGCAATGGTTTTAAACCTGGCCTGAGTTTCAGGCCTGCCATAGGCATAGGCAAGATCTTCAACCCTCATGATTGGCTGCGTTGTAATCATTTTAGCGTAAAATCAGGCGTAGCGAATACCAATATCATTGCGTGATTGCAGGTGTTTTCTGTATTAACACCACAGCATGAGCAGCAATGCCTTCCTCTCGACCGGTAAAACCCATTTTCTCAGTGGTTGTAGCTTTTATATTAAGCTGAGAAATATTCACCCGCAAATCGTCTGCGAGATTGGTACGCATTGTGTCAATATGCGGTGCCATTTTGGGAACCTGAGCAATGATAGTCAAATCTGCATTAGCGATCGTGTAGCCAGCACTGATCACTTCCTGCATGACTTTTCTTAATAAGATTCGACTGTCAATGTTTGCATATTCTGCATTGCTATCAGGAAAATGACGGCCAATATCTCCAACAGCCAGAGCTCCTAATAAGGCATCACATAGAGCATGTATCAGTACATCACCATCTGAATGCGCCAGCAAACCACGGGTATGTGCTATAGTGACCCCGCCTATTACAATGCTGACTACAGAGTCTTTATTAACGACGGGCGCTTTTTCATCAAACTTGTGCGCATCATACCCATGGCCAATTCTTATCATAATTTAATTGTCATTTTTTTGTTTCAGGTAAAGTTCAGCCAGTTCCAGATCACCGGGATGAGTGATTTTGATATTCTGCGCGGAGCCTTTAATCATCATGGGCTGTATCCCCAGCACTTCAATGGCTGATGCCTCATCTGTGACAGGCAGTTTATTTTTCAGGGCATGCGTCAACGCTTTATAAAGCATTCCCAGGCGAAACATCTGCGGCGTTAAAGCCCGCCACAAATGATTCCGCTCGACAGTTTCCACAACTTGCCGCGCCGTATTACATCGCTTCACGGTATCTGCTATTGGCAAACCCAGCAGACCGCCAGACTCACTAGCAGACAATTGCTCTATCAGACTATCTATTTCCGAGGTCGTTACACAGGGTCTGGCCGCATCATGAACCAACACCCAGTCACGATTGTCTGCATGCTGACTGAGTACAGTTAAGGCATTAAGCACAGAGTCACTGCGTTCTTTTCCACCGTTGGCGGTCAGAACAGGTTTGTCAGTTTGTATATCAAGTTCATTCCAATAGGGGTCGTCTGCTGTAACAGCTACCACAATCCCGCTGATATCCGGACGCTGAAGAAATATGGACAGGCTGTTTTCCAGTACCGTTTTGCCAGCCAGTTGAAGATACTGTTTGGGCTTATTCACCTGCATTCGTTTACCCACACCTGCAGCAGGAATAACAGCCCAGCAATTATTTTTATACATCATTTAACCCTGAACGTCTCATCTTAAACGCCGGACGGTTTGCATCAAAATTCCAGGCGCTAAGGCCTGTTATTATTTTTCTTCAATAATATGAAAGAATGTTTCTCCTTCCTGTATCATTCCCAGTTCACTGCGGGCTCTTTCTTCAATGGTATCAAGCCCCTTTTTCAAATCCATGACTTCTGCTCTTAATGCATCATTTCGATCTGCCATTTGCTTATTCTCTGCTTTTTGTCTCTCAATAGAAGATTCAAGCTGTTTCGCTTCATGAATACTGCCTTTACCGACCCAGAGATCATATTGAAGAAACAGCAATATCACAAGCAATAAGGCAATAAGATAATTCATATATCAGTAAATTTACAAAGGTTAAATATCACTGTTCAAGGCACCTGAAAAATAACCCTGAGTGCCTGTAGAAATGCTGAACAGTTAGCGCAGATTCACAGGCAGGTATTAAGTAAAAAATGTGTCAGCATAAACATGCATTTGTTGCCCCTCATGGATGACTACAGCTTCTGTTTCTGGTACGCATAACCACCATCCATGGTTGCCCTGGAAATGCAGGTTATGCATAGACTACTGTTAAACAAGATCCATTCGGGCCTTCTTTATTTAAGGTTGTAAAAAGTATCTTTACCAGGAAATATAGCCTTATCAGCTAATTCTTCATTAATTCGGATCAGCTGATTGTACTTGGCAATTCTATCAGAACGGGACAATGAACCCGTTTTAATTTGCCCACAGGAAGTTGCTACTGCCAAATCAGCAATAGTAGTATCTTCCGTTTCACCTGAACGATGAGAAACAACTGCAGTGTAACCCGCTTCTTTTGCCATTTTTATGGCCTGAAGCGTTTCAGTCAGGGTACCGATCTGATTAACCTTGATCAATATGGAATTTGCAATACCCTTTTCAATCCCTTCTTTAAAGATTGCCGGATTGGTAACATACAGGTCATCACCCACCAGCTGAACTTTCTTGCCCAGTTTTTCTGTCAGTAGCTTCCAGCCTTCCCAGTCATTTTCATCCAGACCATCTTCAATCGTAATCAATGGATATTTTTCAACCCAGTCAGCCAGATAATCAACCATTTCAGCTGAAGTCAAGGAACGGTTTTCAGAGCTCAGGACATATAAACCATCTTTATAAAATTCAGAACTTGCTGCATCGATACCAATCAGGATATCTTTCCCGGCTTTGTACCCTGCAGCTTCAATAGCTTCTAATATCACCTCTATAGCGGCTTCATTCGAAGGTAAATCAGGTGCGAAACCACCTTCATCCCCGACAGCGGTATTCAAGCCCTTGGCGGCTAACACTTTCTTTAAGGCATGAAACACCTCTGCTCCGTAGCGGATGGCTTCCGGCATTGATTCAGCACCGGTGGGTAAAATCATAAATTCCTGAATATCTACATTATTATCTGCGTGCTCGCCGCCATTGATAATATTCATCATAGGTACCGGCATAGTGAAAGGTCCCTGGCCGCCCAAATGTTCATACAGGGATACATTTTTTGCTTTTGCCGCTGCATGGGCAATGCCCAGAGAAACCGCCAGAATAGCATTTGCTCCCAGACGATCCTTATTATCAGTGCCATCCAGGGCTATCATTTTATGATCAATGCCGGCCTGATCATCGGCACTCATGCCAATGACAGCATTTCTAATTTCAGTATTGACATTATTAACCGCTTGCAGCACGCCTTTACCGGAAAAACGTGCTTTATCACCGTCACGCAGTTCGATTGCTTCTCTGGCACCGGTAGAAGCACCAGAAGGTACGGCAGCTCTTCCAGTTACACCGCATTCGAGGACAATATCAGCCTCTACCGTAGGATTACCACGAGAGTCAATAATTTCTCGGGCTTTGACATCAACAATTGTTAAATCTGACATTAATCATTCCTTATAATTCTAAAATAAATTCGTTAGCCTGGTGCGTTATAGGTTAAATTAATTTGCAGTGGAGTGTGAGCCAATCGTACCTAATTTTAGCTGACAGGATTATTTTGCATGAGTTTCAGTTTATAAACTATTTTCTGCAAACGGCTTTGATTTAACCAGCTGATCAATTTCTATGAGTACTTTTAGCAGCTCACTCAATTTGTTCACAGGCCATGAATTAGGCCCGTCACTTAACGCATTATCAGGATCAGGATGAGACTCCATAAATAGACCGGAAACACCACTGGCTATGGCAGCGCGTGCGAGTACAGGCACAAATTCACGATTACCGCCGGAACTGCCCCCCAAACCGCCGGGCTGCTGTACAGAATGTGTAGCATCGTAAACTACCGGACATTTTGTTTCACGCATAACGGCCAATGAACGCATATCTGAAACCAGATTATTATATCCAAAACTGACTCCTCTCTCGCAGGCCATGATCAGTTCATTACCGGTTTCTTTTGCCTTATCAATAACATTTGTCATATCCCATGGAGACAAAAATTGGCCCTTCTTGATATTCACAGGTTTGCCCTGACGCGCAACATTCTGGATAAAATTAGTCTGTCGGCATAAAAAGGCGGGGGTCTGCAGAACATCAACCACTTCAGCTACCTCATCAAGAGGCGTATCTTCATGCACATCAGTTAGCAAAGGTAATGAAAATTCTTCTTTAACTTTCTGCAGGATACGCAGCCCATCTCCAAGACCTGGCCCACGAAAACTTTGACTGGATGTGCGATTTGCCTTATCGAAAGAAGATTTGTAAATAAAGCTGATATGCAGATCGCCAGTAATTTTTTTTAACTTCTCTGCAGTTTGCATGGCCATTGCTTCATTTTCAATTACACAGGGACCGGCAATTAAAAATAGAGGTTTGTCTAATCCGATTTCAAAGCCGCACAGGTTCATTAAAACAGGGTACCTTTTTTATTCTCAATCGGCAGGCCGGCTTGAGTTCTGGCCGCATTCACATAACTGGTAAATAATGGATGTCCATCTCGAGGTGTTGAAGTAAATTCAGGATGAAACTGACAGGCAATAAACCAGGGGTGATCCGCCACTTCTACCACTTCCACCAAATTTTCATCCATGGAGATCCCGGAAAAGATCAGACCGGCATTACTCAATGGTTCCCGGTATTGATTGTTAAACTCATATCGATGTCGATGTCGTTCTACGATCACTTCCTTGCCATAAATTTCCCGGATTTTACTCCCGGCAGATAACTTACAGGGCTGTCCTCCCAGACGCATGCTGCCTCCAAGATCAGTGTTCTCATCACGGGTTTCAACGGTACCGTCCTCGAGTTGCCATTCTGTGATCAGGGCAATAACAGCATTGGGTGTCGATGGATCAAATTCAGTGCTATGTGCTTTATCCAGCCTGGCAACATGGCGCGCATATTCAATCACTGCCACCTGCATACCGAGGCAGATCCCCAGAAAGGGTATTTTCTTTTCTCTGGCATATTGAACGGCCTGAATCTTTCCCTCTACACCCCGATTACCAAAACCTCCCGGAACCAGAATAGCATCCATTTGCTGCAGACAATCCGTGCCGTTTTGTTCAATCTCTTCAGAATCAACATATACAATGTTGACTTTTGTCAGAGTATGAATGCCGGCATGAATCAGCGATTCGGACAGTGACTTGTAGGCTTCTGTCAAGTCAACATACTTCCCCACCATGGCGACAGTGACTTCACCTTTGGGGTTATTCTGGGCATCTATTACAGCCTGCCATTGTGACAAATCAGCTGCATGTGTTGTCAGTTTTAGTTTTTCAACCACCAGTTGATCCAGGTTCTGAGCATGGTAGAGCAAGGGAATTTGATAAATACTTTCAACGTCAATAGCGGAAATTACGCCGCGCTCTTCAACATTGGTAAACAATGCAATCTTGCGCCGTTCCTCTGGCGGTATTTCTCTGTCAGCCCGGCAAAACAGGATATCCGGACGAATACCTATGGACTGGAGTTCTTTCACAGAATGCTGGGTCGGCTTGGTTTTAAGCTCACCTGCAGTAGGAATATAAGGCAGCAGCGTCAAGTGCATATAGAGCGTCTGTTCACTGCCCATCTCTATCCCCATCTGACGGATAGCTTCCAGAAACGGCAATGACTCGATATCGCCCACCGTGCCGCCTATTTCAATCATGGCAACATCAGCATCTCCGGCACCCAGCACAATGCGCTGTTTAATTTCATCGGTAATATGTGGAATGATCTGTACGGTGGCTCCAAGATAGTCCCCCCGTCGTTCCTTACTGAGGACACTTTCATAGACTCGACCTGCAGTAAAGTTATTACTCTGATGTAAATTAGTACGCACAAAACGTTCATAATGGCCCAGGTCAAGATCAGTTTCAGCACCATCTTCGGTGACATAGACCTCGCCATGCTGAAAGGGACTCATGGTGCCGGGATCAACATTAATATAGGGATCCAGTTTCATCAAGGTTACTTTAAGCCCTCTGGCTTCCAGCAGGGCAGCTAATGAAGCAGAAGCAATCCCTTTGCCCAGGGAGGAAACGACCCCGCCGGTAATAAAGATAAATTTTGTCATTCTCTGCTCAAGCTCCAGCCGAATATGCTCTTGATTTGGAGCATTAATTTTCCTTGTTTTCAGATTATCTTTCAAGCTATTTATCGGTGTTCCAGTGAATTAACAGGGAATTTTCCATATTGTTTGCCAGCAGAGAAAAATTCACCACCTGCTGCCCTACCTGAATTAATTCATCACCCCAGTATATCAGCGGCATTGACGGCCTTTCCCAGGGAGGTATACCCTGTTGCTGAAACCAGTTTTTCAATGTGCGGGTGATATCCTGTGGTGTTCGCTGGTAGCTTTCACCACCCTTTCTGAAAGCAACTGAGAGTGGACGACTAAGTAACAGCTGAGGATCAAAACCCTGGGTTAATTCATTTCCTGCTGCATTCTGATCGCCTGCGAATGACGAATCGCCTGAGTATGGCTGCAGTATTATTTTTCCTCTGTTTCCTCCCAGTTCAACCGAATGCTGCACAGTGAGTAAATTATTCTCCGCAGACTGCTCCGCTGTTTCTGGCAGTGAAGTTAACAAATAGAGTATATTTCTGTATTTTCTGATCTCGACGTGTAGATTATCCCTGTTCCAGCAAACTCTGGGATTAGCGTTTTCACTGGCGTTGATGACTGCATTGATAATTTCCTGCAGAATTTTCCTGGATGGTAAAGGCATGTGATTTACAGAAATCCAGAATCTCAGTAAATTTTTCAGACGAATATCGTCCTGATACCTGTTTCTCAGAGCCACTAAAGCATGGCTCAACAACTTTTCTGCTTCACAGTGATTATTTGCATTATAGACAAGTGCATCCTGCATATCCTGCTGCGCCATTTGCTCCAGCAAAACCTGGGTTTCTGACTGAAGTTCAGCAGCCCTGGCAAAATTTTCCTCAACCGCCGGCCAGCGTTGCTGAAGTAAGGGAAATATCGAATGTCTTAAATAATTTCGATCAAAATGTTGTTCGAAATTAGTTTCATCTTCGATCCATTGCAGGTTATGCTGTTTTGCATAAACAAGGATATCCTGTTGCCGATAATTAAGCATCGGCCGGGATAAATAGCCGCGGGAAAAACGTCTGAGTTTCGGCATAGCAGCCAGCCCTCTGGTGCCGCTTCCCCTCAATAATTGCAGCAGCAGGGTTTCAGACTGATCATTCAGATGCTGGCCCGTTAACAGGTATTCGCTGGTTTGTAATATTTCAGCCAATGCATGGTATCGGGCCAGTCTTGCAGCTGATTCGGGACTCTGACCTTTTTTAGGTCTGGCATCGACTTCAACAATTGTTAATGGAATATCCAGCCCATCGCATATTTGCTGACAATGCTGTCCCCAATTTTTAGCATGAGGACTCAATCCATGATCAATATACACCGCAGAATAGGTTTGTTCTGATCCTCCAGGTGCATTCTTTAGTTGAGCACAAAGATGTAACAGCACATGTGAATCAACACCGCCGCTATAGGCAATTAAAAATTTTTTGACTGGCTCATGCTTATTCAGCTGATTTAGCTGAGAATGAAAGTTCTGTGGTGTAATAGACACTGAAACTATTCCCTTATCCACCGAGGAACGAGCAAAAATATCAGCCGGGATATGTTTGGCAGGGTTTAATTTTCCACAAAATTACCATAGCTCATTAAACGTTCATATCTTGTTTCAAGCAATTGATCGGTTGGTATATCCAGTAAATGATCCAGAGTTTCGAGCAGTGATTGTTTCAGTTTTCGGGCCATTTGCTCGTAATCACGATGAGCACCTCCCAGAGGCTCTTCAATAATATGATCAATCAACTCAAGTTCTTTGAGTCTGGATGAGGTTATACCCATTGCCTCGGCCGCATCAGAGGCTTTTTCTGCGCTTTTCCATAAAATACTCGCACATCCTTCCGGTGATATGACCGAATAGGTACTGTATTGGAGCATATTGATGCGGTCACCGATACCAATAGCCAGTGCACCGCCGGAGCCGCCTTCACCGATCACCGTGCAGATCACGGGTACTTTTAATTCGGCCATTTCTATCAGATTACGTGCAATAGCTTCACTCTGTCCACGTTCTTCAGCTCCTACACCCGGGTAAGCACCGGGTGTATCAATAAATGTTAGTATGGGCAGGTTAAAACGCTCAGCCATTTTCATCAGACGCAAAGCTTTACGATAGCCCTCGGGGCGCGGCATACCAAAGTTTCGTTTTACTTTTGCCGCGGTATCGCGGCCTTTCTGATGCCCCATCAGCATGATGGGCCTGCCGTCAAGTCGTGCCAGTCCGGCAACAATAGGCGCATCATCTGCAAAAGCGCGGTCACCATGCAGTTCTTCAAAATGAGTGAACATCAGTTTGATGTAATCCAGGGTATAGGGCCGCAGAGGATGTCGGGCCAGTTGAGAAATTTGCCAGGGCGACAGATTTTTAAAAATAGAATCAGTCAATGTCTTGCTTTTACTTTTTAAGGTGGCAATTTCTTCATTAAGATTCAGATCAGTGTCATTGCCCACATAACGCAATTCTTCAATTTTTGCTTCAAGTTCTGCTATAGGCTGTTCAAAATCTAGGAAATTTGGATTCATCGTTATATTCTTATTCAAGTTATTTCTCAACCGCTAAGTATAGCATGATTCCATCCATATTTCAGATTGAGAGTCATTTTTTCCAGCAGCCAATGTTATTTAAACTGATATTTCCTAGCCTGAAAATCATTCAAATAGAATTAACAACACCAGGTAGCGGCAGAACTTGCCCAGGGAAATATACATCAGGGCCTGTAACCAATGGATCCTTACCAGCCCGGCCATCAGGCAAAGCGGATCGCCAATCAATGGCAGAAAGCTGAAAAATAATATCGGCGAACCGTACTGCTGTAACCACTGTTGCGCTCTCAGGTGTGATTTGTCAGCAACAGTGCTTGAGTTTTTTTGCTGCATCAGGCCGGCACGAAGCAACATGCCTAACAGCCAGTTCGTCATACCCCCCAGAGTATTGCCAATACCCACCAGCAGTAACAGCAAGCCACTATTCCATGCCTGTTGAGATAGCAAATAAACAAACAAAGCTTCTGAACTGCCGGGTAATAATGTCGCGGAAGTGAAGCCGCTCGCAAATAGTGCAAATAATTCCATTGCTATTAGAGGAATTAACGATAAATGACCTTACAGGGGAAACCAGTGAATTTTTCCAGACGCTTTAACAGCTCCTGACTGAGTTTTATCTGCCACCGTTCAGCCAGGGTAATGACGGAAATCGCGTTCTCGCCTTTATAGCGACAATGCAGACGACATGTTCCTCCTTCTCTGAAGGGTTCTAGCAGGGATCTTAATTGGGCAATAAAATCAGGGGTTATTTGCTTATAGTTAAGCTGTACTTCCAGACGTTTGGCAAAACGATTTCTGGCCCCGTCCAGATCGTAAATATTGTCAACATTGATGCGCACATTGCCTGAATAAAAATCCATACCCAGCTCACCGGAGATGACGACAACACTATCAGTGACAAGAAGCTCTCTGAATGTCTGGAATTTTTCTGCAAACAGAGCAATTTCCTGACGTCCACTGCGATCATCAATGGTAAAAAATGCCATTTTTTCGCCTCGTTTTGTGGTCATTGTTCGCATCGAGATTATTAATCCGCAGATCACAATATGCTGTTTTTTATCCGTACTGAGTTCAGACAGCTGGTGAGTAGTAAATTTTCGTAGCTCGTTCAAATACTGATCAATCGGATGCCCAGTCAGGTACAGCCCCAGGGTCTCTTTTTCTGCCCGCAGGCGCTCATCTTCCGGCCATTCAGCTAATCTGGAAAAACTGCTGCCCTGTTGTGCCGTTGAGCTGTCCATAATACCCGTAGCAAAAAAATCACTGCCAAATAAATCATCCTGACCAGCAGACTGCGCTCTGGAAAATTGATCCGCAGCCCTGGTGGCTTCAGGAATAGCATTGAATAGTGTCGCCCTGTTGAACCCCAGCACATCAAGTGCTCCCGAGCGGGCCAATGTTTCCAATACACGTTTGTTGGCCTTGCGTAAATCAATACGGTTGCAAAAATCCTGTAAATCATTAAAGGGGCCATACTCATTACGACTGTTGATGATGCATTCAATAGCCGCTTCTCCAGCACCTTTTATAGCCCCCAATCCGTACACAATCATATTGTCATCACTGACAGTAAACTTATAGTCAGATAAATTTACATTCGGCGGAGAGACTTTAATACCCTGTTCCCGACATTCATCCAGAACCGTCACCACCTTGTCTGTACTATCCATATCCGCTGACATGACAGCCGCCATAAAGGCTTCAACGTGGTGAGTTTTCAACCAGAGTGTCTGAAAAGAGACCAGGGCATAAGCGGCAGAATGGGATTTATTGAAACCATAAGCGGCAAACTTTTCCATTTGATCAAAAATATGCGTTGCCAAAGCTTTATCAATGTTATTCCTAACCGCTCCTTCTTCAAATATGGAGCGCTGTTCAGCCATAACTTCCGCTTTTTTCTTGCCCATGGCACGACGCAATAAATCTGCCCCGCCTAGAGTATAACCTGCCAGAACCTGTGAAATCTGCATCACCTGTTCCTGATACAGAATTGTGCCATAAGTAGGTTTCAAGATGGGTTCAAGTGATGGATGGGGATATTCAACTTTTTTTCTGCCATGTTTACGATCGATAAAATCGTCTACCATCCCGGACTGCAATGGACCGGGGCGAAACAGGGCAACCAGCGCAACGATATCTTCAAAACAATCCGGCTGCAGCCTTTTAATCAAGTCTTTCATACCTTTGGATTCAAGCTGAAATACCGCGGTGGTATTACTGGCTTTTAAAGTTTCAAATGAGGCACGATCATCAAGATCTATTTTTGAGATATCAATCGGTTGTTGTGCGGTTTTTTCCCGCCTGTCATTGACTATGATCAGGGCCCAGTCGATAACGGTTAGTGTCTTCAAACCCAGAAAATCAAATTTTACCAGGCCAACGGTTTCTACATCATCTTTGTCATATTGGGTTACGATATTCGTTGAACCCTGTTCGCAGTAAACCGCTGAAAAATCATTGATGTCACTGGGAGAGATCACCACACCCCCTGCATGCTTACCCACATTCTTGGTAATACCTTCAAGACTCATAGCCATATCTAAAAGATCATGAACGGCTTCATCTTCCTCATAGCGGGTATTTAATTCCTCCTCCTGTTCCATCGCTTTTGCAATGGTGATGCCAATATCCATTGGGATTAGTTTAGCGATAGAATCGACAAAGCCGTAACTCTGCCCCTGAACACGTCCCACATCGCGTATGGCTGCCTTGGCGGCCATTGAACCAAACGTGATTATCTGTGAGACTTTGTCTCTGCCGTAGGTATCAGCGACATACTGTATCACCCTGTCTCTTCCATCCATACAGAAATCGATATCAAAATCCGGCATGGATACACGCTCAGGATTTAGAAAACGCTCGAACAGCAAATCATACTGAAGCGGATCAATATCAGTGATGGTCAGCGCATAAGCCACCAGAGAACCCGCTCCTGAACCACGCCCCGGTCCGACCGGGACGCCATGTGTTTTAGACCACTGTATAAAATCTGCAACAATCAGAAAATACCCCGGAAATCCCATCTGAATGATCACATCAAGTTCAGTATCCAGTCGTTGACGATATAGTTTTTCCTGCTCTTTATAAGCGTCACTGTTCACCTTAAGCTGTTCGCCAAATAATTTTAGCAACCTTTTTTCCAGACCATCATGGGAAAGCTGTCTGAAATATTCATCCATACTCACCCCTGCAGGAACAGGAAAATCAGGCAGAAAATTCTCACCCAAATGCAGGCTGACATTACACCTTTTAGCAATTTCAATAGTATTTTGCAGAGCTCCTGGTATATCGCTGAAAAGTTCAGCCATATCCTCGGCTGACTTGAAATATTGTTCTTCAGAATAATCACGGGGCCGACGCTTGTCTGCAAGAATACGCCCCTGATTTACGCAAACCCTGACTTCATGAGCTGAAAAATCTTTCCGGCTCAAAAACCGGACAGCGTTAGTTGCGACTACTGGCAGACGGTTCTGCCTGGCAATCGCAATAGCATGATGCAAAAAAAACTCATCACCGGTCCGCGAGGTACGCTGAATTTCCAGATACAGGTTTTCAGCAAATACACTATTGTAATTATCCAGCAACTCGATCGCCTGAACGTTTTTTTCATTCAGCAGCAATTCACCGAGATCACTTTCTTTACCCAGTAATAAAATCAAACCTTCAGCATGTTCAAACAGCCATTGCTTTTCAACCAGAGCACGGCCGAGATGCTGTCCATGTAAATAACTATTACTGATAATTTTTTTTAGATTCAGATAACCCTGATTGTTTTTGCATAAGAGCAGAATCTTATAAGGTCTGGCAGGATCTTCAATGTTATTGAGCCATAAATCAGCACCTAAAACTGGTTTGATTCCCGCATTCAGACAGGCACGATAGTGTTTAACCAATGCGAATAAATTACTCTGATCGGTAATTGCAACCGCTGGCATAGCGGCATTTTTAGCAGCCTTAATCAGGGATTTTATGCGTACAATCCCATCGATAATGGAAAACTCACTGTGTAAATTAAGATGAATGAATTGATGAGGCATTTTGTTTACAAGAGTATGATAGGTATCTGAACTGTTTAGTTTTCATCCATAAACAGCATCCTGGCTATATTATGCAATGCAAAAGAAAAAGTGTGATTTTTTTTGCTACATAGCAATGTTTTGTCATCATTAAAAATACTAGCACACCCCTGTGCCACAAGTGTCCATCTAATAACGGCTGGACACTATTTAGAGATAATAGCCATTATAATTAATAATGGCTTGAAGAGATGTGTTTTTAGAGTAATCTCTGCACCGGCTTAAAACTTTTTCGATGTACAGCAGAGACCCCAAGCTTTGCTAATGCTTCAATATGTATTTTGGTAGGATAACCTTTATGATGGATAAAGCCGTAGCCAGGGTATTGACTATCCAGTATTTTCATTTCCTCATCCCGGCTAACTTTTGCCAGGATTGAAGCGGCACTGATGGAGGCTACCAATGAATCTCCCTTAATAATAGCTTCGCAGGGGAGTTCAATCTGGGGGCAAAATTTTCCATCTACCATGACTTTATCCGGGGTAAAAGAGAGGCCTTCAATGGCACGCTTCATAGCCAGTAACGATGCCTGAAAGATATTGACAGTATCTATCTCTGCTACACTAGCCTGGGCAATGCAATAGCAAAGCGAATGGTTTATGATTTGTTCAAAAAGCTGCTCACGTTTTTGTTTGCTTAATTTCTTGGAATCATTAAGTCCATCGACAGGGTTATCTGGATCAAGAATTACCGCTGCAGCAGTCACCGGACCAGCTAAAGGCCCCCGCCCTGCTTCGTCAACACCTGCAATATTCATATCCAGCGAGAGTTTACATTGAAGGACATATAGTTTCTTTTTCGCATAAGTAATCGACAACCGCCTGTGCCGCAACCTGGTTAGCATTTTGTTTTAATAAAATATGAATATCTTCAAAAATGCGTATGTTTTCATCCCAGTTTTTATTATTCAGCAAGTTCAGCACCCTGGGTGCCAATACTTCTGCGGTTACCTGATCCTGCGTAATCTCATCCACCAGATGCTCACCAGCAAGCAGGTTTGGTAATGAAAAATAAGGCACCCTGAGTAATTTTTTTGCAATCCAGAAAGTGACAGGAGCCATTTTATATGCAACCAGCATTGGTTTTTTAAGTAATAAAGCTTCGAGAGTTGCTGTTCCAGAAGCCAGTAAAACTGCATCAGCTGCGGCCATAACATCTCTTGACTGACCCACAAATAGTTCCACTATGGGCTTATCATCACATTGACTTAATTCTTCCTGAAAAATTTCCAGGGTCTTTTGATTTACGAACGGCAGAAGAAGACGTAAACCAGGCCGTTGCTGCTGACACAATGTCATCGTTTCAATAAATGGCCTTGCTAGTCTGGACACTTCTGAAATGCGGCTGCCAGGTAACACGGCCAGTATCTGTTCGGTTTTTATATCCGATTCATCAGGCTGTTTTGTCTGCCCATCCAGACCGAGTTTAATTCTTGCCTGATGTTTATCTATGTTTAACGGGATTTCATCGGCAAGCGTATGTCCAACATATTTTACAGCCACATTATGATTTTCATAAAATCGTGCTTCGAAAGGAAATAGCGTGAGCATCAGATCAACAGCCTGGGATATTTTAGCAATACGATATTGACGCCATGCCCAAACTGATGGACTTACATAATGGATTGTCCCTATACCCTTTTTTTTTAATGCTGCTTCAACCCCCAGATTGAAGTCAGGTGCATCAACGCCAATAAAAATATCAGGGGGATGGTGAATAAAATACTTTATCAGTCTTGATCGCAGCTGCGAGAGTTCACGATAATGAGCAAGGATTTCAACCAGGCCCATGACGGAAAGTTTTTCAGCTGGATACAGAGCCTTGCAGCCTGCTGCTATCATTAACGGACCAGCTATACCCTCAAATTTGGCGTGCGGGTATGTTTTTAACAGCTCTTTGATCAAACCAGCGGCAAGTATATCACCAGACGCTTCCCCTGCACTGATGCCAATGCGCATCAGCGGATCACGCCGCGTTTGACATGATCAGTCAGGAAATCAACTAACAGGAACAATTCTTCACCTTCACCGGTTAACTGCTTAATTTCAGATATGGCATCTTCCAGGTTTAAATTAGATCGATAGAGCACTTTATAAGCCTTACGAATTGTGTTGATTGCCGCTGTTGAGAATCCTCGGCGTTTAAGCCCTTCAATATTCAAACCATGAGGTTTTGCCATATGCCCTGAAACCAGGATATAAGGTGGGATATCCTTGGAGATAACGCTGTTCATGGCTGTAAACGAAAACGAACCAATAGTACAAAATTGATGAATGAGAGAAAATCCCCCCAAAACCGCATGATCATGTACATTGACGTGCCCAGCTAAAGCAACATTATTGGCAAAGATAATATCATTTCCGACGCAGCAATCATGGGCAATATGAACATAAGCCATAATTAGATTATCATTACCTATGGTGGTGACGCCCAGATCCTGAACTGTACCCCTATGCAAAGTCGTAAACTCACGAATAACGTTACGATCGCCTATTTTCAGCCAGGTTGCTTCACCATTGTATTTTTTGTCCTGCGGCGCTTCTCCAACAGAAGCAAATGGATAAATATGGTTATCTCTACCTATACGGCAGGGCCCGTGAACAACGACATGTGAATCAATAATTGTGCCGCAGTCAATTTCAACCTGAGGTCCAATAATAGAATAAGCGCCTACTGTTACATCATCCGCTAGTTGTGCAGCAGGATCAATCAGAGCCGTTGAATGAATTCTATCAGGCATCTCTTTCAGCACACATTAACTCGGCACTTGCTACGATTTGTTCATCTACTGTAGCTACAGCATTAAATTTCCATACTCCGCGCATTTTTTTTATGACTTCAATTTTTAAAAACAGCTGTTCACCAGGGTTTACTGGACGTTTGAATCTCGCATTATCAATACCCACAAGATAATAAAGCGTTTTACCATCCGGTCTGGTACCAGTGGATTTATAAGATAAAATCCCAGTGGCCTGTGCGAGAGCTTCAATAATCAGTACACCGGGTAAAATGGGTTTCTGGGGGAAATGACCAGTAAACTGGGGTTCGTTATAAGTGACATTTTTCACAGCAACCAGGGACTCACCCGGTATAAGCTCAATCACTTTATCGACCAGCAAAAAAGGATAGCGATGCGGCAAATGCTCTAAGATATCATTAATATCCATAGAAATAGTTTTTTTTGTCATACTCTTACTTCTTAAAATTATAAAATCGAGTAATGCCGTCAGTGGAAACAGGGCTAAAGCACCCTGGCCCCCTAAATGCTTATCAGAGATATATTTAAACAAAAATGTTTAGATATAATCATGTGTTTATTGACCCACACGCATTTGTTGAAAATGCAGATCACGCAGGAGCAATTATCTGCCTTTAACAAACCCCTGTCTATCCTTAACTACATATGAATGAAATGCTTATTAATGATTCAAAATCATCAAGTTCCATCTTCGCTTATTTCCGCCACCCGAACTTCCAGCGACTTAAGCCTTCTGGCAAGACTATCGAGCTGTTTAAAACGGACAGTGTTTTTGTGCCATAGTGCATTGTCCTGAGAAGGTATTCCAGATGAATACACACCTGGGCTGTTAATCGATCTGGTTACAAATGCGGTTCCGGTAAGTTGAACATTATCCGCAATGTTAATATGACCCACAAGACCTGCGCCCCCACCTATGGCACAGTTACTGCCTATAGTCGTACTACCGGAAACACCCACACAGCCGGCCATAACGGTATTCTTGCCAATATGCACATTATGTGCAATCTGAATCAGATTATCCAGTTTCACGCCCTGTTCAATGATAGTATCTTCAATAGCCCCTCGGTCAATGGTGGTATTAGCACCGATTTCAACGTCATCACCAATGACCACACTGCCCAGTTGTGGAACTTTAATCCATTTTCCATTTTCATTGGCTATGCCAAAGCCGTCACCGCCAATAACAGCACCGGAATGAATCACAACCCGATCACCCATGGTGATCCCCGGATATACAGTGACATTGGCATAAAGGGTAGAAAATGAACCGATGGTGGTATTTTCCCCAATAACACTGCCGCTTTGAATAACCGTATTATCGCCTATTGATACTTCCTTACTGATCACTGCGTTAGCACCGATAACAACATTTTTCCCCAGAGAAGCCGTGTCGTGAATCACCGCAGAACAATGAATGTCTGTATTATTAATGTTCTGCTCAGTCAGAAAGGCTGCTATTTTGGCGTAGGCCAGGTAAGGATCATCTACAACCAGAGCATTTACCGGGCAATTGACTACATCATTCTGATGCAGAATAACGACCGTGGCACTGGTTGAAGCAAGGTATTTAAAATACTTACGATTGGAAAAAAAACACAGATCGCCTCTTGCAGCATTCTCAAGGGTAGCAATCCCGGAAACCATAGCGTCGGTTTCTCCCACTACGTTGGCTGAAACCAGTTCAGCCAAAACTTTAATTGCAACTTTCCGGGTTGGTATAGACATAGATCGAGTAAATTAGGATGTGATTATTTTCCAGTTTTATATTGTTTTTTCAATTCCGTAAGTATTTTATCCGTGATATCAACCTGTTTGCTGGCATAAATCACTCCGTCACCAATCACTAAATCATAGTTTTCTTTTTCTGCCACTTTTAAAATAGCATCAAGAACAGATTTTTGCAGTTTCACCAGCTCTTCATTCTGACGTATTGTTAAGTCTTCCTTGAAGGCTGTCTGGTCGCGCTCCAGATCACGCCGTAGCAGGGTAATTTTTCTTTTAAGCTTATTAAGTTCCGTTTGTGACAGTATGGCGGCATCTTTTTGTAATTTATCTGTGCTGGATTTTAATTTTTTCTGCGAGCTAACCAGTGATTTGTCTCTTTTGGTAAATTCTTTTTGTAATTTATTTCTTGCAGATTCAGCTTGAGGAGCATTCTGCAGTAATTTTGCCTGATTAACAAAAGCTATTTTCTGGTTTGCATAAGCAACTGGCAGGGTAAATATAAAAGTGAATAAAATCAGGGTCTTGAAAATTTTTGTCATTATGTGACTCCGTAAATTTCGGTTAAGTGTTCTGCTGACATTTTATACTTTAGTTCAGCTTGTTGCTTAAACAAAAAGCTGAAAGAGAAGGACTTTAGTATTCTAACTGAAAATCCAATGATTAAAAGCTTTGGCCAAAGGAAAATTGAAAAATTTCAGTTTCATCACCATCTTTTTCATTGAGCGGTACTGCGAAACTTACTCTCAATAATCCAAACGGGCTTAACCATGCACCGGCAATGCCAGTGGTATAGCGAAACTCATCAAAACTGACCGTTCCCCAATCTTCAAATACATTACCGAAATCAAAAAATCCGCTTAAACGATAGGCCGATGAATCTTTGATAAAGGGTATGGGTAGAATGACTTCGGCATTACCAATTAACTTAACTTCTCCCCCAATAGGATCGTAAGTAGGATAATGGGTATATGTCTTACCATCAATGGTGACAATGTTTGTTTCATCGTCCCGGGGTCCCAGGGTATTACTTTTAAATCCGCGGATATCATTCATACCGCCCGCATAATACTTTTCAAACGGAGGGAAAAGTTGATCACCCCTGGCTACGCCGCCCAGACCTATATTACCCTTGAGCATTAAAGCGGTCTTTCGTGTTAACGGGAAGTAACGCTGCTGAACATAGTTCAAGTGATAAAAGCCGATGTCACTTCCCGGCACGGCGAAGTCGCCTGACAAACGCTGGTAGGCCCCACGTGTTGGGAACAGTGCTTTATTACGTGTATCATGAGACCAGTTTGCTGAAAATCGAAGGGTGTTGTATTCATCGCCCTCTTCGGCTACAAATTCCAGTACATCCCATGCTGTTTCACTCACATCGTTGGGCAGTTTTATTTTTGTGTTCTCGAAGTCCAAACCTACCCCAATACGATCAAATTCATTGATGGGTATGCCAAATCCCGCACCAAAGGTGAAATTGTCAGTGGCGTAGTTACTCAGATTTTCTTCTGCCAGATCCGTTTCTCGCCAGTTAAAACGCCAGGTTCGGCTGATGCCATCTTCAGTAAAATAAGGATCGGTCAGGGAAAAACTATAAATAGTATTTGCCTTACTGGTATTCAGATTAAGGGCATAACGATTACCGGTGCCCAAAAAGTTATCCTGCGTCAACCCGAGATTAAAGATAATGCCCTGAGATTGAGAATAACCAGCACCCGCATTGATACTTCCTGTTGACTGCTCTTCAACGGTATACACGACATCCACCAGATCAGAACTGCCGGGAACAGCCGGTGTCTCAACGCTGACTTCTTTGAAAAATCCCAGTCGCTGCAGGCGCTCCTTAGAACGTTCAACCTGGGTAGTCGAAATCCAGGCACTTTCAAACTGCCTTAATTCACGACGTATAACATGATCCGCGGTGTTTTTATTACCCTGGATCAACACCCTTCTTACATAAACACGGCTTCCCGGATCAATAAAAAAGGTAATGCCAACCTGTTTAGTTGCTTCATCAACTTCTGGTATGGGATTTACATTTGAAAAAGCATAACCCGCCTTGCCCAGTTCTGCCACAATAGATTCACTAGTCTGGGTAATATTTTTGCGAGAAAAATACTGCCCGCGCTGAATTCTTACCAGCGGAAATAATTCTTCTGGTTCGATAATTAAATCACCCGCCAGTTTAACTTCTTTAATTGTATACTTATCACCCTCGCTTATATTAATGGTAATATAAATATCTTTCTTATCAGGGGTGATAGAGACCTGGGTGGAGTTGATTTTAAAATTAATATAACCTCTGTCAAGATAGAAGGTACGCAGCTTTTCCAGGTCCCCGGCCAGTTTCTGTTTAGAATATTGATCCGTTTTGGTATAGAAAGAAAACAGGGTAGGTGTTGTTAATTCAAACTCATCCAGTATATCATCCGTGTCAAAAGCCTTGTTGCCGATAATATTAATTTTATGTATTTTGGTGACCCGCCCTTCAGAGATATCCAGCTTAATGCCAACCCGATTACGTTCAAGCGGAATCACCTGAGTATTAATGCGCACGGCATATTTGCCGCGCGCATAATATTGCCGGCGTAATTCTTCTACAACATTTTGCTGCAGTGACTTGTCATAAACCCTTCCTTCAGCAAAATCTATTTGCTTAAGGGCTTTTTCCAGGTCCTCTGTGCTCATGTCCTTATTGCCCTCAAACTCAATACTCGCTATGGCTGGTCTTTCCTGCACAAAGACGATCAGGGTATTGCCAGATCTCTCAAGACGGACATCTTTAAAAAAGCCGGTTTTATACAATTCTCTGATCGACCTGGATAAATCACGGTCATCTACTTCATCTCCAACCTTGATCGGCAGATAATTGAAAACTGTACCCGCAGAAATACGCTGCAGTCCATCAACCTGCAGATCATCCACTGTAAAAGAATCAGCATAAAGTATCTGACTAAAAACACAGCTTAATATAATTGCATAAAATGAAGTTTTATATACGAATGCAAAAACATTTCTCATTAAGTAAGTTCCGGTCAAATGACAAAAATTGATAGCGGATTGTAACAATAAACAGACTCATTGGCTAATACAGCACATACGTCTGCACCAATATATGCTATCAGTCTATGCTACACAGTATTGGGTTACAGGACTTATTCCCCTGGGATGGTAGTGCTTGTAAAGACAGTTATTAATAATACTCTATGAATTGATTCTCTGATAGCAGGGACATTTTGAATATTAAGCTGAATAGATATCAGGGGCTGTTGAGCTTTCGTCTAGTCTGAAAAGAACAACAGCCCCTAATTATTTTCAAAATAGAACTGATATCAATGCAGCAATCTGCTCAAATCATTATAAATAGCCACACTCATCAATGTGGCTAATAATACAATCCCGATTTTCAATCCAAACTCCTGAATTTCATCAGGCACTGGACTGCCCTTTAGCATTTCCACTAGATAATAAAACAGATGTCCGCCATCGAGCATGGGGATGGGCAGCAAATTAAGTACACCCAGGCTTAGACTGACAATTGCCAGAAAGCGTAAAAAACTCTCAAAGCCCATTCGGGCAGATTGTCCAGCAACCTCGGCTATCATAATAGGTCCACTGATATTTTTTATAGAGGCTTCACCAATAATAATTTTACCCAGCATTTTTACAGTCAGCAGAGATAATTCAATGGTTTTTTCTATACTTACAGGGATCGCTGCCAACAGTCCGTATTGCTGCACAGCCAGCATATTTTCAGGCAACGGGGTTATCGAAAGCGGTTTTACACCGATTCGGCCAATTTGATGTCCTCCCTCAACAACAGAGCCAATAATCAAAGTAACAGGAAACTCCTCATCTGAGCGACGAATTAACAGCTTAATTTCCTGCTCAGGCTTATCAATCACATAACTTACCAGATCACGCCAGTGCTCAACAGGCTCTGTATCAATCTGCAGAATTTGGTCACCGGCCTGCAAATCAGCATTCATTGCCGGTGAATCGGGCAAGATTTCTCCCAGGATGACATCTTCTTTGGGGAGTTTTAAATTCAGTCCAATTAATTGCTGCAATTGCGATGGCTCAACGTTTTTATCAATCTTATTCAGTGATAATAAAATATTACGTTGATCTGATAAGGTGAGGAAAACTTCTTTTCTGTCGATGAAAGCGGTCAATAATTCTTCATAAACAGAAGCAAGTGTAGGAGTTCCTGTATCATCCACAGCAATAATCTGATCGCCGCTGCGAAGCCCCGATTGCCAGGCAATAGAATCAGGATCGATTTTACCCATAACGGGTTTAACGCCCTGAACACCGATCACGAACATCAGCCAGAAGGCCAGCACCGCAAACAATAAATTGACCAGCGGACCTGCAAAGACAATGGCAAACCGCTTATAGACAGACTGTCGGTTAAATGCCCGCCCAAGCTCTGCCGCCGGAACCTCGCTTTCACGTTCATCCAGCATTTTTACATAGCCGCCCAAAGGAATAGCCGCCAGAACGAATTCGGTATTATCTTTATCGCCTTTAAACTGTAACAAAGGCTTTCCAAATCCAATGGAAAAACGCAGAACTTTTACATTGAGTTTCCTGGCCACCCAGAAATGACCAAATTCATGGATCGCAATCAGTAATGCAATGGTGAAAAAAAATACCAGTAGAGTGAAGAAAATATTATTCAATCCAGTTTCCTGTTTATAATCTTTTATGACATTAGCACGCAGCTAAAGATACTGCCCGAATCATTGCCTGCAAATAGATTTGCAAGACAGTTCATGCAGAAGTCAAATCGTCCATGTCTCTTTCGTTAAATCAATCCCTGACAGCCGTCATGATTTTCAAAATAGGCGCAAAGAGTTACCAACTTTTAGCCCAATAAACAAGCGCTATATACAACAGCAGTAAAATTTTCAAAAAGATATAATTCTAATAGACAAATGATACGCAGGCAAATTCCCTGCAGGAATTTATCAACACGAAAACTTCACCTTTCTGGTGTATAAGGAAATATGCCTTATCATAGTGCGGATAATAACCTCTTTTCGACCTGTTAAACAAAATATACGTCATTAAACAAAGATACAGGAATAAATAGCCTGTTTAACACAGAGTACGGGCGGTTTCTCTTGCCTGCAGATCCGTATTAACAACCCTGTTCAGTGAGTCAGCTATGTGACAGGTCACTTGCTCAAGTACCCGTTCAACAATTAGAGGAATTTCCGTAAAGGGTATTTTTTGCTGTAAAAAGGCATCTACTGCAATTTCATTGGCAGCATTAAGGATAGTGGGTGCCGTTCCGCCAAGGCGTAAGGCATCATAAGCCAGTCGCAGACAGACAAAACGTTCAAAATCCGGGCGTTCAAAATTCAGTTGCGCAACTTCAAAAAGGTTTAACGGCGCTACACCCGATTCTATACGTTCTGGCCAGGCCATAGCATGAGCGATTGGGGTTCGCATATCAGGATTACCCAGTTGTGCGATTACCGAACCGTCACTGTATGATACCATGGAATGAATGACGCTCTGGGGGTGTACAACAACCTGAATATCATCTGCTCCTGCATTAAAAAGCCAACTGGCTTCAATGACCTCCAGTCCTTTATTCATCATGGTTGCTGAATCAACAGATATTTTTCGTCCCATTTCCCAGGTAGGATGAGCACAGGCCTGATCAGGAGTGACATGTTTTAATTCAGCCAGCGATTTATGCAAAAATGGACCGCCAGATGCGGTGAGTAGAATTTTTGTAACGCCCTGGCTGGAAATAGATTGCTGCTGTCCATCTGCAGCAGGAGATGGCATAGCCTGAAAAATGGCATTATGTTCACTGTCTATCGGTAGTAAAGTAGCCTTGTTTTCTCTGACGGTCTGCATAAACAGATCACCCGACATCACCAGCGATTCTTTGTTGGCCAATAAAATCCGTTTACCCGCCCTTGCCGCTGCCAGGGATGAACTAAGACCAGCGGCCCCGACAATAGCAGCCATAACATAATCCACCGCTTCAAGCCCAGCCACTGTGTCAAGTCCATCAACCCCGCAAAGCACTTTAATGGCTCGAGTTTCTTCATGCCGAGCGAGGCGTTGGGCGAGTTTTTCTGCCGCCGCTACGTTCACCATAACAGCATAATCCGGGTGAAATTTCAGACATTGCTGATACAGTCTTTCAACATTGCTGTTAGCTGTCAAAGCAAAGGCATGATAGTGTTTAACATGCCTGGCGATCACATCCAGCGTACTGGTGCCTATAGAACCTGTGGACCCAAGTATGGCAACATTAATCATAAAAAGCGCACACCAACTAGAGTATACAGTAATAAGAATACAGGTCCTGCTGCGGTCAAACTGTCGATACGATCCAGAATGCCCCCATGGCCCGGTAATAGTTGACCGCTATCTTTCAGGCCTGACTGACGCTTAAACATGCTCTCCATCAAATCGCCAATGACAGAAAAGCTAACCGTAAACAAAGTTATTAGCAATACTGTAACGTAGTCTGCCATTTCACCGTCATGCCACCAGACAAATCCACATGCGATACTCAGGGCAAAAAATAAGCCGCCGTAAACACCCTCTGTGGATTTACCGGGACTTATCAATGGCGCCAATTTATGCTTACCCCATTGACGCCCCGAAAAATACGCTCCAGTATCTGCAGCCCAGACCAGTATCATAACAAATAGAACCAGCAGTGGCCCCGACAGCGTAACCTTGGCTATTTTAAAATCATGAATAGCATGAATGGAAACCAGTGCTGACCAGGTCAAACTCAGCAGCACAACTCCGATCAGAGCAATTAAAATTGGCCTGTTTTTCCACCAGTGTGCGCTTTTGGGATAGTACATAATCAGGTACAGAGCAAATACCCAGAAGATAATCGTGAAAAAATTTATCAATGCAACAGACACTGCATCTCTCATCAGCCATAAAAGGCCCAGCAAAAGCGCAATCAGAATGACAAACAGGTACTTATAAGTTTGGGTTGATAATTTAATGAAATTTGACCATTCATAAGCTGCGAGTAGAATAACTACAGCAAAAACAAGCGCAAACTGGGAGTTTGTGAGGAAAAGAATGGCATAAATTACCAGTGGTAACAGCACCAGGGCTGTAAGAATTCTAGCGATTAACATGGGGCTGCTCTGCTGACTGACATAGAAAACCTGATCAGGTATCCTGCTGTCCAGTTAATTGTTCACCGGTACGCCCAAAACGTCTTTGTCTTGCATAAAATGACTCGATTGCCAGAGAAAAAGCCTGAGTATCAAAATCAGGCCATAGTGTTTCAGTGAAATAAAATTCGCAATAAGCCAACTGCCATAAGATAAAATTACTCACACGCTGTTCACCGCCGGTACGAATAAATAGATCAGGTTCCGGCAGATCATTTAATGACAGGTGAGCTTCAATGGTTTTTTCAGTGATTTCTGCTGCTGTCAATTCACCCAGCTGGACTTTAGCTGCAATTTGTCTGGCTGCCTGGGTTATATCCCAACGGCCACCATAATTTGCCGCGACATTGAACACCAGCCCGGTATTCTCCTCGGTCAATGTAACAGCTTTATTTATCAGTTTTTGAATTTTATCTGAAAACTGAGATATATCACCGATTACTCGTAATTGGACATTATTATCATTGAGCTTTTTGACTTCCCGCGTCAATGCTGTAGCAAATAAATCCATCAACAGGCTCACTTCCTTTTCAGGTCTACGCCAGTTTTCACTACTAAAGGCAAAAATAGTTAACACTTTAATCTTTCGCTGCACACATTCCCGGACAATTTTTCGAACGACTCCCAGGCCTGCCTGATGGCCGGCAAAACGAGGCATAAACCGTTTCCTGGCCCAGCGGCCATTCCCATCCATAATAATACAAACATGCTGCAATGTATTACCTGAAATTGAGGTAGGGTTATCTGCCGGGCGCATGTGGCTATATTTCCATGAGTTCTTTTTCTTTTTCCTGAAGCATCAAATCAACTTCCTGGGTATATTTATCAGTGACTTTTTGAATGATTTCCTGCGCCTTGTGTTCTTCATCTTCGCTGATATCTTTATCTTTTTCGAGATTTTTCAAGCTATTATTTGCATCGCGTCGAATATTACGCATGGCAACTTTGGCATTTTCGCCTTCATGACCAACCACTTTAATGAGATCTCTACGTCTTTCCTCAGTCAATGGCGGCAAGGGAATTCTAATCAAATCACTAGTTGTAGCGGGATTAAGTCCCAGATCCGAAGTCATAATGGCCTTTTCAATAACTTTGACCATACTTTTTTCCCAGGGCTGCAGGGATAATGTTCTGGAATCGAGAACAGAGATATTGGCAACCTGAGAAAGCGGTACCTTACTGCCGTAATATTCAACGTTTATCGTATCCAGTAAGCTGGGATGAGCTCGTCCGGTGCGGATTTTCGCTAATCCTGCGCGTAAGGATTCAATGCTTTTTTTCATTCTTTCCTCAGCATCTTTTTTAACTTCATTTATCATGATATTCTCCTGTTATCAGCAGATACAGCAAATGCCATTTTAGTAAAATCAAAACCCCAATTTCATCCCTGCAAGTTATCTGTTAAGTAACCATTTCAGTCAGTGTTCAGCGTATTTTTACATCGTAATTTCTAGATACATCGATGCAGGCCTGGATGTAACTATCTTGCAGCATAAACTTGACCTGGATGGACGACTTCCGCTTCTCGCACTCGCTTGCATTTCCAGCATCCATGGTGGTCACGCAGGAAATACTGAATATGCGCAGCCATCATCTATATTCCAACACAAATGTGTGACAGCAATCACTTATAGTGCAGAATCTTAGATACGCTTAATCGTTACTTTATTTACAGTATTTATCAGCAACCGGGAAGTTTTTGATCAGCAAACGATTTATTAGCAAACAATTTATTATGAAACGCTTTATTATGAAACGCTTTATTATGAAACGCTTTATTATGAAACGCTTTATTATGAAACAAGGGTGCCTTCCTGCTGGTTATTAATAACTCGTTTTAGAGCCTCTGGTTTTGTCATATTATAAACTCGTATCGGCATCTTGTGATCTCGACACAGAACAATAGCAGTTGCATCCATAACATTGAGCTTTTTGTTTAAAACTTCATCATAACCGAGTTTATGATAGAGTATCGCGTGAGGATTTTTTTCGGGATCATCATCATATACACCATCAACTTTAGTGGCCTTAATGACTACATCAGCATCTATTTCTATACTCCGAAGACTAGCTGCTGTATCAGTAGTAAAAAATGGATTCCCGGTACCAGCAGCAAAAATAACCACGCGTCCTTTTTCCAGATGGCGGATAGCCCTTCTGCGGATATAATCTTCACACACCTGATGAATTGGCAGTGATGACATCACTCGGGCTGGCACTGCCTGTTTTTCCAGTGCATCCTGAAAGGCCAGTGAATTAATAACTGTTGCCAGCATTCCCATATGATCGCCGGCAACTCGATCCATTCCAGAAGCAGCCAGGCCTACACCCCGAAAAATATTACCTCCGCCTATAACAATAGCTATCTGAATGCCTTCATCATGCAGAGATTTGATTTCCTGAGCAACACCAATAATTATCCTGGGATCGATACCAAATTGTTGCTCTCCCATTAAAGCCTCACCACTGAGTTTTAACAGGATTCTTCGATAGCTTGCTTCAGACATTATTTTCACCTTGGCTAATATTTGCTAACCTGTCTGCTTAGCTCCAATGCTCCTGATAGGTTCAGGAGCATCCACCAGACATACTTATGAGTTTATTTGCGCCATAACTTCATCAGCAAAGTTTTCCTGTTTTTTCTCAATACCTTCACCGACTTCCAGACGACAGTAATTAAGAATAGTAGCTCCTGCATTATTTACCAGTTTACCAACAGTTACATCAGGATCTTTGACAAAAGCCTGGCCGACCAGGGTATTGTCATTGATATAACGCTTGATTTTACCTTCAACAATTTTCTCTACAATATTTTCCGGCTTACCACTGTTGGCAGCTTCTGCTTTTGCGATTTCACGTTCTTTAGCTAACTCATCGGTATCCAGAGAAGACTCATCCAGTCCCTTAGGATTGCTGGCAGCGATATGCATAGCAACATCTTTGATTAACTGCTCATCAGCATCCTTCATGTCCACTACGACGCCAATTTTATTACCATGCAGATAAGAGCCCAAACGGCCTTGAGTCGAAAAAGTGTTGAAACGACGCACGGACATGTTTTCTCCAATTTTTGCCACCATGGTTTTCAGGGCGGTTTCTATGTTCATGTCTGAATCGTCGCTCAAAGGCATAGCCAGTAGTTCATCAATATCTGCGGGAGCATCTTTCATGACCCTGTCCGCAACAACCTCGGCAAAATGGGTAAAATCATCGCCCATTGCTACAAAGTCGGTTTCACAATTGACTTCCAGGATGACACCTTTTTTGGCCTCATCATCAAACTTTATGATGATTCTGCCTTCGGCTGCAGTCCGTCCTGCTTTTTTGTCAGCTTTAGCCAAACCTGTTTTACGCATATGTTCAACTGCGGCTTCAATGTCACCTTCAGTTTCTACCAATGCTTTTTTGCATTCCATCATACCTGCGCCAGTACGATCTCGTAATTCTTTAACCAGAGCGGCGGTAATTGCCATGTTAATAAACCTCTATTCAGTCAATCAGCAAGGGACTCCCTGCTTAAATATATGCTGCTAAGTTCTTACAGAATTGATGATTGTGGCTCGCCATTAACCATTGAGCATTATGAAACTGAATGCCAATGTTAGACCGCAAACACAACCATAATTATGTAAGCTCATCATTTATTATGTAATCATAAACAGCCATTATGTTAGTTGTATAATTTTAAAAATCCTGTCTATGAATATTTTTGATATCAGTCAGAACGATGTTTTGCTTAAGTCTCGTCAGCCTCATCGGTCTGTTCTTCAGCCGCAACCTCGACATCTTCTTCTACTTCAACAAAATCATCAGCAACCGCTTCTGTATGAGCTGCTTTCGCATCCAGAACTGCATCAGCCGCAGCTTCCAGATATAAATTAATAGCTCTGATTGCATCATCATTACCTGGAATAATGTAATCTACATTGGTGATCTTATTGTTGGTATCTACGACTCCAATAACAGGTATACCTAACTTTTTAGCTTCCTGAACAGCAATTTTTTCATGCCCGACATCAATAACATAAATCGCCGCAGGAAGTGCACTCATATCCTTGATACCACCCAGACTCTTTTCCAGTTTCTCAAATTCACGAGATAATAATAATGCTTCCTTTTTTGTAAGGGTATCAAAAGTGCCGTCACTGGCTGCTTTTTCCAGATACTTAAGACGCTTTATAGATTGCTTGACTGTTTTAAAGTTAGTCAGCATGCCGCCTAACCAGCGATGGTTAACATAAGGCATTCCGCATCTAAGAGCATTTTCTTTTACCGCCTTACCGGCTGCACGCTTGGTGCCAACAAACAGAATTTTGCCTCGTTTACTGGCCAGCTGACCAATAAAATTCATTGCATCATTGAATTTCGGCAGGGTCTTTTCAAGGTTAATAATATGAATTTTATTACGATCACCAAAAATAAACGGAGCCATTTTTGGATTCCAGTAACGGGTCTGGTGACCAAAGTGAACGCCAGCTTCAAGCATCTGACGCATGGTAACTTTTGACATGATAAGTTTTCCTCTGAATAACAGGGTTAAGTCTTCCGCAAACCCCATAAACCAACCGATGAATCAGCCATTAATATGATTCTGTTCAACAGCACCCAGGTTTATGTGTCGATATGCGGGCGGATTATTTTCAGAACGATGCTGCTATCAGGTTAAAAAAAGCAACATCTTTTGATACCTGTGCAGCCGTTCTGAAGCGATGCCTGTCATATGTTCAAGGTTGATCAGGCGTGCGTATTATTCCACAAACAGACATAAACAACAATCTTTCTTATACCTCAATAATGATAAAATTAACTCCGAATCACTAAAACAGGAATAACAAAATCATCTGAAGGTTCCTGCAAAACAGAGGCGGTTCATATGAGGACAAAAATGTACCAAAAAACACGGATTACACAAACGAACAGGCCATCAACGCCGATGAAGTTAAAAAATTTCTGGAAATTAGTGACCATTTCAAATATCCTGAGCGGCTAGAGTTGAGTTTTTATATACTTCTTTAATGGTTTGTGAGCCCGCTGAACATGGCTGAAAAATTGCACTGAATCCTGATATCAGGTTTTTGTGAAACACAGCTACGGCGTCTGCATATCCGGCATCACCTTAGATGAAGGAAATGCATAAGACAGCAACCAGAGCTGTTGATGCGGAGCAGAAAATACCTGAGCGCAATCAAGAACTTATTGATACACTGAGAAGTTACTTTTTTAGTTAAATAATTTGTTAAATAATGTCAATCCTAATTAAAACAGCTGCAGAAATTGAAAAAATGCGAATCGCCGGTAAACTTGCGGCAAACGTTCTGGAGATGATCGAACCTTATGTTAAACCGGGAATAACTACCGATGAATTAGACAGCATCTGTCATGAGTATATTGTGAACGTTCAGCAGGCCATTCCTGCACCGTTGAACTATCACGGATTCCCTAAGTCAATTTGTACCTCTGTCAATCACCAGATATGTCATGGGATACCTGGTGATAAGAAACTGAAAAATGGTGATATTATCAATATTGATATTACTGTGATCAAGGACGAATACCATGGCGACACCAGTAAAATGTTCTTTGTCGGCAAACCTTCGATATTGGCACAAAGATTAACCCGGGTAAGCCAGGAATGCCTTATGCTCGGCATTGAAATGGTAAAACCGGGGATACATCTGGGTGATATCGGCCACGCCATTGCGGCACATGCAGAGAAAAATAATTTTTCTGTGGTGCGAGAATACTGCGGGCATGGCATCGGCAGAAATTTTCATGAAGATCCTCAGATTTTGCACTACGGCAAAAAAGGCACCAAAGAAGTTCTTGAAGAAGGTATGACCTTTACCATTGAACCCATGATCAACGCCGGTAAAAGAGACATAAAAATGTTACCTGATAAATGGACGGTCGTCACCAAAGATCGTTCCCTTTCAGCCCAATGGGAACATACCTTATTAGTGACTGCGGACGGATATGATATTTTGACCCTGCGTAACGAGGAAAAAGGCTGAACTATGGAAGCAACACCAGCGCTTTACTCCGCTTCAATAACGGCAGCATCTACCCTGTTATTTGATTCGGTTGAACTTGAAAATGAATTAAAACAGTCTGCCTCACCCATTACTCCCTTAAAAACTGCGGTCAAATCTATTTATGAGCGGCAAAAGCAGCAGTTTGCAGATGGCCATAATATTACCCTGCTTATTAATGAGCGGGCTCAAGCTATTGATATTGTGCTGTCCCTGGCCTGGGAATTTTATCAATTAAATCGTTATGAGATTGATCTGGTGGCCGTAGGAGGTTATGGCCGCGGCGAATTACATCCTCACAGTGATGTTGATTTATTACTTCTGCATGAGGACTCGCTTGACGCGGACACAGATTTTATCGATAACATGCAGGCTTTCATTACTTCATTATGGGATATAGGGCTGGAAATTGGCCACAGCACTCGCAATGTCGAAGAAACGATTTCAGAAGCAAAAAATGACATTACCGTGATCAGCAATTTAATGGAATCGCGTTTAATCATTGGATCCGGTCGATTATTTGCTCAGTTGACCAAAAACCTTGAGCCGCAGCTTATCTGGCCTACCAGAGAATTCACTGCCGCAAAAATTATCGAAAAAAGCCATCGCTATCTTAAATTTAATGAGACGGCTTATAACCTGGAGCCTAATATAAAAGAAGGCCCCGGAGGTTTAAGAGATATTCAGATTATTGGCTGGGTGGCCAAACGTCATTTTGGTGTCGATAGTTTGAAACAGCTGGTGGGGCACAATTTTTTAACTCCTGATGAATACAAGAAACTGAAAAAAGGTCAAAGTTTTTTATGGAAAATACGTTTCGCACTGCATATTTTATGCAATCGCCATGAAGAAAGGTTACTTTTCGACTATCAAAGAGAGTTGGCTGAACAATTTGGCTACTCTGACAGTGAGGGAAAACTCGCAGTAGAAAATTTCATGAAAGAGTATTATCAGACCGTTATGGAACTGGAGCGATTAAATGAAATGCTCCTGCAATATTTTCAGGAAGTTATTATTTACGGGGATTCTGATGATATTCCCCGAAAAATCAATCGACGCTTTATAGTCTTTCGCGGATATATTGCTGCAGCTAATGAAGATATATTCAGACGTTACCCTTTCGCTTTACTGGAAATATTTCTGCTATTATGCCAGGACCCTCAAATCAAGGGAGTTAGAGCCAGTACGATCCGTCTAATCAGGGCCCACCTCTATTTAATTGATGATACTTTCCGTAAGGATATCAGCTGTCGAGCGCTGTTCATGGATATTCTCCGTCAACCTTATGGTATAACCCACGAAATGCGGCGTATGAATCGTTATGGTGTTCTGGCAGAGTATTTACCGCCGTTTAAAATGATCGTCGGCCAGATGCAGCACGATCTGTATCATGCTTACACCGTCGATGAACATACCTTAAAACTTTTACGCAATGCCCGTCGCTTTTTCATAGCAAAGCATGATGAGGAATTTCCTCTGGCCAGTATGATTGCCAAACAACTGCCAAAGCCTGAATTGTTATTTATTGCCGCTATTTACCATGATATCGGTAAAGGACGCGGCGGCAAACATGAAGAATACGGCGCTACAGAAGTTGAAGCTTTTTGCCAGCTGCATGATATCAGCCAGAAAGATACCCGGCTGATCATCTGGCTGGTTAGAAATCATCTGATAATGTCCATGACAGCACAACGCAAGGATATCGGCGATCCAGATGTCATTAATGAATTTGCCAGTCTAGTCAAAACACGTGAATACCTTGATTATCTTTATCTTTTGACCGTTGCCGATATTCGTGCCACCAGCCCCAAAGTATGGAATAACTGGAAAGGCTCTTTATTAATAGAGCTTTACAATCTCACCAAGCATGCTTTAAAAAAAGGTCTGGATTCCCCCCTGCTGAGAGATGAATTAATACAGGACAGCAAAACCAGGGCCTTACAGGTGTTGTTAGCAGATCATTTTGAACAGAACAGCATTGAAAAGCTATGGAATTCTCTGCCAGAAGAATATTTTTTAAAATTTCAGATTGATGAAATCACCTGGCAGACGAAAGCTGTTATTGAGCATATGCGGGTTCAGGAGAACCATGATAAACCATTAATCCTGATTAATACTCATCAGCAAAGCGGTTCCAGTGAAATTTTTATTTATGCTGCGTTACAGGACTCTGTATTTGCTATAGTTACGCATGTTCTGGCGAAAAAGATGCTTAATATAACAGAAGCGAAAACCATCACTTCCAGTGACGGTTATGTATACCACGTTTTTTTTGTGCTGGAAGAAAATGGTCAAGGCGTGACCGATCCCGGACGTCTGGATATGATACGTCATTCACTGCAAGAGCATCTGTTGAAAGAAAATATAAACATATCTGCCAGCGGTGATAATGCTGCCAGCAGTGATAATGTGTCCCGCAGTATGAAACAGTTTTCCCTGCAGACGCAGGTACATTTTGATGAAGATCTGGAAAACAACCGCACTATTCTCAGCATCATCGCTTCGAATCGCCCTGCTTTGTTGTCTCATATCGGTCAGGCATTAATCGCCTGTAATATACATTTATTAAATGCCAAAATTTCAACTTTTGGTGAGAAAGCGGAAGATGTGTTTGAAATCGTCGATGATAACCATCAGATTATAACGGATATAAAACAACAGGAAAAAATCCGTCAAACCATTATTCGTTTAATTGATGCAGGGGCATAAAAATTCAAATAATCAACTTTTAATACTATAGCTATCTTATTGTTGTTATTGTATTTGTATAAACTCAATTCCGTTATTATCCGGGTCACGACAAAATAATGCTGTTCTTCCTGAACGGCTTCGGGTAAATGTGATATTGGCCTTATTCAGCTTGTCAACAATCTCATTTATATCTCTGATATATATGGCAAAATGAAAGTCTCTTCCTACATGTTGCGGGCGTACAACCCCATCCAGCGGATTAGACAATTGCAGTAAATGCAGCTGTTGAGAGCCTATATCAAACCAGGCACCTGGATAACCTAAATCAGGTCGATTTTTATTTTCCTGCAAACCCAGCACATGGCCATAAAACTCACAGGCAATGACTAAATCTTTGACCAGTAAACTGGCATGATGAATTGAAACATAATTTGTATCCGTCAAAAATACATTCCTTACATTGATTTAATATGGATCCCGGGTCTGATTTCCAAACTGCTGAGATTGCTGCTGTATAAAAGATAAATCAAACCAGACGACCTGGCAAATATAAAAAAGTTGCACCTGTTACCAGCAGACAGGCAAATAATATTTGGCGAGACTGAAAACTTTCTTTATAATATCGCGACGTAACAGGAAGAGCTTATGAACCCAGCGCTTGATTTTTTAAAACCTTACCCTTTTGAACGATTGGCCGAATTAAAAAAAGCTGCCGTTCCTCCTAGTTCAATTAAACATATTTCATTATCCATAGGTGAACCCAAGCATCCGCCACCACAGTTTGTTTATGATACATTAAATCAAAATTTACCGGCATTGGCTAATTATCCGACCACCAGGGGGATGCCGGAATTAAGAAAAGCAATTGCCAGCTGGTTAGAAAAACGCTACCGGCTGATGGAAGATCTGATTGATCCCCAGACCCAGGTACTGCCGGTTAATGGAACACGAGAAGCATTATTTGCTTTCGCTCAGGCAGTGATCAACCGTAAAAAGCGGGATCCCCTGGTTATTATGCCAAATCCTTTTTATCAGATTTATGAAGGAGCAGCTATTCTAGCGGGCGCGACCCCCTACTTTGCCAATGCCTGTGAGAGAACTTACTTCATTCCCGAATACCTGAGTATTCCAAAATCCATCTGGAAACGATGTCAACTGATTTATATCTGCTCACCCGGAAATCCTTCAGGAGCGGTTATAGACAGAATAGTTTTACAGCAGCTAATCAAACTATCTGCTCAATATGACTTTATCATTGCCTCAGATGAATGCTATTCGGAAATTTATCAGGATGAAAATCATCCTCCTCCAGGCCTGCTGGAAGCAGCCTATGATATGGGCGCTACTGATTTTAAACGCTTGCTGGTTTTTAACAGTCTTTCAAAACGTTCTAATGTTCCCGGTTTACGTTCAGGTTTTGTTGCCGGCGATGCCGAGATCATTAAACAATTTTTACTCTATCGAACCTATCATGGCTGCGCGATGCCTCTACCGACTCAATTTGCCAGTATACAGTGCTGGCAGGATGAAGAACATGTTTTGCAAAATCGCATTGCTTATCGTGAGAAATTTCAACATTTTATTGATATCTTAAGCCCTGTGCTTGAAATATCTGCGCCGCCAGCCTCGTTTTATGTCTGGTTAAAAGCTCCATTTGGAGATGATGAAAAATTTGCGCTGGATCTTTATCAGCAACAGAATATTAGCGTTTTACCTGGCAGCTATCTTTCCAGGACAACCGGTCAGGCCAATCCCGGCCAGGGCTATGTGCGAATTGCTCTGGTTGCTCCACTCGATGAGTGTATTGAAGCAGCCAAACGAATACGTACTTTTATGAGTGAATAAGGAATAAAACATGAGTGATATGCAGCAAGTCATCGAGCAGGCATTTGAAAATCGTGCCGATATAACCCCTGCTTCGGTTGACACCCACGTAAAGGAAGCCGTAAATGAAGCTATCCATATGCTTGATACCGGCAGATTAAGAGTTGCAGAAAAAAAAGAGGGGAACTGGGTAGTCAATCAGTGGTTGAAAAAAGCCGTATTACTGTCTTTCAGAATTCAAGATAATCATTTCATGAAAAGTGATTTTACCAATTACTTTGATAAAGTTGAGTCCAAATTTCAGGACTATAACTCGCGCGATTTTAGGGAAGCCGGCATTCGAGTAGTTCCCCCCGCAGCTGTACGTAAAGGTGTATACATTGCTCCTGGAGTGGTACTTATGCCTTCCTACTGTAATATTGGAGCTTACGTCGATAGCGGCACCATGGTTGATACCTGGGCCACCGTAGGTTCATGCGCGCAAATTGGAAAAAATGTCCACCTGTCTGGCGGTGTAGGTATAGGCGGCGTACTAGAACCGCTGCAGGCTGGACCTACCATTATTGAAGACAATTGTTTTATCGGTGCCCGCTCTGAAATTGTTGAAGGAGTGATAGTAGAGCAGGGCTCTGTCATTTCTATGGGTGTTTACATTGGCCAGAGCACCCGAATTTATAATCGTATGACTGATGAAATCAGCTATGGCCGTGTTCCTGCAGGTTCTGTGGTTGTGTCTGGCAATCTGCCTTCTGCTGATGGAAAATACAGTCTATATTGCGCAGTTATAGTCAAACAGGTAGATGCCAGGACTCTGGGTAAAGTTGAGATTAACGAACTACTAAGAAACATCTAATCATTATATTCAGAGACCTGTTTCATCACTAAAAAAGCCTGTTAACTACAGGCTTTTTTAGTTAAATTTTATGCGGCGGAGCAATCATGATCACCCTTTACGGTATTCCAAACTGCAATACAGTAAAAAAAGCCAGAGACTGGCTATCAGGGCACAATGTTGACTATCAATTCCATAATTTCAAGAAAGATCAGCTTGATGCTGAGACTCTTGAAAGCTGGATCAATCAGTTAGGCTGGGAAAAATTACTTAACAAACGCGGCATGACCTGGAGAAAACTGTCCCATGAGGTCAGACAGGATATTGATCATGACAGCGCAATAGAGATTATGCTGAATAATCTTTCAATTATCAAACGGCCGGTACTGGATCACAATGGTAAATTGAGTCTTGGGTTTGACCCCGAGCAATATTCCCGTCTGTTGTTAAGCAAATAACACACCAGGCCATTCAATTTAAAGCCCTAATAATTTAATATCATGACTGAAATAACCCCAACCATTGAACTTGCTAAAACTTTAATTCAGATAGATTCGGTGACACCGGATGACAAAGGCTGTCAGGATGTAATGATTGACCGTCTCCAGGCTGTTGACTTTGACATTGAAAAATTACCCTTTGGTCAGGTGGATAATTTCTGGGCCACACACGGAGCCGGTAAACCCTTATTTGTATTTGCTGGCCATACCGATGTGGTACCTACCGGCCCCTCCCAGGACTGGCAGTTCCCGCCCTTTGCTGCGACCATTGCAGGCGGACTATTGTATGGTCGGGGTGCGGCCGATATGAAAGGCAGCCTGGCGGCAATGATTACTGCGTGTGAACGTTTTGTCGAAAAATATCCCCGGCATCATGGAACGATTGGTTTACTTATTACCAGTGATGAAGAAGGACCGGCTATTGACGGCACCGTCAGAGTCATTGACTACCTGAGCAAAAAAGGTGAAATGATAGATATGTGTCTGGTAGGAGAACCTTCCTGCAAGAGTCGTCTGGGAGATACCATAAAAAATGGGCGTCGCGGTTCACTGGGCGGAGAACTTATCGTAAAGGGTGTGCAGGGACACGTTGCATATCCACATCTGGCCAGAAATCCTATTCATCTGGCTGTGCCTTTTTTGTCAGAGCTTAGTGCTATCGAATGGGACCAGGGTAATGAATCTTTTCCCCCGACCAGTTTTCAAATTTCCAACATACATTCAGGCACAGGAGCCACCAATGTCATCCCCGGTAATATTAGCATTTCGTTTAATTTTCGTTTCTCTACCGAGTTAAGCCCGGAAATAATACAACTTAAAGTGGAAGAACTGCTGAACAAGTACTCATTAGAGTTTGAAATTTCATGGACCTTATCCGGACTGCCTTTTCTCACACCTGAAGGTGAACTGGTTAATGCAGCCCAACAGAGTATTAAGGAAATACTGGGTATAGACACAGAATTATCTACCTCAGGCGGTACCTCAGACGGCCGTTTTATTGCTCCAACCGGTTCACAGGTAATAGAACTGGGACCTTTAAATGCCACCATTCATAAAATCAACGAATGTGTCGCCACGCATGACCTGGACACACTTTCCTCTGTGTATGAAAAAATCCTGCAAAAGCTACTCACTAATAACTCTGATGAGCAAATATAGCGTATTCATATATTGAGCAGTATCCTACATTCTTAAGCCCTTAAATCGATTATTATAAGCTCAAATGACTTACAGACTTTAGGCATAGCATGGAATATCATATCAAGCCCCACGGCGGTAAACTGGTGGATTTGTTTACCAATACTGATGAAGCCGAACAGAAAAAAGAGGAATCACAGGGGTTCCTTTCCATCACTTTAACCCAGCGACAACTGTGTGATCTGGAATTACTGGTCAGCGGAGCTTTTTCACCGCTGACGGGGTTTATGGATCAAAAAACCTATCTATCCGTCATCGAACAGGGACGATTGCCAGATCAACTATTATGGCCCATACCCATAACGCTGGATATCAGCCAGGATCTGGCTGAACAAATTCAACCGGGCGATCAAATTGCCCTGCGGGATGCTGAAGGCTTTATGCCCGCAGTGCTAACTGTTTCTGATATCTGGCAGGCGGACAAACAGCAAGAGGCTGAATTCATTTTCGGCACAACTTCAGAAATGCATCCCGGTGTCGATTATTTACTTAATCAGACTCAGGATGTCTATATCGGTGGTAAAATCTCTGCTATTGAGTTACCCACACACTTTGAATTTGAAAATCTCTGGTCCACCCCCGGGGAATTGCGTTCACTATTTAGTAAACGAGGCTGGAGAAACGTGATTGCTTTTCAAACCAGCAAACCCATGCATCGAGTCCATCGGGAAATAACATTAAGCGCCGCCAGAGAAGTCCAGGCACACATTCTGATCCATCCTACTGTAGGTATCACCAAACCAGGCGATTTACATTATTATTCACGCATTCATTGTTATCAGGCTATAAAAAAATATTATCCGGACAATCTGGCCATCATGTCTTTATTACCACTGGCTATGCGTATGGCCGGTCCTAAGGAAGCTCTCTGGCATGCTATCATCAATAAAAACTATGGCTGTTCACATATCCTCATAGGACCTGAGCATGCTTTTCCACCCAAAACAAATGGTACCAAAGGAACTTATTACCCGCATAACGCTTCACAAACCTGTTTGTCAGAGTTTGAACAGGAGCTTGAGATCAAAATGGTAGACGTAGAAGAAACCCATTATGTCCCGGCAAAGAAAAAGTTCTTACCCCTGTCAATCATTCAGCAGGAAATGCTCGATAGTGAAACCCTCTCAGAACAGGAGTTAAAAAACCGTTTACATGACAGCAAACCTGTGCCTTCCTGGTACAGTTATCCAGAAGTATTACAGGCACTCAGTAAAGCCTATCCAGCCAAGTGCAAACAGGGACTGACATTATTTTTTACTGGTCTGTCCGGTTCAGGGAAGTCCACCCTGGCTAAAATTATCTATGCAAAGCTGATTGAACTGGGAGCAAGACCGGTTACTTTGCTCGATGGAGACATTGTGCGTCTTAATTTATCCAGTGAACTGGGCTTTTCCAAAAAAGATCGTATTATCAATGTTCGCAGAATAGGCTTTGTCGCCAACGAGATCACAAAAAATGGCGGTATTGCAATCTGTGCACCAATTGCACCGTATACACAAATGCGCCGAGATGCAAGAAACCTTATTGAACAACACGGGGCTTTTATTGAAATTCATGTAGCAACACCACTTGACGTATGTGAGTCAAGGGATAGAAAAGGTCTTTATGCCAAAGCCCGTAAGGGAGTCATTCCCGAATTTACCGGTATTAGTGACCCGTATGAAGTTCCTGAATCTCCTGAACTGAGAATTGATACTTCCAGTTTTACTCCCATGGAAGCCGCACAGGAAATCTATTTATACTTATTTCGGGAAGGTTATATTGAAACATCTGATGATTGCGGCTCCATGCTGCATGAATCATGAAAACTCTATTGATTTTCTGGGTAACAACTGTACAACTATGGCTTAGAATAAGGATTCAGAATGCGCTTTATTGATGTTTTTAATGGTGATGCTGACGGCATCTGTTCACTTCTGCAGTTACGCCTTGAAACCCCTCCTCCACCAGAATCATTACTGGTAACCGGAATTAAACGCGATATACAGCTGCTGCGAAAAGTTGTTCCTGCTGCAGCTGATCAAATCACCGTGCTGGATATTTCTCTGGATAAGAATCGCAGTGATCTCGAGCGTATTCTGCAAACAGGTGCTATGGTTTTTTATGTTGATCATCATTTTTGCGGAGAGATACCCGAAGCACAAAACCTGACGGCTATCATTGATACTGAACCGAATATTTGCACCAGTTTACTGGTCAATCATCATCTCCAGGGCAAGCATAAGTTATGGGCCATTACTGGTGCGTTTGGCGATAATTTAAAAGTCAGCGCACAGGCATTGGCAAAACAGACTGAGCTTGACGACAAGCAGATCCAGCAGCTGAATAATCTGGGAATTATGCTCAATTATAATGGTTATGGGGCAGACACCAGCGATTTACATTTCCACCCGGAAACACTATACAAATACCTTTTGCCCTATAACAATCCTCTCGATTTTATCAATGATCCAGCTTCAGTCTATGAAAAATTAGCCACCGGCTACCAGGAAGATATGCTTAAGACTCAAAATCTTCAGGCTGAATATACAACTGCAGAAGTGGCTCTTTTTAAAATGCCTGATGAACCCTGGGCGCGGCGCATGAGCGGCGTGTACAGTAACGACCTGGCCAATCAGAACCCTGACCGAGCCCATGCCATATTGACGCATAATAAACAGGGCGGCTATCTGATCAGTGTTCGTGCACCTTTGAACAATAAAACCGGTGCCGATGAATTATGCCGTCAATTTGAGACTGGCGGGGGTCGTAAAGCTGCCGCCGGTATCAATCATTTGCCAAAAGATGAGCTGGATCTTTTTTTACAAAAATTTACCCGCCAATTCAGTTAAAATTCATGGATAAAAAATGAAAATTCTAGTTACTGGAGGCGCAGGTTATATAGGCAGTCACACCTGCGTCGAATTATTAAATAATGGCTATGATGTTGTAGTTGTTGACAATCTGTGTAATTCCAGCAGGGAATCTTTGCGGCGGGTAAAAACTATTACCGGCAAAACGGTCTCTTTTTATGAAAGTAACATTCTGGATGAGCAGGCACTGGTCACTATATTTTCAGAGCACACGATTGATGCTGTTATTCATTTTGCCGGGCTAAAAGCCGTGGGTGAATCAGTTGCAATGCCTCTGGAGTACTACCAGAATAACCTGAACGGCACGCTGGTATTACTTAAAGTCATGCGCGACTTCGAGGTCAAAAATTTTGTTTTCAGCTCTTCTGCTACGGTTTATGGCAATCCTCATTCAGTTCCAATCAAAGAAGAATTTCCGCTTTCAGCCACTAACCCTTACGGGCGTTCCAAACTGATCATCGAAGAAATCTGCGGTGATCTCTATGTCTCTGATAACAGCTGGAATATTGCCTTATTACGTTATTTCAATCCGGTAGGTGCTCATGAATCCGGTCTGATTGGCGAAGATCCCAACGGAATACCCAACAATCTGGTGCCCTATATTTCTCAGGTGGCGATTGGCAAGCTGGAAAAACTGTCCGTTTTTGGTAATGATTATGACACTCCCGACGGCACGGGAGTCAGAGACTATATCCATGTAGTAGATTTAGCCCGTGGACATATCAAGGCTCTGCAAAAATTAAATACCCAACCAGGCATCGTCATCTATAATCTGGGCACCGGTCAGGGATATAGCGTACTGGAAATGATCAGGGCTTTTGAAGAAGCCTCGGGCTGTAAAGTACCTTACCAGATAATGCCCAGACGTTCCGGGGACATTGCCCAATGTTATGCGGATCCGGCTTATGCTGAACAGGAAATCGGCTGGAAAGCTGAACATGGACTGGCAGACATGACCCGGGATACCTGGCGCTGGCAGACTATGAATCCGCAAGGTTATAAATAGGGACTGTAGTTAATCATGCTTTGCTGCATTGAGTTTATCTTTATCCGGTAACAGTCAGCCCTTCGGCCCAGTGCTGAAATCCATCTACCTGGCTCAAGGCTGACAAATCCTCAGCGGTATCAATATCCTGTAGTTTTTTTAACTCACACCATTGAATCTGTTGCTTTTTCAACGCCGATCTTGTCTGTGGCATGACCAGGCCCGTGCCCCAGGCTATATCTTTAAATACATCCCTGCAAACCTGTGAAGCGCCGACCAGAACATAACCTCCATCCAACGACGGGGAAAAGACCATGGTATTTCTATCAGCCTTGTCAGTGTTGAGAGCCAGCATCGCCGCATGTAAAATATCAGCGTTTAAAAAAGGGCAATCGCTACCAATGAGTACCGCACGTTTGTACTTTAACAGGGTTTGCTCCAGAGCATTAAGCATTTTTTCCCCCAAATTATTCCCCTGCTGAATTTGAAGCTTAATTTTGCTGGTTAATGGATTTGATAAAAAATACTGAGGTTCGCTTTCAGCGGTAATATAAAGCAAAATATCAGCCAGATGTGAATTGACAGCGGTATTTATGGTTTGGTGTAACATTTGAACATACAGGCGTGTCGCATTATCTATCCCCAGTGCCGGGATCAGCCGGGTTTTAACTTTCCCGGGAACGGGTTGTCTGGCGAAAATAAGAATGGCTGTATCAGGATAGGTGGGTGACATGTTCAGGCTAAAACTTCAATAAACAGGATTAATAGAGCGTAACTTCTCAATAAGTCCATGCAAAATCCCCTCCCTCTATCAGGGGGAGGGTTAGGGTGGGGGTTAAATACTTGATTATACACATTACCCCCATCCTGGCCTTCCCCCTGAAAAGGGGCAGGAACTTGAACTGCACGGACTTATTGAGTGGTTACAATAGAGCTAACTAAGATATTGATTTAGGATAATATTTTTTAGCCAGCTTTTCTGGCTTGACACCCAAAAAGTACTGAAAGCGTAATGACCACATCAGCACAACTGTTTTAATGATCCCTTTTTGTTCCCAACGGCGCGATGAACTTATTACCGGTGTTTTACAGCAACAAGGTCTGGAGCTGCTGCGCATCTGCTTGCTGAATTCTATGTCTTCCATTAAAGCAATATCCGGCATTCCGCCAATTGACTGATACAGTTCACGGGTGACAAAAATCGCCTGATCACCCGTTGCAATACCTGTCAGGCAGGAACGCCAGTTCATCCACCTTTCGATGATTCTGAATAACCAATGCTGACCGGAAAGCTGTATATTAAAGCGTCCCCATTCATATCCCCTGTTAACTGCATGCCGAATGACTTTATCTGCAAATCGGGGCAACAGGGTATCTGCATGCAGAAACAGGTAAATATCACCTGTCGCCGCCCGGCTTCCGGCAATTTGCTGAACAGCGCGCCCCCTGGCGCTAACAAGAATGTTATCTACCAGAGGCTTAGCTATTACAGATGTCCCATCATCACTTTGACCGTCAATCAGGATAACTTCATGCCCGTTACTGCGAAAAACCTGTAACGGCTGTAAAAAATCGGCTATTTTTTCAGCTTCATTTAAGGTCGGAATGATTATGGATAACTTCACGCTGAACTTAGAGCACCGCCGCAACTGCTTCCATGTCCTGCCGTACATGCATAACAATGCCCCCCAACAATGATCTCTCTATGTTTCAGCTGAGTTACACTGACATCGCTGATATGCAGTTTTTCACTGTCCTGGTGCAAAGACAGTTTCAGCATCTGGTTAAAATCACAGTCATAAATATAGCCCTGCCAGTCAACACTGATCAAACTGCGGCACATCACCTCTTTAAGATTGTTAAAATCAAATGAATCCTGTAAAAGTTGCATATAGGATTCAAATTCATTTCTGGACAATAACATACTTCCATAGCGTTTTATCGGCACATTGGTGATGGTATATAAATGATTGAACTGCACTGCATAATGTTGTTCCAGGTAGCGTTTATAATCTAGCTGAAGTTTTTCCTGCGCTGGAGGTAACTGGGCACCTTGCGGGTTAAACACAAGATTAAGTTCAAGACCACTATCCTTTTTCCCATATCCCAGATGATTTAATGTTTGCAGTGCTTTTATGCTTTTTTCAAAGACCCCCCGGCCACGCTGCCGATTAACATTTTCTTCAAGATAACAGGGCATTGAAGCAACTATCTCAACCTCATTAACCGCCAGAAATTGTGCCATATCCGTATAGCCTGATTCATTCAAAATAGTTAGATTGCAACGATCAATAACCCTGATGTTGCGTTGACGCAATTGCTTCACCAGATATTTAAATTGAGGATGCATTTCCGGTGCCCCGCCCGTTAAATCAACCTGATGAGTCTCATTTTTATCAATAAATGTCAGGATCTGCTGCATTACTTCATACGACATTTGCTCCGTTCTGTTTGGACCTGCATTAACATGACAATGCTGACATTGCTGATTGCACAAATAACCCAGATTGATCTGCAGAGTATCTACTGTCTTGCGTTTAATAACAGGAAACGTGATTTTTTTTAATAACGGAAAAGTATCCAGCATAAATTAAAATACCCCATATTTTATAGCAGTCATTAGGGATTACCCTGACCAAAGTGGACTAAAAAAGAATTATTTCGACAAAATATAATAAACACCTGATAATGATCACTTTTAATATTTTTTAGAATATAAATCCGTGCAGTTTTTTATCCACAAATCCTGTGGATAACTCTGTGTATAAGCGTTGTAAATCTCACTCACAGCAGTAAGAACATTAGCTTTGTTATAAAATGGTTAAAAATTAATCACCTTAATTTTATTATTATTAATCATATATTTATAAAACTTTTATGATAATTTGCTTTATATTATTAGCTTAATTATGTCTGATTGTTTTTTCTTCAGGGTCAATTTTCAGTTGTTGAATAAAATATCTGATTCTGTCGCCTGTTTGAGCTGAAAACGCTGGGACAGATTCTGTGTATTTGTCAAATATAAATAAAAAAACTGCTCTAGCAGCAAACTTTGATATTAAATCTTAATATAGCTCTTATCTGTTTGTTTTATATCATTAAAAGTGGATTATTCTCCCTGGCCAACGCCTGCTGTACTGGAACTTTGTATAGAAATTCAAATTTTAAACAACTTTACCTGCTCAGCATATCGAAAAGCCCGTGCTTGCGAAACAACATTACTGCTCAGTCTGAGTCTGGTGTTGCTTTATATTGCCTTCTTTTGCTACCGCCAGAGCCGTGGCGCATTCAACAATTATTTTGCCGGCCAGCTCATTCAGTTCATTACTGAGTTTGGATTCTTCGAGTTCTTTAACAAAATCGTAAAAATTCTGCGCAGCCAGATCGTCATCTACCTGATATCTTATTTTTAATTGCGCCAGGGACGTCCCCAGCAACCTGATACAGGTGACTAACTGTTCCTTAGAAGCCTGCTGCAGCGATTCGTCCAGTAATGTATTCAGTCGTTTTAATTCATCGATAGTCAGTTTTTTCATTACCTTAGAAATCCTGTTCAGAGTTTCGGTTCATTAATTGTGATTTTAAATTGTCTGGGAGATCAATGATAGTCAAGGTCCCTTTTTCCGCATTAAAAATAATATCACGTCCCAGCATTTCTTCATTAAAACTAATACTTATTTTGGCATTTCGACCGCTTAATTTATTAAACCGTCTGGCGATGGATTTATTGGGCGCTATTTCACTGGCCAATTCAAATTGTTCATTTCTAACGTAATTTAGAAAATCATCTACTGCTGAGTCATTGACATAGCTGGAAAAATCTTTCAAAGCTATATTTTGTCCATTATCAGCCTGCTCAATGCAAAATTTTTCAGCTTTTTTCCTGATCCGGATTCTGTCATCATCCTTACTGATTTCGTCTTCACAATAGTGGTTAACTGCATTAAAAAGAGCTGCAGTTTCTGCTGCTGAATCAATATTCTCGTCACTGCCAATGAATTTCCTGAAATAGTCTGAAAGTTTATGGCTTTCTTTAGCCCGGACCATGGAAATATAACGATCGCTATCAGGGTCATCCTGCCAATGAGTCAGATCAATCCGGGCAGCAAGATGTAATTTAGACAGATCCAGGTAATCGATACTGGAGATTTCCAGTGAATCACTTACACATATCCCATGGGTATTATTCAAGATGGCAATGAGCATAAATTCACTGCCAAACAAAGTATAATGAATAAAAACCACATAACCGCCGGTCGCCTTATTAGCCTGATCAATATAATGTTTCAGCTCTGACATGGCCTGGTGTGACATTTTTACAAAATCCAGACCTTCATCGATATAATCAGCAAGAGATTGTTTCAGACCCTGCTCCTGCTGGGCACTTCTGAAAGCACCCAATATTTTGTTGGCCTTGCTATTATAAATTTTATTCAGATCCTCGAGAAATATTTCCAGAGCATGGGCTGCAGGAATGGTCTTATCGCAAAGCAGCAGGGATGATTCACCCGAATCTGCTTTTTTATCCAATAAATGTACAATACAATTTTTTATTGCCATAACAGATTTTCCCTGCCAGTTAAGACATCAACGGTTGCTAGAATCTGAATCAATACTGATCTTCGGTGTAAAACCAAAAAAATGTTTGACCAGTTGATAAAGATAGTAACCATCTTTCTCACCACACATTTCACGTATTGAATGCATAGCAAAAGTCGGCACACCAATATCAACCGTTTTGATGCCTGTTTCACTGGCTGTAATTGGCCCTATAGTGCTACCGCAACTCATATCACTGCGGACCACAAAACTTTGCAGCGGAATTTGCAGTTGTTCTGCTAAGAATTTACACATGGCAATGGTATGACTATTGGAAGCATATCTTTGATTGGCATTGACCTTAATAACAGGTCCATGATTTAAAAGCGGCCCATGAAGACTATCATGTTTTTCTGCATAGTTTGGGTGAATGGCATGAGCGTTATCAGCAGAAATCAATAGCGATTGATCAATCACACGGGTTAATTCTTCACTGCAACTGGTTAAACGCTGTAAAACTGACTTAAGAAAGGTACCCTGAGCACCGGCTGTAGTTGTACTTCCCACTTCTTCATGGTCATTAAGAACAATTAATGACGAGCCTTGCTCCAACCCCGCTGCAGACGCCTCAATAATGGCCTGTACGCCAACAAAACAACTTAACAGATTATCCAGACGACTGCTGCTGATAAACTCATTATTGAGGCCAGTGCGGGCGGCTTTACAAGTATCATAAAAAACCAGTTCGCTGGCAATAATTTCATCCATATCCAGGGATGCAAACTGCCGCTGTAACTGTTCCTTAAGTATGCTCTGCAGCGTCACAGAGTCGCCTTCTTCCACCATCATCAAAACAGGCGGAATGTCAGTCTGCGGATTAATACTGCGATTCTTATTCGCCTCTCGATCAAGATGTATAGCCAAACTGGGTATTACTGCTACGGGCCGCTGGAAATCGATCAAACAACTTTTTAATGCTAGAGTATTATCAGCAGCGGGTTTTGACGCTAACTGCTGTCGATAAACCACACGCCCTGCAAGTGATAAATCACGGTCAAACCAGGGGTTTAGTAAAACTCCGCCATAAACTTCAACACCTAATTTTAAACAGCTTTGTTCAATGATCTCTGCATTGGGTTTGACCTTGAGACAAGGGCTGTCTGTGTGCGCGCCCATCATTTTGATACCCGTTTCGAGCAGCGGCAGAATACCATACTGAAAGGCGATCAGAGATGAATCATTGCGCGTCACATAATAACGATGCCCGGCTTTTAATGACCAGGCATCAGCTTCTGACAATCGTTTAAAACCGGCCTTTTCTAATACTTCAATAAGGTTTTCCACCGCATGAAAAGGCGTTGGTGAAGCATCAAGAAAGTCCAATAATGCTGAGTTGAAATTGTCTAAATCCATAAGTGCATTTTCCTCACTGAGGTTTTAACAGCGCCCATTCACATATAAGCTTGCTGCCGAGCAAACTGCGGGAAAGTCAGAGAGCAGTCTGCACATTAAGTTTATGACGATACAGAACTTATGAGTTCAGAGCGCTAATCTTATAACACAGAAACTATGCACGAGAAATTTCTGCGGCACCTAAATGAGTCAGAAGCCTATTTAAGGTTAAAGACTATTTCTGAACCTTCGTGGCCAGACCAATGGCACACTCCCTGATCAGTTCATTACCCTGAAAAATAAAGCCCGTGTAAATTTGTACCAGGTCTGCTCCTGCTGCTATTTTCTGCTGTGCATCCTGAGCTGAAAAAATACCGCCGGCGGCAATAATGGGTATTTTTCCCTGTAAGCTTTGTGCCAGCGTTTTAACCACGTGAGTAGCCTGTTCCTTTAGCGGTAAACCACTGAGTCCACCCTGTTCTTCAGCATGCGGCAGGCCGGCCACAGCATCCCTTGAAATAGTAGTATTGGTTGCAATCACCGCATCAATGGCTTTTTCCAGCAGTAACTCAGCAATCATTTTAATATCATTATCTTCCATATCCGGGGCGATTTTAACTGCCAGAGGTACATATTTATTGAATTTTGATTGTAAACGGAGCTGTTCATTTTTCAGACTATCAAGCAAGAGTTTTAACTCGTCACCAAATTGCAGATTTCTCAGTCCTGGAGTATTAGGTGATGAAATATTAATCGTTATATAGTCAGCCAGTGGATACACAATCTGCAGACATTGAATATAATCATCGGCAGCCTGTTCAACCGGAGTAGCAAAATTTTTACCGATATTAATCCCCAGTATACAGTTCAGCTTTACTTTTCTGACCTGAGCCGCCAGATATTCAGCGCCTTTATTGTTAAACCCCATTCGATTCACAATAGCCTGGGCTTCAGGGATCCGAAACAGCCGCGGTTTTGGATTGCCGGGTTGAGGTCTTGGGGTCACGGTGCCAATTTCGATAAAACCGAATCCCACGGCAGCCAGTGACTCCATATAATCACCATTTTTATCCATTCCGGCAGCCAGCCCAACAGCATTGGGAAACGTCAGTCCCATAACCTGTTTGGGAGCAGAAACAGGCTGACCAAAGATAAGTCTGGACATTTTCATGGCATGCACCAGTTTTAATGATTGCAGACCCAATAAATGAGCTTTTTCAGCATCAAGACTAAAAAATATTTTACGAATTAATGGATACATCAAGGACATCAGCTTCTCACTGGAAAATTTTAATCAGCCAGATTATGCACAAATTGCCTGGATAGCTCAACTTTACAAGTCCAGGCCAAACTATTGCAACCTAAATAAACGCATAAATCAGGCCTGTTTTAAGCCTGTTTCGATAAGCCGGCTAGGTAGTTTCCGAAATCAGACAGGTAACATTACGAACTGTGCTGCAGGCATATTTTCTATACACTGAATACATGAAAGTTAAGCAGGAAACGTCATAAAGTAACACAAAGCTGGAGCAATAGCTCAAAGCTTACTGATTGACTTAACAATTATATAAAGAATCTGTTTTTGAGGAGAAACATCATGAAAATCTTTACCACATTTATTGGCTCTGCCTTCATTGCTTCAGTTTCAGTGTTAGGTGCAGTCCAGGCAGACGAACTCATGGATAACATCCACCCAGAATCCGCTGATCTGTTTGATCATAGCAAATCAATTAATGCATCAGGCACAACGGGTATTGTCTCCTTGAATGATATCAATGCCAAAGCAGAGCTGGTCTGGAGTTATGAATTTGTGGAATATGTCAATCCGCAAGATTTCTCGACACCTGACTATGCCAACCTGGATGTCAATGCCTATATGGAAGAAAACCCAACAGCTGCGGCTGGTCATACTGGTGAAGTCCTGAGATGGGATGCAACAGCAGATGAATATCAGCTGCAATAAGTCATTTGTTAGTATCAAACCATCAATCGATAGGCCGTGAGGATCTCACCGCCTATCGTTTTTTCATTGACCAATGAGATGCTAGACAGCTCCAGTCATAAACAGATAAAACCCTGTACTCATGCCTGTAAAAACCAGCAACAGGTTTAACCTGAAAATATTCTTTACAGCCGGGGTTTTGTTATCCTGTTTCATATAAGTCAAGGCACCAAAAACAGCAATGACCACAACCGTTTCACAGAAAAATACAGCAATGACCGTAGCAATTTTTGTATCTCCCCCCCACTGTTTTAGCAGCGAAAAAGAAGCCAGCCCAAACCCGATAACGGCATATACCGTGGGCATTAGAGAGACATTAAACCAGATCTTTTCTTTCATTAATATGTTTTCTAGCATCGTAAAATAAATTAGCAACTGTTTAGCGAATCAAAAATATTCTACCCCGTGACTGATATCAGGTGTTTGTGCAGGACAGCAAACACGGTCTTGCAGATTCCCTCAATTATAAAAAAAGCATTCTCAATTTATTCTTTTTATACCACTAATTCAAGTCAATAAAGCAATGTATGAAATTCAACACCTATTTCTGCTAGTATATGGGATATCTCTTTGATTATTGGACGTTTGAGTCATCCTATCCAGATCTGTTACAGATTGACAGGAATTACATACCTGAGACTTATTTATGAAAATAGAAAGCAATGCCTGTTCCATAGGGCCTGACTACAAACAAATTCCGCCAGACAAACTTATTTTTACGCCGCTGCTGGTTGTTTTGATTTTAAGTGCCTGTTCTCCTCACCCGGCAGCACACACCTGGGTGAGCAATGATGAAAATATACTGGGTCTGAACAAAATCAGCGTCGTTTTTGAAGGAACTGCAGATTTCTATTCTCTTGCTGCTAATAAATCCATCCGCCGCTGTTTCTGGGGAGCAAAAACCAGAAATACGATTGAACTCAATTGTGTCCATTCAGATAATACAGCTATTGAAGAAACTTATGAACTTGAAGTAACAGGCAGAAACAAAGCCCGTTTAAGGCACAACAATACCTTTATCACCGAACTTTCTCGCCAGTCCATCAGAGATGAGGAACTAAAGAAAATAGAAGCCGATAAAAAGCAAAAGCAGCATTGAACCCTGTTTACTCGCACCCCATCTAATAATTAGTCTATAATCCTGATAAAGGTTATTTCTTAAGCAAAAATACGCATGATAATCCTGAATAACTTTGTGAGCTAAAAAAGGAACCATTAATGAAAAAGAAGCTGTTATTTATTATTTTCACTCTTATTTCAATGATTTTTCTATTGGGCAGTATCGCTGAAGCCAAGCGTTTCGGCGGAGGCTCATCATTTGGCAGTAAAAAAAGTTACAGCTCACCCTATAAAAAATCAGCCGCTCCGCAAAAATCATTTTCTCAACAAAAAGCCGCTGCTGCCAACCAGCAGAAAAAACAGCAATTTTCCAAACGCGGTGGACTGATGGGTATGCTGGGCGGTCTGGCTCTGGGAGGACTATTGGGAGCGCTGTTTTTTGGCGGAGCATTTGAAGGGTTCAATTTTTTTGATTTCTTAATTATTGGCGGAATAATCTTTGCTGTTTTCTGGTTCCTGAAACGTAAGCAGACTTCTGCGGCTTCTCGACCAGCAGCTGCAGGGGCTGCAGGAGCATATAGCGGCAGCAGCTCAGCACAACAGATGCATTTTGATGCATCACAGACAGAGACCTCACTGACAAACTCCAGCGATTTAAAAACTCGAATTAACCAACATTATAATGACAGCAATGATGCCGATTTTTCAGAGGATTTATCGGCGAGTTCTTCATCCCAGACGCAAACTGAACTTCCGGACTGGTTTGATCAGGAAGAATTTCTAAATGGTGCACGCTCAGCCTATCTAATGCTGCAAAAGGCCTGGGATGATAGCGATCTGAATGCCATCAAAGGGCTGACTACGGAGCATGTTTATAACGAAATTCAGTCACAGATTGTGACTCAGCCGCCACAGGGCACAACCAGAATACTGCAATTAAACGCTGAACTCATAGATTTTCAGGAGCTTGAAAATCAGCATGAAGCGGCGGTGATGTTCGATAATTTGGTCGCAGAAAGTGATTCTCAGGGCAATGAAGGCCGTGCAGCACAGGTCAGGGAGCTTTGGCATTTTATGCGCGGCAAAGACAGTACCGCTCCGACATGGTATCTGGATGGTATACAGCAAATCGAAGAGTGAATGTTTGCAGCTGTAAATATTCACTCTTTATACCTGGCCTTAGCGACTGTTTCCCGCTGACATTTCATAAATTGTAAAAATAATCGTAACTATTCAGCGTATTTTAGATTTATACGTAAGTTCTTGATATCAGGTGTTTGCGTAAGAAGTGTATGTGGCATGGATGCCACATTCAAGCCTACGATGTACAGGGAAGTACAAGTGTCGTGTGAGGCAGGATGCCGGGAACGACCATGGACGTATTTACGGCGTCTTCTGAAGCAAATTCCTGGTGTCAAGGACGTTTTCAAAATTACGCTGAATAGTTACAAATAATCTGCAGCAGGCTCACTCTGTGAGCTTCCTGTAATTCCCGAACATCCATTTTAAGCGTATATTTCCTCCGTTAATAATGCAGCTGGAAAATACACCTGTTGAAAAAATCACTTTCGCAAAACACGCTTTTTATATAAAAAGAGATGATTTGCTGTCTGCTGCTTTTTCAGGCAATAAAGCCCGCAAATTCTACTATTTTCTGAACAGGGATTTTCCAGGTAAAAATAAAATTATAAGTCATGGTTCACCCCAGGCAAATTCACTTTATTCCCTTTCAGTTTTAGCCCGAATAAAGCACTGCTCACTGGATTATTATGTCGATCATATTCCCTCTTTTATACAGCAGAATCCGAATGGAAATTACCAGGCTGCGGTAAAAAACAGAGCCCATATTATTGCCCTAAAGCAAACTGAAACGCATCGTTCGGTTGTGGATTATATCCAGCAGATGATATTGCCCACTGCAACAAATGCATTGTTTATTCCTGAAGGAGGACAATGTAAGGAAGCTGAACCAGGAGTGCAGATCTTATCTCAGGAGATCAATCAATGGGCCGAAGCACAAAATATACATAAGCTTAATATTTTCTTACCCTCAGGAACCGGTACTACAGCCTTTTATCTGCATAAAAACACACGTTTCAAAGTTTTAACCTGTGCCTGTGTCGGCAGCGAGCAATATTTAATACAACAGTTTAAACTCCTGGATCCGCTTAGCAGTGATCATCCCGTAATATTGCCCGCCGGTAAGAAATATCACTTTGGCAAACTGTATGAGGAATTTTATAGCCTCTGGCAGCAGTTATACAGCGAGACAGGGATAGAGTTTGATCTGCTTTATGATCCTCTGGGCTGGCTGACCCTGTTGAACTATATTAAAAATACAGGCGATAAAACCCCTGTTTTATATATTCATCAAGGCGGACTTTTGGGGAATAAAACCATGCTGCCCCGATATTTACGCAAACATCGTGGACAATTTTAGTTAGCGTTGATGTAATTATGAATTTATAAAAGTTTCTAAGTTTTTTCGATTTTTACTGGTATTATTGAAGCTTTGTAGTTAATATCGTTCGACAAAATTTTATTCCTGGCAAAGGTAAACATTAGCTTTTTACTGTATTACTCCAGATTTGATAAATATCAATTCCTGTTGATTAAAAATAAGCTACCCTTGCCGTTTCGAATATCTGATAAAAAAATTCTGGTGGCATTGGTTTAGCCAGTGCTGAATAATAACTTTTGGAGAAATTACATGATCAAACCTCACGGTTCCGATGAATTAAATCCACTGTTTGTATACGATAGTGCTGAAAACGAAGCTTTACAAAAAGAAGCTGAAAATCTCCCCTCAATAATTGTTAGCTCTGCAACCGCTGCCAATGCTGTTATGCTCGGTGCCAGTTACTTTAACCCATTGACAGGTTATATGAATAAAGCAGATGCTTTATCTGTAGCAACAGATATGAAAACAGCTTCTGGTCTATTCTGGCCTACACCAGTATTGAATCTGGTTGAAGATGCCGGAAACATTAAAGTCGGCGATCGCATTGCGCTCAAAGATCCAAATGTTGAAGGTAATCCCGTTTTAGCCATTATGAATGTTGAAGGCGTCGAAGAATTTACTGACGAAGAGATGGCTTTAATTACTGAAAAAGTTTACCGTCCTGCTGAAGGTGAAGCACATCCGGGTGTAGAGGCTTTTAATTCCCAGGGCAAGATTTGTCTTTCAGGCCCTATACAGGTATTGAATTTCTCATATTTTCAGAGTGAATTTCCGGACACTTTCCGCACCGCTGTTGAAATTCGTAACGAAATAGCAGAACGCGGTTGGCATAAAGTCGTTGCTTTCCAGACGCGAAATCCCATGCATCTGGCACATGAAGAATTATGCCATATGGCGATGAATCGACTGGGCTGTGATGGTCTTGTGATCCATATGTTATTAGGTAAACTTAAGCCCGGCGATATCCCTGCACCTGTACGTGATGCAGCCATTCGTAAGATGGTAGAACTGTATTTTCCAGAAAACAGCGCTATGGTCACCGGCTATGGTTTTGACATGCTGTATGCTGGCCCTCGTGAAGGGGTGTTGCACGCTGTTTTCCGTCAAAACATGGGCGCTACCCATTTCATCATTGGGCGTGATCATGCAGGCGTTGGCGACCATTACGGTGCCTTTGATGCGCAGACTATTTTCAAGGACGAAGTCCCTGAAGGCGCTTTAGAAATTGAAATCTTTGAAGCTGATCATACGGCTTATTCAAAGAAACTAAACAAAGTTGTGATGATGTGTGAAGCTCCCGATCACGAAAAAGAGGACTTTGTATTGCTGTCAGGCACCAAGGTTCGCGAAATGCTGGGTAATGGTATTGCACCACCGAAAGAGTTTTCTCGTCCGGAAGTTGCTAAAATTCTCATGGACTACTATTCAAGTATTAAATAAAACTTTTTTACGAGAATCTGTTAGTTAACAGTACTGAAAAAAGGCGCTGCATTTCTTATGCAGCGCCTTTTTTATGATTGATTCGATTGAAGTTCTTCAAACATACATGATTGCGTTTCATAGCAAGCAAGGCAAAAAAGAGTGAAAAAGCGACATTTATACGAGATATATTAGCCTATTGAGCTGATTTTTAACATAGACAGGGAATACAGCAAGAGTGTTGCAATTTCCTCTGCTATTTATTCGACTTCAGCATCGTAACCAGCGTCTTTAACTGTGGCTATTAATGCGTCTGCTTCAGTGTTTCCACTGACAACCGCCCTGCCAGGTTCAAGTATGACGTCCACACTGTCAACCCCTGCCACAGACTGCAGGGCCTTTTTGACATGCATCACACAATGATTACAGGTCATACCCGTAATTTTAAGATTTGTTTGCGACATAGTGAATACCTGAAGAAATAGTATAAACACAAAGAATAGACCAGAAATATAGAATTTCAATCATAAACAAATAGCATTTACAGTTGGCTTTTCGTCCTCATATGATGCACAAGTACCGACAGGACGTTCATGTATAAAGCTGTAAAAATTTAATGTATGGTAGGACTGGCAAACTGTTCAATTTTGTTATAGCGTAACTCAATGCAATATTCAAACATCCGCTTGGCAAACTCAGAATGGCTGTCATTAAGGAGATCTGCTTTACGGATCAATGCCTCCAACTCATCAATTTCCTTAATCATTTTTTCAAATTCAATCATCATAGTATCTGCAGTTATTAAATAAGCTGGATTAAATTTTAGGGCAAAATGCCGTTGAATTACTGTCAGAGCTAACTGAGATATTTGTCAGATCTTTATTACCAGCTACTTACTCATCTCATTTATTATACTGCTAGAAGAAGAAAATCCGTCAAAGTAATTGAACATAAAGACTAAAATCCCAGCAACTGTTTGATTTTTTGCCATAAATTATTCTTATTTCCACGGCTAACGACTACTGCAGCTGATTTCTGTTTATTCAATTCCTGCTGCAGTTGTTGTTGAAAATCAGCAGACATAATCACTGTGGCTTCACCCTGCTCATTGACTGCATCAGCAGAGGCTGTGTTATCTGAATTATACACAAGCTGATGATGGCCTATACCTATTATATCCCCGTCATTAAGTTTGTGCCGAGTTACTCGCTGGTCATTAACATAGACGCCGTTAATGCTGTTCATATCAGACAGAATCGTACTGCCTGATTCGGCCTGATGTAAAGTGACGTGGCGACCGCTTACAGCTTCATTGTCAATAACAATATCATTATCTGTTGTTTTCCCAATAGTAATGTCTATTTTATTAAGCACATATTCCTGAACAATCCGACCATCACGTTTTAATACAAGTTGCATTATGACTCCTGAAAATATAAAAGATACCCAAGCTTAATGCCAGGCTGTTGACTTCCCAGATCAATTTGATAATAAAGCAGATCTGTAAAAATTCACACTAATTGGTTCTCAAAATTATCTATTAATAGAAACTCTTTGTGATTCATTATTTGTCACTTTACTCAGCCTATCTGAAATATTTCACTTAGGGCTTGATATCAGCTATATGTGGAGTACAGATTTGCTCCTGCGTAGCCTGCAATTCTCACATGACCAGCATGGATGGTGTAAATGCATGCGAGAGACAGGAGCCGAAGTCGTCCATGTGGATCAATAAATGAAAGAAAATCAGGACTTAGTGCTGAATATGAGCGATCTTATCCCGAGTTCAGCTTAGATACTATATTTTTTGCAAAAAGTCTGAAACTTTTCTGAACACCCTTTTAGGTTCATAGAGCAGTTTTGCTTCCTGCTTCAACTCCAGCAAGCGTATATTATCAGGATCAATACTTAAACCTCGATTAATATATTGCTGTGATTTTTGATATTTATATTTCTCCAGTTCAGCACGAGCCAGAAATTCATATCGGGCGACAATTTTTTTTATACCCTCAAGCGCCAGCGTGTTGTTTGGTTCCATTGCCAGTACTTGCTGGTAATAAAACAGCGCATTATCATTCAGGGGGATAGTGAGTCGATATTTTTTTAGTCGGTCATCGGCCTTGTCCAGCAACACTTTTACTGTCTGCTGTTTCAATTGCATTTCTTTTTTCAGTCTGATGGCCTCAATATCTGCTGTTTGATTTTTTGACTCATCCAGTAGATGCGCTTCAATATCGCGTAAATCATCTATAGCAATGTTAACAGAATCAGTATGCTCAACGGGAAGGTCATTGGCCGAGATGTCTGAATGAGCTTGAATCGATGCAATTATGTTTACCCTCAATTGGTCTGAAAAATCCCGGAAATACCATGCCAGTATTACAACGCTTATCAGCAATACCGTTGTAAATAACATAAAAAGATTTTTGCGGCTATCTGCCTGATCTCGCTGTCTGGCATATTCAACCACATTGCCCGTATCGATGAGTTTAGTTTTTCTGTGAGAAGTAGTGTCAGGCGCAGGATTTTCTCGAATAAATTGTTGTATAAATTGTGATATCTGACGCGCCTGCGGAATTCTGTTTACTGGTTTTTTTGCTAACATACCGTCCAGCAAAGGCTGTAAGGCATTTAGATGATCCGGCAATAAAGGGACTGGTTCTCTGATACTATTAGCAATCATTTCTATTTCAGACTCCCCTTTATAAGGTTTCTTTCCTGTAAGCAGCTGATACATCACAATTCCCAGGCTATAAATATCAGTACGCTGATCATAATCCAGAGCCTGTATCAATTCAGGGGAAGCATACACGGGGCTGGTATAGAGTACATCTGAATGTGAATTTGCACGATGGTATGATTGACGCCTGGAAATACCAAAATCAGCCAGCACCGGGCAGCCATTGGATCTGAACAAAATATTGGCCGGTTTTACATCAGCATGAATAATACCCTGTTCATGTACCAGTTGCAGCGCATCAGCAATCCTGTCAATAACTTCAAGCACATGATAAGTGTCCATACCTGTTTCTGTGGAACTCTGAAGATCTCCACCTTCAAGATATTCCATTGCCAGAAAGTTATATTCGATGTTGTCTATACAATCGCTGCCCACATCAAAAACAGTGACAATATTCGGATGTTTTAATTGCGCAATGATCTGCCCTTCATTAAGAAAACGCTCTCTGATATTATTTTCCATTTCAGGATTAAGAATTTTCAAAACAACCTGGCGCTGCAAAGAATTCTGCACAGCAAGGTAGATAGAGGCCATTCCCCCTTTAGCCAATAATGAACCTATCTGGTAACCGTTAATGGAATTCATAATATGCTGAAACTTCTACAAGCAGATTAGCTGTATTTTAAGCCGCAATAGTTAACAATTTATGTCAGAAGAACCACGTCCCCAGCGCAATCAGCGTAGCCAGGATCATAATTGAAGCTGAAAAGATCAATACTGGCTCTCTAAGTACTTTTTCTGCCGGAGTTTCAGAGGGATATTCAATCACAATTTCACTTTTTATCGATGAACGTCTTTTTTCATCGGGCGTTCGATTGGATATCGAAGGGTTATGCCGTAAAAAGTTTTTAATATAACGTGTGATCATACTTGCATCGGCTATACGATCGTGCATACCCTTGGCCAGCATTTGTTCTAACAGGGGCTGCAGTTTGATTAACTTTTCCGGTAATTGAGGTACGGGCTGCTGAATACTATTTGCTATAACTTCAAGTTTGGTTTTCCCGGTGAAGGGTTTTTTTCCTACCAGCATTTCATACATCATTACCCCCAGACTGTATATATCGGTGCGCATATCAAAGGCATTTCCCTGAATCAATTCAGGAGACGCGTAGCTTGGACTGGCCATGATGGCATCCGGGTTAACACTAAAATCATCGTCCGGTTTGGCTCTTCTGGAAATACCAAAATCAGTTAATACAGGGCAACCATTAGATCTAAACACGACATTGGCTGGTTTAATATCGCCATGAATAATACCCTGGCTATGCACCAGATGCAGCGCATCTGCTAATTCCAGCGTTATCTCAAGTGCAGTCTGATAATCAAGGCCTTTAGACATCAACTGTTCCAAATCACCACCTTCAAGAAATTCCATCGCATGATAGAAATGCACGCCAACCCGTCCAACATCAAAGACAGGAATAATATTCGGGTGTTTTAATTGAGCAATGATACGGCCTTCATCAATAAAGTGCTCTCTGATATTCTCATCAATTCTGGGACTTAATATTTTTAATGCCACCTGACGTTTTAATGAAACCTGTTGTGCAAGGTAGATGGTAGCCATCCCGCCTTTAGCCAAAATCCCCTGGATATTGTAACCTTCAATGACACTCATAGTATTTTTTCTATTTAAAGTGGTATATGTGACTGTGTAAAATTAAATAAAAATGCATATTAGTCAGCCTCTCTATCTTTATAACCCAAGCGCTAGATAAATTGTGCTTTTTCAAAACCAAAAAAGGGCCCTGAGGCCCTTTTGTTCTAAAGTGCAGTAAATGTTATTCTTCTACATTTTCAGCTGCTGCTTCATCTTTATTGATGGCTTTCATACTAAGACGTATTCTGCCCTGCTTATCAATCTCAAGCACTTTAACATCAACGAACTGACCTTCTGTCAGTTTATCACTAACATTATTGACCCGCTCTTCACAAATCTGTGAAATGTGAACCAATCCATCTTTACCTGGAGTAATCGTGACGAATGCACCAAAATCCATAATCTTGCTCACGCGGCCATTATAAATTTTACCTACTTCAACATCAGCAGTAATTTCCTTGATGCGACGTTTACATTCCTGAGCTGCAGCATTATCAATTGAAGATATTTTCACCAAACCATCATCATTAATATCAATATTAGCGCCTGTTTCTTCAGATAATCCCTTGATGGTCGCTCCGCCCTTGCCAATAACATCTCTGATTTTATCAGGATTTATCTGGAAAGAAATTATCCGCGGAGCAAAATCTGACATTTCAGTATTAGGCTCTGATATAACTGCATTCATCTGTTTCAGTATATGGAAACGAGCGTCTTTGGCTTGCGCCAGCGCTATTTCCATGATCTCTCTGGTGATTCCTTCAATTTTAATATCCATCTGCAAGGCGTTGATACCGTTTCCAGTACCGGCAACTTTAAAGTCCATGTCACCTAAATGGTCTTCATCACCCAGAATATCCGTAATCACCGCAAAATCATCACCTTCCTTGATCAACCCCATGGCAATACCGGCAACTGGAAATGAAATCGGTACACCTGCATCCATCAGAGACAGACTGGTACCACAAACAGACGCCATAGAACTGGAGCCATTTGACTCGGTAATTTCAGAAACTACTCGAATGGTGTAAGGAAACTCGTCTACGGTGGGCATAACGGCCGCCACACCCCGTTTGGCCAGACGGCCATGACCTATTTCACGACGCTTGGGTGAACCTACCCGGCCTGTTTCACCCACACTGAAAGGAGGGAAATTATAATGCAGCATAAAGGAATCTTTATAGCTTCCTTCCAGAGCATCAATAATTTGTGCATCACGAGCAGTTCCGAGCGTTGTAACTACCAGAGCCTGAGTTTCACCGCGAGTAAACAGGGCTGACCCATGGGTACGTTCCAGTACACCTGTACGCATACTCAGAGGACGGACGGTTTTAGTATCACGACCGTCAATGCGAGGCTTACCGGCAATAATATTGCTGCGAACCACCTTCTTTTCCAGTTTGTAGAATGCATTAGACAGATCGGAGGCAGACCACTGGCCATCTTCTGCGGAAGTGTGTTTTTCTATCAAGGCATTACGTATATCATCCAGCCTGTTCAATCGCTCCAGTTTGTGACTGATAGTATATGCAGCCTTAACATCGTCCTCGCACTCTGCATTAACTGCATTTGTTAAGTTTTCATCCACTTCGGAAGCGGTCCATGCTGTTTTCTTATTGCCAACCTGCTCAGCAAAGGCATTAATTTCATGAATAATGGTCTGAGACTGTTCATGACCGAACATCACTGCACCCAGCATAACATCTTCTGGCAGTTCATCGGCTTCTGATTCGACCATCAGCACAGCGGTATCAGTGCCCGCAACAATGAGATCCAGCTCTGACTCATCCAGCTGCTCGCGAGTTGGGTTCAGCAGGTATTCACCTTCTGTATAACCAACCCGGCAACAGCCAATGGGACCGTTAAAAGGGACATCTGCGAGGGTCATAGCGGCGGAAGCACCCATCATCGCAGGCATATCAGGATCTATGTCCGGATTCAGAGACATCACAGTGGCAATGACCTGAATTTCATTATAATAGCCTTTGGGAAATAACGGACGTAAGGGTCTGTCAATCAGGCGGGAAATCAGGGTTTCATTCTCACTGGATCTACCCTCACGTTTGAAAAATCCTCCGGGGATTTTTCCGGCAGCGTAGGTTTTCTCCTGGTAGTCAATAGTCAGTGGGAAAAAATCACTTCCTGGTCTGGGCTCTTTATTGGCAACTACTGTTACGAAAACAGTGGTACCATCCATATCTACAACTACAGCTGCTGAAGCCTGGCGAGCTATTTCGCCGGTTTCAAAAGTGACTTTGTGCTGACCATATTGAAATTCTCTTTTGATAGGTGTCGGTGTCACGCTACTTTTTCTCCGTTAATTCGGCCATGGCGGTCCTGTTGATGCTTTCAGACCGCCTGAAATTTTATTTTCATGCTTAATTTATTTACGCAAACCAAGTTTGCTAATGAGTGCACGGTAGCGCTCAGCATCCTTTTTCTTCAGATAGTCAAGCATTTTACGGCGCTTGCTGACCATTCTTAACAGACCCTGACGTGAATGAAAATCATGCTTATGAACTTTAAAGTGTTCAGTTAAATCTAAAATTTTCGCTGTTAAAAGGGCTACCTGAACCTCGGGAGAACCGGTATCTTTTTCTCCGCGGCTGTGTTCGTTGACTATTTCGTTTTTCTGTTGTGCAGAAAGCATAACTACTCCTAAAACATTAAAGTACCAGAAAGATCAGCAAAGCCCCTTGGAGCTTTAAAATCAAACCGATGAAACTTAATTAAAGGTTAAAATAAGCCGATGATTGTAACCGTTTGATCTAATAGAAACAAGTCTCAGGCCTGATTAATACAAGTTAGATAGAATCAGTCCTCAGGGCAAAATCATACTATGCAATATTGCACCTGTTCCTCACTCCTTTCCAGGTAGGTGGCAAGGAGAGAATAAAAGGTTAAATCCAATATTCTCCATGAAGATTCACCCTCATCCCAACCTTACCCCCGCCAGGGGAAGGCGTAGATTTTATAAACATTTAAATCTCTGCTAATTATTAGAAGTATGATTTTACCCTGGATCAGTCCTGTATCATTCAGCTGACAGACAGGAAAAAATGCTTTAGCTCACCCGCTGTTACATTAAATTAAAGTAACTTCTCAACAAGTCCATGCAAGATCCCCTCCCCATATCAGGGGGAGGGTTAGGGTGGGGGTTTAAGTGTTTGATTATAGACACAACCCCCATCCTGGCCTTCCCCCTGACAGGGGGAAGGAACTTAAACTGCACGGAGTTATTGAGATGTTACAAATTAAAGAAAAAACAGTCTCTTGGGTGTCAATCGGCCGGCATCATCTTTAGTGGCCAGGGCTTTAAGTACATTATTAAAATACAGGCGATAATATTCATCTGAGCGTTCCAGCACCGCCTCAACAGCCTGACCTTGTTGAATCAAATCATTTTGCATCGGGTTAAGATCGACCCGGGGGAAATCCAGAATAGCCCTATCCGTAGCTATTAGCAGACGATCTAATAACGACCAGGCAGAGCCTTCGGCGGGTAAAGAGCCTTCAGCCAATAAAAAGCCATCCGTGATTTCGGTATGCGCAAATGTATTGTCATGAATATGCTCCAAATCATCCACAGTAACTGATTGTTCCAGGGTGAAGGGGCCGGAGCTAAGACGTCTTAACGCAGTCAGATGAGCGCCACATTCCAGGGCTGTGCCAATGTCTTCGCATAAAGTCCTGATATAAGTTCCTTTGGAACAGTGAACCTCTATGTCCATGCTATCGACGCCGCAGGCGATTAATGTGATTTCATATATTGTTATACGTCGTGCTTTGCGCTCAATTTCTATACCCTGGCGAGCCAACTCATAGAGGGGACGTCCCTGATACTTGAGTGCAGAATACATGGGCGGAATCTGATCCTGGGTGCCTTCAAAACGTTTTAACAAAGTGATCAGATCCTGTGCATCATATGCTGGCACTGGTTTTATACTCAGGATCTCTCCTTCAGAGTCACCTGTCGTCGTCACTTTTCCTAACTGACAGGTGGCCAGATAACGTTTATCGGCATCCAGTAAAAAAGCAGAAATTTTGGTGGACTCTCCCAGGCAAATGGGTAAAACACCGCTAGCAAGAGGATCAAGACTACCTGTATGGCCAGCTTTTTGGGCGTAAAAAAGCTTTTTGACTTTTTGCAATGCGAAGTTGGAAGTGACACCAGAGGGTTTATCCAGAACCAGAATGCCGCTAACTGCACGGCCTTTTTTTTTGCGCGGCATGTAATTCAAACCTCACCATTTTACGGGTAAAACACCCTGTTGCGGGCACTAAAACAGATAATAACTGGAAGGTATGCGTTCAGGGTAAAATTTACCTGACTGAATCGGTACTGGCAAACAATTAAAACAAAATTTTTAGTCCAGCTTAGCCCAGATTCCTCTGCAATGGCCTTGCTGCTCTTTCTGCAGCCTTAATACTGCTTTTTAGTCCTTAGGTATCATCATGATCTTGAACATCATCATCAATATGACGTTTTTGATCTTCAGCAACAGCGTTATCTATCAAACGTGACAGTTCAGCACCTTTGAGCACCGATTCATCATAACGAAACTCCAGCCGCGGAACGATTCTCAGCTGCACTCGTTTGGCTAATTCATGGCGCAGAAACCCGCTGGCTTTTTTCAGGCCATCTTTTACTTCCGGTGTGTTGTGATCAGAGCCGATCAAGGTGTAATACACCCTGGCCAAACTCATATCCCGGGTTACATCCACAGCGGTAATGGATACCATCGCCAGGCGGGGATCTTTGACTTCACGCTGCAGCATCCCTGCCAGCTCTCGCTGGACTAATTCACCCACTCTGCGTGGACGGCTTGATTCAGGCATAATTACAGGGTCCTTTTAACCTGAACGCGTTCGTAGACTTCAATCTGATCACTCGCCTTGATGTCATTGTAGTTTTTCACCCCGATTCCGCACTCCATTCCGCTTTTCACCTCATTGACATCATCTTTGAAACGACGCAGTGATTCAAGTTCACCCTCATAAATAACCACGTTCTCACGTAACACCCTGATAGGATTGTTACGTTTGACAATACCGTCAATGACCATACAACCGGCAATAGCGCCTAGTTTTGGTGAACGAAACACATCTCTGACTTCCGCGAGGCCAATAATTTCCTCTTTAAACGCCGGTGCCAGCATACCTGTCATTGCCGATTTAACTTCATCTATCAAATCATAAATGACACTATAATAATGAAGGTCTATTTCTTCCTTTTCTATAATGCGTTTTGCAGAAGCATCAGCGCGTACGTTAAAACCGATGACAATTCCATTCGAAGCCATGGCCAGCTGTGCATCTGATTCAGTAATACCACCAACGCCATTAGCTACTATATTGACCTTGACCTCTTCAGTCGAGAGTTTCTGTAATGCTTCTGAAATAGCCTCGGCAGAACCCTGAACATCAGCTTTGAGAACGATGTTCAACGTTTCCACCTTACCGGTTTCCAGATGATTAAACATATTTTCCAGCTTGGCGGCCTGTTGTCTGGCCAGTTTGACATCACGATATTTACCCTGACGAAACAGTGCAACTTCACGAGCTTTACGCTCATTTTTAACCACCATAACTTCAGAACCGGCATCAGGAGTGCCTGATAAACCCAAAACTTCAACCGGCATCGAAGGTCCTGCGGACTTGATTTGACGACCTTTTTCATCAATCATGGCCCGAATTCGGCCAAAATCCTGTCCGGCAATAATCATATCGCCTTTGCTCATCAAACCGCTCTGTATCAGCACAGTCGCTACAGAACCACGTCCTTTATCCAGTCGAGATTCAATTACAACCCCTTTTGCCGGGCTGTCAACGACAGCCTTTAACTCCATCAGTTCCGCTGTTACAGAAATTCCATCGAGCAATTCATCAATACCCTGTCCGGTTTTAGCGGACACTGGCATAAACATGACATCACCGCCCCACTCTTCCGGAATTACATCCAATGCAGCCAGCTCATTTTTGACCCGCTCAGGATCAGACGATTCCTTATCAATCTTGTTAATGGCAATAATGATAGGTACATCACCTGCTTTAGCATGCTGGACAGCTTCCTTGGTCTGTGGCATCACACCATCATCGGCAGCCACGACTACAACAACAATGTCTGTCACATTGGCTCCACGGGCACGCATGGTCGTAAATGCGGCATGTCCAGGCGTATCCAGGAAAGTGATCATCCCTTTATCAGTATTCACATGATAGGCACCAATGTGCTGAGTGATCCCGCCTGCTTCACCATCGGCAACCCGTGTATTACGTATGTAGTCCAGTAAAGATGTCTTACCATGATCAACGTGTCCCATAATCGTAACCACTGGAGCCCGTTCTATTTGTTCGCCTTCACCATGATCTTCCATTAAAGACTCTTCAATCTGCTGATCTTTCATGGCTGTGGCATTATGCCCCATTTCTTCAACAACAATTGCAGCTGTTTCCTGGTCAAGGATCTGATTGATGGTCACCATCGTTCCAAGATTCATCATAATCTTAATGACTTCTCCAGCCTTGACGTTCATTTTCTGTGCCAGGTCACCCACTTTGATGGTCTCAGGCAGCTCAACATTTATGACCTGTTTTTCAGTTGGTTTTTCAAATACATGTTTAGTTTCTATATTAATAGTGGCCGGACGTTTCCGCTTGCCGCGCGAACCCGGACGGGAAACAAAACCTTTAGTGTCCTGCTTGACAAATTTACGCCCTTTTCCTGCAGCTTTTTTATCCGTAACCTTGGGTTTATCAGGATGACGACGTTTAATCTCTTCAACTTTATTTTTCTCAACTTTCTTTTCTGCAGCTGGTGGTGCAGGAGTAGCTGGTGGTGCAGGAACTGCCTCGATAATTTTTTCATCCACAGAAGACGTTTGTTGCCTTTCTTTATCCACAAGTTGCTGTTCTTTCTGCTCTTGCTCAGCTACTTTTCTAGCCGCTTCTTCAGCCTGAATTCTGGCATTTTCATCTGCTTCGGCTTTAAGTTTAAGCTCAGCTTCTTGCCTGACTTTTTCTTCTTCGGCTATACGTCTGGCCTCAAGCAGTTCATTATCGGCGGATGTGGGTTTCTCAACTTCACTGCGCTTGACGTAAGTACGTTTTTTTCTTACTTCAACCTTGACCTTATTGCCTTTGCTGGTAGTACTACCGGCAGCTTTTAATTCACTGGTAGTTTTTCGCTTCAAGGTAATTTTATTCGGTGAAGACTTTACATCTGAACCATGTTTATCACGTAAAAAAGTCAATAATTGTTGCTTTTGTTCATCTGTAATGGTGGCTTCGGGTCCATCAACTGTGATACCGGCACCGTGCATCTGTTCTATAAGACGTTCAACGGGCGTGCCGACAGTTGTGGCAAATTGTGCTACTTTTGTTTCTGACATAATAACTTTCCTCGCCCTGTATTATTGTTCATCATCTGCAAACCATGGTGCTCTCGCCGTCATAATTAATTCAGCAGCACGCTTTTCACCCACCCCCTGAATCTCAATTAGTTCATCAACGGACTGCTCTGCCAGGTCTTCCATGCAGATAATCCCTCTGGATGCCAACTTATGTGCCAATTGTTCGTCCATTCCTTCCATTTCCAGCAAATCAGCAGCCGGCTCATCATCACTGAGCTGCTCCTCATCAGAAATAGCCCGGGTCAACAATATATCTTTAGCTCTTTCACGTAATGAGAGAATGATTTCTTCATCAAATTCCTCAATTTCCAGCATTTCCTGTAAAGGCACATAGGCAACTTCATCCAGTGTGGTAAAGCCTTCATTTAACAGAATAATAGCTACTTCCTCATCTATGTTTAAATCAGACATTAACTGATCCAGGATTTTCTGCGCCTCATCATTACTTTTGTTTTCAGCTTCCTCTAAGGTCATGACATTTAAGGTCCAGCCCGTGAGCTGTGATGCCAGTTTAATGTTCTGACCATTACGTCCAATGGCCTGGGAAAGCTGTTCTTCATCCACAGCAATATCCATAGTATTGCTTTCTTCATCAACTACAATCGACTGGACTTCTGCCGGTGACATGGCATTGATTACAAATTGAGCTGGATTCTCATCCCATAAAATGATATCAACCCGCTCACCAGCGAGCTCATTAGAAACGACCTGCACACGAGACCCGCGCATACCTACGCAGGCGCCGATCGGATCAATTCGTTCTTCATTGGCTCTGACAGCAATTTTTGCCCGCAGTCCCGGATCACGGGCAGCACTCATAATATCAATCAAACCTTCACCAATTTCAGGAACTTCAACCTTGAACAATTGAATTAAAAATTCCGGCACGACACGAGAAAGATTCAATTGTGGACCGCGAGTCTGGCTTTGAACATCATATAGATAACCTTTGACACGATCCCCGTTTCTGATGGGCTCTCTGGGTATGAGATCCTGACGGGTGATGATGGCGTCGATATTATTGCCTAAATCGACAATAATATTCCCACGTTCCATACGTTTGACTTTGCCGGTGAGCATTTCGCCAATACGGTGCTGATATTCTTCTACAACCTGCTTGCGTTCGGCTTCCCTGACTTTTTGTACAATGACCTGTTTAGCAGTCTGAGCAGCGATACGCCCGAATTCCACGGATTCAACAGGTTCTTCAATAACATCGCCCGGTTTGATATCCGGATGGTCAGGCAAAGCGCGTGATAACAGGATTTGTTTATCATAATATTCAAAAGGTTCGGTCTCATCATCCAGAACCTGCCAGCAGCGAAAAGATTCATAATCACCGGTTGTACGATCTATCGCAACCCGGACGTCTATATCTTTAGTGCTTTTTTTCCTCGTTGCAGAAGCCAGTGCAGATTCCAGGGCCTGAAAAATAATGTCCTTATCAATTCCTCTTTCGTGCGAAACCGCATCAACGACCAGGAGAATTTCTTTGTTCATTTTAATACCTTAATAATTATAGATTTTTCAGGCACTGCGCCAACTCAATATTAACAATTCAACAACCGATTTTCTTTACTGGTAAAATTTAAAAATCCATTACCAGATTAGCCTTTTCAATGTCTTTAAATGGAACCACAAGCTGCGTCTGATCAACGAGAAAAATAACATTTTCTTCATCTGTCCCCTGAATAATGCCTTTGAATTTTCGCTGACCATTTTCCAGTTGCGGGCGAGTAGTTCTGAATTTGACTTCCCGACCTATAAACTGTCCGTACTGATACAGCTTGAACAAAGGCCTGTCCAGCCCCGGCGAAGAGACTTCCAGTGAATATTCACCGGCAATAGGATCTTCAACGTCCAGAACAGCGCTCAATTGATGACTCACTTTCGCACAATCATCCACATCCACGCCCTGCTCCGTATCGATATAGATACGCAAAATAGAATGGCGCCCCTGGGAAATATATTCCAGACCTACAAATTCATATCCCATAGAGGATACGACAGGTTCCAGCAAGTCTTCCAGTTGTCGGGATTTTACCGCCATAAAATGTATGTTACCCAGTTTTTTCTTTCAGAAACAAAAAATGGGCCATAGGCCCACTCTCAGATAACCTGCACCAGGCAGGTCGGAGATTGTCATTTCTCCAAAAGCACATAATTCAAAAGGATATTCCTTATTAGATTTACCCTGAAAATTATGCGCTAAATTATAGGTTTATATGCATGATATAGCAAGTCCTTTTTAACATTACTGAGGCTTTAATATTGTCAGGTTTGCAGCATTGACAAAAAAGGATAAAGTGCAATTTAAAGCACAACCCAAAAAGACTACAGGAGTAAATGCATTCTGGTTCAAGAGGGTGCCGGCGACTGGAAAACAACCAGCAAATCTTTAGGAGTAATAATCCCCACCAGCTTGTTATTATGATCCACCACCGGAATATGATGGATCTGATGGGTGTAAAAAATTTCAAATAAATCCACCACGTGCTGCTCTGCACTGATGGTTATGGCCGGTTTACTCATCAGATGCCCGGCATATTCGTGTTTTTCAGACTCCAGGCCGTCTGTACGTTTAATAAATTTGAGCAATTGCTCTTTTATAGATACTTCCTCGGTGACGTTAATCTGATGCAAAAAATCAGTGCTGCTGATCATACCCAGCACAAAAGACTGCTGATCAACCACGGGAAATGCGTGTATATTATGGCTAACGATCAACTTCCAAATGTCCTCGACTTCGGTATCATATTCAACCGTAATCGGCTCCGTAGTCATAATATCCCGGCAAAGCATATTTCCCAGCTGCTTCTTTTGTGCATGCTGAAAAGCTTTATAATATATTAAACTCAGGTCGTTTTCTGAGATATCAACAAACACATCCATATCACTGAGCACTTCATGTAAATCATTATGACTAATGACCGCCGGTGACTTTGAACGCAAAAGCTTTTGTTTTTTAGCTTTACCCCAGTCCTGAATCCCATTAGGATAACTTCGGTTCGGCAGGATATTATTGATGCAAAGAGCCCAAACCAGCAACACGGCAACATTCAATGCGACAGGGGTTAATATATAGGTATATCCCAGGGTTTGCACTGCAGACCCTCCAACCACTGCTGTTAAAGCAGTCGCTCCACCCGGCGGATGCAGGCAGTCGGTCAGATACATGACAAAAATAGCCAGGGAAACAGCGAGTGCCGCAGCAATCGCTGGTTCAGGCACCAGTTTGGCCACCGTAATACCAATAAGAGCAGAAAGCAGATGCCCTCCCACGAAAGGCCATGGCTGGGATAAAGGCCCCTGGGGTACAGCAAATAACAGCACTGCAGAAGCTCCCATGGATGCAACAATCCAGGGTAAAGCCTGTGCATCAAGAAAAAACTGACTGACCAGCATAATCATTCCAATGCCAACCAGTCCGCCAAAGGCTGATAAAAGTTTTTCGTTCAGCGAGACATTACTTTTTTTGGGTAAAAAAAGATCCAGTGAAGCTTTCCATGACATGGTCTATTGTCCTGATTTTATATTCTTTCGTATGTACTAAAGATAGTCATGCTTTTAATTTTCAGAAACAGTGGCCTTTCAAGACTCAACGGAAGGTATATTTTTCCCCCTCCGTTGCAGCAGCCGCTGCTGCCAGAGCAGGTAAGCAGCCGGAATCACGAACATCGATAACAGGGGTGCAGTGATCATACCCCCAATCATCGGTGCAGCGATTCTCTGCATGACTTCAGAACCGCTGCCTTCACTGATCATGATCGGCAGCAGACCTGCAATGATAACCGCAACGGTCATCGCTTTAGGGCGCACTCTCAGCACGGCTCCTTCCATAATCGCATGCTCCAGATCCTTACGGTTGTTCAACAGGCCATCCTGAAAGCGCCGGTCAAGAGCATTATCAAGGTAGATAAGCATGATCACGCCAAATTCAGCGGCAACACCCGCCAGAGCGATAAAGCCAACGGTGACCGCAACCGACAGGTGGTAGTCCAGAAAAAACAGCAGCCAGAAACCACCGACCAGAGCAAACGGCAGGGTAAGAAGAACCAGCATGACTTCTGTGACCCGGCGAAAAATCAAATATAGCAGCGCAAAGATAATCAACAAAGTCATTGGCACCACCTTGAGTAATTTTTCATGGGCCCTGAGCATGTATTCGTATTGACCCGACCAGGCAATTGAATAGCCCGGCGGCAATTCAACCTGTTGCTTAACCGCCTCTTTCGCCTCATGTACATAGCTCCCCAGATCGACATTGCGAATATCCACGAAAGTCCAGCCATTCAGACGGCCATTTTCACTTTTCAGCAGCGGTGGACCATCCACCACCTTAACTTCTGCAATCTGATTCAGAGGGATCTGTGCACCGCTGCGGGTGATCAGCGGCAGATCTCTCAACTTCCTTATATCGTCCCGCTGCTCCCGAGGAAAACGCAGGTTTACCGGGTAACGCTCCAGCCCTTCCACGGTCTGGGTAATATTAATGCCGCCGACGGCCACGCTGACAATTTCGTTAATATCTTCTATATTAAGCCCCAGGCGCGCTGCCTCCAGGCGTTTCGGTACAATCTCGATGTAGCGCCCGCCGGCCACCCGCTCGGAATACGCTGAGGCCGTACCGGGTAACTGCATCAGCACCTGTTCAATCTGCAGGCCGATCTTTTCGATGATTTTAATATCACTTCCAGCCACCTTGACACCTACCGGAGTCTTGATGCCGGTGGAGAGCATATCTATGCGTGTCTTGATCGGCATGATCCAGGCGTTAGTCAAGCCCGGGAATTTGACCCGCTGATCCAGTTCCTGTTTGAGTTTCTCCAGCGTCATGCCCGGCCGCCATTCATCCCGGGGTTTCAACTTGATTAAAGTTTCGATCATCGTCAGCGGTGCCGGATCGGTGGCAGTCTCGGCACGCCCAATTTTGCCGAACACCCGTTCCACCTCCGGAGTCTGAAGGATCAGGCGGTCAGTCTGCTGCAGCAGTTCGCGGGCCTTACCAATGGACAGACTGGGCAAAGTGGTGGGCATATACATCAGGTCGCCTTCGAACAGCTCGGGCATGAATTCAGAACCCAGCCCCTTGCCAAGACGGGCTAGCCAGGGCGTATCAGAAAAGCTCTTCTGCCACCAGCGAGCCAATTTATTCTCCTGCTCTTCCAGCTGCATGAGCATCTCCTCACTCAGCTCAGGCTGCACCTGCTGAACCAGCTGGATTGGCCATTCGAGAGGCTCCATCAGTATGCCTTTGATGCCAAATAGCGGGAGCGTAATACTCACCAGGATCAGCAGGGATAACAGTAACACCGTACGAGGCATGCGCAGCACGATACGCAGCAGCGGCCGGTAAAGAGCGATAAGGCCGCGAATTAACGGGTTGCGGGATTCTGCCGGGATCTTGCCGCGAATGAAATAACCCATTAACACCGGCACCAGAGTCACCGACAGTCCGGCCGCCGCCGCCATGGCAAAGGTCTTGGTGAAAACCAGGGGACTGAACAGCTTGCCTTCCTGTGCTTCCAGAGCAAACACCGGCAGAAAGCTAAGTGTGATGATCAACAGCGAATAGAACAGCGCAGGTCCGACTTCTGCCGTGGCTTGAGCAATCAGTTCCCAACGCTGCGTTTCGCTCAGTGGCAAACTTGCGCGTTCCAGATGTTTGTGGACATTTTCGATCATCACGATGGCGGCATCTACCATCGCTCCAATGGTAATAGCAATACCGCCGAGTGACATGATGTTGGCATTGATCCCCTGCTGCCGCATAATGATGAAAGCAATCAGTATGCCAAGCGGCAGGCTCACGATGGCGACGAAGGATGAGCGGATATGAAACAGGAACACGAGGCAGACAATAGCAATGACAACAAGCTCCTGGATCAGCTTTTCTGTCAGATGGTCAACAGAACTGACAATCAGTTCAGAACGATCGTAGGTTTCAACAATCTCCACCCCTTGCGGCAGGCCCGATTTCAGACTTTCCAGCTTTGCTTTGATGGCCTTGATCGTCGTGAGAGCATTCTCACCATGGCGCATGATCAGAATGCCGCCGGTGACCTCTCCCTGTCCATCCAGTTCCGCGACAGCACGCCGCATCTCGGGTCCAATCTGTACATGGGCCAGGTCCCGCAGCAGAATCGGGATGCCGTCCTGAGACACATCAATGGGGATCTGTTCGATATCCGTCAGGCTACGGATATAACCGCGGGTGCGCAGCATATATTCAGATTCAGCCATCTCGATCACCGAACCGCCGACTTCCCGGTTGGCATTGCGGATCGCCGCGGTGATCCGTGAGACAGGGATAGCGTAAGCGCGCAATTTCTCCGGGTTAAGCACCACCTGGTATTGTTTCACCATGCCGCCAACTGTAGCGACTTCTGACACACCCTGGATCCCCTGCAATTCGTACTTCAGGAACCAGTCCTGCAGGCTGCGAAGCTGCGCGAGATCCTGTTGACCGCTGTGATCGACCAGTGCATAACTGTAGATCCAGCCCACGCCTGAAGCATCCGGTCCAAGCTGCGGCACTATACCGTCCGGCAGGTTCGCCGAGGCCTGGTTCAGATATTCCAGCACTCGGGAGCGGGCCCAATAGATATCGGTGTCATCATCGAAGATCACATAGACATAGGAATCACCGAAAAAGGAGTAGCCGCGAACCACCCGCGTACCAGGCACAGACATCATGGTGGTGGTGATGGGATAGGTGATCTGGTTTTCAATGACCCTGGGGGATTGTCCCGGATAACTGGTTTTGATAATAACCTGTACATCTGAAAGGTCGGGGATAGCATCCAGGGGCGTTTCCTTTAGCGAGAACCATCCCCACAGCATAATAAACAGGGTGGCAATCAGCACCAGCAGACGATTTTTCAGTGACCACTCGATGATGCGCATCGGCATGATAACTACTCCGACATACGCAGAAAACTGGCCTGCAGGCTGGATTCGGAGTCGATCAGGAACTGACCGGAGACAACCACCTCATCCCCTTCGTTCAGCCCGGAGAGGATTTCAGCCTGATTTTCGGCCCAGATACCGCTAACCACTTCCACCGGTTGAAAATGTCCCTTACCCAGAGATTTAATCACCACCTCACGTTCTCCGGTGACAATCACCGCCTCACGCGGTACGCTCAGCACCTCCTGTTGGCTGGCGTTGGCAGACAGTTCAATCTGTACATACATGTTCAACAGCAGTGCCTCGTCCGGGTTGGGCACAGCGATGCGGGCGCGCAGAGTACGGGTTTTGGGATCAACCTCAGGATAGATAAAGTCGATCGTCCCGCTCCATTGCCTGCCGGGGATCGCAGGGGCGGTAATTTCAGCCTGATGGCCTTTTCTGACCCAGGGGGCCTGATGTTCATAGATATCCACCATCACCCACACCTGACTGAGGTCAACAATCGTGAACATCGACTGATAGGGCTCTACATAGGTGCCTTCACGCACCCCTAATTCAGTGACTATGCCACCCTGGGGCGCCATCAGCTGAATGGTGTTCTGTACCTTGCGGCTGTTTTTAATGCGCATGATATCCATATCCATCACATTCAGCAGGCGCAGGGAATTACGCAGGGAATCCAGCCTGGCGCTGACTTCCGTCTTTTTACTGGGATCATAGGACGTAAAATCATAGGCTTCCAGAGCGGTGATAAAATCCATCTGCACCTGATTGATCCAGGGGGAATAGAAGTCAACCAGGACATCCTTGCGTTCCACTCGCTCACCCTCGGTAATTAAATGGAGTTTTTCAATCCAGCCCCCGGTCCTGGCGTGAATAAAGAGCATACGATCATCATCGGGGGTGACTATACCCTGAGTCCGTATCTGCTTACTCAGGATCTTACGCTGTGCCTTCACGGTACGCACACCCATGTTCTGGATCACGGCAGCCGACAGAAAGACCTGAGGATGTTCGCCTGACGGTGCGGCGTTCTCTCTGGGTACCAGGTCCATGCCGCAAATGGGGCAGCTGCCGGAAACGTCCTGCACGATCTGCGGATGCATGGGACAGATATAGATTGGCTGCTGGACATTGGCCGCTTCAGGGTTATCCTGCCCAGTGGCCCTGGCCACCAGATCCATACCACAAACAGGACAGGAACTGTCGGGATCTTTACTGATGATCTGCGGGTGCATGGGGCAGATGTAAGTTGGATCCTGGTGCTTTTGGGCATGCTCCTCAGGATCCTCCAGCATGACCTGCCTGGGCTTCGCCAGCATCGTCCCCGGGGTCATGTTTTTTGACATTGGCTGAGCATCCTGGACGGAAACCGCAGGTTTATGCATCGTCATGCTGCCTGATTGAGACCTTCTGTCTGGCTGAGGCTCTTTGTTTAGCTGAGGCTCCCTGCTTTCCCAGAACAGTGCCGGCTTAGCCTTTGCGGACATCGACATTTTTGCATGCGGCATGGCATCATCCCTCGTGCTTTCTGTCTGCTTGACGCTGTTGGGGTTAGAAACTGTGTGTGGATGCATCGAGTGCTCTACATGCCCCTCGCTGGGCACCAGAAACATGCCGCATTGCGCGCAGGAACCGGGCGTATCACTGATTTCATCGGGATGCATGGGGCAGATATAAAGCTTATCCTGTTGCTGCATCCCCGGCATCAACCCGGCAGGCTCATTAGAGCCTTGGGCAGTGTGTGTCTGCTGCACCAGCATCATGCCGCATTGCGCACAGGAGCCGGGTTTTTCACTGATTTCATCGGGATGCATGGGGCACACATAAAGTGTCCCCGCTTGATGATGCTCATGTGCGTGCCCCGTTAGAGTCATCGTGTCATTCTCGCCCGAAGAGGCTGTCTGGGTATCAATTCCAGTTGCAGAAAGTGCTATTGGGCTGATGCAAAGCAGTGCCATACCCAGCGAGAAGGCAGTTATAAAAAAACTGCAGCTTGCGGCAAAATTTGCAGGTTGCTCTGTCATGTTTTGTAGCTACATCAGGTTTTGTTAAAAATCATACTATTTCAATCATCAAGTTCCGCTTGACCCTTTTTGGATGGAGAGCAACTCCAGGTCAAATATCAGAGTACTGTCAGGTGGGATTTTCGCGCCATTACCTTGCTCGCCATAGGCCAGGTCGGAGGGAATAAACAGCTGCCAGTGATCGCCCCGGCGCATCAGCTGGAGTGCTTCGCGCCAGCCCTTGATGACCTTATCTAGCTGAAAACTGACGGGGTTGCCCTCGGGGGAATGGTCGAATACTGTGCCATCAATAAGCTTGCCCCGGTAGGTCACCAGCACCGTATCGTTCAACGTCGGAGAGTTTCCGCCCCCGCCGCCGCCCTGTTCCATGACTCTATATTGCAGGCCGCTGGCTGTTGTGAGAACGCCTGGCCTTTTTGCGTTCTCAAGCAGAAAAGCCTGATTCTGCTGGCGACGTTGCTGGGCTAGTTCCTGCCTGTTCTTTTTCTTCAGTTCGGCAACATGCTTGCCAAGCTCAGCCATCGTGCTTTGCATTTCCTGAGGAGTCATGAGAGCGTCATTGCCCGACAGCGCATCCTGTATACCTTTTACAATGGCCTGTTCTCGAATTTCAAGCTCCTGCAGTCTGAAATCGCCGCCTATCTGATATCCGACACTGTAGTTGATTTTGGCGGTTTCATCCATAAGCACCTCAGGCTGCCCTGAAGCGTGGACCGTGTTAAGCATGCTGATAGTGATTAAAAATACGACTAGATAGTGCATCGGGTTTCTCATTAAAAAAGGAAAAAGAAAGAAATAGTTAAATTTAACGGGTGTTTATCGAGTATATCATTTAACTGCAAACTCAAATGTAAAGAATCTCCGTAAACACCGAATACTATAAATGCAAAATAAGCTGATGTCGATGAAATTATTAATGTTTTTCTTATGTTGTCACTTCAATATAAACAGCTTTCCGACGATATTTTTCTTAAGTATTAAACGGTGAATATTGTTTCTCAGTGGAAAAAACCAGCACCCGTTGTGGTGAGTTCAAACAATGCATAAAAGCCATAGGGATTCCCATCACACTAACATAATGCATATTCTTAGTTTATTCATTCTGAGTTCAAGTTCATTGGCTTAAAAGCAGAGCATCGGATGATTTAATGACAGCCGCTGCCAAGGGACAGTTATTTAACCCGGGAAATCATCATCAACGCGGGTTATTCTTGCAGCACAAATAGATTTATGTTTATAGTGCGGGGCCGTTAATGTATGATTAAATAACAAACAATCAGACAACTCTAAGGAGATAGCATGTTGAAATACCTGAAGATTATGATCCTGGTATTTGCAGTTTCAGGATTAGTGCCATTGACCCATGCAGATTCCACGCTGGTATATGAACTGACCGGAAAAGATGGCAGCAAGACCCAGCACACCGTTTCGATCAGCGGACGCTGGCTGCGGCTCGAGTCCAGCCCTAAAGGAAAATATGACTACCTGGTGATGGATACCGGGCGCCTGCTGATGTTCGAGGTGGATGATCAGGCCAGGAGTTTTCAGACGACCCGCATGGGCCGGCTCTACTGGCCGGACACACCCCTGAATCATCCCGACTTCATGCCCATGGCCAAAAAGCAGACGGTGGCAGGCATAGCCTGTCAGCCGGTGCATGAAATGGCAAAAGATAAACAGTCGATTGCACAGCACTGCATGTCCGCTGGCGGACCGCTCGGCCTGAACGCGCGCGAGATGATCACCCTGTCACGTCTGTTTATGTCGGCACGCAGGATAGGTTTTAACTGGCCCGGGGTTGCCACCCCGGACGAACGGCAGGTCTCCATTCTGAGCCAAACGCCTGACGGCAGGAAACAGGAATTCAAGTCGGTGCTCCATCGTCCGGCTGGCAAAAAACCTGTTTAAAATTCCGAATGACTATCAACGGCTCAAGCCTGACCTGCCGATCAGCAAGGATAAAAACACTCAGCCCGTCCCCGCTGAAAAACCACACACAGCGGTGCAGCAGGAACAGCCGGACGCAATAGCTGCTCCGCCTGTGAGCGAGAAGCCCAAACCCTCTGAATAAACATAGTGTCTGAATAGCAGGCTAAGCCTAACATAATTTAGCGACTAGACTGCGGCGTTAATCCAGTGCGCCCTGCTGTCGGACTTTAGCCGATACCAATGCCAAACCTGCCTGAGCACCATTGACTGCTTTCCCCCTGGGCCCTGAACATCCTCTCAGAGGGAGATGATCTTTTAACTAAGATTTTTTACGCTTCTTCACATTATTGCATACTTAATGTGCATGGGATAAGAAAATAGTGACTCAATGGATGGCAAGCTCGACTCCTTCCTCCTCTGAGGGGGAAGGTGGGGATGGGGGTAAACTCTCTGTATCCTATGACGGTTGTTGCACATGCGGGACTCATTCTCTCATTCGATCATTTAATGGTGTTGCAGCTTAACGGCTCAAGAGGAGTCATCATTATTACCCCATCCCGGCCTTCCCCCTTAAAGTGGGGAAGGAATAGTCTGCACAGATATGATAGTCATGCAATAATATAAGTGCGCAGAGTACTTTATAGATAAAAAGTGCGCATTTTTGTAATGAAGCTTTTTTTATTGCTTAAAACAGTCCCGGGTGATTATTCTGAGTCTTTCAGCCTGTCGGCCTGTTGCGCCTCGTCTGCTTTGCCTATGGAAAGCAGCTCCACTTCAATGATCACCGTCTGATGTGCCAGGGGCCCCTGCCGGCCATAGGCCTGTTCCGGCGGAATATACAGCTCCCATTTTGCCCCGGGCTGCATCATTTGGATGGCCTCGGTGAATCCAGGGAGAACCGCATTCGCCCGATAGGTGGACGGCTTGCCTTTTTTATAGGAGCTGTCATATTCCTTGCCATTCAGGGTTCTGGCCCGATAATTAAAGGTAACGTAATCTTCAGCCTGGGGGTTGTGGCCGCTGCCTTGAGTTAAAACCTTATACTGCAGGCCGCTGGGCATGGTTTTGACCCCTTCCCTGCGCTGGTTTTCCCGCATAAAGGCCTCGCCTTCGCTGCGTTTTTGCTGTTCATCCTGTTTTCGCTGGTTGATCCTGGCCACGGCCTCCTGTTTCATCTGCGTGGTGATATTGCGCTTAAGATCCAGCAGAGCGGTGTTCATCTCCTTGCGATCCAGGAGGGGGATGGTATCGGTCTGGCCATGCTGCAAACCTAATCTCAGTGCCTGTTCCTCCAGTGTGAGCTTTTGCCGTTTGAAGTCAGTGCCAATCTGGTGGCCAATACTGTAGTTAATACGGTCAGCCTGATCAGAAAGTGTGGTCGCTTCCGATGCCGCGAGATGACTGCTCACCAGGCAGACAAGCAGGCTTGTGGATAATTGTAGGCGCATCATAAAAACAGTCTCCTTCTGAATGCGTTTTAAAATGTCAATAAATTCTGATAGTAGCAGATAAATTATTAAATAGCCTCATCGCCATTACCTGCATGGATGTAGGGTAATAAGATAATGCATCGTTACATGGATGTAATTTATCAGGGCAACGCAGGAGCAGTTGCCGAGGAGCAAATATCTGCCCGTACTTCCTGTACATGCGTCGCTCTTTGCCATCCATGGCACCGCGACATACGACCACCACGGATGGTGGAAGTGCAGATATTGCATCGTTACATGGACGTAACTTATTAGGGCAACGCAGGAGCAGTTGCCGAGGAGCAAATATCTGCCCGTACTTCCTGTACATGCGTCGCTCTTTGCCATCCATGGCACCGCGACATACCGTACTTCCTGTACATGCGTCGCTCTTTGCCATCCATGGCACCGCGACATACCGTACTTCCTGTACATAAAAAGGCCGCCCGAAGGCGGCCTCATCTGGATCGTGTTTAACCCGTTATTTTTAAAATAACTGAGCTGGGCAATCCACTCCTTCTACACCCACACACATGGGCACCATCATTTCGTTATCTTCGTGCTCAACGATATGGCAATGCCAGACGTAAAGACCGTTGATATCGAAATCAGCTGCAATGGATGTAATTTCTCCAGGATAGGTGATCACTGTATCTTTCCAGCCGTCTTCCCAGGCTTCAGCACCCGTCGCAGTAGCGACGACACTGGGACCACCACCGATCGCAGTACGACCCAGGACTTTAAACTTGACCAGGTGTACATGGATGGGATGACCATCCACGGTAAAGTTCCATAGATTCCACTGTTCAGCCGTCTGAGTTCCAGAACCATCAGCGTTCACATTAGTGACAATAGGATCAGACCAGAGAGTGACTGTAGGTGTACCTGCTGCATCCACGGTGCCGACTACGGCAGCCTTGGGAGCAAATGGTAGCGCGGTCGGATGAACATTACCAGCAGCATCCTGACATGCACCTGCTACAGGGGTAAATGCCGGAAGCTGCACAACATTGCCCAACAAATCAACATCTGCACAGATCAGCGCGGACTCTTCCTCAACCAGCGCCAGTTCACGTGCAGTCGGGTTGGTTACCGTTACGCTGAAATCATCCAGATCGGCTGGATTAACCATCAGATCCTGAACATTGGTAGCAGCGGTATCTGGGTTTGATAACAACATGGGTGACAGGGTCACGTATTTCATCAGTAGGACTTAAACCTAAATGTGCACTGTTAACAACAAAGCGCATGACCTGGCCGGTCGTACCCGGATCAGCCGGCACATCCGGGAAACCACCGAAAGGCGCATCCGGTGCGGTATTAGTCATGGTAATAATGGTGCCATCAGGCAGACCACGGAAATCCACAATCACATCAGCACGTTCAGCCAGACCCATTAACAAAGCCTGCTCCTTGAGTAGATTGCGGTACTAGGATCCTTGACTTCTACATTCTTGATGATAGTGCCGTCGACATATCAGTTGCAAAACCGGTTCTAATAGCAGTCACTGTAGGCTTAAGACTTTGCTCTGCACCAATCTGGAAGAATTCCAGCTCAGTGATATCCATAGTTTTCGCTATTAATTCTCCATTTTTCTTGTTTCATAGTAATGTTATCTTACACTTCATCTGGATTACCAGCAGCATCAGTGATTTTTAACGCAAGGTTAAGAAAACGCGAGTTACCGCCATTCAATAGACGGAAACGATACTGGGCCGGAGCCACTTCAAGCTGGGGCCAGGTGACACCGTTCACCACCATGGTATTGAAGAAGGCTTCAGGATTCCAGATCGGAGCGATATCCGAAGTCGCCGGATCCATATCGATCTGCAGTTCGCCTGTGCCCGCTCCGAACTGGCTGGTACCAGCAGTTTCTGTACCCGCAACATTCAGTCCTTCAAAGAAGGCACGGTTATCCGGGTAGAACAAAGAACCGTCAGCATTAAAGGAACGGTCCTGGATTACGATAGGGATTTCACGATATTTATGACGTTGACCACCTACTACAGTACCATCTGGTAGCACATCAGGGAAGTTGGTCGTGGCCAGATCTTCACCTGCAACAGGGGCTGGACCAGGCAGGATCATATTAGTCCCCAGACCTGTCTCTCCACCATCGGCTTCGCGAATCAGCCAGAAGCCGGCAGGACCGGCATAGACATTCAGACGGGTCATACCCAGAGAGTGGTCATGATACCAGAGCGTGGTCGAGGGCTGGTCATTCTGGTAAACAAAATTAGCCACACCAGGCGTCACATTGGTGTTTATCGGTAACGGCTCCCGTCGCGATCGGTTAGTTGATTGGCAATCGTACCTTCACAGGCTACATTCCAGGTTTAGTACCGTCGAAACCCATTGGTGCCACAGTCAAATCCACCAAAAGCATTTCTTGATACACAGTTGATATTATTGGCATCCGGCAGCCACCAGGCTTCGGTATAGCCGTCGCTGTCTGCCGATACATGGGTACCGTGTACATGAGTGACGATGGGCACCGGACCTTTATAGGGTTCTGCACTAGTGCCCATACAGTCCGTTCTCATCTCACCGCCAGAGCAGTCGGCCACCGGATTGGCCCAGTGCAGAGACTGATCCACGGCAAACAGATGCGGCAGTGCATTATCATCAGCATCGACCAGATCATTGATCCAGTTCACGTTGATCGGCACGTCCTTGGTGTTCTCAAAGGTATAGGCCGGGTAGTTAAACTGTGAATCTGGATCCGGGGCGAACTGCCGGGAGTCGGATCTGCAGCCGGTCCATAACTCCAGATCGTAGTCGCTGGAAAGGCATCGGTTCGACCGTTGACTGTATTCCAGATCCCTCCCGGCAAAATCTGCTGCTGGAACTGACGCACAGCAATATCGTATTCATTAGCCGTACCCGAGTGTTTCATGACCGGCGGAATCACCAGCGGCGTCACATACTTGGGGATCGTTGTAGGAACCAGCGTACCGCCGTCTACAGGCACCGCCTGGCTGGTATTGATACATAGCATGATGGGTATCGAACCCAGCACTATTCTGGTTTTTGACATTTTCTTCATCTTCTCCGTCCTCTTATTATTCAGTATAAGATACGAACCCATCAGCCCGCCCCTCTCGATTACTGCAGCACTTTATAATTTTTTTAATTTTTAATTTTTAATTTTAAACTTATCTTCATAAAATAAGCCTTAGGTTAATTTATACATGGGTATGGTTTAAAAATCAGGTGGGTATTTACTGTAAATTACTCCCATAAAGACTGTATATTTAGTAGGGTATAGTATGTAGACGAGGTGTATAATCAGACTTTCTCGGCAGAATGAACCCTCATTTTAGGCTAAGATGACGGCTTATTAACGATTACTGCTTGACTCCAAAGTAAGACTAATTATGGATAAAAGAACTGTCTACAAAGTCCTGTTCAGGGGGATCATCTTACCCGGATTTGATAAACAACAGATCATAGATAATGTGCATGTAATTACCCGAATTCCCAGAGAGACCATTCGCAGGAAGTTTTTTTCGGGAAAAATCGTAGTTATTCGCCGCACCGATAACCGGGAATATGCACAGCAGTTACAGGACAAATTTACCCGCGCTGGTATTGAAACCGAGATAGCAACAGAACCAGGCGGCGATATTGAAACTGAGAATAAAACCCGCTTAAAAGATAATTCCGCTCTTTTAAAACCGACCTCTGCGGCCGATCATAATCACGCCGGGAAACACCACAAAATTATCCTGCTACTCACTGCAGCCTTTGTAATCATTGCCATTGTTCTGGGGAGCCTTTATTTTACTGCAGAAAAAAAGCACGCCTCATCCACGCTGAAGAGCGTCAAAAAAAAACCACCAGCAGCTGCTGATTCAGCGCAACCAACCAGTTCACAGCAGCTTTCTGATGCAACACCAGCAAGCGATGCCGCCGCAAATGAACGCTCCATGACTCAGTCAAACAGAACCCTGACCAATATAGACATTGAAGAGCTGGTTCTCAGCGATCCTCAAATTAGATTATTTGCCAAAATAACAGCTACACATGAAATAAGTGCCGATCTGTTAAACCAGCTGCTGAAGCTGTTTCATTTATCGGCGAATGACTATCCTGCCCTTGAATCATTGCTTAAAAGCCAGTCCATCAGCAACTCTCATCCACTCTATCTTTATCGGACCGCCCATGCAGCCGGCATGATATTGCATAAAGCCGACGGGATACAAACTTTACTGACGGATCATTTCGAGGCACAAAAAACACCGTGTCAGAACAAGGCACTCAAACAGTTTGAAAATAATCAGCTCGTAGAACTGAGCAGCGCTGCGCAGGCACTTTATATTCACAAACCCAAAACACGCCGTAGCAGCCCGTTATGGCGTGCATCCCCATCCATCCCTACCTCTGATCCGTCCGGGATGATCAGTTTGCTGATTAATTTTGATCATAATTATCAGGCAATGCCATCCATGGTGCTCAATTTATCACCTGATCATCATGCCTCTATCGTCACCCGTCAATCGGCTGCAGCAAACACACTGGCCGTCATACAACAAATAAAACCTGATTTAAAGGTACAAACGGATATGGTGGATCAATTTGCACTGCTCAGTTTTAATCTGCATGAGTTGAAAAACCGAAATATTGCCTTTCTGGCAGCACTTTTTCTTAATCCATCAATAGCCGACCGATCTTTAGCCTCTGCGGCAACCAGAGAAAAGACTGACTCCATATTCAAAGCCGAAAAATTAGCCCCAATCGAAAACAGTTTTACTTCGGCACAGTTAAAAACCTACAACCCTGAACTGGATCCTGGACTGATTTCTCAATGGAGTAACGGCCCTTTTGCCATCACAACTGAAAGTTATCTCTATGCTCAGCAACCGATCATTGAATTACAGGCCAAAGGTCAGAATATCTATAATCTGATGGAGTATTCCGAACTGGCACGGTTTCAGATCTTTAACGTGACAGATGAAAATAATATGCAGATACAGTCACTGCCCTGTTCGGATCCGGGCAGCTCCGGGTCATTTTTTCGTAATTTAGAGGGTACCCAGGAAGCCTATATTAACGATAACTTTGTCAGTTTTTTCAGCGCTGCCGTCCATCACAGACTGTTGCTCAAGCCAGGCTATAATTTAGAGCAGATAAAATCGCTCAGCGGGGAGATTCAATTGCGTCTGCCTGTAGACATACAGCAGAAAAAAATAACGGCTATTAACAGCGGCGATTATTATGGCTATAAAGATTTTGCGCTAATGATCAATAAATCCGCTCATAACAGCCTCGACTTCAGCGTCATTGGAAATACCGAAGATTACATAAGCTTGCGCGCTTATAATCGGCAGGGTGAACCATTGCTCGCGAAAGATTATGCAAAAAGTATTATTATAGAGCAGCTGCTTCATCAGTATCATTATCAGTTTGAAGACGATATTGCCGCTTTAGAAATTTACTCAGCAGAAAATTTTGACACTATTCACTACCCTTTCAGTTTCACACCGCGAATACAGCCGCAGGCTGTAAAGATGGAGTTAACCGACATAGCCCCTGCGGCATATCATGCTCAGGAGCTCACGACTATTGTAAAACCACTAGTCCTTTCAGCCAGCCGGGACTATCCCCAGTGGTTAGGAGAAAAGCAACAAAGTATTAGAGTGAAAAATTTTAATATCAGCCTGTTTTTACCTGCCGACAAAAATCAACCTGAGCTGGATGCAGTCATAGCCGTGAGAAACAGCGTAACGCCGTATATCCAGGAAAATTTAACGGCCATTAAGCTGAGACTAAAAGATCATAACGATCAAACATGGTATGACAATTATCTGTCTTTTATTGAAAAACAGTCCATAGACAACAACGCAGCCCCTGTCAGTTATCTGGACGCCAGTGTGGCCATCACCCTGCCCAAAGCATATTTTTCAGACAATCCTGTACTGAAGGGCCAGCTGACATTTAATTTACCGACACTTCTCAGTAATAAAACCATTGCAATCCCCAAACCTGGTGAATTAATCAAGCTGGAAACACTGACTGTCAGACTCATTAAACTGACCCCTCAACATGTTCACTTTGAAATACGCGGTCATATTGACCAGCTCATACAACTCAAACTCTATAATAAAAACAATCAGCTGATTTCCGAAGCCATGGAGTTCAAAGACCTTGCAGAGGATAGTGCAGAACTGGTCTTAAATTATAGTGATGAAATAGATACGCTAAAGATCATCTATGCAAAACAGCAGGAAAAGAAATTGATACCTTTTTCCCTGTCCAGAAACATTCAATAATATCAATATCCTGGAATGTTTTCATAGGTATGTGCTTAAGCGAAAATGTCTAAGGATAATTCATAGGTTAGTTCTTAAGCAAAAATGTGGATGAAGAATCGGGTATTTGTTGACCCACATGGAAGTGGAAAATGCAGGTTATGCATGGAGCAATTACCTGCCCAGAAGGCGCCGTAAATATATCCAGTCGTTCCCGGCATCCTGCCTCACACGACACTTATACTTCCATGTATGTCGTAGGCTTTCTATAGCCATCCCTGGCTACAGAAACTTGACCTACATGGATGTAGGGAATGCAGATTATGCAGGAGCAATCATCTGTCTTCCACAAATACCCGATTCTTCTTAAGTACTGAGTTATCCCCACGAATTATTGTAACATCTCAATAAGTCCGTGCAGTTTAAGTTCCTTCCCCCTGATGTGGGGAGGGGATCTTGCATGGACTTATTGAGTAGTTACCATTTTTTTTATTAACAAGAAGTTAACCAGCCATCACTTTTGAAGGAAATTATAGACAGGGAGAAATAAGCAGGGATGTTTGTTTTTGGTGCATAACAGAAAAACAGTCACATTAATGGGACGTCTTCATGCTGCAAAGTTGTTTAACCAGTTCCGCAGCAGCCGCCGTTACCGCCGCTGCAGCCGCCTTTTTTAATGATCCGCGTATTTTTATTAAACGTGTATTTCAGTGTCAGGTAGAGCAAAATCACAGCAGAGATTTGCGCTATAAAGCCAGGAGATTCTTCATGGTTAAGAAAGCTAAACATTTTTTCCAGGCTGTGAGGAAAAAGATAATCAAACAGGGTACCGAAAAACAGACTACCCAGGATAACGGATAACAGATAGATCATCAGGGAACGATTGCCCAGAGTCTTTTGCACCACACTGATAGTGACCGTATTCGTCGCAGGTCCGGCGGTTAAGAAGATAAAGGCGGCTCCAGGTGAAAATCCTGCACTGAGAAGGGATAAACCCAGAGGAATTGAAGAAGTCGCACAGACATAAAGAGGCACTGAGACCAGTAATACCAGTAAATAATTAAGAAAAACATTAGCAGATATATATGCAGCAAGATTTTCCGGTATAAAAGTCACAATCACCGCCCCGATTATAATACCGACCAGTAGTGAACGGGAAATGTCCTTTAAGACGTCATCAAAGGCAAAAGCCAGAACCTGCTGTAAGCGGTTCGGTTTTTCTTCTGCCTTCACAACACCAATATTCAACAGAGCTGCATTTGCACCACTCTTTATCTTGGCCATATCATTGACGTTGCATGATGACTGCGAAACGGGTTTGAAACTATGTCCTTGAACATCCCTGGTTCTATAAGCCGCAAATGTTTTTTCTGCTTTATTCTTGTTAACGTCTATTGCAGCCCTGCTGTCACTTTCACGGTCCAGAAAAAGTGTTATGAGTCCAGCGAATAAAGAGATCACTACAGAAGTAATAACCCGATATACTGTAAAGGCCCAGCCGAAAACACCATAACTGGCCATAATCGAATCCGCGCCGGTAATTGGAGTCGAGATCAAAAAAGTCTGAATCGCACTTTTGGAGGCGCCGCTTTTTTTAAGCACACTGATAAAGGGTATCACACTGCATGAACAAAGCGGCAAGGGAATACCGAGAACAGCGGCCTTGATATTCGCTATAAAGCTGTGACTGCCCAGATGCTGTTTGACCAAAGCATCGGGTAATAACAGTTTGAAAACACCTGCCACCAGAACACCCATCAGCAGATAAACCGATATTGAGCTTAATAAAATCCAGAAATTGGAGAATAATTCAAGAATGAGTGTTTTCATTATATCCTGCCTGGAAAAGTAAACTTAATAGTTACGTCACTACTATTTTGGCAAAATTATATGCCGCAAATGAAAGCGTCCACGCTAATGCCGTTGTAAAGACAAATAAATACCCGAGATACTTCCAGCCGCCGGCTTCACGGGTAAAGACCATGGAAGCAGCCAGGCAGGGTAAATAAATCATCACAAACACGATAAAAGAGATGGCTGCAGGAAAACTGATGTTACTGCGGATTTTATCCACCAGACTCTCACTCTTTTCATCATGTTCTTCTCCCAGACCATACAGCACACCAAGTGTAGCTACTACAACTTCCTTTGCCGCGAGGCCGGTTTCCAGTGCTACCGCCATCTTCCAGTCATAACCCAGAGGGGCAAAGAAAGGCTCGGACGCATGACCAATTTTACCCAGGTAACTGTTTTCAAGCATATACAGTGAACGCTGGTTGGAGAGCTCTGATGCAGCCTGTTCATCGGCCTGTTCTATCTTTGCCTGAAATTGCGCCTGTATTTCAGGATATTTAGGATAATTACTGGCAAACCAGATCAGAATGGAAGCCATTAGAATAAAAGTCCCTGCTTTTTTCAGGTACATCATCGCCTGGCCCGAGACACTATGCCAGAGCAGTCGGAATGAAGGCAGCCGATATTTTGGTATTTCCATAACAAAAGGTTCGTCTGCGCCTTTAAAAGCAGTCATTTTCAACACCTTGGCAGCAACAATTCCCAGTAGGGCCCCGGAAATATAGATGACAAACAGCATATTACCGGCATATCGTTCTGCAAAAAAGGCCCCGACAAACAACACATAGATGGGCAGTCTTGCTCCGCAACTCATAAAACCGATAATGAACAAAGTCAGCAGCCTGTCCCGGTCGTTTTTTAATGTCCGTGCTGCCATGTAGGCCGGTACAGAGCAGCCAAAACCGGTTACCAGGGGGATAAATGATTTACCGTGAAGTCCGAATTTATGAAAAAAGCCATCCAGCAGGAAAGCCACACGGCTCATATAGCCTGTTGTCTCTAATAAGGCAATGCCAAAAAAAAGGATAATAATATTCGGCAAAAACATAACGACAGCCCCAACCCCGGCAATGGCACCGTCAGCAATGACAGAAGCCAGCTCGGTGTCACCAAGGAAAGATTTAGTACCCCCAATCAGCGCAGCAAAAAAACGGTCAATCCAGTCCATGGGAATACTGCCTACTTCGAAGGTCAGTTGAAATAATCCCCACATCAGAAAAAGAAAAATAGGCAAGCCAATGATATTATGCATTAACAGTGAATCAATTCTTTGAGTTAATGACTGTTCAGGCTGATGTTCAAAAGTCACTGTTTCAACAACAGCGCCTTTGGTCAGGGATATTTTTTCATCATTAAAAATATCATCCAGATCTTTCGTATCAAAATGAAGATAAAGGTGTTGATAAGCCTGATTCAGAACAGGCTGAAGCTCGATCCATATCGGCTCATTCTGCAGGGACTGACAGGTTTCCTTATCTTCTCTGAGCAGCTTTATAGCGGTTGACTTACATCCTGCTTCACAAAAATAGTTTTTTTCCTTGAAGAAATTAACAATATTCCCGATCTCTTCCTCATAAGGTTCACTAAATTGCAGATGATTAGTCGTTTCCTGGTTGTTGAAGGTAACGGTAATTGCTTTTAGAAGTTCGCCAATACCGCTTTTCTCAACTGCCGACGTTTTTACACAGGCAGTCCCCAGAATTTTGCTCAGTTGATGTTCATCAATATGAACGCCCTCTTTGATCGCTTCATCAGTCATATTCAGGGCGATTATCATTTTTTTATTGAGCGCGAGGAGTTCTGTAGTGAGAAGAAGATTACGTTCAATATTGGCGGAGTCGACAACATTAAGAATGAGATCATAGTCTCCTTCATCCAGATAATGCTTGGTGACTCGCTCTTCGATAGTATAATCGTTTAAGGAATAAGAGCCTGGAAGATCGGTGATTTCAATATTATAGTCAGCATAGGAAACATTAACGACTTCTTTTTTTACCGTTACACCACTAAAATTGCCGACCCGGAGTTTTGCATTGCCTATCGAATTGATCAGCATGCTCTTACCTACATTGGGCTGCCCCACAAGAGCAATTTTAATTTGTTTCTTCATCCAGTAATAACAATTTTTTCTGCTTCAGATGAACGCAGGGCAATTTTGGTTTTATTGATCCTGACTTCGATCGTACTGTTAGCTATGGTTGAAGCTTCAGTAAAAATTTCCGCTCCCTTGACCAGACCAAATGAGTTAAAACGGTTTTTCAGTTCTTTATCTGCGTTTACTGAAAGAATAATTGCAGATTTACCCCTGGCTAATTGATTTAATGTCATAGTGATGCCTCAATTCATAGCTGGTAAAGTAGATAATTACCAATTTCTAATAGACATATTATAGGCTAATAAGTACAACATGTAAACGATATTGATTTTCATTTAGAAAAATGACTTATTGCCTTGATTTGTCCATATGGCTGATATGACAATGGATAATACTAAAAAATGTGTATAGAACTCAATTCGACTGAAACCTGCTTTTTGAGGATGAATCACAGGCTGGTTCTAAAAATGGGGTGAAAATAAAATCTTCGAGATCAGGATGTCTGAATCAATGGCTGGTAGCCTCTGATCTCGTTATCTTGTGGTAAACATTGTACTTGCCCAACGATTTTTTTCATGGGGCTGCGCTGGATCTCTTTCAATGTCCTGGCATCATAAACCACCAACGCACCAGGTGATGCCAGACCACAGATGCGGCATGCCGTCCAGCTTCAGCTCCGCTATTTTCTGGCCGCTGATCAGGTTAAAGACCCGACCTTATTACTCTTCGAATCTGAACGAGATTTTGTATTGCTCGAAATGCGCACTTCTCTGTAAGCCGTTGAAATGAGATCCACAGGCATCGAAAATGATGATATATTCCATCTACCGTATCAAACTCTAGTTTATGCACTGGTTGAAATTTAAGCATCATCAGCCAGCTTTTACTGCTAGCGGAACATCTCTCATGTCTTAGCCACGCTGCTGCATGGCTTCTGTGTGTCTGGCAATTACGTCATCCAGCTGCTCTGACGGTATAAACTCCTGCCACAATTGCTGTGGAATATTGGCCATAGCAGTGGCCTTATAATCACCGCATTGGGGACAGATAAATAAAAACGTATGCTTGTTTTGGCAGGTTTTATCATAAGCCACATCATCCAGTTGATACTGCACATGACATTTTTGACAATCCAGATTGTATTTGGGCATGTCATTCATAATTTCACTCAGACTCCTGTTTTTGGTAACCAAACAACAATGACATAATATCATAGTAATTTAGTATACTATTGTACTCGAGTTTATTTCTTATTTATAGTGAATAGTTACTCACAGGTTAGTTCTTAAGCAAAATGTACATGAGAAATCGGTTGTTTGTGAAAGACAGATGATTGCTCCTGCATAATCTGTATTCCCTTCATGACCACCATAAATGGTGGAAACGCATGCGAGAGGCAGGAGCCGAAGTCGTCCATGTGAGTCAATAAATTCCCGATTCTCCTTAAGTACCTACGTATGAGGAACACGTATTTAGTATGCATTGAGATTTTATGGAATGATGGAGTTCGGGGAATGAAATTGTATTATAATGCTCTTCATTTGTACAAAGTTCTATCATTTAATTCATTAGACGCATATACGGTAAAGCACATTTTGCCTGCAGCAAAAATAACAACTTTTCATTATATTAAAGGGATTGATGGATTACGTGCAATAGCTGTTTTAGCTGTCATGTTATTTCATATAGACCCATTATTTCTGCCCGGCGGGTTTTCCGGGGTAGATATATTTTTTGTCATATCAGGCTATGTTGTAAGCAGTTCATTAGCCCGAGAAACCAACCCCCATTTTCTCCGCTACACCCTGGCCTTTTATGCCAGAAGAATTATCAGAATTTTTCCCGCATTAATTGCATGTATTCTACTTGTGAGTATCATAACCACACTCTTTGTACCAGCTTCATGGTTAAGCTCGTCAACTGAAAAAACCGGTTTATACGCATTCTTTGGAATCAGTAATTATGCCCTGATATGGTTTAATGATGGCTATTTTGCACCTAGAGTAGAATTTAATTCTTTTACTCATACCTGGTCTCTTGCTGTTGAAGAACAATTTTATGTACTCTTCCCGCTAATATTTTTTATCTGGCTAAAATATAAAGAAAGACCCGGGGGGTTAGGCCTTCTTTCCAACTGGCTGCTGGCGGGTCTATGCATAATTTCCTTGTCCTATTCCTGGTATGAAACATCAAACAGCCCAGATCGTGCATTTTATTTGCTGCCCAGCAGATTTTGGGAACTCGCCTGTGGCGCATTATTGTTTAAATTGCATTCACGCCATAAATTTATCCCTTATTCAAGATTTCTGGCTCAATGGTATTTAGCTGTCGGGATACTTCTTGTTGGGTCCGGTTTCATTTTTTCTAATGAAAAAGCATTTCCATTTCCCTGGGCTATGCTTTCTGTTAGTGGTGCATTTTTATTAATCTGCGGGGTTATTAATAAAACAGAGGCGAAACCGCTCATACAGAAAGTTCTTGAAAATGCAGTCATGGTGTATACAGGCAAAATATCATATTCGCTGTATTTATGGCATTGGCCTGTATATGTTCTTTTTAGATGGACCGTTGGTCTGGAAACAATAGTTGAAATTATTTGTGCTATTGCAATAACCGTTATACTTGCCAATGTTTCTTACCATTATATTGAAACACCTGTAAGAAAAAACCCTTTCATTGTCAATAAACCAAACTGGCAAATTATATCTTTGGGAATTCTCGTTATAGTCATTTCGTTTACCCTATCTCAAAGCATTTTTAAATCTCAAGCAAACATCAGCCTCAGCGTAACCAAAGATCAGCAGACGTGGTACCCATACGCATGGCCAGAAAAAATGCGTCAAAAAAATCTGCAGATATTTTCCGGGCGTAATCTATTTATACTTGGAAATTCTCATGCTGGAGCATACAGCACCATGCTTCAGCAACTCACGGATGAATACGGGGTTAAGGTTCATTCATATTCATTTGGCTGTGCTTATGCAAATTTGCTCAGACCGGAAAGCATGTCATGTATGAAAAAACTGGATAAATTAATGCCAGAAATTGAAAGCTTATCATCACCTGGTGATATTATATTTTTTGCATCATTAAGAATGAATAGAATCGGACATCAATATAAAATTATTTCTGAAAAATCGGTAATTTCCTACCAGAAAAGTAAAGATGCCATCAGGCAACAAAAACTGGCTTTGCAGGAAGCAAAGGAATTATTTAACAGATTTGAGAAATTATCCATGAATGTCATGATTGATGCCCCAAAGCCGGTTTTTAGATCACCTGCATTTCGTTGTTCCGACTGGTTTAACAAAAGCAATCCAATCTGTTTGCCTGGCTTGACGATCAAACGAGACATTCTATTAGAGTATCGAAAACCAGTGATGGAATCATTGACTGAACTGGCCCATGAATTTCCTCAGTTGATCGTCTGGGATCCATTTCCAGTGTTGTGTCAGCATGATGTATGTTCTGCATTTGATGAAGGTTTACCGCTGTTTTTTGATGGCGATCATCTTAGCGCACACGGGAATCGCATCTTATACCCGTCATTCCTGGCCAAGATAATAAATATTTGGCAGCCTGACTATAAATATATCAATTAATATTTCTGAATCAAGCAATCATAGCGATGGTTTCAGGGCATGCAGCATAAAACTACTTGATTACCCTGGTTTCCACCTTAGGGAGATCTTGCAGATATTTTCAAACTTTGTGTTTAGCTTCATTTTTAGTTGATTTGAATCTATATTATAAGCAGTTAACAATTCAGTCTATGGAGACACCGCATGAATGATTTATTTTCCAGTATCGAGCTCGGGGATATGGTTCTACCAAACCGTATTTTCATGGCGCCTTTGACCCGTAACCGGGCCCCTGAAACTCTACCCAACCCGCTGATGGCGGAATATTATGCACAACGTGCGGCGGCAGGTCTTCTAATTACCGAAGGTACACAGGTTTCACCGCAGGGTGTCGGCTACCCTGCCACTCCGGGTATTCATACTCAGGCACAATCGTCTGCATGGAAAACCATCACCAAGGCCGTACATGATTTAGGCGGGCATATTTTTTGCCAACTTTGGCACTGCGGGCGCATTTCACATCCCGATTATCATAACGGAGAGTTACCCGTTGCACCTTCAGCTATAAAGCCAGCAGGTCAGGCATTTACCTACGAAGGTTTAAAGGATTTTGTAACCCCGCGTGCCTTGGCGCTGGATGAAATTCCGGATATTATCGAGCAATACCGCCATGCTGCAAAGCTGGCAGCTGCTGCAGGTTTTGACGGCGTGGAAATTCATGCTGCCAATGGTTATTTGATCGATCAGTTCCTGCGAGACAACAGCAATCAACGCAGTGACAACTATGGAGGCAGCATCACTAACCGCAGTCGTCTGTTAATGGAAATTGTTGATGCTGTTGGGCTGGAGATTGGTTTTGCCAAAGTTGGGGTACGTATTTCACCGGTGAATAAGTTTAATGATATTGATGATAGCAATCCTCAAGCTTTGTTTAATCATGTTGCTGAGCAGCTTAACGCATATAAACCCGCCTATCTTCATGTCGTTGAAGTCAACATGGCAGGTGAACATTCCAGGCGGTGTGATATGAGACAAATCCGGGATCATTTCAATGGCATCTATATTGCCAATGGCGGATATGAAAAAACAACGGCAAATGCCGCCATCAGCAGCCAGGCTGCTGATGCTATCGCCTTTGGCAACAAATATATTGCTAACCCGGATCTGGTTAAACGATTACAGATTGATGCTCATCTTAACGAAGCCGACTCATCCACTTTCTATGGTGGCGATGAGCACGGTTACACCGATTATCCTCTACTTGATAATGCTTAGTCCACTATGGCGATAGCTTTTTGATTTATATGCAGTGCTCAGGTTAGTTCTTAAGCAAAAATGCGCATGAAGAATCGGGTATTTGTTGACCCACATGGAAGTGGAAAATGCAGGTTATGCATGGAGCAATTACCTGCCCAGAAGACGCCGTAAATATATCCAGTCGTTCCCGGCATCCTGCCTCACACGACACTTATACTTCCATGTATGTCGTAGGCTTTCTATAGCCATCCCTGGCTATAGAAATTTGACCTACATGGACGACTTCGGCTCCTGCCTCATTGCATGCTTTTCTATCACCCATGGGTGGTTGTGGGTAATGAGATTATGCAGGAGCAATCATCTGTCTTCCACAAATACCCGATTCTCCTTAAGTACCCTACGTATGAGTTTCTATTAGAACTTTTGTACGATCTGCTCTGCATCCAGGGTTGGATGCATATTCCAGTCGCCCTTCCCCACAGAAGCTTTGCATTGCTATCTGATATTGCTATCAGATCTACTTAGAAATATAACGTTCATGGTAAGTTTCGCATGGAGCGTGCAACGCGGAATAAATCAACTTGACCCAATTATTGGCCTACGCTACCACCCTGTAACATAGCGACTATTTTTCTTTAGGCCCAATTTTATTATGTAAGCAACAAGAAGGCTGACTATTAATACTAGCGGCACAGTTACAATAAATATTCCCATATCAGGAAGGAACTGAAGAAATGGCACAACCCCTATTTCTGAAAATATTTTAAGGATCCAAGGGTGAATAAAAAATAGTGCAAAACTCGATGATGCCAATAAGTTAAGCACAGGTATATTTCTATTTTCAAAATTTTGCAATATAGATAAAAAGAAGAAGCACATCGCAATTTTCTGAGTAATAATAATATCTACTCCTCCGTAAGAAAATATTTCTTCTTTATGAAAGTTGCCATGGCCTTCAAAAAACAATGCTTGAAAAATGGACAATGACAAAACAACAAGCCCTATCATTACTGACTTATCCTTAATAAACTCAACCACTAATCTACTATGAATAGAACAAATTATTCCCAACATATATATTGGCATGAAATATAGAGCGGAATGCAGTGGAGATATGTTTCCATTAGGCCTATGAATAAACATGGCTGCGATCAACGATATTAGAAAAATATATATTCTACTTTCCCTAGAAAGCCTGATGTATCGGATAAAGAGAGGAGATAAAGTGAACATGATTATAATAAATGGAATATACCAATAAGCAGTAGCAATTCTTCCCGTCCACAAATAAATTGCCACCATCTCAATATACTGAATCAAATTATCAAGATTGCCTATTCTCAATTTGTCTGCGTATGGCAGAGGTTCTGATAAAGCCAGATAAAGAACAATCCCTATTGCAGATAGTATTAAGTATGGAAGAAAAACATTCTTTGCTTTTTTTACCAAGAAATCTTTGAAATAGAACTTTTCATAAAACGCATGATGGAAAAAGAAGCCAGAAATAAAAACAAACAATACTGTGCCACCGGTAATTAGGTTTGCCAATACTCTTTCAGCAAAGCTATCTATTTGCCAAGGGCCATAGGAATGACCGGCCACGATAAATATAATTGCGATACCCCTAAAATAGTCAAAAGCAACTAGTCTCATCCTATATTCACAAATTAAGGCTAACGATTAAGACCAGCTGAGTCGTTTTTTGGCGTCAGCCGGGACGCCTCGTTAGGCATATTAATCTTTGAAGTTCGTTTGTACTGTTTTTGCCACATAGTCCACTTCATCATCCAACAAACGCTTCCTAACCTCGTCTGGCGTATTTCTATTAGAAGCAACAAACACTCAATTATCCTTAAGTACCTACGTATGAGCAAAGCCTAATAACAGCATGAGAACTATCAATGCACAGAATGGTACAGCAACAAATATTAGTCCGGCAGTCGATGAGCTAGATAATGAATCATTGCTTCCTGTTTTTTTTGAACACCGGCGCATGAACCCACCCAGACCAGCTATGAGCCTGTTAATAAACCTCAATCTATTGCCTCGCGCGTTAATTCACGCAGTAAAGTATTATCCACTCAACAAACTGCCCCGATTTACCCCACCAATATGGCATTTCAGGCACCAATTCATTCTGGTAGTGGTTGTATATCAGGGATGATGATTAACATGCTTAGAATGGCTGCTGGGCGCAGACGCAAGGCTTCCAGACAAGATGTCACGGACTATTGCGCCTCTTCCATTCTCACACACAGCCTGCAGAATAATGCCCTATGCAGGCAGTAAAGCATTTCTGTCAGGCCTGGGATTACTGAACGAAGCGTAAAAAAACCCCGCTTAAAGGAGAAACAGGAAAAGCGGGACTAACACACACCTCACATGCGTTGAAAAAATCATAACATAAACTTGTTAAAATATTCTTAATTCTCTGGAGAATATTGCACAAGAGTCCACACTTCTGGATAATTTCATCCTTCTGGAATTGTATAACGGGGGTTTGCCGAACGAATCATAAAAAGCCCCGTTCTAAGGAGAAGTAGAGGAATAACGGGGCTACACACCATCATGTGTTAAAGAAATTATATCAAATTCTCTGGAGAATATTGTGCAAGAGTTCCCACTTCTCGATAATCTCACCCTCACAGATACACAACGCGCCTACCTCATCACAGATGACGAACAGACCGAAAACCTGGATGTGTTATTCAGCAGAGCTGAAGCCTTCACTGAAATTAATATTAGGGTGGTTCAGCCAATATAGATACCAATCAGCAGCGGCACTGACACGGTCAATACTATTATTAATGGTCATCTATTTACAGGACTTATAGAACGCCCTGGAATGGAACCTTTTTCTTTCACCGGTCAACCTGATGCCATGGGAGGGCGTGAAGTGGGTGACCTGTCTAATCAGTTAGCAGCACATATGGAGATCGCATCACCCCTTCACCGTCAGCGTCTGAAAAAATTCTCGAACGCTCCCCATATAGCAGAGGCAGAAGGCTTTCAAGCAATCGAGTTATCTGATGCTATCCATGCAGGCAAGGTAAAGGCAGGATGGATCATGGCAACCAATCCTGTTGTTAGCTCCCCTGATGCCGATAAAGTATTTGTACCCATACACTGGAATCAGCAATTTAGCAGCCAGGCCCGAGTGGGAAGTTTGATCAGAGCAGTTCTTGATCCAGTCTCAGGTCAGCCAGAATCAAAACATAGCATTGCCCGAATCGGGCCATATAATGTCAACTGGTATGCGTTTATGGTAACCCGTCGAAAACCAGAGTTGCAAAATTCCAGTGACTGGGCACGTTCGCGAGATAAGATTTTCTGGCGTTATGAGCTTGCTGGTCAGCAGACGCCTGATGACTGGTCTGAACATGCTCACATGTTTACTGGAACAGTCTGATGAAGGTGAAAACTGGATTGAATTTTATGATAAAAAACACGGTCATTACCGGGCGGCACTCTTGACTGGAAAACGTCTTGACAGCTATATCTTTATCTATCCAGGAAATAATCTGCCGCCAAGAGACTGGCTGCGCAGCATAGATGCCATAGGGGAACATTTACAGGCAGGAACTAATTGCGGCTCCTGTAAACCTGAAATCATGGAAATATTAAACTCATAGCTTATAGTTTATATTTATTGTTACTTGATAATATACTATTATAAAGAGCTACCAAACCGGAAAAGTTTCCCATCTGCATAGATTAAATTATCCTCGAGTCATTAATGAACAGCATAAGGAATCTCATATGAGCAGTATGCAAGAAGTCGAAATTAATCGTTATCACGACGAAATTCTTCATGATGTTAAATCTCTGGTTGAAAAATACCGCCGTGCCATGGATTGGGATATACCTGAAAATGACGATAATGTATCAGACAAAATAATATTTCAGGCCCTCAGAAAAGCACTGGATCAGGTTGAAAGCGAGCTTGCTTAATAAATTTGAGGCACTTGCATGAACATGGCGTAAACTTGCATGCTCATTGCGTAAATAATTGCAGAGAATACCTGTCAGGCTGGACCGGTTGTCAAGTTGGCATACAGTATGGGGAGTTTTTGCGGCAAGTGTTCCGGTTTACGGATAATGGTATAGCCGTTGTTACCAAAAATATGCGGCAGGTACTCACCGCCTTCATCATCAATGGTAATACAAAATGTCTGTAATCCAGCCGCCTTTGCTTCATGAATGGCCCGCCGGGTATCTTCAATACCATAACGACCTTCATACCGATCCAGATCGTTGGGTTTGCCATCGGTCAAAATTAACAGTAACCGCTGTTGTGTATCCTGCTGTGCAAGTTTTTCAGCTGCATAACGAATAGCGCTACCCAGACGGGTATAAAAGCCGGGTTTGATGGCCTGAATTCTTGAACGAACAATACTATTATAGGGTTCTTTAAACGTTTTCAGAGTGTTAAAACGGACATAGCTGCGATTGCGGGATGAGAAACCATAAATTGAAAACTGATCCCCGGTATTCCTGAGACTTTCACTGAACAGATACAATGAATCCCGGATCACATCAATAACACGCGCATCATTTGACAGCCAGGTATCGGTAGACAGTGAAAAGTCCGCCAGCAGCAGACAGGAAAGCTCCCGTTCACTGGAACGCAATTGCTGATAAAGATCAGGCTGCTCCACCTTATGTCCTGTATGCCGCTCACCGGTATAATTGATAAAAGCATCCAGATCTATTTCACTGCCTTCGGACTGATGACGATGCCAGATCCGTTTTGTCGTTAGCGCTTCCAGTTGCTGTCGCAGTCTTTTTGCCGTACGACGTAACCTGACAGGCAATTCTCCCCTGTCCCCGGTGTCCAGAACATAATTAAAAACAGCACAATAGTCTGCCTGCAGCCGACGCTTTTTATAATCCCATTCAGGAAGGAGCACATCACCTTCTATAAGCAATTCGTCTTCTGATTCGGCAGGTAAGTCCAGATCAAACTTGATCTTACCGCCTTTAGTTTTATTATCCCTGGCGATGGACAGGTAATCCATATCATCGGCATATTTATCTGCAGCCTGTTGATTATCTTGATCATCCTCATCAGTTGAGCGATCCAGATTAATAAATTCGGCATTCCCAAAAATACTTTCAAAACGGTTCAGTACCAAACCACTTTTTCCATCCGGCATGTCCACCCGTTCAGCATTGCGGCGTTTATTTTCTTTATTCTGCCGGCTCGGACTCGAGGAAGACTCGTTCTGTTCTTCCTCCTGTAAATCATCACGATTTGACTTTTTGCTGCTCAGATCAGTCACATCAGGAGGATTAGGATGGGGCCACAGAATAACCGGCATGGGTGCATGCCGAGTAACTGTAAGTTGAGTTACACTACCGGGTTTTTTAAGTGCCTGTGCAATCCTTTCTTCCTGCTGTTGCTCTTGTGAATTAAATTTGTTATCCACCTTACGCAGTATTAGATAGTTTTCAACCAGACGTTGATAGCGTGAAGTTAAACCGGGAAAACGCTGCAGAACCTCCAGCGTGAGTTGCTGTGAATAAAGAAACCAACCTTGCAATCCTCTTTCTCTGGCTGATGGATTTTCCAGTGAATGTGCATTGATAGCGGCAAGCCAGTAATAAAGATCTTTGTTAAGTCCGGCTGCAGGAAAAATCTGAATCTTTTTCGGTAAATGCAGGGTGTCCTCATCCTGCCAGCTTAACTCGGTATATTTTCCTGTGCCAGCCAGACGGTGTTTCCAGTTACGCCTGGCATAGTGCTGGGTTGAGGTAGATTCTACAATTCTCAAACCATGGTCACCGCCTAAAGCACGATAAAAGATCCCCAGTGGCTTAGCGACTTCCGATAAATACACAACCGCTTGAGGAGAACTTATATCTGCAAAACGGGTGATTAACTTATCCCAGACCTGACCGACATGTTCTTCCATATTGAAGCTTCCCTATTTAGTTTCCATCCATAAATTGCCATCATGGCTATAATACGGAACGCAAAAGAAAAAGTGTGAGTTTTCTTTTGCTGCATGTGCGATGATTTGTCAGCATAAAAAATGGTAACACATCTTTGTGCCACCAGTGTCCATCTAAAAACGGAGTGACACTATTGACCAAAAGTGGCATAAACCACTTCCATCAATGCCTCAATCACATCACTTTCATCACTCAGGGGTTCAATCAATCCGGCTCGACAGGCTTCGACAGGATCAAAGCCGGATTTAATCAAGCGTGCCGTATACACCAGCAAACGGGTACTGGCACCCTCTTCAAGATCAAAATCTTTAAGCTCTCTGAGCGCCCTGGCCATGGAAACCAGTTTTTTACCCATAAACGCTTCAATACCGGTTTCCTGCTGCAACACTTCCAGTTCCTGTGCCTGTTTCAGGTAATTAAAACTCATGGAGATAAAACGTTGCCGGGTACTGGGTTTCAAACCTTTCAGCATACTCTGATAACCCGGATTATAAGAAACCACCAACATAAAATTATCAGGCGCATGCAGCGTCTCACCTGTACGGTCAATCGGCAGTATGCGGCGATCATCCGTTAGGGGATGAATGACAACAGTCGTATCCTTACGTGCTTCAACAACTTCATCCAGATAGCAAATCCCCCCTTCACGAACTGCACGGGTTAACGGGCCGTCATTCCAGATAGTCTGACCATCTCCAATAAGAAAGCGGCCCACCAGATCTGAAGCAGTTAAATCATCATGGCATGAGACGGTATAAAGAGGCAAATTAAATTTTGCCGCCATATGGGAAATAAAACGGGTTTTACCACTCCCTGTAGGACCTTTTAATAATACCGGCAGCTGATTGTTAAAAGCGTGTTCAAACAGCGACTCTTCGTTTCCCTGAGCCGCGTAATAAGGTATTTCCTGATGCTCTATGCTCATTTTGTTCCATGTATAATTAGGTTTAACTGGTTTATTTAGGTTAGATTATTAGTAACGACTCAGCAAATCAAGCCGCAGGAAGGCTAACCATCAAAAAGTTACAAACATATAAAATTCAAAGACTTATATTTTTGTAACTTAGAAGCTTAAAGCTATATCAGATCACCAGCAATCAAATAGCCGGCAAAGATAACTCCCGGTATCACAACCACAAACCCAAGCATCGCCAGACGCCAATAAGCCCTGACGTGCTTGAGTCCCATATAGTAATCAATAATTAATTGCCCCTTAATAAAAACGCTCACTAATACAAAAGCAACGACATAGACACCGGACAATTCAAAAAAACCGATGAGTGCTGTAGTGATCGTTATGGTTATGAGTATTATCCAAATAATCGTTAAATATTTACTTGATTCAAATCTAGACATAATAACTTACCTGATAATATAAACCAGCGGGAAAAGCACGATCCAGACCAGATCCACCATGTGCCAGTAGGAGCCTCCAGTTTCAATACCGTTGTGATCTGCGGCAGAATATTTACCTCGTCTGTTAAATATATAAATGGCCCCCAGGATTATCATCCCCATCAAGACATGCATAAAATGGAAAAATGTCAGTGAGATATAAAATGTATAGAAGGTATTGGTACTTAAACTGATACCGGCACCAAACACATGCGAATATTCCCATAATTTCACACCCAGAAACACACAGCCCATTAGCAGGGCCAATAAAATCATACGGCCGGTTCTTTTGACCTGATCTTTTTTGATGGCATGTGCAGCCATGGCAACAAAATAGCTGCTGGTTATCAAAGCAACCGTATTCACAGCACCGGCCATTTTATGCAGTGACAGTTGATAGGTATTAAATAATTCCAGATTGTTACCGCGTACAAAAACATAGACAATAAAAAACACACCAAACACTAATAGCTCTGCCATAATAAAAAACCAGATGGCAAGATCGCCCGGCACAGGTTCTTTGTCTTTAATGACTTCAGTATTAACTGACATTAATGTATTTAATCCTTATTGGTTGTTACGTAACTGCTGAGTGTATCTGAAATGTTTCACTAAGTGCATGATTTCAGTTGTATGAGGAAGACAGCTAATTGCTCCATGCATAATCTGCATTTCCCACATGACCTCATGGATGGTAGTAATGCATGCGAGAGGCAGGAGCCGAAGTCGTCCATGTGAATCAACAGATAATCGATTCTTTTTACGCATTTTTGCTTAAGAACTAACCCCCACCCTAACCCTCCCCCTGATAGAGGGAGGGGATTTTGCACGGACTTATTGAGAAGTTACGTATGCAACTTACGTTACAGATAAAAAAGGCGGAGAAAACCCCGCCCTTCTTACATGCTTTTTAATAACAGATAATTTTACAGCATTATCTGTTATTAAGCGTTTGCTTCTACTGTTTCACCTTCAACGAAGAAACTGTAAACATAGACACCGAGGCCTATCAGGAAAATGACACCGGCGCCTTCACGCATCCAGTAGATCAGTTCTATCTTGCTTTGAACTTCCATGAAGGACATTGGCGTATCTGTATAGCGCTGTAACCAGACCTGCAGTACACCTGCAGCAGTCAGGAACAGGGTAATAAAGACCATGGCCACAGTCATCAGCCAGAATGCCCACATTTCCACCACCTGAGCAGCATTGCTATTGGCTGCGCGTCCGCGTATTAATGGCATGGCGTAAGAGATTATCGTCAGGACAATCATGACATAAGCCCCGTAGAAGGCCATATGACCATGAGCCGCTGTAACCTGGGTACCATGGGTATAGTAGTTAACAGGAGCCAATGTATGCAAAAAGCCCCACACACCTGCACCGAGGAATGACATCACAGCAGTACCCTGAGCCCACAGCATAGCTGCTTTGTTGGGATGTTCGCGACGACGCTTGTTAACCATATTAAACGCATACAGTACCATCATGAAAAATGGAATAGGCTCCAGTGCAGAGAAGATTGAACCCCACCACTGCCAGTACTCAGGCGTACCAATCCAGTAGTAGTGGTGACCTGTTCCGATTAAACCGGTGATCAGACTCATTGCAATGATAATATATAACCATTTTTCAGCAATCTCACGGTCAACCCCCGTGGTCTTGATCAGGACAAATGCCAGAATAGACGCCATGATCAATTCCCAGACACCTTCAACCCACAGATGGACAACCCACCACCACCAGAATTTATCTTCAATCAGGTTATGAGGGTTTAAGAAAGAAAACAGAAAGAATACAGCCAGACCCGTTAAACCGATTAACAACACAATCGTGATTGCTGTTTTACGACCTTTGAGAAAAGTCATTCCGATATTGAACAGGAAACCCAGGGCTACTATAACAATACCTATTTTTGTAATCGTAGGCTGTTCAAGAAATTCCCTTCCCATGGTCGGCAGGAGATCATTCCGGGTTAACTCTGCCAAAGAGGAATAAGGAACAAACAGATAACCCAGAATGGTTAAGGCCCCGGCAACCAGGAAAATCCAGAACAGGAGTTTAGCTAATAACGGACTAAACAGTTCTGTTTCAGATTCTTCCGGGACCAGATAATAAGCGGCACCCATAAAACCAAAAAGTAACCAGACAATGAGAAGATTAGTGTGTACCATACGAGCCACATTAAATGGAATCGCTGGAAACAGAAAATCACCGATGACATATTGCAGACCTAAAGTCACCCCAAAAAGGATTTGACCGATAAAAAGTCCAATAGCAGCGATAAAGTAGAGTTTTGCAACTGATTGAGATTGATATTGCATTGTTTTCGCTCCTTAACCCTGAATATTAGGTGGCCAGTTAGCCGTGTTAACTTCAGATGTCCACTTTAGAAACTCGGCAATTGCGTTGAGTTCTTCATCAGACAAATTAAACTGAGGCATCTTACGTCTTCCTGGTACAGGAAGCGGCTGCATTTTAATCCATGCAATTATCGCCTCTTTACTGCCCATACGTTTATAAACATTTCCAAGCTCAGGCGCAAAATAGGCCCCTTCACCTAACAGAGTATGACAGCCAATACAATTATTGTCTTCCCACACTTTTTTACCCAGTACAACCTCCTCGGTAATGTTTTCCCTATGTGAGCGCTCGGGCAGCACTCCCATCGTATCAAACGTCAAAGCCAGAAACAGCAGGAAGAAAAATACACTCCCGCCATAAAATATATTTCTGGCCATGCTTTTTGTGAATACTTCACTCATGGTTTAGTCCTCTTATTAGTTTCCGACAGAGTATCACTAATGTTGTTTCAATCCACATTGATATACATCAAACAAAAAACCCTGCAATTACTAAGTAATGTATGCTGATGGACATATTCGATTCCAAACCCACCTGCTTGCTCCGGTTCACAAACTTGATTCTAGTCTGCTATCTTGTAAAATAGGTGCAGAAAATTACTGTACAAATAATTCCTGCATGCTTGTCCGTGAGAATTTTTGTCCGAGAGAGTTTTTGCAACATCTTCATAAACCAGCAATATTTTCATACGGAATAAGGTTACCTATGGCTATCAAACGATTCACTTTTGCCAGTTTTCTGGCTCGTGCCCTGCTTGCCGCTTTCCTGGTTTTTGCAACCTATAATCCCAGCGGATATTCATATTACCACTGGTTGACTGACGCCATACGCGACAATGTTATTGGCCCCCAGCTTGCTCTTGCCGGAATTGCACTTTTGATTGGCTGGGTATTTTTTCTTAACGCTACCATGGATTCACTTGGCGTTGTCGGACTGGTATTAGCCATAGCCTTTTTTGCTGCACTTATCTGGCTGTTTGTTGACTGGGGGTTAATATCCACCCAGAGCAATCATATGATGACCTACCTTATCTTGATAGTTTTGTCTCTGGTACTGGCTGTGGGTATGTCTTGGTCGCATATCCGCCGTCGTATGTCAGGTCAGCTGGATGTCAACGATGTAGAAGATAATGAATAAATAGCTGCACACAGATCCAGCGTTCAGAAAAATAAGGAATAAAAAAAGGGGGCACCTGAAGGTACCCCCTTTTTGCTGTTTTTGCTGTTTTTGCAGCAACCCAGACTATAGGCGAGATAATAGCTTAACCGCAAATATTTGCCACCGTGCTGTTTGCTGCAAGCAGATAATCGTCAATCAGCCTTACTCAGCTTCAACAATGACTTTAACTGTTAAGTTTACATCTGTGTGCAGGTAAATTTCTATATCATATTCACCTAATTCACGGATGGCGCCTTGTGGCATGCGTACTTCACGTTTAGCCACTTCAGCACCTGCGGCAGTCAGAGCATCAGCAATATCATTATTGGTGACAGAACCAAACATGCGTCCTTCATCACCGGCTTTACGTACGATAACGACTTCTTTACCAGAAAGCACTGCCATACGGGCTTCCGCAGCGGATAATGTTTTGGCCGCTTGGGCTTCAAGATCTGCGCGGCGTTCTTCAAACATTTTGATGTTTGCTTCAGTTGCGGGTAATGCTTTGCCTTGAGGGATTAAATAATTACGACCAAACCCTGCTTTTACAGCAACCTGGTCACCTAATGCACCCAACTTATTGATTTTTTCTAATAAAATAACGTTCATAAGAAACTCTCTACGAGTTGTTGACTGTCTTTTTGCATTATCTCCTTAAAAAGGAATTATACATGACTGTCAGTGTATGGAAGTAAAGCCAGGTAACGAGCACGTTTAATTGCACTTGATAATTGACGCTGATATTTTGCACTGGTGCCAGTGATACGGCTAGGAACAATTTTGCCATTTTCCATGACATAATTTTTCAGGGTCGCCAGATCCTTATAGTCGATCTCGGTAATACCTTCGGCAGTAAAACGGCAGTATTTTCTACGACGGAAATAACGTGACATTTTAATTTTCCTTTATCTAAATTCTATGCTTGCGATTAATCTTCAACCATTTCGGAATCTGCTTCAGGTTTAGATTCAGTGACTGGTTCAGGTTGAGAATCTGTATCCGATGCCAAATCTTCAGTATTATCATAATCATGAACCTTTGGTGCTACAGCTTCATCATCATTTTCTTTAACTAAAGGCGATGGCTCTGTAACAGGACCTTTTTTGGTAATAATCAGATTACGTATAACTGCATCGTTGAAACGAAAGCCGTTCGATAATTCATCGATAATATCTGCTGCACATTCAACATTCATTAAAATGTAATGTGCCTTGTGGATTTTGTTAATTGGATATGCTAATTGGCGTCTTCCCCAATCTTCCAGACGGTGGATTGCACCATTTTTTTCTATCAGACTACGATAACGTTCTAGCATAGCAGGAACTTGTTCACTCTGATCAGGGTGAACAAGAAAAACAATTTCATAATGTCTCATTTATGGATCCTTACGGTTAATTAGCCTTACGACTTAATCAGCCACCCAATTTGTCTATATACAGTAATCAGTCTATAAACAGTAACCAGGCAGCAAGGAAAATAGCTATCCATGACAGGATACGCTAAAGGGCGATTATTATATATGGAATACCATCTATTTTCAATTAAAAATAAGAGGATTAGCAGAAACAGTATCGTTTATTCTAAGATATGAAATCCATTCTGAAAAACATTGAAAGGATCATTCTCTACTGTTTAGTCAGGGGCTGTTAATCTGTTTTAATTTCGTGCAGCAAGGCTTCCAGTTCAGCTTGTATTTCTCTGGTATCACAGTCTTTGATAATTATGGGTTCAAGCGCAGAATCTTTATTGTATTTTTCCGAAAAATCCAGGTTACCCAAGAAATCATTCACCGAAACCTGTATATCCATGGCATAGGTCTTTTTGCCATTGTTATGTTTAAATCGTTTGATATTGGTTGTACCCACTTTGTGGGCAATCTGACGTAACTCACTTTCTGAACCTGCAATTCGTATTTTCAGCATTTCAGTTTCTACCTTTTCTATTTCCTCTTTGTCTTACCGCCTCAAATAAACAAACACCGCTAGCAACAGACACATTAAGACTTTCAACAGAGCCGAGCATGGGAATTTTTACCAGTAAGTCGCATTGTTCCCGGGTCAATCTGCGCATTCCTGTTCCTTCTGTTCCCATCACCAGCGCAACTGAACCAGTTAAATCCGTGTTATAAATATCGGCATCGGTATCCCCGGTTGTACCAATGATCCAGATATTATAGGTTTTCAGTAATTTCAGTGTCCGCGCTAAATTGGTAACCTGAATAAACGGTGTGGTTTGATCCGCACCACAGGCTACTTTACGGACCGTCGGGGTGATACTTGCCGCACGATCTCTGGGAGCAATAATAGCATGCACTCCCGCAGCGTCGGCTGTGCGTATACAGGCCCCCAGATTATGCGGATCCTGTACACCATCCAGGATGAGTAAAAAAGCAGCCTGATTAAGATTCTGCAGTAACTCATCAAGATAACTTTCGTTTTTAACCTGGGATGCCCTGCTCCTCGCAACTATACCCTGATGTTTACCATGAGCCAGTTCATCGAGCTTGTTACGCGATACATAATTAATGCTAATAGACTTCTGTTCTGCCAGTTTGATCAAGCTAAGAATGCGGGCATCCCGGCGTGATTTGTCTACCCAGATAACGCTGACCGGACTGGAAGAAAAACCGTTATGCGAAGTTTCATCGGCATAATTTAGTGCAGATTTAACCGCATGTATACCATAAATTATTTCGTCCATCGACGATTTCTTTTATTCTTCTGTTTGCGTTTTTTAAGTCTTTTACTAGTGCTCTCAACCGTAAAATCAATTTTTCGTTCATCCAGACTGACAGCCGCCACCCTGACCTCTATCTTGTCTCCCAGACTATAAATTTTGCCGGTATGCTCACCGGTCATTCTGTGCCTGGTAGAATCAAACTGGTAGTAATCATCATGCAATGCAGTGATATGTATCAACCCTTCCACATGAATATCATCTAATTCAACAAACAGTCCAAAGCCGGTCACGGAACTGATTAAGCCAGCAAAGGTTTGACCCACTTTATCGAGCATATATTCACACTTGAGCCAGTCTGTAGCACCTCGAGTTGCATCATCTGCACGGCGCTCTGTGGTCGAACAATGCAGACCCAGTTCCGACATTTTTTCAGCATCGTAACGAAACGAGTCTGATTCTTTAACCCGTAACAGATGTTTTATGGCCCGGTGCACCAGCAAGTCAGGATAACGCCGGATCGGTGAGGTAAAATGAGTATAAGCATCATAGGCCAGACCGAAGTGTCCCTCATTATGGGATTCGTACACCGCCTGTGACTGACTGCGTAGCATAATGGTCTGCAATACCGGGAAGTCCTGACGCTCCTTGATGTTATTCAGCAAGCGCGAAAAATCCTTAGTCTGAGGTTTATCACCACCGCTGAGAGTTAGCCCCAGCGGTGAAATGAATTCTTTCAGAATTCTGAACTTTTCATCTGTCGGACGAAGATGATTTCTGTATAATGCAGCGATCTTGTGTTTTAGCAGAAAGTTTGCAGCACTGACATTGGCAGCCAGCATACATTCTTCAATCATTTTATGCGCATCATTACGAATAACAGGGGTAATTTTTTCGATTTTTTCATCATCGGCAAAAATGATACGCGTTTCAACCAGATCAAAATCAATGGCTCCGCGCACCGCACGTTCAGCAGCCAATGCCTGATACAGCTGATACAGCTCATGCAAATGCGGCAACAAAGCGGCATACCGGGTACATAGTTCGGCATCACCTTCAATCACCATGGCCGCTACCTGATCGTAGGTTAATCTGGCATGGGAACGCATCACACCTTCACTAAACTGGTAGTCTTGCACTTTACCGTCAGTAGAAATCTGCATTTCACAGACCATACACAGCCGATCGACATGGGGATTAATTGAGCATAATCCATTGGATAAAACTTCCGGCAGCATCGGTACTACACGCCCTGGAAAGTACACAGATGTACCGCGACGTCTGGCTTCCCCATCCAGTGCAGTGCCGGGTTCCACGTAAGCGGAAACATCTGCTATAGCGACCCATAAACGCCAGCCGTCGCCGTCACGCTGACAATGAACGGCATCGTCGAAATCCCGAGCATCTTCACCATCAATGGTTACCAGCGGATGATCACGAAAGTCACGGCGATCTTGTTTGGCAGATTCAGGCACATCATGCTGCAAATGTTCAATTTCGGCTTCCAGCATAAGCGGCCATTCATGGGGAATATCATAGCTGCGTATAGCAACATCAATTTCCTGACCTGGTTCCATGTGCTCGCCAAGATTTTGAATAACACGTCCCTTGGCGCGATGAAAGCGCGTCGGATAATGCAGTAGTTCAATCATCACTATTTGCCCTTCGTCAGCACCATAAGTGTGAGCCTTATCAATAATAATATGATGATTGATTCGTTTATGATCAGGTAAAACCATCAGGGTGCCGTCAATGCGCTCCAACTGCCCTACTATAGTCCCTGTATTATGCTCTATCACCTTCACCAGAGAGCCTTCACGGCGGCCTTTTTTATCAATCCCCGTGACCCTGACTGCAACCCGATCCCCATGAAAGATCACTTTCATGTCCCGGGGACCAAGAAACAGATCATTGCCACCGTCTTCAGCCAGCACAAAACCAAAGCCATCGGGATGAGCACTGACAATCCCTTCGAGGATTTCAAGTTCTGAAGTCAACTCATACTTACCATGCTTTATACGGATGAGCTGACCATCACGTTCCATGGCACGTAAACGACGTCTTAAACCTTCCTGTTGCTCGGCTGCGTTCAGGCCAAGTAATTTTTCTATCTGGAATCGATCCTGCAGGACAGGCTGCTCGGCAAGGAGTTCGAGAATAAATTCTCGGCTGGGGATAGGATTAGTGTATTTTTCCGCTTCTCTATTAGCAAATGGATCAGATTTGCTTTGGGGTTTGCTGTGGGATTGGGTTTTGGTTTTATTGTTACTCATAACTATTTATATTTTGTCCTCGCAAATCTGGCTGGTATCAGTGATATCAGCCAGATACTCTGCTTAATCATTATTCAAAGGGATGCCTGAGAATAATTGTTTCATCACGATCAGGCCCTGTTGAAATGATATCAACAGGTGTTCCGGTTATCTCTTCAATACGGTTTAAATATTCCCGGGCATTCGCTGGAAGTTCATCATAGGTTTTAACTCCGACGGTTGATTCAGACCAACCGGGGAGTTCTTCATAAATGGGGGTACATTTTTCATAAGCATCAGCGCCAATGGGCGGAATACTCACATCTTCGCCATCGAGTTCATAACGGGTGCAGATCTTTATAGTGTCAAGACCATCCAGAACATCCAGCTTGGTAATACACATGCCGGTGACACTGTTAATCTGATTTGATCGATTCAATGACACAGCATCTAACCAGCCGCAGCGGCGTTCACGACCTGTTGTGGCCCCAAATTCATGACCCTTTTCACCCAGATGCTGTCCAACATCATCGAATAACTCCGTCGGAAAGGGCCCGGAACCTACCCGTGTCGTGTAAGCCTTGGTTATACCAAGAATATAATCAAAAAACAGCGGCCCAACACCTGAACCTGTTGCTGCACCGCCTGCGGTGGTATTGGATGAAGTCACATACGGATAGGTACCATGGTCGATATCCAGTAAGGCTCCCTGAGCACCTTCAAAGAGGATATTCCTGCCGCTCTCACGGTATTGATGTAATAGGGCAGTAACATCGCTTATCATTGGTCTGACTTCTTCAGCCAGCAACAATGCTTCATCAAGTACAGCCTGATATTCAACCGCATCCTGTTTATAAAAGTTAACCAGGACAAAATTATGGTAGTCCATAACTTCTTTTAATTTAGCAGCAAACAGTTCCGGGTTTAGCAAATCACCTACACGCAAGCCACGGCGTGATACTTTATCCTCATAGGCAGGACCAATTCCACGTCCAGTCGTACCAATGGCTTTTTTCCCGCGCGCAATTTCACGCGCCTGATCCAGGGCAATATGATAGGGCAGAATAAGCGGACAGGCTTCAGAGATCAGCATTCTCTCTTTGGCATTGATCCCCTGCTGTTCAAGTTCCCTGATCTCTTTTACCAGCGCATCCATAGCCAGAACTACACCATTGCCAATCAGGCATTTGACATTTTCTCGCAGAACACCTGAAGGGATCAGATGCAAGATCGTCGTTTCACCATCAATGACCAGCGTATGTCCGGCATTATGACCACCCTGAAAACGGGCCACTGCAGCAGCTCTATCTGTAAGCAGGTCAACAACTTTCCCCTTACCTTCATCACCCCACTGAGAGCCGATGATGACGACATTCTTTCCCATGTTAAACATCCTCAATGTTACTTAAACAAAAACAGAGCAACGTTAATCTGTAAAATCCTGTAAATTATAAATGCAGATCTTCTACAGAGCAGTTCGCACCTCTATAGTTAAATTTTCAACACTTTCCATTGTCCTGCAACTTCAGACAGTATGCGATCACAACCCTGCATCTGTGCATCGCTGTGCTGCCCAGGTAATTCACGTATCACCCTCTGGCCTTGCTGGCGCAATTGCTTTATCACTAATTCCAGTTGCTTATCATTGCTGTCGTCGGCAGCAGGCGCCAGGATACTTTTTAATTTCTCTGACTGAACACAGGCATCAGTGAGCGTCACCAGATGATCGAGATTCGTGCTAAAGCCTGTAGCAGCCCTTGAACGGCCAAAAGTTTCACCAATACCGTCATATCGGCCGCCTTTGGCAATTTCCTGACCATGACCTGGTAAATAAGCGCTAAAAACAACCCCCGTGTGGTAGTTGTAGCCACGCAATTCTGCCAGATCAAAATACAACGGCTGATGCGGGAATAATACCGTTAAACCTTCAGCAATGGCCTGTAAATTATCCAGTTCCTGATGAACTTCTTCACCACTGAGTTGTTTGCGGGCCTGTTCTATCACAGCAATATCACCATTGAGATCAATTAATGTCATAAACTGATCTTTCTGCTGTTGAGTAATATCCAGCTTATCCAGACAAGTCCGCATTTCTGTCACGGCTTTGCGCTGTAAGGCATCAAAGAGTGAGGCTTCATCATTTTTTGTCAATTGGGCCTGTTGTGACAGGGTTCTGAAAATACCGACATGCCCTAAATCAAGATGAAAATCTTTCAGGCCGAGCTGCTGCAGCGTTTCAATCATCAACGACAGTACTTCAATATCACTTTCGGCGCTACTATGTCCATACAGTTCTATTCCCACCTGTAATGGACTGCGTGACTGGGCAAATCCTTCAAGGCGTGTTTTTAGCACTTTACCTATATAGCAAAAACGCGAAGGTTGCTCTGTTTTAATGTGATGAGCATCTATGCGTGCAACCTGAGGGGTCATATCCGCACGGACCCCGAGGAGCCGACCTGACAATTGATCCGTCAGGGTAAACGTCATCAAATGTAAATCGTGGCCCGTACCGGTAAGTAAAGAATCCAGAAAATCAATCACCGGAGGCTCAACCAGATCGTATCCCCAGCTATGATATAAATCGAGCAATAAACGACGGTGAAATTCTATCGTCAATGCCTGCGGCGATAAGACTTCCTGAATTCCTTCAGGTAATAACCAGCGATCTTTTGTTAACATATTCTGATTGGTAAAAAATGGAAAAGAAATTTGTCATCCAGATGATTGTTATGTTTATGAGAAATCAGTATCTTAAACATGTTAGTTTTTTAAGAAATAAATCAATAAGGCACCGGCAAGCATACTGATCAAACCTGCCCATCTGACTTCCTGCTCTTTCATCTGAGAAGCTCTAAACATAGCCTGTTTAAAAATTTTTGGACTTAGCAGAGGTAACAGGCCTTCCAATACTAACATCAATGCCCCAGCAACCAGAAGATCATGCCACATCATAAATAAAAAATCCGGATCTCAATCGAAACCCGGATTTTATACTATTTTAGCAATTTATTGAACTTTTATATGGTTGTTATATCAACTTGCAGTGACTACTGCGGTTGTTTACCATGAATATTTTTAAAATAATCAAAAAAGTCTGAATCAGGTTCAACGACCATGATATTTGAGGGACCTGCAAAAGTCTTTCTATAGGCATTCAGGCTACGGTAAAAGCTGAAGAATTCCCTGTTTTGGGAGTAAGCCTGAGCATATATTTCTGCGGACTTTCCATCTCCATGACCTTTGATGGTCTGTGCTTCTTTAAATGCATCGGCTTTGAGAACTGTGACCTGTCGATCAGCATTGGCTCTGATTTTGGTCGCCTGTTCATTACCCTGAGCGCGTAATTCCTTGGCAATACGTGTTCTCTCAGTTTCCATCCTACGATACACCTTGTCACTCACCTTTGGAGGAAATTCAATGCGTTTGATACGCACATCAACTATTTTAATACCAAACTGCTTTACGTTTTGATTAGCTGATTTGTTGATTTCATCCATAATAATATGGCGCTCTCCGGAAATCACCTCCATTAGAATCCGTTTACCAAATTCGTTACGCAAGCCTTCTTTGACAATCGTCGCAACACGTTCTTCCGCCACATCCATGTCGCCGCGCATAGAGATATAAAAGTCCTTCACATCATTGATACGCCACTGGATAAAAGAATCTACCACGACAATTTTCTTTTCTTCGGTGAGATAATCTTCCGGTTTGGTATCGAAGGTCTGAATCCGATCATCAAACTTGCGCACGTCGTTGACAAAAGGAATTTTAAAATGCAGGCCCGGTTCATAATCAGAACGTTCTATTTTTCCCCATTTAAACAGTAAAGCCTTCTCTGTTTCAGATACGGTAAAGACGGATGCACCGACGATAATCAATAGCACCAACAGAGCAAAAATAAATATTGCTTTCATTAACGTGTCTCCCTGATAGAAGGTCTGCTGCGCGACTGTTCCACTTGTCTCAATTTCTCTGAATTTCCTCCGGTCAGAGCGTCATATTCTTTATCCGAAAGCCCTTCACGACTTTGTATCTTTTGAGCCGCAGGTAATCCTGACTGATTTTTCATTAACTGATCAAGCGGCAGATACATGAGATTATTACCACCCTTGGTATCAACCATGATTTTGGTTGTGTTTGCGTAGACATTTTCCAGAGCGTCAATATAAAGACGATCGCGGGTCACCTGAGGTGCTTTTTGATATTCACGTAAAATGCTTAAAAAACGGCTCACATCACCTTCGGACTCAGCAATGACTTTTGCTTCATAGGCCTGTGCTTCGGCAATTTGCCTGGCGGCAATACCCCGTGCTTTAGGCAAAATATCATTATTGTAGGCCTGTGCTTCATTAACAAAACGTTCTTTGTCTTCCCGTGCAGCGTTTACATCTTCAAATGCATGCTGTACCTGTGGAGGAGCTTTGGCACTTTGCAGGGTAAATTTAGTGATCAGCAGTCCCGTCTCATAGCGATCAAGAATTTTTTGCGCCAATATGCCTATATCTGAAGCAATACTGCCGCGCCCTTCAGTAAGAATAAAATCCATTTCATTTTTGCCCACGATTTCTCGTACAGCGCTTTCAGAAACCTGTCTCAGGACTAATCCTGGATCCTTGACATTGAACAGAAACTTGGGCGCATCGCTGACTTTAAATTGAACCGCGACTTTGATATCGACTATATTTTCGTCCTTGGTCAACATCATCGCTTCATGGGTATTTACCCCCAGATTCAAACTTCTGGAGGCACTCACATCCACTATCTGGTATTGCTGAATAATAGGTGCATACCAATGTATACCGGCTTCTTCTGTCTTATGGTAACTGCCAAACTGGGTCACCACAGCTTTTTTACCCTGATCAATGGTATAGACACCAGCCATAGCCCATATTACCAGTAACACAGCAGCCAGGATGGCCAGGATCATGGTGGGAGGCGCAGAAAATCCACCGCCACCACTATCGCTACCACTATCGCCACCACTACCCTTTTTGCTGCCAAAGCCGCCGAGCAGTTTACTGACTTTATCATTGAGGTTTTTAATCACTTCATCAAGATCAGGCGGACCCTGATCATTGTTGTTGTTTTTATTTCCCCAGGGATCATTGTTTTTTGGACCCCCCGGTTCATTCCAGGCCATTTAATACTCCGTATTTTAAATTCAGAAAATGCAATATCATTTCAACTTAAGTTTTGAATGTTATATTCAACCTGAATCACTTGTCAGATCGATTATATTACCATCATAACATTATGAACAGTTTGTGATAATAAGTTCATTGTAATCAGGGCGCTTTTGCAGTTTTTCACATTGCCTCGTCGAGCATTCTATCAGCACCATCCAGTCTCCATTCTCCGCGTAATGTTCATCAAGAATGTCTACCTCATTATGCAGGATCGAATGCCACTGGCCGGAAGCCGGCGGAATTCTTAACCATTGCTGCAATCGATCCCGGGTGAAAAATTCCGCCATCGCCTGTAACAGTAGATCCAGCCCATTATTTTCCATTGCTGAAAGCCAGACAGCTAAAATTTTCCCATCGGCGTCTCTTTCAATTCTGGGCTGCTGTCCCTCAAGCAGGTCAACCTTGTTGTAGACATGCAATTGAGGAGTCTTCTGCGCACCCACCTGTTTCAGCACAGCATCAACTTCAGCTTTATGTTTCTGCCGGTTATCCGTGTGAGCATCAATGATATGCAATAATAAATCAGCTTCACGCGTTTCAAGCAAAGTAGCATGAAAAGCCTCTACCAGATCGTGAGGTAAGTCACTGATGAATCCAACCGTATCAGCCAGTACCATGGCCTGATTACCGGGCAATTCTAACCGCCTGAGAGTCGGATCCAGGGTTGCGAACAATTGATCTGCAACATACACGGACGCTTCAGTCAAACGATTGAACAAGGTGGATTTTCCCGCATTGGTATAACCCACCAGAGAAACTGTAGGCAATTCAGCTCGTTGCCGTGAACGTCTGCTTTGTTCACGTTGTTTACGCACTTTATCCAGACGGCGCCGCAGTTGTTTTATACGTACTGACAGCAAACGCCGGTCAGTTTCTAATTGTGTTTCTCCGGGTCCGCGCAGCCCTATACCGCCTTTTTGCCTTTCCAGGTGGGTCCAGCCTCGTACCAGTCGGGTAGACATATGACTCAATTGAGCCAGTTCAACCTGCAATTTACCTTCATGTGAACGTGCTCTTTGAGCAAAGATATCCAGGATCAGACCCGTCCTGTCTAAAACCCGGCATTCCAAAAAGCTTTCCAGATTTCGTTCCTGGGCCGGAGAAAGAGTATGATTTATTAAAACCAGTTCAGCATCATAGGCATTTACTGCATCTTTTATCTCCTGCGCCTTACCGGTACCCACAAAATATTTTGCTTCAGGGCGTTGACGATTTCCCTTAATAATGGTTAACGATTCTGCACCTGCCGACAGAACCAGATCATAAAATTCCGCCAGGGCTTCAGAGTTTGCAGCACTGCCGTTAATATTTGTTCGATTAACAGGAAAATCGATATGCACCAGAACGGCTCGTTCACCGCTCCCCGGACGTTCAAAAAAAGACAAACGGATAATTTCCTGAAAGGCGATTATTAATCTTAGTCTTTGTCACCATGTGTATCATCAGCAATCAATTTGACATTACGTGCGGGTACTACTGTTGATATGGCATGCTTGTAGACCATTTGGCTAACCGTGTTTTTCAATAAAATGACAAACTGGTCAAAAGATTCCACCTGCCCCTGTAGTTTGATACCGTTTACCAGATAGATTGACACAGGAATACGCTCTTTTCGTAAAACATTCAAATAAGGGTCTTGTAAGGCCTGCCCTTTACTCATGATTATTCTCCCAATTTATTATCATTATAGTGTTACCTTAAATGCCAAAAAACCACAGGCTCAAAGCAAAAACATACATTCTAAAATATATTACGCGGCATGTATACATAAGCAGTATTAACTAGTTAAGGATCGGAGCAAGATATTTCAAGGCCTGCTGAAATTTCTCCTGCTGTTCAGTATCGATCCAGAGTACATTCTGTTCCTGTTTTAACCAGGTCATTTGGCGTTTAGCAAACTGCCGGGAAGCAGTAATACCGCGCTCAATCATTTCATCTTTAGTCATTTTTCCCTGTAAATGTTCCCAAACCTGGCGATAACCCACGGCCCGCATAGATGGCATGCTCAAATCCAGATCGTCACGCTGATAAAGCCTGCTCACTTCTTCGATAAAGCCAAACTCTATCATTTGATGAAAACGCAAAGCAATACGTTCACGTAACAAGCTTCTTGAAGCCGGTGCAACTATTATTTTGTAGCTGGTCCACGGCAGAGACTGTGATTTGTTTTCATTTTGCAGCTCAGTCAGACATTTACCGGTCAATTCATAGACCTCCAGCGCGCGCTGTACCCGTTGCGGATCATTGGGATGAATTCGTTGCGCGGCAAGCGGATCGATTTTCTCTAATTGCTGGTGCAGATACAGTTTACCTTTATCATATAATAATGCGGTCAGTCTAGATCGAACGGCTGCATCTGCCGCAGGCAACTCGGATAAGCCGTAAAGCAGGCTGCGATGATAAAGCATGCTGCCGCCCACCAGCAAAGGTATTTTACCCTCGGCATGAATTTCTTTCATTGCACTTAAGGCATCCCGTCTGAAACTTGCTGAAGAGTAAGCATCGGACGGATCACGAATATCGATAAGGCGGTGGGGAGCGAGTGACAATTCAGCAGCAGAAGGTTTAGCAGTGCCAATATCCATGCCTCTATACACCTGCGCCGAATCAACACTGATTATTTCAAGCGGATAGTTTTGCACCAGCCTGATGGCGAGGTCAGTCTTACCAGCAGCAGTGGGCCCCATAATGAAAATGGCGGAAGGTCGTTTGTTCATTCAGCCCTAGTTGGTATGATCTATTGTGCGTTTAAAAAACAGCAAAAGCGCTTGCCTGAAAAAAACACTATTGATTAAACAGGGTCATGATCTGCTGCCGCTCGATAACAACCCAGATTTTCTGTTCAGCCTGTCGATTTTCTAAAGACCTGTCGTTAGTAACAATTCTTTCCAGTTGCCGAATGATAGTTAATAAATCCTCTGTTGCCCTTGCAGGCAGTGACAATGAAGATTTTAAACTTTGCTTAAACAGCGGATAGAATTTATCCTGCTGGCCAGCTTCAAGCTCATTCTCAGGCATCACCAGTTGCCAGGACTGTATAAACCGGTCAGGATTAATTTCACCGGGCATGATAAACGCTATATCCGGTAATGTCCTGAACAGCAAAGCCTCCGGGCTAATTTGACTGAGTTCCATTCCCCACCGGGATAAAAGCAGCTGATTGGATAATAACTGCTGCAGTTGTGCAGCTGGCAATGAGACCGATTGCGGAATTAAAATTGTCTTTTTGCGCCCCGGCGCAAACATTCGGTCAAAAATAATTGCTAACGCTTTATCTATATCTATAATATATAAACATTCGTTATGCCGGGTGAGAATATATTGATCCTCAAAGCAGCCCAGAAACTCTCCAAAGAAGGTTTTTTCTGCCTGTTCCAGTGAAGAGGATCTGGATTTATCCTTATATAGTACTTTTAAACCCTGTAACTGCTCATTAACTTCATTGCTGTTGAGCTTATCAGTTCCGGCAGAAGAAAAACGGCCTGAGTGTGTAAAACGGTTATAATACTCTGCCTGTTCAGCAATACCTTTATTTGCGGGATACGCAGTGCCGCGGACAGGAATTTGCCTCTGGGTAGCGGTGTCATCAGCATTCAGTAAGCTGTTTACCAGGCATTCCCCTGACTCAACCATTGCAGTTGGCTTTATTCCAGCTGATGGCTTTATTCCAGCTGATGGCTCTAATCCAGCTGATGGCTCTAATCCAGCTGATGGCTCTAATCCAGCTGCTGAATTGTCGGTCATTGCATGCCCGGAATCATTTTCCTCAATATAGGTAAAGTTTCCATTGTTGTCCAGAGTCAGCGCCTGATTCAAGGCACTGTATATGAAATCATGCACCAGCCGGGTTTGTCTGAAACGCACTTCATGTTTGGTGGGATGGACATTTACATCAATTTGAGCCGGATCAATTTCCAGATAAAGCAAATAGGCAGGATATGTTTCTTTGAGCAGCAAATGTTGGTAAACCTGGCGCAAAGCATGATTAACCAGTTTATCGCGAATATAGCGCCCATTGACATAAAACAGCTGCCAGTCAGCCTGTTTATGTTTGAGTGCCGGACTTGCGACCCAACCCCAGAGACGCAGAGGTCCGGTTTGGGTGAAATTTTTCATCGAAAAGTCAACACGATGAGCATGCTGAATAAAGTCCGGAGATAATAGTTTACTGATCCGCTGCAGGATGGCCTTTTCAGTAACAGCTTTGGGCAGATGCCTGACTATTTTATTGTTATGCGTCAGTTTAAAAGTAATATTAAAACGGCTTAAAGCAAGTCGTTTCATCATCTCATCAATATGACGAAACTCTGTTTTCATAGTCCGAAGAAACTTGCGCCTGGCGGGTGTATTAAAAAACAGATCCCTGACTTCTATGGTTGTTCCCTGAGTATGGGATGCTGGCTCAGGCTCTGCAAAGTAATTGGTAAAATCATTGTCAGTACCTGTGTCGATCATCCATGCCCGATCTGCATCAGCACTACGGCTCTTTATCGACAAACGTGAAACTGAACTGATACTGGCCAGAGCTTCCCCTCGAAACCCAAGGCTATTTACCTGTTCCAGTTGGGATAAGGTATCTAGTTTACTGGTTGCATAGCGTGTTACAGCCAGACCCAGGTCCTGTTTGACAATGCCATGCCCGTTGTCAGAAATACGAATTAAGCTTGAACCGCCCTGTTCAATTTCAATATTGATTTGATCTGCACCAGCATCAATTGCATTTTCCAGTAATTCCTTGACCACAGATGCCGGGCGATCAACGACTTCACCTGCAGCAATCTGGTTTGCCAGTTGCAGACTGAGGGTTTTGATCCTTGTCGTAGCTATGGTTTGAGCTGGCATTTTCCCTATATAGTTGATTATGAGCCGGGGATGGTGATCACTTTACCCAGATGCAAGGTATCATTTTCAATACGGTTCATTTGTTTGATACGCGAGATACTGATCTGATAACGTTTGGACAAACCCGACAAAGTGTCACCCCGAACTACTTTATGGGTTATATTTCCAGATGCAACATTCATGTTTGAAGGCTTAAGCGTGGTTTTTTTAGCATAAACACTTCCTGGCAGAGGATAGCGTTTGAAATAATCGTCCACCCCGACCAGTATGGCTTTGGCCAATTTTTTCTGGTAGGTAGCGGATTTTAAGAGTTTTTCTTCTTTTGAATTGGAAATAAAACCTGTTTCAACTAACAGAGATGGAATATCCGGTGATTTTAACACTACGAAACCTGCACGTTCAACCCTGTTTTTATGTGTCTGACCTACTTTTTTTAAACCGGTCATCACTCGGGATGCCACGCTGTCACTGGCTTCAATAGTGGCTGTCTGGGACAGATCCAGCAGTAACCTGGCAAGCATGTCATCCTTATCATCAAGGCTCACGCCGCCAACCAGATCGGCCTGATTTTCCTTTTTGGCCAGCCATTTAGCCGCTTCACTTGAAGCTCCTCGTGAAGAAAGAATAAACACAGAAGCACCACGGGCTTTAGAATTTTTAAAAGCATCTGCATGAATGGAAATAAAAATATCTGCATTAGCCTCGCGTGCTTTTCTGGTTCGTCCGCGTAAACTGATATAGTAGTCTCCATCACGGATCATAACCGCTTTCATGCCGGGCTTTTTATTGACCAGATCCCTGAGTCTGCGGGCAATCTGCAGCACAATATCTTTTTCCCGGGTTCCCTTTCGACCTGTTGCTCCCGGGTCTTCACCACCATGTCCGGCGTCAATTGCAACAATAATATCTCTTTTTTCTGAACTGTTAACACTTTTAACAGCTTTAGGGGTAACCGCAGCTGATTTTCCGCTCATGGTCAGATCAATGACCAGGCGATGATGCTTATATTGACTATTGGGTTTGAGTAAAAAACTTTTCGGGCGGACCTGGCTATTCAAGTCCAGCACCAGGCGCAGGTCATTATTACTTTTACGCGCGCTGCGTATATCTTTGATGACGCCTTTTTTGTATTCTGAACCTGACAAACTTTGATTTAAGCTGACATTTTTAACGTCAATAACCACGCGATCTGGTTCTGTCAGATAGGAAAGGCTATGCTCCACAGATTTAGACAGATCAATCACCAGGCGAGTTGACTCAGGAGAAGCCCACATCCGCAGTCCCTTTACCTGGGACACTGAAGCTTCAAGAGTGTTCGCCAATAATAACAGCAGTATAATCACTGAAAATATTTTTTGCATAACAAATACCTGCTTCGTCTGGGGTATTTAATATACCCTCTACTCTATTTTTAGTGCTAATTCATTTAGTGCTTATTCATTTACAGTTAAGGGGTATGCAAATTATGTTTGCCAGGCCCCTTTATTGTAGTGCTTAAAAAGGCTGCTTAATATAGAAACGCCTTTATCACTATGAGCTTTAAAACCAACCTTTCTGCCCTGCTTCTGGTGAATAATAGAAATACTCAAATCAGCTACGGGTAATATACCCTGGCCTTTTTCAGGCCACTCTATCAAGGCAATAGCGGCTCCGTCCAGATAATCCCGGATGCCCAAATATTCCAATTCTTCAGGATCAATTAACCGATAAAGATCAAAATGATAGATTCTATTCCTATTACTATTTCGAGATTTATTATTATTATAGACCTTAATGCTAGCTTGCTCAACACTATATGGCTCTACAACCGTAAATGTAGGACTTTTTACTACACCGTGATGGCCTAGTGCTCTTAAAATTCCTCTGACCAGGGTTGTTTTACCTGCACCCAGATCACCTTCAAGATAGATAATACTGCCTGTATAAAGACTTTCTGCGATAAATTTACCTAGTCTGGCCATCGCTTCTTCATCTATAATCTGTAAATTGAATTCACTCATAATCCTATTGTATTGAATGACGTTGACAAATAATACCTCCAGGTCAGACTCTGAACTACTCCTTGAACTGGTTAGCAAAATAAAAATCTGGGGAAAAGCTCTGGGTTTTCAGCAAATAGGTATCTCTGATACCGACTTAAGCAAAGCTGAACTTTATTTTAACCAGTGGTTGAAAAAAAATCTGCATGGTGAAATGGACTATATGCAGCGGCATGGCCTTAAACGAACCCGTCCCTCTGAGCTCGTACCGGGCACAATATCCATCATCTCGGCAAGAATGGATTATTTGCCTGAAGACCCTCAACATACACTGCGGATACTGGCAAATAGCAACAAAGCTTATATTTCCCGCTATGCGCTTGGAAGAGATTACCACAAAGTCATTAAAAAAAGACTCCAGCAGCTGGTAAAACAGATAGAAACTGAAACAGGTGCATTTACTTATCGTGTTTTTACTGACAGCGCCCCTGTGCTGGAAAAACCGCTGGCAGAAAAAGCCGGTTTGGGATGGATCGGTAAACATTCAAACTTACTGCAAAAACAGACAGGCTCCTGGTTTTTTATTGGCGAAATCTATACTAATCTGCCCTTACCGGTTGATAAGCCCTCCAGGAACCATTGCGGAAGCTGTGAAAAATGCATCCAAAGCTGCCCGACTGACGCAATTATTGAACCGTATGTTGTAGACTCAAAGTTATGCATTTCCTATTTGACGATAGAATCCAGACAGGCTATACCCCGGCCCCTTAGAGCTAAAATGGGCAATCGTATTTATGGCTGTGATGATTGCCAGCTTTATTGTCCCTGGAATCGATTTAGCCAGAAAACTGTCGAAAAAGACTATTTTGTTCGAAATCAGCTGAAAAATCCTGACCTCATCAGCTTGTTTGCCTGGTCTGAAGCAGAGTTTCTGGTCAATACCGAAGGTTCTGCAATTCGCCGCATTGGTCACAACGCCTGGCTACGAAATATAGCTGTCGCATTAGGCAATGCTTTAACACAAACAAACTGCAATAGAGACGAAATTATCTCAGCACTGAACAGCAGACTGTCCCATTCTTCCGAATTAGTAAAAGAACATGTACTGTGGGCCCTGGAGCAGGATAAAAAAACTTATTAATTAACCTCTTATGGCAAATATTTTAACCCTTGGAACAGCAACACTCGATATCATAAATGCAGTCGAGTCTTATCCACACGAAGATGACGAAGTCAGAGCACTGAGACAATACAGGTATCGGGGAGGTAATGCAGCCAATACCGCTGTTGCTTTAAGTCAACTGGGACATCAATGCCACTGGGCAGGAACACTGGCAAATGATCCTGACAGTCAGCTAATTATCAGGGATCTCAGGGCTTTTCACATAAATATAGAATACAGTGAAATTTTACCCTCAGGTAATGTCCCTACTTCGTATATTACTTTAAACCGCTCCAATGGTTCACGCACAATTATTCATTATCGAAATCTTGCCGAATACCGGTTTACAGCATTTAAAAAAATTAATTTATCCAGCTTTGACTGGGTTCATTTTGAAGGTCGCAATACGCATCAGACCGTTCAGATGATGCAGCATAGTAAAAAAAACCATCCACTATTACCCATATCACTGGAAGTTGAAAAGCATAGAGAAAATATAACACCATTAATTGCACTGGCTGATTATATTATTTTTTCCAGAAACTATGCCCTGCATGCTGGTTTTGACTCTGCTGAACAGCTGCTGCATAAATTCAAGCAGCAATTTCCCCTGAAAACACTGATTTGTGCCTGGGGAGAAGCAGGAACGACTGCCGCTAAAAATGAACAAATTTTCCACCAGAAAGCATTTATTCCGCCCAGGGTTGTTGACACTCTGGGTGCCGGAGATGTATTTAATGCCGGGCTCATTCATCAATTCTCACATCGCTGCGATGTACCCGCGGCGTTGTTGTTTGCCTGCCAGCTAGCGGGTAAAAAATGTTCTGTTCAGGGGCTGTCAAACTTAATGATTCCATAGCCATATAAATGTGAATTTGTTCTATAAACTGGTCCTTATTTCTGCAATACATAAATTTAACCCTGAATTATAATTTTACAGAAATTAGATCCAGGTCGCTGTATTTAATATAGGCAAGAAAACAACTTGTAAAGTTTGCTTAAAACAGTTATTTTTTTTCTGAAAATAACTTTTCGTAATTAATTTTGTAACTATTTCAAAAAATTAGAATACAAAATAGTCACTAAAAAATAACTTAAACGATCCCTGACTCGAGTTAACGCTGCGAAAACCGATATTTTCTCTGGTACGATCTTTATATACGTAGTCGGGTCAGACGAAAAACAGCCTGCCTCACCTGCCAGGCTATTAAATAGAGCTGTGGGTGAGCATTATAAATTTTGTAATATAGAACCTGACAAAGGCCGATAGGTATGAGTAAATTGTTCTCAGAAACATGGATAAAATCATTAGGTGATGCCTGGAATAATGATTCTAAAATAGTGGAACCGCTCAGCAAAGCAAAATTTTCATCAACCATCGGTTATGGATTCATCGGTGATCTAACACCTCAGTGCATTATTGTCATTCATGACGGGAGAATTGTTAACGCATCTTTATATCACAATGAAGCAGTTGACTGGGATCTTCGCGCGAATAAAGAAAACTGGCAAAAATGGATTAAAACAGGTTTTGGATTAACCAAACTTGGACCTGCTGTAGCCACAAAATCTCTTCAATTTGTCCAGGGTGACTATCGTCAAATGATTAGAAACCCTCTACTCAGCCGGCCTTTCCTCAGACACTTTGTATTGATGACAAATCTGCACGACAGTTTCTGAGCAGTATTTTATCACTTGAGCATTGACTTTAAATAAAGATTATATGTTTCTGAAATATAAATTGATTTAAACCAAAGTCTGATTTTTTTTCAAAATGCACACAAACAAAAGAGTGAACCGCCTCACATTTTGTGTTACTCGTTTTGAATGCCCGTGCATAAACCGCTAATATTGAACTGTAGGAGATATCTTAATCCTGATTTTAATAGCGTTATCATCACACCATTCGAGTAGCTATATCATGAATAACAGTGCCTTAATTTACGAAAAAAACCCTCCCGCTTTGGAACCACGTAAAATACCATCTGGCGCGCCATCATTTAAACAGCGAAATCACAGCAGTAGAGATGTTGAAACTGTTAAACAACATCATCAAACGGTCCTGCTAAAAAATAACCTTATAAAATTAAACCAGGAACATGAGGAACTGTATAAACAATTTGCACAGGCCCATACCTCTTCTGAAGCTGCAAAAATCAAGCTGGCAGTCTATGAAAATGCATTAAAACAAATCCTTTCAACGATTGATTTTGAAAAAGTTATACAGATTGCCGAAACCAGATCCATGCAACAACGCGAGCATACTATTGCCATGCATAAGTGGTCTGATTTGGTCTGATTCTTTCTCCGTCATAAACTGCAGATTCTCATACTTCATAAAGAGACTTAGAGCATCATTGATTTTGCTGCTTGCGGGTAAAGAATAAAAACTTGATTATCCGCTACTCAGAAGTGTATAGCCGCCGGTATTCAAACGGAAAGCTACATTGCTGCCGCTGTTATTCAATGTATCAGCTGCGTATATCGAACTAACCCGAAAAAGAGCACTTTTGTAATTTTCACGTATATTCATTTCACTGCTATTAAGTAAATCAACCCGCCATTAATCTTCTTCATGGCATTAAAATCCACTTTTAAAATTATTTATTATCAACTCTTTTGCTAGACTATGTCAGCGATTCGTTAGATAATTCGCTGTCATACATAAATAATGTCAAACCATGAATAACACGCATGTCATTTCCAGATGGGAAGATTCTGTTCCCTCTACTGAAGAAATTGAACGTTCCAAAAAGCAGTTTGAACCACTGCAGCAAGCTCACCTGACAACGCAGATAAAACAACTGCTAAAAAAACAGAACGCTGTACTGGTCGCGCACTATTACACGGATACAGTTTTACAGCAGTTAGCCGATGAAACAGGCGGCTGTGTAGCAGACTCGCTGGAAATGGCGCGTTTTGGAAAAGCCAGTCAAGCACAAAAAATTATAGTCGCGGGTGTGCGCTTTATGGGTGAAACAGCAAAAATCCTTTCACCCGAAAAAGTGGTAGTAGTACCCAACATGGATGCAACCTGCTCTCTGGATTTAGGCTGCAGCGCAGAAGAGTTTATCCCCTTTTGTGATCAGCACCCTGATCGAACAGTAGTTGTCTATGCCAACACCAGCGCCAGAGTGAAGGCACGGGCTGACTGGGTAGTCACTTCCGGCATTGCCACTAAAGTGGTCGAGCATCTTGCTGCTAAAGGAAAAAAAATTCTCTGGGCACCCGATCGTCATCTGGGTAAATATATTCAAACCGTCACGGGCGCAGATATGCTGTTATGGCAGGGTTCGTGCCTGGTGCATGACGAATTTAAAGCCGATGCCTTGCTCAGACTCAAAAACAAGCATCCTCAAGCCATAATTCTGGCACACCCTGAAGCTGCCTATACCATTGTTGAAATGGCGGATGTCGTAGGTTCAACCACACAATTAATTAATGCTGTACAATCAATGAACGCCGATACTTTCATTGTCGCAACAGACAACCGGATTTTTTACAAAATGCAACAAAGCGCGCCCGGTAAGACACTGATCGAGGCTCCCACTGGAGGCATGGGCGCAACCTGCACCATGTGTGCACATTGCTCCTGGATGGCCATGAACAGTCTACAGGGGGTGTATGATGTATTGTTAAATGGCGGTAATGAAATCTTTGTTGAAGAAGATGTCAGGATTAAAGCTTATGCATCCACCCAGCGTATGCTGGAATTTGCAGCCACTTTAAAATAAGACCCTGATCACAAACAATGGCAATGCACAGTAATGCCATTTATGAAAAAGCAATCATAACGACTGAATTCAATAATAATCTGCATGTCTCTTCCATTATTATTTTCCTCCAGAGAACAGTTTCGACAGACTTTTGAACAGGGTCTGGTTGAACTATTATCTCATAATTGTCTGGGAAGTTTCATTCTGGTACTGGCCAATGCCAGTTTTGACCAGCATGTGCATGATTATACTCACCATAAATTACTGGAAAAATATCAACAACTGGCAGCACAATATCGTTCATTATTGCAGGATGGTCAATTATTAACTGAGGCACAAGATGACCTGATGGTGTTCCTGAAATTAGTGGCCATGGGAGGTATCGATGAAGTTCATCAAACAGAATTTCGTCATACTGAAAATTGGGAACTTCAATTTAACCATATACGCTCATTGCGGCCTCCGCGTAACAGTCAAAATCTGGTTGAAGGAATTAAACTCGACTTTAATCCGGATGAGTTTAATTTTAATAAACCATTTCTACAGAAGGAAAGTTTCTGGTCAGGGCCGGTAGATAACCAGCAAATCGACCTGTTTTATAATAAATTCCCTTTTGCCCGCTTCCATTCTCTGCTTGTTCCGGATAAAGAGAAATGCCTGCCGCAGTTTTTGACCTATGAATACCATCATCATATCTGGGATATTATTCATCATTTAAGTGAAACCCTGCCGGGAATTGCTGTAAGCTATAATTCATACGGGGCATTTTCTTCAATAAATCATCTGCATTTTCATCTGATGATCAAAGATCGCGCATTACCCATCACTCAATCAACATGGGCACATAACGGTGGTGAAAATAAATATCCGCTGGATTGTCAGGTCATTCAATCTAAACAGGAGTCCTGGGAATTTATCCAGGCTCTGCATGATCAGCAGGTCAGTTACAATCTTATCTACCTTCCTGACAAGCTTTACTGCATACCTCGAAAACATCAGGGAACCTATCCCAATGCCCCGTGGAGCGGTGGTTTTGCCTGGTATGAAGTCAGTGGTGGCTTCACTACTTTTAACCATACTCAATTTAACGAACTTGGCGGTAAAGACCTTGAAAATGAGCTGGCCATGCTCAAACTTTAGCTTATGGTATGATAATCAGTACCCATCATATAAATGCCTGGACACTGATAAAAAATTTAGGTGCTAAAAACTAACATAACATGAGGGTAAGCAATAATGGCCGGCTATATAACAGGTTCACTGATCAGAAAAATAAAGACTCCGGAAGACTATATAGAACTGGTAAAGCAATTGAGAGAAGATGTTTTTGACCTGCGTGAAGCGGTTGAATTTGATGGTGAAGAAATGTCGAAATCTGCAGCCATCATTGAAACCCTGGAGCATTATGTCAATGAACTGTACCAATCTTTCCAGCAGGGTAGTTACACTTTTGGTGACGAAGATTTAGCTTATATGGAAATAGTTAAGCAAAACAACAACACGACTGTCTTACCCATGTTAAATCTGCTTAAAGAAGTCAATCGTATTCATCGTAACGGCCTGGATATAGATTAGCGGAACTGAAAAAAGCAGATTTTTTATCATCATCAGGGCTGTTTCATGACAGAATCTTCAACGCGACATTTTTGCAGCCACTGCGGCAACCAGATTGACAGGGATGCAGGGGTCTGCCCAAATTGTAAGGCCCCCACTCACTTTCAGGGTAAAGACTGGCAGCAGAAGACAGCCCGTAATTTTATGCTGTTTTTTACTGCACTGGTGATCTTTGCCTTTCTTATGATGTTCATGCTGCCCAGATAAAAGATATCCTGGATGATTATAAAGCAACCCCGCTTAAAGCCTGTCAATTACAGGGTGTCAGGCTGTTTACCTGCCGTTCAAGTTTGATAGCATTTTGCAGTATTTCTTTTAACAGCAAATTCAACTGTTTTTTTTCATCAATTTGCCTCATCTGCTGATTAGGGTAGCTTATCGCTGAAACTATGGGTTTATGCCCCTGATATGCGATGACTTCGATCACACCAGCATCATGACAGACTCTCAGTTCCATCTCCACTTTGTTGAAATATCCATGCTGGCCACGCCATTCCTGAAACGACAAATATTTGCTGAACAAAACCACACTGGTATATTTATGTTGTTCAAGAACATATAGATGGATGCGTGCCGAGGCCAGTTCTACACGTTGTGCAGGTAAAATATCCGTTACATTGTTAAACAGTTTTATAAAACGCCGGTAATTAGCTTCATAAAGTGCCGTTGGAGTGGTTGCGCCGTAATATGGGTTTGTGTGACTCATTAAAATATTTAGAACTATTTTTGCTGGCTAATTAAATCAAAAGCTTATTCTACAATAAAGGCTGTTTTTCTGTAAATCCCGCAGCACACTGCTGCTGTCGCAGACGATCTCTGTTCAACATCAGCCACTGTAACGAAATAATGGTGCTGGCATTATTAAGCCTTCCCTGATACAGCCAGTTCACTGCTTCATTGAAGCTGATTGTAAAAACACGAATATCCTCTCCCTCATCTTCAACTCCGTGGATACCGCCTATGTCTGTACTGTCAACACAAGCACAATAGAGCTGTGTGGTTTCTGACGAGCCGCCAGGACTGGAATAAAAATTACAGATAGGTTCCAGCGCATAAAAATTACAGTTTGCTTCTTCATCTGCTTCTCGACGCGCAACCTCCTGTTGAGTCTCACCTGCTTCAACAATACCAGCAATAATTTCATACAGCCAGGGATTGTCATTATTCACCATGGCGCCTATGCGAAACTGCTCTAACAGCACGATTCTGTCCAGCTTTGGATCATAGGCCAGAACGCCGACCGCATGCCCTCTCTCCAGACATTCTCTGTGTAAAACGGGTGTTTTTCCTCCGCTAAAAGTTTTATGCTGCAAGCGATAACTATTTAGTATAAAAAAACCTTTATAACCTGTTGTTTTTTCGATTATATAAACATCTTTGCTATCCACACTTGCTCCAATATTAACGGCTTTATTGTGTATTTTATGAGTTTGAAATATTGTCACCAGGTTCCTTCCATATCCCGGTATACTGCCTCACACAACACTTACATTCCTGTGCGCCCATAGGCATGGATGCGGCATAATGACCATCAGAGACGGCAGGATTGCAGCAGCGCTGTGTAATTACAAAATATTTCAGTTAATAAGCCTATGATACAATACTTCGATGAAATCACTATCACATTATAACAATACGCCACTGCTGGGCTTTGCTGCTTTTAGCGGTACAGGAAAAACCACCTTACTGGAAAAGTTAATCCCGCAACTAAATCAGGCCAAAATCCGCACTGCTATGGTAAAACATACTCACCATGCTAAATTTGATATCGACAAACCGGGTAAAGACAGTTATCGATTGCGTAAGGCAGGTGCACAGCAGATACTGGTTGCTTCGTCCAGACGCTGGGCATTAATGCTGGAAGAGACTGATTTAAACAAACCGGAACCTGTTCTGAAAGAACTTCTGCCCCATCTCGATCTCAGTCTGGCAGAACTGATCCTTGTGGAAGGATTCAAGCATGAAAACATCAGTAAAATAGAATTGCACAGGCCTTCACTCGGCAAACCGCTGCTGCAGCCTGATGATGCCAATATCATCGCTATTGCAACCGATGAGCCAGAACTGGAAAATATTTATCAGTGCAGCATTGCTTGCCCTGTGTTAGACATTAATAATATTAGCGAAATTTCATCTTTTATTGTCAGGAATATTCAATGAGCCAAAGCGAAAATTTCTTTTTAAGTGTCAAAGAAATACAACAAAAAATCATCCACGATATCAAACCCGTTACAGGCTATGAACGAGTCGATCTGCGTCACGCACTGGGTCGTGTGCTGGGTGAAGATATTAAAGCCACTTTCAATACACCGCCTGAAGATAATTCAGGTATGGATGGTTATGCTTTCCGCAGTGAAGATATACAGCACAGCGAAACGCTGCAACTCAAGCTGGTTGGGCAAGCTTCTGCGGGACACCCCTATCTGGGCGCCTTAGAATCCGGCCAGGCCATCCGGATTATGACCGGAGCCAAACTGCCAGACAGTGCAGATACGGTGGTGATGCAGGAACATACTGAAACACCATCAAACGATACCCTGTTGATCACCAAGGTGCCAAAACCTTTTACCAATGTGCGTAAGGCAGGTGACGATCTGAAAACCGGGGAAACTTTTTTAGCGGCCGGAAAAAAACTCACCCCGACGGATCTTGCCTTTTTAGCGACACAGGGTATCCCTGAAGTAACGGTTAAGCGGAGATTAAAAGTCGCCTTTTTTTCTACTGGAGATGAACTGCGTTGTATCGGTCAGCCCCTGCTTGAGGGCCAAATCTATGACTCCAACCGTTATTCACTATACGGCTTGCTCAAGAATCTGGATCTTGAGATAGTTGATATGGGTGTCATAAAAGATGAAAGAAATGCGATTGAGCGGGCCTTTGAAACAGCGGCACTTATAGCCGATGCGGTTATCACATCCGGCGGTGTATCGGTTGGCGATGCAGACTTTGTTAAAGAAACGCTGCAAAAGCTGGGACAGATTAATTTCTGGAAAATTGCCATGAAGCCCGGAAAGCCACTGGCGTTTGGGACTCTGGGCAAGAGTCTGTTCTTCGGTCTGCCGGGAAACCCCGTTTCTGTTATCGCCACCTTTTATCAATTCGTGCAGCCTGCACTGAAACGTATGATGGGTGAAAAAATTGTCCTTCCCCTGACGATCAAGGCAAAAACCAGCGAATTTCTGAAAAAACACCCTGGCCGCACCGATTTCCAAAGGGGTATTCTGGAACAATCTGAGAATGGCGAATTGACAGTTCGAAACGCAGGTACCCAGGCATCCCACGTACTCACAGCCATGAGCCGAGCGAACTGTTTTATTGTCATTCCAGCAGACAGCGGCAGTATTGAAGCGGGTGAATTAGTCGACGTGCAGCCGTTTACAGGCTTAACCAGTTAAATATAACGCACTGTTGCTGCACGCAGAATAATGATAGTCAATACTTTTCACTGGCGCATCATCCTGTAAGCATCAATGAGGCGGCCTGCAAATTTGATTTCCGGGTGCTTTTACCTGGTCAGGGCCATAAATAGCTGAGGGAGTTTTTCAGGCAGTTTATCTACATGATCGATAACGGTATAAGCATTTTTACCGAAGATATGTTCAATATATTCGTCTGCCTTTTTGTCCAGACTGATACAGTGGGTATAAATATTTTTGCTCGAAAGTTCCTCTACAGCTTTATGCGTATCCTCTATCAATAAACGTTCATCACTGACATCAATATCAGCAGGTTCGCCATCGGTTAAAATCAACATAAGTTTTTTGTCCGCCTGCTGTGCTTCCAGATAATGTGCTGCATGCCGGATGGCTCCGCCCATCCGCGTAGAATAACCAGCCTCCATAGCAGCCAGGCGTGCTTTGACATCATCATCCCAGTGTTCACTATACCCCTTGATGTGCTGATAACGGACATTATGACGGGTATCAGAATGAAAACCTGCAATAGCAAAAGGATCATTGAGCTGCTCAATAGTCAACGCAAGCAGAGACACAGCCTCCCGACTAAGATCCAGCAAGGACTGCTCACAGCCCTCGGGTATTTCATATAATGAGGCTGACAGATCCAGCAGCAACATCACTGCAATATCTCTACCATCATGCCGATGGCTCATATTTATTCTGGGATCAGGTGTATGACCACTCTTGAAATCGATTAAAGAGCGAATGGCAACGTCCAGATCCAGTTCACTGCCTTCTTCCTGATAGCGGATACGCACCATGTTCTGCGGCTTTAATAATTCCAGCATTTTTTTCAGCTGTTTGGCCAGATTCTTATGTTTATCCAGGATCCTGTCGATGTCTGCAGGATTTCCTGATGAATGCAGTGATTCATATAAACTTACCCAGTCGGGGCGATAGGTTTTACTACTGTAGTCCCATTCAGCATAGTGACGGGGCGGCAGGGTATTCACTTCCGGAATATGCTGGTTAAATTCCTTTTTGTCATCAAAGGCTTCTTCTTCATCGCCTTCTTCAATAAATTTCCACAGCTGACGATTATCATCCCGATAATCCACTTCAGTGTTTTTAAAATAAACTTCAGGCAATGAATCACTGCCCGATTTAGTTTGCGCGATAAAGGATATACCCAGTTGAACCATATCACTGGCAGTTGTTTCAGTGTGCATAAGAGCAGCAAATTGTCCGGCAAAGTCATTGATTACTGCATTCTTGCAGGTAAACTGCGGATCCAGCAGAGCACGGGAAAGCATGGCCAGGCGGTGACGAATACAGGACTGCTTTGTTTTGTCACATTCATCTTCAACTGGAATCGGGTGCAGGGCCTTGAATATTTGACGCAGGCCAGGATAGTCCTGCATCGCAAGATGTTCAACCCGGGAATCTTCAAAAATTTCAATGGCTACACGCTGGAAAGGGCTGAAGTTGTCTGCAATAAGCGCATTGCTCCAGCGTCTATGAGCCGCTATATGTGCAATGGCGGCACGATAGCGGTTAATGCCGCTGATACTATTAAAATCATCATAAACGTCCGGAATACGAATACCCAGGCTGTCATAATAAGGCACTGGTTTTCGCAATTCATCGAATCCAAGTGAATAAGGCACAAAGTGATCGTGATCCTTCCATAAGGCATGTAAATACAGATTCAACTTTCTCTCATTATCATAAAACAGGGTGCCGTGGCGTTCACGCTGCAGCATAGCCCGACTGTCGGCAGATTGAAGGCTAAAATAATCTTTCTGCCGCTCAGGATGATCCCGGTAATTGTGAATGCCGTATTCAACCCAGTTTTTAATACCTACAATGGACAGCTGACTGAGTAAATAGGGTGCATGTTCCAGTAATACGGGTAAACCCGGACTGGGAATGGTAGCACTGAATCCATGAATGGAACTGGTTGTCTTTTCCATCATGTCAAAAACTACATCGATATAATGCTGCAATTGTTCTGTACTACCCAGGCGCCGTGCCGCTGCAGGCAAAGATTGTAAAAATGGCAGTATGGATTCACCATTTGGAGTACGGGAGATATCCCAGACACATTTTGAAATATTACTGAGCATGGTTTCGTCAGTACGACTGACGATTTGCGGCAGCTCTTCAAGAAACACCATCACTGGCTCAAAACCGCGGCCAATCATACAGGCCATTGATGCACCCGATAGATAATCTTTGATCCCTGCGTCACTGAAAACAGCTTGGGCTTCTTCCATACAATCTTCGAAGACGTCAGCCAGCTGCTCAAATCCACATTTAAGCTGGTCTCGGTATAGTTGTAATTCTGTATCTGTAACACTATCAGTCATAGCAATACTCATCATCCAGGAAGGGTTGGCCAGTAAGCTGCTTTACCATTTAAGCAAAAACACTATCAACAGCATGATCCAGCGTATCACGAATATCGACATCATCCGTAATCGGGCGTACCAGCGCCATACGACAGGCTGATTTGGCTTCAATGCCTTTGTTCATAAGATTCGCAGCATAAACCAGCAGCCGGGTAGAAATACCTTCATCCAGACCATGCCCCTTAAGATTACGGGCAGTGTGAGCAATTTTCACCAGCCTGGCTGCTACTTCCTCAGCGATACAGCCTTCTTTAGCAACGATACCGGCTTCGACCCCGGCGACAGGATAGTCGAATTCCAGGGCAGTAAATCGTTGTTTGGTCGATTGTTTGAGATCTTTCATTAAACTCTGATAACCCGGGTTATAGGAAATCACCAACTGGAAATCAGGATGAGCCTCAATCAACTCGCCTTTTTTATCCAGCGGCAGATTACGCCGATGGTCTGTTAATGGATGAATAACGACCGTGGTATCCTGGCGGGCCTCGACGATCTCATCAAGATAACAGATTGCACCCATTCGAGCCGCAATCGTCAACGGACCATCGACCCAGCGAGTGCCATTGGTATCCAGCAGGAAGCGTCCCACCAGATCTGAAGCAGTCATATCTTCATTACAGGCAACAGTAATAAGAGGCTTATTCAATTTCCAGGCCATATGTTCTACAAACCGGGATTTACCGCATCCAGTGGGGCCCTTGATCATGACGGGCAAGCGTGCACCATAAGCAGCTTCATATAAGGCCACTTCATCTTCCTGAGATTCGTAGTATGGCTCTTTGGTTATCCTATACTGTTCTATACCTTGATCACTCATTGTAGTTTCCTGTCATCGATTTTACTGAAAATAGTCGGCAGTGGTTATTTCTACATGACTCAAAAGCTATTTTTAGCGCGTATAAAAATTTGAACTATGGTGAAATAACGCTGCAATTTAAGCATGTTTCAGCGGCTGTTAAGGTTTAGTCTATCTCAAAGCAACAAAGCCCCTGAAAACAGAGGCTTTGTCAGTTAAGTGTTCAGCAAACAAATACTTACTTGTGAACGCCTAATTTGTCTCTCCAGCCAGGGAAGATTTGATCAGCGTCACCAGGGAATGACTCAAAAGCACGGGCAAATTCTTTGTGCTCTTTCGCGTATTCAATAGGATCAGCTCCTTCCTTCCAGCATTCATAAGCCTGACGCAGAGAAATTGCACCAGCCGCAGGACTGTCGATGTGTCCGTATGAGCCGCCGCCAGAGGTATTAATTACGTTACCGTGACCCAGATTCTCGAAGAAGCCAGGAAGGCGCAGCGCATTCATACCGCCAGAGATAATGGGTGTCGTAGGTTTCATTCCAAACCATTCCTGATGGTAGAAAGGACCTTTACAGCTATCACGCTCAATCATGTAGGCAATGATCTTATCAGTAGCATCACCTTCCATTTTACCGTAACCCATAGTACCTACGTGGATACCAGAGGCACCCATCAGTCGAGACATTTTAGCCAGAACAAAAGCAGTGTAGCCACGTTTAGATGAAGGAGAGGTAATTGCACCATGACCTGCACGATGGTAATGCAGGTATTGACCAGGATAATTACGGCGAGCGGTGGTTACCATACCAGGACCACCTACATAACCGTCAACCAGAAATGCAACCTTGTCAGCATCTGCTCCAAAAGTTTCCAGTACGAAGTCTGCACGTGCGCACATTTCGTGATGGTCATCCGCGGTGATATTAGCAGAAAACAGTTTCGCTTCACCTGTTTCGTCCTGGGCACGTTTCATGGAATCGTAAACCAGGGGCAGAACTTTCTTCATGGGACAGAAAACCTGGTTACCCTGAGGTTCGTCGTTCTTGATGAAATCACCTCCCAGCCAGAACTGGTAGGCTGCTGCTGCAAAAGGCTCAGGTCGCAGACCTAATTTAGGCTTGATAATGGTACCAGCAATGTAACCACCATTTTCAATAGGACGTCCTAGTATACGCCACATGTCTGAAATATCCTTGGCTGGGCCATCAAACAACTGCAGCATACGAGGTGGAACATAGAAATCCTGCATCTGTGCATTGGCAACATCACCCATACCCTGGTTATTTCCAATCGCCAGAGTGAGGAAAGAAACGATCATTGCCCGGCCATCTGTTATATTGCGGTCAAACAACTCGTTTGGATAGGCAATTTTCATGATGCCTTTGGCTTCGTCGATTTCATAGACTAATGCATCAACACCTTTGGTAAAGTCATCAGTTGTTGATACTTCTACATTGGTCCCTGTAGAAGATTCTGCAGCAAAGTGAGCCGCAGTTGACAGATAACCATATCCTTCTGCCGGGTTCATGGTATAAGCAACCAGGATGTGTTTACCGTTGGCAATTAAGTCTTCTTCTTTAAGGCTTAAATCGGAGTAACGATTCGTTTGGTCGAGAGCCATAATTTCGTTTCCTTCTTTTAAATAAAAGTAACAGGTTAGTCATTCATTATTGTGATGAGCTAATACCCTCACAAACTGTGAGGAAGAATATAAGTTATTAATAACATAAAGTAAAACTTTATTTTTTAATATTCATCATAAGTTTTTACTTATGATATAATAACTCTATGAAATTAATCACTTATAAATCCTCTCTATGAATCTTACTTTCCGTCAATTAAAAGTTTTTGAAGCCGTAGCCAGACAATTAAATTACACCGCAGCAGCAAAAGAGCTGCACCTTTCACAGCCTGCCGTTTCTATGCAAATGAAACAACTGGAAGAACAGGCCAGTACTCCGCTGATTGAGAAGTTAGGGAAAAAGCTCTTCTTAACCGATGCGGGGATAGAAATGTACAACTATTCCCGCAGCACCATGCAGCAATTGCGTGATCTGGAAGAAACAATTGTTCAGCTTAAATCCCTTCAGCAAGGTCATCTGAACATTGCCGTAGTCAGCACAGCCAATCATTTTGTGATCCGTTTACTGGCGGGATTTGCCAAACTCTATCCCAAAATCAGTATCAGCCTGGAAGTGACTAACCGTAGTTCTCTGCTGGAAATGCTGGATAAAAATGAATGTGACCTGGTCATTATGGGCCGCCCGCCCAGTGGTCATAACCTCACAGCCTCGCCTTTTCTGGAAAACCCCCTGGTGGTTGTTTCCCACCCTTATCACGAACTGGCAGCGAAAAGCAGTGTGTCGTTAAAGGAATTGGAACAGCAGTCGTTCGTGGTTCGTGAACAGGGTTCAGGAACTCGCCATGCGGCAGAAAGATTTTTTACCGAAAATGGTCTCGACTTCAAAACCAAAATGGATATGAGTAATAATAGAGCGATAAAACATGCCGCTGAAGAAGGGCTGGGACTGGCCATTGTCTCTATGCATACACTGGAGCTGGAGCTGAAAGCAAGAACCCTGACCATTATCAATGTTGATGGTTTCCCCATTTATCGCCACTGGTATATAGTTAAAAAAGAAGCTAAAAGACTATCACCTATAGCCACAGAATTTAAAGATTACATCATAAAAGAGGCCGGTCAGGTGATGAATAACTTTAATGTATCCCCCTTATAACGCAGCAACCGTTAACAGCTTGCCGATATTCTTAAGCCAGCAATTCTGTGGTCAAATCTTCCACCGATGTTACCGGAACGCTGCATTGATAACCTTTACAGAGATAGGCAACAACGGTTTCCATGGGTTTTCTCTCAGCCAGTACCCCGGGTAATGCCCGGGCGCTATCGGGTATTGCAAAACACAGACGCTGAGTGGAATAGTCATGCTGACAAACTGCCTGCCAGCTACGCATCTCATCTGATTTTCCACGTAAAATAATGGTTTGTGGCGGAAAAAGATAATCTTCAAGGGCCAGCAGCATGGACGCGTGTCCGACCGGCATCTGCTGTAACAATGGCCAGGCAGATTGCAGGCATTTTTCTGCAGATTCCAGATAACGCGATTCTCCCAGGATATGCCCCAGGCGGCCCAGTGAGCGCGCCGCAGCAGCATTACCAGCAGGTACGGACTCATCCGCATAGGATTTTGAACGGGATATTAAAACTTCATGATCATGCGCAGTAAAATAAAAACCACCCGCCTGTTTGTCTTCAAACTCTTTTAAGAGTACTTCTGCCAGTTCAATGGCAAATGCCATATCCTGATCACGCCAGCGTGCCTGCAGAAGGTGTATAATGGCATCCAGTAAAAAGGCATAATCATCCAGGTAGGCGCTTAGATGTGCTTTACCATCTTTGTACGTAGCCAGTAACCTCCCGTCCACCCAGAGCGTATTAAAAATAAAGTCCAGGGCTTCTGCGGCTGCCTGAATATAGTCCGGGCGCTGAAAAATTCGCCCGGCTAAAGCCAGGCCTTTGATCATCAGCGCATTCCATGAGGTTAAGATTTTTTCATCCCTGGCAGGGTGAATTCGGGCTTCACGCAGATTGAATAAGGCTGTGCAAGCCTGTTGCAGATGCTTATCCACCTCTTCCAGCGGCAGGTTAAATTGCTGACTCAGGTCCTCTCGATCCTGATAAACATGCAGATGCCAGCGGCCTTCAAAATTACTCTCCCGATCCAGACCGTAATGGGTCGCAAACAACGAATAAGTCAGTTCATTATCCAGGAGTGCTTCAATCTCTGCCGGTGTCCAGGTATAGAACTTTCCTTCTTCTGCTTCTGAATCTGCATCCAGTGTTGAATAAAACCCGCCTTCCGGGGACTGCATTTCACGTATTGCCCAATCCGCTGTCTGCAGGGCTGTACGTTTAAAAATTGGTGCTTTTTCAAGCTTTTCACTGTCCTGGAAAAGCTGCCAGGCTTCACTTAAAATGCCTAGAAACGGTCCATTGTCATAGAGCATTTTTTCAAAATGCGGGATCATCCAGTAATCGTCAACTGAGTATCGACAGAATCCACCGCCCAGGTGATCAAAGAGTCCTCCCAGAGCCATTTTCTGTAATGATAAATGTACTATTTCAAGCCCTCTGTTATCGGGCTGTCCCTGCTCCCGGGACATCAGGTAATGATGCATGAGACATTCAATACTGGACAGGTGAGGAAATTTAGGGGCTTTACCAAAGCCGCCGTGAACACTGTCAAAGGTGCCTTCCAGCTCTGCGCGAAGAGTATTCAATGGCTCAGCATCAAGCCTGCCCCTGGATTCAATGACAGGTGTCTCAACTTCTTCGATAACCCTGGCCAAAGACTGCCGGGATTGCACTATTTTATCCTGTTGCGACTGGTAAGCAGTATGCAGCTGCTGCAAAATCTGACTAAAGGAAGGCATGCCATAACGGGGTTCCGGCGGGAAATACGTGCCTGCATAGAAAGGCATCTGATCGTCGTGATGCAAAAACATGTTTAACGGCCAGCCTCCTGGACGCTGCATCATCAATTGGTAGGCCTGTTGATATATTTTATCCAGATCAGGGCGTTCTTCCCGATCAACCTTAATATTAATAAAATATTCATTCATCAATCCGGCGATGGTTTCGTTTTCAAAGGATTCATGTGCCATCACATGACACCAGTGACAAGCTGAATAGCCAATTGACAATAAAAGAGGTTTTTGTTGTTCTTTGGCCACTGCTAATGCACGATCGCCCCAGGGATACCAATTAACAGGGTTATGCGCGTGCTGCAGCAGATAGGGACTGGTTTCATCGATTAAGGCATTAGTAAATTGCAGGCTCATTTCACTATCTCAAATTTAAGGGGGGGACTCAACTTGCTGAAACTTAGTAAACAGGCATGTTCGTATCAACCTGCTCCGCCCAGGATTTAACTCCGCCAGCAAGATTGATCACATTTTTGAATCCGGCCTGTTGGAGAAAACGTCCAACCATGCGGCTGCGAACGCCATGATGACAAATCACCACAGTTTCCTGATCTGGATCCAGTTGCGAAATCTTTGCCGGAATCGTTTGCATGGGTATCAGTTTGGAACCCTGAATATGGCAAACCTCATATTCCCATGGTTCACGTACATCGAGAAGTAAGGGTTTTTCATCCGTCTGTAAATAATCATAGAGTTGTTGAGCGCTGTATTCGTGCATTTGATCTTTCCTGCTTTAAATAGTAATAATCTAATTTATCTCACTAAATCAGTCAACTATTATTGTAAGTTATCGTGCGCCTGAGATGCATGAACATATAGATACGCTGTATAGTTACCAGCTTTTTTAAATTTATGTATGTTTTTAAGCAAGGGTAATTTTATGTGACATTTCTTACTGTCATTAAACGAAATTCCTGTAAGCTATAGCCATAAAACATTTCAAAACAGTTCATTTTCGGAGGCCTCAATGAAAATTGCAATATCCAGTCAAAACAGAAAAACCATCACCGGCCACGCAGGTAAATGCAGAAAATTCTGGATCATAAACCTGGAAAACAATCAGATCGTTAACAGAGAACTGCTGGAATTGCCTATGGAACAAGCATTCCATAACAGTTCACTTCAACTGCCCCATCCACTGGATGACATTAATATATTAATAACCGCAGGAATGGGACCGGGGCTTATCAACAGACTTGAAAATAAAGGTATCCAGGCTCTGGTTACCAGCGAAACAGATGTGGATAAAGCTATTGAACAATTATTACAGGGCAGGCTTAAACATGAAGCAGATAAACCCCACGATCATCATCATGGATAAATTTATGTGCTGAAGTTTATATGCATCCCCAGCCGGTGAATGGCGACGGGAGACGTGAATAAAAGGCAATAAGGAGTCTAAACCCGGAAAGTAATTATCACTTTTCGGCACCCAGGCTACTAGCCTGTTGTGCTCTTATTTTTAACTCATCTGCAGACCGGGCAGCATTCCAGCCTTGAAGGTGCCTATCAATAATACTGGCCAGCGCCTTAATGTGCCCAACATTGTCATTCAGGGCAGGAATATACTGATATTCTTTGCCTCCGGCCTGAAGAAAGACATCACGATTTTCAACCGCTATTTCTTCCAGGGTTTCCAGGCAATCAGTGGCAAATCCAGGGCAGATGACATCTACTGATGCAATACCTTCGCCGGCTAATTGTTCAAGGGTTTGGCTGGTATAAGGCTGCAGCCATTCGGCCTTGCCAAAACGGGACTGAAAAGTCAGCAGCCACTCATTTTCCTGTAAACCTAAAGTTTCAGCTAACAGACGTGCTGTTTTGTGGCATTGACAATAATAAGGATCACCCTTTAGATGATTGGCCTTTGGAATACCATGAAATGACATGACCAGTTTTTGAGCCTGCGGATGAGATTTCCAGTGCTCGCGTAATGAATCAGCCAAAGCCTGTATATAGGCTCCATGATCATGATAACTATTAATAAATCGCAGTTCAGGTATCCAGCGCCAGTGGTGTAATTCTTTGCTAACAGCGTCAAAGATAGAGGCGGTGGTAGTTGCAGAATATTGAGCATACAGAGGAAAAACCAGTATTTTTCGGGCATTGTCAGCCGCCAGCTTTTCCAGCGCGGTTTTTATATCAGGTTTGCCATAGCGCATGGCCAAAGTAACACTTATATGCTCCTGATCCTGAGCGGAAAAATATTCAATCAGTTTTTCTGTCTGCTGCCTGGAGAATGCCAGCAGCGGTGAGCCTTCATCAGTCCAGATAGATTGATATAGAGGCACCAGTTTGGCAGGTCGAAAAGGCAGGATAAAACCATACAGGATCATTTTCCAGACCGCACGCGGTATCTCTACCACTCGATGGTCGGAGAGAAATTCTTTTAAAAATCGACGTATAGAAGCAGTATCCGGTGTTTCAGGTGAACCTAAATTTACCAGCAAGACACCAATTTTTTCGGCCTGACTATGAGAAAAGGATTCTTCGGAACGAAATGCCATGATGATATCAGCTAGTAAGATCTACTGTTTGGTCGCTTGCTCAGCTTGCTGCTGTTCAATTTCTTTGCGCACTTGATCCATATCCAGTTCCTGAGCCTGACTAATCACCTGTTCAAGTTGAGAACCCTGCAGTGCACCGGGCTGGGAAAACAAAACGATCTGCTCTCTGAAAATCATCAATGTAGGGATAGAACGAATATTAAAAGCTCCCGACAGTTCCTGCTGTTCTTCAGTATTGACTTTGGCAAAAACGATATCAGGGTACTTTTCAGACAGTTCTTCATACACAGGAGCAAAACTCTTGCAGGGACCGCACCAGGGGGCCCAGAAATCTACAATGACGAAGTCATTATTATTAATTGTGTCCTGAAAATCATCTTTTGCTATATCAATAGTAGCCATAATAATCTCTCGAATTTTAATAGTCTCTCGAATTTTTTTACTGTCACAGCGAATGTAAAGTCAACACTCCTGCCATTACAGTTTATGGTATTATTTTTCTTTTCCACCACCCTCACATGGGGGCGAATCACTGACCTTGCCGCCGCGAGCTTGCCATTCATCTGGAGTAAAGGCATGAATAGACAGGGCATGTATTTGATTGGCTAATTCTTCAGCTAATGCCTGATTAACGGCACGATGACGATGAATAAGCATTTTATCCTCAAACTGCTGGCTTACTAACTGTACCTTGAAATGGCTCTCAGAACCGGCGGGTACATTATGCATATGACTTTCATTTTCAACCCGTAAAAATGCTGGAGAAAATTCCCTGGTCAACTTGGATTCAATCGTGGTTTGTACGTTCATATGGTATATTGCCTGACACTAATACTCAAATAGAAATTAATATATTTGGCAAATATCGACTTTTTCAAGTCTACATTGACAATTCAGTGAGTTTCTTTATCCTTAATTCAAATTCAAGTTTGGATAATACGGTCAGCTTATGCAAAATTTATGGGATCAGCAACAGGCAGAGCAATATCAGGGCGAACTGGCTCTAAGGGTCTACAGTTCCAGATTACTGGGTCAGGATAAATCACTGGTACTGCATGGCGGCGGTAATACATCGGTTAAAGTCGATGAAATTAATCTGCTAGGTGAAAGTGAACAAATTCTGTATGTCAAAGGTAGCGGCTGGGATTTGGAAACCATCGAAGCCGAGGGCTTTGCCCCCGTTAGAATGGAACATCTGCTGAAACTCGCCCAACAAAAAGAATTAAGCGATGCACAGATGGTGAATGAATTAAAAACGCACCTGACCCGGGCGACTGCTCCAGGCCCTTCAGTAGAAACCATCCTGCATGCTCTGCTGCCCTATAAATATGTCGATCATACTCATGCTGATGCACTGGTCAGTATTACTAATACCGCTAACGGACGGAAACGGATTCAGTCCATCTTTGCCAATAAAGTGGTGATCATTCCCTATGTGATGCCCGGCTTTGATCTGGCACGCCTGTGCGCCGAAATATTTCCTCGCGATGCCAGTGATGAAACCATAGGTATGGTGTTGATGAATCACGGAATTTTTTCCTTTGGCGACACTGCCAAACAGTCCTATGAGCGAATGATTGAACTGGTTACTATGGCGGAGGATTATCTAAGACTGGAGAATGCGCTGCTTACAACTTTGCCATCGGGCGAATATAATCATCAGCCTGATATGACAATGATGGAGATTGCAAATCTCAGGCATGAACTTTGTGTAAAAATGAATCAAGCATTAATACTCAGTCAGCATCGTGATAAGCAGACATTAGCTTTTGCCAACCATACCGAGCTTGAACAGATAAGCCAGCAGGGGCCCGTCACACCGGATCACGTCATTCGTACCAAACAATTACCCATGCTGGGAACTGATATTGAAGCCTATGTGAATGCTTACAAAGCGTATTTTTCAACCTGCTCACAGACACCTCACGACGGACAGGATAAAAGCATGCTGGATCCGCTGCCGCGAATTATACTTGAACCCCGAGGAGCAATGCTGACGGTTGGTAAAACCATTGCCGAAGCGAATATTATTGCCGATATTTATCGCCACAGCATCGACATTATTTTACGTGCAACCCGCTTAGGCGGTTATCGGGCGCTCCCAGCTCAGGACATCTTTGATGTAGAATATTGGGAACTTGAACAGGCAAAATTAAACAAAAATGTCTCCAAACCACAATTTAGCGGCGAAGTGGCCCTGGTAACTGGTGCTTACAGCGGTATCGGCAAGGCCTGCGTCAATTCTTTGCTGGCCCGAGGAGCCTGTGTGGTAGCGCTGGATATACAAACTGGAGTTGAAACACTTTTTCAACGTCCTGACTACCTGGGTATAAGATGTGATGTCACTGATACAAGCGCTTTGGACGCTGCTCTGGAACAAACCATACGTCATTATGGCGGGCTGGACATGTTGATCCTTAACGCTGGTATATTTCCCGCTGGGTGTAATATTGAAAACCTGACACTGCAGGAGTGGCGTAAAGTAATGAGTATTAATCTGGACGCTAACCTGTCTTTAATGAGCAAAGCCTATCCGCTGCTGAAACTGGCCAGCGAGGGCGGACGCATTGTCTGTATCGGCTCTAAAAATGTACCTGCACCAGGTCCGGGTGCTGCCGCCTATTCTGCTGCCAAAGCAGCTCTTAATCAACTGGCCCGGGTTGCTGCCCTGGAATGGGGTAAAGATAATATTCGCATTAATACCCTGCATCCTAATGCTGTGTTCGATACAGCCATCTGGACCGATGAGGTATTAACGGCCAGGGCAAAACATTATGGCATGAGTGTGGAGGCCTATAAAACCAACAATCTGCTAAACACCAAAGTCACTGCACATGATGTAGCTGAACTGGCGGCAGAAATGTGTGGTGACTTATTTGCCAAAACCACCGCTGCCCAGGTACCGGTGGATGGAGGGAATGAAAGAGTCGTATAGTGAATTCATGCTGCAAGAACTATTCAAAGTGTTTTTTATGCACTAAACTGTCATGCATATTTGTTATTCGTCACTACGGCTGCGAGAAAATAGTCACTTTACAGCATATTTTAGCTATTCGCCTGAATGCTTGACAGCAGGTATTTGCAGAAGACAGATAATGACTGCTGCATAGTCATCTGTATTTCCTGCATGCGCATCGCAGGTGGTGTAATTCTCTGCGCGCGGCAATAGCCCAGGTAGTCCATGCGGGTCAGCAACAGAAACTTGACAGCAAGAAGAACTTATAAATACCCTGAGCAGTTACCTAAATTATTAATCAATAACGGAACTTAACTATGAAATTATCTGCTAACATGCCTAAATCCCTGCTCTGCACAGCGCTCGCTTCATGCTGTGTCTATTCAGTGAATGTCCTGGCTGATGCCACTATCACTTTCGAAGAGAAATCACCCCAATACAGCGGTCAAAATGTCATGCTGCTAAAGGATGGTAAAGTAAGATTCACCCCTTCCGATCAGAGCAGCTCCTACAGTATATACAATAGTCAGGATAATAAATTAACTCATATCGAACCCATGCAAAAGAAATATCTTGAAATGAGCAAACAAGAAATTGAGTTACAGGCCAAACAGGCAAAACAGCAGATGGAAATGATGCGTAAAGAAATGGAAACCCGTATGCAGGAGCTGCCGCCAGAACAGAGAAAACAGGCCGAACAGATGATGCAGAATTATATGCCCGAGCAACAGGCAAAGCAAAAACCGCCCGAGGTCAAGCAGGTCAAAACATCTCGCACCGAAACCATTGCAGGGATCAATTGCGATGTATATGAATCTTCAATCAAAGATCAAAAGATATCTGAATCGTGTATTACCACCATCGATAAACTGGGTCTGAACAAACAGGATTTGGACAGTCTGGAAAAAATGCAGGTATTTATGAAAGATATGCAGCAAGCCATGACAGAATTCACCGGAAAAGCAAACGTGGGTGCTGATGTAGAAGGATTACCATTGCGCAGTAAACTGTTTGACAGTGATGGTTCAACAGTGATGGAAACCCGCTTGATTTCCATCAACAAGGATAGCGTAGCCGCTGAAAAAGTAGATATTCCAGCAGAATATACACCCATTCAGATGCCGCAAATGCCTCAATAGGCGTCTACTCAATATGCTCGGGTCAGGCCATTTTGCGCCGTAACCCGGGCAGCAGCATAGCATAGAAATTGTCAGCTTTGACAAGCGCCTAAAACGCCTGCTTTTGACCCTGACCCGGCATATTTACATGGCTTCAAGCCGTCTGATACGTTCAGTAGTTTCCGGATGGGTAGAAAACAGTTGCCCCAGACTACGTACTGACAAGGGATTGATAATAAACATATGTGCTGTGGCTGGATGAGCATCAGCGGCATGCATCGGATGCTGCTGGTTCATGGCCTGCATTTTACGCAGCGCATTGGCTAATCCCATGGGTTTGCCGGAGATCCTGGCACCTTCTGCATCCGCAGCAAATTCGCGTGAACGAGAAATAGCCATCTGAATCAGACTGGCGGCAATCGGAGCCAGAATCATCATCAAGATGGATGCAAAACCACCGCCGCCATTTTCATTATTACGCCCCATACCAAAAATCATTGCCCACTGAGCCATGCTCGCTAGCCCTGAAATAGTCCCTGCAATGGTAGCTGAAACAGTTCCAATCAAAGTATCACGGTGTTTTACATGTGCCAGTTCATGGGCCATGACACCAGCCAGTTCATCCCGGCTTAAAATACGCATTATGCCAGTGGTAGCAGCAACCGCAGCATGTTCTGGATTGCGTCCGGTGGCAAATGCATTGGGCGTGTCATCGTTAATCAAATACACCCTGGGCATCGGTAATCCAGCCTTTTGGGACAAATCGGCTACAATCTGGTACAGCTCGGGTGCCGTCTGAGGTCCGGCTTCCTCGGCATTGTACATTTTCAGGACGATTTGATCGGAAAACCAGTATGAGCCGACATTCATCACCAGAGCAAACAGCAGAGCTATCATCAGTCCAGTCTGGCCACCCAGAGAACCACCGGCGACAATTAACAAGGCTGTTAATCCGGCCATTAAGATGCTGGTCTTGATTACATTCATAACTATTTTTTACCTCATAATTTCATACTAAATTAATTCACCCTCTTTTAGATAAGGGGTGAATCGAATAGTTCAATGCTTAACAATATGCATAAACCCTGGGTTTTTCTGGTTAGTATCCATCCGTTTTTGATGGAATTGCTGGCCCAGGGTTGTGCTATTTTTTAACGATGACAAAGCATTAAAATGCAGTAAAAGAAATATTACTTTTTTTGTGTTCCTAATACAGCCAGGATGACTATTTATGCTGTATTTATGATTTAAAAATTGTACATTCAATCCCTGTTGTCCTACTCTCATAGTTATAAACTGAATATTTTAAATTCCGGAGTAAAACATGAAATTCATACAAAAAATTATTCTCGTTTTGTTTCTGCTGTTAAATAGCAGCATGGCTTTAAGCGATGCTCGCAGTGATGCTAACAGGTTAATGAACTGGATAGAGGGCGTGGCTCCGCAATTGCTTTCACCCCCGGCCTGTACCCAGAATGTCGACATCTGGTGTTTTCGCCATTATCCGGATTCACAAACGTATCTGGGTGTCGTTTGTGAAGAAAACGACATTCTGCCCTATAAACACGTTTACGCTGTGGTTGGCACCGATGTCTATGAATTTGGACATATGGACAACTATTTGGGTTTGATCCGCAATCCTGATGATTCTGACTGTGGACCACTCAATTCCGGCAGCGGAGACGGCGGCTCTTCGGGCGGAAACGGCGGCTCTTCGGGCGGAGACGGCGGCTCTTCAGGCGAAGGAGACGACGGTGATGGCAGCGGCTGCGTGACTATTCCTTTTGATGCTCATGAAGGCCTTACTGAAACACTGCGCATTACCTCCAGTACGTCACAGGGTAGTGCCACCATGATGCAAATCAATAAATACTTATCTGTCAGCAACACAAAAACTATCCGTGAAATCACCATGAAAAATGTGGCCGGTGTCGTTGACAGTGAAGCCACTGAGACAGAAATGTATGACATCATAGATGATTACTTATGGCCAACCTCTGATAAAATTGAGACAGAATTGTCGCAGACTCTTGAGGGCATGAGCTTTACCATGCGCACCACGACAGAGTCCAGCTACTCGCCTTCCTATAGAGCTCATCCTGTGAATACAATCTGTGCCGGGCAAACCTGGACGGCCAGCGCCTACACTGAAACAAGCAGAACCAGCATATCAATGCCCGGAATATCAGTTCCGGGATTAACCCCGGCACCGATAACAGAATCAAGCGTGATGCCCGGTTATAAGGGGACCGTACAGTCAGTTCAAGATTCACAAACGGTTGGCGCCGGTACGTTTGATACTGTAAGGTTCAAGTATGATTTTAACGATAATTTTGAAATGACCACCTGGATATCATCCGATGATGGCGCACTGGTGAAAATGGAAATGTCGGGTAGTTCAGATGGAATGAGTTTTGACTCGCTGACTGAACTGATTGATCTGCAAGATTAAATCATAACTGGCTAAAGCATCAAATCCTGCATCGCAGGTTTGATGCTTGCTCGAAAACATCAGATGTTTATCTATTTCTACGGCACAAATCCCTCATATTGAGGAAGATCATCACAGATATGATCCCAATTTGCTTTCGAGGTTACAAAAATATGTGCCTGTGGACGTTCCCTGATGTCTGACTCAATGGAACCCAGCCGAATGCGCACCACATCCGGCCGGTTATCTTTTTTATTCATTATCGGGGAGCCGCACTGTTTACAGAAGTACTTGTAATTTCCCGCTGAAGATTCATACTCTGTCAGCTGATCTGCGCCGCTGACGAGGCTGAAATCTTCTTTCTTAACATTGCCATTGCTGGCAAAAGCACTGCCCTGTGCCTTACGGCACTGGGAACAGTGGCAATAGACGATATCGTCTATCGCTCCATGGATTTCATATTTGACGGCCCCGCACAAACAGGCTGCATGATACATAAGCTTTCCTGTACACTTATAGCTAATTAGTTTCCATCCATAAATAGCCATCCTGGCTATATTATGGAACGCAAAAGAAAAAATGTGATTTTTCTTTTGCTGCATTTTCAATGACTTATCATCATTAAAAATGGCAGCACATCCCTGTGCTACAGGTGTCCATCTAAAAACGCATGGACACTAATGATAATAGTAAACTATTATCCCGCTTTTTGCTTTATTGCAGACTTTTCCTGAATAAATTGTTCAACACCTTGTAGCAGTGCATTCAATGAAGCACTGAACACATCCTGATGCCTGGCAATACCAATGTACTCGGTGCCGTCAATCTGCATCTGTATATAACTGATGGCTTTGGCATCAGTGCCTGCGGTCAGAGCATGCTCGTTATATTCTGTAATATTTACCGAAACATTCAGGAATTCTTCAACGGCCCGGATGAATGCTTCCAGCCCACCTTGCCCCTCCCCGGAGATCGTCACATCACCTAAAGGAGTCTTTAACTGAACGGATATATTGTCCAGCTGATTTTGTACAATCTCATACCCTTTTAACTGGTACATCGGTGTATTTGAAAAATAGCTAGACTGAAACAAATCGACTATTTTATCAGCGGAAATTTCTCTGCCTTGCTGTTCAGCAACCTGCTGCACCACCTTGCTGAATTCAATCTGCAGCCAGCGGGGTAACTGCACACCCATTGCCTGTTCCAGAATATAGGCCACTCCGCCCTTGCCTGACTGGCTATTAATACGTATGACTTCTTTGTAAGAGCGCCCCAAATCAGCCGGATCAATCGGTAAATAAGCAACATCCCATTTATCGCCGGGTTGATGAGCCTTGATACATTTTTTAATCGCATCCTGATGACTGCCTGAAAAAGCAGTGAAGACCAGATCGCCGACATAGGGATGCCTGGGGTGAATTGCTATCTGGATCAACTGACTGATTTTTCGGCTGATCGAATAAATATCCGATAAATCCAGCTGCGGATCGATACCCTGACTGTAAAGATTCATCGCCATGGTTATAATATCCATATTCCCGGTACGTTCACCATTGCCCAACAGCGTGCCTTCAACGCGTTGTGCGCCGGCCATAACAGCCAGTTCCGCTGCAGCAACCGCGCAGCCGCGATCATTATGCGTGTGCAAACTCAGTATCACTGCATCACGTTGAGCAATATGTCTGGAGAACCACTCAATCTGATCGGCATAGACATTAGGAGTCGCCATTTCCACCGTGGAAGGCAAATTAATAATCATTGGGTTTGCTGCTGTTGGCTCTAATACCGCAGTAACAGCATCACAAATTTCCACCGCATAATCCAGCTCTGTAGCGGTAAAACTCTCCGGTGAGTACTGAAAACGCCAGCGGGTTTCAGGCTGCTGCCTGGCACATTGGCGAATAATTTTGGCAGCCTTTACAGCAATCTCAGTAATACCTGCTTTATCCAGTGCAAACACCTGTTCACGTTGTGTTCTGGAGGTCGAGTTATAAAAATGCACAATCGCCTGTTTAACTCCGCGCAGTGACTCAAAAGACCTTCTGATAAGGCTTTCACGTGCCTGTGTCAACACAGCAATGGTGACATGCTCAGGAATATGATCTTCTTCTATGAGTTTTCGGACAAACTCATAGTCAGCCTGGGAAGCCGATGGAAAACCGACTTCAATCTCCTTAAAACCTGTCTCTACCAGCAATTTAAACATAGCCAGCTTTTGTTCCACAGATAAAGGTTCAATCAATGCCTGATTACCGTCGCGCAAATCCACACTACACCATTGTGGTGCTTCGCTAATAACCTGATCAGGCCATTGACGATCCTTGATATTAACCGGTGTAAAAGACCTGTATTTGCGATGATCAAAAGTTGGACTGGTATTATTATGCACTGCCATTCTCCGCTGATTATTTATCTGTGCCTGTTTTTATCCAGGCTTCTATACCTTGGGTGCAGCAAACAACTCACCCATGGGTAGCATGTTTTCACTCAATTACATCCTTTGAGCCATATTTCGGGGTTAATGCTCAGACAGGAAACACTTGCAACTATTTTGCATATTCTTAAGCACGTGATTGCCGTCAGATATTTATTTACCCTGTTTATATGCATATAGTATAAAACAAATGCAGAGACGATAGATTGCAAATATTTCATATTTTTAACTTTAATTTGCAATTTTTAACCTATTTATAATTAAATTTTAGCTAATTATGCTATATTTTAAATATTAACTGCAAATAATAGAATTTTAAAATGGCTATAAAACTGAATAGAACAGATCTGCGCATTCTAGATGAAATGCAGAAAAATGCCCGCATCAGTAATCTGGAACTCGCCGATAAAATAGGTCTCTCCCCTTCCCCCTGTTCCAGAAGAGTCAGGCAATTAGAGGAAAGCGGCTATTTCGATGCACATGTCACCCTGCTAAATCAGACAAAACTAAACCTCAAACTTATTGCTATGATCCAGGTTAGTATGGATCGCCATACGCCTGAGCGTTTTGAAAACTTTGAAACCAGGGTCAGTCAATTTGAGGAAGTTCTTGAATGTTATCTGATCACCGGCCAGAGTGCAGATTACCTGATGAAAGTGATTGTGCCGGACATGGAATATTATCAGGATTTTTTATTAGGCCGTCTAACGCGAATCGAAGGTGTGACGGGTGTGCAATCCAGTTTCGTGATGCGCAAAGTGATTGACACAACGGTTCTGCCTTTAGCACATATCAATCAGCACCATTAAGCTTTACTTCTACTCTGGGGGCTCCTAGAATGACAACTTTCATTGCATAACTCTGGTTTGCGTTTCTGTTCTATTGAACTTACCATTGAAAACTTTTATTTTCACAGAGTACACTCACTCATGCCTATACACTGGTTTCCAGGCCATATGCACAAGGCCAGCAAAGAAATCAGGGAAACCCTGAACAAGGTGGATCTCATCATCGAGATCCTTGATGCGAGAATTCCTTTCAGCAGCCAGAACCCTTTACTGTCGAGCCTACGAGGCAACAAACCCTGTATTAAAGTACTTAGTAAATGTGATCTTGCCGATCCGCTGTTGACTCGCCAGTGGCAAAATTATCTGGATCATGAGCATGGCATCAGAACTCTGGCGGTTAGTACAGAAAAACCGGAATCAATCCGGCAAATCATGGATCTGGGAAAGAAAATGCTGCCTGAAAAAGCAGCTGGCGGGAAAACCAGTTATACTTTAATTATGGGTATTCCCAATGTCGGCAAATCCACCATTATCAATCACCTGGCAGGCAGGATCATTGCAAAAACTGGTAATGAACCTGCAGTCACTAAAGCACAACAACACATAAAATTAACCAACGGTATGATCCTGCTGGACACGCCCGGTATTTTGTGGCCTAAAATTGAAAATGCAAACAGTACCTATCGACTGGCGACAACGGGAGCAATCAAAGATAGCGCCATTGACTATAACGACGTGGCTTTTTTCGCCATAGAATACCTCATCAAAGCCTATCCGGATCAGCTTATGCAACGCTTTAATCTTGATGTATTGCCTACCAGCGAACTGGAATTACTTGAAGCCATAGGCCGCAAACGGGGCAGCCTGAGATCCGGCGGGCAGGTTGACCTGGATAAGGCCAGCAAGATTCTACTGACTGAGTTACGAGCAGGTACTCTGGGCAGACTAAGTCTGGAAACGCCTGAAATGATGCAAACCGAACAATTGCAGGTTGAAACACAAAAGGCGGCTCTGGCAGCGGTAAAAGAAAAGCAAAAACAGCCCAGACGGCCAGGACGCAGGAAATAATACAATGTCAAAGACAGAATCATGAACAATTCACATCCCAGACCCGGAGTCAGCAGAAGACAGCGAATTTCAGACGAAGGCTTGCAGCGTCTGGAGAAACAGCTCCAGCATGGATCAGCCATCAACCCTGCGATATTGTCACAGTGGATCAAACGTTACGGGGATCCCGCCAGAGAATTACTTAAACAATATGGAAAATATTCACTAGATATGGAAATTTAAAGTAACTACTCAGTGGAGTATAAGATCGTGATTGCTATCAGGTATTTATTCCAGATCGATACGTCGAATAGCTTTCTGAACCAGTTCGACCCTCTGCTGAATTTTCTCTGCCGCTTTTCCCTGACGGGCCTGTAGAATACTCAAATCTGCCTGCAGCTGATATCCGAGCCAGCCTCGTACCAGCATATAGTAGCGTTGATCGTTACCCAGAGCAGTTATCATTTCAAGGTTACCCGGCATTTCAGGATTATCCAATGCGTAACGAATAGCAGTGATTTTCTCTCCCAGAATCAGAGCTGCCCTGTCGTCAGCAGTCAATAATTTGTTTATTTGAGCGGTGTATTCAGCAGATTCCAGGGGCTTCGTCTCCTTCAATGCTGGTTCAGCCCAAACAGGGCTAATCATCAGACTGGTTAACACGCAAAAATTAAACAGTTTAGTCATACATCCTTTCATAGCGGATTAAAGTCAGCATAGTTTCAGTGAATTATAGCAGAAATTTTAAATCATCTTAGCCTTTCTTCTCTGGGCTTGTACAATCAAACCCTGCGAATTAGTCTATAATATCTATATCTGTGTCAGTATGGATACTCATCCAGGGCATGGCAAACAGAGATTTATCACAACCCGAATATTGCCCTTAACAGCAGAGCATAATTTATGCAGCAACGTTTCAACCAGGCCGTATTTCTGGACATAGACTCGGTTGATACAGGAGATCTGGAGCTGACTGCTTTAGAGCAGTCAGTTGAGCACTGGCAATTCTACCCTGCTGCGCAACCGGAGCAGGCTGCAGGCTATTTGCATGCTGCAGATGTAGCAGCAACCAATAAGGTCGTTCTGGATAAAACGCTCTTAACACAGTTGCCGCAACTAAAACTGATTTGCATTGCTGCCACCGGTATTAACAATGTAGATATAAACACAGCCAAAGAACTGGGTATCAGCATTTGCAATGTAACCGGTTATGCCACCGCCTCGGTTTCCCAGCATGTGCTGCGTCTGATTCTGGCTCTGAATGGACGTCTGACAGAAAATAACCAGGCCGCATTTAATGGCCAATGGTCAGACAGTGCGTATTTTTGTTTACTCAATTATCCGCCGCAGGAACTGAGCGGAAAAACTCTTGGTCTTATCGGCTATGGTGAACTGGGCAAGGCGGTCGCTCACTTAGCACGTAGTTTTGGCTTAAATGTCCTGATTGCCCGAAGAAACGCTGAGGATAAGCGTACAGGACGATTAGCCCTTGAAGAAATGCTGCCCCAGGTCGATATTTTAAGTCTGCATTGTCCCTTAACACCTCAAAATTATCATCTGATTGATAAGCCGGAATTAAATTTACTGCCTGACCATGCGCTGGTGATAAATACTGCTCGCGGAGGCCTGATCAATGAATCAGCCCTGCTGGAAGCCTTACAAAATGGCACGATTGCCGGCGCCGCGTTAGACGTACTTGAACAGGAGCCTCCCGACAGAAATCATCCCCTGCTGCAATATAACAATCCCAGGCTTATTATCACACCTCATATCGCATGGGCCAGTCAGCAATCTCGACAGCGTTTATTAAATGAAGTGGCTTTGAATATTCTAGCCTATCAACAGGGTACAACCAGAAATGCTGTTTAAAGCAACAGCCTAACGCCTTAAAATAGCTATCCAGCGGCCTATATTTAACAGGCCGGCCAGGGCTGCAGCAACGTAAGTTAATGCCGCTGCCAGCAAGACCTGGCGTACCGGAACAAGATCACGTTTGGTTATGTAATTTCCCTCTTCCAGTATAGGCAATGCCTTATTGAAACTGGCATCAAACTCAACGGGAAGGCTGATCAAATGAACCAGCACCGAAGAAGCAATACTCATCAGGCCGATCAGGCCAACAAGAAGCCCCGCTGTCGGTGAACGAGTCAACAGGGTCAGAATCGGAATAAGAAACATCATACCTGCACCAAGTTTTTCAAAGCGCTGCGCTGTTCTTACCATATGGCCTCGCAGACGTAACATCTCATCGTTACGATGATCCTGTACAGCATGTCCCACTTCGTGTGCTGATATGGCTATGGCAGTTAGAGATTTGCCGTTATAATTTTCAGCACTCAGGCGAACTGTTTTACTTTCTGGATCATAGTGATCACCAGCCTCGGTGGTTTCCACGGTTACCGGCAGCTGGTAACGCTCCACCAGATGCAGGGCTAATTCTCCTCCCGTTCCGGGCAATGCACTAATCGTTTTACTGTAGCGCTGCATGACATGTTTGACCCACCATTGCGGAACAAAAAAGATCAGTATAAAAACAATGAGAACAATAATAACAACTGGCATATTTTCTTATCCCGAACGTTATCAGACTGTCATTAACTGGCACTGCCCTGCTGATAAACTTCTGCCAGAATATCACCGGCACCCCGTGAAAGCAGATCTTCAGCCAGTTCAATTCCCAGTTGTTCTGCATTAACTGTCGGACCTTCTATCTGTCCTTCGATCATCTGTTGGCCATCAGCAGAAGCGACAAAAGCCCGCATCAACAGCCTGTCACCATCCAGTTCAGCAAATCCGCCAATCGGTACCTGACAGCCCCCTTCCAGACGTTTGTTCAAGGCCCTTTCAGCTTGCAGGCGAAGGGTCGTTTCTGGATGAGATAAAGGCGCTATAAATTGATGTGTCAGTTCATCATCTTCACGGCATTCTATGCCGACGGCACCCTGTCCCATGGCAGGCAGACTTTGTTCCGTGGTTAAAAAACTGCTGATCCTGTGCTCCATTTGCAGGCGTATTAAACCTGCAGCAGCCAGGATAATGGCATCATATTCCCCGTCATCCAGCTTTTGCAGGCGCGTGTTGACATTACCGCGTAAAAATTTAATCTGCAGATCAGGACGGTACTTAAGTAACTGGCTCTGACGGCGTAAACTGGATGTACCTATCACCGCTCCCTTTGGCAAATCATCCAGCAATACATATTTATTCGAAACAAGGGCATCACGCGGATCTTCCCGCTCACAAATAACCGCCAGATGCAGACCCTGCGGAAACTCTACCGGAACATCCTTCATGGAATGCACGGCAATATCAGCATCACCTTCCAGCAGTCCTGTTTCAAGCTCCTTTACAAACAGACCTTTTCCACCCACCTTGGCCAGGGGCACGTCCAGGATCTTGTCTCCCTTTGATGACATCTTCAGTAACTGAACTTCTAAATCATTGTGCTGAGCCAGTAACTGGTCTCTGACAAAATAGGCCTGCCATAGAGCCAGGGGACTTTTTCGGGTTGCGATTCGGATAATTTTTTTACTCATACTTTTTGCTCATTAAGAGTGATAACTGCCGTATTCAATTCCAGTAACAGGTCCGATTGTAACAAATCTGGGGGAATTTCTCGCTTTTTGGCAAACTCCTCAATTTTTAACCGCATCCAGGCTAACTACCGGCTCATCACCCAACACTTCGGCACTATGCACAGCACCGCGAGGCACGCCTAATGTATCTCCTGCATGGAGGATAACACTCTGTCCCGCCATTCGCATCATGAACTGCCCTGACAGCACCGCATCAATTTTGGCCACATGATGGGAATGATCAGGGAAACAGGTCCCCGGAGGATAAACATAGCGTGAAACCTGAAATCCTTTACTTTGCAGTTTTTGACGCATAGCCGTCTCGGTTAATTCGCCGTCGATTTTAGTATCCCAATGTTCTATTTGCAGTGACATAATTTTAACCTTAAGAGTAAAATAAACGTGCTGTTATCTGCACTACTATGCATAAATATCATAGAATATAGTAACTACTCAGCGTATATCTAAGACCGTGTTTGATATTAGGTATTTATTGACCCACATGTATGTGGGAAATGCAGGTTATGCATGGAGCTATTACCTGCCCAGAAGGCGCCGTGAATACATCCATGCAGGCTTAGATGTGGCATTCATGCCACATACACTTGACCTACAGGGATGACTTCGGCTCCTGCCTCTCGCATGCATTTCCACCATCCATGGTGGTCATGTAGGGAATGCAGATTATACAGGAGCAATTATCTGCCTTACGCAAACACCTAATATCAAGCACTCAGTGAAATTCTTAAATACGCTTCTAAGTTACAAAAATATAAGTCTTTGAATTTTATATGTTTGTAACTTTTTGATGCTTAGCCTTCCTGCGGCTTGATTTGCTGAGTAGTTACAGAATATAAATAATATTGACTAACTGCAATTTGAACCCTCGGGCTTAAATTATTTTGATAGAAAATTTGGGTCCAAATAGATGAAGAATCAACTCGGAAAAATCATCAGCACATGCTTAACCTTCTATATCTGCTAATGTCTATGATTCTCACAGCATGCACTTCGCCACAGGTTCAGGAGTCATCGGATAAGTTAAACAGTCCTGCGCAGCACCTTGAAGAAAATTCAACGGCTGTTATGGCTGACGGCTATCGATTACCAGTGACCGCATGGCTGGCAGAAGAAACACCGCAGGCCATTATTCTTGCCCTGCACGGGTTTAACGACTACCGCAACGCCTTTAGGCAAGCGGGTCAATTTTTTGCCTCGCATCAGCTGACGACCTACGCCTATGACCAGCGCGGTTTTGGTGAAACATCACAGCGAGGTATCTGGCCAGGAAGTGGTATTCTGCAAGCTGATGCTGCCGCCATGGCAAATCTGCTTTGTGACAGATATCCTGATCTGCCGCTGTACTTGCTCGGAGAAAGTATGGGCGGGGCTGTTGCTATGAGCATGCCTCACCCAGCACCCTGCATCAGAGGACTGATCCTATCCGCACCCGCAGTCTGGGGCTGGCAGACTATGCCATTCTGGCAGAGTAATATGCTGCGCTTTGCTGCCCATATGGTTCCTGCTCAGACACTGACCGGCGAATGGCTGGATATGAAACCATCTGATAACGTTGATATGCTGCAGGCACTGGCTCGTGATCCCCTGGTGATCAAGGCCACTCGTATTGATGCCGTCTTCGGCCTGACAAACCTGATGGAGGCTGCATTTCTGGCCAGTTCAACACTCGATAAACCCACCTTGATATTGTATGGCGAAAAAGACGAGATAATTCCTCATATTCCCACCTGTATGATGATAGACCAACTAGCGGATACCAGCAACAAACGGATTATTCTCTATCCACAGGGTTATCACATGTTGATGCGGGATTTACAGGCAACTAGCGTGCTGCAGGACATGCTTATGTGGATAAAGGATCAGTCAACGGCTCTTCCATCTGGACAGGAAGTAATCAGAACAGCCACAAGGCTGAAGAACTTTTGCCGCTAAATAGTGTCTGTCCTGGCACGATGTTTCAGTTAAAAAAAACACGTAACTATTCAGCGTATATCTAAGATCGTGTTTGATATCAGGTATTTATTGACCCACATGGATGTGGGAAATGCAGGTTATGCATGGAGCTATTACCTGCCCAGAAGACGCCGTGAATACATCCAGGGTCGTTCCCGGCTTCCTGCCTCCCACGGCACTTATACTTCCATGTATGTCGTAGGCTTGGATGTGGCATCCATGCCACATACACTTCTTCCATAAACACCTGATATCAATCACTTAGTGAAAATCTTAGTAATTTCTCAATAAGTCCGTGCAAGATACTCTCCCCCTATCAGGGGGAAGGAACTTTAACTGCAGCGACTTATTGAGAAGTTACAAATCTTAAATACGCTGAATAGTTAAAAAAACACGGCGTAATTTTTCCTCCAACGCGCCAACTTCCTTCGGCACCTGACGAGTGCTCATTACCAGAAAATGCTCATTATGATCCCTGACGACCCAGCCTTCTTCATTCAGGCTCATATTCAAACCCAGTTTTTCAGTAATGCTGCTGATCAGGGTATATTGATAAATAATGCTGTTCTCTATCAGGCTTAATGGTGCCATTTGCAGATCCTCTTGATGTTTTTGCTATGTTTATTTTGATTTTATAAACTAATCATATTGATGATAATAATATCATAATCATTTTGATGATGTCAAATAATCATATTGACATAACAGGATATCCGTTTATGATAGTGAATGAATACTCCACCGGCTAAAGCCGGTGGTTTCAGGTTACGGCTGCAACCCGATTGGCAATATTTTAGCTATTTTATTTTTTTCAACTTTTTTCCTCTCCCTCTCCCGCATAGGGAGAGGGAGAGGGAGAAGAGAACAACGAATGACCGCCTAAAGGCGTGGGGTTTTATGACCCCCTATTTGAGACTCTAAATAATTTGATCTGCTGCGTAAAATTGATGGATATAAAAAAAAGAACTCTGGCGCTGCAAGCAATGAATCAGACACAGAAAGAACGTCTTTCATATATAGACTTCAGGCTGATGTTTCTGGGGATCATCCAGCGCGCCGACTTAATCCGGCGCTTTGGTATGAAAGAAGCAGCTGCAACCCGTGACATTGCCCTTTACAAGCACGTTGCTAAAGAGAATCTGTTCTATGATACCAAAGCCAGGGCTTATTTTTATGCAGACAGTTTCGAGCCTTTGTTCGAGTACACACCGCAGCGGGCACTAACTGCGCTGAGCAGTGGTTTTGGTGATGATTTTGTAGGGCTGCATACTCGGGCCATGATCCTGTGCGAGTCGCCCATGCAACTGGGTGAACCTCATTTGACCACACTTTCGGTTCTGACCCGAGCTATCCATCAACAGGCAGTGGTTAAAATACGCTATTATTCATTATCAAGCGGCGTCTCAACTCGAGAAATTGCACCTTTTGCCATTGTAGATACCGGACTGCGCTGGCACATTCGGGCTTATGATCGCAAACGCTCCCGTTTTAATGATTTTGTCATCAACCGTATTGAAAATCCCGGCATTATTGACTCCCCTGTGCAAAATTATGAGTCCAGAGACGCGGATATACAGTGGAATCGAATTGTTGAACTGGAAATCGTCCCCCATCCGAACCTTCAACACCCGGAAACTATTGCCAGGGATTATGATATGTCAGACGGCGTGCTGGATATCAATGTTCGTGCAGTGGTTGCAGGCTATCTGCTCAGACGCTGGAATATTGACTGTTCACCCAGACATTCTCTCGACGGTCAGGAATACCAGTTATGGCTTAGAAACTACCAGTCTCTGTACGGGGTCAGCAGTAATGTTATTGCTCCAGGTTATAAAGGTGATTAGCTGACTAACCATTACAGTGTCTATGGAGCCGGGTTAGGATGCTGCTGATGTATAACCTCTATGCCTTGTAATACCTCATCGCTGAGCGCTAAATCTATACTCGCAATATTACTCTGCAGCTGCTCCATGGTGGTTGCGCCGATAATATTCGCGGTCAGAAAAGAACGCTCGTTTACATAAGCCAGCGCCATTTGAGCGGGATCTAAATTATGCTCTATGGCCAGTTCAACATAAGCCTTGGTGGCCGCAACAGACTCTGGATTAGTGTATCTTGAATAATCGGGCCAGCGGGTAATTCTGGCGCCTTGAGGATGAGCGGCGGGTAAATATTTGCCTGACAACACCCCAAATCCCAAAGGTGAATAGGCCAGTAAACCCACCTGTTCACGGTGAGTGATTTCTGCATTACCCACCTCAAAACTCCGGTTGAGCAGGCTATAGGGATTTTGTACCGAAACAATACGCGGCAAAGAAGTCTCCTTTGCCACTCGAAGAAATTCCATGATCCCCCATGGGGTCTCATTCGATAACCCGATATAACGAATTTTCCCTGCTTTGACCTGTTTTGCCAATGCTTCCAGAGTTTCCTGAACAGGCGTCATCGGCTCTTCATTGTCGGGGTGCTGATAGCCCAACTGCCCAAAAAAATTGGTTTTTCTTTCCGGCCAGTGCAGCTGATAGAGATCGATATAGTCCGTCTGCAGGCGTTTAAGACTATTGTCCAGTGCCTGGGTAATGTTCACCGCATCAAAGCGGGTCAGTCCGCCCCGGATGTGCGGGATCCAGTCAATCCCCGGGCCGGCAATTTTGCTGGCTATCACGACATCATCCCGTTTAGCACGTTTATTCAGCCAGCTGCCGATAATAGATTCAGTCCTGCCATAGGTTTCGGCACAGGGCGGAATTGCGTACAGTTCTGCAGTATCAATAAAATTGACACCCTGGGAGAGCGCATAGTCCAGCTGCTGATGCCCTTCTGCTTCAGTGTCCTGTTCTCCATAAGTCATGGTTCCAAGACAGATGGCGCTGACTTTGATAGTGGTGTAACCGAGTTGATTATAACGCAATGCTTTCGCTCCTTCGGATCACTAATGGCTTGTTTTCAATTCATCTTCCAACAAGTTCACTATCTGAGTCAAGCGGTTATCATCGGCAACAGTAACATCTCAATAAGTCCGTGCAAGATCTCCTCCCCATATCAGGGGGAAGGAACTTAAACTGCATGGACTTATTGAGAAGTTACCGGCAACAAACTTTTTAACAAATTAGAAAAAGTTCAGCTAACTGTTTTCCATTCATTATAGAGGAAACGTTCAATGAGCTGTTTGATATTCCTGTTTCATCATCAAGAGCAAAAGCTTCATAGCTGCAATTTTTTTATACTTTCAACCAGCTTTCAACCAGACTGACCTCTGCATCCCGGGTTTTCAGTCCACTGCCAGAAAGCAATACTGAATCTTTAGCGCCAATCAAATAGTTATAAAGACTCATACGTTGATTATCTGTGCTCGAAATATTACCGAAGAAACTCCAGCCAGCAAACCCAAAGAAGCCTGAAAAAAATCCTAAAATGCCAGGGTTGATTTCAATTTTGCTGGTTTCAACTTTATGTGTTTTCAGACTGTCTGCTACTGTTTTCATAATGATCAGAAAACCTCATCTTGATATTTCAAAAAGCCACCTTTCACTATACATATTATATATTACACTATGATGACATTAACGCTCTTTGCACTTATGGACTATACTTTAAAACCCATCAATTGATGTTAAATAAACCACTACTTTGACGCTGCAAACATTTATCATGGCTAAAACAATTGTAAAAAATTCGGAAGGAATGCAGACCCCCTTTCTAAGAGGTATTTTAACCAGTTCATTAATGGATGCGGGAGTTGAGTTTGATCTGGCTTATGAACTGGCCAGTAAAATAAGACAGCTGATTAATGAAAAAGCACAGGTAAGCACTGCCGAATTACGCCGAATTATTATTGAACAACTGGAAGATAATGTCGAAAAAGATGTCATCGAACTTTTTAAATCTGCTACAAATATGCCTTCCACCATCATGGTAAGGGGAACTGAACGAAATCCGTTACCTTTTTCACGCGGTCAACATCGCTTATGTATAGAGTCCTGCGGGCTTTCCAGCAGTGATTCATTCTCAATTACAACCATTATTTATAACAATTTATTAACCCGGGGAGATGCCGAGATTTCCAGTAATGAATTGGGACGTATGACATACCAGCTATTACTCTCAGAGGTGGGTGACAGAATTGCCCAGCGATATCTGGTCTGGTCAGACTTTCTGCATAGCGGCCGTCCCCTGATAGTACTTATTGGCGGTGTCGCCGGTGTGGGTAAAAGCACCATTGCAACAGAAGTAGGGCACCGTTTTGGTATTGTGCGTACCCAGTCCACCGATATGCTGCGAGAAGTGATGCGCATGATGACTCCGCAACGTTTATCTCCCGTATTGCATGCATCTTCCTATAACGCCTGGAAAGTTCAGCCGGATGTCGGTAAAGATGTGCAAATGACCGAGCAATTGCTGGTATCCGGTTATCTTCGACAGGCTGAACTGTTATCAGTTGCTTGCGAGGCCATCATCCATCGCGCCATTCAGGAAAAAGTATCCCTGATACTCGAAGGTGTGCATATCCATCCTTCCCTGGTTGAAAAAATACCCAGCAATGAAAATGCACTTGTTGCCCCAATCATGTTATCTGTATTAAAAGCCAGTAAACTGAAAGAACATATCAAAGGTCGAGGAAAGGAAATCCCGGAACGACGTTCCAAGCGCTACCTGGAACATTTTACTGAAATATGGGAATTACAATCATTTCTAATGGCAGAAGCTGATCGCCACCACATCCCTATCGTATCCAATATTGACAAGAAAAAGGCCATTCAGGATGTCATGAAAACCATCAATAACATCCTCTTTCCTTATTTTTCTCATGATGTCGAAAAGGTTTTTCCTGTATGAAGCATAAAGCATTGATCATAGTTCTTGACGGCCTTGGTGATAGACCTGTAGCAGCATTAAATGACCTGACTCCCCTGGAAAAAGCCCACACGCCTTTTTTTGATAAACTTGCAAGTGCGGGAATGTGCGCAATGGTCGATCCATTGACTCCCGGTATGCCCGTCAGCACACATACCGGAATGGCTCTGTTAATGGGGTTGACCCCCAAAGATACAGCCTGCCTGGCAAGAGGTCCCGTGGAAGCCGCTGGTATTGATTTATCAACTCAGCCCGGCGATATTATATTGCGCTGCAATTTTGCACATATTGAAGCAGAACAGGACCATTTAAAAGTACTGGATCGAAGAGCTGGAAGAATAAATCAACATACGGCAACTCTGGCACAGGCATTAAACAGCATTGAACTTCCTCATGGTATCAAAGGCAGTTTTTATCCTACCACCCAGCATAGAGCAGTGTTGCACCTGCAAGGAGAAAATTTATCCGCTCAAGTCAGTGATACGGACTGTTCGCGGAAAACACCGGCCTATGTTCAGACATGTAAACCTTTAACTGACAGGCTTGCTGCGATTCAAACCGCTCAGGCCATCAATTATTTCAGCCAGCAGGCTCATCAGTTGTTGCACCGACATCCCGTCAACCAGCAACGAATGAAACAGGGACAAACACCCGCCAACGGAGTTTTATGCCGCAGCGCGGGGCAAATAAATTCAATTCAAAATATACTGAATTATTATAAAATAAAAGTGGCCGTTATTTCTGCAGAAGCCACGGTCCTTGGTCTGGCCAGGCTGTTTGATTTCACAGCTATTACCCGACCAGAATTTACTGCACTGGCTGATACTGACTTAAAATCAAAAGTGGCATTGTCTCTGGATGCCATGCAGAATCATGATCTGGTCTATCTGCATATTAAGGGCACGGATATCTGTGCACATGATCATCAGGCCCTGCTAAAAAGCCAGTTTATTGAAAATATCGATGCGGCTCTTGCTGATGTGGATATGCACGATAAAATCATTGCCGTCACCGCTGATCACTCCACTGATAGTAATTCAGGATTCCATTGCGGGGATCCGGTACCGTCTGTTCTCTTTTCTCCTTATGGGCGTTGTGATAAAGGCCGTGTTTATTCGGAACAGGAATGTATGTACGGTGGCCTGGGACGATTATCTGCAAGTTCGTTTTTATTGACCATTTTAGATCAAATGGGTCAGCTGCATAATTTTAAACAAGAAGATACCGCTTATATTGAACCCATCATTATCTCTTTAAAAACACCATAAAACACACCAAATCACCCGAAAGCACAAACAAACACCCAAAAAAACCATATATAGTTTTTTATTGTTTATTTTGTATTATTTTTCAAATTTCTCTTTAATTAATGAAAAGTCTTCCCTATACTTCACAAAAAATTTGTTAGTAACTACGTAAGGAATAAATATGAAGAATAGAAAATTAATTGCTGCCGGTCTTTTTTCTCTAAATCTTGCAGTGATAGCATTCAATGCTCACGCTGGAGATCGCACAGTGATCCAGAACAAAGGTTCGGACACTCTGGTTAACGTAGCACAGGCATGGGCGGAAGAATACAGAAATGTCAATCCCAACGTTGCCATAGCGGTCTCCGGCGGTGGTTCTGGAACTGGTATAGCAGCAATGATTAACGGCACCGTTGATATTGCTAACGCCAGCCGTGCTATGAAAGAAAAAGAAATAAAACTGGCGAAGAGCAAAGGTCAAAACCCCATTCTACATATCGTTGGCTATGATGCATTATCCGTTTTTTTACATCATGACAATCCTGCAGAATCACTCTCACTGGAACAGCTAAAAGATATTTACGGGCGTGACGGCAAAGCCACCAAATGGTCCGATATAGGTCTGACTGTTCCGGGTTGTAAACAGGATAAAATCGTTGTAGTCAGTCGCCAGAATAATTCGGGAACGTATGCTTATTTCAAAAAAACGGCCTTAGGTAAAAAAGGAAAATTTCGTCAGGGAACCCTGGACATGCATGGCTCAAAAGATGTTGTAGACCTGGTTGAAAAAACACCCTGTGCCATCGGTTACAGTGGTTTAGCCTACGCAACTGATCATATTAAAATGGCCTGTATAGCCCAGGAGACCGGCGGTCCATGTGTTAATCCGAGTGTTAAAACCGCCAGTGACCGCAGTTATCCCATAGCCCGTCCACTGTTTATGTACACCAATGGCGAACCTGAGGGTGAAATCAAGACATACCTTGACTGGATCCTGAGCAATGAAGGTCAATGTATCCTGACCAAAAAAGGCTATGCGCCTGCAACAGATGTTAAATGTGATTAATATCCAATCAGCTTGATTTTCAATACATCATGGATGGTACAGTTTTGCATACAACCGTCACCCTCGCTAGTGAAATTCTATGATGAATTGAAGTACCTGAGTCGTATGAAGCAGGGATGCCTGAACGACCGCCAAGCATAAAAGAGCATAATATTTCAGCCTGAAAAAAACATACACTGATAGCTCTCGGTTGAATATGAGTTATTGAAGCTGCCTCGAACATTAATTTAAACTTTGGGAATTATTTATGTCTCACCTGGAACAACGCCTTGAAAATGATTTGCAAAATTTACGCAGCAAGATTTTAGAACAAGCCTATAAAGTACAGACAGGTGTTCATGATGCTGTCCATGCTTTGCAAACCGGCAATAATAAATTAGCCTATACGACCATTTTAAATGACTATCCAATTAACCGGACGATGCGGGAAATTGATCGACTGTGTCACCGGTTTATTGCGGTACATCTGCCCAGCGGTGTACATCTGCGTTTACTGTCTTCTATCATTCGAATCAATATTGAACTGGAACGTATGGGAGACTATGCCGTAACGATAGCACGGGAAGCGGTGCAGTTAAGCTACCCTCCTGAGGGCATGATGGGCAGGGAAATTGAACGTCTGGCTAGCGAAACCCTGTTAATGTTAAAACAATCCATAAAGGCATTTGATGAGTTAAATCCCGAACTGGCAAGAAGTACGATGCTGATGTCCAGTCGTATGGAATATAACCTCGATGCCGTTTATGAGGAAGTCACTCAGGATACTCAAATTAAAGAGGCTAAAGACATCCTGGCCCTGTTTGTTGTTTTCACACAGCTTAAACGTGTCGCTGATCAGGCAAAAAATATTTGTGAAGATACTATCTTTGCCGCCACCGGGGAGCAAAAATCACCCAAAGTGTTTAATGTTCTGTTTATTGATGAAGATAATAGTTCACTCAGTCAACTGGCAGAAGCCATAGCTCGTATAAATTACCCGGATGTTTGTAACTACCGCAGTGCCGGCCGTACGGCCGCTATTAATGTCAACAGCGAATTAGTTAACTTTCTTGAATCCAGAGGTGAAGACCCTTCTGGTTTGACCATCACCAGTCTGGACAATTTAACCCGACAGGAAATTTCAGATCAAGATGTCATTGTGAGTCTGCAGGGGGACGTCAGCAGCTATCTGGAATCAATACCTTTTCATACCAGTGCACTGGAATGGCATATTAGTTTGGAATCTGATCTTGAAGCTGAACAGGGTATAGAAGTTCTCTATCGCACTTTAGCTTTACATATCAAAGATTTAATTGAGCAATTACGTGGTGATGAGGTTTAGCTCATGGCAAAAGCAGATAACAGTGAGTCAATGAATGCCCTGTTTGATAAACGAAATCCAGACTGGTATTTTGACAAGCTGGTCCAGTTCATCGTCTTTATCGGCGGCATTTCAGCCATTATTTTTATTATTGGTATTTTTGCCTTTATAACCATTGAAGGATTTGGCTTTCTGCTTGAAGGCTTCAGTTTCAGTGAGTTTTTCGGTTCGCAATATTGGGAACCCAGTGATGAAGATGCACCGGAATATGGCATTTTAGCTTTGATTGCAGGTACTGCCAGTGTGACTGGACTGGCCATGCTGGTGGCTATTCCGTTTTCTCTGGGTGCAGCCATTTATATTGCAGAATTTGCCAGTGGAAAAACCCGTGAGTTCCTGAAAGTACTGGTAGAACTTTTAGCCGCCATACCTTCAGTCGTCTGGGGCTTTATCGGGCTGTCAATTATGAATCCGCTGATCATTGAGTTATTTGATGTGCCTGTCGGGCTTAATGTGCTCAATGCAGGGATCATTCTGGGCCTGATGGCTGCACCGATTATGACTTCAATTGCTGAAGATGCACTTAAGGCCGTGCCTGATCGATATCGTGAAGCCGCGGAGGCATTAGGCGCTACTCGTTGGCAGGTCATATATAAAACCGTTCTGCCTGCTGCCAAAAACGGGCTTTTGGGAGCCATCCTGTTAGGCGTTGGGCGAGGCTTTGGTGAAACCATGGCCGTGCTGATGGCCACGGGTCATGCGGTTAATATCCCCCATAGTGTATTTGACTCAGTCAGGGCCTTAACTGCTACGATTGCTGCTGAACTTGGCGAAACTGCGGTCGGTTCGCAGCACTATCAGGCGTTATTTACTATTGGTATTTTTCTGTTTCTGATCACATTTGTTATCAATCTCACAGCAGATTTGATTGTACGCGGCGTGAAAAATCAATAATTTAATTACAGGCAAGAATTATGTTCGCAGAATCGCAACTTAATGCAAAAAATAAAAAAATACAGGGTCTATACCGTATTCTTTTTCTGATGATGACTCTCTTATTGATCCTGCCGGTTCTGGTTATTCTGGGCACACTGATTGCCAAGGGCGGTTCAATGATCAGCATTGATTTTCTTTTTACCGATCCGACTGATGGTATGACAGCAGGCGGAATCTTTCCCGCCCTGCTGGGAACAGTATGGCTGGTAACCCTGGCACTGCTCATTTCTGTACCTCTGGGAATAGCTGCAGCGATCTATTTAAGTGAATATGCCAAGGAAAGCTGGTTTACCCGGATCATTAATTTAGCCATCATTAACCTCGCAGGCGTGCCTTCTATTGTGCACGCATTATTTGGTGTCGGCGCCTTTGTGCTGTTTTTTGGATTTGGTACCAGTATTCTGGCGGCCAGTTTAACGCTTGCGATTATGACCTTGCCGGTGGTTATCGTCTCGACTCGTGAGTCATTACAGGCTGTCCCCCACGCATTCCGTGAAGCCTGCTGGAACATGGGCGCAACCCGCTGGCAGACTATACGACGGGTGGTTTTACCTAACGCAGTCAGCGGGATATTAACCGGTGTTATTCTTGAAGTTTCCAGAACCACTGGTGAAACGGCACCTATCATGTTTACCGGTGCTGCATTTTTCCTGCCGTTTTTACCACAGGATGTCTTTGATCAGACCATGGCTCTGTCGTTACATCTTTTTGTCGTCTCTACACAGGTTCCCAATGTACCCGAAGCTTTACCTTACGCCGTAGCACTGGTTTTAATTGCCATGGTGCTCATAATGAACAGTGTATCAATTGCCTTCAGGATGTATTTACGAGGTAAGAAAAAATGGTAGCAGCAAACCTGACTGCAGGTGAAAATGAAATATCCACAATACCGCTACATGCAGCTGCAAAAAACGTTAAATTAGAAGTGCATGACCTGACTATTTCTTATGCTGGCGAAACAGCCTTGAGCGATGTCAGTTTGAATGTTTATGAAAATGAAATCTTTGGTATTATCGGACCTGCCAACGCGGGAAAAACCAGCTTTCTAAAAACCTTAAATCTGATGAATACTTTTGATGCAAATATGCATGTAGTGGGAAATATCCTGTTTAATAACAGAAATATTCACCAGCTGAAGAATGTCTATGCGTTACGCAGTCGAATCGGCGTGGTATTCCCTCTTCCCGTGGGATTACCCCTGACTATTTATGAAAATGTTGCCCTGTCACCCCGCTTGAGAGGGATCAGTGATAAAACATCTCTGGATGAGATTGTAGAACGATGCTTAAGTCGCGCGGCCCTTTGGGATGAGGTAAAGGACAGAATGGACTCTCTGGGGAGTTTACTTTCCGGTGGACAGCAACAGCGTCTGACCATCGCCCGGGCACTTTCACAGGAACCGGAAGTATTAATGCTGGACGAATTTTCTATTGCTGTTGATCCGGTGACCACCATGCGGATTGAAGATGTTTTGAAAGAGTTAAAAAGTGAAATGACCATCATTCTGGTGACCAATTTAGTCCAACAGGCAAATCGCCTGGCGGATCGTACGGCATTTTTCCTGGAAGGAAAATGTATTGAAATAGGTGATACCGAAGCACTGTTTAATGGGCAGGTACAGGACCCCAGAACCATCGATTATATTGAAGGGCGTTTTGGATAGATTAACGTCATTGTAACACGAATTATAGCTCTAATTAGTGTCCATCCGTTTTTAGATGGACACTGGTGGCAAAGGGATGTGCTACCATTTTTAATGGTAACTTCTCAATAAGTCCATGCAGTTTAAGTTCCTTCCCCCTGATATGAGGAGGGGATCTTGCACGGACTTATTGAGATGTTACTTTTAATGATGATAAGTCATTGAAAATGCAGCGAAAGAAAAATCACACTTTTTCTTTCGTGTTCCATAATATAGCCAGGATGGCTATTTATGGATGGAAACTAATGAGTAGAAACAAATTGTAATTATATGGACACGCACCGATGAATACAGAAGCTGCTGAGAAAACAGAAGCAACCTTAGTCGATTATGCCGTAACCACTGATAAGCTTAACCTGTGGTATGGCTCTTTTCAGGCACTTTTTGATATTGATCTGAAAATCCGCAATGGAATGATAACCTCTTTAATCGGTCCTTCCGGCTGTGGAAAGTCCACTTTTCTACGCAGTATAAATAGAATTAATGAGCGTCTGGGTTATGTGCGCATTAAGGGCAGCATCAATGTGCAGGAGCAAAATATCTATGCGCCGGAAGTAGAGTTAGTTCAGGTGCGCAAACAAATTGGCATGGTGTTTCAACGTCCCAACCCGCTGCCAACATCTATCAGGGAAAATATTCTGTTTGGTCATAAACTGCATATCAAAGACCGAAAGTATACGACGGCAGATTATGATGAAATCGTTGAAAATGCCTTAAGCCAGGTGTTGCTTTGGGACAAGGTAAAAGATAAATTAGATCAAAAAGCAATCAATTTATCACTGGAAGAACAGCAAAAACTCTGTATTGCCAGGCTATTACCGGTTAAACCCAATCTTTTATTAATGGATGAACCCTGTTCAGCACTCGATCCCAAAGGAACTGCTGCCGTTGAAGAACTCATCTGGGAGTTGCGTGGTGAATATACCATTTTAATCGTCACCCACAATATGGCCCAGGCGAGACGTGCCAGCGAAGAATGTATTTTCATGTTAATGGGTAAAGTTGTAGAACATCAAAAAACCGAGGGTCTTTTTGTGGCTCCGCATGAAAAAGAAACCGCAGACTATATTGAAGGGAGATACGGCTAATCAACCCGATCTCTTTTTGCATGCTTTTCTGTAATACTGAACCCTGGCCTAAAGCTGCCCCACCCTCTGTCAAAAATGAACTCACCGCTTAAAAACACAAATGATAGCTATGATTAAAAATTTGAGTTTGTTAGAATATATAGGTATTTGCAAACTCTAAATAAGTGTGCCTGAAAGCTCTCCATTTAGCACCAGCCCCTTTGATGCGTCGTTGTGACTTTTTTGTTAACGTCAGTAATGCTAATATGAGTATATTGAGGTGTTACGGGGTCCTGTGCGCTGCTTCAATACTTATGGACATATTTCGAAGCAGCTATTTGGAGTATTCCTAAGTAAGTCACATCGAATACAAAAGCGTGATGAGAAAAATGGGTGAACATACGATCCATTAACTTAATATCCAGTAAAAAGTTGACTATTTCCATAAGAAATAGCCACTAAAAGCAGACAGACATATGGATGAATTACAAGCATTTTACCAGTCTATTAGTATCAATGCTGTTGATCTGGAATTAACCTTACGCTGCTTATTTCAAGTCATTTTACTCGTTTCTTCAGCCGTTTTCTCTGGTTCTGAAACAGCCCTCTTTTCTCTCAGCCGCATTGATTTACAAAAACTGCGGCATTCTGGTCATAATGATTCTGAAAGTATTCATGCGATGCTGGATGAACCGAGACGACTGATCATTTCCATATTATGCGGCAATGAGATCGTCAATATTGCTTCGGCAACGAATATGGCCTCAATCCTGTTACTGATTTTTGGAGAAAGAGATATTGGCTGGATCAATATAGTTATTATGGTGCCGTTACTGCTGCTCATCGGTGAGGTAACGCCTAAGACTATAGCGGTAAACTTTCCTATAAAATTTGCTTCACGTATCACTGCTAAAATATTGCCGCGCTGGATTGTGATGATTACACCGGTACGAGAACTGGTGCGCCTGATTTCAGACCGGATTACGACCTTGATAGTGGGTGATGATGTTGATCGCCAGAATATTCTGCAGCGAGATGAATTCAGAACACTGCTAGAAGAAAGCGAAGAAACAGGCATTATTGAAGCTACAGAGCGGGTTTTAATCGATAATATTCTGGAAGCAGCAGAAACAGACATCTCACGCATTATGACACCCAGCCCGCGAATTCGCTTTTTAGATGCAGAATTACCGATAGCAGAATTGATTGAACAGTTTCGTGCCTTACGCCACCCCAGAATACCTATCTATAAAGGACATTGGGATAATGTTATCGGCTTTATTCATTCCGAAGATGTTTTAAAACTTATCCGCGGCGGTGAAGATCTGAGCAAAATGAATCTTGATAGTCTCCTCAAACCCGCTCACTTTGTTCCACCCACCAAAAAGGTGGATGAAATGTTTGATTATTTTCAGGCTCATAATACACGTGTTGCCATTATATTAGGAGAATATGGCGAGGTACTGGGTCTGGTTAACATGAAAGATGTTTTGAAATTTATCTTTGGAGAAATAAGCGGGGCCATGGAAGGACAGGAATATTACAGTGAAGAAGATGAGAACAGCTATATTGTGCCAGGGGATATGCGACTGACAGATTTCTATAATTTGACTAATTTTGATATCGATGATTCCGTCATGTCTACTATCGGCGGGGTTGCCTTTCGTTTGTTTGATCGACTGCCTGCAATCGATGATACTGTAAAACATGAGGGTTATGAATTTATCGCCAAGGAAGTTACAGGTTTAAGGATCAGTAAGCTGCTGGTACGTAAAATTTCCCATGCCAATATGGCTAAGAGCACAAATAACTTAGAAAATGAAGCGTTATCCCTGGATCAGGAGCCCATTGATCTGCCAGAGCAGACGCTCAACAATGAGGACAAACAACAGGCCTCGCAGGTGCCATCTGAACTTATTGAAACTGATACACCCCCTGTATTTATTGAAACTGATACCTCTGTTAATAAGCAGAACGAAGCCTCCAGGGAGGATAAGTGATGGATTTGACGCTTGAGCTTTTTATAATTCTTTTTTTCCTGATTCTGAAAGGATTTTTTTCCGGTTCTGAAATTGCCATGGTGAACTCAGATAAGCTCAAGCTTCGTCATCAGGCAAAAATGGGCAATAAGGGCGCAGACCTGGTATTAAAACTTTTTAAAAAACCTGATGTGATTCTGGGGACGACATTAGTAGGCACAAACATTGCCACAGTCATCATTTCTACCCTGGGTGCACTGATTTTTATTGATCTGTTCGGCAAATCCGGAGATTTAATCTCAGTTCTGGTGTTATCACCAATCTTGCTTATTTTTGGAGAAGTAGTTCCTAAAAGTGTCTTTCAGCAAAAAGCGGATACTATGGTGAGCTATTTAATTTATATCCTGCTTTTTTTCTCTTATGTTTTTTATCCATTGATTATCATTTTCAGTACAGTGGCCCGCTTTGCCACCAGGATTGTCGGTGGTGGAGAGGCACCACAAAATATGTTTATCACCCGCGAAGAGATCCGGGTGTTACTGGATCTCTCCGAATCAGCCAGTGATCCATCTTCAATCGATCGTAAAAGGATACGTCGTATTATCCGTTTTGCAGATACCACAGTCGGTGAAGCTATGATACCTCTGGCAGACGTGGTGGGTTTTAATGAAGCACGAAATATGCAGGAAGCAATCCGCGTGGTTATTACGCATGGTTATAATCGTATGCCTGTCTATCGTGGAAATATCACCAATGTCAAAGGTATGTTAATGCTAAGCACCTGGGATTTGATGGATCCTGAACTGGAAGATAAGCCAATTAATGATTATATCAGTCCAACCCTTTACCTTTCTCCCAAACAAACAATCGATCAGGCACTCCCACAATTACAGGCCCGTGAGGATCACATGGCCGTGGTTGTTGATGAGTATGGTTCTGCCATTGGTATTTTAACCATGGAAGATGTATTTGAAGAGGTAGTGGGAGAAATTGATGTTGGTTATGATTTTGATGAATACCACCCCAAAGAAAGGGTTTATATAGTTCACGAAAATGAACAGTCTCATTTGATGGGAGGGCGCATGCCTATATCTGAGGTGAATGATATATTGTATGCTAAATTTCCCGTCGAAGAAGCCCATACCATCGGTGGTTTGATCACCGGACGTTTACGCACCATACCCCAAGAAGGCGATACCATTGAGGAAGAAGGCTTTCGGCTTATCGTTTTAGAAGCTGACGAACGTACCGTGATTAAAGTCCGGGTTGAACGATTATAGTTAATCTTTTTTCTCTGGGTCAGGCTCATCGCAATTTATGGCACAACCAGGCTCAGCGAAGCTTTCCGTGGCATTATGTATTATCTAATATCTAATATCTAATATGGCGTAAGACGCTGGTTTCATGGGTCCTTAAAGCTTGAGCAATCGTAACTACTCAGCGTATTTTGATTATTGTTGCAAGTTATTGATATCAGGTGTTTGTGGAAGAAGCTTATATAGCCAGGGATGGCTATATAGAGCCTGCATGGATGTATTAACGGCGTCTTCTGTAACAAATTCCTGGTATCAATGACGTTTTAGAAATTACGCTTCTAAGTTACAAAAATATAAGTCTTTGAATTTTATATGTTTGTAACTTTTTGATGGTTAGCCTTCCTGCGGCTTGATTTGCTGAGTAGTTACGAGCAATCATTGTTGGCCTTCAACCCCCCCAGAACACAGTAATATGGCTTTGATTCTATCTCTCTCTTTTCCATTTCGTGAATGCTTATGTTGCATTTCAAGAGCTGATTTTTGATCGGTTGTAAGAATGATTTACGTCATGTGCTAATTTTGATCCTGTTCTCCATGAAAATCAAGTACTTTCAAAGATCACGGGCATATAGTAGTTACTTTTAGTTTTTCTTTTTTCTGTTCAGACTTTCTTACCCTTCTTACCCTTCTTACCCTTCTTACCCTTCTTACCCTTCTTACCCTTCTTACCCTTCTTACCCTTCTTACCCTTCTTACCCTTCTTACCTGTAATTTCTTCAGTAGACTCGTCTTTTTTCTTTAACAATTCTGCTTCATCGATCTCAGCCGTCAACTCTACTTCAGTTTTTAGCTCAATCGCTGTAACCGCTGCTGGTACATTTTTTTCTTTTTCAGAATGAAATTCATTGCGTAGATTGTCAGGAAAAATATCCAGCCGTTGTTTTCGAAACCTGGCCACCCAGTATTTTACCTGTCCCGTCGACAAGCCTGATTGCGCTGCTGCCTGCGCTTGAGTCTCGTTCTCATTCAGGGACAACAGTGCCAATGCTCTTTTATTATGTGGAGATTCACTTGCAGCAATATGCTTACAAATAGAGACTTCTTGCAAGGTCAGTAACTTACTTGCTGAAGCTGCCAGTTGATTATCTTTGTCCATCATCATATAAACCTGTTTTTGACTTAAACTAAACTAAACTAAACTAATTTCCAAAGTTTACCTGCTAATCAGGCAGACTTTATTGCATTTAGCGATTTTCTCGCTGCCCATGCTATCCTGCCACTTCAGCAAACACAAAACATACCCCCAAATGCCGATATATAAAATAAAGGTGTCCGGGAAAATCGTAATGGCATATCTTATCAAATATGATTCATTCAAGAATTTATAAGTATTTGGAGTAGTCTTTTAAAGCTTTTCTACCGGACCATAATCCTTAAGCCAGGCAACAGCTTCTTCATTCGATACAAATGATTTAATTGGTACATGCTGCAGATAAAAATCCTGACCCACTTTATCTAATTCCAGATCATCGATATTATCATCAATAACAGCAACCGCGGAGTAGTATTTTTTCGCCAAATCAGCCAACTGAAGCTGTGCATCTGATGAGGCAGAATAACATTTAGAATAAGTGGTTAAAACAGGAACAGGTAGCTTAAGGTTTTCTTCCAGATAATCCCAGACCTCGAACATATCCACATCGCTTATATCACTCTGAGAAATATTTTTGATTTCAATATACTGGTCAAAAATACGCAGCAAAAAATGGGCAAACTTTTTAACTATCATCGTCATTCATTAAATGTTTTAGTAACCTAACTCAGCTTCATACGTAGGTACTTAAGGATAATTGAGTGTTTGTGGAAGAAGTTTTTATAGCCATGGACGGCTATAAAAAGCCTACATGGAAGTATTTACGGCGTCTTCTGGAACAAATACTCGATTATCCGCACCTGATTTTGCTTAAGTACCTACCTATGAACTCAGCTTATACATATTTTGAATGCTTTTTGCCTGATAAAAAAGTGGTGGTTCAGCAGTTAAATCTCAAATACTCATATTTCACTTCCCCTCCCCCACAACACTTTGAAAGTAACTCACAAAATGCCTGGGGTAATTATAAAAGGTAAAAAACTATGTAACTATTTACTTTAATATTTTTTAGAGAGGATCCTATATTGGAACAAAAACCAAACACTTTGAATCAGTACACTATTTTGAGTATAGATTAATATTGATTATAAACAAATCTTATTGGCCATTTTTTAATTTTTTAAGTGCTTGTATGCCTTTTCTTCGCTGCACATAAACAACCTCCAAATCTTTTTTGATCCGTTTGCGGGTTTTCTCGTTCTTTTCATGTTCAAGTTCATTCTTCAGCTGTCTTTCCTTTTTCTTCAGCTTGTGTAGAACTTCCTTAAAACATTTGGTGTGTTCATTTTGCTTTTTTTTGTTAGCCGATAGAAATCGGCTAACTGTTTTTAACAGTTTATTGGCATTCATGTCATATCTCTAATTTTTATCATCTTGTTGGGATTCTGCAATTGCCCTGACTTCATCTTCATCTAAAGCCAGACTGCGTTCTGTTTCTTTCATATCCAGATCACCTGTTACAAACAATGTTTCGCCCATCTGTATCAGGTTTTTAGTGACATCTTCTGCGTAAGAAACATCATTCATCAGGGATGTCGCCATTTCAGCCGTGATCTTGTTTTCACGGATGAGTTTTTCCAGCATACCATTTACAATGGCATCATTTAACTCTATTTCCAGTTTAACATTATCCAGTGATAAAATGTCATCTTCCTCTCTGGCTTTTTCCAGATAACGTAACACTGACGACAGCTGCAAGCGGATCTTGTTATATTCTTCCCGAATGTAAGGATTATCTGAAATAATATATTTTGACAAATTTTTGTGTAAATGCTTGGTATCCTTAATGGCTTCAACAATATCTCTGCCAGCGGTACGCAACTCAAATAATTCATTGCTCTGTTCCGGCGTCATCTGCGATTGAGCTCGGCTGATAAAGTCCACGATATTACTGTAGAGTCCTTTTACATTTCGAACATACTCATCATCAATGTTAATGGGGATAGGTTTCTCGGTATCTTCAACCATTTCAGTCGTGTCTCTATCAGAAGCAATATCATGGCGGTGCAGGCTTAAACCATGTGAAATTATGGCAAAGGCATTATCATACAGGTGCAGGGTTTCCTTACGCACTGCTTCTATAGCGATATCAGGGATCTCTTCGGCGGCTTCACTCAGGTATTTCGGAGTTGCTACAGATACTTCTTTTTCCGGCATTATTCGGGTTAGAAAATTCACCAGATAATTTATGAAAGGGATCATGAGCACAATACCAATGGTATTAAAAATAGTGTGGAACACGGCCAGTTTTAATGTGTAGTCATCGTCTGCAATACCCACGGCGCTTGACACAGCGTTGACTGCAGCCATGATCTGGTAAATAAATGTAATAGCAACAATTGCCGTAACCAGATTAAATACAAAATGCGCAGCCGCTAACCTCTTACCCTGAATATTAGAGCTCAAGGAACCGATAATGGCCGTAATAGTCGTACCAATATTCGCTCCTATGGCCAAAGCCAGACCATTTTCATAAGTAATTTGCTGGGCTGCCAGAGCCGTGATAATGATCACCAGCGTCGCATGGCTTGACTGCATGATAACCGTTGCTGCAACCCCCAGTAAAGCAAATAAAAACAGTCCGGGATAGCCCTCAACAGCAAAAGCTTTTAAATCGATAGTTGTTCTGAATGCTTCAAAACCTTCTTTCATATGATGGATGCCGAGGAATAGAAATCCCAGTCCGGCGAGCACATAACCTATTCCTTTGAGATGCTTTGATTTTTGAAAGACCAGTATGATGCCAAACACCAGCATCGGCATTGCGTAAGCAGAAATTTTTACTTTAAGACCAAAACCGGCAATCAGCCAGGCACCTGTGGTGGTCCCCAGGTTGGCACCAAAAACGATCCCGATACCCGCAGCAAGACTGATCAGGCCGGCGCTAAGAAATGAGATAGTAATTACAGAAACCAGTGAACTGGATTGCATCAGTGAAGTTGATATGACGCCAAAACTGAGACTTTTCCATAATTTGTCAGTGGTTTTTTGCAGCAGTCTTTCCAGCATCCCTCCGGTAAAAGCCTTGAATCCTTCTTCAAGGAAAAGCATCCCAAACAGAAAAACAGCAACACCTGCGGAGATTTCCTTGAAATCGGGACTGATCCAGAAACCATAAGTCAGGATCAATAAAATAGCGGGTAATAAAATTTTTCTTAGCATAATAATTCCAAATTAATAACGTTTTCAAAAATATCAAAGGTCTTGCATCGAACTTGTTGCTTGCCAACACATTTAAAAAAGTACTCGTGGCAGTTGTACTTTTAGTTTCCAGTCACTAATTACTCAGATTCTGAAATATACAATAACAGCTTACTGCTTTTGTAATATGACCTGATGCACTCTACGCGAGGATGCAGCCTGAATCTGAATATGAAATCCATCAAAGTCAAAAGTATCCCCTTCAACGGCTATCCTTTCAATATGTCCCAGTATCCAGAAATTAATAGTGTCTGTAGGCTTACCGGGAAGGTCAACCGCAAAATACTCTTCAATCACTCGCAGCTCTGTCATACCATTTACCAGAACCCGGTTATCATCCAGACTCATTAAACCCTCTGGCAGCTGGTCTGTTTCGTCATAAATTTCACCAACCAGTTCCTCAATGATGTCCTCAAGAGCAACCACACCAATCATGATGCCATGTTCATCAACAACGATGGCCATAGAACGTTTTTTTTGTCTTAGATTAATAATGAGTTTATCGATAGGTGTATTAGCGGGTGTATATAGAGGAGTTTTTGCAATCTCGATAGCCTGTTTATGAGCCTGACCGGAACTAACGCAGGCTAAAATATCCCTTAACATCAGTAAACCTTTAACTTCATCCTGGTTACTCAGGTACAAAGGGATTCGGCTATAAACGTTTTTTAATACTTCTGGCAATAACTGTTCTATGCTTAGTCGACCATCGAGGCGAAACACCTGTCGTCTTGGTGTCATGACATCCTCGGCTTTTAAATCGTTAAAGTTAAAAACCCTTTCAATCATCTCCCTCTCATCCGTTTCTATGATACCTTCCTTTTCACCATGTTCTACCATAGTAATCAGCTCTGTTTCAGTGACTGATGGCACTGTCGTTGTTCCCGTGCGGTTTTTTAACCAATCCGTAAAAAGCTGGAATAACCAGACCAGGGGAAAGATTAAACGCATAAAGGCATAGATGACTGGCGCAACAAACAGTGATATACGTTCAGCATGATGGACAGCTATGCTTTTGGGTGTAATTTCTCCAAAAACCAGAATAAAAATAGTTAATAAACCTACCGCTATGCCAGGGCCAAGATGGCCAAATGCTTCGGTTGCGATGACCGTCGCTAAAGCAGAAGCAGCAATATTAACCACGTTATTGCCGATTAAGATGGTAATCAACATTCGGGAGGTGTCCTGTTTTAGCCGAAAAAGAGTCTCTGCACCCCGACGTCCTTCCTTACGTAATGCTTCGGCTCTGGCCATCGATAAAGATGTCAATGCCGTCTCCGAGCCTGAAAAAAAACCGGATAAAATCAGTAACACCATTAAACTCAGGAAATTGATCATAATATGTAATTTTAATAATAAAAAATCTGAGCTTCACTTTATTGTGAAATCAGGGCTGCATTTACTGATTAGCCGCCAAAGCAGGTAAACCAGCCATGCTGTCTGTTTAACGTTCGTCACATCCATACATAGTGAGGCTGCTTATTCATTTTTTACCTCGAACGGCTCATCAGTTGATGATACTTCAGCAGACTGAGGCTGTATGGACAGGCATATTTGCTTTGAAAAGTAAGCTATACGTTTTAATTTCTCGATAATATCAATCTCAATGGTGTAACATGCCAGGCGGTTTGGAACATGGACAACCAGACGTTCTGCCAGATGATTATTGGCCCACGCTGCTGTTTGATCAAATTTCTCCTGCACTTTAATAACTTTCTGAGCTGTAAGATAATTATTTTCTGCCACTGCATCAATGGCTAATTCAGTCATATTCATAGCCATATAATGCAGCTTGTTCAATACAGCTGCTGTTTCCTCACTTATGGTAAGGTTTGCATTCAGACGCTGCTTGCCCAGATGCACAAGATCAGTTTCAATGGTATCACCAATGTTTTCCATATCATTCACTGCATCCATGAGACTTAATAATTCCTGGGTCTGATGCCGGGTTAATGTTTGCTGACTGATATGCCCAAGATAATCTATGATTTGAGCGTATAGACTATCGACTTTTTCATCGCTTTGAGCAATTTTATTCAGCGCCAGACGATTACCCTTTATAATGGCCGATATGATTTCTTTAAGCATCTGTGTCACCTGTTGACTCATATGACGAAATTCCAGTCTAACCCGATCAAGTGCCAGAGCAGGTGTCTGCAGAAGTTCTTTATCCAGATATACAGGTTTGACCAAAGTTTCTTCAGCAAGATGTTTATCAGGAATCATCCATTCGACCAGTCTGGCAAACCCACCGGCAAAACCGATAAAAATCAGGGTATTTGAAATATTAAATACCGTATGTGCGTTGGCGATCTGCCTGGGTGTTTCCGCGGCCAGCCGATCCATCCCCTGCAGCTCTGGATAACTGGGTGAAAATCCGCTTACAAATTCAGCCAGAACAGGAATAAATGCGAACCATATCAGCACACCGAACACATTAAATAAAACATGAACCATTGCAGCCCGCAACGCTTCACGTGTTTTACCTATGGTCGCCAGTAAAGCAGTGACGCAAGTACCTATATTTGCGCCAAATGCCAATGCGATACCTGCAGACAAGGTAATAAAACCCTGAGATGCCATGACAATGACAATACCCGTGGTCGCAGATGATGATTGAATCAAACCGGTAAAGACCGCTGCAGTCAAAATGCCTATGACAGGACTTTCCATCTGCGTCATAAGATGGAGAAACGGCTGATAATGGTGTAATGGGCTCATGGCATTACTCATCACACTCATACCGAAGAAAATCAGCCCCAGTCCCATGAGTATATTGCCATACTGTATTAATCTTTCCTGTTTGGAAACAGACATCATACTAAAGCCTACGGCGACCATGAGCAGTGCAGCTTTAGTAATTTTAAAAGCCACAATCTGAGCAGTAATCGTGGTGCCTATGTTAGCGCCCATAATAACGCCGATGGATTGTGACATTGACATCAGTCCAGCGGAGATAAATCCGACCACCAGTACTGTTGTTACTGAAGAAGATTGAATGACCGCAGTTACCAATGCACCGGTAAATGCTCCCATGAAACGATTGGTGGTTAACCTGGCCAGGATATTTTTCATGCGGTCACCCGCAACGACTTTAAGCGCATCAGCCATTTGATCCATACCAAACAGAAACAACGACAGGCCGCCAAATAACATTATCGCCATATTCCACCAGTTAATATCAGCAGCAATTAACATGTCTGCGTCTGCGAACACAGGTTTGGAGGAAGATAAAAGGACCGTATAGAGAGTCACAGCAGCAATAAACTGGAATCTCAATGCTTTGTTTTGAGACACAAATGAATTGTAACAGACATTCATCCTCTAGGATCCATGTTTATTTTTATTGACTTTTGTTATAGTAACCGGAATTCGTGAAAGACGTACAACCTGCTCCGCTTTTGAGCCTAATAGAATATGCGACAGACCTGTTCGTCCCTGACTGCCCATAACGATCATTTTGGCATGAATTTTTTTGGCTATTTCAAGAATTCTGTTAACGGGTAAGCCGCTGACCAATATCTTTTTTGCTTCTTTCACCATTTTTAAATCAGGATGCTTTTTTATAAAGATGTTTTGAAAATCATTTAACATTTCATGTGCAACATCCTCCATACGCTTTAACTGTTTGTGTCTTCCTTTGACTGAGTAATAACCGGGAGCTTCGCCAGGATCATGTATTACATGCAAAATCACCATTGGAGAGTCAAATTGATCGGCCATTTCAGCCGCGAGCAATAAGGCTTTTTCAGAGTGCACTGAAAAATCTACCGGTACAAGAATAGGTTTATCTCTGGCTTTTCTAGTCATTTAGCTCTTTTCCTGTAAAACAAGAACAGTACAGCACATTTTAAACTAAATATAGTTAGATTCCAAATCATAGGCCATTTACAGCCTGTAATTGCCTTAGATTTCACAAACAACTTAACATTTAGTCCATGCGTCTGTCACTTTGCTGCACTCACTCCCTACCGGACTTAAAAAAACACACTGGTACTTTGCAGATGAGACAATATAAGCGCTGCGCAGAATTGCCTATTGAGGATATCTATTGATTATTTGAGCATTCCAGCCTGGCATATAAAAATTAATGAAGTGCTGTTTAATCTACGAGATTTGTAACTATTCAGCGTATTTAAGATTTGTAACTTCTCAATAAGTCGGTGCAGTTAAAGTTCCTTCCCCCTTCGAGGGAGAAGGCCAGGATGGGGGTTGCTTGTATCATCAAGCACTTAACCCCCACCCTAACCCTCCCCCTGACAGGGGGAGAGTATCTTGCTCGGACTTATTGAGAAATTACTAAGATTTTCACTAAGTGATTGATATTAGGTGTTTATGTAAGAAGTGTATGTGGCATGGATGCCACATTCAAGCCTGCATGGACGTATTTACGGCGTCTTCTGGAGCAAATTCCTGATGTCAAGGACGTTTTCAAAATTACGCTGAATAGTGACATTTAAATAAAAGATAAGAACTTTGAAATCTTAAAATTTAATTTGACTGGCAATAAAATAGTCATGGAAATTCGTGGTGAAAATAATGTATGGTATGAATCCAGTAAGCAAATATTTTAATATTGTTAAGAATGGAGTATCTGAATGGACAGTCATGATAACAACCTGGAAGACATGGATTGGCTAAGAGCCGAACTGGAAGACACTCTCGACGAAGACTATGAACTGGAGATGTCAGAGCCGTCGCTTTCAATAGAACTGCGCAGAATTTACAAAAAAAAACATCCGCCAACACTTGAACGCAAGGAGTATTTTAAGACCTTACTGACACTGCAGGCTGAACTCATCAAAATGCAGGACTGGGTCGAACACACTGGAGAAAAAATTGCGATCATTTTTGAGGGCCGGGATGCGGCCGGCAAAGGCGGGGTTATTAAACGTATTACACAACGGCTCAACCCTCGTACCTGCCGCGTCGTGGCATTGAACAAACCCAGCGAAGAGGAACAAGGTCAATGGTATTTTCAGCGTTATGTTCCGCATCTTCCGTCAGCTGGAGAAATCGTTCTGTTTGATCGTTCCTGGTACAACCGTTCGGGTGTGGAGCGGGTCATGGGGTTCGCCACACCTGAACAGGTAGAAAAATTCTTTCAGGATGTACCCGAATTCGAACGCATGCTGGTGCGAAATGATATCCGTCTCATTAAGTACTGGTTTTCCATCACCGACGAAGAACAGCAGCTGCGTTTTCTGATGCGTATTCATGATCCTCTAAAGCAGTGGAAACTGAGCCCTATGGATCTTCAGTCTCGGGTCCGCTGGGAAACCTATACTAAAGCCAAGGAGGATACTTTCGCGCGTACCAATATTCCTGAAGCCCCCTGGCACATCGTAGAAGGTAATGATAAAAAACGCGCACGGCTTAACTGCATCCAGCATTTGCTGGATCAAATTGCATATAAGGAAGTGCCCGGAGTAAATATCACATTGCCTGATCGCGTATTTAACCCTGAATATGAACGTAAAGTATTACCGCAGGAACTTTACGTGCCAAAACGCTATTAAAAAATATCACCCCTACTTTTTATTATCGGAAAAAGTAATGTGTCTTGGTTTCAAGTAATACACTCTTTAGTTAATCAATTAAATTATCGACTGACTGGCTGATTATTAACAACATTTTTTGCATTTTTTGGTAATGGCTGCCTTTCCAGTAGATCTGATGACATTGTCGGCATTGCCAGAAAGCATGGTAATAGAGTGATGTTCTGGGTGTAAGAAGTGACTGAACTTCACTCTTTGCTACGGATTGGACTGATCCATTACAACGAATACAGCGGCTGAAAGGTTTCATCAGCCGGTATAAGTCAAACCGCTGTATGATTTCCTGCAGTTGTGAAAAAGGTTCCGTGTGCCTGACAAAATGCCCGTAATCTATGATACGGTGTTTTAATAGCCCCCGATCCCGGGTAAGAAGTATTCGATGCTGTGTAGCTGAAATTGCTGCCAGTTCGGCATCCGCATAATCTGTCTTGTAAAGTGTATCAAACCCGCTCATACGCAGATACCTGGCCAGTTTACCCAGATGTACATCCACAACAAATTTCATAACTCTTAAAGGTTCAGGTCTTACTTTTGAAACTGCTGCAATATCAAACCGTTCAAACATTGGATAAACACTGATGCGATCCCCTTGCTGCAGCAGATAATGAAAATCCACTGATTCACCATTGATCAGCAGCAAATCGATCTCTGTATGCGGAACGCCGATCGATTCAATCAGATCTTTAACCGTTACCCTGCCATGAAAACCATGCCTGAAATTCACCTTTTGCTGTGCCGACGGCAAATGATCGTTGAGCTCCTCATAAAAACGAAGCCATACATAAGCGCTATGGTCACACATAAATAACAGATATGGGTTGAGCAGTATTCACATATTATCGCTCGCAGTTTATACAGATCATTGAAGGCGAGAAAAAAATCTCACAGCTAATTGATTACTGGCAGTTGTTCCCTGCATTCTTGATCCCAGGACACTTACACTGACCATGTTACAGTCTGTTAAACTTTTCTTTAGCCAGTTTTTTAAAATTTTCTGGCCGGGAAAAATATTCAAGCGCATTGATATGTTCCTTACGGGTGACCAGTGACAGAGCTTGCTTGACTGAAACCAGTTTTCTTTTTCTGATTTTTTTTTCTGGCCATTTACACAATATCTTACGTATGGCCAGAGGATAAATTCTCAGGATATCGCCACTTTTGCGTTTAAAATCCATATGTTTGATGGATAAAACCAGATTACCGGTTACCCCGGCTTCTTCGAATGCTTCCAGGAGTGCAACCTGTGAATTTCGCAGATCTAATTCTGGTTGACCTTTTGGCAGTATCCATTTGTTACCGGAACAATTGGTTATGATCATAACCATCAGTTTTCCTTTTCTTATCATATAAGGAAAGGCGCCAAGTTCAAGCTTAGTCATGTTAAATCTTTTATATATGAATCAGGAATACCATAAACAGCAAGTGCGGCATTTTTATAGGCCTTGTCATCCGTGACTTCCAAACCAAAAAATGCCGGGACTTTAAAAGCACGGCTTGCTTCAATACTGTTAAACTCCACTTCTGCCACCTTAAGAGGAGCTAGCCCATCGCAGTAGATATCAATTTCTATCAAAGTACCGGAATCCTTTAGAAGATACCTGTTTTTCTCTACTCTTTTATTTACGGTAAGTTCCCAAAGGGCAGAGAACTGGAGAGCAGTAATATCTATCTCTACTTCCGTCCTGCTTAAACCACTCCCCTGTTTTACCGTCAAAAAATACACATCACCTTTTGCCCGAACTCTGACCTCAGTATGGTTATCTATAGTGATATAACCCTGGCGAATCATTTCATGTGATTGCTGTTGCAAATGCTCAGGTAAACTCTCCAGCAGGAATTTTCTTTCTATTTCGATATTTTTCATTTTTTACCCAGTGCAGCAACAATTTCATTAAACAGTAAATGATAAGTCTGGACCGGACTTTTTTTCGAAGCATAAGCCAGAACCGGCTCTCGGTGAACGCCCATTCTTTCAATTTCTGTTGAAAATCGAATAATACTTTTCATAAAACGTGGATAATTTTGCAGCATTTTTTTTATCGTCTCCACATGCAATTTATTTTGGCTTTGCGCCATGGAAAAGAAAGGATACAATTTCGACTGTTTATATCCCTTGGTAGCAAAAAAATTTAGTAATTGTTCGTAAGTGCGTTCAGATAATGTTGTAGGTATGACGGGTACGACAATGATATCTACCGCATTAAAAATATTTTCGGCCAGTAAAGTAAGGTTGGGCGGACAATCAAGAATAATCAAATCATATTCACCTTTTAAAGGCCGCAATATCTCTTTCAGGCGTTGTTTCGATTTCTGCATGCTATTTAGCATAATGTCAAAATTTCGAAACGACAGGTTAGCCGGGAGGATATCCAGCCTTTTATAATTAGAGCCTTTGACATGACGCAGCAAGCGATTTTTTTTTGAAAAAAAGTATTTGTCCTTGTCTTTTTTACTGCAACCCATTCTGAAATAAAAAGATGATGCACCCTGCGGGTCCAGATCAATCAGCAGGGTTTCATTGCCGGCCCTGGCGGCAGCATAGGCAAGATTGACCGAAGCCGCTGTTTTACCAACTCCGCCCTTGATACTATAAGATGCTATGATTTTCATTGCTCAGGCCCTTTTAGCGCAAATGCAGAAGAAAACAGCTGCCGGTTTTCTTTGCTGGAAAACACATGCAGTTCATTGATACTGTTTTCTCGTTCAATAAGTTTCATCTTGTATAGTATTGCAATCAAACCACCCAGCGACGCAATCAAATAAATATCTTTCTTTTGCTTGTGTTCAATTGCATCCAGATACGTTTCAAGATAATGTTCCTGAACAGTCAGGTCATTAAAGATCCCTAAACGATCCTGCAAACGTTTCAGCTGTTTACCTGCCTGTTTAAGTTGTTTTTTATCAAACAGACTGCCAAAGAAATACAGCAGATAGCGCAGTTTTTTACAGTCAATCCGGATACTGTGGATGTCTCTATCCGGTGTATCGTGAGTTATTGTTAATGCGGCTTTTTGTATTTTTTTATAACGTTTCATTATTTTGCTGACCGCCAATTCGATGGCAGGCTTTTCACTCCAGGGTGTTTCACAAGCAGGATAACCCCTGGCAAATAACCCCTCTAATTCCTCCATCTCATTTTTATAAGCCTCACTTGACAACCATTTGGCGATACGCTTAATCTCATCAACCCGATCGCTTTCAAAATCTGCAAACATGGGCAGCAACCCATCGGCTAAGGAAGCAGGCAAAAGATTTAAATAACGGGATTTATCCAGAATAAAGACATCCAGATCACGTAGATGGTTGGTTTCCCGGCCTAACCTGGCAAAACGTTCTTTCAACATGACAACGTCCTGCTCAGGATAGACTTCTTTCAGCTGCGCGATAGCTGCCCGCGTCATGCGGATAGCAACTCTGAAATGATGCAGAAACTCAGTGTCTATATCTTCAATCAATCCCTGTTCAGTAAGACGCTGCTTTTCAATCATTTGTGCAATGAGTGAATTGGCCACTTCACGAGAAGACATGGAAGGTTCTATCATTAGATCTGGTTTCACGCTATAGGGTACGGGGATAACACCTATAGCACCCAGCAAAGAATCAACAGGATTCAGGCTGGGCTTAAAACCACCCAGTTCCGTTACCAGATCCAGTGCCTGATGGTATTGTTCCTGATATCCAGTAAGCGGAGTCAGTTTAATCTGGCGTAACAGCGGAACACGCGCTGATGGCGTCCGGTAAAAAGAAACAAGCTGTAAAAATACGACCGTTTTACCATGGCTGTCCTGCAAGTTAAAATGCTCAATTTTTAACACCCCTTCAGCCATTTTAATCAACGCACGCAAAGCAAGCGTTTTCTCCAGCAAGGTTCTTTCCGGAATGGCCTGAAAATCCCACCAGAAGCTGGCCTGTGGATTAATACATGGAATCTCGATGGCCTGATCCGCAGCGAATAATTCATCTGCATACCAGATTTTTAGATCATTGTTCTCATCACGGAATGCAAGTAAATTATTTTCATACAGACCCCATTCAAAACTGTCAACCAGGTCTACTTTTTCGCTGCTGCTGTCAGTTGATGTTACACTAAAACACGCTTTAAAAGTGTCGAGCATTTGTTTTCTGGTTATTTTCTCAGAGAGAATATAACGCAAGGAGACTATTTTAGAATCTTTCATTTTTTTAGATAATCCTTGATTAACCTTTCCATAATTTTCTGAATACTGGAATCTTCTTCCAGCGCTTTCATTTTCAACGCTTTCAAAACCCGACTTTCCAGGCGTAAAGAAGTGTTTTTGATTTTCTTATCACTATTATTCTTCATTGATGTCCGCTCTTTGAAATCCTTAACAAAACAGCAAGCCAAACTAATGACGTAATGACGTCATTGAAGTGAATATAACACACACAAGCCAACAAATCATCGCTTATTTGCAGTAAGAATTGTTGTAAGCTAAATAGTTGTTCGCAAACAGTGTCCATACTATTAAAGCCTCGCACAAGACCCTGCAATACCTCATTTCGCTCATATTAGCATCAAATCACGAAATGAGGTATTGCAGGGTCCTGTGCTAAATGGACACCTTTTAGGAACACTTATTTAGAAATTATGCAGCCATGGATTCATGACAGCAACAAACCAGTGTGCACATCTGAAGGGAAAGCTCTGTAAGGAGGTAGAATTAGATTTTTTCAGCTACAAGTTAAAATTATACCGATTCAATTTCTCCACCAATTTTGGCGAAACGCAGCAGGAAGGCAATACTTAATGCTCGATCAGCTATTTTTTCAACACGTCTAAGGCAGAGTAATATTTGTTATATTCCTTGGCCAGGTCAAGATCCCTTTCAATTTTTTTCAAAATGTTTTTCTCAGCAATTTTATATAAATCATCATTAGTAACTATTCAGCGTAATTTTGAAAACGTCCTTGACACCAGGAATTTGCTGACCCACATCCATGGTGGTCATGTAGGGAATGCAGATTATACAGGAGCAATTATCTGCCTTACGCAAACACCTGATATCAAGAACTTACGTATAAATCTAAAATACGCTGAGTAGTTACCATCATTATTGCTTTCTTCAATAATAGTATTTTTGAATGGGTTTTCAATTTCTATTGGGTCATCAGCGTTGCTCATTGCAAGATCATTTTGTAATGTAATCACGCTGGTTTTTTGCAGCGGGACTGCATATTCGAGGATAAAATCCTTATCAATATCAGCAATCGCACTTGGAAAATCACGAATAAATGTTCGCGAACGAGTAAAAATTCTTTCTAATTCATTGCTGATTTTAAGATAGGCAACCATTAAACGTAAATCTTTAGCTTCCATGCCATACAATGCTAGCAGAAAGACTACGTTATTATCAATGGCACTGCATCTGGCATGCGCTTCCTGTTTGGATAATACTTCAACCTAAAAAAATCAGTTAAACCTACTGCGAGCGTCTAATACACTGAATCTTCAAGACTTTCCAGAACATTTTGAACTCACCCGTAGCTGGTGGTTGCACCAAACTCTTCAGCCACTGCGCTGGAAAAAGGATAAACGGTTGATGAGCCCACAATTTGTATTTGATCTCTGGCTTCAGCAGCACTCACATTGCTCAGTACGATTAAGGTGCTTGCTAACACTGATATTGCAGACTTTCTTAATAACATTTTTGCTTTCCACTATAGTTAATAATTTAGTGGATTATTATACAAGAAATATGTCAGTAGTATGACAACACGAGAATATTCACAATTCATGTAAGCGAAAGCAATGCAGCCACTAATAATTCAGGATCGTAATAAGGTGCGCTCTTACGACTGATCAGCCTGGTATCAATGATGCTGATACCCAGCTCTTTCATTAAACCAAGAGATAAGGCAGAAGCATAATGCCCGCGTTTACTGTCATAAAGTATGAAATTCAAAAAGTCCTTATCTTCACAGTCAGATGCGCCGGCATGTAGATACTTCAATAAGGTGACAATAGTATTATCCAGACTCATACCTATCTGTTCAGGATCCTGCCCCAGATTAGGCACAAAAACTTTAGCGCATTTATTTTCTGCAATGGCTGCAGCTACACCTCCGGGCAACAAATTAGCGATAAGGCTGGAATAAAAACTCCCCGGAGGATAACAGATCAGTTCGGCATTACTGATTAATTTACGCGTGGTTTTGCGGATGTTGGCTCTTATCGGCACGCGTTTATTGGGATGGCTGGAAAACTCAAGACGTTTTATCGGTATCGTCAGAGGCTTGACTTCCTTTCCCGTTAAACGATGTTGGCCGACGACATAAGTGTTGTCCGCCAATTGCGCGGCCAGATGCAGATTATCGTTGACTACTGGCTGTACCACTCCCCTGACATCAACCAGTTTTGAAAACAGAAAAATAATCGAGTCAAGCTGACGGTGCTGGTTGAGATAACCACCGGCCAGAATAAGATTACCAATACTGGCACCGCGTAAATCAAAATCCTTATTCATAGCGCGATGAAAAAAGCCCAGCTGATGACGGATCAGACGTCTCATTGGATTAGAAATGTTTTCGATCAGTGGATGCCTGCCCGATATCATTGATTCCAGCTCTTTATTGAGCCTGGCATTGGACAGGTCTTTGGACAGCCGATGATTGAACAGCCGGTAAACATCTGGCTGTCCCATAACGGATTCATCCGCCAGTGACATCAGGCGACTTCTTAAATCACCAATAGCCGGCATGGAAAAAGCCCTGCGTAATTTTGCCGAACTGCCGCCGGAATCAGAACCAGGTATCAGGTGGGTAGAATTATAGGTAAATTGTTTAAGTTCCTTGGTGATCTCGGTCAGTGCCGAACCCCCGCAGAAAAACAGCATATTCGGTCCCAGATCAGGAGTGCGTCGATAACGATTAATCCTGACTGCATCTGGAATTTTTACACTTCTGTTTATTTTTATAGCCGACATGGTTTTATTATAATGCTTATGACTGTATTTTACAGAGACCCGTTGAAATTGCTTTTTATTAACAACGTTTCTAGGCTAGAATGTATCTAGCACACTTAGTCTTTCATACTCAATAATTGTGCACCAGGTTTTTAAACTAACTTTGAATACCAGTAATCTAAGTTCTTATGCGTAAACCCAAAGGGATTAGCAACAATTTGCATTTTCTCATCAGAGAGCTGGAATCGCAGATCTCTAATTTGCAGGCCTTTTTTGTCACCTTGTCACCGGGTATGGCACAGGGGATACTGGATCGCAGTGGTTATACCTACAACCTGAAAAATCGCATTCACAACAGTTTTATTAATCATATTGCCAATGACAAACAGGCTGATGTCATATTATTAAGGGCTTACGAATCGATTGCAACTCAATTGGATATTATTTCTATTCGCTGCAGAGAATGTGTCCAACAAATCACCCGCTTAAATAAAAACAAGGTCAATTACAAACCGTTTACCGTCACACTTGAATCAGTCAACCAGGCTATCGGCTTGATTGAAAAAGCATTGGAAGAAAGTGATACTACAATAGCACTGGATATTCAGCATATCAGTGAACAGGTTAACCAGGCCTGTGATGATCAGATTGAAATATACAGCAACCGTCTCAAAGGTCGTAAACGTAATCAGGATATTATCACTGCACTGTTTGTGACCTGTTCTGTTGAACAGATGGGTGATGCCCTGCTCAAAATCAGTGAAGCAATCCTCTCCAGAAATCTGGGGTACTCCATTGATATCGAACGTTATCAATCCATGCTTGCTACGGTGGAAAAATTTTCAGACGGTGAACAAATACTGCCACTCGAAATTCAGCAGGTAGCAGAAACCCGCTCCGGGAGCGCTATTTCTGCCTTAACCGTGAATGATGGAGTCTCTCCGCAACTGGCTATTTTTAAAGATGGCGCCAGGCGCAAACTCAATGAAGAACGGGCTGTTGTTAAAAACTGGCACAAAATCTATCCTGGCCTTGCGCCAAAAATCCTTTCCTATAAGAAACGCGGTAAATCGGCCTCGTTGCTGATCGAGCATTTAGCCGGATTTACCTTTGAACAAATCCTCTTATATGAGTCGCCTGAGCTGTTAAAAAAAACACTCAAGCAATTGGCTAAGACACTGAATTCTGTCTGGAGTGAAACTCGAATCAATGACAAAGTCAACGCTCAGTATCTGGAGCAACTGAATCATCGTCTGGAAGACATCTACGCCATTCATCCACAATTTAAAACTCGTCATAAAAACATCTGCGGCTATTATGTTCAGTCATTTGATGAGCTGATAAAACAGGCCCAGCAATTTGAAAAAAAATACAAAGCGCCCTTTTCAGTTTTTATTCACGGAGATTTTAATATTGATAATATTATCTATGACCCGACAGAAGCGCGCATAAACTTCATCGATTTACACCGTTCCCGATACATGGACTATGTTCAGGATGTGTCCGTATTTATGGTTTCCAATTACCGCTTACAAAGCCTGGATAGCAAATTGAGACAACGCATTAATGAGGTTATTTATATTTTTTATAACAATGTTGCAAAATTTGCCCGGCAATCCAATGACAAGACCTTTGAAATAAGACTGGCTCTGGGACTGGCTCGTTCATTTGCCACGTCGACCCGTTTTATACTGGACAAAACCCTGGCTCGGCAAATGATGCTGCGCGCACGTTTTCTGCTGGAGCAGATCATTGCTCTGGATAAACATTCCATTTCTACATTTAAAATTCCTATGAAGGAGATTTTTGTTGGCTAATTTAAACACCACCGGCATCAGAATTGGTGTCATCGGTCTGCCGGGCAAATGGTCGACTGAAAAACTGGCAGACACCGTGGCAGCAAAAACCGGTTTCCGACTGGTGATTGACATGCAGCATGTTGCTCTGGAGGCATCGACACAAACACTCAATTATCAGGGATTCGATTTGTGTCAGCTTGATGCCCTGATCATAAAGAAAATCAGCAGCACCTACAGTCCTGATACGATTAACCGTCTGGAATTACTGCGCATTGCTGAAAAAAAAGGCGTCAGGGTATTCAGTGGAGCAGATAATATTCTCAGACTCGTCAATCGCATGAGCTGCACTATCAGTTTAATTGATGCCGGTGTACCTATGCCTGAGACCTGTATTACTGAGGATGTTGATGTTGCTTTTGAAACGATTAAGAACTATGAAAGTGCAGTATTAAAGCCTCTGTTTTCTACCAAAGCCAGGGGCATGAGCATCATTCACACCAGCAAAGACAGACAAAGTATTAAAAAGCGCATCAAGGATTTCAAACATGATAATCCCATGATGTATATCCAGAAAAAGATCAATTTGCCAGGCCAGGACCTGGGACTGATCTTTCTGGGCGGAAACTATCTGGGAAGCTACGCCCGGGTTGGCAAGCAAGGTGCATGGAACACGACGATTCATAGCGGCGGCCATTATGCCGGCTTTGAACCTGATGCCAATATCATTAATATAGCGCATAAAGCCCAGGCCATTTTCAATATGGATTTTACCACTGTTGATGTCGCCGAGACAGAGCATGGACCGGTGGTGTTTGAAGTTTCTGCATTTGGCGGTTTTCGGGGAGCGTTGGAAGGCTGCGGCATCGACGCCGCAGATTTATATGTAAATTATGTGCTTGATAAACTAACCTCAGACTAGTTGGCCCTTTACACAACTATTTTGACCATATTCAGACCTTCTTAATACACCCAGGGACTTATTATTTTATGCAACACACACTGGAATCCATTCACGCGGCACTAAAACAGGACATTGTTTTAAACGACACGCCCTTATACCTTGCCCTCGGTCAATGCAGTATTTGTATACAATCTAACTCATCAACCCTGCTGAAAAGTCTGCAGCATTATTTTCAGCATATTGTGGCTGCACCCATTCAGAAACCCACCATTGAAGTGCTTGTCTATGAACGCGAAGCTACGGATCTGGGTCTGAAGTATATTGACTGGGAACGAGAATCCGGAAAAAAAGGCCGTAAAGATGCCTATTTTGACATCCCTGATGGACGTATCATTTACAAAGTACGCACCGGTGTTCTATTTGTGCAGAGCAGCCGCTATCTCATTGCGGCAGGACCCTGCAGGGAAAATGATAACCAGGTGATAAATTTTATTAATACTCAGTACATGAACTGGCTGCAGCACCACGGCGCTGTAATCTGCCATGCCGCGGCCCTGCACAGAGCTGGCCGCTGTCTGGCTATGGCAGGCTTGTCAGGCGGAGGTAAATCCACCCTGATGCTCAAACTGATGGATGATAAAGAAGTCAATTATATTACCAATGATCGGCTGCTGTTAATGCCTGAAAATGAGCTCCCCCGGGCAATAGGGATCCCCAAGCTGCCAAGGATTAATCCAGGCACCATCATCTTTAATCCCACATTGCAGGACATGATCCCTGCTCAGAGACGCGCGCAATTAATGCAGCTGCCTCAACAGGAACTCTGGGATCTGGAGGAAAAATACGATGTCTATATCAATGATCTTTATGGACCCGGAAGAATAACACTTGATGCTCCCCTGAATACCTTTCTGGTGCTCAACTGGCAACATGACAGCCCCAGCGATACAGTTGTGGAGGAAGTGGATATAGCAAAACGTTCTGATCTGCTGGGCGCTATCATGAAAGCTCCCAGCGCATTTTACCAGTCTGCTGACGGCAGCTTTTATCAGCAGAAAACTCCGCTTGATGAGTCAACTTATCTTAAAGTGCTTAAAGGGGTTAAAGTGTATGAGGCCAGAGGCCGGGTAGATTTTGACAGGTTAAAACAATACTGTGAGGATGAATTACTAAATTAATGTCAATAGTTAAAGTACAATAATTATCGGCAGCCGTCAATTTTTAATCGGAATTTCAATGGTGGTTACAGACTCACCCGTGCGTTTATTTTTATAGCGTCTTAGCTTAACCAGGTTCGGGTATTTTTTTTGTAATTTCTTAGCCCCCGGTTTACCGGCCCTGATAGTCGTGACTACTTCAGTATCATTATCTTTAAAGAAATCTTTCATAAAAGTAATTATATACGACTTGAATAATAGCAGTCAATTAAACTATATTTATAGCATTATAATAATAATTACAATAACTTATTCAGCACTTAATAAGTAAATCAGCACGACAGAAGTTGAATTTAAAGTATTGCGTAAAGCAGTACACGAAGCCGCAAAAGATCACAAAAACGATTTGTTTAACAAGCAACAGCTTCATGAAATAAGCAATACCCTGCTCAGTCTGGTGGCAATCAGCATATTGGCATATGTTGCAGTCATTGTTATTTAACGCTTATTCAATAATAGCAGCGACAAAAAATACCCTATTAATGTATTGGTTTAAGACGCATAGTATTAACACCTGACTGCAGGAACTGCTCAACTGTGTCAGCCGATGAGCAGTTCCTGCAGAGCAAGCTATTTAATTGACAAATGTTTTTTTACCGGTTTTATATCTTCATTATACCAGCTAAATGATACGGTCACCTTGTTTTTATCGACTTCCTGGCTGGCCTGCACTTTTAAATGCAGTAAACCTTCCGGCTTCAGGCTTATCTCATCATCTTCATCACTGAACGTCAGCTTACCCTTTGAAAATCCAGCTGTAATTGCTTTAAGAACGTCGCGGACGGCTTTGACATCCTGTAACGACTCATGTTTAAAACTGATTTTTTCCTGTCTCATAGATACTGCTCTGAAGTTTCTGTTAAGTCTATTGTGAAAATGATTTACCCGCATGAATAGTCATTAAATCAGCTATGTTATGTAATTAATCTGAATTTTGGGTCATAAAATAAGCGACGTATTGATAGCAGTCAATTTTATCCGCTTTCAAAACCAGTTACTGCAATAATTGCCTTTGCAGTTTATCCAGCGCAGGCAGCAGTTGTTTTTGTTGTAACAGGCTCCGAGCTTCACTGAAGCTGACCCAGCGACGAGAGCGATGCGATTCGTCCCATTGAGAATCACTCAGCACATCTTTAACTTCCATGGCATAAACCCTGACAGAACACGTAGAACCCCATTTTTCATAGCGATAAAAACCCATCTCCTGTTCATTCACATCGCCTTTGACGCCTGCTTCTTCCTGTGCCTCTATGGCCGCGGATGATTGCGGGCTAAGTCCGGGCTCGATAATGCCTTTTGGAAAAATCCAATGCCTGTTTTTGCTCGATGATACTAACATCACCTGCGGCTCTTTGCCATTCCAACGGTATGGAATGACAGCAGATTGAGTGTAATAATAAGCGGGTCGATCACGTAATTCTATTTGCCCTTCAGGCCCTGGACCACCTGGAAAGGGAAATTTTTTGGGTAACTCTGAAGCTCTTTTTAGCACCAGTAAGCGGCTGCTGTGTGATGTGATTTTATCTCCAGGCTGCCAGGTCGCTGGCATTTCGAATCTTGCCAGAGCTGCGGTAGGAAACCATTTACCATTTTCAGGCTCGGGCGGTAAGGCCTCAGCGAGGAAAAACATCAGCATTTCCAGGCCCGGATTATGCCCAACTAACAAAATTCTTTCCGCATGCCGGGGGATTTCGTTTATGACATTCAACAGTTCATCCACATCAGCCAGATAAATCCGCCGATCGAAATGGATCATTTGAGCCTCCAGCCCCATGGCCTTCAATGATTTCTCTGCAGTCACTTTTGCCCGTTCTGCTGGTGAACTGATAATAAAGTCGGGCAATAGATTTTGTTGCGCCAGCCAGGCCCCCATCCGTTGAGCAGACCTTTTTCCACGATCTTTGAGTGGTCGCTGCTCATCTTCAACATTAGCAGGCCAGTCAGATTTACCATGCCGTAATAATAAAATTTCCTTGCTCATAAAATAGTTTCTTTATATAAGGGGTTTCGGAGTATGTCTAGCTAATTTTAGCGCTATTATAGTCAGAAGCAAGGCATACACTTAATTACAAGTTCCTGCAGCTAAATCTGATCAGTTACCAGGTTGACAAAATACTGAATTAGAATAACACTTGACCTTAACTGATTTTCAATTAGTCTTGGTGATCTTTACCTATTCATTATCCTAAATTAAAACACGCAACCAGAGAACAGACACATGACAAGAATTTTCTTATATCTGGCAACCAATGTCGCCGTGATGATATTGATCAGTGTAGTATTTCAATTTTTTGGCATTCAGGGAATACTCGCAGAAAATGGTGTTGATTTAAACCTGCAGGCAGTGATGATCATGTCGCTGATCATCGGTTTTGCCGGCTCCATCATTTCACTGGCCATGTCCAAATCTTTGGCTAAGCGTGCCATGGGTGTGCATGTCATTGAACAGCCTGGCAATAATACTGAAATGTGGCTGGTTGACACCATCGCTCGCCAGGCTCAACTGGCTGGTATAGGCATGCCGGAAGTCGGTGTTTTTGATTCCCCGCAACCCAATGCCTTTGCTACGGGCGCCAATCGTAATAATGCCCTCGTTGCAGTCAGCACCGGCCTGTTAGCAGCCATGAATCGAGATGAAGTCGAAGCGGTGCTGGGGCATGAAATTAGCCACGTTGCTAATGGCGACATGGTAACCATGGCGCTGATGCAAGGCGTCATTAACGCCCTGGTAATGTTCCTGGCAACAGTGATAGGGCATGTTATTGATCGTGTCGTGTTTAAAACAGAACGCGGCAATGGACCCGCCTATTATTTTTTCAGCATGCTTTCCCAGGTCTTATTTTCAGTGCTTGCCACTATCATTGTGATGTGGTTTTCACGCCAGCGCGAATTTCGTGCGGATAAAGGAGGCGCACAATTGGCAGGTCGTGACAAGATGATTGCCTCACTGCGAAAATTACAACAGGCCAGCGAACCGCAGGACCTACCTGATCAATTTGCTGCATTTGGAATATCCGGAGGCATCGGCAGTGGTATAAAAGCACTATTTCTCAGTCATCCGCCTCTGGAGAGACGAATTGATGCGCTGCAGCATATGAACTAAAAACAACCTGCCTGTTCAGTTTAAACCCTCATCCCCCTGGGAAATGCCTATTAGATCAATTCTAGTCCATCAATAAATAGCCTTTCTGACTATTTATTGATCCAGGAAGAAACATTATGATGAAACATGGCTTCCCTGCAGGAGCATGGGAAGCAGCTGTTTCTAATAAATTGAATATAATTTGTAACTACTCAGCAAATCAAGCCGCAGGAAGGCTAACCATCAAAAAGTTACAAACATATAAAATTCAAAGACTTATATTTTTGTAACTTAGAAGCGTATTTTGATTATTGTTGCAAGTTATTGATATCAGGTGTTTGTGGAAGGCAGATAATTGCTCCTGTATAATCTGCATTCCCTACATGACCACCATGGATGGTGGAAATGCATGCGAGAGGCAGGAGCCGAAGTCGTCCCTGTAGGTCAAGTGTATGTGGCATGGATGCCACATTCAAGCCTACGACATACATGGAAGTATAAGTGCCGTGGGAGGCAGGAAGCCGGGAACGACCATGGATGTATTAACGGCGTCTTCTGTAACAAATTCCTGGTATCAATGACGTTTTAGAAATGATGCTGAGTAGTTACTATAATTTTTACTTATTCATCAAAAAAAGCTTGAATTATTGACTCAGATCAAGAAATCTTTCAATTTAATATTCATTATAGTTGATTTTTTTTCACGAACATCTAGGTTTAAACTTGGAAGGAATATATGCAGAATTTAACTCCATTTCCAGATGGTTATAAAAATAGTCTACATATGTGAAACTAAGGCAGATGAAAAAAAGGGGGTAATTAATATGCAAGCGATTCAGGTCAATGGCAAATCCATACCGTTAAATGACAAAGGCATGCTGCAAAATCTTGATGACTGGAATGAAGATGTTGCCAAAGCGATGGCCCTGGAAGACGGTTTTGAATTGAACGACTGCCACTGGGCTGCCATTAATTTTATGCGTGATTACTACCATGAGTTTGAGGTACCACCCTCACCCAGAACGATGATAAAAGAAGTGGGCAACAAATTAAGTACTCATGGCAAATGCAATGGCAAAATGCTCAAAAAAATGTTCCCCAAAGGCGGCTGCAAACATGCCTGTAAAATTGCCGGCTTACCCAGACACTATTGTCATGCCTGTTAGCAGGGCTCCATGCCTTGTTAACAGAGTGTTGTATACACATAAACCTGACGGGTGTTATGGAAATTAAGCAGCCTGGATACTGGCTATTAGTAGTATATGACGGCACGAATGAGGTATTGCATTGAGGTGTTTAAAAGTGGCGTCCCCTAGGGGGTTCGAACCCCTGTTACCGCCGTGAAAGGGCGGTGTCCTAGGCCACTAGACGAAGGGGACGTACATTGAAGTGTGTCGTTCTTCGCTATATTAGCTAGAAAGTGCGCACATTATACGTAGCCGGTTTTTAATAGTCAAACATATTTTTAAATTCCCCGTTAAGGTTAATGCTGCAATTTGCATTCATCAACTGAGATTGAAAACTGACGTCATTAATGTTTCCCCTGGCTATAATTTTTCAGCCATACCGGTATCTGCGCTGCGGGCATAGGGCGCGCTATACCATAGCCCTGTAAAACATCACAGCCTATACCTAGTAAGGCATTGGCAATTTCTGTATTTTCCACCCCTTCGGCAATAACCTTACGATCAAAAGCTCTGGTCAGCCCCATGACACTTTTCACAATGGCCAGATCACCTGCATCTTCAAGCATATTAGAGATAAACGACTTATCAATTTTCAGGGTATCGGAGGGTAAACGACGAAAATAGGTCAAAGATGAGTAACCGGTACCAAAATCATCCAGAGCAATACTGAAACCCAATTTTTGACATTGCTTGAAAATCAGACTGGTTTTGTGCATGTCTTCCAGAGCCGCTGTTTCCAGCACTTCAAATTCTATGCTGGACGCAGACAGAAGCGGAGACCTGGACATGAGTGCTTCCAGCTTCTGAATGAAAGTATGACTCAATAAGGTATCACCTGTCAGATTAATGCTGATCTGTTGCTGGATAGCCATTTTTTTCCATGCGGATAACTGCTGTATGACTTCTTCAAGCACCCAGAAATCAACTTCGATAGCTAATTGGTGCCCTTCCAGAACGGGTAGAAAATCTGCTGGTAAAATAATACCCCGTTCAGGCTGCTGCCAACGGATAAGCGCTTCAAAGCCAACACATTGATTCTCCCGAATATTAACCTTGGGCTGATAAAAAAGTTCGAATTCCCCGTTCAGAAATGCTTCTTGAATATCTTCGATAACTTCATGTCGAGCCTGTATATGCTCATCATGACGTGAATCATAAAAGTGATAACGGTTACGTCCTGACAGTTTAGCCTGATACATGGCCTGATCCGCATGACGCAGCAGGGTATCAGCATCGGCTTTTATATCGGGGTATAAAACGATGCCCATGCTGGCACTCACTTTTACCTCATGACTGTTTATCGTTATTGGATAGGATAATGCTTGCAGAATTCTATCGGCAGCCTGAGTGCCTTCTTCTACTGTATCAATATAGTTCAACAAAAGAACAAACTCATCACCGCCCAGGCGGGCCGCTGTATCCTCAGCATGTATGGTATTTTCCAGCCTGCGCGCCACCTCAATCAATAAGGTATCACCAATGTTATGTCCAAATTGATCATTGACGGGTTTGAAATTATCCAGATCCAGGTAGCAAACAGCCAGTATAGAGTCATTGCGTTCCGCAAGGATCTGTGCCTTGATGATTCTATTTGCCAGCAGCACTCTATTCGGCAGCTGAGTCAAAGCATCATAGTGAGCCAGCATTTCAAGCTTTTTTTGCTGTTCTTTTAATAAACTGATATCCGAAAAAACACTGATGTAATTAATTAACTGTCCAGAAGAGCTTTTAATCGCTGAGATAGTGGTTTTAGCGGCATACAATTCACGCTGCTTATTCCGGTTCCAGATTTCACCTTGCCAAAAATCATTTTGCGAAAGTTTCTTCCACATAGCTGTGTAAAAACTCTCATCATGCACCCCTGATTTCATTAAATCAGGGGTCTGGCCTATCACTTCTTTGCGGGTAAAGCCGGTGATACTGGTAAAAGCAGGATTCACATCAAGGATAACCCGATTAGCATTGCAGATCATAATTCCATCATGCGAATGGGTAAATACATTGGCCGTCATCTTCAGCTCTTCATTTTTTTTTCTCTCAGTTATATCATTGAAACTGCCGACCATGCGCAACGGTTTACCTTCCTTGTCTCGTTCTACGATCCGGCCGCGGTCCAGCACCCAGATGATCTGCCCATCCATTCGGATCATACGATGCTGGCTCGAATATTCAGCATTATTGGCCAATGCGTCATGAAGTGACTGATTTACCCTGTCTCTGTCTTCTGCATATATCAGACCGGCAAATTCTTCTATCGGGTGCTCTATCTTGTTATCATCAAAACCCAGGGTAATACACCATTGTTTGTTATGGCGTACCTGATTAGTGGTGATATCCCAGTCCCACAAGCCTTCTCCGATGGCTTCCATAGCATATTTCAGGCTTCGCTCACTTTCCTCTACCTTTTTCTGAGATAGTCGAATATCTGTCACATCGTTGGCAATGACCAGAATACAGGGTTGACCGTCTGTGCCTTGCAGAGGTTTTTTTATTGATTGAAAATAATGGGTTTCGCCTGATTCAACGTTGGTCGATTCTTCGAGCACAACCTGGGTTTTGCCCGAGCGCATCACACTTCTGACATTTTCCAGATAAAACTCAACCTGCTTTTTATTCGGATTGAAAGCTCCGTCATCCTTGCCTACCATTTCCTGCGGGGTGGTCTTATACAGGTCTGCAAGAGATTTATTAGCCAGCAGAAAGCGGCCGTTCCAGTCTTTCATAAGGATGATATTGGGACTCTCATCGATGACGGTGCGAAACAATTGTTCATATTGCCTTATCGGTGAACGGGCTGTTTTTGTCCAGGATTTGTACTCCAGTAAGTCATTATATTCCTTTACGGTGCAGCCATAGAGTTGGTTAAGAGCTGCTAGCAATTCAATTGTTGTAACTACACCGATTAGGCGGTCATACTCATCCACGACACCGAGATAACAGCAGTTGTTATCAGTCAGTAGATTTATGGCTAACGTAATGGGTGCCGTTTGTATAATCGTTTGAGTGTGAGGGTTAATAATCTGAGACAACAGCTGGCCGGTATCGCCCTGCTCTGCTGAAATGTGGAAAAAAACATCCTGTTGATCGACAAAGCCGCTTAACTGGCCAAAACGGCCAATGACAGCAATAACATTTTCCCCCTTGGCATGCATTAATTCGGCGGCCTGTTTGAGTGTTGACGTTTCTGACAGTTTTGCGCACTGCTTAATATAAGCCTGGACCGACGGAGTTTTAATCATTTATAGCTGAGAATAGCGGTTAAAATATTGAAGTATAAAAAATAATCTAACATTATACAATCAACATAGCTGCTCTGAATTACTGTTTAATTGTAACTATTCAGCGTATTTAAGATTTGTAACTTCTCAATAAGTCGGTGCAGTTAAAGTTCCTTCCCCCTTCGAGGGAGAAGGCCAGGATGGGGGTTGCTTGTATCATCAAGCACTTAACCCCCACCCTAACCCTCCCCCTGATAGGGGGAGAGTATCTTGCTCGGACTTATTGAGAAATTACTAAGATTTTCACTAAGTGATTGATATCAGGTGTTTGCGTAAGGCAGATAATTGCTCCTGTATAATCTGCATTGCCTACATGACCACCATGGATGGTGGAAATGCATGCGAGAGGCAGGAGCCGAAGTCGTCCCTGCAGGTCAAGTGGATGTGGCATGGATGCCACATCCAAGCCTACGACATACATGGAAGTATAAGTGCCGTGGGAGGCAGGAAGCCGGGAACGACCCTGGATGTATTCACGGCGTCTTCTGGGCAGGTAATTGCTCCATGCATAACCTGCATTTCCCACATGGATGTGGGAAATGCAGTCTATACAGGAGCAATGATCAATCTTCCGCTATTACCCCGAAGAAATCACCGGGCAGTGTCTTTAATATACTCAATAGTGACTAAATTTTCAGTTCTTTTAAAAAATCACCTTGTTAATCAAATCTATATAACTATACTGAATTTATCAGTTTATCATCATTTCTACTGGAGTATTGCATATGGATAGACATCTTTCCCTGTCTCAGGCGGCACGTCTGATTGGCGTTAAGCGCCAGGATGTTCAACAAAAGATACAGGAAAACAAACTCGTGGTTATGGAAGGCACTGTAAAACTTTCTGATTTAAAAAAAGCCTTCCCCGATGCCGAGTATGAAGATAATACCATGATCGAAAAAATGGAAAAGCTTATGGCTGACGCTGTTCACAAAATGGCGCAAAGTGAGCGAAAAGGGTCTCAAATTGATTCTCTGAGCCGTCGCATCGTTAAACTTAATAAAGAACTCGCTCAGGAACGTGCCCGCGGTGAAGCAATGGAAAATATGCTCGACGGCCTGAAGCAAAAATTCATGGAGCTTAATGTCAGCCAGCAGCCTGAAAAAACCATTGCCGGTATTAAAACCTGGTTTATCGAATCCTGCCAGGATTTCAGTGCCGACCAATTAATGACACCCGTTAATCAATTGGAAAAACAGCTCAAACAATTCATGCTGCCTCATGTACGGCTGCTTCCCAGCCGTCATGATTATATTTCAGATAACTCTGAATCCCTGCTGGAATCAGCTTTACGTGCTGGTCTGGCGGTAGATTACGGGTGTAATAATGGTAACTGCGGAAAGTGTAAAGCCAGACTCTTGAGCGGCCAGGTTGAAGAAATGAAACATCATGATTATGTGATTAATGACAATGAAAAAGCTCTTGGTTATATTCTGACCTGCTGCAATCGAGCCCTTAGCGATATAACGCTTGAAACCACAGAGGCGGTCAATGCTGATGAAATACCATTACAGACGATCCAGACCAGAGTCAAGAAACTGGAAAATCTCCATGATCATGTTATTATTCTGACGCTAAAAACACCACGCAGCCAGCGTCTGAGATTTTTAGCAGGGCAACATCTTGAATTAACTCTTGATAACCATAGCACTGAAAACGGCGATCCCGTAAAGTCAACCTATTCAATCGGCAGTTGTCCATGTGAACCCAGCACATTGCAATTTCATATTCCTGCACATGATCAGAGTCTGTTTTCAAAAATAGTATCTAGTGAGATCAAACAGGGTGATACCATCACTATCAATGGCCCCGAAGGCAACTTTGTACTGGATGAAGACTCTCCGAATTCATTAATTTTTATCGCCTGGGATACTGGTTTTGCACCGATAAAAAGCCTGGCAGAACACGCTATTTCTCTTGATCATGCTGAAACCATGCATACCTACTGGCTGACCAATCTGGTAGAAAACCATTATATGCACAACTTGTGCCGCTCCTGGAATGATGCACTGGATAATTTTACCTATACTCCGATAGTGACCGAAGCCAAAGCTTCTGCAATAGCACAAACACTGATCCGGCATCTGCACAACGATCACATTCACCTGCACAACTATGACATCTATATTGCGGCTACCGGACAATTAAATAAGATCCTTAAACCCCTGCTGATTGCCTATGGCGTCAAAAGTAATAACATACATTTTGAAAGCACCTTTCACGGCGATATGGTGCTGGACTAAAACAACCGTTATAGAATGAACAATATAAAATTGTTGCTGAGTAAAACTGATGCATAAAGAACTAAGTCAAAACAGCTGTGAAGCCTGCCGGGCTGACGCCCCGCAAGTAACAGATGATGAGTTAAAAGAATTGCTGGCTAAAATTCCTGACTGGAATATTGAAGTCAGAGATCAAATTATGCAGTTGGAAAAAGTCTTTCAATTTGATTCATTTGTAAAAGCCCTCGATTTTACCAACAAGGTCGGTAACATCGCTGAACAGCAAGGACATCACCCCAGCCTGCTTACAGAGTGGGGCAAAGTCACAGTGACCTGGTGGTCGCATAAAATCAAAGGCTTGCACCGCAATGATTTTATTATGGCGGCCAAAACTGACCATTTATATTAACCGCAGTAATTTAAGCAAGCAAGTTTACCGCTGGTATTAAGCAGTTAGATTGAGTTTTAATATTTACCAGCTTGTGAATTTTGTTGCTGTCAATGTTAGATGACAACAATAGATCGCAACAATAGAACAGTCGAACGGATCAGAAATATTACTCTGATTGCTGGTTTATGCACTTAACCGTTAGCATTAAGACTACAGGATAGCGTTTATCTTCTTTATAAAGACTTCTGTGCTAAACCTCTGCGCTCTTTTTTCACAGGCAATTCTCATGCTCAGTGCCTGCTTTGGAGTCATCCAGTTGATCGCATCAATCAGTGATTGCTGATTCAAGTCCTCCTGACCCTGCCCAATCAGGTAACCTGTTTTTTCATGCACAACGGTTTCCAGCAGTCCACCTTCAGCCACACCAATAACGGGTTTACCTGCAGCCATGGATTCAACCGGCGACATGCCAAAATCTTCATCCGGCGGTATATAAATGGCAGCAAGACAGGAACCTGTCAACCGCTGTAATTGCGCATCATCACACCAGCCTGTAAATTGAATATTCGCAGCATCTTTGGCCAGTTTTTTTAATCGCTGCAGATCACTGCCGCCTGAGGCGACCAGTAATTTTTTTTTTGGCAGATGTAAAAAGGCCCGAACAATTAACTCAACCCGTTTATAGGGTTCCAGACGCGACAAAGATAGGTAATAATCGCCCTGCTTGATCCATTTAAATCGTTCAACGTCGATAGGCGGATAAATCACTATGGAATCACGTCCTAAATACTGTTTAATGCGTTGCTGCACATTTTCAGAATTAGCAATAATCAAATCCATTTGCTCAATGGAGCTCTCATAAACAGACCTGACATAACGAATAAGCAGATGAAGTAGCGGTTTTTGCCACCACTGCGCCTGCTGCAGATAATGATTTCTTAAATCATACACAAATCTGGGCGGAGTATGGCAATACAGAATGTTTTTACCCTGAGGATGATTAGCAACAGCAGCGGGAGCATTATTACCACTATAAATAACCCAGTCATACTGGAAGATAAATTGAGTTTTCCTTTTGAAGGCCCAAATTGATTTGAGACTCTGCCAGCCAATGATACTGGTTGCTTTTGTGAGTTGATAGAAATTGAAAAAAGAAATATCTTTATCCGGAAAAATCTCATCATTTTTAAATGCCACGGCCAGATCGGCATCCGGTATACCTCTCAAAAGGGCCATAGTTAGTCTTTCCGCCCCGCCTTTGACCATTAAAAAATCATATAAAACGATACCTTTAGTCATTCTGCTTCCAATTATTAAATATCAGGATAAATGCAGGCATTGAAGCAGCTGAAAAGCACTTTGTTCCCAGGTCAGCCATGGCAGATCCTGACTTTGAGGATGCTTTTCGTTTTGGTACAACTCTATCCAGGCTAGAATAGCTTGCATCAATGAAGAGGCATCATAGCCCGAAAAATAAAACGCGTGTTCACCCGCGACTTCTTCGAACACCGGTAAGTCTCTGGCTATAATCGGCAAACCAGCCTGGGCCGCTTCAATGAGAGGCAGTCCGAAGCCTTCCCCTGCTGATGGATTCAATAACGCAGAGCAGTTGGAGTAAAGAGACATCAGCTCTTCATCACTGACACTGTCCAGCCAGAAAAGATGTTTGTTTTTTTGTGGATGTTGATCTAATACATCGATAAAATCATCCATTTTCCAGCCCTGTTTGCCGACGATAATAAGATTGCACTCTATTCCCTGCTGCCACAATAACTCCATTGCAGATAATGTTTGACGATGACCCTTTCTCGGCTCAATAGTACCAACCACTAAAAATGACAATTGTCTTTCTCGATGAGAAAAAATTTCATCCAGAATTTTTACGGACTCTGAGGTTGAAATATCAATCGGAATATCGGCTCCCAAATGAAAAAAACCAATATCTGCAACTTTTTCAGGATGATGTTGATTTGACTCCATCCAGTTTTTCATGCTCCTGGCTACTGAATCAGAGATACAGCTAAACCCGTTCCCCAGTTTAACTATAATTTCTAACCATTGAGTGTAATTCTGATTAATTTCGTCTGGAAACCATTCGCTGCTGACAACCGGAAGCAAATCATAAACCAGAAAATGGCATTGCAATCCGCGCTGTTTCTGATAACTTAGATACTCAATAGCTTTAGTATCGGCGGCTAAACCTATATCAAGATCCAACCCAAGGAAAATATCATCCTTCTGTATATCAACTAGTGATTCATCTAACACATCCGGTTGTACATTAAGCAGCGTCAATATATATTGGCGTGCATATCTGTATCTTCCATCCTGACGATATACCGGCTCAATCTTGACTCCTGCAGGAGGGTTCCGAAGTAGATTTATCAAAATATTTTTCACTACACGCTGAATACCTGTTTTCGCATCAATATTAACCAGCACGCTGATATCTATCAGCAGTTGTGGGCAATATATTACTTCATTTTCATTGACTGATATTGCTGCCTGAATTAAATCAGATTCTTCAAGTTCTTCAATGGTAGCCAGACGGCTAAACAGTTTTTGGCGTTCCATCAATGGATGAGATTCAGCAAAACACTCAATGGCATGGGCATACTCCTGAGCCACTTTAGCAGGCGAGTGAAATTGCTTTACATATTTGATACCCGCAGATGTTAAATGGTTGCGGTAATTCTCATCTGCAAAAAGTTTTTCCATTGCATCAATGAGCTGCTCAGGAACAAAGGTATCCTCCAGCTTATAAACTGTCTCATCCGGTATTTCAGCAAAAGCACCATGCACGTTAACTATTGTAGGAAGTCCGTAGGAAAGTGTATCCAGGATACTGATTGAGGTTTCACCTCTTGAATGACTACGCAGTTGAATGGCCATATCTGCTGCGGCGAGATAGTTCTGATAAATTTCGCTCTTTACATAACCCGTTATAGTTATACGCGAAACAAAGCCTGATTGTTTAATGATGTTTTTTAAGGTCTGTTCATATTGAGGATCTTTAGGCGTTCCTACAAAAGTCAATTCACATAGACTATTTTGTGACAGCTTGGAATTTATCCATGCCTCAACGATAGAAACACTTTGTTTACTCTCGACAATATCACCGAAACTGCACACCAAAAACATATCTTCGGTAATGGACAAGGATGTTCTAGCGTCATTGCGTGCTTGTTTTCTGTCAGGAAAAAAGGGTAATTTTCTGGCCAGTTTCTGCACAGACCATCGTCCTGGTTGAGAATAGCCATAAACCTTTTCTGCCAGAGATAAAGAATGATTTGAATGTACTATGACTCCAACAGCACTGTCTATGACATTCAGATTGCAGGGGTATCTCAGGATGGCCTGTTTTAACCCCTCTTCCTGCAGATAATTCAGGGCAGAATAACCATGAGATTGATACAATTGCTGTTTGAAGTAATGCTGTGAACGATCGAGTGAATCAATACTTAATACAGCATCACCCAGATAAAAATCATGCAATATCACTGTACCCGGATATTCTTCTAGCAAATGAAACATATGCAAATGAAAGGAAGAATTACCAAAATGATATAAAATTCGCTGGTATTGATGCGCCGTTTGTTTAAACTGTTCGACCGAAATTATTTTAAAATTTGCTAGCAGGTAGTCATCGTCTGGAGGATCTGCGGTAGTGATTAAATCGATATGGTAATATCTGGCTAATTCCGGCAGCAGTTCCGCACTATAATCGGCAATACCTGAATTTTCCGGGGGCAGTGGAGAAACATAAGCTAATCTGGGTCTATTGAGAGGGTTAGTAATTTGCGTTTTACGTGCACTCTGTTTTTTTTCATACAAGGACTCGAAAGCCTCAATATGCATGGCAGCTGTGTTTTTCCAGGAAAATTGTTTTTGCTGAATTTTGCTGTGCTCTATTAGTTCCTGACGAAAATTCTCATTTAGAAGTACCTGCTGAATTTTATCCGCAATGCCTGAAACATCCGGCTCAAACAAGGCATCTTTACGGCCAATGACCTCAGGAATACTGCTGCGGTCAGAGCCTATTACCGGAGCACCACATCGCATCGCTTCAAGAATGGGCAGACCAAATCCTTCATGCTCAGAAGGAAAAACAAATAACCAGCACAGGTTGTAAAGTTTATTTAATTCATCATCTGTCACATAACCTGGAAAAATAACAGCGTCAGGTTTTAGTCCCAGTTTTTTACACAAACGAGTATAGTGTTTTTTTTCATCTGGGCTTTGTTGATAAATAATGATTAGTTGATAGGCTGATTGCTGTTTTTCAGGCAATGAGGCATAAGCCAAAACCAGTTTTTCTACATTTTTTCGCGGATCATCTCCTCCCGTATACATAATAAAGGGACGAGTTATGCCTGATTTAATTTTCAGATTGTCAGCTTCCCATGGTGGCAACCGCACGGGCCTGAACAACGGATCTGCATCACTGGAAGAATTTATAACCGATTCTGCAGGAAATTCCAGCAGTTCAATGGCTTCTCTTTTTGCACTTTCCGATATTGCAAATAATAGATTTGACTGCTTTAAGTGATAGAGCTTGCGTGCATACCATTGCTTAACTATTGAATTTTTAAGGTATCTTTGTTGATAACAAAGAGGTATTAGGTCATGCAAAGTAACCGTGGTTGAAATATTAGAATCTGGAGACTCAACCGAAGTCACGGAATTATCATTCCATCCTTCAAATAAACTGCACAGATGGACGACATCAGGATTCTGGGATTTCAAAAAATGTTCCCGGATCAACTCTGCCGCTCGAGTTCTGTTAATATTTGCCGGATCAATTTCTGAAACAGGTACAGGAGTTCGCCAGGTTAAGATCTTTTGAGGATTCAAAAAATTGCATACCTCTGCCATATCCTGTTCCAGATCATCACTCAATAGGTGACTAAAAACAGCATAAAAATCATGCTGGTCAGCATACTCCAGTATTGCTTTTGTAAATGACAATGTATATCGACCAATACCACGAGTTTTAGAGACCGATTGTAGTGGTTGTAAGTCCAGTATGATTTTCATTTATTTTCTTTATAGACGGGCAACAAAATACCTGTGTTGATTTACAGGTAAACTTCTTTTGCATTCATTAGCGATGATAGCGGTTTTGAAGCTGATTAAATATACTGGATTGCCTTTGAGTAAGATCCTCAATATTAAATTTCGAGGCACCAAAAAAATAAGCGCTATTTTCTGTATCCGATAATTTAAAATGACCGTTTTCAATAATAACAGCCGAAGAGCCCGCCATTTTCATTATCAGGCTGCGTAGCAAGGGTATTTTTTCAACCAGGTCAAAACCCAGTTGTCGCAGCAATGGGATTTTTATTGCCATACCGACACTATATCTGAAAATTTTTTTCAATAACCTCATAGACTCTCCGTAAATTAGACTAATACGACACTCAAACTGGTTATTAACAGGAACTTGTATTATCTGTTATCACCCATGCCATGAAAAGCAAAAGATAGCGTTTTATGATACTATCGGCTGGAAATATATGTTCTTGAACCACCAACAGGAAATCTATGCTACTTATCAAAGCACTCTGGTCCTACCGCGATTTCATTCGAGGTATGGTCAAAAGAGAATTCCAGGGCCGCTATCAACGTTCACTCATGGGCAGTTTATGGGCCGTCATCGATCCGCTTTCCATGATTATCATTTACTCCCTGATTTTTTCTAATTTAATGGGAGCAAAATTAGGCGGTACAAATGATCACTGGGCATTTACCATTCATATCTGCGCCGGAATCATCGCCTGGGAATATTTCGCTGAAGTCATTACCCGCACTCAGAATATGTTTATCAGCAATGCTAATTTGCTAAAAAAAATGAGTTTTCCTCGAGTGACGCTGCCGGTGATAGCGCTGTCCAGTGCAACAATAAATTTTGCCATTATTTTTACACTTTATCTGCTGTTTTTATTGTTAATTGGACGTTTTCCCGGGACAGATATCCTGGCCTGGATTCCTCTGCTGATCATTCAACAGGGCATAGCTGTTGGACTCGGATTGTTTATCGGCACCCTGAATGTCTTTTTTCGTGATATCGGCCAAACGACCCAGGTCATCCTGCGCTTCTGGTTCTGGTTTACGCCGATTGTTTATCCGGCTTCCATCTTACCTGAACCACTCAAGGAGATTATGTTTACTATTAATCCCATGGCCGTTTTCGTGAATAGTTACCAGAACATCATGCTATACCAGACCTTACCTGATTTCAGTGATTTCATACCCTATTTAATCCTTATGATAGTGTTATTAGGTATAGGCTTTGCCACTTTTATGCGCCTGTCTGGAGAAATGGTGGATGAATTATGAGTCAGGATATTATTTGCGTACAAAATCTGGGTAAAAAATACAAACGCTATAGAAAAAAAAGTGCCCGTATTCAGGAGTGGCTGTCAGGCGGTAAAATACAGCTCCACGAAGCCATATGGGTTTTAAAAGGGCTGAACTTTTCCGTGCAGCCGGGGGAATCTCTGGGAATTATCGGTCAAAATGGTGCCGGAAAAAGTACTTTGCTGAAAATCATCACGGGATCCACTTTACCCAGTGAGGGCATTATAACTATCAATGGACGAATTGCCGCCCTGCTTGAATTAGGCATGGGATTTCATCCGGACTTCAGCGGCCGACAAAATGCCATTACAGCCTGTCAAATCATGGGCATCAGCCTGGAAAAAATCCACCAGATCCTGCCTTCCATTATAGAATTTTCAGAATTGGAAGACTATATTAACCAGCCCATTCGAATATACTCCAGCGGCATGCAGATGCGTCTGGCTTTCAGCGTTGCCACCGCCATCCGACCAGAAATTTTAATTGTTGATGAAGCACTCTCGGTGGGGGATGCCTATTTTCAGCATAAGTCCATGTCACGCATCCGTCAATTCAGAGATCAGGGAACCACCCTGTTATTTGTATCCCATGATCCCGGGGCCGTTAAATCATTGTGTGACCGGGCCATCCTGCTGGATCAAGGTGTGATAATTAAAGATGCGGTTCCCGATACAGTGTTTGATTATTACAACGCAATGATAGCCAAGAAAGAAAAAGATGAAGAGATAAAGCAAATAGAAAAAGAAACCGGAAAAAGTTATACCCGCAGTGGAAATAAAAAAGCAGAAATTTTATCTGTTGAGATGCTGGATCAATCAGCAAAGATTTGCCGAGCATTTCAGGTGAATGATGAAGCTATTATACGCATCAAAATCAGATACAATGAAGCCATTGATGATGCAACACTAGGTATACTGATCCGTGACCGTCTGGGTAATGATATTTTTGGTACCAACACCCATAATCAAAAATATAGCTTACCTGAAAAGGTTGGTGAAGTGAGCATTGACTTTAAACTGCAATTAAATCTGGGTGTAGGGCACTACTCTATAACCGTTGCTTCTCATACATTTCTGACCCATCTTGAAGATAATCATGACTGGTGGGATCAGGCGGTAGTTTTTCAGGTTATTCCAAATAATGAGGCGGCTTTTGTGGGTGTTGCATCTTTACCGGTGCATATTCTTAGCTCATCAACTGAACAGTAATAAAAAAGTGGTGTAACAGCGTTTTTTTAAACAGATTTGTAACTATTCAGCGTAATTTTGAAAACGTCCTTGACACCAGGAATTTGCTCCAGAAGACGCCGTAAATACGTCCATGGTCGTTCCCGGCATCCTGCCTCACACGACACTTGTACTTCCCTGTACATCGTAGGCTTGAATGTGGCATCCATGCCGCATACACTTCTTACGCAAACACCTGATATCAAGAACTTACGTATAAATCTAAAATACGCTGAATAGTTACACAGATTTTTCCTATATTTCGCTATTCGTAACTATTCTTGACATTTTTTATGACATCAAACTCGAGCTGCATGTGATTTATTGAGGATAACAATAAATCACCCAGACAATACAATATCTACATTGGCTGTTTTCTGATATGTCTGGAAACATTTTTTATACCCGTGTATCTGTAATCATATGACGTTTTAACTGAAGGCTAAAATATGGGTATAATGAACCTTCAAAATTTTTAAAAAGATCACTATGAAACAAACCAATATGCATTCTCTTAGCGTAGAAGAAATAATGCAAAAAATAAGAGATGAGGTAAAACAAAGAAACCCTTCCTCATATCAGCAAGCCTCAGCCCAATCAACTTTATCGCTTGCATTATTTCATCAGGAACCCTTTGAGATTAAGGCACAATATGAAGTCCAGGACTTTATAAAATATGTTGATACGGATTTTATAGCAAACATTTACAAAGGCGTGTTAAAACGCTCTCCAGATCCCGAAGGGATGGAATTCTATTTGCACGCCTTAAGAAACGGTGAACGTACAAAAACTGAAATTCTATCTACATTCAGATTTTCTTCTGAAGGAAGAAAACAAAATGTAAAAATACTGGGTATAAAAAAACGTTTTTTAGTCACGGCTATTTATCGTATACCCATCGTCAGTTATTTAGCTAAATATTTAACGACATTATCCACATTACCCTTATTGTTAAGACAGCAGAATCAAAATACAGCAACTATTCAACGGTTGCAGAAAGAAAATATTGATTTATTTTTACAACTGGAAAAGGCCGTTAACAGCAAGACTGATAGAACTGAACTCGACAGCAAAACCGACAAAACTGAACTCGAAATTAAAACCGTTAAAACTGAACTCAACAAAAAGGCCGACAAAACTGAACTCAACAAGAAAAATGATAAAAATGAACTTGAAGTCAAAACAGTTAAAACTGAGCTCAACAAAAAAGCCGACAAAATAGCTCTCGATTTAAAAGCGGACAGAACAGAACTTGATAACAAGGCAGATACATCAGAACTGGCTCTGTATCTGCAAACAGTCAATTATGCAAAAGATTATCTTTCTCTGGTTCAGGAGAAATTGAATAATTTAATTAATGAAGCGAAACAACGACTTCCTGATGAATTCAATGAAAGTAAGCTCAATGAAAATGAAATAAACGCCATAATAGAAGAAGAAAATCATGCCCTCGATGCTATGTATATAGCTTTTGAAGATAAATTCAGAGGCACCAGGGCAGAAATAAAAAGCCGGCTAGCGATGTATCTTCCATATATCTACGATGTGTTAAAAACCACAGAGGATGCTCCAGTACTGGATATAGGCTGTGGTCGAGGTGAATGGCTTGAACTGTTAAAAGAAAATAATATCCTCGCCAGAGGCGTTGATCTTAATCGACTCATGGTTAAGCTTTGCAAGGATAATAACCTGGACGTCATTGAAGCTGACGCCATAGAATTTTTAAAATCCCAGGCAGATAATTCTTTGGCCGTTATTACCGGCTTTCACATTATAGAACATCTTCCGTTTAAAATACTTTTAAGTCTTTATGAACAGGCCTTAAGAGCTCTTAAACCCGGAGGTCTGATCATTTTTGAAACACCCAACCCTGAGAATCTCACCGTTGGCGCATGCAATTTTTATACTGATCCCACTCATATTAACCCCATTCCACCGCGCACGGCTAAATTTCTCATAAAAGACAAAGGCTTTATGGATGTTGAGATAATTTATACCCAGAAACTGAATACCATCAAAACAGAAAATGCATACCTACATGAATTCTTAAATACCTGGGTTAACAAGTCACCTGATTATGCCATAATCGGATATAAGGCATGAGAATTTTGATTCCATCAATTCAGGTGCCCTTTATTACGGGAGGTGCCTATTTTCATATACACAACCTGAAGAATGCATTAATAGAACATGGTCACCAGGTAGAAGTAGTCACCTTCCCCTTTGAGTTTTCCCCTGAAAGTTATATTTCCAGGCTGATGGATTTTTGTGCCCATATTGATTTTACCAGTTTTAACGGTGTACAGATTGATAAGGTCATAGCATTACAATTCCCTGCCTACTATGTTAAACATCCTGATAAAACGATATGGCTCATGCATCAACATAGAGCAGTTTATGAGTTATTTGATCAGCAGTCAGCGTCAGGCCCCTTGAAAGAATTAAAAACTAAAATCCAAAGTTACGATCTTGAACATCTTGTTCAGCCAGACAGAATTTATGCTAATTCTCAAAATGTCGCCAATCGTCTCAAAAAATATAATAATATTGAATCCAGACCTGTTTATCACCCCCCATCTAATGAAACAAAATTCTACCGTGAAGAAAGTTATGATTTTATTTTTTTCCCCAGCAGACTGGAAGAATTAAAAAGACAGCCACTACTGATTCAGGCCATGCAATATGTAAAATCTCCCGTAAAAGCAATTATTGCAGGTGAAGGTGGTCAAAAAGCAAATTATCTGGCTCTCATCAATGCATTAAAAGTAGCAGATAAAGTTAGCTTGATTGGTCACATAGCAGAAAAGGAAAAATATACGCTCTATGCAAGGTGCCTGGGTGTTTTTTTTGGGCCTTATGATGAAGATTATGGTTATATTACTCTGGAAGCGATGCTTGCTGCAAAACCGGTTATTACCTGCACGGATTCCGGGGGACCGCTGGAATTTGTGATAGATCGTGAAACAGGTTTTATTGTAGAACCGGACCCCGAACAGATTGCCGAAAAAATTGACTTTTTATACACAAACCGTCAAAAAACCCGCCAAATGGGTGAGCAAAGCAGAGAACATTATCTCAATAAAAACATCAGTTGGGATAATGTTGTCCACAGCTTACTGGAAAAGTAAATGAAAATTGCCATCTTATCACCAAGTCCTATTCCGTTCACCACTGGTGGCGCGGAAAAGTTATGGTGGGGACTTCAGGAATACATCAATAAACACACACCCCATCAATGCGAATTAATAAAAATTCCTACCAAAGAGAATAGTTTCTGGGACCTGATTGACTCCTATTATACCTTTTATACATTAGATCTTTCACACTTTGATCTTCTGATTACGGGTAAATACCCCGCATGGATGTCAAGACATCCTCAGCAGCATATTTATATGCTGCATTGCCTGCGCGGATTATATGACACTTATCATTTTAGTCAGTTACCGTTGGAATTTTCGAGCAGTCACACGAAAATTCAACATATTTTACATCTTCTAGAAGATCAGACAACGAGTGCAGATGAACTCTTCAAATTATTATTTCAACTGAGAGATGACCTGAGCATCCCCGGAGATACATTCAATTTTCCTGGCTCTTTTATAAGAAAAATAATTCATTTTTTTGATCAACAGGCCATGCAGCAGGTTAAGTATTTTTCTGCCATATCGAACACCGTTGCAGGCAGAAAAGAGTATTTTCCAGCAAATGCGAATATTAATACCATCTACCCGCCTTCAAATTTGACTCACTTTAACAATACAGCCTACGAGTATTTTTTTGTGGTCAGCAGACTGGATAATGCCAAACGGATACAGATGATTGTAGAGGCATATCTGCAGTCAGACACCAACATTCCGCTGAAAATAGCCGGCAGCGGGCCTTTATCAGAATCGATTAAATCTCAGACAGAACATGACCAACGAATAGTACTACTGGGGTTTGTCAGTGACGATGAGCTGATTGTTTATTATGCCAATGCTTTTGCCGTTATCTTTATCCCCTATGAAGAAGATTACGGCTTAATTACCATTGAAGCCATGATGAGTGAAAAACCCGTTTTAACCTTCAATGACTCTGGAGGCGTATTAGAGTTTGTTGAACACAACAAAACAGGTCTGATCTGTGAACCTGATGTTAGACAATTAACCACTAACATTGATTATCTGTCTGAGCATCCACACCTGTGTAAGAGTATGGGTAAAGCGGCCAGGACTAGAGTTCAGGAAATCACCTGGCAAAACACGGTTGCAAAATTATTAGCAACAACAGACGCTAAGATAAACAGTCAACAACGAATAAAAGTGACTGTTGTCACCACATACCCAATTTATCCTCCGCGTGGCGGTGGCCAGAACAGAGTCTTTTACCTGTATAAAGAATTAGCCAGAACCGCGACCGTTGAAGTCATCTGTCTGGTGAATGAACGTGAAAAATTTAGCAAAACTGAAATTGCTTCCAATCTTTTCGAAATCAGAATTCCTAAAAGTGCTTCGCACGCTGAAAAAGAACGTAAAATTGAAGCAAATGCCGGTATACCTATCACAGATATTGCTATGCTGGATCTGTATGCAGAAACGGTCATGCTGAGGGACGCCATTCAGGAGTCCTATATAACATCAGACTTTTTGATTGCAACTCAACCTTACACCTATCCACTATGTAAAAGCATAACATCAGAACACATTATTCATGACTCTCAGAATGTAGAATATTCGCTAAAAAAACAGATGTTGAAGGATACCCCTTTTAACCGCCAACTTTTAAAAAAGCTTTTTGAAGCAGAAAGTCATGCCTGTAATGATGCCTGGTTGACTTCGGTATGCGCTATGGAAGACGCCGTTATGATGGAAGAACTCTATAACTTTGATAAAACCAAAGCCTTACTTGTTCCAAATGGGGTTGATTTACTCAGTACAGCATTTATCACGCAAGCCAAACGACAAAGTATAAAAACATCGCTGCAATTAGAACAGCAGAAAATTATTATTTTTATGGCTAGCTGGCATCAGCCCAATATTGAAGCCGTAGAAGAAATCTTCAAAATTGCCAGCAAGACTCCCGATTTTAAATACATTATTATCGGCAGCGTAGGAAATTATTTTGCTATGCAGCCCAGGCCTGCTAATGTTGGATTTACAGGCGTCGTCGATGATGCTGAAAAAGTGAGCTATTTAAGTCTTGCAGATATTGCTATTAACCCGATGCTCAGCGGTTCCGGAACAAATCTTAAAATGCTGGATTATATGGCCAGCGGAATTCCGGTGATCAGCACGGTTGTTGGAGCAAGGGGTTTAAATATACCGGCCGGGCTGATTGCTGAATGCGATATTGACCAGTTTGATTTTTATATTAACAATATCGAAAATCATACTGATATATCAAGTGCCAGGAAGTACGTTGAGCAAAATTTTGGCTGGGATAGTATTGTAAAGAATTTACAGACATGTTTTGTAAAAGATAACGGATAACATTCTCAGTTTTAACCTGCAATGTTCGATTATTTGCCTTGTAATTGATTTTTTCAGGCGAGGATTAAATTACTAAAATAGCTGTTCGGAAATAGTGTCCATAAGTATTGAAACATCGCAGCAGACCATGCAATACCCCATTTCACACATATTAGCATCACTTATGTTAACAAAAAAGTCGCAACGATGCACTGCAGGGTCTTGTGCTAAACGGGCATATTTTTAGGAACACTTATTAAATAAAAAATCATTTATGAACAACGCCAACACTGCAATACCCAATAATGAAATAAGTCTGCGATCCTCTCTATTACTGAGTGCCGGCATTGGTATTATTTTTGTTTTCTCTGTTTTCTCCCCCGAATTTATGCTTGGAGATAACCTGTATTGGGAAACGGTCTCCTCGGATCGAGCGAGCCATTTAACGGGTTATCTGTATTTTCTCAATGATGAGTGGCGTTGGCCATTATTCCATATTCCTGCTTTATCTATACCCGAAGGTGCCAGTCTTATATTTGCTGACAGCATTCCCCTGGTTTCACTTTTTTTAAAATTAATAAATAAGTTTCTTTTTTCACACGCATTTAATTTTTTTGGTTTATGGATATCACTCTGTTATATCTTAAACGGAATAGCCATGGTTCTGGTACTCTATACACTGAATATCAGAGGCGCTGCTCCGGTTGTTTTTGCAACGATATTGGCATTATTGACGCCTGTGCTGCTGCATAGATGGAATCACGCAGCGCTACATGGCCATTTTTTAATTATTTTAGGTCTTTATTGCTATACCGCCATTAAAGTGTCAGAACATCCCAAAAAACTGGTTTTTTATAATGTATTGCTCATAATAGTAAGCCTCCTGACACATGTCTATATCATGGCAATGGTGTTTGCCATTTTTATCGCCACCCTCACAAGGGCGGCTTTTTGCTTACAGGCTCTTACAAGAAAATGGGTTATCGCTGCGTTAACGTTAACACTCATCCTGCTTTTCTGTCTTATACTTTTACTCGGCTATATTGAGCCTGGCAAAGGCATTGCGGCCAGTTACGGATATGGCTATTATTCCATGAATCTGTATAGCCCATTTTCGAGTACTGGAAGCGGCTTTACCAGCAGTGGATGGGAACTTTTAGAACAGACATTTCAAAAAAAATATACCTGGCCATTTTTTCTATATGGAAGCTCACCAGATGCAACCGGTGGACAGTATTCTGAAGGTTATGCTTATCTGGGTGCAGGGATCATTTTTTTGCTCTTGATGATATCTCCGCAGATCATCATTAATGCTAAAAATATTTTTAAACATCATTGGCCCATTTTACTGGTTCTTTTATTGACTACATTATATGCCCTGTCAAATTATGTTTATGCAGGCACAACGCTTGTTTATCAAGTAAGTTTACCTGTTTTTTTAGAAAATATATTTAACCAGTTCAGAGCGAGCGGTCGTTTTTTCTGGATTACAATCTATGCCCTCAGCATTTTTCTTATAACCTACGCTTTTCGTTATTATGGCGCAAAAAAAAGCCTGGCTCTGCTTGTTATTGTGGTTATTTTGCAAGCTATTGATACTGCGCCCATCAGACAGATATTGACTTTATCCAGTAAATCACCTTCTTTTTTCAGACTGGATAAAGTTCAATGGAAAAAATATCTTTATGGCAAAGAATCTATGTATATTATTCCTTCTTACTCATGTGGAGATGAAAAGCTTAAAAATATTAAAATTCAGTTACAGCTAATTGCAGCCCGCGCTGGAACAATTCCTGTTAATAGTGCTTATTTAGCACGAAGTTTTAAACAATGTGATTTGGAAAAAGAGCTTTTATTAAGCCATAAAGAAAATCACCGTGTATTTGTTTTTTTTGAAGATGGGCTAGAAAAGCCATTTGTAAAAAACTTTGTCAAGCGGCATCAAGATTCATGTAGCAAATTTAATGTGGGTGTTATTTGTTTTTAAATTTGGACCACGCTGGTATAGATAGCCGCTGAAAGAATTCAGATTTCCGTTATAGTCCATGGCTAGAAAGGAATAGTCTATGTTAGTATATAGCATGTGATAATTTTTTATTTTTTTAAATAATACCGCCTATCTTTTTAAAAGAGAAATTTGCAAAATTATTCCCGCATCCCTTATATCTGTTTAAATTATCAGCTCAAAATGCATACTGCATGTAAACTTCGCTTTTTGACTAATTTTTACCCTGATATAAGGCACAAGTGTTATTTTGCATGAACCTCACCAGATACAATTTTTAGTATATTTATGAAAACTATATTTAATAACAATGTGAAGTACTTAATGATATTTGCCTGCCATCATAAGGTAGGGACAACCTGGTTTCATAACATTCTCAGTCATATAGCTCACGAATACCATCTAAATTACCAGTACTGCCAGCAAAAAGATCTGACTGGTGATGCTGATATTTTTTTTGATGATCACTCACGCATGAATGTTAGTCTTTTAGAGAATTATAGAGGCGTACATTTGATACGAGATCCCCGGGATGTCATCGTTTCCGGATTTCACTATCATAAATGGACGGCTGAAGAGTGGGCAAATGAGCCGCGTTCTGAATTTAATGGACTTACCTATAAAGAACAGTTGAATTCTTTAGATGATAAGCAGGGATTGATATTTGAAATGAATCATATAGGTAAAGAAACAATCCATGAGATGATCAGATGGGATTATGATAATGAAGACTTTATAGAAGTCAAATATGAAGAATTATTGGTAACACCAGTTGAAATTTTCACAGCTATTTTTAAACATTATAATTTTACTCCTCAAGCAGTTCTAAGATGCCTGGAAATCGCCGACAACTATAGTTTCAAAAAAATGAAAAAAAACAGAACGGATATGCATCTAAGGAAAGGTACTTCAGGTGATTGGAAAAATCACTTTGATAAGGAATCCAGAGCATTATTCAAAACAATGTTCCCGAATGTGCTTGTTTCTCTGGGTTATGAAGAAAATGATGAATGGTAACTCAGGAATTCTTTAATCGTTTTCTAAACAAACTCCAGATAATAAATCCACCAAGTAATCCTAAGCCTAAAGCATATAAAAGATTTACCAGATACGGATATTGGAATATCCATGGAAAAAACTTCACTGTTTGCTGCATTTTTGTATACACAGCGGTATATTCAGTAGGATAGGATAGCGCATTTTCCAAACCCAGCGCCGCAACTAGTTCATTTTGCAATGCTGTGCCTGAAGTTGCTTCAGACATGATAAGAGTTAATATTGAAAATTCTGTATCTTGATTAAAGGCAGAGACTCTTAATTGTGCCAAATTGATGGTCGCAACTTTTTCATCATGCTTTAAAAGTTCATAGGTGTTGACAATTTTAGCAACCTGAAAAATCTGTTTCAATCTCATCGGATAAGGTATGCCATCATTATCCAGAACATCTATAAAAGTACTCCGCTCATTTCGTTTTATTAGACTGAGCAGTGGATGTTTACCCTCAAGGCTTTTAACACGGTTGTAATGTTTTACAGAAATAATTCGCTGTTGCTGATTCTTGCTTAAATAGGTGATATTTTCCTCGTATTTACGCTTTTGTTTCCTGGAAAAATATTCTCTGGCTTGATAACGTAAATACCGATATTCCTTGTTTAATTTAAGCTCAGGGGTATCATAATATATTGCAAAATATTTATTTGTCGTGTCAGTAAAATTATAGGACTTTGCAGCAGAAAATTGCCGCATCAAATGCTGAAACTCAGGCTCAGATAGCTCTGTAGTGTAATAGTTTTGCTGTAAATTTGCAGCGGCCCCAAGTCTCTGAAGAGACAATATAAATACAATTAACAACACCATTAACAACTTTATTATGCCCATCTTAATATTTGCCTGTATAACTTTCACTGAGTTGTTAAATGCTTATTCCCACCAATAGAAATATTATTATAACTACTCAGCATACCGGCCCGTTGTCGGCCAAGCATCTACAATTATCATAATTGATATAATTTCAATCAGTTGCATTTTTGAGACTTAGAAGCATATTTGAAATATTACACTGAGTGCCTGCCAGATTTAAGTTTGTGCTAAATCACCAGAATATGTAATGAGTGTCGCTTTAAGCACCTTATCTTCTTCATGAAGTTTATTGATAAATTCAGTATCTTCCTGTTTGAGCCTGACTTCCGCGGTAATTTCAGTATATTGAGAGGTGACCGTCTTTGATTTCAACATAAAAAGTTCAACTGCTTGCTTTACTTCTTGTATAACGGATTTTGAATCTGATAGAGTTGCAATTTGAATGACCAGCAGATACGGCTGCTCTTGTTCTGGTTTGCGCGTCATAAACAACAACACTATGCTCATAACGACCGAACCGATAATAGAAAGATTAAAATACCCAACGCCATTTGCAATACCTATGGTGATGGCCCAAAAAATAAAGACCAGGTCTACTGGATCTTTAATCGGAGTACGAAAACGCACAATAGACAGTGCTCCAACCATCCCCAATGAAAGGATCAGATTACCGCTGATCGTCATAATAATTAAAGTAATAATCATGCTAATCGTAACCAGAGAAACGTTAAAGCTTCTTTGGTACAACACACCCTGAAATGTTTTTTTATACACATAAAAGATAAACAGACCTACTACAAATGAAACACCGAGATTAATCAGTATCTCTATGGCACTAAATCTTTCCATGCCGCTTTGCATCGCAACAAAACTCTTGTTAAAAATATCACTAAAAGTCAGTTGTTCCATGATTAATTATCTTCCCATTGTTCAAGTTTAAAAAAACGTCTGCCTAAGGTATATTTGCTGATGGCCATCCGTTCACACGCATCTATCTGAAGTGTTCTGTGAATATACTCAGGAAGTACATGCTCATATTTTATTTCTAATATCTGCTTACCTTCCAGAATGACCGGTAGAGTATGCAGATTATCTGAAAAAAGATCAAAATCTGTGTTGTTTGAATGCAGATTTTTATCAAAGGTTATGCGTAAATTAAAAAAATCAAACATAAATGCATCACGCATATAATCAATAATGACTTTTGGTTTATATAGCTTTTCGGTAAATTTTTTGTAGATTTTATTCAGCACAGGATTTTTATAATTTAAAAGTTCCTGATATTCACCATCAATGACACGAAGAGCACTCTCTTTGCTGATCATGGCCGTTTCTTTAAAAATCTGATTGTTCCATTTGTTTTTTATTTCGAATTTGACCGTTTTACTGTTAGTATTATAAATTCTCATACGATATTTCTGCCGAAACATTACACCAGATTGCTTCTCATACAAACATTCATCATCATATGAATCAAAATACAGACTTCTTATAAAGTATCCCTGATTCGGTATACTGTAAGCATCAGGTTTAATCACATGTGCAAGTCGATTAACCAGGGCATGATATTCAATATTTGAAATATAATATTTTAATTCATTGCGTGAGACCTGCAGATTACTCATCCTTTATCTACTACTTTTTTTAATTCGAAGTGTACCCCAAGGTTTCTGTCATCCTGACTCATGTTCAATTCTTTTGGATTAAATGTATGGTTAATCGACACCGAAATATCGTGTAGTCCTTTAGCAAGGAAAATCGTCAGATCGTAGACTCTGCCGCTGATAATTTTTTTCCTGCTAAGTCTTTTATTATCTAACATAACTACAACAATAAATTCATGTTTTTCCGGACTGCTGGTAAAATACTTTAATACATAATCAGCATCCTGATTGGTCACTAGGTGAATTTTCCCAGTGTTTCCTGTACTCCAGCCATCTTTCCCTCTGTGTAAATACACTAAACCATTATTGTGGTCCGGCTTTTCTTCTATGAGTGCATTTTCATAGCTTAATGGACCCACTGTCCATTTTACGAATAAAAGACAAGCACAACAGGTTAACAATACAAGCACAAATCCTGAACTTGGCAAATATTTGTTATTCAGCATACTTTGTCTCAAGCCCTAATAGCTGTTTCATATATGGGGTGTTTTGAATGACTGAATACCATTGAAATTGAGTCAGCTCAGGTAAGGTATTGATAATTTGCTTTTTTATCCCTACAGATGAACGCTTATCCGCAGTTACATTGCTATTTCCCAGCAGGAAGATAACATCAGCATCCAGATGACCGCCTTCATCATAACGCTGGTTTTTATTATATAAATTAATTGCTTTTTCTTTAGCCTCAACAAAGACTAAATTATCTGCCTTTACCGTTGACTTGTCTTTGATTTCCAGACCGATTCCTGTTCTTAGAAAGAAGCTATTGCTTATAATAGCCTCTGACCACTCTCCAACAGAAATACCCTTATCTTCAGTATCAATAAAAATATTATTTGAGGCATTAATTTTACTAGTCATCACATCTAAACCATCATTTCCACTTTTAAAGAAGATGTTATTACTCAGGTTTACTTCAGAAATATCGATATCCAATCCATCACTTCTGGCATCATGAAATTCACAACTATCTATAATTCCTTTTGCATAAGCTATATGCATACTGTCATCCCCAAGATGATTTTTACCCATTTTGCAGTGTCTTATTTCGAACCAGTCCATGTCATGAATATTGAAAGGTGCTGTATAGTGAATAAGGTTTCTCGTGTCTACAGAGCCATTTTCAAATTCACAATAGTCAAATCTGCTGCCGGTTGTTGCTTTACCTTGCAGGGCAACCAGGCCCCATGGTTTATCAGGATCTGATGCCAAAAATTTGATGGGTTGTGCAGGGGTGCCTAATGCTGTAACTTTGCCATAGAAATAGATTGAAATATTCGCATCCAGTAAAAATATTGTGCCTGGTTTTATTATTACGGTGGTGTTTTTATCAAATATCAATGACTCATTTACATGTATAAGCCCCTCTAGTATCTCAGTTTTATGCTTTTCTGATGGTAATTCCCACGGATGAATCGAGTCAGCTACATCGTCTACAGTAAATTTCCCTTCCACAGGCATGATAATCTTTCCTGTTATGTTATTAACATAACTGATGTCATGCTTGAGTAATTCATGGATATTTTCATCCGTTCTGATAATAAAAGTATAATATAAAGGCGCGTCTTGTATCAGATCATTACCGAGGAGATAGCTGCTGCGTTTTTTCTGCTGATTTTTTAATATTTTTTTCCCGGGAAACAATGTCCCGAAATCATTAACGCTTTGGCACTCTGCTGGTAATTTTTTACAAATTTTAATCGGTTTTATATTTGAATCGAGGGTTAAGCGGATCGGAGAACTTCCGGAAACTTGATAAGTAATTTCATATTCAGAATTTGTTAGCTTGGTAATACGAAATGAAATATGTGAATTATTATAATAATTTATCAAATGAGCTTTTCTTTTTACTAAAATCAATAATTCATTTTGCACCCGTTCTTCATATTCATGATAAGAAACAGGCACTGATATCCAGTTGGTTTTTAATAATTTCCAGTGATGCTCAGCAGTATCAAAAAAATAATCAGCTTTCAGATCATCAGAGATCATTTCATTAACCGCTGAATATTTTTGCTGCAATTTGTCTAAATCAAAATATTCAGACATTAATAATGTATAGATAACTGTATCTCTTTCAGATTCCAGGATCGGATTTAACTTTATTCTGTGTAATAAAGGATAGTTTGATAGATCTTTTTCAGCTTCTGCATTCCAGTTTCTTAAATCATATTCTATTTGACGAAATTGCCCCTTATAAGGGTCAAAATAGATTTTATGATTATGGTGAAAGTCATGATGATCCGTAGCAAATAATACATCCAGTGCCATATACAGATATAAATTATTTTTATCCATCATTTGATTAACAAATTCATAAAACTGCAGATCATTAAAATCATTTATGGCCTTGATGAAATATTTTATATCTTCTCTGTTATATTTCTGTTCAGTATTTCTTGCTGCCTTCTTTTCCCAGTATTTTTCTTTATACCATAAATCACTCACACCCTGTTCGTTTTTTGGAGCAAAATCTCCCGCATAAATACTTCCGGGCATGAGTCTATGTTTGCGTATTAAACTTTCATCAATCTGACTCAAATAAATATAAACCCCCATATATTGACCATTTATAAATACTCTGACAGGAAAATAATCTGGAGATATGAGGCCTATTTTTCTGGATATATCGTAAGTTAAAATATCTCGAAAACTGAACCAATGGGGTGGATTAAGTAAATTAAATTTCTTTTCCATATTGTAGTTATCATTGTTAGATAACTTAATACGTAATGATTTTTGTTTATACAGCCAATGGTAATTGTTATCTCCACGATAGCGTAACTTGACTTTCCTTATTTTTTCGGGATCATCGCTTACTTTCAGATAGGCATCTACAAAATGGTCCTTACCGCTGACAGGCAAATTTTCATTTAGACTGTCCATAGCTACTTGATCAACTGTGATATGAAATGACTTTAATGGCGACTGTTCATCAGTTAAAGGATCTGGTGCAGTAAGTTTCATCCAGTCTCTTTTGAACTCATTTTTTAAAAAAAAATGAAATCGATCTGCCGTCAACTCCAAATCGGGTTTGATTACATTTTTATATTCATTAAATTTTACGATCGCATTTAATGAATAAAAGCCAAGTACCGCAACCATAAGAAAGGAGATTAACAAGGCTAAAGGCATTGATAACTTATAAAATTTCATTCTTTCACTAATATAACAAAAAATGTAACTATTCAGCGTAATTTTGAAAAAGTCCTTGACACCAGGAATTTGCTCCAGAAGACGCCGTAAATACGTCCATGGTCGTTCCCGGCTTCCTGCCTCCCACGGCACTTATACTTCCATGTATGTCGTAGGCTTGAATGTGGCATCCATGCCACATACACTTCTTACGCAAACACCTGATATCAAGAACTTACGTATAAATCTAAAATACGCTGAATAGTTACCAAAAAATCACAATGGCTGGTTCTAATATCTTGTACTCGGCTATTGCAGCAAAAATACTTGTGTACGTCCTTTTCAAAACTTAGAACTCATTCTGCCCCAACAGGGTAAAATTACAGTATATACAGCAAACATATAGAAAACAAAACTGGTAATATCATCCTAGCTCATTTGTCGAGAACAAAACTGCTTTCGACAGTAACCTTAAGTTTGGACGGTGTGAGAATGCTTTTTAAAAAAAGACTTGTTACAGCAGAAAACTGATGGGTAAGAAGAAGATGATTCTTGAAATGATAAAACGAATGACTGACTATTTAAGATATTTATAAATTTTAAACGACTCCTACCCTATGTAGAATTTATAGTCATACATAGGATAGGATGCCTGGAGTTTAAGCTAGATTACTTAACTTTAATTCCATAGTCTGCGGCGATAGCTGCAAACTCTGGGGAGCCAAGAAATCCGGCGATCACTATCTCACGTGTCCTGGTGGCACTGTTTAATGAGTTTACCCAGAAATCAACGCCAGGATCACCTACTGGATCACGACCTAGCAGAGTAAGATAAGCAATCTGGACAAATTCCAGGTTAGTTGTACCTCTATTTTTAAATTCCTGTGAGAAGAAAAACCCGGAAGCAAGGGT
>CAWIHS010000003.1:7500-336218 GCA_963836005.1 uncultured Gammaproteobacteria bacterium | reverse complement strand
AAATCAGGATGCCAAATTAAAAGATATTTTGCAAGAGGATTTGAAAACCGTCAGGGCTTATTTGCTAAAAGTGAGTTTCCAGGCATTCTGGCACTATAAATCACCGTATTGGGCTGAGTGGTTTTTAAAAAAATGGTGTACACGGAGCCATGGATTCAAACCTTGAGCCAATGAAAAAATTTGTTAAAACACTCAGGAACCATCTCACCCTTATTGATGAACTGGTTTAAGGCCAAAAAAGCGTTTCTTCGGGTGCTTTGTGGAAGGTTTAAATCATAAAATAAATCTGGTCACGAGAAGATCTTATGGATTTAAGAACTACGATATACTTAAAATCGCCTTGTTTCATACGATGGGGAACCTTCCAGAACCAGAAAGAACCCACTCATTTTTTTGAAGAGGCCTAATTCATTAGCAATATCAACAACAACCTTCAATTAGTAGAACTAATTTCCTGAAAAAGATTCTACTGCCTTTTAATATATCAATTCATATCATTTCTCAAGTTAATTAAACCCGAGAGGATATGAAAGTGCTAATAGACAACCCACAAATACTGTACGTTATTTCAGACGTACGGAAAGCAACACGCCGCTCTACTCCAACTATCAACCGTTGGATTGCTGATGGCAAGTTCCCCCAACCTAAATCAAAGATTTTAAATCAGCGTTATTGGCTGAAGTCAGACATTGATGTCTGGCTTACTGATCATGGCCTGCGAGGAGATAGTGGCATGAGTAACATTAGAAGCATCCCCTTGCTAAAAGTGAACCTTACCATGATGGAGATAAAAGAATGCAACACAGGCATATTATCACAAGGCAAGTTGATTGGGTCACAGCCCCACAATCAAAATTATCACTCTATGATGAATCCTATAAAATACATCATATCGAAAGCTGGCTGCAATTATGGAATTGAACAGAGCGACTGTCACCAGCAGATTAAATTATTGCCACAATAACGAGTCGATTACCGTGGAGCAACAGGGTAGAGGTCTGGGAATTTCAATTGCAATCCACGGTGATTTGCATGAAAGGTTGGCATTAAAACGCCCGTTACCATCGGTAAAGGATTTAAAAAGTATGCATGAACTGATTAAGTGCCCCGGTGCCACAGAATGCAGCATGAAAAAAACTATACCCCCTCTGCAAGGTGGATTCCACTACAACCACCCATACCACCAGCCGCAAAGCTATACAGTAGTAAATCTGAAGTGGTACAGGCGGTACTATACGCCCCTCTATCAGCGGTACACCAGAACCAGTGGTATAGGTGGTGGAAGCAGGTGGTGTACGGGTGAGACATACCACTTAAACCCTTGCTGCCATTGACTCTAAGCGAGTTGGTATAGGTGGTATAGTCGAATCTGGCCTAGAGAGGGGGGGGTCAATTCAATATTAATTAACGAGGCACCAAGCCCCCTAAAGATAAAATCTACTTAAAATTATAACGGATATTTTATTTTAATTTTACTTTTACGAGGAAACGCAATGAAAGCAAAAAAGAAACAAAATATCGCTAACCAGATGAGCAGCGAGTCGAATGAATGGTATACCCCCGGGATACATTCTCCGTTTGGTAGATCTGGTCATGGGTGAGATTGACTTAGACCGATGCTCTGACCCAGGTCATAACGTGATCGCTAAACATCACTTCACAGAAGTGGATGACGGCCTGACACAGAACTGGTTTGGACGAGTTTTCGATAAATCCGCCATATGGTAAAACTGGAAAGCTAAGTAATGCCGAAATATGGGTGGATTATCTGATCAACTCCCCAGACGTTACTGAATCCATTTCACTGATCTCTGCCAAGATGGAGACTGGATACAGTCAGAAGATGTTAGCCGCTGCCGATGCAGTTTGCTTCCCATCATCAAGGATTGATTTTATATCACCAGACGGCAATGCAAAGAAGGCTAATACCAGAGGGTCTGCTATCTGGTATCGCGGCCCTAATGTAGACCGTTTCCTGGGTGAGTTCAGTAAACACGGCGCAGTAGTACGTTTGTAAGGGTCAAGGCCCGATATGCACGGATACTCACTTACAGAGGCTATTCCGGCCCATCCACACTAATGAGGTAACAAATGAAATTAACAAGACAACAGGCCATCAAGGCCAAATGTGAAGATTGTATTTATGACCCAATGACCGGAGGTACAAATCTGGCTCAAATCGAGGATTGTCCATCTGATGATTGTGCATTATGGGAATATAGGCCATTAACATCCGCCACACGCGCTGTACAAAAGCAGAAACAGATTGAATTGATGTCAGAGGGTGAGCGTATGGCTTATGAGAAAAAGGCCGATAGAATGCGTGTACAGGCATCTGGTAGGGCAATGTAATGTTTGACCGAGATATGAATGTAATCCACATTGACGATACAATATGGTCGCTGGCATGAGAAGGCAGGTCTTCCATTTGATACGGAGTGCAACAAGTCAGTGACTTTAGATTAAGTATGACCCTGCTATTTGCCCCCACTGCCATAGGGAGGTGGGCAACTCCAAAGAATTGATTATCTCCCTGAATAATAAATATTCTACAAATACAGCAAGTTGAGAAAATAAAAGCAAATTATGTGTACTTTTATGTGTATTTGTTCAGAATTAATCTGCCAGACAGTAATAAGAACAATTCACATACCAATAATCGTTTGGATGTCTCAGTTGAGCCATAAATCGGACATTCCAGATAGGGAATAATTTAGTTAATGAATTGCCTGGTGTTCAGTGCCTATTCAACAAATAGCAACAAACACATGTGTAACAGTCGGTGTTGCAACCAAAAAACTAATATTACCTGCTTCTCTATTCAGGCGCATTCGTCCGAGGCTCGTGGCTTAAAACTCCACAGTGAAAAAATACATTTGCTCCTCACGTAAATATTATAGATATTTGTTACTGATACTTTCTTAATATTTACGCTATAGCTCTTTTTTTAATGAAATTTTCACCATGTGCAGATTGATATTTAGTTTTCACACAGCCTCGTCCCAAAGCTGCCACTCAGTTTTTTTCGATGCTAACGTCAATAGTAAAAAGCAGCAATTCAGCTGTGGATGGTTCTTAAAATTGCCTAATTCCGATGAATTTCAATTTCCACAGCCTATATGTATTCCTACACTACCAGCCACCAACATCCTACAAATAATATCATGTGCTTCTATAACCAAAAGCTGATATTTCTTACTCTGGAGGGATGGATGAAAACAAAGACAAAGCCTGTCATCATGCTCCTCCCGGAATTTATCAACCGAGACACCCTGAAAACACTGTGTCAAATATAAAGTTTTTCAGGAATATCTGGAAACCCTGATCACACAAACACAAGACGAAGGTGGCCATGTCTCTTCTCATGTGGAAAAAGATTTTCGCAAATATCTCGAATGTGGTTTATTGTGCCATGGGTTTGCACGGGTACGCTGTACCTGCGGTCATGAATATTTGGTAGCCTTTTCCTGTACCAAAAGTAGGCTCCTTAGAAGAGGGACATGGCATTTGCCCATCCTGTAATGCTCGTCGAATGGTCGAAACCGCTGCCCATCAGGTGGATCATGTTTTCCCGCCAAGAGTAGGCGATTTAGGCGAAGTGCCAGTCCGTCAGTGGGTATTATCGCTACCTAAACGTTTACGCTATTTCCTGTATCACAACCCCAAAATTACCGGCAAGGTTTTGCGAATATTTCTTGATGGTATCAAAAAACAACGAGTTGAATACGTTCAGATGGATTCTGAAAGTCCAGTCAAAATCGGTGGAATGGGCTTTATACACCGTTTCGGTTCATCACTTTTTGTCGATGTACATTTTCACTGTGTCATTATTGACGGTGTATTTGTAAAAAAGATTTCTGACAGCCAGATAACATTTCACAAGCTAACTACGATTACCCAAGAAGATATTCAGGCCGTTCAGGTACGTGTTCGCCTGCGAGTACTCAAAAGCTTCAAATGTAATGGTCTGCTTGAGGACCACTATGTAGAAAACACTAAAACCTGGAATGGCAGTGGCGGCTTTTCAGTTAATGGGATTCATGCATTCATGAAAATGATCGGGAAGGACTGGAAAGATCGTTACGATATTGTGCCCGTCCACCCTTCGCACTGGAACCAATAAAGCAACAACCCGATGGTACGCTGATATTACAACTTAATAAACACTTAGCTAATGGTCAGACACAACTCAAACTCACATCACTGGAGCTGATTGACAAGCTGCAACTCTGGTTCCACCACCACGCATTCACCGTCATCGATACTACGGAGTTCTGGCTTCCAATTCACCCTTTCGGGCTTCAGTCACGGCAATGGCAGGTCAGTCACTCGCTCAGGGTGCTATCGAAATACAAACAGCAGACAAAAATGATGAGCCTGTAGAGCAGGCACAGGAAGATAAGCCTAAACGACCACCGAATCGTTACTTGTGGGCAATGCTTCTTGCCAGAATCTATAACCTGTTTCCTCTGTTATGCCCAGAATGCGGTGCAGAAATGCAAGTCATAGCCGTTATTCAGGACAAACCAGTTATCTACAAGATCCTGACATCTATCGGGGAGGTCATCGAACCACCCGTATTATCACCAGCACGAGGACCACCAAGCTGGATTGATTATAACCAGGATGAACTCACTGATGATAATGGGCAGCCTATCCCTGAATATGAGTTCAATCAATGTGTTTCCTGGTGAGAACAAATAACACATAACATCCATTTTCTGACGGTATATACTGCAAAATTCAAAATTTGCGAGTTGGAATTTTCTTGCACAAAAATCAGTGTAATCCAAACAAAACAGGACTTTTTATTTTTTAACTCATTTTTTCTGGATTTTATGCCGCCATCCACTGGGCTTAAGATATCAAAATACTAAATTTTTCCAATTTATAGATTGAAAAGTGTCATTGAATTGCCTATCCTTAGGTTCATCTCGATGACTTCTCTGAGCTCGCCGTTGACCCACGGCGCGTTCGGAATGACGAAACACAAACCGTATTCATTGTTGGCGAGGTAGATTGCTATGTAGAAGCCGTCTCTCTGGGTGATGCCTTCCCAGAGGATATTCGTGAGACGGCAGCCTGGCCAGAGCTCGGTGAGTTCACGGTCGGCATCTTCGGGTTCCACCAGGATGGTGTAGCCGTCGTCCTCGGGAATGTAGTCGTAACCTTCGGCGATGTAATCGGTGATGAGTCGTTTGACCAGGTCTTCGACGATCGGAAAGGCGGGATCGTCGGGGGAGAGCTTCGAGAGGTCTTCGGCGGATTTGAATTCAATCATTCGTGGTTACCTCCATGAAAAAACCCGCCGGGGTGGCGGGTCAGGGTTAATTCAAAGGGTTTTTGGGGGTGTTGCTGGAAGGGTTGTGTGAATAGCCCTTTGTGCTATTCAAATAAGATACCGAGAATGCCGCAGTTCACGGGCCACGGCGGTGTTCAATGTGGGAAAGCATTTGGTGGGCACAAAAAGACCGCCGATCCTGGTGGAGGGGCGGGTGCGAGGGGGACTGGAAGATTGGGTGGCAATTTGGCCAAAGCTGCCTTCGGATCTGTTACAAATTCCGGGGCGATTTCGTGATGTGGAAGTGAGCAGCGATATTTATTTCATGCGCAAGCTCGCAGTCTTTCGATCCTCCCGCCATTGGGCGGGCGTGGTGCCGCTCCAGCGCCTGAATGCACGCGTGAATGCACTCGCATCGGCATAGTCGAGTGTCATAGCGATCTGGCTCACCTCCATTCGAGTGTCCTCGAGCATCTGCCGTGCTATCTCGAAGCGGCCCTCATCCAGGAGTTCCTGAAAGCTAGTGCCGAAATCTTTCAGGCGGCGACTCAGCGAGCGACTGTGTATCGAGAAGAGCGCGGCGACCTGGTCTGATCTGGCGTGATCTGTCAGGAGCGCCGTTCGCAGCACACTCCGTACCTGCCCCGGCAAGTCGTCGCCGTACGTGACCTCGAGCACATCGATCTGTTGCTGCAGCAAGCGGCGCAGATCGAGGTCGGCTTCTGTCAAGCGAAGATCCAACCAATCTGCTGCGAACACCACCGCGTTCTGCTCGGTATCAAATCGCAGAGGGGATCGGAAGAACTGACGGAACGGCCTTACATCGTCCGGCTTGCGGTGGGCAAACCGGACCTCGGCAGGCTTCCAATCGGGGCCGCACAACGTGCGCATGATGTTGTAGATAATAGCGACCGCACCATCCCCGATCTGAGTGGTAGCCTCGACGCCGGGTTGATAGATTTCGTAGCTCAGACTCGCCGTGTTACCGTCTGTCTCCAGGCTTGTCACCGCGCCGCGGACGTGAAGATGCAGATAGCGCACGAGGTTGCGCAATGCCGTACCCACGTCTGGCGAGTATTTCACCAGCAAGCCCACCATCCCCAGGGAGTCCAGGCCGGTTTGCCGGCCGATCAGGAGCCCCAGGTGTTGGCAACTGGTCCTTGTCACGCAATGGGCGAAGAGGTGGTTCCGGGCCGCGTAGGTAATCCGGTTATCGGGGTCGTCGAACAGCGTGAGGTCGTACCCCACCTCGGCCAACACCTCAACCGGGTTTGCGCCCAAGCTCCGGAGAACCGCCGGAAGGGCCATTAAGGTGCCGATGCGCACTACAGATTCCAGGTGTATGGGTTCTGCTCTAGATCGTTTCATGGTGCCTATTTGCCTGTTTATTGATCTTTATCAAGGAGGATAAGTTGTCCTGTCTTGAAATGTCCAGTCAGCGTCCGGATATGTCCACCGCAACTTACATCAGAATGATACACTAACAGGTGATTAAATGCATTCGAAGCGGAATGACACTCGTGCATCCTTGCGTGACTTTTAATGCCTTAACTTGATAAGAGGAATCAACAATGAAGACAAAATGGCTGTCGAGTCTGGCCGTTGCTACCATCCTGCTTGTTCCCGTGCTGAGCTTCGCGACACCGGCGGACGAAGAGAAGAAGGTCTTTGCAGGACTGCAGGCACTCATTCCGCAGGACCGCATCGTTACCGTTGACGATCTCTACAAGAAGTGGCAGGAGGTCCAGGAGAAGAAAAGCGATGCCGTCATTCTCGACATTCGCACGGGTGCTGAATTCTATGCTGGCCACCTTCTGAATGCGAACAATATCGATTCCGGTAACCCGTATCTTGTACCAAAGCACTGGCCCGATCCGAATACCGAGATCTGGGTTTTCTGCCGCAGTCAGCATCGTGCCACGTATTTTACTTCTTTCCTCTACCGGTATGGTTACAAGAACGTCTACCTCGTCCATGGTGGCATCGCTGGCTGGGCCGAGAAGGGTTACCCGTTGTACAGCAAAGACTTCGGCGAGATCAAGGTGCTGAAGTACGACAAGGCACTCAAGGAGGAGTACAAGACACGCCAGTTCGAGTAGGGTGTCCGCACACCAGTACGGGCATTACATACACATGTGAGACCAAGGAATAATCAAAATGACAACTGAAGATAAAACAATTGAGAACGGTATAACCCGTCGCGAAGCGTTGGCATCAATTGGAGGAGTCGCCGCCGCTGGTGCTGCGTTGGCTACCGGTGGATTTTCAGGCAGCGCGTTGGCTGCTGAAGCAGGTAGCAGGGCCGTGATTAAAGAGGTTGGCGGCAAGAAGACAAGCACGATCAGCCTGGATTGGAAAGAGGTGTACTACACCAACTGCCCTCTCATCTCTGCCAGCAACGTGGACCAGGAATTAGGCTGGACCGCCGAGGAATTCGCAAAAATTGGTGTCGAATTTGCCTATTTCCGCTCTCGCCCTGAGACCGATTGGTATCCCCACTACATTCACAATCAGGACAACCTGATCCGCTTCGGCGGCCTGTTCCCGCCCATCGACGTTATGGCGGACAAGCGCAGGACCCGGATGCTGGGTTTAACACACGTACCCTTCGAAGGCGGTTGCATGATGGTGCGTGCCAAGGACAAGCTCTTTCAGATGAGCGACCTGAAAGGCAAAAAAATCGGCATCACCAAGAGCCTCAATACCCTCAAGAACGACTGGTGGCGTATCCAGGAACACCAGGGCATCCTGGCGATGCTACGGATGAACGGCATGACGGTAAAGGATGTCCAGTTGGTGGATTTCCCTTACCCGGATGACTGGTACGACGATCCCGAGATGCTGATGCCCATGGTCAATCCGAGTTGGTGGCAGTTGAAACGTGACCACAAGCATGACCTGGCCTTCCGTCCGCTGGAAACTGCGCTACTTGAAGGTAAGGTTGATGCTATCTACTCGCAAAGCAAAGTCTTTCAGCATATACAGGAAGCGACCGGCGAGCTCGCCGCGATCGAGGACCTGTCCCAGTACCCTGACTGGAGACTGCAGGTGGCCAATATCCCCGCCATCATCACATGTACTGATGTCATGGCTAATGAGCACCCGGAGCTTGTCATCGCGTTCATGAAAGGCATGATCAGGGTAGGACGCTGGGCCAACGAGCATAAGCATGCTGCTGCCGCGATCCTCAACAAGCAAACTTACTACCTGGACGTCGAAGACACCTACAGAGGCATCAAGGACGTCGACATGGTACCGAACCTTTCGGCGCAGAACCTGGCTATGGTGAATATCGGCAAGGAATTCATGCTTAAACACGGCTATATTAAGAATGACTTCGATGTAGCTAAGTGGGCCGCACCGGAGTTCTTTGATCAAGCGGCAAGGGAATTGCTAGAAGATGCGCTTGAGTTGAAGACCCTGGAGAAGATTCCTACCATGAAGGGGCGGGTTGGTTAGCCCGGTGAAATCTCAGTAGCAAGCCTGAGTTGTGAGTAGTGCACCTGGCCGCGTGCACGCGGCCAGGCGGCGAAGACGAATAGGGACGAGGTAAATAGCAAAGGGAACAATCTCGAAAACGGAATTACACGACACGATCCGAAGCGTTGCTGTCAATCGGCGGGAACGGCAAGTTCTGCTGCTACTGAAACGGGACGTTGCATTGCCCCGGTCATCGGCATCAGTATACGCATGATTATTTCAGGGCGTGGGTCTTGCCAGCTAGGAGGTCCGAGGACCATATACACTGAAATAGCAACGAAACATCCAGATGGGGAGAAGAGTAATGCCTACACTACGAGTGAAAAGAAATCCGGTCGCATGCCTTGCTGCAAGCCTGATGCTGCTAGCGTCCATGATATCCGCCACGGCTGCTGCTGACGCCGGCAATGACCAGTGGGAGTATGACGCCAGTATCTATCTGTGGGGGGCCGGTATCGACGCCACCACGCAAACCGGTGGTGATATCGATATGTCGTTCAGCGATATCCTCGATGATCTCAATATGACGTTTATGGGTGGCTTTGGGGCGCGCAAGGGCAAACTGTCACTTCTGGCTGATGTGATTTACCTGGATATCTCTCAGAGCGATGGTGGCAGCGAGACCATACCGATTCTGGGGGGGGGGTATTAATATCACCAGGACTGTCAACACAGATATAAAAATGAAGTCATGGATTACTACCTTCGCTGCTGGCTACAACTTCGTCGACAACGAAAAGGTGGTGCTGGATCTTGTCGGCGGCGCGCGTTACTTGTGGCTCGATACCGAAGTCAAACTGAATCTCAGCCGTGAAGGAGCGCTGCTGCAAACATCGCGGCAGAAAAAGGTCTCCGAGTCAGACCATGTCTGGGACGGCATCGTCGGTGTCAGAGGTCAAATCAAACTGAATGATAAATGGTATATGCCTTATTACGCGGATGTCGGCACAGGTCAGTCCGACCTCACCTGGCAGGCCCTTGTCGGCGTTGGCTATACTTTCAAGTGGGGCGATGTGCTGCTGGCCTACCGTTATCTTGACTATGATTTCGACTCGGATTTTATGCTTGACGATATGAATATGAGCGGCCCGGCTCTGGGTGCGAGATTCCGCTTCTGATCCCTTGATTGTTTGTCTCCTCCCTCCTTCAGGGAGGGGATGGTAATAATAAGCAAGTCCGAGACCGCGGGTTCTCAATGGCTTATCGCAGGAGGCAGTCATGAATTTGCAGCAAGGAGAAACCTGCGCATACTTGCATATTTTTAGTACATTAACTTAATGAGGGAATCAACAATGAACACAAAATGGCTGTCGAGTCTCGCTTTTATAACCATCCTGCTAGCTTCTACGGCGACACTTGCTGCGCCCGAGGACAGTCAGCTTCCCGAACGCAAACAAACCACCCTTGGTCTCTATGTGACCGCCGCGCAGGCCTATGAAAAGTGGGAAGCCGCACCTGACAAGGTGAAGCTCATCGACGTGCGGACCCCTGAGGAGTACGCCTTTGTCGGCCACCCGGATACAGCCTGGAACATTCCCTTGGCCTTTGTGACCTATCAGAGGAAAAACGGCAAAACCGAATATGGCCCGAAGTGGAATGCGGATTTTGTCGCCGAGGTCAAAAGACTAGCCGGGCTGAACGACACCCTGCTGGTCATGTGCCGGTCAGGTGACCGCAGCGCCAAGGCAGTCAACGAGCTTGCGGCAGCCGGTTTTAAAAACGCCTATACGGTCACTGATGGATTTGAAGGTGACAAAGTAAAGGATGCCGGAAGCGTCTTTAATGGCAAGAGGATGAGGAACGGCTGGAAGAATTCGGCACCCTGGGTCTATGACATTGATCCAGAGAAAATCCTCCTTGAGGAATACCAATCCAAGCAAACACAATAAATCAGGGTTATCCAAGCCTGCTATCAAGCATAGTCCTCATCATCGTACGATGATGAGCATTGAGAAAAGAAGAGGACCAGAATCATGGCTACATCAAAAAAGAAAACGAGCAAAAAAAAGGTATCAGCTAAAAGCAAAAAAGTTAAAGCAGACAATGCAGCTCCGATAAGTTTGCAAGAAGGTCTCGCGAGCATGCTTGATCTGTTAGCAGCTCACCCACACCTGAAAGAAGACCTAGGCGAAATTGTTGGACTGGTCACTGACAAGCTTACTGTAAGTGAAGCGTCGCAACCAGAAACCAAGAGTAAGAAATCAACTACGGCTAACAAAAAAAATAAAAGCGGTGATGCAACTGCTGACTCTTCAATTCACGTGTCGACTTTCGAAAATACGAAACTGAACACAGTTCCACTGAACTGGAAAGAGGTGTACTACACCAATTGCCCCCTCGTGTCCGCCAGTAATGTCGACCAGGAACTGGGCTGGGCCCGCGAGGAGTACAAGAAGCTTGGCGTCAAGTATGCCTTCTTACGTTCCGCCCGTGGAAACGACTGGTATCCACACTACATCCACAACCTCGACAACCTGATCCGCTTCGGTGGTTTGTTCCCGCCCGTCGCCGTTCACGCGGACATCCGCAGAACCAAGCTGCTGGGGGTGACCCACGCTCCACACGAAGGCGGTTGCATGATGGTGCGCTCCAGGGACGATATTTATCGCATGAGCGACTTGAAAGGCAAAAAGATCGGTCTTTCGAAGAGCATGAACCAGATCAAGAATGACTGGTGGCGCATCCAGGAGGAGCAGGGTATTGAGTTGATGCTGCGAATGAATGGCATGACACGCGACGATGTCGAGATTGTGGAATTCCCCTACGCCGACGACTGGTACAACAAGCAAGAGATGCTGGATCCTATGGACAATGCGTCGGAGTTGTGGCTCAAGCGTAACCATAAGTACGACCTAGCCTTCCGCCCACTGGAAACCTCACTACTGAATGGTGTCGTTGATGCAATTTATACCCAAAGCAAACCGTTCCAGCATCTGCAAGAAGCGACGGGCAAGATGAAGGCGATCGAGGACTTGTCCCGATACCCGGACTGGACCCTGCAGGTAGCCAATATCCCCGCCGCCATCACCTGTACCGATGTGATGGCCGAACAGCACCCCGAACTCGTCGTGGCGTTCATGAAAGCCATGATTAAGGTCGGGCGCTGGAGCAACGATCACAAGCACGCTGCGGCGGTGATTCTCGACAAACAAACGTTCTATCTTGACCCTGAGGATACATACGAGGGTATCAAGCACATCGACATGGTGCCCAACCTGTCGCCGCAGAACCTGGCCTCCGTTGAGATCGGCAAGAACTTCATGCTAAGCCACGGTTACATCAAAAACGACTTTGATGTGCAGCAGTGGGCTGCCCCCGAGTTCCTCGAACAGGCGGCCAGAGAACTGTTGGAAGATGAATGGCAAAAAAGAACCACTTCAAAACTTCCTCATGCCGCTGGCACGCTGGAAACGGGCGGACGAGTCGGGTAGTTTAGTTATGTGGCACGGGCGCTATACGCCAGGAGTTTTGACGTCCGACACCCGTTGATTGCCACGGTTATGAAAAATAGTCATTAAATCTCTAGTTGATCCAACCTAAGGAGAAATACAAGTGAAATCAGAAAAGCTAAGCTCCGTGCTGCTGTTAAGTGCCCTGTTCGCGTTGCCCTTTGTGGTGACAGCAGAAACAGCCCCTGCAGCACCGGCTGCATCAGCGAATCCTGACCTGATGTTTGACGACTACGAGGCCGTGGGCTTCCTGAGTGACTACTCGAAGATCTCGAAAACAGCGAACGATGACGGTTCCTATGAGTATAAGGACACCACAGTCGATTATGGAAAGTACAACAAGCTGCTCGTCGACCGCATCAAGGTCTTCTTCAAGGACGACAGTGACTACAAGGGAATCGATCCCGACGAGCTAAAAGTGCTGACCGACTATTTTTATGAAGCGGTCAATAAAGAGGTTGGTGATGCCTACCCGATGGTGACGGAACCGGGTCCTGACGTGCTGCGCCTGCGCGTGGCTGTTACTGACCTGGTGCCGAACAAACCCGAGGCCTCTGTTGCGACCTTGGTCATCCCGTTCTCGTGGGTTGCTGATGCCGGTAGCGGTGTCGTAAAAGGCGACGCCGGCAGTACCGTTTTCACCGGCCATGCCAGTATTGAAGTCGAGGCCCTTGACAGCGACAGCAGCGAACAGCTTGTCGCCTTCATCGAAACGGAACCCGGCAAGAAATACAACTGGACATCCGGCGTCATTAAAGGGGTCAAGAGCTACACTAAAGCCTATTCCAAGTGGGCCTATACCAAGCAGGCCATGGACAGCTGGGCACACCTGCTGCGCGGACGTCTCGATGCGGCGCACGGTGTGACAGACAAGAAATAGGCCCGTTTAAAGACTGGTGACACCCACAGGTATTGCAACCTGAAGGGGGGGGCATCATGACTGCAATAATGCAAGGAGGTGTTTAATGTTGAAACTGTATGCTGCCGGTTTCGTCTTGCTGCTGCTTTCTGGCTGCGCCTCCTACGGGGTGATTGACAACACTGTAATCACGACCGAACAGGCATCAGCCCAGCCCTATTCGATGGGGGAAATTCATGGCAGAGGAAATACGGAGGATGTTGGACTGGTGCTCGCCTTCTCGGGTGGGGGGACACGGGCCGCTGCGCTGGCCTACGGGGTGCTGGAAGAGCTGCGCGACACCACAGTAATGATCGATGGGCAGCCACGCAGGCTACTCGACGAGGTAGACACCATCAGTTCCGTCTCCGGCGGCAGCTTCACATCCGCCTACTATGGGCTGTACGGGGAGCGCACCTTCGAGGACTTCAAGGCGGTTTTCCTGACGCAGGATATAGAGCACGAGCTGGTTCTGGGAGTGCTTAATCCGCTGCGATGGTTCAGCTCAGAGGGTCGCACCGAAATGGCGGTGGACCTCTACGACGAGCAGGTATTCCACGGTGCAACCTTTGCCGACATGCAGCGCGCGGGCGGCCCACTGATCCTCATTAATGCATCGGATTTGGCCTACGGGGTGCGTTTTTCCTTCGTTCAGGAGTATTTCGACCTGCTCTGCTCGGACATCACCACGTTCCCGGTGGCGCGGGCCGTCACTGCCTCATCCGCGGTACCTCTCCTGTTTCCGCCTGTCGTGCTCAAGGACTACTATGACTGCCCGCTAGTGGGGAAACCTGATTGGCTGGAAAAATCCGCAGAACTCACATCCAACAACCCGGCGATGGGGCAGATCATACGGGGCCTGGAAACCTACTACGACCAGGATAATCGCAAATACGCTCACTTTGTGGATGGAGGCATCACCGATAACCTGGGCCTGCGTGCAGTCTATGAGGTGATAGGACTCGCGGGCGGCCCACAGACGTTTTATAGGAAAAATGGGATCCAGTACCCGCGCTACGCGATTGTCATCTCCGTCAACGCCTCCACCGAGCCGGAACCGGAGATGAACCAAACGAACAAGAAACCATCATTAGGGGAAACCATCGGTTCGATGAGCAGTGTACAGCTTCACCGCTACAACGACGCGACCCTGGAAATCATGCAGCGGAGCCTGAATAAATGGACGCAGGAAATGTCAACACCGGACCGACCGTCTACACCATATTTCGTCAAACTCGCCTTTACAGACATCGAACAGCCCGAACAGCAGCATTACTTCAACACTATCCCAACCAGCTTCAACCTGAGCGATGAGCAGGTGGACAGACTAATCGAAGCCGGCCACAAGCTGCTGCGAAACAATCCGGTCTATCAGCGCCTACTGGCTGATATCGGGGGTGCCCAGGTGTCAAGCAGGTAGAACACCCCGGCTATATAAATGCAAGTTATTTTAATTATCAACGCAAGTAAGAGGATAATAATGATGCTTATTAGAAAATGCTCGCTATAGCTCTTTTTTTAATGAAATTTTCACCATGTGCAGATTGATATTTAGTTTTCACACAGCCTCGTCCCAAAGCTGCCACTCAGTTTTTTTCTGATGCTAACGTCGGATAGTCTATATGAGGTCGAGGTGAAGCAGTATTTATAAGATTTCCAATGACGTAATGACCTCATTATGCCTGTATTTCATTGACCAGACAATAACCTGGCCTCAAGCCTTCAAACGGCTTGCTTTTCAATAACTCAACCTGCTAATGTGACGCTTTCAATCGAGTCAGTATGGTCGCCAATATTTTAGCGTCAACCGCTCAGACACCCTCCGCAGGGCACCTTCCTGACACAAGGGGCACAGACAGGGTGCGAACTCTGCTGCAGGCAGTTGGGCTGTTCGAATGATATCTGCTAGTGAGCCCCTGAGCTTGAGCAAATGCCGCAAGAGTTCAAGGCGAACCTGACGAACACTATTGGCTAACCAAAAGTAGGCGCTTTTAGGCGATAACCATAATGGCAAATACGCATAAATCCACTGGGTAAGACGTGCATCAGGAAGCGACGAAGAAACTCCACGCCATCCAGTTTCATGATCTTTTTTCGATGATGATCGGCATAATCTTTCCAATGAAAGTAAACCGATTGTTCATCGACTTTGATGATCCGGCGATTGCTGATGGCGATCCGATAGGTATATCGGAAGAGATATTTAACCACGGTTTCAGGGTTCTCCAGATAAGGCTTGATATAAACTGACCAGTTTTTACTCATCACTTCATCCAGCACTTTGTCGACTTCATTGTCTCGGCTGATACGAAATAGCTCGCCTTGCTGACAGGCACCTCTGATCAAGCTGACCAGTGTGCCTCGAAACACTTTTTTCAGTGCATTGACCGGATACAGATAATCACTGTGGATGATCTCAATCGCATCCCGTCCTTCTTTAAGCGCTAGCCCGGGAATGAGACAATGCATATGCACATGCTGTTGCAAATTCTGTCCCCAGGTATGCAGAACACAGGTTACCCCCAGCTGCCCTCGTAAACGTTCATGTGTTTGGGAGAAGTGATCCTACCCCGATTTCACAGACATCTTAATTTAGGAGATAATCAGTGAAATTGGAGTAAAAAATGAGTACCAGAAAAAACCGAAAACATTCAGAAGAATTTAAACAGGAAGCTGTTCGTCTGGCATTAGAGTCAGGTAAACCCAAAGCCCAGGTTGCTCGAGAATTGGATATATCCGAAGGTTTACTATATACCTGGATTTCCAAATATGATGAAGCCAGGTCCCGAGGTTTAACTGTTGAGGAATACCAGCAAGAAAAAGCAGAAATGCGTCGGTTAAAGGCTGAAAATAAGCGCTTGCAGGAGGAAGTTGAACTGCTAAAAAAGGCGTCAACGTACTTCGCGAAGCACCTCAAGTGAAGTACGCGTTTATTTTAAATCATTTGGATGATGGTTCTATTTCCCTGGTGCAGAGTGCTTGATGTCTCTAGACCAGGCTTTTATGCCTGGAAAAATCGTCCTTTAAGTCAAAGAGAGCAGTCCAATCAGCAATTGGACAAAAAGATACAGAAAGTATTTGAACATCACAAGGCACGTTATGGCTCACCACGGTTCACTGAAGAACTGAATGCTGATGGTGAGTCGGTCAGTCAAAACCGCGTAGCACGACGCATGAAAGCTTTGAATTTAAGGGCTAAACAAGCTCGAAAGTTTAAAGTGACCACCGATAGTCAGCATAACAAACCGGTTGCACCTAACCGTCTGGGACAGGATTTTACAGCGATACATCCCGATGAAAAATGGGTCAGTGATATTACGTACTGCTGGACACAGTCCGGTTGGCTCTATCTGGCCGTGGTTATGGATTTATATAGCCGGAAAATTATTGGCTGGTCAATGTCTAACCGCATAAAAAAAGTGTTGGTTTGTGATGCATTGATGATGGCTTTATGGCACAGGGGTTTTCCAGGGAATGTGATTGTCCATTCAGACCGAGGCAGCCAGTATTGCTCAGACCAATATCAGAAGCTATTATCCGATAACCACCTGTTATGCAGCATGAGTGGTAAAGGTAATTGTTATGATAACAGTGCTATGGAAAGTTTTTTCCATAGTTTGAAAGTAGAATGCCTTCATGATGACTATTTTTTCACTCGTGAACAGGCAAAACAAACTATTTTTGAGTACATCGAAACTTATTATAATCCCATTAGACGACATTCCTATAATGGTTATTTAAGTCCCGATGATTTTGAAAATAAAAATGAACAGGCTCCTAAACTAGAGTGTCAATGAAACTGGGGTAGGATCATTTTAACCATTATTATTCAAAGTAGTAAAAAATCAACATTGTCCGGAATTGATATAAATTTTGATAGAAAATGTCATACGGTCATTTTTACCCGTAAATATGATATTATCCTCAACTCACAATAGGCTGCGACATCAGTATTGATAATAATTTGTAAGCAACCGATTATACTGTTAAATTTCATAAAAGGAGAGTCAATTGGAAGTCAATGATGCGGGCATTATCATTTTATGTTTTACTTTGGTACAGGTGCTCTCAGCGTGGTGGATTAAGGCAAAACTTACTGCATCAATACAGCATAAATACGATAAAAGGCTTGAGGAATTTAAAGTAAATCAGTTACGAAAAGATAAAGCTTCAGTTGTCGCTGAATTTTTAGCTGAATGGACTCATTTAAAGGGAAGTGATACAAAACGACTCAATCAACTTTTATGGGAGCTTTCATTGTATTTGCCCTCTGAACTAGTGCGAGACATAAATTCCATGATCAGTAGTTCACTAAACGGAAAAACTGCTCCAGAAATATTGATATCTGTAAGGGAACACCTATTGGATGGTCAAGATAAATTAAGTGTTCAGGATATTTCGCATTTTAAACATCCAGAAAATAATTCAATACGGTCAAGTTCGGTGTAATAGAAACCCAAACACATACGAGCTCAAACAAGTCAACAGGCAAAAAGATATCGTAAAGAAAAAATATCTTTTTCTTTTAGCTCTTTAACAATTTAATTGATCTATCTTACTATTCACTGTGGTTTTTAGTAAAAAAACTAAAACAAACACATATAGAGGATCACTAACATGGCTGTGCTAATGGTTTGCTGGTTCAGGATAAAATATTTTATCCTGAATGTTTTACAGCAAACGTCCTGGAAACTTATTGGTCAACCTAATGTTGCCCTAGTCAAGATGCTAGTTGATTTTAAATGCCAGTTATATTCAGAGTCAGTTTAGGCGAAGTTCAATAAAAACTGTTAACTATGTTAAAGGTAATGCAGTGATTCTAATCAAGGCGCAATGGTTGCCGGCCATTGTATTCTTAACAGCATTGTCATGGTTGTACCATAATGGAATAAGCGGTTAATAACAATCTATTGGCTTTAGCACCAGTTAGGCGTTGAGCTATCACTGCATTACACTATCCGTTTAGAAAAGCACTTTCATCAAAGGCCTCTTTTCTTTTTAGCATGAAATAGACGGCTCTTCCTAACTTGTGAGAAAGAATACCCATGGCTTTCCCGTTACCGTGTTTTTTAACTAAGCGGGCATGATAGTTCTGGGCTTTTTTATTGCCTCGTAAATACAATGCAGCGGCTTCAGAAAAAGCCCATCGTAAATGGGCATTGCCAATTTTATTGCCGGTAGTACCGTACACTTTTCCAGCAGATTCTGCTTTACATTTTATTAATCGGCAGTAAGAAGCAAACTTCTGAACACTAGTAAAACGCTGGATAGTATGAATTTCATAGAGTATGGTCATGGCCAGAACATCACCGACACCCTTGATGGATTTTAATAACATAAAACTCTGGTAATCATCCAGCTTAGCATTTTTCTTAATATAGAATTCCAGAGAGCTGATTTGTTGATGATAAAAGGCAATGGTATCGATATTAGCCTGAGCACTACGTTTAGCACTTGCATCCTCAAAGGGCAATAAAACAATCTCACGAGTGGAATGATTCTTCAGGTTCCCGTCAATGGGTGGTAAATTGTACTGATAATTTAAAATCTTGGTATGGGTTTTTAACTGAGCGCACTGACGAACAAAAAAGAGACGTCTCCTTAAAAGATCTCTTGTTGCTCTCATACCCTCGGGGTAATTAGGGCTTCTGCCAGCATGCCGCTATGAATGAGCTTGGCGATTTTAAATGAATCAATTTTATCGTTCTTGGCCTTTCCCCCATGGATGGCTTTCATGTATAAGGCATGACCCAGAACAAATTTAACTTTTGATGTGTCAACACTTTTCCGGACAGTTTTTTAAAAAGTTTTTTGGTATTTCAAGTGAATTTATTTATTTTTATCCTTTCTGTTTCTCTGGTTTATTTACGAAGTTTGATAGTAAGGGCTTTGCCCTCTTGAAAGTCAAAAAGACGACTTTCAATTCACCCAAGGTATTTCTACAACGGTAATGATCCTGCTATAATATCTCCACGGTACAGGCTGAGGAGCCGATGACTGTCAACGGTAATGGGCGGCATTTATGTCACCTTTTACTATTCTCCACTGGATTCATTTAAGCTGTTGTCTGCTGTACTTCATAAGCGACTGGTGATAAATAATCATTAGCAGAATGAAGTCGTTCTCGATTATAAAATACCTCAATATATTCAAAGATTGCCTGCTTTGCTTCTTCTCTGGTTTTGAACTGGCAATGGTGCGTCAATTCAGTTTTAAGGCTATGAAAGAAGCTCTCTGATACGGCGTTATCCCAACAATTTCCTTTTCGGCTCATTGATTGAATTATGTTGTGATCCGATAAAATTTTTCTATGACTATTAGAGGCATACTGGCTGCCTCTATCAGTATGCCAAACCAATCCGTCTTGTGGTTTGCGCTTCCAGATGGCCATCAACAAGGCATCATTAACTAACTTAGCCTTCATTCGTTCATCCATTGACCAGCCAACAACCTGCCTGGAAAATAAATCAATGACAACGGCTAAGTATAGCCAACCTTCCTGAGTGGCAATATATGTAATATCACCCACATAGTAACGATTAGGATGAGATACTGAGAATTGTCTATTCAGTAAATTAGGCGCTATGGGCTTATTATGTTTGGAGTTAGTGGTCGCTTTGAAGCGCCTCTTTGTTTTACAAAATAAACCGGCTTTCTTCATTAATCGACCAACTCTCCGCCGACTTATATGGATGCCTTTTTCAGCCATTTTCCGTTTGAGACGACGAGTACCATAGGTCTTGCGACTGTCTTCAAACAGTTTTTTTAGCTGTTCAGTCAGTACCTCATTTTCTTTCTCTCTATCGGTTTTAGGCGAATTGGCCCAATCATAATAGCAACTGCGAGAAACGCTCATAAAACGGCACAAAGCCGCTATCGAGTAATCTTCACTATGTTTGGCTATCCAGGCGTACTTCACAAAGTTTCCTTCGCAAAATACGCTGTGGCCTTTTTTAATAGATCACGCTCCTGAGTTACTTTTGCTAATTCTTTTTTCAGGCGTTTTACTTCATCATAAATATGTTCATCACTTCTATTGGCTGCTGCCTTCACCGGTTTTGAATATTTGCTGATCCAGGTATGCAGAGTATTTACATTGACACCCAATTCCCTGGCTGTCTGGGAAATGGGTTGATCGCTCTCAATGGCTAATTTAACTGCCGATTCTTTAAATTCTGATGTATAAGTTTTATTCGGTTTTTTTGATTGTTCATTCATTTTGGGCACACTCTTTCTCTTTTGGTTATTTTAAGTTGTGTGTCCGGTTAAGTATAGCCACATTACACCACTTGATGGATATACTCTTTTTTGACGTAACCGCGATCACCCATGACTAAAGTATCCAGTAATTCCCCCATATCGGGTAAAAACTGGGGTTCTGATGTGGTATCCGGTGTTAAGGTAATGCTTTGCGGACATTCACTTAGTTAATCGACAGTCACAGGTAGATTTGTCTGCTATACGCGCTATCCGATCGTTGATGTTATGTCTCGTAAACTTCCGCTGTTGGCCGATAGCGAGCATATTGTGAGTTCTGAATACTGAATGTCTTGTCAATTTGCAATGGCAGCATTTTGCTATGGATGATCTTCAGGGAAGAATCGGAAAATAGTTGCTTGGTGACGTTTTGGTTAATTGAGTTTACTCTGTAATTTAGAATTTCTGCAGTAACTTGACCACGTCAATTTTGTAAAAAAGTGTTAATTGACGGCTAAATGCAGTAGCATGGAACCATGGTCAGTGAGCTGAATGAAGTCACTAAAGGTGCTGTGCTGGCCAATACGGGTGCCGAGGGAATTCTCATCGCGGCCTTACCTTTCTGGGGATTGCGTTAAAAATTGCGGATGGCAATGCCCGCGCCCGCTCAGTCGCGTTATTGGCAATCCTTGATCTCCTGGGTGTTTTATCTGAGGAAGAGAAACACAAGCTTCAGGCTCATATCTCTCCAACAATAGTAAACTCAAGGGGGGTTTCTGTGGTAGAAATTCGTCCAGCCGCAGTCTGGCTGCGGGGGCTCGATGTCTGCTGAATGGAATGAAAATCAGGCTGTTAGATGTCTTTAAAGTTGAAATTGCACTGAGAAATAAGGAGCGATAAAAACTGGTAAGTATTAAACGTATCATTTGTCATCGCCCCTACAGCCTTAATCAACGTTCACAACAACGTACTGATTGTTATGCGACTGATAATAAGTTGAGCCGCATTGATACAGAGAGGTGCCCTCTATGATAATGGTCGTGCAGTTCCTCGGTAAAGTAGATGTGTAAACAGCGGTTCGACGAATGGTTCGCCGTGTAGTACGACGGGAGACGCCAGCCACACTGACCGGTGTCATGGGACGACCGACTCTGGCTTCAACCTCACTGATCATCATGCCCGCTCCCTGCCAGCCGTCGAAGATAAATCCTGCAGCCAGCAGGCTTAGACTTAAGAAGAATGTTTTACAGATAGTGTTTATAATTTTCATTACTTCATTTCTCCCATGACAGGCTCACCCATTTCATCTACGGAAAGGGATGTGAGTTTTTTTGCCCCTTTCGGAGCTGAGAATATAAACTGATCGGGTTTAATTTTTGCTTTGGTATTCCAATTTCGATAGCGCAACGAATGTTGTGGGGCTCCTGTCATCCATTTTGTGGTAATGACATATTTCATCGGTAATGGTTCATCGCCCACCTTGACCCATAACTGCCAATCCACGATATCTTCGCGGAACGTCAGGTAATGGCATTCAACCCCACCCACAAAGGCGGTACCATGATAGGCGCTGCTCGTTACTCCTGAAGCAAGACCAGAATAGGAATCGGCATGCAGCAGATCGCCTCCCGGAGCATCCAGACCAATCTCTGTATTGAATGCGTTTATCGCATCATCGATGGTTCCTCTCTGTTCAATTTGATAATAAGCATTATAATTATTTCCATAAATGCTGAGCGTTTTACCATCGAAAAATAACTCTGTATCGGCTATGGCCCCCTGACGTTCAATATGTAATTTACCGGGACGTTCTATATTGAATACCACAGAACTACTCAGTTGTAACTTCTGACCTTCAAAATTGAGGATTTCCATATCAATATCCGCCTCCATACTGAAAGCTGAAAGACTGCCCAGGTAGGTCGACATCGATTTGAGGATTTTATCAGCCTCGGGATCCATGTGCTCTGTAGAACTCGCCGGAACAGCGGTCAGTGTAAGGCCAATAAAAGCCCCTGCCGTGAGCAAGTGTTTTATTGAGCACGATGTTTCAAAAATTTTATTTAACATTGTTTTTCCTGTTAAGAGTTTAATGACCTTTAACATCCACGCTGGTGTCCTATAGACTATAAGATTGTGACAGTTTTTTGCCTTGTAGCGTGGGAGGCAGCGGTTCGCTGATGTCCAGTTTGGTTTCTGCGTACACGTAAAGATAGCTCAGACCCGCCATAACATCAACTGTCGTCTTTTCCGCCCGTAAGACATTGTATCCGTAATAAAGACCCAGTCACCAGGCTGTCATCGAGTTCGCCTGCCAACATGTCATTATGTAAATACTGTGACTATTAAGGGTTATCAGATACTGAGTGCGTCGTTGTATAGGCGTGAATCAATTTTCTATTGGATTGACATTCAAATCCATTAGTAACCGCTGATAATCTTTATTTTTTTGCAGCAATTTACCTGACAGATCAATCAGTCGATCAACCTGTTCTTTTTCAAGCACAAAACTGGTCGGGATGGAGTTGAAATATTGCTGTTCCCTGGGATCTTCGAGATCTTTAAAATTCAGTTCTATGAAATAAGGCGTAACCGGGTTCTCCCTGGTTGATGCTTCTTTTGCCCATTCTTCCAGTTTCTTCTCAATTAAGGCGCTGGTTTCTGTACTGTACAGGTGTAACGGGATATTGGTCGTCGCTTTTACAATTTGTGCAATCGATGGCAGTTCCCGGCTAATTCCAATTTGATTCTTTTTAGTGGTTTTTGCATTAACCAGAATGATCACCAATCGTTTTATGCTGTTTTGTTTTTGCAGCTGGTTGAAGAGTTCTTTTCGATCTGATCTGAACTCAACTTCACGATACAAATTTCGCAGCCCGAGATTATCTACTATACCTCCATCGACCAAAGTCACGTAGGGTGGATTATCCTTGTCTAAATAGGCATTCATGGCACGCACAGAGTCAGCCAGTCGATCATCCTCTTTTTTTCTTGCTTTTGTTTCTGCCTCACTCAGCCAGTCCGGCCGGTTGAAATTGCAGTTGGAGAAATTCTCGATGAGGATCGGTTCAAACAAAACTGGTACGGCTGAAGATGCGGCCACCGCCCTGGCAATGTTAAAAGATGAAAGATCAGAACAAATTAAATCGAATTGTAATTGATCGAAGACAAACTGACTTTCGGTATTCAGATCAGTTGCATTGATAAAAATAAAGGGGCCATCGGACTGTTCCAGATCAGCAAATGTTTTTCCTTTGAAAATATGCTTGTCATAATAATCAATGGCTTTCTCTGTGTAACTTCGGTTGGCAAACAGACGATCGGTTACAGTGGAAAAGCTAATCAAACGGTCCGTTAGGTCACCTTGTACATCCTTATAAAGAAAAATTTCTTTATAATCCTCAAATAGTTGATCGCCAAACAACCCATAGTAAGCAGCGGTAAAACTGCCTCCGGATACAGCACTGATCCTGTCTATCTCATCTAACAGGCTTATTTGCTGTCCATTATTCTGGAAGGTGGTATCTCGTAGCGCTTTCAGGACACCATAGGAAAAAGCTGCAGCACGGGTGCCTCCACCGGAAAATGCCAGCAATATCACTGATTCCCCTACAGGATGTGTTTTGCTGTGCTCAGGCAAACTATAACCATGAGTATCCTCCGGTACCTGTAATAAGGGTTGATTCTCAATCTTACCCATGCTGGTACAACTGCTTACAGTAATAACAGTCAAAGCGCATAAGAGAGTGAATAATGACTTTCGGGTGTTCTCTTGCATCATGGTCACTAATTTTCAGTTGTAAGGATAGGAAATTCAATGACACTTTTCAATCTATAAGTTAATAACTCACGTTTCGGAGTTAAAAAAACCACTTAAAAATAGCTTAACTATTTGATACATAAAGGAAATGAAGTCTTAAAAACTATGAAAACAATTGACGGTTGGATTTACCCATAATAGTCTCATTTTTACGCAATTTTCAACATTTTCTGTGGCAAATGAGGAATTTTAAATAATTTGCACATTCTTTTTGGATATTTCCGCCAACGTCTCTCATTTTCTTTTTCTTCTTTTCGAACTTGCAGGATATCAATTTCAGCAAATCGACTTGCAAGCGTCTTTTTGCCCTTCAGCAATATCCTGACATAATCCGAATTGGATAAATTCCTGACCAGAGGTGTATCCGCTAACATTCCCTTTAATGTTTTTGTTAATGAATGTTGACCACTTTTTTTACGCCGGTCACGCTTCAAAAAGCGAAAGTTTTGCTCCATCAGATTATTCGTTCGTTGTGGCTGGAACATCAGCTTGCCCGAAGGTGTTTCAATCTCAATGGGATCAGCAAATAACTTGTCCCAATACTTGTCAATTTGTTTAACCATTTTGTAATAACTGGTATCGCCTGATGCCAGTGTGACTATTTTTGATGAATGGCGAAATTGACTCACTTGTTTTTCGATGGTCTTTATATCATCATCACCCTTGTCATTGAGTCCCTGAGTTTTATCCGGACAAGCAATTCTCATTGCGTCTCTCAACTCATCAAAGACAACTATTTTTTCCTGAATTCTTTTTACTAATTTCTGTAGCGATTGATCCCTTAGTGTCCGACTCATCACGTGAACAGGAATGTTTTCAACCCCTTTTTGTTTGAGTTGTTTTAATGTGGGGTAAGCTTCTTTCAGACGCAGATAAAATTCAAGGTGAGGCCGGTCAAATGGAAACCCCAATCCGTCGCTGGCACTGTTATATTCTAAAACCCAGGCGATCAATATATAAGCGCTCAGCCTGGGATCAAAATCTTCTTTAGTGTATTGGATTGTCTGATGACTTAAATACAACTCCAGGCTGTTGGAAAGTTGCTGATCATCATCAATGATCTGTTTTAGCTGTTTTGAATTTTTTTTCAGCTTTGCCTGAACATTGTAGGAACGAGTATAGCGACGAATGGTTCGATATTCAAAGTCAAATAAGTCTTTACCCAAATCACGTAAAAAATGGAAATGGCAGATAAAATCAGCAATATCTGGAAACACCTGTTTAACTGATTTCAAAATAGCATTGCCCATATCATGAATACAGGCAATCGGTGAGCCATAATCAGACTTGAGCTGTTGTAACAGAGGAATAATGTATTGGCTGTCTTCTGTTGGCATCTTTCGGTTACCCAACACCATATTGCTCAATCCATCGATACAACTGAACAGGTGAGGGCTATCGCCCTCACAAGTGCCGTCCATGTGTAAGCTATAACCGCCATTTAAATCCATATGGTGTTTTAGCTCTTCATGACAGGCCTGATGAGCCAGCATCATATAAACAATAAATCGTTTGCCTAAAAAGCTGATTTCATTCTCAGAAATAATGACATTTCTGAGTGCTAACTCAGACTGAATTTGTAACTCATTACAGCAACGTATAAACAACGCTGTGCCGATAAACTCAATCACATCAAATCCAAACTTACCACCATGAGGTGTCAATGCTCGTAATTCCACAGAATGAAAAATTGTTTGGCAAAGTGTACATTTTTTCTGGATCTCAACGGCTTGAAATTCGCCGATTTCAAGCGTGCTGACTGTTTTACGGTTCGTTTTGTAAATAAGTAATTCACTGGTACAACCATCATATTGATGCTCATCAGGATAGAAATACAATGTGGGTCTCTGAGGAAAGAGATAATAAGCTCTCATGCTATCCGACAATTGATCAATCCTGGAACGAATGAGTTTGACAATTTCATGATCTGTTTTTTTTTATGTCATAGTAAGTTAAAACAAAAATCAGTTGCTGTTGTTGTATATGAACACCTCGTTGTTTTAAACGTGAACCCAATTCTTCCTCATCAATGATACGCTCATTCCCTCGAATGATTTCAAGCAAAATATCAATAATTATCGTTTCAGCTGGCAGAGTCACACTCAATGCATTTTTATTAAGTTCCAGTCTTTTTTGCCATTGTTCCTGTGCCTGAAGATCATCATTGCTTAAATAAACAAATATTTTTTCAGATAATAATCGACGCTGAAGTAACTGGTTTTTGATCAAATGAGTGAGAGAATTTTGCACCTGGATGCGTAACAATATTTTTAATTCTTTATGGGTCATACCTGCCGGAGAATTTGAAATGGTTTCAAGCAGTGTATTTTTTAGTGTTCCATATTTTGAGAAAGAAACTTGCTCATAAAACCATAAGCCATTGGGATTAAACTTTACCATTGATTTAAGTGCATGATACTGGCCAGCATGCGAATAGCTGGTCAGTAATTCAATTTTTTTCAAATCCCGAAACAAGCTACTTCTTGGTCTGTCTGGGATTTCATGCCGGATTTGCTTAAGAGACATGACTGTTTTTGACTGGAGTAATTTTCGGATCAGGTTCGGATAAGATGGTTTTATGGTCATTTTGAGACTATTATGTATGTTAATTACATTATATGCATAATAGTCTCACTTTTAATACTAAAAGTCTATCATTTATCTCTGTAAGTTGTTGTTTCTTTGGTTTTTAGGGAGATTTCCGTGGAAGAAAATGAGACTATTGTGGTATAGGGAATTTAAAAAGATGTTTTATTTCAGGTAGATAGATGGCTTCCAACCGCCAATTGTTTTCATAGCTTAAAAATGGTATAATTTACTTACCATTGAAAAAAACACCAAAAAGAAGACTGCCAATGAATGATGACACAGAGAAGCCTGAAATTCCAGGGATTGTAAGCGATCTATTAACAGATAACACGGCTCAGCCAGATACTCTTGTAGCTGATTTATGGAACGAATTACAATTCGGCCAATTGATCAAGCGAGTGGGTTTTAAAAAGCGGAACGGCTTACCCATGACACAAGTCATTTATCTGCTCATGATCTGGGTTTGGGTGCAGGCAGACTCTATTGGCATGTTTGCCAACGACATCATGCGCAGTTTTGGCTGCAAAAACAAAGATGTACTTTATGGCGAGAGGATTTAGATTGGCGGGAATTGCATTATCAGACCATCAGGAAAGTCATTCTAAAAGAAAAGATCCACCAGGCACCTGTTCGAGCGTATGTGGTTGATGACTCGGTTAAGGAGCGAAAGGGAAAGAAATTAGAAGCCGTATCTCGCCATTTTGATCACCTTCTGGGACGAACAGTGAAAGGTCAACAGGTGATCGCATTAGGGCTGGCAACCCAGAAGCATTTTCTTGTACTGGATAATGACATTTTTATGAGTCAAAGCCAAAGACAAGGGTTAAAAAAAGGTAACTATTCAGCGTATTTTAGATTTATACGTAAGTTCTTGATATCAGGTGTTTGCGTAAGGCAGATAATTGCTCCTGCGTGATCTGCATTCCCTACATCCTTGTAGGTCAAGTGTATGTGGCATGGACGATTTCGACTCCTGTCTCTCACATGCATTCCCACCATCCCTGGTGGTCATGCCACATTCAAGCCTACATGGACGTATTTACGGCGTCTTCTGGAGCAAATTCCTGGTGTCAAGGGCGTTTTCAAAATTACGCTGAATAGTTACAAAAAAAGAATTTAAAGATGGACGCAGCATTGTTGGCAAACGTTACCAGGCAACGGCCAACCAGAGTAAGCCGGAACTCTTGTCTGGTATGGTTAAACGGGCAGTCAGGCATCGTATTGACGCCGATTACTTTTTAGCGGATGCCTGGTTTGGCAATAAACCCACAATACGACTGGCCCATGAAGTGAATACCGTTCCCATCGTGCGGATGAAAAATGACAAAACAGTCTATCGCTATTGCATCATCAAAGCCGGGCGAAAGGTGTACCAGACTTATAATGCACAACAATTATACCAGCAGGTCGTAAGAAAAAACTGGACATCCTGTGCTGATACCCCGTATCAAAGCGTCTCGGTCGATGTTGAATTGAATCTGGCAAAATCAGACAAGGAGCCCGCGCAATGGGTGAAAGCACAATTGCTTTATGTCAGAGGTGCTGCCAAAGAGGATAAACCAACGGTTGGCAAGAAAGATTGGGCGCTGTTTTTGACCACTGATTTAGCACTGACTCCACAGAAGATCCTGGAAATCTATGCCTTACGCTGGGGTATAGAAGTGTATTTTAAAGAAGCCAAACAATATTTGGGCTGGTTAAAGGAACAAACAGAGACATTTGCATCACATGTTGCCTCGCTCCACCTGTGTGCGATCCGTTATGCCATGCTGGTCTACGCTAAGGCGCAGAATAATAACCGGGTTTGTGATATGCGCCGGGATATGAAGGAGCAGTTGACTTTGCTCAGCTATGGTAAAAAATTATGGGGACTCTTTCGTTTCCTGATCCAGGTGTCATTGAATGAAATTCAAGATGAATTAAGCGGCCAGATTAAGCTGATCATGGACACGCTGGACAAGAACATATTGAGCTTTTTTACGCAAGCACTACAACTGGATCAACAAACATTGAACCTGGAATCCAGAGAGCATGCGCGGTTGTAGTCTATTTTTAACTAAAATGAACTCCGAAACGTGAGTCAATAAAATACCATTCGATTATTATTAGTCGTAGACAACAAATTCTGGATAGCCTAATTGATCAAGCAAAATACCATGGCAATGAGACGTAATAACCATTATGATTACTGAAATGGCTAAACCTGATGAGCTGAATTATCTCTAAAATGAGGTGCCTGTTTGTCCAATATTATTTGACGATATATAAAATTTTCTGAATATTTTATCCACTTCTTGCATGATTTGAATCAAAGAAACGAGAAGATTTTAACTTATAGATTGAAAAGTGACATAGGATTACCTATCTTTTACTCTAATGTGGTGACATGGATTGACTGATGGAATCATGCCTGTTCATTTTTACTGCCCCTGAATGAGGAGATCCGGAACAATGCCTTTGAAGGACAAATATAGTGAACTTGTCCGGGTCGCGTCGGAGGCGGGGAGGAATGCCTATTCTCCTTACTCTGGACTGAAAGTCGGTTCTGCCCTGATTACCAGGGCAGGAAACATATATTCCGGATGTAACGTGGAGAATGCATCGTTTTCAGTCACTTCCTGTGCTGAACGAAATGCCATTGCCATGGCAGTGGGTGCCGAGGGGCCGTGCATGGAAATCGTTGCAATCGCGGTCATGACCATCGATGCCTCGGGTAAGCCAGTGCCGATTACACCCTGTGGATCCTGCCGGCAGGCGATCAGCGAATTTGGTGCGAAGGCAAGCATCGTCTACCTGTCTGGGAGCGGTCGGTTGCAGGTAGCCACAAGCGAGGAACTACTGCCGGGGTGGTGCCCGGACAGGGTAACCGGGCAGCATCCCGGCTGATGGCCTGCAACGGGTTTCCCGGAACGTATTTTCAGAGGTGCCGCTCGAACAAATCCCCGATGGACTTGTGGAAACGTCGGCTTCTCCAGGCGTGTTAGCAGTTGTGTGACATTGGCGATGTTCGCGGGGTCGGTCGTATAGATAATTGTCACCCTGCCGGTCTCGACCGTGTGCTCTACTGTGGTGGAGGTGTCCATAATTGAGATTAGATGTAGACTGAAAAGTATGAAAGCTTTGCAAACTGCGCCAGTCGGCATGCTGCCGCCCGCTACCCGGTCTGCCGGTGCCATCGCATACCTCTGTCAGATGGCGTGGCGTCGCCTGCCCGGACTGGTCATGCTGGCCTGCCTGGTGTTGGCCGGCTGTGCTGCGGGACCTGTCTACCCGCCGGCTGCCGACCAGAACCTGCCGATGCAGCTGGGGCGCATACAAACCCTCAAGCAAGAGGGTGTCACCGTGCAGGTATCAATCCCTACCGATGACGAGGCCTCGCGCTTCTTCGGTGTACCGCTGGCAGAACACGATATTCAGCCGATCTGGATGCGTATCGACAATACCAGTGACGCGGGCTACTGGTTGATGCCCATCGCGGTTGACCCGGATTACTACTCGCCGGACGAGGCGGCGCTGGCCACCGGCGCAAAAATGCGAGATAAGGATCAGGACGCCATTCGGCGGCGCTTCCGCAGCAACGCACTGGCGTTCTTTTCACCTGCACATGCCGCACACGAGGGCTATATTTATGCCTCCTACAAGCGTGGCGGGCGTTTCATTGACGTGCGCCTATCGGGCCACCAGCACGCGATCCGCATGCGCTTTGCGGTGCTGCTGCCGACGGAGAGTTTCGACTACGAGAAATCAGCCCTGCGTGAACTGTACGACCAGGTCCAGACGCTGCCGGACCTGAGCGTCGATGAATTACGCGCGCGCCTGCTCGCGCTGCCCTGCTGCACGACCACGGCCTCCGGTACCGGCGCGGGTGATCCGTTGAACATTGCGCTGGTCGGGCGTGGTGAAGACGTGGTTGCCGCGCTGACCGCCAGTGGCTGGCATTTCACCGAGGCAATCACCTACGAGAGCATCCGGCGCATGATTGGTGCCGCGATCGAGGAAAAGGCTTTTCCCACGGCGCCGGTCAGTGCACTGTTCGCCCTGGGGCGCAAGCAGGATATAGCCCTGCAACGTGGCCGTTCCAATATTTCGCAGCGTAACCACATGCGCCTTTGGCTGGCGCCGTTCCGCTGCGAGGGGGCGCCGGTCTGGGTCGGGCAGATCAGCCGTGACATCGGCGTTAAGTTGACCAACAAATCACCGACCCTGACCACGCACGTGATCGATCCGGTGGTCGACGAGGCGCGCGAGTACCTGTTCCACAGCCTGCTGCACCGTGACGCCGTTAGACAGTTCGGTTTCGTACAGGGCGTTGGCGTGGCCACCAATGCGCAGCCACGCTACAACCTGACCAATGATCCCTACTTCACCGATGGCATGCGCATGGTACTGTGGATTTCGCGCACACCCGTGCCACCGCACATGGCTCAGGATCTGGGCTGGAACAAATCGGCCGATCCGATCCGCGAAGGGAAAGGTGAACAGCACATGGTACCCGCGCTGATCAATCCATAGTTATTCCGCGAATTCAACTCGCTAGTGCAACAGATGGGTAGATCCCTAAAAATACCTGATTAGTCTCTTACACTAGAGATTATAAACAGAAATACAAAGAAATTTTATAAGAAGTTGATTTTCTCTTTATAATCATAATGATACAGACGCTTTTAAATTGTCCAATTTTTTGAAATTTCCTTTTTGGTTCTGGCTATGCCAGCTTAGGATTTAATGAAAATAAGGACTATGTTCCATGAAAGTGTTGCTATACTGAAAGTATAAGCATACTGATTAAGGTGATGGTAATTACTCCGGCAGAATTTAGCAAACTTCTGAAACAGATGGAACATTTAACTGATAAACAGTTTCAGACATTACAAGAAATTATCAGATGATAATCCAGTCAAACGCATTATACATGAACTGGAACAACGGATGATTGATCACCCCGAATGTCCACATTGCCATAGCAGAGTGATTAATCGGCATGGTAAGAAAGGAGATATGCAGCGCTATCGCTGTAAGAATTGCTTAAAAACATTCACAGCGACCACGAATACTCCTCTGGCACGTCTGAGAATGAAAGAAAAATGGGGTATCTATCTGGAAGGCATGCTTGAAAGCAAAACATTAAGAAAAGCAGCCAGTGATTATGAGATAAATTTAAAGACGGCATTCAAGTGGCGTCATCGCTTTTTACAATTACCGGCCCAATTAAAGGCTAAACTGCTAGAAGGAATTGTTGAGAGTGATGAAACGTATTTCGCGTATTCTGAAAAAGGCAATAAACGACTACCCCGTGGAGCCAGAAAGCGAGGCAAAAAAGCAGGCAAACGCGGACTTTATAAAGAAGACCGGGTGCCTGTTTTAACCGTGAGAGACAGGGGTACTCATACGTTTGAGGTCATATTAAATTCAACGTCGCAACAAGATATCAGTGAGCAGTTAGTGGGCAAAATAGAACAAGACAGCGTGTTCTGTAGTGATGGTTATAAATCCTATATCCAGTTTGCTCAGGATAATGGGTTAGTTCACAAGCGATTGAATTTATCAGCAGGTATTCGTGTTATTGACAAAGTCTTTCATATTCAAAATGTGAATGCTTATCATAGTCGATTAAAACAGTGGATGAACCGATTTCATGGCGTAGCCACAAAATATCTGGATCATTATTTGGGATGGTTCAGATTAATGGATACTTCTGAAAACTTGAATGAAAACAAACTGTTTCAACTTCAGCAACACTTAGTTGGAACATAGCCAATTACAGGGAATGGAAAGCCAAACCAATACGATATTTTCAAGCAAATTATGTACTGACTTTGAATTCTGAGGAATATTTAGTTAGGTCTGTGAAAACGGTCTCCATGTGGATAATCCTTGAAATTCACTGCACGAACGCTTGGATAATGAATGTGTTTAACGTAGCTCACACATTACCCACGCCAATCGCACAGATTACCACCTTACACCATAGTCAAGTTACTGGGAAGGTTTTAATGCTTGGGCAGGCGATAGTAATATTAGAAATTATTGTATCTTAAAGGAGGTATTAAAGGTTTTAGGAGATGTAGACTTGATACGAAAAAATAAATAACCATATAATTTATCAAGAAGAATGCAATTAATTATTTATATTTCAGAGAGTTAATTGGTCGGGACAGAAAGATTCGAACTTTCGACCCCCAGCACCCCATGCTGGTGCGCTACCATGCTGCGCTATGCCCCGTTCAATAAGTCGTTGATTTTAAAGTAAATTTTATGTCATCACCTGTCCCTTGTAGTAAAACCCACTAATTAATGAACTTTTTTATGACTTAACTAAATGCGGTGATGTCAGTAAAGACGCACATTATATCAGAGGTTGCAGTCATATCAAGTACAATTTTGTTTAAAAACTAACTTCCGGAGATAAGCGTTCATAAAGTGCCTATCCTATGCCATTGATAAACCGATATTTTTAAACTCTTATAAACAAACTTTGGAAATAGCTCTCTAAATAATACAAACCTTATGAGCATTGTATCCTGGTATGTCAGACTAATTTTGACGCTAACAAGGCTTTTTTTTGCGTATCAATGGCATTCGTTAGTCATACAGAAGAGCACTTTGGGTAACGAGCGCTTTAAACTTATACTGGAAGCCAGGGTGAGTATCGCTGTAGACAGTCAGCTGCAAGGCGTCGTTAGCTTTTTTTGCACCCTGGAGGGGCGGGGGGAGGGGGCCGCGATCATTTGAAAGTTGTGGAGACATCCTCAATAGGCTGCATCGAATCCATCTCGATGACCCTGATCTTATCGCCAGCCGCGCTCAAAGCCTTGCGGACATCGACACTTCGAATTGACTGATCATTGTAGGTTTTGTACGCCCAGCGAATGTTCTTCAGATCCGAGGCACTGGTCCAGACGGTGTAGTCATAATGAACTTCATTGCCATGCGCATCACGAATAGCGCCTAACGGGATGTCAAAGGCGTTCATGATATGAAACACTTGAGGCACGGTCTCCTGTGCCGTCGGAAGCTTCACGGCAGACTGAGAAAATGCAACCGCGCGCACAAACCTGGACGGTGGCGTGAAGTCGCCAGGGATGCCACGAAAACCACTGCCCTGGCCGAACTGCGACAAATTGATACCGGTCACATCGACAGCGGGTACATTACTTGCTGTCAGATTAATATAGTTGCGCAGGTTGGTAATGTGCCAGTCAAAGGTCGGAGAATTTGTCAGGACGCCGAGGGGATTGTCGTGGATCTTGAGCAATTTGTCGGCAGGCTCAATGACCACGGAGGCCCCAGTGCTGTCATGCACGACAAAGTGGCCGGGAAAGCTCGCGCCTCCTATTTCTTTTATCGGATTCGGTACCAAAACGACTTTATCAAAGTTGGCTTTAACTTCCTCGACGTTTTCAAAGTTGGCGAGCAGCCACGTCCCATAATCTTCCGGCGCAAGCGCTCGGGACACATTTCCGGGGTCAGGATCGGCATAGCTTGCATAGCTCGAAAAATAGAAACCACCCACATAAAGCCCTTTTTCATTGACCCCGTCCACAATTACATGCATACCGAGGATATTGGCGCCAACTATCCCATATTTAGACTTGTAATGCATGCCCTGGGACTTATCGGCCAGGGAACTGGACAGTTCGGTGCCCGCCGGCGCCACGACGACATCAGATTGTACGTCGAAGCCAAATTCCATGGTACGACCGACAACCGCGCCGCCATCTTCCGCAATAAGTCGTATTCCGGTGCAAGCATCAACCGGAGCATTCATTACCACAACCATTGCACAAGCCGCCAGTAAACTAAGTGTTTTTTGTTTCAATATGAGTCTGCTCTTTCAGTAGTGTTTGCAATTACAGGTGATGATTAAGATTTTAGCATTTATGATTGTGATTGCATGGCGAATAATTGTTTGTTGGACTAAGCCACATTCCGTTCTGTTATAATGCCTAAATTTTAAATATCTGCAAACCGCGTTATTCTGAATGCACAACTGTAATCGGATCAGCAAATAATTTTGAATTTGGAATGAGGATCCTGTTTCCGTCACTGTTCAGTTCTGTATATCTCAAATCAATCGTCACCACATTACCCTCGAAGCCTGAGATTTTTATCGTGTTACCAATCTTAAAGGGTTGATATAACAGAATGAGAATACCGGAAAGCAGATTTGAAATCGTATCTTTTAAAGCAAAACCCAAGGCAAATCCTGTTAATCCCAGCCCTGCCACAATGGCAGATACATTGATGCCCAGAGTCCCCAATGCGGTAACAAAAGCAAATATTATCAGTGTTATATTGCTGCTACGAGCCAGTAGAGAAGTGATATGACTATCGACCTTCAAACGTTCAGAAGTTTTAATGATTACAGCTTTTATTAATTTCGAGAGTACAAAAAAAACAAGTATAGTTATAATAACGCCGCCTGCTCTTGGCAGCCAAAGAGTCGCTTCATTAAGTATTATTTGTTGTATATTATCCATAAAATTGTTTGTCTCTGAATTTAATTTATAAAGGTGTAGCAAAAAAATAGGATAAAAAATTTGTAAATTTTTATTTGCAGGCAAATAATATCCAAAAAAGATGACATTAAAAAACCCCACAATGATCAATCATCAAAGTGGGGCTCTTTGAATGTTCAATATTGACTGAACAGCTGTTACAGCTTTTAGTGTTTATTCTGTCCAGGGATCATACAGACTGCGGTCCTGCAAATAAACTCTGTTTTTCTTCAGCTTAGTAGTCCATGGCAGTTCCTGGAAATTTCTCCATCCATCTTTATCCGGATTTGCATCACTTGTGTGGTCATAGACATCAGCAGTATCGCTATCAATATAACCATTATTATTCAAATCCAGTTTAATTGGATTGCCATCTTCGTCGAAGGCGATATTACCACCAGCATACGCATATTTATACTGACCCACAAAGCCTTCCCAGATATTGCGCACATTGCTAAATTCAGGACCATTGATGTCATAGGATTCAGGATTAGCCAGAATGTTGCCAGCATCCACGCTGCGAGAACCGGTTCTGCAAAGTGTCATAATTAAAGTATCGGTTTTACCATTTACCAGATCGTATACCTCCCAGTAAAAGTTAGCCGCTTCTTGACCTTCATAATCTGGATTGGGAGTTCCGTCCGACAAGTAAGGTGAACCTACAATATGAGGATAAGGCACATTAAACGCCTTCTCTGGATGTCCTGCCGCATATTCACGCAATCTGCGGACATCGATTAGAATGCCTTTTTGTGTCTTCATATCAAGATAAGCTCTGGCTGCGCTTATTTCGGAAAGGTATTCACGATCCTTATTATACCGATTGCCATTGTCATCGGTAGAAATATCTTCAGCATAGGTATTTATCGATGCAGCAAGCGCAAGAAAAGCACAACCTTTAATGAGGTTTATTATTTTAACTTTTTTCAAATCTATCTCCTTTGGGTTTATTTTAATACACACTACCGGGGCAGCGAGTCGGTTAGTATACGCAATTTTTTCGCCATAATTCAAGCCTTCATGTGTTATAAGGTTTGATAAAAAAAATTAGTATTTTACCTTATACTAACGTATGTATTTTGTAGACAGAATAATAAGAATTTGCTTAAATTTTTATACAAGTTCTTATTCGTTAATTAACAATAAGACATCCTGGTCTTTTTAATTAAAACTGAAATTCCGCGGATTTCCGCTCCAACCATGCGGGAGGTGTGGTTTTTTCTTATTGTATGACCGACAAGATAGCATAAAGCATAAGTTATGATGTAAAAAAAATCCTACGAACTTCTATAACAATAAATGGTGAGTAAAAAATTAGAAGTTCATCACAAAATTGGATACTTGGTTTCAATTAAAGATTTGACTTTTTATTAAAAAATTCCATGTCCTGATCCCCATACACTTTTGATATGTCGTATTTGAATTGAGGCTGTGTTCATAGCAAGCCGAAATTGACATTACCAGGATATCTCCACTATTAGCATAGGCGGGTAAATGGCCTGAATTAAAAAACTCTGTTACGCCCGGCTTTTTTTGCCTGATAGAGCCTGGCGTCGGCGATTTTTATTAACTCATCAACTGTCGGTGTGCCTGGTGTCATTTCTGCCACGCCGAGACTTGCGGTAATAGAAATAGGATTTGCGGTTGTAAACAGTTTCATTTGTGCGATGGTTTCACGCAGTCGTTCGGCCAATTGTCTGGCATGTTCCAGATTGGTTTCGGGTAAAAGTATGGTAAATTCTTCGCCTCCCCAACGAGAAGAAATATCTCCTTTACGGGTGATTTTCTGAATCATTTCAGCGGTTATTTTGATCACTTTATCACCTGTTGAATGGCCATAGGTATCATTGATCCGCTTGAATCGATCAATATCCAGAATGATGACGGAAAGGTTTTGCTGATAACGCAGCGCATTTACTGTAATCGGCGCTACCAGCTCATAGAATGCTCTGCGATTATAAAGCCCGGTGAGTTGATCGAAGCGAGCTAAATGTTCAGCCTGATACTTTTCATTTTGCAGGATACGAAATTGTTCAGCCAGAGCAATAGACAGCAAAATCGCATCAATGGCCAGACCAATTTCTATTGCTCTGAAAGTAAAATCGTTATAGGGAAGTAATGACCACACTGCCATAGAGGTAATAGAAGTACCGATTAATGTAGTAATTGTGGCAATCAGGAAAAGCAGCACCGAACGCAGTTTGTAGTTCAGACTTAAGATCGCCAGTATCAGAGTAAATACAGAATAAAAAATGGCGTATCCAATAGCAAAGATTACTGCTTCAGTCTGTAAGTTGTGCAGAAAAAACACCCCCTGAGATATGATCATGGCAAGGCAGATCAACAGTCCGAAATAGAAGATGCGTGGAAAAAATTTGTGAGTTTCTAAAAACGACAGAGCAAACAGGATACCACTGACTGCGTACAGCGTGATCAGGAACGGATTATTCCAATGTTGTATCGAGGCAAAATCTGGCCAGAACAGGTAGTAGCCATGACCGGTATAGGACAGGTTCATAGCCATAAACATGCCCAGATAGATCACATAAAAAAGATAGCGTTTGAGCCGAAGACGTAAAAAGATAATCAGGTTATATAATAGCAGGGCAAGCACAATACCATACAGCAAACCATAGCTGTAGCTATTAAGTATATCTCTTTTATAGGATGCTTGCTGGCTGCCAAAAGTCATGGGCAGTACCATGGGATCAGGCGTGTCTACGTGAATAAATAGCTGTGTTTTTCCGGGTAGATAGTCATGATCAAAAGCAAAAAAACGATGATCGATCTCGCGTGCAGAGAACGGAAGCTGATCACCGAGCTGAATTTCTTTGACCAGCTCATCATTATACAGCAGATAAATATTGGCATGATCCAGCCAGGAATTTTCAATTACAAATCGCCGTTTGATAGCTTGTGGCAAAGAGTTATCTACTTCAGTCACGAGCCACATGGGGGCTGCACCAATACCAAAACTCAGAATGTCATGCTTCGAGTTGGTGAATTGATGTTTATCGTAGGCTGCTCTGGCCTGAGCAAAAGTCAGTTCAGTTTTAGCTTCAGTATAAACAGCAAAATGTTTGCCTATGGTGTTCATAGCGGAGGCTTTGGCTGCAACGGGGACAAGTCTATTTGCCACTACTACAGATGTACAGACGAGCAGTGTGGCAAAAAAAATCAGTTCAGCAAGAAAGAAAAAATATCTTTTGCGGGTTAAGATGACATTGTAATTGAAGCGAAATAATCGAAGGAGCAAGGCGGAGTCCTGACAGTACGTTTGTTTTATTAAAATTATATTGTATTATAGAAAACACCTTTGGATAAGTCTGTGATGGATTAGCTTATTATTCAAAAAATACAGTAACTACTCAGCAAATCAAGCCGCAGGAAGGCTAACCATCAAAAAGTTATAAACATATAAAATTCAAAGACTTATATTTTTGTAACTTAGAAGCGTAATTTCTAAAACGTCATTGATACCAGGAATTTGTTACAGAAGACGCCGTTAATACATCCATGCAGGCTTTATATAGCCATCCCTGGCTATATAAGCTTCTTCCACAAACACCTGATATCAATAACTTGCAACAATAATCAAAATACGCTGAGTAGTTACAAAATAAAAACATTGAAAAAGTCAGGTTCTTGTTTATTATCAATGTTCCGGATCACTTTTTACTGCTTAATTCGGCTTTAAATTCAGTGCGTGCTTCCTGTATTGATGCAAGCAATTCATGCTTAAATTCTTCACGATTGAGATATTCTTCAACTTCTATAAGGGTTTTGTCCACAGCCACACCCACTGCAACTCCTGCAATGATGGCACCAATGACCGCACCGACAGCTGTACCCAGACCAGGCAAAGCAGAGCCGATGGCCGCTCCGGCCAGAGCACCGCTACCAGCGCCGCCCGCGGTTCCGGCAGTTTTACTGAATAGCGCCTTGGTCAGTGCTTTGGCGGCAAGCTTGAGGACATTTTTACCCAGTATTTTGCCGATGATCTTTTTAACCACAACCGCCGTCAACAGACCCGATACCGCAGCGCTCCCAAGTTTTTGCTGCATACTGATGACATCCTGATGGATGGGAGGATTAAGCACATTGTCCAGTGAAATGCCCTGCACGATATGCACAGGGGTGTCCTGCGGTATAACACGATTTCGAGTCATAATGATCTGGGCCTGCTGCAGATATTCCTGCTGAGCGGTATGATGCGTTTCTAATGCATTATTGAGGGCAGCCTGAACTTCCTTGAAGGTGTCTCCCTGCTGTAAATATTGTTCAAGCTTTTCGCTCATATAATCCTCAAGTTCACCTGTCATCATATAGGCGATTCGCGCATATTCACCTGTCAGGCTGTAATACCAGTCGAGAAAGCCATCCACATTCGTTTCGAGTCGATCGAACGCCCGGTCAACCTGAGCATCCAGCTGGATGAGCGAAATATCAACCTTATGCAGCGACTCAATTCTTGCAGTTTGAAGCTGTTCAAGAGTACCTTCCCTAAAATAGTCGTTATCAATCTGTTCAAGTTTCTGTATAAGCTGAGTTTCTGTGGCATGAGTATTGATTGCGCCTGTGTGTTTAACCCAGAATTCCATATACGTCAGCAGCGGGAGATAAATAAAAAGCGCGATAAAAGTAAAAACTGCAACAAAAGAGGCCAGGCGGGAAAGAGGTACGGGTGCAGGTTTGTCGTCAGCAGCGGGATTTAATAATCGACGATATTCCACACGAGGGATCAGAAAACAGGACAGCATGGCGCAGGCATTATAAAATATGACATATCCGCCCATTCCCAGCAATGCTAGACCCCATAGACTATTGAGCTCTCCAAGGCGCCCCAGAGCATAGGCCCGGGTGCCATTGTAAAATGCCAGATACTGTGAGGCTTCCCTGACCAGGGCACTCCTGTTCATGTCTGCCAGGGCTGATTTTTGCGTCGCTATGGCGTCCTGGAGAGAATGATAGTTTAGTGTATCTTTAAAATAGCCTGTTAAAACCACATAGATGATCAGCATCAGCAGAGGGCTTAATCGGCGCGCCCAGATCAGGGCCATGTTTGTAAGTACGTAGGTTTTAAACTCGCGAAAAAAAAGCTTTTTTAAGAGTATAAAACAGGCCCAGAAAACAGGGATGATAAGAAAGAAAACGAGCCATTCCAGTTGGTTATAGATATGAAACTGGATAAGCATAAAAAAAGAGCTTGCCAGGGCCCAGCAGATCCAGAATAAGATTTTCAGGCTGCGGCCAAAAAACACTCGATAAAACCAGCCCTTTTCTTTAAAAATGGTAAACCGCTGGATCTGACGAATAGTAGTGCTGTATATTCCTGCAAGGCCGATAGGAAGACTGAGCAGAAAAACACTCACAACAACACTCCAGAAGTTATTCACTGCGAATTGTCTGGCCAGAAAATATACCACGACAGCCCAGATAAGCGCGCTGGAAAAATATGAAAAAAAGTTCCTCCACGTCATTGTGATATGTTGTGAGGTCATTTGTCTGGGTTTTTGATCTTGTCCTTGAATGGGGTTAGCAGAGGGCGTTTTGTTCATTGACCAACCTTTACACATTAGTCATTGATTATAACGTATTTCGCCAATTATTTTTCCAGGTGCAGGAATAAATGCCAATGAATATGGCCTGAAAGGGTTAAAGTTTATAGCAATGTCAGCTTTGATGGAAACCCTGTGCCTGGACAAAAAGCTGCCGGGGATGCTGATTGTGTCAGGTATACTTGCCTGGTCGATTACACAGCAGGGTTGAATAAACATTGTTTAATCCATCTTTTATTGATACAGATCAATTGTTTAATTCCTTATATCTACTATGGTTAATTTTGTAATTTAATTTCAACGGGGGGAGAACTAATGAGTAATATACTGTCGATAGTTTCTTTGGTTGTTCTGAGTACTGCACTAAGCTTTTCCTCAGTGGTAAAGGCTGATGTAGAGCAGGGACACTCCAAAGGCGAAGGCTGTCTGGCCTGTCATGCCGGCATAGAAAGTATCCGTGACGAGAAAAGTACTATGCTGGCCATGATCAAGGGCATGGGAACAGGCCATGGCGACAAGCAAGGCTGCGTAATCTGCCACGGCGGTAACCCCGCTGAAATGCAGGACAAAGATGCAGCACATAACGGCTCTCCGGCAGCGCTTAAAACTGCTAACGGTCCGCAGACTTTTTACCCAGATCCAGGCGCAATGGATATTAATAAGTTTACCTGCGGTCAGGCTGCCTGTCACCAGGGGTATCCGGATCGTCTGGAAAAAGCCCTGATGAATACTGAGGCTGGCAAGATACAGGGTAACCTGCATACCTGGGGTGTTAAAGAAGTACAGAATCATCATGTACCCTGGGGTAACTATGCTGTGAAAGATGGCGACGGTCCTGTTCCTTCCGTGGGTACCGCCGAATACAAGGCCTATATGAAAGACATGATGGCCGCCCATAAAGAACAATTTCCTACCGAAATGCAGCAAATTCCTCAGCCCAGTGTGGAAGAGATTGAAAAAGATCCCAAGCTGGCGGGTTTTACATATCAGCGTCAGCAATGTCAACGCTGTCATGTAACGGTCAAAGGCCGAGAAAAACGTGGTGACTACCGCGGACAGGGGTGCTCTTCCTGTCATATCCCCTATGGTAATGAAGGTCTATATGAAGGTGCTGATCCCACTATCGATAAAACTCAAAAAGGTCATATGCTGACCCATCAGATTCAGGCAACGCGCAAGTCAGTGGTCAAAACGGAAAATGCAGAATATTCCGGCATCCCCGTGGAAACCTGTAATTCCTGTCATAATCGCGGTAAACGGATTGGCGTAACTTATCAGGGTTTGATGGAATTCCCCTATGGCTCGCCCTATAACGCAGAAGGCATGAAGCAGCCTAAACTGCATACCAAGAAATACCTGTTTATATCTGATGATCTTCATCACCAGTATAACAAGAGCCGTCCCGGCAATCCTGAGGGAGGCATGCTGTGCCAGGATTGTCATACGACTATAGATATGCATGGCGACGGTAATTTACCGGGAACGACTCTGGCTCAGGTAGAAATTGAGTGTCAGGACTGCCATGGTACAACTGAAGAATTCCCATGGGATCTGCCATTGGGTTATGGTGAAGAATTTGAAAAAGATCTGAGCGGTGAAAAAGCGCGAGGTATGGCGCAGTCACCATTACAGGAAACCGTTGCTTTTGCTACGGTCTATGATAAGGGTGACGGTTATCTGCTGACGGCACGTGGTAATCCCTATGGTAATGTGGTCAAGAAGGGCAAAAAAGTCATACTGCATTCAGCGACTGGTAACGACTTTGAAGTGCCCGTTCTGAAACAGATCAAAGAGGATGATAGCTGGATCAACCAGAATGCGATGGTTGCTATGAGCAAGGTTAAAAAGCACAATGAGAGTCTTGAGTGTTATGCCTGCCATGCTTCCTGGGTACCTCAGTGCTATGGCTGCCACGTGCAGGTAAATTACGGTAAAGACAAGGACGGCAAGGCCTATCATGATACAGACTGGATATCTTCTGGCTCTGAGCGTAATCCTGATGGTTCAACTGCAGAATCCCCACTGGGTACCAAAGGTATTCAAAGTCCCGGTAAAGTCTTTGAAACACGTTCTTACCTGCGTTGGGAGGATCCTGTTCTGGGTATAAATGGTGAAGGTCGTGTCACACCGCTGATGCCCGGCTGTCAGGTGGTGTATACTGTGATTGACCGCAATAACAAGACCATTGCTCTAAATCAGGTAGCCAAGTCGGAAGATGAGAAGAAGGAACTGGGACAGAAACGTACTCCGCTGGCTATTGATATGGCTCCGGTACAGCCTCACTCTGCACAACGTATAGCTCGTAGCTGTGAATCATGCCATAATAATCCCAAAGCCATGGGCTATGGTATTGCTGGCGGTGTGTTCCAGACCCGTTACGTCGAAGATATTGTTGAAGATCTGATTGATCAGAAGACCGGTAAACCTATACCTAAAGAGGGTAATTATAAAATTCAGGTACCTAAGATTGCAGATCTTGACTTCGACTGGTCAACTATTATAAAAGATGGTGAACAAGTCCAGACCGTAGGTACTCACTGGCCTCTGTCCCGGGCACTGCCTAAGGAAATGCGCGAAGCCATGGAACGAACCGGTTTGTGTATGGGTTGTCATAAAGAGATGAGCGATCAAGAATTCTGGACTAAGGTTTCTACCCCGGGTCAGATTAATAAAGAGCAACATCTTGAACTGATGAATAAGGCGCTCAAAGCCTATGCTGAAAGCAAGGAGGCTAAAAAATAGTATTTAAAAGCCTGCATCAGTGAGCGCGCTTTACATAAGCGCGCTTAAACAGACATTAATGACCGCCCTATATAGTATTTGGCGGTCTTTTTTTTTCAGCAACAATCTATTGGGTAACATTTATGCGTCTGACGACAAGGTTTATATTGCTTTTCTTATGTTATGCGGTGTTCTTTTTACTGGCTGGCAGTACCCTGGCTGAAACAGAAACGACTGAAAATGCCGGCAATGGTGGTTCCAGAATCCTTAAAAGTCTGTCTCTGCCTATGCATATAGATCCTCTGGATGAAGGCCGTGCAGGTGCGATGCACCGCGGCCCCAACCCTCATGCCAAACTCACACCAGAACAGCAGATCACTGTAGCGCTGCAGCATTTCAGAGATGGCCGACTGCCGCAGGCTATGGCGGTACTCGACCAGGCTCTGGCAAAGAATCCGCAAGCTGCGCAACTCTATAATGTACGGGCAAGCCTGTACCTGGCCAATGATCAAACTGCGCAGGCACTTGCTGATATTGAACAGGCAATCAAACTCATGCCTGAGGAACCTTTGTATAGAGTTACCAGAGCACAGATTTATCTGAAATTTGAACGTCTGGACGAAGCCATGACTGATCTTGATAAAGCCGTTGCAATCAATCCCGATCTCATCCCCGCCCGTTATAATCGGGGTACCTTGCTTGCATATCAGGAAAACTATCAACCGGCACTCGTGGATTTTACGCATTGCATTGCCATTGAACCACACCTGCCGGCACCTTATTTTAACCGTGGATCTGTCTACTATGCACTGGGTGAGAAAGCTAAAGCTCGTGAAGATATTGAGCATTTTATCGAAATGGCTGACGTGGACTCCTGGAAACAATCAGGGGTAGATCTATTGAAAGCATGGGATGTCACTGCAGAAAATCATGTCCCGTCATCCGAAGCTGATAATAAGCTTGAGGCAGATCAATGAGAAAAACGCTATTACTTTGTTTACTTATAATTTTTTCAGCTTTTTCTGTCGATGTTATGGCAGAGAATAAATCTGCTGATTTATTCATCACTTTGCTGCAAGAAGGCGAGCTTGAGTTCAACCGTCCAAAGGGGTTTTCTGAACTCCCGCTGGAAGATGATTTCCTGCTGCCCTATGAGAAACGTATGATTTCTGACGATGGTAAAATTGAGCTGCGCTATTCGGTGCGGCCTCTCGGGCGTATCGAAATTGATTATGATGATCCGCATAGTTCTGCCCCGGCACCGAATGATTTATTTGAGATGCTGTTTCGCAGCATTACCGAAGCCATGGCCAGGGACTCACACCCTATCAGTCGTGCTTATCTTCCAATGGATGCAAAAAAAGACTTTAATGCCGGCTGGGTTTCGGTGGCAGTATTTGACGTTGACACACAAACCAGTAAAGATTTTACCCAGGCCATGTTAATTGCCATCCATCAGAATAACAAAGCTGATGCCTATACCCTGATATTAACCAATGATCTGCAGCAGGAAAAACAGCGTATGAAAGCTTTGCAGCATAGTTTGAAATTCACACGTTTCGAAACAGATGCTGCTTTATCCACAGTAACTGAATAGGGAATAGCTCACTCGAGCTGCTCAGTCACTGGACCGACAATTACGGTGAGCATTTTTTTTACATCAACATGTTTGCTAAATGCCTCTCGAATCTGCTCGACACTCACGGCCTGAATTTTAGCCATGTAGTCATCCAGATAAGTGAGCGGCAGATCGTAAAAACCAATCACGGAAAGATTTTCGACCATATCCTGGTTGCTGTCCAGGCGAAAAGGGTAATTTGAATTAATAAACATTTTTGCCTGTTTCAGCTCTGCAGGCGTGGGACCGTAAGTGATAAAATCTTCTAACATAAGGTTGATTAACTGAATGATTTCTTTGACGTAAGCCTGTTGCGAGGAAAATTTAATCAAAAACAGTCCTGGTTCTTTCATCACCACCAACAGGCTTTCAATGGAATAGGTCAGGCCTCTATTATAACGGATTTCTTTCGTCAGACGTGCCCCAAAGCTTCCCAGGATATAATTACCTACATAAAGCGGAATATAATCAGGATCATTTCGCTTGACCGCAATCTGACCCATAAATACAGTCGTTTGAGAGGAATTGAAATCTTTCGATGTTAATTTGGAAATATTTGTTTTGTAGACCGGAGGAAGTTCAGGGGCTTTTTGTCCTTTGGGGAGGGCAAGTGACAGTTGCTGTGAAATGTTTCTGGCCTGATGTTCATTAATATCGCCAACCATTACCAACAGGGCATTTTGAGCGGTATAGTATTGCCGGTAAAATGCCAGAATATCATTGCGAGTAATTTTATTGATGCTTTCTCTGGTTCCATTCAACGGCGTTGCGTAGGGGTGAGAACCATACAGCGTTTGATATAATATACGTGAGCTTATAATGGCGGGGGCTTGTAATGCATAGTCCAGCTCCACCTGGATCTGATTTCTGGCTCTTTCGACGGCCTGAGGTGGAAAGTTTGCATGACTAAGGATGCTGCCCAGAGTTGCAATGGCGGGCTCCAGAAACGTTCGATCTGATAATGAACGAAAATAAATCTTTGCCATATCTCGCTCGATACCATTGCCATAATCAACACCTGCATCCGCCAGGGCATTAGCGATTTGATCTTCATTCAAACGATCGCTGCCGGTAAAAATCAATTGATTGGTAAGGTTGGCCAGACCTGAAAGGGCATTAAGATGGCTGCTGTCTCTGGCGCTTCCTGCATCAAAAATCAGTCTAAAATCGATCATGGGTAAGGTCTGTTCAGGCTTGAAAATTACCTGCATACCATTCTCCGTATACCATTGCTTTATTTCACCTGACTGAGCACGGCAATAGTCTGGCTGGAACAGAAAAACAGCGGTGAGAACTAGCGATAATTCCAATAAGCAGGCACGCACGAATGATGGCCTCATTTTAAACTCTGTGTTGGTTTTTCATGTAGGATGTCATTATATTTGTTTTGTATTCCTATTTATACAAATGTGTAAACCTATGTCTAAAATTACTTTATATTTCATGAGTTTAAAGTCTCAAAGAGAGGGCGTGAAACCCCTCGCCTTTAGGCAGTCATTGTTTTTTCTCTTCTCACTCTCCCTATGAGGGAGAGTGTTGGGCTGAGGGTGAAAAAGTTGAAAAAATAAAATAGCCAAAATATTGCCAATCGACTTTCAGCCGTCACCTGAATCCACCGGTTTTAGCCGGTGGAGTATTCTTTTTTTGGAAATATCATGTGAACTCGCTGAAATCATTTCAATATGCGAAAGTTAAATATAACGTTCAATATCCATTTTGTCACTGATCCTAAGTATTGGGAGCTATCAATCTACGTTATCGGAATCAATAATACTATTGAGGACATCTCCTCAAGCACTGACAATAACTTCCCTGGATTCGGAAGAGGATGCAGTACTGTTCTGGTTGGGTGATGATGAGTCTTTATATCGTTTAACAAGAAGCGCAATTAATTGTCTCTTAAATGGGTAGCCTGTTTGTCCAATTTTCTTTGACGACGTACAAGTTATAATTAATTCACAGATAATTTATGTATGAAAGACGAAAGACGGGAGAACTATTACTAACATCACTGTAGTTTCTTCTAGCAGCTGGAAGGATAAAACTACTGGATAGAAACAGTCTAGAACTAAGTGACACTGAGTTTTAATCTTTGAAAAACTTGCTAAAGATAGCAGCGCAGTATTTCATTCTAATCTGTCACTAAAATCTTTTAATCAAGTGATACTTACAAACAGGTGCTGATTTAACCGGTCAAAGGGCGTATGCTTGATGATGTCGAGTTTTACCCCACACGATTACTTCATGCTAGGCGTCAAGCTGTGGACTCTGGAAGTGGTGATAATTATCCTTACTCATTTTTGCTTAAGTACATACCTATGAAGTTCTGCTAGGGCTTTCACCAGGTTACAGGAGACGATTTGATGACTACTTAACAACTGCGTGATCCTGGTCAAAGCCTCTGGCTCGACAACATCACACACGCGACCTGCTGCGCTGCATTTCTGCAAAAAGTGCTGCACTTAAGCACACATAAACTTTCTAAAATAACGATGCTGCCAGGGATTGCAGCGAGGTAGAAGAGTAAGGAGTGGATATGAGCAAACAAGCACGAATCAGTTATCCGAAGGAACGTCTGCTGCCCGCAGACGTCGAGGGATTCGATTCCCTCGCCGAGCTCGCCCTGGATATGCGTTCATCATGGGATCATGCTACTGACCAGGTGTGGCGACAGCTGGATCCTGTACTGTGGGAGCTGACGCATAACCCATGGGGTGTTCTACAGACTGTGTCGCGGGACAAGCTGCAGCATCTTTTAGAAGACGCCACGTTCCGCAAACAAGTTGATGATCTGGTGCAAGTCAGGCGGGATGCGTCACAAGCGTCGGCGTGGTTCCAGCAAACCCATCCGCACTCGCCATTGAAATGTGTGGCATATTTCAGTATGGAATTCATGTTGGGTGAGGCTTTACCCATTTACTCCGGTGGGCTGGGCAACGTCGCCGGTGATCAACTCAAGGCCGCCAGTGATTTGGGCGTGCCGGTGATCGGTGTGGGCCTGCTCTACCAGCAAGGTTATTTTCGCCAGGTGATCGACAAGGATGGCGCTCAACAGGCCCTGTTTCCATATAATGACCCCGGCCAGTTGCCGATTACACCATTGCGCCACGCCAGCGGCGAGTGGTTACGTCTGGAGATCGAGCTGCCGGCTTACTCGGTATGGTTGCGTGCCTGGCAGGTTCAGGTTGGTCGCGTGCAACTCTACCTGCTGGACAGCAATGACGCGGCGAATTATCCCGCGCATCGCGGCATTACCAGTGAGCTGTATGGCGGCGGACCGGAGTTGCGTCTCAAGCAGGAACTGCTGCTCGGGATTGGCGGCTGGCGATTGCTGACCGCACTTGGCATTCAACCGGAAGTCTGCCATCTAAATGAAGGCCATGCCGCTTTCGCCGTGCTGGAACGTGCCCGCAGTTTCATGGAGGAAAACGGCAAAACCTTCGCGGCAGCACTGGCCGTGACGCGCGCGGGCAATCTGTTCACCACCCACACGGCAGTGGCCGCCGGCTTTGACCGTTTTACACCGACACTTATAGAGCAATACCTCGGTGGCTATGCTGAACAGAGATTGGGTATAACCTGCCACGATTTGCTGGCCCTCGGTCGCCAGAATCCTAACGATGCATCGGAACCTTTTAATATGGCCTATCTGGCGATACGCGGCAGTGGCGCGGTAAATGGCGTGAGTCGTCTGCATGGCCAAGTCAGCCGGCATTTGTTTGAACCTCTGTTTGCGCACTGGCCAACTGACGAAGTACCGGTCGGCCACGTTACTAACGGTGTGCATATGCCGACCTGGGACTCGGCGGCGTCGGACGATCTTTGGACCGAAGCCTGTGGTAAGGATCGCTGGCTAGGTGCAACAAAAACGCTGGAGCAAAACATACGCCAGATCTCCGATAGTCAACTCTGGCAATTTCGCCTTGCTGCCAGCCGTTCATTTATTGATTACGTGCGTGGACGCATATCCCGGCAACTGGCTGCCCGAGGAATGTCACCTGAGACTGTTGCCGCCGCGAAACATTTGTTTGATCCCAACACGTTGACACTGGGTTTTGCCCGCCGTTTTGCCAGTTACAAAAGACCGAACTTGTTGCTGCATGACCCTGAACGACTGCTGCGACTGCTCACGAATTCACAACGTCCGGTACAACTCATCCTGGCCGGCAAGGCACATCCGGCAGATGAGGTTGGTCGTGCGTTCATTCAACAATGGACGCATTTCATCCAGCGGCCCGAGGTACGACCGCATGTAATTTTCCTCAGTGACTACGACATGCTGCTCACCGAGCACATGGTGCAGGGTGTCGATGTCTGGCTCAACACACCGCAACGCCCCTGGGAAGCATGTGGCACTAGCGGTATGAAAGTGCTCGTCAATGGCGGTATTAATCTATCGGTACTGGATGGTTGGTGGGCGGAAGCCTATACGCCCGAAGTGGGGTGGGCTCTGGGCGATGGCCAGGAACACGGCGACGATCCGGCCTGGGATGCGCGTGATGCCGAAATACTTTACGATCTACTGGAACATGAGGTGATTCCCGAATTTTATACGCGCGACGAGCAAGGTGTGCCTACCGCCTGGGTGGCGCGCATGCGGGAAAGCATGGCGCGCCTTACACCACGTTTCTCCACCAACCGCGCGGTCTGCGGATACACCGAGCAACACTACCTACCGGCAGCCACAGTCTACCGTGCGCGGGCTGTTGATAACGGCGCCATCGGTGTCGCGTTGGCGACCTGGCGGCAGGCGCTGAAAGAAAAATGGTCCGCACTGCGCTTCGGCGAAATGACGCTTATAACGGAGAGTGGACAGCACGTATTTGAAGTTCAGGTGTATCTCGATGACCTCGACCCGGCGGCTGTGCGGGTCGAGCTTTTTGCCAATGGCATAGATGGTAGTGCGCCGGAACGAGTCGAAATGAAACCTGTACGACAACTGGTGGGTGCCATAAACGGATATGCCTATCATGCACAGATTCCGGCAAACCGCCCGGCGACAGACTACACGGCGCGACTCATACCGCACTATGATGGCGTGGCGGTGCCTCTGGAAGAGGCGCATATCCTGTGGCAGCGATAGTCAGGCTGTAACACTTAGATTTTAAAAGATGGTTGGAGTTAAATAAAAAATCAATACCTTCGAAAAAACAAATGAATCAAAGGTGAGTCAGGTTAAACAAAGCGTGCTAACGATCAACGGCGGTTCATCTAAATAGCTGTTCGGAAATAGTGGCCATGGTATTGAGGCATCGCACAAGAACCTGTGATGTATCATTCCGGGATGTGATGCTAATATGAGCAAAACGATGTATTACAGGGTCTTGTGCTGAATGGACACCTTTTAAGAACATTTATTTAGAATCTGAGCGATAGCTTATTCGGAGTGTAGGATGTCATTACCTCTGAATGGCATTGCTGTTTTATCAACAGGTTTCAGTACAGCAATGGTTATGGTTGAAGGAATAAAATACTGTTGTGCAACCTGCTGTAATTGTTCTGGTGTAATCGAGAGAATATGCCTGATGTAGTTTTCGTCATTCTTCCAGCCTATCCCGATAGATTCAGCAATGCCTAACATTTTCGCCTGATAGAGTATCGAATCCTGATCAAATACTTCCGCAGCCAGGATCTGGGTTTTGACGCGTGTTAATTCCTGTTCTGATACGAGTTCATTTTTTAAATGCTCAATTTCAGCGAATATAGCCTGTTGCAGATCACGGACAGAAAATCCTTTATTGGGGATACCTTTAATTATAAATTGTGTTTGATTTTGTGCATAAAGTGTATATTCTACGCTGATTTGAGCTGCAACTTTAGAATGCCTGATCAAGTTCCTGGAGAGTCTGGAATTATCACCACTGCCCAATAGACTGGCTAATAGTTCCAGTGCATAAGCATGCCATTTTTTATCTGCGCTTACCAAAGAGGGTATTTGAAAACCTGCAATGAGTAAAGTCAGGTTGTCTTTTGATGTCATAATGATTCGTTTAATACCTTTTTGAGGCGTTTCTTGCGTTACTTTGAGTTTTGGATTATGAGCCGCAGTTAAGTGAGAAAACTCCTTCCTCGCCAGAGAAAATACCTCCTCGGGTTCAACATCTCCAACGACAACAATGGTTGCATTGTCAGGCGTGTAATTTTGCTGATGCCAGAGAATAAGATCATTACTTTGCAGGTTAAAAATATCCGTCAACCAGCCGATAGTCGGATGCCGGTATCCGCTGATATTATAAGCCAGGGCATTAAACTCCTGATATAACGTGGCCTCGGGAATATCTTCTGTGTATTGTTGTCTTTCTTCCACAATGACCTGCTTTTCTATAGCAAAATCATCCGCATGTATTTTTAAATCGCCCATACGGCAGGCTTCGAGCCGAAAAATATCCTGCAGACGGTTTTTTTCTATCAGATGATAATAACTAGTATAGTCACGAGAGGTAAAAGCATTTGATTCACCGATGCCGGGTAACAGACTATGACTTAATGCCCGGCTGCAGTGGGCTTTCATGCTCTTTTGCATCATATGTTCAAGCGCATGAGAAATCCCGGTTAATCCACTGGCTTCATTGGCAGAACCGACTTTATACCATATTTCAACAACAACGATTGGCGCACGATGATCCGGTTTGACGATGATTTTCAGGCCATTTGCTAATACTTTTTCATATACCTGCGCACGCGTCTGTTGAAGCATTTTTTTTTCAGCTAAAGGCTGGTTAGCAAAAGCCGCTGCAGCAAGGACCTGTTGTGTGTAAGACGCGAAGTAAAAACATAGCAGTAAAATTGTGCACCGCGCGACGTATTTTATATCACTGGATAAAGATGGTTTAAACTTCATATAGCCCTAAATGAAATATCATAGTTGTCCATCAGTTTTTAATGAACACATGTGGCAGAGAGATTTGCTGCCATTTTTAATGATAACAGGTCATTAGAAATGCAGTAAAAAAATCACATTTTTTTCTTTTACGTTCCAAAAATAACCAGGATGACCATTTATGGTTGGAAACTGTTTACGTCTTGTTAAACGTAAACAGTAAACACATTAGAAATATGACTTTATCTCAGGATCTGGTGCTTTTTCAACCTGTTCGACAGTATGAAAGCGATTTTATTCATATAATACATTTTCTGGCCCATACCATGAGTCATGGAGTATGAGCATGAGAGTAAACAGATTTTAAAAGATTTGAGTATGAATTGTCCTAAATGTCAGCTTATACAAAATGACAGCAATGACATATGCGAGGCCTGCGGTATTGTATTTGCCAAATACTATCAATATCATGGTCAACCTGCAAATATCAGCTTTTATGCGGAGAATGAGCCTAATGAACACTCGCTTAAGCAGCTGCTTTTTGAGCGGGAAAAAGAGGTTAGTTCTGTAACCCTGATTGGCTGGAGTTTGGTACTGGCTGGATTGTCCGTCTGGAGTATGCTATTTATAAGCTCTTCGGTAGCAAGCAACTATGTGGGTGAGTCCTTCATGCATCTGATAAACCTGCCTTTTCATGAGGCAGGTCATATTTTTTTCAGGCCTCTGGGGTCTTTTATGACCTCATTGGGAGGGACCCTGATGCAGATCCTGATGCCGCTGATTTGCCTGCTGGTATTTCTCTTTAAAACCCGTGATCCTTTTGCTGCGTCGGTTACTCTATGGTGGGCCGGGCAGAATTTTCTGGACATTGCGCCCTATATAAACGATGCCAGAGCCGGGGATTTACCACTGGTAGGCGGAAACTATGGCCATTCATCCCCTTATGGTTTTCATGACTGGGAGTTTATTTTAAATGAATCCGGTTTGCTCGCCTATGACCATGTGATTGCAAAATTTTCATTTTTACTGGGATCACTGATTATGCTCACGGCCCTGGTCTGGGGGATTGTTGTATGCTGCAAATATTATAAAAAAATCAACTGATGGTTATATTTTTCAAGACTAAAATTTCCTTTGCAGATTTTTTTGCTGTTATCCGCTAAAATCAATATTGTTTCCGATAATACAGCTATATTCAGCCCTATGCTATGTCACACCAAACCATAAACCTGCTGCTGGCCGGTTCATTAGAAAATGAAGCTCTGATCAAGCGTGCCTTGAACCGGTATACTGATTTTTATATTCAACGTATTGAGCGTAAAAAGGAGCTGCAGGAAGCACTGCAATGCAGGCAATGGCAGATTATTATCTGTGAACTCGAATTAGCCGACTTTAACGCCCTGGAAGTGCCTCAATTAATACAGGCAGAATCAGCGCAAACAACAGATACTGAAACTGCTTTAATGCTGATAGATGGTAGCGGCGATGAAAACATTGCTCTGCAATGTCTGGACTTAGGTATCTGTCAGTTTATTCAACTGCATGACAAATTTTTGAACCGCCTTCCTGCCCTGATTGATAACTCTCTAATAAGGCTTGAAAAGGAGCAGCAGCGTCGTCTGATTGAACAGGAACTGACGGTCAGCAAGGAACGCTATCTGGATATTTTTGAAAATACCAACGACTTGATTCAATGTTTATTACCGGATGGCTCTTTTATCTATACCAATAATGCCTGGCGCAAGGTTATGGGCTACAGCAGAGAGGAAGTCAAGTCACTTAATCTTCTGGATGTACTGCACCCCGACAGTTTGGTTTGTTGTCAGGAACGATTTGAGCGACTAAACAGGGGAGAATCACTGATCTGTATAGCTTTTAACTTTATCTCCAAAACAGGTGAAACGGTCGCTTTGGAGGGTGACTGCGGTTCAATTGTCAAAGAAGGTGAAATTATCTCCACCCGGGGCATTTTCAGAAATGTCACTGAGAAGGTGCAGGCTGAAGAAGCGTTGAGATTAAGCGAACTGCGTTATCAGGCCTTGTATGAAAATGCGCCGGATATTTACACCACGATTAATCCTGCCGGTGAAATATTATCCATTAATAGAATTGGCGCCCGCCTGTTAGGTTATGCCGTGGAGGAACTGGTCGGTGAATCAGCAGCAAATGTTATCCACCCTCTGGATCAAAAAACAGTATTCGAGTTTTTTGAAAATCATTTTGATAACCCAATGCCTGATAATGGTCTTGAATACCGTCTTGTGCGTAAGGACGATTCTATATTATGGGTTCATCAACGCATCAGTCTGGAATCAGGTGTTTCTGAACCCAGATTGATGGTGGTTTGCCGTGATGTCACAGAAAAACGCAAACTCGAAGAGCAATTAGCACATTTTGCCACGCATGATGCATTGACCAACCTGATCAATCGACGTGAATTTGACCGTCGCTTGCAACGTTTGCTACAAAGTTCTTACGGCTCCGATGAAACCCATGTTCTTTGCTATTTGGACCTTGATCAGTTCAAAATCATTAATGATAGCTCAGGGCATATCGCAGGTGACGAGTTATTGCGTCAGATTTCCACGCTGTTACAGGAACATATGCGTTCCCGTGACACGCTGGCCAGAATTGGCGGAGATGAATTCGTTATTCTGATGGAATATTGTCCGCTTGCTAAGGCTGCACAACTGGCTGACAAGATTCGCAAGACCATAGAAAATTTTAAGTTTCACTGGCGTTCGAGCTGTTTTTCAGTTGGCGTCAGCATTGGTTTGATGAAAATACAGGATGGGCATACCATTAATGAGGCGCTCAGTCTGGCAGACGCTGCCTGCTACCTGGCCAAGGAAAAAGGTCGTAATTGTATTCATATCCATAAGCCTGAATAAACCAGCGCGATGCACTGAGTTCGCATGATTTTTCAGGCATACTGGATTCACCCTTCAGGTGGAATCAGGAATAAATCCTGAAATAACAACTTGGTTTTCATCCATAATATAGCCCTCCTGGCTATATTATGGAACGCAAAAGAAAAAGTGTGATTTTTCTTTTGCTGCATTTTCAATGACTTGTCATCATTAAATATGCTAGCACATCTCTGGACCACAAGTGTCTATCTAAAAACGGATAGACACTACTTAAGTCATGTGGTTTAGGCTGCCTGGCAGTGCTCGTTATAAACTGAGTATTCAGGAGAATGTAAATTACCAATGCTAATGGTATAACCTGTCAGAACCAGAACAGTAGGCGATTTAAATTTTAAATTCAAAAGCCGTTTCTGCCATCAGCTTACCGTTTTCATCCACGACCTTGAGCTGCCAATCCCCCTGCCGGTATTTGCTAATGTTCTTGCTAGAGTAACAGCGCCAGCGATTGCCCAATGCAGTAAATTTTTTTTTGCTCACCAGTTTGCCTTTATGCCACCATTGATGTTCTATGCTGCTCCCCTTGCTGTTATCCAGTTGAGTAAACAGATAGATTTTTGTCGCCTGGGTTTTGTTACCGATGACAGGGGAAGAAAGCTGGTCTACAGGTTCTTTCTTATAAACACTCGAGGTTAACTGTACCCGGCTTAATTTATTAGATAATACCTGCACGGGTATTATTTTTGATGATTTTTCAGTTTCGGGGGTAACGGAAGCAGAATTAATCATTGTATTAGCAGTGTTTTGTTTGACGGGTATTTCCTGAACGTTTTGACTGCGCGTCTGAGTGTTTGTTATCTCTGGAGTTTTCAGGTTTTCAGCCGGGTTAGCTTGTGTTTCATTAGCCTGTTGCTGTTTATCCCACTGTTCTTTTGCACTGGTCGGTGCTGAATTGCCATTGCCTGCTTCACGAATATCGATATTCATCGATTTATCAGTTACATCATTATCTATGCTTTTAGTTTGACTAATAAGTGCAGTGGGGTCTGAACCCAGTTGAACATCAGCGGTCGGCAGATTAGGTATGGGTCTGTCGGTGCTCTGGTTTAGAGCAGTTTTAACGGCTTTTGAGAAATCTGATTTTTCCTTGCTGGTGTCAGACCCGATACTCATATTGTTATCAGACAAATCCTGAGTTTGTTCTGGCTCTGGTTCTGGTTCTGGTTCTAGAAATGGACTGGTGTCCGGTGCCTGAAATTCCTGCTTATTAACTGATAGCTGCTGTTCATGCTCCTGTGCTGGAAGCTGCACAGGCTGTTTAGAAGCTATAGCAGGTGTTATCTCTGGTGCTGTATCAGTAGCCATAGGCATCTGCTCTCCTGGATCCGGTGGAACTGCATCGTTACTGTTTGTAGCCGGTTTCGGATTTACTGCAAGAGTCTGTGCTGTCTGATAGGGTGGTTCTGTCACATTTTCATTGTTGTCGCCGAAAATGAAATAATAGGCCGCATAGAGTATGCCTACTGTCACAATCAGAGCAACAAAAATTCTGTCATAGTGATAAACCACATCAGGCGGAGCAGGGGCAATGGAAGCCAGGGTTTCCACTGCTGCTTTTTTTTCACTTAAATCAATCTGTATACTGAGTTTCTCAGCCATTTAGTTTATACCTGCTCAGGTTAATTCTATGTTGTATTGTAGCATATTCGTAGTAATTTGGGTTCATTACAAAAAAGCGTATTTAACTTCTTTTAAGCTCTACTCCTTCTCTAAATCTGAGGGGGAAGGTTAGGGTTGGGAGAACGATAAAGTTTCTTATTACTGAGATACTGGAGCTTGACTGTGATTGCATTCAATCATTAAATTTAGCAGCAGATTAACTCTGCTGCCTTATTTTTCTGCACGCAATCGATTCAATACCGCCCTGACATTCCATAACGATGCACTAAATTGGTGCATGCTATATTTCACTAAAATTCCAAATATTATCCTGCAGAGATTTAGTGAAGTCATACTTGCTCTCCAATAAGGTCAAATATAATGGCGTTCATATGTATTAAATGTGCATTACCAGCCGGTTTGCAGCAAAACTTAAGGAGTAGCGAAATAATTTTCCAGCTCCCAATTTAAAGCTGATTTAATAACTGTCTCAGGATATTGGCAAACATATTGCTAAGTTAAATTACATAGATTAGCAATGTGAATATAGATGACTATAAATGCGAGCCTGATATTCATTAAACCGATTCTTTATGAATAAAAATAACATCATTATATTTACTGATCTTGATGGCAGTTTGCTAGATCACAATAATTATAGTTTTCAGCAGGCTGTTCCTCTGCTGCAGAAACTGAAACAAAATGATATTCCTCTGATAATTAACAGTAGTAAAACCGAGCTGGAGATAATCAAACTACACGAACAGCTGCAGCTTGATACCCCCTGTATTATTGAAAATGGGGCTGCTGTGATCTTTAGTGCTGCCGCGGCAGACAAATATCTGTCGATAAACACTAATAAGCTGATGAGGATAGAGGATAATTACATAAAAACTTTTGCGAGTAAACGTAGTTTTATCATCAAAACAGCTAATCAACTCAAACAGAAATACCATTTTAAATATACTGGTTTTGATGATTTAACGCTGCAACAGTTATCAGATTTAACACTGTTAAATCTCGAAGATGCCTATGCGGCTAAGCAGAGATCTTTTTCTGAACCTGTAGTCTGGCAAGATGATCAGCAGCAACTGAAAATTTTTAAAAAAAAATTAGCGTCTCACAACATTGAAACACAAGCAGGCGGGCGTTTTATTCATCTGGGCAGTCATTGCAGTAAGGGACAGGCAATGCAATGGTTGCTCAATCACTGGAAATTCACCCCAAACGTGAACAAAATAGTCATTGCTATCGGGGACAGTATGAATGATATCAGTATGCTGAACGAAGCTGACTATGCCCTGGTAGTGAAAAACAATGCTGAAAAACTGGTTGTTGAAGGTAAAAAGAAAACGATTTACAGTATTGAAAATGGGACTGCGGGCTGGATTGAAATGCTGGAACCCTTAATTAATGCCAGGTTAGAAAAATTAGTTTCCATCCATAAATAGCCATTCTGGCTCTATTATGGAACGCAAAAGAAAAAAATGTGATTTTTCTTTTGCTGCATTTTCAATGATTTGTCATCATTAAAAATGGTAGCACATCCCTGTGCCACAAGTGTCCATCTAAAAATGGAAGGACACTAATTAATTTTTAAAGAAGGTAAATAATGTGGGTGATTTTTTTCAAAACGGTGCAGTTACGACTCTTCATAATTTAAATGCTGAATTTGATAGTGAACGAGAACAACAGTTGCTTGAATTCTCCAGAACCCGGCCAATTACCTTACTGCTGCCGTCTCTTTATTCAGAGCTTCAGGGACCTGCACTTGAGCATATTATCAATGAATTACAACAGATCTCTTACATTAATGAAATAGTAATTGGCCTTGACAGGGCTGATATTTCCCAATACAGACATGCGCTAAAATATTTCTCCAGGCTGACGCAAAAACACAGTGTATTATGGAATGACGGCAGTAGATTACAGGTCATAGATGAATTGTTAAAAAGTGAAGGACTGGCCCCGATGGAACAGGGCAAAGGACGCAATGTCTGGTATTGCATGGGGTATATTCTGGCCAGAAACAATAGTCAGGTTATTGCTCTACATGATTGCGATATTCTGACGTATTCAAAAGAAATGCTGGCCAAACTCATTTATCCGGTAGTAAATACCGGCTTTAATTATGAATATTGCAAGGGTTACTACAGCCGTATTGCTGAACATAAAATGAATGGACGTGTCAGTCGGTTATTGGTAACACCCCTGATCCGTGCATTGAAAAAAGTCTGTGGCCCGCTGGATTTTTTATGTTATCTGGATAGTTTTCGCTATCCGTTGGCTGGTGAAATGGTCTTTACTACCAATGCGGTTAAGGATTTAAAAATTCCCAGCAACTGGGGACTTGAATTGGGTGTATTGTCAGAGATTCAACGAAACCATGCTATTAACCGTATTTGTCAGGTTGAAATTGCAGATAGCTATGATCATAAGCATCAGGATATCTCATTTGATGATCAGACCACCGGGCTTTCCAGAATGAGTATGGACATTTGCAAAGCCTTGTTTAGAAAACTGGCGGCGAATGGAGAAATTTTAACGCCCGAGAAATTCCGCACCTTAAAAGCTACCTACTATCGTATTGCTCTGGACTTTATACAAATGTATGCAGATGATGCGACGATAAATGGCCTCAAGCTGGACCGGCATTTTGAAGAACAGGCGGTGGAATTATTTTCTGCAAATATTATGCTGGCCGGTGCGGAATTTTTTGATAAACCTCTGGAAACACCCTTTATGCCCAGCTGGAATCGTGTCATCAGTGCCATCCCAACAATTCAAAAAGAATTGCTACAGGCTGTTGCAGAAGATATGAATAATTACGGGTAAGGAAAACAAAACTAATGGACGCATTAAGTGCTTACGGCGAATTTATACTAAAGCTGGAACAGCATCTGGAGTTTATTTATCCAGAGCATAATCATTCCTGTCTGGTTTATAAGATCCTGGATGCTATTCAGATTGAAGATAAAGGCTGTAAATTACAATCTTATGCCAACCATTGGGATCAGAATGATGTTTTGCTGATTAGTTATGGTGACAGTCTCAAGGCTAAAACGAGAAAACCTCTGGATTGTCTGCATGAGTTTTTGCAACAAAATCTGCAAGAAACCATTACCTGGCTGCATATTTTACCTTTTTTTCCCTACAGTTCAGATGACGGGTTTGCTGTTATAGATTATCTTAAAGTCAATGATGGTCTGGGTGATTGGGAGGATATCAGGACTTTATCCAGAGAATATAAAATTATGGCAGATCTGGTGGTTAATCATATTTCATCAAGAAGCCAGTGGTTTGATAATTTTAAAAATAATTTATCTCCCGGTCAAGATTATTTTATCGAAGTAGCTGATGACTTTGATATCTCTAAGGTGGTCAGGCCGCGCACATCGCCGTTGTTAAAAGAAGTACAGACTCTCAATGGGATAAAAAAAGTCTGGTGCACGTTCAGTCATGATCAGATTGATCTGGATTTTCGTAATACCCGGGTGTTATTGGAAATCATCAAGATCATCGCTCATTATCTTGATAATGGAATAACAATTTTTCGTCTCGATGCGGTGGCATTTTTATGGAAAAAATCTGCTACAACCTGCATTCACTTGCAGGAGACTCACGAAATTATTAAGTTGTTACGAACTTTGATTGAATATAAATCTCCTCAGTCTATTGTCATTACTGAAACCAATGTACCAAACCGTGAAAATTTAACTTATTTCGGTAATTCCAATGAAGCTCATCTTATCTACAATTTTTCTCTGCCGCCCTTATTGATCTATACCTTGATCACTGGTAATTGTCGGCATTTGAAAACCTGGCTCATGAGTATGCCGCCTGCAAGAATGGGAACTACCTATTTAAATTTTATCGCCTCACATGATGGTATAGGACTCAGGCCGGTAGAAGGTTTACTTGCAGAGCAGGAAATCAATACGCTGGTCAGCACCATGAGCAGTTTCGGTGCGCGTATTTCGACCAGAGAAACACAGAGAGCAGAACATAAGCCCTATGAAATCAATGTCAGCCTCTATGACGCCCTGCAAGGAACAGTAGATCATGGTCCTGACAGATGGCAGTTTGAACGTTTTATCTGTGCACATACGATCATGATGGCGCTTGAAGGCTTACCGGCCTTTTATATTCATAGTATGCTGGGAACGCGCAATGACTATGATAAGGTGAAACATAGCAGTAATAATCGTGCCATCAACCGGCATGTCTGGCAGCTGAATGAACTCAATGAACTGCTGTCCAATCCAGTTTCACCTCATTACAGGATACTGACTGAGTTGAAGCGCCTGCTGAAGATCCGCAAGCAGCAACCGGCTTTTCATCCCAATGCAACACAATTTACCTTACATCTGGGAGAGAATGTTTTTGCATTCTGGCGCGAAAGTATCGATCGTGAACAGAGTATTTTTTCGATCAGTAATATACATTATGAAAAGCTCAGCATCAGCCTCAAGGACATTAATCTTATCACTACAGATCAGTGGCGTGATCTGCTTACCGGCTGGAAACTTGATGATACCAGCTTTTCTCTTGAACTGGAGCCCTATCAATCCATCTGGTTAAGTAATTATTAGTTTTTTGTTTTGATTTCGAACATCATAGCCTGAAAGCTTATTTTAGGTTAAACTATTTGCGTAACTACTCAGCAAATCAAGCCGCAGGAAGGCTAACCATCAAAAAGTTACAAACATATAAAATTCAAAGACTTATATTTTTGTAACTTAGAAGCGTAATTTCTAAAACGTCATTGATACCAGGAATTTGTTACAGAAGACGCCGTTAATACATCCATGCAGGCTCTATATAGCCATCCCTGGCTATATAAGCTTCTTCCACAAACACCTGATATCAATAACTTGCAACAATAATCAAAATACGCTGAGTAGTTACCTATTTGCTAGCTCATAGCCTATTAACAGAGAAAGGTTTTGTCAAAGTGGATGGAAGGTCGCCGGCGGTGGAGCGGCTTGTGCAGTGGATCAATTCTTAAGATATAGCCAGCCGACCTCACAGAATAATGGCTGGAAGGCTTTATGTTCTGATCCTTTTACTACAAGGGATACACCACCGAGCAGTATTTATGCCATCTGTCTATCACAGTAAGTCATGTTCTGACAGTTGTATTTGAGATACAGCTGCTAAAGCGAAAATTTTAAACTTTAAAACAGGCCTGATGTGTGTTTTGTCTTGCGTCAGGACTGTTGCTGTTAGATTAAGCGTAAACTGTAAATTTTTTGTATGATAATTATTCTTCAGTCACACCAGCAAATAAATCAGCTAAGCTTTTTTCCTTCAGTCACAGTTTTTTCCGGCCGTCATAGTTTAAATCTTAAATTTTGCATCCTAATTAAAGTAACGTGAGTTTAATTCACTTGTCAGTATAGTCCACAGAGGTATAGCGCCTGTAAAAATTAATCAAGCTGTAAGTTGTGCACTTTCCATTTCTTTGATCAAATGGTTTTCCAGTTCTTTCATACTGCTAAAAACACCCATTATGGCTTCTTCATGAATGCTTAATTTTCCAAATTCATCTTCTGCTTCAATGATGCTTTTCTGCATAAGTGCTAACAGCTCCTGGAAGGATGGATTACAATATGACTCTATACAAAGATTTTCATGAGGTAGTTCTATAGCAAGATGATACAACCCATACTGTTTGAATATGACGATATCCGTCGATGAGAAATAGTGCTTAGCTAATTCCATTATTATTTCCTTTTTTATTAAAAAGAATATTAACAGCAAAAGGGTAAGGATATTGATAGATATATCACATTTATTCCCTGTCGTTATTGTCACAGTGGCTAATAGAGTGAAGGAATATTTTGCACAAATATTTTAGTTACTCGACTCTTAATTGGAATCAGAGTTGCTGGAGTATATATTACCTGGGATATACGTATGGTTTAAAAGAGCTGTCTATCCTGGTGATTTGCTGCATAGCAAATCTGCCTCCAGATTCCGAGTTGGGGCTGCATTTGGCTAGCTATAGAGATTCACCTGTCCAGAGCATCATGCCATTCCTGACGTAGGATAGCCCATAGCGCCACGTCCTCGAATTGTCCCCATTTACGAACACGCTGGCGCAGAATTCCCTCTTGCTTGAAACCATTCTTTTCAAGGACACGTCCAGAAGCCGGGTTTCGCAGCATGTGGTACGCATAGAGTCGATTCAGGCTGAGGCTAACAAAACTATAGCGTATTATTGTCTGGACAACTTCGCTCATATAACCATGTCCCCAGGCTTCAGGCGACAGCCAGAAACTAAGCTCTCCCTGTAAATGTTCACGCTCTATATCACGCACTTCAACCAGGCCTAAGAACGATGCCTTCGCATTCAGCTCTATAGTGAAGCTGACGGAGTGTCCAGCTTTTTGTTCAGACTGCTGACGGACTATGTACCGTCGAGCTTCTCCGGCGGGATAGGGATACGGTAGAGAGATCATGGTATCAGCGATTTTTCGGATACTGGCAGCTTTCTGAATTGCCGACGTATCAGATAGTTCAAGCGGACGAAGTCGAAGCCGCAGAGTTTCAAGGATATATTGTTCGTTCATAGGGACCCAGGTATAAGCAGTATAACGCACACAAATGCTTATGAGCAATTTCGCCCGTAATGTTTAGCGGAAGTTACCACCTAAAATCATACTTGTAATAATTACCATAAATTTAAATGTTTATAAAATCTGCTCCTTACCCATGACAGGGGAAAGGTTGAGATGGGGATTGAATTTTCATGAATAGAATCGAATGTAACATTTTACCTCCCTCCTGACCTCCCTCTTGAAAGCGCCAGAGAAGCAAATTGTAGTATATTTTTTGTAACTACTCAGCGTAATTTCTAAAACGTCATTGATACCAGGAATTTGTTACAGAAGACGCCGTTAATACATCCATGTAGGCTCTATATAGCCATCCCTGGCTATATAAGCTTCTTCCACAAACACCTGATATCAATAACTTGCAACAATAATCAAAATACGCTGAGTAGTTACTATTTTTTTATGATTTTGTCTGGGGCTGTCGATCTTTCGTCTATCATCTCAAAGATCAACAGCCCCTGGTTACGGATTAAAGAAAATACGAAATAATTTGGAAAATCATACCTTTGTCATTTACACTGTGTATGGGCTAGCTTGTTTTTGATTAACTTGAACAGTCTAAATAGCTGTTCGGAAATAGTGGCCAGAGTATTGAGGCATCACACAAGACCCTGTGATACATCATTTCGCTCATATTAACATCAAATCCAGCAATGATACATCATAGATTCTTGTGCTAAAGGGACACCTTTTAAGAACATTTCTTTAGCTATTATTCATGCCTGCAATAAAGACAGCCGTGCTGTGCAGGTCTTGTTTTTAGCCAACCCATATAATGACAGTATAGCTGTAACGATGGCATAAACCCTGTATCGCAGGCCTATTTTATTGTTACATTTAAATATGACAACGAATGAATACAATTAATGAATTTGAAATCATCGAATAAGCATTTGAAACAACAAATGGATACCTTGAATCAGCAAGAGCCTCTTTTTGAAATGACCAATGGATCAGCCACTAATAACTGGTTTCGTCTCTTAGCCCTGGTTGTTCTTTCACTAAGCATAATTCTAGGCGGATGTGCTTCATTACCAGAAGATGTCCAGCGTATGCCCTCCTTTGTTAAGGAGAACACTGCCGGCACACTGCTTGGACGTGAAATTGAACCAATGGTTGCCAGTCACCCAGGGTTATCGGGTTTTCATCTTCTGCGAGATGGAATCATGGCATTTGCAGCACGATTAGCCCTGGTTAAGGCCGCTCAAAAGACGATTGATGCCCAGTATTACATCTGGCATGATGATATGACGGGCAAGGTATTACATTATAATTTGCTGGATGCAGCAGATCGAGGGGTACGTGTCAGGCTGCTGCTGGATGACCTGGATACGGCAGGGAAAGATGAAATGCTGCATCTGATTGATGCCCATCCTAATATTGAAATCCGTTTATTCAACCCGTTTGCCAATCGTAACAAACGTGCCGGTGATTTTCTGACTGATACCAGGCGTGTCAATCACCGCATGCATAACAAGTCACTGACGGTAGATAATCAGGGCACAGTATTCGGCGGCCGCAATATTGGCGATGAGTATTTTAATGCAGCAGAGGAAGTCGCATTCAGCGACCTCGATGTTCTGGCAATTGGTCCAGTAGTGACGGAAGTCTCACAGTCATTCGATCTATACTGGAACAGTCAGTGGGTTTATCCGCTGGCTTCATTCAAGCCGGAAAAAGCTGTTACTGAAAGCCGGGTTAAAGCTTTCAGGCAAGAATTAGATGCCTATGTGGAAGAAGCCAGAGCTTCTGACTATGCACATGCAGCAGTCCAAACGCTCAAGTCAGATCAGATAACTAATTTGAGCGGGCTCGATTATACCTGGGGGAAATGGGTCCTGGTCTATGATCAGCCGAGCAAGGTAGTCGCTGATAAGGTTGATGCAGACACGCATCTTGCTCCAAAACTAAAAGCAGGAATGGATAAAACACAGCATGATTTGCTGATCGTTTCCCCGTACTTTGTGCCAGGTAAGGATTTCACTAAATACCTGGTGGGTCTGGTGGAAAAAGGGGTACGTGTTCGGATCATGACGAATTCACTGGCAGCCAATGATGTTTCACTCGTCCATGCCGGTTACATGCGTTATCGGAAAGACCTGATCAAGGGTGGTGTAGAGCTCTATGAATTTAAACCCAATAAAAAGGCACTTCCTGAAAAACAACATAGGGTAGGCTCTTCCCATGCCAGTCTGCACGGCAAATTCTTTGGCTTTGATCGTCGCTATCTCTTCATCGGCTCATTCAATCTGGATGGTCGTTCAGTTACATTGAATACAGAACTTGGAGTGTATTTTGAAAGCCCGGAATATGCACAATTGTTGTCTGATAATTTTGATCAGCAGGCAATTAACAAGGGGTATCATGTGGTTCTGACTGATGAAGGTGATTTGGAGTGGGTCACACTGGAAGATGGCAGGGAAGTACGGTTTGATAAAGAGCCAGAAACTGACTTCTGGAAACGCTTTAGTACTCGATTTGTGTCGATCTTTGTCCCTGAGGGTCAATTATAATTGCTTGTCGGCCCTGCAGCAGGTCATTGTTCCCGAAGGCGCTATTTGTGTTATTGCTAAATTGTTCTACTCTGAACATAGAATCTGTAACATAGAAATCGCTTTTCAAGGTCATTCAGGGTCTGGATGCATGATACCAGGCCTCTGTTTGAAAGTTATTGCAGGTAAATTGTTACAATAAAGTATCATGCATATGACCACGCTTCTCCATAAGTTCAACAATAAGCTTAGTCAGAATCAACTCCATCGCATACTGCATTTTTCCGCCTGGAATGACCATGGTATTATATGCGGTGATCTGGAGTCCCTCTATTAAGCCTTTCAAATGCAGCTTATACTCGACAGATGGCTGAAATTTAAGAAAGTGAATAACCACAAGACTTTGATCAGAGGTTGGTATCTGTCTAACCATGAAAGGGTTGGATGTATCTATGATTGGGACCCTCTGAAAATTGATATGTGTATGGGAAAATTGCGGCAAGATATAATTCATATAGTCATACATACGCCGATAGATAACATCACGCACATCATCTCGATCATAACCGCGATCTTTGGTATCGCGATTAATTTTTTGAATCCATTCAAGATTAATGGATGGTGCCACACCGATCAATAAATCCACCTCATCAGCCAGGTTATATTTGTCAGTTATCACACCGCCGTGCAACCCTTCATAAAAAAGTAGATCGGTGCCAAGAGGAATCGAATCCCAGGGAGTAAAAGTTCCCGGCTTACATTCATAAATGGCTGCTTCACTCTCATCATGGACATATTGGCGCCGCTGACCTGTACCATTCTTGCCGTAACTCTGAAACAGCTCCAGCTGCTTATCAAACAGGTTGCCTTCCGGGCCAAAGTGACTCAGTCGTTTACCGGTTTTGTTAGATTTTTTTCTTTCTTTTTTCATTTCCATACGATCGTAGCGATGAAAACTATCACCCGCTACAAAAGCAGCTTGCGCTCCAACCCGCTGAAAGATATTGTCAAGAGTATCTTTAACGGTTGTTGTACCAGCGCCGGAAGAGCCTGTTACAGCAATAATGGGGTGTCGTTGTGACATAATCAGCTCCTGGAAAATTTTTCAATAGTGGTAATTTGTAGAACTTACGACCGGATCCAGGGCAAAGAAAATTTATTGATGTGGCTCTGGTCACTACTTCAACGTAGCAAAAATATTTAACAATTACCAGATTTATGCGTCATTCTATGCGTATATAAAATGCCATTTGGTAAATAAAATTGAAGACAATGCAGGAAAACAATCGAGATCGTCGCGGATAATTAGGAGTGTTTTGTTTGTTAATAAATATCAGAAGTTTTGCGGGGCAGAGTTAAAAAAGTGTCATTGAATTTCCTGTTCCTTGATGCGATCCAATGGTTAGTTTTAGCAGAGACCGTCTGGCAGGCGCTGTCAGAAGCTGACTTGCCCTGAGCCTCCCCCTGATGCAGGGGGAGAGAGAAGGAATCTATTATTTCCTGGCCGCGAGAGAGTGGGTGCTGCAAGATCTGAATTCTTCAACCAGCTGCGTTATACTCGAGTCAACATTTACCGTTGCTAAGGAAAAACTTGCTAATGCCAGCTCTTCTTTTTTCTTACAGATTGTATTTGAGCTGGCAGTTAATTTTGCCTGATGAATAATTGATTCATTCTGAATATAGCGATGAGCCAGGTAAGGGTTAACCTGTGCTATCAGGATTTTATCCGTATCTGACATTTGCTCAATAGTCTGTGCCGTCAGTTTTGAAAACTCTTTAATTTGCTTCAATAAAACGATTTCATTATCCAGATATTGCTCCTGATGTTCAGGATCCATGCGTACTAATTGAGGCGTGATATACCGTACCGACATACTCAACAATTTTGGATCCATCCAGAAACGTAAGTCATAGTTTTTTTGGCGGTCATTTATAAATAACTTGCCGGTCTCAGAAGACAGCTCAGACTTGACTAATAGCGGCATATAGTTGGATAAGGTAATAGTATAATTAATGACTAATGGCAGATCCTCATGCAGACTTTCGCCCAGCTGAGATTCCATGCCATCGCCAACCCGTATCAGCATATCGGCTGACAACAACTGTTTAATCTGAGTACTGTTCAATTGCTTATCTATTTTTCCATTACTTATCAGAACCTGTGGTTCTGCTACGCCTTTCATTAATGCTGTTACAATTTCATACAGTGGCGATATGCTGACAATAACCGACGGTTTTGCCTGAATCTGCACCGCATATAATGAGCTGAAAATTACCACAGTATTAAGTACTAATTTGATAAATTTTGGCATGAGATTTTCCTTTGGTTATAAATAAGCACAATTACAGGGTTAATATATGCTTGATAATGGACAAAAAGTGATCATTTGCTGCTGGTTTTATGATTTATAGAATGTATATATATTGACTTTTAATTTATTTTTTTAAAAGTTTGCATTAACTATACATATAGTATGGTTAATAAACTGTCGGGTATAGACTGTATTTTGTTAGGAAAAATACTGTATATGTGTACTACAGTTTTACACGAAAAAGGGGGATATACTGTACCAGAAGACAAGGAACTTCAGATTATTATAGGTTTCTCCTGACACATTGCTGTCACACCAAGTTAATATAAACAGCCTGATTGCAGATGTTTTACTATAATTTGAATTGGTCCTTGAACCGTTAATGTCAATGCTTGCAATAGTGAAATTATTTCTCTTAATAACAAATTGAAATAATCCGTAACAAACTGAAACAATTTTAAGCCTGTAAATCCCTTATAATTAACATTCGTGTGCTTAAAAATTATAGCTTTATGCATCAGTGTTAATCGTCTGTAAATAAATTTTCAAAAGCTGTTTTCGTTACACATCAGCAGATTTTTTGCTGAAACAATAGAAATAAATCATAAGCCAAACTGAGTTTTTAATTGAATAGAGAGAAATATATGCGCTGGTTCGTCATTTTCAGTTTTTTCTTTGCTGGTTTAACTTCAGCAGCAGATACAAGATTTCTTACAGATCACTTTTCTGGTTCAGGTATTTGTGCAGATTGTCATAATGGCTTAATTGATCAAGCTGGTAATGATGTCTCCATTGAAAAAGACTGGGCTGTATCGATGATGGCATTTGCAGCAAAGGATCCATTCTGGCAGGCTAAAGTTGCTTCAGAACTTAATCGTAATCCACATTTAGCAGCGGTGATCAATGATACCTGTTCAGCATGTCATGCACCCATGGCTAATTATGAAGCCAAAGTCTCAGATGCTGAGTTCAAAATCCTGGGAAATTCTGGATTGCTCAATCCCTCTAATCCTTTTCATGATGCGGCAATGGATGGTATTAGCTGCACAGTTTGCCATCAGATTAAAGACGATGAGACTTTAGGAACCCCGAAAGGTTTTTCAGGTCAATACAACATTGCAGATAATTTGCTAGCCTATGGCCAATATACCGCTACTTTTTCAAATCCAATGATAAAAAACAGTGGATACACACCGACTTATAGTGCACATATCTCTGAATCAAAACTATGTGCAACCTGTCACAATTTAAAGACACCCTTTGTTGATGCGCAGGGTAATGTCGTCAGTACAGGTTATGAGACGGAGTTTCCGGAGCAAATGGTTTATACAGAATGGGAAAATAGTGAGTTTGCCGAATCAGGCACAGAACAGAGTTGCCAATCCTGTCACATGCACAAAGCCAGCGGTAAGGTTGTAATATCCAACCGCCCTAAAAATGCTACATTGATTGAAAGGGAAGGATTTTCACGCCATGACTTTTCTGGTGCGAATTCCGTCATGCTCAATCTACTGGCCAATAACAGCCAGGAGTTAGAGGTGGATTCAACGGATATTGCTGCTGGTATTGCTCGCAGCCGTGAGATGTTAAAGGTTTCAGGCTCTATCGGTATTGTAGATAGCAAACTGAGCCATAATGAATTGATAGTAAATCTTGTTATTTATAATCAATCAGGACATAAACTCCCCACCAGTTATCCTTCACGTCGTGTTTTTATTCATTTTACGGTTATGGATAATAATGGAAATACAATTTTTGAATCAGGTAAAATCAATGATGATGGTAGTATTGTAGGCGTAGATTCGGATTATGATTTAACAGCATTCGAACCGCATTATGAAGAAATTAATTCTGCTGAACAGGTTCAGGTCTATGAACCTGTAATGGGAGATACCGACGGTAATGTAACATACACTTTGCTTAGAAGCAGTACTTATTTAAAAGATAATCGCATTCCGCCAGCGGGGTTTGACAAATATAGTGTCGCTGATGATATACGAGTGGCCGGAGACGCTTATCAGGATGAAGATTTCAATCTCGGTGAAGACAGGATTACTTATCGCATTCCTGTTGACAGCACAGGTACTCTCAAAATTAAAGCAGAACTTATTTATCAGCCTTTGGCCTATGGTTTCGTGGCAGATCTCTATCAGGATAGCAGTGATCCCATAATAGCATCTTTTCAATCAATGTATGAAAAAGAAACTCTGAAGTCAGAATTAATTGCCTCAGTAACGCTTGATATCGATCCGCAAATCCCAGTTAATGAAGACGCTATAGATTTTATTGAACGCTTGTATATCAATCTTCTTGGACGTACTTCGGATACTAAAGGATTGGCCTATTGGTCAAATAAACTGCTTACGCATTCGGCAGCCTATGTTGCGTTTGGGTTTTTCAATAGTGATGAATTTAAAAATTTGAATCTCAACGATGAAGGTTTTGTAGATTTACTTTATACAACGCTATTTGATAGAGAAGCTGATAGAGCAGGTGAAATTAACTGGTTATCTCAGTTACGTAGTGGAACTTTAAGAGATATGGTGCTGTATGGTTTTTTCCTGAGCCAGGAATTTAAAGATCTTGCGGAGAGTTTTTCTGTTGCTGCTTTTAATGAGAGTGATAAGGCGCTCTATCAGATCAAGCAATTTGTCGTTCGGTTTTATCAGCTGGTTTTGTTACGTAATCCTGATGAGAACGGATACAATTACTGGACCAGACAATTGTATTCGGGAGCTCTATCAGCCAGAGCATTTGCTAAAGGGTTTTTCTTTAGTAATGAATTTATAAGCCAGAATCATGAGGACAACACGTTTATCGATATTGCTTATCAGACCATACTTAACCGGCCCGCTGACCAGGACGGTAAAAATTACTGGTTAGGAAAACTGGCGGGCGGTCTGACACGACTAGAAATGATCAATGCATTTATTGGCAGCTTCGAGTTCAAGCTGTTAGCCGAAAGTTATGGTATGCGTGTCCAGTGATGAAAATTTAAAAGATAACTTTTAATCTTGTTGCAGTGGTAAAACATGTTCTGCAACTGTTCTCTACTACAGCTCATTGGAATTTTTCAAGAATATTACAGGACTGATTCCGTTCGAGTGCGCAGACGCCTTCATCGGTTCGGGCCTGTTCAGGTATCTCCAGTCGAAAATGGTGCAGAAAATGACAGGGGATCTGAATGCCGAGTTACAGCTTGACAAGGCCCTCTTGAAGGGCTTTACCAGCAGTATCATCGGTTGCGGAGGTACTCTCCTCACAGGCGCAGCCGAAGCATGTGACGTCAAGAGTTGAGATACTTTCGGCAATATCAAAGTGGACGTGGATGATTCAGGGAGAGAGTTTTTTCAGGCATAAAAGAGCTGGTACGATGATTCCTTGAAGAAACAGATTATTCATCACGGCGTATATACGGTAAATGCCGACGGAAGCGATTGCCGGTATAGTTTCATTGATCTTCCCCCGGAAAACACTAAAGGGTATGACCGCATCTATGCCGAGTCACTTGCGGTAACAGGGGATGGTCAGAGAGTCGTGTTTTACGACATAAACGATGACAGCCAGCGTTAATGTTGAAGACCTGACAGGACTTGACACTAATCGAGTTGTACCGATGAATACGAGCCTTTCCTGGAATGGTGTGCACGAGGTAACGAGGTCGATTTATCGATTATGATAGGTTATCTGACGACATTGACCTTGCGACATGGTAGAGTGCTTTAGCATTTTCGCAATACAGGTCGATTAACTGACCTGTAAGCTTGATATTTTAATGTAGAATTTCAATTGGTCTGCAAATACTATTAATTTTTATTTCCAGATAAAATATTAGGGAGTAAACAAATGTCAGACCATAAAGACCATCCACCTTGTAGTGAATGCACTGGTGGTTGTTGCATATCGTATGATGTCATAGCGTTAGAACCGGATGAGGTCGAGCACGTTGGTGTACCGCGCTTTCTGACAGGCAGCGATGGTTGCCAATACCTGGAAAAAGGCCGCTGCTCCATTCATAATAAAAGAACCCGGGTTTGTAGAGATTTCGATTGTCGGGATGTCACTTCCGCTAGAGTGATACGCGCACTAACTGGAAATGGTGTTCCGGTCAATTTCCTTAATTCGAATAAAAGTCTACAATAAATCAGTTATGTGTGGATATTCTGCAAAAGCAGGACCTTATCCTCACTTATATGGCACTTTGAAGCATGACCTTATTTCTGTTATTGATAACCTACTTTTTAACAATTTAACTTAGAACAAATCACATTTTTTATGAGTTAGCCTAAAGGAGACTTATTTTATCAGTATGATTAATTTTTGTTCCAAATTTCACCCAGGTAAGATATAGGAATGACATGAAAATTCCTAAACGAATCCAACCTTTAGTTGAAGATGGCCTGGTCGATGAAGTCATCAGACCCTTAATGAGCGGAAAAGAAGCTTTAGTCTATATTGTACGCAGCGGATCTGAAATCCTCTGTGCCAAGGTCTACAAAGAGGCCAATAAACGCAGTTTCAAGCAAGCAGTAAAATATCGGGAAGGTCGTAAGGGGCGTAATAGCCGCCGTAATCGAGCAATGGAGAAAGGCTCAAAGTTTGGTCGGGTTGAGCAAGAGAAAGCCTGGCAAAATACCGAAGTCGAAGCGCTCTATAGCCTTTCTGATGCTGGTGTGCGAGTGCCTAAACCTTACGGCTGCTTTGACGGCGTCTTGTTGATGGAGTTAATCACCGATGACGCAGGCCAGGTAGCACCGCGCCTGAACGATGTGATCATGTCCTCAGAACAAGCTTTAGAAGATCACGCTGTTGTCATGCAGTACGTGATGCGTATGCTTTGTGTTGGATTGATTCATGGAGACCTGTCAGAGTTTAATGTGTTAGTAGATGAATATGGTCCGGTAATTATCGATCTACCACAGGTAGTGGATGCATCAGCTAATAACCAGGCAAAATGGATGCTGGAACGGGATGTTAATAATATTAGCAACTACTACGCCCAATACGCGCCTGAATTGCTCAACAGACAATACTCCAAGGAAATTTGGGCATTGTACGAAGCTGGGAAATTACACCCTGAAGCAGAGCTAACAGGCTACTTTAAGGAAAGCACGCAAACCGCAGATGTAGATACCGTACTGGAAGAAATAAAAGCTGCCTTTGCCGAAGAACAACAACGCCAGCTCAGGATGCAAGTGTCGGATTAATTGCAATATTAAGGTAGAGTTGAGGCTTACTTCCTAATGTGAGGTGATGAGCAGCTAAAAGTGGAAGCGGATAATCTTACAAACCACATAATCGATCTTATCGTTGTGTTCACTATGCAAGCTATCCTTTTCCCGCTAATTTTTATATGGCTTTCTATAAAACTTATTGAAGTAAATTTGAAATTTCCTTTTGTCAACCCGATGATTTAACTAAATACGTTAATCTATTTTAGAAGTAATATCAAAAACCACAAAAATTCGTAACTACTCAGCGTAATTTCTAAAACGTCATTGATACCAGGAATTTGTTACAGAAGACGCCGTTAATACATCCATGCAGGCTTTATATAGCCATCCCTGGCTATATAAGCTTCTTCCACAAACACCTGATATCAATAACTTGCAACAATAATCAAAATACGCTTCTAAGTTACAAAAATATAAGTCTTTGAATTTTATATGTTTGTAACTTTTTGATGGTTAGCCTTCCTGCGGCTTGATTTGCTGAGTAGTTACAAAAATTCAAAACTATGATCGGAGAAAACTGATGACTTCAATACAATCATTGCGCTTTGCCATCCTTACACTATCAAGCTGTTTTATCCTCATGGCTGCTCAACCGGTCTTATCAGCTAATGTAAAGATCACCCCTCTCGGCAGTCACGATGGCGAATTCTGTAAATTTGATCGCGCCATGATCCTGGAGGATAGCGATGGCACCCGGTTTCTGTACGATGCGGGTATGACGGTTGCCGGCGCCACCGATCCGCGACTTGGCAAGATCGACGTGCTACTTGTGAGCCATATGCATGGTGACCACGTCGGAGCTCGTCATATCAAGTCGGTCAATGCCGGTGCCTGTGATAACCCGGATATCTCAGTTATCGATACGCCAAACACCAATACCGTCAACATTGCCCTGGCTAAAAAAGCAAAAATAATCACCGGCAGCGAAATGCAAAAATTTTTCGCTGGCAAACTCAAGATGCTGAACGGTGATGCGGGTGATTCGCAACTGGTAAGGTTTGGCGCCTCGAAACATGTCGGTGGTGTTTCCATAACCACGGTACCTGCGTTGCATTCAAATGGTATAGCAGGAGCGATGATCGGTGGCGAACTAGGCCATATGCTGGATGAGGCCGGCCTGACAGCTTATGCTGGACCGCCAACAGGCTACGTACTCACTTTCTCCAATGGTCTGGTGGTCTACCTCTCGGGTGATACCGGTATAACAGCTGAGCAGGAGAGTGTCGTTCGTCAGCACTATGGCGCTAAACTGGCTGTCATCAACATTGGTGACACATTTACCACCGGACCGAAAGAAGCTGCTTATGTCATCGATGAGCTGGTCAAACCGGCCTCAGTGATTCCATCACACGCCAATGAAGCAGCAACTAAAGACGGTAAAGTGATAGCTGACAGCCGAACTGACCAATTTATAAAAGCATCCAAAGTACCGGTGCATCTGCCATTGAGTGGTCGTACTATGGAATTTGACGGTACTGGTAAATGTACGGCAGGATGCTAAGAATGGATTAGAACAGTTCACATCCAGTAACTTGCAAACTGACTATGACTTCACGCCAGTCAAAGCTAATTCTGTGTTAAGCCTTAGTTGTCATCGTCACAGCCTGTTCATTAAAATCAGTCTATAACCGGCTGGATTATTTCATACCTTCTTAGTGTCTAAGGTATAGTGTCACTGGATGAGGTACTCGAAGAAAAAGTCGAACAGCGCTCAAAGTTACAAATGGTAAACGTTCAAGCGCATATTGTAGGAGAGTAATAAAGTTTCATACTAACGTGATTGTATCTTATTGATTTTATGTACTAGAGAGTTAAAACTTTTAAATTAAGTATCATACCAAATATCGTAAAAGGGTAAGCTAAAAAAACTCGATCAAATTAGTCTTAACGTCCCACAGCTGCATTTTCAATGATTTGTGATTATTAAAAATGGCAGCACATCCCTGGACCAAAAGTGTCCATCTAAAACGGATGGACACTAGTTAAGTTCATGATCTTCAAAAAGCAATATTATGACACAAGTAATCGAGTGACTGCCTGACAGGCATCTTGCTTAGAATTATCTCTTGCTTCATCCGTTAAGGTTTCACCTTGCTGTTTTTTCAAACAAACCATGCTACCCACATATTCTTCAATGTCTACCCAATGATCCTTTCCCATTATATCGATAATTTTCTGGGAAATGGTTTGTCCAAATCCAGTAAAATCTATTATTCTTCAAATTGTGCAGCCTCCAGTGAGAGATAGACACCATAAGCATTTCGCCGATGAGTCGCCTTAAATGCAGGTAAATCGGCAAACTCTGACCAGTCAGCTTCAGCAAATGCCTCATCAAATGGAACCATCTCCTCCACTGCCACACTCATGACATCTTTAACCTGTTGTAGATAGCGTAGGGTTAATTTGATGGCGGCATTGGGATCCGATGCCGCCGGTCCATGCCCTGGAATCAGCGCTTTTAAATCTATGGTATCAAGCTCCTTTAACACTTTAAGCCAGTGTGCAGTATTTGCACTGCCAGTGAATGGGACACGCCCTTCAAAGATAATGTCCCCGGAGATCAATACCGCATCATTTTTAACCAGCAGTGCCAGGTCACCATCGGAGTGGGCGGCACCATACAGATGAATCGCAAAGTCAACTCCGCCCAGGGAGAAACTCTCATCGGCGGTGATAACCCGATCAGGTCTAACCAACTGTGTCTGCCCATCAACCCAGGGGAAAAGTGAGACTCGACGTTCCTCAAGTCGGTTTACCGATTCCGGCGAGTCGAGATACTCCTGATAACCCGCTGGTGCAATTATCTCGGCGCCAAGATCTCTAAAGACCTGTAAGCCATAGATATGATCAGCATGGTAGTGGGTTATGATTACCTTGATAACTGGCTTGTTAGTTACCTGACGAATGAGTTGGAGAAACTTTGTAGCTAGAGACGGAGATCCAAGTGTATCTACAATAATCACCCCCTCATCAGTCAACACTGCTGCCGCATTGGAGATAAATCCCTCATTATCGGTCGCAATACCTGCTGCCCCCTGGGCATAGTAGACATGCTCTGAGACTCTTTGTAGTGTCATCTCGACCTTTGATTCAGCATACTCTGAGGCATACAGCATTGGCGAAGATAAAAGTAGAAGTAGAAGTAGTATTAAATTTTTCATGGTAAAGTGTCCTAAATTTCCCTGTGAACTATTATAACCATCTGCCATTATAATCCTATAGGTATTCATCTCACTCATGTTCATGGTTTCCCTCTTTACATTTTTATACTAAGGATTTCAGAGGTGGGTATTTGTTGTCACTGTTACAGAAAATATTGAGGATGAGCTTGTTTAGCCTGATTTGACCTGTTAGCAGTTTCTAATATTGTTAGAGTTTTCATCAGATATTGCCAGTTTTTTTCGGATTTTATCCTGATTATCATCCAGAGTAAAAAAGCTGCCATTCAAAAAATCTAATAAATTACCTTTGAGTTTTAAAACTTAATCGTCATTTTGAGCACAAACCGGTAGTAGATCAGTCTGAAATGTGGTGATTGCAGTCATTTCAGTAATTTGGCTAGAGTCTCCAGGTTAGTCCAGACCGGTCATTGCAGATAGCGGTAACTACCTCTGTTATTCACGCTATTACTGCTGCTCAGGCTACTCCTTGCAGACTGGATGACTTTTGTCGTTCTTCAGGACGTTTACTGTTTAAACGTTTGATAAGTAATGAAGATGTTTGCATTTGCTGTGGTGGTTTAATACCCATTAACTGTAATATTGTGGGAGCAACATTAGCAAGACCGCCTGAAGAAGAAAGCTGCCAGTTATCCTTATCCACAATCAGGCAGGGGACCGGGTAGGTAGTGTGCTGAGTATGGGGCTCGCCGGTAAATGGGTCTACCAGTTCCTCACAATTGCCATGATCTGCCGTCAGCACAACAGAATAATCCGCATTTTCTGCTGCTTCAAGAACTCTTGATGCTTCCTTATCCAGGGTTTCAACAGCCTCAAGTACAGCGTGGCGTTTGGCTGTATGGCCTACCATATCGCCATTGGCAAAATTGACCACGATAAAAGCATAGCGTCCCTGGCTGATGGCGCCAATAACCGCATCAGCTATTTTCCGGGCGCTCATTGAAGGTTTCTGATCATAAGTGGCAACGGAGGGCGATGGTATCAGCAGCTGTTTTTCACCGCTAAACAATGTAGTTCGACCACCATTGAAAAAATAAGTGACATGGGCATATTTTTCAGTTTCGGCACAATGAAACTGAGCCAGTCCCAATTCACTGAAAGTATAGCCGAGAGTGACAGATGGCTGCTCTGGTTCAAAAGCATAAGGCAATGATAAATTCCGATTATAGGACATCATACAGGTTACATGAGCCACAGGTGCGTTACCTCGATCAAAATGGCTAAAAGCTGGATCACCTATTGCTGCAACGAGTTGCCGCGGTCGGTCTTTGCGAAAATTAAAAAATATGACGGAATCGTCCTGGATAATAGGTGTGAACTGCGGCAATAATATCGGTTTGAAAAATTCGTCGGTTTCACCTCTGGCATACGCATACGTGATCGCCGTTTGTGCATCTTCGGCATATTGTCCTTTACTATGAATTAAAGCACGCCATGCAAGCTCGGTTCGATCCCAGCGGTTGTCTCTGTCCATTGCATAGTATCTGCCGGTGATACTGGCTATAGAGCCTTTACATTCATCCAGCCAGGGTTGGATTTCCTGCAGATAATTTATGGCGGAGCGCGGAGGGGTGTCTCGACCATCAGTGATCATATGCAGCAAAGGCCGAACGCCGTGAATTTTACACAGTTGTAAAAGCGCTCTTATATGAGATAGGTGACTATGGACACCTCCATCAGAAACCAGTCCAATCAGATGTAACGGTCGCCCGCTAATAGTCGCCTTGTTTATTGCATTAACCAGGGCTGCATTATTAAAAAAATCACCGCTGTTAATCGCATCATTAATTTTAACCATATCCTGGCGAATAATGCTGCCCGAACCCAGTGTCAGATGGCCGACTTCAGAATTGCCCATTTGACCATCAGGTAATCCAACACTCGAGCCAGAAGCATTCAATGCGGTATGCGGATAACGGCTGAAGAAATCATCCAGATTCGGTGTCTGTGCTTCAGCTACACCATTATTCCGTTTACTGGGATTAATGCCAAATCCGTCGAGGATTAGTAGCACGACGGGACGACGAGACACTCCAGAGATATGGGACATAATCCTGCCTTGTAGTTAAGTCTATTGCTTAGAGACATACAACTTATGTGCCATTGTCGAAGTTAAGAAGGCACCGCTTGAATCTACTGCCGAAATTGCTTTAGAAAACTATCAAACAGTCTTGAATTCTGCACAATCGTTGTGCGTATTTATAATCAGAAATCTGATTTGTGCACAATCTTAGAACCATTTGATTTTATTCTACAAAGTCAAATGGCATTAATACTTGCATGGCATGATATCTGCATCAATCTTAAAGTTTTTATCGAAAATCTGAAATCATATGAGTTAAACAATGTTGATTGATGATGCTACTGTGATGCAGAGCTATTCTTTTCAGTTAAGAGTAGATAATCCATTAAACAATGCTGTAGTTGTTTCACTCTTTGTTTTTACTCATCCGTTAGTTTTTGGAAACAAAACGTAACAGATAGCTCGGAGGAATTAGATCATGTCCGCTGCAATTGATCATGAATTTTTACATGCCAGGAAATATATTTTTAATCATGACATTATGCATTGCACTGCTGAAGGAGTGGTGGGTAACGAACTCTATTCAAGTCGTGCATTAGCTATCACCGAACCCTGGGATACGATACAGCTTCATCCTGGTTTAAGGTCTCAATGGTATGGTATCTGCAGTCATTATCAGCGTATAGGGCTCAGCCATACTGAGCAGGTGATTTGGGATCTGGATTTAAAACATCTTGGAGGCCATATTGGTTTTCAACCCTCAGTATTTTTCTATGGTCCTCATGAATACAAGAATTGGGGTGATAATAAGTGGCTGGTAACAGTTAACTATATTAACTCAAAAAATAATTTCATTGCGCTTTCAAAAGCACTTGATGTGTATACTCCCAGCACGCAGTGTTTTAATAATGTCGATGAAATTGATTTAAACACCGTAAGGAATGCAGAATACCCCTGTTATCTTAAAGCAGCAATTTCGGTTGCCGGGGTCGGTATTTACCGTTGTGAGAACGAAGCAGAACTACTGCAGGCTATGAGATGTTATGAAAAAAATGTACCCGTGCAAATTCAGGAAGAAATCAAGGCAGAAAAGTTTTTAAATCTTCAATACCAGGTGATTAATAACCAGGTCTTTCGATTGGCTGCCAGTGAACAAGTTCTTGATGGCTTTTCTCATCAGGGAAACCGCTTTCCAGCCAGTCACGAACCCTGGGAACAGGTAGACAAAATGGCTTATTGGTTGAGCGAACATGGGATAAAAGGGATTTTTGCATTTGATGTGGCTGTGCTGCAGACCGAACAGGGATTGCGCTTTCCAGTAATTGAATGTAATCCCCGCTTTAATGGCGCCTCTTATCCTACCTTAGTTGCTCAGAAACTGGATATTCCAGAATGGAGTGCTTTAACGGTATCGACAAAGCACAGGAATCTTAAAGACCTTTGTATACATGACCTGGAATTTAATATGCAGACGGGTGAAGGCGTTGTCATCGTGAACTGGGGAACAATTCAGTATGGCAAATTAATGCTACTGCTGGCGGGCTCGCAAGAATATCAAGAGGTATTGCTAAATGAACTGAAGACTCGCCTATAAAGAATAGCTACTCTGATATAATGTAAAATTATATCAGCAAAATTTGAGGATTTTATGAGGCAATCAGACAGATATTCATTGATGGTACATGGCGGTGCTGGTGCACTGGATAATGTCAGGGATGATAAAACCGCGATGCGTTATCTTGAAAGTATACGCCGAACACTGGAACATGGACGAGAAGTTATTGAACTGGGTGGTTCAGCACTTCAGGCAGTTGAAGCCTGTGCTTCATTACTCGAAGATGATCCGGTTTTCAATGCTGGCTGTGGTTCGGTGCTCAACGAAGATGGAAAAGTTGAAATGGATGCTGCGATCATGGATGGCCGTGATTTAAGTGTGGGTGCTGTAGCTGCAGTGGATAACATCGCGAATCCGATTCAACTGGCCCGCATGGTTATGACTGAAAGTGAACATGTTATGTTGATCTCCGACGGCGCCATGCGTTTTGCTGAGCATTGCGGTGTTAAACGCGTTCCTGAAAATTATTTTCTAACCCCTGATCGAGTACAGCAATTAAACGAAGCACGGCTGAAAAACAAGATTATGCTGGATCATGATGATTCCGAGGCCGACAGCGAGGATCAAAAATATGGGACAATTGGCGCTGTCGCCCGTGATCTTCAGGGTAATCTTGCTGCGGCAACTTCAACCGGTGGTATTGTCAATAAACGCATGGGCAGAGTGGGTGATACCCCCATCGCAGGGGCAGGTGTTTATGCGGATAATGAAACCTGCGCCATTTCTGCAACGGGTTATGGTGAAGATTTTATGCGTACCATGATTTCCAAAACTATTGCTGATTTTATCTATATGAAGGGTATGGATGCTCATACAGCTACTGAGGCTGGTATTAAATATCTGAAAAGAAAGGTACAGGGACGCGGAGGGGTCATTGTTATCGATCAGCATGGGAATTGCTCCAGCGGATTTACCACCAGGAAAATGATCCATGGTTGGATAGAACATGGCGGCAAGACTTACGTCCGGTTCTGATTCAGCCTAAATGTCTATTGCTGATATAAAACGATAAGGTTCAGTGGGAGGGACTTTGTTCAGAGAAAGGACTGGGATTAAACACATCAGGGATCATTACAATCTGTTTTAACAATTGCTCAATATTAGTCTCAGGTGCTAAGTCAACGGTCAAATCCATTTTCACAGATTGATCGATGCTGTCTGTTTCTGTATTAGCTTTCAGCACATTGATCAATGATAAAACAGTTCTACAAAAACATGCTCAGAAAGGAAAAACCATATGTATATATTTTTCTCCAGATGGGACTTTCAGACATGAGAAAAAAGGCAAAATTATAACCGGGCAATGGCATACGGATAGCGAAGGAAAATTATGCCAAAAATACAAGGATGTTTGTGAAAAATGTGCCTTAATCGTTAAACAAGGGAATGTATGGAAATTATATTTTGTTCCAATACAAGTAGGTTTCCCCTGGCAACATTTGTTTACCTTTACCAAGATAACAGACGGGAATCCTCAGAATCTTTGAAATACTTTGATTCCTTTTGCTGAACTCCAGATAGTTATTTTCAGTTTAAATCGAAACTTTCTAGTAAATCTGTGTTAACGCCAAGGGGCTTTGTCGTATCTTAACTACCAAGCGATTTTGTTGTATCGTAACTACTAAAATTTATCGATTGAAAAACGTCATTGGATTTTCCATCCTTTCTGACACCTCCGTTCAATCCGTCCCCCCTGATGTCTCGAAGTCTGACGTTTAACGAGATTGCTATGTAAATCAGTTAAAAATAATTGTCAATATTCTTTACGGCTCCAGGTTAAGATCAGGTAAATTTTAACTATCAAATCTGTATCACATTGAAAAATAAAAAGAATTTTATAATGGGCATGATATCTGCATTATTACAAGCACTATGCAGGAGAAATCATTAACAAAACTGGACTTTGATGCGGCAAAAGAGCTTGCCCGGACTGATCCTGAGGCCTTTGAACAGTATCGCCAGGATGCCATCGAGGCATTGATTACCAGAGCGCACGAGAGAAACCGGCAACATCTGCGCCGAATACAATGGCGCATCGAGCAGGAGCGAAAACGTGCCTCCAATCCCTTGTCGGCCTGTGTGAAATTTTACCAGATGATGTGGGAATCTTTTGCCGGAGAGTGCGGCCTGATCGACACGCTTCAAAATACCCGCAACTCGCCCCATACTATGGAAAGTCTACGCCCGAAGGCAAAGGTAGTATCTTTGTCCAGAACCGCTGCCACCAAGACCCCTTCCAAGTCATAAATACGCAGGGCAATCTGATATTTATAAAAGTTGACGCATTCCATTGAAACACTAAATGTGCCTTGCTGGCCATTAATTTCAACATATTGAAATTCTGTAGGTGAACCCATTGAACCTCTGTCACTGCCACGTTGGGTACCGAACTGGCACGTTAGATATTCATATTGTCTGGGTTACAATTTATACAGACATGATTTTTAAAATAGGATGTTTTTATTGAGAAGGGGTGTTTGTGCAGCATATTGAAATAACAATAAAATATTGGTACCCAGACCTGGAATCGAACCAGGGACACAAGGATTTTCAGTACGTCAAGAGCCACCTACCACTAGAGATATTACCATACTTATAGAGAGTTAGTAAGACACTCGGGGCTATGATTTGCAGATACAGTGTAAATGAATTGCAAACAGTAATTAGAGACAAAATTTACAGTTTTTACCTCATTCAATCATTTTCCTCAATCTCACCCTTTTTATTACCATATTTATCCTTAATCGTGCCATCCTCCTCAATATAATCACCACGCCTACCATACTTATCTAATATGTAAGTTTTATCGTCATCATTATCAATATAGCCTGTAGTGTTGCCGTATTTGTCCTTAATCACGGCATCATAAGCAAACAGCAGGGAAGAATTAAATAAAACGATTATAAAAATGAATAGCTTGGTTTTTATCATTTGAATTACAGGGCGTGGTAGGATTTCAACTTTATACGTAATACTGAATAATAGTGTTTATAACAACTTACCTAATAATATATTTTTTGTAACTATTCAGCGTATATCTAAGATCGTGTTTGATATCAGGTATTTATTGACCCACATGGATGTGGGAAATGCAGGTTATGCATGGAGCAATTACCTGCCCAGAAGACGCCGTGAATACATCCATGGTCGTTCCCGGCTTCCTGCCTCTCGCATGCATTTCCACCATCCATGGTGGTCATGTAGGGAATGCAGATTATACAGGAGCAATTATCTGCCTTACGCAAACACCTGATATCAATCACTTAGTGAAAATCTTAGTAATTTCTCAATAAGTCCGAGCAAGATACTCTCCCCCTATCAGGGGGAGGGTTAGGGTGGGGGTTAAGTGCTTGATGATACAAGCAACCCCCATCCTGGCCTTCTCCCTCGAAGGGGGAAGGAACTTTAACTGCACCGACTTATTGAGAAGTTACAAATCTTAAATACGCTGAATAGTTACTATTTTTTTTCATAAATATTGTTTTTCAATATTCCCAATATTCAAAAACACAACTTTATCATAACATATTGATTTAACAATTATTTATGAATTACTTGTTATCAAAAAAACGGGTGATGTTTAATATTACCCCTATTAAATCAAAATAATATACATATTTTTTTAATAAAAATGTATTTTGTCCTAGACAAAAATGATTTTCTGTGCTTTACTGTTAAATAACGAGAACAAGTCATATCATCAATTACTTATGCTTGTATTATATTAATGTGTTTAAATTATCAGGAGAACACTATGAACGATAGTAAAGAAATTCTATTAGAAGAACTTGAAGCAACAAAACATTGGATTGAAATGACAAATGAGAAAATTGGCCACGATGTAACTCGTGACAAAATTGTTGCTGTGTTAAACGATCGTATCAAAGAACTTGAAAGAGAAGTCGATGCTACTATCTCCGCACAGGAATTCGGCGCTGAAATGAGGATGGATGTAGCATAATAAAAGGAAACACAATTAAGGGACTATCATCAGGAACAGCAATTGCTACAATGAAGAGCGTGATCAATTTGAACCCCGGACTGCTATGCAGACTGCTCTCAATCAGGAACCGAGGGCTGGTTCTGACTTATTGATTAAAAGCGTATTTGAGCAATTGTCGTTCGGGATCCTCACCCAAGTTAAATAATTCGCCAGGATGCAGCTGTGTGGCTGTAATACGCCCTTTGCAGCCACTCAGCTTTTTCTTGTGCTAACGTCGGACAGAATGCACTATGACCAATAGCTTGAAAAAGGTTACCCCATCGCATCTGGAGTGATAGAAGGTGCCTGCAGACATTTTGTTAAAGACCGTAAGGAGCGAGCTGGAATGCGTTGGATTATAAAAGGTGCTCAGGCCATGTTAGATATACGTTCGATTCATCTCAATGAGCACTGGGATGAATTTACAGCATTTCGCATTAATAAAATCAATTCAGAATTATATCCTGAGCAGAAAATAGCAGAGAACTTTGAGTGGAAAATGGTAGCTTAAATGGGCGCGGGCGATCGATCACGCCCGTTTTAAATTGCCTCTTTTCTACTTTTCACGTTCGTTATAAAAATGATTCAAATATCTTCTTTGGGACGTTTTTGAATTGTAAAAAAGTATCTACCCAAAGGATAACAGATCGTAATAAAGAATTTGATAATCATTTAAAGCCGTAGAATCATGCACAGACGATCTATCTTTGAGAGATAAAAAGTCATAAATACTAAAATAATTAACTTAATGCTAATGTCTTCGACCTTTGCCTTTCTTTTTCAATTGTTCGAATTTAACCACCAGATTTTTTCTCCGAATGATTTACCATTGAGACCAGAAATAGCCGCTCTGGCTTCATGACCTTCCATTTCAATAAAACCGAAACCTTTGCGTTTTCGAGAAAAAAATATCCATTACCAATTTAATTGAACTTACAATACCAAACTCTGAAAATAAGGCTTTAACAGAATCCTGAGTTGCATTTGCGTACAGATTACCAACAAATATTTTTTTCATAATAAATCTCAAAAACATCGGACAAAAAAGGGCGAAACCTTAAGATTTTGCCCTTTTAGATTTTGAGCTCATATAAAATAAAGAGCCAGCATTCTTTACAATGCTATTTTTGATATCGCTGGAGGTTTACAGTGCAACAATATTTTCAGCTTGAAGACCTTTAGGCCCCTGAGTTACAGTAAACTCGACCTTTTGGCCTTCAGCAAGAGTTTTAAAACCTCCGCCACTGATAGCGTTGAAATGGGCAAAAACATCGGGACCAGATTCTTGTTCTATAAAACCAAAACCTTTAGATTCGTTAAACCATTTTACGGTGCCTGTAGTAGTAGACATAAATTATCCTTTTAATTAAAAATATAAAAACCTATTGATTAGGCGATTGTGCTGGAAAAACAGAAATTGCTTATGATGAACAGGACGAGGTAGTACTAAAGAAAAACATCGAAATGGTGAGCATAAAAATAAAACATTCTTTCAAGCATAATCGACTATATAGAACATATTATGGCTTGTCAATGAAACCCTCTAATATAAAATAATTCTGCCATTTAAATAGTCTGAAATATAGACCAGCTGTCTTTACAGTAATGCCGGATCACCCTGGTTGGCTTCTACTAGTTTTCGCAAGGGGTTTTTGCTATCAAGGTCAATGAATGTGCATAGAATTAAAACAATCCAAACCCAGTGCAGAAAAAACGATACGGGTTAGACGCCGAGCAACCACAACCTATAGCACTAATTGAAAAGTTACCTCAGTTCCTGATTTTACTTTCAGACAGCAGCCATTCTCAATTATTGAGATAAAACAGCTCGGGATTCTGATTTTGACCCTAAAGATCACATTCAGCCAATTTTTAATGTCAATAATTACTTAGATTGACTTGAGTCATTCACCCGTATGCTTATTTTTGTTATGGTGAATTAAGGACTGTGCTATAACTCGAATATTCGATGTCAACCTGGTATCACCAAGTGCACAAGCACTGTATTTATTTCACCGTCAAGAAAACTTGATTATCAGGAAACGCGCTTTAAAAACATCTACTGTCCAGAACAGAGTATACCCGTGAAATACTACAAGGGTTTATTGAGAAGATGAAATGTTAAGTGACACTCTACAAAACCTTAAAGATGGATAATCGGATGAAAAAAACACGCGATATCTCTTTACTGTCCCTCATGGTTCTGCTGCTTGTGTTTGTTACCCATGCTCAGGCGGCCCTGCAAAGCGGTGTTCCCCTGAATACCTGGGTCAGTAGCATGACTATTGCAAATATTGAAATTGTTGTACCCGAGGATGCCACAAGGCTAACCGTTTCCATTACAGAGGGCAGCGGCGATCTGGATCTTTATCTCAAATACGGTAGTGAAGTTTCGGGAGGTACCATATCAGAAATAGACGCGGATGCGGATATATTTTCAGACGGGCAGACTGCAGATGAACTGATAATACTAACACCATCTACAAACCCTGCACTGAGGGCTGGAACATGGTACATAGCCACCCTGAATTACAATGACGAGAAAACGACATTTACTTTAACTGCAACTATTGAAAAAGCGCAGACCCTGCCTTTACCTGCCAAACAAATTATCTATCCCGCCTACCCACCGAAAGTATTCGCTGACGTCGGAACTGATCCAGAGCAAATCAAGCCAATTGCTGTCGGGGATATTGCTGATGGCGGTGAGACCGTATCTATCGGGGTGGAGCTGGAAACACCTTCTGGCCCTTATGATGCTTATTTCGCTTTGCATGCTCCCATGGTTGCACCTGATGAATACTTTATGTTGAGTCAGAATGGCAATTTATATCCCGCTTCGGAAAAGGGATTGATCAAGTGGAAACAATCAGCCAGCGTCCCAATCAATGAAATGCCGTTTGGTGAATTTCCAGTCTCACTTTTGCCAGTAGGTGACTATAATTTATATTTTTTGCTCACTGCAGCCGACTCCCTTGATGCATTTTATCTCTGGAGTAGCTATTTAAATGTTCCTGAGTCAGTTCCTGATGGCAGTGCCGGTTTCTTCAATGGATCTCTGGTCGTTCCCAATGCAGCCATCATCTACCAGGGTGAGGTTTATGAAGGATCAGTTCCTCTGGCCGAAGACGGAATCGCCGCAATTACCAAGGACGGCAATACATATCTGTATCATCCCGCCATGGGGAAGGCAGAGCTTTCGGAATACAATTCCCGACGGGCAGTCGGTTATTTTATGGCCGGGGTGACGGCAAGTGAGGTTGCGGCCATGAGAGCAAAGCGATCTCAATCTTCTGAAACTGAGATGGCCAGGGTGTCTCCACGTTCGGCAGGCACTACAGCCGCCAAGTTGATTGGAGTCGGGCAGACGGTGCAGCTGGGAACCGGAGTTGATATTACGCTGCTGGACTCTACGGGAAGGATAAAGGCAGTGAATAAGGGAAGACGCTTTGCCGTGGTGAAGACCGGCGAGTCCAAATCGCACAAGTACTTTCTGGTGCCCAAATCCAATGCCATTCCTACTGAAATACTGGATCAATTGTTGGTGCTGGGTGAGGTGGTCATCGGTGATCTTGACGGGGTGATATCAAAGCTTGATACAGAACGCAGCGACATCATGGCAACTGACAAGATAGAGACCTTTGGCGCCTTTGTCCGTATGAAGCCTTATTTTTATTTCAGTGGAGGATGGGGTAAAAACCAGCTGGAAGCCATTGAGAAGGACAAACATCTCACTGCCCTGGTCAATGCCGTTGATCTTCACTACAGCACGTTGGAATTTTTCAAGAATATTGTAGGAGCTGCAATTCCAGCTGAATGTGTAGATATCGTCACTTCAGGGCTTTTCAGGCATTTCCAGTCCAAGATGATGGAGGACATAGGCGATAAAGATGCTGCAACTAAGCTCGACAAGGCCTTAATGTATAGCGTTGGCAGCAGTTTTCTCGGTTGTGTGAGCACCCTCACCGGAGCTACAGTTGGTGGTTCGCTTGGAGGTCCTGCTGGTATAGGCGCTGGCTATGCCGCAGTCGAGGCGTTCAATACCTTTTTTGATATTGTCTCCGTTTTCAACTGGGTGGTAGAGGATGTGTTATTTGAAAACTTTCTTGCCTATACCGGTACACATTTCGATGCCTATGATCTAGCGTTACTGGGAACCGGCATGGTGGCATACCAATATCTCGATGATTCATCGGGTGATACTGCTCAGGTGCGAGTCCTGGATCAGGCGAGCGGAAACTCCTGGCACGTGGCCGGAGGCCCCGGAGAATACTGTAGACCGAAAGCGCTGTCTCAAAACGGGGTGCTGCTGATCTCTTGCATAGATAAGGAGGGAGACAACGATAGACTGATTAGTGTTACGGACTGGGGCAGAGGAGCACAGACCAACCTTCCTGAAGCCTGCAATGTTAGTGATTGGTATGAGAGTAGCGGTGCAAAGGCGGATGTGGATGATTCAGGGAGAGTGTTTTTTCAGGCAGAAAAGGCCTGGTATGATGCTTCTTCGAAGGAACGGATTCGGAATCACGGCATCTATACGGTAAACGTCGACGGAAGTGATTGCCGCTATATTCGCATTGATATTCCCCCGACAGACGACACCAGAGAATATGACCGCATCTATGCAGATTCACTTGCAGTAACCGGGGACGGGCAGAGAGTCGTGTTTTCTGAAAACGAAATCGAGAATGTGCTGGTATCGGTGCATCCGGGGGGAGCCTATACGAAGAAACTTTTTGGAACCGAGGACAGGATCCTCGTTGAAGATGTCAGCAAGTTTGAAAGTGGTAAGGTTATTTTCAGATACCGGCCTGATCCAGCTTCCTCTCTCTTTGAGCTTGGTGTTATGCCCATTAAGGGTGGCAATTTGATTAATCTTTCCGAGGTCACAGGCGTCACCACAATTCTTAACAGTCAGACCCGTAACTCGTGTATCAGTCCTGACGGGGATTGGATCGCAGTAAGAGCTGCCGACAGCACTCAGACCCAGAATCTGCTTATCATTAAAAGTGATGGAAGCGAGTGGCGCTGGCTGGATACGGGGCTTGTTGCATGGTTTTGGGATAGATGTCGTTTTTCACCTGATGGGAAGAGTGTAATCTTTTCGGGTTTTAGCATGAGCCAGGCAGATATACCCAAGAGAGATATTTATACCGTTAGGCTTGATCCGCAATCTCCAGATATTACAAATCTGACCAATACAGTTGATGCAAATGAAACTAAGCCTGAGATTTGATGCTATACTTTGCGTATTATAATAAGAATGCTATAGGGCAAGGCATCACGCGGAAGTTATTATAATATTTTTTGAGTGTAACTATTCAGCGTATATCTAATATCAATCACTTAGTGAAAATCTTAGTAATTTCTCAATAAGTCCGTGCAAGATACTCTCCCCCTATCAGGGGGAGGGTTAGGGTGGGGGTTAAGTGCTTGATGATACAAGCAACCCCCATCCTGGCCTTCCCCCTCGAAGGGGGAAGGAACTTTAACTGCACCGACTTATTGAGAAGTTACAAATCTTAAATACGCTGAATAGTTACTTTTGAGTTTTATTAATTTCATGCATGCCTATACCCGCTTAATGGTCTTTGCGGACTATCGGGATTTACAGGTCAATTTCCGAGTTCGGCTATCAGCGGACGTCCAGTGTTGAGATAATCGGGAGAGCAGGATGCCTCACAGCACCCTTCCTCCCACACCACCCGGCATACGGATCACGTACCGGGCGGTTCAATACATCGATCAAACCCGATCTCTCTGGTTTCAGTTCATTCCCTGAACAATGTACAGATCTCCCGTGGTAAGACACTCAACTTTCATTGCGTAGATGTTGGATTTACGACCTAAGAAGTCCTCTGGCAGGATAAAACAGACGCCCAATGCAGATTTGAGGGCTTAGTAGTCACGTGCCCACTGGCCTCGAATACGTCACACTTCAGATCCGGTTCTTGTACATCATCCCGCAATTTCCCCTTAAGCGCCTAATTTTGGTGGATTGGACTTTCTTCAGACCCTACCTCATGATAACGCCCTTGCCCTTCTCCTAGCCTTCGGCTCTGCGAATACCTGGTAAGAGGACTTTCACCTCTTTAGTTCAGTGCCATGCCCGGCACTCACGTTTCGGATCAGCGGCGGTACGAAGTACCGTCCGCTGCAGCCAGTTGCTAGTCCTTGAATTTTGCCGAAGCATCCTTGATGGCGGACTTCAGTGACCCCCAGGCTGACTCAAAGCCTTCCTTGACCGAATCCCATTGATCCTCGCTCGCATCTGCGAGTTCGGCCAGTTTTGCCTTACCCTCGTCGATTCTCACTTCCAGATCCTTGACATGCTGGGCCAGTTTCAGCTTCACATCTGCCGATGCCCCAGACCCCTTGGCTCTGAGTTTATCGACATCTGCCATTAATTCATCCAACTGGGCCTTCATTTTCTGCCGATACAGTTCCTTCTCACTCATTGCATTTTCCTCCTACGGTTAAGATTTGGCGCCGCCCTTCACGAGTAGCGCGATAAGTAGTACCAAGATGAATCCTCCTGCCGGCGTCAGAAATAGCAGCAGGACCCGCAAAGCAGTTTAGTTCAACGCCACCAATAGTCGGAGTTTTAAAGCCACATAGCACAGCGGCGTTACTTTAAAATGTCCGTGTTAATTGGCCTTGTTAGGTTGCTATGCCTTTTTAATTATGCCGACAACGAATAGCAATAAGGCCGCGCCAGCAGTCGCTGTAACGATTGATCCAATTAAACCTCCCGCTGAGATACCAAGCAGACTAAACACATAGCCACCTAATACTGCACCTATTACACCAATAACAATGTTACCGACTAGACCAAAACCACCACCTTTCATCAAAGTTCCAGCCAGCCATCCTGCTATGGCACCAATTGCCAAAAATATAATTAATCCTGTTATCTCCATAATGTCACCTCTGTTATAAAAATCATTAAACCTACCGTAACTTAACGTCGTAAATCATCGGTTTCCAAAAGATGCAGAGTGAAGCGGCGCAGATTTTGGAAGTCCGAGTGCATTTGCATTGTTATGCAAATTTCTGTTTATTTATCTTCAGTATAGTTCCCTCTCCACTAAAAACAATAAATGAAGCCCATGGCCTAGGATCATTATATTTTGCCCGCATTTTTATCATTGATATTCTTAAAGCATCTGACGCATTATAATTGCCTTCTGAATAAAATATGATAATCCTGAATTCGTATAAAAAGTGCATAACCTCTGAAAGCTAACTTCGGCAATACATTCTGGTTTAAATCAAGACTCCGGTGTACAGTAAAAAGTTACCACACAATTTACAGAGGCTACCAATGAGCTATCAACACCGGAGTCTTGAAGAAAGACATTATATCGAACTTTCACTCAAAAACGAGATAACATTGACAGATATCGCCAATAGTCTTGACCGTTCGCAGAGTACGATTTCCAGAGAAGTTGCTCGAAATACGGGTCAAAAAGGTTACCGCCATAAGCAAGCGGATAGAATGGCGCAAGAGCGGCATACGGTGAAGTATAAATCCAGCAAGTTGACGGCAGAGATCACTGATATGATAGAGGATCAGCTTCGTCAGGACTGGAGTCCGGAACAGATTGCGGGTCGTCTTAAAAGAGACGGCGTTATCAAGCTGCATTATGAGGCCATTTATCCGTATATTCTATCGGATAAGCGATCAGGCGGTGACTTGTATACCCTCTTCGTCATCAGCACAAAACCTCCAGAAAACGCTATGGAGCAGCACATAACCGTAGGGGCATACCCAATAGAACGGATATTGATGAACGATCCGATGCGGCTAATAGACGTGAACGGATAGGTGATTGGGAAGCAGATGCCATGATTGGAAAAAATCACCAAGGTGACGCTTGTCACACTGGATGGACGTCAATCAAAATTACGCCCGGCCATGCCTGTCAGCAATAAAAAGGCACGCGAGGTGAGTGATGGCATAACGTACTGACTGAAGCCGCTAAAACGCTTTGTAAAAACCATGACGTTCGATAATGGAAAAGAGTTTTGCTTGCATGAAGAGATGGCCCAGGCGATCCAATGCGCTACCTGTTTTGCAAAACCTTATCACTCCCGGGAGCATGGACAAAATGAAAACGCCAATGGTTTATTGAGGCAGTATTTCCCTGAGTCAATGGCGTTGATTGACGTAACAAAAGAGCAGGTTTTTGATGCGGTACATAAGCTCAATAGCAGGCCCGGAAAATGTCTGGAATTCAAAAAGCCGTATGAAGTTTTTGAAGAGCTGACCGGGATCAAGCAAGAAGACTTAAGCGGTTATGCACTTATAACTTGAATTCAGGCCAGAACAACCTTTACCAATTGAAAATTATTACTTCCCATTAATTATAATAGAAATAGTAATTAAAGTTTCGTAAGGGGGGCGATTCGTCTCACAAAGATAAAAAAACTTAAGTGCTCAAATCGACTGCAAAATAATTTTACTTAGTTATAAAATAGTAAAAATGTTGGCTATGTTCCATGAAAGTGTTGCTATACTAAAAGTATAAGCATACAGATTAAGGAGATGGTAATGACTCCGGCAGAATTTAGCAAACTTCTGAAACAGATGGAACATTTAACTGATAAACAGTTTCAGACATTACAAGAACGATTATCAGATGATAATCCAGTCAAACGCATTATACATGAACTGGAACAACGGATGATTGATCACCCCGAATGTCCACATTGCCATAGCAGAGTGATTAATCGGCATGGTAAGAAAGGAGATATGCAGCGCTATCGCTGTAAGAATTGCTTAAAAACATTCACAGCGACCACGAATACTCCTCTGGCACGTCTGAGAATGAAAGAAAAATGGGGTATCTATCTGGAAGGCATGCTTGAAAGCAAAACATTAAGAAAAGCAGCCAGTGATTATGAGATAAATTTAAAGACGGCGTTTAAGTGGCGTCATCGCTTTTTACAATTACCGGCCCAATTAAAGGCTAAACTGCCAGAAGGAATTGTTGAGAGTGATGAAACGTATTTTGCGTATTCTGAAAAAGGCAATAAACGACTACCCCGTGGAGCCAGAAAGCGAGGCATAAAAGCAGGCAAACGCGGACTTTATAAAGAAGACCGGGTGCCTGTTTTAACCGTGAGAGACAGGGGTACTCATACGTTTGAGGTCATATTAAATTCAACTTCGCAACAAGATATCAGTGAGCAGTTAGTGGGTAAAATAGAACAAGACAGCGTGTTCTGTAGTGATGGTTATAAATCCTATATCCAGTTTGCTCAGGATAATGGGTTAGTTCACAAGCGATTGAATTTATCAGCAGGTATTCGTGTTATTGACAAAGTCGGATTAGGTTTTAGCAAGTTATATCAGAGTAAAGGGATGATGCAAAGGAAAAAAAGCGACATGTCCAATTTGAAATTTCTGACCAGACTCGGCAGTACGCTAAGATAGTGACTCGAGCCTTCTGGGGGGGTATGCATATTCAAGCTACGTCGCGATTAATTTGTAAAAATCAATTAAGCTAATGAAACCGGATATTCTTAAACAATGGTGAACTTTCTCATGAAAAAAAATCTATCCTGCCTCGTCCTGGTGATCTCCTTTTTTTTCACAACTCAACTGGCAGCTGACAACGTAGCGGTTGTGAACGGAATTATTCAGAAGGCGAAAAGTGAGTGTGCGGCCATCAACGACGGCCAATTTCACTCGTCCGAGCAGACCATCACTTTGCACGATTTCACAGGTGACGGACGACCGGAAGAACTGGTCGATGCCTCCCAGTTTTCTTGCTCGACCGCGGCGTCATTTGGAGGGGGGACCGGCGGAGCCTATCTGTGGGTCGTGGTCGATGGAGAAGCTTACGAGTTCCTCGCCCATAAATGGCAGGTCGTGGACGTGGACGGCTTGAACGTTCTGTTGCTCGGGGTGCACTCCTCGGAATGCAGTGATGACACCGGACCCTGTTTCCGGGCCCTGGTCTGGAGCGACGGCTTCAGGACGACCCGCTGACTCGGATTCACAGTCATTCCAAACTGATTTGCACTGCTTCAGCGGTCAGGTAGCGCCCACTGCGGTTTGCGCGCCTCGAGGCAACTCATATCAGGTTCTGCCTGCGGGTCCTTTACGAAGGCAGTTGCGGTCTGCCCCACGCAGTCGCCTTTGCCGGCGCCCCAAGTCCCATGCCCTTTCTGCGGCACCAGGATGAAGGTGCTGTTTTCCAGTTCGCGAGATGCGCGCCGGCCCATGTAGACAGGTGTGGGTCTGTCAAATGATCCCTGCAAAATGATGGCCGGTACGTCACTGGACACCGGATCTTTTACCTCTTTGGGTGCTGCGGTGACCGGCCAGTTTACACAACGGTTTGCCTGCCCTTTCGACTCGACCAGATCCGTCAGTTGCGGAAACAGCAGGTCGTTGTAGCTGTTCACCGCATCCTCAAAACGTTCGTGCAGGATGTCGTCGATGCAGTGAATCGAACTGTAAAGCGGTCTGGGCATACCGCCGATAATACCCTTGCGGCGCTTGGCCGGAATCAACTGCGGGTCGGCTTCAACTGCAGCGATTGCACGCTGTTGACTGACATAAGGAGACTTGGCGAAGTCTTCGCTGTTCAGGTCTCCCAGCATTTTCAGCATCTTGTCGCCGATTTCGCCAGCGTAGCTTTCCACGATGAAAGAGTGAAAGACCGCTATCGGATCTTCCTGAACCAGAATCAGGTTCGAATAGACGATGAACATGATGGCCGCATCACCGTTGAGAAGGTCGAAAGAATCGGAGACGAACGCCTGTACCGGGTCACTCGTATCCAGCTCCACTGGCACAATGGTTTCTACGGGGCTGGCGCCGGCTTTTCCATCCCGGAGGGCCAGGTAGGTGTCCAGCATGCCCCGCTCCGCTTCAGCAATCATTTTTGGAATGTAAGCGGCGCGGGAATTCCCCGTATTGGTCAGTTGATCAATAAAATTTTCAAGGGTGACCGTCTCCCCGTTCGCTGTGATGGGTCTTTCACCAAGCCTGTTCAACAATATTGAAAGCCGTTGTTTCAGATTGGGATACGCTGCGTTGCAGGCGGTATCAGCCTGGCATTCTTCGAGCAGTTGCACCATGTAGTCATGGTGAGAGCGCACCAGTGTTCTGACCAGGTAAACCGACGGAGGGAATGTAGAGTCCAAAACCACGGAGCGCAGTTTCGGCGCATCCTCGTATTCGGGCAGCACATCCATGATAGTCATCGCCAGTCGGGTGCCGTAAGAGGTACTGAAGATGTTGAAGGCTTCATACCCTAACGCCTTGATAAGTTCGACGGCATCACGGGCATTGGATGCGGTGCTGAACCGATTCAGGTCCAGCCCTTGTCCGGTGAACTGCTCCCAGCAAATCTCGTTGAGGACAGGGTAATCGACTTCCGAGTTTTTCAAGGTCTCTATTGCTGGTTCGCCACTGTGTGTCGCTGCCCACAATCGGTCGTTCGGTGCCCATAGAGCTTTGATCTTTTCATCGGTGACGCCATTTTGCATGGCCAGCACCAGGCACTCTGCAAAGCCTGTGCGCTGACTCAATCCGGCGCCGCGTATGTCATAGAGGATAATATCGCGTCCGGCTTGTAGATCCTGGAACATTCGAATATCCGTATTGAGGATACCGGATGAACCGGGACCCCCAGCTAAATAGATCAGCGGGTCGGGCCTGGGGTTCCCTCCAGCCGCCCGGAACACGACATAGCTTAAGTCGAGGTTGCGGCCATCCGGGGCATCCCAGTTCTGGGGCACGGTAAGGACACCGCAGGTGTAATCTTTGCCTGCGATAAGGTTCACGCCCAGGGAGAGGGACACCTCAGGTAAGCAGGGGACGGTCTGGGCACCCGGCTTTCTGTCCGATAAGCGCGGGGGCGGGGCAAGCACAGTCATCTGCGCAATCTGACCTTGAGAGTCGGTCGCGGCCTCTTGTGCTTCAACCTGCGATACCACAAACAAAATAAGCATTACGAACGGAAATATTGAATGGTTCATGAGTTTCCTGCAGCTCCGTTATTGGTCGTTCTGCCCAGCAGGGTAGCGCATGCGTCCCATTGATTGCCATTCAAATGGCTCTGGCGGGCAAAATTAATAATGTAGGGCGTGGGTAGTTACGCTGGGGGACTATTAAAGTTTGACAATTCCGGGATTCATCGAGAGTATCCTTATCTGCGAACCGCTCAAAGTTCAAAAGATAAGGAAACAAACGATGAATGTACAAGAAAGTTTAAACCATACGGTATGGGAATGTAAATTTCATATTGTGTGGATACCAAAATATCGAAAGAAGGCAGTAATCGACCCACAGTGGACATTTTGAAATACAGTCTCCGTATGGGGGCTATAGTGAGAATCCTGACAATTTTGAGATAAGTTTGTGGGTCACGTTAAATATCCAGATCAATCACAATACTCTTCTTCATGAAATTCACCGCTTTCTGTTTTTTTCACTTTTTTGATGAACATCATATTTTCAATACGGTGAAAACTAGTATCCAGTGCCAAATTGATACTTTGTTCTCTGACCCTTTCATAAATAATGATTTTACCCGCCGCTTCTTGTTTGACTTGCACAAGTTCAGGATAATACAACGCTCAAAGAGCCTGTTTATATTATGATCTGCGTATGTGTTTTATTGATTTTCTTTTGGTAAGATGGTGGTGAATTTCTAAAAACGATGAAAACAATCATCAAACAAGAACAATAAACTGTTTTCTAATCTTTAATGAAGGCTAAATATGAAAAACAATAATAAATTATTAACACTTTTATCTCTCACTCCTCTTTTATTGAGCAATATCGTCTCTGCAAATGACGAGTGGGTGTTTTTTCCTGCTTTTACAGAAGATACCTGGAATGCTGACTTGGCTGTTTCAGCAACAGTCGGTTATATGGACATTGCTAGTGATGTAGGTTCAGGCGGTCCGACATTGGGTCTTCAGCTGGCATTCAACTGTCCGGTATTTACAGTGCCTGGTGATGATGTGGTGCTGCAGCAGATTGATTTGAACTTTTATAATAATAATGATTTAAAATTAACAACTCTGGAAATTAATCCCCGTTATTTTTGGAATGTCTCTGATGGCATGAGAGTAGGAATAGGGCCTGGACTTGGCTATATGTGGACTGATATCAAAGAAGGCAAAGATCCCAATTTATGGTCGGCTCAACTTGGTTTTGATATCGAATACCGTAGAGATTCACTCTATGCAAGCTTTGGCTCACGTTATCAATGGACTCAAAGAAAAACGATTGGTTATGAAAAGGATGAAAACATTGATAATCTACTGACGACTGTTAAAGTCGGATATAATTTTTAAATATAAATTGAATAAACCAGTATTAATTGTACGTTGCTAAACTCAACGACAATGGCTTTAAAGTCCATAGTCGTTGAGTTTTGTTTGGGTGATTTCAAACTGAACAGTTCGTCCTGTCTTTTGTTGAGTCACCATGGCTCGTTTGCTGACTTGTAGACCGTGAGCTACCTCAGATACGGGCGTGATCGATCGCCCGCGCCCATTTAAGCTACCATTTTCCACTCAAAGTTCTCTACTATTTTCTGCTCAGGATATAATTCTGAATTGATTTTATTAATGCGAAATGCTGTAAATTCATCCCAGTGCTCATTGAGATGAATCGAACGTATATCTAACATGGCCTGAGCACCTTTTATGGTCCAACGCATTCCAGCTCGCTCCTTACGGTCTTTAACAAAATGTCTGCAGGCACCTTCTATCACTCCAGATGCGATGGGGTAACCTTTTTCAAGCTATTGGTCATAGTGCATTCTGTCCTGATTTTTCGTGAGATAGTTGCAGATTTTTCTCAGCTTTTCAGTTTTCTTTTTGGACCATTTTCTTTTTATCGGGTTTCGGGCCTTTTTTAGGTTTGTGGCTTAGGTAAACGCTTCACTGTGCTTCCTGATGACAATTCAATTTGATCCCCCATATCACCATCACCTTGCAAGGCAATAAATTGACCCAGTGCTTGATGACCCATTGATAATAATTTAGAAAAAATATTCTGCTCCACTGTATGAATTGCTGCTCCTTGTTTTGCCAGTTCAAAAATATAATCAACCAGTTTCTCTGCTTTATCCATTAACATTTTCTTATTGCGAAAATGACTCAAGTCGGTTATCTTTTCCATTAAAGGTTCCTTTTTTCAGTTATTTATTTTTTCAGCAAAAAAACTATAACTGATGGTACCTTTTTTTCATATCAGGGTTTGATCTATCTTGTAATTTCAAATGCTTATCGGCGCGCTCTGTCGGTCACACCCATGGTAAAGATAATCAAAGCAAACGACCTGACAAATTTACCTGGATGCAAAATTTTATTATAAATGGTGTTTTATTTTATAGTCATTAGTAAAATTCATACTATCTAATAATTAAAATCATAGTCTTATAACCGTATTGATATCATAATAGCATTCAATTAATATAAACACATCGCCAATTTGAACTCTGCTTGCAGGCGATTCATAAATGTAGCTAAAGTGAGGGAAGAGATTTCTGAACCCGCTTTAGCCTGGCTAAGCGGGTTTTTTGTTGCCTGCTATTTTAATGACTAGATTAATGGACAGGCACTTCGCCGATTTAATTGCAACTTGCAAGGCGAATCATAAATATTGCTAAAGCGCGACCCCACTCCATTGCCTCGGGTGTGTCTCGCACATTCTTATTGAGGCTATGGAGAAATTAGCATGTCATCACAAGAACAATCCAGGTTTAAATTAAACTGGTCCACTGCCAGGCTGATACAGTCTGATCCAAAATTAATAGCATTACAGAAATATTGCCAGGAACGCTATGGCGATAAATTAACTTTGGCGACATTTCGGGTGCAGGTTAAACACCGCAGAGAGCTTAAAAAATATGGATACATCGACTTTTTGAGAAATGTTAAATAAACAGAGAACCATTTCCGCCGATTTAACAGGCAACTTGCAGGGCGGATAGAAATACTGCTAAAGCGCTGATATTGCTCCCATTGCCTCGGGGCTATCAACGCAGATTGTAACCAGAGGCTTTGGAGAACTTAGATGTCTTTAATTGATAAAACGATCCCTGTTGATTTTTCCTACACCCCCTACAGCTACTGGCCTGAGCAATTCAGTGAAAAAGAAATAGTGGCCTATCTGCAACAGCAAACCAGCCATAAACTCCCTGGCAACATCAACTGGCAGAATGTCCTCTGTCTGAAACAGTCACCGGAAGTTCAGGCGGAGATAGAAGAACAACACCGTTTCCATGACCGGTATATTGCCTGTACGCCCGCTGGCGAAGACAGCAACTATTTGCCCGAGCTGGAACTTAACGAAGTGGAAATAGCACGCATCAACTTTCACTCGGTACTGGGTGATCGCTACAGTATCCGTGCCCGGTATAACGACCAAGGACATATCGACTACCGGATTGTGGATGAGTATCAAGGCGAGCATGAAATAAAACAACTGTTCTGTGAAAAAGACCACCTGCTGACCCTGGCTGAACTGATTGAACTCATTAATGGCACCAACATTGACGGTATGCTCTACGAGGGCAGCGGGCTGGTTGAAAGCTTCTGGGATGTTCAGCTCTATGAGGGTGACGCTACTCCTGAAGATGCAGTTGCTTTTGTTGACGTGTACTCAGATTTTTACCCCGGGCTGGCAAACTATTTTGACGAATATGGCGAGCGATGGGTTGAAAATCAAAGACAGGATGCCGGCGATTATGAGGAATAACCGAACAGGGCAGCAGGTGTTTATACCGGTATGCATTGCATGTCAGCAATAATAAAGGCAACTCCGCCAAATGATATAAAGGATTAAATAATGTATCTTTTCACCTCTGAATCTGTCAGCCCCGGCCACCCCGATAAATGCGCGGATATTATCGCGGACAGTCTCGTTGATTATTTACTGATGCAGGATCCCGCCTCACGTATTGCGGCGGAAGTGTTCGTTGCCGGTCGGCACGTCATTATTGGCGGCGAAGTCACTACGCGTGCCGTTATTGATGATGAGACGTATAAACAAATCGTTTTAGAGGCATTCGCGCGTATCGGTTATGATGGAAAATCATCGTTTTCCAAAGAGGAGTGTTTGCATCCGGATGAGGTTAAGGTTCAGGTGTTTTTGAATCAGCAATCCCCGGATATTAAACAGGGAGTCGATCAGGAAAATGGGGAAATTGGTGCGGGTGATCAAGGGATTATGTTTGGCTATGCTGACAGTGAGACGGTTGAACTGATGCCATCTGCTATAACTTATGCTCGCTTGTTGATGGAGAAAGTCTATCACTATGCCTTAGCGCATAACGATCAACTGGGTGTGGATATCAAAACCCAGGTCACTATGGATTACGGTACCAAAGAGAATTTTGACGCGTGCCAGCCGCAATCGATTCATACGATGGTGGTTTCGGCGCCCTGTGTCAAAAGTATGAGTATTAAGGAAGTACGTAAACTGATCAAGGGACTTATTCTGGATACAGGGCTGCCCACCCATTTGTTTGATCCGGATAAATGTGATATCCACATCAACCCAACCGGTAAATATGTCTCACATTCTTCTCTGCACGATTCAGGTTTGACGGGACGTAAGCTTATTGTGGACAGTTTTGGCGGTTATGCCCCCATTGGCGGTGGTGCACAATCGTCAAAAGACTATACAAAAGTCGACAGAAGTGGACTCTATGCCGGGCGCTGGATAGCGAAGAATATTGTTGCTGCAGGTCTGGCCAAAAAGGCGCTGGTCCAACTTTCCTATGCCATTGGTGTGGCCAAACCAGTCTCCGTGACAGTGGATATCATGGGCACAGGTATTATTAATGATGAAAAACTTTCAGCATTTGTGGCGGAAAAATTTGAGCTGACGCCACGCTGGATCACAGAAAAATTTAACCTGGATAAGCCTTCGGAAGAGACGTTTCTTTATGCAGATATAGCTGCACGCGGACAGGTGGGACAAAGTGATTATCCCTGGGAAAAACTTGACGCTGTGGACACGTTTACATCACTTAAATAATGATGTTGGTCAAAATAAAGGAGAAATTAAACCACGAAAAGACGCGATTTTATAAAAGTATTTTCAGCCGGAACTATCCTGGCTGCTGCAACATCACTGGCCGGTATTGCTGATGCAGCGACGGTTATCAACAGCCTGGAGGCTAAGATCATCCTGCCGGGTGATGATGAGTTCGCTATTGATTGGGTATTTGACTATGTTGGCTATTTCAGTCACCAGTATGAAATGGTTAATGAATATAAAGTGGGTGTGGATGTGCCGGGTAATTTCGGAGAAATACTGGACAGTATTGATGGCCAGGTTTTACGGTTTTCTTTCAATCTGCAAGGGGATTATTCTTTTCGCTATGCCGGCATGATGATGTCCCCGATTTTTTACCTTCGCATGTGGAGACTTTTCTGAATTCCCATATCTTTGAAGCCAGAAAAAGTGACCTTGAAATTGGAGAAACAATGGGTGATGACGGTGACAGCATGACAAGTTCGCTGTTGATAACCAGGTTGGTTGTTGCTGAGAAAACGACAGATTGATGAAGGAGTTCTAAATGAAACATATTGGTATGGTCGTAGAGATCAAGTTTTTTGAGAGTGATAAATATCCGCAACTTTTTATAGACACCCGCGATGATTCCTCTTCGGGGGATCCTTAGGGGTATGCCATTACAAATTTTGAGTTAATGAAAGTCATTCGCCGAAACATTGCTACAGGGGATGTGATTGAATGCAATGTAAGGGATACCCCGGATGAAAATCCGGAACTGGTCACTTTCCGATTCATCGAGCGGTTTGAACCTGGTCCGGGTGAAGTGCGTCATTTAAACATCCATCAGGAATACATATCATTTGACGAATTCAGAATTGATAATCAAAACACAAGTGAAACAGGAACATATTCTGGTGAGATTCTGGAACTGGGTGAAACTGTCTATAGCCTTACATGGGAAACTAACTAGTCGACCCTGAAAAAAGAAAACTTCTGGGGAATCATAGAATTCCGTACAATAATTGACTGTTATTTGCCGACTATTTTCATAGTTCTACCGGCAATTACAAAAATAATTCATCAGCTTGAATCAAAAACATATGATAATACAGTGTCAATAACAGGCATAAAAAAGCAATGATCCATTGCTTTAAGTTCCATGCAGTGGCTGCCAATAGCACATTGATCTCATCACCAATGACTCCTTTGAGGAAATTCCTGCTCAGTCTAAAGTCTGATTTCAAATGCCCAATAATGGGCTCAATTGCGGCACGGCGTCTGCATTGTTTTCGTTTTTTGTCCCGTTGGTAACGGTTATCTCTTTTCAATGGCTTTTTGGGTAAAACGATGTGTGTCTCATCAAATCGGGTTTTTCCTCTGTAGCCTCGATCACAAACACCTTCCTTGACTGATTTTTCACGTGAGTTCTCAATATGATTAAGCACTTCTGGTAAGGTATGATTGTCATGTATGTTCTTCTCATGACTCACCACACCCACAATAATATTACTTTTTGCGGTAGTGGCAATGGACACTTTATTACCGTATTCATATTGCTTATGATCTTTGCCTTTACCCATACAATAAACATGAGGTTCATGTAAGGAGTATATTTTATTTTTATCCGTTGGCTGTTGTGCCAGTACACGTTCATAAAATAAAAAATCTTTCTGGTAACGGTCAAATAAAAGGTGGCCTGGCAGTTTACGTCTTAACTCCCTTATTTGTTTATGAGCGATTGTTCTTAGCCTCGTTAATGCTTTCTTAGCTTTGCTTCTTTTCTTTACATGACGAAAATGGCGAATGGCCAGCCGACAACTTTTAACTTCTTTTACATAGGTTCGGCGTTGTTGTATACCTTTTTCCTTTGCCAATTTGTTGACTCGCTTTATTATCTTTATGGCAAGCTTTGCATCGGTTGGATACGTGATATTTTTTTCTTGTACGGTAGTGTCAATATTTACGTTAGGCTCTAAAGCTGTTTTCCCATGTAAACCAATACTCATCTGGAATATCTTTTCCATTCCTTTCTTGCCAATGCGCTTTCTAAATTTTACCAGCTCAGTACTATGGCAAGGCTCTGATAAGCTAAAGCTGGTTTGTCCACAAAATACTTGATAATAAGGATTTTGTTTCCATTGGCGAACGATATTCTCATCACTGAGATTTTCCAGATATTTCAGTAGCAACAATCCAACCATCAGTCTAATCGGCTTGGCAGGTGCACCGAGTCCAGAATAATGGATTTTAAAGTCTTGTTCAAAATCATCCCAGGGAATGACTGAAGCCAGCTTTAACAGGGGCTCTGCTTCATCCAGTTGATTAAGGATGTCATTGCCGAAAAAGCTAAGTTGTTGATTATGACCTGAAGTTGTGTACACTTTGTTCACCAAATCGACCAGAAAATGTTGGCTTATTATAACATTTCTGGTCGACTTGGTCACTCAAAAACAAAACTATTTCTATATATTTCAATTAGATAGAATGTTTTTCAGGCTCGACTAACTACCAGGGAGGGAACGGGGTTCTGTCTATCGTACGTGTGGGCAATACCTGTTTCTATGGTGCTGAAGAGGGAATTTCTGACTGTTCTCCTCTCTCTCAGATGCCCTGCAATGGAGCGAATTAGATACCTTTAGTTCAGTAACGGAATCAATCGAGTGTACTGAAATGGATTCTGAAACAATAGAAGGCTATGTCTGAAGATACTACTCATGGTGTTACCTTAATTGGCGTCAAAGAGAGTATTTAATCTTTAAGGGCTTTAAACAGGTACAGAGATAGGAGATTTATGTGGGTTCTAGAGAAAAACCTTGTGTAATTCCTGTGTAATCGTGCCTGGAATTACATATATTTAAATAGAAAAATCAAGAAGTATAAATAAATGGGCTTATATTTAACTTCTTGATTTATCGAAATAATTGGTGCCCAGACCTGGAATCGAACCAGGGACACAAGGATTTTCAGTCCTTTGCTCTACCGACTGAGCTATCTGGGCAACGCTGCGTATTTTGTCGTTTTTAAGCGGTTCTGTCAAGAAAAATGTGGCTCTGAGATAAAAAAATCAGGATTTTTATTTGGGAACATAATCATCAGGCAGGGCGGCGCCTTCATCACTGAAGAAATATTTATCCATTTCTTTTTCCAGAAATTTACGGTGCTCAGGATCAATGGGCGATAGTCTGTATTCGTTGATAAGCATGGTCTGATGTTTTATCCAGCCCTGCCATGCCTGTTTGGATACATTATCAAATAAACGTTTACCCAGCTCACCTGGATAAGGTTGACGTTCAAGACCTTCGGCTTCTTTACCGAGCTTTACGCAGTTTACCATTCGTGACATTGTGTTACCTTTTCTTTAATTCAGTCATTATTTTAATAGTTTTGAAACTAGTTTCGATATTGGGGTCGGTATACCAAATTTCAATGGTGTGTTGATATCCCACCAAAAAAAATCGCCATTATCCATAATACAATCGTCTGCTTTTACCTGAATATAAACTGGATGTATATTCAGATGATAGTGACTGAAAGTGTGTCTGAATGACGGCCAAAAGTTAAAATCTTTCAGTTTGAGCAGATGATGTTGATCCAGCCAGTGCTGTACTTCATGTTCCTGACTAATTTGCGGGAATGTCCATAAGCCTCCCCAAAGTCCATGAGATGGACGTTGTTGAAATAAAACCTGAGAATCCGGGGTTGAAAGTATTAAAAAATGGGCCGATTTTTCCGGCAATTTCTTGCGTGGTTTTGGAGTAGGGTACTGGTCAGTCAACTGCTGTTGAAAAGCTTTGCAGTTTTTAGATAATGGGCAGCCTTGGCATTGCGGTCTGCTGCGGCTACAGAGGCTTGAGCCCAGATCCATCAAGGCCTGATTAAACTCACTATAGCGTTCCCTGGGGGTTATTTGCTGAGCATAATTCCATAGCTCATTTAAAATCGATGTCTTGCCCGCCCAGCCTCGGATGAGAAAATATCTGCTGATAATACGTTTTACATTACCGTCGAGAATAGGTTGTCGTTGCTGATCGGTGAGTGATAATATGGCGCCTGCAGTGGAACGTCCGATGCCTGGAAGTGCCTGAAGCCCTTCAAGTGTCTGAGGAAATTTACCCAGCTCAGTATGAATTATTTGAGCGGCTTTATGGAGATTTCTTGCTCGTGCATAGTAGCCAAGGCCTGTCCACAAATGTAGTATTTCATCCTGATTAGCAGCGGCCAGGGACTGAACCGTAGGAAAACGCTGTATGAAGCGCTGGTAATAGGGGATAACCGTTTTGACCTGGGTTTGTTGCAGCATGATTTCTGAAACCCAGACACGGTAAGGGGTTTTGTCGATCTGCCAGGGAAGATCCCTGCGTCCATGCAGCTCATACCAGGCCAACAGTTGTTCAGCTAAAAAATTATTCATGCAATGTAGTATAAAAGCCGGTTTATTCGTCCGCGCAGACAGTTATCCAGCTTGAATAGTGTTGAAATACTAGAATTTAATCAGATCCTTGAATTTATCACCAAACCTTCTTTCAATTTCCTTGTTGAGTTTTTTCTCAATAGTCTTTTTTGCCTGCTGTTCAAGTACTTTATCAACACTGGCGGTTTGTGATATATCGGAGAACTTACCCTTGATCGTATAAGGAAACTCCTGGCCCTTATAATCTGTGCTGCCGGTTTTGTCATCGATTTTAAGACTGTTCAGCAGTTTTACATTCAAAGTGTAATCCATATATTCTTTCGGCAGATCAGCGTAACCTGTGCCGGTAAATTCCATAATCGGGGAGCGCGAAAATAAATCATCATTATGCACTACGCCATTTTTGATGTTGAATGTGCCTTTCAGTTCAGTAAATTTAGTGTCTTTATCCTGTGACTGAGTCGGCAGGGCTTTGCCCCTGTAGAGTGCCTGTGCAGTTCTCAGCGTACTAATAATATCCAGTGATTTAATATGCCCATCGGTGATCAGCAGGTCGGCCGAACCATTACTGTTTTTCAGCAACTGTTCCTGAGTGTTGCCGATTGACGTTAATTTGGTTTTGATATTTGCTGTACCGGTAAACTCACTGCTGCCGGTGGTATCCATCAATAAATTACCGAGTTGTACCTGGCTGAGATCGGTAACCAGTTTGATGTGCGGATCTTTTTTAGTGGCATTGATGGTGCTGCTCATGTTGATGCTTCCGCGGTAAAGATCCCCTTTAAGCGGTGCAATTTGAATAATGCCTTTTTCACCCTTGAGAATAATCACCACATTGGTCATTTTAGCACCGCCGGCTTTGAATTTTCCGATGCTCAGTTTTCCATCCAGGTTGAGCTGGCGTAATGCTTCTAATGGAAGCAGACTGCTGGAAGCGTGAGACTTTGTGTCTGAGTTGCCTGCTGGTTGTGCTTTGCCTGTGGTAGATTTTTGTGGGGTATTTTTTACGGCTGTCTGTGCGGCCTTTGGCTCTGAGTCTAGCGTGGCGTAAAAATCCAGATCTAACTGGTTTAATGCCAGATCAAATGTATACTGGCTGGTTTGAAAATTCTTGATGGCAGCGGTTCCTGTCAAAGATGTCTCATCCAGATGTGCGCTCAAAGAACTGAACGCCAGTTGATTTTGATCTCCGTTGATTTCCAGTTGCATATCAGCAGAAGTCAATGCTGAGGGGTTTTGCATTACAGGTAATGCGGTCCCGAGGCTGGCAGCCAGCTGTTTCGGAGAAAAGGGATCAATGCTGAATTTTCCATTATACTGTAAACCTTTATCGGTGGTTTTAGCACTCAACAGTCCATTAAGAACTACATCATAGGTTGACAGTTTCATTGATGTAATATCGATTTGTTGCTTCTGGCCATGATATATAATATTTCCAGTCAGAGTGGTTTTATTCTTTCCAGAGGGTATGGCATCACCGCCAAGATCCAGCGTCAGCTGGGTTTCAGCAAGATTAAATAATTGTTCGGCAAGTGATATGGTCGGCTTGCTGTTAATGGTAATATCGCCACTGATTGCAGGTTTATCACTGGCCAGATGGGTCGACAGGCTTAATTCAAAAGGTGTGTTTTCTACCAACCGGCTTATGAAAATATCCGTGTTTGATAAGGCCAGGTGCTGTGGATTCTGCTGGTCAGTCCAGGTAATGGTTGCATCTTCGATAATAATTCCTTCCACCGTGGTCAGCGGTGTGCTTGAAGTGTCAGGTTCAGCAACAGTGGTGGTTTCGGCCGGTTTAACAGCCGAACCCGTATCGTTGAGTGCCTTGCTGAGATCCTCCCAATTGGTTTGTCCCTGCTGGTTTTTTATCAGGTTTAACTCCATTCCACTCAATTGTGTCTTGCCGATATCCAGGTGGTTTTTAGTGAGTAATGGCCAGATAGCAACAAATAAAGATGCCTTGTTTATTTTTGCAAAAGGCTGATCACCGAAACCAGTCGCGTTACTGAGTTCAACCTGCCCCAGATCCAGTGAAACGGATAAGGGTAATGAAAAAGACAGATCGATATTTCCATTGATGCTGAGGTTTCTGCCCGTGTGCTTATTTACCTGAGCGGCTATTTCTTCTTTGTAATCATTGGGATCAATTAATACAGGGATTAATACGGCAGCAAGGATGATTAGGAGGATTATGGACGCCAGCATCCAGAGTAAAATTTTGAGCAGTTTATTCATAGTTGTTTCTCATTAAAGCGGTAACAATCAGCTTGCTTTTTCAAGCAGTATGGATTATTGAAGTGTATTATTTATTATAGAGTGATGCAATTTCATCTTTAAAAAGCTCCATGACCCTGGGGCGTTTCACTTTTAATGTCGGTGTCAGCAGATCATTATCCACAGTCCAGGGATCAAGAGTAAGGTGTACCTTGCGGATCTTTGCATAACCAGGAAAATCATGTAGCACATCCCGCAAATGCCGGACAATATAGTTTTGAATGGCTTTGTCATTGATGTTTGTTTTGTCAAAAGGATCAAGCTTATGTGTTTTTGCCAAAGCTACCCAATGTTCTGAATTTATCACCAGAATAGCACCAAGATAGGGCTGAGCCTCGCCCAATAATAGTGCATTATCAAAAAGTGGATCCATGGTGATGGTGTTTTCAATATCAGTGGGCGGTATTTTTTCTCCGTTTGACATGACCAGCACATCCTTGATACGACCGGTGATGTAAACATGACCTGTTTTGGGGTCAATGCGGGCCTGATCACCACTATGAAACCAGCCATAGGCATCTATTGCTTCTGATGTTGCCGTATGGTTATTCCAGTAACCCATCATGAGTCCAGGGGTTTTAATCAGCAGTTCGTCATTCTTGCCAATACGCATTTCCATTTCTTCCAGCGGCAGACCAATAGAGCGGGGATCGTTGTCATCTATACGGTTAGCGGCGCAGACCGGGCTGGTTTCGGTTAAGCCGTAGCCCTGGATAAGCGTCAGGCCCAGTCCAATAAATGTTTTTGCTACCGGGAAGGGGATAGCCGCCCCTCCGGTGGCCGCCATACGCAACCGGCCGCCAAATTTTTCCATGACTTTATCAGCGACCAGTGGGCGTAGAATGGGCCAGAGGATACATGACAGGCAGATGAACTTACGTCGCTGATGGTACTGGAAACGATTCCAGCCCACCTGTACTGCCAGTTTGAAGATCAATTTGTTTATCATTGATCCTTTTAACAGGCTGCTTTCAATTTTGGCATAAAAACGTTCGTAAATTCTTGGTACGGAAATCAATAGTGTCGGCTTAATGCTTATCAGATCATCGGCCATTCCCTGAATAGAACGGGCAAAAGCGACTTTACTGCCGGCCATAATCGTCAGATAATAGCCCAGAGAACGTTCAAAAGTATGTGAAATAGGCAGAAATGACAAAAAAGTATCGTCATCACGGATTTTGAGTGCTTTTCCTGACAGGTAGGCAACCGAAAGTATATTGTTATGATTGAGCATAACCCCTTTCGGCCGGCCGGTTGTGCCTGACGTATAGACAATGGTGGCCAGCTCTCTGGGATCACCGTTGCGTTTAAGCAGCGCATGGCCTTCATCTGGAAGCCATTGTGCGGCAGTGATTACAATTTCCAGTTCATCTGCTGGCAATTGATCATGCGGTGTATCCAATAAAACAATACGCTGTAGTAGCGTATTGTTTCTGCAGTTTTCCCGTAGTAGCTTCCATTGACCAAGATCCTGAACTACCAGCAGTTTGACCGCGGAATCCTCCAGAATATAAGCAATATTATCTGGCCTGTCATCCTGGTATAAAGGTACCACCACCAGCCCTAAAGCCAGAGAAGCCTGATCAACTGCTACCCATTCCCGACAGTTTTTCATTAAAATGGCAACCCGCTGACCCCGTTCCAGATGTTCGTCTAAGATAGCTTTTTGCCACTTTCCGACTAAAATGGCCATTTCGTTCCAGGTGAATTTTTCCCAGCTTTTGGTTTTCCTGTTGTACTGGATATAAGCGGTTTCATCTGCAGATCGCTGGGTACGCGCATAAAAAAGACCATCCAGTGTTCTTGCTTCTTCAATGCGGATGAGGTTGACGCCTGACATATTTATTTTTTCCTGAGTGAAATATATTCAGCAACTTGTTGTACCATTGGTATTGTAACTCATATTAAAGAAATGCGGGTGAAATACCCTGCTGATCTTACTCTTAAACGTAATAACTGCATGCTGAAATGCATGTTACAGGACTCCATGCTTTAATAGCAGATTTTTCGATTGTCTCGGCATTCATGTTCCAGCTGAGTTTCGAAGAGCAAATGCAGTCAATGATGTTTAGGAATATCCTTAGTCTGAGTTTATTGTCCTATTGAACAGAGTATTCTACTTAATATTTACCGGAGACTAGAGCTATGTGGGATGAACGTTATTCAGGCAAAGAATATGCTTATGGTATAAAGCCCAATGATTTTTTGTATCAACTTGCTGAAAAGCTTCCAGTTGGTCAAACACTTAGTCTTGGTGAAGGAGAAGGACGTAACGCTGTCTATCTGGCGAGCCAGGGACATCATGTGACTGCTTTGGACGCTTCAGCAGCAGGACTTGATAAAGCAAAAAAACTGGCAGCGATGAAAGGTGTGGATATTGAAACAGTCCATGCTGATTTGAATGAATACATATTTGAAGCTGATAGATGGGATACCATAGTCTCTATCTTTTGTCATTTACCAGAACCTTTACGCATTCAGGTCCATCGACAGATCTTGAAAAGTCTGCGACCAGGTGGAGTATTTATTCTTGAAGCTTATACCCCTGAACAACTTAAATATGCTACGGGCGGCCCTCCTGGAAAAGACATGATGATGGATTTATCCTCATTACAACAGGAATTAATCGGTCTTGATATTGTTCATGGAAAAGAAACCGTTCGTGAAATACATGAAGGAGCGTTTCATAATGGTAAAGGCTCAGTCGTACAGGTTATGGCTATGCGAAATGGAAGGTAACCAAAGATATTCATTTTAACTTCAAAGCAGGGCCAGTAGAACCAGCAGATATCACTAAAAATTGCAGTAACTACTCAGCGCATTTGGAATAACTCACTAAATGCCTGATATCGAGCACGATCTTATAGATACGCTGAATAGTTACAAATTGCAAAGCATAATAAAATTTATCGCTATGGTTTGATTTTCAATTGTCTGCATGACACTTATTCCTGCAATACCTTCATGATCATCAATTGCCTGTCTGGTAACGACTAAATAAATGTTCTTAAAAGGTATCCATTTAGCACAAGACCCTGGGATGTATCATTTCGGGATTTGATGCTAATATGAGCGAAATGATCTATTACAGGGTCTGGTGCGATGCCTCAATACTATGGCCACTATTTCCGAACAGCTATTTAGAGGGTTCAATGAAACGATTAGGTATGCTTTTCATGCAGAAATATAAAAACTCTGATATTGGGATTTTAATCCATCTCTATCTGACCAGAAATCGTAACCTGTATGGTTTGCTCACCGCTTTCGATTGATGGAGCCGCTGCTTTGCTAGACATGACTGCAGCTTCATAATTGCGACGTGAGTAATGGTTAGCTGTTGTAGATACATTAATATCAACTATTTTGAAATTCTTTCGCCTGAGTTGCCGGGTAATGTTTTTCGCGCGCTGTTCAAATACCTTCAAGGCTTTACCGATTAATTCGTCATCGGTACTGTTTTTTAATTCAGGTGAAACCGTAAAATTTATTTCCTGTAAAGACAATGTAGCTTGCAGCTCTCCGAGTATCCTGCTCATCAAGGTCATATCCTGTGATTCAAGGCGAATAGTCTGTCTGACGCGCCAGCCAGTGATCTTGTTTTTGGAATAGACAGGGGTGGTATTGTAACTCTTTGTCTGCACCTTTATGGCATCATGTGGTTTAACAAGTTTGATAGCCTCGCTGATCCGCTTGTTAACTATGCTGGCTAGTTGAATCGCATCACTCCCTTCTTCCTGAGCATACAGGGATGCAATGAAGGTATCATTTTCGACCTGTGTCTGGGCACTGGCGCTTAAAGTCACACGATCATAATGATCCGTGGATTCGTGTGCTATGGTGAGCATGGGAAGAGCAATTAACAGGGGTAGAATCAGGAATTTCATGGTTAGTCTCAGTTGGTCAATTTTATTCAATATTCTGCGGCGTATGTATCGATAGTTGCAGAAAAGTTCACTAAGGTAAGGAACGGATTGCACTATACCCGGTTTTATCAAGCAGAATGTAATTCTTTGAGCGATTATCGGTTATTAAACCTTGACCAACATTAAAGCATCAAACCAATCTACTGACCATGAAGATACTCAATAATCAGGTTAATTCCGGGTGCCCGTATAAAATATTGTACCCAGTCAGACTCTGAGTGTATAAAATATAAACAATCATTAAAAAAACAGCTATAACGTTTGTGTAAATCCGAACCATTTTCTGTCATTATAGCATGACGGAATGTGACCTGAAGCTAAAATAATGTTTAGTCTATGTTTGAACAACTTCAACCGGAACCAAAAATCCCAAGGAGATTATTTATGCAAATTATTGTCAATGGAGAGTCCAGACAGGTCCCGGATTCTTTCACCGCGCAAAAATTAATTGAGGATATGGGGCTTGCCGAGCAGCGCCTGGCATTGGAAGTCAATGAAGAAATAGTACCCAAAAGCCAGCATTCTGCATTTTATTTCACTGCGGGTGATACCGTTGAAATTGTTAATGCTATTGGCGGAGGCTGATGATTAAGGCACGGGGCTGAAGGTCTGTTACGGGTGGATATCTGATACGGAATTTAGCATAATACTGTTTTCTAATATTGAAACAAGTCAGGACAAATGATGCAAGATGATACGTTGATCATTGCTGGTCAGGAATACCATTCTCGTCTGCTGGTCGGTACAGGCAAATATAAGGATATGGATGAGACACGGGATGCAATTGAAGCCAGTGGTGCTGAAATTGTCACAGTTGCTATTCGCAGAACCAATATCGGTCAAAATGCGGATGAACCTAATTTGCTGGACGTAATCTCACCCGATAAATACACTATTTTGCCTAATACCGCGGGTTGTTATTCGGCTAAAGATGCAGTACGTACCTGTCAGTTGGCCCGAGAACTGCTGGATGGACATGATCTGGTCAAGCTCGAAGTGCTGGGTGATCAAAAAACCCTGTATCCAAATATGGTTGAAACCATTGCAGCGGCTGAAGTATTGATCAACGATGGTTTTAAGGTCATGGTTTATACCAGTGATGATCCTATTATTGCCAAGCGTCTGGAAGAGATGGGCTGTGTTGCGGTTATGCCGCTGGCTGGCCTCATTGGTTCAGGCCTGGGTATATGTAATCCGCACAATATTCGTTTGATCCTTGAAAATGCAGAAGTGCCCATACTGGTTGATGCCGGCGTAGGGACGGTATCTGATGCTGCTATAGCTATGGAACTCGGCTGTGATGCCGTTCTGATGAATACGGCTATTGCTGCTGCCAGGAAACCGGTATTAATGGCTGCTGCGATGAAAAAGGCTATTGAGGCCGGGCGTGAATGTTTCCTTGCCGGACGTATGCCCAAAAAAGCCTATGCCAGTGCTTCATCTCCTCTGGATGGCACTTTTTTCTAATGCTTTACTGATGCCCGCGGTATAGTCAGCTGCCAATCTATGCACACTGCTCCATCTATGAAGAATTCTGAAGTCGAACATCCACGCAGTATTAAAAGCTTTGTGATCCGTTCGGGGCGAATGACAGCAGGGCAGCTTAAAGCTTATACAGAATTGTGGTCGATATATGGTGTTGAAGCCGGCAGTTCAGAGCTGGATTTTTCTGAGATATTCGCAGCCTCAGCACCGGTAATACTGGAGATTGGTTTCGGTATGGGTGACTCATTATTGGCCATGGCTGAGCGCAACCCCGAAAATAATTATTTGGGCATCGAAGTTCATAAACCAGGAGTGGGACGCTTGCTGGGAAACATTGCTGAACGGCAACTGAGCAATATCAGAGTGATGCAGTGCGATGCAGTTCAGGTATTGGAAAAACAGATAAAAAACCATTCACTGCAAGCAGTGTATCTATTTTTTCCGGATCCATGGCATAAAACAAAACACCGTAAACGCCGCATCGTAAAAGATGAATTTGTGCAGTTGATTGGGCAAAAACTTGAAAAAAACGGTTTTTTCCATATGGCGACGGACTGGAAGCCCTATGCTCTACAGATGTTGAATACCATGCAACGGTCAGCAGGATTTAAAAATTGTGCGGCTAGTGGTAAAAATAATGGGGGATATATTCCACGCCCGGATTATCGGCCAATGACAAAATTTGAACGCCGTGGGGAACGGCTTGGTCATGGCGTCTGGGATATCTTGTTTAAAAAAATTTAACAGGCAGTATATATTATGAACCTAACTTTGGCTCTGGTACCAGCCTCCTGGCCAGTCATTGCAAATATCCTGCTGGCCCTGTTTCTTGTTTACCTGCTGCTTAAGTTTCCGCGCCATTTGTTGAGCAAAAATTATAATGTTTTTCTGGGTTTTTGCGTTGCACTGATGGTGTTATGGAGTATAAAGGCGGGTATACGCGCCGGTATGGAATACCATTTTCTGGGAGCTACTCTGTTAACTTTGATGTTTGGCTGGCAATTGGCAATTCTCGGGCTGATCCTTGAATCGATTGTCCTGGTGGTAATGGGTGATGCTCAATGGCAGATGTTTTCCATGAATCTGTTGCTCAGCGGTGTCCTGCCCGTAGCTATATCATCCTTGATACTTTATCTTGTGGAAATTAAACTATACCCCCATTTTTTAAGTTATTTTTTTGTAGGGGCTTTTGTCAATGCGGGGATCACTATCGCATTGACAGTTTATGTCACTTCAATGGTCATGGTGGCAGGAGGCGGATACAGTTATGATTATGTGAGTTATGAGTACCTTCCCTATATTTTGCTTATGATCTATCCTGAGGCCTTTCTCACCGGGATCACCGTCGTTATAATGGTAGTGTACCATCCGCAGTGGGTGTATTCTTTTGATGATGATAAGTACCCTTTAAATCCCAGTGGGAAAAATAAGTAGCAGCAAAATAATAGTAAATTCACTGAGTAGTTACAATTCACTGGCGAAATGGCATAATAAAAAATTGCTTCTGCACATTATGGCGTACTTTATTTCTTAAGCTCTGCTGCTTTCCCTCTGAGGGGAAGGAATGTTAATGCGCAAAAAGTTCTTCCTGTTTTTAAAGCGAGCAAGATAACTTTCTATGAGCAGATAAGCATTAGAATTAACGGATGATCTCGCATTATTCAATATTTATGCATAAGGTCTGAGTCAAATAATAAATCTGCAACCTGAATGATGAGGTTCATGCAAATGTTTAGGCTGCTGCAAAATCTATAAAGCGTTCTAACAACATTTCTTTTATGCAAGCCAGTTCAGCAGGAATTTTTATATGGCAATTGTAGAGTTCGACCCTCAATTAATAAAGCGCTACGACAAGGCTGGACCTCGTTATACTTCTTACCCGACTGCGGTGCAGTTTAAAGAGAATTATACTGCCGAGACCTATAACGCATTTGCGGCAAAATCAAACCAGAGTGGCAAAGCGTTATCACTCTATTTCCATATTCCTTTTTGTGACACGGTCTGTTTTTACTGCGGTTGTAATAAAGTGGTCACTAAAGATCGTTCCAAAGGGCAGCCTTATCTGGATCGGGTATTCAAAGAAATTGAAATGCTCTCGGGGCTGTTTGATCCTGAGCGTAAAGTCGATCAATTACACTGGGGCGGAGGTACGCCTACCTTTATCAGTCATAATGAAATGCGTCAGTTGATGGCGATAACAAGACAATATTTTAATCTGCATGATGATGATTCAGGTGAATATTCCATTGAAATTGATCCGCGTGAAGTTTCACGTGAGAGTATCAAACTGCTCAGGGAACTGGGTTTTAACCGTATGAGTCTGGGGGTTCAGGATTTTAATCCGGCGGTGCAAAAAGCTGTCAATCGTATTCAGAGTAAAGAGCAGACAATGGCCGCGCTGACCAGTGCCCGGGATGAAAATTTTAAATCCATCAGTGTCGATCTGATTTATGGTCTGCCGATGCAATCTGTGGAAAGTTTTGACAACACCCTGGATGAATTGATAGAGATCAGTCCGGATCGTGTTTCGGTATTTAATTATGCGCACTTACCGGAACGTTTCAAACCGCAGCGCCGGATCAATGAAGCTGATTTGCCTTCTGCTGTCGAGAAGCTGGAAATATTCAGGCATTGCATGGAAAAACTCACCGCTGCAGGCTACGTATACATCGGTATGGATCATTTTGCCAAGCCGGATGATGAACTGACTATTGCTCAGGCAAATGGTCTGCTTTATCGTAATTTCCAGGGCTATGCGACTCATGCTGATTGTGATTTGATCGGCATCGGTATCACTTCGATCAGTACTATTGCCAATAGTTTTGCCCAAAATGTCCGTACCCTGGATGAATACTACGAGCGAATAGATAAAGGAGCACTGCCCATATTTCGTGGTGTAGTGATTGATGATGATGATTTGATCCGCCGGGAAGTTATCATGCAGTTAATTTGTCACTTTTCACTGGATTTTGCGGCTGTCAGCAGCAAGTTTAATATCGACTTCAAGGACTACTTTGCCAAAGAACTCGACCGCTACCAGACTATGGTTGACGATGGTTTGATCACTATGGATGAGCATTCCATTGCGGTGACTCCCAGAGGGCGATTGTTGATTAGAAACATCTGTATGGTATTTGACCGTTATATTGATCCTCAGGTACAGACTGAACGATTTTCCAAACTGATTTAATAAAAACCTGTTTTTTTTAATTTCTCTTACTGGTGGATGCGAATGTTAATCTAACTAGTGTCCATCCGTTTTTAGATGGACACTTGTGGCACAGGGATGTGCTACCATTTTTAATGATGATAAGTCATTGAAAATGCAGCGAAAGAAAAATTACACTTTTTCTTTCGCGTTCCATAATATAGCCAGGATGGCTATTTATGGATGGAAACTAACTAATGGTTGAGGGTTTGCTAGATGATCTATTAGTAAGTAATTGTATGAATTACATTTCACTAATGGCTAAAGCAAATTCTTCTACCTCTGACCAGTTTGTATATTCCAGTTTTGTTTTTAAGTCGGTTGGTCCTCGGGTTATCCACATAATGAGCCTGATGATATGCCGATCCCAAAAGCTGTATTTCTGGTAGTCCAGTTTTCCCGCAAAAACTGCTAATTTCTCTGGCTGCCAGGCTATCTGGGAGAGAAATCTTTTCAGGTAGGGGTTAGTCTCAGGGTGGTTTTTGCCGGGCTTGCGTGCGACAAGATTTACTGAGAAGAAAGCGTTAGGCTTATTGCTTAAAATGTGTGCATTTGCTGTTATGAAGTCATAGACTTCAGGGTGGTGTTTACCGTAACGAATACTGGCTCCGAGAATAATTTTATCAAATAAATTCAAGTCAATGCTGGATGTATCCTGAATGGAAACCAGGCTTACGTGATGGTTCTGATTTTCAATAACCTGCTGTAGTCGGGTACAAATTTTTCTGGTGTGCCCGTCCGTCGTTGAATAAATGATAATGATCTTTGTCATATTACTGGGTTTAGTTTTAATTTTTAACGGCGCATTATTCCCGCATAACCATTCATTAATGATACCATGGAAATCTGGTTTAAAGGTGCTGTAAAGACTAAATAAGGCTGCTTGAAGTCATTGTTTTACCTATAATGGATACTCCTTAGTGTCCATCTAAAAACGGATGGACCCAAATGAGCTTAAATGTAGAAGTTTGCTACACTTAGGATTTGTTGTCTTTGCAATTTGAATCATCGTGTAATAATAATAGTCTCTTATTTATGTGGGACTAATGCTGGAGTAAGTTAATGACTTATGTAGTAACTGAAAATTGTATCCGCTGTAAGTATACCGACTGCGTCGATGTCTGTCCGGTGGATTGCTTTCATGAGGGCCCCAATTTCCTGGTGATTGATCCCGAAGAGTGCATTGACTGTGATGTCTGTGTGCCGGAATGTCCTGCGGACGCCATTTTTCCTGAAATGGATTTGCCACAAGACCAGCAGCAGTTTATAGAAATAAATGCCCGTCTGGCAAAACAATGGCCTGTGATTAGTCAGAAAATAGATCCGTCTGCTGATGCTGATGAATGGAGCGGGGTTGAGGGTAAGCTGAAATTCCTGGAAGAATAATCATCCTTTAGTTTAAGTGAAAATGTGAAAAAGGCTCATCTTGCTATAACAATTGATGAATAAAGACGTTCATTTCAACCCGCCTCATGGGAAAAACGTGAAATTTATGAAGGACAAACGGTTAAGCAGCTATGATTTACAGGCACACATTCAAATATTGGGGGTGGTTATGAAAAAACAGGCTTATCTGATATTACACTGCAGTGGATGTTGGCTAAATTTACGAAAAGTAATAGCAGTTATAGTGTTGGATGATAATTATATTTAGGAGAACATGAAACCTGATTGTGACTGAGAGCTGCGTGATTCAAAGCCAGCAGCATATTTAATTTCAAATCTATTGCCTCATATCAGAGCAACGGATGCGCCTGATATCCTGCATCAGAAAATTCATAAGTCTGTCTATAAGAGAATACAATCCAGACAATGAAACTATATCCCAGCTGATATAAAGTTAGTCGATTTCAGTTAATATCTGCCTGATAGCACCACGAACTGCAAAATACTCGAATAGAATAACTCCTTTCGCAGTGATAAAGTCACTGATAAAATAGCTCAGGAATATTAGCATGTTCTGAAATATTGTCATACGTTTAAATATTACTTCGAGGAATTTATTATGCAGCAGGTTGTGAGTTCAGGACAGGTTAATAATAGACTGGAAAATTTTCCGGTTTCTTTTTTTTCATCGGTAATGGGAATGGCTGGATTAACCATCGCTGTAGAAAAGACAGAAATGATTTACAACCTGGGTGGAACGGTATCGCTGGTTTTATCTGCGCTTACAATGTTGCTGTTTCTCACTTTACTGGGTGTTTATGCGACAAAAATGATTAAACACAATGATGCGGTGGTCAAAGAACTGCATCATCCGATAAAAATCAGTTTTTTTCCCACAATATCAATCAGTTTGTTGTTACTGTCAATTTGTGTGCTGTCAAAAAATACAGTATTTGCCACTGCATTCTGGACCACAGGAACTGTATTACAATTGGGCTTTACCCTCTATGTCATGAACGCATGGATCAATCATGACCATTTTGAAATACATCACATGAACCCTGCCTGGTTTATTCCCATTGTTGGTAATATTCTGGTGCCCATTGCAGGTGTCCCGTTGGGCTATGCCGATATTTCCTGGTTCTTTTTCAGCATTGGATTGATTTTCTGGCCGGTATTACTGACTATTATCTATTATCGGGTTATTTTTCATCCAGCCCTGCCCGGGAAACTGATACCAACCTTTTTTATTCTGATTGCACCGCCTGCAGTGGGCTTTCTATCTTATATTCGTCTAAATGGTGAAGTAGATAATTTTGCCCATATATTGTATTTCGCGGCACTTTTTTTCACCTTACTGGTTTTTACCCAGTTTCGTAAATTTGCCAAATTACAGTTTTTTCTGTCCTGGTGGGCTTATTCATTCCCCATGGCAGCGGTCACGGTAGCCACCATGGTGATGTATGAAACCACACAAAACTTTTTTTATGCTGCACTAGGTATGGTATTGCTGGGTGTTTTGATCCTCTTCATTACCATGCTGATTATGAAGACCGTAAACGCGATACTGGATAAGCAGATCTGTATAGAAGATTGAGCGATGAACTGGAAAAATATTCCTGCACTCCTTCTCGGCGTTAAAATTCAGCTAAAAATTGTCATTTACGGCAACTAAATGACGCTGTTTCACTATTTTTGTCTTGATATGAAACAACCATAAATTTTATGGGAACATCAATCTTACGCTGATTCCAGGCTGCAGCAGTTACACTATGAGGTGTTAATCCCCCGAGGCAGCATTGTCTTAGTATCGGTAAGCTGAAATGTTTTTCGGGGGAGGTGATCTACTGCTTATTCTATGCGGATTTTTTATCAAACAGATGGGCCATAGAAAGGAATTTGTCGACACCTACCTTCTCTATATCTGTGAGTACATAATGTAGTGCACCTTCGTCAGTCAAAAATGCAGTCTTAAACAAGACCGATTCACCGCTAGAATCATTTTCTACCTCTAGTGTCCAGTTACTTTCGCCGGCCTGCTTGTAAATATCAATGGTTATAATCTTACCATCTACGGCAACATATCTGCCCAGAGGAGATTCAATGTGTTTTGCATCTTCAGTTCCATCATATATTACTTTCATAAACTTTCCCTATTTAATGATTATACTTGAATCGAAATAAATCAGTAAAACCTGCTGAGAGCGTTAAATGTACCTATCTTCAGCCACTTGAATGCTCTAGCTGCGAATGAACTGAGATATTTAGATTGAACACATAATATCAGTTCAGACGAAATTTGGATGTTAATTACTTCACAGATAAATAGTCATTCTTAACTTCGTTGGGTTACGAGATTCTTTAGCGTTGAAATATGCTAAGATCTAAAAACATGATCCTGTAGAAAAACCAAACAGTTACGAATAAGAAAGCAATAAACCATGCGTTTTATACATACATCTGACTGGCATCTGGGCAGGCAATTTCATAATATTTCATTGCTGGATGATCAAAGGCATGTGCTGCAACAGATGCTGGCATATATCAGAGAGGAATCAGTCGATGCAGTTGTTATTGCTGGTGATATTTATGATCGTTCCGTACCACCGGCTGCCGCGGTGAAACTTCTGGATGAGGTACTGGATCAGATATGTTCACAAATGAATGTCCCGGTTATTCTCATACCCGGAAATCACGACAGTGCAGAGCGTCTGTGCTTTGGTTCTCGTCAGCTAAGGCAGGCTGGCCTGCATATTATCACATCTCTGGGACAAATTACTAATACCGAGACAACCAGCAAGTAATGCACAAACTGAGTGTGCTAAATGAGCGGATCAGCAGTTTAACCCTGGCCTACGAAGAGTCATCGCAACTCCAGGAAAAGCAACAAAATCAACTGACTGCCAGTGTATCCGCGCTGAATAGTTATCAGCAGCAATTGACAGCTATGCAGGCTCTTTGTCACGAGGCGCAAGATAACTGGAAGAAGACCCTGCTAGCAAGTGATTTTGCAGATGAAGCATCATTTCTTAAGGTGCAGATGGAACAGAGCAGGCAGAACGAACTGGAACATGAGATCCAGCAGTTCTACAATGAACTCAGCTCAATTTCCGGGGTTGTCAGGGAACAGGAACAGCAGCTGGCTGATAAAATTCCGCCGGATCTGCAACGATTGCAGGCGCAACTTGATAAACAACGGGTCTGCTGGGAACAGGCGGATGCCGCATGGCGAAAACTGCAGAGCCGCTGCAATGAACTGGCTGCAGTCAGAGATAAACTGGCTAAAGCATACACCATCTACGCAGAACTGGAAGCAAGTTATAAGGTTTACGGCACACTCAGTGAGGTAGCGAATGGACGTACAGGTAACAAAATCAGTTTGCAGCGGTTTGTATTGAGCGTACTGCTGGATGATGTGCTGATAGAGGCATCGCATCGTCTGAGCCTAATGAGTAAAGGCCGTTATCAGCTAGTCCGCAAAGAAGAACGAGCCAGGGGGAATAAAGCATCCGGCCTGGAACTGGAAGTGGAAGATGCCTATACAGGTAAAACCCGTTCGGTGGCCACCCTGTCAGGAGGAGAATCCTTTATGGCTGCACTGTCACTGGCGCTGGGTTTATCTGACGTGGTTCAGGCTTATGCCGGAGGAATAAAGCTGGACACTCTGTTTATCGATGAAGGTTTTGGCGGTCTGGATATGGAATCACTGGATCTGGCGATCAAAGCGCTGATTGATCTACAGTCATCAGGGAGAATGATCGGCATTATTTCCCATGTCAGCGAACTAAAAGAACAGATGGCGCTGCGTCTGGACATCATCAGTTCCAGACAGGGCAGCAGTGTCCAGCTGACAGCTAGTTGAAGTTAGAGGAAAAATGAAGCTGGAAATGCCTGCATTGCAGGGATGAACCTATTCGTCTGCACTACGATAAGAGTCTTGCAGACGGATAGTTTTGCCTCCAGGGCGTCCAAAATACATGCAAAATAAAGTATCCTGGGTATAGATATTTAATGCTGGAAGGAACGATATCACTACATCCTGTTTATTAACGTCGGCGTCCCTTTTGCGGGCTTTCAAAATTAACTTTTATCGTCTTTCCATTGAAATCTTTACCATTCAGGCCTGCGATGGCGGCGCGTGCCTCGTGTCCTTCCATTTCAATAAAACCAAAGCCTTTACATTGACCAGAAAAAACATCAATTACAAGTCTGGATGAACGCACAGTTCCGAATTCGGAAAACAGGGTCTGAATATCTTTTTCGCAAGTATTGGCTGGTAAATTACCAACAAACAGTTTTTTCAATTCCGCTCTCCTTGTGGAGTCAATTGAATGATGTTTAAAAAGCTGAAAAAAAGAACCCCGCCGAAGCGGGGTTCTTCATATCGGTTTATCCGATTGGGTCTTTATGAGGGAGTAACGTTTGAAGCCTGAGGGCCTTTGGGACCATTTTCTATATCAAAAGTGACCGCCTGGCCTTCACTCAAGGTCTTGAAACCCGAGCCTTGAATTGCCTTGAAATGTACGAATACATCTGCGCCGCCATCATCCTGAGAAATAAAACCAAAACCTTTGGCTTCGTTAAACCACTTTACTGTACCTGTAGACATATAAATTGTTACCTAAAAAAATTGAAAATAATAAACGTTGCTTACAGGTAATGAAACAGGGAATTCAGAAGGATAACTTGGTGGGAATAACCATAACTGCCAATAACAAAATCTGTAGCTGGAGATACTATATATGAATATTATTGATTTAGCCAGAAAAACTTAACTTTAATTGTCGAGAATGTTGAAATATAATCTTGCACCATGGTGTAAAAGACTGCAAAGCTAATGATTTCAGGTGTTTTGCAGTTTAAGCAAACGTTTTAAAAAGACCCGCATTTCCTTTGCGGCCTGGATGTCACCTTTCTTTTCAGCTATGCAGATGCCTTTTTCGTAGGTCTCGATGGCAAGGTGTTGCTCTGCGTTTTCTGCCCGGGCTTTTCCCAGCAGTTTCCATGCAGCAGAATATTCAGGATCGAATTCCAGGGCCGCCTGTAAGTGCTCAATGGCTTCTGATGTCTGTCCGGCTTTTAATAATGCCTGGCCCAGGCCAAACCGCAGTATCATATTATCCTGACCTTGCAGCAACATCTTTTTTAATGCATCTATACTCATAGTTAAAGACATAAGGACGGTAAAATTATAAATCAATGACACTCATGCAAAGGGATTACCTTATGAACTTGCAGGTAGTCTGTTAATTATTGAAATCAGTGAAACAGTCGCTTGATCGCTGAACTTAAAACAGACTAATATATAAGCCATGTCTTATGAGCGTTTTACTGTCCGTAAGGGGCTGTTTTAGAAGGAATTCTCAGGTTAAGAACAACATGCCGGGCAATTACTTGACGGTGAAAAGTATTTTCAGGTGTTATGACATCTGCTGGAGAGCATGATAATGAAACACATGTATTTGAAGCTGCTGACTATCATACTGTTATTGCATTCTCCTATTGCTTTTTGTGCGCAGACACTCAGGCCGATAGAAGGTAATGATAATATCTTCAATATAGTTACCCTCACTGACGGACTGGAACATCCGTGGAGTATGGCCTTTTTACCTGACGGACGCATACTGGTGACCGAAAGACCCGGTCGATTGAGGGTTATAGAGCAGGGCAAACTGAACCCGAAAGCGATTTCGGGATTACCCAATATTGCGGCAGTTGGGCAGGGCGGTTTATTGGATATTGTCCTGCATCCGCAATTCAAGGAAAACGGCTGGATTTATTTCTCCTATGCGGCAGAAGGTCCTGATGGTAAAGTTGGGACTGAAATTTCAAGGGCGCGATTAAAAGGGCACCACCTGAGCCAGTGGCGTGTCATTTTTAGTATGACCCCAAAAACAGCCACGTCACGTCATTTTGGAAGCCGTCTGGTATTTGACCATAAAAACTATCTTTATATATCTATTGGCGACAGAGGGGATCGCCCGAGAGCTCAGAACCTTTCTGATCATGCCGGCTCAATTATCCGTCTGCATGATGATGGCCGCATTCCTGATGATAATCCTTTTGTTGCGGTCAAAGCTGCAAAGCCTGAAATTTTTAGCTATGGTCACCGTAATCCACAAGGTATGGCACTGCATCCCGCAACAGGTCAACTATGGTCCCATGAACATGGACCGCAGGGTGGTGACGAGCTCAACATGATCAAAAAAGGTGTCAACTTTGGCTGGCCTGTGATCACTTATGGAGTTAATTATGGTACGGGAAGCAAAATTGGAGAAGGAAACCGTAAATTGGGTATGCAGCAGCCTGAATATTACTGGGTACCGTCCATTGCTCCATCTGGCATGAGTTTTTACCTGGGTGATAAATATCTGCATTGGCAGGACAGTTTGTTGATTGGATCACTTAAATTTCAGCAGCTGGTGAGGTTGGAATTCGACGGGCGAAAGGTCATCAGGGAAGAACGCTATTTGAGTAGAAAACTGGGAAGAATTCGTGATGTCCGTATCGGACCGGAGGGGTATCTTTATCTGCTTACAGATGCCCATAACGGCAGCCTTATAAGGCTTGAACCCAATGATTAATTAACCTAAAAAAATCAGTTAAACCTACTGCGAGCGTCTAATACACTGAATCTTCAAGACTTTCCAGAACATTTTGAACTCACCCGTAGGGTGGCTACGAATAAGTCCAAAATAACCTGTAAATTATTGAATCTTCAGCACCTTAATCGCTCTCGCTACGATTGAACTGATTATTTTAGGATTAAGGATGAACTATCGATCTTGAAACTGAATAGTGTCCATCCATAAAAGATGGACACTATCATTAACATATGGGTCAGTTATTTGACCGGATAGGCGGCTATCGTATCAAGTTTCCAGATGTCCCTGTTATATTGCTGCATGGTCCGATCGGTAGAAAACTTGCCGCTGCAGGAGGTATTGAGAATACTCATGGTGGTCCAGAGTTTTTCATTTTGATAGGCCTGCGAAACTCTTTCCTGAGCTTCTACGTAGGAGCTGAAATCAGCCGCGGTCATCCAGGGATCATGAGGGTTTTTGATTGAATGAATAATAGCGTCAAATAAGCCTTTTTCAAACTGATTAAAATGACCTACTTCCAGCAGGTGTATAACCTGTTTTAAATTTTCATCCGTTTCAATAATTTTAACCGGGTCATATGTCTTGCGGGTTTGTTCAACTTCTCCTGCCGTGAGGCCGAAAAGGAAGAAGTTATCATCTCCAACCTCCTCGCGGATTTCTATATTGGCACCGTCCAGTGTGCCAATGGTAATTGCACCATTCATCATGAATTTCATATTTCCAGTCCCCGATGCTTCCTTACCAGCAGTAGAGATTTGCTCTGAAAGATCCGTTCCAGGGCAAATCACTTCCATTGCAGAAACCCGGTAGTTGGGGAAGAAAGCCACTTTTAAACGATCTCCTACAGCAGGGTCATTGTTTACCACTCGGGCAACGTTATTAATGAGTTTAATGATCGATTTGGCCATGACATAACCGGGCGCCGCCTTACCGCCAATCAGTACACATCGATTGGTCCAGTTTTTGGTATTGCCGGTTTTTATACGATTATATAAATGGATCACATGCAAAATATTCAGCAACTGGCGTTTGTATTCATGGATCCTTTTTACCTGAACATCAAATAGTGCATCGGTATGGAACTCAACAGCACATTCTGACTTGATCAATTGTGCTAGTGCCTGTTTGTTGAGCTGTTTAATTTCCTTCCATTTTTTACGGAAGGCTTTGTTATTGACGCTCTCTTTCAGTTTATGCAGATAACTCAGTTCAGTGATCCAGCTGTCGCCAATAGTTTTGGTGATTAAGCCGCGTAATTCAGTATTGCATCCAGCCAGCCAGCGTCTGGGCGTGACTCCATTGGTCTTATTGTTGAACTTGTTCGGCCAGAATTCAAAGAAATCATGAAATAAGCCTTTTTTGAGCAGTTCGGTGTGCAGCGCTGCAACCCCGTTAACAGAAAAACTGCCTACAATGGCAAGATAAGCCATACGAACGGACGAAGAACCATCTCCGTGTTCTTCAATAATGGACATACGGCCGAGGCGTTCATAATCACCTGGCCAGTGCATAGATACCTCTGACATAAAACGGGTATTGATTTCGTAAATGATCTCCAGCAGTCGGGGCAGCAATTGCTTGAACAGATGCACAGACCATTTTTCAAGTGCTTCAGGCAACAGGGTATGGTTAGTGTAAGCCATAGTTTCAGAGGTGATCGACCACGCCTCATCCCAGGGTAAATCATGAACATCAATGAGTAGACGCATAAGTTCGGGAACTGAAATACTGGGATGGGTGTCATTCAACTGGAAACAGTTCTTGGCTGCAAAATCGCTGAAATCACCATGCTCTTTTAACCATTCTCGTATAACATCCTGCAGACTGGCTGAAGCCAGAAAATATTGCTGGCGTAAACGCAGTTCCTTACCATTTTCACTGGCGTCATTGGGATAAAGTACCATGGTAATATGTTCAGCAGTGTTTTTTGCTGCAACCGCTTCGATATAACTGCCGGCATTGAATTCATCCAGATCGAATTCATCAGTCGCCGCTGCTTTCCAAAGTCGCAGGGTATTGACGGTCCCGTTCCGATAACCAGGTACCGGAATGTCATAGGGGACTGCCAATACATCATGAGTTTCAACCCAGCGTATATGCGGCTCACCTTTCCAGTCGGTCATATGTTCGGTATAACCGCCAAATTTGATGCGTCTGGTGTACTCCGGACGCTCAAGTTCCCAGGGATTACCATCTCGCAGCCAGTGATCGGGTTCCTCAATCTGATACCCGGCTTCAATATGCTGCCTGAACATACCATATTCATAGCGTAGACCATAACCTTTAACAGGCAGCTGCAGGGTAGCACAGCTATCCAGGAAGCAGGCAGCAAGACGGCCCAGACCACCATTACCCAGTCCGGGATCAGGTTCGAAGTCTGTCAGTTCTTCCAGGTACAGCCCCATGCTGTATAAAGATTTTTCAACTTCATCATTTAATCCCAGATTGAGCATGCTGTTGCCGAGTGCTCGTCCCATAAGGAATTCCAGGGAAAGATAATAGGTCCGTTTACAGTTAGCCGCTTCGTAAGCATAGCGGGTATTCTTCCAGCGTTCCATAAGCCTGTCGCGTAATGTGGCTGCCAGTGCCTTGTAGGGATAATGCACGGATTTGCAATTTTTATCTCTACCCAGTGTATGGCCGTAGTAATGCCTGAAATCTTCGGCAAGTGCCCTGGCATTCATACCCAGGGGTGGTAAATCTGTTAAATCAGCTTTAGGCTTGCTTTTTTTCAGCATTTTGAAAACAGGTATATTATCTGTCATAGTTTTTTAATCGGTTGTAATAAAGTTTTTTAATGGTTTACTTATGATGTTTAGTATAAAAAAGCAATATTTTAATATACTCGACGATATCGTTATAGTCATAATTGTATTATTTTTAACGCAGCAGATACCATAGCGCTAAAATGGCCAGACAGATAACAGTCAATTCAAAGATGATTAAAAACATGCTATTAACGTCACTCTTAATCCAGCCAGTAAGTATCTGTTCCTCTCTGGGCTTTTAAAAACCTCACAGCAGCATGAAATTTAACAGTGCTGCTGATAACGGTTACTATAATCAATCGTTATTCCATGGGATCTGCCCCGAGAGTACCGCCTAAAGCCTGCAGATAAGTGTCACTGGATATATGTGTTAACTTGGCTTCGGCAATGGACAGCTGATTGACGAGTTTCAAACGCCGGGCCTCGTCGGCATGACTTTCACGTTCAAGAAATGTGGACAGGTATTCTATATGCCGCTGCCATAATTTAATATCCCGCTGCTGTTTGGATTTGAGGCGTTTTAAATACCAGTCAGAGACCAGCATATTCTCCCGGCTGAACAAAGCACGAATGTCCGGGTGATGGACATCCTTACCTTGATAGCTTCCTTCGGCCATGATATGCAGCAAGGCTTTCAACGGCGGACAGGCCTGATGGATGGAACCGTCGTTGATATAACGCTGCGCCACCCTTTGCTGTGCTTCAACAATATTTTTTACACCATCCACAAAATCGGCCATGCTCTGTGTCTCCGGGCGTAAGATCAGTTCATCAAATACCGCATCTGGACTGTCAAAAATTTTACCTAAAAACCCATGTACAAACAGGTTGGTGATACGGTAGCCCAGACGGCTGGCGAGGATCTTTTCTCCAGCGTACTCAAAGTCTTCAAGTGCTTCCAGCTGCCCCTTGCGGATCATATAGGCGGGCTGTCGCTGTTCTGGTTTCAGTTTGGCCCAGATTTCCGGAATAAGCAGACTGATATCATGGTTGACCTGAGTGTGCGGCCCCACATAGCCAGCGGCGCTGCTGAAGCCGGAATAACCGGTGAGAATATAGGACACCAGGGCATTATTTAAATCCGCCGTAGGGTAGAGCGCATTGAATGGACCTTTGGTCAGCGCGCCTTCAGAACCGGCGCCCGTGGTGGAGGGTGATTTACCTGTCAGGCTGCAGATAAAATCCATAAACAGCTCCGGTAATTCCTGATAATGGATGGGATTGTAAACAGCCAGAGAACGTACACCCGCCTTGTGATCAGGCGGATTATTTCGGCGGCCGGTGAGGACCGCATCCACCGGAAAGCAAACAGGCTGGTCAAGCGGCGTGCCGCGATGCAGACGGGCACTGACTTCAGCCAGATAACGCTTGATGGGTTCAGCCTGATCGGCACGCAGTTGCAGATAACGCGGGTTTTTACTCGGCTTACCATCAATCAGTAATGGATGAGCGGATGATACCGCATAGGCCTGTTGGTCGAGACTCTCGAGAAGAAAGTCCTGCATGGGTTGGGTATACTCGTTGAAAGTAATGATATCTTCAGTAATTTCAATCAGATCTTCTGGTGACAGTGGCTGATAATTAGCCGTAAATGTGCCCGGCTGTGACATGTCTTTTTCAGCCTGTTTATCAAAGCCTCTGATCACCGCATCATCAGGACGTTGAAACAGACGGTATTCACAGTTTTTGACCAGCTTGACGCAGGGAAAATTATTTTTCTCCGGTTTATTCAGTAACATGTTGGCCGGTACGATCACGGAGACAGTGATATCATCTTCCATTTGCAGTTTTTCCGCGACGATATAGTCCTGACGCATCTTGTAGATCCGCCATGAGCCTTTAGGATCAAAACCGACCCGCAAATAGGACATGATCAGCTGTCTGTTCAGGTATTTTAGTTCGTGCCCCGGCTCACCATTGATTAAATCCACAGTAAAACGTTTTTTCCAGTGACTGCCCCATTCACTTTTATAAAAGCGCTTGATCACAAAGACCAGGGCTTTGATATGATCCGGGATCCCCTCCAGCCAGTCATTATATTCATCGGTAAATTTTTCCCTCGATGGCGTGAGCATTTTAATAACCGAGCCCAGACTCCGGTTCATGTTCAACAGAGGTCGGTGAGGATCCTTGCTATAGTCAGGCTGAAATTCAGCTTTATAGCGTTTTGAATAATCATGCTCAAAGATGGCTTGAACCTGATTGAGATCTTCTTCAAGGTTATTGATAAATAAGGGCGCGTAAATGACGGCATCGTCAATGGCTTTGGAAATTTCCGATTTGCCGCCGCCTGAAACGGTACAGGGCTTATGACAAAAAGTACCTTCCGCTTCCGTACCCACTATTCTCCAGCTGGGTGCGCGGGGATGTTTTTCCATGCTGATTTTATAACCGCTGGGATGAACATAAATAATATCAGGTTTCAGTTTCAGCGTATGTTGTTGCCCATTTGCCTGCCAGGTCACGGTCTGGCTGGGCAGGTCCATCTGCAGGTTTTCGGGCATATAGAATATTTGCGGGAAAGATTTATCAATGCCATAGCCTTCAGGCTGCAGTTCCATCAGTTCAGCATAATTTTTCACTACTTCAGAAAATTTGTAGGCGGTGTTTTTGGTTCTGCTGTCCTTGCCAAATGCTTCGCCATGATTGTGGCGGGGAAAAGCCAGTGCGCCACCGGCGTGTTCTTCCTCCGCCAGTCCAAACAGATTGGCCGCATAACTGATCTGGGTTTTGACTTCCTTTTTGCAGTAGCCGAAATAATTATCCGCGATGAGAGTGACAATCACGCCCTGTTTATCACGAGCAGTGAGTTTAAAAGGCTGGCCGTTATTGTAGCGTTCATCGTCATTTTCCCAGCACATCAGATCCTGGCGTTGTTTTTCTGTAGCCTGCTCAATGTGCGGCAGTCCCAGTTCCTTTTTGGTCAGTTTAACCAGGTGAGGCGCAAGAATGACGCAGCCCGAATGGCCGCTCCAGTGCTCAATATCCAGACCGGCATCATTTTCCGCCAGGGCCGGATTGCCGGCATTGCCAAAGATGCTTTCAACAAAATCCAGATTACTGACCAGGGTTGCAGGCACAAAAAATCGTATTTCCATGGACTTTTCAGCTTCAAAGCCCGGTATTTCAGGACACACGAGGGGGCGCAGCAGCAGTGAAACGAATAATTTGGCTTTCTTATCCTGCCTGGAGGTATAAGGCAGCGTTAAGAGTTCATGAGGCGGGTTAAGGGCAGCCAGAAGCATTTTGGCATAGGTTTCTTTGGGAACGGCTTTTTTATCACCGGGGATCGGCAGTCCGCCTTCGGCAATATGAAAGGAGCCTGCGGTGGTGCGTCTGTCCCGAACCGTATTGTGCAACACGCCCTGGTGTACGCGGTAGCTTTTGACATAGTCAGATTCAAAGTGGTTTTCATCTACTGGAATGGCCAGTTCTCTGGCGACTCCATGCTGATCCAGAATGAAGGTATTGGATGGCAGCGTGGGAGTGATATCAAGCCCGGCATCTGCCAGATAGCTGTTAATAAAATCCTGGATCCGTTGATCAGCAGGACACAGGTGATCGGCCAGTAAACGTGATTTTTCCCGATAGCTTTGCAGTAAATCATGCACCACGGAGAAAAATTCATCATCACATTCTGGAATACAGGAGGGTTGGCCTGAGGAATATAATTTGAGGTTGATATAACGCTGGATACGCCGCTTTTCTTCCTCAGCATTGAGTTTTTTTTCATGTAGGCCCAGGGATTTTACTAAATCCATATTATAACTCCTGACATTTTAAATAATCATATTTTGCTATTAGCAAAATAGTCCTTTGAATCTGTGAACTGCGTCAAACTATGTATTCTAGCAAAATTGTTGCTTACTGTTCAGTGGAAATCAGAAAACTCTTGAAGATTTACAGGAAAATATTGTTAAGTAAGGCTTATGAATTGAGATATAGTTATGATTGGAGGCAGGGAAAATTTTAACGCAGTGCATAATCTTAATGCAGCAGAATGCTACTTTGTATGACTTACAGGGGTGACTAGCCGAATAATCTTTTCAGGATCCAGCCCTTGTCAACCTTATTGATGCTGTTGAGAATTTCTTCGGCATCGATATCATAGGAGCCCAGGGGGAGGGTATTTACAATTCTGGGCAGAGGACCAGAGTTTGTACTTAAAACAGCAAGATCGAGTATCTTGAACAGCTCAACCGGTTTTTTTTCACTATTGCGCAATATCATAATCTTGGGCAGCAGACGCTGGTGATCATTTTGTTCAATAATTACTGCCACTTCTCTGGAGTTAAGTTCAATCAGAGAACCGGCAGGATAAATGCCTATGGACTGAATGAACTCTTCTACCAGAGCCTCCTGAAATTTCGCATCTCTGAGAGTATACAGATGCTCCATCGCACGAGTCGCGTCGAGTGACTTCCTGGTGATCCTGCGATTAGTAATTTTCTCGTAGTAATCGACGATACCGGCTATTTGTGCAAGGAAATTAATTTTCTCGTAGCTTAATTTTAATGGGTATCCACTGCCGTCATAGCGTTCACAGTGTGCAGCGACAATAGAGATAACTTTAGGCGAAATAATTTCCATCTGTTGGAGTAAATTAACAGAGATATCAACATGCTGTTGATACTGCTTTAGTTCATCGCCTGCTAAAAGTTCTTCCTTTTCCAGCAATTCCCTGGGTAATTTGGCTTTTCCAATGTTAGATAATAAAACGGCCATTGACAGATCATTTAATTCTGCTTTTTCAAGACCAAGATAACGACCAAAAGTGATGGCCCAGATAGTCGCGCGAATGGAACGATTGTGACTATGAGTATCTTTGGCCTTGAGCCTGGACAGCCACAAAAAGGTGTCCGGGTTGCGAATGATACTGTTAACCATGGATGTGGCTACATCATGCACCGATTCTATATCTATGGCCCGGCCTGCTGATACTTCTTCCAAAAGCTGCGAGGCAGTTATCGTCAATGTTTCATAGAGATTATTGGCGATTTTTAATTCTTTTTCAAATGGAGTGCGTTTGGGATAAAGAGTCTTTCTTTTTAGTGTGACCTTATCCCTGATACTGGACAGAGTTTTTTGACCAGCGGCAACTGATTCCGTAGCGTTAATAACCGGTTTCAATGCAGGGTCGGCATGAAAGGTCAGCTCCAGGTCTTGTTTGCTTACTTTTAGGCGGGTGAGGTCAATATCAATATAAACATGCTGGCAAAATCTATTCAGCTGCTCAATGTCCTGATCATTCTGGATGTAGAAACCTTCAATAGGATAGGGAGTATCGATCCAGGGTCTGTCAAGCCTGGAAACATACATGCCTTTGACCAGCAGCTTGACTTCAATTTTTTTGCTATTTACAGCCATATTAACTCGAGTCCAATAAACCAGATGCTAACCATCAATTTATAATAGAAATATATTCTCAACCATATTATTATTAATAAAAATAAAAAAAAACTGTAATGAATCACAAAATAATGGTGGTAAAAGAGACCTTATTCACAAAAAATGAGTTTACGTTGAATTTGAACGAGTTCTTGTATAGTATTAGTTACATAGGTTGCTGTATGATTTTTCCGTCATTTATTACTTAAAAATCAGTAAAATGCAGACTAAAAGTGAATTTTCTCTTTAATTTTTCCGCTAACACCAAAGAGTGTCACTAAAATAATAAAACTGATCATTGAGTCAATCATGGATAAAATTATAATAAAAGCCATATTACTGACCGATTCGTCAACTATTAATTCTTTGATTAAATCGCGTCTTGACAGCAGACGGTATGCCATCAAAGTCATTAATTCTACTGACCCTGAATTTTTTGAAGCTATCGTTAAATTCCAGCCTGATCTGATATTTATTCGTTCCATGTTAACTTCTATGGATGGTCTGGAACTTTGTGATCAGATTCGTTCCCATTCTATACTTGGTTTGACGCGATTAGTGTTTATCTCGTCTAATGAGATAAACCGCGAACAGGCTATTGACCGTCGGGCCAATAAATTCTTAATGTTGCCTTTTTCCAAACAGGAACTGGTTCGGGTTGTTAATCCGCTATTTATCCAATCGTCAATAATCCTTCTGGTCGATGACAGTATGACCTGTCGTCGATTACTGCGATCTGCACTGGAACGGGAAAGTTACCAGGTTCTGGAGGCGGCTGATGGAGAGGAAGCTCTGGGCATTATTCGCAATAAGAAAATTGATATTATTGTTTGTGATATAGACATGCCGCGGCTTGATGGTATTACCCTTTGTCGTATCGTCAGACAGCAGGAAAAACTCAGCACACCGGTGCTGCTGCTGTCATCAAAGCACACTGATAAGGCCATTGTCAGCGGTTTTGATGCAGGGGCAGATGACTATATCATTAAATCGGATTATGCGGCGACTCGAAAAATAGTGGTGCCTGAATTGTTATCCAGGGTCAGGCGTTTATTGAATATAACCAAAGATCAGGGCAGACCCGAACGTATTCTGGTTGTAGAAGATTCTGCGACCATTTTGCACATGATTAAGAATTCTCTGCTAATTCAGGGATTCAAGGTAGAAATAGCGACAGATGGACTTTCAGCCCTGGAAAAACTTGATAGTCATCACTACGATCTGGTCATAGTCGATTATGAGATGCCTTATGTAAATGGGCTGGAATTATGTACTCGCATACGCCAGTCCAGCAAGTTAGATGAGCTGCCAATTATTATTGAAACCAGCAGGTATTCTGTGGCCGAGCAGGTTAAAATACGTTCCATCGGTGTCCAGGCATTTATTACCAAGCCATTTACTTCTGATCGTCTGATAGCAGAAGTGGAACGGGTTTTGGCGGAAACCAGGCTGTCGCAGCACCAGCAAGGTATGAGTCATTATTTATCTGATCCGACCATCAGTCGTATTGCCGATAATCATGATCAAAAATCGATTGCAGAAGATAAATTTCGCACCATTCTTTTTTCTGACATTGTACAGTTCACTCCTCTGGCTGAATCCCTGTCATCAAGGAAGGTAGTAGACTTTCTCAATCTTTATTTTGACAGAATGGTGGAGCAATTGATACGCCATGATGCCACGATAGACAAGTTTATTGGTGATGGAATATTCGCTTCTTTTGGTCTTCAGGATGATGGTGCATATAGAGCGGTCAGCGCAGCCGCAGCGATGATCAAAACTTTGCCTGAACTGAGAAAAACAACCGGACTGGATATCCATACCCGGATTGGCATTCATTCTGGCCATGTGATTCTGGGTGATATCGGCAGTCAGCACCATCGCAAGGATTTCACCCTGATTGGTGATAATGTCAATATCGCCAGCCGTCTTGAAGGCCTGGCCAGACAGGATGGCATTTTGATCAGTCATGCAACCTATAAAATGATTAGCGATAAGGTCAAAGTAATCCCCACTAAGCCTCTCAAGCTCAAGGGGATTGAAAAACCGATGCAGGCTTACCTGGTGACAGCGGTTAAACCCTACCCCAAAGAAAAAACCCAGCTGCGGAGAAAATTCAGAAAAACTGTTGAACCTGCGTATCAGCCTCCAGCGGATAATTCAGATACTATGACAACTGAAGGCTTCAGTACTATAAACTCACATCTGCAAAAAGCGCATTTGGAAACGTCAAATCCAGCCAGAGAGGCCATTAAAGTTTCTGATGAAGAAAAACCCCAGACAGTAAACCCTGCGCCCGTCAAGAAGCTAACTACAGTCTGTTAATCCATGCCTGCCAGACCAAAGATAAAGAAAAAGCTGACGATGTTTTTTTAGATCCCAATAGCCTTTGCCACCAAAACCGAGCGTTCCCGGCATGCCTGCTGCAGCGATAAAAGCCAATGAGGTTAACACGAAAGCCCGTCAATACCAACTGCGTAGGAGATGCCAAGTCGAGTATTTCAGGGAACGATTTTACTAAATTGCCGGGTACTGGAAGAAAAATCAAATACGAACAGGAAACTGAAAGCATAAATCAATGTTTTCGTTGATATTACCAGGGCAACTTAACGGAGCTGCCCTGCTGATCGGCCGGGTAAAATCGCAATGGCTGCAGAGTCCGGCACAGGCTATAGCAATAACAGAGTAAGACTATGCATAAATATTTGGAACTATCAAGGGAAGGGAAGGACACAGAGGATAGATTATAAGCAAATACCCTAATAAAAACAATCGCCTATAGTATGGAAGATGGATGTCTGGATGTTGCTATGAATTAATGAACTAAGTGACAGATCTCATAAGAATGAATATTCCATTTGCTTATTCGAGACTCATCATATACCTTATTTAGCTGAAGTTTAACCGGTGTCCATGCGTTTTTAGTTGGACCCTTGTGGCACTGGGATATACTGCGATTTTAATGATGACAGATCATTGCAAACGCAGCAAAAGTAATCACACTTTTTCTTTTGCGTTTCATAATATAGCCAGCAAGGCTATTTATGGATGGAAACTAACTAGACAGAAAATGAGTATCAACACACATGCCAAGCAGTTCATATAATGCCAGGGATATAGAAGTTTTAAATGGTCTGGAGCCGGTACAGAAACGACCCGGAATGTACACCCAGACCGAGCGGCCGAATCACCTTGCCCAGGAAGTGATTGATAATAGTGTGGATGAGGCGATGGCTGGTTTTGCTCGCCGTATTGATGTGATACTGCATGAGGACGGTTCTCTGTCGGTAAAAGATGACGGGCGTGGAATGCCGGTTGATATTCACCCTGAAGAACGGGTGCCAGGTGTTGAGCTGATCCTCACCAGGTTACACGCTGGAGGAAAATTCTCCAATGAGAACTATCAGTTTTCTGGCGGACTGCATGGTGTGGGTGTTTCGGTCGTCAATGCCTTATCCCGGAAACTGGAAATCTGGGTGCGCAGAAATGGCCAGGAGTATTATATGGCTTATGCTGGAGGGCACAAAACGTGTGAACTGGATGTCGTCGCCTCGGTTGGAAAACGAAATACCGGTACCACCTTGAGATTCTGGCCTGATGAGCAATATTTTGACAGTTTAAAAATTTCATTACACCGACTCAAACATACCTTACGGGCCAAAGCCGTGCTGTGTCCGGGACTGGAAATTGTTTTTAAAGATGAAAACAGTGGTGAAACAACCCGCTGGCACTATGAAAATGGCTTAGCTGATTATTTACTGGATGCTATTGACGCTCAGGAGTGTATTCCGCAAACTCCATTTACAGGACATTTTGAGGGGAACCATGAGCAAGCTGAATGGGCTATCATGTGGTTAACTGAAGGCGGTGTGGTAACGGCTGAAAGTTATGCTAATTTGATCCCCACTGTACAGGGAGGTACACATGTGAATGGATTACGCACCGGACTGACAGATGCCATTCGTGAATTTTGTGAGTTCAGGAATCTCCTGCCCCGGGGCGTGAAGCTTACCCCGGATGATGTATGGGACGGGTGCTGCTATATATTATCCGTTAAACTGCATGATCCGCTGTTTACCGGCCAGACCAAAGAGCGATTATCATCCCGGGAGTGTGCTTTGTTTGTATCCGGAGTTGTAAAAGATGCTTTTAGTCTGTGGCTGAATCAGAATACGGATGCGGGAGAAAAATTGGCTGAACAGGTGATCAGCCGAGCGAATCAGCGGATCCGTGCAAGCAAGAAAATTGTGCGTAAAAAGATCACTCAGGGACCTGCATTACCGGGTAAACTGGCAGACTGTTCTTCACAGGATTTGACGCAAACAGAATTGTTTCTGGTCGAGGGGGATTCGGCAGGAGGTTCAGCCAAACAGGCTCGCGATCGAACTTTTCAGGCTATTATGCCTTTGCGCGGGAAGATCCTGAATACCTGGGAAGTTGATTCCAACCAGGTACTGGGTTCTCAGGAAGTGCATGATATTTCAGTTGCGGTGGGAGTAGAGCCCGGTTCCAGTGATATCAACTCTCTGCGTTACGGCAAAATCTGCATCCTGGCTGACGCCGATTCCGATGGGGCGCATATTGCCACACTGCTCTGTGCACTGTTTGTCAAACACTTCCGGATTCTCGTAGATACCGGGCATATCTATGTGGCCATGCCGCCATTATACCGAATTGATGTGGGTAAGCAGGTTTTTTATGCGCTGGATGATTCTGAAAAGCAGGGAATATTGGATCGTATAGAAGCTGAAAAAATCAAAGGTAAAATTAACGTTCAGCGTTTCAAGGGACTGGGCGAAATGAATCCATTACAATTACGTGAAACCACTATTGATCCTGATACACGGCGTCTGGTCAGATTGACTGTTGCAAAACAGGATAATACCTGGCAGGTTATGGATATGTTGCTGTCGAAAAAACGTTCCGCTGATCGTAAGGGCTGGCTGGAAACAAAAGGCGATCTGGCTGAAGTATAGCCTGCATATAGTTTTGCTTAATTGTTTCTGCGCGGGGAACTATGAATATTAACGTGTTACTGGTGTTCGCGTGAATTCAGTGGGTGCAACAGGTGGTAGCGGTGTAGGTCCATACAGGCTGTTGCCATTGTTATAACCATTACTACTGTTCCAGCGGTTGTCCCAACGATTATCCCACTGGTTGTTGCTGTCTGCTGTACTGCTGCCATCGGCGGAAGCTTGGGTATCACCACGGGTCCGTCCTCGACCCTTGGCTTTAAAACTGAATTCGACATCGCTATCAACATCGGCATCACCAGTAACAGCACCCCAACTGCTGCTATAAGCATCAGTTGTTGCGTCGTTATTCCATTCATTGCTGTTATTCCAGGTATTAGTATCATCCCAGTTACTGTTATCACCACCCCACCATGCACTGGTAGAGAAGGACAGGCTGGCAGCAGTTACAGCAACAGCCAGCATTGTATTTTTTGATAACATGATATGAACTCCATACTTCATCTGATTGTCAGGCTATGAAATTGATCCGTTATAGCTTATTATTTTGTAACTGATTTCCATCCATAAACAGCCATCCTGGCTATTTATGGAACGCAAAAGAAAAAGTGTGATTTTTCTTTTGCTGCATTTTCAATGATTACTCTTCTAAATACGATTAATGCTACAGTAAGTAGTAATATATTAATATTCATGACGTCCCTGTCTCTATTAGGGTAAACCCAGGATTTACGGCGGGTGTTTTGATTTTGATACAACGTCTCAAAACGTACATTTAGCCAATAAGGTTTCTATTGTTCCCCTTGTACTGGCGAGTTTTTTTGCATACTATCTGTACCACTTCTATAAAAAATACAGCAAAGTTCATAACCACTTATGTCAGAAACCATTTTTCAAGATGATGGCGCCGAGTCGCTGCCCCTTAAAGATTTTACCGAAAAAGCGTACCTGGATTATTCCATGTACGTCATTCTGGATCGTGCTCTGCCTCATATTGCGGACGGTTTAAAACCGGTTCAAAGACGCATCATCTTTGCGATGTCTGAGTTAGGTCTTAAAGCGACCTCCAAATATAAAAAATCTGCCAGGTCGGTGGGTGATGTTCTGGGTAAATATCATCCTCATGGAGACAGTGCCTGCTATGAAGCCATGGTGTTAATGGCGCAGTCATTTACCTATCGTTATCCGCTGGTTGATGGTCAGGGAAACTGGGGATCTATTGATGATCCCAAATCGTTTGCCGCCATGCGCTATACTGAATCTAGGCTGTCAGTTTTTTCTGAAGTTCTGCTTGAAGAACTGGCGCTTGGCACCGTAGACTGGGAACCGAATTTCGATGGCACGCTGGATGAGCCTCGTCTGCTGCCGGCTCAGGTGCCGCATATCCTGCTCAACGGTTCTACGGGTATTGCCGTGGGCATGGCAACGGATATCCCTTCACATAATCTGCATGAAATTGTTGCCGCCTGTATATTGCTGCTTGATACCCCCGGCGCATCTATTGAACAAATTATGAATGTAGTCAAAGGGCCTGATTACCCGACTGCTGCGGAAATTATTACCCCTGCAGAAGATATTCTGAAAATGTACCAAACGGGTCATGGATCCATCCGTATGCGTGCGTGTTATGAAAAAGAGCAGAGCGATATTGTGATCACAGCTCTGCCGCATCAAACTTCCGGCGGCAAAATACTGGAACAGATTGCAGCTCAGATGCAGGCCAAAAAACTGCCCATGGTTTCAGATCTGCGTGATGAATCTGACCATGAAAATCCAATTCGGCTGGTCATAGTGCCGCGTTCCAACCGGATAGATATAGAACAGCTGATGCAGCATTTATTTGCTACGACGGATCTGGAGAAAACTTTCCGCGTCAATATGAACATGATTGGTCTGGATGGTCGCCCAAGAGTCATGGATCTAAAAAGTGTTCTTGAGCAATGGCTGGTTTACCGCTTTGAAACCCTGCGCAGACGTCTTCAATACCGGCTGGATAAAGTCAACGAGCGCCTGCATTTACTGCAGGGATTTATGATTGCTTTTCTGAATATCGATGAAGTGATCCATATCATCCGAAATGAAGATAAACCTAAACCGGTGTTAATGAAGCGTTTTAATCTGAGCGATGTTCAGGCTGAAGCCGTGTTGAACTTGAAACTGCGCAATTTGGCCAGGCTCGAGGAAATGAAGATCCGAGCAGAGCAGGACGAACTGGTTAAGGAACGTGACGGACTGGAAAAAACCCTGGGATCCCGCCAGCGTATGAAAACCGTGATTAAAAAAGAATTGCGCGCTGTAGCGAAAAAACATGGCGATGAACGACGTTCTCCGCTAGTCTCACGAGATAGTGCCAGAGCAATGATAGAAACAGATCTGATTGGGGCCGATCCTATCACGGTGGTGCTTTCAGCCAAAGGCTGGATTCGTGCTGCCAAAGGGCATGATATTGATCCCGTCACGCTGAATTATAAGGCGGGCGACGGGTTTCTGGCCAGTAGCAGAGGTAAAAGTAATCAGCAGGTAGCCATTCTGGACAGCAGCGGCAGAAGTTATGCTCTGGCCACACATACACTTCCTTCAGCCAGAAGCCAGGGAGAACCATTGACCGGCAGGATCACACCACCTGCAAATGCAGAATTCATTACTGTTTTAATGCATAGCGATGAAAACCAGATGTATCTTTTTAGTACTGATGCGGGTTATGGCTTTGTGGGCAGACTTGGCGATATGTTGAGCAAAAACAAGAAGGGTAAGGTGCTGCTAACTTTGCCTAAAGGAGCAAGGGTTCTGCCCCCCGTCGAAGTAATAAGTATGGCCACAGATAAAGTGGTTGCAGTAAGTAATGAAGGGCGTTTGTTAATCCATCCACTGGAACAGTTACCCGTACTAGCAAAAGGTAAGGGTGTGAAAATAATTGCTATCCCTGCCTCCAGAGTGGCGGAACGTGAAGAATTTGTGCAGCATATTACTTTATTGCCCGAAGGTGAAAAATTAACCATTATTTCTGGTAAACGGCATTTGACGCTGAAGCTCAGTGACCTTGAACATTATATGCATGAACGCGGACGCCGGGGTAATAAGTTACCTAGAGGTTTACAAAAAGTCGATGCCATCTATATCGGGGAAAAAAGTAAACTATATTTGTAATTATTCAGTACAATCTTAAGATCGTGATTTCAATTAGGTATTTATTGACCCACATGGACGACTTCGGCTCCTGCCTCTTGCATGCATTTCCACCATTCATGGCGGTCATCTGGGAAATGCAGGTGATGCATAGAGCAATTACCTGCCTTCCACAAACACCTGAAAGCAATCACTTATTCATACGTTAAAACGTTACTTATATTTTATACAGGAATCATGACAGGAAAAATTAAAAACCCAAAAGGCAGTCAGGATGTTTAAAATCCTGCTGATCTTAAACAAAGCTGCTAAAATCAAAGTTTAGTTTTCGGGACGCTTCCTGCAGGAAATCTCCCTGGATATAATTGGCTCCTGATTGCCAGATCGCAGACAAACTGCCAGCCTCTTCAACATAGGCCACAATGGTTTTAACATTACGTTCATTCGCCTGTTGACAGATAAATTTTAAATTCTCCAGCTGCTCGGTATCGTTAGAGATGTTTTTAGTCAGCGACATGTCCAGTTTGAGGAATTGAACATCAAGATGTTTCAGTAAAGCAAAGGCATTGTATTCTTTACCAAAATGCTCAATTGACAATAGACAGCCTAATTGCTGGAGCTGTTTATTAATTGATTGCAGCGGTTTGAGATTTTCTGCCGCCTGATGTCCGGTAAACTGAAATATCACGCTTTCACCCGCTAGATTGTAGCGCTGTAAATTATGCTGTATCCACTGGATCAATTTAGGATCAGTGATCGACAGCGTGGATAGTTTAATGAAAAAACGGTTGTTGTGCCCGCTAGCGATATGTTCTGCAAGAGCTCGCAAGCTCTCTCCTATCACCCAGCGATCCAGGTTCACCATTTGTTCACTGGACTGGATATAAGGCAGAAATTCACGTGGATAAATGGTATCATCCTGTTCATTTTTTAAACGCACAAGTACTTCATAATCCTCAGTATGTTCGCCCTGTAAATTAATCACTGGCTGGTAGACGGGATACAATCGTTTATGTTTGATGGCCTTGCCAATAATCTTCTGCCAATTCAGGGATAGTTCAGTATCGTCCATTTCATTTGTGTCGGGTACATATAAATGGAATTGATTACCGCCCTGATCAATAGCGATATGACAGGCCTGCTGAGCTCTGATGAGATTAGTCTGTGCATTACTGCAGCTGTTAGTGATCATGTTAATACCGATACTGCAGGTAGTGGAAATACTTTTATCTTTTGCATCGGCAATGTGAGTTTCAACTACCTTGAGGATTTTTTCAGCCAGCTCGGTAGTTTGCTCTACATCACTGCTGTTTAAAATAACGGTGAACAGATGCGCTTCAAAATGAGCCAGAAGAATTTCCGGACCCAGTGTTCTTTTGAGTAAATTGGCAATATCAATAATGACCTGATCACTGGCAATAACTCCCAGTTTATGCCTGATTTTGTCAAAATGATCCAGAGAAATGTAGAGTAAACCGGCTTCTATGTTTTCATCTATAGCCAGAGCAACAGTTTCCTCCAGATAACCAAGAAAATAGCGGCGATTATAAAGCCCGGTTTCCTGATCTCGGTTACTCATAGCGGTTAGTTTTGCCTCCAGTTTTTCCTGTGCCTTCTGGCTCAGGGCATCATTTCGAATGATAATCTGGGTGCATTCCTCCCCGCCCATAGATGCAGGCAGGAACTCCATAGTCATCTGAAAATTAGTGCCATCTTCTTTTAGTCCGTTAATTTTCAATGTGTTGTTCTGAATATCATTATTTTGTGCAGCAGCATGTGTGTATTGACGCAAAAAGTCTTTTAATAATGAACTGTCTTCGACCGCCACCAGATCCATAATGGGCATGGCCTCAATGTCTTCCTGGCTATGATAGCCAAAAATTTTATAATAGGGTTCATTGGTCAGGATGTGCATTCCTTCATGCACATAAGCAATGGCATCACGTGAACTATTTATTAACTGCTGACAGCGTATTTCAGAATCTTCCAGTTGTTTATTAAACATGGCTTGACAGCGCAATGCCGATAGTGATTTAAATTCACGTTTGACTGTCAGGCTGATCAGTGTTTCAGGTTCATTAGGAATAACCGCATGGGCGCCCTGGAGCATATACTCTGCAGTCTGTTCAGGAGAGACTTCACCGATAACAATAATGGCAGCATCACTTAAAGAGTTTTCCTTGATTGCCAGTGTCTCACTGGCATCATGCCCATCAATCTGCCGGGCTACAAGAATAATATCAAATGTTTTGGTTGCTAGTTCTCTGGTAAAAGCTTCCAGATCTGAAACAATGACGGGACGAAGTATACAACCATTGTTGCGCAGCATATTGGTAATTTCTACGGCTTCATTTTCGGTTTCGTTCAGCAGTAATAGTTGTATGGTATTTTGTTTTTTCACTGATATTCCTTAGTGAGTTACTCCAGCCTGTAAACGCTGCTGTAGAAGGTACAGGTTTACGTATTTTACAAATCATCCCAGAGTGAATCAAACTTTGTTTCGCCGTCCAGCGCTAAGTCTTTGCTTAAATTTTCATCCGCCATATCATGATTTTTGCCGTCATGAACCTGCTCTATGAAGGAAAATTTGAAGCGAGAAAAATGTGAGCTGTGATCCAGTTTATCTGCAAAAGTGAGTTTATTCAGCGTGCTGAGTTTTGTATTAAGTGATTTGCAGGATTTCTCAAGCAGGACCTGATCTCCTGATGAATAGCCCAGAGCAGGGGTTATAATGGTCTCCGGTTGATTAAGTGCAGATAGAGCAGGCAGCATGATGGCTCGATTTTGCAGTCCTTTGTGTCTTTGTTTAAAGCGCGTAATAGTGACTGCTACGGCATTGGGCGCGAGGTTCTTTATTCCCATTTGTACGGCATTATTACGCAGGCATTTTATCCAGCGTATAGTGCCTACAGTCCAGTATCCAGGACTAGCTTCATTACCTTCCTGAGCTTCTTTTTCTTCATGCATCAATGCAACAATTTCTCCTACTTTGACATTGATGGCCTCATTTTTATCCCACGAAAGGCAGTAACCTCCTTCACTTTCATTAATAATTTCCCAGTCATGGATGCCTTCGCGGAGATCATTTTTAATAATCTCCGGGACAGGGCTGGGTTTGTCCTCTTTAAGGGAAGGTTCTCTTTTTTTGTCCTGATAAATTTTATCCCAGACATCATCATTACTTAATGGGGATTTTACCTTGTGTACATCAAAATGCGCGGTTGAGACGATATTATTCGCTAAAACAGTTTGTGTGGGGTTGATGTGTGGATCGGTATTATCCATCAGCCACTCTGGTTCATTATATCCATTAAGTACAAAATAGGTTTTATTGATACCTATTGCAACCTTCAGGGTTGAGCTGGCCGTTTTTCTTGCATGCTGACGAGAAGGCGGAATTCCCCAGGTCAGAGATAACTGTCTTAGTAACGCTGTATCAATTTCACTAGTTTGATGGACATTTTTTTCAAAACGACTGACCAGGTCAGTATGGTCAAATCCTGATGTGTCGAGTATCCAGAGATTCTGACTCATAGGCAAATCCTGTGACATGCGTAAAGCAGGTGGTATATCACTATCCAGATCAATAACCAGGTTATGTTGATGAGTTTTCTGCTTGAAATGATAAAGGTTTGCCAATTGAGCTAATTGCTCGAGCTGGGTGAATATAGTATTAATGTTTTGCTGGGTCATGTGGTAAGGATCGGCGATCGCCAGCAACAGTATTTGCAGGTAGGTTTGTTTTATAGTCGTTGAGGATTTGAGTCGGTAAGAAGGATCGGTGATTGTTTTATCACTGATTTTATCGTTTTCAGCACGTAAAAAAAGATGATGTAGAGTAGGCCAATGAGATTTGTAAGGGAGCTTGTATGTTTGATAATTATACAAGATTGAAAAACTGACATGGCGAATAATACGTTGTATGACCAGCGTCTGCAGCTTTTTGCCATGGAGATATAAAATTCCGAATTTGCTCTTGTCCAGATCGTATAATACAGCCTTATAGCCAACAGCCATCTGCAGGTGCAGTTGCTGAACCAGGTTTGCAATACGCTGATGTTTTTCATCCAGAGGCAAATTTCTGTCCAGATTCAGCCGGGCTAAATTTTCAGCGCTATCAATCACTCCCGCATGTACTTTCTCCATGAAGTAGAGTCGTTTTTTATAACTGACCTGACTGCTATTGATTTCTTTAAGCGCTTGATATATTTCTTTAGTTGCGGTGCGAATATCGGCCAGAGGCAGATCTGCATACCACTGATCTACAGCATCAGGGTTTGTATTATAGGCTTCATCCTCCAGCTTTGACTGCATGGGAAGGTCATAAAAAATGTTTTGCTCAGTTGCTTGCAAAGGAGCCACCGGTCTTAACTCAGGTAAATTTGGCTAAAGGGAAGAGGTGTAGCGAACATTTTTTCTGCACGCCCTATTACGATTACAAAACAGTTCAAGATGCTTTTTACTCCGTGAAAAAACTTTTTTGCTCATGTCGCATTAATTTATTATAATATGAAGCATATATAGTCAATTTTGCAAGAATTTTGACAGTAAACAGTGTTTTTTCTGCTTAATCCATTATTTAATATTGTTATTATAGTTTATTGTTATATCAGGAATTTTAACCTGTGTCTCAGAAATGAACTTGTATTTTTCACAAGCCAGAACACAACATACTAAATGCGTCAGATTATAGCAGGTTTTGTCTGTTTTAACAGTTTCTATAGAGCCGCGGATTGTGAACTGCAGGTTAAGTTTAATAAAACGGAATTTTGTTTTGTTCTCCCGCTATTTCTCTGACCAGCGTTGGCACCATGTATCCTGGCAACGCAGCCCGCAGTTGCCGGTAAAGGCGCAGGGCATATTTTTCATCCAGGTCAAAATGTACCGTGCCTGAGATTCTATCCAGAAGATGCAGATAATACGCCTGAATACCGTGTTCGAATAATGTCTCATTCAGTTTTGTTAAAACATCCAGAGTATCATTCACGCCCTTTAGCAAAACTGACTGGTTATACAATGGCACGCGTGTTTGCTGCAATGCATAAATAGCTGCCCGGGCTGCCTGGCCTATTTCATCAGGATGGTTAATATGCAAGACCATGATGATTTTCAATGAGGATTGCGCGAATCGCTGGAGCATTACAGGGGTGACCCTTTCCGGGGCCGCTATCGGGTAGCGTGTATGAATTCTTATGCGTTTGAGTTGCGGTATGGATTCGAGCATGGATAATAATTGTACCAGCTTGGTATCAGACAGAGACAGAGGATCTCCACCGCTTAAAATAACTTCCTGGATCGACAGGTCCTGTTTGATTAAGGCAATGTTGTCACAGATTTGTGACCATACATGCCCTTTCTCACTATAGGGATAGTGACGCCGAAAGCAGTAGCGGCAATTAATAACGCATCCCGGTGTGGTCAATAACAGGACTCGGCCATGGTATTTTTTTAACATTCCGGGCTGGCATTGACTGTTGTTTTCATCCAGCGGATCCTGCGTGAAACCAGGAGCCTGTTTCAATTCTCCTTTGACAGGTAAAACCTGGCGCAACAGGGGGTCATAAGGATCTCCGTGCTTTATATTCTGTACATAGGAAAATGGCACCTTGAATTTGAATTGCTGGCTGGCGCTGGATGACAATTCAACCTGTTCCGGAGTCAGGTTCAGGTATTGAAGCAATTCCAGGGGTTCGGTAAAACAACGAATTTTTTGAGAAAATTGTCTATCTGACTCAGTCTCAGGTAATAACCCGAGTACTGCGGAATTTTTTCTGCTATGGTTTTGAATTGTATTTCGGTGTATGATTGCGGCTGATTTTATCTTCATGATCGGCTTTTATGAGAAACAAAAAAGAGAAATAAATGGCTTCACACAATACTAATGAATTTCGCAGCGGTTTGAAACTGATGATTGATGGCGATCCCTGTTCAATTGTTGAAAATGAGATGGTCAAACCCGGTAAAGGTCAGGCATTCAACCGTGTTAAACTCCGTAATTTGAAAACCGGACGTGTCTATGAAAGAACCTTTAAATCAGGTGAGTCCGTAGAGGCCGCGGATGTTATGGATACTGAATTACAATATCTTTATAACGATGGTGAGCAATGGCATTTCATGGATCCTGAAAGTTTTGAACAACTGGCAGCTGATAAATCTGCTGTAGGAGATGCAGAGAAGTGGCTTAAAGAGCAGGATATGTGTACTGTCACGTTGTGGAATGGTAGTCCACTAATGGTGACGCCTCCGAACTTTGTGGTTCTGACGGTCAGCGACACGGATCCAGGCCTCAAAGGCGATACCTCGGGAGGCGGTGGAAAGCCAGCTATCATGGAAACAGGTGCGGTTGTGCAGGTGCCCTTGTTTGTAGGTATCGGCGAAGAACTAAAGATAGATACCCGCACTGGCAAGTATGTATCCAGAGCCAAAGACTGAACTGATATTTCCTGCTCTTGAGTAATAATGCACTGGCAACCTTCTGCTTCAATAGCGGCGATAAAATTAAGAGCTGAGGTACTGCAAAACATCCGCGCTTTTTTTTTACAGCAACGTGTTCTGGAAGTCGATACGCCCGTACTATCCAGTGCTGCAACAACGGATCCGTTTATTGAAAGTTTCAGTACGCGTTATCAGACGCTGATCCGCAGCACAGAACAATCGCATTTTTATCTGCATACCTCCCCGGAATTTCCCATGAAACGTCTGCTGGCCGCTGGACTGGGTTCTATATATCAACTTGCCAAGGTGTTTCGTCAAGGGGAGTCAGGCTTCACACACAATCCGGAATTCACGTTACTGGAGTGGTATCGCGAGGGGTATGACCATCATCAATTAATGCAGGAAATAGATAACCTGCTAACTCAATTATTAAAGCCTTATAGTGATCTGTCAGCAACGCAATTTATTTCCTATCAGCAGGCTTTTGAGAAAGTCTTTAATACTAATCCCCACATTATCAGTAAAACTCGGCTAATGAGTTGCTGCCGGGAACATGGGCTGGATACAGTACTTGATAAGGATGATGATAAGGATCGTTTTTTTGATTTACTTTTCAGCCATATTATTCAACCGCAATTAGGGCGCGAATCTGCAGGAAATGGCAGTCAATCCTGTATTACGTTTCTTTATGACTATCCTGCCAGCCAGGCTAGTCTGGCTAGAATTCGACCCCGGGACAGCTTTCAGGTGGCTGAACGGTTTGAAATTTTTATTGATGGTATCGAACTGGGGAATGGTTTTCATGAACTCAACGATAGCAGAGAGCAGCGGCGACGTTTTGAGCAGGAAAATCTGGCCCGCGAATTAACACAGAAACCGCTGCTTCCCCTGGATGAACGTTTGCTGGCGGCTCTGGATCAGTTGCCCGATTGTTCCGGCGTGGCTATTGGCATAGAAAGGCTGTTAATGGTGATGCTTGGCACCAAAGACATTCGTGATGTAATCAGCTTTCCACTCGATATGGCATGATAAACCTGAACTCGGGATAAGATCGCTGATATTCATTACTGACTTATGCCTCACACGACGCTAGTGTTTCCCTCAAGGTCGTAAATCGACTTTGGCCATGAGTCTTACCATGGATGGTGGTAATGCATGTGACAGACAGCAGTGATAATCGTCCATGCCAAAGACTCCTGCCTACACGGATGCAGGTAATGCTGATTATGCAGGAGCATTCATCCGTCCTGCTTAAACAAAAAGAAAAGCAGGACTCTTGTTTAAAGTGGTATTTCGAGTTCAGGTTGATAAATTTAGGCTGAAGAACAATAAATGAAAAATATTTCACTGAGCAGTCGTTATGGTTTGATATTTCATGCTGAAAATCCTCTTTTTACTCCTGTTGATAGAGACAGGTTTATAGAGCAGTTGCAGACTGCGGGTTTTATAGGAGAATTTTTTCAATCAGCTCAGCATCAAGGGTTTTTAATCGGAGATGAATTTTTAAAACTGATTACATTCCTCGGATGTTCTCCGAAAATTGCCTTGCAACCGCCGCAAAATAGGCATGACTGGATTAATTTTTGTTATATTGAATTAAAGCAGTTGGCAAGGCCCATTTTTGTATCCGGACTCAAGCGTTTAAAATGCTGTTGTTGCCGATGTAAAAGCCGTATTGAGCCTTTAAAATTTGCCTCTGAAGAGTGCGCTCAAACTAATTCTTTTACTGACCAATGGTCTTCGGGTACACAGTCGATCCAATGTCCAGAATGTCATCACAATGCTTTGCTGGAAGAACTGAACTGGAAACACAGCGCAGGCTTTGGTCAATTTTTTATCATAATTCACAGCGTCTATCCCCATGAGGCCGTGCCGGCAGATAAGCTGCTGGATCTGCTGCAGATTCTGACGCGGCAGACATGGCAATACTTTTACTTTGAACAATAGCTGAAATTTTGAGATATAAATTGCGTTAAGTGTTAGACTATACAGCTACTAACAGCGAACCGTTACACACAGGAGAAATGCTTGGCAGCTCGTAAAATGGGACAGAAAACGGCTCTGGCGGTTGCTTATCTTTGCTATATCGGAGCCTCAATTGCATTAGTTTGTGCCGCTTTCTGGAATAGAATTTATGGTCCTGAAAGTCCGATTTTTGCCAGTCTGTTGGCCGCGATAATTTTTTTGCTCAGTTGCGGTGTGGTACTGCATGTTATTGCCTGGGTCGATCTGCCGGATCTGAGTATAAAGTCCTTAAAAAAATAAGCTGTCTGTAAAGTAAATGGCTGGATTCAGAGCCTTAAGTGTTTGTCTGCGGCATGGACGATTAGGGCTCCTGCCTCCCACATACATGCCCGCCTACTGGCGCTCATGCTGTTTATTTATCATAGCCAGTAATTGCCCCATTTTAACCGGGGATGAGGTTTTCAGAGACTTGTCCCAGCTGATTTTTCCTTTGGCAAAGAGTAATATAACCGTCGAACCCATATTGAAGCGTCCCATTTCCCCGGCCTTTTGCAATAATTCACCCTCCTGATAATCCCAGTGTTGAACTGACTTGCGTCGTGGCGGAGTAACAACACCATGCCAGATTGTTTCAATGCTGGAGACAAATATAGCGCCCACCAGAATCAGAGCCATGGAACCCGCGGGAGTATCAAAAATGGTGATAACCCGTTCATTGCGGGAAAACAATTGAGGAATGGTTTTAACGGAAGCCTGGTTGACTCCAAAGAGTCGCCCGGGGACATGAGTCATGCTGCGTAAAGTACCGGAAACAGGCATATGAATTCGGTGATAATCTCTGGGTGAAAGATAAATGGTTGCAAATTGACCATTTCTGAAGCTGTCAGCTAATTGTGTATCCCCGGCTAATAATTCCAGCAGGCTGAAAGTATGTCCTTTGGCCTGTAATAACTGATCATTATCGATGTGGCCGAGTTCACTGACGGCGCCGTCAACCGGACAGCATAACTCGTTTTTGCTGGTTTTATCCATACGGACCTGAGGTTTTAACTCACGGGTGAAAAAATCATTAAAGTCTGTAAACTTGTCAATATTTTCTTCCACAGCATCTTGCATATTGACCTTGAATATTTTAATAAAGGCGTTGATTTGCCAATGCTTGAAGGTTGGGTTTGTTATTCTCATAAACCAGTGCATAAATGCGGATAACAGGTGCTGAGGCAGTAAAAACAGCGGCCAGGTTTTTAAATAGTCTGTAAAACAGGGAGATCCATTGTGAGAATCTTTCTTTGCCGTGGGATTCATAGGTGATTCAGCACTCCGGAGCATGAAATCTTTTTTTAATTAAGGTAAAATTCCGGGGCTTAGCCATTTAGTCTCCATTTAATGAATGCTATGAAATGGCTGCAAAGCTGACAGAAATTTTTTAAGTACGTTATTTTGTAACTACGCAACGTATCTGCAATATTGTACTGCTAGCAAGCACTCTATTATTGATGCGCTCAATAGTGACAGTATTTTAACCTATTTTTTTAAGGAATCCTCATGTTTACAAAAGATATGACAATTGCTGGTTATGACGATGAGTTATGGGAAGCCATACAACATGAGGAAGTTCGTCAGGAAGAGCATATAGAGCTGATTGCTTCCGAAAACTATACCAGTCCAAGAGTCATGCAGGCTCAGGGATCGGTCTTAACCAACAAATATGCAGAGGGTTATCCTGCAAAACGCTATTATGGTGGTTGTGAAAATGTGGATATCGCTGAACAGCTGGCTATTGATCGCGTCAAACAACTATTCGCAGCGGATTATGCTAATGTGCAGCCGCACTCTGGCTCGCAGGCCAATGCTGCGGTATATTTTGCCCTGTTAAATCCAGGAGATACCGTATTAGGAATGAGTCTGGCAGACGGTGGTCACCTGACTCACGGCTCTAAAGCTAATTTTTCCGGTAAACTGTTTAATGCTGTGCAGTATGGACTGAACAACAAAACCGGAGAAATTGATTATGAACAGGTTGAAAATCTGGCCAGAGAGCATAAACCAAAAATGATCATCGCAGGTTTCAGTGCCTATTCCCGTATCGTTGACTGGCAGCGCTTTCGTGATATCGCCGATGAGGTGGGTGCCTATCTGATGGTTGACATGGCTCATGTAGCAGGGCTGATCGCTGCAGGAGTCTATCCCAATCCTGTGCAGATCGCCGATGTAACGACTTCTACGACCCATAAAACCCTGCGCGGACCCCGTGGAGGCATTATCCTCGCGAAATCAAACCCGGAGCTGGAAAAAAAATTCAACTCCATGATTTTTCCAGGTACTCAGGGCGGGCCGCTGATGCATGTAATTGCAGCTAAAGCTGTTGCTTTCAAAGAAGCTATGGATGAAGAGTTTAAAGTCTACCAGCAGCAGGTGATTGAAAATGCCCGTGCGATGGCTACGGTTGTGATTGAACGTGGTTATGATGTGGTTTCCGGAGGAACCGATAATCACCTGTTTCTGCTTAGTCTGATCAGTAAAAAATTAACCGGCAAGGCCGCTGATGCTGCTCTGGGTTTGGCAAACATTACCGTGAACAAGAATTCTGTACCTAACGATCCTCAATCACCTTTTGTTACCAGTGGTTTACGTATAGGTTCTCCAGCAATTACTACCCGCGGTTTTAGCGAGGCTGAAAGCTCTGAACTGGCCGGCTGGATCTGTGATATTCTTGATGAACTTTGTCAGCTGGATGAAGCCGATAGAAACGAAGCAAATTTTGCCAGGCTTGAGAGTGTAGTGCAGGTCAAGCAGAAAGTCCTGGATTTGTGTAAACGTTTTCCAGTGTATGCCTGAACGCCAGGATAAAATTGATGCGTTGTCCATTTTGTAATGCTCCGGATACCAAAGTCATTGATTCCCGTCTGGCCAATGAAGGTGAGTCGGTTCGGCGTCGGCGTGAATGTCTGACTTGTAGCGAACGGTTTACAACCTTTGAAACAGCTGAACTGGTGATGCCAAGAATTGTCAAGCGTGACGGCTCAAGAGTGCCGTTTGATGATCACAAGTTATTAGACGGCATGCTTAAAGCACTTGAAAAACGTCCAGTTGCCATGGAAACCATAGAACGGGCAGCCAGCCGAATAAAATACAACCTACGCGCCACGGGTGATCGTGAAGTAGCAGCCTGCCGTCTGGGAGAGTGGGTAATGGATGAACTTAAAAAACTGGATCAGGTCGCCTATGTTCGATTTGCTTCAGTGTATCGCAGCTTCCAGGACCTGGATGAGTTTCGTCAGGAAATTGAACGACTGGAAGCTCCCGAAAACTGATGCGGATTGATATACCAGAACATAGCACAGCGGATGATTACTTTATGGCCAAAGCGGTGAGTTTGGCCCGGAAAGGCTGGTTTACGACCCATCCCAATCCTCGCGTCGGCTGCGTCATCGTCAAACACAATAAACTGATTGCTGAAGGCTGGCACCAGTATGCTGGCCAGGGGCATGCAGAAGTTAATGCCTTGCGCCAGGCAGGCTCAAAGGCCCAGGGAGCAACGGTGTACGTTACTCTCGAGCCCTGCTGTCATTTTGGCAAGACTCCACCCTGCACCCAGGCCCTGATTGAAGCGGGGGTTGCCAGGGTGGTTGTCGCTATGAAGGACCCCAACCCGCTGATGGCTGGTAAAGGTTTAATGCGTCTGCAGGAACAGGGTATAGAAGTTAACAGCGGGATACTGGAATCAGCAGCGAGGTCTTTGAATCCCGGTTTTATCCAGCGTATGGAAACAGGTCGTCCCAGAATCCGTTGCAAAATGGCTATGAGTCTGGATGGGCGCACTGCGATGGCCAGTGGTGAAAGTCAGTGGATAACTTCAGCAGATGCACGCAGGGATGCACAGCATTTACGCGCTGAAAGTTCTGCCATAGTTACCGGTATAGGCACGGTGCTGGCTGATGATCCTTCCTTGAATGTACGTGATGCAGCCTTTGCAGAGGTCAAACGGCAGCCCGACAGAATTATCATGGACAGCAATTTAAGGATACCCGCTACTGCTAGAATACTGGCGCTGCCTGGCAAAACCTATGTGTTTACGGCTCCAGGCAGGCATGAATCAAGCCATCAAAAAGCTATCGAAACTCAGGGTACACAGCTGATAAAGATGCCTCTGAAGGAAAGGCATTTGTGTCTGGATCATGCAATAGAGCAATTTAACCGTTTACAATATAATGATGTATTGGTGGAAGCAGGGGCAACGCTGAGTGGGGCTATGCTGCAGGCTGGCTATGTTGATGAACTGATTATCTATTTGGCACCTCACCTTATGGGCAGTGAAGCACGGGGGCTTGTAAATATGCCGGGACTGGTCAACATGAGCGAACGCATTGAACTGGATATCCGGGAGATCATGCCTGTGGGTAGAGATTTTCGTATTACTGCTTATCCACTGATGAGTTAAGTTCAGATTGGGCTGGATATAAGATAAATGTTTACAGGTATTATTCAGGCGGTTGGAATGATTGCGGCTATTGAAGCAAAAGGTGTAGACAGTCGTTTTTATATAAAAACCGCTGAGCTTGATCTGACTGATGTCATTATAGGCGATAGCATAGCAACCAACGGCGTCTGTTTGACGGCGGTAGAATTATCTGGTGATGGTTTCTGGGCAGACGTTTCGGCTGAAACCCTGAATAGAAGCAGTTTCAAACAGATGCAGCCGGGGAGCCGGGTGAATCTGGAAAAAGCTGTGACGGCATCTTCTCACCTGGGCGGTCATATTGTGAGCGGGCATGTGGATGGAATGGGGAAAATTGTTGAACGCAGTTATGACGGACGTTCGATACATTTTAAAATACAGGCCCCTGATGAACTGGCAAAATATATTGCGGCTAAAGGTTCTATTTGCGTCAATGGGATCAGTTTAACTGTGAATGAGGTTAATGGAAGCGTTTTCAGTTTAAATATTGTGCCGCATACATTGAATGAAACTACTTTGTCAAATTCCATGACAGGAGATGATGTCAACCTTGAAGTGGATATCATTGCCCGCTATCTTGAGCGTCTGATGTTAGGCAATAAGGCCTCAGAAACAGTGCCCGATCAGAGGGTAACGATGGAATTTTTGGCTAAGAACGGTTTTCTCCAAGATAAAATATAACCCCTGCAAGTTGCCTGTAAATATAGATTATTACAGAACACTTTTACTCAGCTACACATAAATATATAGAAATATTCAAGTAAAAATACTATGGCAAAATTTAATTCTATTGAAGAAGTTGTTGAAGATATTCGTCAGGGTAAGATGGTGATCATTGTCGATGATGAAGATCGTGAAAATGAGGGTGATCTGCTGATGGCAGCCAGTAAGGTGACTGCGGAAGACGTAAATTTCATGGCCACCAATGGACGCGGTTTGATCTGCCTGACTATGACTTCAAAAAGATGTAAACAGCTGCAGCTACCATTGATGGTCGATTCAAACAGTGCACCGTATAGAACTAATTTTACCGTATCTATTGAAGCTGCAGAAGGCGTAACGACTGGAATTTCAGCGGCTGATCGAGCTGTTACCATTTTGGCTGCTGTGGCTGAGGATGCTAAATCGACAGACATTGTTCAACCAGGTCATATTTTTCCTTTAATGGCTCAGCCAGGCGGTGTTTTAACCCGCGCTGGTCATACCGAAGCGGGTTGTGATCTGGCGCGTATTGCTGGTCTGGAGCCTGCGGCAATGATTGTAGAGATCCTCAATGAAGATGGAACTATGGCCAGACGTCCCGATCTTGAAAAATTTGCCCAGAAATATGCGCTGAAAATGGGTACTATTGCCGATTTGATTGAATATCGTTTGAAAAATGAACATTCCGTCGAAAAGGTCAGCGAATGCAGTTTGCCCGCGATTGCTGGAAATTTTCGTCTTGAGGCTTATCTGGACAGTATCAGTGGGCTGGTCCACCTGGCCATGATTAAGGGTGAAGTTATACCTGATGAGGCTGTTTTGGTCAGAGTCCATATGGAAAATTCACTTTGCGATATGCTGGATGCAAAAATGGGTGATTGCGGATGGCCGCTTGCCGATGTTATGCAGCGGATTGAAAAAGAAGGCAAAGGTGTCATTGTTATACTGCGCAGCTATGAAAGCAATGAAGAGCTGGTTAACCGAATCGATCATTATCACAGGCTTGAACAGGGACAAATGTCTTCTCCTCTAGGCAAGAAAACAGATTTAAGAACTTATGGGCTGGGTGCACAGATATTAAAGTCCATTGGCGTGCAACGAATGAAACTCATGTCAGCGCCGAAAAAAATTCATGGTTTATCAGGTTTTGGTCTGGAAGTGATCGATTATTATACGGGTGAATGAACCTCTGACAGCTGATGGTAACTGTTAGCATAATAAATACAGGAATTAAAATGGGTATTAAAACATATGAAGGAGAACTGGTGGTTGATAACGCCAGGTTTGGTATAGTCGTCAGTCGTTTTAACAGCTTTGTGGTGGAATCATTGCTTAGCGGGGCGATTGATACGCTATTAAGGCATGGCGGCAAAAAAGATAATATTGAAATCGTTCGTGTTCCAGGCGCTGTAGAAATTCCACTAGCTGCGCAGCGCATGGCTGCAGCAAAAAAATACGATGCCATTATTGCGCTTGGCGCTGTTATTCGCGGCGGGACGCCGCATTTTGATTTTGTCGCCAGTGAAAATTCCAAAGGTCTGGCTCAGGTTTCCATGCAGTTTGATATCCCTGTCGCCTTTGGTGTATTGACGGTTGATACTATTGAGCAGGCAATTGAGCGTGCAGGCACAAAAGCGGGTAACAAGGGAACCGAAGCCGCATTGTCGGCGATTGAAATGGTAAATTTGTTCAGCCATTTTGAATGAGTAAAAACTGTTGTACTTCCATCAATAAGCAGCCAGGCCAGTGATGGAACGAAAATATAAAGTGTGATTTTTTTTCACATTTTCAATGAACTGCAATCATCAAAAATGGCGACACGTGTTTGTAGCTTGCTAGTATCCAGCATAAAAATGCGGGCGCTAGCCAGAAATGATGATATTTGTCTGCCATCAAACACTATAAAGTTTATGAATTATCAACAAATTCGCTCCGATAATTGCCCTGTTAGGATTGATTATCAGCGTGACGAAGAATTCGTTAGAAAGGGTCAATTAATGTGAAAGATCGATCAAAATCGCGTCAGTTTGCTGTCCAGGCCCTTTATTCCTGGCTGCTGACCGGGCAGGATATAGCCGAGCTGGAAATTCATTTTCTTTCAGATCATGATATGGGAAATGCTGATATAGGCTATTTTCAGTCTGTTCTGCACTACGTGAGTGCGCATAAAATGGCTTTAATCGATCATATGAGCGATCATTTAAGTCGTTCCTTTAGTGATGTCGATCCGGTAGAACAGGCCATTTTATTAATTGGAATTTTCGAACTGGAACAACGTCCTGATATTCCTTATCGGGTGGTGCTCAATGAAGCTGTTGAAAGCGCTAAAATATTTGGTGCCGAAGAAGGACATAAATTTATCAATGGTATTCTGGATAAAGTCGCTCCGAAGCTGCGTGAAGCAGAAGTTAAAGCACCGCGAAGCAAAAAACCTCGAAAAAAATAATCTACTAGTCAAACACTTCAAGTTTCTGGAACCCTGCAGACTCGCTTTTTGACGTGTTTGCAAGACTAGCTCCTGAAACCAAATAAACCTGTTTGTTTCTTAACTGGAAATATTATGTCTGCTTCAGAATTCCAATTGATTCAGTCCTGGTTTTCTGAACCAATGCAGTCCAAACGTGAGGATGTTATTCTCGGCATAGGCGATGACTGTGCTATTGTTTCACCGAAGCAAAATTTACATCTGGCGTTTTCTATCGACACTTTGGTCGGCGGTGTACACTTTCCAGCGCATACTTCTGCTGCCGCCATAGCTCATAAGGCACTGGCTGTAAATCTGAGTGATCTGGCAGCCATGGGAGCAACACCAGCCTGGTTTACTTTGAGCCTGACGTTGCCGGAAGCTGATGAGGTCTGGTTAGAGGCATTTTCAGGTTCTCTTTTTTCACTGGCCTCTCAATTTGGAATATCTCTGATTGGCGGTGATACCTGCAGGGGACCCCTGTCTGTGACCATTCAGGTATGTGGTTATCTTCCTGAATCAGGAGGTTTGAGACGTTCTACGGCTAAAGTCGGCGACATTATAGCGGTGACAGGAAAACTGGGAGCAGCGGCTATCGGACTGGATATTTCACTGCATCAGCATAGTGAATATTTCGCCTGTTTGCAGGAGAGGGAAAAACTTGTTGCTCTTAATGCACTGGAATATCCTCTGCCGAAGATCCGTGAAGGGCAGCAATTATTGAAAACAGCTCATGCGGCTCTGGATATCTCTGATGGCCTTTATTCTGATCTGGGACATATTCTTCTCGCCAGTCAGGTAGGCGCTGAGATAGAGCTGGATAGCCTGCCGCTGGCTGATTCACTAAAATGTCTGCCGCAACAACTGGCCTTGGAAAAAGCCCTTACGGGTGGAGATGATTACGAATTATGTTTCACCATGTCACCCAAAGACTGGCAAAAAACAGCCGCGAGTTTTCCTGAATTTACTGCGATCGGTATGGTTAGTAAAAAACTGGGACTTCGTTTGAAGAAAAATAATGGCCAGCTCTTTACAATAAAGGCAAAAGGTTATGATCATTTCAGGTAACTGCTCAGCGTATTCAAGATTTTACCCTGAGTGCTCGAAATCCCGGGTTCTGATTAGTGTCCATCCGTTTTTGATGGACACTGGTAGCACAGGGATGTACTATCATTTTTAATGATGACAAATCATTGAAAATGCAGCAAAAGAAAAATCACACTTTTTCTTTTGCGTTGCATAATATAGCCAGGAAGGCTATTTATGGAAGAACACTAAATAGCTGTTCGGAAATAGTGGCCATAGTATTGAGGCATCACACCAGAACCTGTGATGTATCATTTCGGGATTTGATGTTAATATGAGCGAAATGATACATCACAGGTTCTGGTGCTCAATGGACACCTTTTAAGAATATTTATTTAGTTAAATATCAAGTCGTTGCGGATATTAAGCATGCATTTTAAAACTACAATATTGCTCGCAGTCTTGCTGCTGATAACTCCAGCTAACTCTTATGCCAGCCATAAAATCAAAGTCATGGCTCTGTTTACCGACAAGGCGATGCTGGTGATTGACGGTCATCGACAGATCCTTAAAAAAGGGCAGACATCCAGAGAAGGAGTGAAACTGATCAGTTCTGATAGCGAAGGAGTGCTGCTGGAGCTACACGGTAAAGAAAAAAAATTCAAACTGGGTTCAGAGATTGCGACGAGTTTTAAAAAACTGGAAGCCGGACGTGAAGTCACTATCTGGAAAGATGAATATGATATGTTCAGAACTCATGGCAGTATTGATAATTTTTCAATAAAATTTCTCATTGATACCGGTGCCTCTGCTATTGCGCTTAATTCTAAGGAGGCGAAACGTCTAGGACTCAGATACAAAACAGGTACACCTATGACCGCTTCTACAGCCTCGGGTCTTGCAAAAGGCTATCGTCTAAATCTGCACAAGGTCAAGATAGGTCATATTCAGCTCTATAATGTGGAAGCTATTGTTCTGGAAGGCTCCTTTCCTACGGAAGCTTTGCTGGGACAGACATTTCTAAGCCGTTTACATATGACTCGTGACGGGGATAAAATGAAATTAAGACAGAAATTCTAAATTAGAATCAATAAACACTAACTACTCAGCATATCTATAAACTCGCGTATGCTGTGAGGTATTTATTCCATATAGGCTGAGTAGTTTCGTGCAGTATTTATTTCTTATCTCGGCTAAAGACCCATTCATTGTTATTGGAAAGTGTCGGATTATACGCGTACCCGGCTTCATTAAAAGCTTTGATTTGCTCTGCATCAGTGAGACGATTTTGCAGAATAAATGCGCTCATCATCCCGCGTGCTTTTTTTGCATAAATACCAATAATCTTATAGCTATTATGTTTCTTTTCTTTAAACACTGGGGTGATTATCTGGCCTGAAATTTGTTCTGGCCTGACAGATTTATAATACTCATTGGAAGCCAGGTTAACCAGTGTATCACTGTTAGAGGCTTTTAATTGCTGATTCAGTAGTGCCGTTATCTTAGTGTCCCAGAACTCATATAAATTTTTCCCCCGCTGGTTTTGCAGGCGAGTACCCATTTCCAGTCGATAAGGCTGCATTAAATCAAGCGGTCGCAGCAGACCATAGAGACCGGATAAAATTCTCAGATGTTGCTGAGTGAACATCAGATCTGGATGAGAAAAACTTTCAATGTTCATACCGGCATAAACATCACCTTTAAAGGTCAGTATGGCCTGGTTTGCGTTCTGAGGAGTAAATGGCAAAGTCCAGTCATGGTAACGCTGAAAATTTAATTCGGCCAGATTCTTGCTCAGATGCATCAGTTTTTGCAGTTGTGCTGGAGAAAAAGTTCTTAGTGTTTCGATTAACTCACTGGCATCATCAAGACATTCAGGTTGAGTAAAGTCATCGATCTGGGGCCGGCTTTCAAAATCCAGCTTTTTGGCCGGGGAAATAATAATAAGCATAATATTCTACTATAGGTTTTTATAACTACAAAGCGTGTATAAGATCGTGCTAAATAGATGTTCGAAATAGTGGCCATAGTACTGAGTCATCGCACAAGACCCTGTAATACCTCATTTCGCTCATATTAGCATCAAATCTCGAAATGATACATCACAGGTTCTTGTGCTAAATGGACACCTTTTAAGAACATTTATTTAGATATCAAGTGTTTATTCCAGAAGCCGCCGTGAATACATCCATGGTCGTTCCCGGCATCCTGCCTCACACGACACTTGTACTTCCCTGTACATCGTAAGCTTAAATGAAGCATGACCACCATGGATGGTGAGAATGCATGTGAGAGAAAGGAGTCGTAATCGTCCTTGCCACATACACTTGACCTACAGGGATGCAGGGAATGCAGATTATACAGGAGCAATTATCTGCCTTCCATTAACACCTGATATCTAGCTTTCAGTGAAAATCTCAAATGCGCAGAGTATTACGGTTTGTTTAAAGTCGTTCAAAATCAATCATCCCGTGTTACCCATGCCGCTGGCAATGGCGTTTATGGATCTTAATAAGGGACTAAACCAGATAGCTCTTTCCTCGTCATTGAGGGAGTCGTTACGATAACGTTTTAGCAAGGTCAATTGCACATGTACCAGTGAATCCAGATAAGGCTGACGCCTGCCTAGTGATAATTTCAGCAGTGTGTTCTCCGCCATTAATTCATCAATGTTGGCGACCGCAAGAATGTTACTGACAGTGAGTGTATATTCATCGTTTATCTGCTGGTAAATACGTTCCCGAGTGTCCTTGTTTATACATAATTCGGCATATTCACGGGCTATATCCATATTGGCTTTATACAGTGCCATCTGGGTGTTTTCAAGTAAAGAACGGAAATAGGGCCAATTTTTATACATCTCTTGCAAGTTTTGTAAATGTTCAGGTGCCGCCTGAATAAATTGCTGTAGTGCAGAACCAATACCAAACCAGGCAGGCAGGGTGTGTCTCGATTGAGCCCATCCAAACACCCAGCCGATAGCTCGGACAGACGATTTTGATCGGTCACCCGTTTTTCTATGTGAAGGTCTGGAACCAATATTCATTAATCCAATTTCAGAAACCGGGGTGGCTTCGTAAAAATAATCCAGAAAACCTTCGGTGTTATCGGTCAGGTCACGGTATGTTTTCTCACCCGTTTCAGTGAGTGCTCTCATCGTCTGCAGGTATTGCTCATTCTCATCGCGTTTTTGATCAATGATGCAGCTGCTGGCTTTCATCAATCCGGTAACGCCCATTGATAATTCATAGATGGCCGTTTCACTATTGCTGTACTTGTTTGACAGAACTTCACCCTGTTCAGTGAATTTTATTTGTCCGTGTACGGTCCCGTAAGGTTGAGCTTGAATCGCTTCATGGGTCGGGCCGCCGCCTCGGCCGATTGTTCCGCCGCGTCCATGAAATAAGCGAATATTAATCTGGCGCTGATTGGCCAGTTCAGTGATACGCTGCTGTGCCCCATATAGATTCCAGCTTGATGCCAGGATACCTCCATCCTTACAGGAATCGGAATAGCCCAACATCACTTCCTGCAAATTACCTGAGGCTCTGAGGTATTTATTGTAGACATTATTATTAAACAGCTTTGACATAACCGGCTCGATATGTTCCAGGTCTTCAACGGTTTCGAACAGGGGTGATACCTTTATGTGGCAATAGGTCTCTCCTGATTCTGTGACACCTAACAGTCCTGCCAGTCTGGCCAGAAACATTACTTCCATGACGTGGCTGGCGGTATGGGTCATGGAAATGACATAGGCGCCGAAGAGTTTTTCACTAATTTCATTGCGTATACTGACAATGACATCGAAAACCTGGGTAATAGACAGCGTTGCTTCCGTGAGTTGACCCTGATTGACATGCGGTAGTTGATCCTGATCGAGCATATTGGCTAAAAGTTCCATCTTATGTGCTTCAGCCAGACTCATATAATCAGTTTCTATATCCATGTTTTGCAACAATTCTGCAACGGCCTGTGTATGCAAAGTAGATTCCTGTCTGACATCCAGATGCTGCAGGAAAAAGCCAAAAGTTTCTACCAGCCTGATAACATCTTTTAGATCTCCAAAAGCAATATCACAATCATTGTGGCTGCATAGGGAAGTTCGTATTAATTTAAGATCCTGTAAAAATTCCTGCTCATTCTTATAACCGCTATAATTGGATTGTTGACGATGGCCTTTGATTTTTGCATCAACCTGCTCCAAACGATAGCGTAATTTGTTGCGCATAATAAATAATTTGCGGCGGTAAGGTTCCTTGGCAAAGTGTGTAGGCCTTGCATCGAACAAATGTTGATAAGTTTTATCGTCGATGGCGAGACTTTCCATAAAGGCAGCATCAGGGCTAACAAATTCAATAGAGTGGGTCAGTGAATGTGATAATTTATCTACATCAATGATATAACGTCTGAGAATTTCACGGCTTTGATAGCGTACGGCTTTTTCGGTGATTTTGGGAGTTACAAAAGGGTTGCCGTCCCGATCACCGCCTATCCATGAGCCAAAATGTAAAAAGGGAGGTATGGAAATTTTGTCTGCCTGTTCAGGAAAGGTTTTATAAATGGCATTTTCCAGATAGCGATACATGATCGGTACGGCATCAAATAGTGATTCACGAAAATAATATAAGCCGTTTTTTACTTCATCAATGACCTGGGGTTTTTCATTGCGCACTTCATCTGTTTTCCATAAAATCTGGATCTGGTTCTTTAATTCCCGGATGCGCAGTGCTTTCTGACGCTTGCCTAACCTGGGATCATCCAGATTTTCAATGGAAATAAAAATTCGCCGTAAGGATTCAAGTATGGTTCGTCGTTTGGATTCAGTTGGATGTGCTGTAAAAACAGGGACATAAGCTAACTGGTCAAGCAGACGTTGTAACTGCTCAGCAGTAATCCCCTGTGCCTGAAATTCTACCAGTGTTTTATCAAATGAACCTTCCCAGAGTAAATCAACCTGATTTGCGAGACGTCTGCGAAGTTTGTGCTGGTAAGTTTCTTCTACTTCACTGACCAGATTAAAATAGGTACTGAAACCTCGAATGACCTGTATCAAGGACTGCGAGTCCAGTTGTTCAATCAATTGCATCAGTTGTTGTCGTTTGAAAGGGTTATCCTGTTTTCTCAACTCAATATAACCCGTACGAAGTTCTTCAATGACATTATAGACAATGTCTTTATGCTGTGTTTTTATGATCTCGCCCAGCAGTGTGCCTATGAGCCTTACCTTGGAACGTAGTTCTTTATCGCTTTGCATTCATGCTTGCCTTGCTTGTATCTAACAAATTAGTTTCCATCCATAAATAGCCATTCTGGCTATCTTATGGAACGTGAAAGAAATAGTGTGATTTTTCTTTTGCTGCATTTTCAATGACTTATCATCATTAAAAATGGTAGCACATGCCTGTGCCACAAGTGTCCATCTAAAAACGGATGGACACAATTTAGGCTGGATTATACCTTATTTTTAATCAAGGCTAAATTAACTTGATAAAATAGAAAAATTGACCGAAGCAGTCATGTTATCTTGAGATAACTTAGACAGAGGAACAGAGGATCGGTTAGCTTACTTCTGTAAGACCTGGGGACCAAAGAGGAGATCTGTTTAAAAGTCTAAAGCTGTTCAAGGATATCGGGTAGACAGAATTTCTGATGGAATCAATACAGCAAAAGACAGGTTTCAAGCAAACTGTCTTTTGCTCTCAGTGGCTTACTGTTGGGTGAATGGATCGTCGTTTATATTGGTGGTTGCTTTGAGACTGCCTCCGGAAACCAGAGTAAAGGCCTTGCCGTAAGCACCAGGGGTATTAAAAAGTTTGCCAAAACCATGTTTGCCAAACATTTTTAAATCAGAAAAATAGATCGCAATACGAAAGCGGGCATGCATGGCTATAATATTGTTCTCATCGACCATGATTTCATAAGGCAAAAAAGCGGTTCTTTTTAGTGGAGTATGGTCAATAATATCCATGGTTTTTCTATTATCAAGCTCTGCAATACCAGAGTCTTTAGCATTCATGCGGACACCGAAAATGACCTGCTCCTTACCAGGGATGTCAATACGGTATACTTTAGATATGCCGTTGGCAGGATCCTTGAAACCTTTAAGCAGCGTGTCTATGGCCTGCTGATGGGTATTATAGCCTGGAAGCTCATAAAAAGAGTCAAATCCTTCCAGACCGAAGCTATAAGCGTAGCGTTTCAGTTTCCGTTCCTTAAGTCCCAGGCCACCAAAATCCTGTTTATATCCAAATGCTTTTTTCATTTGCTCAAGTATAGGAGCTAAATCTGCATTGCTCATACGATAGGCATACTGCATATACACAGGATTGGTATAAGCTAACTGAATAGTATCAGCCACTTTGGTCAAGCTGATGCGTTGCACGGCCGCAAAACCACCATAAGGATCTTTGGCTGCCTGTTTGGTCAACTCGTCACTGGAAATAATATAAATTACAGCATTTTTATACGGCGAGTATTCTGCTATAAGTTCAAATGATGATGTTTTGATTTGCTGGTTGATTTTGGTTTTTGCATCATTTAAAGACATGTGCAATTCATCTGCCAGAATGAAAGGTTTATACTTATTTTTATCTGCAGCCTGGATGTTACTTGCCAGTACCATGATTAAGGCAAACATACTGCAAATATGCAGTAATTTAAGTATACGGGAATGAATGCTCATTAATTATACGCTCCATAATTTTGCTGTCTCTGATGGTAAAAAGAAAGTGACTGTTCAATCAGAGGTTTAATTATTATTACAGGAACCCCATAAATTCATGGGTTCACAACCTGGGTCATAAATCAGTTCAAAAGTGCATTTAGACCATATAATTTCTATTGTTTATTTTTTAAACGTAGCTTTGCCGGCATTGTTTTATACTGGATGTATCTTTGTCATTATTCAGCGCATTTTAAAGAATGTGACGACTATCAGATATTTATTAATCCACATATACTTGACCTACAGGGATGCAGGGAATGCAGATTATGCAGGAGCAATCATCTGTCTTCCATAAAAATCTGACAGCAATCACTCGTGCAGAATCTCAATATGCTGAATAATTACGCATATTTTTCTACGCAATACCGGATTTAGCCAAAATTATATATCCAGTTTATAAAAACTCCCATTTAAACCAAGGAATTACTTCATGATTTGTAAGAAAAAATGAATTTTTTGTATTATTATTGAACACAGGCATGATAAATTCGTAAAGTTTCTGTATGGCCATTGAAGGGAAAATATGCACAAATTGAGCAGACAACATCAATTTTTGGAAAAATTAATAGACTGTCAGATTGAAAATAAACTCAATAATGAGCAGAGTGAGAGGTTGTATTGTGATATCGCTGAATTTTTATCTTTGCCTCAGGCCAGCGACTATACCCTGGAATCCATAACTACGCGTATCGTCAAGCTTGGTGTAGATTATGAGGCTTATATTTCTGCGTTAATTTTTAAAGCGCTGCCAGAACAGTTTACCCGCAAGGATCTGCTCAAATTAGAGGAAGAGATTTATGTCTATATCAAGAAAGAGCTTGAAGGCAAAGAACTGGATCAAACCATTAGTCGAAAGCTTGAAGAACATATTATCAAGGCCAACCCTAAACTGAGTCCCAGTATGGCGAAAAAAAAGGCCCTGGGTAATTGGGGGTGGTTATTGCCGCATGCCCTGACTCAACTGGTTATTGATAAAATAAATGCTCTGATCAGCGAAGCAGTGATCCAGGCAAACAAGGGTCATAGAAAAGGGCGCACTATTAGAATAAAAAAAATGGATTGAAAGCATTCATGCTTGAATGATGCCAGTACTAATCTGCATAAAGCATAATCAATAATTTTGCCGACTACTCAGTGTAAAATCTTATATATGCTGAGTAGTTATCAATTATGTGAGTACCTCAACGATGGGTATTTTTTGATGAAGAAAAATCTGGGCCGACAGACCCTTGTCATCTATATTATGTCAATTATTATCATGCTGGGCAGTATCCTGTTAAGTATCTATTTAAACAACTGGGAGTGGTTTTCACGCAGTGGTGCACTGATTGTTGTATTAGGCATTTTTCTAACCTCTAGTCAGATCATTGAAAATAGTAAACGACTTCGACAGCGCAGCAAGGGCGCCCATCGTGAAGGTAATTTTCAGCGTGACTGGGCAAATGGAAAACATCAGCAGATTTTGCTGCACGCCCGCACTCAGGAAGAAGAAACCTGGGTTATGGGCAAGTGCGGTTTTAACTTATTGATTTTAGGAACATTAATTTGGGGTTTTGGAGATTTGCTGGACTATCTTGGCTAATCATTGATACTGGATCTGTCAGATTGCCCTTAAATAGACTGATTAACAACCAATGAGCATAAATATTATAAACGATGTAAGGTATAATCATATTGTACTTTTAGATAAAACCTTATGAACCTTAAAAAAACAGCACAAAAACAGGACCACTATGATTAAGAAATGTTTGTTCCCCGCGGCAGGGTATGGCACACGTTTTCTGCCCGCGACTAAATCCATGCCTAAAGAAATGCTTCCCATAGTCAACAAACCTTTGATTCAATATGGGGTTGAGGAAGCTCTTGAGGCGGGTCTTAAAAATATGGCGATTGTAACCGGACGGGGTAAACGTTCCATGGAAGACCATTTTGATGTCAGTTATGAACTGGAACATCAGATTGAAGGCAGCGACAAGGAACTCCATCTGCAAGGAATTCGCAATATTATGGATAACTGTACATTTTCCTATACTCGTCAAATTGAAATGAAGGGGCTGGGTCATGCAATTTTAACCGGCGAGACTCTGATTGGCGATGAACCTTTCGCTGTAGTTCTGGCAGACGATCTTTGTCTGCCTACTGAAGATGATGGTGTTCTGGCGCAAATGGTCAGGCTTTATAAACAGTTTCGCTGCAGCATTGTTGCAGTGATGGAAGTCCCCATGGAAGAAGTACATAAATACGGAGTCATCAAGGGCGAAATGATACGCGATGATATCTTTCAAATTAATGAGATGGTGGAAAAACCAGCTGCGGAGGATGCTCCCGGCAACCTGGCTGTTATCGGCCGTTATATACTGACGCCTGATATATTTGATATTATCCGGAATACTACTCCAGGTGTTGGCGGAGAAATTCAGATCACCGATGCGTTAATGAAACAGGCCAGAGAAGGCTGTGTACTGGGTTATAAGTTCAAGGGCAAGCGTTTTGATTGCGGCAGTATAGAAGGTTATATTGACGCCACTAATTACTGCTTCAAGGAATTTTATTAAGCGCAAACATCCAATAACTCAATATCAATGACTTGTTTCCAGGGTTTGTGTAGTGCTGTTCAATGTATGCTGATATCCAGCCATTGTTGCGGGGCTTTTTATTTACCTTGTCCTGGATAGCATGTCATTTCACACATCTATTGTGGGATAGATGATGTTTTTTCTTTTTAGCATAAAATTCTGCTATGGATAAGAAAACCCTCCTTATGATGTCCGCGTCGGTAATATTGATATTGTTACTGCTCGCAGCTGCTTATTACAAAATACAGTTATCTGAAACCCGGGATATTATTTTTCAGGCTGAACCTGATCCTGCCTGTGATCTGCAGAAAAACGCCTGCATTGTCAGAATACCGGACGGCGGTGTAATCAGTTTTTCCATTGAACCCCGGCCTATCCCTCTGGTCACTAAATTAACCCTGAAAGTTGATTTAAAAGCTATCGATGCCAGAGCTGTCAATGTTGATTTTCAGGGTACGACTATGAATATGGGCCCCAATAGCGTGCTGTTAAACAGTGTATCCAGGGATGAAGCACACCGTTCGTATCAGGGTTCAGGTATGCTGCCGGTTTGCATACGTAACCATATGGAATGGAAAGCACAGGTCTTCGTACAGACAGATGAAGGAGTCATGGTTGTTCCCTTTCTCTTTGTCACACATAAATAAATGATGCAAAAACTATTAGCTTTTATTATTACTGTTCTTATAGCAGCGCTGATATGGGTTGTGCTGTTCTGGCAGCCGGCCGGTCATCACGCAATTTTGAGCGCAGATAATCCCCCCGCTGGGGGAGATTTTACCCTGCAGTCAAAGCATGGTGAGGTGTCCCTGAAAGATTTTCGCGGCCAGATAGTCTTACTCTACTTTGGTTATACCTGGTGCCCGGATATCTGTCCAACAAACTTGTCAATGATGGCCGGCGCACTCTCGCAAATGGATCAGACAGAGCGTGCTAAGGTTCAGGGGATCTTTGTCAGCGTAGATCCGCAACGAGACACACTGGAAAGACTGGACAGTTATTGTAAATACTTTCATGAAAATATTTCAGGCATTACCGGCACGGCGGAACAAATCAAAGAGCTGGCAAATCGGTATGGTGCAGCCTATCAGAAAGTTGCCCAGGAATCTGCTACCAGCTATGTTGTAGACCATACCTCCGAAACTTATGTTATTGATACGACGGGAAAACTGGTGGAGCGGCTGCCGCATGGTTCAACACCCGAAGCTATTCTGAAAACTGTGAGAAAATATTATTAAATGTATCCGGGAGGTATTATGAAAAATCTTAAACAATTTCTGTTGCTTGCTTTATTGCTAACTTCTGTTCAGGCCTTTGCTGAGTCTGCGGCAAAAACTGTCACGACATCTGCCAGCGAAGTGATTGTCATCAATAATGCCTATGCACGAGCTGTGCCTCCGGGACAACCCAATAGCGCTGTCTTTATGTCGCTGCAAAATACCTCAGATGCAGACCATGCGCTTGTCAATGCCAGCAGTTCGGTTTCAAAAGTTGTTGAACTGCATACTCATATCCGCGAAGGCGATATGATGAAAATGCGGCGTATCGAGAAAATAGATATTCCTGCCCAGGGAACTACGACCCTGCAACCGGGCGGACTGCATATTATGCTGATAGATTTGCATGATGATTTAAAAATTGATCAAAAGGTTATACTGACACTTGAATTTGAAGATGGCAGCAACACTGCGGTTGAAGTTCCGGTACGTAAAATCATGATGAAAGGCATGCAGGGCGGAATGCAACATTAAATTATAAGTACTTAGCGGATCTGCAACATTGCACTGACAGCAAGCACAATCTTATAGATCCGCTGAGTCGTTAGAATAAAAATTAACCTATTACTCGATTATTCAATTCTCTTTCATAGACCATTTTTGTCCTGTCTCTGATTTTATTCGCCCATTCATGAAGTTTACTGGTCACTCGGCGGGTGATATTTAACTTGCTTAAAAACCGTTTTCGTCCTTCCCTATATAAGCCCTAATTTTGCAGCTTAGATCACATTTTTAAATCTTTTATGACCATTTATCGGTCAGAAAATAACTTTTATCTTTATGATGATGTATCTTTGCAATAAAGAGGTTATAACTTGACTATGAAAAAAATTAACGGGTTCACTCTCATAGAGTTAATGATAACTCTTGCTATTGCTGCCATATTATTGACGGTTGCTGTACCGAGTTTCAGAACATTTATTGAGAATAACAAAGCGATTACTCAGGTCAATGAAGTGCTGTCTGCGCATAATCTGGCCAGAATGGAAGCGATAAAACGCGGTTCTACGGTGACTGTCTGTACCAGCAGTAATGGTACTGCCTGCAGCAACTCAACCAACTGGAAAAATGGCTGGATCGTTTTTAACGACCTTAATGCTAATGGCGCACACAATGTTACCCCGGGTAATACAGATTGTGAAAGTGCAGCTGATGACTGTATTTTAAAAGTTCAGGGGATTTTAACAGGTGGTACGGTGTTCAGCACTGCTGTCGCATCGATAACCTATGGTGCGGATGGGCGCAAACAGGGTGCCTTTAATAATGTTTTCAGTTTGACTGTTACGCCGGCTCATTGTACGGGTAATAATCAGAAAACTATTAACATTAATTCAACCGGGAGGCCTGAGGTCACTGAAGCGGCCTGTCCTTAGCATCGGTTCGGGCGAATAAATTCGCCCCTGCAATAATGGAATATAAAGCAACAGGGAAGTTGATGATGTGTCAAATTGCGGGGGCGAATTTATTCGTCTGGTGAGATTTTTCCAAGGCTATATCTACACCAAAACGGTTAAACAGGTTCCTGACGTAGACCTTGTAGTGCTGAGCTGAAACGACTATCAGAACTGCACAGACCGATATCTCGGATGTTTTAATATTAAAAAAGAAAACCTTTATATGACTAATAGAGTATTTGGACAAATGAAAACTACATCGAATTCAGGTTTTACCCTGATTGAAATATTGATTTCTCTGGTTGTCCTGTCCATTGGCCTGCTGGGTGTGGCAGGTATGCAGGTGGTGGGGATGAAAAATAATCACAGTGCTTATCTGAGAACACAGGCAACACTGCTTGCGTATGATTATGCAGACATTCTGCGGACCAATTTCAACCTTGTGTATAACAGCTCTACTTTTGATAGCTATACAACACCCAGTTCAGTTACCAGTAGTGCTGCCGCAGCCTGTACATCAAGTAACTGTAATGCTTCGGAAATGGCTACAGCTGATCTCAACCATTGGTCGAAAAGTGTTATTGATACCCTGCCTTCCGGAGCTGGCGTGATATCACGCAATGGAGATATTTTTACGGTAACAATGACCTGGGAAGATGATCTGGCTGATTTAGATAGTAGTGGTACCACTACAAAAACCTTTACCACGAGTTTTAGACCATGAGAAAAATACTTCCTCCAAAACAAACCGGTTTGACCCTGGTAGAAATTCTTGTTGCCATGACTGTCGGGTTGATCCTAATGGGAGGCCTGATACAAATATTTCTTTCCAACAAACAGACCTATCGTACCATGGAATCAGTGTCACGCCTGCAGGAAAATGGGCGATTTTCCATGACTTTTCTGGGAAAAGATATCCGTAAGGCTGACTATCAGGGATGTCGTTCAAGAAGTAATATTCCGACACAGATTGCTGCTAAAACGGCGGGTACGCAGGCTCTGGATGCCAGCTTGTACAATGATAATGATGGAGTATTTACGGGCATGTACAATGCCGCGAATGGTGCAGTAACAGGGTTAAATAATGTAGTCTCAGGAACCACTGTGGGCTCCGATACTGTAATTACTGGAACAGACATTTTAACGATGCAATATGCTGGCAGCTGCAATGGACATTTAGTAACAGATATGAATGCTACCCAGGCAGGAATAAAAATTCCACTTTCAAATAGCTGTGAATTAAGCACCGACAGGGTATTTATTATTTCTGATTGTCAGAGCGCTGATATCCTGAGGACATCAGGCATAAATACTACGGGAAATGGAAAGGTTCTTTTACACAGAAACTCTCATAACTTGAATAATCACCTGAGCAAAGCTTATCGGTCAGATGCAGAAGTTTTTACCATGGAATCTGTCACCTATTATGTGGCTTTAAATGGCAATGGCACTCCATCTCTTTATCGCCGCGACCATGCTCGTAACCGCACCGAAGAATTGATCACTGATATAGACGATTTTCAGGTGTTGTACGGTGAAGATACGACTGGTAATGATCGCGTCGCAGATCAATATCTAACCGCAAATAATGTCACTGATATGCTCGATGTTGTTAGTGTCAGAATTCAGATACGTTCACGCAGTAAGGATGACAATATTTCACTGGCTGCAAATACGGTAACTTATAACGGTTCTAATGTTACAGACCATAGGATCAGGCGCCAGTTTAGCTCGACTTTTTCCATCCGAAACAGACAGTTTTAAGTGCATAAAATGTCAGTAAATCCTGAAAGATATTGCTGCGTCGTGTCCAGTTTACTGAGAATAAAAAATAGCAAACAGGTTTAGTAAAGACTATGAAAAAATTAACCCCTCATTTTTCTCATCAATCGGGTGCAGTACTGATTGTAAGTTTGATTATCCTTCTGTTGTTAACTTTACTGGGCGTTACTTCGATTCGTACCACTACCATGGAAGAAAAAATGGCAGGCAATATGCGTAATCGGGATCTGGCTTTTCAGGCTGCAGAAAGCGCGCTCAGGGAAGCGGAAACAGCGATCAGAAATATGATAAATACGGCTAATTTTTATGGCGGCAGCAATGGTGCCGGCAGAGTTAATGGGTATTACTCTGCCTTTAACCCAACGACAAACACTCCTGATATAAAAGCTATTATTACCTCTCCATCAACCTGGACTGATAATAGCAAGAGTATTGAGGCAAATGCTGTTCCGGGTGTTGCCAGTGCGCCTCGTTATATTATTCAGCATTCTCAGCATGTAGTACCTCCCGGAGGTATTAATTTTGGCAGTTACGGTGCTAACAAGGCTGGTGCAGAAATTGATTATTTTAAAATTTATGCCAGGGGCAGCGGAGGAACAGACAATGCACAGGTGATACTGGAAAGTAATTACGGGATGCGTTTCTAGGCGTATGCTTTTCACAGTATGACACTATAGAATTATAAGATAGCAGACTGATGAGATGATCACTCATGTAGATCGTTCGCTGCTAAAAGTACTCAAGATATAAAAAGTATAATTACAGAGGTTATCAGAATGAAGACACGGATGAACAGCTTTTGGATGGTCGATCCGAACAATAAACTGCCATTTATCCTGGTAAATGGATTTTTTATATTGCTTAGCCAATCTGTTATTGCAGCTCCAGGTCTGCTGGAAGATAAACCGCTTTTTACCAAGACTAATGTGCAGTCCAATATCATGATCATCGCTGATGATTCCGGTAGTATGAACTGGGAATCGATAGTCAATGACGGTTCTGGAGAAGGGATAGTCGATGGTTACTATTACTTTGACTTTACACCGGATGATCGTGACGAACGTTTGCAGCTTTGTGCCGGCTATAACCTGATGGCCTACAACCCGTATATTAACTATACGCCCTGGAAAGGTGTTGATGAGGATGACAATGAATTTGTTGACCGGACTATAACAACAGGTTGCACCGAACCGTATGACAATGACAATTGTACAGTGGATCTCTCCAGTCATTATTACTGGCAATGGACGGACAGCAATTCAAATGGTATTTATGATACAGGTGAATGCGGTGATATATCCAGCAATAATTGTAGTAGTGCTGATTGCTTAACACCTGCAGATCAAACCAATTATGCCAACTGGTATTCTTACTATCGCAAACGTTCTTTTGTAGCCAAACGCGCACTCAGTGAAGTTGTAGAGAATTCCAGAGAAAGAGTCGGTTTAAGAACATTGCATAATCATAATGCTGTGGCAACTGATATTTCAGACATTGATGTCCTGTCAAAAATCGATAATCCATCTGCAGATGAAGACGATACAATTCCTGATCCTTATGATGTAGCTCGAATAAACAAGGAGAACCTGATGGCAAATATTATTGCCATAGGGGCTTCAAATGGTACGCCATTACGCCAGCGGCTGGAAGATGTGGGAAATTACTTCGAAGGAGACAGTTCTCCTATACAGTACAGCTGCCAGCAGAATTTTTCGGTATTAATGACCGATGGTTTCTGGAATGGTGATACTCCTACTTTGAGCGGTAGTATTTCCGATGCCGACGGGGATGACAATACCAATTATGATGCTCGCTCCTATGCTGATTCAGCAGACGGCTATGATGTTGATTTCGTAACTCTGGCAGATGTGGCCATGCATTTTTATGAACGTGATCTGAAAACAGGTATGATAAATGATGTACCCCCAAATTCTGCTTTTGATGATTTGAATGAAGCTCAACATATGGTGACCTATACCGTGGCCTTCGGTCTGGAAGGAACGCTAAGCACTAATCCGCCTAATCGGGATGATGCTTTTAACTGGTGGCCAGATATTACTCAAGATCCAACACGTTCTAATACCAGAAATACCGACCGAACGATTGATGACTTACGTCATGCTGCCTGGAATGGACGCGGTCAGTTTCTGGAATCAAAAGATCCTCAATCGGTTGTGGATCGCCTCAACGATGCTTTTTCAGATATAACCGGTAGAGGAAGCAGTGCTGCAGCAGTGGCTTTCAACTCTAACACTCTGGGGGCCAATAGTGCTCTGTATCTGGCCATTTTTAAATCAGGTGACTGGACTGGAGATCTGCTTGCTTATAATCTGGATTCGGCCAATGGCAACGTATCATCCAGTGATAACTGGAGTGCTGCAGACAAATTGGACGCACGAGATCTGAGCGTGGCGCCACGAACTATCTTTACTTATAATCGCGCCAGCAGTAATGCCGGCAGTACAGGAGTTCCTTTCCGTTGGGACAATATAAGCCCTGAAATGCAAAATGATTTATTAAAGAAACCGGACAGAAGCCCTGATACTGTCACTAATGCACAGGCACGTCTGGATTTTTTACGCGGCAGTACCGTAGAAGAGGATGGGTTATTCAGAGACAGAAAATCAAGGTTGGGTGATATTGTGCATGCTGCACCTGTTTTTGTTGGCTCTCCTGAAATGAACTGGCCGACCCCGTCACCCGGAGATACTTCCGCCTTTCCAAAAGTGATTGATAACGGTGATGGAACCTACGACTACAGCAATACTTATAAACATTTTAAAGAACAAAATCTCAATCGCCAGGGCATTATTTATGTTGGTGCTAATGACGGTATGCTGCATGGCTTTAATGCAGATACCGGTGAAGAGATCATGGCCTATGTTCCATCCTATCTAACATCTACTGGTTTTGAGCAGGGGCTGCATTATCTGACAGACAAGAGTTACCGACATAAATACTATGTCGATTTATCACCGACTGTTGTGGATGCACAATTAAACGGCAGCTGGCGTACTATTCTGGTGGGCGGCGGTGCTGCTGGCGGCCGTGGTATTTTTGCTCTTGATGTCACCAATTCTGCGTACAGTGAAACTAATACAACCTCTGGTGATACGACTTCAGGCCCAGCAGAAGCGGTCCTATGGGAGTTCACTAATAAAGATTATGCTAATCTGGGGTATACTTTTAGTGAGCCGCTGATAGTGCCGTTTAAATGGACAGATGGCAGTAACGACAAGTTGAAATGGGCGGTTGTGTTGGGTAATGGATACAATAGCTATGATTATGATACAGCCACTGATCCGACTGACCCATCTTTAGCTTTTACCGATGATTTTAACCGCAAACCAACTGCTCAAGCAGAACTCATTATTTTGTTTCTCGACGCCGATTTAACGGACGGCTGGACCAAAGGTAGTGATTATCTGGTAATTAATACCAAAGCCGGTTCAACCAATGGTGATGGTGATGGTGACAGTAAAACGTTTGATCTGGCCAGCAGCGGCAATTTGAGCAATGGTCTGTCTTCTCCTGCAATCATTGATATCGATGAAGATAAGATTGCAGACAGAATTTATGCAGGTGATCTGAAAGGCAATATGTGGGTGTTTGATGTTTCTGACATTTTACCTGCAGGAATAACTGGCCACACCTGGGGGCCAGCCTATGGTGATGTAACGACTCCGGTATCGATGTTCAGGGGCAAGACCATACCTCAGGCAATTACGATGCGGCCTTCAGTGTACAAAAATACCGCCAAACGGCTTACAGGCAATGAACCTAATGTGATGGTGGCATTTGGCACGGGTCAGTATATGGCTGCGGGTGATGTGACGAATACCTCTACTCAATCTTTCTATGCTATCTGGGATAATGGTTCCAGTGCACTTAGAAGAGGCGATTTAAAATCATATACGATAACAGAAATAACTGATGGCGGTGATAGCTACAGAGTGTTGGGAAGTTCTTCTCTGAGTTTATTTAACAGCAAACATGGCTGGTACATGGATTTACCCACCAGCGGAGAAAGGGTGGTCACCAATCCTGTAATACGCAATGAGACCCTGTTTTTCAACACCACGATCCCTGATGATCGGGCTTGTAGTGCTGGAGGTACCGGGTGGCTAATGTCGGTGGATGCCATGTATGGCGGTGAACCAACCAGTCCAGTGTTTGATGTGCATCATTATGGTGAAACTGGTTATGGATCGGTTGATTCCAATGACACGGTAACCGATGGTACAGATACCTATAATCCAGCAGGTGAGCAATTTTCCAAAGGAATACCCACTGATCCTTCCTTTCTGGGTGACAAACAATATACTCCGGGTTCAAAAACCGGTACCAGTGATGAAATTCATATCCGGGATGTCGAACACATTGATGGACCTGATGTAGACAGAGTATCCTGGCAGGAAATTAATCCCTCTAATGGCATCGGTTATTAACAGCAGGACTTGAATATGAAAAAATTATTTTTTATCTGTATCTTTACATTGGTTTCAGCGCTCGGTTGTTCATTGTTACTTGCCGCCGAGAGTGAGCTGCTGCATGGAGAAAATATTATCGATGATATTGATAATGAATTCAGAGAACTGGTCATCGGTGATCAGGTTTATGCTGTTTCCGATAATGTGCTCGTTCATTCAGAATTTGTCAAAGATGATTACTTCAGCCGTCTCAGAGTCGGTATGAAAGTACGCTTTACCTACCGTTATTACAGAGAGATTAGAAAGAAAATTATCAATGAAATATGGGTTCTAAGAAATTAATTACGAATACCTGGAGACCTTTCCAGACAGGTTATGTTTAATGAATATAAGAATGAATAGAAACAGCGGTTTTACCCTGATAGAATTAATGATTGTTGTGGTTGTCATATCAATCCTGGCTTCTATAGCGATCCCTTCCTATCAGGAAACTGTACATCGAGCTAAACGTGCGGATGCGCAGAGCGCGTTAATGGGGCTGGCCAATGTAATGGAACGCTTCTTTACCGAAAACAACACCTATTGCGGTTCTGAAAGCGGCGGCACCGTTGGAACCTGTGCTACCGGCGCTCCGGGTATTTTTTCTGCCAATGTTCCACTGGATGGCGGAACAACTTTTTATAATCTGACGATTTCTGCCGTGACAGCTGTTTCATACACACTCACTGCAACCAGAACCGGCAGCATGGCGAGTGACAAATGCGGAGACTTCACCCTGACCCATACCGGTGTTCAGGGGTTAGCAAATAATACCGATAGTGTTGTCAATTGCTGGCGCTAAATTATTACAAAATAGAAAAGTTTAAGTTCATTTCAGAGTTTGCAGGCATATATCCTTTCCTATATAGCTGCTGGGTTATTCCCAGGTATTCGACGCAGCATACTCGGGCAACGATCAGAACACGTTTTGCCTGATATATTTTAACTAAATCTGGAGTTGGCCGATGCCAAACTTGGATTAGTCTGAATGTGTGCCAGTTTTGGCAGGCTTATCAAAAAGACTGTAGGCCGCGCCTTTAAAATCAGTGGGCATAGGTATCTTTTTCTTGCGAGCCTTCTCAATGGCGATCTGATGATTCATATCTGCAGATATATAAATAACTTTTTTACCCAATCGCTGTGCACTGAGCATTTCGTCTCTGGCTATTTCTCCTCCGCCAATGCCAACCATAATATCTGTCGAATGCACCATGGCATTAGAAGTGGGGGAGAGATCCTGAGTATTTTGTATAAACCCGCCCCAGGTTTTGTCTTCAATATAAAACACTCTATCCACGAAAGGGGACAATGCAGCCTGATATTTTTTAGCCTGCGTGGAGACAATTCCCGTTGTTGCAAACCCCATGTCTTTGGCAATCTTATACACTGAACCAATACCATCAGCAGTGGCCCCAATATTTACAATGGTTTTGCTGGGAGTATGCTCAGAAAGAATCTTGCGGGCTGCTATCAGTATCCTGTCTTTTTCTTCATAGTCAGCTCCGGAGTAGCCGACAAAGGTGAGCACGAGCTTGTCCTGCTGTTCAAAGAAATTAACAACTTTTTCTGATGTCAAGGTGGATAACTGTGTATCGGCAAGTACACTGGGCATGTTAGCGCATAAAAAAAACGGGAGGATGAAAAGACATCGATTTAAAGAGAGAAAGCGTAAAAGTTGATGACAACACATAGAGAGATTTTTCATTATAAGAACCTTGAAGATAATTATTTTCGACAACCATTAATGTTATCCCAAATTTTAAAATAGATCCAAAGAAATGAGTATTGACAAGATATTTAGGGATGCATTCATAGTAATACCAATATATCTGGACAAGATTTTTTTGTAAAATGTCTGATTCGTTTACCTTATTTAATATAATAGTCTCCTTGATTAGAATCCAGGAAATAATATATTAAGTATGCAGCAAGCTCGTGCAAACCTTATCACATTAGATATACTCGAAATCATTGGAAATACAGGGAAGCCGTCAAGTCCTGAAGTCCATGAGTGTATAAATAATACATGATTGGGCTGAAGGACGCAGACAATGAACCTGCATTTTCAAGGATAAAGATTATAATATGAATAATTGATCAATGCCGGCAAGTGATACAGGGTCGTTCTTTTGACTGTTATCATTGGTGATACATCTGATACAACAGGTGTCTATTGCAGATCTTACTATGAAAAATAAATACTTAATTGATCAATTTTGACATTGGATTCTATATAAATATTTTCTAGACTAAATAAGAATCTGTTCTATCCTTAATAGTACTATTCAAGAGGGCAGTGCTATGGAAACGACTTCGAACCAGGCAAAATTTATTCCTCCTTTAGAACGGGATGATCTTGAGATGGCCATAGACAAAGAACAACAGGTCTCTCTAAAAAGCAAAGACAGTCAGAAAACTTTTGATTCCTGTCCGGAAGAATTGACTCAGGCTGAGATGAGCTATATTCGTGCCTGGCGTAAAGAGCGAGGTTGTGAACAGGATGACGAAAATATTAACTTAGCAGGATTGGCGTTATCAGGTGGCGGCATACGTTCTGCTACTTTTGCTTTGGGCGTAATGCAGGCTTTGGCTAAACGCAATCTGTTAAAACGGATGGATTATTTATCCACGGTGTCAGGCGGCGGTTATATCGGTTCGGCTTTAACCTGGCTGCTCAGCGATACGTCCTATAATGACTATACAAAGAAAAATAAGCTTGAAAATTCTGAAAAAGAAAATGATCAAAAAAAGCAGACTATTCCGCGTTTTGGTTTGGATGCGGACACCTTTCCTTATGGCACTGATGATCCTGATCCTAAATTCGAAAAACAGGCAAAAGAACCCCAGCGGCGTATGTTGAAATACCTGCGTGAACATGGATACTATCTGACGCCGGGTGCGGGACTGAATGTACTTTCTTTACTGGGTGTAGTGCTGCGTGGCACTTTTCTTAATCTAGTCATGTGGATGCCGGTATTTATTTTATTCTTTGTTTTCGGCTTATGGTTTTTTGGCATATTTCATCCCCGGCAGTTGTTTTGGCTGCCGAAGATCATGCCTGCAGAATATTTAAATGAATTCGCTAGCATCGACCCAAAACTGTTCGGATTTGATTTGTTTTTATGGATTGGTCTGATAATGTCTGGTTTTCTCATGTTGCTGACCCTGATTTATTCTTTCTTCACCTGGCTTAGACGCGGACCAGGATTCAGATACACGGGCGACTGGTATCAAAAGCGCCGTAAAGTAGAAAAATGGGTACCAATAGTATTAACTGCAATTGTTTTATTTTTTCTGGTAGGCAGTCTGCCGGCGATTGCAGCACATTTAAAAAATGCCTGGGTCTCAGTTGGACCGTTGGCAATGTTGTCCGGTATGGTGATGGCCATGCGCGACTTTATGAAACCCACTGAAAATTCAAATAGTGCTTCTGCGGGCGGATTGGCCCCGTTGGCGGCAGGGTTGTTTATCTTTGGCGGATTTCTTATAGCCTATGAACTGGCATATATGTTCATAGATAAAGCCTGGCTGCCCATTGCGGTTATAGTGATGATAACAGTCTCGCTGATATTCGGCTGGTTTGTGAATCTTAATTATATCTCCATTCACCGTTACTATCGGGATCGCTTAATGGAGACTTTTATGCCGGATGTTTCCAGTGCTCTGGATAATGAGACTGGGGCGGCACAGGGAGCCAACACGGCATATCTGACCGATTTTGCCTATCAGCAGGATATACCGCCGCGAGGTCCCTATCATATTATTAACACCAATGTGATCCTGGTAAATTCCAAAAAGCGGATCTATAAAACTCGCGGAGGGGATAATTTCATCCTTTCACCTCTGTATTGCGGCAGTAATGCAACCGGGTGGTGTCGGACCACAGACTTTGCCGAAGGTAAGATGACGCTGGCAACCGCTGTCGCTATCTCCGGTGCGGCAGCGAATCCAAATACCGGAGTAGGTGGTGTGGGTTTGACCCGCAACCGCCTTGTCTCCTTTGTCATGGCCTTGCTTAATCTGAAACTGGGTTATTGGGCGGAACATCCAGACCCGAATAATTATTTAGGCGTTAAACATCAGTCTAACCATTTTCATCCAGGTCTGTATCACTTTGGTAATTTGATTGGCTGGGGCGGATTCATGGAAGATCGCGCTTTTCTACAACTGAGTGATGGCGGACATTTTGAAAATACTGGCGTGTACGAACTGGTACGCCGTCGTACGAAGTTGATCATTGTGTGTGACGGCGGGGCCGATGCCGAGTTTTCATTCTCGGATTTCCAGACCACCGTACGGCGTATAGAAGATGATTTTGGGGCCAGAGTCAAAGTCCTGGATGATGCATCACCTGATCAGGTTGTACCATGCTCACCGGTCACTGAAGAAAACTCAGGCGTTTACCCAAGGGATGCCAAATTCGCCCAGCAGGGTCATATGATGGGACATATCATATACGCCGATGGCAGTGAAGGATGGATCATCTACCTGAAGACTACCCTGATAAAGGATGTGACCTTCAAGGTAAAGGGTTATGCGGCTCAAAATAAAGATTTCCCGGATCAGAGTACGGCCGATCAGTTTTTCGATGAAGTACAGTTTGAGGCGTATCGCGAACTGGGCTACCGCTTGACCATAAAAATGCTGGATTCATATGCGCCCCAGGGAGTAAGGTGCGAGGGTCTGTCTTCAGAACAGGCTGAGAATAAACAAACCCTGGAAGACTTTATCAGAACCTGTAGTGCATCATAATACCGGTTTAAAAATATTGGTTCTTCACATTTTTGCGTACTTAATTTGAATGGGATAAGAAAATAGTGACTCAATTGATAGTAAGATCTGCTCCTTCCCCTTCTGAGGGGGAAGGTTGGGATGGGGGTAACTCTCTGTATCATATGACTGTTGTTGCGCATGTTAGACCCACCCTCTCATTCGATTATTAAATATTGTTCCAGGTTCACTATTTAAGATGAGTCATCATATATGACCCCCATCCTCGCCTTCCCCCTTGAAGGGGGAAGGAAGGTACGGGACCTATATTTTAGTCACTCGACAATACTGAGTGAGTATGCTCTTTATCCTTGAAAATGCAGGTTCATTGTCTGCGCCCTTCAGCCCAATCATGTATTATTGATACACTCATGGACTTCAGGACTTGACAGCTTCCCTGCATTTCCAATGATTTTGAGTATAGAGTACATTTTTAAATGTAAAGTACGCATTTTTGTGATGAACCTTAAAAATATTAATAATGTCTTTATATCTTTATTTAAGGGACAGGAGTTGTGTTTTTTTTGTGCCACAGGTCCACGAGACACACTGGGTGACTATTCTGTTTATGATATTAACATTCACTGGAGTGGCCGCGGCACTTCAAGCTGTCATCGTTTAATTGGATATATGATTTTTCACGTAACTCAGATTACTCGACTTGGTTTACTCATTATAAGTCCGCGCTATCTGCGCAGAAATTTGATCCAGTGCTGTATGCTGCTCCTCTTCAGTCATACCCGCCAACGGTTTATCAGGTGGATAGGCTGCCTGAATATTATGTTTTCCAATTTGTTTATATTCACAGGTGTCCAGGGTAAACCAGATCAGCCTGACATCCTCGTAGTCCACAGCCCAGAGCAGATAATCCAGTTCCATTTTTTTGATGTATTCTGACTCAAGAAAATGTGAACTGACCATTAACACCGCGATTCGGGTGGATGCCAGTGCGGCGCGGATCTGGTTGCGCCAGTTTTCTCCAGCCTGGATTTTGCTGTCATCCCAGATCATTAATGAACGTCCGATGGAATGTTCCAGCATATGGTTTTTTAATCTTTCCAGCCACAGCACATCTTCATGTGCGTAGCTGATAAAAATTTGTTCCCTGGCCAGTCTTGGCAGTTTACGGCGGTAACCGGTAATGATTTCCGCGGCATGATCGACCGCATCGCTGTAGGGATCACGCTCCCGTTCCAGTATCAATGGGGGGCTGTCTATTGACCATAGATCATCTCCCCCTTCAGCCAATACTTCCAGCGCTTTTTTACGGCCCGCCTGGATCAGCTTTTCCCGGGCCTGTGCACTGATATTAAAATCTGCATAAGCGACATTTTCGGTATCAATGGATATTTTTTTCACGCGCGGTAATTGTTGAGTATAGTGATCACGACTGATAATGCCAGAGCGAAAGCAATCCAGTACAAAATTAAACAGATTTTTCGGGCGCTCATGCAGCGCTGGCGTATCCGGCTGGATCACCACAATGGGCAGGTTATCGTCATAGCTAAGAGGGATCCACACTGGTGCATTGGTGACAAAAACAGCATCTACCACGATATGATCGGTATCGTAAATATGTGGCGGATACAGGGTTGGGATTGCTGTGGCAATGCGAATAGCCTCCGATACACGCATACAGGGATGCTTATCATTTGTGTAAAGCAGAATCCTGTTGGCCGCAATATCCACGCCCATTACGGATAAAGGGATCTTTAAATCCTTAAACACAGGCTGTCCAGCCAGTGACTCAAAAAATTCCAGATAACCCGGTGTCTTATATCGAGCAAACGGCCATTTAAACAAACCCAGCAACTGTAAAGGGCGCGGCAGAATGGGTTTACCAATTAATGCAGATAAATCCTGATGAACCGCCTGTAGAATGTCATCTGCCGTCATGCCTGTACAAAGCAATGCGCCAATCAAGGTACCCGCAGAGCAGGCGGATACTGTTTTGAAATGTATTCCATGATCTTCAAGTACACTGAGTGCTCCGGCATAACTAATGCATTTTGCACCGCCGGCACCCAGTACCAGATGGACTTCCTTTGTTGTGGCTGCTGAGCTCATTATGATTCACTCATGATTAGTTTCCAACAAGGCTGACTAAGCCTCTTAATGGAAGAATAGATCGAATTGACAAGAAGTCCAATTTTGCCTATAGCTTACAAAGTGTATAAGAATACTTTGTCCTTTTAGCGGTTGAATCTCTTGCAAAGTTTACGCATGGATAGCTTTGTTAATGTAGGGAATACTGTTGATCAACAAAGGCAATTTATTATCTCCAACATCAAATTCCAGGGTGTTTTGAATTTTGATTCCGAAACAAAGTAAAAAAAAGCGAAAACAACCTCTTAGAATTTTTGTGAGTTCGACACGCGAAGATCTTTTAAAACACCGTCAGGCTGTGCTCAATACAATCGATAGTTTAGAGCTCAAACAGGTTGCGATGGAGTCTTTTGGGGCTAGGCCAGAAGAGCCAATTGATGTCTGTTTAAAACATGTCCGGCGCAGTGATATGGTTGTACTTATACTTGCTCACAAGTATGGAAGTGTTGTTCCGGGAAGACGTATGTCTTTTACTCAGGCAGAATATGAAGAAGCACGCTTACATAACAAGTTGTGCTTTATTTACTTGATCGATGACATGGTGAAAATTCCTTCGAATATGCGCGATGAAGGCAACATGCAGACATTATTAAATGACTTCAAACATTTGCTTAGAACAAAACACCTCATTAATTCTTTTCTTGATCCAGAGGATTTGGCACAAAAAGTTGCCAAAGATCTGAAAAATTACCTAGTAGGGGGAGAGTCACGCTTACTTCCTGAAGAGTTAGAGGAAAAACAAAGGTCAGTTTTAAGTTTCATTAATGTGTACCGTTCTAAGGGTTATCAGAAAGCACGTATTAACCCTTTGAAAATGATAGATAGCTCTCCTCTCCCAGAATTCAACCCTGATTATTGGGGCTTTGAGGAAGATGACCTTAAACTACATTTCTCGGTAGGCAGCATGGAAGGTAAAGATAGACTTCGACTATCGGAAATTTTAAGTCGGCTGGAAAGTCTCTATTGTGGAATGGTAGGCTGGGATTTTATGCACATAGAGACGACCGAAGAAAAACGTTGGTTACAGCATCATATAGAAACTGATTTGGAATACTATAAGACAAATAATTCTGGCAATTTGAAAATTCTGAGTGATTTAATTGCTGCAGAGCATCTTGAACACTATTTGCAGTCCCGTTACCCTGGAAAAATTAGATTTTCCCTCGAAGGTGTAGATATGCTGTTGCCACTGCTCCGTGATTTAATCGAATATGGTGGCTGTCAGGGAATAAGTGATATCGTGGTTGGAAGTACTCATCGAGGACGCATAAACTTACTTGTAAATCTTTGGGGCGTACCTGCTGCACAACTAATGGACACTAATGCTGTCAGAGCAGGAAGAACAAGAGAAGTTTCCACAGAGGACGGGCCGGTGCGGATACTGCTTACTGCTCTTCCGCTCGAGCCGGAATTAGTTGGTGCATGCGTACTAGGAATGGTGCGTGGGATCCAGCAAGAACGCAATGACCGACTGGGTAATTCAGCTTTGGGAATTATCCTGCACGGTGACACGACTTTTAGTTCTTACGGGGCTGTATATGAACAATTGGCCTTATCGCAAATGCGTGGTTTCAACACGGGCGGTACGATTCATGTGGTGATCAATAATGGTATTGGATTTACCACTTCTAACCCATTGGATACCCGTTCGACCTTGTTCTGTACAGACATTGCCAAAAGTGGAGGGATTCCGATATTTCATGTAAATGCTGACGAGCCGGAAATGTTAATTGCTGTTGGACGCTTGGCACTGGACTATCGTGATAAATTTAGAAAGGATGTCATTATAGACCTGGTTTGCTATCGACGTCGTGGTCACACTGGGATTGACGAACCTTCAGCGACCCAACCTTTGATGTACGAAAAAATCCAGAAGCATCCTTCTGTAATCGAACTTTACAGTAAATATTTATCCAAGTATGGCCTTCTCGACAAACAATATTCTGCTTCCTTGATCAAGGGATACAATGAAAAACTTGATGCAGGGCTGCCGACTAGTTTATTCGAACAGGTTAACAGGCATGATGAAATACCTGGAGAGAACGATTTCCTTGGTACAGATCCTGTTCATATTCCTCAGACTGCCGTCACTGCGCAAAAGCTTAAAACTCTTTGTCACAGGCTGACCATGTTTCCTGAAGATTTCCTCTTGCATCACCTGGTTGAACACATTCAACAAAACAGGATAGAAATGGGGAATGGAACGCAGTCGCTGGATTGGGGATTTGCTGAGTTAATAGCATATGCTAGTTTGCTGGACGAGGGGTATAAGGTTCGACTCGTCGGTAAGGATGTCGAGCGAGGCACATTTTTTCAGCGCCACGCGGTGTTTCACGACGTCCACACGGGTAACGTGTTTTCACCCCTATCTCAATTTCGCGAGGATGGCCAGCTTTTTACGGTAATAAATGCTACGAGTTCGGACCAAGCGGTTCTTGCTTACGAATATGGTTTTGCTACTGGGCAAACAGATACCCTGGTGGTTTGGGAGGCGCAATTTCCAGATTCTATTTCTGCAGTACAATTGATCATCGATCAGTTAATTGCCATAGCGCCAGTTAGCTATGAAAAAGGTTGTGGTTTAACACTATTCGTCCCTTACGGAATGCTATGGGAGGGGATGGGAAATGTCTCTGGACACCTGGAACGATTCCTTGAAAGAGATGTGGAAAAAAGGATTCAAATAAGTGTTCCATCGACAGCAGCTCAGCTTTTTCATTTACTACGATGTCAGGCTCATATCAGCTATAGCATACCACTTATTGTAATGATTGCTCCTGGGCTGTTTAGAATGAAAGTAGCGTCTTCACCACTGGATATGTTTTCCTCGGGGCGTTTTCAAGTAATTATTTATAAAATTCCCACAACCGCTTTGATGGATTGTGAGGAAATAATTCTGTGTAGTGGTGATATTTATTACGAGTTAAAAGCTCGCGAGGATATAACGTCTGTTATTGTCTCTATTGAACAGCTCTGCCCATTTCCGCATCAGGAGATTACAGCGTTGTTAGAGAATTTTCCATCGGTGCAACGTATTATATGGTTGCAAAGAGAAGCATCCGATAGCTGGGCCTGGCATTATTTAGAAAATAAACTTGCCAGGCATTTCCCAAATTTTCATCAAACAATGCGTCAATGGGAAAAATAAGTTACCTTGGTAAGTAAATTAATTTCATTTAAGTCAAGCCAGGTTATGCGACTTAAATTATTCATGGTAGATCTGTGCTGTCTGAAGATAATGCTCCTAAATTTGTTGATAACCAAAGTTCTTTAACTCTTCTTTTCAGTGCCTGCGAAGTACTCAAGCAGTAAACGGTGAATAAATATGTATCCAATGCCCACTTTACGCAGAAATAAGAGTTGTGTTGCATATTCGAGGAATACAAAGTAGTTAAAGGGGCCTCGCCCGATAAAATAGATGGAACTGAGCATCGCAATATTTTGTAAAGCAAAAGGCCCTGAATACCACATAAGAAGTGCAAATACAGTAAATACGCCACAAAAAAATGCAAATCCAACAATAAGTAAAAGACTGTATTCTGGAATTAGACTACCAATCAATCCACTCAATACAAGCCCGATAATTATGCCGCAAATAAAACCTCCCACTGCAAGCATTAAAAAATTTCTCATGATGATATTATTCATTTGTTGAACCAGTTCTGTTTTCAGTGGTTCTTTTTTCAATCCTTTAAAGAGTGCTGCAAACATGGCATTTAGAACAATGTAAGCGGCAAGGAAAAGGCCGAAAGTAAGCGGCTGAACAGGGTGGCCTTTGTTATACAGAAACAGGAATAACAAAATAAATAGAATTCCCAGCAGAAGTGGTTTTAAAAAACTTCTGGAGATGCTGGCAAAAGTCTCTTTTCGTGACCAATGCAGTACAAGATCATTTACATCTGAAGTCTGGTTCAATGGATCCTGAATTTTTGGGCCGAGGAAGAACAGGAATATCAGGCTGATTGGACCGGTAAAGATGGGTCGAATTGTAAGACCAAAGAAAAAAGAAAGGAGAGCGTGAATGACACTAAATTTTTGTTTTTCTTCTTTGCTTTTGAACCAGTCGGGATTCAGTTGGTGCACGAAAAAAATAGCCAGATTTTGACGTTGCATACCATTAGCGAACCAGGCAAGCCACTTCATCATCTTTTCTTGCGAATATGGCTGTTCTCTTTGACCTTTGCGCTTGAACATTTTATCGACATAGGCATCAAAGATGTGTTTACGCCATACTTGTGGGGTATTAAGGTTCACATCGGATAATGATTCAGCAGTAACATCATTGTAGGCGATACTCATCACATCTAGCATCAAGGGCGTTGCGGTGAGAGATTTTAGGGAACGGTCTGATTTGAGCACTTGTCTCAGGCCATCAAGCTTTTTTCCGGAACGGGATATATACTCATCAACTTGTTCAGATGTTAAGGGTTGAAGCCGTATTGTACGGCTGAGTTGCAGTCGTTCCGAAAGGCTTTTGTATTCATCAAGCCGACTGGTTACGATAATGCCGGGGAGCATGTTCTTAGAAATGTAAGTGTTAATAGCTGTGACACAATCCGAACGGTTTTCGGCCTTAACTTCGTCGAGTCCATCCAGTAGGGGAATAATGCTAAACTCATTCAGCCATTTTTTTCCCGCTTTTTCTGGAATCTGGTATTTGCTGTTCAGCTCCTCAACAAGCCAGTCAAAGATGGATTCGCGTTTGGAGAGCCATGAGGACAAATTAAGAACCACAGGAATCGCTTTCGATGGATCACTTTCAGCCTGTTTAATTAATTCCTGGGCTAAATCCAGTAATGTCATGGTTTTACCAGACCCTGGTTCGCCGAGAATAAGCAAGGAGCGACCAGATTGATCAAAAGTATCTATATTGGATTGTTCAACAGGGACTTGAGATTGGTCTGGAAGCTCTATGATTTGCCTCCATGGATTTTTATCCGCTGCATTCCATTGCTGTTTACCCAGGATAATCTGCGCCTCACTATGTAACGATTGTTTTAATACACCATCAATCCAGGATGACTGTACTCTATGTAATAAATTGAGCTGCGAATTTCTTTCTTTTTCCTCTGCAAGTGAAAGCACGAAGTTTGCTTTTGGATGCCGACTGGTTTTTTTGCGGTAAGTCTCGACCAGACGGGCATTAATATCTGACTTGATATATTGTACCAATTCCTCAGGGGTATTGAACCATTGAATCGTATGTCCAGTTTCCACGTTTCTTGCTCTATTCAGAAATGCCTCAAGATCAGGGTCACGGTCATTCTCGATTTCGAGTCTTTTTTCATAGATTAATATATCTTTCCCAAGCTTAACGGCATGTTCATACTCCTCAATGGTGTAAATGCCGAAGCCCTTCCAGAATATACCGATATACAGGTCTGCTTTGCCTAGCTCCGTTAAAAAGGTCTCTTTTGTAGACTCAGGCCGGGCACCCGCATCTTTTTCGAATATCCAGGCATCTACGTTAAGTTCATCAAGAGCAGAACGAACTAGTTTACGTTCGTATTGAAGCTCGGCCATGCGAGAACTAATAAAAACACACAACCTGGGCGATTTACGCATAGTTGAATCCTGTCAATAAAAATAGGAGATCACTCATTATGTTCAAACGGGTTGTGCAAGACTTTCTTAGCATATTGATTTTAGAGAGAGTAGGCTGGATTATCACTTGGATAGTCAATACACAGTTCAAATTATTTATCGGAATAGCGTCTAATCTATCCTGTGATTTCGTGAATATGAATGAGACTTTAGGTGAAACCAGACAAGACATAAGCATAGGTAGGTGACAGGTCTTACATTGTGCAAGTGGTAGTTTAAAACTGTTTGTTTTTATATTAGAACAGTTTGACAGGATATACAATCTCGCCTATAGCTTAAGATGTGAATCTGGATGTCCAATTATTCGCGAGTTTATTCAGGTTTCAATTTTATCTCTTATTTTTTTCATGCATTCCTGCATAACGGCTTTGTAATCATCGTCTGTCTGCTGCTTATAGATTAAACTCAGGTTGTCCAGGGTTGTTTGAAACATCCAGCCTTGAGCATCGGTTGCCAGTAATCGTGGTAACACTTTAGTGACCAAATCTTTTTCTTCGTCCAGTATGGCTAGCTCAAGTAAAGTCGCAAGTGTCCAGTAATCATTGGACTCGGCGCCGCCCTGGCGTATTACGGCAAACATGACCAAAGGCAACAGGCGTTTGATTTCTTCGCGTGACTCCTGATCATTTTTCAGCACTAATAGTGTGATAGCATTGACCCCGGGGTAATAATCCATGGGTTCTGCTTCAAATCCACGGGTATAGGCAGCAATTGCTTTTTCCAGGTAGCCTGTCCTGGCAGGATCATCTTCTTCACTTGCTTTGTATCGGTCTTTGTAAATCCTGCCCAGCAAGCCGTAGGTTTCTGCGCTTTCACCAAAGTCTTCAATCACCTTGCTTAAGACTCTTTCGGCTTTTCGCCAGTCGCCTCTGCGGTTTAAAGCAAACCCGTATTGCTGCCGGGCTATCATTGAATCTTTTAGTTCAGATGGCAGCTCGTCATACAACGCAATCATGTCATCGAAAGCTTCAGCATCTCTATAGGATAAGAACAAATCGATCAGGATCCCACGCTCTAAAATTTTAAGGCTTCCCAGCTCAGACTGGATCGACTTGATCGCATCGCGTACCTGTTCTTTAGTTCCAGCCAGTCTGGCATCTTCCAGCTTGTCTTTGATTTCTTCGGAATATTCAACGCGGTCTCGAAATACATCGATCACCTCATGACTCATCTGAATGCCTGGAAATTTATCAAAAAGTTGAAATAACGGGCTGTCTTTAGACAGAGGACCTTGAAGAACGCGCTCGATTCTTTCCTGTATTGCATTAATAAGCGCTTGTTTTGCCTGCTTGGAGATCTGGCCATTTTCAAGATCATAGGGGATCGCACGCACCAGACTCACGTCAAACGGTAATTCGCTGATGGTGGCGAATATGGGAATGGTCGAATAGGGACGTGCCGTATGGCGAACTCCCAGTTCATAAAACACGTTGGGGTTGACCATGGTCAGATCGGCTACGACAAATTCGGATAACAGCAAACGTGCGAACATAGCCGTATGGATAATGCCGCCAGTGCGTTCCTTGTCTCCTCTGATACATTCAATCCCTGTGGCTTCAACAGCAGGTTTGATCGCTTCATTATAGATCTGGTCAAAGTTCACTTCGATGCCCGATTTTGGATCAGTTTTTTTGCCAAAAGGCATATCGACAAAGCAGCTTGATTTACCGGCAGTTATTTCATTATTCATTATTGGGAGCCTTTCTTAAATTTGTTAATATGTAAAAAATGAATTAAACATCGTTTGATGCAGCCATTCAAGGATAGAACTTTGAAGTGCTGCGTCTTCGGTAATTTTTTTGGCTACAGAGTTTAACCCAGCTTGGCTGCCACTGCGTCGCGGATACTCTGGAAGCATAGGCCTTCGTTGGCAGGATAATAACCGGGTTGATTATTCAGTTTCTTCATGGTCATACCGCCCGCATGGTGTAATCCTATTAAATCCCATTGCTGATTGAATACGGGGCTGCCTGAACTGCCCCCTTCGGTGGGGGCGCGGTAATGTATTCTGGGCTGTTCATGATCCAGCAGAAGATTATCATCAATGGAGTAGGACAGGCCGCCGCCACGAGGATGACCAATGACATAGACCCGCTGATTTTTACCCACCAGCGGGAGACGTTTTGCAATGGGATAGGGTTTTGCGTGTTCGACCGGTGACTGCAGGCTCACTATGGTGCAGTCCAGTTCGGAACGTGGTGAACTGAAAAGGATCTCTTTCACGGCATATTGCTGCCCTGGATCGAGAGCTTCAAAACGGATACGGGCTTCGTCTGCCGGGAGTGAAGCTGGAGTAGCACTTTGTTCAAGCGAGTCATCACTGATGACATGCGCGTTAGTGACCACCACCCAGACTTCCCCAGAACTTGGATGGATATCTGATCCACGGACAAGGAAACCACTGCCTTGTCCGTTGCCAGAGCGATCAAGGATCTGGGCTACACCTGCAGCACGGTCCAATCCGGTGCAATACCACTGGAAAGTTTTGTAACGATCTTTACCCAGGACCTGTTCAAAGTGTTTGTCTGCTTCCAGAGCCGATGCGGTGGCGAGGGTTTGAGTCAGATTGTCGATTTCCACACGGCCGCCTTCCTGTCGCAAAAGCGCCGCGCGTAAAAGGTGCAGGATCTGAGCCTGTTCTTTGTCTCCTTCGTCAAGTTCCCAGACTTCTTCAAACTGACGCAGGGTGCTGGCATAATCAAAGGCATCGGCATCGGGTGAGTCCTGAGTGTATCTGTATATCCAATCCAAGGCTTGCGGAAAATCCTTTAATGCCAGGCAGGCTTCGCCTGCGGTTGCATCATCCCATAAATCGGGTTCCTGTTTTGACAAAATCTGTTGAAGGATATCCTTGGCGATTTTCTGGGCTTTGGGAAATATTTTTTTGTCTATATCTACCTGGTCTGTTTTAGCGCGCTCCAGCAGGGCCACTGCATTGATACCATGCCAGAGGTTCTGCTTTGATTTCTCATAGACTCCCGCATAGGCAGAGATGGCCAGCTGCAGATTTTCGCAGGCCTTTTTATTAGCAAGAGTACCCGGTCGTTTTTCTGCAGCAGCCTCCATGTAAATCTGCTTTCTGGCCCGACCGGTAAGTCCTCTGGCCTCGGCCCATTCGGCGTTATCTTTAATTCCAAGGCAGTGTTGTTCCAGTTTTTGCAGTACATCCAGGGCTGCACTGAGATATCCCTGGTCAATGAGGGCCTGAGCATATTGACGACGTATATTGGGTTCATCCTGTCCCGTTTGAATCAATACATCGGCTATGGTACTCATTAAATCAAAATAGCGCTTCCGGCGAAGGGTGCCAAGGATTTTTTTTGATTCGACCAGGGGATAGGGTGTTTCGCTAGAATATAAATATTCAACCAGTTGGGCGCAGAGTTCTTCTGTGTGTTTCCGATCGAAGACTTTGATCGCTTTATCTAGTTCTTTTGCCATACCCTTTGGATCAGAGGCGATATTTTTCTGGATGTATTTCACGAGTTTACCAGATAGGTGTTGCACTTCATCTGCATCATAAGCACTGGCAGCCGTCTTGATCTGTTTGAGTAGATCATTTATGTTTTTGCTCATTGCTGTTCCTGCTCAATTAAATGCCAAGGAGCTCTTTCAGATGCTCACAGAGTGCCTGTTGCCCATAATATTTATAACTGCTGTGGCGCCATTTACCGGAGTTATGCACACGTTCGTCAATGACTACTTTATTCCCGTCCTTACGGTAATCGTTGGCGATGCGAGCATCAAAGGCCACCGGATCCAGGCGATCGTAGACATTGACCCAATTGCCACCAACCTTCTCTGAAGGAAAAGCATCGTGCTGTTGATATTCGGGCTTGAAGTTGTCATAGACTTCGCTGATCCCCAGCGGGCTGCCCACTGTCATATAGGCATCGATCGTAGGGCAGGCAGAGACATTTTTCAGGCAATCGTAGGAGATCACCGTACCCATGCTGTGACTCACTACAACGTGTGGTCCTTCTAAATTTGAGGTATCTTTCTTTAACTGATCTACGAAAAGGCTGCGGATATGATCCTGCACCTGGTATACCTCTCCAGGGCGCGGGGAGAATGTTGCGTTGAACAGGTAGTGATGCACATCCTTAAGCAATGCTTTCATGACACGACGCTTGATGAACCAGGGCAGGGGGATGGCTTCGAAGGGGAGTGCTTTCAGTTCATCTTCATTTGCCTGCAAGGAGGGTGGCTCATAGTCGTCTTCCTCAGGTGAGGCTTGATCAAAGTTGAGTTTTTTGCGAAACGACTCCACAAAGACCTTCTCTTCATCTGGCAGATCATCGATCCACTCGAGTTCTTCGTCCGTTTCCATGGCACCCAGGCCTTCCTCTACACTTTCAAAATCGGCTTCCTGAGCGAGTGGTTCTGCGTACAAGATATCGGCCCAGTAAACCATTGAAGTGGTGACCCCCTCAGCTGCGAGATCCAGCCCTCCCTGTGCGAGGTAAGCTTCCCAGTTTTCGAGCAGTTTTTCACTGGGGGGTTTGTTGGCGATACCATGAATAAAAGTGACGTGTGGCATAAGTGATTCTCCTGTGATATGGAAACGCTGAATCTTTTTTAAAATCTGGATTTTCTACCCAGACAGAGTCTGGTACTAATAAATGAACCTGCTCAATCGCCATATATTGCAAGATAAAAAAAGTATAGCATCGGATGAATTATTGTCGAATAATGAGTTTTATTACATTGTCTTTTTTTATTATTTATAATTTAAGACAGCAATATATTGGTGCACAAGTATGAGTCAATTATTCAAAATATCAGGTTGAGATAATCCTGATCGTAATTGTGATGTTGTTTTTATACATGGTGCACGCAAAGGTCCGGTGAAGAATTGGCAGGCACGAGGAGCTCCTTTCCTGATTGAGGAAACGGAGCTGCCATTTCGTTTTGAAGGGCTGCATACGTGGCGTCTGATTGGATGGAATGGTTCGGAGGAGGATATAGATTATATTGCACTTGTGAACCAGGTAAGGCATGATCAAAGTAAGGTTGCTCAGGTGAAAGAACACGTTGATCGTGGTCCTTTTTTAATTGTAATAGTTTTTTTATTGATTGCCGGTGCAGTCGTGCTTATTATTAGTCAAGCATCTCAAATAAGCAATAACACTCGTAATAGCGGGATTGATAAAAATGCGCTGGTATACGACACGAGGTGGTTGTGCCGCAAATGATGCGCATCCCAAAGGGTGAATTTCAGATGGGTGATCCCCATGGGGATGACAATGAACAGTATGTTCGGACAGTGATATTCAATAAGGATTTTGAAATCGGCCAATACGAGGTGACCTTTGCCGAATACGATCTTCCTCAATATCGGGTTTCGGCTCGCCAGGACGCTTTAACTTTTTACTTTTTGCTTTTACCCTTTGAGGGTATGGGGGCGGAGCCCCCATGGAAAATGTTTGATGGCCCGTCATAACTTGCCTAAAGCCGTTCAGGACTGCCATAATCAGCTGAACTTGAGGGAAGATTTTTTCCGGACTAAGGTTTAGAGAGAGTTACAAAACAAAATGGTAATTTCTCAATAAGTCTGTGCAGTTCAAGTTCCTTCCCCTTTTAAGGGGGAAGGCCAGGATGGGGGTAATGTGAATAATCAAATATTTAACCCCCACCCTAACCCTCCCCCTGATAGAGGGAGGGGATTGTGCACGGACTTATTGATAAGTTACACAAAATGCTCATCCTGAACTGCTTATAAGATAGTGCATCCATTGATATAAATATGAGTCAGCTATACCCGATCTCCGGTTGTGAAAATCCAGAACGAAACTGCGATGTGGTTTTTGTCCATGGAGCACGACAGGGTGGAATAAAGGCCTGGCAGCAGCATGGCGCCGGGACTAAAGAATCTTTTCCTCACTGGCTTGGTCAAGACCTGCCATCAGTTGGGATCTGGACGCTGGAATACGAGTCGGGTTTTTTTGCTGTGCAGGGTCATCGTATGCCGCTTCAGGATCAGGCCCTTACCGCCCTGGGTGATCTGGAAGTCAATGGTTTTGGCGCCAGGCCTGTCGTTTTTATTGCCCATAGTGTAGGCGGGTTGCTTGTTAAGCAACTTCTTCTTATCGCCCGGGATTCGCAACAACCACAGTGGAAAAAAATACTCAATCAAACCAGGGGTGTGGTATTTATTTCAACATCACACCTGGGTTTTCACATCCCAAAATTTGCTCTTAAATTTTTGCATAAGTCTGTAGCAGAATTATCTTACAGGAATCCGCTATTAATAAAACTAAACGATGCATTTCGTGATCTTGTTAAAACGCAAGCATTGCGTATTAAAATTTACTACGAAGCCAGGAAATCACTCTATGGTTTACGCTACATAATTCAGGTCAGCAAAGAAAGTGCTGATGCGGTTATTCCGGGGGTGACTCCCATACCCGTCAACAAGGGACATAATACGATTTGTAAACCTGAAACAAGGCAAGATAAAGTGTATCTGGGTGCCAAACAATTGGTACAGGCATGTATCACCAGGGTATTCATATGCTATGGTCATGAAAATAAAGCCTGGAGAGATAAATTCTTCCAGCGTCTGGATAAGTATATTCCTGATTCCCAAAACCGTATCTGGTACGACGAAATTGGCATTGAAGCAGGACACGACTGGAATCAGTCTATCGCTGCCGCTCTGGATGCAGCGAGCATAGCGATATTACTGATATCCCCGGACTTTCTGAATTCTGCATATATTCAACATAAAGAGTTGCCGATTATGCTGGTACGCTATAAGAAACAGGAGCTGGAAATGATCCCGGTCATTATAAGAGCGTGTCAATGGCAGGAAAATGAATTTTTATCCCAATTTCAACTGTACGCGGGTGGCCGGATTGTAACTGAAGATGATCTGGATAGTCTGGCTAGAAAAGTGTCAGAGAAGATCCTGGCGTAGTCAATGTCTGCAGATGATGTAGTATACTTTCCCATCTCATGAGGTATACTCTTTATCCTTGAAAATGAAGGTTTATTGTCTGCGCCCTTCAGCCCAATCATGTATTATTTATACACTCATGGACTTCAGGACTTGACGGCTTCCCTGTATTTCCAATGATTTTGAGTATATAAAGTTTCCAGGATGAATGATATCTTTATCAGTTATAAGCGCGAAGAGCAGGAAACTGCCAGACAGCTTGCTGACAAACTTGAACACAGGGGCTGGTCCGTCTGGTGGGATCCCAGGCTTTGTGCGGGAGAACACTTCGACGATGTAATAGAAAAGGCATAACGCGAATCTCATTGTGTTATGGTCGAAGCTCTCTGTGAATTCCCGTTATGTCAAAGACGAGGCTGCGTTCGCTTTAAAACGCAATAAACTGGTGCCTGTCGCTATTGAGGAAACCGAGCTGCCCTTTTGTTTTGAGGGGCTGCACACACCGCGCCTGATAGGGTGGGACGGTGCGGATGACGATGCCGACTATGTCCGATTAATGAAGGATATTACCTCGTCTGGGCGAACTGTGATGGCTGTGGCAGCCAGTGGGATGATAAACGGACAGCCCCAGTAGGTTCATTTACAGCTAATCCCTTTGGGTTGTACGATACCGCAGGCAATGTGTGGGAATGGGTACAGGACTGCTATGTTGATAGTTGCCAAGGCGCTCCGACGGATGGCACGGCGGTGGAAAACAACGACTGTGATTTCCGTGTGTTGCGCGGCGGCTCGTGGAGCTTCAGACCGAGCAGGTTGCGTTCTGCCTACCGCTACAGGGACTTCCCGGATGGACGTTTCATCAATATCGGGTTTCGGCTCGCCAGGACGCTTTAACTTTTTGCTTTTTTCTTTTTCCCTTTGGGGGGTACAGGTTTGAATGATCACATATTCTGAAGACTATCGACGCCCGCGTTATACCAGCGATCGGCAAGGGTTTCTCCGCCGCTCATGGAGCCTGAACCAAATTGCGGGTTGTAGCTTTGCACTTCTGCAACAATAAGCCCCAGCATCTGCTGAACATACTGTTCCAGGACTGCACGAACTTCGATTGGCATGATTTGAACCGTCATCTGGTCGGCTTCGATAATGGCGGGCCAGTCGATAATGAGGATATTGGCGGGTATAAGATTGGCTTCGATGAGGCGATACACGGTATTGAGGATCAGCCAGGCATCGTCGAGCAATCCATAGCGACCATAGTGATCCGGTATTAAATCGTCACTGTTGTTGAGATAGACGTTGAGAAAATTAGCCACTTCACAGCCTGCGCGTGAATTCACTCCCACACAATAGAGCTGCAGGGCATTGACCGCCACAGGCGCAGAATTCAGGTAATAATCCAGCCGGTCTGACCAGAACTCCGACATGCCTGCGGGGGCAATAGTGTTGATGAATTTAGCGAGCTGATCGTTTTTTGTCTGCTGACAGGATAGGCTGTCCATGCGGTTTTGTTTGCGCATTTTTTTCTTTTTTTTCTTCTTTTTCTTTTTCTGCTTTGGCTCTAAATCTGCGGAGGGCTCTTTATCCGCTAAAGGCTCTCTATCCGCTGAGGGCTCTCTATCCGCTGAGGGCTCTCTATCCGCTGAGGGCTCTCTATCCGCTGAGGGCTCTCTATCCGCTGAGGGCTCTCTATCCGCTAAAGGCTCCGTATAACCGGTTATTGATTGCAGCTGGTCAACCAGCATGCCCAGTGCCTGCGGATCGGTCGCCGCATGTTGTCTGGCTGCTGCAAGCAGCGGTTTCAGGGTGTCAGGATCACCGCCGTTGGCGACATAGGTTTCAAATTCTTCGATGATCCGCTGCACCCAGTCCAGGCGTGAAGAGTCGGTACCACGGGCATTATGATAGTTGGCAAGATAATCTAGCATACCATCAATATCCTGTAACAGGTGCAGGCGAGGATCGCTTTCAATGCCGGGATAATCGTCCTGCTGCTCTTCCAGGGCATAGGTCAGGATGCGCGCCACTCCCGTAGCAAAATGATGAAAATCGACACCCAGGAGATCTTTCAGAGGACCCTCAAGCATGGGATCGGGGTGACCGTTATCGGTATATTTATAAAGACAGGGGATCAGGGTTTTATTGAATCTGCGGCAGGTTTCCAGTTCAGCAGCCACCCCATCTGATGTTAACACGTGCTCAGACCAGACCAGCAGTACAAAATCCATTGCCCCCAGCGTTTCATCAATCTTGTCCTGCAGCTGATCGCCGGGACGCAGTTCCCGGTAATCCATCCATACATTACAATAGGGTGAAAGGGCTTTGGACAGTTTTTCTGCGAATAGTTTGTCATTCCATGAATGGCTTATAAATAGTTTCGGTTTTTCATATTTAGCCATGCTACCCCCCCTGGATAGAAGTATTGTTGCCGTTATGATTTTTCAGTATAGACGACACGTTGACATTAGACAAAAGCTGATCCATTACCTACACTTTTCAGTAAAAATAAAATTATGAAATCTGAGTCAAACAGACGCCAATGAATACTTTTACCTTTTGCGCTTAAAAACCTACATAAACTTTATGTGTATCATGATCTTCAGATCTAGTCTGCTTGAATTACATTAACGACTCAAAGGAGCTCCGGGATGCAGCACATGAAAGAAAAGCTGGGTTGCTGGCAAACCAGCGGAGGGGAGGACAGCGGCAAGGTCCAGTTTCGCCTTTTTTTTCCCGCTGAAGCCAATGGTCTGCAGCACAACATCAAATCCATCCAGGTATGCGGAGACTTTCAAAAAGAATTGGGTCAAGCGGAAAACTGGGATCCCAGTCTGGCCCCCCCGTTGACAAAAAGCCTGCATGCCGAGGGAGAAATCTGGAGTTATGAAACCGCTATTGCACTTACAAAAGGATTCTACCAATATAAATATTATGTTTCTTTTAACGATCCTGAGCAGCCAGCTCGATGGGTGAGCGATCCTTTCGCCCGCTATGGGGGTGAAAAAAATATGAATGCGGCGGTTGTGGTCGGCGGCAGTCAGCCGGCTGACAATGTGATTGCGCCATTGGCCGGCGGCCATAAAGCGCAGCGGGATCTGGTTATCTATGAATTGATGATCGACGACTTCAGTGCCGAGTATCGTGGCCTCAGAGCACCACTGGATGCTATCTGCGATAGACTGGATTATCTCTCAGGCATCGGCTTTAATGCCATCCTGTTTATGCCCTGGACGGCCTGGAATGACGAACGCTTCAGCTGGGGTTATACGCCGTCGCTCTACTATTCCGTGTCCTACCGATATGCCAATGATCTGAACAAACCGGCTGAAAAAATTTCCTGGCTGAAAACCCTCATCAGTGAATGCCACCAGCGCGGTATTCATGTGATTATGGACGGCGTGTTTAACCACGTTTATTCCGGCTTTCCGTATAAGGCCTTTTATCAGAATTACGATCAGGACTGCCCATTTACCGGACAATTTTACGGTGAATTTGAGGGGCTTCAGGATCTGGATTTTAACAATAGCTGTACCCAGGAACTGATCTGGGATGTCTGTCGTTACTGGATCGATAAGTTCAATATTGATGGTATTCGTTTCGATAATACGGTTAATTTCTACCACAAAGGGGATCTAAACGGCCTGCCCAAATTAATGGAAGATATCGAGGACTATACAATGCAGCTCGGCAGACAGCCTTTTACCCTGACGCTGGAACATTTAGAGAAAGACGCGGTTGAGGTCACCAGGGATACTTATGCCAGCAGTTACTGGGACAATGCATTATACGGTTATTGTTTTGACGGGCTCTGGCATAACCGTATTCAGTCTGAGCTGCTTGATGTATTAAACAACCAACGTTTTCTGCAAGATACGGGTAAATCTCCGACAATTTATTTAAGCAATCATGATCATTCTCATGTGACCTGGCAGGCCGGTGCCAGAAACAATGCAGGAGCACTGGAATGGTATCGGACCCAGCCCTATGTCATTGCCCTGATGACCGCACCCGGAACACCCCTGGTGCAAAATGGCCAGGAGTTCGCTGAAGATTACTGGATCCCCGAAGACGACAAAGGCAGCAGTCGCCGCGTACAGCCTCGCCCGTTGCACTGGGCCTATAGTAACGATAAATTCGGCGGCGCATTACGGGCCGTTTACACAAAACTGATTCATCTACGCAAACAGTATCCGGTTCTGCGAGCAGAAGGTTTCTATCCAAAAGCCTGGGAAAACTGGCAAACTCGCTTCAATCCTGAAGGTGTTGGCGTCGATACGGAAAGGCAGTTGCTGGTGTTTCGCAGGTACCATGTTGATGATCATGGTAGCCTGAAACATGCGGTCGTTTGTCTGAATTTCTCGGATCAGAACCATTGGCTTGATCTGACGTTTCCAGAAGATGGTCAATGGATCAATCTCCTGGCTGAACCCGAATGGATGATCAATGTCAAGAACCATAGCTTCGGACTCGAAGTCCCTTCAAATTGGGGTCATATTTTTTATAAAGTCTGAAATATTAATTTAAAAAATTTCGTAACTATTCAGCGTTTTTTATTAATTCGCAAGTTATTGATGTCAGGTGTTTGTGGAAGGCAGATAATTGCTCCTGCATAACCTGCATTCACTACCTCCCTGTAGTTCAAGTTTATAGTGCATGGATGGCTATATAAAGTCTGCGACGTACAGGGAAGTACAAGTGTCGTGGGAGGCAGGATGCCGGGAACGACCCTGGACGCATTTACGGCGTCTTCTGCAACAAATTCCTGGTATCAATGACGTTTTTCCAATTACACTGAATAATTACAAAATTTCCTTGAATACTTTGAAATGTGTTATTACATAACCTGACCTTTATATGCGCTATCTTGTCACACTAAAATTTGCTCCGTCCGAGGCTACGCTGGTGCGGGCTCGAGAACTCTTGGAGCTCCTGGGTTTAACTGTTGATGATGCCTATGGCCTGGTCAGCATTAGTCCTAAACGGGGGCTCTATGTTGTACGGGTAGAAGGTGAGGTCAACAATGAACAGTTGTCCGCGCTGCCCGAAGTGGTTGGCGTGCATGGAGATGTCCACATTGCACCCATCAAGAAAACAAATGACGAAAACTAGAGGAATTAAAAAATGGCTGAAAAAATCCGTGTCTTGATCCAAATGATGCATACGCCTGAATTGAGTATGGCAACGAGCCGTGCAGCATCTGCCGATGTTCCCATACTGGAGCAAGTATCAGGCTTTCATCTCGATAGTAGCTATACTCCGATCCAGTTGCCTCGCAAAGAGCGGCGTCGTACGTTGGAAGCGGGCGATGTAGGACGTGTGTTCAGTTTCAATGCAGCCCCCGAGGTATCCACCTACCTGGTTCGCGGAGAAGTCGAGGATGAAGCCGCGCTGGAACAACTGTCAGCAGCCGTGGAACAGGATCCGAATGCGGTGGGGGTTTTTTCCGATCCAAGGATCAGTGCTATTGCTACCTGTCCGCAATCTCCAGTGGGCGATCACCTGGATGTTGCTGATCGACTGCAGGTCACTGAATTGATGAACCGGGGCATGGACGGTTCGAACGTGTTTGTTGCCATCGTAGATACGGGTGTCAATCTGAGCCATCTGCAATCCAAAGGGCAGGATCCGGGATTTGATGGGGCGCACAGCTGGTCACCGGTTTCGGGCTCCGTATTAGGTGATATGCCGGTCGATCACGGGACCATGTGCGCCTTCGATGTCTGCATTACAGCTCCTGAGTGTACCTTGCTGGATTATGCCTTATTGCAGTCTCAGGCAACCGGCGGTTCCACGATGGACGGTTTTTTAAGCGATGCGGTTAAGGGGTTTAGTCAGTTATTAACGTTGATGACAGGACCGAATTCTCCTCAAGCACTGGTGGTCAATAATAGCTGGGGTATGTTCCATTCATCGTGGGATTTCCCGGTCGGTCATGCTGGTAATTACAGTGATAATCCCGACCATCCTTTCAATATCATCGTAGAAAGTTTAGAAGATGCAGGAGCGGATATCCTGTTTGCTGCAGGTAACTGTGGTGCAGAATGTCCGGATGGCCGCTGTGAAGACGAAAATGATCAAGGCATCTATGGTGCCAATAGTCATTCCAGCGTGCTGAGTATTGCAGGCGTTAGCATTGATCGGGAACGTCTGGGTTATTCTACTCAGGGGCCTGGCCGCCTGGATCAGAACAAGCCGGATTTGAGTGCATACACACATTTTGCCGGTTCCGAAGTCTACAGCGCTGATTCCGGCACCTCGGCGGCATGCCCGGTTGCGGCAGGGCTGGTAGCAGCAGTACGAAGTGTCTATCCGCATACCGAGTTAACATCGGCGCAATTGCGCAACCTGTTGCGGCGTTCTGCACGGGATCTGGGAGGCATCGGTTTTGATTTCGATCACGGTTACGGATTGATTGATACTGCAGCGCTGCTCGACTTATTGGATCGTGTCGATGTTCAGCCCCTGAGCGTAGGTGAACAGCTCACTGGCAACCTGGCTGGAACGGAATCCTCGATTACCTATAAACTGACTTTGGGCAGCGCACTGAATATTTCACTGGACGGTCCTGCAAACGTCGATTTCGATATTTATGTACGTAAAGATGAACAACCGACTACAACAGATTATGATTACCGGGGGTACACGAGTTCTGCAGATGAAAAGATCCGTATCGAACCGGTGGAACCGGGTGAATACTACATTATGGTTCGTTCTTATCGAGGAAACGGCAGTTTTACTCTGAAAGCGAGCATGGATTGATATAATAGAGGTCGGAGACAAGCGAGAATTGCCATGAATTCTTTGGGTCTCCAGCCCGTCTGTTCATGAGCATGTAGCTACCAGGTCTTACATGGTGCATTAATATACTGTAATATTAAGTGAAATTTATTGGATAAGGAGCCAGGGATGGCAAGACCCTTACGACTAGAGTTTTCAGGTGCGTTATACCATATCACTTCACGTGGTGACCGACGAGAGGATATTTATTATAACAACTGTGACAGAGCTTTTTTTTTAGAAATACTTGAACATGCCGGTCAAAGATATAATTGGATCAGTCATGCTTATTGTTTAATGAGTAATCACTCATAGGTAGGTACTTAAGCAAAATCAGGTGCGGATAATCGAGTATTTGTTCCAGAAGACGCCGTAAATACTTCCATGTAGGCTTTTTATAGCCGTCCATGGCTATAAAAACTTCTTCCACAAACACTCAATTATCCTTAAGTACCTACGTATGAGTAATCACTACCATTTGATCATAGAAACATTGGATGGAAATTTATCCAAAGGTATGCGACAACTTAACGGTGTTTATACTCAGCAAATTAATAAAAAATATGAAAAAACAGGCCACTTGTTCCAGGGGCGTTATAAATCCATAGTAGTGGATAAAGAAAGCTCTTTATTGGAATTAAGTCGATATGTCGTGCTTAATCCTGTAAGAGCTGGCATGGTATCCCATGTGGAAGAATGGCCATGGAGCAGTTACAGAGCCATGATAGGTGAAGACTTTGTTCCTGGTTACCTTGAAGTGGATTGGCTGTTATCACAATTTTCTGATAACCGTCACCATGCCATCGAAGCTTATGTGAGTTTTGTCCAAAAAGGGATAAACCAAAAAAGCATCTGGAATCATTTAAACCAGGTGATTTATTCAGGAAATGAAGGCTTTATCAATAAAGTGCATAAAAAAGCTGGAATTTTTGATAATAAGTTATCTGAGATCCCCAAAAAACAGAAACTTGCGCCTGCTAAATCTATAGACTCTTTTAAAAAAAATAGCCCTTCAAGAGATGAAGCCATGGCGAGAGCCTATCTGACAGGAGCCTACAGCATGAAAGAAATGGGTGACTATTTTTATGTGCACTATGTAACTGTGAGTCGTGCTGTTAAGAAGTTTGAAAAGGGTTAACACAAAATGCACAATGTAAGACCTGGTAGCTGCATTCTTTCGATTTATTGATTGAAAAGTGCTATTGAATTTCCTATCCTTAATTATCAGCATATAAGTTGGCGCGGAAATGGCAGAACCAATATCTGTGAGAATAATGAAATCAGCATTTCACAAAATAGTAATCGGAATAGTAGTCGGACTGGCAGCAGCATCCCTTCCTGTACACGCTGGAGATGCACGCGATGAGAGGGTGAGGTTTGCAACTGGCACCAGTGGAGTGACGATAAAAAATACCATAACCGGCTATCAGTCAATAAACTACAGGCTCAGCGCAAGAGCCGGGCAATCCATGAGTATCGTGCTGGATAGCAACAACGCCAGCAATTACTTCAATATTTACCCTCCCGAAACGGCACTAGGTGATCTAGGTGATAATGCTATGTACATTGGATCAATACATGGCAACAGCTATGCAGGCACACTCCCGCTTGATGGCGAATACACGATTCAGGTATTTTTGATGCGCAACGCGGCAAGACGAAACGAAAAGGCGAATTTCACACTGCGTATCAGGATAGACACAGCAGCAAAAGCCTCTAATACACAGAAACCAGATGGCTTTGACAGGAAACTCGAACTTCAGGGTGTGACATTTCATGTTACCAGCCCGAATCAGGGATCTATTAATCAGCTGCTTATCGTCCCAGCTGGCCTGAGCATTGATAACTCCATCATTAAACGAGAAATTGATGGAACGGTAACGAATGCTGAGATTGCTGATTTAAATGCCGATGGTTCACCGGAGATCTATATTTATATAAATTCCGCAGGCAGTGGATCTTATGGTGAATTAGTCGCATACGCTGTAAATAATAAAAAGTCTTTGAGTGAAATTTATTTACCTCCTATTGAAAACGATAAGGATAATTCCCGAGGCTACATGGGGCATGATGAATTCGCTGTAGTTGAGAATATTCTTGCACGTCGATTTCCTGTCTATGCAGAAAGCGATACTAATGCAAATCCAACCGGAGCTATGCGTCAGTTGCAATATAAACTAGAGCGTGGAGAGAACTCGTGGATTCTTGTGCTGGATAAAAGCATTGCATTTTGACCAGTTATAATTCCTCAATTCGAATGATTTTGTGTACTAATTTGTGTACTATACTCACGCCCCTAAGTTACCGTGACGTAGTTGGATCAACAAAAGATGCCTTGGTCACCGCATTCGCAACCGGCAGCCTTTTCGTAATGCTGCCTATCCTGATGGAGAAGAGCAAGGACTTAATTGGCCGATATACGGAAAACCGGGATGCCACCAATTCAGAGGTAGAGGTTATCGTACCGGCCTTGTTCAATTTCCCGCATGCAGGTAAGTTGTTTACCCTGAGTTTCATACTCTTTGCAGGCTGGTTTTCCGGTTATGCCGTTGAAGTAACAGATTATCTTCTACTGGTTGGGACCGGAATAGCTAGCCTGTTTGCCAATGTTCACCTGGCCATACCCTTTATGCTGGACATCATGCAGATACCCGGCGATCTCTACCAGCTGTTTATTACCACGGGAGTTATCAATGGTCGTTTTGCTACGCTGCTAGCGGCTATGTTCACTCTAACTCTAACTCTGACACTGCTTGGCGCTTTTTCCATGAGCGGGCTGCTCACAGTAGAATGGAAAAGTGTTGCGCTATATTGCCCTGACAGTTTTACTGCTCGGTATCACAATCGTTGGCGTGCGTACGGTGCAGGGTAAGCAGTTCAAAAAAAGCAGCAGCGCTGGTCAGTGATTCGTGATGTACTGCACTGGGCGGATTGAAACAGGGTGTAATCTATGCGCACAAATACTCGACTTTTCTTTCTATTTTGTTTGACTCTAGTCATGCAATTGGTCAATGCTTCATCAGATGTAAAAGGCCAGATTTTCAGCTTTCTCTCACCCAACGACATTAAGGAAAAATGCGTTATTCTTGATAGAATGCCCGGTGCAAAATACTCGGATGAAGATACACGCACGGAGCAGTCATTCTGCGGCATTAATCTGTACGATGAATCGATAGCCGTCTGCCCTAAAACATGGAGTACCAGCCCGGGCATGGAAGTGTTTCATCTTACAGAGAAAAAGACATCCCCGGCTGTATTTGAGCAAAGCACCTGCGGTACAAGTCTGCACAAAGAAATAAAAGCCTCGGGACAGCCGATCACATTCAAGACCACGATGAACAGCCGAGCAACCAGTGGCACCTTCTCCACATCCTCGTTGCTTTACTATCATTTTTCCCGCTATCTGCATAGTGCCATTCATATTCCTGTGGCGGTATACAGGAGTATCGATAAGGACGTACACCTGCAAAGGGTCACTAACCGGGGCCTCGAACTGACGGCAAACAGCAAAGCACGCCACATGAACCATCAGGCCTGGCTGATCATGCAGGAGGCGGAGAAACATCCTGATACCTATCAGCCTGTTGATGAACTGTTCACTCGTGACCGTAACCAGATCTATGGCATTTTTCTTCAACCTGCAGGTACCCGCTATAGCAGCATTATAAATGGCACCCGGAAATCCGGCTGGGGTGAAGGACAGAACCGGGATTTCCAGAACACGGCTCCGTTTCTGGCCTTGCGTAGTGAGCAACCACTGCAAGCAGCCATTGATTATGGGCTTGTTCAGGCACGAAAGGATGAAACGCTTCGTCATGACATGGGCGGTGGGATCTCTGCACAACAAGTGGCATACTGGATGCAGGAGCTGACCGAAATTTCTCTGCTTGATTTTATTTTTAACCAGCAGGACAGGATTGGCAACGTTGACTATCGTAATTACTGGTACTGGACGGTAGATGGCCAGGTTCAACGAAAACATGCTGCTAGCAAGCTTCCACCGAGTGAAATATCCAGATTCAATCCAGTAAGATTAATGCGCACGCAGCTCAATGATAACGATGCTGGCGGCAAGCTCTCATATGCCAATTTCACGAAAAAAACTCAAATGTTAGAGAAGCTTCGACATTACAATGTAGATACTTACAAACGTTTACTGACCCTCGACAGAGACTTCAGTAACCAGGGTAAATTGTATGATTATGTTAGCACTACATTCGGTCTGACGAATCTGCAAGTGGAACAGATCGTAAGAAATACGTCCCAGGCAACAGCTATTCTGAGAAACAGCTGCAAGCAGGGAAAGCTGCGTTTTGATCTTGACCCGGAAGCATATTTTTTAACTGGCAATGCCATGGAACAGAAAGTTGATTGCAACATTCCCTGATAGCAGAATTATACGGACAACAATACAAGTTCATCTAGTACGTTTTGTATTAATCGTTCTTTTTATTGCTTGCACGTCAGCACAGGCCAGCAGCATCCGCATCGCTGTTATTTCCGACCTCAATGAGAGCTATGGCTCCACTGAATATCGCTCCCACGTCACAAAAGCAGTTCAACAATTAATTCAGCTCAAACCAGCCCTTGTGCTTATTACTGGCGACATGGTCGCGGGCCAGCAACTGCATCCGCTGCTGACACGCACTGAGCTCGAATCCATGTGGAAATCATTCCATCACAGTATCAGTAATCCATTGGCAAATGCTGGTATCCCGTTGGCGGTAACGCCGGGTAATCACGATGCCTCGGCGTATGCATCTTTTTCACTTGAACGTGAGATATACAATGAACAGTGGCAGGCAAGAAAACCCGGCCTTCAATACATCGATGATGAACACTATCCGTTTTATTATGCTTTCGCGACCGGCGGCATCCTGTTTGTGTCACTTGATGCTACCAGTGTCGGGCATCTACCCAATGAACAGAAAGTCTGGCTGAATAAGTTGCTGACCGAGCGAGGAAAACAATACAGTCAGCGAGTCGTGTTTGGTCATTTACCACTGTGGCCATTTGCTATTGGACGCGAAAACGATATTCTGGGTGATCATGAACTTGAAACCCTACTGCAACAGGGCAATGTTGATATCTTCCTCAATGGCCACCATCATGCTTACTACCCCGGGTACAAAAATGGTATAAGCTATATCAGCCAAGCCTGCCTGGGTGCAGGACCTCGTCGTTTATTGGGTGCTGAGCAGAAATCGAGACGAAGCATTACAATTATCGAATTCACTTCAGATGGCAGTCACAAAATCGAAGCATTAAGTGCACCCAATTACACCACCGCCGTTGATATCAAAGCACTACCTGAGCGTATAAAAACAAAATGGGCTGAAATTATTAGACATGACCTCGCTACTGAATAATGATAATTCATCATATCGGAACCCTGAAAACTATCAGAAATAATGCAGAACCCCAGATACGTTACTTGAATAATTCACTTTTTCACTTATTTTATTGATAGTGGTTTTACTTACATGAAGAACTACTATGAAAAGCATACTCTTTTTATTAATTCTGACACTCTCAACGGTAACCAATGCTGATACAGTCAGGAAATGGGTCGATGAGAAAGGGGTAGTCCATTAGAGTGATGGCGAAGCTGCAGAAAATGTCAAGGGAGCAAATGACTTTTTATTTTAGTAGTATCTGTTCATACGTAGGTACTTAAGGATAATTGAGTGTTTGTGGAAGGCAGGTAATTGCTCCTGCGTGATCTGCATTCCCTACATGACCACCATGGATGGTGGAAATGCATGCGAGAGGCAGGAGCCGAAGTCGTCCTTGCAGGTCAAGTTTTTATAGCCATGGACGGCTATAAAAAGCCTACATGGACGTATTTACGGCGTCTTCTGGAGCAAATTCCTGGTGTCAAGGACGTTTTCAAAATTACGCTGAATAGTTACTATTTTTTATATACTTTATTAGCTGGCCGAAAGGCCTAAAACATGTAAGTTGCTGATATTAAACAAGAGTAAGTGGCGTCCCCTAGGGGGTTCGAACCCCTGTTACCGCCGTGAAAGGGCGGTGTCCTGGGCCACTAGACGAAGGGGACATTCAGGAAATGTCTTACCAGACTGCTGTAAACACTGGTTTTAATTAAAGATGAGTTTTAATAAAGACCTGCAGTTATTATAGATTGACGCTAACACAGAAAGCAGAAAAGTGGTGGAGCTAGACGGGATCGAACCGACGACCTCTTGCATGCCATGCAAGCGCTCTCCCAACTGAGCTATAGCCCCTTACAACAGCGGCATATAATACTTTGTTCTAATGATTTTGTCCAGCAATAATTCGTCAGTTATTTCGCTTGTAAATTACAGGGTTGTTTTGTCAAATGTTCAGGCTAGCTGTTCAGTTAACAGGATGGTATTCGCTTCACCGCTATCAAATATCCCTGTGATTTATCTTCTATCATAAGGTAAAATAGCTCCTTTTTCCGTTCCAAGAGAGACAAAATGACTGTAAGAACTCGATTTGCTCCTAGTCCTACTGGTTATCTGCATATTGGCGGTGCCCGTACTGCGCTGTTTTCCTGGTTATATGCTAAAAAGAATCAGGGCCAGTTTATTTTACGTATTGAAGATACGGATCGGGAACGCTCTACTCAGGAGGCCGTGGATGTGATCCTCGAAGGCATGCAATGGCTGGGTTTACATCACGATGAGGGGCCTTTTTATCAGACTCAGCGAATGGATCGTTATAAGCAAGTCATCCAGCAGCTGCTTGATAGCGGGCATGCCTATAAATGTTACTGCAGCAGGGAAGAGCTTGATGCTATGCGTGAGGAGCAGATGTCTCGTAAGGAGAAAGCTCGCTATGATCGCCGTTGTCGTGATTTGAGCACACCTATACCGGGCAAAGCAGATATCCAGCCGGTGATTCGTTTTAAAACTGATCTTGATGGCGAGGTCGTTATTAATGATCATGTCAAAGGCACTATCAGGATCAGGAATCAGGAGCTGGATGACTTAATTATTGCCCGGGGTGATGGTACGCCTACTTATAATCTGGTGGTGGTGATTGATGATCTGGATATGGGCATGACGCACATTATCCGTGGTGATGACCATCTTAATAATACGCCGCGGCAGATTAATATTCTCAAGGCTCTGGATGCCAAAATCCCTGAATACGCGCATTTGCCGATGATACTTGACGAAAAGGGTGCCAAGCTGTCCAAACGTCATGGGGCAGCTAACCTGCTTAACTATCGTGATGAAGGCTATCTGCCTGAAGCTTTGCTAAATTACCTGATCCGTCTTGGCTGGTCTCATGGTGATCAGGAAATCTTTTCCATTGACGAGATGATTTCGTTATTTGAGCTGGATGATATCAATAAATCAGCTTCATCGATCAATCCGGAAAAATTACTCTGGATCAACCAGCATTATATTAAGGAGGGTGATCCTGAGCATGTCGCCGAACATTTAAGCTGGCAGATGCAGAAACTGGGTATTAATACTGATAATGGACCTGCGCTGACAGAAATTGCCAAAGCTTTTGCAGAACGCTCAAAAACTTTACTTGAAATGGCTGAATCCAGTCGAACTTACTATGAAGATTTTGGCCAGTATGATGAAAAAGCTGCGAAAAAGAACTTTAAGGCGGATGCATTAGAACCCATGCAAAAAATATTGGAAAAATTTAGCCATGCCTCAAACTGGGACGGCGAAGCCTTGCATCAAATGGTGCTGGATGTGGCTGAAGAACTGGATCTAAAACTGGGTAAAGTCGCACAGCCGTTACGTGTTGCTATTACTGGAGCCGGTGTGTCACCTGCTATTGATGTCACGCTCGAACTGGTTGGCCGCGAGCGTACCCTGCAGCGTCTTGGCAAAGCAATTGACACTATTAAGCAGAACATCGCTGCAGTATAAAATAATGTTACGACACATAGTTAGCGAAAGGTAAATTAATGTCATTTCAACTAAGTGCGGCACATTTTTAATGTCCGGACATTAATTCAACCTTGATATATTCAAGATCCTCTGGTTTGGCATACAGGATCAGGACATCATTTTCTTTCAGAATGACTGCTTTGGTGGGTTTTTTTCCTCGAATACCTCCCCGTCGCAGAGCAATAATATTGATTTTATGGTTATCAAAATCCAGCTCACCGATGGTTTTACCAATCGAGCTAAAACCTCGTTGCAGAATTATGGTGCTCATACGTTCTTTATAATCAGGACCTTCTTCATGGCTGATCTGTTTGCTGGGAAAATAACCGCGTAAAAATTTATAATGACCCTTACGTACCCGGGCCATCGTATGCATAATTTCCTCCTCGGGCACATTGAGGCAGGATAATAGATGTGAAGCCATGATTAAAGAAGCTTCCATGGTTTCAAGAATGACTTCGGTTGCACCTTGCTGATACAGTTCATCAAGATTACTTTCATCGTTGGTGCGCACCAGAATCACAACCTGAGGGCTCAATTTTCTAACTTGATGGATAATTTTTAACGACATATTGTAATTTTTTATGGTGATAAGTACTACTTTCGCCTTGCAAATACCTGCAGCTTTGAGGATTTCCTGTTCACTGGCATCACCATAAAAAGCGATATCTCCTGCATTCTGAGCTTCCTGAATACGCAGTGCATCGAGATCCAGTGCGATATATTGTTGAGATTCCACTTCTATAAAACGGGAAATATTCTGACCAATGCGCCCATAACCACAAATAATCACGTGTTCTTCCAGTGTTTGGCTGGAGTTCTGAATATTCATTTTTATTTCATGCAAATGATTTGCATAAGGGGAAGGGCAGATCTTTTTTACCCATTGTTCATTATGTTTGATTATCCAGGGTGCTATCATCATGCTCAGGATCAAAGCAGCAAGAACCACCTGTGCAGTGGTTTCTGGTATGATGTCAGAATGAAGTGCCAGAGTCAGCAGGGCAAAACCAAATTCACTCCCCTGGTTTAATACCAGCCCAGTGCGCGCAGCAACCCCCAGCGGAGCACCGAAGGCCAGACTTAATAGCAGGATAATAACTGCCTTGAAGAACAACAGGGTAAGGGTCAGAGAAATAACCCAGGGAAGTAAAGGCAGCAAGCTAGTCACATCCAGTAACATCCCTACGGTAATAAAAAACAGTCCGAGCAAAATATCTCGAAATGGACGAATTTCGACTTCAATCTGGTGTCGATATTCAGTTTCACTGAGCATCATGCCGGCAATAAAGGCACCCAGAGCCAATGATAAACCTGCTTCGTGAGTAGCCCATGCTGCAGATAAAGAAATCAACAGTACTGACAGGGTAAATAATTCGCTGGAACGTAATTTGGCAATCTCTCTTAATAATGGGCGTAGAATCCAATGTCCTATAGCAAGCAATAAAAACAGTACTACCACTGCTTTTAAAAAGCTGCTGATTTCAACAGCAGGAGTAATTGAAATATCATTGCTGAATGCCGTAATTATGATCAGCATGGGGATAACTGCAATATCCTGAAAAATCAGGATGCTGACCGCAAGATGTCCATGCCTGGAATTAAGCTCAAGCTGTTCAGACAGTTGTTTGATGACTATAGCGGTTGATGAAAGAGCGACAATTCCCCCAATGGTGATCGCTTCTTTGATATCCTGGCTGAAAAACCAGTCGATACTACCGGCAAATAAAGAGGTGACAAAAACCTGGGCACCGCCCAGACCAATGACCTGTTTTCTCAGGGCAAAAAATTTCGCAATTGAAAATTCCAGACCAATAGTAAACATCAGAAAAACCACGCCAAATTCTGCAATAAAGCGCACATCACGGTTATCACTGATAATATCCAGCGAATTGGGACTAACAATCACACCGACAATGAGATAGGCTAAAATAGAAGCGATATTGAATCGTTTGAGGACTGTAATTGCCAGCACTGCAATCATCAGCAATAAAATGATTTCCTGAAAAACAGCGTAATTCATTCAATCAGTATAGCATAGGCCAAAAGATGTAATGTTTACGCCTGGCCCTGAGTTCAACAGGGGTTAAAAGCCAGGTCTTTGTTTTTTATTGGAAAAAACAGTCAGTCCAGATCTGGATTTGAAGTTTACCCTGCCCGCAGCAGGGTATGTGAGGCAGGGGTGAGTTAAATGTTAGGCACATGCTAAATTTATAGCTTGAGGATGAATTATAGTTTTTCGAACAATTGCAGATCTTCCAGCGTGATTTGTTCAACATCGATGCTGTTGCTGGTGTCGGGTAGCTTTAAATCAGCATATTTTTTAATATCCAGCATATAGCAATCCGTGACGTAGGTATGTAGATCTTTTACTTCCCTGGCTATGTCTGCTAATAAATGACGTACTTCTTTCGCCGTTTCTTTTAAATCCATTTCAGTATTTTTCATAAAAATACGTTTTTCGAATGAGTAGCCTTTAACCAGCAATTTTTCCTTTATTTTAGCCAGTACTTTTATACAGTCCCCGCTGGGTTTAACCGTATAATTCATATTGATAAAAACACCGAATTTGTTACTCATAGATCTTCCCTGTTTATAAGAACAATTGTATGCATAGGTTGCTGCAAAGTTATTGACTGAATTCTATGTGATTGAGCCATAACATCAAATTGAACACCTGGAAATTGATGTTATGGCTCAAACAAGCACAGAGATTTTGTTATATTGCGTATAACTACGATTACTCAAGTTGGGTGAAACACAGCTGTTTCGTGGATGAAACAGTTGATCATCTTGCAGATTAATTAATTTTAGCAAATTGTTTAATGCTGTTTTGCAATGCAGTTATCAGTTTTTCCGCCTGAGTGAAAATGACAAAAACACGACGATGTTTACACATTATTGCTTAAGTACATTGCTATGATTGATGATAAATAGCTGTTCGGAAATAGTGGCCATAGTATTTAGGCATCACACCAGACCCTGTAATACATCATTTCGCTCATATTAGCACCAAATCCCGAAATGATAGATCACAGGTTCTGGTGCTCAATGGACACCTTTTAAGAACATTTATTTATGCTATCTTTGCTTGCGAATAATATCATTTGCGTTCATCTAAAGGTTGATAGCTGCGTGAGTTTTTACCGGTGTAAAGCTGTCGTGGACGGCCTATGCGTTGGCGGCCATCTCCCATCATTTCGTCCCATTGGGTGATCCAGCCTATGGTTCGTGCCATGGCGAATAATACCGTAAACATATTCAGTGGGATGCCCATAGCAACAAAAATGACCCCGGAATAAAAATCTACATTCGGATAAAGATTGCGTGACTGGAAATATTCATCTTCAAGTGCGAGGCGTTCGAGTTCCATGGCCGTATCAAGGAGTTTTTGGTGTTCGGAGTTCTTCTGGGCGGCCAGCACGTCGTGACAAACTTCACGTATGATTTTTGCGCGCGGATCATACGTCTTGTAAACTCGGTGTCCGAAACCCATTAAACGAAAACGATCGTCGCTGTCTTTGGCACGTTCAATATAATGTTTAAGCGGTTTATCTGAGTTGATTATTTCCTGCAGCATCAGCACGACTGCTTCATTGGCTCCACCATGTGCAGGCCCCCATAATGCTGCAATACCGGAAGCAACTGCTGCATAGGGGTTTGCTTCCGAACTGCCTGCAAGTCTGACTGTGGACGTTGAGGCATTCTGTTCATGATCTGCATGCAGAATCATGATTAAATCCAGCGCCTTGCAAAATGCAGGATCAGGTTGATAGGATTTAACCGGGGTTGAAAACATCATGTTCAGAAAATTACCGGCATAGTTAAACGAGCTGTCTGGATAAACAAAAGGCAGGCCCATGGCATAACGATAGCTCCAGGCTGCAATCGTGGGCATTTTTCCCACCAGACGTTGCGCAACCACTTCCCGGTTTAGAGGATCATGAATATCCGTAAGATCATGATAGAAAGCTGACAGTGCTCCCACGACGCCCACCATAATGGCCATTGGATGTGCATCACGACGAAAACCATCATAGAATTTTTTAAGTGCTTCATGCACCATTGAATAACTAGAGATATTTTGCTTAAAACGATACAGTTCACTGCTATTTGGCAATTCACCATAAAACAGCAGGTAACAGGTTTCAATATAATTACTGTGTGCCGCCAGTTGTCCTATGGGATAGCCCCGGTATTCAAGTATGCCTTCGGTGCCATCCATATAGGTTATTGCACTTTGGCAGCTGGCAGTAGATACAAACCCAGGGTCAAAGGTGAAATAACCCATTTGCTGATAAAGTTTACTGATATCTATGGCTGGTGGGCCCATTGATGGGGTTAACAGATCCAGCTTGATTTGTTTGCCAGTCTCATCATCAATAAGGGTTACCGTTTTATTGGCCATATATTCACCACTAATAATTTAATAGAGTCAGCGCAGTAGTCGAGTCGATATATAAAATGGCATCAAATTGATCTGCCAGGTGTGTATAACTGTAATGGGACTTTACTTCTTCCTGTGAATTGTAATTCACACCGACATGGCGCTGAGGTCTTTTTTTGTTCATCCATGCATAAAGTCTAGACGATTGTTTTAAAAACAGCAAAAAACGCGGTATTTGCAGAGCGTGAAATATAGCTTCATTAGTCTCGGGATGAGCCGCTGACAGGGCCATGATTTTTGTTCGTTTTTCGTTCCGATCAGTGGCGATGACCTGACCGGAATAAGTGAGCATACCGATATTTAGAAGCTGCTGGTTAAAATGCTGGCGAAGAAGCTGGCCTAAATTCAGCTGGTTTTTTTCAGCCATACCAGTGGCAGAGGCATCTCCCAGGTGAGAATTGTGTGCCCAGACAATGGCTTTTGGCTGATGCTTATAGTCGAGCAGAGCCAGCAGTGTTTCCAGCATGTGCTCATCTCTGATATTCCAGGATTCAACCGGATTGTGTGTGAAGTGGTGTACGCGTACATTTTTTTCAATATTTTTTAATATGCGTGCATTTTGTGTCGCGGTAAAATAATCATCGCGATTGATAACAGGATACTGTTCAGGGCAGGGGAAGCGACAAAGCATAAAATCATTAAATTGTGCCACGAATTCACGTTCGCAGCTATGGGATAAATTAGAACTGACGGCCTGTCCATAACGATGTAAGTCACTGTCATGCGCCTTGACGCATTGGTAGCGCTGCATAGCCTGTTGTGCTGCGGCAGGAGAAAATTGCAGCAGGTATTGAATCACCCAATGTCTGGAATAATCAAAACTGTAAAGGTCAATGCCGTATAGACTGACCCTGGCTTCTGCAGGCAATTGGGCATTGTAAGCTCTCAACCAATGCACAAAGTCCAGCATTTCCTGGTTTTTCCATAACCAGTCAGGCTGATCTGTAAAGCGATTATATATCTCACCAACTGACAGCGGGGATAATCCCTGTATGTACTGGTTTAAAAGATATATGTCGGGCCAGCCGGCTTCCAGGGCAATAAGTTTATAGTTTTGTTCTTTGATAAGGCGCTTACTGATGTTGATCCTCTGTTGGTAAAATTCATGTGTGCCATGAGTCGAATCACCAATCAGGATAATCTGGGTGTCTCCTGCACGCCTGATTAAAGTCTCATAGTCTTCGCTGTGATTAATGCGGATAACGGACTGTGCAAGCAGCTGCATTTGCGCAGCATGAGAAGCAGACAGGGGAGGGTTAAAGGCCCTGGTGATATCTGTTGCATATAGAATCCTCAAATGGGAGACTATAAAAACTGATAATCAAAAAAGTGCTCAGGATATAAAAATTATAGTGCATTGCTTCAGACGATCATGATGTATGTCAGCTTACTTAGTTTCCATCCATAAATAGCCATCCTGACTATATTATAGAAGGCAAAAGAAAAAGTGTGATTTTTTTTTGCTGCATTTTCAATGATTTGTCATGATTAAAAATGGTAGCACATCCCTGTGCCACAAGTGTCCATCTAAAAACGGATGGAGTCTACTTAGCTCCTTATAACATTATCATTAATGTCCTGTTGATGAAAACAGTCATTTAATGATAACAGAAGAACAGGTGTTCTGCAGGGACGGGTATCGGAGTTATTATTTGTACATTTAGTCATTTTAAAACTTGAGAAAAGTACATAAATGTCCTACTCTTACAAAGATTGTGCATTGATAGTTAAAATCTGCAATTTAATTTACAGTAAATAATAATTAATAACTTGAAGAGGTACTTATGGGTACAAATAAATCGTACTGGGAGGCGAACCTACGATTGGTGGGGATATGCCTGGTCATCTGGTTTGTGGTTTCATTCTTGTTCGGCATCATTCTGGTCGAACCGCTTAATGCTTATCGACTAGGGGGTTACAAACTGGGTTTCTGGTTTGCCCAGCAGGGCTCCATCTACACCTTTGTGTTGCTGGTGTTTTTTTATGCCTGGCGCATGAACCATCTGGATAAGAAATTTAATGTACATGAAGATGAGGAGCGCTAAGCATGGAAGAACTAAAACTCTATACCTATATAGCCGTATTCGGCACCTTCGGACTGTATTTTATCATCGCCTGGTGGACCAGGGCCTCCAGCACCAGTGACTTTTATGTGGCCAGTGCCGGTGTGCATCCGGTGCTCAATGGTATGGCCATTGGCGCGGACTGGATGAGTGCGGCGTCGTTTATCTCCATGGCGGGGCTGATCGCCTTTCTGGGTTATGGCGGCTCGGTCTTTCTGATGGGCTGGACCGGCGGTTATGTGCTGTTGGCCATGCTGCTGGCGCCGTATCTGCGCAAGTACGGAAAATTTACCGTGCCTGAATTTATTGGTGACCGTTATTACTCAAGGACAGCGCGGATCGTCGCGGTGCTGTGTTTAATTATCGCCTCTCTGACCTATGTTATTGGTCAGATGAAAGGGGTCGGGGTGGCTTTTTCACGCTTTCTTGAAGTGGAATATGCGCTGGGTCTGGGCATTGGTATGTTCGTGGTCTGGGTGTATGCGGTACTGGGCGGCATGAAAGGCATTACCTATACGCAGATTGCACAATACTGCGTGATGATTTTTGCTTACACCGTACCCGCGGTGTTTATCTCCCTGCACCTGACCGGCAACCCGATCCCGCAGATTGGACTGGGCAGTACGCTGGCCGACGGCAGCGGTGTTTACCTGCTGGACAAGCTGGATTTGATCGTAACGGATCTGGGGTTTAAGGAATATACCACGGCTAAACTGGGCAGTTCGCTGAATATGTTTATGTATACGCTGTCGCTGATGATTGGTACGGCGGGTCTGCCGCATGTGATCATGCGCTTTTTTACGGTTCCCTCGGTTAAAGGCGCTCGTTCATCGGCAGGCTGGGCACTGGTGTTTATTGCTGCCCTGTATACGGTAGCGCCTGCAGTTGGTGCGATGGCTCGTCTGAACCTGATGGAAACCATTCAGCCTTCGGCCTCAGGAGAAAGTCTGACCTATGCGGATCGTCCTGAGTGGTTCAAGAACTGGGAAAAGACCGGACTGCTGAAGTTTGAAGATAAAAACGGCGACGGCAAAATTAGCTACGTGGCGGATAGTACGAGCAATGAAATGGTCAAAGTTGACCGTGACATTATGGTACTGGCCAACCCTGAGATAGCCAACCTGCCTAACTGGGTGATTGCCCTGGTGGCGGCTGGAGGACTGGCAGCGGCGCTGTCAACGGCGGCAGGTCTGTTACTGGCGATATCCTCTTCGATCTCGCATGACCTGATGAAAGGGGTGCTGGTGCCGACGATATCGGAGAAATCGGAGTTGCTGGCGGGTCGTATTACGATGACCCTGTCCATCTTACTCGCGGGCTATCTCGGTTTAAATCCGCCGGGATTTGCCGCAGGGACCGTGGCCCTGGCCTTCGGTCTGGCAGCATCCTCGATATTCCCGGCGTTGATGATGGGTATTTTCTCCAAGCGGATCGGCAGCAAGGCCGCTGTTGCGGGTATGCTGGCGGGTATCGGTGTGACCCTGCTGTATATCTTCCAGCATGAAGGGATCATGTTTATCAAGGGGACGTCATTCATGGGCGGCATGGAGAGGAACTGGTTCTTCGGCATTGATCCCAAGGCGTTTGGTTCAGTGGGCGCCATTGTGAACTTCAGTGTTGCGTTTCTGGTGTCCCGTTTGACGTCTGAACGTCCTCCGGAGCATATCCAGCACATGATCGAAGATATTCGTGTTCCTGCGGGTTCGAGTGCCGCGGTTGGCGGGCATTAATGATTTAAGCGTTCATTAATGTCAGCAGAAAAAGGCTCCTTTACAGGGGCCTTTTTTATTCTTTTGTTATAATGATTCAGGGTGATTTCCAAACCGCAACTGATATCAATAATTTATGACTTGATAAAAAGATGCTGAGTAGTTAGCATCTTTTTCAAATATCCAATGGATGAAGGTTTTATGACTCGCGACAAAAAAGTTGCCCTTTTTATTGCACCGTTTTTATTAATAGGTGGATATATCGCGGCGGATTATTATGCTCAATATCAAGCAGCCGAAGAAGCTAAACAGAAAAAAACCTATGAGTTGACTTTGCAGGAGCCATGCAATGTTACCAATAAGCCATGCTTATTAACTCATGACAATCTGCAGCTGAAGTTATCTGGCCGTGAAGGTGTGACTACGCTGGAATCCAGTTATCCTCTGGATACAGTGAACTTTTCATATCTGGATGCTGCAGGGGAACATCGCTATCAATTCAGCCAGGTCGAGAACAGGCAGCAATGGAGCGCGGCAATGACATTGGCAGATCCTCCCGGTCAAGTATCCCCGCTTACTTTACGCTTGATTGTAAGCATCAATTCAGCATATTATTTTAGTGAATTTTTTACTTCTCCAGGTGTACCTGACAATGGACATTGAATTACAGGAAATCCGTGATTATATCGCCAGTATCCCGCCATTTGATCGTTTACCGGATGAGCTGGTTGAAAAACTCACCCAGCAGGTCACCATTCGTTATATCCGTCGAGGTCAGCCATTACCCCCGGACAATGTAAAGCAGGAAAGATTGTATCTGCTGCGCCAGGGTGCGGTTTCTCTAATATCGAAGTCAGGTAACTTGCTGGGCAAATTAGGCGAAGGGGATATCTGTACCGTTTTCTGCATGGAGAAAGCCAGTCAGGAAAAATTCGATATCCATGTGGATGAAGATACGCTGGTTTATACCATTCCCTGCGATAAACTCTCCAGTATTGTTAAAGATCACCCCAGTGTCATCGCTTTTACCCAAAAAACGGCCTCACAACGTCTCAATCAGACTATTTTAGACAAACAGGAAGAAGCGGCGTTAACGTCAACCCAGATGAATACTTATGTGGCCGATATCATGCATACCCCGGTGGCGACCATCGACTCACATGCCAGCATACGTGATGCAGCCAGAAAAATGGCTGCTGAATCAGTATCTTCTCTGGTTATTGTCAAAGACATTAAGCCCATTGGAATATTGACAGCCAAAGATATCAGTTATCGTTGTGTGGCCAAAGGCTTAGCTACTAAAACTGCGGTAAAACAGATAATGACTTCGAAAGTGATTTCTGCTCCTTCTGATACGAGCGTATTCGAAGCACAAATGATTATGACCCGCAAGCATTTGCATCATTTGCCGGTGATCGATGAACATGTTTTAAATGGTATCATCAGTCTCTCGGATGTGATGCGCCAGGGCGGCAGAAATTCCGTCTATCTGACAAGTGCAATACGCAAGGCTGATTCTATAGATGCACTGATAGAACATAGTCAGATGATTCCTCAGTTACAACAGCAGCTGGTGAAAATGGGAGCCACGCCAGAACATGTGGGCAAAGGGGTTACTGCCGTTACCAGTGCCATCACCCGGCGTCTGATTGAAATGGCTGAAGAGGAACTGGGAGCGCCTCCTGCAGCTTATGCCTGGATTGCTGCAGGTTCTCATGCACGCAGAGAACAAACCTCACATTCAGATCAGGATAATGCCCTTATTATTTCTGATAAATTAAAACCAAATGATGAGGCCTGGTTTGAGGCTTTAGCGAAATTTGTTTGTGATGGACTGGCCGCCTGCGGATATATCTATTGTCCTGGTGAAGTTATGGCCATGAATCCCCGTTGGCGCAAAACACAAACGGTATGGATGAATTATTTCAAGCAGTGGATCATGACACCTGTACCCAAGGCGCTGATGTATTCCAGTATCTTTTTTGATTTGCGCACCATTCATGGTCATGCAAAACTGTTAAAAATGATACGTAAGGAAATTTTACAGATAGCACCAAAAAGTTCCTTGTTCCTTGCTCATTTAACAGCCAACGCTCTTAAATTACGCCCCCCGCTGGGTTTTTTTCGTGACTTCGTTCTGGTGCATGACGGCAAGCACGATGATACTCTGGATCTAAAACATACCGGTATCGCACCTATAGTGGATTTAGCCCGGATTTATGCCCTGGCAGAAGGTATTTCTGCAGTCAATACGCAAGAGCGTCTTGAACGGGCTGCCGGCACTGCATCTCTGAGCAAGGATGGAGCAGCTAATCTGCTCGATGCGCTTGAATTTATTGGTACTCTGCGAATGCAGCACCAGACACGGCAAATAGCAGCGGGTCAAAACCCAGATAATTTTATGTCGCCAAAAGAAATTTCCAGGCTGGAAAGAGAACATTTGAAAGATGCTTTCAAGGTTATTCAAACCATGCAGTCGAGTCTGGCAAACAGGTACAGGATTAGCTAATGTTTGAGGTTTGGTTTGCGGTCATTACTTCAATGAATCCTTACACAGGCCCTTAATCACCATATCCGTATAACTGACAATGCCGACAATTTCATTATCACGCAGCACTGGCGCACGACTCAGTCCCAGTTGTTCAAACATACGCGCGCAATAACGAATATCCATGTCTTCACGGACTGTCACCGCCGGTTTGCTCATCACTTCGTAAATATTGGTTCGCTCTATCGACTTGTCAACGGCCAGAACCTGCCTGGCTATATCGGAAACTAGCACGATACCCCATTCATCATGTTCATGGCGTTTTGCCACTACCAGGGTTTTGGTTTCGATATGTTTCATTTCAGTGAGTGCCTCTTTGACGGTTTTCATACCGTCAACGATATCGACCTGATGTTTCATTACATCTTTTACTTGTACTAATTTAGCTTTCATAGTCTTTCCTCGACTGCTTCACTAAGCTGGTTAATCTGGTGTGAAACTCCCACCGCATCTTCAACGTCAATCTGAAAAGCAATTCCGGTTCCGGTGGTGTCGTCAAATTTACCGGTCCGGTTGATAGTTTCCAGAACTTCCCGGCTTAGATGTTCCTCGACCAGAAAGAGTAACATATCTCGCTGGGTTTCCAGTGTCAATCCCAGAAAAGTGCGGCTTTTTTCAATACCTTCGCCGCGAGCGTGATTTATAACAGTGGCTCCGGTGGCTCCAGCTGAACGAGTGGCATCCAGGACAGCATCGGTGACATCGTCATTGACCAATGCAATGATTAATTTGAATCTCATTGTTATCCTCCAGATTTATATGTTCTTATTCAATGTTTTTGTCAGCTTCAGATCCAGGTTTGTTTTTCTGAGATGTCTGTGTTTTTTCATTTAATTTTGCAATCGCTTTTGCCTGTCTATGAGCCGCAAATTCAGATAGCTGTGCATATGCAAGTACTGAGATTATGGGAAATAAACTGGCAAAAGCGATTAATCCAAACCCATCCAGTAATTCACTGCGCCCGGGTATTTTAGCCGCCAGACCAACCCCTAGTGCAGCGACAATTGGCACTGTTACCGTAGATGTAGTTACACCGCCGGAATCATAGGCCAGCGGGATAATGATTTTGGGAGAAAAATAGGTCTGAATAACAACGACTATATAACCTACAATAATAAAGTAATGCAGCGGATAGCCGGTCACTATTCGGAAAGAACCCAAAGCTATCCCAAAGGCAACACCCAGTGCGACGGCTATACGCAAACCCCAGATACCAATAGATCCGCCGGAAACTTCATTGGCCTTGATAGCAACAGCCAGCAGTGAAGGTTCGGCAATGGTCGTACTAAAACCAATCAAAAAAGCAAAAATATAAACCCAGTAATACTGGCTCCAGTGAATTTCCATTCCCGCCAGAATGGTTCCATCATTGTGAAGAATAAAAGATAGATCCGTTAATTGATCAGCCATGGTGCGCCCGATAGGGAATAGCGCATCTTCGAGCCCCTGCAGAAACATTGCCAGCCCAATAACTACATATAGGAAACCAATCAGGACTCGTTTAAGATTCGGGATAGTTTTACGGATTACAAAGGCTTGAAAGCTAAAAATAATTACTGCAATGGGTAATACATCCTTTACGGTTTGCACAAAGGTGTAAAAAAATTCAATTAGCTCGTTAATCAAAACAGATTCTCAAAGTAACTTCATCAATTATAAATCAGCATGCCGTAACCCATGACAAAAATTATCGGTGTTAAGGATGCCAGAGCTATTAGGCCAAAACCGTCCATCATGGGATTACGTCCTTTGATACTGGATGCAAGACCCACACCTAGTGCTGTCATAAGCGGTACGGTGATCGTTGAAGTCGTGACTCCACCTGAATCATAGGCGATACCAATAATTTCTGCCGGGGCAATTATGGTCATAAGTACTACCAGAATATATCCTCCGATAATAATATAGGGAAGAGGCCAGCCCTTAATGATACGAAACACACCAATCATTGCTGCCAGCCCAACGGCAAAAGCGACGGTATATTTGAGTCCATTGGCATATTGTCTGATGGCCTGATCAGTTGCTTCAATAGCGCCTCCTTCAGCAGCGATTCGGGCAGCTTTTTTTGAAACTGCAATCAGAGCAGGTTCTGCTATAGTGGTACCAAAACCCAGTGCAAATGCAAATACCAGCAGCCACAGCAAGTTACCTTTACGAGCAAAAGCAAAGGCCATGGATTCACCGATGGGAAATAGCCCCATCTCGAGGCCATAGATAAAAAAAGTCAGTCCCAGCACAACCAGTATGCCGCCAACAACGATTTCTTCGACATTGGGGATAGGCTGCTTAAGGACAAATATCTGGAAAAAGCCAATGACTAGAATTATGGGTGTAAGATCACGAACGCTCTCAGCGATGGTGTGTAAAAAATAGCGTAATGGTTGTTTCAATTAACTGTATCCTTACCCGATTAATACAAGTTCCAAATTATCAGACTCCTGGATAAATAAGATAATATTGAAAACTCGTATAAAGCGCAAGGAGAGAGTTGTTAAAAAGACAATAAGTAAGAGTTTAAAAGCCCCCTCCGGTGCGAAATCCACCGCCACCGCCGCCGCCTAGCCCACCTAAACCGCCAAGTCCTCCCAGGCCGCCGCCAAGACCGCCTCCTCCTCTGCGGGGAAAGGAAAAGCCACCCCTGCCACCACGAGGAAATGGCAGACGTCCACCTTGCCATGTACCGCCGCCGCGAGGAAAACTGCCGCTGCCAAAAAAAGGATCGGAATAAGCTGCCTGAGTTTTATGCATACGCTGCAATTGCTGCCATAGATTATTGCTGTCAAGTACGCCATTCAAATACTGTTTGAGCAGCAAATTGACCTTGCTTCCATCAGTAAAAACAGAGTTACTGGCATCAAAACGGCTTCGTTTGAATGAGCGTTGAACTGCAGCAAGACCCAGTTGACGTTGCTGTTGTTCTTTCAGGAGTTCACGTTGTTGAGACAGTGTATCTATTAGTTCGTATCGCTGGTTGCGGTTATTCAGCAGTTCTTTGACTATCAGATCATCATCTGGCATGGGTGTCTGAGCAGCATCCTGGTAAAGATCTGTAAGATCATCGCGTCGGAATGTCGAAACCAGCAGTTCTATAATATCCTGAAACTGCTTATCTTCGCCGGTGACAAAAGCTGCTTCTTTGTGCTGCAAAGTTAATGCCTTAGACTCATGTTCCTCGATTGCCTGCTCAGCATTCTCAAGTGCCTGTTCTGCGGATTTCAGGTTAGCCCGCAATTGCGGAACTCCCGCAGCTGATGCAGCAGTCTGTTCAAGTTTTTTCAGTGCCTGGAAAGTTTCATCTGCTGCCTGACGTTTTTGTTGTGCATGACTTTGCAGTCGTACAGGTAATTCCGTCAGCATATTGTAATTTGCTCGAGCCTTGTCATAGCCGCACAGGTAAGCTACTTTCTTATCAAAAAAACGCACCAGATTATTGGCATGGTAACTGGACGTGCCATAGCCACGTTTCCAAAGGTACATAAAAAATGCATCCTGCTCATAAGGTTTACCTTTTTCTATTTTGTCTTTGGTGGCTAACTCAGTTTTCTCTTCTGCATGGATTGCAGTACGATCTGCCTTTTGAGCGAGCTGCAATTGTTGCTGATAATTCTCATCAGCGGAAAGAGTTTTTTGTACCTCAGCCTCTTTTTGATCCAGCGCTTCGGTGGCATTATCCACCTGTTCGGCCTGTTGATCTCGCTGCTGCTCCAGTCCGGTTTTTGCCATTTCTATATTTGCTATCTGTCGTTTAAGCTCCAGACGGATTTGAATCCGTTGTTTCAAAAGGTCTTCTGCGCGACGTTCACCAGCATCCAGACGTTCGATGATATTTCCGGAGGCGAGTAGATTTAAACGCAGCTTTGCCAATTTTCGGAACTGTTCAGTTTCAGTTTTTTCCAGTTCGATCTGCTGGCTGCTGAGCTGCTCAATCTCCTGCTCAGAATTATTCACCTGTTCGGTTGTTTGCGTCAGGCCTGCATTGATTGCAGCCAGTACGTCTTTACCTGAATACATATGACACCTTGTTTACCATTCGTAAATTGATGCACCAGTGGTGGGATACTTGTAATCCGGAGTAATATATTGTCTTTTCTTTTGCCCAAATATATTGTTCTGGATAATTCCATCGTCTTTTTTATCCGCACGGATCTGATTGAATGTTTGTTCGTCTACACGGATCCCCCATTTGCTCACCTGTTTGCTTTTACCGCTTTCTTCACTGGTGATATATTGCGGTATAACTTTTCCTTCAGGGGTAATAGCTTCCACGATAATATAGAAATTCATCGCTTTTTTATTGCGGTCAGGAACTCGCCAGATGCCGCTGGATTCGCCGGGACGTGAAACAATCTTCAGAGTATAGGTTTGCTCCAGCTGGGTTTTTAATTCATCCAGAGAATTGAGTGCTGATTTTGCCTGATCAGTATCTCCGGCGTTTATACTGGACATCCCCAGATCGTAATAATCTTTGGCCAGTGTTTTGGCTTCCGGTTCTTGCGCCAGTGAGATGACATCCTGCTGGGTTTTGGCCAGATTGTCAGGCAGACGTTTAATGGGGCCAAGAATAAAAATACTATAGGCCAGCCAGATGATGGCGATGGCTGCCAGCACAAGTCCGACCCCTTTCATCCAGCGATCACGATTGACATACAGACGGGCAAGTTTTAGCTTGAAACTTTCCTGCGGTGGAGTATAGACAAAGCGGTCTTCCTTGAGTGCGGCCACACCTGCTGCAAGTATTTCGTCGGTCACTTCCATGCCCTGAGAAGTGTAGATTTCGCGCAGACGATCTATCAGCTTCTGATCCCGTTCTGCCGAATTTAATTCACGTTCAATAAGATGCTGCCTGTGGCGGAGAGTGTCCACTACATCCATGGCCAGCATCATATCATCGAGAGACTGGGGAGTAGTTGCTTTAGCTGTCACTTTCCAAACCTTCAAGAACATTTCCCTGTTGCGCCAGAGTGGCAAGACGGCGTTTGCCGTTTTCAACAGATTCACTGATTTCCCTGGCATTACGGGTACTGGCTTCACGCATTTCATTAATGATCTGGGTCGTGTCTTCCTGATATTTGATCACAGAGTCCACCAGCATTTTTACTGAAGAGGCTTTAATGGTGGGACCATAGCCTGCTTCAAGCGCGGCTTTTTGTACTTTGCCGCCCACTTCTGAAAGTACTTCGATACTTTGGTTGATACCGTCCTTCATGGCGTTAAGTGTCTCGGTACTTTCATGCAGCCCCCACATACCGGTGAATGAAGCAGACAATGCCGTTAATACGGTTTCATTAGTGCTAAAGAAACTGACTGATTGAGCATAGACCCGTTCTTTGGCATTGGTGGTTTGTGCCAGACGCGCCATGACGACTTCGGTGGTGTTATAACTGACAGTTAGATTGTCAGATAAATCTTTGGCTATCTGGTAGCGTTTTTCTTCAAATTGCAGTTCACGAACTTTTTCATCCCGAGCCAGTTCCAGACGTGCACGTTCAGCAGGGGCCATATCGTCGGAGTCTTCAGTGACGTGCAGCATGGCCTTATCCACTTCATCTTTTGCTGCTTTAAGTTTGTCTTCGGCGATTTTTAAAACTTCCAGGGCCAGCACTTCTGACTGTTTTATAGCACCACGATAATCCCGATAAGCTTCGAGTATCCTGTGTTCTCGCTCTATCTGATCCTGGGTATCTTTGGTGACATCCAGATAGATTTCCTTAATGCCGTCAAAACGTGAAGAAATATCACCCCGAGTCACTTTCATCCAGACATTCGAAAGGCGCTCGAATGTATCGATTTTATTATCTTCAATCTGATCAACCATTTTCTTTGCGTCGTCGCGAATGCTGTTAAAGCCAGCCGTAATACCTTCATAGCGGTCGCTGATATTCATGCTGCTGACCTGTTCCCGGACGACTTCATTGAATAGTGAAGCCTGGCTAAGTGTACGTGCTATAGCAACAACTTTGTCTTCATCCAGATCAGATATTTGATTCAGAAGGTGAACAATGGGTTCTTCACTGGAGTTTGTTTCTGAAGCCAGCCCTAAATCTCTGAGGCCATTCATGGCTTTATCAAGATATTGCATGGGGGTTGCGAAATCAGTATCAGTCATTTTATAGCTCCTTAACAAAATTCTTTCGGCATCTAAAGTAAATCTACCTAAGATGGGGGTTGAGAACTGAAAAATCAGTTGCACGCAGCAGGTTTTATCTGATGCATTCAGCTTAAGGTATTACAGCCTGAGCTGTTAATTTCATGCATCCAGTGGGATGCGGATTTTCTGGCCGACGTAAATTTTGTCGGGATCAATAATTACTTCTCGATTTGCATCAAAAATACGAGGATAATCCATAGCATTATCGTAATATTTTGCAGCCAGTTTAGATAAAGTATCTCCAGACTGGATAACATAATATTCAACGTTTGCAGTTGTATCTTCAGCTGATTCCGGTACAGACATACCATCGATATTAACTTCTTCTACTCCCTGAACATTGCCTGCCATGAGCACAGCTTTTTCCATTGCTTCGGGTGATTCTGCAGTTCCCGTTAGATTAACAACGCCATCATCATAGGCTACCTGCATCTCCTCAATGCCGGGGTTATTTTCTTCAATATGAGCCTGAATGCTCTCTTCCGCATCTTCTTCCTTACCAAACAACTTGTCACCCATGTCTGATACAAAATCAAAAAGTCCCATTAAATTGTCTCCATAAAATTGTGTTGCAGTTTATAAAATACAGGCTGATTATCCTGGCAGTTAAATTGATATTTAACGAGAATTTTGCATCAGCAAAGTTTTTATACTTTCCATCCGGGAAAATTGAGCACAAAAACGTTGCTCATAAGTAAACTTTTGAGCTGTTTTTTAACCCGGATAGGCAAGTTAAGAAAAGTTTGCAGGTTCCTTGATGTATTCGTCAATATTAGATAATCAGATTTTGTGTTAATAATATAGTACAAAAAGTCAGCGATGCAAGAATTCTTATAATAATTGGCAAAAAATTATTAAAGCAGATCTGCAGGTGTTTTTTTAATGTCAATAATTTTAACATTTTTTAGCTTCATATCTCGAAACAACGCATATCTCAAAAAAATGCATTACATGGTTCTGCACTAAACACTGATCCTGCCAGCCATAAGTGTGATGGAGCATACCGCACCAAATAGCTGTTCGAAAATAGTGGTCATAGTATTGAGGCATCGCACAAGACCCTGCAATACCTCATTTTGCTCATATTTAGCATCAAATCCCGAAATGATACATCACAGGTTCTGGTGCTCAATGGACACCTTTTAAGAACATTTATTTAGAGTTGTTTAACGCAACTAAAATTGGAGTTGATAGAATACTTTTTAAATGGCAAATGCGTATATTAATGAAGAGCAAATATGCTGTATATCCCTGCATCAAAAAAAGAAATCATTAAGCGTTGTGTATCATTATGATTTGTTATTCAAAACCTCTGGATTTACAAATACTGATTTATACAGAAATTTGTATCTGTAATAAGTCTGTATATAAAATGCTGCTGGCTTTTTTTTCCTGCGTGATAGATTTTAAGTTAATTTTAATATGTAAGTGACGCTTTACAAATTGTTTATGGGCATGTGTTAAACTGGATGGAGTTACAAAAACTGTATCCGGTTAATTTGTATAAATCCTTAAAAAAATTACGCGGTAAAATAATTTCGAGACTATAAATATGAAAATATTAGTGATATTTTTTGAAGATATTTTAAATACAGGGTTGAAAATTTGTAACTATATGATTTGCAGTATATAATTAAAAAAATTATTACAAAAACAGGAGATCGATGCTATGGCCGTTAAAAAAAGTGCTGTTAATAAAACCGTTCGTAAAAAAACACCAGCAAAAAAATCCGCAGTTAAAAAGAACGTTAAAGCAAAACCAGCAACAAAGAAAAGCATTGTAATTGCTGCTGAAAATGAATTGACTAAAGCACACATTGCTTCTCTAAAAGCGTTAGAAGGTTCAACGCGTGCATTGGAAAAAGCAAAAGATGCAATTGCTGCGGCTGCTGAAAAAGCAAAAAATGCGGTAATGAAAACCAGAGACAACAAACGGCCTGCTACCATTAATGCAGCAAATAAGGCTAAGGAACGGGTTGTCACTTTGAAATCCAGACTGTCTGATTTCACTGCTACTGTAGCAGAACATAAAGCCGCAGTGAAAGAACATGAACAGTTAGCAAAAGAAATGGCTGCCATGGCTGTTGCAAAAGAAAAAGCCGTAGCTGCTTTTGTTTCAAAATGGGAAAAAGATTATTTAAGAAAGCTTGCGGCTCGAAAAAGGGCTCAGGCTGCAAACAGAAAATCAGCTGCCATCGCTAGAAAAAAAGCTGCTGCGAAGAAAAAAGAAGCAAAAGCTTAATTTAAGGGATAGAAAAACCGGATGTAAATCCGGTTTTTTATTGACCCTGCCTCGCAGCTGTTTATCTTACATTAGCTAACCATTTTGGCCATGCTTTCAAGCAGTTCACCTTGCGTTGAAATATCTTTAATTTCATCATCAAGTTTTTGTATCAACTGATAAGTCCCTTCGGGCTGTAATATCCAGGCCTGGGTATTATCAGCAAGATAATTATTCAGATCATCAAGTACAGGCTTCTTAAGCCGAGTATCTTCAATAGGAAAACAGGTTTCAACCCGTTTAAAAAAATTTCGATTCATCCAGTCTGCACTACAAAGAAAGAGTGACTTTTCAACACTATTTTCAAAAAAGAATACCCGCGTATGTTCCAGAAATCGTCCAATAATAGAGCGCACTGAAATATTTTCTGAGATACCTTTAACGCCTGGTCTCAAACAACAGATACCACGAATAATCAGATCAATTTTAACTCCGGCCTAAGATGTCTGATAAAGTTATTGTAATCTGACAATGCGCGGCAGGGAACGGGGTGCCTGGACAACAGCCAGTCCGCTGTCACGGCCAAAAGCATCCTTACCTTCCAGGGAAATAATAAAATTCAGACTTTTATTCAATACCCTGGCCTGTTCCAGTACGCGACGATTAAATTCAAGTAAACTCAATTCCCGATTAAAAAAATATTCAGGTTTTTTTTAACTGCTTCAATTCATTCAAATTCACTATCGGTCTGCAGATGAGGAACGTATCAGGAGGGGAGAAACTGGGAAATTACAATTTATTACTTGCCATAGAGTGTCAGATAATTCTTTATACATGCAAATGAAGTATAAAATTTATCTACAGGCCGGGCTAAATAAACAGTAATTCAAAGCCAATGGCTTTTAAATAGTCTGCCTCAAATTCGAGATCGGTCAGGGTTAACGGATGTTCAACAAAAAAATGATCTGGAAAACTGATAAGTAGTAGTTGTTCTTTGGCTTTGGCTCGAACTGCGAGTTCAGGCTTACTATGATCCCTGTGCAGCAGTATGCCCAAGCGTAATAATACAGTCATATACAGCATCGAACGATTACATTGTTCAGAAAGTTTCTCAAATTCCTGTTTGGGAATTTTTCTACGTTGAGCGCGGATCAACAAGCCCAGTCTATACTGATCTTGTTGGGAAAATCCGGGCAGATCTGAATTCTCTATGATATAGGCGCCATGTTTCTGGAACTGATTATGCGCAATGGACATGCCTGTTTCATGCAGTATGCTGGCCCATTCAAGTAACTGAAAACTGTCAAACAGATCAATATTCCAGACCTGTTTTACCTGTGAGAAAAGCATGGTGACACAGTCCTTGACTGCATTGGCCTGCTGAATGTCGATATGATATTGTTTGATAAGGTGATTAATAGTTCGTTGGCGTACATCTTCATGGTTGATGCGTCCCTGTATATCATATATAACCCTTCACGCAGGGCACTGTCTGAAACATTCATGCGTATAATTTTGAGAACTTTGAAGGCGGCAATTAAAATAGCCACTCCGCCGGCAAACACTGCCTGACGATCACTATTCAATCCTTCAAGAGATAGATCACTGATGTGTTTCTGGCTAATCATGGTTGTTTTTAACCATTTTAATCCATCTGGCGTGATCCCCGTAAAGGATGCTTCATTCATGGTTGTTTCATGATGTGCCTGCAGTACTTTACCTGTAGCTTTAATCGTCCCGGATGCACCCGTTGCAACTTCCCAGCCGATTTTCTGATAGGTATGAGTAATACTTTGTAATTCCAGTTCAGCAAATGTTTCAGCTTTTCTAAAATTTTTTTCACTCAGATCTCCATCGCTAAAGGCTTTGATGGTCATGCTTACGCAACCCATGTGCAGACTCTCCGTTAATACCGGTTCAAATCCCAGCCCGATAATAAATTCTGTACTGCCACCGCCGATGTCGATTACCAGTCGGTTGGAGGTGTTCCTGGAATGACTGTGTGCTACTCCCAGATAAATTAATCGGGCTTCCTCTCGCCCGGCAATAATTTCTATATCATGATTAAGTGCAGCTTCCGCACGAGTTATAAATTCACGACCATTTTTGCTTTGCGTAAGGTATTCGTACCTACAATACGAATATTTTCGGGGGGTATATTTTTCAGTCGTTGTCCAAAACGTAACAGGCAGGCGAGACCCGTTTGCTGTGGGTCTATAAGAAAAAAAAGATGGGTTTATACAGGTTAATCAATATGAAATGGCCTCCCCGCCTGGAGTCGAACCAGGAGCTAAGCCTTAGGAGGGCCCTATTTTATCCATTAAACTACGGGGAGTTATTGCCTGGTATTCTAACGTGTCGGTAAAAAAAAGAAAGGTTTTTTATAAGTAATCTGTCTGTTTAGTCTTTGATAGATTGCTAAATAGGGGCTTTCGCGCCTGTAAAAGTTTAATATTAAAGAGGCTATAGACAGTTTTTTCTATGGTGAGCAAACTGCTCACCTATAATTTTTTTCAATTTTGCTGGTTCCAGTAAGGTGATGGATTCATCATCAATACTGATTAAACCGTCTTTTTTCAGTTTGGAAAGGATTCTTGAAAAAGTCTCGGGAGTAATGGATAAACGTGAGGCTACAATAGATTTGCTGGCGGTTAATTTAATGCAGGGTTGTTCCTGCAAGTCACTGACATGCCCCAGCAGGTAACTGATCAAGCGGTGTTTGGCATTATAGATAGTCAGTTCACTGATTTCATTGAGCAGACCTTTGAGACGTGCACTCATATCAGCCATGAGCAAGAAACACAAGCTGCTTGAGTTTTCCAGTTGCTGCTTAAACACTGCATTATCAAAATAAAACAGCTCGGAATCACAGGTGGCTTTAGCATTAACGGGATAACGATTGCCCTCCATAAACATTACAGCTTCAGCAAATGTCTGTCCCGATCCAATGATATCAACTATCTTTTCATTGCCGTCAGGAGATGATTGAAATAAGGTTATCTGGCCGTGTCTGACCAGAAAGAAACTTCTCGCAGCATTGCCAGCTTCAAACAGTATTTCGTTTCGTTTTAGCATAAGTATCCCGGAATGTTCCAGAATAGCACTATAAGCCTCATTGGACAGTCGGCGAAAAAGGTAATGCTGACACAATTCCTGCTGAAAAAGGTTACTGAGACTCAAAATGTTACCTTAAAAATATAATGAAATTAAGCAAATTTTAATGACCTGTGTAAAATTCGCAATTTACGTGCTATACGCATTTTAGTATATAAGCTCATCAATAATAAATATATACTCAACTTATATCAGGCCTGAATTCAGGATTATAAACACATCTTTCAGTGTTAGTTTGTAACTATTCAAGTGTATCTTAGATTCAATGTGAAGTGGTTGCTGTCAGGTGTTTGTGGAAGACAGATGATTGCTCCTGCATCATCTGCATTTCCTACATCCAAGTGGGTCAATAAATCCCTGATAGTAATCACGAACCTGATGCTACGCTGAACAGTTACGTTAGTCTCTGGAATTTTAAATATCCTTAACGGGTATTTTAAAACAAAAAACAGTGTCTCCACCCGGTGGATTTTCTGCCCATATTTCACCTTGATGACCGGTGATGATTTGCTTGCTGATAGCGAGTCCTAAACCCGTTCCGCCTGCGCCTGATTTGGTTTTACTACTTTGAATAAATTTATCAAACACATTATCCAGTTCGTTCTGTGGGATACCAATGCCGGTATTCATGATACATAACTGAATGGCATTGACTGAAGCTTGTTCCTCCTCCAGAATCTCACCGTCTTCAGGTTTCTCGAAAAGTGTTAACTGCGAAGATAAAAATTCCACACTGATGCAAGTTTCCGGATTTGAGAATTTAATGGCATTGGAAAGCAAGTTGGTAATAACCTGGCTGATCCGCAATGTATCAAAGGTCGCATGTGTATCAATAACGGGGGGTACTATTCGACTGCTTAAATGATTCTCTTCGATTAACGTTTCATGCCCAAGAATACAGCTTTCCACCAGCGGGTACAAATCATGATATTGCATATCAAAATTCATATGATTTGATTCCAGTTTGGCCAGATCCAGTAAATCGTTTAATAAACTTAACAATCGTTGCCCGCTCTCATTGATTATTTTAAAATACTGGGCAATTTTTTCCTGCGTCGCAGTATTAATACGTTCCAAGCCAAAGGTAGAAAAACTGAGAATAGAATGCATGGGGGTACGTAATTCATGTGACATATTGGCTAGAAACTCACTTTTTGCCCGGTTAGCCTGTTCTGCTTTTTGTTGTGCCAGAACCGTTTTTTCTATCTGGGCAATCAGTGCCTTATTAGTTTCCTGCAGCACCTGGGTTCGGGTGTCAACCAGATCCTCGAGATGATCTTTATAACGTCTGACTTCATTGTGTAGCTGCTTACTGTACTCGAGCTGAAGCTCCTGCTGCAAGAGTAATTTGTCAGCATCGAGAATATACCTGAAGGAACGCAGCAGGCTTTGATTAAGGTTACTGCCCATCCTGTAAAACAAAGGAACAGCTATGATAAAAATTGTGATACCTAATGCAATGTGACGTATTTCACCAGATGAGATTGTCATTATCCCCAGCCCGAGCATAGGAGGGATTATAAAGGCTGAACAAATTGGAAAGATCACGGACAATGAAGCAATACCCACTGAGGCAATAATAAAAACGGCAATGACAATACTCAGGCGGACCACTTCTGTAGAAAAAAATCCCATGACCGGCAGCATTGCCCAGCAGAGGGCTAAAAATAAAGTCAGATAGAAAAAGTTGCGTGTAATAGACAAAATAGAGTGATTATCGCTAGGAGGTGAGGATTTAACCCTGCGCATAACGAATAAACGGCATATGATCAGTGAAATGGTGACTGTGCCCCAGATTATAAGCACTTGCGCAGGCAGCAATTGATAAAAAAACAGGCTGAGGAATAAACTGCCAACTATTTCCAGTGGTGCTGTAGAGATAATATTCTGGGCTAACATCTGGACTTGCTTTAGGGCGATTTCTCTGTCGTCAGCAAGGCCAAAGTTTTTGAATTGATTGAAAATTGTAGCAGGGCGAAAGAACTTCACTGGTTATTTAATGCTTGCTGAATAAATTGAATGGCGTTATCTTATCAGCCGATGAATAAATCAGCATCATAATTCCACTTTATTGCCAGTATGCTGTTGGACTTTATTCTTTGTCTTGTGGATCATAATTCATATCATCTTCCGGCTGGCCGTATATTTTACCGGTATAAGTTAAAATAAAAATAGACGCGCTGAGCAAAACGATAGCAAAGGCAATGCTGATTAAAAGATAAAGGTGGAAATTATCGGTTACTTTCTGTACATCTATGACCAGATGTCTGGAAAGGGCGGTTATGGCGATGTAGATAAGAAATTGTACTGGCAGACGGTGAGTTTTGAAATAGATGCCTATCATTGCGCCCAGTTCCAGATAAATGAAGAGTAATAAAATATCCTTCAAACTGGCATGACCTTTGTGCATGATGTCTATGTATTCATATATGGCAGACCAGACAATAGTGGCACCGATCACAAAAAGGGCAAGATAATGGAATAAATCAACCATTATATTACCGACTTTCTGTATCCTTATCGTTTTCATATCAGGCCCTTTTTAGGAAGTGTATTAACTCAGAACAATAGCTGTTCAATGAAAAAAATCAAGTGAAAGCCCATCCATTTATACAGGGCACTGATGTGGTACAGGGATTTGAAAACATTTTAAAGATGGCAGGTTATTGAACCTGAATAAATCGGTTGAACTTATGCATTAGGTTCAGAACATGCTTCAATACATCCGAGGTTGTTCCCTGCATCCATGCTTCTCACAAACAATTGATGATCCTTAAGTACTTACGAATAAACGAATTTATCGTGGATTTGTAAGCGGGCTATTTTACCTGTATTTTTAAAATAACTCTATGTTTGTTCAGATAGGGCAGATAAGTGATGGGAAAACAGCTAAAATCGCTGTAAGTGCGTTTACCAGGTGATATTGTTCGCTACGATGGCAAACAAAGATGCTATAAAGCGATCATTAAATATCTAAGAAACAATAAACAGTTAAGCATTGAATGGATACCTTTGGGTCTGGACGTTGGGATTGGCCTGGGGTTTCCGGTGATAAAATCCACTTGCAGCAGCTAGCTGAACAAATCCATGTGCCTGGTGTCTTAAATCACACACGGGATTTGACCGCCGAATCAAAATCCTGTGCTGAAAGTTTTATGCAACTGCAGGCAGATCTTGATTGTTATATAGTAAAATATAAATTACCCGGTTGTAATTATCAGTCAACACCCTTATCGCAGGGATTGTTCGATGCTTCGATGCTTCGATAATTATGGATACTATTTCCGAACAGCTGTTTAGAAGCTTAACTCAAACCTTCATGAACATACTTTGACTTTTGATAGAAACCTTTATGATTAAAAAAATCCTTATACCTGTTATTGTTTTGATGATTGCAGTTTCTTTTTTCATGTTCATGATGTCGAGTAGAGAGAAATCGCCGCTGATTGAAAGCAGTGAACGTGTCTGGCGAGTTGAGATGGCGGAAATTATGCCTCAGACCCTGGCCCCGATTATCACGCTTTATGGAAAAATTGAAACACCTGATCTCTTTAATGCGGCGGCTCCGGCTAACAGCAATGTTGAAGAGGTTAAAGTTAAAGAGGGTGAATATGTTAAGGTTGAACAGTTATTAATCGTTCTGGATCAACGAGATTTCATGCCTCTATTAAAACAGGCCCAGGGTAAGGTCGATGAACTCAATGCACAAATCAAAAGTGAAAAATTAAAACATGAGATTGATAAACAGTCACTGTTGCATGAGAAAAAATTATTGTCTTTGAGTCAGAAAGCTCTGCAGCGTGCAGAAACAGTAAAACAGAAAAATCTTGGTTCAGTATCAGAAACCGAACAGGCGATGCAGCAGGTTGAAAAACAGCGTTTGTTGGTGATTGCCAAAGAATTCTCGGTTGACGAGCATCAGGCAAGACTGGAACAACTGCAAGCCAGGTTATTACAGTCAGAAGCTGAACTGGAAAAAACACAGTTGGCTCTGGAACGAAGCAAGATATATGCACCTTTTTCCGGATTAGTCGCTAATGTAAATGTGACTGCGGGTGATCGGGTGAATAATAATGAAAAGCTGTTAAGCCTGTATTCCATGGATAAACTGTTAATCAGGGCTAAATTGCCCAATAAGATCATGCCTGAAGTCAAACAGGATCTGCTGGAGAATAAAACTTTAACGGGTATAGCCTATACGGGTGATAAAAGCTTTCCTGTCGTGCTTGAACGGCTTTCCGGCCTGGGTTCAGCCAGCGGTGTGCCAGCTATTTTTTCTTTTACTGACGATGATATATCCATCCGACTAGGCACTATCGTGGTAGTGCACCTGCAGCGTACACCCAAATCCAGTCTTATCGCAGTTCCTTACCAGTCAATGTATGGTTACAATCGACTGTATAAAATTGTAGACGGAAGGATCTACTCTGTAACTGTTGAAATGATTGGTGAGTATCAGCTGGATGCCTCATTGGAAAACAAAGCGGATAAAATGCTGCTGGTACGCAGTGCTGAGCTTAAGGCAGGTGATCACATTCTGGTCACACACCTGCCTAATGCATTTAATGGTCTGAAAGTTGAAGTGGTTTCAGGCATATCTGACGATAGTTCAACTGCTGCAAAGAATAAAGCCGTTTTAATTCCTGAATCTGCTACAGCGCTATGAAAATAATATCAGTTTTTGCCCATCATAAAGTAGCCGCAAATCTACTCATGACCATTATGCTGTTATCAGGTTTTTTTGCCCTGTCTAAACTTAATGTACAGTTTTTTCCGAGCTTTGCACTTGATCGGGTCAGTGTCAGAGTTATCTGGAGTGGTGCCAGTGCAGAAGATATTGAACAGGGTATTACCATACCTCTGGAACAGGCATTGAAGTCGGTAGAGAATGTAAAAAATATGACCTCCACCTCTGCTCAGGATGTGTCCTCTATCCAGCTGGAATTTTTTGAAGGTACAGATATGATCCTGGCCCTGGATAAAGTCAAACAGAAAGTGGATGAATTCAGGAACCTGCCCAAAGAGGCAGAAAAGCCGCAAGTTGAAACAATCACTCGCTATGAAGGGATTGCCAAACTGATCCTTTCCGGGACCGACGATCTTAATCAACTGAGACTTTTGGCTAATCAGTTTGAACGTGACCTGACCCACAGAGGAATTGACAAGGTTGAAATCAATGGTCTGCCTGATCAGGAAATTAGCATTGAAATTCCGTTAGTTCAATTACAATATCTGGAATTGTCACTGGATGAAATAGCGAAGCGTATCAATGCCTTCAGCCAGGATTTGCCGGCCGGGACACTGGGTGAACAGGATGGGGCCAGGGAATTACGCAGTTTGCAGCAGGCACGTAATGAAATGGAGTTTGCCGAAATTCCTGTGGTGTCCACCAGTACTGATTTTGTGCGCCTGGGTGATGTTGCGAAGATAACCAGGCATGCAGATGAAAAAGGCATTAAGCGTTATAAAGACGGTAAGTCAGTTATTGAGCTGGAATTGCAGCGTACCGAGCAGGGCAATGCTCTGGCAGCCGCAAAAGTGTTGCAGCTATGGCTGGCTGAAACACGGGCAACATTACCGCCCTCCATAAAAATAGAAATATTTGACGAATCCTGGCGTCTGATCAGTGATAGAATATTTTTATTACTTAAAAATGGCGGCGGCGGTCTTATATTGATCGTCCTGATCCTCTACCTGTTTCTTTCTGCCAGAGTGGCTTTATGGGTTGCTTTAGGTATTCCCATATCCTTTATGGCTACCCTGGCTATCCTCTATGCAGTTGGCGGTACGATAAATATGATCAGTTTATTTGGTCTGATCATGGCGCTGGGTATTATAGTCGATGATGCCATTGTTGTGGGAGAGGATGCCCTGGCTCATTATCAGGCAGGTGAAGCGCCCCTGCTTGCTGCTGAAGGCGGGGCAAGGCGTATGTTTTTACCCGTGCTTGCTTCTTCAATGACAACCATAGCCGCCTTTCTACCTTTAATGATGGTGGGAGGCATTATGGGAAATATTCTGTTTGATATTCCGCTAGTCGTTATCTGTGTCATCCTGGCTTCTCTGGTGGAAAGTTTTTTTGTCCTGCCAGGACACCTCCGTCATTCATTTTCCCATTTAAAACGCGATAGTGAAGATCGTACAACGCTACGTGCCAGACTGGATAGCGCATTTGATTCTTTTCGCAATACTCAATTTAGAAAAATAATTACTCTGGCTCTCAATCACCGCTCAATTACAATTGCACTGGTTTTTTCCAGCCTTATAGCGTCAATTGCATTATTGGCCGGCGGACGCATTAACTTCAGTTTTTTTCCTTCACCCGAATCACAGATTGTGTATGCCAATATGAGTTATGTCTCTGGTGTGTCGCGACAAAAGACCGAGGATTATTTACGCCATATGGAACAAAAACTCAATGAAACTAATGATGAACTAGGCGGCGGTTTGATAGACATGGCTGTAACTATAAGCGGCAGCTCATTTAGTGGCGGTAGCTCCGGCAAGACTGGCGAGCAACTGGGTGCTATTTTTTTACAATTAACAGAACCTGACAAACGTAGCGTTAGAAATACGGAGTTTATTCAACACTGGAAAGAAAAACTGGATAATCCTCCTGGAATGGAAAATATGACTATCGTAACTCGTAAAGCGGGTCCTCCTGGGAGTGATTTGACCATACGTCTAACAGGGGACGATAACACGCAATTAAAACAGGCAGCGCTGGAATTATCTGAAGCTTTAAAAAATGTTACAGGTGTTTATGCTATCGAAGATGATATGCCCTATGGTAAAGAGCAATTGATCTTCAAACTCAAGCCTGCCGGTGAAATGCTTGGGCTCACGGTAGAAGATATTGCAAATCAGCTAAGAACTGCCTTTGACGGCAAACTGGTGCAGATCTTTCAGGACGGTCCAGATGAAGTCGAAGTCAGAATACAGTTGCCAAAAGCTGAACGGGAACAGATCAATACCCTGGAACGTCTGAATATCAGAACTCCTGCCGGTGAATTTGTGCCTCTGACCAGTATCGCGCACTGGGATGTCCGACAGGGATTTGAGGTATTAAGGCATGCTCAGGGTGAACTGGCTATTGAAGTGTCGGCTGAAGTTAACAGTGAAGAAAATAATGTCAATAAAATTATAGCCTCTCTGGATGATCAGGTATTGCCTGAGCTGAAAACAAAATACTGGATCGATTACAGTTTTGAAGGACGTGCTGCTGATCAGAAGGAATCTACGGATGATATGAAATGGGGAGGGATCCTGGGGCTGATACTGATTTATATTGTACTGGCCTGGGTCTTTGCTTCTTACGGCTGGCCTCTGGTCGTCATGTCGATTATTCCGTTTGGTCTGGTAGGTGGAATCTGGGGACACTGGCTGTTGAATATCGATATTACTTTATTATCTATTTTTGGATTTTTCGGCTTGTCCGGGATTGTAGTGAATGACTCCATTATTCTGGTCAGTTTTTATAAAAGACTGAGGGATACGGGCATGCTGGTTAAAGAAGCTTTAATCGAAGCATCAGTGCAGCGATTAAGAGCGGTGCTGCTTACCTCGCTGACCACTATTGCCGGTTTGTTACCCTTATTGTTTGAAACTTCGCTACAGGCACAGTTTTTAATACCAATGGCTGTTTCCATTGCTTTTGGACTGGCTTTTGCGACGCTGTTGGTGCTGATAGTTATTCCGGTCATTTTATCTATTCATGAATCAATTCATTTTCGATTGAATTACTATTTTGGTAATTCCCCACAGCTGTCATCTGAATGAACTTAAACAGGATTATATGAATACCTTTACGCTGGATCCTCAACTGCAAACCGATTGTTTTATTCTTTCTGAGGGAAGCAACAGTCTGTTGCTGCTGTTCAATAATAGTCTGGTTCCCTGGTTTATCCTGGTGCCTAAAACCGACAAAACAGAATGGTATCAAATGGATGTTCACTTGCAGGAGATAGTCCAGCAGCAGCTGAATGAACTATCTGACTATATTCAGCATGAATATCAGGTGGATAAGCTGAATGTGGCGAATATAGGTAATATTGTCAGCCAGTTGCACATTCATGTGGTGGGAAGGTATAAAAATGATTACTGCTGGCCGGGAGTAGTGTGGGGCAGTGAAGGTAAAAAAGCTTATACGGCAGGTGAGGTAACAGCGATTTTGCAGCGGGTTAATGAGGTATTGCAGCTGGAATGAGGCAGGCAGTCTTCATACTCAGGTATTTTTTCTTCTATCTGCCTTACGCCTTTCAGGGAGTATATTACTCCTTGTTATCGATCTTCGGTCAGGTCTGAGCCGTCTATCTCTTGTACGTCTGTCCGCGCTGACTCCAGGGGGAAGCTGGATGTCGTTTTCTTTTATATCGACATAACTGATAACACCGACTTCATCCATTTTGACTGCGTATTTAAGTGCCTGATCCTGGGTAATATTTTTTTTTATAATGTGCGTTTTACCAGAGAATAGATGGCTGATTTGCTGCTCGGACAGATGAAAGGTCCGGGCAAAGCTCTGCTTGACCTCATCTGGGTCCAGATGTGCTTTTATTTCTCCGGCAAAAACTAACTGGTACTGCATACTCAAGATGACCGCTAAAGAACTAACAAGTGTCCATGCGTTTTTTCATGGACACTTGTGGCACAGGGATGTGCTGCCATTTTTAATGATGACAAATCATTGAAAATGCAGCAAAAGAAAAAGTGTGATTTTTCTTTTGCCTTCCATAATATAGCCAGGATGGCTATTTATGGATGGAAACTAACTATGTATCAAGTATAAAAAATACTGATTTTTTGTCAATTTGAAAGGTGTTGATTTTCAGCTCATGTAAGCCAATTGTTACGCATAATGTCAGATATTTACGATGTTTTTTTCCTATTTTATATATTTCTAGTGTTTACAGTGTGATAGTATTCACACAATGACACAAACTTAAATAAAGTTACGTTTTCTGTTTAAAGCTGAATTTTTGAAATCATCTGAGAATAAGCCTTATGTCCAGACATCTATTTCTTTTATTATTCATCTTCTGCATTAGTATTTGCAGCGCGTCTCTTGCCAATGTTAGTCCTGGTGAAGTTTCAATATCTAAAAGAATTATTAATGGAGATCAAGTGCGCCCGGGTAAGTGGCCCTGGACTGTGTCTATTATCCATAGTGATGTTGTGCCGCTCGGTGGGCATATGTGTGCAGGTACTTTGATCAATGATGAATGGGTTCTGTCTGCTGCCCACTGTTTCTATAATAGCAGTGGTTTTCAATCTATATATGGAAATCATATTCAGGTGTATGCAGGTAATACCAGTTTAGTTTCAAACGGGACTATAGTCGATGTCGAAGCGATTTTTATTCACCCGGATTATGATGATTTCAGCAGTGATAATGATATTGCGCTGATAAAATTAATGGCTCCGTTGCCGATGATCCCAAAGATTGATCTGATGCCATTAGATGCCCAAAATGATTTAGCGGGAAATGATGCAGTAGTGGTCGGCTGGGGTATTACAGAAGTTGATAATACTTCATTATCAGCAGATCTTATGGAAGTCATTCTTCCAGTCGTAGATCATGAATTATGCAGGATAACATATGCGGATAATTTCAATATTACCTTAACCGATAATATGATCTGTGCCGGTTATACTGCCGGCGGCAAAGATTCATGTTTTGGTGACAGTGGAGGCCCGCTGATGATTTATGATGCACAGGATTATCGTTGGGAGCTGGCGGGTATAGTCAGTTGGGGAGTGGGGTGTGCAGAAGCAGAACAATATGGTGTCTATACCGATGCGAGGAATTACCTGGGCTGGATAGCATCCTATATCGACAGTCCTCCTGAAACCCGCAGTAATGATATCAGCAGCTATATTGAACGATTATATCTGAATATACTGGGCCGCTCTTCTGATCCAGACGGATTATTGTTCTGGATCAATGAAATGAACATTGCCTCTGCGGCCAGTGTCTCTTTAAGATTTTTTAACAGTCAGGAATTTTTATCCATAAAACTGGATAATGAAAGTTTTCTGGATATTCTTTACCAAACGCTGTTTGGACGGGTTTATGATTCAGACGGTTACAACTACTGGATGAGCCAGTTGGAGAATGGTGCATTAAGAGAAATGGTGCTGTATGGCTTTTTCCTGAGTCAGGAGTTTGCTGAACTGGCCAATCGATTCAATGTTACAGCATTTAACGAAGAAGATAACGCATTATGGCAAATAAAACTTTTTGTAGAGCGATTTTACCAAACAGTTCTGCAGCGAGAACCCGATTTAAGTGGATTTAATTACTGGGTCCAACAACTGGCCAGAATCGGCAGGGCGGGAGGCGACATTGCCTGGCAGTTTTTTACGAGTGCAGAATTTATTAAGCGTAATTTGAGTAACGAAGATTTTTTGAATAATGTTTATCACGCATTTTTTGATCGAGCTGCTGATATAAATGGCCAGCAATATTGGCTCAATCAACTGTCAAATGGTGTGACCCGAGCGGATGTAGTCAATGGCTTTATCAATAGCCCGGAATTCACTGAGCTGGCTGCATTTTATGGTATATCGGCAAGGTAAAAGAGGCATTATTGACAATCTGTACCTGATATCGGTTAACAGTGTCATGTTAATAGCATCATTTCTTATATCCCGATGGTTGAAATAATGAATTCAATCAATAAAGAATGGCTGACTAAAACATTCCGGGTTTAGCTAACAATGCTATCGATCTAATAGCTTGGTACATCTCCTTATCCCCACTGAAGATGAACGTTAATAATGGCGACTATGTCACAAAATAGTATGCAGTGATTGATATACACTGTTCTTAGCGGGATTTTCAAAATTATTTGTGCTGCTCAGCGCATCTGAAATATAGCACTGACAGCAAGTACGATCCTAAAGATACACGGATTACCTGCATTCCTTTTATCATTTTTGACCACAATATGCCGGAAAAATCATGCAGCAGAAAAGATATTGTTGGATTATATTTTTCTCTACATTTATATGCAGCACTTATGTTGCGGCTGAATATAATCAAAGTTACTGGATCCAGGCATTGGAAGATTTTAATACTAATCAGTATAATTCCTCATCCTTTCTCTACGATTCTCTGCCAGATGTTGGAGCCTGCAATGAAGGCAGTCTGACACAGGCTGCAAAACTCAGGGCTTTTGAAGCAGTGAATGAAGTCAGAAAACTGCATGATCTGCCTGCCGTTGAGTATAGTTTTTATTATGATTTTCAGGCTCAGCAGGCCGCTTTTATTCAATTAGCCAATGGTTTTCTGACCCATACTCCGCCAGCAACGTCAAACTGTTATTCACAGGCTGCTTATGACGGCAGTAGTTCATCCAATCTGCACAGCAGCTCCTATACAAATGATCCGCTAGAAAATATTGTGGGCTGGATCGATGATGCGAATAATGTCTCTACTCTTTCAGCGGTGGGACATCGAAGGTGGATGATCAATCCTTTTCTGCAATACGTAAGCTATGGACAGACCAATGGCCCAGCCGCCCTGAAAGTTTTTAATTTTAATCAGGAAATTTCGGATCCTCCGGTTATCGAGGTTGATTATGTCGCTTTTCCCTACCAGAAATACCCTTATTTCTTTTTTTCGGACCTGTCCCATGGTAAACGTACCCCCTGGAGTTTTACGGTTATTGAAAATAAAACCTCCATATGGAGGAATAGATCCAGTTATTTTAGCAATGCACAAATCAGTGTCGCCAACATAGCTACCGGCGAGAGTCTGGCGATAACCAATGTTTATTCAGATAGTAACGGCTATGGCGTACCCAATATCATCACCTGGTCACCTCAGGACTGGGAATACGACACCTGGTATAGCGTCGAGATTTCAAATGTTGCCATGCAGGATGGCCGTGTGCAGGATTATGTCTATGAGGTTTATATTGATTATTCGGGTTTAATTGATATTTCACGCCCCCTGGAAAATGGCGACAGCATCATAGGCACAGAGATCAGCGGTGAACTCCATGACGGCTACGATGAAGATACTTATCAGCTCAGATTGCATGGAGACACCACAATCACGGGTTCAAGCCAGTATTCCAATATGGCTTTCTTTATGACCCTCTACGATTCCAGTAAACAGGTGGTACATGTTGCGGATGAAGCTTTTACTCTCTATCTGGAGGATGATATTTATACGCTGCTTATTTCAAATTGTGATCCTTCGGTTGGCTGCTATTCAGGTTCAAAACAATACACGGTCTCTATGACAGCGCCTTTACCTTCAGCCAACCAGGTGCTTATTGAAGCATTTATTGAACGTTTATATCTCAATATTTTAAACAGAAATGCCGATGCTAATGGATTGGCTTATTGGTCCAATGTGATCCAGCTGGAGTCAGCAGCATTTGTTGCGCGAGGATTTTTCAATAGTCCGGAATTTACGGATCTGGGTTTGCCTGATGAAGCCTTTATAGAACGGCTCTATCAAACTCTGTTTGACAGAGCCGCTGATCAGGGCGGTAAAACTTACTGGTTAAACCAGCTCAATAATGGCATTTTGAGAGATATGGTCTTATATGGTTTTTTGCTAAGTCCGGAGTTTACTGAACTGAGTGAAGCTTTTTCTGTAATTGGATTTAGCCAGGATGATGAGACCCTGTATCTGTTGAAACAATTTGTAGTGAGGTTCTATCAGCAGGTATTGCAGCGTGAAGCAGAGATCAATGGATATGATTTTTGGGTTGAGAAATTAAAACAGGGATCCAGAACAGCAGGGGATATCGCCAGAAGCTTCTTTTTTGGTGACGAGTTTAGCAGCCAAGGACATACGGACAGTGTTTTTATTAATATTGCCTATCAGGCCATTTTAGATCGCAATGCCGATGATGCAGGCAGAAACTATTGGCTGGGCCGATTATCTGCAGGACTGTCGCGGTTTGATTTGATTAACGGTTTTCTCAACAGTTCGGAGTTTGCCAGGCTGGCCGACAGTTATGGTGTACGGGTACGCTAAATAGTGTCCATCCGTTTTTTAGAGGAACACTTGTATGCCCTTAGGTCCGAAAGCAGTCACGATCTTCAAAATATTGTCTAATCCTTACTTAACCTGTGTGTTTTTTGCAGCCTTTTTACTATTTGATTCGCGTTGACTTACTTTTTCAGGGTTATTTCCTAACCATTGATTGACTCTTTCCAGATCGAGTCGATCCAGTTCACCTGCAGCCTGTTTCAGCAGCAGAATGTTTAATATATAAATATAGCGTGAATTTGAGTATTCCTGCTTGGCACGATAGAGGTCACGCTGAACGTTTAGAACATCCACAATGGTTCGTGTGCCGACTTCAAAACCTGCTACAGTGGCTTTTACGGCACTTTCATTTGAGACCACTGCCTGTTTCAATGCCTTGACACGACTGACTTCAGAGATGACGCTTAAATAATTACTGCGGGTGCTTTTTTCAGTGTTGTTGAGTATTTCGTTATATCGATCCTGAGATTGCTGAAAATCATATTGCGCCTGACGGGTTCTTGCGGTAACCGCGTTACCTTCATAAATGGGAATAGACACATTAAGTCCAATCAGGCCGTCATTTCCATTATAAGCTGAAATAGAACCTGGTCCATTGTTACTATTGTATCCATAAGAAGCTACCAGACCAAGGGTTGGGTAATGCCCGGATCGTTGCAGTTCAATGTTCTCTTTTGCCGTATAGGTACCTTCTTTTGCGGCCAGCAGAGTGTAGTTGCCATTAAGGGCAAGGTCAATCCAGTGATTAATATCTTCCGGTGACGGCGGTGCCAGAGGAATTTTTTCTGCCAATGGAGCGACTTCGTCGATATATTTGCCGGTTAATTCACGCAGTGTCTCTTTAGCGATGAGTAATTCGTTTTCAGCAGCAATAACTGCTGCATTGGCATTGTCGTAGCCAGCCTGAGCTTCATGTACGTCTGTAATGGCGATAATACCGACTTCGTAACGTCGTTGAGCCTGATCCAGCTGTCTGCCGATAGCTTTTTTTTCTGCTTCAGCAAATTCAACTTTATCAATAGCTGCGAGAGTTCTGAAATAGGCATCTGCTACACGTATAATCAAAGCCTGCAAAGTGGCATTGAGCTCAGCATCTGCTTTGGAAACATTAATTTTGCTGATACGCTGATTCACATAATTTGAATTATCAAACAGACTCTGGTTCAAACCGATCCCGTAGTCGTAAGTATTATAGCCTTCAATGGTATCGCTAAGTCTTGCTCGGTCAACCCTGTTGCCAAAGGTATTGGCTGAAGCACTGATCTGGGGAAGAAACCTTGAAAAAGCAATGTTTACATTTTCACCAATGGAATCTCTGGCGGATCTTGCCTGTTTGAGAATGGGATCAAAGCCGAAGGCCAGTGAGTATACTTCCATTAGATCCTCTGCCGTCGCATGGGCACAAAGCAGGCAGGAAAGTGTAACACTATAGGAGAGTTTACGTAAAACTCGCTTTAACTCAGGGTACTTTTGTTTTATAGGCGTTTGTGAGAATATCACTTTATTCCATTCCTTCAAATAGTGTGAGTTTTTGCTGTAGACTAATCGAGCCGTTTAGCATGGACCGAAGCTGTTTAACTCCATTCAGAATCATAACTCAACTCATGAAATAATAGAATAGAAGGGTAAAGATAAGCAGGAAAATAATACTCAGAATATGGACTAAATCCGTTATTTTCCTGCTTTCCTGAATAACGCTCGGGGAAACGGATTACTTAATTTCAATATTATCAAGAAAACGTTCTGCGTCCAGCGCGGCCATACACCCCGTACCGGCCGAGGTGATTGCCTGACGATATACATGGTCAGCTACATCACCGGCCGCATAAATGCCCTCGACACTGGTCATGGTGGCGTTGATATCTGAACCTTTAAGGGTGTTAATATAGCCATGTGACATATCCAGCTGGCCGGCAAAAATATCAGTATTGGGTTTATGGCCGATAGCAATAAAAACACCCATGGCTTCCAGCTCTTTGGTTGAACCGTCCTGGGTATTTTTCAGCCTGACGCCTGTCACCCCGCTGTCATCACCCAGTATTTCATCGATGGCGCTATTCCATTCGATATTGACATTGCCTGTTTTAGATTTCTCTATCAGCTTTTCAGAGAGTATTTTCTCACTGCTGAATTTGTCACGGCGATGCACTACGGTGACCTCTGCAGCGATATTGGAAAGATAGATGGCTTCTTCAACCGCAGTATTTCCCCCCCCAACGACTATGACCTTCTGATTTTTGTAGAAAAAACCGTCACAGGTTGCACAACCGGAAACACCACGCCCTTTGAAGGCTTCCTCTGACTCCAGACCAAGATAACGTGCCGAAGCGCCGGTGGCGATAATGAGCGCATCACAGGTATACGCGTTGCTGTCACCATTCAGTCTGAAAGGCCTGGAGGAAAAATCTACACTAACGATCTGGTCAAAAATAATTTCGGTATCAAAGCGCTCAGCGTGTCTGCGCATTCTGTCCATCAAATCGGGTCCCTGAAGTCCCTCAACATCACCTGGCCAGTTATCGACTTCTGTTGTGGTCATTAATTGACCGCCCTGTTCCAGACCAGTGAGCATGACCGGTTTTAGATTTGCTCGGGCCGCATATACTGCAGCACTATAACCTGCAGGACCTGAGCCCAGAATGATTAACTTGCAATGTTTGGTCTCGCTCATAAAAAAACTCCAATAAATGTTATAAGGGTAGGTTTGAAAATCAGGTATAATTAATTATAGTTAAATACTGGTTTAAAGTTAACCAGATAAACAACTATATCTTCGGAGTATTATTATGCGCATTGGCATTCCCACTGAAATCAAGCCGCGCGAAGGACGGGTAGCATTGATTCCTGCTGCTGCTGCTGAGCTGGTTAAACAGGGACATGAAGTTTATATACAAAGCGGTGCAGGGTTACTCAGCGGTTACACTGACAGCAGTTATGAATTGGCCGGACTGCAGGTTGTTGCAGATGCAAAGTCACTTTATGCTGCTGCACAATTGATCGTCAAGGTTAAAGAACCTGTAGAACCGGAGTTATCATTATTAACATCAGATCATATTTTGTTTTCCTATCTGCATTTGGCGGTCTTACCTGAACTGACCGAGCGATTATGTCAGATTGGTTTAAAAGCCATTGCATTTGAAACGGTGCAGTTAGCGGATGGAAGCCTGCCGCTGCTGGCGCCCATGAGTGATATTGCCGGAAGGATTGCACTCCAGGTGGGAACCCACCTGCTGCACGCCCCAATGGGAGGGCGAGGTATTTTGCTGGGCGGCGTCCCGGCAGCAGAACGAGGTAAAGTTGTGGTACTGGGGGCTGGTGTCGCTGGAGGCAGTGCCGTTCATCTGGCTGCCCGCCTGGGCGCTGAGGTGATAGTTTTTGATACAAATAGAGACAAAATGCAGGCCATGCGTGCTTTCGGTCCCAATGTTACTGCACTTTATCCCCATCATGATAGTATCTTCGAACAGCTACAAACGGCGGATCTTCTAGTGGGCGCCGTGCTTGTTGCGGGAGAAAAATCGCCGCATCTGGTGAATGAAAATGATGTTCAACATATGCGTCAGGGCAGTGTGATCATTGATATTTCGGTTGATCAGGGCGGATGCATTGAAACGACTCGTCCTACTACTTATGCAGAACCGACTTTTGTCAGGCATGGCGTTGTTCATTTTGGTGTCACCAATATGCCGGGAGCAGTCCCCAGAACAGCATCGCAGTCGCTATCAGCCAGTCTCATCCCCCATCTTGTGGAACTGGCCAAAGCGCCAAATGTGCTCTCGTTAGCATTACAGAAAGGCATTAATATTGATGCTGGTGAAATTGTTCATCCTGCATTAAAATAGGCTATACAGACTTCAAGGGCAGTTAATGTTCTTGTTTTTCATATAATTAAGAACACAACCTGAAAGTAAATCTCTGTTTTGGCCACTACTGTAAAAAATAAAGCGTCATACAAACCGAAAATATCACCTGCGCCGAAAGGCAAAAATACGTCTGCAAAAACCAGTCATGGATCAAAGCCGTTATCAGCTCATGTGATGAGAGGTTTAAAGGAAAGTATTTTCTTCCTTTTTATTGCAGTCTCGGTGTATCTGTTTATTTCCCTGTTTACTTATTCCCCTGAGGATCCAAGCTGGTCGCACAGTATTGGTGACGTGCCTGACACAAACCAGTTACATAATCGCGGCGGATATTTTGGCGCCTGGTTTGCTGATCTGTTTTTATATCTGTTCGGTTACCTGGGTTTTTTATTTCCGCTCATGATCCTCTATAGCGGCTGGTTAATCTATCAGGGCCGCAATGAAGCTGATGCCTTCCACGGAGGACACTTTTCACTTCGCACGATTGGTTTTATTCTGACCGTGATTGCCGGCGCCGGTCTTTCTACGATGCATTTTAGTCATCCATCAGTCATCTTTCCGCTGGATGTTGGCACTGAAACTAGCGGTGCAGGCGGCATTTTGGGCGCTGTGATGGCTGAACAGCTGCAGCATCTGTTCAGTTTTGTCGGGGCCACCTTATTACTGCTGACTTTTTTTCTTATCGGCATTACCCTGTTTACCGGATTGTCATGGCTATGGCTGATGGACACGGTGGGTGAGGCTATTTTCACCGCTTTTCACTGGATGGTTGACCGCTGGTACCGATGGCGGGATGATGTCGCCAGGCGCAGGGCTGAAAAGCACCGGCTTGAACTCATGAAGTCTAAAAGCGGATTGTCAAGACAAGAGGAAAAACAAAAACTTAAAGCTGATAAAAAAGCAGAAAAAGAATCTCTTCGGTTACAAAAAGCAGCCCTTGCCAAACAAAAAAAGGCAGAAAAAAATCCCTCGGAAAAGAGTCCAGAGAGCAAGCCTGGGCGTAAGCTTAAAATTGAACCCATATTTCGCAGCTGCAGAAAAAGTGAACGGGTGGAAAAAGACAAACAAACTCACCTGTTCAAACATGATGCCATTGATGGACTGCCCTCGCTGTCATTACTGGACGCCCCGAAACCTTTTGCTCATGTGACTTCTCCGGAGTCTCTGGAAAGAACTTCACGCCTGATTGAAGAAAAACTCTCGGATTACAATATTCAGGTAGAAGTTGTATCTGTGAGTCAGGGGCCGGTTATCACTCGATTTGAAATACAGTTGGCTCCAGGAATAAAAGTCAGTCAGATCACTAACCTGTCCAAGGATTTGGCCAGAGCTATGCTGGTCGTGAGTATTAGAGTGGTTGAAGTGATTGCAGGCAAATCAACTGTCGGTATCGAGATCCCCAATGAACACAGAGAAATAGTTTCATTTAGTGAAGTGTTGAGTTCCAAAGCTTTTGCTGACTCCAGGGCGAAGTTACCACTGGGGCTGGGCCATGACATCAGTGGCCAGCCGGTGGTGGCCGATCTGGCTAAAATGCCTCATTTACTGGTGGCTGGCACGACCGGCTCCGGTAAATCTGTCGGGGTCAACTCGATGATTATGAGTATGCTGTTCCAGCTTTCTCCTGATGAGCTGAGACTGATCATGGTAGACCCTAAAATGCTGGAACTCTCCATTTATGAGGATATACCTCATCTGCTTGCACCGGTGGTTACAGATATGAAAGAAGCAGCCAATGCGCTGCGCTGGTGTGTTGCAGAGATGGAAAGGCGATATAAATTAATGGCGGCTATGGGGGTGCGGAATCTGCAGGGATATAACAAGAAAATTGTGGCTGCGATAGATGCCGGTGCAGCGATTAAAGATCCGTTGTTCACTGCCAATGAATTATTCCCTGATGCTGTTCATCCTGAACTGGAACCACTGCCTTTTATTGTTATTGTAATTGATGAATTTGCAGATATGATGATGATCGTGGGTAAAAAAGTTGAAGAACTGATTGCCCGTCTGGCACAAAAAGCCCGTGCTGCGGGACTGCATTTGATCATCGCAACCCAGAGACCGTCTGTTGATGTTATCACCGGACTCATTAAAGCCAATGTGCCTACACGGATAGCTTTTCAGGTTTCATCAAAAATAGATTCAAGAACCATTCTGGACCAGATGGGGGCAGAAAATTTATTAGGCCATGGAGATATGCTGTATTTGCCCCCAGGAACAGGCTTACCACAACGCGTGCATGGAGCTTTTGTGTCTGATGAGGAAGTTCATGCCGTGGTCGACGATCTTAAAAGTCGAGGTAAGGCTGAATATATCGATGAGATTCTGACCGGAGAAGGTGTCTCGGCCGCAGGTATTATTTCCGGTGAAGCAGCGGAAAATGAGTCAGATCCCCTGTATGATCAGGCTGTCTCGATTGTGACTGAGTCACGCAGAGCATCCATTTCCGGTCTGCAGAGGCGCTTGAAAGTGGGCTATAATCGTGCGGCCAGAATGGTTGAAGATATGGAAGCTGCAGGTGTTGTCAGTTCTGTACAATCGAATGGACAACGCGAAGTGCTCGCTCCGCCCCCGGTGTAACATACTTCAGAGGAACTGCTGACAAGACTCACCCCCCTTGTCTTTGCACACACATTTTATTAACTTGCCATCGAAAAAAATGCTGCGAAAAGGCCCTGTAACTATTGTTATCAGTGAGAAAAAGGATTAAAGTCACATGTCACTAAATATTATTGTAACTACTCAGCATATCTATAAGTTTGTGCTTGCTGTCAGGTATTTATTGACCCACAGGGACGACTTCGGCTCCTGCCTCTCGCATGCATTTCCACCATCCATGGTGGTCATGTAGGGAATGCAGATTATACAGAAGCAATTATCTGCCTTGCACAAATACCTGATATCAATCACTTAGTGAGTTAATACAGGAACGCTGAGTAGTTTCACATTCTTAGAAAAAAGAGGATATAAGCAAATGAAAATTAAATTATTATTTATTGGTTTTATAGCTGCATTTTTCAGTAATTTTGTTTTTGCTGAAGCCAAGATCAGTTATGGAGACTCTATCGATATTCAGGAACAACTGGAAGTGATATATGTTGACCATGAAAAGCACTGGGTAAGACTTAAGGATAAGAATGGTTATGCCAAAAAAATCGATGTACCGAAAGATACGGCCAATTTTGATCAGGTTGAAGTGGGTGACACCGTTACAATAACTTATGCTGAAGGTATTCATATTGCCGCTTATGCTCCTGGTGTCAATGATGATGAAAATCTGGTTGAGGCCGCATTTGGTGAAGCAGATCAAGGTCAAAAGCCGGGTAAATTATACGCTAACAGAGTAGTTTTTGTGGCAACTATTGAAGCTATCGATTTAACCAATAACACCGTTACGCTGAAAGATGCTGACGGTGATACAGCAGTCTTTCCTGCTCGATATCCTGAAAATCTGAGAATGGTTGAAGTGGGTGATAAAGTGGTTATCACTCACACTGAAGCGACTGCTATCAATGTTACGGGTAAAAAAGCTGCAGAATAATTTTTCATTCTTATTAGTAAAGCAGGATGATGTCAAGCAGGGGTTTTTAATCCCTGCTTTTCTATTTCAGCGACGATAATTTCTTATTAAAAGATGAATAATGAAGTCAATAACAGGTTTTATTAGTTTATTTTTTTTATTAACAGCACAGGCCAATGATGTGCTGGACCGGTTTTATAATAGTACTCATTCGATCAGCGCTGAATTTACTCAGACTGTGGCACAAACGGATGGCAAATTAATTGAACAATCGCGCGGTATCCTGAAGATCAAGCGTCCCGACAAGTTTTCCCTGCAATATACTGAACCTCTGGAGCAGCAATACATCTCCAATGGTGAAACCCTGTGGATATATGATGCTGAACTTGAGCAGGTGACGATTAAGCCGCTGGATGAGGGCCTGGGAGATTCCCCGGCTATGCTGTTGAGCAGTGATAAGGATATCCGTAAACAATACCAGGTAAAAATGATCGCCGCTGCAGAACCACTGGAAAAAGTTGAATTGTCTGCTAAAACAGAAAACATGACTTTTGAAAGAGTGGTTTTGACGTTTAACAGGGACGTTTTATCAACAATGATCATGTATGACAATTTTAACCAGGTCACCAGCTTAAAATTGTTTAATATTAAAATTAATGATTTCATTCCTGAAAGTGTCTTCCAGTTTGCTCCGCCTGAAGGTGTAGATATCATAGGCAGACCTAAATGAAGAGCAGGCAGTCTGATCTGCTCGATGATCAGGCTACGAGCATAAAAACTCCTCCCTGGCGGCCTTTGGCAGATCGCATGCGACCAGATTCTCTGGAGCAATTTTTAGGCCAACAGCATATTCTGGGCCCAGATAAACCTTTAACATTGGCATTGGCCACAGGTAATCCGCACTCGATGATACTCTGGGGGCCTCCGGGAGTCGGCAAGACTACACTGGCCCGTCTGATTGCTCATTATGCTGAGGCGCAATTTCTGTCTATTTCTGCAGTATTATCAGGTGTCAGGGATATCCGCGCTGCGGTGGATCATGCTAAACAGCATCAGTCACTCTGCGGACAAAAAACGGTGCTGTTTGTTGACGAAGTACATCGATTCAACAAGTCCCAGCAGGATGCATTTTTACCCTACATAGAAGACGGTACTCTGATTTTTATTGGCGCAACCACTGAAAATCCTTCTTTTGAACTCAATAATGCTCTTTTGTCCAGGGTGCGGGTTTATCTTTTAAAGACCTTGTCCGCAGGTGATTTAAGCACTTTACTGGATAGTGCCCTGGCAGATGAACACAGGGGGCTGGGGCACTTAAATCTATTTTTGTCCGCTGAATTAAAACAGCAGTTTAGTCTGGCTGCAGATGGAGATGCCCGTCAGTTATTCAATTTACTGGAAATTGCCTCTGATCTGGCGGTACAGAAGGAGGGTCAATTAAGCATTGATGAATCGGCCCTGGAGCAAATACTTGCAGGTACGATGCGTCGCTTTGATAAAGGCGGAGATTTGTTTTACGAACAGATTTCTGCTTTTCATAAATCTGTCAGGGGATCATCCCCCGATGGTGCTTTATACTGGTTTTCGCGTATGATTGACGCCGGCTGTGACCCCCTTTATATTGCTAGACGTTTATTGGCCATTGCCTCTGAAGACATTGGTAATGCTGATCCAAGAGCCATGCAGGTAGCGCTGAATGCATGGGATGCCTTTGAACGCCTGGGGCCGGCTGAAGGTAATCGCGCGATTGCCCAGGCAGCGGTATATTGTGCTCTGGCGGCCAAGAGTAATGCGGTTTATACGGCTTTTAAAGCATCCATGGCGGCAGCCAAAGACTCAGGTTCTCTGAGTGTGCCGCTACACCTGCGTAATGCCCCTACCTCACTGTTAAAATCGATGGCTTATGGCGCAGAATATCGTTATGCTCACGATGAACCCGAAGCGTATTCTGCGGGACAAACTTATTTGCCGGATGAACTCAATCAACAGCGATTCTATTTCCCGAAACCTCGTGGCCTGGAAATAAAACTCAAACAGAAACTCGACTATCTGCAATCACTTGATGAAAAAGCCGCTAAAGAATAATAAAATGTAACGACTCAGCGTACTTAAGAATTTCACTGAGTGCTAGATATTAGGTGTTTATGGAAGGCAGATAATTGCTCCTGTATAATCTGCCTTCCCTAAACACCTAATATCAAACACGGTCTTAGATATACGCTGAGCAGTCACAGCTAAAGCATGTATGAATATTACCAAAAATTGCTGGAGATAGGGACAATCTGTGGGAGAATTAGTTGCGATAGCCCTGGGCGGTGCATTGGGCGCCCTGATGCGCTACTGGCTTTCCAGCGCTGTGTATCTCTGGCTGGGGCGAGGTTTTCCCTATGGGACACTGAGTGTTAATGTCATTGGCTCCTTTATTATAGGAATCAGCTTTATCCTGCTGACTGAACGCTTAATTCTGGGGGCTGAAGCGCGGGCTTTTATGCTGATAGGTTTTTTAGGTGCGTTTACCACCTTTTCTACTTTTTCGCTGGAAACCCTGCTGCTGATGCAGCAGGGTTTGATGCTTAAAGCGGTTATTAATATTGTTGCCAGCGTTTTCCTGTGCCTGGCAGCAACCTGGAGCGGTATGATTCTGGCCAGGGCGATTTAACCTGTATATCATTTTGTGTTAACCAACCAGGAGCCTGACTTCAGGTAATCAATGAAATGAGCCATGAGATTCAACAAGAAAGTGTGATTCTGGTAAGAGTATATACTGATGAAGGGGATACTAACGTCAGTTCAATACTCAAAAAACTCCGCCAGCGAGAAGATGTGGTGGGCGCAACAATTTTTCGAGGTATCGCTGGTTTTGGTGACAGAGGCACTGTGCACCAGGCCAGTTTACTGGATTTGGCCAGTGACCTGCCCATAGTGATCGAGTTTTATCATAAAGCAGAAAACTGTGATGATGTGATAAACTTTGTTCATCGTGAAATCAGAAATGCCCACATTATATGCTGGCCGGTAAATTTGTCTTTTGAACACTGCCAGTAACTTAAGCAAGGCTCATTAACAAACCATAAATTAAAAAACTTATGCTAGATCCCAAATTATTAAGAAGCAATCTCGATGAGGTTGCCAAACAGCTCGCCCGACGTGGTTATACACTCGACACGGATAAACTGGTAAAACTGGAAGCAGAACGAAAAGTTATTCAGGTAAAAACCCAGGAATTACAGGCGCAGCGAAAAAGCAAATCCAGGGCGATTGGAATAGCCAAAAAAAATGCTCAGGATGCCAGTGAAGCCATGGCCACAGTTGCCCGGGTCGGAGAAGAATTGAAAGCCATGGAATCGAGGCTGAAAGTGATTCAGGATCAGACCAGCGCGATTCAAATGATGATTCCAAATCTGCCCCATGAAACCACGCCGGACGGTAAAGACGAGACAGAAAATGTCGTTCTTAGAAACTGGGGTGAAAAGCCTGTTTTTGATTTTGAAATCAAGGATCATGTGGATTTAGGGGCTCGACTGGGTGAAGGCTGGAATCGCAACGGCGGCCTGATGGATTTTGAAACAGCGGCAAAACTCTCCGGTGCTCGATTCAGCACCCTTAAAGGGGCATTAGCCAGGATGCATCGTGCGCTGATACAATTGATGCTCGATACCCATACTCAGAACCATGGTTATAGTGAAAACTATGTGCCCTATCTGGTCAAACCTGAGGCACTCAGAGGCACAGGACAACTGCCTAAATTCAAGCAGGAATTATTTGCTATAGAAGGCGAGCAGGAGTTTCATTTAATCCCCACAGCCGAAGTTCCGCTCACCAATATGGTCAGAGAATCCATTCTCAATGAAACAGAATTGCCTTTGCGTCTGACTGCACATACACCCTGCTTTCGTTCAGAAGCAGGGGCTTATGGAAAGGACGTACGCGGCCTGATCCGTCAGCATCAGTTCGAAAAAGTTGAAATGGTACAAATAGTCAAACCTGATAAATCCATACAAGCGCTGTATGAACTGCTTGATCATGCTGAGAAAATCCTGCAGCTTTTAGAACTACCGTATCAGGTGGTAGAACTATGTAGCGGTGATATCGGCTTTTCTGCCACCAAGACCTTTGATCTTGAAGTCTGGCTCCCGGCTCAGGAGATTTATCGAGAAATTTCTTCCTGCAGCAGCTTTAGTGATTTTCAGGCCAGACGTATGCAGGCCCGCTGGCGTAATAGCGAGACAGGTAAACCGGAACTGGTGCATACGATCAATGGTTCAGGACTAGCCGTTGGCCGTACACTGGTTGCCATAATGGAAAATTATCAGCAGGCGGATGGTTCCATTAAAATCCCAGCGGTTCTGCTTCCGTACATGGGCGGCCTGGAAACAATAACATAGTGTAACTCGCAGCGTTGATTGCACGCAGTGCAATATTATAGAGGCGTTTATTAGTTACAATTTAGCTGGCTATTGCTGGTGGGTAGCTTGGACTTTAATCAGTGACACCGCAATATAAGACCAGAACTTCAGCTTACAATATCAGCGATTTGGCACAACGCTGCAGGATTACCGAGCTGCAGGCTCGCATAGTCGCCAATCGCTGTCCTTCGCTTGAGCATCTGGAAAAAATCATTTCACCCTCCCTCAAAAACCTGGCTGCGCCGGCTTTATTAAAAGATTCAGATAAAGCAGTAAAGCGTATTTTGCAGGCGATTGAAAATGGAGAAACTATCGGCCTGCTGACAGATTATGATGTTGATGGAATTACTTCCCATGCAGTATTATTCTTTGCCCTGCGAGATTATTTCAATGTACCTGAACAACAGCTGCTGCATCTGATTGGCCATCGTATTAAAGAAGGTTACGGGGTCAGCGAGGGGCTGGTTGAACGTATTCTCGAGCTGGATAAAAAACCCGATCTGATTATTACCGCAGATTGCGGTTCTTCCGATGAAATCAATATTAACTGCCTGACAAAACATCATATAGAGGTTATTGTTACTGATCACCACTCCATACCGCAGGAGGGCATTCCACAATCCTGCTGTGCAGTCGTCAACCCGACACGTGAAGATTGTGATTTTCCTGATCCCAGTATTGCCGGTTGTATGGTGAGCTGGCTGTTGATGAGCCAGCTGCGTGGTGAGCTGATTAAAACAGGGATGATCGACAAAGGAACACCTAAATTATCCGCATTGCTTGATTTTGTCAGTCTGGGTACCGTTGCTGATGCGGTTTCTTTATACAGCCCGATAAATCGGGCTATTGTTAAATCTGGCCTGGCGGTAATGAATCAGCTGCAGCGTCCCTGCTGGAAAGCTATGAAAACTTTATTGAACAGGGAATTTGAATTCTTTACCACCGAAGATCTGGGTTTTCTGATTGGCCCCAGGATAAATGCCCGTAGCCGCATGTCTGATCCCTATGCCGCATTGTATTTTTTATCTGCACCTTCAGTGGCAGAATCGATGCGGCATCTACAGGCGCTTGATCTGGATAATGAGCAGCGCAAGGAAATCGAAAAGGAAATGCTGGCAACCGCTTTCAGGCTGGCAAGGTCTCAGCTTGAACAGCATCGTTTCAGTTTTGTTATTTACCACAAAGATTTTCATCCCGGAGTACAGGGTATTGTTGCTTCAAGATTAGTGGAAAAGTTCGGCCGTCCGGTGGTCGTTCTTAGTCCGGGCACTCAGGATGGTATACTCAGCGGTTCCGCAAGGACCATAGACTCTGTCCATGTTCGTCAGGCGATTGAGTCTGTTGCCAATAAAATCGATGGGATTAGAGGTTTTGGTGGACACAGGGGGGCAGCGGGTCTGAAACTGGATCAGCAGGCGCTTGAAACGTTCAGAGATTTATTTGATCAGGCAGTGGAACAACAGCTGGGTCTGAATAATGAGTTGAGGCCAGTTATTTATACAGATGGGGTACTGGCCGAGAGTGATTTATCTTTTCAGACCATAGCTGAGTTAAAACAGCTCGAGCCTTATGGCCGTGGATTTGAGAACCCTGTTTTTGAAGGTGATTTTCTGCTGCAGTCTATTCGTGCAGTAGGTTCTGACGGCACCCACTTAATGATGCAGCTGGCAACAGAAACACAGAGTTTTAGAGCAATCTGGTTTCGGGCGCTGGAGCACAAAAACGCTTCATTACCTTTTGTGGAAGGGCAATTAATAAAAGCAGCGTATCAGTTAAAGGAAAATTATTATCGTGAAAACTACTCTATACAGCTGCATATCCTTCATGCCGGATTATGATTTAGCGTCCTGGCAATTCACAGCATAACAGGTGTATCAAAAAGCTCGTGCTTGCTTTCAGGGTGTTATAGACTCACATGGATGACTCCAGCTCCTGCCTTTCGCATGCATTTCCAGTATTCATGGCGGTCATGGGAGCAATAGGGATATGTATGGAACAATCATCAGTCTTGTACAAAAATCTGCTAGCAATCACTCACGTACTATATTATGAGTTTATTATGAGTTTTTGTAACTACTCAGCGTATCTGGAATAACTCACTAAATGCCTGATATCGAGCACGATCTTATAGATACGCTGAATAGTTACGAGTTTTTTTTAGTTTTCTATATTCCAGAACTAAGAATTTCTCTGCAAGTGGTGTAAAATGTCCTGTTTAGTTTATTAGAAAGTATGGCTATGATTGAAGTAACTGGTATTAAAACAAAATTTTCTGATCTCTCCGAGCGTGCTGAATTGCTTAGGAGGTATCTTTGACTTCGATACACAGAAAGAACTGCTAGAAGAAGTTAATCGCGAACTGGAATTACCTAATGTCTGGGATGATCCTGAAAATGCACAATCCCTGGGACAAAAAAAAGCTTCCCTGGAAAAAATAGTCCTTGGACTGGAAAAGTTATTTAATGCTTTAACAGAACTGAATGAACTGTTTGAAATGGCTGTAGATGAAGACGATGAGTCTGCTGTTAAGGATGTTGTTGACGAACTGGATGAACTGGAAACTGAGGTTGAAGAACTGGAATTTCGCCGAATGTTTTCTGGTGAAATGGACGCTAACAATGCTTTTATCGATATTCAGTCAGGTTCCGGAGGAACCGAAGCGCAGGACTGGGCCAGCATGTTATTGCGAATGTATTTACGCTGGGGTGAGCAGCAGGGTTTTAAAACTGAAGTGTTAGAGATTTCTGACGGTGAAGTAGCTGGCATCAAAAGCGCTACGATTAAAATTTCTGGCGAATACGCTTTTGGCTGGGCAAGAACAGAAACTGGCGTTCATCGTCTGGTAAGAAAATCTCCGTTTGATTCGGGCAACCGTCGGCATACTTCTTTTGCCTCGGTGTTTGCTTATCCAGAAGTCAGTGATGACATTGATATTGACATCAATCCTGCCGACTTACGCATCGACACCTATCGTGCCAGCGGGGCAGGCGGGCAGCACATCAATAAAACAGATTCTGCGGTCAGAATTACCCACGAACCGACCAATACGGTGGTGCAGTGTCAAAATGATCGCTCCCAGCATAAAAATAAGGCAGCGGCAATGAAAATGCTCAAAGCCAAACTCTATGAGTTGGAGATCCAGAAGCGCAATAGTGAAAAACAGGAACTCGAAGACACTAAATCAGATATTGGCTGGGGCAGTCAGATCCGCTCCTATGTACTGGATCAGGCACGTATCAAGGATTTGCGAACCGGAGTTGAGTCGAGTAATACCCAGGCCGTACTCGATGGTGATATTACTCCGTTTATTGAAGCTTCACTCAAAGCACAGCAGTAGGTACCTGATATCAGGTGCAGCAACCAATATGTTCAACTAAGACGCCCATTAATCTTAACCTGCAAGCGAGTCAATGAATGTCAGAAACACCCCAGCTAGATGAGAACAAGTTAATAACCCAGCGTCGTGCAAAGCTGTCTGAGTTAAGAGAAGCGGGTAATGCCTTCCCTAATGATTTTCGTCGTAATTCTCTATCGGCCGATTTGCACACGCAATATGATCAACTCAGCAAAGAAGAACTGGAGCAGCAACAGATCCGGGTCAGTGTAGCTGGTCGTATGATGCTGCAGCGGGTGATGGGCAAGGCCAGTTTTGCAACGCTCAAAGATATGGATGGCGTTATTCAGCTGTTTGTACAAAGAGATGCATTAGCGGAAAATTTCTACAATGAGCATTTCAAAAAGTGGGACATAGGCGATATCATTGGTGCAGAAGGTGTTCTGTTTAAAACCAAAACGGATGAACTATCTATCAGGGTAGATAAAATACAGCTATTAACCAAGGCCCTCAGACCCTTGCCTGAAAAATTCAAAGGCTTGTCTGATCAGGAAATCTGCTATCGTCAGCGATATATTGATCTCATTATGAGTGATGAAACGCGTGAAACCTTTATTTTACGTTCCAGAATTATTCATTATATCCGTGAATTTTTGACTCAAAGAGGTTTTCTGGAAGTTGAAACTCCGATGATGCAGGCTATTCCAGGAGGAGCAACCGCTCGTCCATTCAGCACTTTTCACAATGCTCTGGATATGGAGCTGTTTTTACGTATTGCTCCGGAACTGTATCTGAAAAGACTGGTCGTCGGCGGTTTTGAACGGGTATTTGAAATTAATCGTAATTTCAGAAATGAAGGTCTATCAACCCGTCATAATCCGGAATTTACCATGCTGGAATTTTATGAGTCTTATGCTGATTATCATGATCTGATGGATTTGACCGAAGAGATGCTTCAGGGGTTGGCGGTGGATGTGGTCGGCAAGAGCCAATTGACATATCAGGATATGATGATCGATTTTAGCCAGCCGTTTGCGCGCATGACAGTTAAAGAATCTATTCTTCATTTTAATCCCGACTTGACGGTGGCACAGCTCGATGATCTGACGCTGGCCTGTAACATTGCAGAGTCACTGGAAATTCCTTTGAAAGACAGCTATGGTCTCGGTAAAGTGCAAATTGAAATTTTTGAAAAAACCGTAGAGCATCGCCTCATGGATCCGACGTTTATTACTGCTTACCCTACCGAAGTGTCTCCGTTAGCCAGGCGTAATGATGAAGATCCTTTTGTTACTGACCGTTTTGAATTTTTTGTTGCCGGGCGTGAGCTGGCGAATGGCTTTTCCGAATTAAATGATGCTGAGGATCAGGCAGAACGTTTTATCCGCCAGGTCAGGGAAAAAGAAGCCGGTGATGATGAAGCCATGCATTACGATGAAGATTATATTATCGCTCTGGAACATGGTTTGCCGCCTACAGCGGGAGAGGGGATAGGTATCGATCGACTGGTTATGCTGCTGACAAATTCTCCTTCCATTCGAGATGTATTGTTATTCCCGCATATGCGTCCGGCAGGCAATGACAACTAACGGGTAAAGGACAGGCAACAGGACGACTGGATATAGAAAATGGCCTTTCAATCTTTATGAAATACTTAGCTTTCCAGGCTATAAGGGAGTTGTTTAAAATTCAATTGCTGCTGATGTTCTTCATCAAGAAAGACATTCTGACTATCATAGGCATCATTAGTCACCACGACTAGCATATCGACACCGCCTTCCAGAGCAGGTTGAGCATCTACGATATTACCTTCACCCTGACCGCTGCTGAAGCCCGGTGAAAAGACAGGCGCTCCAACTGCAGGTAATGTTTCACTATTACTGTGAGCCAGGTACATATGGCGTTTTAATTTGCCCAGATACTGCATGCGGGCAACTACTTCCTGTCCGGTATAACAGCCTTTTTTAAAACTGATGCCATTAAGTGCCTGTAAATTAAGCATTTGCGGGATAAAAGTTTCATTGGTTTGCGGGTAGATACTGGGCATGCCGGCATGTATATTAAGTAATTTCCAGTGCCGGGTGTCGATTAATTTTGCCTGTGGAGAAAGTGAGAGCCACATCTTTTGCATACTTTGCAGGCCGCCGACACATTCAAATCTAGGCATTTCACCTGCCAGACGGATCAAACTGATATCTCTGGACTGGCTAACCGCATTAACTTCCTCAGGGATGGATAAACCCTGTTGCCGCAGGTATTTGATAGCCTGAGTTCCGCATACACCTATTCTGATCAAATCTTCACTGACGTCTTTTAATTCAACTTTACTCATCATGACAAACATCTGCAAGCGTTGCAGATTGGCTTGCAGCATTTCAATCGGAAGCTGCAGATATAGCTTGTTTTGCAGCGCTGTCTGGCGTGATAAAATAGTGAACAGTGCACGCATACGCCCCTTAGGTGTGCAGTAAGCACTTAAATGCGACAATGATGAACTGACGGCATGGATATCATTAGACACCTGGCCTTGTAAAAAACTTTGTCGGTCATCACCGGATACTTCTATTAATCCAAGCCAGGACAGATCAGTCAATAACAGCTCTTGATCAAAATCAGTAATGGTTTGATTGAACTGAACTTCATGCTGCTGATTAAATAAAGCTCCTTTGTCACTAAGAAAAGTAATCCAGTTATCTGACATTGCTAACTAACTCCGATTTAATTTTTTTATAAATAGTGCTTTTTCTCACTATATTCAACAGCAATTGAAAAATAGATGCAAAACTAGCCGGAAGGAGACTATAAAACCCAATTAGCGGGGTTATTTGAGGATTTATTAAAACAGGCAGATCCTGTATTATCTAACTGTCTTATGGGAAAACAGGAAACGGATGATGATGGACTCAGGGAAGTTGTCCAGACAATTAGAAAAGCTGCCTGCCAGCGGCTTGCTCCTTGATATTAAAGCTTCGAAGAAGATCCTCGGTTTATATCTTCTACTGTTGTTGTGCCTGGCCAGTGCAATAGCGACGCTGCAACTAGCAATCATTTATAAACTGATGCTGCTGCTGGTCAGCCTTGTTGTGGCGATAAAGATTTTACGCCAGCACGTATTATTCACTCATCCCCGTTCGATTAAGCGAGTACTTATTACAGAGCTGAATGGCTGTCTGCTAGAGTTGAAAAATGGACAGATAGAAAAACTGGCCATACTGTCTCAGAGCTGTTTAACTGATAATTTTGCTGTTTTGAGTTTGGGTCAGCAGAGATTTGGCATTCAGTGGCAAACATTTTCATTGCTGCTCAATGCTGAAATGGTTGGCAGTAAACAGTTCCGCCGGTTAAAAAGTCAGCTTATTGTGAACGCTGCATCGATGCATGAAACATAAACCTGAGCTGCAGGAATGACTTGGGCTGCTGCATCTTGCATGCATTTCTGCTGTACATATTGGTCATGTAGGTCAAGTGTATGTGGCGGATGCCACATTCAAGCCTGCAGGGATGTATTTACGGCGTCTTCTGGGCAGGTCATTGCTCCATGCATAACCTGCATTTCCCACATCCATGTGGGTCAATAAATGCCTGATATCAAGCACGATCTTATAGATACGCTGAGTTGAATAGTTACGCAGATTATACAGAAAGCCTTCATTTATCTTCCACAAACACCTATTGATTCTTAAGAGCTTACCAATGATCCAGAGTTGAGATTATTTATGCTCTGCTGGTGTTAAAATGGTGTCCTTTAAAAAAGCCTGGTCATCCTTATAGGGGTAGTCCAGAGTGTAATGTAAACCGCGGCTTTCCTTTCTTGACATGGCACTATTAATGATAAGTTCAGCTACATTGACCAGATTTCTCAGTTCAATGAGATCATTGTTGATCAGATATTGACGATAATAATCATCGATTTCTCTCTTCAGCAGTTTGATCCGTTCTCGTGCCAGTAAAAGACGTTTGTTACTGCGAACAATGCCTACATAGTTCCACATCACACGTCTTAATTCATCCCAGTTATGGGTAACCAGTACGCCTTCTTCGGAACCTGTAACTCGACTGTCGTCCCATGGTACAAGAGGCACATGGTGTATTTCATGAGCCAGACCCTGAAGAATTCTAGCAGCTGCAGCACGCGAAAAAACCAGGCATTCCAGCAGTGAGTTGCTGGCCATTCGGTTAGCGCCGTGTAAACCGGTAAATGCAGTTTCACCGACTGCAAACAGGTTGGGTAAATCGGTTTGCCCGTCAAGATCTGTCATAATACCACCGCACGTATAGTGTGCTGCGGGAACAACCGGAACAGGCTCTTTGGTCATGTCAATAGCAAACTCCAGACAACGTTTATAAATGGTGGGGAAGTGCCCTTTGATAAAATCTGCAGGTTTGTGACTGATATCCAGATAGACAAAATCGGAGCCGGTTCTTTTCATTTCATAATCAATTGCGCGGGCAACGATATCACGAGGGGCCAGCTCTTTTCTGGGATCAAATTTATGCATAAATGCTGAGCCATCAGGGAGTTTCAACTTGGCACCTTCACCTCTGAGGGCCTCGGTAATCAAAAATGACTTGGCTTTTGGATGATACAGGCAAGTAGGGTGAAACTGGTTAAACTCCATATTTGCAACCCGGCATCCCGCCCGCCAGGCCATGGCGATACCATCACCGGTTGAACTGTCGGGATTACTGGTATACAGGTATACCTTACTGGCACCGCCAGTTGCTAATACGGAGAACTTTGCCGACAGTCCGATAACAGCATTGGTTTTTTTATTTAATAAATAGATACCTACACATCGCTTTTCCTCACCCTGGGAAACAATCAGATCAACTGTTAAATGGTTTTCAAACAGGGTGATATTGGAATGCGAGCGGACTTTTTCTACCAGTGTTTCAGAAATTGCCCGGCCGGTTGCATCTGCAGCATGAATCACACGGCGCTGTGTATGACCGCCTTCACGGGTTAGATGGTAGCTGTCATTGGTTTCATTGCGGGAAAACATCACGCCCTGATCAATAACCCAGTCAATAGCAGCCTTGCTACGTTCGATGGTAAATCTAACTGCATCAGGGTGACATAATCCTGCCCCGGCATTTATGGTGTCTTGTATATGAGATTCGACACTGTCATTAATTTCATCAAGAACGGATGCAATGCCTCCCTGGGCATACCGGGTAGAACCTTCAAAAATGGAACCTTTGGAAATAAGAGCGATTTTTACGCTGTCAGCGAGTTCAAGGGCAACGGTTAAACCTGCTGCACCTGTGCCGACGATTACTACATCAAAACATGGATTGTTCATGGGAATTTTCATAGGCCGATGATTTTAATCAGTTCATCTTAAATTTATTAGACCCAACATTCAAATTTAACAATTTGCGGGAATTGAGTATGAACTATTTTTTGCTGCATGGGTCTTAAATGACAGATGATAAGAAAATGATTTTTTGCGTGAGATAAGCTCATTTACCGTTCCTTCTTTATAGCACTCTTTTTTGTAGCAGGGGTAATATTAATGCTATATTAGTGCCCAGATTTAGTTTTATACAGAGGGATGAATGAGCGACAGTTTTTCGCACAGCGATGCATCGCAAAATAAAGATTCGCAAAATGAAATTGATCTGGACATTATACGTCGGGTTCAGCATGGAGACAAAAGTGCTTTTGATTTGCTGGTACTGAAATATCAGCACAAATTGGCCAAATTGGTGACGCCGTATATACGTGATCCTGATGAGGTCCTGGATGTTGTGCAGGAAGCCTTTATCAAGGCTTACAAAGCCTTGCCGCGTTTTCGCGGTGATAGTGCTTTTTATACCTGGCTGTACCGTATTGCAGTGAATACGGCTAAAAATTATCTGACTGCACAAAGTAGACGACCGCCACGTTCGGACATTGATATTGTGGATGCAGAATATTATGACGGTAATTCTGCTCTCAAAGATAATACAACACCAGAGGCGAATCTATTAAAAATGGAAATCAGGCAAGCCATAGAACGAGCCATAGCAGATTTACCTGAAGATTTGAAAATTGCTATTACCCTGCGCGAATATGAAGGCATGAGCTATGACGAAATATCAGAAGTTATGGAATGTCCTGTAGGAACTGTTCGTTCAAGGATTTTCAGAGCCAGAGAGTCAATAGATAATGAACTGAAACCCCTTTTAAGCGGCAGTTGATACCAGGGGCTGTTTATTTTGCACAACGTTATTATTAACAAGATTGGATGACCATGTCATGAATATCACGGATAAAAACCAGACAGTGCGTGAACATCTTTCAGCCTTACTTGATGGTGAATTATCATCTAAAGACAGCGGTTTGATGCTGGACAGAATGTTGGGGGATCCAGACTTGATGGAACTCTGGCGGCGTCATCAGATGGTACATGACAGCATGCATGATCAACTGCATGGTGAATTGCTAAAAACTAATTTGCTGACCCGTGTTTCTCAAGCATTAGAGGAACAACCGGCTTATTTTACTGATGATCCAGTTAATAAGAATTTTGCTGATGGGCTCCCAGCTCATCAACGCCCAATGAATCACAAACACGGTTCAGGCCAGCAATATGCTGAAGATAAGGAACAATATGGGCAGATGAATACCAGCTGGTTTTCGCGATTGTTATCCAACCGTATAGTGGCAGGTACATCAGTGGCAGCTACCGTGATGTTTGCTACTCTGTTTACCGTGCAGCATTTACAACAGCAAAATAATGTATCTGTGGCTGCTTTAACACATACCAGCGATAAAGTATCCAGCCCATTGCCAACAAATATGGTTTCCGGAAATAGCCCTGCGTTAGCGCAGTCCATTGATGCTGCGGCCGATACGTCTGAGCATTTTACCTGGATCAAGGCTGACCCCATGTTAAGCCAGCAGATCCAGAATTATGTCAAAGAACATGAAGGCAGTTCTAATCGTTCGTCATTTAATTCGTCATTTACACCAAGGATCAGAGCGGTCAGTTATCAACCGAAGCAGTAGAATAATACCTTTTCGATGTCCGTAGTTTTTCTATCCTTGTGTGTTTAATTGCAGATAAATAAGCATTAAAAAATAGAGATATCAATTTGAACAGAATTTTACCGGCAAAGATTTCTTCTATAGCTTTTTTTTATGTACTGTTGTCTATTTCGGTAACAAGTTTATCTGCATCTACTTCCAGTCAGGACGAACAACTGGTCAGCACTCTGGAAAAGTTTGTCAGGCAGGGAGATCAGCAGCTTTATAATGGCACGTTTGTTTCTCTTTGTGCGGATGGACTGCAAACTATCCATGTTACCCGCAAAAAAGATCCACAGGGTGTGATACTGGAAACATTCAGTGCTCTGGATAATAATTCGCCCGCAAGCAATAGATTGCTGAATAACCAATACTGTCTTATGGATAATGGCTGGAAATATCAGTTTCAGGCATTTTCTTCAAGCTTTCCTTTCAGAATCAATAATAACATAAACTATTTGCGCCAGAACTATCAATTTGTTGCGGACAAACTGGAGCGTGTGGCAGGTGTAAATGCCTTGCATGTTTCTCTATTACCTGACGATCGGTTTCGCTATGGTTATGAACTCTGGTTTGAACCGGAAACCGGGATTCTTCTAAAATACCAACTTACAAGTAAACGCCACGATATCATTGAGCAATATCTATTTTCAAACATTGATATTGAGTCATCTGCGGCAGTCGGCGGGCATAAAAATGTTGAACAGCATGAGTCTGAAGCAATTCCGAAATGCAGTGCATTGCAGCCTGATAATGAGAAAATAATTAAGTCATTTGTGAACCGTTCACTATTGCCGCCCGGATTTCAGATTATTAGTTATCGCCAGAATAAGTTAGCAGATTCCCTGAAACGCAACGAACAATTACACCTTAGTGATGGTTTGGCCACCGTCTCGGTATTTATTGAAGAACTTGAAAGTAAGGCCAGGGCAATGGAGGGAATTGCCAAAACAGGTCCGCTGACCATTGCTGGTAAAACGATGAATGATCACCAGATTATAGTGGTTGGAGCTATTCCCGTTGATGCTGCAATCAAGATTCTGGATTCCATCAATAAATAACTCACTTAACCAGGCATGATAGAAGAACAGGCCAGCGTTGTTGATTGTGAAGGTGACTATGTGTGGGTTCAGACCCGTCGCAGTTCCAGTTGCGGCCGCTGTTCTGTAAAAGCAGGATGTGGAACCCGGGTACTTTCCAGTCTGGTAGGTAACAGATTCAGCCAGGTTAAGTGTTTGAATAACAAACAGTTAAAAATTGGCGATCAGGTTATCATCGGCATTGATGAAAAAGCCCTGCTTAGCGGTTCTTTTCTAATCTACCTGTTGCCTTTGCTGCTGATGCTGGCGTTTGGCGGCATGGCCGCAGGATTAGCAGATTTGTTATTTCCTGAACTGCGTGATTTACTCGCCGTGGCGGGCTCTGCAGCAGGCCTGATGGCAGGCCTTGGATATGCAAAAAAAATCACGCACAATGCTAAAGCCAGAACTCAATTTCAGCCTGTCGTGTTAAAAAAAATCTCTTCTCCTGCGCATATCATATCCCCATCTTTAATCTCGGTTGAATGACTGCAAATAAACTCTAAATGATTAAACTTAATTTTTATTATCGTCAGGGATGTCACCTCTGTGATGATGTGCTTGCACTGTTAACTCCTTATCAATCGTCCTGCAAGTTAGAAATAATAATGCATGACATTGATGAGGATGTGCAACTGAAAGAGCAGTATGGTCTGTTGATACCGGTGTTGACAAATGAACAGGGGCAGGAGCTATGCCGCTATTTTTTTGATCAGGCGAGATTTGAACAATATATCAGTGAAACGATAGTAAAGTAATCTCTACTTTTATTTGATATTTTGTTAAGATTGTCCGATTTACCGATCATCTGAGGCTTTATACCGAGTGGCTGAATTAGAGTTTATTAGAAACTTCTCAATAATTGCACATATTGACCATGGAAAGTCTACACTTGCCGATCGTATTATCCAGATCTGTGGTGGACTTGCCGAACGAGAAATGCAGGCACAGGTTCTGGATTCCATGGATCTTGAACGTGAGCGCGGCATCACGATTAAAGCCCAGAGTGTGTCCCTGGACTATAAAGCCGATGACGGTAATACCTACCAGCTGAATTTTATTGATACTCCTGGACATGTTGATTTTTCCTATGAGGTATCACGTTCCCTGGCTGCCTGTGAAGGCGCCTTACTGATTGTGGACGCTTCACAGGGCGTTGAAGCGCAGAGTGTGGCTAACTGTTATACCGCCATTGACCAGGGACTGGAGGTCTTGCCCATCCTGAATAAAATCGATTTGCCTGCCGCAGATCCTGAACGGGTTATCGCTGAAATAGAAGAAGTGATAGGTCTGGACGCCGATGAATGCCCAAGATGCAGCGCCAAAACCGGTGAAGGCGTTAAAGAAGTTATAGAATATCTGGTGGCTAAAGTGCCTCCACCGAAAGGTGATAGAGAGGCTCCCCTGCAGGCGCTAATCATTGATTCCTGGTTTGACAATTATCTGGGGGTGGTGTCATTGGTACGTGTTATGCGGGGTACCTTGAAACAAAAAGAAAAAATGCTGGTTATGTCGACCGGACGCAGTCATCTGGTTGACGGTGTAGGTATTTTTACTCCTAAACGTGAACCAAAGACATTACTGACCGCCGGTGAAGTAGGGTATGTGATTGCCGGTATTAAGGATATTTATGGTGCCCCGGTCGGTGACACCCTGACATCACTGCATAACCCCTGCAAGGAGAGTTTGCCTGGATTTAAAGCAGTACAGCCTCGTGTTTTTGCCGGTTTATTCCCAGTATCATCTGATGATTACGAGGATTTTCGTGAAGCGCTTTCAAAACTAAAGCTTAATGATGCGGCTTTATTCTATGAGCCGGAAGTCTCGCAAGCGCTAGGTTTTGGTTTTCGTTGCGGGTTTCTCGGCATGCTGCACATGGAAATCATTCAGGAGCGTCTGGAACGGGAATATGATCTGGATCTGATTACTACCGCTCCCACCGTTATCTATCAGGTTTTAACGACCAAAGGGGAAGTGATTGAGGTAGATAATCCGGCCAAATTACCCGATCGATCAACTATTGAAGAGATCCGCGAGCCGATAATTTCTGCGAATATATTGTTGCCCCAGGAATATGTGGGCAACGTGATCACCCTGTGTATTGAAAAACGCGGCGTGCAGAAAAAAATGAACTATTTAGGTCACCAGGTGAGCATGACCTTTGAACTGCCGTTAAATGAGGTGGTACTTGATTTTTTTGATCGTCTAAAATCTGTGAGTCGGGGATTTGCTTCACTTGAATATCATTTTGAACGTTTCCAGGCATCAGATCTGGTGAAAATGGATATTCTAATTAATGCTGAGATCGTGGATGCCTTATCCCTGATCATTCACGAAAGTTTAACCCTGTCCAGAGGGCGTGAATTAACAGAAAAAATGAAGGAGCTGATACAGCGTCAGATGTTTGATGTGGCTATTCAGGCAGCTGTGGGTTCGAAGATTATTGCCCGCACCAATGTTAAAGCTTTAAGAAAAAATGTCACAGCAAAATGTTATGGCGGTGACATCACGCGCAAACGTAAATTGCTCGAAAAGCAAAAAGCGGGTAAAAAGCGTATGAAACAGGTGGGCCGAGTGGAAATTCCTCAAGAAGCATTTCTGGCTGTATTACATATTGGAAAATCATAAAACCATACTAAGTAGTGTCCATCCGTTTTTAGATGGCTATTTATGGATGGAAACTAAGTGGTAGGTATAGTAACTATAACGCAACTATTCGGCGTATCTGAAATATTGCCCTGAGTGACCTGGCAGCAGGCATGATCTCATAGAGATGCCGAGTAGTAACACTAAAAATATAAAAATATAAAGAGAAACAGATGGATTTTGATATAGCACTGGTATTAGTAATTTTAACTTTTGTCACCGGTATAGTCTGGGGACTGGATAAACTATTTTGGGAGAAGGACAGGCGAACCCGGCAGCAGGCTAAGATTAATGATAAAGGTGAAGATCTGACTGCTCAGGAACGTGATGCTATTATGTCTGATCCGGTGCTGGTTGATTATGCCAGGTCACTGTTCCCCATTTTTCTGATTGTTCTTATTCTACGTTCGTTTCTGTTTGAACCTTTTCGTATACCTTCACAATCCATGATGCCCAATCTCTGGGTGGGTGATTTTATTCTGGTCAATAAATTTAGTTATGGTGTACGTCTGCCGGTGCTGAATACTGAAATCTATGATTATGCTAAGCCGAAAAATGGGGATGTAGCGGTTTTTCGTTACCCCGTCGATCCCTCTATCAATTTTATCAAGCGCGTTATTGGCATTCCTGGTGATCACATCGTTTACCAGAATAAGATGCTTTATATTAATGATAAATTGATGCCTCAGCAGGCGATGGGCATTTATGAGGGCCGGGGTTCAGGAGAAAAAATGAGCGGTGCTATTTTGAAAAATGAAGATCTGATGGGAGTAAAACATGATATTTTACTGGTGCCCAATCGGCCTGCTATGAGTCATATGTATTACCCTGCTTTCAGCAAAAGAGGAATCATTGATTTTGTGGTACCAGATGGACACTATTTCGTTATGGGAGATAACCGTGATGAAAGTCACGATAGCCGTTTCTGGGGACTGGTTCCAGAGGATAATCTGGTTGGCAAAGCATTCATGATCTGGTTTAATTGGGATACGGGACATGCCATGTTCTTTAATCGAATTGGCAAATCAATCAAATAATCAGAATGCAGGATAGTAAAATGTTGAAACAGGCGCGTAGACTCAAACAGCAAAAAGGTTTTACATTGGTTGGATGGATAGTGGTGCTGGCCATTTTCCTGTTTTTTGCTTATCTGGCTATGATACTCTTTCCCTATGTAGTCAGTAATCATACCATGAACACGATCCTGGACTCTTTGAAGCTTGAACCGGGTATTACCCAAAAGTCAAAAAGAGATATCTGGCGCTTGATAGAGAATCGTATGACGATCAATCAGGTAAAAAGTGTTACCAAAGATGATTTCGAAATTATTAAAGCCAATAATAATCAGGTAGATGTTTATCTGGATTATGAAGACCGGGTCCACTTCGCCAGTAACATCTATATCGTTTTTGTACGTGAAAAACATGTTGAACTGGTCCGAAATTGAACAAAGATCTGCAATCTTTATGTAATAAACTGGGCTATCAGTTTAAAGATACGAATTATCTGAAATTAGCATTAAGTCATCGCAGTGTCGGAAAAAATAATAATGAACGGTTGGAATTTTTAGGCGATTCTATCATTGGCTATGTGATGGCACATGAGCTTTATCATCGCTTTATTAAGGATGATGAAGGTAACTTAAGTCGTTATCGTTCCATGTTGGTCAAAGGTAAAACACTTGCCAGTATTGCTCGTCAGTTCGAAGTAGGTCAATATCTCAATCTGGGTGGCGGAGAGTTAAAAAGCGGCGGCTTTCGCCGAACCTCCATTCTGGCCGATGCCATGGAAGCAATTATTGGTGCTATAGCCCTGGATTCTGATATCGAACAGGCCAGAAACTGCGTTTTATCCTGGTATAATGATCGACTGGAACATATAACCGATCTGGATCTGAAAGATCCTAAAACTCGTCTGCAAGAGTATCTGCAAGCGAATAAATATGAGTTGCCTCACTATGAGGTCATTGATGTTCAGGGGCAGGAGCATGCGCAAACTTTTCATGTCAAATGTATTGTTAAAGAATTGAATGCAGCGGTATCAGCTATTGGCAGCAGCCGCCGTGCAGCGGAGCAGAAAAGTGCTGAGATGATGCTGGAACAGATCACCTGAAGCGGGTTATTACTAATTAAATAATATACAAACCATGAATCTCGATTTTCCCAACAATATCCCGGATGATTATCGTAGTGGTTATGTGGCCATCATTGGACGCCCCAATGTCGGTAAGTCAACCCTGCTCAACCATATCCTGGGCTTACATCTGAGTATTACCTCCAAAAAACCCCAGACTACCCGCCATCGTTTACTAGGTATAAAAACCACCTCCAGAGCCCAGGCAGTTTATATCGATACTCCCGGATTACACCAGAAACAAAGCGGTGCCATACACCGATATATGAACAGGGAAGCCATAAATAGCTTGAGAGATGTCGATGTGATAATTTTTGTGGTCGATCATATGAGACTGACTGAAGAAGATGATTATGTCATGGAACTGCTTTCTGACTGCCCACAGCCTGTTATTTTAGCAGTCAATAAAGTGGATAAAGTAAAAAACAAACAGCAGTTACTGCCATTTATTAACGACTTATCCAAACGTATCAATTTTGCTCAGGTTGTTCCCATTTCAGCCCAAAAGGGAACGAACATTGCTGAACTTGAACTGCAGATAGAAAAATTATTACACTTTTCCCCTGCTTATTTTCCAGAAGAACAGATCACAGACAAAACAGATCGGTTTCTGGCGGCAGAATTAATTCGAGAAAAAGTCATGCGGTTATTAGGCCAGGAAATTCCTTATGCGGTGAGTATAGAAATCGAGGCCTACGAAGATAAGAAAAATATCATCAATATTGCAGCGATTATCTGGGTTGAACGGCAGAATCAAAAAGCTATCATTATTGGCAGCAAAGGCCAGCAGTTGAAAGAAATTGGCAAACAGGCTCGTTTGTCGATGGAAGAACTGTATGCAAAAAAAGTGTTTCTGAAGCTTTGGGTTAAGGTTAAGGAAGGCTGGTCGGATGATGAAAGAGCCCTGAAAAGTCTGGGATATGACGATGGTTTCCAGAATTAACCTGCATAACCAGACTGCGGCAGTACTACATCACTTCCCTTATCGCAATAACAGCCTGATCATTTATTTTTTCCTTCCAGAGCAGGGGAAAGTGTCTGTTATTGCTCGTGGTATCAGGCAATCCAGAAAAAATCTCATGTCTTCTGTGCAGCCTTTTCAGGAACTTAAAATATCCTTATCGGGGAAAGGAGATTTACTTTACCTAAAAGACATCGATACGGTATCTAGGGTCTGGAAACTAAAGGGTAAATCACTCTATTGCGCCTATTATCTGAATGAACTATTGCTGCGCTTATTGCCAGCAGATACAGAATGCGCTGATATTTTCTCTCTTTACAGTGAAACCCTGAATTTATTTCTATACCCGCAACATGATGCTGCTGCCAAATTCGATAGAAAGAATGATATCTCAGAGAATAAGCATATTAATCTGGAAATTCCCCTGCGTTATTTCGAATTGAAATTGCTGGAATTTCTGGGATACGGATTAAACCTTGTCCGTGATACGCACACGGGGGGAACGGTTCTGGCACATAAACAGTACTATTATGACATTAACGCAGGCCCTTCTCTGCATAGACATTCCGCATCAGAATTAATAGTGGTGAGTGGACAAACCCTGATTAACTTGTCCCGATTACAATTTAATGATAAGCAAACCTTGCATGAAAGCAAACAATTATTAAAATGTGCACTGAGTGCTCATTTGGGATACAGGCCTCTCAAAAGTCGAGAAACGTTTAGACAGCTTTACTGTTGAGGACTTTTTTTTAAGAATTCTGCTTAAGGACTATTGTTGAAGACTATTTTGAAAAATTCGAATACTATTTTACTCGGTGTGAATATCGATCATATTGCAACGCTGAGACAGGCCAGAGGTACCCGTTATCCTGATCCTGTTAAGGCCGCCATGGATGCTGAGCAGGCAGGTGCCGACGGCATTACCCTGCATTTGCGTGAAGATCGGCGGCATATTCAGGAACGTGATGTGTACATGCTAAAAGACATCCTGCAGACGCGTATGAATCTGGAAATGGCGGTAACCGATTCGATGCTGGCAATTGCCGAACAGGTTAAACCTGCCGAGTGTTGTCTGGTGCCTGAAAAGCGTGAAGAGTTAACGACTGAGGGGGGGCTGGACGTAGCCTCGCAAATACACAAAATTGCCGCTGCCTGTGAGCGCCTTGCAGCAGCGGGTGTTCGAACATCCCTGTTTATTGATGCTGATAAACAGCAGATTGAAGCCGCTGCAGAGGTTAAAGCACCCGTGATTGAAATTCATACCGGTCATTATGCTGACTTTTCCGGTCAGCAACAGCAAGATGAATTTGCTCGTATCCGCGAAGGAGTGCTTTATGCCAAATCCCTGGGACTGCATGTTAATGCCGGCCACGGCCTGCATTATCATAATGTCCAGCCGATTGCGACACTGACTGATATAGAGGAACTGAATATTGGTCATGCGATTATTGCTCAGGCAGTTTTCAGTGGTTTGAGCGAGGCTGTCAGAGAAATGAAACGCTTAATGCTGCAAGCCAGAAACAAATAATGATCAGCGGTATTGGGACTGATATTGTCAGCATCTCGAGAATGTCCGAGATTCTGCAAAGACAGGGCGAACGATTCGCTAAACGCATTCTTACTCATGCCGAGTTCATGGAATTTTCGAACAGTCATCAGCAGGAACATTTTCTGGCCAAACGATTTGCCGCCAGAGAAGCCGTAGCCAAAGCCTTTGGGACCGGTTTTTCCACAGGGCTCAGTTTAAAGCATATCGGTATTACTCATGATGAAATGGGAAAGCCTCTGGTGGTACTCTATGACAGGGCAAAGGAGCTGAAGGAACGCCTTGGCATCAAGCAGATCCATCTCTCGATCGCCGATGAAAAGGAATTCGCTATTGCTTATGTGATAATGGAAAACTGAATAATCTGTGAACACTTATTTAAAAGTGTCTTAAGAAATAGACGATTTAAAATGCCAGTAGAAACTCAAACACTCACCACCAATCAAAAACTGCAACGTTCGTTTTACAAATTACGCAGCAACAAATTTTTCGAAGGTTTTGTCGTTTTTATTATCATTTTTTCGGCTCTGGTGATTGGTGCCAAGACCTATGATATTTCTCCGACAACTTTAAAGCTGGTGCATATTCTGGACTGGTTAATTACCTTTATCTTTCTGTTCGAAATTACGATACGATTTCTGGGTGAGCAGCATAAGAAAGATTTCTTTAAAAAAGGCTGGAATATATTTGATACGCTGATTGTGCTCGTCAGCCTGATCCCGATTGAAGACAGCGAGCTGGCATTAGTTGGACGTTTGATTCGTATCTTCAGGGTCTTGCGCATGGTTTCCATTATTCCGGAATTGAGAATGCTGCTCAATTCTCTACTTATAGCTCTGCCGCAGCTGGGCTATGTGATCGCCCTGATGTTTATTATTTTCTATATCTACGCGGCTGTTGGGACGACTTTTTTTGCGCCCATCAATCCGGTGTTATGGAATGATATTTCTATATCCATGTTGACGCTTTTTCGGGTGATGACCTTCGAGGACTGGACTGATGTAATGTATGAGACCATGGCAGTCTATCCCCTGAGCTGGATTTATTATCTCAGCTTTATCTTTTTCACAGCCTTTGCTTTTTTAAATATGGTGATAGGGATTGTGGTGAATGTACTCAATGAAGAACATGAAAAAATCAAACAGGAAGAACAGCTGGATGGTGAGGATCAGGAGATCAGAGAGTTGAATCGAAAGATTGATGAATTGAAGGCACTGATTTTGGAAAAAAAATAAGAAATTTGGTAACTATTCAGCGTATTTTAGATGTATACGTAAGTTCTTGATATCAGGTGTTTGCGTAAGGCAGATAATTGCTCCATGCATAACCTGCATTTCCCACTTGACCACCATGGATGGTGGAAATGCATGCGAGAGGCAGGAGCCGAAGTCATCCTTGCAGGTCAATAAATACCTGATATCAAAAAATCAGTGAAATATTTCGAATACGCTGAGCAGTCAAAAAGTAAAATAAGGGAATGATTATGCAAACGATGAAAGCTCTGGTAAAAAGACACGCCAAACCAGGTCTCTGGATGGAAGACGTGGAGCTTCCGCACATCGATAATAATGATGTGCTGGTTAAAATTCACAAAACCGCCATTTGCGGCACGGATGTGCATATCTACAACTGGGATGCCTGGGCACAGAAAACCATTCCTGTTCCCATGACTATAGGACATGAATTTGCCGGTGAGATCCTCGATATGGGAGCCAATGTTACTGGCTTGAGTATCGGCGATATTGTTTCCGGAGAAGGCCATATAGTGTGTGAGCGCTGCCGTAACTGCCTGGCAGGCAGACGTCACCTGTGTCCCAATACCATAGGTATCGGTGTGAACCGCACCGGCTGTTTTGCAGAATACCTGTCTATTCCGGCTAAAAATATCTTCAGGCCCAATAGTGAAATTCCCACCGAGGTCTTAGCCTGTTTTGACCCGTATGGCAATGCAGTGCATACCGCATTGTCTTTTAATATGGTTGGTGAAGACGTATTGATCACTGGCGCCGGACCCATTGGAATTATGGCTGCAATGGTCGCTGCCCACTGTGGTGTGCGGAATATTGTCATTACCGATGTGAATCAATACCGCCTGGATCTGGTGAAGCAGATAGTACCCAAAGCGATTCCGCTTAATGTCAATAATGACACTATCACCAGAGAATTTATGCGCAGTCTGGGTATCCTCGAAGGTTTTGATGTGGGTATGGAAATGTCTGGATCTCCTCATGCATTCAGGGATATGCTGAGCAAAATGATCAATGGGGGTAAAATCGCCATGCTGGCGATAATGCCGGAAGGAACGGGGATTGACTGGGATCAGGTGGTATTCAAGGGGCTGTTCATCAAGGGGATCTACGGTCGTGAGATTTTTGAAACCTGGTATAAGGGCACCATGATGGTACAAAGCGGTATTCCGCTGGAAAAAATTATTACCCATCGTTTTGACTATAGCGATTTTCAACAGGGTTTTGATATCATGCGCTCCGGGCAGTCAGGTAAAGTGGTACTGAGTTGGGTCTAAATCCACATGGCACACACCGTTTGCGATAGCAATGTAAGTTTATTCAACAACAGGATTAAATGATGAGCTATAAAAGCGTACAACAAAGCCTGGCAAAAGATCTGGCTGAAATAAAGGCCGCCGGCCTGTGGAAAACTGAACGCATTATTGCCTCCGATCAGAAAAATGCTATTACTCTGGCTGACGGTTCACAAGTCATTAATATGTGTGCCAATAACTATCTTGGCCTGGCCAACAACCCAGAGATTATTCAGGCAGCCAAAGACAGTTATGATCAATGGGGTTTTGGTCTTTCTTCGGTCCGCTTTATCTGCGGTACCCAGAGTATCCATAAAACCCTCGAGCAAAAAGTTACTCAATTTCTGGGTATGGAAGATACCATCCTCTATGCGGCCTGTTTTGATGCCAATACCGGTTTATTTGAGACGATTCTAACGCAACATGATGCCGTTATTTCTGACGAATTAAATCATGCTTCAATTATTGACGGGGTACGTTTATGTAAAGCGGCTCGGTACCGTTATAAAAATAATGACATGGCCGATCTCGAAGTTAAACTGATAGCTGCAAAAGCCGCCGGTGCACGCAGAATTTTAATCACTACAGACGGTGTGTTTTCTATGGACGGCACCATCGCACAACTGGATAAGATCTGTGATCTGGCGGACCAATACGATGCTATGGTGCATCATGATGACTGCCATGCGGTAGGATTTATGGGCAAAACGGGTCGCGGTATTCATGAATATCATAATGTCATGGAGCGGGTAGACATTATTACCGGCACCTTTGGCAAGGCGCTGGGCGGTGCTTCAGGGGGGTATACTTCGGCAAGACAGGAAATCGTCGATATGCTGCGCCAGCGTTCACGACCTTATCTTTTCTCCAATACTCTGGCTCCGGCTATTTGTGCCGCTACCATCAAGGTACTGGATATGCTTTCAGCTTCGACAGAGCTTCGGGATCGTCTGGAGCATAACACCCGCTATTTTCGTAAAGGCATGCAACAGGCTGGCTTTGATATTGCAAGCGGCAATCACCCCATTGTACCCGTCATGCTGGGTGATGCAGTGCTGGCGCAAAAAATGTCGCAAAAACTGCTTCAACAGGGCATTTATGCCATTGGCTTTTTCTTCCCGGTCGTCCCCAAAGGTAAGGCTCGGATCCGTACCCAGATTTCCGCAGCCCACACCCGCGAAGATCTGGACAGAGCCATTGCCGCCTTTGCTGCTACGTATTCAGAGTTAAACTCCTGAAGAAAATTACCAGCTAATTCTAACTTCAAGGATTGCCTGGGCAGTGCTTTTATGCACCGTTAATAGCAGTTCATTTTCCTTAATCGTATCGCCTTCTAAGGGTATAGAATGCGTTTTATCGAGAATAAACCCTGCCAGGGTTGTATATTTTCCAACTGGAAGTTCGATATTCAGGTTATCACAAAGATAACTCAGCTCAACCCGGGCGTTAACGATATAATCTCGCTCTCCTAGTCGCTGAATAAGTTGTTCTGAAGTTTTATGATGACCATCATATTCATCTTGCAGATCTTCCACCACTTCTTCCATAATATCTTCGAGGGTGACAATGCCCTCTGCGCCGCCAAATTCATCAACCACAATTGCGACCACTGTTCCCTCTGCTTTTAGTTCGAACATCAGGTCTTTGATACTTTTAAATTCAGGAACATATAGTGCTGGCCGGATAAAATCTGTAATTGGAGATTCAGGTTCAATACCGATGAGATCCAGTGTATGCAGAATACCGACTATTTTATCAATACGCTGATCAAATACTGGCAGTCGGATATGGGATTTTTCAGCTGAAATCTTTTTTGCTTTTTCACAGCTGATACTTTTTTCAACCGCAGTTACTTCAATCAGAGGTAACATAACATCATTGACTGTTGTTTCGGAAAAGTTAAACATTCTTTTTATCATATTTTGCTCTTCAGGCTGAATGTCACCTGCCGAAACAGCCGGCATTTGCAGCATGGTTACAATCTGTTCACGTAAAGTGAACGGGTTTTCATCGATTCCACCTGATAACTTCGACAGCAGACGGGTTATAAAACTAAATACCGCCAGTATGGGATAAAAAAGAATAGACGTATAATATAAAATAAAGATGGTATAAGGTGTTATCGCATCCGCACGTTGTTGAAAAACACTTTTAGGTACTATTTCACCAAATATCCATATCAGGGGAGCTGCCAATACCACGGCCAGCCAGCTGCCATTTTCACCAAAAAGATGGATCATTAATGCAGCTGCCATTGTCGTATTAGTTACCACCGCAATATTGGTGCCAATTAATGTCACCGACAGTAACCATTCAGGTTTTTCCAGCATTTTTAGCGCCAGCCTTGCTCCCCGGGAACCCTTGGCGGCTTTATGTCTTAATTTTAACTGATCAGCACTGACGATCGCGATTTCAGAACCGGAAAAAAAGCCTTCAAGTAATAGACAGATAAAAATTGCAAATAATGTAGTAGATATTTCCATAATATTAGTTCTTTATATCCGGATGTTCAGCCTGGGCAGGAGAAGATTCAATCGTCTGATCCTGTAAAATAATTTCATGTTCTGTCTGCTGTTCAGCCTCGTCTGCCTCCTGCTCGGTTACAAATAAGTTATCCGGTTTTTCCATCTGAAGTTCTTCAATTCTGTTGTTGTCAACTTCTAACACCGTAAATCGAAGCTCTTCAATATCAATTATATCTCCTTCATCAGGCAGTTCTCCAAATTGATGTAATACATAACCCGCAATCGTTTCCAGACTGCTTTCTTTCAGGTTGGTATGAAAATGTTGATTAAATTCTTCGAGTGTAAGGTTTCCGTGTATCGAGTAGCAGTTGTTACTTATTTCGCGGAACTGTAATTCTTGTTGATTATCTGAAGGGCTTGGGATATCACCAAAAATGCACTCCAGCAAATCTTCCATGGTAACCAGGCCAGTGACGCCGCCATATTCATCTACGGTGATAGCGAAGGAACGTTTATGGGTGCGAAAATCATCAAAAAGCTCAATCGCGGGTTTGGACTCGGGCACAAAATAGGGCTTTCTTAATAATTTCAGCCATTCTTCAGGCATGTTATCTAAGCCATCTAAATTAATGTCCAATAAATCTCTTGCATGCAGAATACCGACAATATCGTCACGATGTTCAGCGTAAACAGGAAACCGGGATTGTCTGGTTTGCCTCTGGGTGTCAATTATTTCAGATAGAGGGGTGTCAACTGCAATAAAAATAATATCTGAACGGGCAGTTAGCATATCCTCAAGCCGTTTATTACCGAAATCAAATATTCTTTCAATAAATCCGGCTTCATGCTGATCCAGCGCTCCTTTTCCCACGGCATCCTTTGCCAGGGTTCTGACCATATCTTCAGTGACAAGATTTCCCCGGGAGCGTTCTTTACCTATCAGCAGAGTGATAAAAAAATCGGAAACATTCCTGACAACCCAGCGAAGCGGCGTAATCCAGCGTGAAAAAGTATCAATCGGACCGCACTCAAAACTGGCAAAAGCCACTTTATTACGGATTGCCAGCGTTTTCGGCGTAATTTCACCAGCAATAAGAAGAATAGGTACCATAATAAACAGGTTATAAAATTTGTTTTCGGCCCCAAAAAGCTGGATGATCATTGATGTGGAAATAACCGAAGCTGTTACATTGACAAATTCATTGCCAATCAGAATAGTAACAATTAAACGTCGGGGTTCGGAAAGCAGTTTCTCAATCAGGCCAACTTTTGGGTTTTTAGCATTCTTCATCTGTTCCAGATGCACACTGTCCAGAGAAAACAGTGCCGTTTCAGAACTGGAAAAAAAACCAGAAAATCCCAGTAATAAGATAAAAAGAAATATTTCCAGCAGAAAGATATAATCCACGAAATAAATACTCCAGCGCAATGATTTATTGATTCATCTTGTATTTTAGCAGTTTAATAAAAGTTTTGCCCAATCTGTAAGAGCGGCTTTGCTCAACTGGATTTATTAAAATAAAATCCAGCCCCAAAGAAAAATTTTCGGGACCTCATTCTTTACTGCGTTACCCTGTCATTGTTTTTGCAGGTAATTAATGTAAAGATTGCCTGGTATATCTCTGAAGGAACAATTAATGAGTGATTTTCTGCAACATGCAGTTACTGTTTTTCTGGGCTTTTTTGCCATTATGAATCCCATTGCCAATACGGCGGTTTTTGTTGGATTAGCCGGCGAAGAAGAAAAATCAGCGCAAATAAAAATAGCCATTAAAGCCCTGATCATTACTTTTTTTATTATCACGACATTTGCAATCTTAGGTAAAATCATTTTCCATCTGTTTGATATTACGCTGCCTGCTCTAAGGATTACAGGCGGGGTTCTGGTGTTTTTAATTGGTTACCAAATGCTGCATGGTGAAAGCTCGAAGATGCACAAACCACAGGAAAACGATGATGCTGATATCGCTGTGTCACCCTTAGCGGTTCCATTACTTGCAGGCCCGGGAACCATCGCTACAGCGATGAATTACTCAGCCACTGGAAACTGGACAGAAATAGCCACTACCATAGCTGCTTTTTCAATACTCTGTGTTATTACTTTTATCTGTTTTGTATCGGGTCAAAAAATGCTGCATTTACTGGGTTTGAGCGGCATCAGAATTTTGACCCGCTTGATGGGCCTTATTCTTGCTGTGATAGGAACACAGCTGCTATTAGAAGGTATTTTCGGCGCAATTGATACTTTCAATAAGTCCTGAGATGAATCTAAATAGTGTCCATCCGTTTTTAGATGGACACTAAATAGACGTCAGTATAAACCCTGTTTTGTAGCTAATACCCTTTGCTGTGATTGGAAAAATAATCCCTGGTACCGCCGGCATCTATGGCTTCTGCTATACGTGTCAGGGCATAAATATAGGCGGCGGTGCGCAGGTCACATGCTTTGGCTGTTTTAATGTCCCAGATTTTTAATGTCTCTTCTTTCATGATGGTCCTTAAACGATCATAGACTTCCAGAGTATCCCAGTAGAACCCGGCCTTATTCTGTACCCACTCGAAATAGGAAACGGTCACCCCGCCGGCGTTGGCAAGAACATCAGGAATAATAGTAATGCCCTTGTCGATGAGAATTTCGTCTGCCGCTTCTGTAACAGGACCGTTTGCCATTTCAATAATTATTCTCGCGCTAATTTGAGCGGCGTTTTTATGTGTGATCACATTTTCTATAGCAGCCGGAATGAGAATATCAACTGGCAGAGCGAGCAATTCTGCATTAGTGATCAGTTTCATTTTGCCTATAACCGGAGCGCCCTGCACACAGCCTTTTTCCTTTTTGAAACGCAGCAGCGAGACGGGATCAATACCTTCACTGGTATAAATCCCTCCACCAGAATCACTCACAGCAACAACTTTATAGCCATTTTCATGCAGCAGACGAGACATGTGAGTCGCTACATTGCCAAAGCCCTGGATGGCTACGGTTGTTTCTTGCGGTACAATTTCCAGTTGACTGGCGAGAGTATTCAATACGTAAAAACCGCCACGACCGGTTGCATCTTCACGTCCTTTTGAGCCGCCCAGCGCCAGCGGTTTACCTGTTATGCTAGCCGGTGTGTACTCACCTTTGATTTTACTGTACTGATTGGCCATCCAGCCCATAATCATTGCATTGGTATACATGTCCGGGGCGGGAATATCACGCTCGGGACCAAGATTATGATAGAAAGCATCGATATAGGAACGGGACAGTCTTTCCAGTTCCGCGGGTGAGAGTTCCTTGGGGTTAACGCAGATACCGCCCTTGGCCCCGCCGAAGGGCAGGTTGGCGATGGCTGTCTTAAAGGTCATCCAGAAGGCCAGTGAAGTCACTTTATTCAAATCTACATTGGGATGATAACGGATACCGCCCTTGGTTGGTCCACGGGAGTCATCATATTGAACCCGGTAGGCGAGAAAAGCTTTTAAACTGCCGTTATCCATGCGAACATTAAGACTGGCCGACAGCGCCATTTTGGGGTATTTAAGCTGTTCTTCGACATCACTGGATATTTCCAGATAGGACATGGCTTTTTTAAGCCTTTTTCGAGCTTCATTAAAGGTATTGATTTTCATAAAGGCGGCTCAATATGAAATGAGAGGGATTAGAGCTTTTGGATGCTCTTCATGGTAACAGTTTTAGTATAGACTTGCGCAGGCCATAATTCATTCCACAGCCGCTAAAGTCCTGCGTGCTTTTTTTAAGTTTACAGGAAGACCTATTATGAAATGTTTTGTAGCGATACTATCGAGTTTAATGCTCTTCGGCACAGCCTATGCTGAACTTGGCAACCTGAGTAATGAACAGTTGAAAAAAATGCAGCAACAGGGCGTTGTCCTGGTGGATATTCGCAGAGCCGAGGAATGGCAACAGACTGGTGTAATTGAAGGCAGTCATTTATTAACCTTTTTTGATAAAAAAGGGAATTATAATATGCAGCAATGGCTCGATGAGCTGGCAAAAATTACCGATAAAAATGATAAACTGGTATTGATCTGCAGGTCTGGTAACCGCACCGGTATGGTGGGTAAGTTTCTGGATCAAAAGCTGGGTTTCCCACAGGTCTACCATTTGAAAAATGGCATAAAACGCTGGGATGGTCGAATAAAACAGACTATTTCTGCTAAATAGTAACATCTCAATAACTCCGTGCAAGATCCCCTCCCCATATCAGGGGGAGGGTTAGGGTGGGGGTTAAGTGTTTGATTATAGACACAACCCCCATCCTGGCCTTCCCCCTGACAGGGGGGAAGGAACTTAAACTGCATGGACTTATTGAGAAGTTACGCTAAATAAGTCTATTGTATTGATTTTCGACGAAAAACCGGCTTAAAGCTGGGTTTTTTTAAAGTGGTTTCACCTATTCGCTTAAGGTATAATAGCGCATTTTATATCACCTGAACTTGGTGGTTTCCATGCGTAATTTGCCATTCTGACAAATTACGGAATGTAAAAGAGTAAATGTAACTTTTATTTATACTTTATTAATCAATGACTTGCAGTCATCAATGTTGGCAGCAAATCTTTGTGCTGCGACTGTTTACCGAAGATGAGTGAACACGAAGTAAGACTTTTATCTTATTAACACCTGAATCTTGCTGGAATCTCAAGAATGATTTATAACACTGATGACCTGCGTATAAGCGGAATTAAAGAAGTAACCCCGCCTGAGATTATTCATAAGCAGTTTCCCGCTACTGAAAATGCGCACAAAACGGTAGCTGAAACTCGTCAGGCTATACACCAAATCCTGACTGGTGAAGATGATCGTATGTTGATCATTATCGGGCCCTGTTCCATTCATGATGTCGATGCCGCCAAAGAATATGCAGAAAAATTAAAAATGGCGCGTGAGAAACTCGGTGATGACCTGCTGATAGTGATGCGTGTGTATTTTGAAAAACCTCGCACCACCGTTGGCTGGAAAGGTTTAATTAATGATCCTGAACTGGATGGTTCATTTGAAATTAATAAAGGACTTGGCCTTGCCAGAGAATTGCTGACATATGTGAATGATCAGGGAATTCCGGCCGCTACTGAATTTCTGGATTTGATTTCACCGCAATATGTCGCTGATCTCATCAGCTGGGGAGCTATTGGAGCTCGTACAACAGAAAGCCAGGTACACAGAGAACTTGCTTCCGGTTTATCTTGCCCGGTCGGATTTAAGAATGCAACGGATGGCGGGTTAAAAGTTGCTATTGATGCCATTTCTTCTGCTTCACGCCCGCACGTGTTTCTATCAGTGACCAAAGAGGGTAAATCGGCCATATTTTCGACCCAGGGGAATGAAGATTGTCATATCATTTTACGTGGTGGACGAGAACCCAACTATGATTCATCTCATGTTGAAGCAGTTTCCAAAGATTTGGAAGCTTGCGGTATCAGACCCAATCTGATGATTGATTTCAGTCATGCCAACAGTCAGAAACAATTCAAAAAGCAGCTGGATGTGGCTGAAAATGTGTCACAGCAAATCGCAGATGGTGATATGCGCATTATTGGTGCTATGATTGAGGGACATCTGGTTGAAGGTCGTCAGGATTATGTTAAAAATGATGACCTGGTTTATGGACAAAGTATCACAGATCCCTGTATAAACTGGAAGGATAGTTTTAAAGTACTGAACAGATTATCAGCAGCCGTTCAACAGCGCAGAGTCAGTCTCGCTGAAGATTAGTTGTATGGAGTTTTTACAGTACCTGAGATTTCACAGGAGTAATTGAATGTCTTTGGTTTATGGTGTACTAGCTGCTCTTGTAGTTATTTTTTTACTGGCTATGGTGACTGTCAGAAAACCAAAGTTTGGCATCGGATTATCAATAGTAACGCTTATATTGATTAGTTTGGCCGTTATTTTTTACTCGGGTGAAGATAACCGCCTGGACAAGCAAAAATCGCGTATTCCAGTTGAGCAAATTATACTTACCGATACCCAGTCCAGGCTTTCTTATGGTAATACTTATAAAATTACCGGAAAGTTAGAAAATCGATCGACGCGTTACATGCTTGCTTCTATCATGCTTGATATCCAGGTTTACGCCTGTTCGAATAAAGAAGATGATCAGACAGAGACTGATTCGGGCTGTGATCTGCTGCAGCAAAAGCAGCATAAAGTTGATACTAGAATGAAGGCCGAAACATCCAGGTCATTTGAGACCTATGTCATATTTGATGCGCTGAATGGGAATAAAGGTAACCTCAAATGGGACATTAAAGTACTCAGTGGTATTGGACGATAACCGCTGGTTCCTGGTTCCTGGATAGACACTAGCCATAATGCTGTGTTTCTAATACACGATCGATTTCATAAAAGATCTGCAGTATATTTGCTGTTAACTGCTGATTAGATAGTTCAAATAAATATTGATCTGTATCACTGGTAATTTCCAGTAATGCGGGTGCCCCTACATAGCGTAAACCGCCATTTAATTTATGGATCACTTTACGCACTTCCTCTTTGTTACCCGCGTCCAATTGTTGTTGAATGAGGCGTTTGTAATCGGGTAATTCTTTGACCAGCATAGCAAGCAGTTCATCTGCAAGCGATTCATTGCCTGCAACGACCTTGAGGGCTTTATTTTTGTCAAGGACAGGTAAGTTTTCAGACATATTTTTATTCTTCTGCTAAATTCTGATAGATTATCCTGGATAAGCATGTAAAGTCATGCAGAGGCGGTGTATTGAATGCTCTTAGCATGTTTATCGTTTGGCTTGCTCATTTTTGCTTAAGAACTAATCTGTGAACGCTGAATATTCCTATAATCATATTTATTAACGGCAATTACTATGAACTATCACACAATTCAACAATTTGTTGGCAACACTCCCCTGGTCAGACTGCAGCGTATGGGAGGTGATACTTCAAATCAAATTCTGCTCAAACTGGAAGGTAATAATCCGGCAGGTTCGGTTAAGGATCGTCCCGCGTTAAGCATGATTAAAAGAGCAGAGCAGCGTGGGGATATTAAACCCGGCGACACACTAATTGAGGCAACCAGCGGTAATACTGGTATTGCTCTGGCCATGGCCGCAGCCATCAGCGGATACAAAATGCTGCTGATTATGCCAGAACATATGAGTGAAGAACGCCGTGGGGTAATGAAAGCTTATGGTGCTGAAATAATTTTGACTCCCAAAGACGGCAGCATGGAAGCGGCGATTGATTTGTCACGTGAAATGGAAGCGGATGGAAAGGGCAAAGTACTGGATCAGTTTTCCAATCCTGATAACCCGCTAGCTCATTATGAAGGAACCGGGCCAGAAATCTGGAGAGACACTGAGGGAACGGTTACACATTTTGTCAGTTCGATGGGTACCACCGGTACCATAATGGGGACTTCCAGGTTTTTAAAGGAAAAAAACTCGCACATTGAGATTGTCGGGGTCCAGCCGACCGAAGGTTCCCAAATACCGGGGATCAGACGTTGGCCGGAAGAATATCTGCCTAAAATATACCACCCTGAAGAGGTGGATAAAGTAATCGATGTGTCTCAGGAAGAAGCAGAAAATTCGGTACGGGAACTGGCAGCGAAAGAGGGTATTTTTGCCGGAATTTCGTCAGGCGGTGCACTGGCTGCAGCCCTGAGGCTATCCGCTCAAATCGAAAATGCAACCATAGTAGTTATTATCTGTGATAGAGGCGATCGATATCTATCCACAGGTGTTTTTCCTGCATAGGTTTTTCCTCTATAGATAGTTCATACGTAGGTACTTAAGGATAATTGAGTGTTTGTGGAAGGCAGATAATTGCTCCTGCGTGATCTGCATTCCCTACATGGAAGTATTTACGGCGTCTTCTGGAACAAATACTCGATTATCCGCACCGATTTTGCTTAAGTATACCTACCTATGATAGATAGTTAGTTAAATATTCACTAGTTACCTTTGATATATGATACAAGGTCATGAAATATTTCAAAATAAAGCCTTTATTTACAGGGTTTTCAGTTATTATATTGCTAACCTGTCTGACAGGGCTGAACACATCTGTGCGGGCTATTACCCATATTTCAATTCACATTGATCAGCTCATACCCGAGCTTGAGCTGCACCGGGATGCTCATGACTGGCTGCTGAACAATCTGTATCTGGAACTGGATATGAGTGGCCTGAAACCTGTACTCGAACTACGCATTGATACCAGTCAGCTCCCGCAGCCTTTTAGCGAACTTGAATCCCTGAGCGTTGTCTGTGCTGTTTCGGTGTTAACAGCTGATGAAATGTTTTGTCAAAAAGGTCAAGTGCAATTGTTTTCTACAATCAAGGGACTGTTGGATTACTCCGGTTATGTTTCGTTTTCATATTCTCTGGCAGATCATGCTCTGACTCTGAGCTTAAACGATATTGAGATTGGCAAAGGCAAGCTTGATGCGACATTTTTCATACGTAGTGATGATACTGGCAGCGGCAAATGGAATGCCCGTCTAACAGCAAAAAACATAAATTATAAAAGCATTAAAAGCTTTTTAAAACATTATCTTAAAGACGAATTAAAGAAACTGGATAAAGTTTCAGGTCAATTCAGTTTTACGGCACAATTGTCTGGCCAATATACTCCGGAGCAGCTCTCACTTGCAGATTTAAAATTAAATGGGCGTTTGAAAAATGTTGCATATACACTGGGAGAGAATCTGGGGAGCAAACTGGGTTTTGATTTTAATCTGGATTTTACACCTGCAGGACAACAACAGGGCATAAAGTTGAAGATTGAAAAACTGACGGGTGAAATTTTTCAGGATCCAGTCTATCTATTGTTTGACGGGCAGGAAATCATAGCTGCCAACCTGAACTATGATGCTGCAAAACAGCTATTGACCGTAAATCAGGCATCCCTTTCTCATGCGCAGCTGATGGATTTTGAGGTGCAGGGACTGTCTGTTTTGACAGACAGTATCGATACACGGCAGATGAAATTATCTCTCAATATTGAGGATTTTTCCCGGCTGGATGAAGTCTATCTGAGAAACCTTCTCGAAGGCACTGATTATGAAGGCCTGAGCATTAAGGGCAGTTTCAGTCTGAAAGCCAGACAACAGCAGGATGCAATTGAAGTAAGTTCAAGGATTGACAATGTAAGTATTGAATATCAAGAACAGATATCACTTCAAAAACTCCATGGTCAAGTCGCCTGGAACAATAATGATCAACAGAAAAAACCGGTTAAGGAAAGCCGCTTAAGCTGGGAGAAAATTGAATTATCCGGTTTACCTGCAGGTAAGACACAATGGCTGTTTAAGACACATCACAATCAGATGTCTTTAATGCGTGAAACAAAACTACCTGTTTTTGACGGCGCTCTGATGATCAATCATTTACAGGTGGATAATTTTAATAATGATCTGCAATTAACAATTGACGGTATTATTGAGCCAGTTTCACTGAGACTTCTATCCGCTCATTTCAATTGGCCAATACTGGATGGAAAACTCGCAGCGGTTATTCCCGAGACTTATTATACGAATAAACAGTTACGCATGGGTGGAGCAATGATGATGCAGGTGTTTGACGGTACGATTATTATTAAAGATCTGTTCATTGATGAGCCTCTCATGCAAACAGCGCGATTAACCGCCAATATCGACCTTAACCAACTGGATCTGCAATCTCTGACCAGTACCTATGACTTTGGTGAAATTCAGGGCAGGATCGAAGGCAAAATCAGAAAACTGCAGATGGACGCCTGGATGCCAGTGGCTTTTGATGCCTACCTGCGTACTCCGGACAAAGACACGAGCAAACATCGGATCAGCCAGCAAGCCATTGATAACCTGTCCAGTCTGGGAGGGGCATCGGCCATTTTATCAAAAACATTTATGAGTGTTTTTGAGACTTTTGGTTATAAAAAACTGGGCCTGAGCTGCAGGTTAGCCAATGGTATCTGTACAATGAATGGCATAGAAGACAAGGGGGATGCCTATTACATTGTCAAGGGTGGAGGTATACCCAGAATCGATGTTATGGGGTTTCAGCATCAGGTAGACTGGAATATCCTGTTGGAACGCCTTGCTGCCATTCAATCTGCCAATCAGGCGGTCATTGAATAAAAATTTGTATTGGTTCAGTTTTGATTAAGTGATAAATGTGTATACTTGAACCTCGCCTATTAAATATAAAACTTAAATCAGGGAAAATATTATGTCTGCATCTATCCTACGACCGTCCAGAGCCCTTTACTTTAATAGCGACAGCTTTAATATCAATTTACGCAAATTATTTATGCTGTTATTAATCAGTTTGACGGTTATATCCTGTGTAACTATTAATATCTATTTTCCGGCTGCTGCCGCGGAAAAAGCAGCAGAAAAAATTATTGATGATGTTTTGCACTCAGATGATGCCGTACCTGGTGACCCCGAAGAAAAAGAAAAAACTAGCAATGATGTTCAATCATTTAATTTTCCTAAGCCGCAATTGCATAAAGAGCAGTGGTCTGCGGGTGACTATATACTCTTTCCTGTCATTGATTTTCTATTTCCATCCGCCTATGCCGGTGAAGCGAATATATCTATCGACAGCCCGCAAATACGCTCGCTCAGAAACAGCATGGAAAAAAGACAGTCAAAATTGAAGCCCTTTTATCAGTCCGGAGCTGCAGGATTCACCAATGACGGTTATATTGCCGCCATAAATTCTTCAGCTTTGTCGGTTAAGCAGCAGTCTACATTAAAAAAATTGATCCGTGCTGAGAATGATGATCGTAAATCATTGTACCGTGAAATTGCTAATGCCAATGGTCATCCTGAGTGGCAGCAGGATATTCAGCAGACTTTCGCTAAAACCTGGATCAATAAAATTTCCGGGGGCTGGATGTATCAAAAACCAGATGGCAAATGGGTTAAGAAATGATTTGACCTTTCATACCTGAGCAACTCAGTTAAACCAGCTCGGCAGCTGTTCCTGCGTTGCCTTAAGCAACGACTTTCGGTGTTCGCCTATGACTGCCGGGGAAGGCGGGAATACATGTGAGAGGCAGGAGCGGTAATCGTCCATGCAGTCGTACGAATAAACAAAACATTTTGAGCACCTGTACTCCTGTTACTTTTAAACCAAGTTAACTTGAACTCTGGATAATAAAATAAGCAACGTATCGATATCACATGATTTATTCCAGAAGTCGCTGCGAATACATCCATGTAAGCATGACTTTGGCTTCCATGCCAAAGACACTTCTTCCATAAACCATGCAATATAATACTGAGTGACTACTTTTCACTCTGTTTCTTAAACAGACTTCAGGTTAAGTTATATAACAACCGGCCATTGAATCCTAATATGCAAAGCTCTAAGTCTCCTCTTGGTAATATTTCTGTTGACACTTTTCTGGCAGATTACTGGCAGCAAAAACCGTTACTTATTCGTCAGGCGTTGCCAAACTTTCAATCACCGTTGACGCCCGATGAATTAGCCGGTCTGGCTTGTGAGGAAGAGATCAATTCCCGTATTATAGTCGAGAAGGGCGCTGCCTTACCCTGGCAGGCCATTCATGGTCCTATGGATGAAACAGTGTTCGCCGGTTTGCCGGAATCGCACTGGAGTCTGGTGGTTAATGATCTGGAGAAGTACATACCCGAATTAGCAGACATTACGGATCAATTTCGTTTTATTCCAGAATGGTATCTGGATGATCTGATGAGCAGTTATGCGGCACCTGAAGGCTCAGTAGGTCCCCATGTAGACCTCTACGATGTCTTTATCCTGCAGGGCAGCGGTCACCGGCGCTGGCAAATTAGCACCCGCCCGGCGGCAGAAGATAATGTGATCCCAGATATTGCGCTGCGCCTGCAAAAGGATTTCATCGCTGAACAGGAATGGATCCTGGAACCCGGTGATATGTTGTATATTCCGGCAGGCGTATCACACCATGGTGTTTCGCTGGGAGAGAGTATGAGTTACTCCATCGGTTTTCGCGCCACCAGCCATACGGATTTGTTGAATGATTTTATTGCTCATATTACCCGGGGATTGTCCATTAATGAAACATACCGGCTGCCGCAACAACAACGTCAGATGCATGCAAATGAAATTACCCCTGCAGCCATTGAGCAGCTCAGAAAAATTTTCAGACGCTATCTCGATCCCGAGCATCCTGAGCTGAACCGATGGTTTGGACGTTATGTCAGTGATCCCAGGGTAGATTATATGTATGAATGTGAAGCACCGGTGGAACATTTTGAAGACCTGTTGGCGCTCAACCTGCAAAGACATCCCGCCAGTCGGTTTGCCTTTAGCAGAGAGGGAGACAAGGCCCGTTTGTTTGTTGATGGAGAAGATTATTATGTATCAGTAGATTTCGCTGAACAATTATGTAAGAACCGCAGTATAGATAGCCAAAGACTGGCCAGCAACGCTTCACCAAGGGAAAAGGAATTTATGCTGCGGCTATATAACCGCGGAAAAATTTTTGCGCGGTAAATTTTCTCTTATTGTCCTGCGTTAAATTCTCTGAATGAATAGCTGTATAATATATTGAATAAAGGCGTCTCGCTTAATGGGGGGCAAAATTGTTCAGATGATTATCGCCTGGTTCGTAAGCAATTAAGTCAGCGGAACATCGAGCATTTGACGCGCAACTCGCGGTTAATATTATCCCTGACTCATCGTATATATTTTGTTCTGCAAAAATTTATGCGCTATAATAGCCGGTTATCAATTTAACATATCACTCGGAGGAATTTCTCCTTATGCGAATCGTTGAAGAAGCATTAACCTTTGATGACGTATTACTGGTTCCGGCATATTCTGATGTTTTACCCAAACAAGTCAATTTGCTTACCAGGCTGACCCGGGGAATTGAGCTGAACATCCCTATGGTATCTGCTGCAATGGATACAGTCACTGAATACCGGATGGCGATAGCCATGGCTCAGCAAGGCGGTATTGGTATTATTCATAAAAATATGACTATTGAAGAGCAGGCCTATGAAGTTAGAAAAGTAAAAAAACATGAGAGCGGTGTCGTTAAAGATCCTATTACCGTTGAACCTGACAGTACGGTTCGTGAAGTTTTGGAGCTGACCCGACAGAATAAAATTTCCGGGGTGCCGGTGGTTAAAGGTGAGGAGCTGTTAGGCATAGTCACCAGTCGCGATTTGCGCTTTGAAACCCATCTTGATGAACCCATAACTTCCATTATGACGCCTAAAGAGCGCCTGGTTACGGTACTGGAAGGCGCGCCCAGGGAAGATGTGCACCGGTTACTCCATGAACATCGTATTGAAAAAATACTGGTCGTCAATAACGATTTTCATCTGCGCGGAATGATCACAGTCAAAGATATGCAAAAAGCATCAGATTTTCCTCATGCCTGTAAGGATGATCAAGGACAATTGAGAGTGGGTGCTGCAGTAGGTGTGGGCGCAGGTACTGATGAGCGGATTGCGGCACTGGTCAAAGCCGGGGTTGATGTTATTGTGGTTGATACCGCCCATGGACACTCTCTGGGAGTGATAGAACGTGTCGCCTGGAGTAAGAAAAATTTTCCACAGGTTCAGGTTATTGGGGGCAATATTGCGACTGCCAGTGCGGCCAGAGCTCTGGTTGACGCAGGAGCCGATGCGGTCAAGGTCGGTATTGGTCCAGGCTCTATTTGTACTACGCGGATTGTTGCCGGTGTCGGTGTACCACAAATCACTGCAATCCGAAATGTTGCGGAAGAACTGAAGGATACCGATATACCGCTGATTGCTGATGGTGGTATCCGTTATTCAGGTGATTTTTCCAAAGCCATTGTTGCAGGAGCGTCCTGTTGTATGTTCGGTAGTCTTTTGGCCGGTACAGAAGAAGCGCCGGGTGAAGTAGAGTTGTTTCAGGGGCGCTCGTATAAGTCTTACCGGGGCATGGGCTCGATGGGTGCCATGTCACAGCAGCAAGGGTCCAGCGATCGTTATTTTCAGGAAAGCAGTGAGGCTGACAAGCTGGTGCCGGAAGGCATTGAAGGTCGAGTCCCATACAAGGGAGGCCTGCAGCCGGTGATCCATCAGATGCTGGGTGGTCTAAGGTCTTCTATGGGTTATACTGGTTGCGCTGATATTGAAACTATGCGGGCAAAACCCGAATTTGTGCGCGTGACCAGTGCTGGCATGGTGGAAAGTCATGTACATGATGTCACCATTACCAAAGAAGCGCCTAATTACAGAACTTAGCTGTTCCCAGGCTTTTTTATAATTTGAGTTAACATATACAGATGACCTGATTATCTGTATATTTTTCGTAACTATTCAGCGTAATTTTGAAAACGTCCTTGACACCAGGAATTTGCTCCAGAAGACGCCGTAAATACGTCCATGCAGGCTTGAATGTGGCATCCATGCCACATACACTTCTTACGCAAACACCTGATATCAAGAACTTACGTATAAATCTAAAATACGCTGAATAGTTACTATTTTTCAAGCTTATTTGGTTAATCAGGATAAATAAGGTCGACTTTTGCGGCCTTATTTTATGTCTACAGGCAACTTATTTTCAGGCCAGCATTAATGACAGCAAATATTCATGAACACCGTATTTTAATTCTTGATTTCGGTTCCCAGTATACTCAATTGATAGCAAGGCGCATCCGTGAGATCGGGGTGTATTGTGAAATTCATCCTTCTGATTATACAGCTGAGTCCATACGCGGCTTTGGTGCCAGAGGGATTATCCTCTCGGGCGGACCTGAAACTGTAACTGCGGAAAATACACCCAGAGCCGCTGATATTGTTTTTGAACTGGGTATACCTGTGCTGGGGATCTGCTATGGCATGCAGGCTATGGCACTTCAATTGGGTGGTCAGGTAGAGAATGCTGAACATCATGAATACGGCTATGCACAGGTCCGGGCTCGAGGCCATACAGCACTGTTAAAAGATATTGAAGATCATGCCAGCATTGAAGGTTATGGCTTGCTGGATGTCTGGATGTCTCATGGTGATCGGGTCATAGAGCTGCCACCAGGTTTCAAACTAATGGCCAGTACTGATAATGCTCCTGTGGCCGGAATGGCGGATGAAAGCCGGAATTTTTATGCCATTCAATTTCATCCGGAAGTGACCCATACCAAGCAGGGCAAACGAATTTTCAGTCGGTTTCTGATAGATATTTGCGCTTGTGATACTTTATGGAATCCTGGCAATATTATCGAAAACAGTATCAAAAATATTCAGAAGCAGGTGGGTAATGACGAAATATTACTGGGTTTGTCCGGCGGCGTTGATTCCTCTGTGGTTGCTGCCCTGCTGCACAAAGCTGTCGGCGAAAAATTAACCTGTGTATTTGTTGATAATGGACTGCTGCGCCTGAATGAAGGTGATCAAGTTATGTCCATGTTTGCCAGACATATGGGGATTCGAGTGATACGTGTGGATGCTGAGCAACGCTTTCTTGATAAACTGGCAGGTGAAGATGATCCGGAGAAAAAACGTAAAATTATCGGTAATGAATTTATCTCGGTGTTTGAAGAAGAAGCTGCAAAACTCACAGATGCCAAATGGCTGGCGCAGGGAACTATCTACCCGGATGTGATTGAGTCAGGTGGACAAAGCGGCAAGGCGCATATCATAAAATCTCATCATAATGTGGGCGGCCTGCCCGATGATATGACGCTTAAGCTGGTTGAGCCTTTACGCGAGCTGTTCAAGGATGAAGTCAGAGAGATGGGGCTTGAACTGGGTTTGCCTTATGATATGGTGTATCGTCACCCATTCCCCGGCCCGGGTCTGGGTGTACGTATTCTAGGAGAAGTTAAAAAGCCATACGCTGATACATTACGCCAGGCTGATAAAATTTTTATTGAAGAGTTATTCAAGCATGACTTATATCATCAGGTGTCTCAGGCATTTGCAGTGTTTTTGCCAGTAAAATCTGTCGGCGTTAAAGGGGATGGACGTTGTTATTCTTATGTTATAGCTCTACGTGCTGTTGAGACCATCGACTTTATGACTGCTCGCTGGGCGCATTTGCCGTATGAAGTACTGGAAACGATATCAAGCCGTATTATCAATGAAGTAGATAAAGTGACCCGGGTTAGTTACGATATTTCCAGTAAACCGCCTGCAACTATAGAGTGGGAGTGACCTGGTAACGGCTGGCATCATCAAGCAATAGAGTTGGATTCTTGCGCCGAGTCAATTTACCGGTATTTATACAGTTTTCTGCTGGTGTCTGAAACATCGGCTAAATACCTCATCGCAAGGATGCGATTATGTTGCAGCTGTTGGCTGGCACGGATGCCGGCAAGGGGTGGTTCGTTTCGAGCGTCATCGGCCGGCACAAACACTTCTCTACAAGCTTGTCGAGCAATACTATACTGCCAACGCCGACCGAACGTCGCGCGTCCATGACCTGGGCACAGCGCCTGAAGCGCGTCTTCAATATTGATATCGAGACTTGCCAGGAATGCGGTGAGCAAGTCAAGATTATTGCCTGTATCGAAGACCCGGTCGTGATTAAGAAGATTCTCGCGCACCTGAAGGAAAAGGGCGAATGCCAGGACGCGATTCGGTTACCCGAGAGCCGCGGCCCGCCACAAACGACCACATTCGGCTAAGGAAGATCCGTTCGTAAAACAGAAGGACGTTGCCGATAACACCGGGCAAGGGTGGTGCTCGGCTCGCGGACTGGTTTAGGCGGATCACAGGGTTGAAGTCCGGCCGAGTTGCCGGTTGGGCCACCGCATCCGCGGAGATGGACGACACGTGGCCGCGAAATGTCTGTGTTGCTTCGGGGTGGGCAGGCTGGTTTTTCAACGAAAAGGGGATTTTATACTTCCTATACTCCCGATCATGTTGACGGCTGCTGCAACGCTGGCGCTCATCCCGATCTCGCGTGAGGTTTTCTGGGGACCAATGGCCTATGCCATGATGGATGGCATTGTCCGGCGGTACAGTTTTGACATTGCTGTTCCTGCCTGCGCTCTATGTGACGTGGTTCCGCATCAAGCCGCCAACCGGCGATGGCGTTTAAGGACAGTTGCCGAATTGGAGCCTGCGCCATAATGTTCTTTCACGATGAATTAAACTTAAGGAGTCCACTATGCAGAATACAATTTCAGAAGATGTAAGCACGGGACATTAGTCTTTTCAAGTGATTACATAACGATCGATACACGATTAATCATCATAGCTGAGGGAGTGCTATCGGCACAATTTCTATATGAACTGGACAACCATCATCTGGTCGATGTCTGCTGCTGTATGTCTGACATTGGCGGCCGTGCATTTTATTGTCTGGTCGCGCATGCGCGATTCCTGGGGGAATCTATTATTCACCGTTGCGGCTGTGAGTACCGCGGTGATTGCCATGCTCGAATTGAATCTTATACATGCGAAGACTCCCGAAGCTTATGGCGAGCTGCTTCGCTGGATGCATGTCCCTGCGGGGATACTTATGGTTGCACTGGTCTGGTTTGTTTACTTCTATCTCCAGGCTGGGCGCCGCTGGCTGGCGTGGGCTATCACTGGTCTGCGCATGCTGATACTGCTACCCAATTTTCTGATTTACCCGAATGCTACCTTTGCAGAAATTACCGGTTTACGGTCTGAAGTGTTCCTGGGAGAAACCTTTTCGATCCCGGTCGGAGAGGGTAATCCCTGGCGAATTCTGATTCATGTGAGCATGCTGTTGTGGCTGCTGTTTGTTCTGGATGCCGCCATTACCGCATGGAAACAGGGTCATCGCCGGCGAGCGCTGGTGCTTGGTGGTATGACTATATTAGCGATATTGCTGGGAGCGATTTCTTCTGGCTTGATGGCCAGAGGCATTCTCCCCGGTGCATTTATCAGTTTCATTTTTATGCTGATTGTACTTGTATTGGCCTTCGAGTTGAGCATGGATCTGATCCGCTCGAGAGAGCTTGCTCGTGATCTACGTGAAAGCCAGCAGCGCATGAATCTGGCTGCCAGTGCAGCAAACCTGGGACTACTGGGAGTGGGATGTCATTCGCGATGCTATCTGGATTACAGAAGCGGGGCGCGACAGGCTTGGCATCAGCAAGTCCGAACACTTGAGCTTCGAAAACTACTTGCAGTTGATTCATCCCGATGATCGTGAGGTCATCCGACTCTGCCGTCAGTCGCGCTTTGGAAGGAAGCGTTGATTTGCAGGTAGAGTACAGGATGACGGGTCCGGATGGTACCACGCGCTGGATTGCGGCCCATGGCCAGGTGGAACGTGCCATAAGCGGTAAACCACTGCAATTGCGTGGTGTATCCATGGACATCACTGAGCGTAAACAGGCCGAAGACGAGTTACAGGTGCAGCGTAAAGAGCTCGCACATATTTCGCGTGTCAGCGCACTTGGCCAGCTTTCTTCATCACTGGCTCATGAAATTAACCAGCCGTTAGGGGCTATACTGCGCAATGCGGAAGCCGCGGAACTGTTTCTCAAGCAAACGCCACCGGATCTTGAAGAAGTACAGGAAATTCTAAAGGACATCCGCAATGATGAGCAGCGCGCTGTGTCGGTGATCGAACGCATGCGTTTGCTGTTGAAACGCCGTGAATTGCAGCTCGAAGCGCTGGCAGTAAATCAATTGATCTCGGAAGTAGCAAAATTACTTAACGCCGAACTCCAGATGCACCATGCCAGCTTGCGCATTGACATTGCGAATGGATTACCTGATATATACGGTGACCGTGTTCATCTGCAGCAGGTTGTTCTGAACCTGTTGTTAAACAGTCTTGATGCCCTGAATGGTAAAAGTCAGGAACAGCGTCAAATCGTTATCCGTGCTTCACAAACGATGGATGGTATGGTTGAATTTGCAGTGGTTGACCGCGGTACCGGGGTCGCACCGGAACAATTGTCCCACCTGTTTGAGCCGTTTTATACCACCAAGAAAAACGGCATGGGTATCAGGACTGGCGATTTCAAAAACCATTGTCGAAATGCACGGTGGTGCAGGTCATGGCTATGAATAACCCTGACGGCGGCACCACGGTTCGGTTCACGGTAAAGGTCGCGCCGACGGGAAAAGAACAGTTATGAATGAAAGTACACAAACCGTGTTTATCGTTGATGACGATGCTTCATTTCTGGCGACCATGTCGCGGTGGCTGCGTGCCTTTGGTTATGCGGTAAAAAGTTTTACTTCAGCCGCTGACTTTCTGGCGCAGCGAACGACGGGCGCTGCTGGATGTGTGGTCGCGGATTTACAGATGCCCGGTATGGATGGCATGGCATTGCAGGCGACACTGGCACAGTCAGATAATCCCTTGCCGATCGTTTTCCTCACCGGTCATGGTGACATCCCCACGAGTGTGCAGGCCATGCGCTCTGGCGCAGAAGATTTTCTGCTAAAGACTGCCAGCAAGGAAGAGTTACTCAGTGCCATTGAGCGCGCATTTGCGCGAGCCCTTTACGATCACGAGACACGCCAACGACAGTATGAGCTTGCGCAACGCTTCAAAAAGTTGACGCCACGTGAATACGAGGTTCTGTCACATGTATTGCAGGGGCAATTGAACAAGCAGATTGCCGCGGACCTGGGTATCGATGAACGTTCTGTAAAACGGCATCGCAGCAGTGTGATGGCAAAGCTCAATGTCAAATCAGTGGTTGAGCTTACCCAGCTTGCTGACGAAGCGCAGAATAATAGCGCCATACCGATACCGAGTGATGCTGTTACCCGATAGCACGCTTATTTGATTCAGGTCATATCTGACCTTCCCAACCGTCCCTAAAGGGACGCTATTCATTATTTGCCGTTAGTTGTATTGTCAGCTGTTATGAGCGAAGCATCGATCAAGCATTCGTCGAAGAGCTATATCGCCATCGTAGAAGATGACGAAAGTCTTTGTCGTTCGCTTGCCCGGCTGTTGTTGGCCTCAGGATATCAGCCGGTGACCTACCACTCGGCTGAAGTTTTTCTGGATGATGCCAAACAGCCCGTGTTCGACTGCCTGATTGTGGATATTCAACTCGGTGGCATGTCCGGTCTCGAACTTGGCGAACGTCTGGCTCGTGACGAATCAAACATCCCGCTGATTTTTCTCACGGCGCATGAAAACTGGGAGACGCTTAAACAGAGCGTCAGTACGCCGCATGTCGCGCTATTGCGCAAGAACGATCCGGGTGAAACGGTGATAAACGCCATCGAATCATCAATTCGCTATATCGATCACGATAGACGAATCACAGCAGGCAGCTGCAATAACAAAACAGGTAAAACACTCTATTGAGCCATCTTTGATAGACAAGGAGAAACAGCCATGAAAACAATCTCGTTAACACTAAGTTCAGCAATTTTGTCGCTGACATTGATCAGTCCGGTTCTGGCCGCGGACTACGATCTTGTCATTAACGGTGGCCGGGTCATGGACCCGGAGACAAACTATGACGCTGTTGCCAATGTCGGCATTAAAGACGGCAAGATCGCAAAGATTACCAGCAAGCAGATCAAGGGCAAGGAGACCATCGACGCCAAAGGTCTGGTAGTAGCGCCGGGATTTATCGATGGGCACCAGCATTGTATTGAGCCCTATCAATACCGGTTGATGCTACGCGACGGTCGTACGACGCTTCTGGACACAGAGATCGGCGCTCACGGTCCAAAACTCGACGAGTGGTACAAACGACGAGAAGGAAAGGCACCGGTGAATTTCGGTGCGGCGGTGGCTCACGAATTTGCCCGGGCGGAGGTGTTTGATGGCTTTACCGATTGGAAATATCTCTACACTCCCGACGCGGGGCGAACCCGTCTCAAGGACGGTTGGTCGAAGACCCGGCCGACCCTGGCGCAGGGAAACCAGATCCTTTCCCTGATTGACCAAGGCATGCAGCAGGGCGGACTTGGCATTGGTTCTACCGTGGGCTACATGCGTGCGGGGGTCTCGGCTCGCGAGATTTTCGAGCTGCAAAAGCTGGGCGGGCAATACGGACGCTTTATCGCCATGCATTTCCGTTATACGCCCGGTGATGATACCAGCGAAGTCAACGGCATCCAGGAGATGCTCGCAAATGCGGCGGCATTAGGGGCGCCGGCCATCGCCTCTCATTTCAATAATCCGGGATACAATATGGTGCATGAGCTTCTGGTGAGGATGCGGGAAAAGGGCTACAACGTCTGGGGTGAGATCTATCCATACGCTGCGGGTTCCACGGCTTTGAATGCCGTGTTTCTAGAGCCGGAAGTCTGGGTACAGGCCCTGGGCCACAAATACGAAGATACGGTTCAGGATGTCGCCACCGGCGAATTCTACACCCAGGAATCCCGTGAGGAGATGCTTAAAATAGAACCCACTCGTCTCGTGGTTGTCTACAAGATCCCGGAATCGGCTATTGTTGACTGGATCAAAATGCCCGGCGTTGCCATTGGCAGCGACGGCATGCCAATGATCCCCGACGACAACCTGACCTGGGACACTCCCTATGAAGACCTCCCCAATACCCATCCGCGTACGTCCGGGTCTTTTGCCACGGTGCTTCGCCTTGCCAGGGAAAACGATATTCCGCTGATGCAGGCCGTATCCATGACCAGCTACAACTATGCCAAGCCGCTGGGCGATATGGGGCTGAAGTCCATGCAGGTTCGCGGCCGCATGCAGGAAGGCATGGTCGCTGATATCACCATATTCGATCCTGAAACGGTAAGGGACAATTCGACCTATGCAAAAGGTACACTTCCGTCCTCGGGAATTCTTCATGTACTAGTTAACGGAACCCTTGTCATGAAAGATCAGGAACCGTTGAAAGGCGTGAATCCTGGACAGCCGATCCGCTTCGAACCGGTCAAGAGCAAGTTCGAACCGCTCACCATCGAGGGGTGGAACAAGGCTTTCTATGCCTCCCCAGTCGATTTTGGTGGCGGTGTACCTGGTTATCATGTTCATTAATCATCATGAAGGACGGAAAGATTTACAAAAACACCATCAACTAAGTAAACGATTATGAAAACTATAAAACGTATAACTCGTGGGCTGGGATTACTCATCTGCTTAACCGCGGCCATTCCAGCACTGGCGCAAGACTATGACCTCGTCATTAATAATGGGCGTGTCATGGATCCCGAAACGATGTTTGATGATATCGCCAATGTTGGTATTACCAAAGGCCGCATCGTTGCCATCAGCAAGCAGCCACTTTCGGGCACGGAAACCATCGACGCCACCGGGCATGTGGTAGCACCCGGTTTTATTGACACGCACTACCATGCAACAGACGTCTTCGCAAGCAAGATGGCGCTCAGAGATGGTGTCACCACAGGTATGGACCTTGAAGCTGGTTCATTCAATGTAAAGGGTTGGTACGATGAGAAAGAAAAGTCTGGTTGGCAAGTCAACTATGGTACGTCTGCAAGCTTGTTATATTCGAGAATGGCTGTACTTGATCCTGAGACTAAGCTAAGCGCTCCAATCGACTATGGGGATATTCCAGCTTATGCAGCTAAAGCTTTATCAGATGGTGTTCAAGGCTGGGCAGATAAAAAATCTTCAATTGAAGAAATGAATAAAATAATGCAGATAGTGGATGAGGATTTACGACAAGGTGCTATTGGTATTGCTGCTCCTATTGCTTATATGGCCAAGGGGATTACCAGCTACGAAGTTTTTGACAGGGCAAAGGGCTGGTGCAAATTATGGCCGTCTCACGTCTGTTCATACAAGGTATCATCTTTTATCAGAAACACCTACTGAGGCTCCTATCGCCTTTGACGAGATGTTTACCAATGCGATGTTATTAGATGCCCCATTACTCATGGCACATAACAATGATTATGGCTGGTGGGAAATTGAGGAAAAATTGCAATTAGCAAGAGAAAAAGGACTTAATATGTGGTCTGAATACTATCCTTATGCTGCTGGTTCAACAGCCATAACGGCAGCTTTCTTGAGACCTTCTGAATGGGTGGAGAAAAAAGGTTATAAATATGAAGATACCATATATGACCCTATTGATGATAAATACCTTACCAACGAAACCTATGCGGCACTGATGAAAAAAGATCCAGGTCGGTCGGTTGTGGTTGAATTTCCTTATCGAAAAGCGTGGATGAATCACTGGTTGGCAATTCCTCACATGACTATTGCGAGTGATGCCATGGCCGGTGTTGGTGAAGATGGTAAATTGCTGCCATGGGATGCTGATTGGTCTGAATACCGTGGCCATCCACGTACGTCTGGATCGCGTGGTGCTTGTTTTAGAATGGGGCGTGAACAAGGTATTCCGCTGATGTTTACGATTGCACAAGCAAGTTACTGGCCAGCTAAGCATTTAGGTGATTCAGGCCTTGAATCCATGAAAGAGCGTGGTCGCCTGCAAAAAGGTAAAGTTGCCGATATCACCATTTTTGACCCAAAAACGATTACAGATAATTCAGGCTTTAAAGTCGGTCAGCACGGTATTCCATCGACAGGTATCCCTTATGTCATTGTTAACGGTACTATCGTAGTGAAAGACAGCAAAGTGTTGCCTGTTAAGGCAGGTCAGCCAATTCGCTTTCCAGTCGAAGCTAAGGGTAGATTTAAGCCTCTTAAAATTGAAGGTTGGTTGGACAAGCATACGATTGGCCTAAACCCTAATCTGCTTGAGCCTGATATGCATGATGAAACTGGTCTTGGTGTGATTCTGGAGGGCGACAAAAAATAACGTTGCATTCGGTCTTGGTTCATTAATGGAAAACATGATGAAAAAGATAGTTAGGCACTCAAATTAGATAAACGCAATTATTCAAAGGAGAAGTCCTATGAAACGAAACATAGCACTATTTTTTATTGTAATAGCATCGTCATTTGTTGCCGTTCAACCGGCATTTGCTGAGCAACATAATTTTCAAGATATTTCTCAGAAGCTTGAGAAAGTTTCACAGGAGCTGGCTGGCCGCATCGGCGTGGCTGCTCAGGAAATTGGCTCAGGGGTGAGTGTCACAGTAAACGGTGATGAAACGTTTGTTATGGCGAGTACCTATAAAGTGGCGATTGCAGTCACCTTGCTAGACCGTGTCGATAAAGGCCAGATTAAACTTTCCGATTTAATTGATATCTCACCAGCAATGATGGTCGCAGGCGACAATGCGATCGCAGAGACCTTCATTCACCCCGGTCTGAAGTTGTCTGTAGAAAACTTGCTAGAAGTAATGATAACGGCAAGCGACAATACGGCGACGGACACCTGTCTAAAACTTGCAGGGGGGCCGGAAGCGGTAACGAAGATGTTGCGCAGTATTGGGATAACAGAGCAAAGAGTTGATCGCTATACTAGCGAAATTTTGAGGGACTTCTATGGTTTACCGGATAAAGCCTACATATCCGTACTTGCAGCGGCCCTTGCCAAAGACCCAACGCTCGCAGCAAAGCAACCTGATCGAAACCTTGAGTTCGAAAAGGCCCCTCGTGATCAATCAACACCAAAAGCTATGCTGGAATTACTTCTGGCTATCGACAGCGGAAAGGTGTTGAGTAAGAAAAGCCGCGAAATTTTTCTTGCTACCATGTCCCGCACACATACAGGTCCAGGAAGGCTAAAAGGCCTTTTACCAAAAGGAACACCGGTTGCCCACAAAACAGGCACTATTGGCGGTGTTGCTAATGACGTCGGTTACATCACGCTACCCGATGGCCGACGTTTTGCGATTGCGGTTTTCACCAAGAGCAGTACGACGTCCGTTGCTGATCGGGATCGAGCCATTGCGGAAGTTAGCCGGACCTTATACGACTTTTATTATTTAACGGCACAAGACAAATAACATTTGTCATCCCTGTCACCTGGTTGCAGCGGACCGCGCTCACGTGCCGCCGCTGTACCGGGTAGCTATGCATCAATCATGAAGGACGGCAAGATATATAAAAATTTACTAACAAGCAATAAGTAGGATCGATGAATTGTAGAGTTATTCAAATTTCAAGATTCTTACAAACAGCGGTGCACAGGATCGTCATTTCCATGGCGGTTCTGTGCGGTGTAATACTGTTACCAGGTCATGTATGGTCCGATGATGTTAATAATCTGACTCGTGATGCAGTCGGCGACTTGAATGCGCCATCGGTTAAAGCCGGTGACTTTCCAGGTGCGATACAGCTACCCGGCGATGATGGGATTTCCCTGGCAATCGGCGGCTTTGTTAAAACCGCTGTCATCGTTGATTCGCATGCAGAAAAAATGGGCGCGGATTTTGTGCCGGCCACTCCTGGCTCAAGTGATAATAATGGTTCATTTTCCATTGATTCCACATTAACTCGTTTGTACTTCGATGCCCGCGCACCCGTGCACGACGGCAAGGTACGTGGTTATATCGAATACGATATGAATGCCAGCAATAACGGTTCGCTTGGCGTCAAGTTGCGTCATGCCTATGGCACACGTGAAAACAAGGATGGTAGTGAGCTGGATAATCATCGCATCGCGTTTGGTATTCAGGTGTTCTAAAACAGATGCACTATTAATAATGATGAAAAAACCTAGAATATTACTCTCCTGTCAATGTCTGCTGATGCTGCTGTTTCAGCATTCCAGTACATACGTCTACGCCCGGGATGGCGAGGCACTGCTGAACAGCAGTGATGCAAATGAAGAAGTGGTCATTGCACAGACAGAAATCCAGGCAGAAACTCAGGCTGAGCTTCAGGGGCCTTCGAGTGTGGAATCCATGCTGTTACAGGATCAGGCTATCAGCGAACCAGCGCTGACAGCGCGATGGGTACGGGAACTGACACAGCCTTATTTTACTTTCAAACAGGATCTTCATGACCGTCATAATCTCGCCATTGGTGGTGATTATAATCTTCTCTATCAGCATGCAGACAACAGTCCAGGCGAGGATAATGCTGGCTGGGGGAGTGATCCGGTTTTTTGGAGTATGGACCGCTACCGGCAAGGGCACGCAGGACACGGGAATGCTGATATTCAAAGTGGAAAATCGTCATCGATTTTTTTCTGATATTGCGCCATCTTCCCTCGCGCAGAAAATCGGCTATTCGGGGCTGACAGGGCTCACCTACAGCGATGCGGGTTCAATACTCACCAACCTCTACTGGCAGCAGTCATTTCGATCCAATAAATTTGCATTCATTGCAGGCGTGGTTGATACCACCGACTATGTCGACATATACGCGCTGGTGAATCCGTGGACAGATTTCAGTAACTATGTTTTCTCTACCGACCCTACGATCGCGGTACCTAACCAGGGGCTGGGTGCAGCAGTAAGATTTAATCTATCGGAAAATTATTATTTGACTGCCGGTCTGGCAGACGCAAACGGCGACCCCACTGACCCGATGTATAGTTTTGATACTTTTTTCGGCGACCGGGAGTATTTCAAACACGTCGAACTGGGATGGGCCCGGTCATGGGAAAAACGTTTCACTGACAATATCCACCTGACTGCATGGCATGTCGATGCAAGGAAGGATGCAGGTTTATCCAGCGGTCAAGGGCTGGCGTTTTCGTTCAGCAGTATGATAAACAAATACTGGCTGCCATTCCTGAGACTGGGTTATTCAGATGGAGGCGGAGGGGTATTCTATGATCGTACGTTCAGTACAGGATTTGGCTACCGTCCGAAAAGCAGGAGCGATGACACCCTGGGTATTGGTTTGAGCTGGGCCAGACCCTCTGCAGAAACCTATGGCGCAAGCCTGAACGATCAGTATACCGCTGAGCTCTATTATCGTTACCAGGTGACACAGCTCTTTTCCATAACGCCTGATATTCAGTACCTGGTAGACCCCGCGCTGGATCCTGATGAGGGAAACGTACTGGTTGTTGGCTTGCGTGGCCGTCTTTCCTTTTAACATAACAGGTTAACAGAGATTCAATATGGAAGGCACAACTCAATGGTAACTGCTAATGATCTGTAATATCTCACGAATAATAGTCAACGGCAAATCATACGATCTGCGCCAAGTATATGCGCAACCATGACCATAGCCTGGTCTTAGAGGACAATTCACTCCCGCGATATCATATATTAGCGAGATAAATTTCCTATTAACATTGCATAATAACCGTTACAGGGCCGATACTGAGTTCTGTCGCTCAGTCAAGTAAATATGGTGATATCGTGATCAGTTTTATTCTTAATACGCTGGGTGATCCGATTGTCGGGCGGTAAAGCGGAGTTATTCAGAGAATACTGAGCGGCGAGGGCATTTCTCAGAACTGTATCGTTGGATTACCTGCAGGAGCAGGAGGGGATACACCTGGAAGTCAAAGCCCGGAAGGTAGCCTAGGGTGCTGTGTGGCAGTGTTTAATCGGCAATTTTTTCGAGTATTTTGAAGGATTTTCTGAGCATGGTATTTTTCATGGTATTACGATTTAGCAGGAAAATAAGCCATTGAATATAAAAGATAAAAATGGCTTATTTACAATCGAGTGGGAGTGACCGGAATTTATAACGCATTGATTAATAATAAAGATAAAATAACTACAATTAATAATATAATCTGCATTATCAATGGTATTTTTCATGGTATTTTTCGCGCGCTGTTACGCAATAAGCAGCAATACCATGAGAGGCAGATTGTGTACTGTCATGGTATTTTTTGGCGCTCGGCCAAGTAAGCTATTGATGACCGCTTTATGAGCCCCAGAGTGTGGACAAGGGAGCAGCCCATAGGTTGCTACCTAGAGGCATTGTTTCATCGCCATCGTACAGCAACACACCTGCTGTGAACTGATCACCAGCCAGGCTGGCGAGTTTTTTCAATCCACGCAGATCTCGCTCTTTAACGGTGGCAGAGGCTTTTACTTCGACGCCTAACAGTTGTCCTGCGCTGTTCTCAATCACGACATCAACCTCGAACTTGTCCGCATCCCGGTAGTACAGTAGCCGATAGTCATTATCAGAGGTTGTCGTGTGTTTGAGTAATTCACCGAACACAAAGCTCTCCAGAATGTGGCCGTAACCTGTTTTGTCCAACTTGAACATCTTTGTGGCTGATGTCTGGTGAGCATGCCCAACAAACCGGAATCGATGAACTGAAGCTTGGGGGTTTTGACCACGCGTTTCAAGCGATTGCGTGCCCATACATCAATACGTTTGAGCAAGGTACATTTGTTCAAAGACACTGATGTAGCGAGAGACTGTCTTGCCATCAAGACCGACTTGACCGCCTAACTCGGAGTAGTTGCACATCTGGCCAGCGGTTTGCGCCAGTGCGCGCAGAAAGCGTGGCAACTGATCCAGTTTATCGATTTCGGCGACATCGCGGACGTCGCGTTGAAGAATGGCATCTATGTACTGTCCGAGCCCAGGCAGTACGTCGTTTTTCCGTTGGCCTTGCAACCGCTTCCGGGTAGCCGCCACGTAAAACACGCTCGACCAGATTGCTGCCGAGTACAGGGGGATTCGCTGTCAGGATTTCTCCGGCAAAAACGCGATCTATCCAGTTTGCCGGTCTGTTCTCGATTTCACTCTGCGACAGAGGTAAAAGCATCAGGGTTTCCATGCGCCCGGCCAGTGAATCGGCAACCGTGGGTAGCGCCATCAGATTGGCCGAGCCAGTCAGCAGAAAGCGCCCGGGGCGACGATCCTCATCGACGCTTTTCTTGATAGCCAGAAGCAACTGGGGCGCTCGCTGGATTTCATCGATGACGGCGCGATCCAAATTGCGAATCATGCCGACCGGGTCTTCACGTGCTGACAACAATGTCAGTTCATCATCCAGGGTCAGGTAGTGCAGTCCCCGTTCGGCGAATTGGCGTACCAGGGTCGTTTTGCCAGCCTGGCGTGGTCCGGCAAGCAAAACCACGGGTGTATCCTGTAAAGCCTCATCAATTCGTGGTTCAATCCATCGGGGATACAGGGATGGTGTATTCATATGCGAAACAATATCGTAAATTACGGAATTTATCAACGTAAATAACGGAATAAGAAGATGCGGATATGGGAATTGAGAGGTGTGTGCGAACTATCCCAATCGTGAAAGGGTAGAAGAATCCTGGTAATTAATAGGCGACTTTATCGAGTATTTTTAAGAATTTTCTGAGCATGGTATTTTTCATGGTATTTATAGCGCGCAGCAAGGCAGCAGATATCGATACCATGAGAGGCGAATTGATGCAGTCATGGTATTTAGTGGGCGCCGTTCAGATGCCAGTTCTTGATCGAGGATGGCGTTATTATGGGCTATAATCGCGCCATATATATCTATAATATGGCGTGAATAAGTGCTAGAATCACGCCATGAGATGGATATGGCAACAACCCGATTGGCCCGATTTCCGCTATGACAAGCTTGCGCTCGAACACCGGGAACTTGAATTTCGCCTGAACTCAGAGCGCCTGGCGGGCAGCTTTGATGCACTTCCTATGGCATCTCAAGAGGATGCCACGATCGACTTGATGCTTTCCGAGGCCATCAAAACCAGCGCCATTGAGGGCGAGGATCTGGATAGGGAATCTGTCAGGTCTTCGCTACTCTCTTTGATTACATCGGATACGCTACCGGAGAACTCAGACCAGAAAGTCAGCCGGTGCAGCTTCGCTGCTGGTGGACGTTCGCAAGAACTGGCAAACATCTCTGACGCATGAACTGCTGGGCAAGTGGCAATCCATGGCTGTCCCGGAACAGCGCTACACGCCTATTCTGCGAGGCGCATACCGCAACGATCCTTCGCCAATGCAAATAGTGAGCGGGCCTTACGGGCGGGAAAAGGTTCACTATGAGGCCCCGCCAGCGACTCAGGTGCCTGATGAAATGGCGAAGCTTATCGAATGGTACAACCAAACCAGTCCCTTGAGCGGGGATAAGACAATACACGGGATTGCCCGAGCAGGTATTGCTCATCTCTGGTTCGAGGTGATTCACCCCTTCGATGATGGTAATGGTCGAGTCGGCAGGGCGATCGCTGACCATGCGCTTTCGCAGTCTCTCGGTTATCCAACCACGGCCTGTCTTGCCACGGCAATAGAGGGGGATAAAAAAACCTATTACCTGCAACTGGAGAAAGCGAGTCGTGGAAGCCTGGATGTTAACGTTTGGCTGGATTATTTCGCAGACACAATAATCAAGGCACAGGAAATTGCCAGGGAAGAAGTGGACTTTGTACTGGCCAAGACACGTTTCTATGAAGCCTATGGTGATCAGCTGAATGACCGGCAGGCCAGGATGGTATCGCGGGTATTTGCTGAAGGTCGAAAGGGCTTTGAAGGCGGAATAACGACCAAAAAATATGAAGCGATCACCAAGTGTCCCAATCGAACAGCCAGCCGTGATCTTTCTGATCTGGTTGCCAAGGGTATTATCATCCCGTTACCAGGTGGTGGTAGAACAACGCGATATGAGTTGACGATTGTTGAACCGGCTCTGTCAGGTCTGGTGAAGACAATGATTTTCTGTCTGACATTGCAGGTGATATATGTGCGATTAGTAACAAAATCTGAACATGGTATTTTTCATGGTATTATCGATTTCAGGAGAAATAAGTCATTGAAAATGAAAGCTAATAACGGCTTATTTGACAATAGAGTGGGAGTAGGCCAGATCTGGCACTGACTGGCACTCACAGGCACTAATTCACAGCAAGCTAGTAGAACCAATACACTTATCCTCATTTTTGTCTGGCAACATCTGGCACTGGCAGGCATCGGCAAGCAGTTAGTGCCATTTTTCAATGGTATAGATCATGGTATCGCCGCACCCACTTTCAGCGCGGTTCTCCAAAACTATGCCATTTGTGTTGAGATGTTCTTGGTATTCGTCGATTCTCCTTGAATAATGTATTATTCATGTTACATTAAAGGCTATTTAATGTCATATGAATAACACATTATGCCAAAACCACATATTCCATCCTCCGCTGTAAAGCGTGTCTTGCGAAAACTGGGTGCCGATCTCCGCGAAGCCCGGCAGCGGCGCCGTTTGACCATGGCCGTGGTTGCAGAGCGGGCCTTTACCAGCCGGGCAACCCTGCAACGGGTTGAGGCGGGGGATCCGGGTGTGAGTATGGGGATTTATGCTGCTGTGTTGCAGGCGCTGGGCTTGCTGGACAGGCTCGATCAGCTCGCCGATCCGGCCCATGATGAAATCGGTCAGGCGCTTGCTTCCGGGGAACTGCCCCAGCGCGTGCGAATGTCGACGAAGCGCAGGAAGAAATCGGATGACTGACGTAGAGGTCCATATTGATCTGGAAGGGCAGGTACGACCCCTCGGGATACTTCATCGTCAGGCATCACGCCGTGGAGAGACCGTTACCTTTGAATATGACGAGACCTGGCTTGGAGATGCAAACCGGTTTTCGATTGAACCGGCACTGACTCTGACTGCAGGGGCATTCCCGCCGCAGGCGGGCCAGCCCATATTCGGGTCGATTGGCGACTCGGCACCGGATACCTGGGGCAGGCGCCTGATGCAGCGTGCTGAACGACGTCTCGCGGAACGTGAGGGGCGGCAGGTGCGCACGCTGGGGGAATTAAATTATCTGCTTGGTGTGGCAGATGAGACCCGCCTGGGTGCGCTCAGGTTTCGCTGGCGTGGTGAGGAGGTATTTCAGGCGCCTGTACATGAAGGCGTTCCTGCGCTCATTGAACTGGGTCGTCTGCTTCAGATCACTGAACGGATAGAACGTGACGAAGAGACGGATGATGATTTGCAACTGATTTTCGCGCCGGGGTCGTCACTGGGTGGCGCTCGTCCCAAGGCATCCGTGATCGATCAGCATGGCCATCTGTCGATCGCGAAATTCCCCAAGGAGTCCGATGACTACAGCATTGAAACCTGGGAAGAAATCGCGCTCAGATTGGCAGAGCGGGCGGGTATGCAAACCCCCGGGCATGCATTGCTGCAGGTTGCCGGTAAACCGGTACTGTTGTCGCGCCGTTTTGATCGCGACAACGGTTGGCGAATTCCCTTTCTGTCAGCGATGTCGATGACGGGGTCACGCGACGGTGAACGTGGCAGTTACCCCGAACTGGTAGATGCCTTGACGGCGCATGGTGCCCAGGCCAAGGAAGACGCGCGGCAGCTTTATCGCCGTGTGGTTTTTAATGTTCTGGTGTCCAACGTTGACGATCACTTGCGCAACCATGGGTTCCTGTGGTCAGGGCAGGGGGGCTGGATCCTTTCGCCTGCCTATGATCTCAATCCGACACCGGTGGATGTGAAGGCACGGATACTGACAACAAACATTGACCTTGATGAAGGTACTTGCTCAGTGGAGTTGTTGCAGGAAACGGCTGGTTATTTTGGCCTTGGCGACAGGCAGTCATGCACGATTATCCGTGAAGTGGCAGAGGTAACACGCACCTGGCAGGCAGTGGCGGCAGAGGTGGGTGCAAGGCGTGCTGAGATAACACGCATGGCCAGTGCATTCGAGCACGAAGATTTACAGGCAGCATTGAAATTATAAGATGACGAGGAATCCAGTTTTTGAAGAAATTTCTGAGCATGGTATTTTTCATGGTATTACCATTTAGCAGGAAAATAAGCCATTGAATATAAAAGATAAAAAAGGCTTATTTATAATAGAGTGGGAGTAATTACAGCGTGGGACAAGTTTTGTAAACCAATAACTGGTGATCTTCATGTCGGCTGATGAACATTGGATGCAGTATGCCCTGACACTGGCAAAAAAAGCTGCTGCAATGGGAGAGGTTCCTGTGGGTGCGGTGCTGGTCAAGGATGAGCAATTGATAGCGGAAGGCTGGAATCAGCCGATTTCTTTACATGATCCAACCGGTCATGCGGAGATAATCGCCCTGCGTCAAGCTGCGAATAAATTGCAAAATTATCGCCTTCCGGGTGTGACGTTGTATGTTACTATTGAGCCTTGCAGTATGTGCGCTGGAGCTATTGTGCATGCACGAGTGTCCAGACTTGTTTTTGGCGCGAAAGAACCCCGGGCTGGTGCCGTCGGCAGTGCCTTAAATTTATTGCAAAATGAAAAATTGAATCACCAGGTTCAAGTTAGCAAAGGTGTACTGGCTGAAGAGTGCGCTCAGGTGTTAAAAGATTTTTTTTTGTTAAGAAGAAAACAGGCCGGTGAAAGTTAGTTATCATTGGCCTGTTTTAATGCCTTCGGGTTGATCCCCTAAAGGTTAATGCGGGGGGTGGGTTATTCAGTCTTTAATCTCTATGAGCTCAACTTCAAAAATCAATGTGGTGCCTGGACCAATCACAGGACCTGAACCCTGATCGCCGTATGCCAGATCAGAGGGGATAAACAGTCGCCATTTAGAACCCACATTCATCATTTGCAGCGCTTCAGTCCAGCCCTTTATCACACCATTCACAGGAAATTGAGCGGGTTCACCTCGTTCAACTGAACTGTCAAATACTGTACCATCGATTAAGGTTCCATGATAATGGGTTACAACTGTGTCATCAATGGATGGTTTAGAGCCAGAACCTTCGGTAAGCACTTCATACTGCAGGCCTGAGGCTGTAGCAACAACCCCTGCTTTTTTTTCATTTACGGTCAAAAATGCTTCGCCAATTTCCTTATGAGCCCTGGCTGCTTCTGTTGCTTTGGCCTGGACCTGCTGGTTTATTGCGCTGAATGCTGCCTGCATTTCGTCTTCAGGAAAACGCAGCGGTGTATTTTTGAAGACATCACTGATGCCGATGATTAATGCGTCAAGACTAAAGCCTTCAAAAGACTGCCCTTTTACCTGTTGCCCCAGTTGTAAACCAATGCCGTAACTGACCTTGTCCGCGTCAGATTCAATGTTATATTCTGAACCCATTAATACTACCTTTTAATGTTGTTTAAAATTCTTATGAGGTTGCAAGAATAACACAAGTCGCTGATTTCCCATAGCAACAGGCCTGCATTCAACCATTTCTTAACATATAAAACTAGCACGGACAATGACTTGCGAGCATGGCGGCGAAAATTATAATGCCAGCCTGACAAATTATCGTTAGTTAAACTGTACCTGCTTAAAGGTCGAGATCTTTCAGGTACTTACGCTTAAATTCTGTGAAAGGAATATTCATGTGTTTGTAGCGATAAGCCTGGTTTCTGCCTTGATGTTTGGCCTTCTGCAGGGAAAAATCAACGCACTGGATCAGTTCGGAAAGTGTTTGATCTTTTTCAATAACTGAATAGCCGATACTGACAGTGGTGCCATATTTGAAATCATTGACGCGAAACACATATTCAGATACTGCATTGAGAACCCTTTCTGCAGTAATATTTGCACCATCAGCTTCCACCTCAGGTAATATAAGAATAAATTGATCTCCCTCATAGCGAGCCAGAAAGTCGGTTGGACGGATACTGCTTTCAATGATTCTGCTGATTTCAATCAGGGTAAGATCACCTACATGATAATTGTAATTCTGGTTGACCGATTTGAGATGATCAACATCAACCAGCATCAGACTATATGATGAATTATAACGTTTATGCCGGTTGTGTTCATCGAGCAGTCGGGAAATGAATGAGCGTTTATTATGTATCTGCGTTAATTCATCTTTTTGTATCAGCTGCTCCAGGATCTCTTGATCATCACTTAGCATATCTGCAAGTTTGTTAAATGTATTGGCCAGATGTTCGAATTCTCTATAGGAATCTATCGAGAGATGTTCAGTTGGTTTAGACCTCGAGTAATCAGATGTCCAGCGCTCCAGCTTGCTAATAGGATTAATAATGGAGCGTTTCAGAAATATGGTTGTTAACAGGGTAATGATGTAGACGATAACAAATACAATACTGATAAGTAACAGTACTTGCACTTTGAGTTCTCTGGCCTGTTGATAATGCCTCCTGACGTTCTGCTGCATGACCAGCTGTAATTTATCCAGAGCAAGTGTTGTTGATATAACATGCTGATAAAATACGCGTAACTGCTTATGGGTAAACAGTGTATTATTGGATTCATGATTGTTAAATATTTTTATTGCCATGCGGTGGGCATTGAGCCATTCCAGATAAGCTGAACGGTAAATATCGTTTACCAGAGCATGTGATTGTTGTTCCAGATTAATAGGTTCCTTGAGTGCCTGTTTAATTTCATTGCTTAAGGCAATGAAGTTTTCCTTTTCATAGGGGGTGTGATTCTGTAAATAAAGATCGAAGGGTTTAACACTTTGCTGGATCTTATTCTTTAGCTCAGTCACTGGTATAATCTCGAAAACAACATCCTCAACAGCAAGATTGAATGCTTCAATCGTTTTGAGAAACATAAAAAAACCCATACCGGCGAGTAAAAACAGTGGTAATATAATTAGCGCAATACTTATCCTCAATCGATTTTGAAGAGATGGTTTTTTTGTTGCAGAGAGAGTCTGTTTAGTTGTTATGGATTTGGCCATTTTCTTTAATTGTAACCACTATCACATGAATATATTATCATTTTTAAAACCCCATAGATAATGTTCACAGTAGATATTCGGTGAATATAGCCAGGCTTTTTTCTAATAATGGCACATGAGCATCAGCATTATATTCAGTTTACAGGCTTTTTTATTCCATTATTTTAGGCTAAAAACTATTTCGTTGTTAGCCTAAAATAATAGCAGGATGTCTATTTATAGGGCGAAAAAGATTGATGGAATGATGGAAAAAAGTGACTGAGGAATTTATATTATGACAGAGCGGACTTTTAGAATCTTTCTAGGCGCCGGTCTGCTCATTATTTTATATTTGAGTACGGTCTATGAAAAAATTTATTTAACCTATACTTTTATCGGCTTATTATTGTTTGAAGGGATCACTAACTGGAGGATCCCCAGGCTTGTCAGCATTATTATAAATAAAGTTTTTAATAAGCATGCAGGCAAACCCCACAGCGATGCTGGCTCATATTCTGGACTATCAAAGGGTGCATTTGAAGCGGAACGAGCCTTACGCCTGGTCGTAGCTTTACTGCTTATCCTGCCTTTTATCTGGTCAAATGAACATATATGGATACTGCCCTGGTTTATAGCCTGCATGCTGTTATTGGCAGGGATTACCAATATTTGTCCCATGGTGATGTTTTTTCGCTGGATGGGCTTTAAATAATGAAACGAGCAAAACCTCTCTCGGATGACTGGATGAGAAACTGGCAGGCCAGCATTGCAGTAAAAATCACTGCCGTTGTCATGTGGGTCATCATTCCCTTTGGATTTTTAATTGCGCTTTTTTGGAGCTGGAACGCAGAGGAAAGAATAGGAGCGGTGATAATTGACGATGTGGAAATTCTCCTGAATAGCGCCCGAGTATTACTTGCCGACAATAATTCTTATAATAAACCGGAAGTGGTTGCAGCTCTTGATAAACAATTGCAGAAATCTGTTTTTTGCAAATTGATCCTTGCAGCGCAGCTGGCCAGTCAAATAGTTCTTGAGAAAGAGCACTGCTCAGAAGAATCTTTGCCTTTAGTGGAAAAAACCTATTATTTTACCAGCGTGTTTGCGGGTAGTCCGGAAGAAATCAGAATGTCCCTGTATCGTGAATCATCTGCCAGAATGCTGAATAGAGAAAAAGCTAATAGAATTTTGCAAATGATTGGGGTAATGATTTTTTTTGGTTTGGTGTTAATCTGGATCATTCGTTTACTGGTTTTAAAACCGCTATTAAATATGGTGGATACAGCACGTCTTATTTCCGATGGCAGGAATGATATTCGTATTCAAATAGGTCAGCATGACGAGTTTGGTTATCTGGCAAGCTTTCTCAATCAAATGCTGGATAATCTTTTTGAACAGCAGAATAATCTTAAGCAGACCAATTTAAAGTTGATGAAAGAGATTGCCCAGCGAAACAGAATTGCATTGGAACTTCGGACGCACCGTGATCAGCTGGAGCAATTAATACGAGAACGAACATTAGATCTGGCTATTGCACGAGATCAGGCTCTAGATGCTAACAGGGCCAAGAGTCTGTTTTTGACCAATATGTCCCATGAAATAAGAACTTCTCTTAATGTCATATTAGGCTATTCTCAGCTTTTACAGCGAAGTCATAATCTGGATCCCAGACAGCAAAAGTCAATCGATATTATTGAAAGAAGCGGTCAAAGTCTACTGGATTTACTCAATGATATTCTGGATTTTTCCAATATTGAAGCTGGAAAAATGAAACTAAACAAGGTCAATTTTGACTTGAATGAATTAATACATAGTATTGCAAATGTTTTTTCTGAACGTTGTGCAGAAAAAGGGCTGCAATGGCAAAGCTCTAATGGACTTAGAGGGCAGATACTGATAGAAAGTGATGCTCAAAAGTTACGTCAGATATTATTTAATTTGCTGGGTAATGCCGTTAAGTTTACTGATCATGGAAAAGTCTGCTTCAATGTTTCTAATCTGTCAGGCAATCAATATTATTTTGAAATAACCGACACGGGGCCCGGAATTCCGCCGGAAAGTCGTGAAATTATTTTTGACGCATTCGAAAAAGAGGACTCGGAGCAGGAACAGGACGGTTTAGGCCTGGGTCTGGCCATTGCCAGAAAACAGCTGGAGTTTTTAGATGGTGAATTAAAATTAACCTCTTCTCTGGGTGAAGGCAGTAAATTTTCATTTGCATTGCAACTTGAGTCTGCCCGGGTTGGTTTTGAGATACGTAAAGACAGGAACAATGAAGTCATTCAACTGGCACAGCGTAGAGTCATTAATCTGCTGGTTGTAGACGATGTCGAATTGAGCCGATTGCTGCTGGCGGATATATTAAGCGAGATAAATGCTTCGGTCAAGGCGGTAAAAAATGGCCTCGAAGCCATTGAACTCATTCATGATGCAGAGGAAAAAGACAAACCAGATATAGTATTTATGGATATCCATATGCCGGTCATGGATGGTATGCAAGCGATGCGGAAGATTAAACAGCAGTATGGCGATCAGATCATCTGTGTGGCCTTAACAGCATCTTTTATGGAATACTCAGAAATGAATTATTTAACAGCCGGTTTTGATGATTATATTTCCAGACCCTATCGATTTGAAGATGTTTTTGACTGTTTGCAACGACATTTGCAGGTTGATTTGGAAAATAATCACCAGCTTAAGCTGAATAAAAATCCGGATGTTCTTTTCACAGATGAGAATATTAATATAGATTTACAATTGTGTAATAAAATCATTAATGCAAGTCAGCGTTATGCTTTGAATGAGATCAAACATTATCTTCTGATATTGGAAGCTTGTGGAACCGAGGAGAAACAACTGGCGAGAAAAATTACCCGTTTGATGAGCCTGTATGACATGGATGGTATTGAAGAATTGCTGACTCACGCTTGTGAAACTTATAACTTAACTGCAAAAAAGAGTGAATCATGATTGATATCGGGGTTAACCTGACCAGTTCGCAATTCAACAAAGATTGGCATAAAGTTATCGCTGCAGCTTTGCAGACAGATGTACAAGCCATGATTGTTACCGGTACAGATCTGCAACAAAGCTTAAACGCCTGCCAAATGAGCATGGATTATCCCGGTGTACTATATAGTACTGCCGGAATACACCCTCATGATGCGAATACACTTGATCTGCATAGCATGGAGCAGCTGGCGAGGATTTTAGCTAACAGGCAGGTGGTGGCTGTTGGTGAATGCGGTCTGGACTTTAATCGAAACTATTCTTCCCGTACAGAACAATTAGCCTGTTTTGAAGCACAATTACAACTGGCAGCCGATTTAAAGCTGCCAGTGTTCTTACATCAACGTGATGCATGGAAAGACTTTTTAGAACTGTTAAAAAGGTATCGTCATCAGCTGGTGGACGCTGTTGCACATTGTTTTACAGCAGGCAGGACTGAATTAAAGATGTTGCTGGATCTGGATTTACATATTGGTATAACGGGCTGGATCTGTGATGAACGCAGAGGTAAAGATCTCCAGGACTGTGTATCGATGATTCCGCTGGATCGAGTTATGCTGGAAACCGATGCACCTTATCTTTTGCCACGTGATTTAAATTTGATATCGAAGGGGAATAGAAAGTTACGCCGCAATGAACCGAAATATCTCTCACATATAGCCGCTGCGGTGGCAGATTACATGGCTGTCGATGTGGAGAAATTAAAAAATAGTACGACTGCAAACAGCCGCCGTTTTTTCAGATTGTAAGAAGTCATAGTTACAGGCGTTTTAGAAAGCCAAATACTAGCAACTTTTCCAGTACAGGTTATCGTTTTGATTTGGAGTAGAAAATGTATTACAAAAATTATCTCTTGATATTGCTAGGTGCTCTGGTGCTGGCAGCCTGTACAGGTGCAAAAGAAATTCTCACACCTGATGGCAGTGTGGTCTACAAGATCAACTGCGATGGTTTATCCATGGATTGGCATCATTGTTATCAAAAAGCAGAAAAAATTTGCCAGGGACATGGCTACACCTTTGTAAGAAGAAACCATGGGAATTTTGATATAGAGATCAGCACGGCCGAAGAAGCCCGGAATATAGCAGGGTATGGTGATAATATTTCACGTTATACTTTTATACGCTGCAAGTGATCATCACAGCAATTGTCAAAATGGTGTTTCAGAGAAAAATTCAACCCGCTGGTTCTGTACAGGATGAGTAAATGACAACTTGCTGGCATGCAGTAATAATCTTGCCGCCATTTTTACTGCTATAGGCGGAGCGTATAAACGATCTCCCAGAATAGGCAGGTGGATGCTTTTCAGGTGAACCCGTAATTGATGTGAGCGTCCCGTCACCGGCGTCAGCAGCAGGCGTGAAGAGTGTCCGCAATGACTGATTTGCCGCCAAAACGTTTGTGCAGATTTACCCTGAGTGAAATCGACAATCTGTTTAGGCCTGTTTTCCCAGTCACAGCGCAAAGGCAGGTTAATTTCTCCCTGCAGTTGTTCAGGTACGCCATATACTTCGGCGATATAATTTTTGTCCACCTGTCGGTTTTGAAACTGTATGCTTAAATGGCGATGTACCGCTTTATTGAGAGCAAGAACAGATAAACCGGAGGTTTCCCAGTCCAGTCGATGGACAGTGAGTATCTCAGGGAAATCTAAAGCCAAACGAGTGATCAGGCTGTCCTGTTTATGCTCGCCTCTGCCCGGTACGGAAAGCAGCATACTGGGTTTGTTGACAACAACGATATCCCGGTCATGATAAACAATTTCAATCTCAGGCATTTTGGAGTGATGGTTTTCCAGCGGCAAATTATTCGAGTCCTATTAATTCAGGGTAAGCTTTTAAAGATTCCAGTATTACTTTTTTATCCTCAGCAAGTTCGGTGCTTTCCAGTTCCAGCAGTTTGTTCCTGTATTCCTCCAGCTTAATGCTGGCATTGCCTGTTATATCAGTCATCCGATGGATTCGGTACTGATTCCAGCGTGCTATTTCATGTTTGTGCAGCGTATTAGGGAAATTTCTACAGCGGTACCTGAAATACATTTCATCGAGGCGCTGGTCATCAAAATTGAGTTTTAGTTTTGTCAGTTTATTCGCGGGGGTCTGATGGATCAATTGTGTACGTTTTTTATCGGCAGGAGAAAAAAAACTGCCGGAATAGAGACTTTGATCCGGATCATCAATCTGCTGTTCAAAGCGTTGTGTGAACGCTCGCTGAATTTTCGCAGCCAGAGTGTTATCTTTTCTTAATGTATCCAGATGCTTTTGACAGCGGGATAAATCAATTTTCCATGTGTCTTGAGCTGCTGTCGTTAACGTGTTTAGCGGCACTACCACAGGACATTTGTTAATATGAATGGTTTTTAGCGGCAAGCGTGTTTCTTCTGCACCAAGATCGGCATTTGAGGTAAAAGTCAGGCGTTGGATCTCTTCAGTATTTAGCTGGAGCATTCGCTCAGGATCATAGCGAAGATCATAAACAATAATACCATTTTTGTTATCTGGACAGGGGGCAACAGGCACCACAACGGCCATTTTGCCAAATTCACTGGCATACATATCGCTAACATGAATCACAGGCGACATTGTTTGCCAATCCAGCAATTTCATTACCCTGGCTTTGGAACGGAGTTGGTAAATATATTGATATAATCTGGGTTGTTTCAGTTTAACCTGTTTTGCCAGGGCGATAGTCGCATAAACATCTGATAATGCGTCATGAGCTGCATCGTGAGAAATATGGTTGGCCCGAGTCAGGTCTTCCAGTCTAAAACTGCTGCGCCCGTCGCTGTATTGAGGCCATTTGATACCCTGCGGACGTAAAGCCCGGGTAACCCGAAGTAAATCTATGACATCCCAGCGGGAGTTTCCATTTTGCCATTCGCGTGCATAGGGATCATACAAATTTCTGAATAAGGTATAACGGGTAAACTCATCGTCAAAACGGAGGCTGTTATAACCAGCTGCGCAGGTGCCTGGAGTAGCAAGTTGTGCCAGTATCTGCCTGATAAACTCTGTTTCCGGTTGGCCGACTTCAAGTGCACGCTGTGGCGTAATGCCTGTTATCATACAGGCTTCCGGCTGCGGCAGGAAGTCATCCGCTGGTTTACTATAGATAACCAGCGGCTCATCTATGATATTAAGCGCTTCATCTGTACGCACACCTGCAAATTGTACAGCGCGATCTCTGCGCGGATCGATGCCGAATGTTTCGTAGTCGTGCCAATAGATTGAACATTTTCTTTTCATAAAGTTTATTTTACTATTGCTGTAAATGTTTTACACTTTATAAGGAAATTAATTATGGCTTGCTCATACGTTAATACATTCGTTCTAAAGCAGTAATGTTTTGACAGGTTTTAGCGGCAAAGATCTATAGCAAAACCTGAAAATTGATGACGAAGAATGCGAACAACGATACAATATGAATCAATAATTGAAAAAATGGTATGTTAAAAATGAAACGAGTCGTTGTGACAGGAATGGGTATTGTTTCATGTCTGGGAAACAATACTCAGGATGTTCTCGCATCGCTGCAAAATGGTAAATCAGGTATTCGTTTTAATGCTGAATATCAGCAAATGGGTATGCGCAGTCATATTGCGGGCAGCGTGATAATTAACATGGATGAAATGATTGACCGTAAGGTTAAACGTTTTATGGGAGATGCCGCTGCATTCTCCTATATTGCTATGCAGCAAGCTATTGAAGATGCAGGTCTGTCTGCTGAGCAGGTTTCTCATCCGCGAACAGGTCTGATTGCTGGCTCAGGTGGAGCCTCTTCAGCCAATCAGGTCATGGCCGCTGATATTCTAAGAGAAAAAGGCATCAAGCGTGTTGGACCCTATATGGTACCCAGGACCATGTCCAGTACAGTTTCTGCCTGCCTGGCAACACCTTTTAAGATCAAAGGCCTGAATTATTCTATTAGCTCTGCATGTGCAACCAGTACTCATTGTATTGGTAATGCGGTTGAACAGATACAATTTGATAAGCAGGATGTTGTTTTTGCCGGCGGCGGTGAAGAGGAGCATTGGGCTTTAAGCATGCTGTTTGACGGCATGGGAGCATTGTCAAATAAATATAATGAAACTCCAGCCACTGCCTCCAGACCCTATGATGTCACTCGAGACGGGTTTGTTATCGCTGGCGGAGCCGGCATGCTGGTACTCGAAGAGCTGGAACATGCCAGAAAGCGTGGTGCTCGAATTTATGCAGAAGTCACTGGTTATGGGGCAACTTCTGATGGTATGGATATGGTCGCTCCATCCGGAGAAGGTGCTGTACGCTGTATGCAGCAGGCGCTAAGCACTGTTTCACAGCCTGTAGATTATATTAATACTCATGGAACCAGTACACCGGTGGGTGATTACAAGGAAGTCGAAGCGATTCAAGCTGTTTTTGAAAGTGCCGGTCAAGCGGTCCCGCCCTTTAGTTCTACAAAATCATTAACCGGGCATTCATTGGGTGCTGCGGGGGTGCATGAAGCCATTTACAGTTTGTTAATGATGGAAAATAATTTCATTGCTGCTTCTGCAAATATTACGACACTGGATGAAAGAATAGAAGGGCTGCCCGTAGTGACACGTCGAATGGATAATAAATCCCTTGATACGGTGTTGAGTAATAATTTTGGTTTTGGCGGTACCAATGCCTGTCTGGTGTTACAAAAAATCAAATAAATGTTTTCCGCTGAACCGGTAATTTTCACTGTTATGTTCAGCGAGCAATTCTAGACTCTAATTCAGCTACTAATATACCCAGTAATCGTTTTATTTCTTCTGTATGTTCGGTTTCTTTAACAGGCATATTTTTTATTATCAGGGAAACATGCGGATAACTGATAATCATATGCACACCACAATCAAAAAATCGTTCCCTGGCTAATGCATCTCTAAAAAGGGACGCTTCCAGGGGCGTGGTATGCTGACCGGAAGAGGAGATGTTTAAAGTTTTACCGCCGATTCTAAGCTGTAAAGTGCAGTTCAGACGCATTTTATTGCAGATATCAAGCAGGGAGTTAGCCAGTTCTTCAGGCGAAATACCTTTTAAAGAAGCGTGAATGAATTCTTCAATCAGTGTCAGTTTAACTGCAGAATCTTCTTCGTCTAACTGGATCTTGCCATTATTCCTCAATGGCTGTGGAATTTTGACTGTTGGTGCCGCAGGATTTTCAATCAGTTGATTGATTTTAATGGTCAGCTCATGGTGATCAAAGGGTTTGGTGATATAGTCATGTCCGCCTGCTGCATAGCCTTTGAGTTTATCTTCCAGAGTGCTGCGGGCAGAAACAAAAATGACAGGAATATTTTTAGTCTTATCATTTTCTTTCAATAATAAACTGGTAGTGTAGCCGTCCATTCCTGACATAGAAACATCCAGCAGAATAAGTTGTGGCTTAATGTTTTCCACAGTTTTCAGACACTCTTCACCAGAATCCGCCAGATATACCTCATAACGATCGCTAAACAGCTCTTCAACAATGATCTGATTAATGGGTTCATCATCAACGGAGAGAATTCTGTACATGCTAAATTGTTTTCCTAAGTCAAATCGGTCCTGCTTGCCGGGGGAGAATAAACTTGAGAGAGAACTTGTAAACTTAATATTGTAAGTTCCGTCTAAAGTTATGTTATCAATTATCGCTATAAGCTTTTGTGCAAAGTGTCTAATTTATCTTAAACTGATTATTGGCCATTGGGCTTTAACAGCATATTGCCGAAGTTTCTGATCCGCATCAACAGCCACAGGATGTGTCACTTTCGAGAGTAAGGGCATATCATTAAAAGAATCACTGAAAAAATAACTCCCTTCTAAAGTGAATTCATGTTCTTTTAACCAGTGTTCAAGACGTATGACCTTACCTTCCTGGAAACAGGGGGTACCATTAACCTTTCCTGTATAGCGGCCATGAATTTGTTCAGGCATGGTGGCAAGAAGATCGTCAACGCCCAGCTTCTCTGCAATAGGAGCAGTAACAAAATGATTGGTAGCGGTGATGATTAATAAAAAATGTTGCTGTTGTCGATGTTTTTCTAACAATGCTTCAGCTTTGGGTAACCAGATGTGATTGATCTTCTCCTGCATAAATTCATCATGCAAGCACTCGAGTTCTTGCATACTATGCATAGACAGGGGCTTTAAGCTGAATTCCAGAAACTCAAAAATATCCAGCGTGCCGGCCTTGTATTCATCATAAAATCTCTGATTCTCACGTGCATAATAGTCGCGATCAACGATTTTTTTTTCAGCTAAAAATTCTCCCCACAAATAATCACTGTCACCCGCCAGTAATGTATTATCCAGATCAAATATGGCTAATTTCACTGTTTTTCCTTAAATTTATTGACGAAGTTAGGAATTTTAGCACTTTTAAAAGAAAAATCGTGATAAAATAGAAACTTATATTCATTATGTTTGTAAAGGAACTTGTAAGAATAATTTTGCCAGGTTCTGTATATATGAAAAATATTATGCAATGCTTCATCCAGCAAATAAACTTTACTTTAAAGGTCATATTATTATGATAGATACAGATGGCTACAGGCCTAATGTCGGTATCATCATCGTAAATAATGAGGGTAAATTATTTTGGGGTAGGCGTATAGGCCAGAATGCATGGCAATTCCCTCAAGGCGGTATTGCCTTTGCTGAATCGCCAGAACAAGCAGTCATTCGAGAACTTAGAGAAGAAACAGGCTTGAAATCAGGCGATGTTGAAATTATAGCCCGCACACAAGGCTGGCTGCGTTATAATTTACCTGAGCATCTTGTGCGCCATTATAAAAAACCTATTTGTATCGGACAAAAACAAAAATGGTTTATGTTCAGATTAGTGTCTGATGAGCAATCGATAACACTAAACAGCACTCATCAGCGGCCTGAATTCGATCTATGGCAATGGACTGATTATTGGACGCCCGTACATGAGGTCGTTAATTTTAAACGAGAGGTTTATCGGCAGGTACTTGAGTTTTTTGAGCCATTTGTGAATACCTCTCTGGAACAAAGGAAATCCAAACGACGCCAATAAAATCGACTTAATTTTTTCTGCATAAACATATTATAGCAATCAACTCATTTCGTATTATAAGGGGAGATTTATGCTGCATACGCTACGGCGTATTGTCCAGGAAGTTAATTCAACACAAGATCTCAATGATGTACTTGGAATCATTGTCAGTCGCGTCAAAAAAGCCATTAATGCAGATGTTTGTTCAATTTACCTGGTTGATGGCAATTTGTCTGTATTTACACTTATGGCCAGTGATGGACTAGACCTGGATATGACCAGTAAGGTCAGGCTTTCTTATGGTGAAGGTCTGGTCAGCCTGGTGGCTCAGAGAACAGATCCTCTCAATCTTGATGACTGCCAGATGCATCCGCGGTTTAAATTATTTCCTGAACTTAAAGAAGAACGGCTGCATGGCTTTGTTGGGATACCTATTACCCATCATCGACGGGTTCTAGGGGTGCTGGTGGCTGAATCTGAAGAAAAAAATCGTTTCTCCCAGGATGTCGTTAATTTTATGGTAACCATTGCTGCACAGTTGGCAGGTTCTATCATCAATGCTCAGGCGAGCAAAAAGTTTCCTGACATCGTAAAGGATAATCGGCCTTTGACTGGACAGCCAGGCGCACCTGGTGCTGCATTGGGGAAAGCCGTTACTATGGCTTTTTCCAATACCTTGAATACTATCCCGGACAGGCCTGTGGAAAATATCCACGCGGAGATCAATAATTTCCGCACTGCCCTGAAACGTGTTAGAAAAGATATGGAATCGCTTTCATTTCAGTTACTGTCCGATGGTTTACCAACGGAAGATGTTGCTGTTTTTGATGCTTATCTTCTGATGCTTGATTCAAAAACTTTAATTGATAGTACTATCAATAAGATTCAGAAAGGAAATTGGGCTGCGGGCGCCTTGAGAGAAACCATTGCTGAACATATCCAGCTGTTTAATGAAATGGATAACCCTTATCTGCAGGAGAGAATAGAAGACATCAAGGATCTGGGGCAGTGCATTCTCAACCAGATGCAGGGTACCGGCGATCTACCTGATAACAAGCTCGGTAGTGACAACATTATCGTTGCAGAAGATATTTCGGCCACCTTCCTGGCTGATATCGATAAAAGCAGAGTTTCTGGCATTGTGTTAAAAAAAGGTTCACGCACCTCTCATGTTGCCATTTTAGCTCGAGCTATGGGCATACCGACAGTTATTGGTGTAACAGAGCTTCCCATTATGCATCTGGATGGATGTACTCTGATTGTAGATGGCTATAGTGGTAAGGTGTATATCTCACCGCCTGAAGCAATACAAAATGAATATGCTCGTCTGATACGCGAGGAACATCAATTAACGGAAGAATTGCGAGTCCTGATTGACAAACCTGCAACCACACTGGATGGTATAACCATACCTCTGTATGCAAATACGGGACTGGTAGCGGATATTACTCCCAGCAAAGAAAGCGGTGCTGAAGGCATTGGTTTATATCGTACAGAATACCCCTTTATGATCCGTCAACGTTTTCCTGGTGAAGAAGAACAGGGGATTATATATCGGGAAGTTATGCAGTCTTTTGCACCCATGCCAGTGGTATTAAGAACCCTGGATATAGGAGGAGATAAGGCTTTGAGTTATTTTCCAATTGAGGAAGATAATCCGTTTTTGGGGTGGCGCGGTATTCGCGTAACGCTTGATCATCCTGAAATATTTATGATTCAGATGCGTGCCATGATGATTGCCAGTGAAGATTTAAACAACTTGAATATTTTATTGCCTATGGTTAGCAATATTGGTGAGGTGGAAGATGCTCTTGAGTTACTGGACAAAGCATACCACGAACTGATTTACGAAGGTTACGTGATCAAAATGCCGAAGATAGGCGTGATGATTGAAGTTCCATCAATGGTGTTTCAGATCCGTAAAATCGCACCACTTATAGACTTCATCTCAATAGGTACCAACGATTTAATTCAATATTTGATGGCAGTTGACAGAAATAATGCCAATGTCGCTGACCTGTATGAGTCATTGAACCCCGCAGTCTTGCTGGCAATTAGAAAAGTAATTGATGATGCGCATCTAGAAGGGATCCCTGTGAGTGTTTGTGGTGAAATGGCTGGAGATCCTCTGGCAAGCATTTTATTATTGGGTATGGATATCGATTCTTTGAGTACCAGTGTTACAGCCTTGCCAAGAGTAAAGTGGGTTATCAGAAATTTTACCCACAAAGAAGCCAGCACTTTAGTTGAGCAGGCACTGCTGTTGAAAGATGCACGCAGCATACAAAAACTATTATCCAGGCAGTTGGAAGATAAAGGCCTCGGTGGTCTGATCAGAGCCGGTTCCTGAGTCATTGCTTGTTTATTATCATTTCCGGCGTAATAACTTCAAGGTATTTTCAAGAATAAGCAGGAGCGATCATCTGTCTTTCACAAACCCCTTTCAGCAATCACTCGTGCAGAATCCTTGATTCGCTAAAAAGTTTCTTTTCCGCCATTAAATCTTCAGCTCAAAGCTAAGACATCTGGCTCGAAATAAAAATGACACAAAGGTCCCAAAAGTCTTGACGTGCTGATTAAGGCGCGTATAATACACCCTTCATTCAGCGGCGAATTTTACTGAAACTGCTGGATAAACAATAAGTTAGCTTATTAAGACGTAACATCTCAATAAGTCCGTGCAAGATCCCCTCCCCCTATCAGGGGGAGGGTTAGGGTGGGGGTTAAGTGTTTGATTATAGACACAACCCCCATACTGGCCTTCTCCCTGACCGGGGGAAGGAACTTAAACTGCATGGATTTATTGAGAAGTTACATTAAGACGGGCTAATTTATGACTGCTCTTTAAAAGATAAATCGAACAATTTGTGTGGGTTCTTGTCGGTCGACGGCCGCTGCCGCAAGGCAGTGGCGGTCAAAAGATGAAAGAACCTGAACGAAG